>NZ_FXWJ01000006.1 GCF_900177795.1 Plantibacter elymi (nom. nud.)
AAGCTAAGACTCTTTGCGCCGATGGTACTGCAGGGGGGACCCTGTGGGAGAGTAGGACACCGCCGGACTTCTTCGTTGAAATGGCCACCCAAGGTCTTGGGTGGCCATTTTGCGTTAAGTACGAGAAACACCAATTTGCAAAACGCCTGGTCACAGCGTACGCTTGACCCTTGATGTGGACGCTCCATGTCCACATCGTGTCCACGATCCCCACTGCTCAGGCAGACCGGGGTCGCGCACGCCGACAAGAGATCTTGGGCAGGGCAGTCGCCCTGCGGTAATGAAGGAGAAACTACTATGGCAGCAGTGTGCCAGGTGACAGGAGCCGTTCCCGGCTTCGGTCACAACATCTCGCACTCGCACCGTCGCACGAAGCGCCGCTTCGACCCGAACGTGCAGAAGAAGACCTACTACGTGCCGTCGCTGCGTCGTAACGTCACCCTCAAGGTGTCCGCCAAGGGCATCAAGGTGATCGACGCCCGTGGCATCGAATCCGTCGTCAAGGACATTCTCGCTCGTGGGGTGAAGATCTAATGGCTAAGCAGCAGGACGTCCGTCCAATCATCAAGCTCCGTTCGACGGCTGGTACCGGTTACACGTACGTGACCAAGAAGAACCGTCGCAACAACCCTGACCGTCTCGTGCTCAAGAAGTACGACCCCGTAGTGCGCAAGCACGTTGAATTCCGAGAGGAGCGCTAAACATGGCTAAGAAGAGCAAGATCGCCCGTAACGAGCAGCGCAAGGTTATCGTCGACCGCTACGCCACGAAGCGCGCCGAGCTGAAGAAGGCCCTCGTCGACCCCGCCGGGACCGACGAGTCGCGTGAAGCAGCTCGCCTCGGCCTCCAGAAGCTCCCTCGCAACGCTTCGCCGGTTCGCCTCCGCAACCGCGACGCGATCGACGGTCGCCCGCGAGGCAACCTCTCGAAGTTCGGCATCAGCCGCGTTCGCTTCCGCGACATGGCGCACAAGGGCGAACTGCCCGGCGTCCGCAAGTCGAGCTGGTAACACCCGCTCAGTCGGAGCTCACATTCCGCTGACACAGCATCGCAACACCGAAAGGGCCGTCCGCATCGCGGGCGGCCCTTTCGCGTTGTCGGCGACAGCTGCAAGGATCGAACGATTCCCACATCCATCGAGGAGGCGCTGCTGGACGTCCGCACGCAACGAGCGATCGCCCTCCTGGTCGCCGGCTGCTTCTTCATGGAGAACCTCGACGGGACGATCCTCACCACCGCCGCTCCGAGCATCGCGCGCGACCTCGGGACCTCGTCGACCGCCGTCGGGCTCGCCGTCACCGCATTCCTCCTCACGGTGGCCGTGCTCATCCCCGTCAGCGGTTGGCTGACGGACCGGTTCGGTGCCAAGCGCATCTTCGCACTGGCGATTGCCGTGTTCACGATCGCCTCCGTGCTGTGTGCGCTGAGCTCGAGCCTGCCGATGCTCGTCGGCTTCCGGGTGCTCCAGGGCGTCGGCGGAGCGTTGATGGTGCCGGTCGGTCGACTGGCCGTGCTCCGGGTGACCCCCAAGGAGCGGTTGATCCAGGCCATCGCCCTGCTGACCTGGCCGGCCCTCGCCGCCCCGATCATCGCGCCGTTCCTCGGTGGGGTCATCACCCAGTACGCCTCCTGGCACTGGATCTTCCTCATCAACGTGCCGATCGGTGTCGTCGCCTTCGTCGTGGCGCTCCGCATCGTCCCCGACTTCGCCGCCGACGAGGTGCCTCCGCTCGACTGGCTCGGCCTGTCCCTCGCCTGTGTCGGGCTCGCGTCGCTCCTCGTGGCGGCGTCCCTGGTGTCCGGCGCCGGGTTCGACGCCGGGTGGTTCATCGGGTCACTCGTCGCGGGCATCGTCCTGCTCGCCCTCGCGATCCGACACCTGTTCCGTGCGCCGCACCCGTTCGTCGACCTCCGCTCGCTGCGGATCGAGACCTTCCGCCTGGCCAACGCCGGCGGCAGCGTCTACCGACTCACGATCAGTGCCGTCCCGTTCCTCCTGCCATTGCTCTTCCAGGACGCCTTCGGCTGGACGCCGGTGCAGGCCGGTTCGATGGTGCTCTTCCTCTTCGCCGGCAACCTCGCGATCAAGCCGGCGACGACCTGGATGCTGCGGCGGTTCGGATTCCGTCTGGTGCTCGTGTCGTCGAACCTGGTCGGGGTCCTGTGCATGGCCGGGATGGCGTTCCTCACCGCTGACACGTCGATCGTGCTGATGGCTGTGCTGCTCTTCCTCAGCGGGGTCGCCCGGTCGATCGGCTTCACGGCGTACAACACGATCACCTTCGCCGACGTCGAACCCGCTGCGATGTCGCGCGCCAACACCCTCAACTCGACCCTGCAACAGGTTGCGAGCGGCTTCGGTGTCGCCGTCGGGGCGATCCTGCTGACGACCGGATTCTCCCTCGAGGACGGGTTCGGTGGTGGTCGGTTACTGCCGTATCAGTTCGCGTTCCTCGCGATCGCCGTCCTGACCCTCTTCCCGACGATCGAGGCGTGGTTGCTCTCGCGGGCTGCCGGGCACAGCGTCATCGGCGTCCGCTGAGCGGCCACACTGACGCCTCCCAGCTGGGAAACGACCGACACGCAGGCCCGTTTGTCCGCGTAGAGCGGAGAAATCCGCGAAATCTCGCGGATTGCTGCTACATTCGAGGCGGTCACACCGACCAGTTGGTGCCGTATCAGCGACACCTTCGCTACCAACACATCAGCTGTACGTTGCAGCAACGTCCGAGGAGGACCCTCACAATGGCAAATTTGAACAAGACCGAACTCGTCGCCGCCATCGCCGCATCGACCGGCCAGAGCCAGGCGACCGTCGGCAGCGTTGTCGACGCGCTGTTCACCACCGTCGCTGAGACCGTCGCCACGGGCGGCAAGGTCTCGATCCCGGGTTGGATCGCCTTCGAGCAGACCGACACCGCCGCTCGCACGGGCCGCAACCCGCAGACCGGCGCCGAGATCCAGATCCCGGCCGGCAAGCGCGTCAAGGTGACCGCGGGCTCGAAGCTCAAGGCTTCCGTCAAGTAAGTCGTCGCGGGCGTCAGCCCGCACGGACTCGGACCGCGGAGACACTCCGCCGGTCCAGACCACACAGCAGGGCGTCGCGAGAGCGGCGCCCTGCTGTCGTTCGTCCGGGTGCCGTCCGGGGCACGGCGAGGTGTCGGCGGCTCGGCCTAGCATTGCTGTCATGCGGATCCTCCACACCTCGGACTGGCACCTCGGCCGTTCGCTGCACGGGGTCGACCTGCTCCCCTTCCAACGCGACTTCCTGGCGCACCTCGAGCAGACGGTCGTGGACAACGAGGTCGACGTCCTCCTCGTCGCCGGCGACATCTACGACCGAGCCATCCCGCCGGTCGAGGCGGTGACGCTCCTGTCGGAGTCACTCGGGCGGCTGGCGGGCCGCACCCGCGTCATCCTCGCCCCGGGCAACCACGATTCGGCCATCCGGCTCGGTTTCGGCGCCGCCATGCTGCGCGACGGGATCGACATCCGAGCCGACCTCGCGCGGATCGGCGAACCGGTCCTGGTGGACGACGAACACGGGACCGTCGCCTTTTACCCACTGCCCTACCTCGACCCCGACACCGCACGGGGGGTGCTCGCCCCGGACGACCAGCCGCTCGCGCGGTCCCACGCCGCCGTCATGGGTGCAGCCCTCGAACGCGTCCGAGCCGATCTCGCGCAGCGTCGCCAGAACGGAGCGGTCCGATCGGTCGTGGCTGCGCATGCCTTCGTCATCGGTGGTCTCGCGAGTGACAGCGAACGCGACATCCGGATCGGCGGGGTCGATGCGGTGCCCGCCCAGCTGTTCGACGACTTCGACTACGTCGCGCTCGGCCACCTCCACGGTGCGCAGCGCGTCGGGGCCGCGACGGGCGCCGACCGCATGCGGTACTCCGGGTCGCCGCTCGCCTACTCCTTCTCCGAACGCAACCAGGTGAAGTCGAGCGTGCTGGTCGACCTCGCCGCCGACGGCTCCGTGCACCTGGAGCTACTGCCGGCGCCGGTGCCGCGTCGGCTCGTCGACGTCACGGGAACCCTCGCAGAGCTGCAGGGCCCTGCGGGAGACGACGCCGTCGACGCCTGGGTGCGCGCCACGGTCACCGACGACGTCCGGCCACCGGAGCTGTACGCCACCCTGACCCGGCGCTTCCCGCACCTGCTCGTCTGGTCGCACGCGCCGGCGAACCGCTCCGAGGAGGCGCGCGCCGCAGCCGTCACGGCGGTCTCCGACCCGGTCGAGGTCACCGCCGAGTTCATCGAGTACGCGACGGGTGCACCGGCGACCACTCGCGAGCGCGAGCTCATCGCGGCGGCGAACGAGGCCGCACTCGCTGCGGAGGTGAGCGCCTGATGCGCCTGCACCGACTCACGCTGCAGGCCATCGGGCCGTATGCCGGTGAGCACACCATCGACTTCGTCGAACTCGGGCGGGCTGGTCTGTTCCTCCTGGAGGGACCGACCGGCGCCGGCAAATCCACGATCATCGACGCCATCGTGTTCGGGCTGTACGGCGAACTCGCCGGAACCGGGGCCAGCAAGGACCGCCTCCACTCGCACCACGCGCAGCCCGGGACGGAACCGTTCGTGGAACTCGTGTTCGAGACCGGATCCGGCGTGTACCGGGTTCGGCGGACGCCGGCCTACCAACGGCCGAAGCAACGCGGTGCCGGCTTCACCCCGCAGCAGGCGAGCGCCACCCTCGTCCGCCTGACCGATCCCGACGCGCTGGCCGGAGAGACGCTGTCGACCCGCGCGCAGGAGATCGGTCCTGAGATCAGCCGGATCGTCGGTCTCACCCGGGAGCAGTTCGTCCAGACGATCGTCCTCCCGCAGGGCGAGTTCGCGAAGTTCCTCGCCGCCGGCGGTGAGGAACGCAGCGAACTGCTCCGGTCGCTGTTCGGGACGGAGCACTACGAGCGAGTCGCCAAGCACCTCGTCGAGCAGCGGCGGCAGGCCCAACGCGACATCGAAGGGGCACGAGAGGCGCTGGGCCGCGCGATCGCCCGGTTCGCGGGAGCGGCCGAACTCGACGACGCACGGGAACTCGTCGCGGGCAGGGGAGCGGACACCCCGGTCGGGATGGACGCCCCCGCGGCAGTCGATGCCGAGTCAGGGGATCCCGCGACTGATGATCCGTCGGCTGCGGATCCCGACCTCGACCTCGACCCCGACGTCGCGACCCTCGCGGTCCCGCTCGAACCCGATTCCGAAGACCTCGTCGGTGACGCCACGCGCATCGTCGCCGTCCTCGAGTGCCACGCCGCCGCCGACGCCTCGACTGCTGGCGAGGCGGGGGTCGCCCTGGAGCGCGCTCGCGCCGAACACGCCGCGGCCCAGACGCTGCTCGCGTCCATCGAACGTCGCGCGGAGCTGCTGACCGAGCGCGAGCTGCTCTCGGTGGACGACGAACCGGTCGCGCGGCTCTCCGAACGGATCGCGGCAGCGGCTCGGGCGGACACCGTCGCGTCCGCGCTCGCCGGAGCGGCCAGGGCATCGGTGGCGCTCGAGGACGCCATCGCGTCGCTCGCCGCGATGGAGGAGCAGGCCGACGAGGCGATCGTCGCACTCGACGACGCGTCTGTCACCGCGCGCCGCGAATCCCTCACCGTCGAGCGGGCGTCGATGGCGTCCGTGCTCGTCCTCGAAGCCGCCGACGCCGACCGCGAACGCGCGCTCGCAGCACTCACCGAAGAACTCGCGACCGTCGACGAACGGCTCGCCGAGCTCGCAGGGGAACAGACGCGACGGGACGCCCGCCGGGCCGCGCTCAGCTCGGCACCGGAGCGTGCCTCGCGTGCGGCCACCGAATCGACCAGGGCCGCCCGGTCCGTCGAGCGCGCGGCTGAACGCCGTGCGGTGCTGGATCGGGTGGACGCGGCCGACGAACGCCTCGCGGGGCTCGCCGTCGAGGTCGCCGAGGCCGCCACGGCCGCGAAGGCGGCGATCGACGTCGAGACGTCGCTGCGCCTCCGGAGGATCGAGGGTATGGCGGGTGAACTCGCCACCGGCTTGCGGGACGGCGAGCCGTGCAGCGTCTGCGGCTCGCTGAGCCATCCGGCGCCCGCGGTGCTCGACGGAGACCACCCCGACGCGGACGCGGTCGAAGCGGCATCCGTCGCTCGGGCCGATGCCGAGGCGACGATGCAGTCGGCGCAGAACACCCGCGACATCGCTTGGGCGGAGCGCCGACGCCTCGTCGAGCAGTTCGTCGCGCTGGCCGACGACCCGGGCGACATTGCCGCGGTCGGCTCCACCGACGCTTCGACGACGGCGACGACCGGCTTCGACCCGGTCGCTGCGCGGGCGGCCGTCGATGCGGCCGCTGCGGAGGCCGAGCGGCAGCACGCGGAGGCCGTGGTGGTCGCCGAGGAGGCGGACGCCGAGGTCGCGGAGGCCGGGCGCCTCGCCGAGGAGCACCTGGCCGGTGTGGTCGCGGTGTCGGAACGCACCGCCACCCGGGCGACACTGACTGAGCGGCTCGCCGCCGCGCAGCGCGTCCACGAGCAGGCCCGCGCCGAGGTGGCCGGCGTCCTCGACGGTCGGGCGGCTTCACTGGCCGAGCTCGACGCGATGCTCGAGGCCGAACTCTCCTCGCTCTCCCTGCTCGCGGCGGCACGGGCGACCGTCGCAGACCGGCGCCAGCGTGACGCCGAGCGCGCGGTCGAGCTGGAGGCGGCACTCGAGCGGGCCGGGTTCGCCGACCGCGCGGCTGCGGAGGCCGCAGCCATGAACGGGGTCGAACGGGCGAGCGCAGAGGCGCGGGTGGCCGATCACCTGCGTCACACGACCGCGAACGCCGAAGCACTCGCGAGCCCGGCTCTCGCGGGCCTCGCCGGTACTGCAGCCCCCGACGTCGAAGCGACGGCCCGACGACTGGCCGACGCCGAAGCGGCGGCAGGCACCGCGACCGCGGCGGCCGCCGTCTCCGCACGACGAGCGACCAACGCGGCTGCCGCCGGCACGGCGCTCGCCGAGGCGGCCGACGAGAACGCCGATGCGGTCCGCGAGGCCGCGGCCGTCGTCCGCCTCGCCGACGTGGTGTCGGCCACCGGCAGCGAGAACAGCACGAAGGTCACCCTCGGCACCTACGTCCTCCTGCGCCGCTTCGAGGATGTCGTGGCGGCGGCGAACGCGCGCCTGGAGTCGATGTCCGGAGGGCGCTACGAGCTCGTCCGCAGCGATGTCAAGGAAGGACCCTCCCGCAGCCAGCGCGTCGGGTTGTCGCTCACGGTCCACGACCACCGGACCGACCGGCGTCGCGATCCGAAGTCGCTGTCCGGTGGCGAGACGTTCTACGCCTCGCTCTGCCTCGCACTCGGGCTGGCGGACGTCGTGACGGGCGAGGCCGGCGGGGTCGAGCTCGGCACGCTCTTCGTCGACGAAGGGTTCGGCAGCCTCGACCCCGAGACGCTCGACACCGTGATGGCCGAGCTCGGTCGGCTGTCGGCCGGCGGGCGCGTCGTCGGCGTCGTCAGCCACGTCGAGGAGATGAAGCAGCGCATCGGCGAGCGCATCGAAGTGCGGCGGCTCGAAGACGGCTCCTCGACCCTGCTCGTCCGGGCGTGAGCGGCGCCCTTCGACAGGCTCAGGGACCGGTGGTTCGGCTGAGGGACCGGTGTTTCGGCTGAGCCCGCTGCGGTCGGGGTTCCCAGCAGCGCCGCGTAGGCTTGCAGCGTGAATCGTGTCGTCCGCCTCGCGGGTCCTGCCCTCCTGCTCCTCGTAGCTGTGGCGACCCTCCTCGCGGGACTGGCCTTCGGCGGTGGAGCGGATGCGCAGCTGCTGGGCGATCCCGGCGCCGTCGTGCGGTGGGGGCTCCCGATCGCACAACTGCTCGTCAACCTGAGCGCCGCCGTCACCATCGGTGCGTTGCTCATGGCCTGCTGGGCGCTCAGCCCGGACCGGCGCGAGTACGGCGCGGCGCTCGACGTCGCCGCAGCCGGCGCCGCGGTCTTCACCGTCGCGTCCGGCGTGACGGGCTTCTTCACCTTCCTGAACGTCACGCAGGTCCCGCTCACCTTCGACGACGCGTTCGGCGCGAAACTCAGCCTCTTCTTCACCGGGATCGAGTCGGGCCAGGCCTGGCTGCAGACGACGCTCATCGCCGCGGCCGTCACGGTGCTCTGCTTCGCCGTCCGCAACCACACGGTGCTCGTGTTCGTCTTCGGGCTGTCCCTCGTGTCGCTGCTGCCGATGGCCCAGCAGGGGCACTCCGCCGAGGCGAGCGGGCACAACGCCGCCGTCACCGCGCTCGGCCTGCACCTCGTGTTCGCCGCCATCTGGCTCGGCGGTCTGCTCACGCTCGTCTTCATCCGCAAGACCCTCGAGGACGGCCGGCTCGCCCCCGTGCTCATGCGGTACTCGACCGTGGCACTCGTGTCCTTCGTCGTCGTGGCGGTCTCCGGATACGTGAGCGCTGAGCTGCGCATCGGGTCGCTCGACCGCCTGGGCACCCCGTACGGCATCCTCGTCCTCGTCAAGGTCTTCGCCCTGCTGGCGCTCGGCCTGTTCGGTGCGCTGCAGCGTCGGGTGCTGATCGGTCGCATCGAGCGGTCCGCCGCTGCGCGTGCGGACACCCTCGCGGGCCGCACCGGCACCTTCTGGTGGCTGGTCGCACTCGAGCTCGGGTTCATGGGCATCGCCTCCGGTGCCGCCGCGGCCCTCGCGAAGACCGCCCCGCCGGTCGATCAGGCCGTACCGAGCACCCCGACGCCCGCGGTCCTGCTCACCGGTGAGGAACTGCCGCCGGAACTGACCTTCTCCCGGTACTTCACCGAGTGGAACATCGACCTCCTCTGGTTGCTGGCCTGCGCCTTCGGCATCTTCTTCTACATCGCGGGCGTCGTCCGCCTCCACCGTCGTGGCGACTCCTGGCCGATCCTGCGCACCGTCAGCTGGGTGCTGGGCATGCTCGTGCTCTTCTACCTCACCTGCGGCGGCATCAACGTCTACCAGCCGTACCTCTTCAGCGTGCACATGCTCGGGCACATGGGCCTCACCATGCTCGTCCCGGTGCTCCTCGTCCCCGGAGCGCCCGTCACATTGCTCGCGCGGGCGGTGCGGAAGCGCTCCGACGACTCCCGAGGGGGTCGGGAGTGGGTGCTCCTGGCCGTGCACTCGAAGTTCGCGGGGATCATCTCGAACCCGCTCGTCACCGCGGTGCTCTTCGCCGGATCACTCTGGGTCTTCTACTACACGCCGCTGTTCCGCTGGTCGATGGAGGACCACATCGGCCACGAGTGGATGGTGGTGCACTTCCTCATCACCGGCTACCTCTTCGTGCAGTCGCTCATCGGCATCGACCCGGTCCCGTACCGGCTGCCGTACCCGATGCGGCTCCTGCTGCTCTTCGCGACGATGGCGTTCCACGCGTTCTTCGGGCTGGCGATCATCTCCTCGACCGGGCTGTTCCTCGCCGACTGGTTCGGGGCGATGGGACGCACGTGGGGGCAGGCGCCGCTCCTCGACCAGCAGACGGGCGGCGGGATCGCCTGGAGCGTCGGCGAGATCCCGACCCTGGCGCTCGCCGTCGCCGTCGCGATCTCGTGGAGCAAGAGCGACGCGAAGGACCAGAAGCGACTCGATCGCAACGCGGACCGCACGAATGACGCGGAACTCAACGAGTACAACGAGCGTCTCGCGCGCATGGCGGCCAACGACACCCGCTCCTAGCCCGCGAACTGTCACTCCGGAACAGTGTGAGGGGTGTCGGACTGTGCTGGAGTGACAGTTCGCGGGCTTCAGCGGAGGTCGATGTAGAGGGAGCCGTCGTCGCGGATCGTCACGAAAGCCGAGAGCGTGAACGGGACGTCCTCGTCGAGGGTCGAGACCGTTCCGTCGAACAGCGACTTCACATCGACGACGAGGTGCGCGGCTCCGTCCGTCGCCGGCATCTGCCAACCGGTGTCGCCCGGCTGGACCGCCACCACGGGGTAGGCCGCGATGGACCACACCGGGAGGTCGTCCACGCGATCGCGGATCACCATGCCGAACGGGCACCCGGTGGGCTGGAGGACCTGTTGTGTGGCGCAGTTGTCGAGGTAACCGTCGATCTGCGTCTGGACCTCGGAGACGAAGTCGGAGGTGGCACTCGCGGTCACCTCGGCCTCGACGACGCTCGCGACCTCGGTCGTCGTCGCCGTCTCCACCGACGCCGCAAGGTAGGTGGTGTCGACGTCGAAGTCGACGCTGCCCGGCGTGAAAGTGAGGAGCGGGATGGTGGAGGTGAAGGCACCCTCGGTCCCCTCCGCGACCCGGCGGGTGTCGAGCTCGAAGCCGTTCGCCCGGAATCCGGTCGTCTGTGCGACCGTCAGCTGGACGACGCTCAGGGGGCTCGTCTCGAAGCGCCACGACGGGAACAGTCCGAAGGTGCGCTCGCCGCTCGTGATCGAGAACATCGTGCTGTGCGGCTGCCCCGCGAGTCGGTACGAGAAGGTCACCTCGTGGGCGCCCGAGGCGGTCGTGACGTCGGAGACGAGGCGCACGTCCTCGACCGTGCCGAGCGCCTCGCTCCGGAGCAGGGTGTCGGAGCTGTCTGCCGGCAGGCCCGCGTCGGCGAGTTCGGCGGAGCTCAGGGCGACCCCGGGCAACGCGAGCGCGGTCGCGGCGTCGTCGTCGGCGAGGGCGTCCAGGTACCCGCGCGCGAAGGAACCGGCGCCGTAGACGTCGCGGGCGACGGCCGACCAGGCGGAGACGATGGCCGCGCCGAGCAGGGCCGCGATGCAGAGCCACAGCACGACGGCGCGGACGAGCGCACCGCGCACCGTTCCCGGGCGTCGCAGCTCCCCACGTGTCGCGACATGGCTCATCCTGACATCCTAGGCGGGCACCTCGCATAGGATTGGAGGGCGAAAACGGGAGGGAACCGAAGCATCATGAGCGTAGCCCTCTCCGCCGAGCAGCAAGCCGTCTTCGACCGCATCGAGAGCACCCGCGAGCACCTGTTCGTCACCGGTCGAGCGGGCACCGGGAAGTCGACGCTCCTCAACCACCTCGCCTGGAACACCTCGAAGCAGCTGGCCATCTGCGCCCCGACGGGTGTCGCCGCGCTGAACGTCGGCGGCCAGACGATCCACTCGCTGTTCCGCCTGCCGATCGGGCTCATCGCCGACCACACGATCGACCAGAACGATCAGACCCGCAAGCTGCTCAACTCCATCGACACCCTCGTCGTCGATGAGGTCTCCATGGTGAGCGCCGACCTCATGGACGCGATGGACCGGAGCCTCCGGCAGGCCCGGCAGCGGCCGCGCGAGCCGTTCGGCGGCGTGCAGATCGTCCTCTTCGGCGACCCGTACCAGCTCGCTCCAGTGCCCGGCAGCCTCGAGGAACGGGCGTACATCGCCGACACCTACCGCTCGTTCTGGTTCTTCGACGCCAAGGTGTGGTCCGAGACGCCGCTGCAGCTCGTCGAGCTCACCGAGATCCACCGTCAGCACGAGGCCGAGTTCAAGTACCTCCTCAACGGCGTCCGGCACGGCCAGGTCACCGCCGAGATGGCCGGCCGACTGAACGGCATGGGCGCCAGGACCCCTCCCGAGGACGGCGTCATCACCCTCGCGAGCCGCAACGACACCGTCGACCGCATCAACAAGGCCGCGCTCGCCAAGCTCGACGGCAAGCCGCTCACCGCGAACGCGGAGGTCTCGGGCGACTTCGGCGGGCGGGCGTTCCCCGCCGACGAGGCGCTCGACCTCAAGGTCGGTGCGCAGGTCATGTTCCTCCGCAACGACAGTGAGCGTCGCTGGGTGAACGGCACGCTCGGGACCGTGGTGAAGATCGACTCCACCGTCTGGGTCGAGGTCGACGGCGAGCAGTTCGAGGTCGAGCCGGCGACGTGGGAGAAGTACAAGTACTCCTACTCCTCGGTGACGAAGCAACTGAAGCGCGACATCGTGGCGGAGTTCACGCAGTTCCCGCTGCGGCTCGCGTGGGCGGTCACCATCCACAAGTCGCAGGGCAAGACCTACGACCGCGCGATCGTCGACCTGGGCAGCCGCGCGTTCAGCCCGGGGCAGAGCTACGTCGCGCTCAGCCGGATCTCCACGCTCGACGGTCTCTACCTCTCCCGGCCGCTGCGCCCGAGCGACATCATCGTCGACACCGACGTGAAGCGGTTCATGTCGGGGCAGTAGCGTCTCTGGTCTCGGCCGAAGCCGTCCGGTCCCTGAGCCTGTCGAAGGGCGGCGTCGCAACGGTCGCACCTGCCCTTCGACAGGCTCAGGGACCGGGTTCGGGCTCAGGGATCGGCAGAGTTTGTGCGAGCGGGACTGCACCCGAAGAACTACGATTATCGCTCATGACCTATGGACAAGCTCAGTGGCCGCAGCCCGGTCCGATCACCGCCTGGCGCACGCTCGAGCTGAACGCCAGCAAGCCGCCGTTCGCCGGATACTGGGGGTTCATCCCACTCGTCGTGCGCATCGACGGCTTCGAGCACCGCCCGACCTGGGGACCGTCGCAGTTCACGGTTCCAGCCGACCGTCCCGTGCAGGTCTCGTGCTCGATGGCCTGGCTGTGGGAGTTCGGCCGTGCCGACTACCTGCTGCAGCCCGGCGAGGCGCCGACGCTCGACTACATCGCGCCGGCGCAGCAGTGGGTCTCAGGCTCGCTCGCACCGAGGGGTCAGGCGGTCATCAAGGGACGAGGCGTGCAGATCGCGATGTACGCCGTCCTCGCGCTGGTCTTCGTCGCCATGTTCGGCGTGCTGGCGCTCTCGCTCGCCATGTCCTGATCGGACCTCTGCGGCCCGCGCTGCGCTGAATCAGCGGCTGGGTGGCGTGACCTCAGGTGCGGTCGACGGCCTGGAGCAGGATCGCGCCGAGCTCGGCCGGCTTCGTGAACTGCGGCCAGTGGCCCGTCGGGAGGTCGACGAACTCGACGTCCTGCAGCCGCGCCAGCTCCGCGACGTACGGGTGGCCCTGTTCCATCAGGCCGCGCAGCATCTCCGAGGAGAACTCGCACGCGACCACGGTCGCCGGGACGGACAGGCGGCGGTCGTCGTCGGAGAGCTGCTGTCGGTCGACGGCGACGCCCTTCGGTTGCGGGACGGCTCTGGCCCGGAACTGTTCACGGAGCTCGTGGTCCAGGTCGACGAGGTCCTCCGCGTCGAACACCGTCCAGTCGGGTAGCGGGATCTCGGAGCCCGACGAGGGGAGTTCCTCGTTGATGCACGCGCCGTCGGCGAGTGGGCCCGAGTCGACGTACACGGCGCGGACGACGCGGTCAGGGCGGGCGTCGATCGCGGCGGAGATGATGGCGCCACCGCCGGAATGCCCGACGAGCACGACGGGCTCGGTGCCGGCGTCGATCTCGGCGACCACGGCGTCGACGTGGTCGCGGAGGCCGATGCCGGCGCGGTCGGCAGTGACGCTCTCGAGGCCGGGGAGGGTGAGCGGTCGGACCCGATGGCCTGCCGCTTCGAGCGGGGGTGTGACCGCACTCCAGGAGGATGCGTCGAGCCAGAAACCGGGTACGAGGATGACGTCCATGCCCGAGATGCTACGCCGGGCCTGCGAGCCGCGCGAGGGATGCTTCGCCGCCCGCAGTTCGTTCGCCCATGTTTGGGCGAACGAACACCCATTCGCCCAAGAATGGGCGAATGGACGGGAGATCAGGCGACGGCGGTCGCTGCGGCCTTCGCGGTCGCGAGGTCGCGGAAGAGGTCGGTGTTGAAGCGGTACGCCACCATGACCTCGTCGATCACGCGGGCCTGCTCCTCGTCGTCCCACGGCACGGCGTCGAGCTGCTCGCGGTAGGTGTCCTTGAACTCGCGCGGCTTCGCGATGTCGCCGAAGAGGTAGAAGCCGACACCGTTGGTGTCGAAGCCGAACTGGCGCTGCATCAGCGTGCGGATGATCTGCCCGCCCGAGAGATCACCGAGGTACCGGGTGTAGTGGTGCGCGACGAAGCCGCCGGGCCAGACGGCGCCCACCTCATTGATCCGTGCCACGTACCGGGCGGTGGTGGGGAGCGGGGTGATCTGTTCGCGCCAGTCTGGACCGATGAGGAACTCGAGGTCCTGCACGATGGCGGGAAGCCGCGTCAGCTTGTCGCTGATGAACGGAGCGGCGACGGCATCGGCGCGCATGCGGTCGGCTGCGGCTTCGAGGGCCTCGTAGATGAAGAAGTGCTGCGCGACGAGGGCGACGTAGTCCTCCTTCGAGCCCTTCCCGGTCATGAGGTCGCTCATGAAGTCCGCCCCCTCGCTGGAGGAGTGGCCGGAGGACGTGCGCTCGCGCAGGGCCTGGGAGAAGGGGATCACAGTGCTCATGTCGGACTCCGCGTCGGCTGGTTCGGTAAGGGTTGCCTAAGTGTAACGGGCCGGACTCGTGAGCGGGAGGGTGGATCTGTCGCTGTGGAGGGAATCAGTGGCTGCTGTGCAGGGAACCGTGCGGGACTGCGAACGCGCCCGCGTTGGTCTGGGCCAGTGCCGGGGTGGTGATCGCTGCCACGACCGCTGCCCCGGCGAGCAGGGTGAGCACGTACCGCCCGGTGCTCGGCTCGCGACGTGGCCGACGGTTCGCTCGCGCCACCAGGGCGTCGAGCTCGAGTTCGTCCGGCGCCGTCGACGCGAGGGTGATCCGCCGGAGTCGCCGTGCGAGCACCCCGGCGACGATGAGCAGCAGGACCGTGGACGAGAGGGTCGGCAGGAACGGCGGCACGGTCGTGACACCGAGTGAGGCGAGTCCGTACAGCGCCACCCAGACGACCACCGAACCCACCGCGCCGGCGAAGGACGCACGGAGCCCCGGCACGCGGTCTCGGACGAGCACCACGACGGACCAGAGCAGTGCGGCGATGCCCAGGGCGACGAGCGGGATCGCGCCCACCGGGGAGGACCCGGCGCCGGTCGCGATCAGCACGAGACCGGCACCGAGTGCGCACATCGCGAGCAGGCTGTTCGAGATCGACGTGGTCCCGGAGCGGACCGCGGTGTCGCGGCCCGCCCGGGCGTCCTGACGTTCGACGGAGACCGACATGTCAGGCCGTGGCCACCCGGTGCGTGCGCTTGTCCGCGGCCAGTCCGGCGCCGAGCAGCACCACGGCGCTCGCGAGGTGGAGGAAATGGTCGGCCGTGTTGAGCGCGAGGATGTTGAGCGCGGAGCCCACGATGAAGAACCCGACGACACCGAGCAGGAGGTAGAACCCGCCGACCACCGTGTTGACGGTCTTGGCTGCGACGACGTTCGAGAGCCCGGCGATGAGCAGGGCCGCGCCGATGAGGACGTGGGCGATGTTGTGCAGCGGGTTGACCTCGAAGATCCCGAGGAGGAGACCACCCTCGGTGGCGAGGACGGGCAGGCCGCCGGCGACGATCCCGCCGAGGAGCCCGACGACCACGTAGACCGCGCCGAAGACGGCGGCGAGGAGCCGGTTGGGTGAGTGGAGCATGGGAGCCTCCTGAGTTCGGTCGAGCCCCGGGCTGATCCGAGGCATTGAAGGGTTCGGAGGTCGGCCGCTTCGCGGTTTGGTCCAGACGACCGACCAGCCGATCGTCCGATTTCTGCATCTGGTATTCCAGTTGTAGGCTGACCCGGTCCCGCTGAAAGGTCCCCTCATGCTCCTGCATCCCGCACGCGCCGCACGGCGTGCCACTGCCGCCACCGCGCTGGCCCTCATGAGCGTGTTGGCCTCACCGGCCGCGTCGGCGCTCGCCGAGTCGCCCCGGTCCGCTCCAGTGGAGCCCGCCGGAACGGTCGCAGACGCGACCATCGCGGACGTCCTGAACGCCCGCTACGCGGACACCGCCAGGTCCTGCGACGGTGGCGAAGCCGCCTACTTCTGCAACGGCGTCGTCGTCCGCACCACCTCGACGGTGCTCCCGACCCCGCTCCAGATCTCCCGCGACGGCGCCTCGTTCAGCTACTTGCGGGCGGATCTCGGCATCGAGACGCTCTGGCCGGCCGCGTCGGCCGGAATGATCCTGCAGCCGTGGGCCGACCAGGAGTCGCAGATGCGGCTCCGGTGCGCGTTCCCCTCCGACGCCGCGACCAACACCCGACCGGACAGCTGCGACCGCTCGACCGTCGAGGTGGAGTACGGCAATCCCGAGGGCAGTAGTGCCCCCTGCCTGGAACAGGGCATCGACTCCGGCGTCGCCTGGTCGCGGCACTTCGACAGCCTCGAGTGGAAGAACGGCAACTGTGCCTTCGGGGCCGATCTCGACGGGTTCGCCGCCTCATTGGAGATGCGCGCGCTCCTCCCGGTGGACGACTACCTGGACGCCCTGTGGAACGAGGTCGTGGTCGGTGCGTGGACCGTCGAGAGCACGCCGGAGCTGCCGGTCGAGGCGTTCTTCTTCATCGAGGGGAAGCCCGGCGGCCTGGAAGCCGCGGAGGCGCTGCAGGACGAGTTCGCGGCATTGGGCGGGCGGATCGTCCCGATCGTCGGGATCGACTTCGACCGGGAGGCGCCCTTCATCCCGGTGCCGTCGTCCGAGCTGTCGGTGACGTCACCAGCCGCGCAGGTCGGAGAGGCGCGGCCCGACTTCGCCGGCCGGGCGACGCCCGGATCCTCGGTCGTCGTGCTCGATGCCGACGAGCGGACGGTCTGCGCCGCCGCGGCCACCGATCGAGGCCGATGGTCGTGCACCCCCGACGCCGCGTTCGCTCCCGGCACGCACGAGGTGTCCGTCGTCGAGACGTCGACGGCCGGCGTCGTGTCCGTCGCCCACGCCTTCGAGTACCTCGTCAACGCGGCCCCCCGGATCATCTCCCCGGCCGCCGGGGAGCGGATCGTCGGCGAGCGCGTCGTCGTCACGGGTGAGGCCGAACCGTCGAAGTTGATCGAGGTGCGCGAGGCGGGGAGCTTCCTCTGTCTCACCTTCTCGACCCCGACCGGAACGTTCAGCTGCACGGTCGAGGCCGTCGGCGTGGGCGAGAAGCGGTGGACGGCCACGGCGAACGCCGGTGTCGCCACGAGCCCGGCCACCGAGTTCTCGTTCTTCGTCGCGCTCGAGGACGAGACCGGGCCGGTCACTCCTGAGGACCCGGGCACGCCTGTCGAGCCGCCGGTCACGCCGGTCGACGGTGGCGCCGGGCCGGTCGCTGATACCGCTGGTCCCGCGGAGTCGGACCTCGCCCGCACGGGGGTCGGCGCCGGCGGCACGCTCTGGGCTGCGGGGCTCCTCCTGCTCGCCGGCCTGGTGCTCGTGACGCTGCGCGTCGGCCGGTCCCGCCCGGCCGGGACTCGCGGCTGACCGCCCGAGCAGGGGCGCGGTCCGTCTCCTGACCGCCGCGACCGTCCGGCCGTCGTCGCTCAGTCGTGCGGGCGTGGCTCCACGCCCAGACGGGCGCACGCGGCGTCGTAGAGGGCGACGACCTCGCGTCGGATCTCGCCGCGCTCGGTGATGGTGCCGGCGGGCCAGGGCACCCGCCCACCCGCGGCGGTGCCGTCGACCGTCCAGGTCCACTCGCCACCCGTCCCGTCCAGCGCGATCATGGTGGCGGCCTCGGCCTTGGGCTCCAGGAAGGCTCGCACGATGAGCACGTTGTCGTCGGGGTGGTCGCCGTTCATGTGCGCCAGGACGGCGTCGACGGTGGTCTGCGGGAAGGCGTTCGAGGTCACCTCTCCAGGGAACACCATCGGCGCGCCTCGCACCAGGTCCGCCGCCCGAGTGACCGGCACGCGGCGTGCGACCGCAGCTCTCAGCCGCGCCCGGTTACAATCGGGAACAGTCTGCAGCTCCGCAGACCGCTCATCAGGGGGATGACTTGACTGCAACAGCTCCGAGGCGCCGGCGTCTCGCCGCACTCCTTACCGCGGCGACCCTCGCGACGGTGCTCGTCGGCTGCTCGGGCCCCTCGGTGTCCGACACCGACTTCCCCGACCAGGTCAGCGGCACGCTCGCAGGCGACACGACCGACGCCATCACGGCGGCGGTCGAGGCCGCCGTCACCCAGTCCGGATCCTCGGGCGCCATCGTCGGCGTCTGGGCGCCGTGGGCCGGGAGCTACACGGCCGGCATCGGCACGACCGAGCCGGGTGGCAAGACCAAGATGGATCCGTCCATGGTCTACCGCATCGGCGACACCACGCGCCCGATGACCTGCACCGTGCTCCTCGAGCTCGTCGACGAGGGCAAGATCAAGCTCACCGACCAGGTCCACAAGACCCTCCCGCAGGTCCAGGGCATCGAGGGCATCACCTACCAGCAGCTGTGCAACGGCACGTCGGGACTCGGCACCTACACGCCAGCGCTCAACGCCCAGTTCGTCACCAACCCGACCCGCAACTGGTCGATGGCCGAGATCCTCGCGAACGGCCTCGCGAGCGGTACCCGGACGGCTCCGGGGGCGCTCTTCGGCTCGAGCGACACCGGGTACATCCTGCTCGGCATGGCGCTCGAGGAGCTGACCGGTCAGTCCTGGCAGTCCCTGTACGACCACTACGTCTTCTCGCCGCTCGGCATGTCGAAGTCCAGCTTCCCCGACGCCTCCACCGTCGAGCTGCCGGGTTCGCACCCCAAGGGGTACCTGACGCCGCGCATCGCGGACGGCACCTACCAGTGCGACACGCCGACGGACGAGACCGAGCTGTCGCCCTCGATGGTGTGGACCGCCGGTGGCGTCGTCTCCTCGGTCGACGATCTGCGGAAGTTCACCCAGTCCTTCGCGTCCGGGTCGCTGCTGAACGACAGCACGTACAAGAAGCAGTGGAAGGACCCCGTCTCGCTGGGTGAGGCTGAGCCGACCTGGAAGAGCTTCGGTGTGGGTGGGTTGCAGATCGGTCCGTTCCGCGGGCAGGCCGGCGCGATCCCGGGGTCGCTGTCAGCAGCCTTCTCCGATCCGACCTCCGGCCTGACGGTCGTCGTCATGCTCAACAACTCGACGCTCGGTGCTGGCTTCGCGCAGACGCTCGCGATGCAGCTCGCGTCGATCGGCGCGAAGGCAGCGCCGGCGAGTGGGCAGAAAGCCCCGGAGATCGCTCTCCCGTGGTCCGAGCAGCAGATGGCTGAGCAGCTCGCCGCCTCGGCGATGGTCTGCGCCCCGCCGATCGTCCCCGCCGGGTAGCGGAGGCATCGGCCTGGGATCGTCGCCCTTCGACAGGCTCAGGGACCGCGTGGGTGTGGCTCGAGGGACCGCGTGGGTGTGGCTCGAGGGACCGCGTGGGTGTAGCTCAGGGACCGCGTGGGTGTGGCTCGAGGGACCGCGTGGGTGTGGCTCGAGGGGCCGGGGTGGTCGCGGACGGTGGCGGCGGATCGCGGCACGATGACGCTTTCGCGAGGGCGCTGGGTCACGGCGCTTCCTAGAGTGAACCCATGACGACGAACACCCCCGACGACACCATCGTCCCGGACACGAAGAACTGGACCTGGGTCCTCGAGCGCGCCTGCCCCGACTGCGGGATGGACACCTCGCGGTTCGGGTTCCGCGACCTCCCCGGGTTGATCCGGGCGAACGCCACCGCATGGCCGGCGGTGCTGGAGCGCGCCGACGTCCGGGAGCGGCCCGACCCGCAGACCTGGTCGCCACTCGAGTACGCGGCCCACGTGCGCGACGTGTTCCGCATCTTCGACGTCCGGTTGCGACTCGTCCTCGACGAGGACGATCCCGCGTTCGAGAACTGGGACCAGGACGCGACGGCTCTCGAGGAGCGCTACGGCGAGCAGGACCCGAAACGGGTCTCCGCCGAGCTGGTCGAGGCCGCGACGGTGCTCGCCGCGGCGTTCGAGCGGGTGCCGGACGAGGCGCTCACGCGGACAGGTCGACGGAGCGACGGCGCGCGCTTCACGACCGAGACCCTCGGCCGTTACTTCATCCACGACCCGGTGCACCATCTCTGGGATGCGACGAGATCGCAGTAATGGTCGTCATCCGGGTCTGGTGACGACCGCTACTGCGCTCTCGCGCGGAATGCGATCGTGTTGACGCGATTGCTGCAGCGGACGGAGCAGTAGCGTTTCGAACCGTTGCGGGACAGGTCGACGAGGAGGCCGTCGCAGTCGTCGGCGGCGCAGAGCCGCAGGCGGTCCCAGGCGTCGGACCGGACGACGTCGACGAGTGCCATGGCGATCTCGGTCTGGACGCGATCGACGAGCGGGGCGTCGAACTCGGTGGCGTGGAGGTGCCAGTCGAAGCCGTCGTGGCGACGCAGCTGGGGGAGTGCAGCGGACTCCCGGAGCATCGCGTTGATCTCGGCGACGGCGCGGTCGCGGGTGTCCGGGGCGTCCGCGTCGGACGCCCAGAGCGCGTGGATCCGCTCCCGGAGCCTGGCCACCGCGGCCCGCTCGGGCTCGTCGCCGTCGACTCGACCCGAGTACCGACTGACCCGCAGGAGCTCGACGAGCTGTGGCGGTGTCGCGAGCTCGTCGACGCCGCTCCGGGACGCCGATGCGCGGGTGTTCACGAGCAGTGCGGCGAAGAGCAGCGCATCCTCAGTGTCAGGGGCAAAATGCAAGTTGACTCCTTACTCTCTCCGAGAGTAGCTTCATCTCAGCCGGGCGTCCACCTCTTCTGCCGGCCCCACTCGCGGCAGCTGGAGACACTCATGAAGCACACGTCCTCGACCACGGTCGGTCTGCTCGTCGCGGTGCTCGCCGCGGTCGCGTTCGGCACCTCCGGCGCGTTCATCAAACCGGTGCTCGCGTCGGGGTGGAGCCCCGCTGCGGCGGTCACCGTCCGCGCCCTGATCGGCGGCCTGGTACTCGCCCCGTTCGCCCTCATCGCGCTCCGTGGTCGCTGGGACGCGGTCTGGCGTGGCCGATGGCGACTGCTCGGCATGGGCCTCATCGGGGTGGCGGCGACGCAGCTCGTCTACTTCGCGGCGCTGCAGACCATCGCCGTCGGGACCGCGATCCTCGTCGAGTACATGGCACCGCTGCTGCTCGTCGCCGTCGCGTGGGTCCTGACCCGACGTCGTCCCGCGACGGTCGTCCTCGTCGGCTCCGTCGTGTCGCTCGTCGGGCTCGTGCTCGTCGTCGCTCCGAGCGGTGGTTCGACGCTCGACCCGCTCGGTCTGCTGTTCGCCATCCTCGCGATGGTGGGCTGCGCCGCGTACTACGTCATCTCAGCCCGGCCGGCGAAGGGATTGCCTCCGGTGGCGTTCGCGGCCATCGGCCTGCTCATCGGGGCGCTCAGCCTGTGGCTCGCGGGGCTCGTCGGCGTGCCCTTCACGACCTCCGACGCCGACGTCACGGTGCTCGGCACCGACGTCGTGTGGTGGGTGCCGCTCCTGTTCGTCGGGGTGGTGTCGACGGCCGTCGCCTACGCGGCGAGCATCACCGCGAGTCAGATGCTCGGCTCCCGACTCGCGTCGTTCGCGGGCCTCCTCGAAGTGGTCGCGGCGACCGGGTTCGCCTGGATCCTCCTGGGGGAGCAGCTGTCGCTCGCACAGCTCCTCGGTGGGGTCTGCATCCTGCTCGGGATCGGCTTCGTGCGCTCCGAACGCGCTCCCGCCGTGCCGATCCCCGTCCCGGTGCAGTGACCGGGTCAGTGCTGAGGAACCGGGACGGCGGCGTCGAGGTCGGCGAGGATCGCCATGACCGCCGCCCGCCCGGCCCGGTTCGCTCCGACCGTCGACGCTGAGGGGCCGTACCCGATGAGGTGCACCCGCGGCTCGTCGGCCGCCCTGGTGCCGTCGATCCGGATGCCGCCGCCGGGCAGCCGAATGCCGAGCGGCGCGAGGTGGTCGAGCGCCGCCCGGAACCCGGTGGCCCAGAGGATGGCGTCGACCGGGAGGAACGAACCGTCGGCGAGAACGACCCCGTGCTCCTCGATGCGGCGGAACATCGGCTGACGCACCAGGACGCCTCGCGCCTCGGCCGCCCGCGCCCACGGCGTCCAGTGCATCCCCGTCACGGAGATCACGCTGCCCGGCGGGAGGCCCTGGCGCACGCGTTCCTCGACGCCCTTGATCGCCTCCACCCGGGCGGCGGTGTCGAAGTCGTCGTCCACCCACTCCGGTTCACGTCGCGTCATCCACACCGTCTCCGCCACCCGCGAGATCTCCTCGAGGAGTTGGATGGCCGAGATGCCGGCACCCACGACGACGATGCGTCGGCCGCGGAACTCGTCAGCGGAGACGTAGTCGGCCACGTGCAGCTGGCGTCCGGCGAAGCGCTCCCGCCCCGGGTACGCGGGCCAGAACGGTTTCGTCCAGGTGCCAGTCGCGTTGACGACCGCCCGCGCCCGGAACACGGCGGCGGGGGAGTCGGCGCCCGGGGAGTCGGTGCCCGCCGCGGTCTCGACGAGGAGCCGACCGCGCGGGTCGTCGTCCTCGCGGCGGACGGCGCGGACCTGCACCGGGCGGCGGACCGCGAGGCCGAAACGCTCCTCGAACGCCGCGAAGTACGGCGGGATGACGTCGACACTCGGGGAGGCGGGATCGAGCTCGGGCTTCGGCATGCCGGGCAGGTCGTAGATCCCGTTGACGGTCGACATGGTGAGCGACCGCCATCGGTGCTGCCAGGCGCCGCCCGGGGCACCGTTCGCGTCGAGGACGACGAAGGTGCGTGCTGCGGTCGCGCCATCGGTGGTGCCCAGTGGGACGAAACCGCGCCGATGCAGGTGGTACGCGGCCGACAGTCCCGCTTGACCCGCGCCGATCACGACGACGTCGACGGTCTCCGGAGTGCTCACGTGCTCTGCAACGTCGTCGACCGCTCGGGCATTTCCGACGGGGTCCGAGCTCGCATCGGCGATTCAGCCGTGGGCCAGGACCTGCACGCCGATGACGAGGACACCCAGGAGCACGAGGGCCGCGAGGGCGATGAGCTGTTGCCAGACGGACAGCCGCGCGCGCCGGACGGCGACCCACCCGCTGAGCCCGAGGGTGACGAGGTAGACGATCGCGGACACGCGGAGGGAGGTCTCGAGTTCCATGACGTCGAACACGGCGAGCATGAGCAAAATGGTGGGTGTCGCGACGGTGAGGAGCGAGCCCCACGCGATCCGGAGCATCGAGTGCCACCCCCGCTCGTCGGGGAACGCCCCGTGGGCGGCGAGGTG
Source organism: Plantibacter elymi (nom. nud.) (assembly GCF_900177795.1). Classification (GTDB taxonomy): domain Bacteria; phylum Actinomycetota; class Actinomycetes; order Actinomycetales; family Microbacteriaceae; genus Plantibacter; species Plantibacter elymi. The sequence goes on from NZ_FXWJ01000006.1 coordinate 22,953, forward strand.
CGCGATCATCTCGGCGACCAGCCCGGCGAGGGTGATGCCGACCACGCCGATGACGAGCGAGAAGAGCGCATCCGGCGCGTCGTGGTGCTCCACGTTCGCCGCCAGCACGAGGACGATCGCGAGGCCGGTGAAGGTCGCGTAGACGCGCTCCTTGAGGTACTTCGCGACCGTCTCGACGTCGCCGGGCGGCAGCCCGCGTCCCGCCGGACCGTGTGCGTCCCGCCGGCGTCCACGTCGTCGATCCGCCCAGGTTCCGCCGTCCGTCATGGTCCAGAGCGTAGCCGCCGTCGCGGGATAGAGTGCCGGGTATGAGCGAAACGATCATCACCGTCGAGGGCCGCTTCGACTACCACCACCCGGCTGAGCGTGGGACCGTCCTCATCTCGGCGGGCTTCCAGGGACCCGAACGTGAGCCCGTCGTCTCCCACACCACCGCGCTGCACCGGGCGCTCAGCCAGACGGCGGAGCAGTTCCGCGCGCAGTCGGCAGTCACCTGGTGGTCCGCCGACCGGCTGCGGGTGTGGAGTGAGCGGCCATGGAACAAGGACGGGAAGCAGTTGCCGCTCGTGCACCATGCGGCGGTCGCGCTCGAGGTGAAGTTCGCCGACCTCCAGTCGCTGGCCCGCTGGGCCGAGGAGATCGCGGTCCAGGACGGCGTGACGGTGACGGGCGTCACCTGGGCGCTCACCGAGGCGACGAAGCACCGCATCACGGCCGAGGCCCAGCACAACGCCGTCCGCGACGCCGTGGACCGCGCGACCGCCTACGCCCGGAGCCTCGGGTTGGGCACGGTGCGACCGGTCGCATTGGCCGATCCCGGCATGCTGGGTGACGAGACTCGCACCTCGGGGACCCAGACCGCGGCGCCGATGATGCGCGGAGCCGCCGCACCTGCCGGCGACACCGCCCTCGACCTGAAGCCGGAGGACATCACGGTGTCCTCCCGCGTGCACGCCCGCTTCGCCGCGTCCTGACCCGACGATCAGCTCGGCGCGATGCTCGGCTGCACCTCGGGTGCGCGACCCCGCCTGGCTGAAAGCACGGCGCCGATCCCGGCACCGACCACGCAGGCGATGCCGAGCCACTGCGGTGTCGTGAGCTGCTGACCGAGCACGAGGAGTCCGGCGATCGCGGCGATGGCCGGCGCGGATGCGAGCAGGATCGAGAAGGTCGCGGCGCTGAGGCGTCTGAGGGCGACGAACTCCAGCGCGTACGGCACGGCCGACGAGAGCGCGGCGACGCCCAGGCCGAGCAGGAGGATGACGGGATCGAACAGGGCGATGCCCGCGGTCGTCGCGGCGAGTGGGATGGTCACGAGCGCGCCGATGGCGGCGGCGATCGCCAGACCGTTCAGGCCGGGGAACTCCGACCCCGTCCGCGCCGACAGCAGGATGTAACCGATCCAGAGGGCGCCGGCGGCGAGTGCGAGGACGACGCCGAGCGGATCGAGCGCAGCCGTCGGTCCGCTGTGGAGGAGCACCCCGCCGAGGAGGAGGACGCCGACGAGGGCGACGCCCGCCCAGAGCGCGCTCGTCCATCGACGACCCGCGATGACGCTGAGTGCCAGCGGGCCGAGGATCTCGAGGGTCACCGCCGGGCCGAGCGGGATGCGGTCCAGTGCCAGGTAGAAGCAGACGTTCATCGCGGCGAGGACGAGCCCGAAACCGACCGCCGATCCCCAGGCGCTCCTCGGGTGTCCGCGAAGGGCCGGGCGGGCGACGGCCAGCAGGATGAGCGCGGCGAACACGAGGCGTAGTGTCACCATGCCAATCGGACCGACCTGCGGGAACAGCGTGACCGCGATCGACGCGCCGAGCTCCTGACAGACGAGTCCGGCCAGGACGAGGAGGGCGCCGGTCGCCGCCTGGCTCGGTCGCGGTCTGCGGATCACTGCACCACGCTAGCGCGCCCGGTCGCCGAGCCTCATCCGGTCACCGAGCTTGTCGAGGTGCCGCCCCAGTCGGGCTCGCCGGTGCGGCATCATGAGGGCATGAGGATCGACGAACTCGCGTACCTTCGGGCGCTCGCCGAAGACGGTCACGTCCCGTACGCCGCTGAGGCGCTCGGTATCTCCCAGTCGACGCTCACGAGGGCGATCGGTCGGCTCGAGGCGGACGCCGGGGTCGAGTTGTTCGACCGCCACCGCAGCCGGCTCGAACTCAACCGCTACGGCGAGATCCTCCTCGTGCACGCGCTCCGGGCGCAGACCGAACTCGACAACGCGCAGTCGCGGATCGACGAGCTCCGCGACCCCTCGGCCGGCCTCGTGTCCATCGCCTACGTCTCGTCCCTCGGTGGCTGGCTCATCCCGCGGATCGTGAGTGAGTACCGCCAGCTGCTGCCGGACATCCGGTTCGTCCTCGACGGTGGGAAAGCTGACAGCGTGCTGGACGCGCTCCGCTCCGGCTCGGCCGACGTCGCCTTCCTCAGCCCGGAACCGCGTGATCCGGACATCGAGTGGCGTCCGCTCACTTCCGAGCGGCTCGCGCTGGGTGTGCCGGTCGGACATGCGCTCGCCGATCGGACGTCGTTGGCGGCGTCCGACCTCGAGCAGACCGAGTTCCTCGCGATGACGACGGACTCGGGGCTCCGGCAGATCGCGGACGCGTACTTCGCGAGGCATGGCGTCGTGCCCCGGGTGACGATGGAGGTGTCCGAGCTGTCGACGCTCCGTGGTCTCGTACGCGCCGGGGTCGGGATCGCGGTCCTCCCCGACTCCACGAGTATGGAGGGCGTCGTGCTCGTCCCGCTCGACGACGAGGCGGTCCGGGTGATCGGTGTCGCCACCAGCCGTGCCCGGGCGGTGTCGCCGGCCGTCGAGCAGTTCGTGCGGTTCGTCCGCGAGGAGTGGGCGAGCGCGCGGATCCACTGAGCCGCCCATGTCTGCACGAAATCGACCGAAATCCGAGCCGTTTCGGGCAGTTGACGGGCCGGCCGCTCAGTGCTCGTGGGTGGTGCTCCAGGGCGTGAAGGCGTCCGGGTAGCGCGCCCAGGCCGCCGGCCCGGCGAGGAGTTCCTCATCCGTCAGGGTGGAGGCGTGCAGGGCGGCGGTGATGGCGACCTCGTCGAGGTCGATGCCGGTGACGACGAGCTCCTGGCCGAGTGGTGCACCAGGGTCGTTCGTCTCGAACGACGTGGGTTCCAGATCGATCATCGAGCCGACGTGCTGCAGGACGCCGACGCGGGAGGCGCGCGTCGCCAGGACGAGGAACCCCGCCGTACGGACGACCTGTCCGAACCGCCCCGCCTCGATCGGTCCGTCGAAGCACGCGAGGAGTCGTTCCGGGTGCATCGGTCGGGGGCTGTCGAACCGTAGGGTGGTCACCCGGTCGTGATCGACCCACGGCCGGTGCTCGCCGTTCAGCATCGCGACCCAGCCGGGAGAGGTGCTGAAGCGGTCCAGTTCGAACGGCGAGTCGCGGTAGCGCGCGAGCGGCTCACGGTTGCCCGCGGTCGCCGGAGTGCCGGGTGTGGCGCGCGGTCGGGCCGCGACCGGCTCGACCATCCGCGTCAGCGCCGTCGGGTTCAGGTGGCTGAGGAGGGCGAGGAGCACCGCGAGTCGCTCATGTGTCACGCCGCGTCGGCCTGCGACGGCGATGGTGTCCGCGTACTCGAGCTGCTCCACGGTGATCATCGACCGTGCGGTGTACGCCGTGTCGCCGTCCTCGTCGTGGGTGACGTAGTCGTCATCCTGGAGGTCGTGCAGGAGATGAGCTGCGTCGACGACGGTCACGACGGCGTCCAGGACGGCCGTGTCGCGGTGCCCGAGGATGGCGGAGACCGCGTCGACCGGGCGGACCGTGCTCCCGCAATCGAGGACGAGGTGCCGGGGAGCGAGCGGGTGTCGTGCAACGGCGTCGATCGCGTCGTCGATGTCAGGGTGGGCGCTCTCGGCGTCGTCCTGCCGCTCGATCGTGACGAGCGCCGCGGACTTTCCGGCGATCTGTCGGGCCACGGTGCGACGCTCCGGCGGGCAGGTGCCGAGGACGAGCGTCACGGTCAGCGGGATGCGAGGCGTGGTCACGGCGGGTTCTCCTGGTCGATGGGTGCTACAGTGCGTTTTGTTGAGAATCGTTCTCAACAAGGTAGCACGCATCGTGATCACCAGGAGGTCGCCATGAAGGTCCGCGCATCACTCAAGTCGCTCAAGGACAAGCCGGGGTCGCAGATCGTCCGCCGCCGTGGCCGGGTGTTCGTCATCAACAAGCAGAACCCGCGGTGGAAGGGTCGCCAGGGCTGAGCGTCAGCCGCGCACGACGTTCACGACGATCGTGACGACGCCCAGTGCGGCGATGACGTACGCCCAGAAGCGGACGGGGATGAAGAAGAGTGTGGAGCTCGGGCGGCTGTAGAGCTGCTCGCCGGTCTGCGGGTGGCGCACGGGCACGGCCTCCTGCTTGACGGTGATGCCGTGCTCGTTGACGTACGGCTGCGCGAGCTGCTGCCACACGACGACCGGCCGCGGTGCATCAAGCTTCGCCAGCGCGAACTTCCCGAAGGCCCAGCATGCGACGGCGCCGAGCAGGAATCCGATGCCGACGAACACCCCGGACTGCGCCGATCCGCCGTCGGGCGAGACGATCGCCTTGATGAGGAAACCGGCGCCGACGGAGAGCCCGAAGATCAGGAAGACGACGATGCCCCAACGGGTCCAGATGATCATGTGTGCTCCTCTTCGGGTGTCGGTCGCGACGCGCAGCTGAACACGCGGCACCTGCGCGACCGGCGGCTCGTCCATCACGGTACCGAGGTCGGCTGTCCACCCGCGATGGGGAGCGGTGCCCATGCGGCGGACCTGACGAACCGCTGGAGGTGCGACGGAGAGCGCGACCACGTCGTGAATCGACGGATACGCTGCTCTGAGCGAGACGTGCGGACGTCGCCAGGTGGGAGCCGGTGGGGCTGGTGGGTAACGACGACGAGAAGGCGCGGGTCGCGACGATCTTCGATGTGGCGCGTCTGGCCGGAGTCTCACACCAGACCGTGTCGCGGGTGCTCAACGATCTGCCGAACGTGCGCCCCGCGACGCGGCAGCGGGTCGAGCAGGCGATCGCGCAGCTGCGGTACGCGCCCTCGCAGGCTGCACGGTCACTCGTCACCCGCCGTTCACGGACGATCGGCCTCACCACGACGGGTGGGCCGGATTACGGACCGTCGAGCACGGCGCTCGGCTTCAACGAGGCTGCACGGGACGCCCGGTATGCCGTGAGCATGGCGAGCATGCTCGAGTCGGATCCGGCGTCCCTGCGCCAGGCCGTCGAGTTGCTGCTGCGGCAGAACGTCGAGGCGATCGTGCTCATCGCGGCGCATCGTGGGGCGCTCGACGCGGTGCGCGGGATCGAGCTGGGGGTGCCGCTCGTCGCGGTCGAGTCGAGTCGTCGGGACGGGTTCCACCGTGTCTCCATCGACCAGTACCAGGGGGCGCGGATCCTCGTCGACCACCTCGTCGGGTTGGGGCACACCCGCATCGCCCATCTCGCGGGGCCGGCGGATTCCGTGGACGCGTTGGAGCGGGTGCGGGGGTGGCGTGATGCGCTGTCCGAGCACGGGCTCGTCGCTCGCGAGCCGCTGGTGGGCGACTGGACGCCGGCGAGCGGGTTCCGGCTCGGGCGGCAGCTCGTGGCGGGCCTCGGTGACGGAGATGATGACGACGATGGGCGCTCCAGTGGGCGGGTCGGTGAGTCGTTCACGGCGGTGTTCGCGGCGAACGATCAGATGGCGCTCGGCGTGATCCACGCGCTGTCGGAGCGGGGCCTGCGGGTGCCGGATGACGTGAGCGTCGTCGGGTTCGATGACATCCCGGAGGCTGAGCACTTCGCGCCGCCGCTGACGACGATGCGGCAGGACTTCCCGGCGCTCGGGCGGACGATCATGACGACGCTGCTCGAGGTGCTGAGTGATGCGGACTCGGTCGGCGTGGTGCGTTCGGTGCCGCAGCTCATCGTGCGGGAGTCGACGGCGCCTCCGAGCGCCTGAGCTGAGCCCTTCCCGTTCCTCGGTCCGGCGCCCCGCCCCCGAGGCAGCAGCCCGGTGCCTGAGCCGGAGTTCTTGGCCCCCTGAGCAGGTGTCCAGGGTTCCTGAGTCAGTGTCCCCGGTCCCTGAGCTTGTCGAAGGGTGGCGGTCGCTCGTGGGCCCTTCGACAGGCTCAGGGACCGGGGTGGCCGGGTTGTCGAATACGGCGTCGTTCACCGAGCTTGTCGACGGGTGGTGGTTCCCGTCTCGGTCCCTGAGCTTGTCGAAGGGTGCGTGGGCCGGTTCGTCATCGGCCCTTCGAGTGGCTCGGGGGTTGGGTGGTCCGGTCGCTGAGCTTGTCGAGGCAGCGTGGTTCCCGTCTCGGTCCCTGAGCTTGTCGAAGGGCAGGTGTGACGGCTGTTCGTGTGCCCTTCGACAAGCTCAGGGACCGGGATGGCCGGGTTGTCGAATACGGCGTCGTTCCCTGAGCGTGTCCGGGTGTGCTGGGTCCCCGTTTCGGTCCCTGAGCCTGTCGAAGGGTGGTTCCCGTGTCGGTCCCTGAGCTTGTCGAAGGGCAGCGGGTGCGGAGGCAGACGGGTGCCCCGGGTTCAGGCGGCGAGGTGGATGCGTCCGCCTCGGATGGGGGTTTGGTGTCGGTCGATGTGGCTGGGTGGGATGAACCAGGGGACACCGTTTTGGATGGTGATGGTCCAGTGGTCGTCGTGGATGCGGTGGTGGTGGAAGGGGCAGAGGAGTACCCCGTTGTTGAGGTTGGTGGGGCCGCCTTGTGACCACCACCGGATGTGGTGGGCTTCGGTGAAGGATGGTGGGTGGGTGCAGCCGGTCCAGGCGCAGCCGCCGTCGCGTTCGGCGAGGGCGAGTTTCTGGGCGCGGGAGAACAGTCGGGTGCTGGTGCCGAGGTCGAGGACTTGGGATGGTCCGCGGAGCACTGCGGGGATGAGGTTGGCGTCGGCGGCGAGGCGGCGGAGGGCGCCAGCTCCGATGGGTTCGTCGATGCCGTCGATGGTGGCGGTGCCGAGGCCGGTTTCGAGGGTGTCGTGGTCGGTGCGGATGATGACGGTGACGGGGGTGAGTTCGGTGGCGGCGCTGCTGCAGCCGGCCAGGTGTCGGAAGGTCTCGGTGAGGGCGATGGCGCGTCGCCGGTCGATGGGGATGAGTGACGGCCCGTCGGGCATGGGGTGACCGGATCCGTCGGGTTGGTCGGCCGTGTCGGGGTGGATGAAGTGGGGTTTGCGGTGGGTGGCGCCGATGAGGGCGTCGAGGCCGGCGCGGATGAAGGCGGCGCTTTCGGGGGCGAGTTCGGCGCGGAGGAGGGTCATGCCGGTGGGGAGTTCGTGGATGGTGCAGCGTTCTGCTCGGCGGAGGAGTTCGTCGCGGGGTTCGCGGCCGTCTTGGTCGAGGCGGGTGCGGACGAGTTTCGCGATGCGGGTGACGTCCTGCAGGGGCGCGTGCGCAGCGTGCTCGATTGCGATGACCGATGCTGCGTCCAGTTCGGGTCTGGTGCAGATGCGGCCGGCGTTGCGGAGCTCGCGGACGATGACCGCGGCGCCGTCGATGCTCAGGGGTGCCCGTGGGCTGCCGAGGGCGCCGTGGTCGTGTGGGTCATCTTCTGCCGTGGCGGAGTGGGGATCGGCGGCTGGTTCGGTGGCGTCGTCGGAACCGGGTGCCGATTCGAGGGCGGTGGCGACCGCCGGGAACGGGCATTCCTCCAGCTCGCCGAGCAGCCCGCGCGGTTTCGTGATGGCGGCACCGACCTCGGCGATCGCCGCGCCTCGGGCGCGTGCCACCCGCCACCGCTCCGACACCATGACGCCCGGGTTGGCGTAACCGGCAGCGCGCACCAGGGTGCCGTCGCGGCCACTGGGCGACGGACGCAACGCGATCGCGCCGACGACGCGGGCGGCGAGGATCTCGACCGCGTGCTGCACGGCACCGAGCTCGTCGAGGAGGCGGAGGATCGCCTCGTCGTTCATGTTCTCGAGCTGCTCCGCGACACCCGAGCCGGGACGGATCGCGTCGAGCGCGCCCTGCCAGACCGCATCGAACCCGGCCGCGGCGGCGGCGAGCGGGTTCGGTGCGGTGCTGGTCATGGGTCCATCCAAACACGGACCACTGACATTCGAACGGCCAACGAATCACCCGCTGATCTGGGTATTTATCCGACAGTTGATGTTTGCTCGTGGGCCCTTCGACAGGCTCAGGGAACGGGTGTCTTCGGTGGTCGATGTGCGGCAGGGGAGGCTGCCCGTGGGCCCTTCGACAGGCTCAGGGAACGGGTCTCCGCGGTTGTCGAGGAGCGGTCCGGCAGGTCCCTCGGGGTGCCCTTCGACAGGCTCAGGGACCGACGGTGACGCGGTCGCGGAGTCCGCCTCTGGTGGGGAAGGTTGCTCGTGGGCCCTTCGACAGGCTCAGGGAACGGGTGTCTTCGGCGGTCGATGTGCGGTGGGGAAAGTCCCTCGGGGTGCCCTTCGACAGGCTCAGGGAACGGGTCTCCGCGGTTGTCGCGGCGCGGTCCGGGAGGTCCCTCGTGGGCCCCTCGACAAGCTCAGGGACCGGCCGCGACACCGCAGCGCCAGCCCGCGCGTAGGATCGCCGCATGCGTTCATCGGCGATCGACACGGTTCTGGCGTTCATGCGCGCGTTCCGCGAGCAGGATCAGGCTGCCGCCGAGGCGCTCATGCATGCGGACTTCGTCTTCACGAGCCCACAGGACGACCACCTCGACCGAACGACCTGGCTCGAACGCTGCTCTCCGAGCGCCGACCATTTCGACACCCCCGGCGTGACGCTCCAGATCGTCGAGACCGACGGCATCGTCCTCCACCGCTACGAGTACGTCGTGCACGGGAAGACGTACCGCAATATGGAGGCGACTCGTGTCGTCGACGGCACCGTCCGGGAGGTCGAGGTCTACTTCGGCGGCGCTGCCTGACGGGCCTCCGCCGATTCACCCGGCAGGTCCGCGACTCAGTGGCCGAGCAGCGCGTCGAGCCGTTCGAACCCCTCGACGACGCCACGCTCCATTCCGTTCTCGATCATGCCGTCGCGTCCTTCGACGCTCGGGAACACGCTCCATCCCGACACGCGCGTCCGGCCGTCGCCGAGGTCTGAGAACCGTATCGTCGAGATCTGTCAAGGTTCGCGCTGCCCATCGGGTCGTTCCACCCCGCTCTGACAGGATTGAGTCATGCGCATGAGTTCTCGTCGAACGACCCTGGCCGCAGCTCTCACGGTCGCCGCTCTCGCCCTCACCGGATGCTCCACCGGCTCCTCGTCGGACGCGGGCCGATCGTCCGCCTCGCCGACGCCGTCGGTGTCGCAGCCGCCGAGCACGCCGCTCCAGGAGCAGACGCTCACCGACGACGTCGACGGCACGAAGGTGACCGCCCTCGCGATCGTCGACGACTTCCCTGCGCCTGCCGGCACCACCGACGGCCTGTGTCCGATGCTCATCCAGGTCCGACTCGAAGCCGGCGACGAGTACGGCGGAAGTGTCTTCCCCTACCGGGTCTCCGTCACCACCCGTGCCGTCAACCTCGACTACGTGACGCTCGGTCTCGGAACGCCCGAGGCGCTGAAGGCGCCGATGGCCGCGGCCGGCTACTCGCTCCTGCAGGCGACGCCCGCCGGTGAGACGGCGACGGGCTGGATCGGCGCCTGGGTGCGCACCGATGAGACCGAGTTCGACCTCGTCTACGACCGCATAGAGGGCAAGGTCATCGGCGGCAGCAAGAGCGGCGAGGTCGTGCCGCCGAGCCGTGACATCATCCCGCTCATCCCGCAGGACTAGCCGCCGATCGAGGGCGACCCGGTGAGGTCCGAGCGGTGACCCCGCCCGTCAGGTGTCGTCGAATCTCCCGTCAACCCCGGGTGGATCCGCTGATATTCGGTACGCTGATGGCATAGCATTCGCCGACGAAGGAGATCCCGCATGCCCGTGCCCTCAGCCAACCCGCCCGTCGAGCGTCGTTCACTCCGCGAGGTCGCCGTCGAGCGCATCCGCACGGCCATCTTCGACGGCACCCTCGAGCCCGGCGAGCACCTCAACGACGGCGAACTGCAGTCCTGGCTCGGGATCTCCCGCACGCCGATCCGCGAGGCCCTCAACGACCTCGCCCGCGTCGGCCTCATCGAGATGGCCGCACAGCGGTACACCCGCGTCGCCCTGCCCGACCCGGCGCAGCGCACCGAGGTCATGCAGACGCTGGGCGCGATGCTCGGCGGTGTCGTCCGCGTCACCGTCCCCGGCCTCGGCGCGACGCAGAAGAAGGCGCTCGTCCGCTCGATCAACCAGGTGATCGTGGTCGTCGAGCAGCGCGACATCGCCGAGCACGGGCGACTCAGCTGGGAGCTCTTCGACGCGTTCATCGCCGCGTGCCCGAACGCCACACTCGTCGCGGCGACGAAGGACATCATCGACGGCCTCACCTACCGGTCCTCTGCGACGCGCACCGAGGAGAACACCGACTGGGCTGCCAAGGAGCAGGGCTACCCGGCGCTCCGCGAGGCGGTCGAGGCCGGCGACGCGATCGCCGCCGAGCTGGCTGTCGAGAACATCTTCCGCCTCTCCGCGCAGCTGTAGCCGGTCGGCCCTTCGACAAGCTCAGGGACCGGGGTCCGGTCACTGAGCCTGTCGAAGTGCCACGGCCCGCCCGGCGAACCCGACGAGGACGACGACGCTGCCCACGAGCACCGACGTCGGCGGCAGCGTGAACATGAGGACGACGCAACCGACGGCGCCGAACGCACTCACCGCGCGCGGGTACCGTCGGCGCTCGCGTGTCTGGCGGAACGCCGCGACGTTGGCGACCACGTAGTAGAGCAGCACGCCGAACGAGGAGAACCCGATCGCGCTCCGGAGGTCGACGAGCAGCACCAGCACGACGACGACCGCCCCGACGAGCAGCTCCGCGCGGTAGGGGGTCGCGAAGCGCGGGTGCACCGCGTCGAGCACCCGAGGCAGGTCGCCGGTCCTCGCCATCGCGAAGGCGGTCCGGCCGATGCCCGCGAACACCGCGAGCAGTGCTCCGAGACAGGCCGCCGCCGCCCCGAGCCGCACCAGCGCCGCCGCCCACGGCCACCCGTTCACCTCCACCACCGCGGCCAGCGGGCGTGTGCTGGACGCGAGGCCGTCCGCGCCGAGCGTGAGCAGCGACACGACCGCAACGGCCACGTAGACGACCACGGCGACGACGAATGCGATCCCGATGGCGCGCGGGATCGTCTTGGCCGGGTCGCGGACCTCCTCGCCGAGGGTCGCGATCCGCGCGTACCCGGCGAAGGCGAAGAACAGCAGCCCCGCGGATTGCAACACGGCGAGCGGGCTGGCGTCGAACCCGAGCGACGCGACCCCCGTCGAACCGGCGTCCGGCCCGATGACGCCTGAACCGACCACCACGGCGAGGACCAGCAGGACGGCCACCACGATCACCCGGGTCGCGGTCGCGGTGCGGGTGACCCCGAGGCAGTTGGTCACGACCACGAGGGCGACTGCGAGCGCGGCGACCGGACGACTCCACTCGGCCGGTGCCGCATACGCGGCGAAGGCGACCGCCATGGCTGCGGCGCTCGCGGTCTTGCCCACCACGAAGCTCCATCCGGCGGCGAAGCCCCACCACGGCCCGATGAGTTCGCGGCCGTAGAGGTAGGTGCCGCCGGCCGAGGGGAGTTGTGCGGCGAGCTGCGCGGAGGACATCGCGTTGCAGCAGGCGACGACCGCGGCGATGACGAGCCCGATGAGGAGTCCCGCTCCGGCGACCTGCGCCGCCGGCTGGAACACCGCGAAGACCCCGGCGCCCATCATCGAGCCCAGACCGATGAAGACGGCGGCGCTCGTGCCCAGGCGTCGCTGCAGTCGGGGGTCGCTCACCCGATCACGGTAGTGCCGTCAGGTGAACAGCGGGGTGCTCCGGTCACCGACCCCGGCGGACGACGGTCTGCCGCAGGACGCGCAGCAGCCCGAGGAAGCCGAGGAACCCGATGAACGCCGCGATGAGATCGAACACCCGCAGGCCGCCGGGGAGGACCGGGCCGGCACCGGTGACGACGAGGACCACGGCGATCACCAGGGCGGCGATCGAGATCAGGGTTCCGACGATCTCAGCGGTCACGCCCTCCACGAGTCCCTTCGCCGGTTCGTCGGCGAAGCCCTTCAGCGTCACGCCGACCGTTCCGTCCTCGAGTCCGGACAGCAGCGAGTCGAGTCGACGCGGGAGGTTGCGGGCCAACGCGGCGGTGACGGCTGCCTGCGCCTGCAGGGTGACCGCGGTCTGCCGGACGGACTGCGAGCGGCGGAGGAGGCGCGGGACCATCGGGAGGGCCTGTTCGAACATGTCGAACTCGGGGTCGAGCGCCTTGAGGCACCCTTCGAGGGTCGCGAAGCTGCGGAACGCGGCGGCGAGGTCGCCGGGGAGCGCGATGTGGTGTTGCCGGATGACGTCGAGGAGTCGGCTGAAGATCGAGCCGTCGCCACCCGGACGGTGACGCTCGGTCGTGATGACGATGCCGACGTCGTGGCGCAGGGCGTCGAGGTCGGCGTCCTCAGGCAGGTCGACGATGAGGAGGAGGGCGTCGGTCGCCGCGATGTCGTCCTCGCTGACGGTCGCGAGCATCACCGCGGTGAGTCGTTGCCGCTGGCTGCGCTCGATGACGCCGACGGCCCCGAAGTCGATCAGCCCGAGCGATCCGTCCTCGCGGAGGATCACGTTGCCCGGGTGCAGGTCGGCGTGGAAGACGCCGTGCACGAGGATCTGTTCGAGCACGACCTCCATGAGGCCGGTCGCGAGGGTCTCGCGTTCCTCCTTGGGGATGGTCGCGATGCGCTCCCGCGCTCGACTGAGCGGCAACCCGTCGACGAGGTCCATGGTGAGGAGGCGGGCACCGGAGGCCGCCGGGTAGACGCGTGGCACCGTGATCCGGACGCCCTCGTCGCGCTCCTCGCGACGCTTCAAGGTGCTGCGGATCATCTCCACGTTGCGGGCTTCGATCCGGTAGTCGAGTTCTTCGAGCAGCGTCGAGGTGAAGGCCCGCGCGACGGAGGCGAGGCGGAGGTCCTGCCCGAACTTGGTGTGCGTCTCAGCGCGCTCGGCGAGGCGGACGACGATGTCGGCGTCGGCCTCGACCTGCACCCGGGCGGCCGGTCGCTGGACCTTCACGACCACGGGTGTGCCGTCGAGGAGCTCGGCGGTGTGCACCTGCGCGACGGACGCTGCAGCGAGCGGCTCGGAGTCGATCGACGCGAACACGGTGTCGATCGGCGCACCGAGCTCGGTCTCGATGACGACCTCGACCTCGTGCCAGGGCAGCGTCGTCGCTTCGGACTGCAGCGACGCGAGGGCGCTGAGGTAGGGTTCGGGGACCAGGTCGCGTCTCGTCGAGAGCACCTGTCCGAGCTTCACGAAGGTGACGCCGGAGTCGTTGATCGTGGCGATGATCGCGTTGGCGCGCTGCTCGCTCGTGGTGAGTTCGAGCTGGACGCGGGATCGGCCGTGTACGAGCCAGCCTGCGCCGTGCCGTGACGCGATGGTGAGGATCTGCAGGTATCGCCTCGTCCGTCGCCGCCGTTTGATCGCCGAGCGGACGACGTCGATCGGGTTCATCAGCGGGCGCGTCGGGATGATGACCTCGATGGCCACGAGGACACCGAGCCCGAGCGCGAAGATCCAACCGATCGCGAGGAGGGCGACGGCGACCGCCGCGAAGGCCGCCCGAGCATCTCCGGCCTCACCCGGTTGGACCAGGCCGGTCTGTTGCAGCAGCCAGTTCACGAACGGTGGGCCGGTGACGAACACGACGAGTCCGACCAGGATGCTGCGCGGCCATCCGACCGGGGCGTCGAGCACCCGCCGCGCAGCGAATCCGAGGAGCAGCGCCGACACGACCGCCAGGACGATGGTGAGTGCGTCAGTCAGCATCCGGCATCCCCTCGTGGGTCGAGCGGTCGTCTCGCCCCGTCGGCCAGCGTATCCGGCCCGGCTGAGCGAGCGCGAGCGCTGATGCGCTCGGCGAGAGCGCACAAGTCGCTCTCAAACGCGGCCTGAGCGGACATCTCCTGCACTCTCGGTGGGTGGGCCGAGGTCATCCCGCCTGGAATGCTCCCGACGCGGTGTAGGCGTCGAACAGGCGCAGGACCTCCGTGGTCGGACCGTGCATCGGGGTGGGCGGGGCGATGAGCGGAGCCCAGCGGAACTCGACGACCTCGTCCACCTCGGCGCGGAGCGAACCAGTCCACAAGCGTGCGACGAAGCACATCGCGAATGCATGGACCCGGTCGCCGTTCGGGTAGTCGAGGACGTGGTGCTCGGCGGCTGAGAGACAGGCGAACGGCTCGAGGTCACGCTCGTCCACCGCCAGGCCGGTCTCTTCGGCGAGCTCCATGACTGCGGTCTGCGCGAAGCTGCTTCCGGGCTCGCAGCTACCGGCCGGGATCTCCCACAGGCCGGTGTCGACCCGCCGCTGGAAGAGTGCGTTCCCCTCGCCGTCCAGCACGAGCACCTGCGCACCAGGGAGCGCGAGGAGCCGCTGTCCCACGAGCTGCCGCAGCTCCCAGAGATCGCTTCCGACATAGCCCATGCGCGGGAGTCTAGGCGTCGGCGGACACCGTCCTCTCAACGTCGCGCATGTCACGATCAATCCGCCGTCGCTCAGGGCCATCCGGCCTCCGCGTCACCCCGCGGCGAAGGCCGAGCGGCGACCCACGATCGTGAGCAGCAGCGCAGCGAGTCCGAGGGTGATCATGACCACCGGGAGGATCAGGCCGTCGAAGGTACCGAGGAGGAGCGCGCCGAGGACACCGCCGGCGAAGATCGCGAGGTTGAACGCGACGGGCAGGAAGGAGTTCGCGACGTCCGAGTGCTCGCGTCCAGATCGGGTGAGCGCCGACTGCAGCTGGGCGGAGGAGCCACCGAACGCCAGCCCCCACAGGACCGTCGCGACGAGGACGGCGACGATCGAGGCGTGGCCGATCAGGAGCAGCGCGCCCGCCACGACGAACATCGCGACGCTCCCGTGGAGCAGCGCGCGCGGAGCCCGGTCGATGAGCGCCGCCGTGAGACCGATGCCCGCGATGGACGCGACACCGTAGACGAGCAGCACGAGATCGGCCCCGAGTCCCGTGCCCGAGGCCCGAAGGAACGGCGAGATGTAGGTGTAGACGGTGTTGTGAGCCAGCATCCAGACGACGATCACCGCGAGGACGACCGCGACACCGGGCAGGACGAGCACCCGTCGAAGCGGGAGCCGTGCCGAGCGAGGCTGCCCTGGCGCGTCGGGTACGAACACTGCGATGGACACGAGTACGACGAGCGCGAGCGCCGTGAGTCCTCCGAACGCCCAGCGCCAGTCGAACGCGGTGCCCAGCCAGGCGCCGAGCGGCGTCCCGAGCGCCAGCCCGGCGGGCGCTCCGACGGACACGATCGACAGTGCGAGGCCTCCACGGTCGGGCGGGCTGATGCGACGCCCGTAGGCGGCGAGCATGCCCCAGATCACCCCGCAGAACGCACCGGCGACGAACCGCGACACCAGCGCGACGACGACGTCCCCTGAGACCGCGGTCACGGTGTTCGCGAGGATGAGCCCGACGATCGCGCCGAGGAGGAGTGGCTTGCGACGCATGCCACGGGTGAGGGCGAGCGCCGGGATCGTCACGATCACGGTCCCGAGCGCCCACACACTGATGAACTGACCGATGAGGCCCTCGCTCGTGTCGAGATCCCGGGCGATGACCGGGAGGAGTCCGGCCGGCATCGTCTCCGCGGCCACGAGGACGAACCCCATCGCGGCGAGGCCCGCCAGTGCGAACCAGGGCATCCGGGTGGGCGTCCCGGCTGCGGGGAGGGTCGACGCCCCGGCAGGCGAGTCCGGCGTCGAGGTGGTCGGTGCCGCGGGGCTCACAGCGTCAGCAGCACCTTGATCGCACGGCGCTCGTCCATGGCCCGGTACCCCTCGGCGGCGTCCTCGAGTGGCAGCGTGAGGTCGAAGACCTTCCCCGGGTCGATCCTCCGCTCCCAGATCATCCGGATGAGCTCGGGGAGGAACCGTCGCACCGGCGCCGGCCCACCGTGCAGGTGCACCTCGGCGAAGAAGAGCTCGTCGAGCGGCAGCGAGACACCCTCGTGGGCGACGCCGACGAAGCCGACGTGGCCGCCACCGCGAGTCGAGCGGATCGCCTGCAGCATGGACTCCTCGGTGCCGACCGCCTCGATGACGCTGTGCGCGCCGAGACCGCCGGTCAGCTCCTTGATCCGTGCGACACCCGCCGCACCGCGCTCCTCGACGATGTCGGTCGCGCCGAACTCACGGGCGAGCGCCTGCCGGTCGGCGTGACGCGACATCGCGATGATGCGATCCGCCCCGAGCTCCCGGGCCGCGAGGACGCCCATGAGTCCGACGGCTCCGTCACCGACGACCACGACCGTCTTCCCCGGCCCGACCTCGGCGGCGACCGCGGCGAACCAGCCCGTCCCGAGCACGTCGGACGCGGCGAGCAGCGAGGGGATGAGCTCCGCGTCCGGCTGCCCGGGCGTCGCCACGAGTGTGCCGTCGGCGTGGGGGATGCGTGCGAGCTGCGCCTGCGTGCCCGCGGCGACCGACACGAACTCGGCGTGCACGCACTTCGACTGGTACCCCGCCTGACAGATCTCGCAGGTGTTGTCGGAGGTCACGAAGGAGCCGACGACGAAGTCGCCGACGGCGACCGTCCGCACGTCCTCGCCGACCTGCTCGACGACACCGACGTACTCGTGCCCCATGTTCGTGTGGTCGACGGGCTCGACCCCGCGGTACGGCCACAGGTCGGACCCGCAGATGCAGGTCGCCGTGAGCCGGATGACGGCGTCGGTCGGGTCGACGATGGTGGGGTCCGGACGGTCCTCGACCCGGACGTCGCCGGGCGAGTGCATGACGACTGCGCGCATGTGTGCTCCTTCTGTCGGGTGGTGCAGGTGACCAGTCAACGCCCCGCGCGACGCGGGAGGGAGTCCCGCCTGAGAGGTGTACCGAGAGAGCACCTGTCGGCTCGCCTCGAGGACGTATCGTCGGAGGCATGGACGATCGAGCAGACGTACGCGAGTTCCTCATGACGCGTCGGGCACGGCTGACCCCGGAACTCGCCGGCTTGACCGCGGGCCCCAACCGACGGGTGGCCGGGCTGCGGCGATCCGAGGTGGCGGCGCTCGCCGGGGTCAGTGTCGAGTACTACGCGAAACTGGAGCGTGGGGCGATCGCCGGAGCGTCGTCGACCGTCCTCGACGCCATCGCCCGGGCGCTCCAGCTCGACGAGGCGGAACGCACCCACCTGTTCGACCTCGCCCGCGCGGCCGACGGTGTCCCGCTCTCCGGTCGTCCGCGCCGCCGGGCGGCCAAGAACCCCGCGACCCGGCCGAGTCTGCACTGGATGCTCGACGCGATCACCGACGGGATCGCCTTCGTCCGCAACACCCACCAGGACCTCCTCGCGACCAACGAGCTCGGGCGTGCGTTCTACTCGCCGGTCATCGGCGACGGCGGGCGCACCCCGAACCTCGCACGGTTCCAGTTCCTCGACCCGGCATCCCGGGACTTCTACCCCGACTGGGACGTCTTCGCGGAGATGTGCGTTTCGGTCATGCGCGCGGAGGCAGGCCGGGACCCGCACGACAAGGGACTGCACGACCTCGTCGGTGAGCTGTCGACCCGGAGCGACGCCTTCCGCACGCTCTGGGGAGCGCACAACGTGCGCACACACGGCACGGGAACGAAGCGGTTCAATCACCCGATGGTCGGCGAGATGACCTTCGCCTACGAGGAGCTCGCGATCACGGCCGACCCAGGCCACGTCGTGCTCGTCTACACGGCGGAGCCCGGCTCGCCGTCCGCCGAGCGTCTGCAGTTGCTCGCGAACTGGGCGGCGTCCCAGCGGGAGGCGGAGCAGCGTGACGCTGCGGCGGTCACGAACGAGCCCGACACCAGCGAGGCCGGACGGGCAGGGGGTCGCTGATGCCGCGCATCCTGGTGACCGGTGCCGCCGTCGGCCTGGGGCTCGGCGCCGCGACCGAGCTGGTCGAGCACGGGCACGAGGTGCTCGTCCACGCCCGGAGCCTCGCCCGAGCCGACGGGGTGCGGCTGCTCGACGAGCCCTCCGCGCACCTCGTCACCGGTGACCTCGCCACCCTCGACGGCGTCCGCGAGCTCGCGGAGCAGGTCGCCGCAGCCGGTCCCGTGGACGCGATCATCCACAACGCAGGGGTCCTCGACGGAGCGGCCGTCCTACCGGTCAACGTGGTCGCGCCCTACCTGCTGAGCGCCCTCGTCCCCGCGCGGCGACTCGTGTTCCTCAGCAGCAGCATGCACCGCGGCGGTACCGCGACGCTCGACGGTCTCGACTGGTCGGGTTCCACGAGGACGGCGAGCTACTCCGGCAGCAAGCTGCTCGTGACCGTCCTCGCGGCGGCGATCGCGCGGGTGCGTCCCGGGGTGTTCAGCAACGCGGTCGACCCGGGGTGGGTGCCGACACGGATGGGCGGACCGAACGCACCCGACGACCTGGAACTCGGGCACCGGACCCAGGTGGCGCTCGCCGAAGGACGTGGCGCCGACACCTCCGGATACTGGCACCACCAGCGACGCGAGGAGCCGCACCGCGCGGTCCGCGACGAGGCGTTCCAGGACGAGCTGCTCCTCGCCCTCGCCGAGCACACGGACGTGCCGCTCTCCTGAGAGCGCAGGAGACGCGCTCACGGGGCGGATGTGAGTGCATCTTCTGCGCTCTCGCGGAGCGCGCTCAGGTGTCGATGCGGTGGTCCTGGATCGACTCGTAGGTGACGCGGAGCGACTCCGCTGCGGCGTCGTAGCGACGCTGGGCGACACGGATGAAGAGCAGGTCGACGAGCGCGAGCTGGGCGATGCGCGACGACATCGCACCCGAGCGGTAGCGGCTCTCCCTCGCCTGCGTCGCGAGGACGAGGTCGCACCGGCTGGCGATGGGGGAGTCGGGGAAGTTCGTGATGCACACGGTCGTCGCGCCGGCGGCCCGCGCGAGCTGCATCGCCTGCTCGGTCTCGACCGTGAGCCCGGAGTGCGAGATGCCGATGGCGACCCCACCGGGCCCGAGGAGTGCGGCCGAGGGCAGCGCGAGGTGGGCGTCGACGAAGGTGTTCGCCGGCATGCCGATCCGGTAGAGCTTCTGGTGGAGGTCCTGCGCCGTGAGGTTCGAGGACCCGAAGCCGATGATGTCGATCCGTGGGGCGACGAGGAGGGCGTCGACGACCGCGTCCAGGGCGTCGCGGTCGAGCGAGCGGGCGGTGAGCTCGATCGCCTGCACCTCCTGGTACGCGACCTTCGCGACGACCGTCTCGACCGAGTCGTCCGGGTCGATGTCGGCGTCGTCGACCTCGAACCGGTCACGCTCCGCCTGCTCGCGACTCGTGGAGGTCGCGACGGCCACCCGGAACTCCCGGTAGCCGGTGTATCCGATGGTCTGACAGAACCGCGCGACGGTCGCCTGCGAGGTGCCGCAGGCCTTCGCGAGTTCGGTGATGGTCAACTCGACCACGAGCGAGGGGGTGCCGATGATGGTCTCGGCGACGCGCGTCTCGGCGGCGCTCAGGCGAGGGATCGCCTGGCGGAGCACGAGCAGCGCGTCAGTGGACATCCGGTGCGGCCCCCGTCGGGTCTTCGACGGCGTGCGCTGCGATGGCCGCGCTGAGGGAGCCGTCGCCACCGCGGAGGCGGGCGACTGCTTCATCTGCGGCGATGCCGGTCACGAGGACGAGGATAGCGGCCTTCACCCAGCCGTCCACGGATGCGAGCGTCTTCGCGGCCGTGGCGGCGTCGACGTCGGTCGCCAGCATGACCGTGCGTTCCGCCCGCGCCCGCAGCTTCTCGTTCGTGGTGAGGAGGTCGACCATGAGGTTCCGGTACGTCTTGCCGAGCCGCACCATCGTGATCGTCGACAGCATGTTGAGGACGAGCTTCTGCGCCGTCCCCGCCTTCAGCCGGGTCGATCCCGTGAGGAGCTCCGGGCCGACGACCGCCTCGATGCCGATGTTCGCGTCCCGGGCGAGCGGGGAGCCGGCGTTGCACGACAGGCCGATGGTGATCGCACCGATCGAGCGCGCGTACTCGAGGGCGCCCAACACGTAGGGCGTGCGGCCGGACGCGGAGACCCCCACGACGGCGTCGTCCGCGGTGATCGACAGCGATTCCAGATCCGCCCGACCGAGGTCGTCGCGGTCCTCGGCGTTCTCCACCGCCTGCTGGATGGCGCCCGGGCCACCCGCGATGAGCCCGACGATGAGGCCGGGGTCGGTCCCGAACGTGGGTGGGGCCTCACTCGCGTCGAGGATGCCCATCCGTCCGGCGGTCCCCGCGCCCAGGTAGACGAGTCGTCCGCCCCGGCGGAGGCGCTCGACGATCGCTTCGACGGCCTCGGCGATCTCGGGTTCGACGGCCGCGATGGCGTCGGGGACGGAACGGTTCTCCTCGTTCATCGCGGCGACGAGTTCCCGGGTGGAGAGGGCGTCGAGGTCGGGGTGTCGCTCGTTCACCTGCTCCGTCGAGAGGGTGGCGAGCTCCGCGCGGATGGTGTCGCGGTCGGAGATCGGCCCTGCGGTGGTCGGCCCAGGCCCCGCGACAGGCTCAGGATCCGGTGGTGAGGCGCCCTCAGGCTGCGTGGACATCGTCGCGCACGACCCTTCCGTCGTAGGAGATCGCGGTGTCGAGTGCGACGAGTCTGGCTCCGTCGAGCGCGTCACCGCGGGGTGCGACGAGGTCGACGCCGACCTCGTGCATGGCCGTCGCGAGATGGGCGGCGACGTAGGGGTGGGAGGCGATCCCGCCGACGACGCACACGGCGCCCGTGCCGGCGGCGGCGGCGCTCACGGCGAGATGGGCGCAGGCGGCGTCGACGATGTCCGCGGCGACGGCGTCGCCCTCCTCGGCTCGGGTGATGACCGTGGGCGCGAAGGTGCCGAGCTGGCGGGCCGGGGCTCCGGTGCTCGAGACCCAGCGGGGGAGCGCGGGGATCGACCCGATGAGTGCCTCGGCGTCGACGAGCAAGGTGGTGGCGGGGCCGCGGCCGTCGAAGGCACGCATGCACGCCTCGAGGCCCTGCTGCCCGATCCATCGACCGCTGCCCTCGTCTCCGAGCCAGGGACCCCAACCGTCGATCTGCTTCACGGCGCCGGTGGCGTCGACGTCGAAGACGACGGAGCCAGTGCCGGCGATGAGCACCGTGCCGGGACCACCGGCGAACGCACCGGCGTGGGCTGCCAGGGCGTCGTTGACGACGGCGATCGTCGCTCCGAGCGCCAGGCGCAGTTCGGCGGTGAACGCGGCGACCTCGTGCGGTGCCGCCTCCACCCCGGCGGCGCCGATCCCGACGTGCTGCACCGCGGCGAGGAGGTCCGCCGGGAGGTGCGCGACCGTCTCGAGGACTGCGCGGGCCGACAGCTCCGCACCCTCGTGGTCGGCGAGGCCCGGTGCCCCGTGGCCGCGGGCCTCCGCGAGGACGGTCAGGTCGTCGCCGGATCCGCTCGTGATGCGGGCGCGGCAGGAGGTCTTCCCGAGATCGATGGCGAGGACGGGTGGTGCGAGGTGGTTCATGATCCGTTCCGGTGGCGCTGGTCGTGCAGATGGTGCGTCGGTGCCGCGGTGGAGGCCGCGGCGAGGAGTTCGGTGACCCGGTCGGCGGAGGCGCGGGAGGCTGCGAGCGTGTCGATCACCGGCAGGGGCAGGACGGCGTCCTCGGCGAGCGGCAGTCCGACGCTCACGACGACGGCGTCCGGGCGGACCAGCGCGACGCGGTCCACCGCGAGCCGCTGCGGGGTGTCGTCGCCGAGGCGGTCCGCGAGGAGGACGACCCCGTCGTCGGCGGGGATCGTCTCGAGCAGGAGGGTCAGCTCGTCGGAGGCAGGTGCCTGGGCGTCTGGATCCGGTGTCCGGAGGCTCGGGCCGGCTGCGAGCCGGGTGACGTCGAACCGTTCGGCGAGCGACTCGGCGAACGGATCGTGGGCCGAGGCGACGGCGAACGTCGGTCGGTCGCGGAGGTCGACGAGGGTGATCGACGAGGCTGCGGTGGCGATCTCGCCCCGGACGCGGACGATCCGGCGGATGGCGTCGGCGAAGCGCCCTTCGACAAGCTCAGGGACCGGGGACCGCTCGGGGACCGGGGGCCGCTCGGGGACCGGGGACCGCTCGGGGACCGGGGGCGGGCTGACGGACCGCGCGAGCCAGGCCACGCGGGCGGCCGCACGCTCGACGATCGCTCGATCGAGCTCGCCGGCGGCGACGGCGGCGCAGACCGCCTCGAACACCTCGAGGTAGTCGTCCTCGTCGGTCGTCGCGCCCTGCTTCGGCCCGAGGTTGGACGGGTTCCCGATGCAGAGGAGGTCGACCCCGGCCTCGAGGGCGAGGACCGCCCCGCGCCCGGAGCCGGTCGTGGAACGGATGGCGGCCATGTCGAGCGCGTCGGAGATGATGACGCCGTCGAAGCCGCTCTCGCGCAGCCGGCGGAGTGGGATGGGGTTGAGCGTGGCCGGGGCGTCGCCGAACGCCGGGACGACGATGTGGGCGGTCATGACACTTGCGACGCCGGCGGCGATCGCCGCGTCGAACGGTGGCAGGTGCTCGGCTTCGAGCTCCGCCAGGTCCAGGTCGATGCGGGGCAGATCCAGGTGCGAGTCGCTCGCCGTGTCGCCGTGGCCGGGGTAGTGCTTGACGCAGGCGGCGACCCCGCCGGTCTGCAGGCCGTCGACCATCGCGGCGACGTGGCGGGAGACGAGGTCGGCGGTAGGGCCGAACGAGCGCACGCCGATGACCGGGTTCGCGGGGTTGGTGTTCACGTCGGCGACCGGTCCGAGGTCCACGTTCGCTCCGGCTGCACGGAGCCGCTCGGCGAGTGCCGCACCCACCGCGTGCGTCGTCTCGACGTCGTCGAGGGCGCCGAGCTGCGCGTGCCCGGGCAGAGTGGAGCCCGTCTGCGCCTCGAGGCGGGAGACGTTGCCGCCTTCCTCGTCGACACCGATGAGGATCTCGGGCCGGTGCTCACGGAGTTCGGCCGACAGTGCCGCGACCTCCGCGGGGTCCGAGGAGAGGTTCTGCCCGAAGTACACGACGCCCGCGAGGCCGCCGTCCAGCTCGCGCAGCAGCCAATCCGGGGCGGTCCGGCCGAGGAACCCCGGCCAGAGGACGCCCCGGACGAGCCGCGCGACGTCGGGGTCGATCATCCCTTCACCGCTCCGGACACCAGTCCGCCGGAGAGGCGGCGCTGCACGAGGATGAAGAAGATCATGACCGGGATCGTGATGATGGTCGACGCCGCCATGACCGAACCCCAGTCGTTGGAGTTCAGGCCGAAGAACTGCTTGAGGCCGATGGCCACCGTGTAGTTCTCCGTCGAGCCGCCGAGCAGGGTCATCGCGAAGATGAACTCGTTCCAGGCCGTGATGAAGCTGAACACGCTCGTCGCGACGAGGCCGGGGGCCACGAGCGGGAGCATGATCGAGCGGAACATCCGCCACCAGCTGGCGCCGTCGAGGAACGCCGCCTCTTCGAGCTCCACCGGCACCGCCGCGACGAAGCCGCGGAGCATCCAGATGCCGAACGGCAGCGCGAGCGCGACGTACACGATGATGAGCCCGAGCAGCGTGTTGAGCAGCTGCAGGTCGCGGATCTGCACGAACAGCGGGATCACGAGGGCCTCGAGCGGCACCATCTGCACGACGAGGATCATGAGCAGCACCGCGGTGCGGAACTTGAACCGGAAGCGGGCGACCGCG
Source organism: Plantibacter elymi (nom. nud.) (assembly GCF_900177795.1). GTDB lineage: Bacteria > Actinomycetota > Actinomycetes > Actinomycetales > Microbacteriaceae > Plantibacter > Plantibacter elymi. Next base: position 46,679 of record NZ_FXWJ01000006.1, read on the forward strand.
ACCGACGCCAGGAGCGCGACGGCGGCGGAGATGAGCACCGTCGCACCGGCGACGATCGCGGAGTTGCGGAGGAAGACCGCGAACCCGCCGTCGGTCAGCACCGACTCGAAGTTCGTGAACGACAGCTCCTTCGGGAAGAAGGACTGGCCGCCGCTCGACGCCTGCGCGTCGAACGCGCTCGACAGCATCCAGTACGCCGGGAACAGCGTGAACACGAGCAGGAGGGTGACGAGGATCGCCTTGACGGTGTTCGAGCGGATCTTCCGACCGCTCGCCTTCCGGTGCATCGGGACCTGCGGCTTGGCGGACCGGTCGGAGCCCGGTCCCTCAGCCTGTCGACGGGTGGTGGGGGCGGGAGCGTGGGTGGTCACAGTTCGTCCTCCTTCATGAGGGCGCGGATGTAGACGATCGTGATGCCGAGCAGGACGAGCGTCAACAGCACCGCGATCGCGGAGCCGAAGCCGTAGCGGTTCTGACCGAAGGACTCCACGTACGACCACACGCCGAGGTTCAACACCTCGCGGTTCGAGCCGGAACCACCCGGCATGAGGTAGATCTGCGCGAACACCTTGAAGTCCCAGATGGTCGACAGGATGATCACGACCGAGAACACCTGGCGCAGCGACGGGAAGGTGATCTGGAAGAAGCGACGGAACGCGCCCGCCCCGTCCATCTCGGCGGCTTCCAGCATCTCCTTGGACACGCCGAGCAGGCCGGCGAGGACGGTGATGGCCACGAAGGGGAAGCCGTGGTGGATCACGTTCAGCAGCGCGATGCCGTAGAACGTGAACTGGTTCGTGAACCAGTTGAAGGGCTCGTCCATGAGCCCGAGCCCCATGAGCGTCTGGTTGACGATGCCGCGGTCGGCGTCGAAGATCCAGACCCACACGTAGGTGCCGGTGACGGCGGGCATCGCCCAGGCGACCATGATGGCGCTGCCGACGATGGTGCGCCAGAAGGAGCCGAGGTTCGCCATGAGCAGGGCGACGAGGGTGCCGAGGACGACCGTGCCGATGACCGCCGCAGCGGCGAAGAAGACGGTGTTCGGGAGGACGACGGTCCAGAGGGTCGGGTCGGCGAAGACCTCGGCGTAGTTCGCGCCGCCGTTGAAGTTGGTGTCGCCGCTGACGATCTCGCGGAGGCCGTAGTCCTGCAGGGAGAACAGGACGACGCGGATGAGCGGCCAGAGGAGGAGCACGGCGAGGATGAGGAGCGCCGGCGCGAGCAGCAGCCAGGGGCGGGTGCGCATCAGGAGGTGCAGCCGCTTGGGGGAGGGGCCCCCGGCCACCCGCGAAGCGGGGGCTTCGCGGGTGACCGTGGGCGGGGTGAGGGTCGACACGATCGGCTACTTGCCGTTCATGATGTCGTCCATCTCCTTGGCGGCATCGGTCGTCGCCTGGTCGACCGACTTGCTTCCAGAGAGGATGGCCTGGATCATCGCGTTGGTGGTCTTCTTCGCCTGCACCGCGCCGAACTTCGGGGTCACGGGGAGGGAAGCGCCGCCGTCGACGAACTGCTCGGCGAAGGGCTTCACCAGCGGGTCCTCGCTCTCGGTCGAGTCACTGAGGAGCGAGGTCTGGCCGGGGAAGTAGCCGGTCTGCTCAGCCCACTCGGAGGCGAACTTGCCGGTGGTCATCATCTCGATGAACTGGAACGCGAGGTCCTTGTTCTTCGAGGTGTTGAACATGCTGAGGTGCGAACCACCGAGCACGGAGGGCGACATGCCGCCGTCTTCACCCGGGATCGGGATGGCGGCGAACTTGCCCTCGAGCTCCGGGTTCTTCTCGACGATCGTCGCCGGGGTCCAGGAGCCCATGATCGCCATGGCGACCTTGTCCTGCACGAAGTTGTCGAGGACGTCGGTCTCCTTCCAGGTGGTGGCGCCTGAGGAGGAGAGGTCGTACTTGGTGGCCAGGTCGGTCCAGAACTGGATGCCCTTGCGTGAGTCGTCGCTCGCGAGACCCGACTTCCAGGTGTCGCCGTCGAGCTCGGAGACCTCGCCGCCGGCGCCCCAGACCCAGGGGTACGCCGTGAACTCGGCGTCACCGGGGACGGGGAACGGGATCATGTCGGGCTTGGCGGCCTTGATCGCGGTGCCGGCGTCGACGATCTCCTGCCAGGTGGTCGGCGCCTTGAGGCCGAGCTCCTCGAAGACGTCGGTGCGGTAGACGATCGAGCGGACGCCGGCGTACCACGGCATGCCGTAGAGCTCGCCGTCGTACGTGCCGGAGTCGGCGAGGCCCTGGACGAGGTCGTCCTTCAGGCCTGCCTTGTCGACGTAGTCGCCGATGGGGGCGAGGGCGCCGGCGTCGGCGAACTCGGCCGTCCAGGTGGTGCCCGTCTCGGCGACGTCGGGGGTGGTGTTCCCGGCGATCGACGTCACGAAGCGGTCGTGGGCGTCGGCCCACTGCACGTACTCGACCTTGAGGGTGGCGCCGGTCTCCTTCTTGAAGGCCGAGCCGACCTCCTTGAAGAAGGCCTCGGAGTCGGGGTTGGTGCCCTGCATGATCCAGACGGTGAGCGTCTGGCCGTCTGCCGAGACGTCGCCTGAGCCGGAACCGCCACCGGCACAGGCGGTGAGGCCGAGTGCCGCGGTGGCGAGGACGGCCAGCGGAAGGGTGCGCTTGCGCATGGTGCTGCTCCTCGATTCTGGGATCGGGAGTCCGAGCCGTCGTTGGCCCGGGATCCGTGATGACCGGGAAACCGCGGTCGATCCCTGCTGTTTTCAGTGGGTGTGGAAACAGTATTCAATAAGTACAGGAAGCTTGCAAATATTTTCCAGCACTGCAACACGGTCGTTACCTGCGTGACGGACGTGTTTCACGAAGCTGCGAGAACCGTGTGTGAGGACGGTGGTCGGGCGTCGCCGACGTCAGGCCGTGCGGAGGATGATCACGCGCATCGTCGCGGCGGCCCGCTCGCCGTCCTGTGCCTCGATCGCCGACGCGAGGTCCGTGTGCAACGCCGCGTCGTGGTGGTCGATGCCGTCGCCGGGCAGCTGGTCCACGCGATCCCGGAGGGCCTCGTCGACGGCGTCGCCGACCCGGTCGAGGATCGGGTTCGCCGCCGCGCGCCGGATGAGGCGATGCAGCAGGAGGTCGGCCTCGAGGAACGCGATCGGATCCTGGCGAGCCGCCGCCGCGCGGAGTGCCTCGCTCGTCAGGCGGAGCTCACGGGCGTCGGCGTCGCTGCGTCGCTCGGCCGCGAGCCGTGCCGACTCCGGCTCGGTCGCGGTGCGGAGCTCGCGGATCGCGAGGATGGTGGACTCCCGTCGTCCGCTCGCCAGCGCCCAGCGGAGCACCCGAGGCTGCAGCCAGTCCCAGGTCGACGACGGCTGCACGGTGTGGCCGACGTGCGCCTTGCTGGCGAGGAGCCCGAGGCCGGCCAGCACGCGGGTGGCCTCCCGGACGACCGAGCGGGAATGTCCGGCCCTGGCGACCAGTTCGTCCACCGTGCACACCGTGCCGGCGGGCAGTCCGCCGTCGACGATGTCGGTGCCGATGCGGTCGAGCGTCCGTTCGAAGGCCGATGTCCCCGGTGTGCGACTCACGCCCGTGCTGACGGACGCGTGGGGGAGATCACGAGTTCGTCGATCCGCACGTGCGGCGGGCCGTCGAGGATGAACCGCACGGCGCGGCCGATGTCCTCGGGCGTGAGCATCGTCTCGCGCGCCGACGCGTCCGGCACCTGCGGTCGCATGGAGAGGAACGGGGTGTCGACGTCGCCTGGGCAGAGGTGGGTGGCGCCGACGCCGTGGAGTCCCTCCTCCTCGTTGAGGGTCGCGCAGAGCGAGGCGAGCGCGGTCTTGCTCGCGCTGTAGGCGACGCCACCCTTCGTCGAGAATCGCCAACCGGCGAAGGAGGAGATGACGACGATCCGTCCCTGGGCGTCCCGGATGGTGGGCAGCGCGAGGTCGATCGTCCGGGCGACCGAGGTGAGGTTGGTGTCGACGATCGCGGCGAACTCCGTCATCGACTGGTCGTCCCACCGACGCCGTGGTGCGTTCAGGCCCGCCGCGGTGACGAGGTCGTCGACCGGGCCGAGCTCGGCGACGATGCGGTCGTGGGCTCGGGTGAGCGAAGCGGGGTCCGTCGCGTCGGCCTCCGCGGCGACGGCCGTACCGCCGGCGGAGGTGACGGCCTCGACGGTCTCGAGGAGCGCCTCACGCCGTCGCCCCGTGACAGCGACGCGCCATCCCGCCTCGGCGGCAGTCACCGCCACGGCCTGTCCCATGCCGCTGCCGCCACCCGTCACCCAGAGCACTCGATCCGTCATGACGCCAGTGTACCGAGCCGGCCGAGCATAAGTATGTTTTACTCGCCTGGTGCGCACGCGGCCGTCGACACCGGGTCGACGCGTCGACGGCTGCGCTCGGACGACGGGAGACACCGATGCTGCTGGACCTGACGGATCGACGGGTGATCGTGACCGGAGGCGCTCGTGGGATCGGGCTCGCCCTCGTGGAGTCCTTCCTCGCCGAGGGGGCCCGCGTGGCGGTGCTCGACCTCGACGTCTCCTCCCTCGATGCGCTCGTGGCGTCCCACCACGGCGACCTCGTCGCCATAGCATGCGACGTGCGCTCCGAGGACTCCGTGTCGAGTGCGGTCGCGGCGGCTGCCGCCGGGCTCGGAGGGATCGACGTCCTCGTGAACAACGCCGGGATCAACGTGCAGTCACTGCTCGAGGAGACGAGCGACGCCGCGTGGACGAGGTGCTTCGACGTCAACGTCGGCGGCGTCTTCCGGGTGTCGAAGGCGGTCATCCCGTATCTGAAGGAACAGCGGTCCGGTCGCATCATCAACGCCGCGAGCTTCGCCGCGGTCATCCCGAGCGTCGGCAGCGCGGCCTACGCGGCGTCGAAGTCCGCGGTGGTCCAGCTCACCCGGGTGCTCGCGAGCGAGCTGGGGCCGTGGGACATCACGGTGAACGCCTATGCGCCCGGCATGGTGCCGACGGCGATGAACGGATTCGCCGAACTGCCGACGGCGCAGCAGGACGAACTCCTCGACACGCTCTCGGTGCGCCGATGGGAGGAACCGGAGGACGTCGCGAACGTCGTGCGGTTCCTCGCGAGCGACCAGGCGGGCTACGTCACCGGCGCGCTGATCGACGTCAGCGGCGGCAAGTTCGCGACCCAGTTCCCAGCCCGCGCCCGCGGTTGATCAGGCACTGAACCCGACGGGATCCGGGCGGTGGACCGACCGGATTCGCGGGTGATGCAAGCGACGGATGTCGGACCGACGCGCCCGGGAACGACGTTCCCGGGCCCAGATTCGCAGCCAGCGCGAAGGGCGCTTACGATACCGTGGACGGCACATCCGGAGGCCCGCGGCGCGGGTCGTCGGACGGCCGTCGAGTGGGCTGACCGGGGCAGGTCCACACCCGCAGGATCGTCGGGATCACCATCTGGAGCAGAGGAGTTCGGTCAGCCGTGGCTTCACGAGTGCACGAGTCGGAACGTCGCCGTTCGCGCGATGCGCGTCGAGGGCGCCACCGTGCCTCCGCCCAGATCGAGCCCTTCACCCGTGGCTTCAGCGCCCTCGGTGAACTGGCCGCGTCGGGTGCGCAGGTCAGCCTCCGGATCAACGACATCACCACCGGCGAGATGCTCATGTCTGCCGACGACCACGTCGTCGTGCCCACCGCCTCGATCGGCAAGGTCCTCCTCCTCATCGAGGTCGCGGCCCGCCTGGGCGACGCCGACTTCAGCGGGCTCACCATCCTCGACCGCGAGCCACTCGACGCCGTCGCCGACTCCGGGATCTGGCAGCACCTCCAAGCGCCGTCGCTCCCGGTCGCCGACCTCGCCGCCCTCGTCGGCGCGACGAGCGACAACCTCGCCACCAACGTCCTGCTCCGCCACATCGGTCTCGACGCCGTCCGCCACCGTGCGGAGGAGATCGGGCTGAAGCGCACGGCCCTCCTCGACATCGTCCGCGACCACCGCGGCCCCGACAACGCACCGCAGCTCTCCGTCGGTTCCGCCCGCGAACTCGCCTGGCTGTTCCAGGCGCTCGCGACGGGCGAGATCGTCGACGCGACCACGAGCCGCCGGGTCCTGGCCTGGTTGTCGCTCAACACCGACCTCTCGCTCGTCGCCTCGGGCTTCGGGCTCGACCCGTTGGCCCACCGTGAGCCCGACCACGGTATCCAGCTCTTCAACAAGACGGGTTCCGGGGTCGGCGTGCGAGCCGAGGCGGGTATCCTCCGCGGCCCGAACGGCGCCGTGAGCTACGCTGTGTGCACGAGCTACGACGACACCGAGCTCGGCACGCGCCTCGGGGTGGTCGACGCCGTCCGGATCCTCGGCCAGGACCTCCTCGAGTACGTGCACTGAGCCGGTCGCGCTCCTCCGGTCGCTGGTCGACCGGTCCCTGAGCGTCAACCGGTCCCTGAGCGTCAACCGGTCCCTGAGCGTCAACCGGTCCCTGAGCTTGTCGAAGGGCTCACCCCCCGTCGGTCCCTGAGCTTGGCGAAGGGCTCACCCCCGTCGGTCCCTGAGCTTGTCGAAGGGCTCACCCCCCGTCGGTCCCTGAGCGTGTCGAAGGGCAGGATCCGCCTGTCGGCGGGGCTCCTCAGTCGATGAGCCCCGCCGCCGCGAGGCGCTCGAGCACGTCGCGACCCGCGGGCGGGCAGCAGTCGAGTGACTCCGTGCCCACCCAGTGGACCGCGCTCACCTCGGCGGAGGGCGTCGGTGCCTCGTCCGTCTCGGCCGCGAAGACGTGCATCCGCACGAGCCGGCCATCGGGCTCACCGTGCGCCTGCGTGACCACCGTGAACAACGGCGTCACCCGCGCGGGATCGATCTCGACCGCGACCTCCTCGTGTGCCTCCCGGACGGCGGCCTCGGCGGGCGTCTCACCCGCGTCGATCTTCCCGCCCGGCATGTAGAGGACGTCGCGGCCGCGAGCCGTCACCATGAGCACCCGCCGTCCGCGGACGATCGCGACCGCGGACACGAGGATGTCGGGGAGTGGGCTGCTCGAGCCCTCTGTTGCGCGGCTCACTGCTCGGCCGGGCGCTCGGTGTCGAGCGCGGGTCGCACCCGATCGGCGAACCCGTCGACGGCGAGTTCCACGGCGTCCTTGAGCTCGTCCGTGCTGAGGATCACGAAGTGACCCGGCACCGGGAGGAGCACGTTCGTCGCTCCTGGTAGCACGCTGCTGGACGGCACGTGCGGGTCGAAGGTGCTGTAGATCGAGACGATGTCGGCGTTGACGTCGTGCGGCGCCCCGAGCGCCACGATGGTCTCGTCCGTCGGGAGGAACGCGCGGAGGCTCGGATCGACGACGTACTTCGCGAGCACCGATCCGGAGAACGGCGAGCAGATCGCGACGACCCCGAGCAGGCCCAGCCGCTCGCGTTCGGTGAGGAGCAGCTCCTTCCCGACGAGCCCTCCCTTACTGTGCGCGACGATGACGCACCCGGCCACGGGCTTCGGCAGCCGTCCGAGTGCGCGGGCGAAGCGGGCCGCCGTGTCGCGGATGGGTTTGCGGTTGTACCCGAGGCCGCGGGCGATGCGGATCCGGTAGCCGTCGGCGTTCAGGCGGTCTGCGACCGGCTTCAGGAACGCCCAGGTCTCGTACACGCCGGGGATGAGGACGACGACCGGTCGGCTCGCGTCGCCACGGGCGTACTCCCTCGGGATTCGGCCGCTGAAGAAGGCCCGCGTGTGCCAGACGACCGAGTGGACCCAGTCGACGGCGACGATCCCGGCGATGGTCAGCGCACCAGGCCGCTCGGCGACCGGCGGGGCGTCGGCGAGCGTGACGTCCTCGGCTCCCGCCACCGACTCCTCGTCCATCCGCACCCCCTCGTCCATCTTGCCACCGCCTCCGGTGCGCACCGCGCGAGCCCAGTGAACATCAGGGATCGCGGGTTACCCTGTGTTGACAAGGCGACGGCACGCTGCAAGCATGAGTCCGTTCGTCGAACCCCTATGCGCGAGGTGCACCTTCATGACTGATCCGAACTCCGGCCAGCCGAACGACCCATACGGTCAGAGCCAGAACCCCCAGCAGCCGGCCTACGGCGAATCGCAGGTTCCGCCGGCTCCGCAGTACGGCGAACAGGCTCCGCAGTACGGCGAACAGGCTCCGCAGTACGGCCAGCCCTCGCCCTACGGTGAGCAGCCGGGCCAGCAGGCTCCGCAGTACGGCGAGCAGCCCAAGTACGGTCAGCCGCAGGCGCCCTACGGCGAGCAGCAGAACCCCTACGGCCAGCCGCAGGCGCCCTACGGTCAGCAGCAGAACCCGTACGGCCAGCCCGCCGCTCCGTACGGACAGCCCCAGGCGCCGTACGGCTACGCGCAGCCGACAGGCCCGAAGACGAACGTCATGGCGATCATCTCGCTCATCGCCCCGTTCGTCGGGTTCGGCGTCGTGGGCCTCGTGCTCGGCATCATCGCGCTCGGTCAGATCAAGCGGACCGGTGAGCAGGGCCGCGGCCTGGCCCTCGCCGGCACCATCGTGAGCGGCGTGTCGGTCCTCGCCGGCATCATCGTGATCATCTTCTACTTCCTGATCATCGCCGGCGCGATCGCCGGCGCGAGCTCGTACGACTACAACTACGACTACTGATCCACGGCCTGCTCCGCAGGCGGATCACGACGGGCATCGGCATCGCGCCGGTGCCCGTTCGTCGTTCCAGCGCCCCTCCCGTCCCGTTGCCTGTGCGGTGACCCTCCTCCGGTCCCTGAGCAGCACCCCTCTCCGGTCCCTGAGCTTGTCGAAGGGCGGTGCTTGACCCGTTCCCTGAGCGGTTAACCCTCTCCGGTCCCTGAGCTTGTCGAAGGGCCCACGGGGAACGTCCATGGTCGGTCGCGTGTTCGCGCGCACCTCGACAGGCTCGGTGACCGGGGTTCGGGTCGGTGGCCGAGGTCGGCTCGGTGAGCGGAGTCGCCCGACGCGAGAGCCCCGGTACCGCCAGGAAGCCTAGGAGGCGGAAGCGGCCGAGTCGGCGTCGGCGAGCGGCGCGACGACCGCCGGTGCCTGCGGGACCTCGATGCCGAAGAGCGTCTGCAGCGCCGTCGTGTACGCGGCCTGCTCGCCGTTGCGGGCGAGGTTCCGTGCGCGCACCGTCGGTTCGTGCAGCAGCACTCCGGCGAGGTGACGCAGTGCACGGGCGGTCGAACCATCGTCGTCGCCGCGAGCGGTCGCACGGGCGACTTCGGCCTCGACGAGTGCGTGCACGTGGCTGCGGAGTGCGACGACGGCGGGCTCGAGGCTGCGCTCCTCGCCGACCGCTGCGAACTTCTGTGCGGCGCGGCTGACGATGGAGCGCGCGACCTCGGTGGCCTGCAGCTCCTCGAGCGGCGCGTGGATGCGGATGGTCTCGAGGTCGAGCAGCACCACACCGGCGACGGTGGAGACGTCGGGGTCGACGTTGCGCGGCAGGCCGAGGTCGATGACGAGCTGGGCCGAGGCGTGCGGCACCGGGCACTCGGCGGCGGCTTCGGTGATGACGTCGTGGGCGAGTGCGGAGACCCCGGTGGGTTCGGGTGCGGCCGGTGCGTCGGCCGCGGTGACCAACGAGAGCGTCGGTGCGTCCGTGGCAGCCGCGGCTCGCGCACGGTGGTCGGCGGCGACGGCCGTGCGACCCGCGCGGAGCAGTTCGGCGTCGACCACGTGGCCCTCGGCGGTGGTGCAGGTCACGATGATGTCGACCTCGCCGGTGGTGCGGGCGAGGTCGTCGTGTCCGATCCAGCCGATCTCGTGCGAGCGCGCGAACTTCTCGGCGCGGCCGGAGGGCGAGTACACGAGGACGTCGGTGACGCCGCGGTCGCGGAGGGCGGCGAGGCTCGCGCCGGCGTACGCGCCGGTGCCGACGAGCAACACGCGTTGCGTGGCCCAGTCGTCGATACGGCTCTCCGCGAGGTCGAGAGCGAGGCGCACGATGGAGCGACCGGCGCGCCCGAGCGGCGTGCGGTTCTTGATGCCACGGGAGGTCTGGGACGCGCGCTGGAACAGGCGCTCCAGTTCGGAACTGGTGGTGCCACCGGCGCGAGCGGCCTCGAGGGAGCGCCGCACCTGGCCGGCGATCTCGCCCTCACCGACGACGACGGATTCGAGTCCGGCCGACACGGCGAAGAGGTGCTCGGCTGCTGCGGTGCCGACGCTGAGGTCGAACACCTCCCGCAGCTGCTCGGCGGGGATGCCGGTGGTCTCGCTGACGGCCTCCGCGGCGGCCTCGAAGGCGACGGACGCGGCGGCGGTGACGGGCTCGTCGAGGTCGATGTACGCCTCGAACCGGTTGCAGGTGGCCACGACGACGGCACCCGAGACGCACTCGTGGTGCTCGACCAGGCGCGCGGCAACGCCCTCGGCACCGACTGAGAGTCGTTCGAGGAGGTCGAAGGTGGCGTTCTTATGGCTCGCCGTCACACACATGAGCACCCGATGAGTCTACCCGAGCGGGGCTGTCGGGCTCCCGGGATGTCGCCCAGGGCACCCTCACCACCAGTCGGGTACTGACATATGAAATGTCAGATGCAATACTACGAATCAAGCCGTTCGACCGAACGGAACACAACGATCGAAGGAGAACGTTATGCAGCACGTCAGGAGAGTCGTCACGCTCGCCGCCGCGGCAGCGATGGTCACCCCCGGGCTCATGGGTGCGGCCCCGGCCCCGGCCTCGTACCCACGGGGAGGAGATGTCGTGGTCACCTGCACATACACGGGTGGTCTGTTCCATGCGACCGGCGAGGTCCACCTGGTCTGGAACGGGAGCGACGCCTCGGGCAGGACGACCGTCTCGCTGGAGGAGTACCGGATCACCGCCGGCGGTGCGCCCTACGGCGACAAGGCGAACATCGACCTCGGCCTGTCGCAGAACGGCGGGGCGACGCGGTGGATCCACTCGCCCGACTCGATGAAGCAGGACGGCCAGTGGCACTCGCTCGGGATCTGGCAGGACCTCTCCGCGTCGCCGTCCATCGACGATCTGATGGCGACGGTGGAGTTCACCTTCGACGAGTCGGTCGGCTACGACCACTCGTGCAGCGTGTCGCACCGGCTCTGAACCACGGTCGGACCCCGGTGCGGGCCGTCGCCGGACGGTCCGCACCGGCCTGGCCGCGCATCGCAGGGCTTCGCCCACGCCGCGCTCAGCGCGGGAATGGGAGGATGGAGGGGTGAGTCTCCCACCCGAACACCCCCTCGTCACCGGCGTGACCCAGTCGTCGCCGCTCATCACCGCGTACCGCGGCACCCGTCCCGAGCGGACGCCCGTCTGGTTCATGCGTCAGGCCGGCCGGTCGCTGCCCGAGTACCGCGAGTTGCGGATCGGGACGGCCATGCTCGACGCCTGCCTCGACCCGGCGATGGCGAGCGAGATCACCCTCCAGCCCATCCGACGACACCGGACGGACGCGGCCATCTTCTTCAGCGACATCGTGGTGCCGCTGAAGCAGGCCGGGGTCGTCGTCGAGATCGTGCCGGGCCGTGGTCCCGTCATGGGTTCCGCGGTTCGGACGGCCGCCGAGGTCGACGCGCTCGTCGCGCTCGACCCGGCCGTCCTCGACGACACGCTGGCGCCCATCCGCGAGGGCGTCGCGCTCACCGTCGCCGGGCTCGCGGGAATCGGCGACGGCAGCACGCCGCTCATCGGCTTCGCGGGCGCGCCGTTCACGCTCGCCGCCTATCTCGTCGAGGGCGGACCATCGAAGGACCACCTCGCCGCCCGCACCCTCATGCACGCCGACCCGGAGTCGTGGGCGAAGCTCATGGCCTGGTGCGCGGACGTCACCGGTCGCTTCCTCCGCGCCCAGGTGCTGGCCGGTGCGTCGGCCGCGCAGCTCTTCGACTCGTGGGCGGGGGCGCTCTCCCTCGAGGACTACGAGCGTCACGTCGCCCCGGCCTCCCGGGCCGCGCTCGCGCACGTCGCCGACCTCCCGGTCCCGAAGGTGCACTTCGGCGTCGGGACGGGCGAGCTGCTCGGTGCGATGCACAGGGTCGGCGCCGACGTGGTCGGGATCGACTACCGGCTGGCGCTCGACGAGGGCATCCGACGACTCGGTGGCGGCGTCCCCGTGCAGGGCAACATCGACCCGGCACTGCTCGCCGCCCCATGGTCGGTCCTCGAGGCGCACGTCCTCGACATCCTCCAGCGGGGGACGGCGGCGCCGGCGCACGTCCTCAACCTCGGCCACGGGGTCCCGCCCGAGACCGACCCGGACGTCCTGACCCGCATCGTCGCCCTCGCCCACGATTGGCAGCCCGCATGAGTCTCGAGCCGAAGCGTCTCGTCGTCATCGGCGGTGGTGTGGCCGGACTCGTCGGCGCGGTCGACTGCGCCAAGGTCGGCATCTCGGTGACGGTCGTCGACGCGCAGGAGTCGTTCGGTGGCGCGCTCGCGGCCGCGGAGGTCGCGGGTCTCCGCGTCGACGTCGGCGCCGAGAGCTTCGCGACGCGCGGTGGCTCGGTCGCCGAGCTCATCGAGCAGCTGGGCCTGACCGACCGCGTCGTGCGTCCCAACCGGGCCGGGGCCTGGTTGCACATCGCCAAGCCCGGACAGCCGCAGCGGAGTGTCCCGCTCCCCAAGGCAGGACTGCTGGGCATCCCGACGAACCCCCTCGCCGACGACGTCCGTCGGGTCATCGGCTGGAAGGGTGCCCTGCGCGCCTACCTCGACCGCATCCGTCCGCCGCTCACGATCGGCACCGAGCACAACCTCGGTGCGCTCGTCCGGAAGCGCATGGGCGCGGCCGTCCACGACCTCCTCGTCGCTCCGGTCACCTCGGGCGTCTACTCGGCCGCTCCGGACGACCTCGACGTCGATCGCGCTGCTCCCGGGCTGAACGCCGCGCTGACGCGCACCGGGGCGCTGTCCCTCGCCGTCGCGGCCCTCCGGGAGAACGCGCCGGCGGGAGCCGCGGTCGGTGGCCTCGACGGCGGCATGACCGTCCTCGTCGAAGGCTTGACCGCGGAGCTCGAGCGGTGGGGGTCGACGCTCATCACCGGCGTCGCCGTCACGGCGATCTCCCGGAACCCCTTCGACATCGACGTGGACGGACCGGGTGTCGGCCTCGGCGACGCCGGCCTCCCGCGGATGAGCGAGCGGCCCGCGGCTGCAGGCGCGTCGAAGGCCCCCTGGTACGTCGCCCTGACCGACGGCCGGGTGCTCGAGGCCGATCTCGTCCTCATCGCGACGCCCGAGCAGCCGGCCCGCAATCTGCTGGCCGACGTCGGGCCGGCGCTCCGCGACCTCCCCGCCGCCGGCGACGACGCGGGCGACCCGGTCCTGCCCGCGCCGATCGAGCTCGTGACGATCGTGCTCGACGAACCGGCACTCGACGCCGCACCGCGTGGCTCCGGGCTGCTCGTCGCACCCGGCTCGACGCTCCACGCCAAGGCCCTCACCCACGCGACGGCGAAGTGGGCCTGGCTCGCCGACCGCGCGAAGGAGCAGGGCGAGCACCGACACGTCGTCCGCCTGTCGTTCGGTCGTCAGGGCGAAGTCGACGCGACGAGCGCGTTGACCGACGATGAGCTGCTCTCGACGGCGTTGCACGACGCGTCCGCGATGCTCGGCGTCCAGCTCGACCCGGGCAGCGTCCGCGGCTTCCACCGCATCTCCTGGACGGGCACGCAGCCGACCGCCGCCCGCGGCCAGCGTGAACGCTCGACGGCCATCCGGGAAGCGGTGGCCGAGGTGCCCGACCTCGCGGTCACGGGTGCCTGGTTGTCGGGCACGGGGCTCGCCTCGGTGGTCCCCGACGCCCACGAGGCGGCGGCACGACTCCGCCATCAGGCGCTACAGCGGTAGACGCGCCCATATGCCCGACCCGGCATCTTTTCCTGTCAACCCCCGACCTGATGGTGGCGTCGGAGTGACACCCGACTACGCTGGTCCCGTTGGATGCAGCATCACAGCACCACTCGAACAGACGGAGGCGCCATGAAGGGCAAGGTCATGTTCGTCGTCGGTGGGCTCACGGGCTATGTGCTCGGTACCCGCGCCGGACGCGAACGCTACGAGCAGATCAAGACGCAGTGGGTCAAGCTGTGGAACGCGAAGCCGGTGCGCGCGCAGCGCGGCAAGGTCGAGGACTTCGCCAAGGCACGCATCAGCGAGGTCCCCGCGGCTCTGTGGAGCGGCGTCAGCGCCGTCGCGAAGGTCGTCAGCCAGCAGGGCTCGACGCCCGGCCAGAAGCTCGATAAGGCCATCTCGAAGACCGAAGACACCGTCCAGGACGTGTCCGAGACGGTCAAGGACGCACGCACGGCCTCCGGCACTTCGACGTCGTCGACCTCGAAGCCCGCAGTGCGCAAGCCTGCCGCGCCCAAGACGACGGCTCCGAAGCCCAAGAGCGGCGAGTAGCACCGACGATGCCGTTCATGAGTGACCGCAACCGGTCGGAGCCGCGCTACGACAAGCGCGACGAATCCCTCCTGACCCTCGTCGGCCAGCTGCCGGGGGTCGTCTCGAACCTGGTCAAGGCCGAGATCGCCAACCTCAAGACGCAGCTCGCCCACAAGGGCAAGTACGCGGGCATCGGAGCGGCGTTCGTCGCCGGTGCCGCGGTGTTCCTCTTCTTCGCGGTCGGCGTACTCGTCGCCGTGCTGATCCTCGCGCTCGCGCTCGTCATGCCCTCGTGGCTGGCGGCGCTCTGCGTCTTCGTGCTCTTCGTCCTCGTCGCGGCGGTCCTCGTGCTCATCGCGCTGCGGTACTTCAAGAAGATCAACGAGGACCCGAGCCCGATGGACAACGTGAAGGAAGACATCAAGGCAGTGAAGGGACTCGGCGAGTATGACCGTTGACCAGTTCCCGGGGGCGACGCCCTCGCCCGAGCAGGCTCGCGCCGAGCTCGTCGCCACGCTGAACGCGATCGAGGACAAGCTCAACGTCCCCAAGCAGGTGCACCGCGCCAAGCGTCGTGCCATCGTGCAGATCGCGACCGTCAAGGTCGAACGCCCGGCGGTCTTCTACGCCGGTGTCGCGGGCCTCGCCGGTGCGGCCGGGCTGGCCGTGTGGGGCATCGTCCGCGCCATCGCTCGCTGACGCGTCCCGCCGCCGGTCACGGAGACCGCTCCCGCTCGCTGAGACCATTCCCGCTCGCTGAGACCACTCCCGGTCACTGAGCTTGTCGAAGTGCGCCCTTCGACAGGCTCAGGGACCGGTGCACGGCTCAGGAACCACTCGCGGTGGCGACGCGCGTCATCGGGACGTGCACGATGTCGTCCTCCACGTAGTCGGGGCCGCTGATCTCGAATCCGAACCGGCCGTACCAGTCGGCGAGGCGTTTCTGGGCGCCCATGCGGAGTTCTCGATGCCCGTGGTCGGCGACGGCGCGGCGGATCAGTTCCGCGGCGAGACCTCGCCCGCGGGCGGTGAACGCGGTGGCCACGCGTCCGATCTCCGAGTGCTCGGCCTCGGTCAGGATCCGGATCGTCGCGAGCACCTCGTCGCCCTCCTGCGCCCAGGCGATGAGGGTCCCGTCCTCGATGTCGCGTCCGTCGAGATCGGCGAAGAGCGCCGTCTGCTCGACGACGAAGACGTCGACACGGATCTTCAGCACGCGGTAGAGCGTCACCGGATCCATCTCGGCCGCTCTGGCGACGTGGTACTCGACGGGAGGTTGCTCGCTGGTCATCACCCGACTGTATCGGCGGTGAGGCTGGGCTCGGTGTCAATCGTGACCTGCCCCTTTTGCCCAATCGACCGAACTGGGTGAGGATAGGACTATGACTCACCCGGCCTCTGCCGAGGCATCGCACCACCCGACCGACTCAGCCACCCCGACTGGCCCCTCAGGATTCACCCTCTGGGCTGTCCTGCGCCGCGAGCCGGCAAGTGCGCTGCCGCTCGGCGAAGAGCATGTCTCCGAACTCGAAGCATCCATCGCGCTCGTCGAAGCCCAGGGCGTGACCCTGCGCGGCATCTACGACGTGTCCGGCCTCCGCGCCGACGCCGACCTCATGCTGTGGCTCCACGGCGACACCGCCGAGGGCCTGCAGGCCGGTCTCCGCGAGCTGCGCCGCACCGCCATCCTCGGTTCCCTGTCGCCCACCTGGAACGCCATGGGCGTCCACCGCGACGCCGAGTTCAACCGGCAGCACGTCCCCGGGTTCCTCCGCGGCATCGAGCCGAAGGGGTGGCTCTGCCTGTACCCCTTCGTGCGCAGCTACGAGTGGTACCTCCTGCCGGAGGAGGAGCGTCGCAAGATGCTCGCCGAGCACGGCCGTCAGGGCGCGGCGTTCACGGGTGTGCTCGCCAACACGGTCGCCTCCTTCGCCCTCGGCGACTACGAGTGGCTCCTGCCGCTCGAGGCCGATGACGTCGTCGAACTCGTCGACCTCATGCGCGACCTGCGCAACACCGAAGCTCGCCGCCACGTGCGCGAAGAGGTGCCGTTCTTCACGGGCCGCCGTATCACGCCCGCCGAGGCATTGGAGGTGGTGCGCTGATGGCAGCCATGAACCTGGGGAGCACCGGAGCCGAGGCCCCCGAGCGCATCGTCCGCGGCGCGACCGACGCAGCAGCGGCCGGCCCTGAGCACGTCTCCGAGCCGACGGACTACGACGCCATCCTCCTCGCCGGCTTCGGCGGGCCAGAGGGCCAGGACGACGTCATCCCGTTCCTCCGCAACGTCACGCGCGGGCGAGGGATCCCGGAGGAGCGTCTCGAAGAGGTGGCGCACCACTACCGCCACTTCGGCGGCGTCAGCCCCATCAACGACCAGAACCGTGCGCTCAAGGCGGCCCTGGAGCTCGAGCTCGCCTCCCGTGGCATCGACCTCCCGGTCCTCTGGGGCAACCGCAACTGGGACCCCTACCTGCGCGACGCGCTGACCGAGGCGCACGAGCGCGGCTTCACGAAGCTCATCGCGATCGCCACGAGCGCCTACTCCTCGTACTCGAGCTGCCGGCAGTACCGCGAGGACTTCGCGATCGCCGTCGACGAGACGAACCTCCAGGGCGAGATCCAGATCGACAAGGTGCGTCAGTTCTTCGACCACCCCGGCTTCGTGACCCCGTTCATCGACGGCGTCCGTGAGGCGATCGCCGAGTACCTGCGCGAGCAGCCCGAGCTCTCCGCCGAGACGGAGATCGAGGTGCTCTTCGCGACGCACTCGATCCCCACCGGCGACGCCGCGCGCTCCGGCCCCGACTTCCGCGGCTTCGGCGACCACGGCGCGTACGAGGCCCAGCACCTCGCGGTGGCCGAGGTCGTCATGGCGAACGCCATCGACCAGCTCCGTGAGGCCGGTGTCCTCGGTGGCGCGGTCGGTAGCGGTGTCTCGGTGCCGTGGCAGCTCGTCTACCAGTCCCGTTCGGGCCCGCCCA
Organism: Plantibacter elymi (nom. nud.); assembly: GCF_900177795.1. Lineage (GTDB taxonomy): Bacteria > Actinomycetota > Actinomycetes > Actinomycetales > Microbacteriaceae > Plantibacter > Plantibacter elymi. Next base: position 63,967 of record NZ_FXWJ01000006.1, read on the forward strand.
GCATGCCGTGGCTCGAGCCCGACATCAACGACGCGATCGCCGAGCTGCCCGCCGCCGGCCGCAAAGCGATCGTCATCGTGCCGCTCGGCTTCGTGAGCGACCACATGGAGGTCATGTGGGACCTCGACAACGAGGCCATCGAGACGGCCGGTGAGCACGGCCTGGCCGCTGTCCGCGTCCCGACGCCGGGCACTGCCGCCGCCTACGTCAAGGGACTCGTCGACCTCGTCCTCGAGCGCCGCGACGGCACGCCCGTCGAGGACCGACCGCACATGACCGACCTCGGGCCCTGGTACGACGTCTGCCGCCCCGGGTGCTGCGAGAACGCCCGGCTGGGCTTCAAACCGGCGTTCTCGGGGATCGCCCCATGACCCTTCGCATCGGAACCCGCGGCAGCGCCCTGGCGCTGGCGCAGACCGGTCATGTGGCCGACGCCCTCACGGCGGCCACCGGTGAGGACGTCGAGATCGTCACCGTCACGACGCAGGGCGACACGAGTCGCGAGTCGCTCTCGACCATCGGCGGGACGGGTGTGTTCGTCAACGCGCTCCGCGACGCCCTGCTCGACGGCGCGTGCGATCTCGTCGTGCACTCCTTGAAGGACCTGCCGACGGCTCCGGCCGAGGGCTTCACGATCGCCGCCATGCCGATGCGCGAGGATCCGCGCGACGCCCTGTGCGCCTCGGACGACCGCTCGCTCGACGACCTGCCGCAGGGTGCCCGGATCGGCACCGGCTCACCGCGACGGATCGCGCAGCTGAAGCGCATCCGGCCCGACCTCGAGGTCGTCGACATCCGCGGCAACATCGACACCCGCCTGCGCCGCATCGACGACGACCTCGACGCCGTCGTCCTCGCGGCCGCCGGTCTCACGCGCCTCGGACGGCTCGACGCCGTGACCGGGCTCTTCGACCTCGACACCTGGCCGACCGCGCCTGGGCAGGGGGCGCTCGCGATCGAGTGCCTCGACGACGACGAGTCGTCCATTGCCGGTTCCATCGCTCTGCTCGACCACGCGCCGAGCCGCTGGCAGGCCACGGCGGAACGGGCGGTGCTCCGTCGACTCGAGGCCGGTTGCTCGGCCCCCGTCGGCGCCGCAGCCTGGCTCGACGACGAGGACCTCGTGCTGCAGGCCGCCGTCTACTCGCTCGACGGCACCGAGATGATCCACCGGGAGAGCCGCGCGGAGGGCTTCTCCGGCGACGGACACGGACGCGAGCTGCTCCAGGCGGCCGACGCGCTCGGTGTCTCGCTCGCAGACGAGCTCATCGAGGCCGGCGCAGCCGACCTCGCCCCGCTGGGAGGCGCTGCGTGAAGGACTGGACGAAGTCGAACACCGTTCCCACCGCCACCAAGCCGCTCGGCGGGTGGCGCGTCCTCGTGCCGCGCGGCGGTCCGTGGGGCGACTCGGTCGCCGGGACGGTCCGTGGCAAGGGCGGGTCACCCGTCGTCGCCCCGATGATCAACTTCGCCAGCACCGACGACCCGGAGACCCTCGGGGCCGCGCTCGCGGCGCTCGAGGCGGGGGAGTTCGACTGGCTGACCGTGACGAGCGCGACCACGGTCGACGTGCTGTCCTCGCAGCGGATCCGGATCCCCGAGACGACGAGGGTCGCCGCCGTCGGCGAGACGACCGCTGCCGCGCTCACCGCCGTCGGCTACAGCGTCGACCTCGTGCCGGCGAAGGACAACTCCGCGAAGGGCATGGTGCAGGAGCTCACTGCCCTCGAACCGCACCCGAAGCGCATCCTCACGCTCCGCTCGGCCATCGCCAAGCCGCTCCTCACGGAGGGCCTGATCGCCGCCGGACACGACGTCCAGTCCGTCGTGGCCTACCGCACGGTCGGTGTGCCGGTGGCTGAGAAGATCGTCGCCGACGTCGCCAGCGGCCGGGTGCGTGCCATCCTCGTCACCTCGGGCAGCGTGGCGGAGCAGGTCCGTTCGCAGTTCCCCGAGATCCCCGAGAGCACCGTCATCGCCGCGATCGGACCCCGCACGGCTCGTGACGCCCGAGGCTACGGGCTCCGGGTCGACGTCGTGGCGGAGCAGCAGACGGTCGACTCGCTGATCGAGGCGATCGTGTCCGTGGCGCTCAGCCGGAACCACGACGAGGACGCTGGCGACGGGATCCGCTGACCGGCTTCACGCCCTGCGCGAACCGGGAGGGTGCGTCGGCAGCGGCGCGTAGGCTGGACGGGTGAGCATTCCCGAGACCCGTCCCCGTCGTCTCCGGCAGCAGCCGGCCATCCGTCGCCTCGTCAGCGAGACGCGACTCGACCCGGCGGAGCTGGTGCTTCCCATGTTCGTGCGGGAGGGCGTCTCCGAGCCGGTCGAGATCTCCTCGATGCCGGGTGTCCGGCAGCACACCGTCGACAGCGCCAAGCGCGCTGCGGCTGAGGCCGCAGCGGCCGGCATCGGTGGGGTCATGCTCTTCGGTGTCCCGGCCGAGCGCGACGCCGTGGGTTCCGGCGCGACCGACCCCGACGGCATCCTCAACGTCGCGACCCGCGCGCTCGTCGCCGAGGTGGGCGACGCCCTGGTCGTGCAGACCGATCTCTGCCTCGACGAGTTCACCGATCACGGACACTGCGGTGTCCTCGACGACCGCGGGCGCGTCGACAACGACCGCACACTCGACCGCTACCGCGACATGGCGCTGGCCCAGGCGGAGTCGGGCTCGGCCCTCCTCGGTCTCTCGGGCATGATGGACGGCCAGGTCGCCGCCGTGCGCGAGACGCTCGACGCCGCCGGGTTCGACGACACGATCATCCTCGCCTACTCGGCGAAGTTCGCGTCCGCGCTCTACGGCCCCTTCCGCGAGGCCGTCGACTCGCAGCTGCAGGGAGACCGCCGCACCTACCAGCTCGACCCCGCCAACCGTCGTGAGGGTCTGCGCGAGGCGCTCATCGACGAGGCCGAGGGCGCCGACATCGTCATGGTGAAGCCCGCAGGGAGCTTCCTCGACGTCCTGGCCGACGTGGCCGACACGGTGTCGATCCCGGTCTGGGCGTACCAGGTGTCCGGCGAGTACGCGATGATCGAGGCCGCCGCCCGGCAGGGCTGGATCGACCGCCGACGCGCGATCGAGGAGTCGGTGCTGTCCATCAAGCGCGCCGGAGCCGAGGTCGTCCTGAGCTACTGGGCCGTCGAACTCGCCGGTTGGTTGGATGAGGCGCGCGGTCTGCGTGCAGGAGGAACCCGATGAACGACGCAGCATTCGCCAGAGCCCAGCGGTCGATCCCCGGCGGGGTGAACTCGCCCGTCCGCGCCTTCCGCTCCGTCGGTGGCACGCCGCGGTTCATGGTGTCGGCGACCGGCCCCTACATCACCGACTCCGAGGGCGTGCAGTACGTCGACCTCGTGAGCGCGTGGGGCCCCGCGCTCCTCGGACACGCGCACCCGCAGGTCGTCGAGGCCGTGCAGGCCGCTGCGGCCCGCGGCCTCTCCTTCGGCGCGTCCACCCCGGCCGAGACCGAGCTCGCGGAGCTCGTCAAGGAGCGTGTCCAGGCATCCGGTGTCGCGCCGATCGAGAAGCTGCGCATGGTCTCCACCGGCACCGAGGCGACCATGACGGCCATCCGCCTCGCGCGCGGTGCCACCGGTCGCAGCCTCGTCGTGAAGTTCGCCGGGCACTACCACGGCCACTCCGACGGTCTGCTCGCCGAAGCGGGGTCGGGCGTCGCGACCCTCGCCCTGCCGGGGTCCGCCGGGGTCACCGCAGAGACGGCCGCCCAGACGATCGTCGTCCCGTACAACGACCGGTCGGCGCTCCGCGAAGTCTTCGCCGAGCGTGGCCAGGACATCGCCGCGATCATCATGGAGGCGGCCTCCGCCAACATGGGCGTCGTGCCGCCCGCTCCCGGGTTCAACGCGAGCGTCGTCAAGCTCGCGCACGAGTACGGCGCGCTGGTCATCCTCGACGAGGTGCTCACCGGGTTCCGCGTCTCCTCCGCCGGTTGGTGGGGGCTCGACAACCGCGGACTCGCCGCCGTCGCACCCGGCACGGAGCCCGTCCCGGGTGCCGAGGCCTGGGAGGCCGGCAACCACGCCGTCGCGAACTCGACCGGCGCCATCAGCATCCCCGTCGGCGTGTACCAGCCCGACCTCTTCACCTTCGGCAAGGTCATCGGCGGTGGCATGCCCCTCGCCGCGCTGGGTGGGCGCGCCGAGCTCATGGACCTGCTCGCACCGACCGGCCCGGTCTACCAGGCCGGGACGCTCTCGGGGAACCCGGTGGCCCTCGCCGCCGGCATCGAGACGCTGCGCCTCGCCGACCAGGACGTCTACCGTCGGGTCGACGCGGCGGCCGCGATCGTGTCCGAGGCGACCTCGAACGCGCTCACGGAGGCCGGGGTCGCGCACACCGTGCAACGCGCAGGGAACCTGTTCTCCTTCGCCTTCAGCGAGACGGCACCGACCGATTACGCCGCGGTCCTGCGCCAGGACGCCTTCCGTTACCCCGCCTTCTTCCACCGCATGCTCGACGCCGGGGTGTCGCTCCCGCCGAGCGTGTACGAGGCATGGTTCGTCTCCGCGGCGCACGACGACGAGGCGATCGGGCGTATCGTCGACGCCCTGCCCGCGGCGGCCCGTGCGGCTGCGGCGGCCATCCGCTGAGTCGGACGGTCGCCCCGCCGCCGACGTCGGACGCTGCACAGACCATGCGTTACCGCTTTGTGAACTTCCGGCAACGCGAACGTCGGTGGGGGTTGGCAGACTAGAGGCATGGCCTCCTTGCGTCTGCACCCCGACCGACTGGAGATCGAGCTGTCCGCGTACGACAAAGCGCTCTCGCTGCGTCGGAGCAACGTCGTCGTGCCACGGTCGAGCATCCGTTCCGCCACTATCACCGACGACCCGTGGATCTGGGTCCGGGGCATCCGTGCGCCGGGCACCGCGATCCCGTTGACGCTCGCCATCGGCCAGTGGAAGTTCCACGGTGGCATGGATTTCCTGGTCATCAAGGGCACCAAACCGTCGGTCGTCATCGATCTCGAAGACGCGGAGTACTCGCGGCTCATCATCACGACCCGTCGCAGCGCCGAGCTCATCGCGGCCCTCGACCTGCACTAGGACGAGCTGCCGGACGCACGGCGGTTTCGACCGGATCCGGACCGTGGCGGGGACGCGGTGCTTGCGCATCATGGCGCTGATCGGGGCCGTTCGCAATCATTTGCCTCGAACAGGGCACAAAACGACGTCTGACCGGTATTCTGGGCCCGCTCGAACCTCCGTAGATCCGCCTGTTCGAAAGGACCACAGCCATGTCGACTCCTCCTCCCGGTGAATACCCCGGCCAGCCGCCGCAGGCTCCTCAGACGCCGCAGCCCCCGAAGGACCAGTACGGCGCGGCTCCCGCGTACTCCGGCGGCGCAGCTCCCACCGGCGACGCGACCGCCGGCAAGACGCTCGGCATCGTCGGCCTGATCCTCGCCTTCCTCGCCCCGCCGATCGGTCTCATCCTGAGCATCGTCGCCCTGGTGCAGTCGAAGAACGCGGGTGTCAAGAACACGCTGGCGAAGGTCGGTCTCATCCTGTCGATCGTCTTCATCGTGCTGGCGATCATCGCGACCATCGCGGGTATCGCGATCGGTGCCTCGGCCATCTCCGAGGTGTGCGGCGAGCTCGGCTCAGGGACACACACGAGCGGCGGCACCACCATCACCTGCCCGTAAGACCGTGACATCCGGGCGATTGGGGAGTTGTCCCCATCGCCTGTCGGGTACCTAACCCACTACTGTTGGCTCGCGCCCGTGGCGCATCTACCATCCTCGAGAGGAACCATCATGACCAACGCACCCCAGTACAACGCCCCGAAGCAGCCCGGCGCGGCCCTGCCCGCCGACTACCCGGGCAAGACGCTCGGCCTCGTCGGCCTCATCCTCGCGATCGTCGTGCCGCTCGTCGGCCTGATCATCAGCCTCGTCGCGCAGAAGCAGTCGAAGGACGCCGGCTACCCGAACCAGCTCGCGAAGATCGGTGTCATCATCGGCATCATCCTCGTCGTGCTCGGCATCATCGGCGGCATCTTCTACGCCGTCGCGCTCGGCTCGGTCATGTCGACCGCCGGCTACTGAGTCCCAGCAGTCCCGTCGGCAGCGGCCGGTCGCCTTCGGGCACCGGCCGCTGTCGCGTTCCTGGGGCGCTGGGCGGTGTCCCTGTCTCAGGAGTCGGCCGGTGTGTCGCCCGGGTGGGCGCGCGCCGCGCCGCAGTTCTCCTGAGTTGGGTAGTGCCGGTTCGGTAATGTCCCTGTCTCAGGAGTCGGCCGGTGTGTCGCCCGGGTGGGTGCCCGCCGCGCCGCAACTCTCCTGAGTTGGGGACGGCCGGGACTGCTCCTTGGGTCCGATCAGGCGCGGACGTCGACGACGATCCGGCCGTGGACCGAGCCCGCGAGGACCCGCTCCGCCGCACCCGTCGCCTCGGCGAGGTGGACCGTCTCGGTCAGGGTGTCGAGCACGTCGAGGTCGAGCGCAGTGGTCACGCGCTCCCAGGCGGCCTGCCGCAGGGGGAGCGGTGCCTCGACGGAGTTCACGCCTGCGAGCGTGACCCCGCGGAGGATGAACGGCATGACCGACGTCGGGAGATCGGACCCGCCGGCGAGCCCACAGGCGGCGACCGTCCCGCCGTACTCGACCTGAGACAGGACCGTCGCGAGCGTCTGACCGCCGACGGAGTCGACGACTCCCGCCCAGCGCTGGCTGCCGAGTGGGCGGCCGGCCTCGGCGAACTCGGCACGGTCGACGATCGACATCGCGCCGAGCCGCCGCAGGGCGTCACCCAGTTCGTCGACCCGACCGGTCGAGGCGGCGACCTCGAATCCGGCGGCGGACAGCAGTGCGATCGCGATGCTTCCGACCCCACCACCCGCTCCCGTGACGAGCACGGAGAGGCCACCGACGCGGACGGCCCCGGAGGTCGCGCTGCCGTGCTCGAGCGCGAGCACGGCGAGGGCCGCGGTGTACCCGGCCGTGCCGATCGCGGCGGCCTGTGCGCCCGAGACATGGTCGGGGATGCGGACGAGTGCGTCAGGCCGCACCTTCGCGCGCTCGGAGAGCCCGCCGTACCGGGTCTCGCTCAGGCCGTCGCCGAACAGGGCCACACGGTCGCCGGCCGTCCAGGCAGGATCGCTCGACTCGGCGACAACGCCGACGAGGTCGATGCCCGCGACCATCGGGAACGACCGCACGACGCCCGGCTTCCCGGAGAGGACCAGGGCGTCCTTGTAGTTGATGCTCGAGTACTCGACGTCGACGGTGACGGCGGCGTCGGGGAGCGAGGTGTCGGGGAGGTCGCGGAGGTCGACCGTCCGGGTGGGCTTGCCACCCTCGTGCTCGACCTGCTCGACGAGGTATGCGCGGCCCATGGTGCTCCTGTCTCCGGTGCGTCGACCGGTCGGCGGCTGTCCGTCGAGCCTACGCCTCCCCAGCGAGGGACTGCCTGGCTCGAGCCAGCGCAGGCACCGTGCCTAGGTGACGTCGCGGCGCCAGGTCGTGGCGTAGCCGATGAGCGCGACGACGACCCCGATGCCGAGGAGGACGAGTCCGCCCTGCCACCACGTCAGCGCGTCCTGCTGAGCCGACATCATCGAGTAGAAGCTCGGTCCGACGAGGGCGTCCGTCGCAGCACCCGGCAGGAACCGGCCGATGGACGCGGTGACCTCCGAGAACGAGGAGGCGAGGCGCAGCAGCGGCTCGACGAACTGCGTGAAGGCCAGCACGACGATGATCGCGCCCACCTGGCTCGGCAGCACCGCCCCGAGGCCGACGCCGATCGCGCCCCACAGGGCCATCGCGAGCACCGCCCGGCCGATGAGCGCCCAGGTGTCGGGGTCGGTCAGCATCGGATCGATGCCGCTGATCGCCAGGGCGCCGCCGCCGAGACCGACGGACGCCGCCAGCGCGATCACGCCGTACAGTGCGCCGACCCCGGTCAGTGCCAGGACCTTGCCGACGAGGACGTGCCCGCGGTTCGGGTTGGCGAGGAACGTCGGCGTCAGGCTCTGGTGCCGGAACTCGCCGGTCGTGGCGAGGGCACCGAGCAGGACGGGGAAGACGTACCCGATGCTCGTCGCGAAGCCGTAGATGAGACCGGGTTGGGTGAGCATCTCGCTCGTGGCCTGCGCCCCGGCACCGCTGGACTCGGCGGCGCCCGGGATGTTGGCGAAGAGGAGTGCCGCCCCGGCCGCGGCGAAACCGACGTACACGAACAGGATGAGCGCGAGTCCCCACCACACGCGGGTGGTGAACACCTTGAGGAACTCGGAGCGGATGGCTGCCAGAAGTGAGGTCATGCGTGGTCCTCCCCACCGCTGACGAGCGCGAGGAACGAATCCTCGAGCCCTGATCGATGCCGCGACAACGCACTGAGCGGAATGCCGGCGGCGAGCGCGACCCGGCCGATGTCGATCGCCTCCACATCGTGCACGACGAGCCCTGCACGGGCCTGGTCGAAGGTGTACCCCGCGGCGGTCAGCGCCGTGGCGAGCCGCTCGTGCTCAGGGGAGTTCACGACGACGCGCAGGGTGTCGGCGGCGTCGAGGCTCGCGAGCGTGCCCACGTGCGCGAGCCGCCCCTTCGCGATGATCACGACCTCGTCGACGGACTGCTGCACCTCGCTGAGCAGGTGCGAGCTGATGAGGACGGTCCGGCCCTCGGCCGCGAGCGCGGTGAGGAAGCCGCGGATCCACTTGATCCCCTCGGGGTCGAGCCCGTTGATCGGTTCGTCGAGGACGAGCACGCCGGGGTCGCCGAGGAGGGCGGTCGCGAGGCCGAGCCGTTGTCGCATGCCGAGTGAGTATCCGGCGACGCGTCGGTCCGCGACCTCGAGCAGCCCGACCTGCGCGAGCACGACGTCGACCCGGCTCGCCGGCAGACGCGCTGCGGAGGCGTGCACGCGCAGGTGGTTCCGGGCGGTGCGGCCGGGGACGAAGCTCGCCGCCTCCAGTGCAGCCCCGACGGTCGCGGCAGGAACCGGCAGCTTGGCGTAGGGGACACCGCCGAAGGTCGCCCTCCCCGACGTCGGTTGCACGAGGCCGAGCAGCATGCGCAGGGTCGTCGTCTTCCCGGCGCCGTTCGGGCCGAGGAAACCGGTGACCTTGCCCGGTTCCACGTGGAACGTCAGGTCGTCGACCGCCTGCACCGCCCCGAAGGATTTCGAGAGTCCATCGAACTCGATCGTCACGCCAGCGGTCATCCGGTGCCTCCCCAGGGGCGCGGCCGGATCCGCGCCTCGTCCTGCAACGCTATCGGGGCCGACGCCGGTTGCGCATCGGCCGCTCGGGGGAGATCCCGGCAACTCCGGACATCGCTGCCGAACCGCCCCAACTCAGGAGTGCGCCTGGCGTGTCGCGGTGACACGCCGGGCGATGACCCCGACGCACCGGGGCGATCCTGAGTTGGGGAACGGGGGAGGGGAAGGGTCAGGGAGGCCTGCGCTACAGCCCGAGGGAGTCGAGCGACGCGCGGACCGCAGCGGCCGAGTCGGCGAACTGCTGTTCCTCGCGGGGCGACATCGCGACCTCGACCACCGAGCGGACGCCCGAGCGGTCGACGATGCTCGGCACCGACAGGGCGACCCCGCTGACGCCGTGATATCCGTCGAGCACGGTGCTCACCGGCAGGATCGCGTGCTCGTCGCCGAGGATGGCCTCGACGATCCGTGCACCGGAGAGCCCGATCGCGTAGTTCGTCGCGCCCTTGCCCTCGATGACGCGATAGGCGGCCGTTCGGACGTCGGTCGCGATCTCGTCGAGCTGCTGCTCCGTGAAGCGCGAGCCGTCGGGCAGCTCCCAGTCGAGGATCGGGACGGGGCCGATGGTCGCCTGCGACCACAGCGGCAGTTCGCTGTCGCCGTGCTCGCCGACGATGAGCGCGTGCACCGCCGAGGTCGCGACACCCGCACGCTCGGCCAGCAACCAGCGCAGCCGGGAGGTGTCGAGGACGGTGCCGGAGGAGAAGACGCGTTCGCGCGGCAGCCCCGTGATCTGCTGGGCCGCGACGGTGAGGACGTCGCACGGGTTCGTGACGAGCATGTAGACGGCGTCCGGCGCCTGCTCGACGAGTTTCGGGAGCAGCTGCTCGAGGATGCGGATGTTCGTTCCAGCGAGGTCGAGTCGGGTCTGGCCGGGCTCCTGCTTCGCGCCGGCCGTGATCACGACGACGTCCGCATCGGCCACGACCGAGATGTCGTCACCGCCCGTGATGCTGCTCGAACCGGTGAACTGCGTCCCGTGGGCGAGGTCGAGGACCTCGGCCGAGGCGCGCTTGCCGTCGATGTCGTAGAGCGCCACCCGCCGGGCGCTGCCGCGGATGAGCGAGGCGTAGGCGAGGGATGAACCGACGCTCCCCGCCCCGATGATGGCCAGTTTCGACTTCGTGCGAGCACCCATGGCTCCATCTTGGCAGGGGCGCATGTGCGCGGTCAGGGCGTGGCACGACGAGTGTCGGGTTGTCTCGATGTCGAGGTATCCGCCCTTCGACAGGCTCAGGGACCGAATCGTCCGTTCGGCACTGGGCCGCACCCTCCGGTCACTGGGCCGCACCCTCCGGTCACTGAGCCCCACCCTCCGGTCACTGAGCTTGTCGAAGTGCAGCAGCCAGCCACCGGTTCCGCGACTCGATGAGCCGTCGCAGGTGCCGGGTGAGCGCGACGTGTTCGGCCACGACGCCGAGCGGACCGAACGGCGCTGCGAACGTGACGTCGTCGAGCATGATGGTCCGCGCCGTCCCCATCGGGCGCTCGAGTGGTTCGAAGAGGTGGACGTGGCGGAATGTCCGGAACGGACCGGACACCTGCTCGTCGGTGAACCGGTGGGGTTCCTCGAACGCGGTGATCCGACTCGTCATCGTCCACGGCACACCGAAGTGCTTCGCCCGCCAGGTGACGGTCTCACCGAGACCGATGAGGCCGGAGGTCACGCCGCCGACTGCCTGTTCACCGGTGTCGGCCATCGATCCGAGGTGGGCGTCGATCGACCGCGAGAGGTCGAAGGCCTGCTGCATCGTCCCGGAGAGCTCGGTGCGGAGGCGGAAGTGGGCGGTCATGACGGTGGCGGCTCAGGCGGGCTGGCCGGCGCGAGCATCGGTGGAGACGTCGGCCCCGGTGTGCACGGCGCATCGCGGGCCGCCGTCGGGCCCGTCCGCGTGCGCCTCGCACACGACCAACTGCGTCTTGCAGGAGGGGTCGGCGCAGTTCTGCAGGTGCTTCGTCGACGCGTCGCAGACGACACAGTGCCCGATGACGGCCGCGTGATCACTGAACTCGAGCGAGCCCCGCTTGTCGAACACGTACAGGGATCCCTCCCACAGGCCGTCGTCGCCGAATTGCTCGCCGTACCGGACGATGCCGCCGTCGAGCTGGTACACCTCGCCGAAGCCGCGAGAACGCATGAGTCCTGAGAGCACCTCGCAGCGGATGCCGCCCGTGCAGTAGGTGACGACCGGCTTGTCCTTGAGGTGGTCGTACTTGCCGCTGTCGAGCTCGGCGACGAAGTCACGGGTGGTCGCGACATCGGGGACGACCGCGCCGGCGAACCGCCCGATCTCGGCCTCGAACGCGTTCCGACCGTCGAAGAACACGACGTCGTCGCCACGCTCCGCGACGAGCTCGTGCAGTTCCGTCGGCTGCAGGTGCACCCCGCCGCCGGTGACACCGTGCTCGTCCACCACGAGCTCACCGGGGGCGCCGAAGGAGACGATCTCCTCGCGCACCTTCACGCTGAGCTTCGGGAAGTCACTGCTCCGACGCCAGGGCGCGGGTCGGTGCCTGGCCGTGCGCACGGGGTCGTCGTCGTCGAAGCCCGAGCCGTCGCTCCACTTCACGTCGAGGTCGCGGAACGCGGGGTGCTCCTTCGTCTTCCGGACGTAGAGCTTGCAGGCGTCGAGCTCGCCGCCGACGGTGCCGTTGATGCCGTCCTTCGAGATCAGGATGCGGCCACGGAGACCGAGTGACTCGCAGAGGTCGCGCTGCCACAGCCGGATCGCCTCCGGGTCCGCGAGGGGAGCGAACGCGTAGTACAGGAGGATCTTCGGGTCGGCCACCGCTCAATCGTACGTGGCGCCGACCGCGGATCGTCGGGCCGGTCCAGCGGACACGGACGTTCCCGTCCCTGCACTTGTCGAAGGGCCACAACCGCCGCCGTCCGCGAGCACGCCAGGCCTAGGGTGGACGCAGACCTCGAAGGAGATGGCTATGCGCACTGCGGTGATCGTCGACGCTATCCGGACTCCGTCCGGCCGGGGTAAACCGGGCGGTGCGCTGAACGCCGTGCACCCGACGGACCTCCTCGCCGGCACGATCCGTGCGCTCGTGGAGCGGACCGGCATCGATCCCGCTGTCGTCGAGGACGTGTACGCCGGCTGCGTCACCCAGTCCGGCGAGCAGGGGCAGAACATCGCGCGGAACGCGGCGCTCGCCGCAGGCCTCCCGCAGGAGACGCCCGGTACCACCATCGACCGGCAGTGCGGCTCCAGCCAGCAGGCCACCACCTTCGCCGCGCAGAGCGTCATGTCGGCCGGCAACGACGTCGTCATCGCCTGCGGTGTCGAGTCGATGAGTCGAGCGCCGATGGGGTCCAACGTGCAGGGGGCAGACCCCTTCGGCTCCGCCCTCCGAGCCCGCTTCCCCGAGGGCCTCGTCGGCCAGGGTGTCTCCGCCGAACTCATCGCCGCCCGTTGGAACCTCAGCCGCGACGAGCTCGACGCCTTCGCCGCCCGCTCCCACGAGCGCGCCGCCGCGACCTGGGCGTCCGGCGGGTTCGACGGCGAGGTCGTCGCCGTCACCCTCCCCGACGGCTCCGTCGTCACGACCGACGAGACGGTCCGCGCCGGGACGACCCCCGAGGCGCTCGCCGGACTCCCCGCCGTCTTCCGCGACGAGCGGCTCGCGGCGCGCTTCCCCGAGATCGCCTGGCGGATCACCCCGGGGAACGCCTCACCGCTCACCGACGGCGCTTCGGCCGCGCTCATCATGAGCGAGGTCCGGGCGCTCGAGCTGGGGCTCACGCCGCGCGCGCGCTTCGTCTCCTTCGCCGCGGTCGGGAGCGACCCGATCGAGATGCTCACCGGCATCCTCCCCGCCACCCGCCGCATCCTGGAGCGCAGCGGGCTCGACGTCGACGACATCGACGCGTTCGAGGTCAACGAGGCGTTCGCGTCCGTCCCGCTCGCGTGGCAACGCGAGTTCGGGGTGGACGACGACCGGCTCAACCCGCGTGGCGGGGCGATCGCCCTCGGGCACCCGCTCGGCGCCTCCGGGACGAAGCTCCTCGCCACCCTCCTCGGCCAGCTCGAGGCGACCGGCGGCCGCTACGGTCTGCAGACGATGTGCGAGGGCGGCGGCATGGCCAACGCGACGATCATCGAGCGCCTCTGATGGGCGCCCACCACGTGAAGGGAACCACGACATGGATGTGACCGGCAGCTCGGCGATCGTCACCGGCGGCGCCTCGGGGCTCGGATTCGCGACCGCGACGCGGCTGGCCGGCGCCGGCGCGCGCGTCGTGCTCGTCGACCTCCCCGGTTCACCAGGGGCGGAGCGGGCCGAGGAGCTCGGCGGGTTCGCGACCTTCGTGCCAGCCGACGTCACCGACGGCGAGCAGGTGCAGGCGGCGGTCGAAGCGGCGGTGTCGCGTGGACCGCTGCGGGTCGTCGTGAACTGCGCCGGCATCGCACCACCGGCGAAGGTGCTCGGCCGCGACGGCCCGGCGGACCTCGACGCCTTCGAACGCGTCCTGCGCGTCAACGTCCTCGGCACCTTCAACGTCATCCGGCTGACTGCCGACGCGATGCAGCACAACGATCCGGACGGCGACCCCGCCGACGGCGCCGGGGACCGCGGCGTCATCATCAACACCGCGTCCGTCGCCGCCTTCGACGGACAGATCGGCCAGCCCGCCTACGCCGCGTCCAAGGGCGCGGTGCACTCGATGACGCTGCCGATCGCCCGCGAGCTGGCGCGTTTCGGGATCCGGGTCGTGACGATCGCGCCCGGCATCATGGAGACGCCCATGCTCGCCGGGCTGCCCGAAGCCGCCCAGGAGTCGCTCGGCCACCAGGTGCCGTACCCGGCCCGCCTGGGCCGGCCCGACGAGTACGCTGCGCTCGCGCTGCACATCGTCGAGAACGGTTACCTCAACGGTGAGACGATCCGCCTCGACGGCGCGATCCGGATGGCGCCGAAGTGAGCGGGATCGCTCTGCCGCGGCACGTGCCGGCGCACCGGGCACGCAGTGCCACGAGTGCGGGCACGTGCCCGCACGGAACCACCACCGACCATGGGAGCACCACGTGACCAGCCACGACACCATCCTCTTCGAGGTGAGCGACGGCCTCGCGCACCTCACGCTCAACCGGCCCGCGAGCCTCAACGCGATCGACGACCGAGCGGCCAGACGGTGGCGCGACCTCGCCCTCGAGATCGCGGAGCGCGACGACGTCCGGGCGGTCCTGTTCGACGCCAACGGACCGGCGTTCTGCGCAGGCGGCGACGTCCTCGCGATGTCGCGGATGGGTGACGGCAGCGCAGGATCGACGGGCGCCTTCGTCACCGAGCTCGCCGACATCATCCACGAGGGCCACCGGACGCTGCAGTCGGTCGCGAAGCCGATCGTCGCCGCCGTCCAAGGGGCTGTCGCGGGCGGCGGCCTGGGCTTCATGCTCGTCGCCGACGTGATCATCGCGTCCGATCGGGCGAAGTTCGTGAGCAAGTACGCCGACATCGGTCTCACGCCCGACTGCGGCGTGAGCACCCTGCTGCCCGAGGCGGTCGGCATGCGTCGGGCGCTCGAGCTCACCCTCGGGCCGCGGATGCTGAGCGCCGAGGAGGCACTCGACTGGGGGCTCGTGACCGAGGTGGTCCCCGCCGAGCAGCTCGACGCCCGCGCCCGCGAGGTGGCCACGTTCTGGTTGGCCGGAGCCACGGCCGCGTTCGGTCAGGCGAGGCGGCTCCTGCGCGAGAGCGTCGGTCGCGGCTACCAGGACGCCCTCGACGACGAAGCCCGCACGATCGGCGCGGCGATCGAGACGCCCGAGTCGGTCACACGCGTCGCGGCGTTCGCCTCCGCGTCGGCGAAGCGCGCCGCCGCGTCGACCACCACTCCGAAGGAGCCCACCGCATGACCACCCTCGCCGGTAAGATCATCCTCATGTCGGGCGGCAGCCGCGGCATCGGCCTCGCGATAGCCCTGCGTGCGGCCCGCGACGGCGCGAACGTCGCGATCCTCGCCAAGACCGACACCCCCGATCCCCGCCTCGAGGGGACGATCCACACCGCAGCGGACGCGATCCGCGAGGCCGGTGGGCAGGCGCTCCCGATCCTCGGCGACGTCCGGAACGACGACGACATCACCCGGGCTGTGTTCGAGACGGCCGGTGAGTTCGGCGGCATCGACATCGTCGTCAACAACGCGAGCGTCATCAGCCTCGCGCGCACCCTCGACCTCGATGCGAAGCGGTACGACCTCATGCAGGACGTGAACGTGCGGGGCACGTTCATGCTGTCGCGGGCGGCCATCCCCATGCTGAAGGACGCGGAGAACCCGCACATCCTGTCGCTGTCACCGCCGCTCAACCTCGACCCGAAGTGGCTCGGCGCGCACACCGGCTACACGCTCGCGAAGTACGGCATGTCGATGGTGACGCTCGGTCTCGCGGCCGAGTTCGGACGCGACGGCATCGCCGCGAACACGCTCTGGCCGAAGACGACGATCAAGACGGCGGCGGTCGGCAACATCCTCGGCGGCGAGGCCCTCCTGGCGAAGAGTCGCACCCCGGAGATCTACGCCGACGCGGCCTACGAGGTCCTGACGGCGTCGGCGCGTGAGCTCACGGGCCGGTCGCTCATCGTGGAGGACGTCCTCGCCGAGGCCGGGGTCACCGACCTCGCGAAGTACTCACCGGGCGTCGACGAGTCGGAGCTCTACCCCGACATCTTCCTGTAGCGGACGGCCCGCCCTGTCCGCTGACGGCAGAACGTGGGCTCCCCGAGCCTGGCCGACCCGCGCCTACAGTGAGAGCACGCGGTCACGGAGCCCGCGCCCGCAGCCGGAAGGAGTCGCCATGTTGTACCGCGAAGCCCTCGGCGCGGCCCTGCGCACGCGTCGACTCGAACAGGGGCGCACCCTGCAGGACGTCGCGACCGCCGCAGCCGTCTCGACGCCCTACCTGTCGGAGATCGAACGCGGCCGGAAGGACGCCTCCTCCGAGGTGGTGGTGACCATCGCCGACGCGCTCCGCACCCGCCTCGACGCGCTCATGTTCGACATCGCCGACCGCTTCGAGACCGCGGCGGCTCCGATCGTCGTCGAGCTGCCCGTCGCCGAAGACGCGCTCGCCGACGCGACGATCACCCCGCTGCGCCCCGCGGCCGACCCGCAGCTGCTCGCCGCCTGACCCGACCGTCGGCGACCGTCCGCACACGGTGCTTCGTCCCGTCCGGTGACGGCCAACCGCTCGCTCGTTCGGCCATCCGTTCGCTCCGTCAGCCGCGGGCGAGTGCCTCGAAGGTCTCGTGGAGGAGCGGCTCGGCCGTCTCCCACGTCGTGTCCGTGTCCCAGTCACCGAGGTCGGTGACCTCGGTGTGGCGGCCGGCCTGGTGCTTCGGCTCGGGATCGCCCGGGAGTCGCAGCCGCTGGGTGAACCCTCCGGTCGTCCGGTCGAAGTCGAGCACGTGGAAGGCGACGTTCCGGTTCCAGTCCTCGGACGGCCACGAGATGAAGTTCACGCGCACCCGCTCCGCGGACAGTGGCCCCTCGGCGACGTAACTGCCGGGGTGGTCCTCGCCCGGCGACAGGATGCGGTACGCACCGTTCGAGCAATAGAGCAGCAGGGCCGGCACGAACGGCTTCTCCGCGAACAGCTCGGTGTAGTGGAGCGCCTCGGCTCGGACGACGTCGCCGAACAGGAGCGGGGTCCGTGGTGCCCCAGGGGTGTGGTTCGGCATGGTCGTCTCCTTCGGATCATCGGTACGGGTGTCACTCTGGCCGTGGCCGCCGTATGCGCGGTGTACGCGGGCTGGGTGGATGCGGAGAACGAGACTGGTATTCCACGGCGCCGGGAGAACGGCGCGACAGCAGGACCGTTCAGCGCGAAATGTCCTGTTCCCGGGCGGTTCTCGTGCTGCGGCGCGACGGACCCGCGGGCGTAGGCTGGAGGATGCGACGCCCCGCAGCACACTCGGACGGGCCGCACCCGAAAGGAACACCCGTGATCCAGCACCACCTGCGCGTCCACCGCAGTGACGAGAACCTCGCCCGCGAAGGACAGCTCGCCTGGCAGCTCGCCCGCGTCGCGACCGATCCGGTGGAGGTGACGCCCGAGGTCGTCGACATGATCATCAACCGGGTGATCGACAACGCCGCCGTCGCAGCCGCCTCGCTCACGCGCCGACCCGTCTCCTCGGCTCGCGCCCAGGCGCTCAGCCACCCCGTCAGCACCGGCGGCGACGGTGCCACGGTGTTCGGGCCCGACCTCGCCCGCCGCGTCTCCCCGGAATGGGCCGCCTGGGCCAACGGCGTCGCCGTGCGTGAGCTCGACTTCCACGACACCTTCCTCGCCGCCGAGTACTCGCACCCGGGCGACAACATCCCGCCCATCGTCGCGGTGGCCCAGCACGTCGGCTGCACGGGCGCCGACCTCGTCCGCGGGATCGCGACCGGCTACGAGATCCAGATCGACCTCGCGAAGGCGATCAGCCTGCACCGACACAAGATCGACCATGTCGCACACCTCGGCCCGAGCGCCGCGGCCGGGATCGGCACGATGCTCGGACTCGATCAGGCCACCATCCACCAGGCGATCGGCCAGGCACTCCACACCACGACGGCCACCCGCCAGTCGCGCAAGGGCGAGATCTCCACCTGGAAGGCGCACGCTCCCGCGTTCGCCGGCAAGATGGCGGTCGAGGCCGTCGACCGGGCGATGCGCGGCGAGACCAGCCCGTCACCCATCTACGAGGGCGAGGACGGCGTGGTCGCCTGGCTGCTCGACGGCCCCGACGCCTCCTACGACGTCCCGTTGCCCGGCGCCGGTGAGCCGAAGCTCGCGATCCTCGACTCCTTCACGAAGGAGCACTCGGCCGAGTACCAGGCGCAGGCGTGGATCGACCTCGCCCGCAAGCTGCACCACGAGCACCCGGACCTCTTCGCCCCTCGACACGCGGATCCTGAGCTTGTCGAAGGGCAGGGACCGCAGGTGGACCGGATCGTCCTCCACACCTCGCACCACACGCACTACGTCATCGGCTCCGGCGCGAACGACCCGCAGAAGTACGATCCGACGGCGTCGCGCGAGACGCTCGACCACTCCATCCCCTACATCGTCGCGGTGGCGTTGCAGGACGGCGCGTGGCACCACGTCGACTCCTACCGTCCCGAACGCGCCACCCGCGCCGACACCGTCGAGCTGTGGCACCGGATCTCGACGGCGGAGGACGCTGAGTGGACGCGCCGCTACCACTCGCTCGACCCGGCCGAACAGGCGTTCGGTGGCCGCATCGAGATCACGCTCACGGACGGGTCGACCATCGTCGACGAGATCGCCGTCGCCGACGCCCACCCGCTCGGCGCCCGTCCGTTCGCGCGCGCCGACTACGTCCACAAGTTCCGCACGCTCGCCGCCGACGTCCTCGACCCGGAGGAGATCGAGCGTTTCCTCGCGCTCGCCGAACGCCTCCCGGAGCTCGACGCCGACGAGGTCAGGCAGCTGAGCATCCAGGCCGCCTCCGGGGTCCTCGCCTCGGCACCCCACCCGACCGGCCTGTTCTGATGCCGGCCGACCTCCAGAAGGGACTGTGCTGATGCTGTACAGCGAGACCACGCCGGCCGAGAAGCGCCGGCTGTTCCGCGAGCGACTCGCCACCGGTGAGCTGCTGCGCTTCCCGGGCGCGTTCAACCCGCTCTCGGCGAGGCTCATCGAGCAGAAGGGCTTCGACGGCGTCTACATCTCCGGCGCGGTGCTCTCCGCCGACCTCGGGCTGCCCGACATCGGACTGACGACCCTCACCGAGGTCGCCGGTCGCGCCAAACAGATCGCCCGGATGACCGAGCTGCCCGCGATCGTCGACGCCGACACCGGCTTCGGGGAGCCGATGAACGTCGCGCGCACCGTCCAGGAGATCGAGGACGCCGGGCTCGCCGGGCTCCACATCGAGGACCAGGTCAACCCGAAGCGCTGCGGCCACCTCGACGGCAAGCAGGTCGTCGACACCTCCACCGCGCTCGGCCGGATCCGTGCCGCCGTGGACGCCCGGCGAGACCCGAACCTGCTCATCATGGCGCGCACCGACATCGCCGCCGTCGACGGGCTCGACGCCGCGATCGACCGGGCCAAGCAACTCGTCGACGCCGGAGCCGACGCGATCTTCCCCGAGGCGATGCGGTCGCTCGAGGAGTTCGCCGCCGTCCGCGACGCGGTGGACGTGCCGATCCTCGCCAACATGACGGAGTTCGGCAAGAGCGAGCTGTTCACGAGTCAGCAACTCGCCGATGTGGGCGTGAACATCGTCATCTGGCCGGTGTCGCTCCTCCGCATCGCGATGGGCGCCGCAGGTCGCGCGCTCGACACGCTGAACGACGAGGGCTCGCTCACGAGCAAGCTCGGTGAGATGCAGCACCGTGCCGACCTCTACGAACTGATCGACTACGAGGGCTACAACCGCTTCGACATCTCGGTCTTCAACTTCACCATCGACCGGTAGGCGTCCCTCACCGGTGAACACCACCTGGGTCTCCGCTCCCCGAGCTTGTCGAGGGGCCAGCCGGGTGCCAAGCTCGACCGACGCGCGCAGGACGCGCGCAGGCAGTACGCAAAGGAGCAACGCATGACCGAAGCGACCAGCGACATCAAGAAGGGTCTCGCCGGCGTCGTCGTCGACGTGACGAGCGTCTCGAAGGTGAACCCGGAGACGAACTCCCTGCTCTACCGCGGGTATCCGGTCCAGGAGCTCGCCGAGCACTGCAGCTTCGAGCAGGTCGCGTACCTGCTCTGGAACGGCGAACTGCCCACGGACGCCGAACTCGCTGCGTTCACGGCGTCGGAGCGAGGCCAGCGCGCGCTCGACGACAACGTCAAGGCGGCCATCGACCTCCTCCCGACCGAGAGTCACCCGATGGACGCCCTCCGCACGGCCGTCAGCGTGATCGGCGCGAACGACCCGACCGCCGAGACCAACACCCCCGAGGCCAACGCGGTCAAGGCCGCGAGCCTGTACGCGAAGCTGCCGGCGATCGTCGCCTACGACCAGCGCCGCCGCCACGGCCTCGAGCTCGTCCCGCCGCGCGACGACCTCGGCTACAGCGCCAACTTCCTCTTCATGACCTTCGGTGAAGAAGCCGATCCGGTCGTCGTCGACGCGTTCGACGTCTCGATGATCCTTTACGCGGAGCACTCCTTCAATGCGTCGACCTTCACCGCCCGGGTCATCACCTCGACCCTCAGCGACCTGTACTCGGCGGTCACCGGCGCGATCGGCGCGCTCAAGGGCGCCCTGCACGGTGGGGCGAACGAAGCCGTCATGCACGTCTTCGACGAGATCGGGACGGCTGACCAGGCCAGCGCGTGGCTCGACGCGGCGCTCGCCGAGAAGCGCAAGATCATGGGCTTCGGACACCGGGTCTACAAGAACGGCGACTCGCGCGTGCCGACGATGCTGAAGGCGTTGGAGCGGCTCGCCGAGCACTACGGCAAGCCCGAGATCCTCGAGCTGTACACGACGCTCGAAGCGGACATGGTCGCACGGAAGAACATCAAGCCGAACCTCGACTACCCCTCGGGCCCGGCGTACAACCTGATCGGGTTCGACACGGTCACGTTCACGCCGCTGTTCGTCGCCGCTCGGATCGTCGGATGGACGGCGCACATCGCCGAGCAGCTCGCGTCGAACGCGCTCATCCGTCCGCTGTCCGAGTACGTCGGGCCGGACGAGCGGCACGTGCCGACCGACTGAGGGGCGAGTTCTCCACAGATTCGGCGGCAGTCCCCACGGCGATATTCCAGATGAGTAGCCTCGGTCCTCGTGACTGCTCTGATCCGTGCTCCGCGCTCCCTGCTCCTACGATCCACGCTCTCGGCCCTGGCCGCTGCGACCATCCTGCTCACCGCGGTGGGACTCCCGGTTCCGGCGTCCGCCGCTCCGCCTGTCGGGTCCATCGCGGATCCGCAGGAGCACGACGACGGACCCGGTGACGCGTTCGGCACCGGGGACGTCCCCGTCGCGCCGGACGCCGTGGCCCCTTCGGCAGGCACGTCGAGGGTGATCGGCAAGCTCGTCCTGCAGAACCGTTCCAGCGGATCGTCGGCGTACGTCGGGCTCTCCGCGCCGGAGTCGGGTCGCAACGTCCAGCGGCTGTACTCGTCCTCGGTGGGCGGAGCAGCGTCGCTCGCGGGAACGTATTCCCTCCCTGCCGTCGGTGCGGCCGGGCCGATCACCGGCACGGGAACCTCCTCGACGCTCTGCCTGACGCCCGCGGGCGACGGCTCCCGCGCGCTCGTCGCAGCCCGGACGTGCACGGGGTCCCCATCGCAGGACTTCGAGTGGCGGTACGTCTCGAACAAGTGGGTGGCGGGCTACGCCCTGTACCCGGTGTCGAATCCGTACTCCTTGGGCGGGACCGACACCGATGCCTTCGTCGAGCTCACGATGGACGCGCTCACCGATGTCGTCGTTGAGTCGCAGCTGGCCCCGATCGAGCCGTTCGAACTGCGGACCCCGGCGATCGGCGCCACGGTGGACACACCGACCCCCACGTTCAGCGGTATCGGGCAGCCCGGATCGTCCGTCTCGATCCGCACCGACGCGCAGGCCCTGCTCGCGAGCACCAGCATCCCCCTGGACTCGACGTCCTGGTCGGTTCCGTCGATCCAGCTCGAGCCCGGCCGCTACACGGGAACCGCGACCCAGAGCGGAACCGGGTCGGATGTCCAGGTGCGTTTCGACTTCACGGTCCCGGCGCCGCTCGCGCCCGGCGCCTCGATCCCCACGCCGACGCTCGCCCCTGGTCAGTCCGTGGAGGTGGAGGCGACGTTCAACGCCGATGCCGGTGGTCAGCGGATCGACGTCTACCACCCGGCGAACACGCGGATCACCGCGGTCGACCACCCGGCCTTCACGCTCGACTCGCTGGGCATCGGAGGAACCCTGCCGGTCGGCACGACCACCGTGAGGTTCACGCTGCGGGCCAACGACGACGCTCCCATCGGCGCGGCCATCGGCGGCAAGGTCACCTACGGTCCCTCCCGTATCACGATCGCCGACTTCACGGCGAACATCGTCCGGGCACCGGATGAGCCGATCGCCCCCCTGGTGGTCGAGTCGCCGAGGCGTGGCGAGACGATCACTGAGACGACCCCCGTGTTCCGAGGGACCGGCGAGCCGGGTTCGCGCATCGAGATCCGTGGTGCGTGGGGCGATGTCCTCGGGGCCGTCGACCGGGTCGACGCGAGCGGTGCGTGGTCGATCACCTGGAACAAGACGCTGCTCCCCAGCCAGTATGACGGCGGTACGGTCCGGCAGTCCGTGAACGGCGCCGTGACACACACCTTCGTCTACGACTTCACGATCGTGCAGCCGCGCCTCGTCGTCAGCTCCCCGAGGATCGGTGACACACTCGTTGGCACCCGTCCGGTGTTCTCGGGAACGGCGAACCCCGGCGCGACGGTGCGGATCACCGGCGCGTGGGGGACCGACCTCGGCTCGGCGGTCGCTCACCCGCGTACCGGCGAATGGACGATCACCTGGCCTCGGGACTACCAGCCGGCGCGGTACGCCGGCGGGGTGGTCACCGAGACCGTCGGCGGAACGCTCATCAGCTCGACCGGATACGACTTCACCCTCGCTCGCTGAGCTGCCCCAGGAGACTCGCGCGGATGTGGACGCCCAGTTCCTCCTGTTCAATTCTTATGCCCATCTCAAATGTGGTCGACTGGAATATCTGTTAGCTTGGTCGAGCTCGGGCTCCGGTCGCGCGGCCCATCGGCCTCGTCGCCACGCCAGGCGATCGTTCGCAACACGAAAGGCTGCTTCCTCCCTATGAAGCTCACGAAACCCCTCACCACCCTCGGCTTACTGGCGATCGCGGCAGCGAGTATCATCTCTGGCCCCGCTGCCGCCAACGCTGCCGCCCCTCCGGAGCCCTCGCTCACCAGTGACCGTATGAGCGGACCAATGGTCCTGTCCTCGCACGGGAATCCGTCCTCTCTCCAGGTGCCCGATGCCACGCCGACCGCGTCGATCGAGACACCCTCGCTGTCTCCGGGCCAGTTCGTCCAGGTCGAGGTGACCTTCAGTGCCGATGCGGCGGGACAGCGGGTCGACATCGAACACCCGCCGTTCACGACGGTGGCCGGGGTCGGGCACCTGGCGTTCGAGGTGACTCCCGCGGGTGCGACGGGCATCCTCCCCGCGGGGATCCGGTCGCTGCAGCTCATCTTGGCCGCGGCCGACGATGCCCCGATCGGGACGACGACGGGTGGCGGGGTGTACTGGTCCGCGAGTCGGATCAAGCTCACCGACTTCTCGGCGAACATCGTCGCTCCGCCGGTCGCGCCGTCGGTGACGGTGCCGTCGCTCACGGTGAAGCAGGGTGCATCGGTAGCGGTTCCGGTGTCGTTCAACGAGACCGCCACCGGCGCGACGGAGATCGTGGTGCCCGCGGGCTTCGCATCGGGGACGGCGACCGGTGGGTTCACCTGGGACGCCGCTCTGCCGGGATTCCGTGGCACGGTGACGAGTTCGAACCGAGACGTCACCCTGACGCTGGTCGCGAAGGCCGATGCGCCGGTCGGTCCGGCCGAGGGTCTGGTGACCCAGGCTGGTTCGGGCTTGAGTCAGCCGTGGACGGTGACGATCGAGTCCGGCGCGCCGGCACCGATCGCATCGCTGGTGGTGGAGTCGCCGAAGGTGGGCGACACGATCCGTGAGACGACCCCGGTGTTCCGAGGCACGGCGCAGCCGGGTTCGAGGATCGTGATCCGCGGGCTCTGGGGTGGCGTCCTCGGATCGGTCGACGAGGTCGACACGACCGGCGCCTGGTCGATCACCTGGAACAAGAGCCTGCTGCCCGGGCGATATGTCGGCGGCACCGTCGAGCAGTTCGTGGCCGGAGCTCCGACGCAGTCGTTCGTCTACGACTTCACCATCGGGACGCCGAACACCGCTCCGTTGGTCGTCACGTCTCCGACGATCGGTGGGACTGTCGCCGAGGCGTCCCCGGTGTTCACCGGGACGGCTCAGCCTGGATCGCGAATCGTGATCCGTGGCGCATCCGGTGCCGTGCTCGGCGAGATCGACGAGGTCGACGCGAGCGGCGCCTGGTCGATCACCTGGAACAAGAGCCTGCTGCCGAACCGGTACGTGGGTGGGACCGTCAAGCAGTTCGTGGACGGTGTGGCGACGCACACCTACGTCTACGACTTCACGATCATCCGGCCCCGTCTCGTCGTCACCTCGCCGAAGGTCGGAGACACCATCTCGGGCACGCGCCCGGTGTTCACCGGCACGGCGAATCCCGGTGCACGAGTGCAGATCACCGGGGCGTGGGGCACCGACCTCGGCTCCGTGTACGCGGACGAGCGCACCGGAGCTTGGACGATCACCTGGCCGCGGGACTACCTGCCGGCGCGGTACTCCGGCGGCACGGTGACCGAGGCGATCGACGGCAAGATCATCAGCTCGTCCGGGTACGACTTCACCCTCGTCCCCTGAGCTGACCAACAGGTCGCCGGTCCGGCATCACCGTGCGGGCCGGCGACCCTCTCGTCCCCTCTCGAATCGCTCAAGGAGTGTCCATGTCCAAGCAACTCACCCTCGTCGCCCTCGCAGGTCTGGCCGTCGTCGCCCTCGCCGGGTGCACCGCCGCCGACCAGTCGCCGACCATGAGCGCCTCGTCGACGGGCGCAGCTGAAGCCACCGCCGGATCCGACTACACGATCCCCGACGTCTCGGGTGAGTGCGTCGACGGCACGGCGACCATCGTCGACCACAGCTCGAGCGTGACCATCGAAGGTGATTGCGAGAACGTCGTGGTGGAAGCCTCGAACAGCATCGTGACGGTGACGGGCGCGGTCGTGAACCTCTCGCTCAACAGCTCCATCACGCGCGTGAACGTCCCGAGCGTCGACAACGTCACCTTCGTGGAAGGGGCCAATGGCAACAAGGTCGCCACGCCGTCGGCCCCAGCGGTCACCGACGGCGGCGTCGACAACATCGTCGCCGCCGACTAGCGGCAGTTGTGCCCGGCGCGAGGCGCCGGGCACGACTGCCGCTCCGGGTTTGTCGGGGACCGACAACGGATCCGACTTCGACCGTGTGCTCAGGATACGGTCGCATCCGTGCACCTCATCTTCCGCACCATCGCGATGTTCCTGCAGTCCCGCCGTCGAGCCCGTCGCGGCGAGCGCCTCGACACCTGGGACGTCGGTCGGATCCGGCTGCGCGTGCTGCCCACCGATCTCGACGTCCTCGGCCACATGAACAACGGTGTGTACCTGTCGATCTTCGACCTCGGCCGGTTCGACCTCCTCATCCGGAACGGACTGTGGGATCGCTTCAAGCACCTGGGCTGGTACCCCGTGGTGTCGAGCGAGAGCATCACGTTCCGGAAGTCGCTGCAGCCCTGGCAGCGCTTCACTGTCGAGACCCGGGTCACGGGCTACGACGACAAGGGTGTGTTCATCGAACACCGGGTGGTCGTGGGTGGTGAGGTCTACACGCAGGCCCTCGTCCGGGGTCGGTTCCTCAAACGCTCGGGCGGCGTGGTCGCACTGTCGGAGCTCGTCGAGCTCACCGGCCCGGCTCCGGCGGATCTCCCGGCGTGGCAGGCGCAGTGGGCGCGAGACGTCGCCCTACCGTCGACGAAGGCTCCGGCCCCCAGCGATTGGTGACAGGGGAGTCGGGCGACATACTGGATTAAGCGACTGGAATACTTGTAGGCTGACCGCGTTCGTTCGCGAACGCTCCGCCGGTGCGTCCGGGCGGCTCTCCCCCGGGCCGTCTCGGGCGCACCCCTGCGAAAGGTCACCCATCGCCCATGAAGCTCTCCCTCCCCATCGTCGTCGTGAGCCTGCTCGGCATGACGGTGAGCCTGCTCACTGGTCCGCCCGCCCTCGCGGCCGGACCCGCTCCTGACGCGCTCCCAGCGCCGTCCTCGCTCGACGGGCGGTTCGTCGGCCAAGGGTTCCCCTCCGGTCCGGACGCCTTCTTCGCGGTGGGTGGCTCGACCGACGTGCTGAACCCGGCCAGGGTGACGCTGCACGCCACGCTCGATGAAGCGCTCGCCGCATCCGGCCGCTGGACGTTCCCGTCGGTGGACGCGTCCGGCCCGGTCACCACCACGGTCGGAGGCGTCACGAGGTGCCTCCAGCCCGACCCGTCGCAGGCGTACAAGTACGTGTACCCGGCGGTCTGCACCGGCTCGACCGCGCAGCAATGGGGCTGGGAAGCCTTCGCGAACGGCCGGGTCGGCGGATACGGTCTCGTCTCGAACGGCGGAGCAGGAGGCTTCCTCCGTCAGTTCGACGGCAGGTTGGCCGTGGGTGGCTTCGGGGCCGTCGCGGACGCCGATCGGATCACACCGGAGGGGCTCGACCCCGTCCCGGTCGCGATCCCGGTCACCCTCGACGCTCCGACCCCCGGTTCCGTCGTCCGGCACCCGCGTCCGGCGTTCAGCGGACACGGGACGCCTGACGCGGTCGTCGAGGTCCTCGACGCGACGGGCGAACCGCTCGCCACGGCCACGGTCACCGCCGGTAGCACCTGGTCCGCGGTTCCGACCCGCGATCTCGCGCCCGGCGCGCAGTCCGGTAGGGTTCGTCAACGCTCCGACGACTCGACCGCGAACTGGTCGCTGACCTACCGCGTCGTCACTGCGGTGACGGTCCGAACGCCCGCACTCGACGCCACAGTGGACGATCCGCGTCCGGTGTTCTCAGGTCTCGGAGAACCTGGCGCGCGGGTGACCGTCCTCGACGACGCGACGGGTGTGGCGCTGGTCGATGTCGACGTGGACGGAAGCGGTGCCTGGAGCCAGCAATCGCTCCGGACCCTCGAACCGCGTGCGTACGCCGCGACCGCGACCCAGGTCTTCGAGGAACAGCGCACCACTGCACCGCTCCGATTCACGTATCGGGAAGCTACGCCCGAGCCGGGCCCGGTCGAGGACGTCACCCTGCTCTCGCCCGCCATCGGAGAGACCGTCGAGACCGCCGTCCCGGTGTTCAGTGGTCGTGGTGAGCCTGGCGCGACCATCCGGGTGATCGGCGCCTGGGGGACGGAGATCGCCTCGGCCGAGGTCGGAGACGACCATCGTTGGGCGGCACCGATCAACAAGAGCCTGACCCCGGGCCGGTACAGCGGTGGCTCCGTGCGCCAGGAGATCGACGGTGTCGAGCAGTCCCGTGCGCCGTACGACTTCACCGTGGCAGCCCGCGCCGTCGTCGCCCCGCTCGTCGTGGAATCGCCCGCGACCGGTGGTGTCATCGGTTCGTCCGTGCCCGAGTTCAGTGGCACGGCACAGCCTGGCGCGAGGCTCGAGATCTGGAGCGCCTGGGGCGATCTCGTCGGCACCACCGAGGCGGTCGCCGCGAGCGGACGCTGGACGATCACCTGGAACAAGTCGCTGCTCCCCGCCCGGTACGCGGGTGGCACCGTCCGACAGATCGTCGGTGGCGTCGAGACGCATCGCTCGGTCTACGACTTCACCGTCGCGTCCGCCCTCAGGGTGACGTCGCCGAAGATCGGAGACACCCTCACCGGTACGCGGCCCGTGTTCACCGGCACGGCGACGCCACTGGCCGACATCGAGATCATCGGAGCCTGGGGCACCCGACTCGGGACGACGAAGGCCGACTCCTCGGGCTCGTGGACCATCGAATGGAGTCGGGACTACCTCCCGGCCCGCTACCAGGGCGGACGCGTCGAACAACGCGTGAACGGAACGTTCATCGATCAGGCCGGGTATGACTTCCGCCTGGTGCGATAGCGGAGCGGCGGCGGTCGGGGTGTCTTCGCGATCCTCGGCCGCCGTCGGCGACGCCGGATGTCGGTGGTCACCACGTAGGGTGACCACCATGTCCGCCTCTGCATCGCTCGCCGCTCCCTCGCTGTCGTCCATCGAGGCCGCGCTGCAGCCGACCGGACCGGCGTCGCGCGTGGCGGAGCCGGTTCGGACGGTGTACCGCCCGGGCGGTCCACTCGACGTCCACAGCACCCTGCGCCTCATCGCCCGGGGAGGCGACGGCCCGTGCTATCGCCGAACGCCTGGCGGGGTCTGGCTGACGGCGCGCACCCCACAGGGCGGCGCGACCCTGTACGTCTCGACCGTCCGCGACGGCGAGGTCGAGGCGGCCGCCTGGGGTCCGGGCGCCGAGTGGATGATCGCCGGTGTGCCGGAACTGCTCGGCCGCGACGACGACTGGTCGGAACTCGACGTGAGCCGGAGTCCGCTGCTCACCGAGGTGTCCCGACGGAACCCGGGTCTGCGGTTGAGTCGCAACCGACTCGTGTTTGAAATGCTCGTGCCGTCGATCCTCGAGCAGAAGGTCACCGCACTCGAAGCGTGGCGTGCGTGGCGACTGCTCGTGCGCCGACACGGCGATGCCGCCCCCGGTCCAGCCCCTGAGGGTATGGTCGTCGCGCCCTCCGCCGAGACCTGGCGGATGATCCCGAGCTGGGAGTGGCATACGGCGGGTGTCGGGCCGCAGCGGTCGGAGACGGTCGTGCGGTCGTCGCGACTCGCCTCCGCGATCGAGCGGACGCTCGATGAGCACCCCGACGACGCGTCGCGGCGCCTCAAGAGCCTGCCGGGCATCGGCGTGTGGACGGCCGCCGAAGTGACGCTCCGAGCCCACGGCGACCCCGACGCGGTGAGCGTCGGCGACTACCACCTCGCGGCCTCGGTGGGGCAAGCGCTCACCGGCTCACCGGTGGACGACGACGGCATGCTCGAGCTGCTCGCGCCTTGGGCTGGTCATCGGCAGCGGGTGCTCCGGCTCATCGGCCGGAGCGGCATCCACAAGCCTCGTCGTGGCCCGAAGATCACCATCCAGGACCACCGTCACCACTGAGCGCGGCAGCGCGTTCTGCGGCGTGCGGCTCAGGCGTCCAAGACGGCCATCGCGGCGTTGTGCCCACCCAGTCCGCTGACCGCGCCACCGCGTCGGGCCCCGGCGCCGCAGAGCAGGACCCGCGGGTGAGCCGTGGCGACACCCCACCGCTCGGCCGCTGTCGTCCGCGGGGCGTCGTCTTCGAGGAACGGCCACGACAGCGGGCCGTGGAAGATGTTCCCGCCCGGCATCGCCAGGGAGCGCTCGAGGTCGAGCGTCGTCCGCGTCTCGATGCAGGGCCGCCCCTCGGCGTCGAGCAGCAGCAAGTCCTCGATGGGTTCCGCGATCACCGAGTCCAACGATCGCAGTACCGCGGTCTGCAGCGCGTCACGGAAGGCGTCGTGGCCGCCGGGAACCGCGTCCGCAGCGACCGCGAGCCGATGCGGCACATGGAGGCCGAACACGGTGAGCGTCTGCGCCCCCGAGGCCTGCAGCTCAGGCGAGAGGATGCTCGGGTCGCTCAGGGTGTGGCAGTAGACCTCGCAGGGTAGCGGGTCGGGGATCCGGCCGGCCTCGGCCTCGCGGTAGGCGTGCTCCAGCTGCGCCCAGCCCTCGTTGATGTGGAAGGTGCCGCCGAACGCCGCCGCCGGATCGACGGCCGGGTCGAGGAGCTTGGGGAGTCTCCGCAGCAACAGGTTCACCTTCACCTGGGCGCCCTCGGGATGCGGGACACCGTCCTCCGGCGCTGGCGCCGTGCCGAGGATCGCGTCGGCATCACTCCACTGCACAGGCGTCCCCCGCGCTGCCGACCACGCGGCGAATGCGGCTGCGGCCGCCCGTTGCTCCGCCGTCGGGTCGAGGAGGTGCTCCAGCACCACTGGGGCCGCACCCGACAGGATCCACTCGCCGCGGACGACGACTCCGGGGCGGGGCCGGAACCGATCCAGCGTCGACATCGGTTCGGTCGCCTCGAGCTCCGCCTCCGCGGCGAGGTCCACGTAGGCGACGAGCCCGTGCTCCGGTTGGATGGAGGTCACCTCGGCGAGTGTCCGGATCTCAGCACCGGCCTCCTCGGCCGCTCGGCGCAGCGCATCCGTCACGGCGCCCATGCCGCCGACGGGGACGTCCCAGTCGCCTGTCCCGCCGCCAATCAGGTGGTACAGGAAGCAGATGTTCTGCTGCAAGGTCTGGTCGTCGGCGCGGGCGAAGGTGCCGATGAGCGCATCCGTGAAGACGACACCGCGGACGAGGTCGGACAGCGCGGCGCCCTCGATGGCACGGCCGATCGGCTCGTCGAACACCGCCGACCAGATCGACACGACCTCCGCGGCCGGCACCCCGAGGTCCGCGGCGGCGGCGATCGCCGCGTCACGCGCATCGGAACGGCTGCGGAGCGGCTCGAGCACCGTCGGCCAGAGCACCGAGGCCAGGTGCCCGATCCGACGGTGCAGTTCGGCGACACCCGCGGCGTCCTCCTGATGCCCGATCGACGCGAACGACGCGACCGTGGCGTCGTCGTCACGGTTGTCGATCAGGAGACCCGTGCCCGGGTTCGCGGGGTCGGGCGTGTACGAGGAGAAGCGGCGCCGGACGAGCCGGACGTCGAGCCCGAGGTCGTCGATGATCCGCTGGGGCAGCAGGCTGACGAGGTACGAGTACCGGGACAGGCGCGCGTCCACGCCGGGGAACGGACGTTCTGAGACGGCTGCTCCACCCGTGTGGTCGAGGCGCTCGAGGAGGAGGACGCGCTTGCCCGCGCGTGCGAGGTAGGCGGCGGCGGTGAGGCCGTTGTGCCCGCCGCCGACGATGACGGCGTCGTACTGCTCGACGAAATGCATGACCACACCCTATTCGCAGGCGCACTTCGACAGGCTCAGTGACCGGGGAGTGGGGTGCTCAGGGACCGCGGAGTGGGGCGCTCGGCGATGGGGTGCTCAGCCGCCGGGCGTGTACTCGCGAGCCTCAGCTGGGATCGCCGGATCGGAGCATAGGCTGAGCAGCATGGCGAACGTTGCGAACGAGGGTCCCACCGAACCGGTCGGACTCGCGGATCGTGCGATCGCCCTCGCGTCGAAATGGGTCGACGAAGGGGCGGAAGCTCCGACCGATCCCGCCGCCGAGCGGCTCGCCGGGGTGTTGCGCGACCCCAACGGCCTCGAGTTCACCGTCGGCTTCGTCGACGGCGTCATGCGCCCGGAGGACCCCCTCGTCGCCGGGAACGCCCTCGCCGCCCTCGCCGGTCGGACGCCGCGATTCCTGCCCTGGTACGAGCAGGCCGCCGTCCGCACGGGCGGTCTGGTCGGTCCGGTCCTGCCCTGGGTCGTCGTCCCCGCCGCGCGCCGCGTCCTCCGGGGCATGGTCGGCCACCTCATCGTCGACAGCCGTCCTCGTGAGCTCGGCAACGCGATCGCGAAACTGCGCGCCGACGGTTCCCGACTCAACCTGAACCTCCTCGGGGAGGCCGTCCTCGGCGAGGGCGAGGCGGCGAAGCGGCTCGCCGGCACCCGCGAGCTCCTGCAGCGCCCCGACGTCGACTACGTGTCCATCAAGGTCTCGTCGATCGCCAGCCAGCTCTCCATGTGGTCGTTCGAGCAGGTCGTCGACCGCATCGTCCGACGCCTCGTGCCGCTCTACGAGGAGGGGCTCACGACCGGCACCTTCATCAACCTCGACATGGAGGAGTACCGCGACCTCGACCTCACGATCGCGGTCTTCACCCGACTCCTCGACCAGCCGCAGCTGCTGCAGTACCAGGCCGGCATCGTCATCCAGGCCTACCTGCCAGACGCCCTCGAGGCGATGATGCAGCTCACCGCCTGGTCGAAGCAGCGCGTGGCCGCCGGCGGTGCGCCCATCAAGGTGCGGCTCGTGAAGGGCGCGAACCTCGCGATGGAGCGGGTCGACGCGGCGATCCACGGCTGGCCGCTCGCGACGACCGGATCGAAGCGCGAGACCGACACCAACTACAAGCGCGTGCTCGACTGGGCGCTCACGCCCGCGCACACGGATGTCGTGCGGGTCGGGGTCGCCGGGCACAACCTCTTCGACATCGCCTACGCGTGGCTCCTCGCGGGCGACCGCGGTGTGCGTGAGCGGGTGGACTTCGAGATGCTGCTGGGGATGGCGACCGGTCAGGTCGAGGCCATCAAGCGGGACGTCGGGACGGTGCTGCTGTACACGCCCGTCGTGAACCCGAAGGAGTTCGACGTCGCGATCTCCTACCTCGTCCGCCGTCTGGAGGAGAACGCCAGCGAGGAGAACTTCATGTCGGCGGTGTTCGAGCTCGCCGAGAAGCCGACCCTGTTCGCGCGCGAGCGACGTCGGTTCCTCGCGTCGGTCGACGCCCTCGACGAGACCGCCGGGCAGGTGCCGACCCCCAACCGGACGCAGGACCGCGCCGCGGAGGCCCCGGAGGCACCGCTGCCCGACAACGATGGGGACGACCGCTTCCGCGATCCCGCGCAGGCGCCCGACGCGGGACTCACGCAGCAGGTCCTCGGGCTGGAACGCGGATCGAGCGGCGGCGAGGACCGCTTCCACGCCGACCCGTCCTCCGCGTACGTCGAGACGGCGGTCTTCTCCCGCTCGGAGCGTGGTGGTGTCGTCGACGGCGCCCCGGGCTTCGAGAACACCGCCGACACCGACCCCTCGCTCGCGGCGAACCGGGCGTGGGGAGCGTCGATCCTGGCACGCGTCCCGCAGTCGACCCTCGGTGGCGCCGCGGTCGCTGCCGCCGCCATCGACGACCCACGCGTCCTCGACCGCACGATCACGATGGTCCGCGCCGCCGGTGAGCGATGGGGTGCGCGCCCCGCCGCCGAACGGGCCGCCGTCCTGCATGCTGCAGCTCGGGTCCTCTCCTCCCGTCGGGCAGACCTCATCGAGGTCATGGCGAGCGAGACCGGCAAGACGATCGCCGAGGCCGATCCCGAGGTGAGCGAGGCCGTCGACTTCGCGCACTACTACGCGGCCAACGCGCCCCTGCTCGAGAGCGTGCACGGCGCGAGCTTCGTCCCCTCCGCGCTCACGGTCGTGACGCCACCCTGGAACTTCCCCGTCGCCATCCCGGCCGGAGGCGTCCTCGCGGCGCTCGCCGCCGGCAGCGGAGTGATCATCAAGCCCGCTCCACAGGCGAAGCGGTGCGCAGCCGTGGTCGTCGAGGCGCTCTGGGACGCCGGGGTGCCGCGCGATCTCCTCGTCCTCGCCGACGTGGAGGAGGGCGACCTCGGTCGTCGGCTCGTCTCCCACCCGTCCGTCGACCGGGTGATCCTGACCGGCTCCTTCGAGACGGCGCAGCTGTTCCGTGGGTGGCGTGCCGACCTGCCGCTGCTGGCGGAGACGAGCGGGAAGAACGCGATCATCGTCACGCCGAGCGCCGACCTCGATCTCGCCGTCGCCGACATCGTGAAGAGCGCCTTCGGGCACGCCGGGCAGAAGTGCTCGGCCGCGTCGCTCGTGATCCTCGTCGGCTCGGTGGCACGATCCGACCGCTTCCTGCGGCAGCTCGAGGACGCCGTCCGCTCGCTCCGGGTCGGCTGGCCGTCCGATGCGCGCACGCAGATGGGGCCGATCGTCGAGCCGGCGGGGGAGAAGCTCCTCGCCGGGCTGACGGAGCTGCGCCTCGGCGAGAAGTGGCTCGTCGAGCCGAAGCTGCTCGACGACTCGTCGGTCAACTTCGGCCGGCCGAGCGAGCGCCTCTGGTCGCCGGGGGTCCGCACCGGTGTCCAGCCCGGCTCGCCCTTCCACCTGACCGAGTACTTCGGACCGGTCCTCGGTGTCATGCAGGCCGCGAACCTCACCGAGGCGATCGCCCTGCAGAACGTGACCCCCTACGGACTGACCGCGGGCCTGCACACCCTCGACCCGGTCGATCTCGGGGAATGGCTCGACACCGTCGAGGCGGGCAACCTGTACGTCAACCGGGGCATCACCGGTGCGATCGTGCAGCGCCAGCCCTTCGGCGGGTGGAAGCGCTCGTCGGTCGGGACCGGCACGAAGGCCGGGGGCCCCAACTACCTGTTCGGGCTCGGCGAGTGGCGGCCGGATCCGGGATCGGCGAGCCGCAGCCTGCACCTCCGCGGGCTCGACACCCGCATCGTGAAGCTCATCGAGGCGGCCCAGCCGTCGCTCACCTACGAAGCCTTCGACGTACTGCGGCGGTCGGCGCTCAGCGACGCGATCGCGTGGGGGAACGAGTTCGGCGAGGTGAAGGACGTCTCGCAGCTCGGCGTGGAACGGAACCTCCTGCGCTACCGGCCCGTTCCGGTCGCGGTGCGCGTCGCGTCGGGGGCCGACCTGGGCGATGCACTGCGGGTCCTCATCGCCGCGGTGCGGTCGCGGTCGCGGTTCACCGTCAGTCTCGGCGGGCGGCTGCCGCGCGAGGTCCGTGACTGGTTGTCCGAGCTGAGCATCCCCGTCTCGCTCGAGACCGACGAGCAGTGGCTGACCCGGACGGCGGCCCGCGGGTCGATCGACACGGGCGAGCTCGGCCAGGAGCCACCGGTCGCGACCCGGGTGCGGATCGTCGGTCCGCGTCCCGAGACGGTCGCGGAGGCGGAACCCGGAACGGAGGCCTCCGAGCGTGAGCCGCTCGCGAAGCGCCTCGCAGAGGCGCTCGGCGGCGATCCCGAGATCGCGATCTGGGCGGGACCGGTCACGCAGGCCGGACGGGTGGAGCTGCTGCCGTTCCTGCGCGAGCAGGCGATCTCGATCACGGCGCACCGGTTCGGCAATCCCGATCCGTGGTCCCAGAGCGTCATCTGAGTCGGGCCGGTCTCGAAGTCCCTTCCCCGGTCCCTGAGCTTGTCGAAGGGCGAAACGACGTCAGGCGCGGAGCGCGGCCTCAACGAGCGCCACGGCGTCCTCCGGCGAGACGCCGAGGTCCCGGATGCGGTCCGCGTACGCCGCCGCTGCCAGCTGCGCCTGCCGGTCGATCGCGTCGCCGTGCGCTGACACGAACGTCCCAGCGCGCCCCCGGGTCTCGATGACCCCGTCGGTCTCGAGTAGCCGGTACGCCTTCGCGACGGTGTTCGGTGCGATCCCCAGCTCGTCGGCCAGCCCGCGCACCGTCGGAAGCTTCGCGCCGGTCGCCAGCCGTCCGTCGCGGACGGCCTCGACCACCTGCGTCCGCAGCTGCTCGAACACACTGGTCCCCGCCTGAATCGTCCACTCCATCCGCCCATCCTGCCCGCGAACGGTCACGAATGGCGACTTCGGACGAGCCGCACTGTGCGTTGGTGACAGTTCGCGGGCCGGGGGAGGGGTCAGTCGATGTGGCGGTGGATGAGGCGGGTGAGGACGATCGCGCTGCGGGTGTGGTCGACGTTGGGGGCGATCCGCACCTTCTCCAGGGCGTCCTCGAGGGCTGGGATGTTGCGGGCCCGCATGTGCACGATGGCGTCGGCGCTGCCGGTGACGGTGCCCGCGTCGACGACCTCCGGGACGCCTGACAGGATCCGCAGCAGCTCGTTGGGGGACACGGTGCCGCGGCAGAAGAGTTCGACGTAGGCTTCTGTCTGCATGCCGTCGACCGTGGGGTCGACCTGGATCGTGAACGACTGGATGACCCCGTCGGCGACGAGGCGGTCGACGCGTCGCTTCACCGCTGAGGCCGACAAGCCCACGACCGTGCCGATGTCGCCGTAGCCGGCGCGTGAGTTCTGTCGGAGCAGGTCGATGATGCCGCGGTCGAGGTTGTCCATGAGACTCAGTGTAAGCGCAATCATTGCGCGAAAAGCTGCCACTTCGCAGCATTCCTGCGCCATACTCCGTGAAAACGCTGCGAATCGCATGCAATGATGAACGTGGCGTGCCCCCGGGCCCCTGGACCTCGTCCGCCGACCCTCGCTCGTTTGGAGGCCGACGTGTCGTCGACGCTCAACCACCCCACCCCCACCACGCAGGACGCCACGACCGGCACCCGCGTCGCGAACCGTCGCCGGTACCTCATGTGCCGGCCGGACCGCTTCACCGTCAGCTACCGGATCAACCCCTGGATGAACCCGGACGACCCGACCGACACCTCGCTCGCGGTGTCGCAGTGGGAACAGCTGCACCAGGCCTACCTCGATCTCGGCCACCGGATCGACCTCATCGACCCGCTCGACGGCCTGCCGGACATGGTGTTCGCGGCGAACGGGGGCTTCACGCTCGACGGCATCGCCTACGGGGCGAAGTTCACCTACGAGGAGCGCATCCCCGAGGGGCCGGCCTACATGGAGTGGTTCGAGGCGAACGGCTTCCGCGTCGAGCGCCCCGAGTTCGTGAACGAGGGCGAGGGCGACATCATGCTCGTCGGCGACGCCATCCTCGCCGGGACCGGCTTCCGCACCGATCCCCGCAGCCACGACGAGGTGCGGCGCATCTTCGACCGCGAGGTCGTGACCCTCAACCTCGTGAACCCGAGCTTCTACCACCTCGACACCGCGATCGCCGTACTCGACCCGGTGGCTCCCGCAGACGGCTCGCCCGCGAACATCGCCTACCTGCCGACCGCGTTCGACGAGGCGAGCAACCGCATCCTCGAGCAGCGCTACCCCGACGCGATCCACGTGAGCACCGAGGACGCAGCCGTCCTCGGCCTCAACTCGATCTCGAACGGTCGCGAGGTCGTCATCGCCGCGCGGGCCGTCGGGTTCGAGCGTCAACTGCGCGAGCGCGGCTACACGCCGATCGGCGTCGACCTGTCCGAGCTGCTCCTCGGCGGTGGCGGCGTGAAGTGCTGCACGCTGGAGCTGCGCGGGTAACCCTTCGACGAGCTCAGGGACCGGCGTTGTGCGCTCTGAGAGGCCTGGTGCGGTCTCAGGCACCGGGGTCGGTGTCGAGGGGTTGCGGGTGCCAGTGGGGCGGCGTATACCTGCACTGACCGCTTGAACCTGAGGAAGGGCACCCATGGACGCCGGAGAACGACGTGACCACGAACGCGCCAACGCAGGGCGCTCCGGCACCCTGAGCGATGCGACGGGGTTCTGGGTCGTGATCGCCTTCGCCCTGTTCGCCGGCGGCATGTGGGCGTTCGGCGAGGCGTTCCGCACGGACGTCCTGCAGGCCGCCTGGTTCATGGGTGGCATCCTCATGATCGCGCTCGCCATCTTCATCCCAGCGCATTTCGCCAGCAACAACTGACCCCCAGCCGGACGTTCGCCGACCGTTTCCTGAGCGTCCGGCCGTCCAGTCGGAGGCCGCCGATACGGTCCTGTTCAGCGCGCTACGCTGGCTGAGCAGACACGAGGACGGCACATGGATTCCACGGTGGTCATCATTCCCACCTACAACGAACGCGAGAACCTGGAGAGGATCGTCGCGCGCGTCCGTGTCGCCGCTCCCTCCGTCCAGGTGCTCGTGGTCGACGACAACTCGCCCGACGGTACCGGAGCGATCGCCGACCGGCTCGCCGCCGAGGACGACGCGGTGCACGTGCTGCACCGCACCGGCAAGGAAGGGCTCGGCGCCGCGTACAAGGCCGGCTTCTCCTGGGCACTCGGGCGCGGATTCGGCAATGTGGTCGAGATGGACGCCGACGGATCCCATGCCCCCGAGCAGTTGCCGGCCCTCCTCGCGGCCACCGCGGACGCGGACGTCGTCCTCGGGTCGCGCTGGGTCCCGGGCGGCACCGTCGTCAACTGGCCCAAGCATCGCGAGGCCATCTCGCGGGTCGGCAGTGCCTACGCCCGGTTCGCGCTCCGGCTCCCCGCGCGGGACGTGACCGGCGGCTACCGCGTGTTCAGCGCTGACGCACTGCGTCGGCTGCAGCTCGACGAGGTCCACAGCCACGGCTACGGCTTCCAGGTCGACATGCTCTGGCACGCGAACCGCGCCGGCCTACGGATCGTCGAAGTGCCGATCACCTTCACCGAGCGGACGCTCGGGGCCTCCAAGATGACGAGCGGCATCGTCGTCGAGGCGATGCTCCGCGTCACCTGGTGGGGCGTCTGCGAACTGACGGACCGCATCATCGGGCGTCGTCCTGCAGCGTCACGGGCGGCCGCCGGCTCCTGAGTCGCGGGGGCGCCCGTCGGCGGGCGCGCCGTCAGCTGCGGCGCGGACCCGAGGAGATGACCGGGGCCGAGCCGATGAGGTCCTCGTCGTCGACCGCGTCGACGAGGAACGCGGCGACGTCGCAGCGAGGGATCCGGAGCGAGCTCGGCCAGCTTCCCGGCGGTGACGACACGACCGGGCGTCGGGCGTCGCTGGCCGAGAGCACGGTCGGGTGCACGATAGTCCAGTCGAGCTCCGAGCGGCGGAGGAACGCGTCCGCCTGCTCGTGATCGGCGTAGACGGTGCCGAGTCGGAGGAAGTGCGTCGCCCACCGCAGGCCGGCGGGGACGCTCCGGACCGACTCGCCGGCACCGAGTGCGGAGAGGAGGACGATTCTGCGGAGGCCACGCGACCGCATCGCGTCCGTCACGACCCGCACGGCGTTCGAGATGAGATCGGGAGGACTCACCTGGCGCGCCCACGGCCAGTCCGACGAGCCGATGTTGCTGAGGGCGATGATGACGGCCTGCGCGCCACGCATGGCCTCCTCGACGTCCTCGCTCCGCAGGGGAGACCCCTGGACCACCGTCAGCCGGTCGCCGGGGACGACGGCTGCGGGGTCGCGCACGAGGGCGGTGACCGAGTGGCCGCGGCGAAGAGCCTCGCCGATGATGAGTCGCCCGGTGCGGCCGCTCCCACCGATCACGAGGAGCTGTGCCACCGTCGCCTCCAGATCGTCGAACACCGGCCCGACGGCGCACGTGCTGCGACCGTCGGGACGGTTCCATCGTTCCCGACGGAGCGACGGAGGACATCGGGGACAACCCGTGGAGTGCGGCGGTGACCGCGTTCGGTCGGGCGGTCAGGCCTTCGCGGCCGCCGGCTTCCGGGCCGGAGCCTTCCGAGCCGCCGATGTCGCGGGCTTCGCGCCTGCCGGCCGACCGGCGCTGAGCGACGACTGCTCCGGCATCGGCTGCAGCGTCGTGAACCGCGACAGCTGGGTCACGTGGTGCGGCTGCAGCTCCTCGAGCGATGCGACACCCAGGAGCTTCATCGTGCGCACGATCTCGCCCGAGAGGATCTGGATCGCGCGGTCGACGCCCTCGCGCCCACCGGCCATGAGTCCGTACAGGTACGCGCGGCCGATGAAGGTGAAGCGCGCACCGAGCGCGACGGACGCCACGATGTCGGCGCCGTTCATGATGCCGGTGTCGAGGTGCACCTCGGCGTCCTTGCCCACCTCGCGCACGACGCTCGGCAGGAGGTGGAACGGGATCGGCGCGCGGTCGAGCTGGCGGCCGCCGTGGTTGGAGAGCTGGACGGCGTCCGCACCGAGGTCGACGGCGAGCTTCGCATCGGCGACCGACTGGACGCCCTTGACGATGAGCTTGCCCTTCCACTGCTCGCGGATGTACTTGACCTCGTCAGGACCGACGGTCGGGTCGAACATCGTGTCGATGAGCGCCGCGACGGTTCCCGACCAGCGGTCGAGGCTCGCGAAGGCCAACGGCTCCGTGGTGAGGAAGTTGATCCACCACGCCGGGCGGGGGAGCGCGTCGACGATGGTCTTCGGGGTGAGCGACGGCGGGATCGTCATGCCGTTGCGGACGTCGCGCAGGCGGGCGCCGCCGACGGGGGTGTCGACCGTCACGACGAGGGTGTCGTAGCCGGCCGCTGCCGCGCGGTCGACGAGCGCCATCGACCGTTCGCGCTCACTCCACATGTAGAGCTGGAACCAGTTGCGGCCACCGGGTGCCGCCGCCTTGACGTCCTCGATCGAGGTCGTGCCCATGGTCGACAGGGTGAAGGGGATGCCCGCGGCCGCTGCGGCGGAGGCTCCCGCGCGCTCGCCCTCGGTCTGCATCATGCGGGTGAAGCCGGTGGGAGCGATGCCGAAGGGGAACGCGACGCGCTCGCCGAGGACGTCCCAGCCGGTGTCGACGTTCGCGACGTTCTTCAGGACGGCCGGGTGGAACTCGATGTCCTGGAACGCCTGCCGTGCCCGGGCCAGCGAGATCTCGCCCTCGGCGGCGCCGTCGGTGTAGTCGAAGGGTGCCGTCGGCGTGACCTTCTTCGCGATCGTGCGCAGGTCGGCGATGGTGGTGGCGGCCGCGAGGCGTCGCCGGCGGGCGTTGAACTCCGGCTTCTTGAACTGCATGAGCGGCAGGAGGTCGTGGGGCTTGGGGATGCGGCGTTCAACCATGGTCTGTCTCTTCTTTCCGCGAACTGTCGCTTGAGGTGGGTGTCGAGGGGTGCGGACTGTCGTCTTCTGACAGTTCGCGAGCCTGGTAGTAGTTGGTGATGTGGGAGCGGACGGACTGGCGGGCCAGCTCGGCGTCGGCATTGCGGATCGCTTCCACGATGCCCCGGTGCTCGGCGCGCAGGCGGTCGGCGGTGGCTGACCACGACGCCAGTTGGGGGACACCGGCCAGGACGTAGCGCTCGATGGAGTCGCGGAGGCCCGACATCGTGGCGACGAGGACCTGGTTGCCCTCCGCCTCGGCGAGCGACAGGTGGAACTGCGCGTCGAGGGCGAGGAACTCGGCCTCCGTGAGGGTGGGCTGGTCCATCGCGTCGAGCAGGGACTCGGGGTGGGCGAGATCGGGGACGGCCGCTTCGGCACGTGATGCGAGGCTGTGGACGACCGCGGTCTCGATCACGAGCCTGGTGTCGACGACGTCCTGGACGGCGAAGCCCTGCGCGGCGACCTGGAGCCGCATGAGGGTGGCCATGCCGCCGGACGGCGTCGCGACGATGATCGCGCCGGCGGTGGGGCCGGATCCCG
The DNA here is from genome assembly GCF_900177795.1 of Plantibacter elymi (nom. nud.). GTDB lineage: Bacteria > Actinomycetota > Actinomycetes > Actinomycetales > Microbacteriaceae > Plantibacter > Plantibacter elymi. Next base: position 104,761 of record NZ_FXWJ01000006.1, read on the forward strand.
TGTGGGTGCGGATGAGGCCCAGGACCTCCAAGACGCGGATCGCCTCGCGGACACTGGACCGACCGACGCCGAGATCGATCGCGAGCTGTCGTTCGCCGGGCAGGCGGTCGCCGGGGGTGAGGACACCGCTGAGGAGGTCCGACTCGATGCGGGCGAGCACGACCTCCCAGGCCCGGGGCTCCGCTGCTGCGGTGGCGGGCGGCGTCGCCGGGGCCGCGGCCGTCGCTGGTGCGTTCATCGATCCTCCTTCGACACTGCGGTGTGGTCAGACCACAAACCCTACCTCTTGAACCGATTCAATGCGAGCCCCTTGTGAACTTTTCTCCGTCGCGGCACGTGCCCGCGCCCGTGGCCCGTGTCGCAGGGCGTGCCGCGAGCGCGGGCACGTGCCCGGGCGTCAGGAACTCAGGTGCGGAGGACGATGTTCTCCGGCTCCTCGTCGGCCAACAGATGTTCGATCTGTCGACGCAGGAGACGCGCCATCCGCGGCAGCATGGCGCTCGTCGCGCCTCCGATGTGCGGGGAGACGAGCACGTTCGGCAGGGACCAGAGCGGGTGGTCGGCGGGCAGCGGTTCGGGGTCCGTCACGTCGAGCGCCAGTCGGATGCGACCGCTCGTCGCGTGCTCCACGAGTGCGTCGGTGTCGGCGACGGGGCCGCGGGCGACGTTCACGACGAGGGCGTCGTCGGGCAGTGCCGCCAGGAAGTCGTCTCCGATCAAGCCGCGGGTGCCGTCGGTGAGTGGCACGACGACGATGACGATCTCGGCGTGTGGCAGGAGTCCGGGCAGTTCGTCGATGCCGTGGATCGGCCCTCGCTCGTCCTCCCGTGCGCTCGACGCCACCCGGGTGACCTCCACCTCGAACGGGAGCAGCCGCTCCTCGATGGCCGCGCCGACCCCGCCGTACCCGATGAGGAGCACGCGGCGGTCGGCGAGGCTCGGGCGCTGGCTCTGCAGCCACTCGCCCGTCCGCTCGGCGCGCACGAAGTCCGGGATGCCGCGCTGCGAGGCGAGGATGAGGCCGACCGTGAGCTCCGCCGTCGAGGCCTCGTGCACGGTCGCCGCGTTGGCGAGGGTGATGCCTGCGGGGAGGAGGTCCGCGAGGCCGTCATAACCGATCGACTGCACTTGGACGAGCTTCGGCGTCACCGCGGCGACGTTCGCGAGCGGCCTGTTCGAGCCGAGGTACACGGGCACGACGAGGTCGATGTGCTCGACCGGAGGTTCCGTGCGCAGATCCCATTCGACGAACTCGACGCCCTCGGGGAGGGGGCCCTGCGACAGCACCTCCTCGCGCAGGTCGGCGGGCAGGCTGACGATGAGTGGAGAAGCGGTCATGCTGCGACGCTACCGGCTGACGGACGTGGAGCCGGCAGGCTTGCGCGGCTCGTAGCGCGTCGGCTCGAAGGAACGGGCGACGAGGGCGCGCAGGGACTCGAGGTCGCCGTCGATGATCCCCACCGCCCTGGCCTGGACGAGGACGTTCCCCAACGCCGTCGCCTCGACCGGGCCGGCGATGACGGGGATCCCCGCTCGGTCGGCCGTCAGCTGGCACAGGAGCGTGTTCTGGGATCCGCCGCCGACGACGTGGATCGCCCGCACCTGGACCCCGGACAGCTCGGAGGCCGTGTGGACCGCATCCGCGAACGCCTGCGCCAGGCTCTCGATGATGCACCGGACGAACTCGGCACGGGACTGCGGGACGGCGCGCCCGTGCTCGATGAGGAACTCGGCGATGCGCGCCGGCAGGTCACCGGGGGCGAGGAACCGGGGGTCGTTCGCATCGAACACCGAGACGGGTGCGTCGACCGCGGCGGCCTGGGCGATGAGCCCGGGCAGGTCGATCGTCTCGCCGCCGCGCTCCCAGGTGCGCACCGACTCGCTCAGGAGCCAGAGTCCCATCACGTTGTGCAGGAAGCGGGTGCGTCCGTCGACGCCGCCCTCGTTCGTGAAGTTCGCCGCGCGGCTCGCCTCGGTGAGGACCGGCCGTTCGAGCTCGACCCCGACGAGTCCCCAGGTGCCGCACGAGATGTAGGCGGCATCCGGGGTCGTCATCGGGACGGCGACGACCGCTGAAGCCGTGTCGTGTGAACCGATGGCGGTGACGGGCGTGGACGCGGACAGGCCGACCTCGGCGGCGACCGCTTCGAGGAGCGTCCCGATCCGATCGCCCGGCTGGACGATCGGCGGGAGAACTGCCGCCGGGATGCCGAGTCGGGTGAGGAGTCCGGCGTCCCACCTGGTCGGTTCGCCGGCGTGGACGAGGCCGGTGGTCGACGCGTTGGTGGCCTCGGCGACACGGGCACCGGTCAGCCAGTGCGCGATGAGGTCGGGCATCAGGAGCGCGGTGTCGGCGACGTCGAGCATGCCGGCGTCGCGCTCGGTCGCGAGCTGGTAGACGGTGTTGAACGGCAGGAACTGCAGGCCGTTCACGCGGTAGAGGTCGGCGAAGGGGATCGTTCCGTGGACCGCCTCGACACCCGCCGCCGTCCGTTCGTCGCGGTAGTGGAACGGTGCGCCGAGGAGGCGCCCCTGCCGGAGCAGGCCGTAGTCGACCGCCCACGAGTCGATGCCGATGCTCGCGAGGTGCGGCTCCTGCTTCGCTGCGCCCGACAGCCCCGCGATGATCGAGCGGTACAGCTCGAGGATGTTCCAGTGCAGGCCGTCCGGCGTGCGGACGGGCGTGTTCGGGAACCGGGCGACCGGCACGAGGCGCAGCTCGCCGGGGCCGACGTGGCCGAGCATGACCCGCCCGCTCGTGGCCCCGAGGTCGACCGCCGCGACGGTGCCGCTCCGGCCTGCCGCGCTCATCGCAGGAAGGCTGCGGCCACACCCGCGTCGACGGGGATGTGCAGTCCGGTCGTGTGGCTGAAGTCGCTCGTGCAGATCGCGAAGACCGCGTTCGCGACGTTCTCGGGGACGACCTCGCGCTTGAGGATGGTGCGCTGCGCGTAGAACTTGCCGAGGTCCTGCTCGTCGATGCCGTACGTCTTCGCGCGGTTCGCACCCCAGCCCGAGGCGAAGATGCCGGAGCCGCGGACGACGCCGTCGGGGTTGATGCCGTTCACCTTCACACCGTACTCGCCGAGCTCCGCGGCGAGGAGGCGGACCTGGTGGGCCTGGTCGGCCTTCGTCGCGGAGTAGGCGATGTTGTTCGGGCCGGCGAACACGGAGTTCTTCGACGAGATGTAGACGATGTCGCCGCCGAGCTTCTGATCGATGAGCACGCGTGCGGCGGCCTTCGAGACGAGGAACGAGCCCTTCGCCATGACGTTGTGCTGGAGGTCCCAGTCGGCCTCGGTGGTCTCGAGGAGCGACTTCGACAGCGAGAGGCCCGCGTTGTTGACGACGAGGTCGAGCCCGCCGAAGGCGAGGACCGTCTCGTCGATCGCGGCCTGGACGGCGGCCTCGTTCGAGACGTCGGCGGCGATGCCGATCGCGACGTCCGTGGTGCCGAGCTCGGCAGCCGCAGCCTGCGCCTTCTCCAGCGAGAGGTCGGCGATCGCGACGACCGCGCCCTCCGCGACGAGACGCGTGGCGATGGCCTTGCCGATGCCGGATGCGGCACCGGTGACGAGCGCGATGCGGGTCGCGAGTGGCTTCGGCGCAGGCATCCGCTGCAGCTTCGCCTCCTCGAGCGCCCAGTACTCGATCGCGAACTTCTCGGCCTCGTCGATCGGCGCGTACGTGGAGAGTCCCTCGGCCCCGCGCATGACGTTGATGGCGTTGACGTAGAACTCCCCGGCGACGCGGGCGGTCTGCTTGTCCTTGCCGAAGCTGAACATGCCGACGCCCGGGACGAGGACGATGAGCGGGTCGGCACCGCGGATCGCCGGGCTGGCGGCCGTGGCGTGGCGGTCGTAGTAGGCCTGGTAGTCCTCGCGGTAGGCCTCGTGCAGGGTGCCGAGGCGCTCGATGACGTCCTCGATACTCGCCGTGGCGGGCAGGTCGACCGTGAGTGGCTTCACCTTGGTGCGGAGGAAGTGGTCGGGGCAGCTCGTGCCGAGCGCGGTGAGGCGCGGGTGCTCAGCCGAGGCCAGGAAGTCGAGGACCTCGGGACTGTCGGTGAAGTGGCCGACGACGGGGCGGTCGGCGGAGGCGAGCCCGCGGATGGTGGGCGCGAGGGCCGCCGCCTTCGCACGACGCTCGGCCTCGGGCAGGGCTGCGTAGCCGTCGAGCGCCGGACCGAAGGGCTCGGGGCGGGAGTTCGCCTCGATGTAGGCGGCCGCGGTGTCGATGATCCACAGCGAGTTCGCCTCGGCCTCTTCGGAGGTGTCTCCCCAGGCGGTGATGCCGTGCCCGCCGAGGATGGTGCCGATCGCCTGCGGGTTGTCGGCCTTGATGGCGGCGATGTCGAGGCCGAGCTGGAAGCCGGGGCGACGCCACGGGACCCACACGACCTTGTCGCCGAAGATCTTCGCGGTGAGTTCGGGGCCGTCGGACGCGGTCGCGATGGCGATGCCGGAGTCGGGGTGCAGGTGGTCGACGTGGGCCGCGTCGACGAGGCCGTGCATGGCGGTGTCGATCGATGGGGCCGCGCCACCCTTGCCGTGCAGGGTGTAGTCGAAGGCGGCGACCATCTCGTCCTCGCGGTCGAGGCCGGGGTAGACGTCCTGCAGGGCGCGCATGCGGTCGAGGCGGAGGACCGCGAGACCCTCGGGCTTCAGCGTGCCGAGGTCGCCGCCGGAGCCCTTGACCCAGAGGAGCTCGACCGGCTCGCCCGTGACGGGGTCGATCTCGGTGCCCTTGGCCGAAGTGTTGCCACCGGCGTAGTTGGTGTTCTTCGGGTCGCTCCCGAGGCGGTTGCTGCGGGCGATGAGCTCTGCAGCGGTTGGGTTCACGGACATTCGCACTCCTTCGTCGGGGCACGTCCATGCCCAGTGTTCGATCGTGTTAAGTATGACAAGAAGTCACAGATGTCGCAATGGCGGATGTCCCGATCTCAGGAGAGCCTCGGCGCGTTGCGGTCGTCGCGGAGCGACGTGCGCGGTGACTCCTGAGAACGGGACGTGTGGGGCCGGGTGCTCAGAGCAGTTCGACGGCGTCGCGGTAGGCGTCGAGCGCGGGGTCGGCGGGGTCGAGTTCCGTGACGAGGAGGTCGACGTCCGCGAGGGCGAAGCCGACCGCCATCGCGCGCTGCCCCAGCTTCGAGGATGCGGCGACGAGGATCGTCTCGTCCGAGGCTCGGGCGAACGCCTGCTTGACCTGCGCTTCTTCGAGGGTGACCTCCGAGCTGCCGACGGTCGGGTCGATGGCGGCTGCCGACAGGAAGAAGCGCCGGTAGAGCACCGATGACGCCGCCTGGCAGGCGATGGGACCGATGAAGCTGTCGGTGCGCGACTCGGCCTGGCCGCCGACGAGGATCGCGGTGACCTCGCGGTTCGCGCCGGCGAGGAGGAAGTTCGGGTAGGAGTTGGTCGCCACCGTGAGGGTCGACTCGCCGAGCAGTCGACTGATGCCGCCGGCCGTGCTGGAGGCGTCGATCGCGATCGCGCCGTCCGTCGGGATGAGTGACCGGAGCTTCTCGACGATCGCGCCCTTCTCGCGGACGCCCGTCGCGGACCGCTCGGTGAAGGTCCTCGGTCGCAGGGTCGGGATGGCGCCGCCCCGGACGCGCCGCACCAGGCCGAGCTGCTCCAGGTCGGCGAGGTCGCGTCGCACGGTCATCGAGGACACGTCGAGCTCTGTAGCCGCGTCGTCGAGGCGGATGGTGCCGTCGCGTTCGAGGATCGCCGTCAGTCGGGTCCGTCGTTCTTCGGCGCCGAGCGTGCCCGTCGTGGCCATGCCGCCCCCTGCTCATCAGTGTCGGACGTGTCCGTTCGTGTCCGTCTCAACAGGATGTCACAGCGGGGAGGGTGCCGAACGGTTCCCAACTCAGGAGCATCCCGGCGCGTCGCCGACATGACGCGGCGTGGCGTGCGCGGCGCGCCGCGAGCGTCCTGAGTTACGGACGAGCGGAGATATATGAGCATCTGGAGTTTCTAGAATGACGCCATGGAAACCACACACGAACCAGTCCTCGCCGGTCGCACGGCGATCATCACCGGAGGGGCCCGCGGGCTCGGGCTCGCGATGGCCACGGCGCTCGCCGAAGCCGGCGCTCAGATCGCCCTCCTGGACCGCTTGGAGACGGTGGCCGACGCCGCGTCGGTCCTCGATGCGCAGGTCTCGTCAGCGGTGATCGGGCTCCCGGTCGACGTCACCGACGAGGGGTCGGTGAACGCCGCGCTCGACCACGTCGCGGATACCCTCGGGACGCCCGACATCCTCGTCAACAGCGCCGGGATGACGCACGGTGCCCGCGCGATCGACACCGAGGTGGCCGATTGGGACCGGCTCTTCCGGGTGAACGTCACCGGGACCTTCCTCGTCTCCCGGCAGTTCGCGCGACGTTTCGTCGCCGACCGTCGCGACGCCGGCCACCTCGCGAGCATCGTGAACGTGTCCTCGATGTCAGCCTTCGCCGTGAACGTGCCGCAGACGCAGGCCGCGTACAACGCCTCGAAGGCCGCCGTCTCCATGCTCACGAGCAGTCTCGCGATCGAGTGGCTGCCGCTGGGGATCCGAGTCAACGCCATCGCGCCGGGCTACTTCGCGAGCGACATGACGCGCGACTTCGTCGCCGCCAATCCGGACATGGCCGAGGACTGGGTGTCGCGGATCCCGGCCGGCCGGATGGGTGAGCCGGACGAGCTCGGCGACCTCGTCGTCTACCTCGCCGGAGAGCGCTCCTCCTACGTCGTCGGGCAGAGCTTCCGGATCGACGGCGGGTACACGCTCATCTGACGGGCGATGACGACGACGGCCCGGAGCGCATCGGTGGATGCGCGCCGGGCCGCTGTCATGCTGGGCCGTCCTGGCTCAGTGCTGGGGCACCGTCGGGATACTCCGAGTCGTCTCCGCCTTCGCCAGGGCGTCCTGGTCGACCCGCATCAGGAACGTCACCGCGAACCCGACGAGGTAGGTGCAGGCGAGCGCGATGACGGTCGCCGTGGTGCCGAAGGACGTCCAGAGCAGGGTGACGAGCAGCGACCCGACGAACTGCGAGAGTCCGGCGGAGAGGTTGAGGAGTGCGACCGCGCCGCCACGGTGGTTCGGCTCGAGCGCCGGCATGAGCGCCGACAGTGGGACATAGGCCGCGACCGCGAACCCGAACATGACGACGGCGATCCCCGTGAGCCAGGGGTTCGGCCCGACGACGAGCGGGATGAAGTAGAGCAGGAGCGTGGACGCGAACATGCCGAGGCTCCCGAACCAGCGGACGGTGCGGATCCAGCCGATGCGGTCGCCGAGGATGCCCCAGAGGAGGTTCGTGAACACCGTCACGATGTACACGAGGCCCCACAGCTGCAGCCAGGTGCCCTGCTCGAAGCCGATGTCGCGGACGAAGACGATCGGCAGCATGACGATGAACCCGTAGAGCGAGATCTGGTTGATGACGCGCTGGAGCATGCCGTAGGCGAGCTGGACGTTCCGGAACGGCAGGGCGATCGTGGTCGCGAGGGTCTCGCCGAGGCCCCGGAGGGTGCGGGGCTCGGAGGTCTCCGGTCCCTTGCCGCGCACGAGGACGCCCGCGAGCACGCCGCCCACCGCGATGAAGGCGATCGCGCCCCACATCGTCTCGACGGCTCCGAACGCCGGGATGGTGAAGCTCGGCAGATATGACCCGAACACGCCGACGCCGACCGAGTACGAGCACCAGAACCAGCCCATCGCGGACGAGAGCTTGTCCTGCGGGGCGGCGTAGGAGATCCACACGACGAACCCGAAGACGAATAGCGGGTAGGCGACGGCACGGATGGCGTACATCACCATCATCATCGCGAAGTCGTGCTGCATGATGCCGAAGTACACGAAGCCGGCATGGAAGACGACCCACCCCGCGGCGGCGGCGATCATGATGCGCCGCGGTCCGAAGTACTCGGCCAGCACACCGGAGGCGAACGCGCCGATCGCGACGATCAGGCCGTACACGGTGAAGAGCGAGCCCACCTGGTCGGTGCTGAAGCCCTCGCTCGTCACGAGGAAGTCCGAGAGGAACGCCTGCTCGAGCCCGTCGCCGGTCATGAAGAAGGCGATCGCGACGTATCCCCAGAGCAGTGGACCGGAGAGGCCGAGGAAGGCCTTCGGTGGTCGGGAGCCGGGGGATCCGATGCTGGGTGCAGGTGTTCCGATTGGTGAGGACATGCTCTCTCTCCATTGAGGTGGGACGCGTCGACGGCGCGTGGAACCCGGGGGAGTTCTGAGCGGAAAATATATCAGAGCGTGGCCTGACCACATCCGCTCGCCCATTTCCGGGCGAGAGAGGTCCCGCTCGCCCATTTGTGGGCGAACGAATCCCTAGGAGGCGGCGTCGATGAGCGTCTCGGCGGCGCGACGAGCGTGCAGCGCCGCTTCGGGAGAGCCCGTGATGGCAGCGGTGGTCTGGGCGCCCTCGGCGAGGATCGCGAGCTGTGGGGCGAGTGATGCCGGCGCGCCGGCGTCGGCGACGAGGTCGGCGACGTAGTCCTGGAAGGACGCCTTGTGTTCGCGGGTGATGGTTGCGACCGCAGGCGAGACGCCCCCGAGCTCCCCGAAGGCGTTGATGAAGCCGCAGCCGCGGAACGAGTCGTCACTGAACCAGCCCGCCAGGTAGTCGTAGATCGCGAGGAGTCGGTCGCGGGGCGTCTCGGCGTCGTCCACGAGCGCGCTGACGCCGGTGGTCCAGAGCTCGTGTCGACGTTCCATGACCGCGAGGACAATGTCCTCCTTGCTCGGGAACTCCGAGTACAGGCGCTTCAACGACACGCCGGCCGCCGAGCGCAGTTCGTCCATGCCGACGGACTGGATGCCCTTCGCGTAGTACAGGCGGTCGGCGGCGTCGACGATGATGTCGCGCACGGAGGCCGGCGTCGCGGGTGTGCTTGCCGGGCTCGGCGACGCGATCGTCATCGTCTGTTCGCTGGTCATTCCACCAGTGTACTTGCGTTGAGAACGATCGTTCCCTATGCTGATGGACACCGAAGAGAACGATCGTTCTCAACTCGGGGCGTGGAATCGGGCGACGAGCCCGGACGCAGAAGACGAAAGGAATCGAACCATGTCGTTCATCACCGTCGGAACCGAGAACAGCACCTCCGTGGAGCTCTACGTCGAGGATCACGGCAGCGGCCAGCCCGTCGTCCTCATCCACGGCTACCCCCTCGACGGCTCGTCGTGGGAGAAGCAGACCGCGGCGCTCCTCGACGCCGGCTATCGCGTCATCACCTACGACCGCCGCGGCTTCGGCAAGTCCTCCAAGCCCACCGAAGGCTACGACTACGACACCTTCGCCGCGGACCTCAAGGCCGTCGTCGACGGGCTCGACCTCAACGACGCGGTCCTCGTCGGCTTCTCGATGGGCACCGGCGAGGTCGGCCGCTACCTCGGCACCTACGGCTCGGAGCGCATCGCGAAGGCCGTCTTCCTCGGATCGCTCGAGCCCTACCTGCTGCAGACCGATGACAACCCCACGGGCGTCCCGCAGGACGTGTTCGACGGGCTTCTCGCCGCCGTCACCGACGACCGCTACGCGTTCTTCACGAGCTTCTTCGAGAACTTCTTCAACACGGACGAGAACCTCGGTTCGCGCCTGAGCGAGGAGGCGCTGCGGGCCAACACGCAGCTCGCCTACAACGCGTCGCCGTACGCCTCGGTCGCGGCTCAGCCGACCTGGCTGACCGACTTCCGGGCCGACGTCGCGAAGATCGACGTCCCGTCGCTCATCGTGCACGGCACCGGCGACCGCGTCCTGCCGATCGACTCGACCGGTCGCGTGTTCGCCAAGGCGCTGCCCTCCGCCGAGTACGTCGAGATCGAGGGCGCGCCGCACGGCATGCTCTGGACCCACTACCGCGAGGTCAACGAGCAGCTGCTCGCCTTCCTCGCGAAGTAATCGGCACTTCGACGGGCTCAGTGACTGATATCCAGCCCCTGAGCCTGTCGAAGGGCGGGTGTGCTCGTGTGCACTTCGACAAGCTCAGTGACCGGGGCTGGCTCAGTGGCTGCTACCCCGGTCCCTGAGCCTGTCGAAGGGCGGGTGTGCTCGTGTGCACTTCGACAAGCTCAGTGACCGGAGCTGGCTCAGTGGCCGGGGCTGGCTCAGTGACCGGAGCTGGCTCAGTGACCGGGGCTGGCTCAGTGACCGGGTCGCCGGCGCTTTCTGAGCCTGTCGAGGGGCTCGGCCTTGCCGCTTACGCGCCCCAGCTCGCCTGGGTCCCGCCGACGCGCTCCTCGGCGATCTGCTGCTGGTAGCCCGAGGCCAGGTAGGCGCCGAACGGGTCGGCCGGCAGGCCGCGGCTCTCGCGCCAGGCGGCGAGCGGCCCTCGGACGTCGGTGTAGAACGCGTCCATGAGGATGCCGTTCGCGCCGAGGACGTCGCCGGCCTCCTGTGCCGTGGTCAGTGCATCGCGGTCGACGAGCAGTGCGCGCGCGGTCATCTCCTGCACGTTCAGCACCGAGCGGATCTGCCCGGGGATCTTGTCCTCCACGTTGTGGCACTGGTCGAGCATGAACGCGACCGGCGAGTCGTCGTCGAGGCCGCCGCCGCGGACGACCTCGTAGAGGATCCGGAACAGCTGGAACGGGTCGGCTGCACCCACGATGAGGTCGTCGTCGGCGTAGAAGCGCGAGTTGAAGTCGAACGAGCCGAGCTTGCCGAGGCGCAGGAGCTGGGCGACGATGAACTCGATGTTGGTGCCCGGCGCGTGGTGGCCGGTGTCGAGGCAGACGAGGGCCTGGTCGCCGAGCTGGGCCACCTGGGCGTAGGACGTTCCCCAGTCGGGGACGTCGGTGTGATAGAACGCCGGCTCGAAGAACTTGTACTCGAGCACGAGTCGCTGCTCCTCGCCGAGGCGGGCGTAGATCTGCTGGAGCGAGTCGGCCAGGCGGTCCTGCCGGCCGCGGATGTCCTGCTGGCCCGGGTAGTTGCTGCCGTCGGCGAGCCAGATCTTGAGGTCCTGCGAGCCGGTCGCGTGCATGACGTCGATACAGGCGAAGTGGTGGTCGATCGCCTTCTGACGGATCACCGGGTTGCTGTGCGTCAGGCTGCCGAACTTGTAGTCCTCGTCCTGGAAGGTGTTCGAGTTGATGGTGCCGAGCGCGACGCCGTGGTCCTCGGCGTAGGTGCGGAGGGCGCTGAAGTCGTCCACGAGGTCCCACGGGATGTGGAGTGCGACCTTCGGCGCGAGGGCGGTGAACTCGTGCACCTTGGCGGCGTCGGCGATCTTCTCTTCCGGCGTCCGGGGGGTGCCGGGCGTCGTGAACACCTTGAATCGGGTGCCGGAGTTGCCGAACGCCCAGGAGGGGAGTTCGATGGCCTGCTTCTCGAGCAGGGGGGTGATGGTGTCGAAACTGGTCATGGTCACTTCTCTGTGCGTGTTCCGGTGGTCTGGTGCGCGTTCACGGCGCTGGATGCAGCATACGTGAATCGTTTCAACGATGCTACTCGTGCAGGACGGCGAGCTGGTCCTCGAGGTGGAACACCTCGGTGAGCCGGAGGAAGCCCTGGTCGGGTGGGAGGTCGAGGTCGATGAAGAACTCGCCCATCTCGGCCTGCCAGCGCGCGTTGACCTCGGTCTCGGCCATGCCGGCCTGGGCTGCCTCGAGCGATGCCGTCTCGAAGTACCCGATGAGGAGGCCGTCGTCGCGGACGAAGAGCGAGTAGTTGTGCCAACCGGTGTCGGCGAGGGCCTGCAGCATGTCCGGCCAGACGGCGGCATGGCGTTCGCGGTACTCCGCGAGGCGCTCGGGTTTGACCTGGAGCTGGAAGCACACGCGGTGCAGGGGTCGGGCACTCGTCATCGAGGCGCACCTTTCGGTTCGGGTCACGGACGCTCTGAATCGATTCAGAGGATCGCAAGCAGCGTATCCGGGCGATCGGCCGCGGGTCAACGGACCGGCTGCCCGGACGTCTGAAGATCTGGACAGGGTGCATCGGCCGTTCGACGGTCAGGGCGTGCCCGTCGTCCGCACCGATCACCCCTGGACACCCCGGAGTGAAGTCCCTAGCGTGGATCGCATGGCTGCCGATGACGCGCCACCCGATGCACCCACGATCGACGGTTCCGACGACTCGGAGGAGACGACCGTCGCCTCGGAGAGCCCGCGCTGGCGTCGCGACGTCGCGGTGTTCCTGTCCGGCCAGACGGTCTCGCTGTTCGGCTCGATGCTCGTGCAGTACGCGATCATGTGGCACCTCACGCTCGAAACGAAGTCCGGTGTCGTGCTCGCGTTCGCCGCCGTCGCGGGGTTCCTGCCGCAGGCGATCGTGTCGATCTTCGGCGGGGTGTGGGCCGACCGCATGAACCGCAAACTGCTCATCATCGCGGCCGACGGCTCGATCGCCATCACGACCCTCGCGCTCGCGATCTTCCTCATCAACGGCGCCGCCGACCTCTGGCTCATCTTCCTCACGCTCGCGATCCGCTCGGTCGGCGCGGGCATCCAGATGCCGGCGGTCTCCGCGCTCATCCCGCAGATCACGCCGACCGACAAGCTCATGCGGGTCAACGGCATCAACGGATCCATCCAGTCGGCCATGATGCTCGTCGCCCCGGCTGCGGCCGGCGCGCTGTACGCGAGTGCGTCGCTCGTCGCGATCTTCTTCGTCGACGTCGTCACGGCCGCGATCGGGATCGGGCTGCTGCTGCTCGTACCGGTGCGGACGCTCGTGCGGTCGGGCGAGCGCCCCGGCTACTTCGCCGACCTCACCGAGGGCGTGCGATACGTCTGGCACCACGGCTTCGTGCGCTGGTTGCTCATCCTCTTCGCGATCGTGTTCCTGCTGATCGTCGCGCCGTCCTACCTCACACCGCTCATGATCGCCCGCTCCTTCGGCGACGAGGTCTGGATGCTCACCGTGAACGAACTCGCCTTCAGCGTGGGGATGGTCGGCGGCGGAGCGATCATCGCGATCTGGGGCGGTACCAAGAACCGCGTGCTCCTCATCGTGGGATCCTCGGTGGTGTTCGGGGCGCTGTCCATCGGGCTCGGGCTCTCGACCAACCTCTGGGTCTTCTTCGGCTTCATGTTCCTGCTCGGGATCGCGGTGCCGTTCTTCTCGACGACGTCGATGACCCTGCTGCAGGAGCGCGTCCAACCGGAGCGGCAGGGTCGCGTGTTCGGGTTCGTCGGCATCGTCATGGCGGTGTCGATGCCGCTCGGGATGATCGTGTTCGGACCGCTCGCCGACGTCGTCTCCGTCGAACTGCTCCTCGTCGTCGCCGGCGTGCTCACGTTCGTGGTGCTCGCCGTCGCCGTGCTCGTGCCGTCCGGTCGACGGGCGATGGCCGAGGTGACGAAGCAGCCGTGACCCGCTGCGATCGTCCGATCAGGGGAGCTGCGCCGAGTAGCCCTCGCGGTAGGTGGGGTAGCGGTAGGTGAATCCGGTGTCGCGGAGCGCGGCCGCCGTGATGCGCTTGCCGCGATGATGTTCGTCCGGTGTGCGACCGGCGTCGTCGAGCGTCGGGGGAGCGACGCCGAGTCGATCGGCGAGGAAGTCGGCGACCGTCGACAGCAGGACCGGCTCCTGGTCGATGCCCGCCACGACCGGCGGGAGCGATGCCGCCGGCAGGCCGAGGAGGTGCACGATCACGGCCGCAGCGTCGTCACGGTGGATGCGATTGGTCCAGCCGGAGGGCCGGGTGACGCGGCCGTCGCGGACCTGGTCGACGAACATCGTGGACGTCGGACCGTAGAGGCCGCCGAAGCGGATGGCGCTCGCCTCGGGCACCGCGGTGAGGACGGCCTCCTCCGCGGCGAGCAGGGCGCGTGCGGTGCCGGTGGTCGGGACGGCCGGCGTGGTGTCGTCGATCGTCTCCCCGCCGTCCTCGCCCCACACCGCGGTCGAGGAGACGAACAGGATGCGGGGCGGGGTGCCGGGGAGCGCGGCGACCGCGCTCAGAAGACGCCCGACACCGTCGCGGTAGAGGGCGTCATAGGCCTCGACCGAGCGTGCCCCCGGTGCAAGGGTCACCACGATCGCGGTCGTGTCCGCAGGAAGGTCGGGGGCGGAGGTGGTGAGGTCGCAGAGCTGGAGGGTGAAGCGCCCCTCGACAAGCTCGGGGACCGGGTTCGGCTCAGGGATCGGGTTCGACTCGGGTGCCGTGCGCTTCACGCCGACGACGTCGTCGCCGCGAGTGAGCAGCCTCCCGGCGACATCCGAGCCGAGCTGTCCGAGTCCCACGATCACGACGGTCATCCACCCACCGTACCTATTCATGGGGCACGTGCCCGCTCTCACGGCACGCCTTGCATCACGTGCCGCGAGAGTGGGCACGTGCCGCCAGCGAAGAGGAGAATGGTGGGATGAGTGCTGCGGGGGAGTTCATCGACGCGGCGCTCCAATACGAGGGCGACGGCTACCGAGCAGCGGACGTCGCCGAGCGGCTCGGCGACGGGCTCCGGTCCTACGGGTCCTCGGTCGGTGCGGTCCGCGGCACCGTGCGGGACGCCCTCCGGAAGTTCCGCGGGCTGGAGCACGACGAGCTGACGGCCCTCGCCTCGGAGCTGTGGGCCGTGCCGGTCTTCGAGCGTCGACTCGCCGCGATCGTCCTCCTGCAGTCGAGCGTCCCGGTGCTCAGGCACACCGATCTGACACGGATCGAGGGCTTCGTCCGCGCCGGTCGGGTGCCCGAGCTCGCCGACCCGCTGGCCACCGACGTCATCGGACCGCTCCTGGAACGCCTCGACGGGACGGCCCGAGCAAAGGCCGAGACCGTCCTCGACCGCTGGATGCAGGACGAGCCCTGGTTGCGACGGGCGGCATTGTTCGCCCCGATCCGCGAGCTCGGTGCGGGTGGTGGCGATGTCGATCGCGCCACCCGTCGGCTGGCGGTCGCCCTGGACGGGTTACAGCGCCCGGCGCCGATCGCCGTGGTGGAGCCCGCGGTGGAGCGTCTTCGCGCCGTGCTGTGATCCGTCTATCGGCAAGCGCCCTTCGACAGGCTCAGGGACCGGGTTCGGCTCAGGGACCGGGTGTTCCGGGCGCCACGTCCTCCGGTCACTGAGCTTGTCGAAGTGCCACCGACGGGCTTCCTGTTCTGAGGGCCCCTCGGCGGGGCTGCCCTTCGACAGGCTCTGGGACCGGGGTTGGCTGAGGGGCCGATGCGTGCCTCACACCTGGCGGAAGTCGATCCCCAGGAGGCTCGCCGCAGCCCGGTAGTCGGCCGCCCGGTGTCCGAGTGACAGCGACCAGTGGTGCCCGATACCGGTCGCGCTCCACTCGTCCACCCAGACACCCGGGTCGCGCCCGAAGTCGACGCGGCTCGTCGTGTTGCCGATCGCGAGCAGCGGGCCGGGGACGACCTCGCCCTCCGACGCGACGAAGGCGAGCGAGCCGTCGCGGTCCTGCCCCAACCCCAGCAGCGTGACGGGGCCGTGCCGCACGTCGAACTCGACGCTCACACCCCAGCCGCGCTTGCCGTGATAGACCCCGAGGCCGCGCAGCAGTGGGTCGCGGGAGCTGACGGCGAGGTGCGCCGGTCCGTCGTGCCCCATCTCGACGACCTCGTCCACGAAGTCCAAGGCCTGGATCTCACAGAACGATCCACCGGCGCCGACGACCTGGGTCGCGAGCTGCGCGACGGTCGTCCGCAGCTCGTACTCGCCGGTCGTGGGGATGCCGCGAGCGGTGAGGAGGGACGCACCGAGGATCATGCCGGCGCCGAGTCGCTCGTGCTGCTCGCCGTCGCGACCCCGGTGGTAGTAGGCCAGGCTGTCGAGCGCGAACTCGTCGACGAGCCGATCGAGCCCGACCGACACCTTCGCTCCCCACGCGAAGTCGTCCTCGATCACCGTGTCGTCGAGGGTGAAGATCTCGCGGGCGAGGGCCATGCGGTCGGCGACCTCGGCGTCGGTCACCTGGTCGACGAGGACGCGGAGGTCGTCGAACTCCACGACTTCGACGTGCGAACCGAAGGTGGTCGGCAGCAGGGTGAGGTCGGTGGAGACGTCGAGCATGCCGGGGTAGACGTGCCCCATGAGGCCGTGGCGTGCGTGGCGGAGGGCTGCGCGGACGTGCGCCGCCCGGATCCACTGCGAGATGCGGTCCCACGCCGACTCCTGACGCAGCCACCCCGACACCGAGCGGAACGGGATGCCCGCGCGACGGAAGACGTTGCCGACCTCGGGCACCGGGCATTGCCCGCAGTAGGCGAGCCAGGCACCGGTGTCGAAATTCGCGTGGTCCATCCGCTCGGTCGGCTGCAGGTCGATGACGAGGACCGGGGTGTTCGCGCGCTGGGCGATCGGCAGGACCATCGAGGAGGTGAGGTAGGTGGTGAGGAACAGGACGATGAGGTCGCAGTCGCCCTGTCGGAGCTGTTCGGCCGCGGCGTCGCCCTCCTGCGCGTCCGAGATGAAGCCGACGTCGACGACCTCGGCGTCCATCTGCTGGAAGCGTTCCGAGACGTACCGGGCCGACGCCTGGAGCTGGGGGAGCAGCTCCGGGAACTGCGGCCAGTAGGTGCCGAGGCCGCCGGCGACGAGGCCGATGCGGGGCTTCCGCCGTGCCTTCGGGGTGAGGAGCGGGTGGACGGCTGCTGCTGGGGAGTGGGTCATCGTCGATCCTTGGATGGGTGCGGGGTGCCGGAGTATTTAATCGATTAAATACTGGTGACGACTGTACCCGGGCGTCACCGCCGCGTCCAGCCTCGCCGCTGCTCAGGCAGGCAGGGGAGCGGACTCGCGGACGACGAGATGCGGCTCGAGCGTGCGGGTGACATGCTCGTGCGCCGCGCGGTCGGCGCCCAGCTCGGCCAGGAGGATCTCGACGGCCACGCGCCCGAGTTCGTCCTTCGGCTGCTCGACCGTGGTGAGCGGCACCCGCCCGTCGGCCGCGAGCGCGAGATCGCCGTAGCCGACCACCGACACCTCGTCGGGCACCGCGAGGCCGCCGTCGTTCAGTCCCCTGATGACGCCGAGTGCGAGCTGGTCGTTCGTGCAGAACACGCCGGTCGGACGCGGTGTCCGCGCCGCGATCCGACGACCTGCGATGCGGCCCGCGTCGACGGTCATCTCGTCCACGGTGACCTCGCGGAGGTCGTCGGGGTCGAGACCGGCCGCGATGAACGCGTTCCGGGCACCCTCGCGTCGATCGGCGCACTGCGGGATCGCCACGTCGCCGTTCACGAGCACGATCCCTGGACCGGGTGTCGCGGCACGCTTCGCCGTTCGGGGCACGTCATGCACGACGTGCCCCGAGGGCTGAGGAGTGCCGTCACCGCCGTGCCGCCGTGTCGCGAGCAGGTGGGCGACCGCCAGCTCCCCGCCGTGCACGTCGTCGATCGCGACGGAACAGCCGGTGCCCTCGGGGGCGGTGCGGTCCATGAGCACGAGGCGGCTACCGACCCGTCGCAGCTGGGCCAGTCGGGAGGCGTCGGCCGTCAGCGGAGCGACGAGTGCGCCGGCCGCCCGGTGCTCGGCGAGCATCTCGAAGTGCCGGAGTTCGAGGTCCGGATCGTCGTGGCTCACGCAGAGTGCGACCGTGTAGCCGTGTTCGGCTGCGGCCTCGGTGACCCCGCGGGCGATCGCCGAGTAGAACGGGTTCGCGATGTCGGGGATGACGAGACCGATGAGCCGGTTCGTGCCCTGCCGCAGGGTGGCGGCGGCGCGGTTGGGGACGAAGTCGAGCTCCTCGATCGCCGCGAGGACACGCTCACGCGTGGCGGGGGCGACGATCTCGGGGCGGTTGAGCGTGTTGGAGACGGTCGCGTTCGAGACGCCGGCGAGTCTGGCGACGGCGGCGAACCCGATGTCGTGCTTCGCCATGCTGCCCTCCGGTTCCTCTCCGAGCGTACCCGTCCCCAACTCAGGACGGCCGCGGCGTGTCGGCCGCGTCAGCCGGTCAGCAGGCGCGACACGCGGCTCGTGTCCTGAGTTGGGGAAGGTGGGTATGGCGGAGGCGACCGCTACGGGAGGGTGTGTCCCGCGGCGGTGAAGAGGCGGTACCACTCCTCGCGCGACAGCGTCACATCGGAACCCGAGGCCGCCTCCTGGACGCGCGACGGCTTGGTGGTGCCGAGCACGACCTGGATGTTCGCGGGGTGCCGGGTGATCCACGCGGTCGCGATGCCGGACGGCGTCACGCCGTGTGCGGCTGCGAGCTCGTCGAGCACGTCGTTCAGCTCCGCGTAGTGCTCGCGGTCGCCGATGAAGACGCCCGTGAAGAAGCCGGCCTGGAACGGCGACCACGCCTGCAGGGTCATGCCGGTCAGGCGGCTGTAGTCGAGCATGCCGTTGTCGCGGTCGATCGACTGGTCGAGGCCGGCCATGTTCGCGGCGACGCCCGACGCGATGATCGGGGCGTGGGTGATGCTCAGCTGCACCTGGTTCACGATGAGCGGCTGCTCGACGGAGCCTTTCAGCAGCTCGACCTGCGCCGGCGTGTGGTTCGAGACGCCGAAGTTCCGGACCTTGCCCGCGGCCTGCAGGGTGTCGAACGCCGACGCGACCTCTTCCGGCTCGACGAGGCTGTCGGGGCGGTGCAGGAGCAGGAGGTCGAGGTAGTCCGTCTTGAGGGCCGCGAGCGACTCGTCGACGGTGCGGAGGATGTGCTCCTCCGAGAAGTCGAAGAAGCCCGTGCGGATGCCGACCTTCGACTGGATGAGCACCTGCTCGCGTTCGGCGGCGGTGAGGGTGACGGCGTCGCCGAAGCGACGCTCGCACCCGTGACGCTCCGAGCCGTAGATGTCGGCGTGGTCGAACACGGTGACGCCTGCGTCGCGTGCGGTGTGGAACAGAGTGCGGATGGCCTCGTCGTCGAGGGCCTCGATCCGCATGAGGCCGAGGACGATGCTGGACGCGGTCAGGTCGGTCTGGGGCAGGGGGATGGTCTTCATCCGACCATCCTGGCCGAACCCACCGGTGGTCTGCCTAGGATTGACGACATGTTCGTGTTGTCGTTGCTGCTCATCGTCCTCACGATCATCGCGCTCATCGACGTGGTGGGTCAGCCCGAGCCCGTCGTGCGCAACCTGCCCAAGATCGTGTGGGTGCTGCTCATCGTCTTCATCCCGCTCATCGGCGTCGCCCTGTGGTTCCTGCTCGGCAAGGACTGGTCGACGAGCCGGATCAAGCTCCCCGAGCGCCGTGGCCGGAAGCAGTCGCGGACGTCAGGCTCGTGGGGCCCGGGTCGCGGCTCCTCGTCGCCCGCGACGCCCTCGCAGTCGCAGCCCGACCGCGCCGTCAGCAGCACAGAGGAGCAGCTCGCGGCCCTCGAGCGCGAGATCCAGGCCGCCGAGGACGCCGAGCGTATCCGCAAGCTCGAGCTGGAGATGAAGCGCGCCGATCCCGACGCCGACGACGAACGCTCCTGACGATGAACTCCCGTCACGACCCACTGCCCTAACTCAGGACGCCGTCGGCGTGTCGGCGGTGGCGCGGGCCCTGGCGGGGCGACGCGCCGAGCCGCTCCTGAGTTAGGGCAGTGGTGGTTCGGTTGGTGCGGGTGACTCCTAGAAGTCGTACTTGTCGATGTTCGACGCGTCGAAGGTGGTCGGCGGGCCGACGATGACGGTGCCGTCGGCGCCGACCTCGCGCTCACCGAGGTCGCCGGCCTCGAAGGTGTCGCCCTCCTTGCCGGTGATCGTGCCCTCCGCCAACGCCTTGCCGGCGAACGCGGCGACGTAGCCGAGCTGAGCCGGGTCCCACAGCGCGAACGCGGTGACGGTGCCGTCCTTCACGAACGGACGCATCTCGTTCGGGAGGCCGAGGCCGGTCAGCGCGACCTTGCCCTTGTACTCCGAGGTGGAGAGGTAGCGGGCGGTCGCGGCGATGCCGACCGTCGTGGGCGAGATGATGCCCTTGAGGTTCGGGTGCGCCTGGAGCAGACCCTGGGCCTCCTGGAACGACTTCGTGTCGTCGTCGTCGCCGTAGACCTTCGCGACGAGCTTGATGTCCTTGTAGTCCGGGTTGGAGGCGAGCTCCTCCTCCATGTACTTGATCCACTCGTTCTGGTTCGTCGCGTTGGCCGTGGCCGAGAGGATCGCGATCTCGCCCGAGCCACCGATCTGCTCCGAGATGAGCTTCGTCTGGATCAGGGCGACGTCTTTGGCGACGACCTGGGAGATGAAGACGTCGCGGCAGTCCTTGCTGGTGTCGGAGTCGAACGCGACGATCTTCGCGCCGCCGTCACGGGCCTCCTTGAGGGCGGGGCAGACGGCGTCGGGGTCGTTCGCCGCGATGACGATGACGTTCGTGCCGGCCTGGGTCTCGGCGTTGATGAACGACACCTGGCTGGACGCGCTCGCCTCGAGCGGGCCGACGACCTCGGTGGCGCTGAAGCCGGCCGCCTTCGCGCCGTCCTTGCCGCCGCCGAGCACGACGTCGGTGTACGGGTTGTTGAGCTGCTTGGGGATGAAGGTGATGCTCTCCGCGGCACCGCCGCCGCCACCTGATCCCGCGGAGTCGCCGGTGGCGCACCCCGTCGCGATGAGTGCGAGGGAGGCTGCTGCGGCGATGAGGGCCGCTGCGCGACGGGCCGAACGGCCTGCTGCGCGGTTTCGAATCGACTGCATTGTCTGTTCCTTTCTGGATACGCCTGGTGCTGTGGCGTGGGGTGCCCCGAGGGCTGCGCCGATCGGGAGATCAGTGCTGGGGCAGGCTGCGTCGGATCCGTCGGTGGTGGTTCCACTGCTTGACGGATTCGAAGATACTGGGGCCGACCACCGAGGCGATCAGCAGGGTCCCGGTCACGATGATGAGAACGACGTCGGAGACGCGGCCGAGCCGGAGCGCGTAGTTGATGGTGCCGATGAGCAGCACGCCCGCGACGACACCCGGGATGGAGCCCTTGCCACCGAAGATCGAGACGCCGCCGAGGAGTACGGCCGCGATGACGGCGAGTTCGAGCCCGGAGGCGTTGTCGCTGCGGGCGCTCGAGTAGCGGAGCGTCCAGAACACCCCCGCGAGGGCGGAGACGCCGCCGGTCGCGACGTAGAGCCAGAACTTCGAGCGGGCTACCTTGATGCCGACGAAACTCGCGGCCTCCGTGCTGTATCCGAGCGCGTACAGCCCGCGGCCGAACGGGGTCAGGTGCAGGACGACCCCGAAGGCGAGCACGACGACGAGGACCCCGACCATGACCACGGGGATGCCGGTCGAGCCGATCTTCGACGTGAAGAACGCGGTGAGCTCGGGCGGGAAGTTCGCGACCGCGTTGTCGCCGATGACGACGAGTGCGAGGCCGCGGAACAGCGCGAGCGTGCCGATCGTCACCGCGAGCGACGGGAGTCCGACCACCGCGATGAGGAAGCCGTTGAACGCGCCGGCGACGACCCCGACGAGCAGCCCGATGAGGAGGACGACCCCGATGTCCATCCCGCCGCCGGCCCACAGCACACCGATGACGGCGCTCGTGAGGCCCGCGGTGCTCGCGACGGACAGGTCGATCTCGCCGGTGATGATGACGAGCGTCATCGGCATCGCGATGAGGAGGATCGGGATGACGTCGAGGAGGAGGAAGCCCACCGTGACGGGGGAGGCGAACCGTGGGATGAGCAGGCAGGCGCCGATGACGACGACGAGCAGCGCGTAGATCATGATCGCGTCGCGGCCGAGGAGGATGCGCGAGGCGCCGGTGCGGCCCTTCGGTTCGGCCACGAGCACGCCGGTGGTATCGGTGCCGAGCGGGCCGGAGCCCTTGGTGAACGGCGCCTTCGGGGCTGCCGGGGTCTTCAGATCAGACATCGCGTGCCTCGCTCATTCGCAGTTTCTTGGCCGTTCGGAGGCTGGCGACGCGGTCGATGATGATCGCGGCCAGGATGAGGATGCCCACGATCGCCTGCTGCCAGAACTTGTCGACGCGCAGGGCGGTGAGGGCGCTCGTGATGGTGGTGAGGAGGATCGCGCCGATCGCGGCCCCGGCGACGGAGCCGCTGCCGCCGAAGATCGCGACACCACCGACCACGGCCGCCGCGACGACGTCGAGCTCCATGCCCGACCCGGTGGTCGCGCCGACCGAGTTGAAGCGGGAGGCGTAGAGCACGCCGGCGAGTCCCGCGAGCAGGCCGTTCGCCAGGAAGGCGAGGAAGACGCGGCGGCCGACCGGGATGCCGAACAGCTTCGCGGCGTCGGGGTCCGACCCGATCGCGTAGAGGTCGCGGCCGGAGCGGGCGCCGGCCATGTAGACGGCGACGACGACCACGACGAGGATCGCGATGAGGGTGATGACCGGGAAGCCGAGGACGGTGTCGACGGACAGGTTCCCGAACGCGTCGGGTCGGTCGTCCGCGAAGTACTGCGTGCCACCCGCCCATGCGTTGTTCAGGCCTCGGTAGATGTAGAGCGTGCCCAGGGTGATCACGAGGGCGGGGACCTTCGCGATCGTGACGAGCGCACCGTTGATCGCACCGAGCACCGCGCCGAGCAGCATCGCGATGGCGAACACCGCGATGATCGGCAGCTGCGGCATCGTCGCGAACATCGTGCCGGTCGCGAAGGCGACGAGCCCCAGGATCGAGCCGACGGACAGATCGACGTTGCGGGTGATGATGACGAGCGCCTGACCGACGGCGAGGATGATCATGATCGTCGCGTTGAGGAGGAGGTCCTTCACCCCCTGCGCCGACAGGAACAGCGGGTTCGCGAGGTAGGTCACGAGCACGAGGACGACGAGGGCGACGGTGACCGGGAGCTCCCGGAGTCGCACGATCGATGCGATCGGGTTCGTCGTGCGCTCGGTCGCTACGGTGACGGGGCCGCCGCCTCCCGGCTTCGTGGTGGTGTCGGTCATCGTGCGCCTTCCAGGGAACCGGTGGCCGCGTGCATCACGGTCTCCGGGGTCGCTTCTTCGCGGGTGAGCTCGGCGGTGATCCGGCCCTCGTGCATGACGAGGACGCGGTCGGCCATGCCGAGGACCTCGGGCAGTTCGGAGGAGATCATGAGGATCGCGATGCCGCGGCCGGCGAGTTCGGAGATGAGGCGGTGGACCTCGCTCTTCGTGCCGACGTCGATGCCGCGGGTGGGCTCGTCAACGATCAGGAAGGTCGGCTCGGTGGCGAGCCACTTCGCGAGGACGACCTTCTGC
The DNA here is from genome assembly GCF_900177795.1 of Plantibacter elymi (nom. nud.). Taxonomy (GTDB): domain Bacteria; phylum Actinomycetota; class Actinomycetes; order Actinomycetales; family Microbacteriaceae; genus Plantibacter; species Plantibacter elymi. The sequence goes on from NZ_FXWJ01000006.1 coordinate 127,805, forward strand.
TGGTTACCGCCGGAGAGGGTGGAGACCGCGTACTCCTGGGAGCCGGTCTTCACCTGGAGGCGGGCCGACCATTCCTCGGCCGCCTCGCGCTCGCGGCGGCCGGAGATGATCCCGAACCGCGCGAGCCGGTGGCGGAGGGTGAGAGTCGCGTTGCGGGCGACCGAGAGGTCCATCACGAGACCCTGCTTGCGGCGGTCCTCGGGGACGAAGCCCATGCCGGCGTCGATCGCGGCCTGCGGGTCGCCGGCCTTCACCGGCTTGCCGCCGAGCGTGACGCGTCCGGTGTCGTAGGGGTCGATGCCGAAGACGGCGCGGGCGACCTCGGTGCGCCCCGCGCCGACGAGTCCCGCGAGGGCGACGATCTCACCCGAGCGCACCGTGAACGAGATGTCGGAGAAGACGCCGGCGCGCGACAGCCCGTCGACGGTGAGGACCGCGTCGCCGATCTCCGCGTCCTGCTTGGGGAAGAGGGCGGCGATGTCGCGACCGACCATCTGCCGGACGATCGCGTCGACCGTCGTCTCGCTCGTGACGTGCGTGGCGATGTAGCGGCCGTCGCGCATGACCGTGATGCGGTCGCACAGTGCGAAGACCTCTTCGAAGCGGTGGGAGATGAACATGATGCCGGCGCCCGCGTCTCGCAGGGAGCGGGCGACCTGGAAGAGGCGGTCGACCTCGACGCCGGAGAGTGCGGCGGTCGGTTCGTCCATGATGAGGACCTTGGCGTCGAGCGAGATGGCCTTCGCGATCTCGATGATCTGCTGGTCGGCGATCGAGAGGCCCTCGGCGACGCGGTCGGGGTCGATCTGGACGCCGAGGCGGTCGAACAGGGCGCGGGCGGCCTTCCGCATGGCGCCCGTGCTGATGAGTCCCAGGCCGTTCTTCGGCTGGCGGCCGATGAAGATGTTCTCGGCGACGGTGAGGTCGGGGAACAGCGTCGGCTCCTGGTAGATCACGGAGATGCCCGCGGCCTTGCTGTCGGCGACCCCGCGGAAGGCGACGGGCTTCCCCGCGAGGGTGAAGTCGCCGGCATCGGGGGTGTAGAGCCCGGCGAGGATCTTCACGAGCGTGGACTTCCCGGCGCCGTTCTCGCCGACGAGCGCGTGGATCTCGCCGGCCTCGATTTGGACGGTGCCGTCGGCCAGGGCGACGACGGGGCCGAAGGTCTTGGCGGCTCCGATGAGCGAGAGCGCCGGCTGGGTGCTGCGCCCGGTGGGCTCGGTTCGCGCCGGCTGCGCTGGATGGTCGATCGTCATTGAGGGTCCGTTCCTCCACGGTGAGGGGCTCGCTCCAGGCGGGATGTGAATCGATTCAGGGTCGGGAGCACCTGCACTGTATGGCCGTCCGATCACGGGCGGCAAGGTGAAGCGGTCGTTCCTGACAGGACCTTCAGAAACGGCGCCCCGGTCGGCTCGCCTAGGCTGTGGATGCTCGATGGCGAAGGAGGACGACCGTGCGGATCCTCGTCGTCGATGACGAACGCGAGATGGCTGGCCTCCTCTCCCGCGGTCTCGGGTCGGACGGCCACGACGTGACGACCGCGTTCGACGGCCCGACCGCGCTGGACCTCGCGCGGCAGGCGATCGCGTCGGCGTCCGGTGGCGACGCGGGCTTCCAGGTCGCGGTCGTCGACGTCATGCTCCCCGGGCTCTCCGGATTCGCCGTCTGCCGTGAGCTCAAAGGCCTCGACCCGACGCTCGCGGTGATCCTGCTCACGGCGCGCGATGCCGTGGACGACCGGGTCCGCGGGCTCGACGCCGGAGCCGACGACTACATGATCAAGCCGTTCGCCTTCGCCGAGCTCGCCGCGCGCATCCGCGCGGTCCGGCGTCGGGACGCGCTCACCGTGCAGCCCCGCTTGGACGTCGGTGGGCTGACGCTCGACCTGCACCGGCATCGGGCTCGTGTCGGCGACCACGACGTGCCGCTGAGCGGGACCGAGTTCGACGTCCTCCGGGTGCTCGCGACCGAGCCGGGCGTCGTCGTCTCCCGGGCGGCCATGCTGCGCGAGGTCTGGGAGACCTTCGACAACATCGACCCGAACGTCGTCGACCAGTACATCAGCCGGCTCCGTCGCAAACTCGATCTGGCGGAGGCCGGCGTCCGCATCGTGACGAGCCGCGGCGTGGGGTTCTCGCTCGTCGCCGCAGGGGGCTGAGGGAATGTCGTCGGAGCGTCGCCGATCGACGCGGCACCACGGCATCCGCACGCGGATCGCCGGGGGCAGTCTGCTCATCGCCGTCGTCGTGTCGCTCTTCGCCGGACTCGCGATCAACGCCCAGCTGGAGCGCATCGTCCGCGACGGCACCGTCCAGGCGCTCCGCAGCGACGGCGCGCAATACGTGTTCGCGCTGCAGGCGAGACCCGACGACCCGCTCCAGGGACCCGGCCTCGGCACCCGTATCGCGGTCATCGCCCCCGACGGCTCCATCCCGGTGTTCAGCCTGCCGACGACGCTCGCCGCGCAGCTCCCGGCGCTCGCCGCGACGCGGGAGGTCACCACCGTCGACGCCGGTTCCGCCACCTACATCCTGTTGTCACAGCCCGTGACCGTCGGTGGCGACACCTGGTACGTCATCGCCGGACGCGATGAGGCCGAGGAGACGACCGTCCTCGTCCAGATGCGGCTCCTCCTCATCGGGTCCTTCGCGCTCCTCGTCCTCGGCGTCGCGGCCGGCGGATGGATCCTGACGACGGTGTCGCTCCGGCCCGTCACCCGGCTCCGGGTGAGTGCGCAGAGCCTCAGCGAACGGTCGACGGACGAGGTGCTGCCGGTCGGCCGTGCGGACGACGAGATCGCGCCGCTCGCGATCACCCTCAACGACCTGATCGAGCGGCTGCGGGCCTCGGCGGACCGCGAACGGCAGCTCGTGTCCGACGCGAGTCACGAGCTCCGGACGCCGCTCGCGATCCTCCGCACCCAGCTCGAACTCGCGCGCCTCGAGGACTCGTCGCGCGAGCAGCTGCTCGCGGACATCGAGGGGGCGGAGCGCAGTGCCACGCGACTGTCGGCGCTCGTCACCTCATTGCTCGAGCTGTCCCGCATCGAGGCGGCGACGCCGGAGGAGCGGACGAGCGCGGCCAGGTTGGAGGCCGACGTGCTCGAGGCGGTCGAGCGCGCGCGGTTCCGGGTCGCCTCGGACGACGCGCTGGCCGGGATCGAGGTGGAGTACGTGAGCGCGGTCGCCGAGAGCGGGCCGGGGGACGGTGCAGCGGTGTACGCCGTGCGCGCTGACGACGTCGGTCGGGTCGTCGACAACCTCGCGGGGAACGCGCTGCAGGCCTTCACCGAGCGCGGGGGTGCTCCGCGCCGGGTGTCGGTCATGCTCGACGACGACGGCGGTCAGCTCACGCTGCGGGTGTCGGACAACGCCGGAGGGCTCGACCCGGCCTTCGAACCGCGGGCCCTCGAGCGGTTCAGCCGGTCGGACGCGACACGGTCCTCCGGGCACGGCTCCGGTCTCGGGCTCGCCATCGTCGCCGCCATCGCGCGCAACGCGGGCGGCGCGATCGTGCTGCACAACCGTCCCGGCCACGGTCTCGAGGTCGTCGTCACCCTGCCCGCCGCGTCCGCCCGGCCGGTCGATCCCGCCTGATCGTCCCCCCGTTCTCAGGAGTCGCCCGGTGTGTCGGGGTAGGGCGAGGGCGCCGCGCCCGGGAACTCCTGAGTTGGGGACGGCGGCGGGCGGGTGGCCCGTTCTCAGGAGTCGCCCGGTGTGTCGGGGTCGGCCGGGTGCGGCGCGCCGGGGAACTCCTGAGTTGGGGACGGAGGCGGGCGGGTGGTAGCCGACTGCGCGGGCGCGATGAGTCACTGCATGCAACAATGAGCCAGCCCGTCCGGCGTCGCCTGGCGGGTCCGACAGGCGAAGGGGAGCCGTGAGCGCGAGCGTGAAGGACGTCGCGGCGAGAGCCGGCGTCTCGGTCGGGAACGTGTCCAACGTGCTGAACCGCCCCGAGAAGGTCTCGCCCGTCACGGTCGACCGCGTCCACGCCGCGATCGACGAGCTCGGCTTCGTGCGGAACGACGCAGCCCGCCAGCTTCGCGCCGGTCGCAGCCGCAGTGTCGGCCTCGTCGTGCTCGACGTCGGCAACCCGTTCTTCACCGACGTCGCCCGCGGTGCCGAGGACCGGGCCGATGCGGAGGGGTGGTCGGTCCTGCTCGGAAACAGCGACGAGAGCATCGACCGCGAGCGCGCCTACCTCGACCTCTTCGAGGAGCAGCGGGTCGCCGGCGTCCTGATCACCCCGCTCGGCGACGACCTCACCCGGCTCAGCCGACTACGCGACCGCGGGACGCCGACGGTCCTCGTCGACCGGCAGACCGAGGACACGAGCTTCTCGTCGGTCGCCGTCGACGACGTCGCGGGCGGGCGGCTCGCGGTCGAGCACCTCATCGGACTCGGTCGGCGCCGCATCGCGGTCGTGGGCGGTCCGTCCTCGCTCCGGCAGGTCGTCGACCGGCTCGCCGGTGCGCGTCAGGCGGTCGATGCAGCCGCGGCCGGTGGTGCCGAGGTCACCCTCGAGGTCGTGGAGACCACCGCGTTGACGGTGCTGCAGGGCCGTTCCGCGGGCGAGGCCATCCGGAACCGTCCTCGCGACGAGTGGCCCGACGCGGTGTTCGCGGCCAACGACCTCCTCGCGATGGGGGTCCTGCAGGCGTTCAGCATGCTCGGTTCGGTTCGCGTGCCGGACGACATCGCCCTGATCGGGTACGACGACATCGACTTCGCGTCGGCGGCGGTCGTCCCGCTGTCGTCGATCCGTCAGCCGAGCGCGCTCATCGGCCACACCGCCGTCGAGCTCCTGCTCCGTGAGGCGGACGCGGGCGCTCGACGCGTGCCCGAGCAGATCGTCTTCCAGCCGGAACTCGTCGTCCGGCAGTCGACGGTCGGCTTCGACCCGTCCTGAGGCGGGTGCCGCCCTGGGTCACGCCGGGTGGTCGGGGACCCACGGGTCGATGAGGTGGAGGCCGACACCGGCGAAGTCGCGCGTGTTCCGCGTCGCGAGAGCGGCGCCGGAGGATCTCGCGATGGCCGCGATGATCGCATCCTGAGGTCCGATGGGGTTGCCGGAACGGCGTCGCGTCGTCATGAGCTCCGCGTAATCGAGCGCGGCTTCCGCGGAGAAGGGGAGGACGCGTCCTGCGAAGTCGGCGTCGAGCACGGTCGCCACGGCCCCGACGAGCGCCGATCGGCGAGCGCCTGCAGGGAGGCGCAGGGCTCCTTCGAGGAGTTCGGCAGCGGTCATCGCTGTGAGATGGAGGTCGGCTTCGTCCTGCCGGTCGAGCCACCGGGCCACCCTCGGCTCGGGCCGTGGCCTGAACAGTTCGGAGACGACATTCGTGTCGAGGATGATCACCTCAGGGCCGGGTCGTCCGCGTCGGCGCTCGCGGCATCGTCGAACGGATTCGGTCGGACGGTCGCGGTGCGGTCGGGTAGTTCGATGACGAGTTCACCGTCGAGGTGGAGGTCGACGAAGCGCTGCTGGATACGCTCCGCCAGCCCCGGTCGGTCGCTGTCGGTGGCCGAGGCGGCGCGGAGATCCTCAGTCGTCGTCGTCCTGACGGCCGCAGCCAGGATCGCCCGGATCTCCGCCTCCATGGATCGTCCGTGCAAGGCGCCGAGCTGTTGCAGACCGCGTTTCGTGTCCTCGTCGAGATTCCGGACGGTCACCGTGGGCATGTCGTCACCTCTCGTGGGAATGGAGTGCTAGCACGATGCTAGCACTTCGGTGATTCGGGCTTCATCGGTCCTCCACAGGCCACGCCAAGCGGAGGATGCTCTCAGGGTCGTCCACGTAGGGTGGCCGTTTCGCCTCCCTCGGATCGGGCAACCGGTCGACCGCGGTCATCGAGGGACGGCTCTGCCGAGGCGATGCTGCACCCACCGAGCATGAACCGAGCGCGCCCCCGACGCGACCGAGACCCAGGACGGTACCCCGCACATGACCAGCACCACCCCTGCGCGCGCCCTCGAGCGCCGCGACCCGAACACTCCGGCCGTGACCCCCACGACACCCGCCCGGACCGGCGGCCGCCACGTGGCCCTCAGCCCCCGAGCCGCCCGTCGCGCGGCTCGACTCGAGGACGCCAGCTGGACCGCCTCCGCCGAGGAGGAGCGACGCCACGTCGACCTCGTGCCCACCAAGCGGCCCTCGGCCCCACGCGCCAAGAGTTCCTTCGCGAAGCGCGCCAAGCCGTTCGCCACGTTCGGCGTCATGACGCTCGCCACCGGGCTCTTCGTGTCGGTGTCGCTGCCCGCGGCCGCTGCCGGCGTCGACGTCGATGCGGCGACCGGTGGCGCGATCCCGTCTGCGGCGACGATGCAATCGGTGTCGTACTCCGTGCCGTCGACGGCGGCCGATGTGCCCTTCGTGCGCGACGGCTACGGCGCGACCAGCCAGGAGGAGGTCGACGCCGCCTCCGCCGCCGCTGCAGCTGCCGCAGCCGAGGCGGCCGCGAGTGCATCCGCCGCCTCCTCGTCGTCCGCGTCGGCTTCGTCGGGACGCACCTACGCGGCTCCAGCCGTCGCCCGATCCGGCGAGGCGATCCTCGCCTACGCGGCGCAGTTCGTCGGCGTCGTCCCCTACGGCAACGGCAACGACCCGTCCGACAGCTTCGCCTGCGACGGCTACGTGCAGTACGTGTTCGCAGCGTTCGGCGTGTCCCTGCCTCGCGGGGCCGGGGCGCAGGCCGCGTCCGGCGTGCAGATCTCGGCGTCGGAAGCCGTCGCCGGTGACCTGCTCTACTGGCCGGAAGGTCACATCGCGATCTACGACGGCGCGGGCGGCATGTACGACTCTCCCGACTGGGGTCGCTACGTCCAGCACCGTCTGTCGATCTGGGGCGACCCGGTCTACATCCGCATCCCGTAGGCGACGGCGCTGAATCGCCCGGAAGTGTTCGATTTTGCCGTGAAGACGCGCAGTTCCGGGCAACTCGGCGACGGTGACGGATAGCGTGGACTGATGAGTGACGCACGTGCCTTCGAGACCTCCCTCGGCACGATCCTCGGTCGGGTCGACGGCGCGGTGGTTCGGGCCCGCGGCATCCCGTACGCCCGCGCGGGGCGCTTCGAGGTGCCGGAGCCGGCCGGTCTTCCCGTCGGTCCTGACGGCGATCCACTGCCGTTCCGGGCCTTCGAGCGGGCGCCTGCTTCACCGCAGCGCTCCTCGCGGGTGCTCGAGGCCGTCCTCGAGGGCGCTGGCGAGGGGATGGTCGACTCCGAGGACTGCCAGGCGCTCTCGATCACGCTTCCTGCGGACGTGCGCCCGGACGAGTCGCTGCCGGTGATGGTCTGGATCCATGGCGGCGCCTACGTCACGGGTGCCGGTGACCTCGACGTCTACGATCCGATCAGCCTGGTCGTCGAGCAGCGGGTCGTCGTGGTGTCGGTCACGTACCGGCTCGGGATCCTCGGCTTCCTCGGTGACGGTGAGACGCTGCCGGCGAACCTCGGCCTGCTGGATCTCGTCCTCGCGCTCCGGTGGATCCACGAGCACATCGCAGCGTTCGGCGGCGACCCGGGGTCGGTCACGCTCTTCGGACAGTCGGCGGGCGGCGATGCGATCGCGCACCTCATGATCAGCGACGGCACCGCGGGGCTCTTCCAGCGCGCCATCGTCCAGAGCGCGCCGCTCGGGATCAGCAGTGGGCGGGCCAAGATGGCGAGCGCGATGATGCGGGCGGCCGGCAGCCCGAAGCGGGACGCCCCGGTGGTCGAGTTGCTCGCGCTCGAAGAGCAGGTGGAGCGGGCGGCGCGACGGTTCGGACTGCGTGGTGGCATGGCGTTCGGCACCCAGTACGGTCACGCGCCGCTCCCGGCGGAGGCCGACCGCGACGCCGCCTGGCGGGAAGCCGCTTCGCGCATCGACGTCCTGATCGGCTCGACCACGGAGGAGACGCGGCTGTATGTGCCGCTCATCCCGGCCTTCGCCCGCATGACCTCGGTGCCGCTCGTCGGTGATCCGATCCGGCGGGCGCTCGTCGGCGCGACGACGCACCTGACCTATACGCGCGACGCCCGGAAGTTCGTCGAGCGGCATCGCGCGTCCGGTGGTCGGGCCACGCGCTACGAGCTCAGTTGGGCGCCGCCCGGCAGTCCCTACGGGGCCTCCCATGTCACCGATCTGCCGCTCCTCCTCGGGACCGAACGGTCGTGGAGCCGGACGGCGCTCATCGGCTCGGCGACGTGGGCCGAGGTCGACCGTCGTGGCCGCTTCCTGCGTCAGATGTGGGCCGACTTCGCGCGTGACGGGGTTCTGGCCGCAGACGCGACCGCGGGCCTGAGCGACGTGGTCACGCTCGACCGCTGAGCGTGGCCGGGTGCGTGGACTCTTCGTCGACGACCAATGTCAGGCACTCGCGGGCGTGCGTTCTTGCTTCGGCCGGCGCCGGCGCAGCGGACAAGCCGAGCAGCCTGCGTCGATGCGGTTCGCCGAGGAGCAGGGTGTAGAGCTGCTCCGCCCGCTCGCCGACGTGGCCGGCGAGGAATGCAATCGAGCGGGCCGGGCCGGCGGCGTAGAAGCCGGCGGCGACCTCAGGAAAGCGTGGAGATTCCGCGATCACGAGTCGGTGCAGCGCGACCGAGACGTCGGCGTGCAGTGCGAGCACGAGTCGTGTCGCCGCATCCTCGAGCGGCTCCGCCTCAGAGCCTGGCTCGTCGGCCGCGAGGAGATAGCCGTGCTGCCGTTCGACCGCCGCCGTCAGCACGCCGGCGAGATCGCCGAACCAGGTGTAGATCGTCCGCTTCGTCACGCCTGCGTCGGCGGCGATCGCCTCGATCGTCGTCCCGCCGAACCCGTGCTCGGTGAACCGGCGGATGGCGGCGTCGAGGATCGCGTCGCGCCGGCGGTCGCGTTCGGCTGCCGTCGGGCGACCACGTCTCGATTCCATGCTCTAATGATACGGTAACGTCTCATTAAATGGAGAGGGTGGAGATGACGAAGATCCTGCATGTCGCGATCGTCGACGATTGGGAGGCTAGCCGACCGTTCGGCGAGTACGAGGTGTCGACGCGAGCCGTGCCGTTCGTCGACGCCGGCTTCGTCCACGCGACCAGCGCCGACCGACTGCCCGAGGTGCTCGAGCGGGTGTACGGGTCGCTCCAGCTGCCGCTCGTGCTCATCGTGCTCGACGTGGAGGAGCTGCAGGCGGCGGGCATCGAGGTGGTTCTGAAACCGGAACCGCGCGTGCTCGCACCCCTCCCGACCGCCGGGTCGGCCGTCGTTGCCGAGCTGCCGCTGGAGCGGGACGGCTCGGGTGCCTGGCAGTCGCCGCAGACGCTGCCCTAACCTTCGGGCGCCGCGCGTGGTCAGCCGAGGAGGGCGCGGAGGTCGGCGAGGACGTCGTCGAGCAGTTCGGTGAACGATCTCGTCTCGTCGTCGGCGATCCAGGCGGCGAAGGCCAGGTGGAAGGCTGCCGAACCGCTTTGCGCTGCGAGTGCTGCGGGTACGGGAGCGACGCCCTTCGTGATGAGTGCGGTCGTGAGGGTGTCGGTGAGCGAGCTGCGCTTGAGTGACTCGCGTTCCATCAGTGCCGCGCTGGAGTCGACGATCCGCTGGCGTGCGCGGGACCACGGGCGCCGTTCGTCCGCGAAGAACGCCGCGCCCCCGTGGAGTGCAGCCTCGACGAGTGTCATTGGTGCCGTGGCCTCGGATGCGAGGAGGGCGTCCAGGAACCGCGCCTGATAGTCGTCCTGGTTCGTGAACAGCACCTCGCGCTTGTCGGTGAAGTAGCGGAAGAAGGTGCGCTCGGTGACGCCCACGGCTGCGGCGATGTCGCTCACCGTGACGGCCTCGAACCCATGCGTCCCGAAGAGTTCGATGGCGGCCAGCTTGAGCCGCCCCTCGGTATCCGCTTGCCAACGAGCCATGGATCCATCTTAGCGATGACAGTGGCTGACATCAGGTGCTAGAGTGATGTCATTCACTGACATGAAAGGAGCACGCCATGCGTGTTTTCGTTACCGGAGCAAGCGGCTGGATCGGGAGCGCCGCCGTCGATGAGTTGCTCGAGGCGGGTCACGAGGTGCTCGGCCTCGCTCGCAGCAACGCCTCCGCGGCTTCCCTCGAGGCAAAGGGGGCGGTCGTCCTCCGCGGTGATCTCGACGACCTCGCGTCGCTCCGTCGCGGAGCCGTGGAGTCCGAGGCGACGCTCCATCTCGCGAACAAGCACGACTGGTCGAACCCTGCGGAGTCGAACCGCGCTGAGCGTACGGCGGTCGAGACGCTTGCCGAAGCGCTGGTCGGGTCCGGGAAGACACTCGGCCTCGCTTCAGGACTGTTCAGACCCGACGCGGACCGGCCAGTGCTCGAGACCGATCCGCACCCGGCCGTCGGGCCGGAGTCGATGCGCGGTGGAAGCGAGAACCTCGCGTTCGACTACCAGGATCGCGGGGTCCGGAGCATCGCTCTCCGCTTCGCACCGACGGTGCACGGTCACCACGACCACGGCTTCATCGCACAGATCGTCGCGGCCGCGCGGCGCACGGGTGTCTCCGGATACATCGGCGACGGCTCGAACTCCTGGTCCGCCGTGCACCTCAGCGATGCGGCCCGACTCGTGCGACTCGCGCTCGAGCAGGCTCCTGCGGGAGCCCGAGTGCACGCCGTCGGTGAGGAAGGCGTGCAGGCGCGCCGGATCGCCGAGGCGATCGGTGAGGTGCTCGGCCTCCCGACGACGTCGATCGACCCGGATGACGCGGCGGGTCACTTCGGCTTCATCGGGCGCTTCTTCGGAGCCGAGATGACGGCGTCCAGCGCGGCGACCCGCGCCGCGTACGGATGGGGTCCCACCGGCCCGACGCTGGTCGAGGACATCGCCGCCGGGGCGTACACAGCATGACGCCGCCGCCCCGTTGGAAGATGGCGGTCGTCACCTGGCTCGGGGTGTACCCGCTCATCACGCTGCTGCTGTTGGCGCTCGGGCCACTCATCCTCGGCCTGCCGATCCCGGTGGTGACGCTCATCCTGTCGGTGACGCTCGTCTCGCTGCTCACCTTCGTCGTGATGCCGCTCCTTATGCGCGCCTTCGGGCCGTGGCTGCGCGCGGGCGGGACCGGCGTCGATCGTCAGTAGTGGTCGCGCGCCTGCAGGATGACGATGTGGGTGTCGGTCACCAGGTACACGAGTCGGTTCGCGTCGTCGATCCGTCGGGACCAGGCTCCTGAGAGGATGTGCTTCAACGGCTCGGGCTTCCCGATGCCGATGAACGGATCCCGGAGGACGTCCTGGATGAGTAGATTGATCCGCTTGAGCGTCTTGCGGTCTTGGCTCTGCCAGGAGAGGTAGTCCTCCCAGCCGCTGCGGTCGAAGGCCAGCTGCCGGGTCACGCGTCGAGCAGCTTGTGGGTCTCGAACTCGCCGTTCCGAGCGCGTTCGATCGAGGCGAGGAGTCGCTCGGCGCCCTTGGCGTTGCGGAGCAGGTAGGCCGTCTCGACCATGGCGTCGTAGTCGTCCTTCGAGACGAGGACCGCGTTTCCGCGCTTCGAGACGACCTCGACCGGGACGTGGTCGTCGTTCACCTGCTGGATGAGACCGAACAGATTCTTGCGTGCGTCGGTCGCGGTGATCGCTGACATGAAGAGCCTCCTGGAGTGGTACAGAAAAGCGTACCACTCCAGTTCGCCGTTAGCCTCCTTGGGCTACCCCAGCGCCGGCTTGATGTCCTTGACGATCGACTCCAGGATGCGCGCGTTGAAAGCGACGCCGAGCTGGTTCGGGACGGTGACGAGGACGGTGTCGGCCGCCTGCACGGCTGCGTCCTTCGCGAGCTCGGCGGCGATGACGTCGGGCTCGCCGATGAAGCTGCGGCCGAAGCGCGCGAGTCCGCCGTCGAGGTGTCCGACCTGGTCCTTCGAGTCGGCCTGGGCGCGCAGTCCGAAGTAGCGGCGCGTCTCGTCGTCGATGAGCGGCAGGATGCTGCGGCTCACGGAGACCCGCGGCTGCCATTCGTGACCGGCTTCGGTCCAGGCGTCGCGGAACATCTGGATCTGCTCGGCCTGCAGTTCGTCGAACGGCACCCCGGTGTCCTCGGTGAGGAGCGTCGACGACATGAGGTTCATGCCCTGCTCCGCCGTCCACACCGCCGTGGACCGCGAGCCGGCGCCCCACCAGATGCGCTCGCCGAGCTCCGGCGACTGCGGCTGGATCGCGAGCAGGCCGTTGGTCCCCGTCATCTGCGGGTTCGCGCGGGCCACACCGGCTCCGGCGATGGCCGCGCGGAACACCTCGGTGTGCGAGCGGGCGATGTCCGCGTCGGTCTCCTCGTCGCCCGGCACGTAGCCGAACGACTCCGACCCGCGGAGGGCCGTCTCGGGTGATCCCCGGCTCACGCCGAGCTGCAGTCGGCCGTCGCTGATGAGGTCGGTGGCCGCCGCCTCCTCGGCCATGTAGAGGGGGTTCTCATAGCGCATGTCGATGACACCGGTGCCGAGTTCGATCGTCGAGGTCTTCGCCGCCATCGCCGCCAGGAGCGGGAACGGTGACGCGAGCTGCCGGGCGAAGTGGTGCACGCGCACGTAGGCACCATCGACCCCGACCTCCTCTGCCGCGACCGCGAGGTCGATGCTCTGCAGCAGTGCGTCACGCCCGGTGCGCACGCTGGAGCCCGGAACGTCTTGCCAGTGTCCGAAGGACAGGAATCCGATCTTCTTCACCCTGGCTACAGCGTCGCGCGGAGCGGTTCTATTCCTCTGAATGGATCGCAGGTCACGGTCTCCGACCGTGGACCGGGGCCGCGTTCGCGGGAGGGTCGCCGACCTCCTCCACCGTGTGGCCGCTGCAACCCGCCGACGTCACGCTGGCTCGCTCGATGCGCGCCACGGTGAACCACCGCATCGCGTCGCGCATCCGACACCATCCGACGAGATACCACTGACCGTTCGTCGAGGCGAACAGGACGGGCTCGACGTCGCGCGTGGTCGTGCTCCCGGCCCGCGAGGTGTACCGGATGCGCACGACCCGCTGGTCCGCCATCGCCTCCTCGAGCGCCGATCGGACGACGCGCGAAGCGGTCGGGGGCGCATCGACCCAGATCCGACCGGCCAGTGCGTCGGCTCGTGCGCGGGTCCTGGGGTCGAGGACGTCCAGGATCTTCTGCACTCCGGCGGCCGCCAGGTCCGCGTACGGGGCGTCGGGTGCCGCGGACACCGCCGCCATGAGCGCCACCGCCTGCACCGGGGACAGGCTGACCGGTGGCAGCGTGGCCCCGACGGCCAACCCGTATCCGCCACCTGGTCCGGGGCGTGACCAGACGGGCGCGCCGCTGCGCTCGAGCGCCTGCAGGTCCCGCTTCACGGTGCGCACCGAGACGCCGAAGTCCCTCGCCAGCCGTTCCGCCGAGGTCCCTCGCGATCCACCACGACGCAGCGTCTCGGACAGGGCGTGGAGGCGCTCCGCCCGCCTCATCGGCCCGTCAATTCGAGATTCATGACAGAAATAGTGACACACACCTGCCCGGGGCGGGCTTCACGCTGGAGTCATGAACACACAGAACGACACCCCGACCATCATCCTCATCGCCGGCCACTGGCTGGGCGCCTGGGCCTGGGACGACGTCCTCGGGCATCTGGACGCCGACCGCTCGCGCGCCGTCGCGATCACCCTGCCCGGCCTCGACGAAGCCGATCCCGAACGGTCCAGCAGGACCCTCGACGACCAAGTGGCCGCGATCACGGAGGTCCTCGCCCGGCGGGACGTCTCCGCGGACGACCCAGCGGTCGTCGTCGCGCACAGTGGCGCCAACGCTCCCGTCAGCCTGCTCCTCGACCGGCATCCGGAGCTCGTCCGCCGGGTGGTCTGGGTCGACTCCGGGCCCCTGGCGTCCGGAACGGTCTTCGCTCCGGACCTCCCGGAAGACGTGGCCGAGCTTCCGCTCCCGGCGTTCGACGTCCTCTCGCAGCAGGCGAGCCTCGACGGCTTGAGCGCCGAGGTCCTCGACCGGTTCCGTGCCCGGGCGGTCCCCGAGCCGGGGCCCGTCCTCCGACAGGCTGTCGAGCTGACCAACGACGCCCGCGCCGCCGTCCCCACCACCCTGGTGTGCTGTTCGATCCCGAGCGCGCAAGTACTGGACCTGGCCAGAGGCGGACACCCCATGTTCGCCGAGGTAGCGGGGCTCGAGACCGTCGAGGTCGTCGACCTCCCGACAGGTCACTGGCCGATGTGGAGCCGTGCCGGCGAGCTTGCGGAGGTGATCCACTCAGCGGCCCTCGCCCCGCGACCGAACGGTCGAGACCGGTCGGACGCAGGAACCCGCCAGGTCGGCTAGCGGACGTCCGCCGCGAACGCCCGCACCTCAGCGACCTCGCGGATCTCGTCGGCGCCGATGTTCGCCCCGAAGAGCTCGTGTCCGGGTTCGAGGACGACGCCCGCGCGCAGCGGCCCGATCTCGACGGGGTCGAACCCGAGGGCGTCCACCACGGCCGAGACGGCTGCCCGGTCCGCGGGGTCGTCGCCGGCGATCGCGATTCCCTTGCGGCCCGGTGCTCCGGCGGGACGCGGCTCCCCGTCGAGGTCGTGGTACCCCATGTGATTGAACGCCTTGACGACGCGCGACTCCGGCAGGAAGGCGGCGACCAGCTCGCTCGTCGAGGTCTCCGGTGCGCTGAGGTCGTCGCGATGTCCGTCGACCTCCCACCAGTAGTTCATGGCGTCGATGACGAGCTTGCCGCGCAGCTCGTCGACGGGCACCGACCGGTGCTTGCCGAGGGGCAGCGCGAGGATGACGAGGTCGGCCTGGGCCGCTGCGTCGGCCGACGTCGTGGCGACGGCACCCGGCGCGAGGACGTCGATCGTCAGGGCGATCCGGGCGGCGTCGCGCGAACCGCTGATGAGCACCCGGTATCCGGCGGCGACCGCGAGTCGTGCCAGGACCGTGCCGACCTTGCCGGCGCCGAGGATGCCGATGGTGATGCCCTGCGACGGAGTCGGCTCGTCGGCGGATCGGTCGGTTCCGGAAGCGGTGTCGGACATGGGTCTCCTTCGTGGACGGTGCGGCCGCACGCGGTCGCCTGGGTCAACCGGGGGTCGTCCGTTGCTATTCCGACACCGATCGCGCGGGCCGCGCAACCCCTCCTGCCCGATCGTCTGCTCGACGTACCGTTGCCGCATGACTGACGCAGAACAGACCGACCAGGCGACCCCCGACGCAACGACCTCCGGCGCACCCGAGACGATCGGTGCCACCGAGGAGACCCTCGGAGCCCGGGGCGACGACAGCTCGACGAGCGCGAGCAAGGACCCCGAGGACTGGGTCACCGGCGACGAGCCGATGACCGGCCCGCAGCGCAGCTACCTCGACACCCTGGCCCGTGAGGCCGGCGAGGAGCTCCCCGCCGACCTGACGAAGGCGCAGGCCTCCGAGCACATCGACCGGCTGCAGAACGCCACCGGTCGCGGTCAGTCCGGATCCTGAGCGCCGCCGCCACCGTGACCGATCCCAGGACGGCACAGCTCCATCACGAGGTGGTCGTCATCGGTGGCGGCAACGCCGGCCTCTCCGTCGCGGGGAGGCTCCGGCGATACGGGGTCGATGACGTCGCGGTCATCGAACCGCGGGAGCACCACCGGTACCAGCCGATGTTCTCGCACGTCGCAGGCGGGACCGCGTCCGCGTCGGTCGCCACGCGGCCACAGCGAGCAGTGACACCGAAGGGCGTGACCTGGATCCAGGACCGGGTCCGGTCCATCGACCCGGTCGCGAAGACGGTGACGCTGGAATCCGGAACCGCCGTCGAGTACGACCAGCTCGTCGTCGCTCCGGGCATCCAGCAGGACTGGGACGCCGTGCCCGGTCTGACGGAGGCGATGGCGTCGCCGGTGGGGATCTCCAACTACACGTTCGAATACGCGCAGAAGGCCTCGCGGGTGCTCCGGTCGGTCCGTTCCGGCACCGTCGTGTTCACGCAGCCCGCCGGCCCCGCGAGCTGCTCGGGTGCCGCGCAGAAGCCGATGTACCTCGCGTGCGACTACTGGCGGCAGACGGGCGTCCTCGACGACATCCGTGTGGTGCTGGTCGTCCCCACACCCACGATGTTCGGCATGCCGATGATCGACGCCGAGCTCGACCGGAAGGTCGCCGAGTACGGCATCGAGGTGCGCTTCTTGCGCGAGCTCGTCGCGGTGGATCCGGAGCAGCGCGTGGTGACGATCGCGCAGACCGACCCGCAGGACGGCCCGGACCGTGGCCAGGACGGCGTGACGGGTGGGTTCCCGGAGGAGATCACCTACGACGTCCTCCATGCCGTGCCGCCGCAGTCCGCACCCGACTGGCTCGCGGCCACGGCGCTCGCCGACCCCGGCAACCCTGGTGGGTTCGTCGAGGTCGACTCGCTGACCCTGCGGCATCCCCGCTTCCCCGACGTCTGGGCGCTCGGCGACGCCGCCGCGGTGATGAGCTCGAAGTCCGGCGGTGCCCTCCGGCAACAGACGAAGACCCTCGCGAAGAACCTCGTCGCCGTGTGGTCCGGTCGGGAGCCGAGCACGGTCTACAGCGGCTACTCGGTGTGCCCGTTCACGGTCTCCCGCGGGACGGTGGTGTTCGCCGAGTTCGACGACCGCTACCGCCCGAAGCCCTCGATCCCGTTCTGGAACGGACTCGCGAAGGAGCGTCGGTTCACGTTCTTCGCCGACCGCTACGTCCTGCCCTGGGTGTACTGGAACCTCATCCTGCAGGGTCGGGCGTGAGTCCCAGCTCGCGAACTGTCACCAACGGCTAGTCCGACGCTCCGTCACTGTGCTGGAGTGACAGTTCGCGGGCTCTGGCGGGTGGCGGTTCGGATCCGGTAGAGGGACGTGCTTGCGGTGATGTAGAGCGTCATGCCGTCGGGGTCGCCGAAGCAGACGTTCGCGGTGCGCTCCGGGACCGGGATGCGCAGGATGGTCGCGCCGGACGGGTCGAACACCTCGACGCCGTCGCCCGCCGAGGACCAGACGTTGCCGTCGACATCGATCCGGAAGCCGTCTGATGCGGGTACCGCGGTGCTCGCGAAGGTGCGTCCCGGGGTGTCGCCGAAGACGACCGCGACGCCGTCCTCCGCGACGTCGTACGCCGCGATGCGGAGTGCTCCGTCACCGGTGTCCGACACGTACAGGATCGACTCGTCGGGGGAGAACGCGAGCCCGTTCGGGTGCGCGAGCGCGGTGATGACGGGTTCGACCACGCCGGTCGCCGGCTCGAAGCGGAAGACGTAGCAGCCGTCGTACTCCTGCTCACCCGGGTGCCCCTCACGTCCGCTGGCGTCGATGCCGTAGGGCGGGTCGGTGAACCAGATCGAGCCGTCGGAGTGCACGACGACGTCGTTCGGGAAGTTGAAGCGGCCGCCGGCCCAGTGGTCGACGAGCGTGATCGGGCCGTCGGGCCCCTCGATCTCGACCGCGCGGCGCCCGTGACTGCACTGGACGACCCGGCCCTCGCGGTCGATCGTGCGGCCGTTCGTGTACTCGGCGCCGTCGCGGAACACGGCCGTCTCACCGGTCGCGGTGTCGAACTCGAGGATGCGGTCGTTCGGGATGTCGCTCCAGCGCACGCGGCCGGTCTCGGCGATCCACGCTGGCCCCTCGCTCCAGATCGCGCCCGTGTACAGGTGCTCGAGTTCGGCTCCTTCGGCGAGCAGCGGTGAAGGATCGGTCATGGTGACGTCGTCGTCGGTCATGACGCCCAGCCTATTCGGCAGGTGCCGGTCTACGCCGGATCGATGGGGGAGGAGCCGAGGTTGCGGGCGCTCGGTCGGGTGACGGGCGGCTCGACGATCGACTCCAGGAAGGCCCACGCGTCCATGCGCCAGCGGTCACCGGCGACGTCGATCGCCTCGATCCGGAACGGTGGGGTGAGGATCGCGTCCCAGTCGATCGAGTCGAGGACGCGTCGCGGGATCATCTCGTCGACGTACGGTGCCTCACGCTCCGGATCCGGTGCGACCTCGGGGGCGTCGTCGTCGACGAGGACCTCGAGTCGGTCGATCATCGCGTCGTCGAACTCCTGCATGCGGGTCACGAGCGTGTGGAGTTCGTCAGGTTCGAGACCGGCGACCAGTTCGAGGAGATACGCGCGCCCCGGATACGCCTCCGCGGGCACGTCGACGATGTTGTATCGGCCGTCGTCGGAGATCCACATACGTCAACGCTAGCCCGTCGCGGCTGGAGGCCTGCGGTGAGGTGCGTCGATTCGTCGCTCGAGTCGCCGTCGCGCGACGAGTCGCCGCACCTCAGGCGGTCGGCACCTGACTCGGGTGGACGGGCAGCTGCGCGGCCGGCCGGACGAGCGCTGTCGGGCCGGGATCGGTGAAGCCGAACTGCTCGTAGAGGCCGTGCGCGTCGCTCGTGAAGAGCGTCCACCGGAAGTGCGCGCCGGGACCCTCGTCGATCATCGCCTGCACGATGCGCTTGCCGAGCCCGTGGCCCCGGTGCGCTTCGTGGACGATGACGTCGGCGAGGTAGCCGAAGCCGAGTCCGTCGGACACCGCTCGTGCGAAGCCGACCTGCGCGCCGGTCTCCTCCTCGTACACGCCGATCACGCGCCAGGCGTCGTCGATCTGCGCCTCGACGTCGGCTCGGCTGCGCCACTTGGCCCAGTAGACCTCGCGGAGCAGGGCCCACACGGCGTCCCGGTCGATGCGGTCCTTCGAGTCGTCGATGCGGTAGCCCATCGGCCCACTGTAGGACGGTCGGCGCAGGGCCGTGGAGAGCCAGTCCGGCCTCGGTGGCACGCTCGTCATCGGGCGACACGACGGAATAGTCGAGCCGCCCGCGGGCTTAGCGTGAGGAGAAGCACCAGCGATGCACCGAACCCTGGAGGACCATCAGATGACTCACGCCCGCACCACCCTCGGAACGTCCGACCTGTCCGTCTTCCCGCTGAACCTCGGCGGCAACGTGTTCGGCTGGACCGCCGACCGGCAGACCTCGTTCGACATCCTCGACGCCTTCGTCGCCGGCGGCGGCAACTTCATCGACACCGCCGACGGCTACTCGGCGTGGGTGCCCGGCAACACCGGTGGTGACTCCGAGCGACTCATCGGCGAGTGGCAGGAACTCCGCGGCAATCGCGACGAGCTCGTCATCGCGACGAAGGTCAGCCAGCACCCCGACTTCCAGGGCCTCGCGGCCGACAACATCCTGAAGGCAGCGGACGCCTCACTCGAGCGCCTCCGCACCGACCACATCGACCTCTACTACGCGCACTTCGACGACGAGTCGGTGCCGCTCGAGGAGACGGTGACGGCACTGTCGTCCCTCGTCGACGCCGGTAAGGTCCGCCACCTCGGCATCTCCAACTACTCCGCAGCGCGCATCGCCGAGTGGTTCGAGATCGTCGAGGCCAAGGGGCTCCACCGCCCGATCGCCCTCCAGCCGCACTACAACCTCGTCGAGCGCGAGTTCGAGGGCGAGCTGCGCACGATCGCCGAGCGCGAGCAGCTCGCGGTGCTGCCGTACTTCTCGCTCGCCAAGGGCTTCCTGACGGGCAAGTACCGCGAGGGGTCGAGCGTCGACAGCGTCCGCGCCGAGGGGGCACAGGCCTACCTCGCCGACCACGCCGCGCTCCTGCCCGTCCTCGACGAGGTCGCCGCGGCTCACGGCGTCTCCGTCGCGACGGTGTCGCTCGCGTGGCTCCGCTCGCAGCCGACGGTCGCCGCGCCCATCGCGAGTGCCCGCACGGTCGAGCAGCTGCCCGACCTCCTCGCCTCCGCGACGCTCGAGCTCTCCGCAGACGAGCTGGCCGCCCTCACCGCCGCCTCGGTCGCGTAGGGCTCGCTTCACCCCGCCGGTCCCTGAGCGACCTCCTTCGGTTCCTGAGCGACCTCCTCCGGTCCCTGAGCTTGTCGAAGGGCGCACCTCGACAAGCTCGGTGACCGGTAGGGCGGCTCGGTGGCCGGTGGGGTGTCTCGGTGGCCGGTGGGGCGTCCTCCCCGCGCTCCGAAACACCCCGGCAACATGTGTCCCGGTAGAGTCGGCCCATGGGTGACCTGTTCAACGGCTATGGCGGCACGCTCGCCCCGCGCAAGACTCCGGGCGGCGTTCCCGCCTTCGACGAGATGTTCGGCGAGGCGGCGGAACACGCGGGTGGTGCGACCGCCAGGCGGGCGTATCAGGAGATCTACAGCTCCCTCGCACGGATGACCCAGGAGGAGCTTCGAGGCCGCACCGACGCCCTCGCCAGCTCCTACCTCGCGCAGGGCGTCACCTTCGACTTCGCCGGCGAGGAGCGTCCGTTCCCGCTCGACGCGGTCCCGCGGGTGATCGAGCAGCAGGAGTGGACGCAGGTCGAGGCCGGCATCAAGCAGCGCGTCAAGGCGCTCGAGGCCTTCCTCGCCGATGTCTACGGCCCGCAGCTCGCCGTGCGCGACGGCGTCATCCCCGCGAAGCTCATCTCCTCGTCATCGCACTTCCACCGGCAGGCCTACGGGATCCAGGCGGCGAACGGCGTCCGCATCCAGGTCTCCGGCATCGACCTCATCCGCGACGAGCACGGTCAGATGCGCGTCCTCGAGGACAACGTCCGGGTCCCGTCCGGCGTCAGCTACGTCATCTCCAACCGTCGCGTGATGGCGCAGACGCTCCCCGAGCTGTTCGTCTCGATGCGCGTCCGGCCCGTCGGCGACTACCCGAACAAGCTCCTGCAGGCGCTGCGTGCGTCGGCCCCGCCCGGCGTCGAGGACCCGAACGTCGTCGTCCTCACCCCCGGCGTGTACAACTCCGCGTACTTCGAGCACACCCTGCTCGCGCGGCTCATGGGCGTGGAGCTCGTCGAGGGCCGCGACCTCTTCTGCTCCGGTGGCAAGGTCTTCATGCGGACGACCGCCGGGCCCACGCGCGTCGACGTCATCTACCGCCGTGTCGACGACGAGTTCCTCGACCCACTGTCGTTCCGTGCCGACTCCATGCTCGGTTCGCCCGGGCTCATGCTCGCCGCGCGCCTCGGCAACGTGACCATCGCGAACGCGGTCGGGAACGGTGTCGCCGACGACAAGCTCGTCTACACGTACCTGCCCGACCTCATCAAGTACTACCTCGCCGAGGACGCGATCCTCCCGAACGTCGACACCTGGCGTCTCGAAGACCCGCTCGCCCTCGAGGAAGTGCTCGACCGCCTGGACGAGCTCGTCATCAAGCCCGTCGACGGCTCCGGCGGCAAGGGCCTCGTCGTGGGTCCGGACGCCTCGAAGGAGGAGCTCGCGACCCTCAAGACGAAGCTGCAGGAGGACCCGCGCGGCTGGATCGCGCAGCCGGTCGTCATGCTCTCCACCATCCCGACGCTCGTCGAGGACGGCATGCGTCCCCGCCACGCCGACCTGCGACCGTTCGCGGTGAACGACGGCAACGACGTCTGGGTGCTGCCCGGTGGCCTCACGCGCGTCGCCCTGCCGGAGGGGCAGCTGGTCGTGAACTCCAGCCAGGGCGGCGGCTCGAAGGACACCTGGGTCGTCGGACGTCCGTTCGATCCCAACGCGGCGCCCGAGGCGTCCTCGCACGACATCCAGGGTCTCGTCGCCGAGCAGGCCACGACCGAGACGACGTCGATCCCGATCATCTACGACCACGGCACGACCCCGGAGCACTCGCCCCAGGACCGTCCGGCCGGCAACCAGGACCAGCAGGAGCAACAGCAGCAGACGCTCTCGCTTCCGGTGCTCGACTCCCCGGTCCCTGCCCTTCGACAAGCTCAGGAACCGCTCCCCGGCGGGCAGGAGGATGCATCATGCTGAGCCGCATCGCCGAGAGCCTCTTCTGGATCGGCCGCTACATCGAACGCAGTGACGGTACCGCGCGCATCCTCGACGTCCACCTGCAGCTGCTGCTCGAGGATCCGTGGATCGACGAGGACACCGCCTGCCGATCGCTGCTCTCCGTCATGGGCAGCGACGCGCCCGCCGACCAGGAGCTCACCCGCCAGGACGTCCTCGCGCAGCTCGCCGTCGACCGCACACACCCGGCGTCGATCGCCTACTCGCTCGGCGCCGCCCGCGAGAACGCCCGACGTGCCCGGGAGATCGTGTCGACCGAGCTCTGGGAGTGCCTCAACACGACCCGTGCCCGGATGCCGCGACGCGTCGCAAGCGACAAGGTGCATGAGTTCTTCGGGTGGGTTCGCGAGCGTTCGGCCCTCGCCGTCGGCATCGTCGACTCCGCCACGAGTCGTGACGACGCCTGGCGCTTCTTCACCCTCGGTCGCAGCCTCGAGCGCGCCGACATGACCGCTCGACTCCTGGCGACGCGGTCGCTCACCGAGGCGAGTGGTCCGTCCTGGACGACGATCCTCCGCTCCTGCGGCGCTTACGAGGCCTACCTCCGCACGTACCGCGGCATGCCGAGCGCGAAGAACGCGGCCGAGTTCCTCCTGCTCGACCAGCTGTTCCCCCGGTCGGTCATGTTCTCGATCAGCCGGGCCGAGGAGTGCATGCGCGACCTCGAACCCCGCCGTGGTCGTGTCGGGACCGTGGATTCCGCCCAGCGCCTGCTCGGTCAGATCCGCAGCGACCTCGAGTACCGGCCCATCCAGGACACGCTCGTCGACCTCCCCGGTCGGATGGACGCCGTGCAGAACGTCACCAGCCAGGTGTCGGAGGCGATCCGCGAACGCTACTTCCCCACTCATGCGGTGCCCGCGTGGATCGGAGAGAACTCATGACCCGGCTCCACATCAAGCACAGCACGGGCTTCTCCTACGGCGGCAAGGTCAACGCCTCGTACAACGAGGCGCGTATGCTGCCGGTGACGACCGAGGACCAGTACGTCCTGTACTCGCACATCGACATTCAGCCGGGGGCGTCGCAGTCGACGTACACCGACTACTGGGGCATGAAGGTCTCGGCGTTCGAGGTGCTGACGCCGCACGAGGAGCTCTCGCTCACGGCGACGAGCCTCGTCGAGGTCCGGCCGCGCAAGCACGAGCCGCACCCGACCGGCTGGGAGCAGCTCGACATCGCGACCCAGGCCGCCGTGACGCGGGTGGAGCACCTCGAACAGACCCGCCGCACGACCCCGCCGGACGATCTCGTCGAGCTCGCCCGGACCATCGCCGACCGCTACGAGAGCCCGTGCGAGGCCGCGATGGCCATCAGCCGGGAGATCGGCGAGCAGATGGACTACGTGCAGGGCGTCACGAGTGTGTACTCGACCGCTGCCGAGGCGTGGGCGAACCGGAAGGGCGTCTGTCAGGACATCACGCACATCGTCCTCGGGGCGCTGCGCTCAGTGGGGATCCCGGCCCGGTACGTGTCGGGGTACCTGCACCCGAAGCCGCATGCGGCGATCGGCGAGACGGTGACGGGGGAGTCTCACGCGTGGGTCGAGTGGTTCTGCGGTGACTGGCGTGGGTTCGACCCGACCAACATGGTCGACGTGGGCGAGCGTCACGTCCTCATCGGGCGGGGTCGTGACTACGGTGACGTCTCCCCGCTCCGTGGTGTCTACGCTGGCCCCTATCGCTCGAAGCTCTTCGTGAAGGTCGAGATCACCCGAGAGGCCTGACCGATAGGCGGTGCTGCCAGCGCGGTGCGCTGACGTGAGCGCGGGTCATGCGCGTGAGCGCGGGTCTCCGGAGGGTCGCGCTCACACGCGCGGCCCGCGGTCGCGCCCGTTCAGGGGTTCTCACGCCAGCGCACCGCGCCGGCATCAGTCGGTTGGGCGACACCCGTAGGATCGACGGCATGCAGACCGAGATGATCGTCCCGGCCCGCCGCCCGATGAAGCTGATCCCCGCGGTGCTGCTCGCCGCGTCCGCGTTCTGCCTCTTCGGCCTCATGCAGCCGCTCGCCGGCTACCCGCTCCTCGTCGCCGCGCTCGCGACCGCGATCCTCATCGACCGTGAGCTCGCGAAGGACCTGTTCCTCATCGCGATCGGCATCGGGATCGTCTCGACCACGTCCGTGGAGGCGGATGTCTCCTGGCCGAGCTTCTTCCGCATCGGCACCGTCCTCCTGCTGGCGGTCGGTGTCCCGTTCCTCATCGACCGATTCGTCTACCGGCGGAAGGCGATCACCTTCCCCTGGCGCAGCCGTGAGAAGAAGACGAAGGGCGAGATCGCCTACCTCTTCGCCGTCCCCCTCCTCGGCTGGGCGATCCTCCCGTTCTACTTCATCCGCTCGGGTGCCTACGAGAACTGGCCGGTGATCAGTGACGCCGGGGAACTCGGCCGGTTCTTCGTCGGTGTCAACGCGGTCGGCACCTGGGACGAGCTGTTCTTCATCTGCACCTGCTTCGCCCTGCTGCGACGGCACTTCCCGGTCTGGCAGGCCAACCTGCTGCAGGCCGTCATCTTCGTCTCCTTCCTCTGGGAACTCGGTTACCGCTCGTGGGGTCCGCTCCTGACGTTCCCGTTCGCACTCCTCCAGGGGTACCTGTTCTCGAAGACGCGGTCGCTCGGCTACATCCTCGCGGTGCACCTGCTCTTCGACGCGATCGTCTTCCTCGCGATCGTGCACGCCCACCATCGCGACTGGATCCCGATCTTCTGGTACTGATCGCTGTGTCCGTCCGCCAGCGCACCGCGCTGACGCGAATGTGGGTGTCCTGGGCCCAGCGCGGTGCGCTGACGTGAACGGCGGTGTTCAGGCTTCAGCGCGGGTCTGGCGGGTGAGCGCGGGGCTCCAGAGGGGCGCGCTCACGCACACGACCCGCGCTCGCGTCAGCGCACCGCGCTGGCATCAACCCGGACGGGAGTCAGCCGGCGGCGGGCTTCGTCGCCGCTCCGTCGAGCCAGAGTTCGGTCGACTCGTCGCGGTGCACCCCGTCGGTGCCGACGTGCTTGTCGCTGATCGTCGGACCGTTCTTGATGACGTGCACGAGCGCCATCCCATGACCCCGGCCGAGCTCGTAGTCGGCCTTCAGCCACTCGAGGATCTCGCCGGCCTTCGTCGACGCGTCGAAGCCGCGGGCGTGCGCCTCGTCGACGAGCTCGCGCGGGGTCTTACCGGTCTTCGCCTCTGCGGCGTCGAGATAGGCCTGGAACGACATGACGGCTCCTTCGTCGATCGGGTGTCAGCGCCATCGTAGCCAGCGACGGCACCGAGCGACAGGCCCCGGAGCGCGCCATGCGGCCTCCCTCCAGGGTGGGCGGCGGCGACGCCAATAGGGTGAGGGGATGGACCGCCCCAGCAGGACCCCCGCCGGATTCGCCGCGACCGTCGGCATCGACCTCCTCGCCGTCATCGTGTTCGTCCTCATCGGCCGCGCCAGCCACGGCGAAGGAATCCTCGGACTCCTCGTGACGCTGTGGCCGTTCGCCGTCGGACTCCTCGTCGGACACGTCCTCGCGCTCGTCCTCGGTCAGCGCGAGACCCGCTCCGTCCGCTGGGCCGGCGTCGTCGTCTGGGTGTCGACCGTCGTCGTCGGGATGGTGCTGCGCGCGGTCTCCGGCCAGGGCGTCCAACTCAGCTTCGTCATCGTGACCGTCCTCGTCCTCGCCGCACTCCTGCTGGGGTGGCGCTTCGTCGCGTGGCTCGTCGCCCGCCGACGCCCATGACGCCGCCGACACCGACGATCACATGAGCGCCGAGCGCTGGGGGCGCTGGTACTTCGCCGTGCAGGCCCTCGCCGGCGCCGCATGGTGGGTGTCCGTGTTCCTCGTCCCGCCCGTCCGTGCGGCGACGCTCGGCAGCCTCGACCCCGTCGTCACGGCAGTACTCGACGTCCCGCTCTTCGTCGTCGCCTCGGCGCTCGCCGCGTGCGCCATCCGATGGGCGGCGATCCTCGCGACCGTATGGACGCTGCTGGTCACCGTGTCACTGGGGATCTTCGCGGCCGTGACCCAGGAGGCGGGGATCGGCGCCCTGCTGATGGTCGGCGCCGCGGTCGGCTCGGTCACGGCCCTCGCGCTCGTCCTCACCGGCGGGATCCCGAGAGCATGGATCGCCATCGGGCCGTTCGCGTTCCGCCCAGCCGATGCGTCGGCGTCGACCGGTGCGCAACTCATCAGGACGGCCGTCGAGATCGTCGCGTTCTGGGGCGTCTTCCTCGCGGTGATCCCCGCCGTCCTGCGGTTCTTCGAGCTGCGGTGGCAGGTCGCGATCGCCCTGCCGCCGGATGCGGAGCACATCGCCGTCGTCGTCGGCATCATCGTCCTGGTGCTCGGGAGCGTCGTCGGTCTCTGGTCGGCAGCCGCGATGGCGACGACCGGGGGTGGGACACCGCTCCCCGCCGCGATGCCGAACCGACTCGTCATCGCCGGGCCGTATCGCTTCGTCCGCAATCCGATGGCCGTCGGCAGCATCGTCCAAGGTGTCGGCGTCGGACTTCTGCTGTCGTCCTGGATCGTGGTCGTCTACGCGGTCTTCGGTGCCGTCGTCTGGAACGTCCTGGTCCGGCCCGTCGAGGAGGCCGACCTCGAGGCGCGCTTCGGTGACCCCTACCGCCGCTACCGTGAGGAACTGCGGTGCTGGGTCCCGAGCTTCCGTCCAGTGGCGGCTCGTTCGTAACTCCTGCTGCCCGTGACGACCGGCCAAGTCACCCGCCGACCCGCGCGCCCGGGAGCCCCGGCGGTCGCAGGATGCAGGAGTTCTGAACGCTGAGCGGCCCAGAGCGGAGGACCGTCTAGCGGCGGGAGCCGGTGAGGGTCGTCGACTCGTCGACCGGCGACGACTCGGGACGCGACTCCGGGCGCGGCTCGGGCGCCTTCGCGCGTGACTTCGGCTTCGGCAGTGGGATCGGCGAGGTGAGCGCGATCTGCTCCGAGAAGTCCTCCGGCGTGACCGGCGAGACGACGCCGTCGTGAGTGAACTGCAAGCGCCAGCGGGAGTCGGGCGCGACGCGCAGGCGGAGGTGATGACGGAACACCCCGTAGGCCAGGCCGGTGGCGCAGGCGGCGAACCCGGCGAGCGCGCCCAGGCCGAGCGCCCAGCGCGGCCCGAAGGTGTTCGCCACCCACCCGACGATGGGCGCGCCGATCGGGGTGCCGCCCATGAGGATCGCCATGTACAGCGCCATCACCCGGCCACGGACGGCGGCCTCGGTGCTCGTCTGCACGAGTCCGTTCGCGGTGGTCAGGAGCGTCACCGTCGAGAAGCCGACGAGGATCAGCACGGCGGCGAACGACCAGTAGCTCGGCATGAACGCGGCCGTGAGCGCAGCGACCCCGAAGAGCCCCGCCGCGCCGACGATCATCCGCATCTGGGCCTGCGCCCGCCGCGCCGCGAGGAGCGCGCCGGTCAGGGAACCGATCGCGAGCACCGAGGAGAGGATGCCGTACTCGCCCGCGCCCTTGCCGAACTCGACGGCCATGGTCGAGGCGAAGATCGGGAAGTTCATGCCGAACGCGCCCATGATGAACACGATCACGAAGACGACCATGAGGTCGGGCCGCCCGCGGACGTAGCGGAAGCCCTCGACGAACTGTCCTCGAGCCCGCGGAGGGCGCGGCGCTCGACGGAGCTTGCCCGTGCGCAGAGCCAACAGGGCGCCGATGACGCCGAGGAAGGTGAAGGCGTTCACCACGAACACCCACCCGGAACCGATCGCGACGATGAGGAGACCGGCGATGGCGGGGCCGACCATGCGTGCCGCGTTGAAGGAGGCCGAGTTGAGCGCGACGGCGTTCGACATGTTGTGCTCGTCGACGAGCTCGGAGACGAAGGTCTGGCGGGCCGGGCCGTCGACGGCGTTGATGATGCCGAGGGCCAGCGCGAAGAGGTACATGTGCCACAGCTCGGCGTGACCGAAGATGAGCAGGGCGCCGAGGGCGAAAGCCAGGAGCATGAGGCTCGACTGGGTGAGGATGAGGATCTTCCGCTTGTCGAAGCGGTCGGCGATGAGACCGGTGATCGGCACGAGGACGAGCTGTGGCCCGAACTGCAGGGCCATGGTGGCGCCGACGGCCACGGCGTCGTTGTCGGTGAGGTCGGTCAGCACGACCCAGTTCTGGGTGGTGGCCTGCATCCAGGCGCCGACGTTCGACACGAGTGCGCCGATGAACCAGATGCGGTAGTTGACGCTGGACAGGGAACGGAACATTGCACTCACTGGGTGGCGAGTCTCCTCATGATCTCGGCTGCGCGGGCGAGGGTGTCGCGTTCGTCCGGGGTGAGCGCGCGCAGCTGCTGGGTGATCCACGCGTCGCGCTTCCGGACGGTCTCGGTGACGGTGGTGTGGCCCGCTTCGGTGAGGGCGATGGTGACCTTCCGGCGGTCGGCCGCGTCGGTTTCTCGGGTGACGTACCCGGCCTCTTCGAGGCAGTTGACGGTGCGATTCATGGATGGCGCGGACACGCGGTCGCGTTCGGCCAGTGCCCGCAGGGTTGCGGATCCCTCTTTGTAGAGCCCTCCGAGGACGGAGAACTGCGGATCGCTGAGGTCGTCGACCGACTTCTCTCCGCGCAGTCGTCTCGCGAGCCGGAAGGTGCCCATCCGGAGTTCGGACGCCTGCTCGGCGATGGTGAGTGCTCTGGTCTTCGTGCCTGCTCCGCTTGCCACGATTCATTAGCTTAGCTCATTAGCCACCCTAAGTAAACCCGCGAACGGTCACCAACCGACAGTGCACGGGGTGCAGGACTGACCGTTGGTGACAGTTCGCGAGCAGGGTGGGGTCAGAGCCAGCGGCGGGCTCGGAAGATGGCGTACAGGGTGCCGGAGAGGACGAGCATCGCTCCGATGGCGACCGGGTAGCCGAACTGCCAGTGGAGCTCCGGCATGTCGTCGAAGTTCATGCCGTAGACGGTGCCGATGAGCGTCGGGGCGAAGAGGATCGCCGCCCAGGAGGAGATCCGCTTGATCTCCTCGTTCTGCGCCAGCGCCGTCTCGCTCATCCGACGCGACTCCTCGTTCTGCGCGAGGCTCGCCTCTGAGAGGCGTCGCATCTCCTCGTTCTGCTGCTGCGTCATGAGCGTCGCGTGCACGGTCAGCGCGTTGCGGAGCAGGTGCCGGAAGGAGTCGACGCGCTCCGCGATCCGCAGCGTGTGGTCGAGGACGTCGCGGAAGCCGTTGCGCAGCTCCTCGTCGAGGCCGTACTTGTCGGCGCCCTGCAGCAGGCCGTGGAGCATCGCCCGCAGGGGCGTGGTCGCGCGCTGGAACGCGATGACCTGGCGCAGCAGTTCGTAGATGCGACGCGAGACGTCCGCGGCGTCGCCGAAGAGCTCGTCCTCGATCTCGTCGATGTCGTTCTCGAGCCCCGCGACGACGGGACCGTAGCCGTCGACGACCTGGTCGAGCACGGCGTGCAGGACGGCGTCGGGGCCGAGCGCGAGGATGTCGGGCCGGGCTTCGAGTCGCCGCCGGACCTGGCCGAGGTCGGGCTTCTCTGCGTGGCGGACCGTGACGACGAACCCGGGTCCGACGAACAGGTGCACCTCGCCGAATTCGACCCGCTCCTCCTCGTCCAGGTAGCGGGCGGGACGCAGGACGACGAACAGCGTGTCGCCGTAGCGCTCGAGCTTCGCCCGCTGATGGCCCTTCAGGGCGTCCTCGACGGCGAGCGGATGCAGGTCGAACTCCTGAGCGACGGAGCGGATCTCCGACGGTTCGGGGCGGTACAGGCCGATCCAGGCCATACCGCGCTGTTCGTTGAGGAGTTCGTACGTCGCGTCGAGCGATCGCGGGCTCGCCGAGCGCCGTCCGGTCACGTAGATGCCGTTGTCGATGAGTGCCATGAGGTCTCCGTCCATCGATCGACGGGAACGTGCGGCGGCCGCGCGGGTGCAGGCGATCGTGATGGATCGCACCCGGGGAGGTGTGAGTGAGGGCGCCTCGGCACCGGCGGTGGCAGCGCCTACCGGGTGAGGGAGGCGAGGCGGTTCGTCGATGCGATGGCGCGGATACTGTCACCAGCCATGGCCGCTCACCTCGCTTCCGTCGAAACCTGCCGGCCCGCCGTTCGGGCCTTGTTCACCGTACGCCTGCCCTCCGGGAACTGCAAACGGACTCGCGACGTCGCCGGGCCGAGGGCCTACGCTGGCGGGATGAGCGAGCAGACCCCGCCACCCGTCGACGACGCGAACCGCCCCGTCGAACCGCGACCGTATGCGACCGAGACGATCGTCGACGACGACGGCGTCACGGTCTACGTCTACCTGTGGGAGGTGCCGAACCCGCGGGCCGTCGTGCACATCGCCCACGGTGCGGGGGAGCACGCCCTCCGGTACGGGCGCCTCGCCGCACGACTCAACGACGCCGGGTACACGGTCGCGGCCGACGACCACCGCGGCCACGGTCGCACGGGGCTCGAGCACCTCGGCCTCGGCAAGCTCGGCCCTCGGACGACCCGGGGTGCGATCGACTCCGTCGCCGCCGTCGGCCGGCACCTGCGGGCCCGCTTCCCCGAGTCGCGGCTCGCCCTGCTCGGTCACAGCTGGGGCTCGCTCATGGCGCAGAAGGTCGTCGCCGAACATGACCTCTACGAGCTCCTCATCCTCTCGGGCACCTCGCTCGCGATGCCCGGCGTCATCAACGCCGGCGACCTCAACAAGCGCTGGCGGAAGACCGGGAAGACCGGCCTCGAGTGGCTCAACCGAGACCCGGCCGCCTGGGCCGCATTCGCCGCCGACGAGCGCAACTTCGACATCGGCGTCACCCCCGTGTGGAACCCGATCCAGGCGTTCGCCTTCCTCGGTCGCCCGCCGAAGCGCCTGCCGCGCGCGGTACCGGTGCTCATCCTCGGTGGATCCGACGACTCCCTCGGTGGCGTCCGTGGCCTGACCCTCCTCCGCGACGCGTACGTGAAGCGGTCGAAGCTGACGGATGTGACGCTCGTCATCTACCCCGAGGCGCGGCACGAGATCTTCAACGAGCTGAACCGCGAGGACGTCGAGCGCGACGTCGTGGAGTGGCTCGACAAGCGCACTTGAGCCGCCACCCTCTCCTGGTCCCTGAGCCTGTCGAAGGGCGCGAGACCGGGACAAGCACGACGCCCGCGGAGTACAGTCGCGGCACCCACACTCGACGCAGAGGAGACCCGGTGACCTCGGACGGACCCACCTACAGCCACCGCAGACGGAACTCGGCGGAGCGCATCGCACGGTCGCTCGCGGGAGCGAGCACGGTCCCGTACTGGCTCGACAGCCCCGACCGCCCGACGCCGGAGCCTCGACTCGTCGGCCACGTCTCGGCGGACCTGCTCGTCGTCGGCGGCGGCTACTCCGGACTCTGGACCGCCCTCATCGCCAAGGAGGCCGACCCCTCGCGTGACGTCGTGCTCATCGAGGGCAACGAGGTCGGTTGGGCGGCGAGTGGCCGGAACGGCGGGTTCTTCGAGGAGAGTCTCACCCACGGTGTCGACAACGGCGAGCGCCACTTCGCCGACGAACTGCCGGAGCTCGAACGCCTGGCGGACGAGAACTTCGACGAGTTCGTCGCCACGCTCGACCGCCTCGGGATCGACGCCGAGTTCGAGCACACCGGTGTGCTCACGGTCGCGACCGAGCCGCACCAGGTGGACGCCCTGCGCGAGGTGTCGGGGGATGGTGTCTTCCTCGATCGCGAGGCCGTCCAGGCGCTCGTGCACTCGCCCGTGTACCTGGCCGGTCAGCGGGAGTGGAAGAGCACCGCGCTCGTCCACCCGGCGAAGCTCGCCTGGGGTCTGAAGCGCGCGTGCATCGAGCTCGGCGTGCGGGTCTTCGAGCACACCCCGGCGACCCGGCTGCGCCGCTCGGGCGACGGCGTCGCGGTGACCACGAAGCAGGGCGGGGTGCAGGCTCGGCAGGTCGCGCTCGCCACCAACGGCTTCCCGTCGCTCCTCAAGCGCACGGAGCTCCTGACGATCCCCGTGTACGACTACGTGCTCATGACCGAGCCGCTCTCCCCGGAGCAGCTCGAGAGCATCGGGTGGACCGACCGCTTCGGCATCGCCGATTCGAGTCGAGAATTCCACTACTCCCGCCGGTCCGCCGACGACCGCATCCTCTACGGCGGCTTCGACGCGGTCTACCACCGGGGTGGCAGGATCCGGCCGGAGCACGACCAGCGCCGCGAGACGTTCGAGACCCTCGCCGACCACTTCTTCACGACCTATCCGCAACTCGACGTCCGGTTCACCCACGCCTGGGGCGGCATGATCGACATGTGTTCGCGGCTGTCGGCGTTCCAGGGCATGGCACTCGGCGGACGCGTCGCCTACAGCGCCGGGTTCACCGGGCTCGGGGTCGGAGCGACGCGCTTCGGGGCGAAGGTCATGCTCGATCTGCTGAGCGGCGAGTCGACCGAGCTGACCCGCCTGAAGATGGTCCGGTCCAAGCCGATCCCCATCCCGCCGGAGCCCATCGCGAACCCCGCGATCCAGACCGTCCGTCGCGCGGTCGCCCGCTCCGACGCGAACGAGGGCCGCGACGGCCTGCTCCTGAAGGTCATGGACCGCTTCGGCATCGGCTTCGACTCCTGACCTGGTTCGACGCCCCTTCCGGGGAATCCGGACGCCGTCCAGGAATAGGCTGGGGGCATGCATGGTGAGTACAAGGTCCCGGGTGGCAAGCTCGTCGTCGTCGATCTCGAGGTGGTCGACGACCGCATCGCGGACTTCCGCCTCGCCGGCGACTTCTTCCTCGAACCCGACGACGCGCTCGCGCTGATCGACCGCGCCGTCACCGGGCTCCCGGCCACCACCGACGCCGCAGGTCTCGCCGCCGCCATCCGCGGTGCGCTGCCGGAGGATGCCGTGCTCCTCGGCTTCACGCCCGAGGCGGTCGCGACGGCCATTCGCCGCTCCCTCGCGAAGGCGACGGGCTGGGGCGACTACGACTGGCAGCTCATCCATGAGGGCTCGGTGTCGCCGCAACTCCACCTCGCGCTCGACGAGGTGCTGACGAACGAGGTCGGCGAGGGCCGCCGCGGTCCGACGCTCCGCATCTGGGAGTGGGACCAGTCGGCGGTCGTCATCGGCAGCTTCCAGTCGCTCAAGAACGAGGTCGACCTCGACAACGCGAAGGCGAACGGCTTCGAGGTCGTCCGCCGCGTCTCCGGCGGTGGCGCGATGATGATGCAGCGCGGTGGCATCATCACCTACTCGCTCTACGTCCCGGCCGAGCTCGTGAACGGCATGACCTTCGCCGACTCCTACGCCTACCTCGACGACTGGGTGCTCGTCGCCCTCCGCTCGCTCGGCATCGAGGCGACGTACCAGCCGCTCAACGACATCACGAGCCCGTCGGGCAAGATCGGCGGTGCCGCGCAGAAGCGACTCGGGAACGGCGCCGTCCTGCACCACGTCACGATGAGCTACGACATGGACGGCGAACTCATGACCCAGGTGCTCCGCATCGGGCGCGAGAAGCTCAGCGACAAGGGCACCACCTCGGCCGCCAAACGCGTCGACCCGCTCCGCAGCCAGACCGGGCTCTCGCGGGCCGAGATCATCGATCGCATGAAGGACACCTTCGTCGAGATCACCGGCGCGACCCCCGGCCACGTCACCGATGCCGAGCGCGCCGCCGCCGAGCAGCTCGTCACCGACAAGTTCGCCACCGACGCCTGGCTCACCCGCGTCCCGTAACCTGCCGCAGCCCGCGAACTGTCACCAGTGGCGGGTGTGCGGCTGCATCACCCACCGTTGGTGACAGCTCGCGGGCTAGGGTGGGGGGACGATGACAGCGCAGAACGAGACACCCGACCCGTCGACCCCCGCCACCCAGGCGTCCCTCGAGCAGCGGCTCGCCGATGCGGTGGCCGCCGAGAGCGAGACCCGGGTCGTCGAACGCTGCGTGTCCCTCCTCGCCGGTCGCTACGAGGGCGAGGACTTCCTCCGTGTCGTCGGCGGACACCACGCCGAGGGCATCCTCGGCGGAGCACCCGCGCTGTACTGGCCCGAGCTCTGGGGCACCCGCGCCCTGCTGCACGTGTGGGACGACTCGGCCACCGCGCCCGTCGTCGGAGCGCTCGGCAACCAGGCCTGGCGCGTCCGCGAGATGGCCGCACGCGTCTGCGCCGAGCGCCGGATCGGCGACGTCGCCGCGCTCGCACCACTGCTGAGCGACGACCACGCCCGCGTGCGCGCAGCCGGAGCCCGGGCGCTCGCCGTCGTCGGTGGTGAGGACGCCAAGCCGCTCCTCGAGGCGCTCCTCCGCGACCCCGACCGCGAGGTCCGTCGCGCCGCGCAGCAGTCCGCGAAAGCGCTCGCCACCCGCCGCTGAGCTCGCGAGGGGGCTCGAACGGTCTGCCCCGGACGCTCGACACCAGCCATTCGGGACCCGTCGCGGGCCGGACTAGTGGGTGCCGGCCTCGAGCAGGATGATCACGATCCCGAACAGGGCCGTCGCGACGCCGCCGAGGAGACACCACCACCAGCGTGACCCGCGCACCACGAACGCCGCGCAGCCGAGCACGAAGAGCATCAGCGTCGACACCTGCAATGCCAGGATCACGGCGTGCTCGTGGCTGAGCACACCGGCGACGCCGAACACGAGCGGGATCGTCGGGAGGACGGCGGACAGGAGCATCCCGGACGACTCCTGGAACCCGTGCCTGATCGACGCGCCGAGCGTCACCAGCGCCTCGTGCCGGTCGTCGCCGTGGTGTGCGAGAGCGGCCGAGTAGACGTGCGCGAGCCAGAACACGATGAGGGTCAGGGCACTCGTGATGAGCACCTGCTCGACGTCGTCCTCCTCGTACACGCTCGACGCGCCGACGAGGCCGGCGTAGACGACGGTGCCGTAGATCGCGCTCGACGAGGTGAGGCGTCGCAACGGTGACGGTTTCGGCTGCATGATCCAGAGGATAGCGGGCGCTGCGGCCCGGCGTCCGGTTCAGTCGCCGAGGTTGCGCTCGCCGCGTTCGTAGACCGAGGCCGCTGGGCCGACGATGTTGGTGTCGGGCGTGCCGACGACCTCGTGGTCCTTGTTGTCGTAGTCGAAGCGGTGCAGCACGTGCCGCATCGCCTCGACCCTGGCGCGCTTCTTGTCGTTGCTCTTGACGATCGTCCACGGGGCGTCGGCGGTGTCCGTCGCCTCGAGCATCGCCTCCTTCGCGCGGGTGTAGTCGCCCCATTTGTCGAGTGAGGCGAGGTCCATGGGGGAGAGCTTCCACTGCCGCACCGGGTCGACTTGGCGGATCGCGAAGCGTGTGCGCTGCTCGTCGGCGGAGACGGAGAACCAGAACTTCACGAGGTCGACGCCGTCGCCGACGAGCATCTGCTCGAACAGCGGGGCCTGGCGCATGAACTCGTCGTACTGCGCCGGGGTGCAGAACCCCATCACGCGTTCGACGCCCGCGCGGTTGTACCAGGACCGGTCGAACAGCACGATCTCGCCGGCGGCCGGCAGGTGCTGGACGTAGCGCTGGAAGTACCACTGCGTGGACTCGCGGGTAGTGGGCTTCTCCAGCGCGACGACGCGGGCGCCGCGCGGGTTGAGGTGCTCCGTGAAGCGCTTGATCGTGCCACCCTTGCCGGCCGCGTCGCGTCCCTCGAACACGACGACCAACCGACGGTCGTTCGCCTTGATCCAGTTCTGCAGCTTCAGCAGCTCGATCTGGAGCAGTCGCTTGTCGCTCTCGTACTGCTCTCGCGACATGCGCTCGGCGTACGGGTAGCCCTCGCGCCAGGTGTCGATGTGGCTGCCGGCGGCGTCGAGCAGGATGGGGTCGTCGTCGTCGACGTCGACCACCTGGTAGCCGTCGACCTGGTCGAGTGCGGGCGGCGGGGCGTAGTGCGAGACGAGCTGCTGCATGGCAGGGACGCTAGTCCCCGTGCGTAACCGTCAGGTGGCCGGTGGGTGACGCGCTGGTGGCTAGTCGGCGGAGCGGGTGAGGAGGTCCTGACGCTCGGGGTGCGCGTCGAACCACTCGCCCACGTACCAGCACATCGGGACGATCCGACGGTCGCTGTGCTGCTCGACGTCGTCGACCGCGTAGGCGACGAGTTCGCCCGCGTACCCCTTGCCGCGGAAGGGCGGCGTGGTGAAGGTACGGGGGAACGAGATCGAGTCGCCCGAGATCCGGTAGTCGACGACGCTCACCAGCTGGCCGTCGACGTGCATGGTGTAGCGCTGGGCATCTGTCTCGTTGGCGAACTCCGTGGTCATACGCGGTACAACGCGCGGGGCCGATCGTTCCTTCCCACAGCGGCACGTGCCCGCGCTCCCGGCACGCGTTGCAGGACGTGCCGCGAGAACCGGCACGTGCCGCGGCGCCCTGCCACAATGAACACATGCCTCCCTCTGCAGCAGCGACCGACGACGCGCTGCCGCTGTGGACGCCCGACGGCCCCGACCTCGTCCTCGAGGGCGACAACCTCGACGTCGTGGCGCAGTTGCCCGACGAGTCGTTCACGCTCATCTACCTCGACCCGCCGTTCAACACGGGACGGGTGCAGCGTCGCCATTCCTCGACCTCGGTGCGCACCGCGGAGACCGGGGTGAACCGTTTCGCCGGCTTCAAGGGGCAGGCGTACGAGCGCATCCGCGGCGACCTCCGACGCTTCGATGACGCCTTCGACGACTACTGGGGCTTCCTCGAGCCGCGCCTCGTCGAGGCCTGGCGCGTCCTGGCCGCCGACGGCACCCTCTACCTCCACCTCGACTACCGCGAGGCGCACTATGCCAAGGTGCTGCTCGACGCCCTCTTCGGCCGGGAGTGCTTCCTCAACGAGATCATCTGGGCGTACGACTACGGCGCGAAGGCGCAAAGTCGCTGGCCGACGAAGCACGACACGATCCTCGTCTACGTGAAAGACCCGAAGGGGTACCACTTCGACAACGCGACCGTCGACCGCGAGCCGTACATGGCGCCCGGGCTCGTCACCGCTGAGAAAGCGGCGCGCGGCAAGCTTCCCACCGACGTCTGGTGGCACACGATCGTCTCCCCGACCGGTCGCGAGAAGACCGGCTACCCGACCCAGAAGCCCGAAGGGATCCTGCGTCGCATCGTGCAGGCGTCCTCCCGCGAGGGCGACTGGGTGCTCGACTTCTTCGCCGGCAGCGGCACGACGGGGGCGGTCGCGAAGGCGCTCGGCCGTCGGTACGTCCTCGTCGACGAGAACCCGCAGGCCATCGAGATCATCCGAGCCCGCCTCTCCTAGCCCGCGAACTGTCAGTTCAGCACAGTCACTGCGCCTGTGACTGTCGTCTGGTGACAGTTCGCGGGCTGGGGGGGGGGAGGGTCAGACGGAGGCGCGCGGGACGAGGCGGGTCGGCATCATCGTGACGCGCTCGACCGGTTCGCCCGCGAGGCGACGGACCAGCACCCTCGCCATCTCGGCACCGAGGTCGACGGGCGACTGCGCGATCGTCGTGAGTGGCGGCGCTGCGGTCTCGCCGTAGCGGTCGTCGTCGTAGCCCACGACGGCGATGTCGCCGGGGATCGTCAGGCCGGCCTCGCGGATGACGGAATAGGCGCCGGCGGCCATCTGGTCGTTCGCGGCGAAGAGCCCGTCGATGGGCACGCCGCGCGCGAGGAGACGCCGCATCGCGGCAGCGCCGTCGGCCGGGGAGAAGTCGCCCACCTCGACGAGGTCGTGTGGAAGATCCGCGAGCTCGAGCTCCGCGCGCCACCCGGCGAGTCGGTCGACCCCACCCGGCATGTCCTGGCGGCCCGCGATCGTCGCGATCCGCGTCCGGCCGGCCTCGATGAGGTGACGGGCCGCGGTCCTCGCTCCCTCGACGTTGTCGACGTCGACGTAGGTGCTGTCGACGACATCGGCACCCATCGGGCGACCGCCGAACACGATCGGGAGCTCTTGGCCGAGCCTCGTGTACGAGTGGTCACCGCTGTGGTGCGACACCACGAGCGCGCCGTCGACGTTGCCACCGAGCAGGTAGCGGCGGGTCTTCTCGGAGTTCGCCTCACTCGCGATGAGGAGGTTGAGCGTGTAGTCGGTCTCCGCCAGCTCGAGGGCGACGCCCTGCACGACCGACGCGAAGAACGGGTCGGAGAACACCCGGGCGGTCGACTCCGGGACGACGAGCGCGATGACCTGGGTCCGGCGGGAGGCCAGTGAGCGGGCCGCACGGTTGGGGACGTAGTCGAGCGCGGCGATCGCCTCGTTCACGACGGCGACGACCTCGGCCGTGACCTTCGGTGAGCCGTTCACGACCCGCGACACGGTCGCGCGGGAGACGCCTGCGCGGGCCGCGACCATCTCGAGCGTGGGGGCCCCTTGACCGGACTGCATCATCGTCCCCTTCCGAGTGGGTGAGCGTGCCGAGTGCAGTGTATCGCCGGGCGTCTGGACGTCCGTGGCCAGTGCCGCTCCTCAGGAGACCGGCGTGTCGCGGCCCCTCGATCGCGACACGCCGGAGTGTTCGTGGGTCAGGGAAGCTCCGCCACGGCGGGCACCACACGCGAGGCGGCGATGCGGCGTGCGTACGCGAGTCCGCTGTCCTTGATCGTGCGCTCCTGCGTGTCGTAATCGACCCGCACGATGCCGAACCGCTTGTCGTAGCCGTACGCCCACTCGAAGTTGTCGAGCAGCGACCAGACGAAGTAGCCGCGCACGTCGGCGCCGTCGGCGATCGCGAGTTCCACCTGGTCGATGTGGTCCTGGATGAAGGCGTCGCGGTCGACGTCGTGGATGCGGCCGTCCTCTGCGACGACGTCGTCGTAGGCGGCACCGTTCTCGGTCACGTACAGCGGCGGCAGCGTCGGGTACTCGCGGCCGAGCCGGACGAGCAGGGTGCGGAGACCGGCGGGGTGCACCTCCCAGTCCATCGCGGTGCGGGGGAGTCCGCGGCTCGGGAAGGAGATGTCGGGCGAGGCGAGCCAGGGCGAACCGGCCTCGCGCTCGGTCGCGCCGGAGTGGCCGCCGTCGGCGCCTGAGTCGTCGGGGTGACCCGACACGAGGTCGTCGTGGTAGTGGTTGACGCCGAGGAAGTCGATCGGGGCGGAGATGGTCTCGAGGTCGCCGTCACGGACGAGCGTGTCGAGGCCGAGGCCCTCGAGGTCGTGGGCGACGTCGGCCGGGTACGCACCGAGGACGATCGGTTCGAGGAAGATGCGGTTCATGATCCCGTCGACGCGGCGGGCGGCGTCGACGTCGGCCGGGTCGGTGGGGTCCGCCGGGATCGCATTGGTGAGGTTGAGGGTGATGCCGATCTGCTCGGCACCGAGCTCCCGGAGGCGCGTGGTCGCCAGGCCATGGGCGAGGTGCTGGTGGTGGATGGCGGCGAGCGCGGCGGCTTCGTCGCGTCGGCCGGGCGCGTGCACGCCGACGGCGTAGCCGAGCAGGGAGGAGCAGAACGGTTCGTTGAAGGTCGTCCAGTGCTGGACGCGGTCGCCGAGCGTCGCGTAGGTGGCCTCGGCGTAGTCGACGAAGCGCAGCGCGGTGTCGCGGTTCGTCCAACCGCCCTGCTCCTCGAGCGCCTGCGGGAGGTCCCAGTGGTACAGGGTGAGCCAGGGGAGGATGCCGGCGTCGAGGAGCTGGTCGACCAGGCGGCTGTAGAAGTCGAGGCCGGCGGGGTTGACGTCGCGGTCGTCCGGCTTGATGCGTGCCCAGCTCGTGGAGAAGCGGTAGGCGTCGAGGCCCAGCTCGGACATGATCGCGATGTCGCCGGCGGTGCGGTGGTAGTGGTCGACGGCGACCTCGAGGTCGTCACCGTTGGCGATCGCGCCGGGCACCCGGGCGAAGGCGTCCCAGATGGAGTCCTCTTTGCCGTCCTCGTGCGCTGCTCCCTCGACCTGGGCGGCCGCGGTGGCGGAACCCCAGAGGAACGGCGGCAGGATCAGGGCCGGACGGGTGGTGGGCTGGGGGGCGTGCGTCATCGAAGCTCCTCGTGGCTGGGTGCACGCCCATGCTATCGCCTGCTGAGAGCGCTCTCATGCTGCTCTGGTGTGTGGGTGGGGTGTGGCGCCAGCGCGGTGCGCTGACGCGAGCGCGGGTCAGCGGCGTGGGCGCGCCCCTCCGGAGGGGCGCGCCCACGCGCTGGGGCCGCGGTGACGCCGATTCGACAGCGCTCACGTCAGCGCACCGCGCT
Organism: Plantibacter elymi (nom. nud.); assembly: GCF_900177795.1. GTDB lineage: Bacteria > Actinomycetota > Actinomycetes > Actinomycetales > Microbacteriaceae > Plantibacter > Plantibacter elymi. The sequence goes on from NZ_FXWJ01000006.1 coordinate 167,615, forward strand.
GGCACCCGGATGACCCCCTCAGCGCGGTGCGCCGGCGGCGGTCACCCCGCGCTCACGTCAGCGCGGTGCGCTGGCAAACCGACGGACGACGATCAGCGACGGGCGGACGGATCGACGACGCGGTTGCTCGCGGTGTCGGGTGACAGCTGCGACCCCGCCAGCTCCGCGGCACGCTGGGCGGCGAGCGACAACTCGTCCTCGGCGTCCTCCGCAGCCTGGGCGTCGGTGCGCTCCTGCAGCGCGGACTTCGCCCGCAGTGGCGGCGCCTTGAGGAACCAGCTCAGCACGAATGCGACGGCGACCACCGCGAAGCTCACCCAGAACACGGTCACGGTCGCATCCGCGAACCCCGTGAGGAACGGCGCGGCCAGGTCGTGGTTCGCACCGACGAGGAACGAGGTGTCGCCGTCGAGTGCGGAACCGGCCGAGCCGCCGGACTGCACCTTGGAGAGCACGTCCAGGATCCCCGTGTTGGCGGGATCGGAGAGCACGGCAGGGTCCTGCGCTGCAGCCTGGGCGTTCGCGAGCAGTGTCGGATCCTTGAACGCCGCACCGATCGTGTCGGGGAGTCGCGTGTAGAGCACGGAGAAGATGACGGCCGTGCCCAGCGTTCCACCGATCTGACGGAAGAAGGTCGACGAGCTCGTCGCCACCCCGATGTCGCGCGCCTCGACGGCGTTCTGGCTCGCGATCGTCAGGGTCTGCATCAGCTGGCCGAGTCCGAGGCCGACGAGCAGCATGCCGCCCATCATCCACCAGACGGGCTTGTCGGCCGTCGCGAAGCTGAAGTAGAAGAAGCCGCTCAGGAGCAGGAAGGTACCGACGATCGGGAACGCCTTGTACTTGCCCGTGCGCGCGATGATCTGGCCGCTCGCGATCGAGGAGATCATGAGGCCGAGGATCATCGGCAGCATCAGCAGGCCGGACTCGGTCGGCGTCGCGCCCTCGACGAGCTGCAGGAACAGCGGCACCGTCATCATGGCGCCGAACATGCCGAACCCGACGAGCACGCCGAGGATCGTGGCGACCCGGAAGGTCGAGTTCTTGAAGAGCTTCAACGGGATGAGCGCGTCGTCGCCCATGGCCCGCTCGACGAGGATGAACCCGATGATGCCGGCGACCCCGATGGCGTAGCAGGCGATGGACCCGGCCGAGGCCCAGCCCCAGATGCGGCCCTGCTCGGCGACGAGCAGCAGGGGCACGACGGCGAGGACGACCGTGGCGGCACCCCACCAGTCGATGCGGACGCTGTGGCGCGTGTGCGGGATGTGCAGGAAACGGAGGACGATCGCGAGCGCGATGACACCGATCGGCAGGTTGATGAGGAACACCCAGCGCCAGCCGGTGATGAACAGCAGCTCGGGGGCACCGGCGAACAGGCCGCCGATGAGCGGGCCGATGACGCTCGAGACGCCGAAGACCGCGAGGAAGTACCCCTGGTACTTGGCGCGCTCGCGCGGGGCGAGCATGTCACCCATGATCGTCAGCGGCAGGGCCATGAGGCCACCGGCACCGAGGCCCTGGATGGCACGGAAGATCGCCAGCTCGTACATCGAACCGGACATGCCGGCGAGCAGCGAGCCGATGAGGAAGATCGAGATCGCGATGATGAACAGCGGGCGGCGGCCGAAGATGTCGGACAGTTTGCCGTAGATCGGCGTCGAGACGGTCGAGGTGATCAGGTACGCGGTGGTGACCCACGCCTGGAGGGCCATGCCGTCGAGGTCGTCGGCGATCGTGCGCATCGAGGTGCCGACGATGGTCTGGTCGAGCGCGGAGAGGAACATCCCGGCCATGAGGCCGAAGATGATGAAGAGGATCTGCCGGTGACTGAGGACGGGGGCGGATCCCGACGGCTCGGTCGAGGCGGGGGAACTGGATGACATGCGGTCTCGTTCGACTCTGGGCGCGCCGGTTTGCAGGCGCACCGACGTTGGGGATTTTGCGTAGTGTGCAAACTTACACCCGGCGCAAGTTCCGCGGCAACCGCTTCGGTCAGGGCGTGGAGGTCGGCGCTGCGTCGAGGTTCGCGTCGAGCGCCGCGAGGTAGTCCAGGGTGGCCGTGAGCGCCACGTGGGCGTCGTCGAGGTCGAGGTGGAACTGGTACTCGTGAGGGAGTGCCGGCTCGTGGTCCGCGGCCCAGAACAGCTTCGTCACGTCGACGCCGGCATCCTCGAGGGCCCTGCTCATCGGGACCGACTGCAACCAGGTGAGCGCGTCGCCGTTCCCGCCGGTGATGAAGGTCGGCGGGAAGTCGGCGGTGACGAAGTCGATCGTCGACATGAGCGCCCCGGTCGACGTCTCCGACCAGTCCTTCGTGCCCGCGTAGGCCCAGAGGGCGGTCTGGAGGCCCCAGGCGCCGATGCCGTCGAGCTCGGCCATCGCCGGCAGGTCGTAGACCCCGCAGTTGAGGATCGTCCCGACGAGCTGATCCGCGGCGATACCCGGAGTCATGCCCGACAGCGTCGCGTAGTCGGGGTTGGTCGTGAGGACGGCGAGCTGGCTGGCGAGCTGCGACCCCGCTGAGTCACCCGCGAGCACCAGGCGGTCAGGATTCCCGTTCCACTCGGCGGCGTGCTCCGAGATGTACGCGAGGGCGTCGTTGAGTTGGTTCACGGCCGTCGGATAGACGGCCTCGGGAGCGATCGTGTAGTTGACCGCGATCGTCGTGTACCCCGCTGCTGCGAGGATGCGGAGGTAGGGCTCGACGTTGCCCTTCTCGCCGGAGATCCAGGCGCCGCCGTGGATCCAGACGATCGTGGTCAGCGGTTCGGTGCCGTCCGCTGGGGTGAAGACGTCGAGGGTGGTGTCCACCTGCGGTCGGCCGCCGCTCGGTGCCGCGTAGGCGATGTCGCGGAACTCCGTGAGCTCCGTGTCGGGGACGTACGGCTCCATCTCGGCGACCGTCGCAGCACCGCCGCGTTCGAACACCGAGCGGATGAGGAGGGCGGACGGCCACGGGGTGATGGCCGCGATGACCGCGACGACGAGGCCGAGACCGATCACGACGGCGGCCGCGGTCAGGAGCCGACGGAACCGTGGGCGCTTCCGGTGCGTCGGAGCGTGGTGTGCTGGCGTCCCTGCGGTCATGGTCGGGCCCCTCGTCCGGTGTGCAAGCCTGTCGACAGTGTGGCAGAGGCGCATGCGCCGTGTCGCGGTTAGGCTCGACGTGTGACCGCAGCCCACCAGCCCTCCCACCGACGCCCGGTTTCGCGGCGCGTCCGACGCAACCGCGTGATCGCGTTGAGCGTCCTGGCCGCCGCGCTCGCGATCCTGCTCGTGGTGCTCGTCGTGAACATCGCCGGCGGCGCCACACCCACCCCGGCCGCAGCCACGAAGACGCCGAGCGCGACCCCGTCCGTCACCCCGACGCCGACCCCCACGCCCACGCCGACGGAGACGGTTCCGGTCGCGCCCCCCGCCCCGCCCGCATTCGACAAGGCCGCCTACTCGATCGACGACCCGCTGAGCCCATGGGTGGTCGTCAACAAGACCCGGCCACTGAACCCGGTCGACTACACGCCACCGGACCTCGTGTCCGTCCCCGTCGCCCACACCTGGGATCCGCTGTTGCGTGCCGAGGCCGCCGCCTCGATCGTGCAGCTGTTCGACACCGCCTCAGCCGAAGCCGGCCTGTCGCTCGCGTCGAACAGTGCGTACCGCAGCTACTCGAGTCAGGTGTCGGTGTACGACAGTGAACCCGACGACTCGACGACCGCACGCCCCGGCTACAGCGAGCACCAGACCGGCTGGACGATGGACATCGGTGCCGAGAGCGGCAACTGCTCGCTCAACACCTGCTTCGGCGACACGGCGGAGGGTCAGTGGCTCGCCGCGAACGCCTACCGCTTCGGATTCCTCCTGCGGTACCCGGCCGACAAGGTCGACGTCACCGGCTTCTCGTTCGAACCGTGGCACTACCGCTACATCGGCGTGCCGCTCGCGACCGAGATGCACAACACGGGCGTCACGACGCTCGAGGAGTTCTTCGGGCTCCCGACGGCTCCCGGGTACCTGAACTAGCCCTTCGACAGGCTCAGGGAACGGGTGTCGGCGCAGGGACCGGCACCGCTCAGGGTCCGGGAAGTCGGTCACTGAGCCTGTCGAAGTGCGTCCTTCGACAGGCTCAGGCGGAGGCGACGGGCTCGACGAGTGGGGTTCGCTCCCCGAGCCGGTCGATTTGCCGTCGCGCCACCCGCGTGCGGTAGTTTCGAGGTACTCCAGCGCTATCGCTGTGACGCAAGTGTCCAATTGGATCCGTCGAAGAAACGGTAGCCAGCCGGCAAGGCGGCATCCATTTCCACAACTAGACGCATGTGCCAGCCTGCTTCGATCGGGTTGATCTTGCTAATGGAAAAGTCCAAGACGTCCTGGTTGGAGAACTCGAAGATCTCGGATGCGAGCCAGTCTGGAGCGTATCCCAGGGGTAGCTCCCCAGCGGTAAGCACGAGGAGTGCATGATCGGAGGAGGCATTAGCCTCCTCGTGATGCAGAGAGACCTCGTCTCCTGTCTTCAGTTTGGCCAAACGGTCCTCATAATCCTGCTCCGAGCAAACAGGAATGGGCTGCCCGTGCACGACAACCTCTTTGGACATCATGTACCGCATGCCGCTCACGAGGAAATGGCATCGCCATTGGCCGTCGATGAAGCGCGGTACCGGGAAGAGCTGCAGGGTGTCGCTCTCCTTGGTCCCGCCTGACCGAGCTATCTGTTCCCACGGCGTCGCGTCGTCGCCCAACCCTAGGTCGTCTACGTAGCGAGAGTAATCGGGTCGCCGCGGATCCATGGCTCGTTGCGCAAATAGTGGGAACAGCTCGATAGATGTGTAAACGCGCTCGAAGTCGGGGAAGCCCAATAAGGATCGGAAGCCGGGAACGGCGCTGGCGCGAGACAGGTACTCAAATCGGTAGCCAGACGGATCCTGAGTCAGGATTGCTACCGGCGAGACATCACGGGTATGAGGGTGCTGCCAGGTGACGACGAGCTTCTGTGTCGAGTCTCGTTCCGAGTTCGCCGTCGTGTCGTCACGTTCACGCGACAATGGTGCGGTACTCATTGCGGATCCTCTCCTGGTTGGTCATCACAACTTCTACTGCGAACCTACGGCTAACGTCCGACATCCCATCGAACCTTGAGAACAGGTCCGTCACCGTGTCCCGGTTCAGTGACTCTACGCGGTCCATCCAGAACTCCAGGACCGCTGGGGTCCGATCCATGCCCGCGAGCAGCGCTGCTGTGACAAGACTAACCTCGGGCGTACCCGGTGGGGTGCTGTAGCGCCAAGCTGTACCCTTCCCGACCCAGCCGATGACCCCTCCCGAACGTGCCCCCGAGAGCACCGCGGACCGGTAGGAGTCGTCAAGCTGGTAGCCGAGACTGCCTTCCTGGTCGTATGCCGGGCTGAGCCGCGCTGTGCCGTCACCCACCGACGGCACCAAGACAGCCCAGTTCTCTTCGTGCCGGTCGCGGTTGGCAATGAGAGCATCGAGCAGCATCATCCCTACGAAGACGTCCATGGCGTCCATGGAGGGCACGGTGAAAGCAGGGGGAGCGGCAACTTCCTCGAGGGCCCGGCGGATCGATTCAAGGGTATGTCCCTCGCTGGCGCCACCTCGCCGCTGAGACAGCCGGGCTCTTGAGTCTGCGTAGTTCACTTCGGGATTAGCATCGAGCCACAGACGGCCCGTATGCATGTCCCAGTCAGCCGTTCTGACATTCCTCGACATGCAACCCTCATTGCCGCCCCGTGAGGCCAATTCGACATCGGCAGCTGGAACACCGATGAGCTCGGCGATGGCGCTGGCTGCCTTTTCGGCCCAGTCTCCTCCTTGCCGCACCCCAGCTCCGTGAAAGGTAACCGGCTTAAACAACCAATGATTCGACGGCGTGTTATCGGCGTCTGGAGCCCTGATCCACAGCTTCTCACTTTGGCCAACTGTTTCCGCACGTACGACCGTCCAATTACTTACGTCGATGCGCGAAAAATAGGTCACGAGACCAATTTAGTCTTCTAGATCCAAACTAGTCGCTTTTTGAGCCCCGGACCGCCGGCGGAGCTAGGTGCCGAGGGCGGCGTCGACGATCTGCTTCGCCTCCGCCTGGACGAGCTTCAGGTGCTCCGCGCCCTTGAACGACTCGGCGTAGATCTTGTAGACGTCCTCGGTGCCGGACGGACGCGCGGCGAACCACGCGTGCTCGGTCACGACCTTGACGCCGCCGATGGCCGCGTCGTTGCCCGGCGCGTGACTGAGCTTCGCGACGATCGGGTCGCCGGCGAGCTCGGTCGCCGTGATGGCGTCGCCGTCGAGCTTGCCGAGCCGCGCCTTCTGTTCCTTCGAGGCCGCGGCGTCGACGCGCTCGTACACGGGGTCGCCGAAGCGCTCGGTCAGTTCGCGGTAGAGCACCGAGGGGGTCTTGCCCGTCACGGCGAGGATCTCGGCGGCGAGCAGGCAGAGGAGGATGCCGTCCTTGTCGGTGGTCCACACCGAGCCGTCGAAGCGGAGGAAGCTCGCGCCGGCGCTCTCCTCGCCGCCGAACCCGACCGAGCCGTCGACGAGACCCGGGACGAACCACTTGAAGCCGACCGGGACCTCCCAGAGGCGGCGTCCGAGGGACTCGGCCACGCGGTCGACGACCGACGACGACACGAGGGTCTTGCCCACGGCGGCGTCGTCGCGCCAACCCGGCCGGTTCGCGTACAGGTAGTCGATCGCGACGGCGAGGTAGTGGTTGGGGTTCATGAGCCCGGCGTCGGGCGTGACGATGCCGTGGCGGTCCGCGTCGGCGTCGTTGCCGGTGAGGAGGTCGAACTCGTCGCGTCGTGCGACGAGTGCCGCCATGGCGGAGGGCGACGACGGGTCCATGCGGATCTTGCCGTCCCAGTCGAGCGTCATGAACGCCCAGGCCGGGTCGACGTGCGGGTTCACGACGGTGAGGTCGATCTCGTAGCGGTCGGCGATCGCCTGCCAGTAGTGGACGCTCGCACCGCCGAGGGGATCGGCACCGATGCGGATCCCGCTGCGCTTGATGGCGTCGAGGTTGATGATGTGCTTCAGGTCGTCGACGTAGTTGCCACGGAAGTCGTACGTCTCGACCGCAGACGGTTCCGCCATCTTCACGTCGTGCAGCCCACCGGCGATGAGCTCGTTGGCGCGGTTCGCGATCCAGGAGGTCGCGTCGGAGTCGGCAGGTCCGCCGTGCGGGGGGTTGTACTTGAAGCCGCCGTCGGCCGGCGGGTTGTGGCTGGGCGTGACGACGATGCCGTCCGCCTGGTCGCCGTTGCCCTCGGCGTTGTACTTGAGGATCGCGTGGCTGAGCGCGGGGGTCGGAACGAAGTCGTCGAACTCGTCGACCAGGACGCGCACACCGTTGGCGACCAGGACCTCGAGGGCGGTCGTCTGCGCCGGCCCGCTGAGCGCGTGGGTGTCGGAGCCGATGAAGAGCGGCCCGGTGATCCCCTGGCTCGTGCGGTACTCGACGATCGCCTGCGTGGTGGCGGCGATGTGGTCCTGGTTGAACGCGGTGTTCAGCGAGGAGCCGCGGTGGCCGGAGGTGCCGAACACCACCCGCTGCTCGGGGATCGAGACGTCCGGCTTCAGCGTGTAGTACGCGTCGATGAGCGACGGGACGTCGATCAGATCTGCTTCGGTGGCGGGGGTACCTGCGCGATCGTTCATCGCACCAGTCTGGCAGGAACGACCGATGTCAGGAAGGCGCTTGACCCGTGGCGAGTGGCGATTCCCAGCGGAGGTCGGGGAAGCGTGCGAAGTCGCGATCGAGCGTGACGAAGGTCGCCCGGTGTTCGATCGCGAGTGCGGCGTGGGCCGCGTCGGCGACCTGAGGTCCGGCGACGCCGGACTCCTGGCACAACCGGACGAAGAGCCTCCAGAACGATGGGCCCGGATGGACCGGTCGTACGCCGTCTGCACGCCGGAGGTCGTCCGCGGATTCGAGCGCTTGCGGGAGCGGCGTCGGCGGATCGAAGATCCGACGATTCGTGACGATCCTGACGAATGCGGCCAGCACGCTGTCGCTGACGCCGAGCGGTTCGTCGGCGGCCACCGCGGATTCGAGCCAGCGGACGAGAGCGAGGTGGTTCGGATCGTCGTCCCGGAAGGCGCCCACGAGGACGTTGACGTCCGGAACCTTCACTCGAGTCCGTCCATGATGTCCTGCAGCTGCGCGTTGTTCGTCAGATCGATGCCCGGCCGTGGCCCGCGCCCGCCGCGGAACGGCACGACCTTGTAGGGCTCCCGCTCGGGCGGTGCGGCCGCTGCGGCCAGCTTCGCGCGCAGAGCTTCTTCGATGTAGGCGGTCACGGTCTTCCCCTCGTGCGAGGCGTGCTCGCGGACGGCCTCGTAGAACTCGTCGGCGAGTCGGATGGTCGTTCGCATGACCCGAGCCTACGAAGGCGTATGTCGGTATGTCAACGACGCTAGCTGGTCCCGTCGGCGCAGGGGTGAGCCGACGCGGATCTGTGGAGAGGTCGAAGCTCCGGGAGCCTGTGGAGGGCCGTCGACTAGCGAGTGGCGAGGAGCGCCGCGGCCGATGCGGAAGCGGAGGCGGTCGTGGAGGTGCTCGTCGTGGATGCGCCCGCCCCGGCGCCCGCGGCATCCGGTACGGAGGTGCGCTGGTGGGACGACCCGGGCGTCGTCAGGTCGGCGACCGCGTCGGCCTGACCCGTGACGATGCGCTGGATGGCGTAGAGGCTCTCGGTGGCCGGCCCGAGGTACTTGCCCCGGTCGTCGGCGTTGCTCGACCCGACCGCGTTGTGTCCGTCGACGGCACCGAGGTGGTCGCCGTCGCCGAGCGTCAGCCCGTCCGAGCCGAAGGTGGTCGCGCCCCAGGAGCTCGTCGCGGGGTCGGCTCGACCGGACAGGAGCTGCCCGAGACCGGCGAGGGTGTCGGCGCTCGCCTGGGAGGCGTACACGCGGCCGGCCGGGACGTGCAGATCGCCGATCCCGATCTCCGTCGGGATGCCGGCCGAACCGAGCATGACGAAGTCGTCGACGTGGTAGTTGCCGGACGCCAACGCGAGCGAGGCCGTCGCCGTGCCGTACGAATGCGCCACGACGCTCAACCGGGAGACGACGCCGTGCGCGGAACGGACGGCGTCGTATCCGGCGAGCACCCCGGCGAGCAGCGGCGCCCCCTCGACGGCCCGGTCGTTCGACGGCACCTCGAGCGCACTCGGGCTGTGTCCGCCGATCCAGAGGATCACCGCGCTGTCGGCTGCGGCGGTCTGGATGCGCTTCGCCCCGCGCAGGTAGTCGTCGAGCTCGAGGGCGCTGCTGTTCATTCCGGGAACGAACACCGTGACGTAGGCGGCGGTGTCCACGTCTCCGACGGCGACCGCGACCCGCGGGGGTCCGGAGCCACCCGCCTGCAAGGTGATGAGGTACTCCGGCTGCAGGCGAGCGGCGATCGCGTCCGGCGTGTACCGGTCGGCGAGCAGCTTGATCGCGTCCAGGCGCGACAGCGTCGTGGCGAGGACCGAGGAGTCCGCCTGCCCGTCGACCTGGTCGCTGCTCGCCGTCAGGGAGCGGTAGCTCGCCTCGGTGTCGGCGAGGAGGCCGGCGAGGCGGGAGACGTTGGCCGTGGCCCGGTCCGTGTAGGCGACGCCCTCGAGGTTGCCGATGACCGCCGGGTAACCGGTGATGAGCAGTGCGCGGTACCCGGGAGCGAGCTCGGTCCACAGCTGCGCGACCTGCGATGAGGACATCGTCGTGAGGGCCGTCGCCGCCGCGGCGAGGTCCCCGGCGTAGGCGGTGGTGAAGGCGGCGGCCGTCATCGTCGGGACGGAGGAGGCCGGCGGTGCGAAGTCGGCGGCGGAGATCGCGGTCGCACCGGCGGTCGAGGTCTGCGTCACCGTGACGACGCCGGCCAGGATCGCGGCGATCGCGACGGTCATGACGAGCGACTTGACGAGCGTCGCGCGAGCCGCCGAGATCGGCCGGTGCACCCACGTCGGCAGCGACAATGACGGGAGGCTCCAGGAGGAGCCGAGGCTGAACGCGGCCTCGCTGCCGCTCGCCAGATTCAGTCGGGGAGTGGACCGCGGGGCGGCGTCGGTGAAGACACTCGTCACGTCACTCCTGTTCCTGTCTCAGCCCGTCGGGTGGAGCCTCGCGCGACATGGATCACGCATCGAGATCGGGGAGACGAACGGCCGTGAACTCGTTTCCCGAGACGAGCGGCAGCGCTCAATACACCCTTGTATCCATTGTGGCGGGTAGTGGCGTGATTTGAATAGCTCAAAACGGGGGGTATCGGGGTCGAAATGACCCGATCTTCCTGGAAATCACCCGAATGTGACCTGGATGGGAGTCAACGGTCGTCCAAGGGCGTGTCGCGAACCACACGGTACGCTCGGAGGCATGCCAGCCGCACCCGCCGACGACGCCCTCCGGAGCTACAGTTTCCTCGGTCCGAGCGGGACCTTCACCGAGGTGGCGCTCGGCCAGGTCGAGGAGGCCAGGGGCCAGATCTGGAAGCCCGTGTCGAACGTCGGCGAGGCGCTCGGCGACGTCCTCGAGGGCCGCAGCACGGCCGCGGTCATCGCCATCGAGAACTCGGTCGACGGAGGTGTGTCCGTGGCGCAGGATGCACTCGCCACGATGCCCGGTCTCCGCATCGTCGGCGAGGTGCTCGTGCCGGTGAACTTCGTGCTCGTCGCCCGCCCCGGAACCCGCCTCGAGGACGTCTCGGTCGTGAACGCGCACCCCGTCGCCTACGGGCAGTGCCACCTCTGGCTCGACGCCAAGCTGCCCTCGCACGGACACATCCCCGCGTCGAGCAACGTCGCCGCCGCAGCTTCCTTGCTCGACGGCACCTCGACCGCCGACGCCGCGGTCGCCCCGCCCGGCATCGTGAACCACTACGACCTCGACGTCCTCGCGGAGAACATCGGCGACAACCCGAACGCCGTGACCCGCTTCGTCGTCGTCAGCCGCTCACGGGAGATCCCGGCCAGGACGGGTGCCGACAAGACGAGCCTCATCGTCGAGCTGCCGAACGACGAGTCCGGCTCGCTGCTCGGCATGCTCGAGCAGTTCTCCACGCGAGGCGTGAACCTGAGTCTCATCGAGTCCCGGCCCATCGGCGACGCGCTCGGCCGGTACCGCTTCGTGATCGACGCCCTCGGACACATCGAGGACGAGCGGATGGCCGACGCCCTGCTGGGGCTCCGACGCTTCAGCCCGAACGTGATCTTCCTGGGCTCCTACCCGAGCGCCGATCGCACCGCCGTCGACTACCACTCCCGCTACAACGACGAGGTGTTCATCGAGGCCCGCGACTGGTTGCGTGGGCTGCTGTCGGCGGAGCCGCTCGACGACTGAGTCGCCGCACTCGCGCGCAACTCCTGCTGTCGGTCCGCATCCCTGGTCGGGGACGGCGTGTCAGCAGGATTCTCGGCAGGGTGCAGGAGTCGTGAGCGCCGACGCGGTGTCGCCGCGGTTCAGCTGACGACGTCGACCCCGTGACCGCGGAGGCGACGCTGGTCGGCGGTGAGCGAGGCGATGAGCCGCTCGTTCGTCCCGCGGATGTGACGCGCGACGAGGTCCGCCGCGCGCTCGGGGTCGCGCGCCGCGACCGCGTCGAGGATGGCGCGGTGCTCCGTGGCGGCCTGCTCTCGGGCCTCGGGCGTCCGCACCTCGAGCCAGCGGGTGCGGGCGAGCCGGACCATCGCGCCGTGCACCCCCTCGGCGAGCAGGTGGTTCGCGGACAGTGCCGCGAGCTCCTCGTGGAAGTCGCCGCCGACGCGGAGCACCGTGTGCTCGTCGTCGGGGCGGGGTTCCTCGAGGAGGGTGCGGATCGCGGCGAGCTGCGCTTCGGTCGCGCGTTCGGCGGCGAGCCGGACGCCGGCGGTCTCGAGCGCCTCACGGACCTCGGCGATGAGGCCGATCTCCTCGAGGTCGATGGGTGCGACGATCCAGCCGCGGCCGTCGCGACGCGCCAGTCCCTCGGCCTCGAGCCGGGTGAGCGCGGCGCGCACGGGCGTCCGTGACGCCGCGAAGCGTTGCTCGAGCCCCCGCTCGGTGAGCGGCTGCCCGGGCGCGAGGTCGAGGGTCAGGATCGCCCCGCGGAGGCGCTCGTAGAGCTGCGTGGTCTGCGTCGGAGTGCTCATGCGTGGTCCCGATCCGGCCGGCGGTGATTGGTATACCAAAATGGTGTACCGTCATGCTAGCAGTGGGAGACGCCCAATGCAGGAAGCGGCACGATGACCGGATCGACACCAGCCCCCGTGGCCCCGGCGACCGCGCGCGGGACGCGTCCACCCATGCCGAACGCCGGTCGGGCCTGGACCGTCCTCGGGCTCGGCGTCGCCGCGCAGACCGCCGGGACGCTCTTCGTCAGCACCCCGGCGTTCCTCATCCCGCTCCTGCACGCCGAGCGGGGCATGTCGCTCGCCGAGGCCGGCGTCCTGGCCGCTGCCCCCACGCTCGGCATGGTGCTGACGCTCATCGCCTGGGGCTGGTTGGCCGACCGCGTCGGCGAGCGCATCGTCATCGCGGGCGGCCTCGCCCTCACCGCGCTGGCCGCTGCCGGGGCGATCGCCGCGGACGGCCTCATCCCCTCGCTCGGCTACGGTCCGCTCGGCATCCTGCTCCTCCTCGGTGGCGCCGCCTCCGCGAGCACGAACTCGGCGAGCGGCCGGATCGTCGTCGGCTGGTTCCCGAAGGACCGCCGCGGCCTCGCGATGGGGATCCGCCAGATGTCGCAGCCGCTCGGCGTCACGGCGGCCGCGGTGACGGTGCCGTCCGTGGCGGCGGCGTCGGGCATCTCCGCCGCGCTCCTGATCTCGCTCGTCGCGACGGGTGTCCTCGCCGTGGCCTGCACCATCGGACTGCGGAATCCGCCACGGACCGTCGCGCCGACGCCGGTCCCGACGGAGACGACGCCGAACCCCGTGGCCGCGCGACCACGCAACCCCTACCGAGGCGACGGCTTCCTCTGGCGCATCCACGCGGTGTCGATCCTGCTCGTCGTGCCGCAGTTCACGCTCACGACCTTCGCGCTCGTCTGGCTCGTCACCGATCAGGGCTGGAACGCGCTCGCCGCGGGGGTGCTCGTCGGTGTGGCGCAGTTCGTCGGAGCGATCGGTCGGATCGGCGTCGGGGTGTTGAGCGACCGGGTCGGCAGCCGGGTGCGACCGCTGCGCTGGGTGGCGGTGTCGGCGGTCGTCGTCATGCTGCTCCTCGCCGGTGTCGGGCTGCTGCAGTGGCCGGTGGCGGTCGCCGTCGCGCTCGTCGTCGCCAGTGCCGTGACGGTCGCCGACAACGGGCTCGCCTTCACCTCGGTCGCGGAGATGGCCGGTCCCGCCTGGGCCGGGCGGGCGCTGGGGGCGCAGAACACCGGCCAGTTCATCGCCGCGTCGGTCGTCGGCCCGGCGGTCGGTGCGCTCATCGGGCTGGTCGGCTATCCGCTCGCCTTCCTCGCGGTCGCCGTGCTCCCGGCCCTCGCGATCCCGATCATCCCGAGCGAGGTCGCGGAGCACGACCACCTCTAGGTCGTCGTCCCACCGGTCCGGTCGGCTCGCCTAGTCGACGTTTGACGGATATCTATCGTGGCTGCCAGGCTTGCCGAGGCCCCACGACGGCCCGTGTACCTCCCCGCCGGCGAGTCGCGCTCCACTGCCTCCGACCACCGTCGAGCGACAGCCGGAGACGCCTGGTCGGCCGATCAGAAAGCACCACAGTGACCGGCACCACCATGTCCACCGACCCCGTCCACGCCGTCGCGGAGGCCGCCCTGCGGCGCAACGCGGGCGAACCCGAGTTCCACCAGGCGCTTCTCGAAGTCCTCGAGTCGATCCGCCCGGCGCTCGACGAACACCCGGAGTACCTCGAGGCGGGCATCCTCGAACGTCTCGTCGAACCCGAGCGGCAGGTCGTCTTCCGCGTGCCGTGGACCGACGACCGCAACCGGGTGCAGGTGAACCGCGGCTTCCGCGTCCAGTTCAACTCGGCGCTCGGCCCGTACAAGGGCGGGCTGCGCTTCCACCCGAGCGTGAACCTGTCGATCGTGAAGTTCCTCGGGTTCGAGCAGATCTTCAAGAACGCCCTCACCGCGCAGGGCATCGGCGGTGCGAAGGGCGGCAGCGACTTCGACCCGCACGGGCGATCCGACGCCGAGATCATGCGCTTCTGCCAGAGCTTCATGAACGAGCTCTACCGCCACCTCGGCGAGCACACCGACGTCCCGGCCGGCGACATCGGCGTCGGCGCGCGCGAGATCGGCTTCCTCTTCGGCCAGTACCGGAAGATCACCAACCGTCACGAGTCGGGCATGTTCACCGGCAAAGGCGTCGGCTGGGGCGGCGCCGAGGTGCGCACCGAGGCGACCGGCTACGGGACGGTGTTCTTCGTGGATGAGATGCTCGCTGTCGACGGCCGCGGGGTCGAGGGCAAGCGCGTCATCGTGTCGGGCTCGGGGAACGTCGCGACGTACGCGATCGAGAAGGTCCACCAGCTCGGCGGGACCGCCGTCACCGCATCGGACTCCTCCGGGTACGTGGTCGACGACGCCGGCATCGACCTCGAGCTCCTCAAGCAGATCAAGGAGGTCGAGCGCGGCCGGATCTCCGAGTACGCCGCCCGCCGTCAGGGCGCCCACTTCGTCGCCGGCGGCAGCGTCTGGGACGTCCCGGGGGAGATCGCGCTGCCGAGCGCGACGCAGAACGAGCTGCACGAACGCGACGCGATCGCCCTCGTGAAGCACGGCGTCATCGCGGTCGCGGAGGGCGCGAACATGCCGTCGACGCCCGAGGCCGTGCGGGTGTTCCAGCAGGCCGGCGTCCTCTTCGGCCCGGGGAAGGCGGCGAACGCCGGTGGCGTGGCGACCTCGGCGCTCGAGATGAGCCAGAACGCGGCCCGGCAGCGGTGGTCCTTCGACGACAGCGAGGTGAAACTGCGCGGCATCATGCACGGTGTGCACCGCGCCGCCTTCGAGGCCGCCGAACGCTACGGCCGGCCGGGCGACTACGTGGTCGGGGCGAACACCGCCGCGTTCGTGAAGGTCGCGGACGCGATGCTCGCCCAGGGCGTCATCTAGTTCCGCCCCCGTCCCCGACTCAGGAGTGCTCCGGCGCGTCGACCGCTGACGGGCCCGGCGCGCCGCGCACCTCCTGAGTCGGGGACGCGGAATCCGCCGGCGAGGGATGCGGCGGGTGTCGGATTGCGACGGGGTGGTCGGCTCCTGGACGGTGAGTGACTAGCCTCGAAGGGTGACCGACCCACGCCCCGCAACCACCGTCATCGTCGGTGCCGGCCTGTTCGGCCTGGCGACCGCCGTCCACCTCGCCCGCGCCGGGCGCCGGGTGACGGTGCTCGAGTCGGGCACCGCCGCCGGAGCGACGACCGCCGCGGGAGCGGGCTTCGTCGGCCTCTGGGCGGCGGGCTACGCCTGGTACTGGGACGAGTCGGAACTCGCCCTCGAGCAGGCGGGCCTCGAGTTCTACCGCGGGCTCGACTCGTCCGGATACGACATCGGGCTGCGGAACACGGGCAACGTGTGGCTCGCCCTCACCGAACAGGCCGTGCTCGACCACCTGCTGCCGTTCGCCGAGCACCCGCTCCGTCCCGAGGACGCCCGGCTGCTGACCGCCGTCGAGACCGCCGAGCTCGTTCCGGGTCTCGACCCCGAGGTCATCGTCGGGGCGTTCATCCATCCCGACGGCATCCAGATCAGCGCGCCCGACGCCGGACTCGCGCTCGCGGCGCTCGCCCGGGCCGAGGGCGTCGAGATCCTCGAGCACACGCCCGTCGTCGACTTCCTCGCCGAGGGTGGCCGAGCCGTCGGCGTGCTGACCGCGGCCGGCGAGCGCGTCCTCGGCGACGAGGTCGTCCTCGCCGCCGGGTCCTGGACGAACGAACTCCTCGCCGCCACGGACCGCGTGCTGCCGTTCGCACGCGTGATCGCGAGCCGCCTGACCACCGCCCCGTTCGGCCTCGGCGAGGTGCCGACCCTCATGATCCCGGAACTCGACGGACTGTGGATCCGGGAACACCTCGGTGGTCTCACGTACGGCAACGGCGTCGGTTACGAGGCGCTCGCGGTGCACGACAGCCCGGCGGACCGTCGCCCGGACCGCCCCGACCTCATCGAGGCGATGCGGGAGCACCTGTCGCCGATCATCTCCGAGCTCATCCCGGCCGCCGCGCCCGTCGTCGACGACGCCGAAGCCGTGCAGGGGATCGTGTCGTACACCGCGGACCGCCGCTTCATCGCGGGGCCCGTCCCGGAGCTCGACGGGCTGCACGTCGTGGCCGGCGACAACGAGTCCGGCGTCACGCACGGCCCCGGACTCGGCCGGATGCTCGCCGAACTGATGGTCACGGGTGAGAGCCCCTTCGTCGACGCGTCGCGGTACGCGCCCGGTCGATTCCCGTCCCGGCCGTTCGCCGACGAGGCCGCCGTGGCCGCCGCGATGCCGGCTCGTCGGGCGGTCGACGCGCGCGCCACCGCAGCGACGCGCGTGACGACGGAGTCGGGCCTGCCTGCGGAGTCGGGCCGATGACCGCGCCGGGTCCGGCAGCGGACGCGACGCCGACCGTGCTGCCGGCGCGCGCCGAGGTCGTGGTCATCGGTGCCGGGATCGTCGGTGCGGCGGCTGCGCGCTCGCTGGCCGAGCAGGGCCGGGACGTGCTGCTCCTCGAGCGGTACCCGCGCGGTCACGAGCACGGCTCCTCACACGGCGCGACCCGCATCTTCCGTCAGGGGTACGACGCCGACGACTACGTCGCCCTGACCTCGGAGGCGCTCGCGGCCTGGCGGGCGCTCGAATCGGCGAGCGGGCGGACGCTGCTCGACCTCACCGGTGCGCTCGACCACGGCCGGCCCGAGATACTCGCGGCGATCGAGGCGGCGATGACCCGGGGTGGGATCGCGTCGGAGCGCCTCACCCCGGAGCAGGCGAGCGACCGCTGGCCCGGGCTGCGGTTCGACCGCGAGGTCCTCCACCACGCGACCGGCGGGCGACTGTTCTCCGCCGAGGCGATCGAGGCCATGCTCGACCTCGCCGAGGTGGCCGGAGCGACCCTGCGCTTCGGCCTGCGGGTGACGGGCGTCGAACCGGCCGAGTCGACCGATCCGACCGCGGGTGCCGCCGGCGCCGTCGTCCGCACCGAGCTGGGCGACGTCGTCGCCGACCACGTGGTCGTCGCGGCCGGGTCCTGGACACCCGACCTCGTCGGCGACCTCGCTCGCAGCGTCGGTCGCCCGCTGCCCGAGATCGTCGTGACGCAGGTCCAGCCCGCGCACTTCCCGAGCGAGCTGGCCGCCGGCGCCTGGCCGAGTTTCGTCCACTATCCCGCCGAGGGGTCGAGCGTGTACGGCCTGCTGACCCCGGGCGAGGGGGTCAAGGTCGGGCTGCACGGCGGTGCCGTCCACGTCCACCCCGACGAACGCGACGGCCTCGCCGAACCCGAGGAACTCGCGCGGCTCACCGCCTACGTCGCCGAATGGGTGCCCGGCGTCGACGCGTCCGCACCCCATACCATCAGCTGCCTCTACGATCTGAGCCCCAGCGAGGATTTCGTGATCGATCGGATCGACAGCATCATCGTCACGACGGGATTCTCCGGTCACGGGTTCAAGTTCGGCCCGGTACTGGGACGCCTCATCGCCGATCTCGTCGACGGAGCCGAACCGCACCCGAGGTTCGCGCTCGCCGCCCACGCGGTCCCCGTCGCGCCATCAGCATCAGCACCCCCGCAGTCACCCGAAGGAACCGCTCCATGAATCGATCCGCCAGATTCGCCACGGTCGTCATCGGCCTCGGTGTCGTCGCCGCCCTCACCGGTTGCACGGCCCAGGGCGGCACCACCACGACCACCGCGCTCGTCATCGGCACCACCGATCAGATCGTCTCGCTCGACCCGGCCGGTGCCTGGGATCGCGGCTCCTTCACGCCGCAGAACCAGATCTACCAGCACCTCCTCAGCTACGACGAGGGCGACGTCGTCCCCGCCCCCGACGCGGCGGAATCGTGCGACTTCACCGACGCGACCACCTACGTCTGCACGGTCAAGGAGGGGCTGACCTTCTCCAACGGCCACGCGCTCACGGCCGAGGACGTCGTCTACTCCTTCACCCGTGTCCGTGAGATCGCCGCCGACAACGGCCCGTCGCCGCTACTCGCGAACCTCGACAGCGTCGAGGAGGGAGAGGACAACCAGGTCGTCTTCCACCTCACGGTGCCGAACGACCAGACCTGGCCCTACGTGCTCACGAGCATGGCCGGGCCGATCGTCGACGAAGAGGTCTTCCCTGCGGACGAGCTGCTGAGCGACGACGACGTAATCGGCTCCGGTCCCTACGCGGTCGACAGCTACCAGGCGGGCGGGCTGCTCTCCCTCGAGGCGAACTCGCGCTACTCCGGGACCCGCGCGAAGACCCAGCACGTCGTGCTCAAGCCGTACACGACGGCGTCGAACCTGCGGCTCGACCTGGAGAAGGGCGACGTCGACATCGCCTACCGCTCGCTGACCGCGACGGACGTCGCCGACCTCCGGAGCGACTCCGACCTGCAGGTCGTCGAGGGGCCGGGCGGTTCGGTGCGGTTCCTCACGTTCAACCTGAACACCCAGCCGGGCGCGAACGACGCGCAGAAGCTCGCGATCCGGCAGGCGGTCGCGTCGCTCGTCGATCGTGAGGAGATCGCCGACCAGGTCTACAAGGGCACCTACGCGCCGGCGTACTCGGTCGTGCTCGACGGCCAGACGGGTGCGACGCCCGCATTCCAGACCGCGTACGGTGATGCGCCGGACCCGGCGAAGGCCGCGGCGATCCTCGCGGCCGCGGGCGTCAGCACCCCGGTCGCCCTGCCGATCCAGTACACGAGCGACCACTACGGCCCCGACTCCGACCAGGAGTACGCGCTCATCAAGTCGCAGCTGGAGGAGTCCGGCCTGTTCACCGTCGACCTGCAGTCGACGGAGTGGACGAGCTACGTGAAGGAGCTGAATCCGGAGTCGGGTTACCCGGCGTACCAGCTCGGGTTCTTCCCGGACTACCCGGATCCCGACAACTTCCTGCGTTCGGCGTACTCGACGACCGGGGCGTCCGTCGCCAACGGGTACTCGGACCCGGCCGTCGACGCGCTCATCGACACCGAGGCGACGGCGACCGACCCGGCGGCGCGCATCGCGGCGATCGAGCAGATCCAAGCGCTGACCGCGACCGCCGCCCCGATCATCCCTCTGCTCCAGGGCACCGAGACGGTCCTCGCCCAGAAGAACGTGACGGGCCTCGAGGACACGCTCGACGCCACGTACACCTTCCGCTTCGCGGTGCTCGACCGCACGAAGTAGCCGTCGCCGCTGGGGTGTGCGCCAGCGCGGTGCGCTGACGTGAGCGCGGGTCTGTGACGTGAGCGCGCCCCTCCGGAGACCCGCGCTCGCGTGCGCGGGGAGCGCTCACGCCGGGTGTGCGTCATTCACGCGGGCGCACCGCGCCGGCACCCGGTGGGGAGGCCTCAGGTCAGCGCGGTGCGCTGGCGCGAGACCTGCCGAATCGGCGTGGGCGCGGGTCTAGGAGGTGAGCGCACCCCTCCGGAGACCCGCGCTCGCGGCTGCGGGGCGCGCTCGCGTCAGCGCACCGCGCTGGCACCCATCACAAGTGGGGGAGGACCTGGGCGAGCGCGATCGTGGCGTCGCCGGTCAGGGACAGGGTGCCGGCCTCGAGTCGGAGGGCGTCGTGCCGCTGGAGCGCACCAGGGCTGAGACCTGGCCCCTCCGCCGACAGCAGCCCGTCGAGGAGCACGACGAACGTGGTGGCTCTCGGCGGCGTGGTGACCAGCATCGAGCCGTCGACGACGCCGACCTCGAGCGATCCACGGAACCGATCCCGCGACACCGTCAGGTTGAGATCGAGCGTCGGCCCGACCACGCCCCGCGACGACACCGCTGAGGCCCCGTCGAAGGCGGCGACCCGCCACCGGTCCAACTCGACCCGCTCACCGTCGATCACGAGTCCGAGTCCGCCCGCCGACAATGCCATCAGCTGACGGTCGACGCCGGGGAACGACGAGAAGGCGACGTCCGACTCGACCGTCGCGATGCTCAGCGTCCACCCCGGGGCGGCCGGCGCGTCGCCGTCGCCGCGCCCACCATCGGTCCGAAGCCCGACGGGTTCGACGGCGATCTCCGTCGCGGTCCCCAGCCCGTTCCGCCAGCGGTAGCTCCGGTGCCCGGCGGCCGGCAGCAGCACGAGTGCAGGACCCTCCGTCGCATCGCTCACCGCTGCGTCGTCCCAGCCGTGACGCGCTCGCCGCGCTGCCGGACGCCGACCGTCAACGGCACACCGGGCCGGTAGGCGAGGTGCGAGACCGAGGGCGCGTCGAGCACCTGCAGGTCCGCGAGACCACCCACGCGGAGCGATCCGACGGCGTCGGCCCCGTGCTCGCGACCGACCGCCACCGCGGCCCCCCGCGTCGCCGCCCACACCGCTTCGGCGATCGTCAGCCGCATCTGCAGCACGGCGGTCGCGACGCAGTACGCCATCGACGTCGTGTACGAGGTGCCCGGGTTGCAGTTGGTGGCGAGGGCGATCGAAGCACCGGCGTCGATGAGCGCACGCGCCGGCGGGAACGGCTCGCGCGTCGACAGGTCGCAGGCCGGGAGCAGGGTCGCGACCGTGGACGAACCCGCCAGGAGGTCGACGTCGGCGTCCGAGAGGTGGTTGCAGTGGTCGACGCTCGCGGCCTCCAACTCGACCGCGAGGCGCACCCCGCCGCTCTCGCCGAGCTGGTTGCCGTGCACCCGGACGCCCAAGCCCGCGGCGCGACCGGCGAGCAGCACCTCGCGCGACTCCTCGACGTCGAAGGCGCCGACCTCGCAGAACGCGTCGATGTACGACGCGAACGGAGCCACCGCCGCGAGCATCGGCCCGGTGACGAGGTCGAGGTAGTCGCGGCGGTCGACACCGGCCGGCACGAGATGGGCCCCGAGGAAGGTGACGACGTCGGCGACCTCGGCCGCCGCCCGAGCGGATCGCGCCTCGCCCCCCACGTCGAGCGCGTACCCCGTCTTCGCCTCGAGGAAGGTCGTCCCCTGCGCGAGCGCCTCCGCCCGCAACCGCCGCGCACCCGCGACGAGCTGCTCCTCGGAGGCCGCGCGGGTGGCAGCCACGGTCGTCGCGATCCCGCCCGCCGCGTACCGGCCGCCGGCCATGCGCGCCTCGAACTCCGCCGAGCGGTCGCCCGCGAACACGAGATGGGTGTGTGTGTCGACCCAGCCGGGGAGCACGGCGCGCCCGCCCACGTCGGTCCGGGTGTCGGCGTCGGGCGCGTCGACCGCTGCGCCGAGCCACGCGATCCGGCCGTCTTCGATGACGAGCGCCGCATCGGCGATCCGGTTGCCGTCGACGTCGCCCGGCCCGGAGCCCGCGTTGGTCGTGAGCTCGGCGATGCCGGTGATGAGTTCGCTGGTCATGGCTGCGTCTCCTGCGAGAGGTGATCAGGTGTCGGGGACGAGGTGGCCGCCCGGGGCGTCTCCGTCGATGCTGCCAGTTCGGCGAGCGCCACCGCGAGAAGCTGTTCCGGCGTCGACTCCTGCGATGTCGCGATCAGCCGACCTCGCTCGGCCACGAGCCGCCCGCCGACGACGACTCGCTCGACGTCGGACGCGGTCGCGACGAGGGCGAGTTGTGCCGGGTCCATGCCGGTCGTGCGGAGGCTCGACATCGACACCTCGACGAGGTCGAGCGGGTCGCCGACATCCAGCGTGTGACGCCCGAGTCCGAGCGAACGGTATCCGTTGTCGGTGCCCGCCTCGAGGAGCTCGGCGGGCGAGAACCGGCCGCGTCTGCCGGAGGCGAGCCGTTCCCCGGCTTCGAGGCCACGCAGTTCGAGCAGCGGATCGACCACCGCGTTCTGGTCGGAGCCGACGGCGATCCGGGCACCCGCGTCCGCGAGGCGGCGGGCCGGTCCGATGCCGTCGCCGAGGTCCGCCTCGGTCGTCGGGCACATCACGACGGTCGCACCGGACCGCCCGATCGCCGTGATGTCCGCGTCGGTCAGGTGCGTCGCGTGGACGAGGCTGATGCGCGGGGCGAGCGCACCGAGCGCAGCGAGCACGCCCGTCGGCGTCCTGCCCGTCTTCGCGAGTGTGTCGACGTTCTCCTGCGGCTGCTCCGACAGGTGGACGTGCAGCGGGACGTCGTCGGGCAGTCCGGCGAGGATCGTGCGCATGGCGTCGACGGGCACGGCGCGCACCGAGTGCAGCGCGGCACCGAGCGTGACGAGCCCGGTGGCGCCGACGGAGCCGGACAGTGCGGCACGCAGCCGATGCCAGCGGGCGAGCCAGCCGGACGCGTCGCCGTCGCCGAACGCGAGCTGTTCGGTTAGCAGCGGAGCGGCGGGACCCCCGGCGGACCCGAGGCCACTCGCGAGGTAGGCCGTGTCGAGGAGGGTGAGCCGGATGCCGACGTCGGCGGCGGCTTCGGCGACCGCCAGTTCCATCGCGTGGGCGGTCGGGTACGGGGTGCCGTCGGCCTGGTGGTGCACGTAGTGGAACTCGCCGACCGCCGTCCAGCCGCAGACGAGCATCTCGCCGAACACGGCACGGGCGACCCGGCCGTAGTGGTCCGGGTCGAGGCTGGCGGCAGCCGCGTACATCGCCTCGCGCCACTGCCAGAAGTCGCCGCCGTCGGCGTGGGTGCGTCCGCGGAGCAGACGGTGGAACGCGTGGGAGTGGGCGTTCCCCATGCCGGGGATGACCGTTCCGAGGCGTCGGTCGCCCGTCTGCGGCTCGACGCCGCGCTCGACGGCGGTGATCCGTCCGGAGTCGTCGGCCGTGAAGCGCACGCGGCCGGTCGGGCGACCGTCGATGATCGCCGTCGCGGCCCAGATGGGAGCCCGCACGTTCGCCGCGCCGGGGTCGACGCTCGTGATCGTCACAGCACGCTCCGCAGCAGGGCCTCGAGCGCTTCGACGCCGGCGACGCAGTCGGCTGTCTCGGCGAACTCCTCCGGCGAGTGCGAGACACCGGTCGGGTTCCGGACGAAGACCATCGCGGTCGGCACCGCGCCGCTGAGGACCCCGGCGTCGTGGCCTGCGCCCGTCGGTAGCAGCGGGACCCCGCCGAGCGTGCCGGCGAGCCGCGCGGCGAGCTCGGGGTCGAACTCGACGACGCCCGACCACGACTCCTCGATCAGCTCCACCGCGCACCCGGAATCGGCGACGGCCTCCTGCACCCGGCTCTCGATGTCCGAGACGAGCGCGCGCGTGCCGGCGTCGGTGGCCGCGCGGGCGTCCACCCAGGCGTCGACCTCGGAGGCGATGACGTTGGTGCCGCCTGGCACGATGCGCAGGCGGCCGACGGTGGCGCGGGCGTCGTCCGTCGCGAGGGCGGCCTGTTCGACCGCGAGGACGGCGCGTGCTGCGGCGACCACGGGATCACGGCGCTCGCGCATGCCGGTCGCGCCGGCGTGGTTCCCCTGACCGCTCACCCGGAGGCGCCAGCGGCCGTGGGCGAGGATCGACGAGGCGACGGCGGTGGGCGAGCCGAGGTCGATGAGGCCGCGACCCTGTTCCACATGCAACTCGATGAAGATGCCGATGCGGCCCAGCGCCTCGTCGTCGCGGCCGAGGTGCTCGGGAGCGAGCCCGGCGGCCGCCGCGGCCTCCGCCACAGTGACCCCGTCCGCGTCCGTCAGCGCTCGGGCGGCGTCCGCGGTGATCGCACCGGACAGGAGCCGGGATCCGAGGCAGGCGACCCCGAACCGGGACCCCTCCTCCTCGGCGAACACCACGACGGCGACGGGACGCGACGGCTGGAACCCGGTGGCCTGCAGACGCGCGACGGCGTCCAGCGCTGAGACGACGCCGAGCGGCCCGTCGAAGGCGCCGCCGCCCGGGACGGAGTCGAGGTGGCTCCCGGTGACGACCGCGTCAGGCCCAGGTGTGCCCCACCACGCCCACAGGTTGCCGTTCCGGTCCGTCTCGACGTCGAGCCCGAGTCGGCTGGCGCGAGCGGTGAACCACTCGCGCAGTTCGAACTCGGCCGGCGTCCAGACGTGCCGGGAGTACCCGCCGCGCGCCGGATCGACCCCGACGCCGGTGATCTCGTCGAGCCCGGCGAGCCGACCGTGGGCGATCAGGCCGTCGGTCACTCGCCCTCCCACATCGGCACCCGCAGGCCGCGTTCGCGGGCGACCTCGGCCGCCCGCTCGTATCCGGCGTCGACGTGACGCATGACGCCGGTCCCCGGGTCGTTGACGAGCACGCGCGCGATCTTCTCGGCGGCGAGCGGCGTCCCGTCGGCGACGATCACCTGACCGGCGTGGATGGAGCGGCCGATGCCGACCCCACCGCCGTGGTGGATCGACACCCAGGTCGCGCCGGACGCCGTGTTGAGCAGGGCGTTGAGCAGCGGCCAGTCGGCGATCGCGTCGGAGCCGTCGGCCATCGCCTCGGTCTCGCGGTACGGGGAGGCGACGGAACCGGAGTCGAGGTGGTCGCGGCCGATGACGACGGGTGCGCTCAGTTCACCCGAGGCGACCATCTCGTTGAACTTCAGGCCGGCGAGGTGGCGCTCCTGGTAGCCGAGCCAGCAGATGCGCGCTGGCAGCCCCTCGAAGGCGATCTTCTCGCCGGCCGAGGTGATCCAACGGCGCAGCTTCTCATCCTCGGGGAAGAGTTCGAGGATGGCGCGGTCGGTCGCGGCGATGTCCGCCGGATCGCCGGAGAGGGCCGCCCAGCGGAACGGACCCTTGCCCTCGGCGAAGAGCGGCCGGATGTAGGCGGGCACGAAGCCGGGGAAGTCGAAGGCTCGCTCGCAACCGCCGAGTTTCGCCTCGGCGCGGATGGAGTTGCCGTAGTCGAAGACCTCGGCGCCGGCGTCCTGGAAGTCGACCATCGCCTGCACCTGCTTCGCCATGGCGAGTCGCGAGCGGCGCGTGAAGTCGACCGGGTCGGCCGCCGCCTCGGTCTGCCAGTCGGCGAGCGCCGTGTCCTCGGGCAGGTAGGCGAGCGGGTCGTGCGCGCTCGTCTGGTCGGTGACGATGTCGATGGCGACCCCGCGCCGCAGCAGTTCGGGGAAGACGGTCGCGGCGTTGCCGACGAGACCGACCGACAGCGGGCGTCGTTCGGACTTGGCGGCGAGCACGCGTTCGACGGCGTCGTCGAGGTCGTCCGTCATCTCGTCGAGGTAGCGGTGCTCGACGCGTCGCTCCAGGCGGCTCGGGTCGACGTCGACGATGAGCACGACGCCCTCGTTGAGGGTCACGGCGAGCGGCTGTGCCCCGCCCATGCCGCCGGCGCCGCCGGTGAGGGTCAGCGTCCCGGCGAGGGTTCCACCGAACCGCTTGTCGGCGATGGCGGCGAAGGTCTCGTAGGTGCCTTGGAGGATGCCCTGCGTGCCGATGTAGATCCACGAGCCGGCGGTCATCTGCCCGTACATGGTGAGACCCTCGGCCTCGAGCTTGCGGAACTCGGGCCACGTCGCCCAGTCGCCGACGAGGTTGGAGTTCGCGATGAGCACGCGCGGTGCCCACTCGTGCGTGCGGAAGACGCCGACGGGCTTGCCGGACTGTACGAGCAGGGTCTCGTCGGCCTCCAGCCCTTCGAGCGTGCGGACGATCGCGTCGTACGCCTCCCAGTTGCGCGCCGCCTTCCCGGTGCCGCCGTAGACGACGAGGTCCTCGGGGTGCTCGGCGACCTCGGGGTCGAGGTTGTTCATGAGCATCCGGAGCGGGCCCTCGGTCTGCCAGCTCTTGGCGGTGAGGGTGGTGCCGCGAGCGGCACGGATGGTCCGGGTGGTGGTCGGCATGCGCTGGTCCTTTACGTCTGCGGTGCGGTGGTGGTGGTGCTGTTCCGACGGGCTCAGGGGCGGGTCGCCGGCCGTGAGCCGGTTCTCGGTCCCTGGATTGCTTCTCGACCCCTGAGCCCGTCGAAGGGTGCTGCTAGCCGAGGTCGGCGTCCTGCAGCCACGCCTCGGCGATGCTCTTCAGGCTCGTGCCGTCGGACGCCTTGCCGTTCATCTCGATGAGGTCCTCGGTGGTGAGGGCCGCGGAGACCTTGTCGAGCGTCTTCGAGATCGTGTCGTCGAGCTTGCTCGTGCTGATGACGGGGACGATGTTCTCGGCCGCGAAGAGCGACTTGTCGTCTTCGAGCGCGACGAGCTTGTTCGCGGTGAGCCCGGGGTCGGTGCTGAAGATGTCGCCGACCTGCACCTGGCCGCTCGTGAGCGCGGTCATCGTGAGCGGCCCGCCGGCGTCGAGGCTGACGAACTCCTTGAAGGTGAGACCGTAGACCTGCTCGAGGCCGACGACGCCGTTGACGCGCGTCTTCCACTCCGGCGGGCCGCCGAGGCTGAGCTCGGACATGTACGGCACGAGGTCGGAGATCGTCTTGAGGTCGTACTTGTCGGCCGTCTCCTGGGTGACGGCGAGCACGTCCTTGTCCTCCGCGGGCGAGATGTCGAGCATGCTGACGCCCTTCGGGAGCTTGTCGCCGAGTTCCGCGACGACGTCCTCGCTCGTGCTGGCCTTCGATTCGGAGTCGAGGTACTTGAGCAGCGCGCCCGAGTATTCGGGGAGGAGGTCGATGGAGCCGTCCTGCAGCGCGGCCATGTAGACCTCGCGGCTGCCGATGTTGAACTGCTCCTTCACCTTCACGCCCTCGGCTTGCAGCGCCTGGGAGTAGATGGTGGCGATGAGCTGGCTCTCGGTGAAGTCGGCTGAGCCGATGATGACGGCGTCGCCGGAGGAGCCGGACGCGCCGTCGCTGCTGAGGGCGTCCTGGCCGCCGCAGCCGGTGAGGACGAGAGCGGCGGCCGCGGTGGTCGCAGCGATGGCCGCGAGACGACGGGGGAAGGTGGGGAAGGGCATGAGGACCTCGATTCGGTGAGATGGACGGATCGGTGGTGCGGTCGTGCGGAGGTGGTCGTGCGGTGCGGGTGCGGCTCAGGCCGGCCGGGGGATCGCCCCGGTGACGGTGGTCGGGGCCGCCGTCCGCCGTCTGCGGCTGGTGCGCCGCAGACCGGGGGAGACGATGAGGGTGCCGAGGAGGGTGAAGGCGATCTCCAGTGCGAAGGCGAGGGCGGCGACGAGGATCGCCCCGCCGGCCATCTGGAAGAAGTCGGCCTGGGCGCGGCCGTCGATGATGTACCGGCCGAGCCCCTGGAGGCCGAGGTAGGCGGCGACCGTCGCGGTCGAGACGACCTGGAGGGTGGACGAGCGGATGCCGGACAGCAGCAGGGGGAGGGCGCAGGGGAGCTGGACGTGCCAGAGGATCTGCAGCTTCGTGTAGCCCATGCCACGGGCGGCGCCCACCGCGTCGGGATCGGCGCTCTGGATGCCCGTGTACGTCCCGGTCAGGATCGGCGGGACGGCGAGGAGTACGAGGACGACGATCGTCGGGATGACGTAGACGAGCTGCCCGGGGACCACCGGCGAGATGAGGAGGAACAGCAGGATGAGGAGGCCGAGTGTCGGCAGGGCGCGGAGTGCGTTGGCCGACCCGGCGACGAGGCGCTCGCCCTTGCCGGTGTACCCGACGAGGACGCCGAGCGGCACGGCGATCGCCGCGGCGATGACGAGCGCGATGCCGGTGTACAGCAGGTGGTAGCCCATCTGCGAGGGGATGCCGTCGGGGCCGCTCCAGTTGGCGGGGTCGGTCAGCCAGTCGATGACGCTCACGCTGCCACCGTCCGATCACGCCAGGGCGTCGCGAGCGAGCCGAGCCGGACGATGATCAGGTCGAGGATCACGGCGAGCACGACGCAGAGCAGGATGCCGGTGACGAGCGGCACGAACAGCCGGAGCTGGAACCCCTGCGTGAACAGCGTCCCGAGTTGTGGGATGCCGAGCAGGGCGGCCATCGTCACGATGCTGACGTTGGAGACGACCGCGACGCGCAGGCCGGCGGCGATCACCGGGACGGCGACGGGCAGTTCGACCAGCACGAGCCGCTGCCAGGACCGGTAGCCCATGGCCTCGGCCGCCTGCACCGCGTCCACCGGCACCGAGGACAGCCCGTCGGAGACGACGCGGACGAGGAGCGACACCGTGTAGACGGTCAGGGCGATGACGATGTTGATCGGGTCGAGGATCTTCGTGCCGAGGATCGTCGGCAGGATGATGAACAGCGCGAGCGACGGGATCGTGTACAGCAGCCCGGCGGTACCGACGATGAACGGTCGGCCGCGACGCGAGCGGTGCGCCCACCAGCCGAACGGGAGGGCGACCAGGAGGCCGAGCACCGTCGGGGTGAGCGTCAACCAGAGGTGGTTGAGCGTGAGGTCGCCGATGAGCGGGAGGTTCTCCCAGATCCAGTCGATCGTCATCGGAGGCTCCGCTCGGGGGCGGGACGCTCGAGGAGTTCGCTGGCGGCGATGGTGCCGGCGAGTCGGCCGTCGTCGTCGAGGAGCCCGACGCGTCGACTCGGGTGCGCGAGCGCTGCGTTGAGGGCGATGCGGAGCGACGCCGTGCGCGGGACGAACAGGCCGTGGCCGCTGATGGTGTCGGTCGAGACGGAGCCGTGACCGGCTGCGGTGTCGAACCAGCCGAGGGGACGGCGTTCGTCGTCCGTCACCACCACCCAGCCGCTCGCATGCACGCCGCTCACGACGGTCTCGCCGAGCCGGGCGACGGGCTCACGGTGGAGGGCGTCGTCGTGGTCGAGCCCGAGGAAGCCGAGTGCCCGGTAGCCGCGGGCCTCACCCACGAAGTCGGCGACGAACGCGTCGTGGGGGCGGGTCAGGAGGTCGACCGGCGGCGCGATCTGTGCGAGGAGACCGCCCTCGCGGAGGACCGCGACCTGGTCGCCGAGCTTGAGCGCCTCGTCGATGTCGTGGGTGACCATCACGATCGTCTTCGAGATGTCGGCCTGCAGGCGCAGGAACTCGTCCTGGAGCTGCGTCCGGACGATCGGGTCGACCGCGCTGAAGGGCTCGTCCATGAGGAGGAACGGCGGGTTCGTCGCGAGGGCGCGGGCGACGCCGACGCGCTGCTGCTGACCGCCGGAGAGCTGCCACGGGTACTTCTTCGCGAACTTCCCGTCGAGACCGACGCGCTCCAGCAGCTCGAGGGCCGCCGAGCGCGTCTCCCGACGCGAGCCGCCGAGCAGGCGGGGGAGGGCTGCGACATTGTCGACGACGGTGCGGTGCGGGAAGAGACCGGCGTTCTGGATGACGTAGCCGATCCGGCGACGGAGGGTGACGCGGTCGAGCGACTGGGTCTCGACGTCGTCGAGCAGGATCGACCCCGAGGTCGGATCGATGAGGCGGTTGATCATCCGGAGCGAGGTGGTCTTGCCGCAGCCGGACGGGCCGACGAGCACCGTGAGGGATCCGGTCGGCACCTCGAAGGAGAGGTCGTGGACGGCGACCGTGCCGTCCGGGTAGGCCTTCTTGACGTTCGTGAAGCGGATCATGCGCGTCCCTCCAGGAGGTCCGCGGCGTCGTCGGGGACGGTCGCGGGTGTGGTGTCGGTGGGTCCGGTGTACGAGGCGAGCCCGCTGGAGAGCCGGTCCGTGGCGGAGACGAGGAGCTCACCGTAGGAGGCGATGAGGTCGTCGGTCATCCGGTAGCTCGGGATGACGAGGCTCAGCGCCGCGACGATCCGCGCTCCCGAGCGGACGGGAGCGGCGATCGCGGTGACGTCCGACTCGACGCCCCGTTCGACCGTGACGTAGCCGGCGGCAGGGGTCCGCCCGGTGAGTGCGGCACCCGCGGCCGAACCGTCGAGGGGGATCGTGCGACCGACCCAGCTCGCGTGACGGACGGAGTGGGTGCCCTCGGTGATCGCGAGGTAGAGCGCCGTGGACGCGTGACCCTCGACGCTCAGGTAGGCGGACTCGCCGGTGCGTTCGACGAGGTCGAGCATCTCCGTGTGGCAGAAGCCGACGAGCGACTCGTTGCTGAGTGCCTGCGTGCCGAGCTGGACGACGCGGCTGCCGGGTCGGTAGCTGCCGTCGGCGTCCTTCCGGACGAAGCCCGTGGACTCCAGGGTGCGGAGGAGCCGGAGGGCGGTGCTCGGCGAGAGGTCGACGAGTCGCGCGCTCTCGGCGAGGGTCGTGCGGCCGCGGTCGCACACCACGGCGAGGAGCGAGAGTGCACGCTCCACGGTTCGAGTCGATGATTCAGCCATCAGATCCCTCTCTGTCGAGCCACCACGCTATGGCTCCGCCGTTTCGACGAACCGCCTCGAATGTTTCCGTCAGGTAAAACTCGAATTTCATCTGGTGGGACGTTCACCGTGTGAGCAAGGATGGTGCACACGACGGCGGAGCGCAAGAGAGGGTGTCGGGATGATCGAGATCACGGGAGCACTGGGCATCGACGAGCTGCGGCGGATCGCGGACCTCGAGGAGGAGGCCTTCATGCCTCCCGCCGTGCTCGACCGGCTGGCGACCTCACACGACGCAGCACGGGACCTCGCCGAGCACGCGGCCGTCTACGGCAGGAGCACGGGCGTGGGGGCGAACAAGGACACCGCGGTGGCCGACGACGGCGATGCCCACGCGCGCCGCCTGCTCCGCAGCCACGCGGTCGACGCGGGCGAGGTCGTCCCCGACCGGGTCGTGCGGGCGATGCTCGCGGTCCGGCTCAACCAGCTCGCCGTCGGCGGATCGGGTGTCGAGCCCGCGGTCGTCGCGGCGCTCGCCGAGATGCTGCGCCGCGACGCACTGCCGACCGTCCGGACCCTCGGGTCGATCGGGACCGGCGACCTCACCGCGCTCGCCGGTGCGGCGCTGACCCTCCTCGGCGAACGGCCGGCGTCGAGTCCGCTGGAGCCGCTGGACGCGTGGGGGTCGGAGAGTGCCCTGTCGTTCATCAGCAGCAGTGCCCTGACCATCGCGCGCGCGGCGCTCGCGGTCGAGGAGCTGCGGAGGCTCGACCGTGCCTGGTCGGCGGTCTGCGCACTCAGCTTCCACGCGCTGGACGGCAACGCGCAGGCGTACGTCGAAGCGGCAGCGGGTGCGTCCGCCGCACCCGGTGTCGAAGCTGCTGCTGCGGCGTTGCGCGCGCTCATCGGACCCGCGCCGGAACCGGCTCGGATCCAGGACCCGTTCGCGCTCCGCATCGCCGCGATCACGCAGGGTGTCGTGGCGACGGCGACGGACCGGCTCGCGGACCAGGTGGAAGCGCTCATGGGCGTTGCGCAGGAGAACCCGCTGTACGTCCTCGGCGCCGATGACGGATCACGGGCGGTCCTCCACCACGGTGCCTTCTTCCAGGCGCAGCTGGCCGCGGAACTGGACGCGACCGCGCTCGCGCTCGCACAGACGTCGACCATCACGTTCTCGCGCCTGCGGCTGTTGAACGAACCCGCGTTCACGGGCCTGCCGCCGTTCCTCGGTGACGGGGAACCGGGTGCCTCCGGCCTGATGATGGTCGAGTACGTCGCGGCGGGCGCGGTCGCCGACATCCGGCACGCGGCACAACCGGCGGCGCTCGGCACGGTCGTCCTGTCGCGCGGCGCCGAGGAGGACGCACCGTTCGCCGCGCAGGCCGTCGCCCAGCTGGAGGACGCGGTCGTCGCCACGAGGACGCTCATCGCCTGCGAACTCCTCGGAGCGGTGCGGGTCGTGCGGCGCCGCGGTGTCGCCGACCGGCTGACCGGGACGCTGGCCGAGGTGTTCGTCCGCGCATCGGCGTCGCTCGGCTCGGACGACGCCGACCGCGACCTCCGCCCCGACCTCGAGCGGGCGACGGCGCTCGTCACCGAGGTCGCGGACCTCGTCGCCGGACGGTAGCCGGGCTCAGCGGTGTCGCCGGCTACGGGAGCGTGACGAGCAACCCGCCGCGGTGCGCGTCGAACGCGACCATCGTCGCCATGCCGAACGCATCGCCGTCGAGCTCGAGGTCCTGCGCCTCGTCGACCCGTACGGTCAGCGCCTCCGCACGCAGGTTCGTCACGGTGTTCCCACCCCGGCCCTCGGTGAACCGGATCATCCGTCGCCCGACGGCCGTCCGCCGCAGGACCCGGTTCTCCCACGTCACCTTCCGCCACACGAGCAGCCAGCCGAAGGCACCCTTCGGCTGCAGCACCGCGACGTCGAGGAAGCCGTCGTCGAGCTCGGCGTCCGGCATGAGCTGCACCCCGCCCTGCAGCGTGCCGCAGTTCCCGACGAGCACCGAGCTCACGGTCGCCGCATGCTGACGGTGCCCGCGCAACTGGTACTGGATGCGGAACGGAGCGGCCGTGGCGATCGAGCGGAGGCCGGACTCGACGTAGGCGAGCCAGCCGAGCGACTTCTTGAGGTCGGGGTTCGCGGTGGCGATCATCATCGCGTCGATGCCCATGCCGGCCATCACGACGAACGCGTGCTCCTCCTCCGACCCGTCGGCACGGGTGATCATGGCGACGCCGATGTCGATCGCCCGGGTGTCGCCGGTGAACGCCGTCCCGATCGCCGCCGCCTGGTCGCCGAGCGGCAGCTTCAGGTTCCTCGCGAGCAGGTTGCCGGTCCCCGACGGGATGAGGGTCAGCGGCACACCGCTCCCGCGCAGCCCTTCGGCGACGGCCCGAACGGTCCCGTCGCCGCCGGCCACGAGCACCACCTGAGCGCCGTCGAGGACCGCGCGCCTCGCCTGACCGACGCCGGGGTCGTCGACGCTCGTCTCATACAGGTGCGGAGCCGCCCATCCAGCCTCCTGCGACCGGGCCTCCAACGCGCTCCGCAGCCGGGTGGCGTCGACCTTCACCGGGTTGTACACGAGCGCGGCGTGCGGGGGAGTCGGCATGGCCCAACGGTACTGTCCCGGGGCCTCGTCACCGACCTCGATCGCTAGACTTGCCGGGTGATCGATCCCGTACTCCTCCGCGAACAGCCAGAAGTCCTCCGAGCGTCGCAGCAGAAGCGAGGGTCCTCCGTCGACCTCGTCGACCAGGCGATCGACGCCGACACCGCACGTCGCGCCGCGATCACCGGGTTCGAAGAGCTCCGTGCCGAGCAGAACGCGTTCGGCAAGCAGGTCGCCAAGGCCCCCAAGGAGGAGAAGGCCGCACTCGTCGCCCAGGCGCAGCAGCTCGCCGCCCGCGTCAAGGAGGCCCAGCAGGTCGCGACGGAGGCCGAGGCCTACTTCGCCGACGTCGCCGGTCGCATCCAGAACCCGGTGCTCGACGGCGTGCCCGCCGGTGGCGAGGCCGACTTCATCACGCTCCGCGAGGTCGGCGAACGCCCCTCGTTCGACTTCACCCCTCGCGACCACCTCGAGCTCGGCGAACTCCTCGGCGCGATCGACATGCAGCGCGGCACCAAGGTCAGCGGCTCGCGCTTCTACTTCCTCCGCGGCATCGGTGCCCGCCTCGAGATCGCCCTCATGAACCTCGCACTCGACCGCGCGATCGAGGCCGGCTTCGTCCCGCTCATCACCCCGACGCTCGTACGCCCCGAGATCATGAAGGGCACCGGCTTCCTCGGTGAGCACGCCGACGAGGTCTACCAGATCGCCGGTGAGGACCTCTTCCTCACGGGTACGAGTGAGGTGGCGCTCGCCGGGTACCACTCCGACGAGATCCTCGACCTCGAGCAGAGTGCGCTCCGGTACGCCGGCTGGTCGACCTGCTACCGCAAGGAGGCCGGGTCCTACGGGCGCGACACCCGCGGCATCATCCGGGTGCACCAGTTCAACAAGCTCGAGATGTTCGTCTACACCAAGCCGGAGGACGCCGCCGCCGAGCACGAGCGCCTGCTGTCGTACCAGGAGGCGATGCTGCAGTCGCTCGGCCTCAGCTACCGGGTCATCGACACGGCCGCCGGCGACCTCGGGTCGAGCGCGGCACGCAAGTTCGACGTCGAGGCCTGGGTGCCGACGCAGGACGCCTACCGCGAGCTCACCAGCACCTCGAACTGCACCACCTACCAGGCGCGTCGCCTCGACACCCGGTACCGCACGGAGTCGGGCAAGACCACGCCGGTCGCGACGCTCAACGGAACGCTCGCGACCACCCGCTGGATCGTCGCGATCCTCGAGACGCACCAGCAGGAGGACGGCAGTGTCGTCATCCCCGAGGTGCTGCGTCCCTACCTGGGCGGCATCGAGGTCGCGAGGCCGATCCGATGACGGACGAGACGACCACCACCGCGACCCCGTTGCTCATCGCCCTCGACATCGACGGCACCGTGCTGCACGAGGACGGTTCGCTCAGCCTGTCGGTCGCCGATGAGGTGCGTCGCGTGGTCTCGCTCGGCCACATCGTCACGTTGGCCACCGGTCGCAGCTGGGAGAGCACGCGCCCGGTGCTCGAGGAGCTCGAGCTGACGCCGCAATACGTCGTCTGCGCGAACGGTGCGCTCATCATGAAGCGCGACGAGTCGAAGCCCGATTCCTACGAGCGCTTCTTCATGGAGACCTTCGACCCCACGGAGGTGCTCGGGCTCATCCAGCCGCACCTCTCCGAGGGCAGCTACATGGTCGAGTACCCCGACGGCTTCCGCAAGTACACGGTCGGCATGGAGGACTGGAACCTCGAGAACGCGATCGAGGTGCCGTTCGAGGAACTCGTCACGAGCCCGGTGACGCGCGTCGTCGTCGTCTCACCGAGCCACGACGAGGAGGAGTTCCTCCGCATCGTCGACAAGATCGGGCTCAGCCAGGTGAGCTATGCGATCGGGTGGACGGCCTGGCTCGACATCGCGCCGAAGGGCGTCAACAAGGCGACCGCGCTGGAGCGTGTCCGGGAGTGGCTGGGGCTCGAGCGCTCGCAGATGGTCGCCGTCGGCGACGGCCGGAACGACGTCGACATGCTCGGCTGGGCGGCGGCCGGAGGACGCGGTGTCGCCATGGGCCAGGCGCCCGAGGAGGTCCTCGCGGTCGCGTCGGAGGTCACCGGCACGGTCACCGACGACGGTCTCTCTCAGCTCCTGAGGAGCATTTCGGGTTAGCATCGTCCAAAGCTCCGTGCCGATACGCCGTTTCCGGTGGGCACGGGGCGTCGGTGCGCGCCTGCTCCAGGTGTCGCCGCACGACTCGCCGCAGCCCGCTCTCCAGGGTTCCGGCAATCCCTGTTCCTGAGACGAGAGCGAGATCCATGACCCGCAACGCCGACGCGTCCAAACCGCGCGCCGCCGTCCGTCACGGCAGACTCCGCAAGTCGAACCCGTTCGTCACCGTCGCGAAGGTGATCGCCGCGACGGCCGCCGTCGTCGGCGTCAGCGGTATCGCGGTCGCCGGTGTGGCCGCGCTCGACCTGGCCAACAGCGTCAAGCCCGTCGCCCACCTCGACAACGAGACGCCGGGTGCTCCGCCGCCCAACATCGGCGCGATCGAGGGCGGCGTCAACCTGCTCCTCGTCGGCAGCGACTCCGGCGACGGCAATGCGGCATACGGCGACCGCGGGGAGAACCTCAACGACGTCACGATCCTCATGCACATCTCGGCAGACCACACGAGCGCGACGGTCGTCAGCTTCCCGCGCGACATGTACGTCCAGATCGGCGACTGCGCCGACGGCGGTAATGGTCGCGACAAGA
This sequence comes from Plantibacter elymi (nom. nud.), assembly GCF_900177795.1. Classification (GTDB taxonomy): domain Bacteria; phylum Actinomycetota; class Actinomycetes; order Actinomycetales; family Microbacteriaceae; genus Plantibacter; species Plantibacter elymi. The sequence goes on from NZ_FXWJ01000006.1 coordinate 203,041, forward strand.
TGAACACCGCCCTCATGTATGGCGGTACCGACGGTGGTCTCGCGTGCGCCGTGTCCACGGTCGAGGGCATCACCGGTCTCTCGATCCCGTTCGCCGCGCAGATCGGGTTCGACGGCGTCATCTCGATGTCGAACGCGGTCGGCGGTGTGCCGGTGTGCATCACCGAGCCGCTGAACGACGCATGGAGTGGCATCAACCTCGACGTCGGCACGCACGACCTCTCGGGTGCCTCCGCGCTCGCCTTCCTCCGCTCGCGTCACGGCGTCGGCGACGGCAGCGACCTGTCTCGCATCTCGAACCAGCAGGTGTTCCTCTCCTCGCTCGTCCGTACGTTGAAGAGCAGTGAGACGCTCTCCGACCCGATCAAGCTCTATTCGATCGCCCGCGCCGCGCTGAAGAACGTGACCCTGTCGAGCAGCCTCAACAACATCGACACGATGGTGTCGATCGCCGCAGCGCTCAAGGACATCCCGCTCGACCGTGTCGCGTTCGTGCAGACGCCGACGGCCACGGTCGAGGGCGGGGTCGAGGCGACCTCCGACGCCGACGTCCTGTGGACGGCGCTGCAGAGCGACCAGGCTGTGGCCCTGTCCGCGACGGGCAAGTACGTCGTGACCGATCCGAACGTACCCGTCACGGCCGACCCGACGACGACCGATGCAGCTGCCGATCCCGCCGCCACGGCGGACCCCGCGGCGCCCGCGGATCCGTCCGCCGCCGGCCCCGTCGCCCTGCCCGACACGATCACCGGCCAGAGCGCGGCACAGAACACCTGCACGGCCGGTCGTCCGGAGGAAGACCAGTAGTCACCGCGTGATCGGATGGGGCCGCTTCACCGCTGGCCCCATCCGATACACTCGATCCTGGTCGTCAGCTGCGTCATCGCTGGCGATCGACCATCAGGAGGGCTGTCCGAGCGGCCGATGGAGCCAGTCTTGAAAACTGGTGGGCAGAAATGTCTCGTGGGTTCGAATCCCACGCCCTCCGCACCTCCTCGAGATGGCTGGCTGGGCCTGGCGGCGCGTCGCCCGCTTCCCAGATGCCACTCGCTCCGCGTCAGGGTTTTCCTTCCGCATTCGTTGTTCTGAAATATCTCCGTTAAGATGGACGTCTCAGTTGGCCGTGTGTTCCCTCCGGCCGACGTCAGACCCCTCCGAAGGCAGGACGACTCATGAGCGACGCTCCGACTCCCAAGTCCAACGTGAATCCCGGGCCGCCGCCCTCGACGACCCCATCCGGGCAGGCCGGCGGCGGCCCGCAGTACCCGTCGCAGCCCTTCGCCCCGAATCCGTACGCGTCGAAGCCTCGACGCGGGCTGTCCCGCGGCGCGCTCATCGGGATCATCGCGGGTGCGGTCGTCCTGCTCATCGTCATCGTGACCGTCGCGGGCATCGGGATCAGCAGCGCCATCCGCGGTTCGCAGGCGGACCCGGAGAGCGCCGTGACGGAGTACCTCACCGCGCTGCAGAACGGCGACGCGAAGCAGGCGCTGGCGCTCCTCGAGGACCCCGATGACACCGCGTTCCTGAACGACGACGTCCTGAAGGCGTCGAACGAGCTCGCGAAGATCGGCAAGGTCTCGACGACGTCCAAGCCGTTCGGTGCGCCGTTCACCAAGGTCATGGCGAAGTTCTCCATCGGTTCCGAGCGCGTCACCCAGGAGTTCGTGGTGGAGGATCAGGGCGACGGCACGTACACCATCTTCCAGGGCGGCACCGTCGAGGTCTCGCCGTACGGCTTCGACGACGTCCCGCTCGCGCTCAACGGCCAGGACGTCGCCGACGCCGCAGGCGACGTGTGGTCCTTGTTCCCCGGGGCGTACTCGCTCGGGCTCGACCTCGACGCGTTCACGGTCGACGGTGGTGACGAGATCATCGTCGCCGGGAGCGGCACTGGGGTGTTCGACGACGTCAAGGTGGTGCTCAACGACACCGGCGTCCAGCAGTTCCGGGACGCCGTGACAGACGCGGTGAACACCTGTATCGCCTCCACGAACCTTGCCGCAGGGTGCGGGATCGACCTCCCCGGAACGCTGTCGGACGGCACGGTCGTCCAGGACGGCACCATCACCCGCAGCCTCTCCGCAGATGCGCAGGCGAACCTCGCGAACCTCGAACCGCAGGAGACCTTCAGCGACCCGCTGGAGGTGCCCGGTGAGTACATCGGCCTGGTCAAGGTGACATCGTCGAGTTGCACCCAGGGCGGTGCGACCGGTTCCTGCACCATCGAGTTCGGTCCGTCCCTCGGGACACCACAGGTGGACTTCACCTCCGGTACCCCAGTGGTGCGCTGGGACTGATGCGTCGCGAAAACCCGGTCGGGCACCCCCGTTCACAGCCGGACCTGCTTTACTGTTCCGATGCCCCCGATCACGTCTGACGCCGTCGAGCCCGCGCGAAACCGCGCCGGCCGTGGTGCAGCCGGTCGCGAGGGACGATCCCGCAAGCTCAGCACCATCGCCCGTCACGGGCGGCTGCAGCGTCCGAGTGCCGTCCGGACCGGCTTGAAGATCGTCGCGTCGACCCTGGCTGTCGCGCTCGTGAGCGGCGGCATCGTCGCGGGGATCGCCCTCTGGGACGTCGCCGCCTCGGTCAAGCCGGGTGTCGCACTCGTCGACTCGCAGGGTGAAGCGGTCACGGACCTGCCCGCGATCGGTGCGTATCCGGGTGGCGTCAACCTCCTCATCGTCGGCAGCGACTCCCGCGACGGCCAGGATCAGCGGTTCATCGATCCGGAGGTCGACGCCAGCGGCAACCTCAACGACGTCACGATGCTCGTGCACATCTCCGAGGACCACAGCAACGCGACGGTCGTCAGTTTCCCGCGCGACATGTTCGTCCCGATCCCGTCCTGCCCCGATCCGGAGGGCGGTTCGTTCGACTCGATGAGTCGGCAGAAGCTCAACACCTCCCTCAGCTACGGCGGGCTCGCCTGCACGGCGTTGACGGTGTCGCAGCTGACGGGGCTCGAGATCCCGTTCGCCGCAGAGGTGCAGTTCAGTGGCGTCATGGCGATGTCGACCGCGCTCGGAGGGGTGACGGTGTGCGTCGCCGACCCGATCGAGGACGAGTACACGAACACCTTCCTCTCGGCGGGCGAGCACACGCTCGAGGGGTACGAGGCGCTGCAGTTCCTCCGCACCAGGCACGGCGTCGGCGACGGCAGCGACCTCAGTCGCATCAGCAATCAGCAGGTGTTCCTGTCGGCGATGATGCAGCAGGTCAAGAGTGCTGAGACGCTGACGAATCCTGGAATCCTCTACTCCTTGGCCAAGGCGGCGGCGAAGAACATGCAGCTGTCCGACAGCCTGACGAGCCTCGACACGATGATCGCGATCGCCATGACGCTCCGCGACGTCGATCTGTCGAACATCGCGTTCGTGCAGTATCCGAACGCGGCCGTCGAGGGTGGCGTCGAGCCGATCGACGATGCGGCCGCCGCGCTCTTCGAGGCGCTCGGTAACGATCAGCCCATCCAGCTCACCGGCGCGACCGGTTCTGGGGCGGTGGCGAACCCGACCGACCCGACCGCGGTCGACCCGGCTGAGGGTGCAGATGCGGGCGCCGACCCGGCCGACCCGGCCGCCACGGCTCCGCCTGCCGATGCGACCGACCCAGCCGCCGGTGGTGCAGTGGTCCTCCCGTCGTCCGTGACGGGCCAGACCGCCGACCAGCGCACCTGCTCCCGCGGTCGCACCCTCGACGACCAGTAGGCGTCCCGGCCTCGTGCCCTGAGCTGCGCCGCACTGAGCTTGTCGACGTGTCGAAGGGCGTCTCGGGCCCCGGGATTCGTCACCACGCCCATCTCCGGTTATGCTGGTCGTCGTGCGTCCGCTTGCGAGCGCACATGGAGACGTCGCATAGTTCGGCCTAGTGCACCACCCTGCTAAGGTGGAGTCCCCGTAAGGGGACCGCGGGTTCAAATCCCGCCGTCTCCGCACTGGATCTCAGCTCGAAACCCTCGCCTCGGCGGGGGTTTCTGCGTTGCGCGATGTCTGTCGGAATCGCCAGCGCGGTGCGCTGGCGTCACCGCGTCCCGCACGCGTGAGCGCGCCCCTCCGGAAACCCGCGCCCGCGTTCGTGACCCGCGCTCACGTCAGCGCACCGCGCTGGGAAGACCGCCAGGTGCCGGGCGGGGTGGTCAGGCGGAGCGACGGAGCTCGCCGTGGTGCCGGAGTTCGCGGAGGATGCCGAACGAGCCGGCGTAGTGCTCTTCGGTGAGCGTGTTGAGCGCGGCGAGCGTCCCACGGTCGAGTCCGGAACGGACGGCGATCGACTGCAGTTCGCGGCGCGAGATCGGGAAGTCCACGGTCCTGAGGAGGGACTTCAAATCGGTGCAGGCCGCTGTTTCAGGCGGCTCCACCGTGTCGGGGTAAGGTCTGGCATCCATGTCCACATTGTCGGTATCGACCCCCGAAAAGGCGACAGTCGGACTCCGTTCTGGCGCAAGAGGGCGCTAGCCTGACGTGAAATGATGCGAGGGAGCGGCACCGTGCCCGACGACCGCGACACCGGAACGCCGGCCCCGACGGGCCTCGCGTCCGCCGCCATCGAGCTGTTCCGTGTCCCGCTGAGCGGATTCGTGACCGAGCGCAAACGCCTGGCCGTCGCAGCGCGCGACGACGGGGACGACGACCTGGCGACGGCGATCCTCGCGCTCCGCAAACCGTCGGTCGCCGCCTGGGCGCTCAACGTGTTGACGGCGCATCGCCCTGATCTGCTCGGCGAACTGGAACAGCTCGGCTCCGCGCTCGGCGACGCTCAGCGCTCGGGGGACGCCGCCGCGCTCCGCACGCTGGGTGCCGAACGTCGCTCGCTAATCGCGACGCTCGTCACCGCCACCGTCGAGGCCGCCGCAGCAGAGGGGGCGTCCCTCTCCGGAGCGGTGATCGAGACCGTCCGCCAGAGTCTGCAGGCGGCGAGTGCCGACGCCGAGCTCGCCGCGCAGGTGTCGTCCGGGCGGCTGACCGACGCCCCGACCTCGAGCGGAGCGGGGTGGGGTGGGGTCGTCGGCGGGCCAGGTTCCCCCGGTGGGCGCTCCACCAGCGACGGGTCCGCGGCGACGCAGGTCGACGGAGACGGCGACCATTCCGACGATGACGACGACCGACGCCGACGCCTTCGGGCCCGGCTGGAAGCGGCCGAGCGCGACGAGGAGGCGGCGTCCAGCGCGAGTGAGGAGGCGACCGCCTTCCTGGACGAGTCGGCGGTCCGGCGATCGGGACTGCAGCGTGACCGCGAGGACCTCGCACGGCGGCTCGAGGAGCTCGACGCGGACATCGCCGGCGCCGATCGCGAGTGGGCCCGACGCCAGCGGGAAGCTGACCGCGCACAGCGTGCGAGCGACGCAGCACACGAGGACGTCGAGCGTCTTCGGAGCGCGCTCGAGGACTGAGTCGCCGAGCTGATCGAGTCACCGCGGTGCCGAAGACCCGCCGCGACCGATCGTCGCTCGAACGTTCCGGCGCACGCACCATGCGGCGCGCGCCTAGACTCACCGTGTGGGTGAAGTGCGACAACCGGAAGCATCGCGACGGCGACGGACACAGCAGCTGGAAGCGGAGCGTTTCGAAGGCATGCCGATCCTCGCCGACGTCCCGCAGCACGATCGGCTGAGCCTCGTCGCCCCCGATCTCGCGTGCACGATCTGCACCGCGACCCTCGAGCTCGGCGACCGCGTACTCCGCTGCCCCGCCGGTCACAGCTTCGACATCGCCCGGCAGGGGTACGCCTCGCTCGTCGTCGGTGGTCGGACGCCGAAGACCGGCGACACGCAGGAGATGGTCGCTGCCCGCGCTGCGTTCCTCGAGGCCGAGCACTACGAGCCGATCGCGGACCACGTCGCCACGACCCTGCCGCTCGCGCGCTTCCTCCCGGACGGCTCGGTCGACGACGACAGCGCCCCACTCGTCGTGGACATCGCCGGCGGGACCGGCTATTACCTCGGCCGGATCCTCGACGCTCGGCCGGCCTGGCGCGGGTTCGGGTTCGACCTGTCGCCGCTCGCAGCACGTCGCGCAGCGCGTGCGCACGGACGAGCGGCAGCCGCCACGGCCGACGCCTGGGCACCCTTCCCGCTCCGGACCGCCTCGGTCGACCACCTGCTGAGCATCTTCGGCCCACGCAACGGTCCCGAGATGCGTCGGGTGCTCCGCCCGGACGGCCTGCTCACCGTCGTGACACCGCAACCCGGTCACCTGGCCGAGCTGCGCGACCGGCTCGGCATGATCGGGATCGCCGAGCGCAAGGACGCCCGACTCGACGCACAGCTCGACGGGTTCGAGCTCCGCTCCCGCGACACGCTCGACTACGCCGTCCAGTTGATGCCGGAAGAGGTGCGCGACGAGGTCCGCATGGGGCCGAGCTCCCACCACCTCGACGACGACGTCTTCGAGCAGGCGATCGCCGACCTGCCCGGATACACGACGGTCACGGTCGCCGTCACCCTCAGCGTCTTCACGCCCGCCTGACGTCGGCCGGCCCGACACCGGCACCGCGGGACCGGCGTCAGGGCGTCGGTGGTGCGTCGATACGATGGAGGGCACTCATCGAAAGGCGCTCATGACGATCACCGCTGCCGCAGACGGCTCCGCCCTCGGCAACCCCGGACCCGCCGGCTGGGCCTGGTATGTCGACGACGATTGCTGGGCAGCCGGGGGATGGCCGCACGGCACGAACAACATGGGCGAGCTGCGCGCCGTCCTCGAACTGTTCCGCGCCACCGAGCACCTCGACGAGGACCTCCACATCCTCTGCGACAGCAAGTACGTCATCGACTCGATCACGAAGTGGATGCCGGGCTGGAAGAAGAAGGGCTGGAAGAAGGGCGACGGCAAGCCCGTCATGAACCTCGAGCTCATGCAGGAGATCGACGCCGCCATCGCCGGTCGACGGTATCGGTTCGAGTGGGTGAAGGGGCACGTCGGTCATCGACTCAACGAGGCCGCCGACATCCGTGCCCGCACCGCCGCCGAGGCCTACCAGCGCAAGACGCCGGTGCCGGAGGGACCCGGTTGGACCGGCGCCGGAGCTGCGGAGAACCCGTCGACCCCCGAGGCTGATGCCGACGCTGAAGACGCTCCCGAGACGACCGAGCCGGAGCTGTTCGCGAACCTCGAGGTGGAGGAGGAACGCACCGCCCCCGTGTTCGACGCGGAGGACGACGGCGCGCTGTTCTCGCTCGACGTCGAGCCGACGTGGCACCAGCTCACGCTCGACCTCACGACCGACGAGCACGAACGCCTGGTCCGCCGCGCCCGCGAGGCCGGGACGAGTGTCCAGGAGTTCCTCCGCGGCCTCATCTGACCCAGCCCGCGGGTCCGCGTCGGGCCCACGGCTCGGTCCCTTACTCAGGAATGCCTCGGCGTGTCGGAGCGATATACGGCGACGACCCCGGGACACGCCGATGTGGTCCTGAGTTAGGGAAAGAAGAAGCAGGTTGAGGACACGGTTGGAGCCGCGGGCAGGGTGCGGCGGAGACCGACCGGCTCAGGTGCGGGGCATGCGACCGGGTCAGCGGGCGGCGGACTCCGGTGCGTCGTCGTCGACCGGCACGGCCGCACCGTAGCTCGCGTCCACGAGGATCGGCAGGTGGTCCGAGATGCCTCGGCGGAGCGTCTGCACGCGATCGATCTTGAGACCCACGGACGTCGCGAAGTCGAAGTGCCCCCGGAACATCTTGTAGCGGGTGTAGGTGCTGCGGTCGCTGAGGCTCAGGTCGTAGCCGCTCTCCTGCATCTTGGTGCCGAGGCCCTTCTGGAAGAGCGGGTAGTTGTAGTCGCCGACCATGAGCGTCGGGACGTCGCCCATCGCGTGTAGCTGCTCGTGCGCGGCCTTGATCTGGTGCCGACGCAGTGAGTTGAGCGCCGTGAGTGGGGCCGCGTGGAACGAGGCGACGATGAGTTCGCGCCCGGCCGCGACGTCGGTGAGGCGGGTGCCGATGAGGCGCTCGTGCGCCGGCGCGAGCACCATGTCGTGCAGCGACTTCTTCAGCGCGAACGTCTGCGTCGACTCGGCGGTGAACCGGTCGCGGCGGTAGTAGATCGCGAGGCCGAGCCGGTTGCGGTGGGTGCTGTCGGCGAGGTGCAGGCCGCCGAGTTCGGCGGGCAGCTGCAGAGTGTCGGCCTCCTGCAACGCGAGGACGTCGGGGCCGAACTCTTCGGTGAGTGCGACGAGCTCGCCGCTGGCCTTGTTCTTGCGGAGGTTGTAGCTGATGACCTTCATCCCAGCCTCACATTCTGTTGGCAGAGCCCAAGCCTACGGTCCTTCCCGTCGCCCGGTGCTCTGGAGGGGTCCGGACGACGGTGCGTCGCCGGATGCCGACGGTCAGCTCGACGAGTCGACGACCGTGAGCCGTTGGGTGGCGCGGGTGAGCGCGACGTACCGGAGCGACAGGGCCGCGTGGCCTGTCCCGCCCAGCGCGTCGGGCTGCACGAGGACGACGCTGTCGAACTCGAGGCCCTTGCTCTCACGCGCGGTGCCGGTCCACACCCGCGCGCGATCGGCTCCGGCGTCGGCGAGGAGGGCGTCGATCTCCGCCAGGAGCGAGCGGGGTGCGATGACGCCCGCGATACCGGCGTGTGCGGTGATCGCGTCGACGGCGGCGCGGACCGCCGTCGGGGCCAGCGCGGCGGGTTCGACCGTGAGCTGCACGGGCTCCTCCTCGCCGCGACGGATCGACACGGGCGCCGGGGAGTCCGGGTCGAGTTCGAGCCGGACGGGATCGGCGAGCGCCATGATCTGCTCGGGCGTCCGGTAGTTGACGGTGAGCAGCTCCTCCGTCCAGCGCGGGAGCTGGGGGCCGAGCAGCTCCTGCCAGCTGGAGCGGGTGGCGGAGGTGCTCTGCTGGTTGATGTCGCCGACGAGCGTCATCGAGCGGTTGGGGCCGCGTCGCAGGACGGCCCGCAGCAGCATGGGGGTGAGCTCCTGCGCCTCGTCGATGATGACGTGCCCGTAGACCCAGGTGCGGTCGCTCGCGGCGCGTTCCGCGGGGCTGCGGTCGTCTTCCACGGTCTGGCGGTCGGCGAGGTCCTGGGCGGAACGGAGGTAATCGTCGTCCTGGGCCTCGTCGTCGATGCTGATGTCACCGATCATCTCGAGCACACTGCGCGCGTACTCGACGTCGTGACGGCGCTCGTAGGCGGCGCGGCGCTGCCGTTCCAGCTCGGGGCGCTGGTCCTCGCCGATGAGCTCGGCGGCCTCGTCGACGAGGGCGATGTCGCCGGGCGTGAGCCGGGCGGCCCAGTCGATCTCGCCGGAGCCGTCCGCCTCGACGACAGGTTGGCGGAGCAGCAGGCGACGCTCCTCTTCGGTGTGGTCGGGCGCGACGCGAGCCAGCAGCTCGGGGTCGGTGAAGAGGCGGTCGATGATCTCGGCCGGCTCGAGGATCGGCCACATCGTGTCGAGCAGCTCCTCGACCTCGGGCTCCTCGCTCAGCTCCTGTCGGCGCTCGTCGGCGTCCTCGCCCGTGCGGGGCTCGAAGCCGTCGCGCTTCGCCTCGAGCCCGATGAGGTGCGTCAGCACGGCGCGGTCGAACCGCAGCTTCGCCTCGTTGTGCGGCGTGCCCGAGCGCTCGATGCCGGCTTTGATCCGGCGCAGGACGCCCGGCGTGACGCGGAGCGGGCCGTCACCGGCGATGCGGATCGTGACCGGCTCGTCGATCGGCACCTGGCGCTCGCGGACGGCCCGGGCGACGACGTCGGCCATCCGCAGCCGACCCTTGAGTTCGGCGGCCTCGAGCGAGTCCTCCGCGTGTGCGTCGAGTCCGGGCACGAGGGTCGCCGGTGTGACGAGGACGACGGCGGTCTCGCCGAGCGACGGCAGCACGCGGCTGATGTAGTCGAGGAAGGTCGAGTTCGGCCCGACGATGAGCACGACACTGCGCATGAGCCGCTCGCGGTGCTCGTACAGGAGGTACGCGGCGCGGTGGAGCGCGACGGCGGTCTTCCCGGTGCCCGGACCGCCCTGGACGAGGAGCGTGCCGGGAAGGGGTGCCCGGATGATCGCGTCCTGCTCGGCCTGGATGGTGTCGACGATGTCCGCCATGTGCTTGGTCCGGGCGCGACCGAGGGCCGCCAGCAGCGCACCGGACTCGCCGATGCCGCTCGGCTCGTCGTCGCTGAGCATGGTCGTGTCGAGGACCTCGTCGTGCACTTCCGTGACGCGGCGACCGGCCGTGCCGATGCGGCGGCGGAGGCGGAGGCCTTCGGGGCGGAGTGGCGTCGCGGTGTAGAACGGGCGCGAGGCCGGTGCGCGCCAGTCCAACAGGAGCTGGTCGCCGCTCTCCGGGTCGCGCAGACCGATGCGTCCGATGTGGTGCCGTTCGTCGGTCTCGCGTTCCAAGAGACCGAAGAGCAGACCGTAGCTGGACGAACGCAGCTCGACCATCCGCTGGCGGTGGTGGGCGACGAGGGCGTCGCGTTCCGAGAAGCTCGAGTCGTCGTCGCCGTCGAAGGCGCGGAGGGCGAGTTCGGAGCGTCGTTCCTCGAGGTCCGACTGCGAGCGGATCACGTCGTGCAGCCGATCGAGATGGTCCTGTTCCTCGGCGATCGCGTCGTTCTGCACGGTGCTCCTTCTGGGTGTGGCGCGGTCCGTGTTCCGGGTTCCCTGCGAGGACCGCACGAATACGGTAGTCGCTTTCCGAGCCCCTCATCGCCCTTGCACCTGAGCTCCCAGAGAGCTGGAGGGTGCTGTCGGGGTGCCGGGTCGGGCATCGAGCGCGAGTGGATCGATAGGCTGGCGGACATGAGCACACCGGACGGATCGAAGCCGCAGCCCCTTGCGCCGCAGCAGGCGCACCCGCAGCAGCCGGTTCCGCCGCAGCCGTACCCGCAGCAGCAGCTCCAACCGCAGCAGTACGGGGTGCAGCCGTACTCCCAGCAGGCGCCGTACCCGCAGCAGCCCTACCCGCCGCAGTACGGCATGCAGCCGTACGCTCAGCCGTATGCGCCCGTGTACCCGGCGCCCTACCCGTACCCGGCCTCGCCGCCGAAGGGGCTCAGCATCTCCAGCATGGTCATCGGCCTGGTGTCACTGTTCTTCGGGTTCACCTTCGTGCTCCCGGTCGTCGGATTCGTCCTCGGCCTCATGGGGCTCCGCCGCGAGCCCGCCGGTCGCGCGATGGCCATTACGGGCGTCGTGCTCAACGGGCTGTTCCTGCTCGTCTGGGCGGCACTCGTGCTGCTGTGGGTGTTCGTCATCGGTGGCCTACTCGCCGGCGTCGGCGGCGCTGCCTCCACCGGCATCGCCGCTTAGCCGCCGGTCTGTCGCCGAGCCGCCGGCCTGCCGCTGAGCCGCCGGTCAGCCGGCCGGGACGACCGTGCTGACCATCGACAGCACCACGGCGCCGTCGACGTCTTCGCGTTCCAGCCAGACGGCGATGCTCGAGAACTCGCTCAGCGACACCACGTGGGTGCCGCCGCAGGGGATGACCGCCGGGCCGCCCGGCAGCTCGCAGTGCCAGCTGCGCCGATCGGTGAGCAGATCACCCTCGCGATCGATCCGGACGGACGCGCCGCTGTCCGACCAGCCGTCGAGGGTGTTCCGTATCCGCGCCCCGAGCGCGTCGAGGTCGTCGAGGGCGGCCGGGTCGAACCCCTTCCGCCGGAGCGACTTGCCGATGCGGTAGCGGTCGGTCGACGCGTTCGGAGCGATCCGCGACGACTCGCAGGCGAGCGCGTCGAAATCCGGGGCCTCGAGGGCATCGGGGACGACCTCCTTGCGCCAGGCGTCGGCGAGCGCGGCGTTCAAGGCGAGGGACGCGAGGTGGCACCCGGTGTGTCCGGCGGAGAGCGCGTGTCGGGTGGAGGCCTCCACCTCGATGCGTGCCGTCGCGCCCTCGACAGCGCTCGAGGCCGCTCCGGTGGAGACCAGGTGGGCGACGAGGAAGGCCCACCCCTCGGTGCCCTTCTTCACGGGGATGTCGGCACCGAGGTACAGCCGGGTGCCGTCGCTCGCGGCGACGACGCAGTCGGTCACGGCGACCTCCACGGCGCTCGTGCCCGCACCGAAGGTGATGGTCGCCGTGTCGGCTGGCTGGTCGGGCCACGCGGCGTCGACCGGGTGGCAGGCCGTCTCGTCGAGCACCACGGCGAGGTGGTCGCCGACGGGTTCGACGTGCAGCACCGTGCCCGTCGAGACGAGGGCTCCGGTGGGATAGGTGACGCGCGTGTCCGTGACGGGGAGGCTCATGTCCCCACGCTATCGCGACCGGACCGGAGGCCCGTCGGTGGCTGTCAACCCCGGGAAACGGTGGAGGATCACGACGTAGAGTCCGAGGACACGGAGCGCGACGCGTTCCGCGGAGAGGAGTGCATCATGACGGATCAGCAGGACCAGCGTTCAAGCGACGACCTCGCTACCGGTGCGGCCGGAGCGGACCAGGAAGCCTGGGAGGGTGCCGACATCGACACCGCAGAGCTCGTGAGCTCCGAGCAGACGACCGCCGGACCGGGCTCGGACGGGTCGAGTCAGACCGTCGACGGCACCGGCTCGGAGGACGCGGCTCCCGACGAGGAGCAGGCGACCGAGGAGGCCGTCGAGACCCCGGAGCCCTCGACCGAACTCGACGCACCGCTGGCCGAGGGCGAGGGCGGCGACGCAGACGGTTCGGCCGACCACCAGCCCGACTCCGGGCCGGCCTCCGAGGCCACCGACGACGCCCGCGAGGTCTACGACACCGCACCCGACTGAGTCGGACACCACACGACCGACGGGCCGTCCTCCGATCCATTCGGACGACGGCCCGTCGCGCGTCGCGGTCGCCGTGCTCGAGCGAGACGGCGGCTCAGATCGGTAGGAGCGACCAGACCACGGCGAGGGCGATCAGGCCTGCGACGCCCGCGATCGCCAGTGCATTGAGCAGGCGGTGCTCGACCATGATGGCGACGTACTCGCGGAGGAACGCGCTCGGCACGTAGTAGGCGGCTGTCGGTGAGCCGATGACCTGGGCGTCGCTCCCGATCGAACGTGCCAGGAGGGCCGCTCGGAGGACGTGGTAGTTGTTCGTCACCACGATCGTCTCGCCGTCCCGCCCGGCCGACTGCTGGAGGTCCCGGGAGAGCAACAGGTTCTCACGCGTGTTCGTGGACGCGGTCTCCGGGAGCACGTCCGTCGCGGCCGCACCGTTCGCGATGAGGTACTCGGCCATCGCCGTCCCCTCCGGGCGCGGTTCGTCGTCCCCCTGACCGCCGGACGGGATCAGGAGCGGCCGCGTCGTCCCCGGTGACGTGGCCCGGTAGATGCGGAGCGCCAGGTCCAGGCGACTGCGCAGCAACGGCGGGACCTCGCCGTGGATCAGCCCGGAACCGAGGACGATGAGGGCGTCGGGCGTCCGCGTGTGGCGGTAGCGGCTGTAGACGAGTGAGTACACGCCGAATGCCGTGAAGGTCGCCGCCGCGTAGAAGCACGCGAACCCGAGCAGGAGACCCAGCGCGACGAGGACGATCGTCAGCCAGGAGGGCAAGGACTGCGGGTGCGACCCGAGGACCAACAGGACGGCGAGCACGGGCAGCACCAGGATCGCGACCCCGGCGAACAGCGAGAGCAGGTTGCCCAGGCTGCGTCCTTCGAGCCGGAGCATCGTGATGCCGTTGCCGATGAGGAGGACTCCGAGCACGCCCACCAGCAGGACCGTGCCGAACGCGGCGAGGAGCACGGTGAACGGCGTCGTGCGGGACGCCTCCGAGAGGAGCGCCACCAGCGCACAGGCGATCGCGGAGACCAGGAAGACCCCGTTGCGCAGGCGGCGGGCGTCGCGGCGTCGACTCGCGACGTAGAGCACCGCGAAGACGGCGGCCGGGAACAACATGATCATGCCCTCATCCTGCCCGACCGTTCGTCCCGCACCGGTCGTTCGGATGGGGCGTGCGGGCAGAGCATCCGGAGTGCTATGACCGCGGCGGCTTCGGCGTCATCGCCTTGAGGGTCGCCTCCTCGGCGTCGATCGCTGCCAGGACCGCGGCGACCGCCGGCTCCTGGTAGCGACCCTCGGCACGGGCAGAGAGGAGCGCCTCGCGTTCCGCCGCGATCATCTGGCGGCGGAGTCGGGCGAACGCGACCGTGCGGAGCTCCGAGCCGTCACCCGTGTACTGCTCGAGGGCGTTGGCCACGAAGCTCGCATTGGTCCGCAGGCGGTTGAGCACCTGCTCCTCGTCCGCCTCGGTCGTCAGCTCGTCGAGGCGGTCCAGGCCGGCCGTCTGGACCTCCGCCATGAGCATCAGTTGCTCGACGCGCTCCTGGCTGTGGTTCGGCGGCGGGAGGTGCAGCGCACGGATGATCCGGGGGAGCGCGAGCCCCGAGAGGAGTGTGCCGACCACGACGACGAACGCCAGGAACTGCAGGAACTCGCGGGACGGGGTGTCCTCGGGCAGCAGGAACACCGCCGCCAGGGTCACCACGCCGCGGACGCCGGCCGCGGAGACGGCGATCCCGTTGCCCCACGACCAGCTCCGCTCCCGGAGTCGTCTCGGCCCGAGCCGGTAGATCGCCGTGACCGTCATCTCCCAGACGAAGCGCGAGACGATCAGCGCCGCGAGGACCCCGATGCTGATGAACACGGTCGGCCAGAGCCCAGGACCGGTCTGGATCGCGCCCTCGAGAATGCCCGCCAGGTTGAGCCCGATGAACAGGAAGACGGCGTTCTCGAGGAGGAACTGGATGGTGCGCCAGTTGAGCGACTCGGCGATGCGTGCCTCGGCCGACTGCACGATGGGCGCCCGGTAGCCGAGCAGCAGCCCGGCGGTGACGACCGCGAGCACACCCGAACCGTGGATCGCCTGCGCCAGGAGGAACGCCAGGAACGGGGTGATGAGGGAGAGGCAGGTGTCGAGGACTGGGGCACGCAGGCGTCGGCGGACCTCGGACAGCACCCAGCCGACCGCGAGACCGACGCCGACACCGGCGACGACCTCGATGACGAACTCTCCGGCGATCATGACCGGGTTGACGACGCTCGTGATGGCGAGGATCGAGGCGTTGAGTGCCACGAGTGCGGTGGCGTCGTTGAGCAGGCTCTCACCCTCGAGGATCGTCAGCACGCGGCGGGGGAGCCCGAGTCGTCCGGCGATCGCGCTCACGGCGACGGCGTCGGTCGGCGCGATGACCGCTGCGAACGCGAACGCCGCCGCGAGGGTGATCGACGGGATGAGGAGCCAGCTGGCGAACCCGACCGACACGACGGTGAACGCGACCGCACCGACCGAGAGCAGGATGATGCCGTCGTTACGGGCACGGATGTCGATGAGGGAGATCCGGATCGCGGACGCGAAGAGCAGCGGCGGCAACAGTCCGTAGAGGATCAGGTCGGGTTCGATCTCGACGGTCGGAACGGCGGGGATGAACGACGCGACGCCGCCGACGAGTACCAGCGCCACCGGGGCGGAGACGCCCGCTCGGCCGGACAGGCCCGACACGATGACGGTGACGACGACGAACACGACGATCCACGAGATGAGCGCGACGGGATCCATGTGGGGATTCTCCCACCTGGGAGGCCGTGGTCGTCCGTACGATCGTCCGAACTCCGGACCGGCCGTGATCGGCACCGGTTCCGGACGCACGGCGCCCCCGCACGATCAAGCCGTGCGGGAGCGTCGGTTGGAACGGTGAGGCGGCTCAGCCGCGGCGGTTGGCCGCGCTGCTGGAGCCGCGCTGCTCCGCACCGGTCTCGCGGGTGCGGAGACCGAAGCGGTAGGTGAGCTTCTCGGTGGAGTGACCGCGGCCGTGGACGGCGGTGCCCGCGGAACGGTTGGAGGACGCTGGGGTCCGAGTCTGGGTGATGGACATGGTGATTCTCGATTCTGGTGTTGCGGATGATGGATGGGCCGGTTCCAGAGGGGGAATGCGATGACGATCGGTGTTGGTCGCATGGATGGAGCGACGAGACCGTCCGGAGTGCAGCTGCGCCGAGATTCGGCTGCGCTGGTCGGCTGGGGCCGTCCGGAGGATCGTTGTTCGCCGTTCTGGATGACGGCTGGTGGTGTCGTGTCGGGAGCATCGGCGTATCCGTGGAGGTGTGGACTCTGCACACGGAAGCCGGTTGTGACATCGGCACTCGAGGAACGAACATACGCGACCAAGCTGAGAACGACCTGGGAAAGCCTGGCGTCCGTGCTTGCGCGGTTCGATGCCCGAGATTGGACCCGGGCATCGACCGGCGGTGTCGCAGAGCTTCGGGCCACCGCACCTAGGGGAGGGGTGGCCGTATCTCCCGCGCACCCGAAGGGATATCGGGCTCGGGAGGCCGGAGGGTGATCGCGGGGGACGATCGGTTACCGGTGGAGGCATTGGAAGAACTCCAACACAATATATATTAACAGCTCAGAGTTGCGTGTTGCTGTGGGATTGCTGGGAGTGCTCAGTCGGTCGCAAGGAGGCGCAGGATCCGCGCGGTCTCGGCCGCGACCGCACTGCGACCGGCCCGCACGTAGGTGCGGGGGTCGACGAGCTTCGGCTGCTCGTCGAGGACGTCGCGCACCGCCCGGGTGAACAAACCGTTGAGGTGCGTCGAGAGGTTGATCTTCGTCATCCCGGAACGGACCGCCGCGCGGAGTTCGTCGTCGGGGAGCCCGGAGGAGCCGTGCAGCACGAGCGGGACGGGCACGTCGCGGCGGAGCTGCGCGATCAGCGCGTGGTCGGCCGCGGCCTCTCGGCTCGTCATCGCGTGCGAGGTGCCGACGGCCACGGCCAGGGCGTCGACGCCGGTCGCGCCGACGAACGCGACGGCCTCCGACGGCACCGTGCGCGCACCCGGAGCGTGCACGCCGTCCTTCCCGCCGACCTCGCCGAGTTCGGCTTCGACGGCCACACCGCGCGCATGGCAGAAGTCCACGATCTCCTTCGTCGCGCGGACGTTCTCGTCGTACGGCAGGGTCGAGGCGTCGAACATCACGCTGTCCACACCGAGCTCGACGCCCTCGCGCACGAGCTCGGCCGACTCCACGTGGTCGAGGTGGACGAGGACCGGGACCGTCGCGGCACGGGCGATGGCCAGCGAGGCGAGCGTGATGGGGGCGAGTGACCCGTGGTACCGCACGCAGTTCTCGCTGATCTGCAGGATGACCGGCAGCCCGGCCTCCTCGGCGCCGGCGACGATCGCCTCCGCGTGCTCGAGGAGGACCACGTTGCACGCCGCGATGCCGGCGTTCGAGGCCGAGGCGTTGGCGAGGAGCGCGGTGAAGTCGAGGGCGGTGGTCATTCGGTTGCTCCAATGGGGTCGGATGCGGCGGGTGCGTCGAGGAATCGGTGGAAGGCGGCGAGGTCGATCGCGCCGGCGATCGGTTCGAGCACGGCCGCCGCACCTGCGGCCGCCGCCGCGCGGAGTGCCTCGGGAAGTGTGGCTCCCGCGCGGAGTGCTGCGACCAGGCCGGCCGTGGCGGCATCGCCGGCGCCGGTCGGGTTGCCGCTCACGCCGGGGACGGCCGGGACCTCGTGGGCGCCATCGGCGTCGCCGGCGGTGAGGCCGTCGGCACCGCGGGAGATGACGACCGCGCGGGCGCCGAGTGCGAGGAGTGCCGCGCGAGCCGATGCGAGGTCGGCCGCGCCCGTCGCCTCGAGGGCTTCGTCGAGGTTGGGTTTGAGGATCGTCGCACCGGCGCGGGCCGCGGCGAGGAGCGCCGTGCCGCTGACGTCGACGATCACGGGGACGCCGGCGTCGTGGCCGGTTCGGACGAGGGCTTCGACGACGGCGTCGGGCGTGGCCGGCGGGAGCGAGCCCGAGATGACGAGTGCGCTCGCGTCGTGGAGGGCGCGTCGGAGCTCGGTCGTGAGGGTGGTCCACTCCTCGGGCGTCACGACCGGGCCGGCTTCGGCGAAGAGGGTCGGATGGTGGATCCCGTCGACGACCGCGACCGTCGAGCGTGTCTCGGCGCGGAGCTCCACGACCCGGGTGGGGAGGTCGTCGGCCGCAAGGGCGTCTCCGAGCCAGGTGCCGGAGGCGCCACCGAGGGGGAGCACCTGCAGGGTCGGGACACTGAGCGACTCGAGGACGCGGGCGACGTTCACGCCCTTCCCGCCGGCACGCCGGACGACGGACTGGACGCGTTGCGTGACCCCGAGCTGCTGCTCGGCGACCGTGTAGGTGATGTCCACAGCCGGGTTCGGCGTCACGACCACGACGCGACGCGCACCAGGGGTGGTCATCGGTCCGTCACCAGTCGGCGAGCGAGGATCCCCGCACCGACCGTGGCCGCCTCGTCGCCGTGACGAGCGGGCAGGAGCTGCGGGACACGGACGACGTCAAGCCGCTCGCGGAGTCCGTGCTCGAGCGGTTCGAAGAGGGCGGCTCCGGCGAGGGCGAGCCCACCGCCGATCACGATGGCCGTAGGTGCGGCGACGACGGTGATGCCGGCGAGGGCCTCGGCGAGTGCATCGACGGCGTCGTTCCAGATGGCGATGGCGGCGGCGTCACCGCTGGCGACGGCGTCGGCGACGGTCTTCGCGTCGCGGGCGCCCGCGCGTCGTGCGATGCCGCCCGCTGAAGCGAGTTCCTCGACCCGGAGCCCGCGATGCGGGCCGTCCTGGATCACGCGCTGGCCGATCTCGCCGGCCCAGCCGCCGCCGGCGAAGGGGACGCCGTCGATGACGAGTGCCGAGGCCAGACCGGTCCCGACCGGTACGAACGCGATCGTGCCGGTGACGTCGGCTGCAGCGCCCGAGACCGCTTCCGCCAGCGCCCCGGCGCGGACGTCCTGCCCGAAGGCCAGTGGCACCTCGAGCGCGGGACGGAGGAGCTCGGGGAAGGCGAGGTCGCGCCAACCGAGGTTGACCGCGTGGATGCAGACGCCGTGCTCCTCGTCGACGACGCCGGGCACGACCACCCCGACGGCCGCTGGGGCTGCGACGCGGCTCGCGGCGGCGACGAGTCCGAGGACGATGTCGCGAGTCAGGACACCCGAGGTGTCGCCCGAAGGCGTCGCCTCGCGCCAGCGCCCGAGGACCGTGCCGTCGGCATCCGTCAGTGCGGCTTTGATCCCGGTCCCGCCGACATCGATGCCGAGGACCGCCCGCTCGGTCACGGCGTCAGGATGACGGAGCGCGTGAGCGAACGGGGGTGGTCGGCGTCGAGGCCGCGGGCCTCAGCCAACGCGACCGCGAAGCGCTGGGCGACGACGAGCCCGGCGATGGGGTCGAGGTCGTGCTGCACGAAGGTCGCTCCGGTGGCCGCGACGTCTTCCGGCAGGCCGGCGGGCGTCGGTCCGAGGGACCAGACGAGTCGGCCGGGCTGCGCGATCGCGATAGGACCGTGGCGGTAGTCCATGGCGGGGTAGGACTCCGCCCAGAACTGTGCCGCCTCCCGCGTCTTGAGCGCGGCCTCGAAGGTGAGGCCCACGGCGTGCCCGAGTCCGATGAAGGAGACCTGGTCGGCGGCGAGGTACTCGTCGATCGGGATCTGCAGCGCCCGTTCGGCTTCAACGGCGAGTGCCTCGACGTCGTGGCCGAGCGAGCCGCGGAGGAGCGCGAGTGTCGTGGTGGCGAAGCGGGTCTGGACCACGGAACGCTCGTCGGCGAAGGGGAGGGCGATGACGTGTGCCGCCGGAATGGTCGCGGGGGAGTCGTCGACCGCGGTGATGAGGACGGTGGTGACCGAGTCGCCCACCGCCTCCAGCAGGTGCACGATCTCCGTGGTCGTGCCGGAGCGCGAGATGGCGACGATGCGGTCGTAGTCGCGGACGCCGGGGAACTCCGAGCCGGCGAACGCGTCCGTGATGCCGAGCCCCGCCTGCTCGCGCAACACGGCATAGCTCATCGCGATGAACCAGCTGGTGCCGCACCCGACCACCGCGACGCGCTCGCCCGGCTGCGGCAGCACGGCGACGGCCTCCGGCGCGAGGGCGGCGGCGGTGCGCCAGGATTCGGGCTGCGACGCCAGTTCGGCGGCGACGAAGGTCTCGGGCATGACGTGCCTTTCACGTGAGGGGACGCGATCGCAGCGTGGCGATGCGTTGCCGCAACCATACCGGATCGAATCTGATCGATACCAGTGCAAATCGTCAGAATCAATCAGACAGGCGCTAGCTGGGCGCCCATATGATGGTCACAGTACGCCCGACCCGACCGGAAAAGCAGGACAGATGACGCAGCAACAGCGACTCAACGCCCTGCTCGAGCTCGTGAGCGAACGCGGCAACGTGACGATCGCGGAGATCGGCGAAGCGCTCGGCATCTCCGCGGCCACCGCTCGTCGCGACCTGACGGCGCTCGCCGAGCAGCGACTCGTCACGCGGACCCACGGCGGTGCCGCCGCCCTCGGCACCGGCTACGAGCTGCCGCTGCAGTACAAGATCGCCCGCCAGGCCGACGCCAAGATGGCCATCGCGAAGGCCACGGCCGCCCTGATCAACGTCGGCGACGCCGTCGGACTCAACGGCGGCACCACCACGAGTGAGGTCGCGCGCGTGATCGGGCGGAGCGAGCACCTCGTCCGCTCGGACGGCGACGCCTCGGTCACGATCGTGACGAACGCGCTCAACATCGCCTTCGAACTGTCCGTGCGCTCCCACGTGAAGATCGTCGTGACGGGTGGCGTCGCGCGGCGCCAGTCCTACGAACTCGTGGGTTCTCTTGTGGCGGGGGCGCTCGCCGAGATCGCCTTGGACGTCGCGATCCTGGGCGTCGACGGCCTGAGCGCGCAGTTCGGCGCCACCACCCTCCACGAGGGCGAGGCCTCGGTGAGCCAGGAGTTCGTCAAGGTCGCGAAGCGGGTCATCGTGGTCGCCGACAGCACCAAGATGACGAAGGCGACCTTCGCCCGCATCTGCCCGCTCGATCGCATCGACGTGCTCGTCACCGACCAGCCGGTGGACCCGACGCTCGCCGACGCCCTGGCCGCGGCCGGCGTCGAGCTCATCATCGCCGCCTGAGTCGTCCGCGGTCGCCGACCGGCGAGTCGCCCCTGCTGGTCGCTGAGTCGCCCCCTCCGGTCACTGAGTCGCCCTCCCGGTCATTGA
The DNA here is from genome assembly GCF_900177795.1 of Plantibacter elymi (nom. nud.). Lineage (GTDB taxonomy): Bacteria > Actinomycetota > Actinomycetes > Actinomycetales > Microbacteriaceae > Plantibacter > Plantibacter elymi. Next base: position 223,985 of record NZ_FXWJ01000006.1, read on the forward strand.
GCCGCCCTCCCGGTCACTGAGCCGCCCTCTCCGGTCACTGAGCCTGTCGAAGTGCCGCACCCTCGCTGAGCCGTCCTCCCGGTCACTGAGGCGCCCTCTCCGGTCACTGAGCCTGTCGAAGTGCGACACCGCTCCCCATGTTTCCGTGCGGTAAAACCTCTCCACATCGGCCGCCCCGCACTTGCGTCAGCGCTGTGATCGCCTATTGTCATTTCATGATCGTTTTGGCATCATATGAATCAACTTCACGCAAGGAAGCGGATGTGATCGAGTGAGCACTGCACCAGCCACCACCCCCGAAGCCCTCCGGGTCGCCGTCATCGGCACCGGTCAGCGGGCATACATCGCCGAACACGTCGCCACGAGCCCCACGTCCGCATCGGTCGTCGCGGCGGTCGACACCACCGAGATCGGTCGCGGTCGGGCACTGCAGCTGTTCGGCGACGACATCGAGATCTTCGACTCCCATGAGGCGCTCATCGCGCAGGGCGGTGTCGACGCGGCGATCGTGACGACGCCCGACTGGACCCACAAGGAGATCGCGGTCGACCTGCTGCGCGCCGGCATTGCCGTCTACCTCGAGAAGCCGCTCGCGATCACGCTCGACGACGCCGACGCGGTCCTCCAGGCCGCCTACGAGTCGCGGACACCGCTCTACGTCGGGCACAACTTCCGCCATGCGGCCGTCGTCCGGCTCATGCACGAGGTCATCGAGCGCGGCGAGATCGGCGCGGTCAAGTCCGTCTGGGTGCGTCACTTCGTCGGCAACGGCGGCGACTACTACTTCAAGGACTGGCACGCCGACCGCTCGCGCGTGAACACCCTGCTCCTGCAGAAGGCGAGCCACGACATCGACGTCGTCCACTTCCTCGCCGGCGCGTACACGCAGCGCGTCGTCGCGATGGGCGACCTCGCGGTGTACGGCGACATCGACGACCACGAGGACCGCAGCGGCCAGACCATGGCCGACTGGTTCTCGTACGACAACTGGCCGCCCGAGGCGCAGCGCGGACTCAACCCTGTGGTCGACGTCGAGGACGTCTCGATGATGCTCATGACCCTCGAGCACGGGATCACCGCCAGTTACGAGCAGTGCCACTTCACGCCCGACTACTGGCGGAACTACACCGTCATCGGGACGCACGGCCGGCTCGAGAACGTCGGCGACACCGCGGGCGGCACCGTCAAGGTCTGGAACCGTCGTCGCACCTGGAGCACCGAGGGCGACGTCGAGTACCCGATCGCGGGCGTCGAGGAGGGCCACGCCGACGCCGACCTCGACACGATGAACGAGTTCCTCGCCTTCGTCGCCGACGGCACCCCCACCACCTTGTCGCCGGTCGCCGCGCGCCAGGCCGTCGCCGCCGGAGCGCTTGCCGCGCACTCCCTCCGCAACGGTTCGATCCCGCTCGACGTCCCGCCACTCGACCCCGCACTCGTCGAGTACTTCTCCTCCCTCACCGCCAGTACCGCACCGCACTCCCTCGACGCCGCCGCCCGGTAGCGCACCTCGAAAGGACTCCAGTCATGCCTTCGCCGTTCATGAACCGCAACACCGCACCCGGTGGTCGCAGCCGCCGCCGTGCCATTCTCAGCGGCATCGGCCTCCTCGCCGCCGCCGCGCTCACCGCTGGCTGCAGCACCGGGGGCGGGGGCGCCACCGGTGGCGAGTACGCCGCCGCCCCGAAGGACCTCAAGGCCGAGATCACCTACGGCGTCTGGGATCAGGCCCAGGTCGAGGCGATCGACGCCAACATCGAGGCCTTCAACAAGGTCTACCCCGACATCACCGTCAACGTGAACGTCACGCCCTGGGCCTCGTACTGGTCGAAGCTCCAGACGCAGGCCTCGAGCGACACCCTGCCCGACCTCTTCTGGTTGAACGGGCCGAACTTCCAGGTCTACGCGGCGAACGGCAAGATCGAGCCGATCACCGGCGCCGTGAAGGCGGGCGACATCGACCCGAAGAACTACCCCGAGGCGCTGAACGAGCTGTACTCGCTCGACGACACCCAGTACGGCGTGCCGAAGGACTTCGACACCGTCGGCGTCTGGGTCAACACGGCGCTCTTCGAGCAGGCCGGCGTCGCCCTGCCCGCCGACGACTGGACCTGGGACGACTTCGACACCGCCGCGCAGGCGATCTCGACGAACCTCAAGGACCAGGGCGTCTACGGCGCGGCCGGCGGTATGGACGGCCAGACCACCTACTACAACACGATCCTGCAGGCCGGCGGCGAGGTCATCAACGCCGACCAGACCGAGTCGGAGTACGACAGCCCCGAGGCCCAGGAAGGGCTCCAGTTCTGGACCGACCTCATCGCGAACGGCTCCTCGCCCAGCATGCAACAGCTGACGGACACGCCGGCCGACCAGTGGTTCACCTCGGGCAAGGTCGCGATGTACTGGGGCGGCAGCTGGCTGCGACCCCTCATCGGTGAGTCCGACGTCGCCGCCACCACGCAGGCCTTCCCACTGCCCACCGGCAAGGAGCAGGCGACGGTCATCCACGGTGTCTCGAACGTCGTCGCTGCGGCGAGCAAGAACAAGCAGGCCGCACAGGCGCTGCAGGTCTTCCTGGCGAGCGAGGAGGCCCAGCAGCAGCAGGGCGACCTCGGCGCCGTCATCCCCGCCTTCACCGGCACGCAGCAGTCCTTCGTCGACTCCTACCCGACGATGAACCTGCAGGTCTTCCTCGACGCGCTCGACTACGCCAAGCCGCTGCCGGTGTCGGAGAACACCGCCGCGTGGAACGCGCTCGAGGTCGAGCTCCTGCCCGACGCGTTCAGCGGCGACAAGCCCGTCGCCGACGTGGCGAAGGACATCGCCGAGCAGATGAACGCAGCGCTGGCCAAGAAGTGACCGGTCAGACCGTGCTGCGCACCCCGTCGGCGCCGCTCTCCTCACCGAGAGCGGCCCGGCGGGGTGCCGCCCGCGGCGAGGGTGCCTGGCCGTGGGTCTTCGTCCTCCCGCTCCTCACCGGCATCGGCGTCTTCTTCATCTGGCCGATGATCCAGACCGCCTACTACTCGTTCACCGAGTGGGGCGTCTTCGGCGGAACCACCTTCACGGGCGTCGAGAACTACGTCCGGTTGTTCGCCGACCCGCGGCTCTACGCCTCCCTCGGCAACACGCTGATCTACACGGCGGTGGTGCTCCTCGGCATCCCGATCGCCGTCTACCTCGCGAGCCTGTTGAACCTCCCCGGCCTGCGGTTCGCGAGCTTCTACCGGGTGCTCTTCTTCCTGCCGTACGTCGCGATGCCGACCGCTGTGGCCATCGTCTGGCGCATCATCTTCAACGGCGACTTCGGCATCCTCAACTACACGCTGTCGCTCGTCGGCATCGACGGCCCCTACTGGATCAGCACGCCGGGCACCGCGATGTTCGCCGTGGCGATCGTCGGTCTCTGGTCGTCGCTCGGCTTCTCGATGATCATCCTGGCGTCCGGACTCAAGAACATCGCGCCGGAGCTGTACGAGGCGGCGGAGCTCGACGGCGCCACCCGGTGGCGGCAGTTCCGCTCGATCACCGTGCCGCTGCTCACCCCGAGCATCTTCTTCGTCACGATCATCACGGTCATCTCGAGCTTCCAGCTCTTCGACCTGCTGTACGCGATCCTCGGCAGCACCAACCCGGTGCTCCCGAAGAGCATGTCGCTCGTCTACTTCTTCTACGACCAGGGCTTCGTCCAGAACGACAAGGGGTACGCGGCGGCGATCGCGATCGTGATCTTCCTGATCATCGGACTCGTGACGCTCCTCCAGTTCCGGCTCCAGAAACGATGGGTGAACAATGACTGAGCAACTCACGGCCACAGCACCGCTCACCACCCGTGCCGTCACCGTTCCGGGTTCGGGTCGCCCCTCCGCCGCGTCCGCGCGACGCCGCGAGGCCGGTCGGCCCGGCCAGCGGCGCGGGTCGCACGTCGTCGCCCACATCGTGCTGGGCGTCGGTGGCCTCATCATGGCGTTCCCGTTCATCTGGCAGATCATCATGTCGCTGTCGACGAACGCGGAGGTGCAGAGCGTGGTCCCCACGTTCTGGCCGGCCGAACTGCAGTGGCAGAACTACGCCGCGGTGTTCGAGCGCCTCCCCTTCCTCGATCAGCTGCGCACGTCGATCGTCATCACCGTGATCAGGACGCTCGCGCAGATCGTCCTCTGCACCATGGCGGGGTACGCGTTCGCGCGGATGCGGTTCCGCGGGCGCGCGGTGCTGCTCGCCGTGACGCTGTCGATCCTCATGGTGCCGTCGCAGGCGTACCTCATCTCGCAGTACCAGATCGTGCAGGGCTTCGGCTGGCTGAACACCACGCTCGGCATCGTCGCACCCGGCCTGTTCAGCGCGTTCGGCACCTTCCTCATGCGGACGGCGTTCCTGAACCTGCCGACCGAGCTCGAGGAGGCGGCGCGGATCGACGGCGCCGGGCCGTTCCAGATCTTCTGGAAGATCATGCTGCCGCTCGCGAGGCCCAGCATCAGCGTCCTCGCGATCACGACCGTGCTGTGGTCGTGGAACGAACTGCTCTGGCCGCTCGTGGTGTCCACATACGCCAACTCGATGCCGCTCGCCGCCGGTCTCGCGACGCTCTCGAGCGACAAGACGACCGACTACCCGGTGATGATGGCCGCGTCGATCCTCGCGATGGCACCGGTACTCATCCTGTTCATCGTGCTCCAGCGCAGGGTGATCGACGGGCTGGCGTTCTCCGGGCTGAAGTAGGTTGCCCCGGTCCCTGAGCTTGTCGAAGGGTGGTTCCTGAGCCTGTCGAAGGGCGGGACCGGGTTGCCCTTCGACAAGCTCAGGGACCGAGGGGAGCGGGGCGTCAGGCCTCGCCGGTGCTCCACCAGGAGGCGATCGGTGTCCCGTTCACGACGTGGTCGCCGATCGCCCTGGCCTTGAAGCGGGACGGGTTGTGCGAAGCGATCGTGCGGGCGTTCCGCCAGTGCCGGTCGAGCGCCCGGTGCGTCTCGACAGCGCTCGCGCCGCCCACGTCGAACAGGGCGGTCGCGGCGTCGAGCACGGCGGGCAGGATCACCAGCTGGGCGCGCGCCGTCGCGAGCTCGACGGCGGCGATCCGTTCCTGGACGAGGTCCGGGTCGGCACCGTGGATCGCCGCGCTCGAACGCCCCAGCGCGGTCGTCGCGGCGGCCAGGGCGGCGTCGGCGGCGAACGACTTCGCCGACAGCTCGCCGACGACCTCCTGCACGATCGGGTCGGCCTGGGCGGTCGACGCCGCACCGTGGCTGTACGTCCTGGTCCGCGCGCGGACGAACGCGCCGGCGTCGTCGACGATGGCGCGGCCGATGCCCGTCACCGCCGCCAGCAGGACCAACTGGACGAACGCGCCGCCGTGCGAGGGGCGTTCCGGCTCGCGCCGGGTCACCGCCGACGCGTCGACGGCGACCTCCGTGAAGACGGTGGTGCCACTGCCCGTCAGTCGTTGTCCGAACCCGGTCCAGTCGTCGATGCGATCGACACCCGCGGCGTCCGTCTCCACGAGCACCGAGACGAACTCGCCGTCCTGTTCGGCGGCGACCCCGACGAGGTCGGCGAACAGGGTGCCCGTGCTGTAGAACTTGGTCCCGTTCAGTCGGAGACCGCCCGGCGTCTCGGTGAGCCGGGTGGCGAGGGAGCCCACCTTCGCGGTCGACCGCTCGTGGCTCGCGTTGCCGACGATGGCTCCGTCGGCAAGCCGGGCCAGGCGCGCCTCGCGGTCTGCTGACGCCGGCGCGTGCAGGGTGCGGTCGATGTAGGAGAAGTGGGAGCGGAACAGCTGCGCGAGGTTCGGGTCGCGTCTGGCCAGCTCGGCGAGCAGCTCGAACAGCTCGCCGTGCGTGGCGTCCTCGCCGCCGTATCGTCGCGGCAGCGTCACGCGGGTGAAGCCCGCTTCACGCAGCGATTCCACCTCGGCATACGGCAGCCGGCGCTCGCGCTCCCGTTCGACGGCGTCCCGCCCGAGCTCGTCGAAGAGCGGTGCGAAGCGCTGCGCCAGGTCCCGGTCGATCGTCGCCGTCTCGCTCATGCCTGCTCTCCATCCGCCGGAACGGGCTCGGTCTCGGGCCGCGCGCCCGGAGCCTGCCACTCGGGCAGGGTGCCGTTGAGTTCGAACTGTCCGAGTGCCGCCGAACGCTGCACGGCGGGATTGTGGGAGGCGATCGTCCGGACGTTCCGCCAGTGCCGGTCCAGTGCGGTCGACCGGCCGACGGCGGAGGCGCCACCGACCTCGAACAGCCGACTGAGTGCGTCGAGGACGAGCGGGAGGACGACCTGCTGGACGCGGAAGACCTCCAGGAGGGCCGAACGCGCGCCGTCGGGATCGGTGGTCGGCTCCTCCAAGGTTCGAGCGGACGCGAGGACGAGCGCGCGGGCCGTGTGCACGACGCTGCTCAGCTGGCCCACGATCGACTGCACGAGCGGATCCTCGCGTGGCAGGTGCTCGCCCGCGTGGCCGACGGTCCGTCGCCTGGCCCGCACGTAGTCGACGGTGTCCTCGAGGGCACGTTGCGCGATGCCCGCCACCACACCGAGCAGGATGAGCTGTTGGAGAGCGCCCGTCCGGTGCCACCCCGCCGCGTCGCCGCTGTGGACGACGAGGTCGCGCGGGTCCACCGGTACGCGGTCGAACGTGGTCGTCCCGCTTCCGGTCAACGGTTGTCCGAAGCCGTCCCAATCGTCCACCGAGCGGGTGCCTGGATCGTGCGCGGAGACGGTCACCGCGACGCGGTCGGTCCCGTCGAGCGCGGACAGGTAGATCCAGTCGGCGTAGATGCTGCCGGTCGTGTAGTACTTCGTGCCGGTCACCGTGAGGAGCTCGCCGTCGCGGTCGAGGACGGTCTCGAGGTGCGCGGTCGCGTGCCGCTCCGACTGCGCGTTCCCGACGAGGTCGCCGGCGCTCAGGCGGGCGAACCAGTGCTCCCGATAGGCGGCGTCGGGCGAAGCGAGCAGCGCCTCGACGAACAGGATGTGTCCGCGCCAGACGTGCCCGAGGCTCGAGTCCGCCGCCGAGAGCGCGATGAGTCGCGCGAACAGCTGCTCGAGCGTGAGCCCGCCGCCGCCGGACGCGACCGGGACTCTGGCTGCGGCGAAGCCCAGGTGCTTGAGCTCGGCGACCTCGTCGAACAGGAGGCGCCGGTCGGTCTCGCGCGACACGGCGCCGCCGCGGATGGAGGAGAGGAACGAGTCGAAGTCGTCGGCGCTCATCGGTGCAGCACCCGCTTCGCCAGCACGTTGCCGAGCAACTGGGCGAGCTGCACGAGCAGGACGAGCGTGACGACCACGAGTCCGACGACGATCCAGTCGAACCGCTGGTAGCCGTAGGTCATGGCGAGGTCGCCGAGACCGCCGCCACCGAGCACACCGGCCACGGCCGTCGCATCGACGAGGGCGACGAGGATGTACGTCAGTCCGAGGATGAGTGGGCCGAGCGCCTCGGGCACGACGATCGTGAACAGCACTCGCACGGGGCTCGCCCCCATGGCCGCGCCGGCCTCGATGGCACCCGGTGAGACGGCGACGAGGTTCGACTCGGAGACGCGCCCGATGGCGACGCTCGCGACGAGGATGAGCGGGATCGTCGCCGGGAGCGGTCCGAGGCCGGTGCCGAACACGAGCCGAGTGAGCGGGATGAGCGCGATCGCGACGATGAGGAACGGCACCGGCCGGATGACGTTGATGATGAAGTTCAGGACGCCGAACACGACGCGGTTCTGCAGGAGGTTGCCGGGCCGGCTCGCGTAGAGCAGGAGGCCCAGCAGGATCCCGATGACCGTCGCGACGGCGAAGGAGACGGAGACCATGAGGCCGGTCTCCCCGATGGCCTTGAGGAGACGCGGGAAGAACGCGTCGGGATCGAAGTCACGCATGGGTGTGCTCTTTCAGGGAGTCGGGGTCTGCGGCGAGCGGTTCATGCCCTTCGACAGGCTCAGGGACCGGCGTGGGCTCAGGGACCGGCGCAGGCTCAGGGACCGGCGCAGGCTCAGGGACCGGCGTGGGCTCAGGGATCGGCGCAGGCTCAGGGGCCGGCGCGAGTTCAGGGGCCCGCGAGGTCGGGGCAGGGTCGATCGCGGTGACGGTCGCCGTGGCGCGGAGCCCCGCGATGGCGGCGTCGACGCGGTCGTCCGGGCCGAGCAGCTCGACCGTGAGACTGCCGAACAGTCGCCCCTGGAGTTCGTCGACGCCGCCGAACACCACGTTGAAGTCGATGTCGTTGTCTCGGGCGACCCGCGAGAGGAACGGGTGGTTGGTGTCGCGGTCCTCGACGTGCAGCTGGACCAGACGGCCGTGGTGCACGGCCCGGATCTTCGCGAGCACCTCGTCGGAGGGGATGTGGTGGAGCACCGACGAGACGAAGCGTCGCGCGGTCGCGGTGCGTGGAGCCGAGAACACCTCGTACACACTGCCCTGCTCCACCACCTCGCCGTCCTCCATGACGGCGACCCGGTCGGCGAGTTCGCGGATGACGTCGATCTCGTGGGTGACGAGCAGGATCGTGACGCCGTACTCCTCGTTCACCCGTCGGAGGAGCTCGAGGACCTCGCCGGTCGTCTGCGGGTCGAGGGCGCTGGTCGCCTCGTCGGAGATGAGGATCTCGGGGCGCGTGGCGAGGGCGCGGGCGATGCCGACCCGCTGCTTCTGCCCGCCGGAGAGTTGCGACGGGTAGGCGAGCGCCTTGTCGCTCAGTCCGACGAACGCGAGCAGTTCTTCGACGCGGTCGAGGATCTCGGCGTCCGGCACCTTCGCGAGTTTGAGCGGGTAGGCGATGTTCTTGTAGACGGTCCGGGACTCCAGGAGGTTGAACTGCTGGAAGATCATGCCGATCCGCTGACGGGCGGCGTAGAGCGCCTGCCCGGCGAGCGCGGAGACCTCGAGGCCCTCGACGACCACCCGCCCGCTCGTCGGCCGCTCGAGGGCGTTGACGGTGCGCAGGAGTGTCGACTTCCCGGCGCCGGAGTATCCGACGATGCCGAAGATCTCACCCCGCTCGACCGTCAGGTCGACGCGGCGCAGCGCCTCGAAGGCACGGCCCTTCACCTCGAACGTCTTACTGACGTCCTCGAAGACGATTGCTGTGTTCATCACCTGCTCCTCTCGCGGGAGTGCCGCCCGGGAGACCCCGGACGGCCACTGCGTGGTGGCGGCCGATCATCGCGGGAGGCGATGACCGGCCGCCGTCGTCCTACTCGGCTTCGGCTTGGAGCTCGGCGAGCTTGTCGCGGAGGTCCTTCACCGGCACCTTCACGAGGATCGAGTTCCCGGCGAACTCGTCGTCGAGCGCCTCGGCGACGCGCGGGTCGGCGTAGGTGTCCTCGAGGATCTTCCAGGCCGGGTTGTCCTTGTCCTCCTCGCGGGTGGCGATGACGTTGACGTAGGGCAGGTTCTTCTCGGAGAGCGAGTCGTCGAGGAAGAGTGCGTCATCCTTCGTGATGCCCTGGCTCGGGTCGAAGTAGGAGGTCCCGACGACGACGGCCGCGAGCGACGGGTCGTCGAACTGCTGCGGGATGCTCGTCGCGGGCAGTGGCACGAACTGGAGGTTCTTGTCGTTCGCGGTGACGTCCTCGACGGTCGGGAAGTTCCCCGCGTCCGCTGCGATCTCGATGAGTCCGGCCGCAGCCAGGATGTTCAGGGCACGGCCGCCGTTGGACGGGTCATCGGGGATCGCGATGCGCGCGCCGTCGGCGAGGTCCTTGACGTCGGTGAGCGTCTTCGAGAAGACGCCCCACTGCGTGATGACGGTCGAGAACACCGGCGTCAGGTCGGCGTCGTTCTCCGCGTTGAAGGCCGAGAGGTAGAGGATGTGCTGGAAGGCGTTCGCGTCGACGGTGCCGGCGACGAGTTCGGTGTTCGGGAGGACCCAGTCCTTCACGTTCACCCACTCGACGTCGAGGCCCTTCTCGGCGGCGACCTCCTTCACGGCGTCCTGGAACTGCGTGTCCTCCGACACCGCGATCTTCACGCTGAGGCGCTCAGCGGGTGCGTCGGAACCGGTCGCCGCGTCGGCGGCACCGTTCTGGCCACCGACGACGACCGAGACGACGACGGCGATCGCGGCGACGGCGACGACCGCGACACCGCCGATCAACAGGTTCCGGCGCTTCCGCTTCCCGGAGGCGATCGACGCCCGCAATTCGCTCGGTTCTGGTCCCGTGTGCTCACTCATGATGGTCCTCGGCTCTGTCTGTGGGTGCACTGGTGCGTGCACGGAGCCAGTTTCCCGAGGCTCGCGGAGGGACGCGCGTTGGGTTACCGAGGACCGTCACCGTTCGAGATGAAACGTAACCGCGCTGCGCGGACGGGCGATCGTCCTTACACTGCGGCGCGTCGACCGGCGCTCCGCACCTACCGGTGGCACTTCGACAGGCTCAGTGACCGGGGCTGGGGCTCAATGATCGGGGCTGGGGCTCAGTGACCGAATCCGGCGCTCAGTGACCGGGTGCCCCGCGCACCTCTTCCGGTCCCTGAGCTCCCACTCCGGTCCCTGAGCTTGTCGAAGGGCGGGCTCAGGCGGGGTGGACGAAGTTGCTCCGGCGGCGGGCGAGGCGTCGGCCCGCGAGCTGATCGAAGATCGGGCAGTCGGGTGAGGCGATCGGCGACCCGTGCTGGGGCGTTGCCCCGGTCAGCCGGGTCTGCTCCGGAGCAGACGCCGCCTGTGCGTCGTACCCCTGGGTGAGCGTCGTGAAGATCGGGGACGCGGAGCGCGGCTGGCGCGCGGACGAGCTGGGCACGGGGTCCTCTTTGTGGTCGACGGCGAGGGCTGCGCGAAGCACGGTCCGTACCACGCGACAGCGAGGCTCATATTCTAGAACATGAATGCTGAGTGTCGGCCTCGCGTCGTCGGAGGTCGAGGGTCACCCGACGTCGTATCGCGCCAATGCATCGGCGTCCTGGGCGATCCGCGACGCCCGCCTCGCCGCGTCAAGTGCCTCGACCGGATCGTCGACCGCTGCCGCCTCTGCGAGCGCAAGCTGACGCTGTGCTTCGGCAAGGCGCGTCCTCGCGTCGGCACCCACCCTGCCCCGGTGTGCGGAGATGACGTCGACGGCGACGCGGATGTTGCTGTCCGCGGTGAACAGTGCCCCGCGCATCGCCTCGCGTGCGTTGTCGAGGCGCTGCTGCGTGCTCCGGGCGGTCGCGAGGGCTGCGTCGAGATCGATGTCGGCGGCGCGAACCGCCTCCAGACGTCGCACCGGATCGGGCAGGACGCGGTCGCCGTCGGTGGACGTGGTCGACTCCGCCTGGAGGAGCGCACGGTTCGCCCGCTCGACGGCAGCCGCGATGACGGCGGACGTCTCCGCGCGTTCCACCGCCGCGCCCAGGGCGTCCGCTTCCGCGATCACCGTGCGGAGCTCCCGCCCCGCTGCGGCGAGTTCGGTCTCCGCTGCAGCGATGCCCGCGAGCGAACGCTCGACGGCGTCCAGCCGGTCTTCCGCCTGCTGCAGCTCGCGCCCCAGGGCGTGCAGGGCCGCAGCGGCCGGCTGGCCGGTGTCGATCCGATCCTTCGTCCTCGCCGCATCGTCCGTCGCCTGGTCGACCGTGTCCTGCGCGGTCCGGCGGAGCACCCGGGCATCCTCGACGGCGGTCGCCGCATAGCGATCGGCGGCCGAGGCGATCGCCAGGCCGGTGGTGGTGAGTCGCTCGCGCGCGCGGTCGATGCGCCGCTCGAGCTGGTCGAGGAGGTCGGGGGCCGAGCGCTCCGCTCCACGGCGTTCGTCGAAACCGCGCAATCGGGCGCTCAGGGTGCGCTCGACGTCCTCGCAGACGCTGATGATCCGCTCGTTCCAGGCGCGGCGCTGCGCCTCCGTGTCGGCGATCTCGTCCTCGAGCGACTGGCGGAGCCGGAACGCCTCCCCGAGCGCCGAGCGCGCCGAGGCGACGTCGGCCGCATACCCTCGGGCGGCTTCGCGTCCGAACTCCGCTTCGGCGAATCCGACCTCGTCCTCGGCCTCGCGGACCGCGTCGTCGGTGCGGACGAGGGCGATGCCCGCGCGGCGGTGGAGGTCGTCGATGGAGGCGACGGGGGTCTTCGGATTGCGCCGCCGCAGCAGGGTGACGAGCAACCAGACGATGATGCCGACGCCCCCGAACACGATGAGCGAGGGGAGCCACCACAGGTCGTCCATGGGCTCCAGTCTACGAACGCGGAGCGGGGATCGGCTGGGAAGGACGTGGCGTCGGGCGTCGGTCGTCGACGGCGTTTCGACGCCTGTCGAGCTTCCTCCGGATCGCGCTCGGCACGTCGGTCCGCGGGGCTACCCTGAACCCATGACCCGCCAGCAGCGCCTCGTGCTCACGATCGCGATCCTCTCCTCGTTCGTGGCCTTCCTCGACGGCTCGGTCGTGAACGTCGCGCTCCCCGCGATGACGAAGGAACTCGGCGGCGGCCTCATCGTGCAGCAGTGGGTGGTCGACGCCTACCTGATCACCCTCGGTTCGCTCATCCTGCTCGCGGGCTCGCTCTCCGACGCGTTCGGGCGCATCCGCATCCTCCGCATCGGCCTCATCGGCTTCGGGGTCACCTCGATCCTGTGCGCCGTCGCGCCGACCGCCGAGGTCCTCATCGTCGCCCGGCTGCTCCAGGGTGGCGCGGCTGCGCTCCTAGTGCCGAGTTCGCTCGCCATCATCATCTCGACGTTCAGCGGCGTCGCGCAGGGCAAGGCGATCGGCACCTGGACGGCATGGACGGGGGCCGCGGGCATCACCGGCCCGCTGCTCGGCGGCGTGCTCGTCGACACGCTGTCCTGGCGCCTGATCTTCGCGATCAACATCATCCCGATCCTCGTCACCCTGTGGCTCATGATGCGCACCGACCGCGTACCCGAGCCCGAACATCGCCCGCGTATCGACGTCGTCGGTGCGGTGCTCGGCGCCGTCGGGCTCGGCGGCCCCGTCTTCGCGCTCATCGAGCAGGAGCGCTACAGCTGGTCGAGCCCGATGCTGCTCGTGCCGCTCATCGGCGGTGTCGCGTCCTTCGTCGCATTCCTCTGGTGGGAGCGCCGCCACCCCGATCCGATGCTGCCACTGTCGCTCTTCCGCGTGCGGAACTTCGGCTACGGCAACATCGCGACGGTCTTCATCTACGGCGCCCTCTCGCTCGGCTTCTTCGCCATCGCGGTGTTCATCCAGCAGACGGCGGGCTTCAGCGCCACCCTGGCCGGGATTGCGACGCTGCCGCCGACGCTCGTCATGCTCGCGTTGTCGTCGTGGTTCGGCAAGTTGGCAGGCAAGCACGGACCGCGGCTGTTCATGACGGTCGGGCCGATCGTCGCCGGCGTCGGCTTCCTCCTGATGATGGGTGCGCAGCAAGATCTGAACTACTGGGTGCAGCTGTTCCCGGGCATCCTGCTCGTCGGTCTCGGCCTCGCGATCACGGTCGCGCCGCTCACCGCGGGCATCCTCGGATCGATCGATCCGGCCCATGCCGGCATCGGATCGGCGGTCAACAACGCGGTGTCGCGCGTGGCCGGCCTCGTGTCGATCGCCCTGGTCGGCATCATCGCCGGCGGTGCGCTCGGCGTCGACGGGTTCCCACGGGTGGTCCTGGCGACCGCCGTGTTCATGTTCGTCGGCGGCGTGGTGTCGTTCGTCGGCATCCGGAATCCGCGGACCGCGACCGCGCCGGAGACGACGACCTCGTCGCCGGCCTGACGACGTCGCCGGGCGGCGAGCCCTCGGTCAGCGCGGGTCGGCACCCGTGACGGCGGGCGCGGTGGTGGCCGCCCCGATCACCGCATGGAGCATCTCGCGGAGCTGGGTGAGATGCTCGGCGTCCATCCGGAGTTCGTTCATGACCCGGTGCGGGATGGCCTCCGCCTGGGCGCGGAGCTCACGGCCGGCGGTGGTGAGTGAGACGTCGAGGACGCGCTCGTCGAGTCGGCTGCGGGCGCGTCGGACGAGCCCGGCGGTCTCGAGGCGCTTGAGGAGTGGGGACAACGTCGCCGGCTCGAGCTGCAGCGCTCCGCCGAGGTCCTTGACCGAGCGCGGGCTGTGCTGCCAGAGCGCGAGCATCACGAGGTACTGCGGATGGGTGAGACCGAGCGGTTCGAGGATCGGGCGGTAGAGCGAGATGACGCTGCGCGACGCGACGGCGAGCGCGAAGCAGACCTGGTTCTCGAGCTGGAGCAGGTCGTCAGTCGTGGCGACGGTGGTGGATTCGTTGGCGGTCACGGTCCCATCGTACCCAAATGATTAGTACACTCATCAATATGAGCGAGAAACGATCCTTTCGGGAGTCCGTGCGCGAGGCCGGTGGGCTGTACGGCTGGGTGAACGGCCGCATGTGGAAGGTGCTCGGTCCGCCGCCGCTCGGTCCGTACAACGAGGAGCCGCTGCCTCCGGCTGCGCAATCGGGGTGCCCGATCTGCGGCCACGCCATGTCGGAGCACATCGTCGACCGCACGACCGGCCCGCGCACGCAGCTGCACTGCCCGAAGGAGCCGGCTGCCTGAGGGCGATCTCCATCCGAGGTGGCAGGACGTCATCCTCCAGGTGCATGCGGGGTTCCGCCACGTCTGCTGAACTGGTGATATGTCTCAGGTCAACATTTCTCCAACGTCGCCGGTCCCGTCCACCGGCGACGCCACCTCGCGTCGCTGGCACCTCATCGACGCCCTCCGAGGGTTCGCACTCGTCGGCATCCTCTTCGTCAACGTCCCCGACATCACCCGGCTCGGCAGCGACATCCCGTTCGACCGACGACAGTCCACGCTCATGGACACCGTGCTCGAGTTCGCGGTGCAGACGCGGTTCGTCCCCATCTTCGCCTTCCTCTTCGGGCTGAGCGCGATGCTCGTGATCCAGGGCGCCCGCCGTCGCGGCACCGGCGCGCTCGTCCCGATGCTGCTGCGTCTCGGGGCGCTGCTCCTGATCGGTGTCGCGCACGGGTTCCTCTACCCGGGGGAGATCCTCCGCGAGTACGCGATCTGCGGGATCCTCATGCTCCCCCTCATGTTGTGGTTGCCGCGCTGGGCACTGCTCGGGTCCGGCGTCCTGCTCACGATCGCCGCCTACGCGCTCACGGGCGGTGGGCTCGCGACCCTGCCCGGACTGTTCCTCGCCGGTGCGGGGGCGGCGGCGTACGGCTTGCCGAAGGTGCTCGACGCCGGCGGGCGGCCCGTGTGGATCACGTTCCTCGTGGCGACGGCCCTCGCCGTCCCTGCCATCGTCTGGCAGACCACCGAGCCCGGCGACCCGCGGTTCACGACCGCCGGCGGGATCGCGGGCGGGATCCTCGCCGTCGTGTACGTCACCGGATTCGCGCTGCTCTGGCAGACGCCGGTGCGTCGAGTCCTCGCAGCCGTCTTCGAACCCCTCGGCCGCATGGCGCTCACCAACTACCTCGCCGCGAGCGCCGTGTTCGCGGTCGTCGGGCTGCTCGTCCCCTTCCGGGAGATCGACGACCTGGCCGCGGTGAGCGTCGGGGCGCTCGCGCTCATCGCGGTGCAGTCGGTGCTCAGCCGGGTCTGGCTGCGGCACTTCCGCTACGGGCCGGTCGAGTGGGTCTGGCGGATGGCCACCTGGCGTCGCGTCGTCCCACTGCGGGGCGCTGCGCTGCCGGCCGCCTGAGCACTGAGTCGCCCGGAACTGCACGGTTTCGGCTCGGATTCGTGCAGATCCGGGCGACTCAGCGGGGCGGAAGAGAGGCGGCGGCGACCGCGACCGTGTCCGCTGGTTCGCGTCCGATCAGGGTGCGGAGGTCGTCGCCCGTGCCGTCGAGGAATCCGTGCCGGACGCCGGTGAAGATCGACATGAGCATGGCGGGCTGGAACGGCTTGATCGCGGCCCCGGCCAGCGCCGCCCGCTGCTCGGCGAGGGAGACGGTTTGGAGTGGGACGGCCAGGCGATCGGCCACCTGCGCGGCCGTGATCGGTTCGCCGACGAGGTCGTAGCTGCGACCGACGTGGTCCGGCGGTGACATCGCGACGACGGCTGCGGCCTCGGCGAGGTCGGCTCGTGCGACGGCGGCGAGCGCGCCGTCGCCGAACGCCGAACCGAGCGAGTCGCCCGACCACGCCAGGAGCGACCCGAACAGCTCGGCGTACAGGCCGTTCCGCAGGATCGTCCAGGACAGGCTGCTGTGCTGCAGTCGACGCTCGGTCCACCGGTGCGCGAGCGCGAACGCGAGGTGGTCTCCGGCCGAGGTGAGGCTCGTGTACACGACGTGCTGCACCCCGTCCCGCTCGGCCGCGGTGATCGCCGTCTCGTGTCGGGCGATCACGACGTCGTCCTCGGCTTCACCCGCCGACACGAGGACGAGCGTGTCGACCCCGACGAAGGAGACGGTGTCGGGGTCGTCGAAGTCGATCCGTCGCGCGCCGTCCTGACCGCTGCGATTGCTCGCGAGCGGTGCGGCCCCACGGGTGGTGAGCGCATCGAGGATCGCGCTGCCGAGTTGGCCGGTGGTTCCGGTGACGAGGATCATTTCAGGGCCTTTCGGTGTTCGGACTGATGACTCGGACGAGTCTGCGTCCCCCGTTCCGGCCCCACAAGAAGGCACTTCCATGTCACTCACGCACACCGCGGTAACCGCCGACCTCGAACCCTGCGGCAAGGAGGACCACCCGGACTGCGGCATCCGGGACGTGCTCGACCGCATCGGCGACACGTGGTCGGTCCTCGTCGTCGTCGAACTCGCGTCGGGCGACCGCCGGTTCCGCGAGCTCCAGCGGGCGATCGACGGGATCTCCCAACGCATGCTGACGCTGACCCTGCGCCGACTCGAACGCGACGGCCTCGTCGACCGGACCGTGTACCCGACGGTGCCCGCGCAGGTGTCCTACGCCCTCACCTCGTCCGGTGCGGGGCTCTCCCACCTGATCAAGACGCTCGCCGACTGGTCGCTCGAGCAACGGCCCGCGATCGCGGCGTCGCGTTCGGCGTACGACGCCGCCCACCCGGGGCACCGCATCCGGTGATCGCCGTCTGGCCTCGCATCGAGAGTGCTCGTTCTGCTGTGTGAAGCGCCCGGCAAGCGCAGAACGGGCACTCTCGATGGGCTGTCGCGCGACGCCTGCGCGGAGTAGCGTCGGCGCATGGAGCATCCGATCGTGCACGATCCCGACGACCCGTTCGTGGAACGCATCAGGCGGTTGTGCCTCGCCTATCCGGAGGCCGTCGAGACGTTCGGCCACGGACGCCCGCGGTTCAAGGCGGGCAAGCGCGTGTTCGTGACCGTCGGGTCGGAGATGCGCATCCCGCACAGCATCACCTTCACGCCGGCCGAGGAGGAGCGCGGCGTCTGGCTCGAGGACGCACGGTTCTGGTCGCCGAAGTACGACGGCCCGTCGGGCAAGCTCGCGTTCGACGCCGGACTCGACGGCGATGACGGCCGCACGCTCGACGACGTCGACTGGGCGCTCATCGCCGAACTGATCGACACCTCGTACCGGCAGGTCGCCCTCCAGCGTCAGCTCCGCGCGCTCGACGCACGCTGACCGGGCGCGTACCCGGCCGCGGCGGCATCTCGACGGGCTCGTGTCAGACTGACGGCCGGGGGAGCGTCATCGAGACGCATCGGAAGTGGGGAGCCATGAGCGACGGGGGCGCAGCCGGGACATCACCTGAGCGGGATGACGCCGAGGCGAGCGAGCTCGGAGCCGTCGTCGCGACCTCGACCGTGGCGACCTCGTCGGACCCCGAGGATGCGTCCAAGGATCCGCGGCATCCTGCCCGTCGATCGCCCCGGCTCGCGTTCCTGATCGCGTACCTCACCCGATCCCTCGACCTCGCCGTCTCGGCCGTCCTGATCGTCGCCGTCGCGGGCGTCATCACCACGCTCTTCAACATCGTCGGTACCGGCATGCGCGTCGATCAATCGACCGGGTCGTACGGCCCGGACGCGCCGATCGTGCTCGGCGGGCCATCGGCGGCGGAGCTCTGGTACCAGATGCTCGGCTCGCTCGGCGGGTGGATCCTCGTCGCCGTGGGCGTCATGCTCGTGATCGTCCAACCGATGATGGAGGTCATCCGTCGGGCGACCCCCTCGCGTGGGCTCGCCTACTTGGGTGGCCTCGCGGCGGTCGTGGTCGCCGGGATCGGCTTCGGTGTCCTCGTGATCTTCGGGCTACCACCAGTGGGTCTGATCGCAAGTGGGCTGGTGAGCAATCTCGGAGCAGGTCTCATGTACCTCGTCTTCGGACTCATCGCCTACGGCATCCCCGTGCTGATCGTCGCCGCGCTCATCATGCTCCTCACGTTCGTCATCGGCCGACGACGGGTGCGGGTCGTCACTGCGGTGCTCGCCGGTCTCATCGTCGTCGCCGTCATCGTGGCGTCCACCGGAGCGTTCCGCCCGCCGCCCGCGCAAGACGTGGCCGCAGCGCAACGCTCCGAAGCCGTAGACGGATTCACCCGCGCGCTCGCCGACATCGACGGGATCGCCGACATCGAGGTCGTCGGTCACGGCGCGACGGTGACGATGTCGCTCGATGCCGGCGTCGGGCAGGTGCTCGGCGCGGCCGACGCGGCGAAGCGAGCCGGAGAGGACCTCGAAGGCATCGCGATCGTCGTCATCCAGCGGGAGGCCGACCCGACTTCGCTTGCCCAGCAACAGGATCCACCACGGGGGCCGTGGCGGGTGCAGCTCGTGCCGAGCGATCAGAGCATCGACGAGATCGCCGACGAACTGCAGCGGCTGATGCTGACGGAACGGCTGCAGGTGTCGATCGCCGTCACGGAGGGTGCACCGCTCATCACCGTCTTCTCCATGGACGCTCTCCCCGCGGCGGTCCGGGAACTCCGCGGGATCTACCCGGGCGGCGCGCATTACCGTGTGCCGGAACGCTTCTCCATGGCGGACGACCCGGCCGAGCTGAGCGTGCCGATGGTCGACGCCATCCTCGCCGTCGTCGAGGCCTACCCCGGCGTCGAGATCGAGGTCAACGCCCAACCGAAGCTCTACGTGAACGACGTGACCCCGGAGGAGGCCGCAGCGATCGTCGCCATCCTGCAGGACCCGGCGCTCGCCGGAACGAGTCCGTCGGGGTACCCCGCCGACTACCAGATCCACACCTCCGGCCCCGAGGGGGACGTCTACCTGGAGGGCACCTTCGGTTGAGCCCCTGCCGGTAGCGTGAGGGGATGACCGCCGCTCAGCCCTCCCGCCTCCAGTTCGGTGCCTTCGTG
This sequence comes from Plantibacter elymi (nom. nud.), assembly GCF_900177795.1. GTDB lineage: Bacteria > Actinomycetota > Actinomycetes > Actinomycetales > Microbacteriaceae > Plantibacter > Plantibacter elymi. The sequence goes on from NZ_FXWJ01000006.1 coordinate 243,107, forward strand.
ATGAACACCGGCTCCCACATGCAGCACGGCCTCTGGCGCCACCCGGAGGCGAAGCAGCACACCTTCGACGACGTGAACCTGTGGGTCGACCTCGCGAAGACGCTCGAGCGGGGTCGGTTCGACACGATCTTCTTCGCCGACGTCGTCGGGGTCTACGGCGGTGCCGGGGCGTCCTTCGACGTGAACGCCCGCGAGGGCATGCAGCTGCCGAGCAACGACCCGTCGATGCTGCTGTCGGCGCTCGCGATCAGCACCGAGCACCTCGGCCTCGCGTTCACCTCGTCGATCCTGCAGGAGCACCCGTTCACCTTCGCCCGGAAGATCTCGACGATCGACCACGCGTCCGGTGGGCGGGTCGGCTGGAACATCGTCACGAGCTTCCTCGAGAACGCGGCGCGCAACTACGGGCTCGACCGCCTCGTCGAGCACGACGAGCGGTATGCGTGGGCAGAGGAGTACGTGGCGGTCGTCGGCAAGCTCTGGGAGGGGTCGTGGGACGACGGCGCGCTCCTCGCCGACAAGGCCAGCGGCGTCTTCGCCGACCCCACCAAGGTGCACCGGATCGACCACGTCGGCGAACGGTACCGCGTGGAAGGCCCGCACCTGTCCTCGCCGTCGCCACAGCGTTCACCGCTCCTGTTCCAGGCCGGGTCGTCCGGCGCGGGGAAGGCGTTCGCCGCCGACTACGCCGAGGTGCAGTTCATGATGGCGCCCAGCATCGAAGCCGCGCGGGCGTCCGCGGAGTCGACGCGCGCGCTCGTCGCCGAGACCGGCCGCGATCCACGCGACGTCAAGTTCTGGCAGGCGATGTCGTTCATCGTGGGCAGCACCGAGGAGGAGGCGAAGCGCATCGAGGCCGAGTACGACGAACTCCTGTCGGCCGACGCGTTCCTCGCACACTCGAACCTCGGCACCGACCAGGCGACCGGGAAGCCGATCGACCCGGACACCCCGCTGAAGGACGTCGAGACCCAGGGTGGCCACAGCATGCTCGAGGCATTGAAGGCCCTCTCGCCGGACCGGGAGCCGACCGTGCGCGACCTCGCGAAGCTCACCGCGAAGCTGCGTGGCCGCGTGGTCGGGACACCGGAGCAGATCGCCGACCACCTGGCCGAGTGGCGCGCGGCCGGGATCGACGGGATCAACGTCGCCAACTGGATGATCCCGCGCTCCTACGAGGTCTTCGTCGATGAGGTCATGCCGGTGCTGCAGGACCGCGGACTCGCCCAGCGCGAGTACGCGCCGGGCACGCTCCGCGAGAAGCTCTTCGGTGCGGAGCCCACCCTCCCGGAGACGCACCCGCTGCGCGCCTACCGGGGCGCCTTCGCCGGTCGCTGACCCACCAACCGCACAGCAGCAGGACATTCGCCCGAGAACCGGACGTTTCCCGTCGAAACGTCCTGCTCTCGGGCGGATGTCCTGCTGCTGTGCCGCGGGCTGCCGGCAGGTGGTCTCCGGTGTGACGTCCCGGTCCCGACCATCGAGTGACCTCCTCCGGTCCCTGAGCTTGTCGAAGGGCTCGTCCGGTGGGGCTGCCCTTCGACAAGCTCAGGGACCGGAGAGGCTGCGGTTCAGGGACCGCGTATGGCTCAGGGACCGGCTGTGTTCTGGGGTTGCATGCCGTCCGGCTCCTGCGGCCTCACCGCGCTACCCACGGCGGTCGGTGGCATGCGCCTGGGTCCCCAGGTATGGTGGCCCGCACGGAACCGAGGGAGGCTCAGATGACCACAGCTACCACGATCGCTGCTCCGCATAGGGGGCCGATGCCCGCTGGTGAGGCTCGACGCATCGTCGCCTCGGCGGCCATCTCGGTCTTCGGGTCGCTGCCCTCACTGGCGTCGACACACCTGCTCGACGCCCCGGCGCTCCTCGTCATCGGGCCCCTCGGGCTCATCATCGCCGCGGGTATCGTCGCCACGAGCGCGCGGCAGGCGCGCGTGCCGGCTGACTGGCTCGACGGTGGAGTCGTCGCCCTGCGGATCCTCGGCGCGGTCGCGCTCGTCGCCGGGGTGGTGATGTTCCTCGTCGGGCTCTTCACGTCCCCTGAGTGGGCTCTGGCGTACTGGCTGTTCGTGCCGGTGTCGGCGGGCATCGGTGTCTGGTTGTCCATGGCCGGAGCGTCACGGCTCCGACCGGACGTCGTGTCCTCTGCCGACGGGTCCGCTCGCTGACACGCGCCGCGGCGGGCTACTCCGGCTTGGCCGTGCCGACGGCCCAGACGAAGGGCGGCGGGGTGCCGTTGATGGACCAGTCGCCGACGATGCGCGTCTTGTAGATCACGGGGTTGTGCGACGCGACCGTGCGGGCGTTGCGCCAGTGGCGATCGAGCGCGCTCGTGCGGCTGACGGCCGAGGCGCCGAGCGTGTTGAAGAGCAGGGTCGCGGACCGCGGGACGAGCTCCGAGAGCACCACCTGCGCCTGGGCTGAACGGATCTCGGCCTCGATGTTCGCCTGCAGGTCGTCCGCGGAATCGCGGTCGCCGGCGGTCTCCGATGCCCGCTCGATCGCCGCGGCGACCCCGAGGACGGTCTGCTTCGCGACGAACGCGATCGACGAGATCTCGCCGACGACCGCCTGGATCTGCCCGTCGTCCTTCACGAGCGGCGCGAGACCGTGCGTGTAGACGCGGGTACGGGCGCGGATCTGCTCCCCGGCGTCGCGCTCGACCGCCGCCGCGATCCCCGCGTGCACGGCGATGAGCACGTGCTGGTAGAGCGCGGTCTGGTAGCGGAACCGATCGGTGAAGGGGTGCAGCTGGTCGGCGTCGACGACGGCGTCCTCGAAGACGATCGTCCCCGTGCCGGTGAGCTGCTGCCCGAAGCCGTCCCAGTCGTCGGCGATCGTCACGCCCAGCTGGTTCGTGCGCACGAGCACGGTGACCTCGGTGTCGGGTTGGCCCTCGACGACGAGGCGCGCGGTGGCGTCCGTCCAGTCGGCGTAGATGCTGCCCGTCGTGTAGAACTTGCGGCCGTTCACGACGTAGCGGCCGTCGCGCTCGGTGACGACCGTTCCGGAGACGCCGAGCGCGCCCGAGCCGACCTCGCTCCAGGCGTTGCCGACGATCTCACCGGCGACGAACCGCTCGAGCCAGGCGGTGCGACGGTCGCTGGGGGCCGCGACCAGCTGGTCCTCGACGAGGGCGATGTGGCCACGGAAGATCTGCGGGAGGTTCGAGTCCGCCGCCGCGAGCTCGATCAGGAGCTCGGTGAACTCCGGGAAGGTGAGTCCCGAACCGCCGAACTCGGCGGGGACCCGGAGTGCGCCGAAGCCGGCGGCAGCGAGCTTCCGCACCTCCTCGCGCGGGAGTCGGTGCTCGAGTTCGCGCTCCACGGCGCCGGCCCGGATTTCGGCGAACAGGGGCAGGAGCAGCTCGCGGGCGGCCGCGAAGCCGACCGGGCGGGCGGTGGTGGAGGTTGGTGCGGAGGTCATCGAGTTCCGTTCCGGAGGCGGCGGTGGGCTGGTTGTGCGGTGGGCCCTTCGACAGGCTCAGGGACCGGTGGATGTGCTCGGGGACCGGTGGTGGTGCTCGGCGACTGGGAGCCGCTTGGGTTCGGTCCCTGAGCCTGTCGAAGGGTGGTTCCTGCCTGTCGACGGGTGGTCCCTGAGCCTGTCGAAGGACGGGCGGCCTAGGTGTACAGCGAGATCGGCTGCAGCTCGCCGTTCAGGTGGTTCGCACCGACCTCGAGCTTCTTGTAGTCGACCGGGTCGTGGAGGGAGTGCGTGCGCACGTTCCGCCAGAACAGGTCGAGCCCCACGGAGGCCTTCGCCGAGCTGGAGCCGGTGACCTCGAAGATGCGGTTCGCGACCTCGATGCCGAGCTCCGTGGAGACGACCTTGAGCTTGGCGATCTCGATGGCGATGGCGCCGCGGTCCTCCGCGGTCACGTCCGCTCCCCGCTCGATGATGCGGTCGAAGCGGGCGTTCGTGCGGTCGGCGAGCGCCTCGACGGCGGCGATCGATGACACGAACTCGCCCACGACGCGCTGCACGAACGGGTCGTCGCGGTAGGTCTCGGCGTGGCTGAGGAACCAGGCGTTCTTCCGTGCCCGGACGAGCTCCGTGCCCTGCGCGAGCGCGCCCTCCGCGATGCCGAGGTAGAGGTTGCCGAACGCGAGCTGGATACCGGGCGTCACGAGGGAGGAGAACGGTTCGTCGCCGACCGTGCCGAGGATGTCCGCCTGCTCGACGAGGACGTCCTCGAACCGCACGGAACCCGACGCGGAGAGCCGCTGGCCGAGCGCGTCCCAGTCGCCGAGGTAGGCGATGCCCGCGCGGTCGTGGTCGAGGACGAACTGGAAGATCGTGCCGTCGTGGTCGCCACCGCGGACGACCGCGTTGACGAGGATGACGTCGCCGGCCGAGGCGCCCGTCGAGAACCGCTTGAGTCCGTTGAGGCGGAACGCGTCGCCGTCCTGGGTGAGCGAGAGGTCGGGGTCCGTCGGGTTCACGGAGTCGCCCCAGATCCATCGGCCCTCCACCGTCTTGCGGTGCCAGTCGGCCTGCGTGGCCGGGTCGGCGGTGAAGCCGATGTTGCCCGCGTTGATGTAGTGGTAGGCGAGCAGCTGGCCGATGGAGGCGTCGACGCGCGACAGGATGCGGACGACCCGGAAGGCGCTCTCCCAGTGCCCACCGCCGCCACCGAACTCGGCGGGGTCGAGCAGGTTGACGAGGCCCGATTCGCGGAGGAGGTCGAGCTCGGTGGTCGGGTCGAGGTTCGCGCGGTCGCGTTCGAGGACGTCGACCGCGAGCTTGGTGGCGACCTCGGAGGCGACGGCGTCCCAGTGCGCGAGCTCGGCGTCGTCGGCGGTGCCGGACCAGTGCGTACGCCCTTCGGGGACCGGCTTCTCGGTCACTGAGCCTGTCGAAGTGCTGATCGTGTCGATGCTCATGCTGAGGCTCCTTCTGGGGCGTAGGCGTTGGTGTCGTCGGTGTCGAAGAGGGAAGGGGCGGTGTCGTCGGCGGCGGACGGCTGCCCGACGTACGCGCCGCGGTAGCGGTGGGCCGGGTGCCACTCGGGTACGACGGGGGAGCCGGTTCCGTTCAGGCGGCCGCGGAGGGTCCCCTCCGGGTACTCGTCCCAGACCCGGCCACGGCGACGCAGCTCGGGCACGAGCAGGTCGACGACGGCCTCGAACGTGCCGGGCGTGATGACGTAGGCGAGGTTGAAGCCGTCGGTCCCGGCGACGTCGATCCAGCGCTCGATCTCGTCGGCGACCGTCGCGGCACTGCCGACGAACACGGGCCCGATGCCGCCGATGCCGATGTAGTGGGCGATGTCGCGCGGCGTCCACTCGCGTTCCGGGTCGGCGAGCGTGAAGATCGCGAGTGCCGAGCGGGCCGCGTCGGTGTCGACGTACTTGAGCGGCTTGTCGGGGTCGAAGGACGAGAGGTCGAGGCCCGACCAGCCGCCGTAGAGGGTGAGGGCGCCGTCGAGCGAGATGTACTGCTGGTACTCCTCGTACTTCGCCTGCGCCTCCTCGTCGGTGTCGGCGACGATCGCCGTGGCGAGGGTGAGGATCTTCACGCTGTCGCGCGGGCGTCCGAGGGCCTCGGCGCGGTCGCGGATGTCGTCGGTCGTCTTGCGCGTCAGCTCCGGGACGAGGCCGTTGATGAACACCGCCTCGCCGTGGGTGGCCGCGAACTGGCGACCGCGGGCCGAGGCGCCGGCCTGGAAGATGACGGGGGTGCGCTGCGGCGACGGTTCCGAGAGGTGGATGCCGGGGACCTGGAAGTGCTCGCCCCGGTGGTTGATGGGGTGCACCTTGGTGGGGTCGGTGTAGACGCCGTTCTCCCGGTCGATGACGACCGCATCGTCCTCCCAGGAGCCCTCCCACAGTTTGTAGGTGACGTCGAGGAACTCCTCGCCGATGCCGTACCGGTCGTCGTGCTTGATCTGGGTGGTGAGGCCGAGGTTGCGGGCGGCGGAGTCGAGGTAGGAGGTGACGACGTTCCAGCCGACCCGACCCTTCGTGAAGTGGTCGAGCGTCGAGAAGCGGCGGGCGAGGGCGTACGGCAGCTCGTAGGTGGACGCGACGGTGACGCCGAAGCCGAGGTGCTCGGTCGCCTTCGCCATGGCCGACACCTGGATGATCGGGTCGCCGACGGGCAGTTGCGCGGAGTCGATGAGCGCGGGCGCGGAGGAGTGGCGGTAGACGTCGTAGATGCCGACGACGTCCGCGATGAACAGGGCGTCGAAGGTGCCGCGCTCGAGGAGTCTGGCGAGGTCGATCCAGTAGTCGATGTCGTTGTAGCGGTGCGCCTGGTTGTCGGGGTGCTTCCACAGGCCGGGCGCCTGATGGGTCACGCAGCTCATGTCGAACGCGTTGAGGATGATGCGCTTGCTCACAGGGATACCACCGGGTCGTCTCGTCGAGGCTGGGTCCGACGGCGATCACGGCGCCGTCCAGCACGACGGTACTCGGGGGCTCGGGTGCTCGCGAGGGGCCCGAAACAGAGCGTCACATGGGCCGCTGGGCGTCCGTTCCTCACGGTTCCTTCCCAGAGTTACTTTACCTTACGTAAGGTACAGTAACTCGCATGAGACCCAGTGCGCGGAATGAGATCCTCGATGCGGCCGTCCGCGTCGTCGACGCCTCCGGAGAGGCCGACATCACCTACGAAGCGGTGGCACAGGAGGTCGGCCTGACGAAGGCCGGACTGCGCTATCACTTCCCCTCGCGGGACGCGATGATGATCGCGGTGATCGAGCACGTCGTCGCTCGCTGGCAGCGCGAGCTCGTCGAGGAGCTGGGGGCGCCGCTCGAGACGTCGACGCTCGAGGAGCGGGTGCGGGCCTTCGTCGCCTTCGCGGGGGAGGGCGGGGCGAGCCAGGGCGAGTTCGTCGTCTTCGCCGAGGCGGTCAGGCGTCCCGAACTCGCCGCTCCCTGGCTCGAGTACCTCCGCACCTGGTTCGGGTTCGGTGAGGACACCGATTCGACCTCCCTCCTGCTCGTCTGGTTGGCGGCGAACGGCCTCTGGATCGCCGAGGCGACCGGCATCCTCGACGTCGGCCGCGACCAGCGCGCCGACCTCGTCTCGCGACTCCTGGCCCTCGCTGGAGGTGAAGCTCGATGAAGAAGTGGCTGATCCTCTCCGCCGCCATCCTGCTGGAGGTCACGGCGACCCTCTCGCTCCGTGGCGCCATCGAGAACCCCTGGTGGTCGATCCTCGCGGTGGCCGGATACGCGGGCGCGTTCGTCGCGCTGTCGCTCCTGCTCCGCATGGGGGTGCCGATCGGGGTGGTCTACGGCATCTGGGCGGCCGCTGGCGTCGCGCTCACCGCGGTGCTCGCGTCGCTCGTGTTCGGCGAGCAGTTCACCTTCACGATCGGGCTCGGCATCGCGATCGTGATCGCCGGCGTCGTGCTCGTGGAGACGGGCCACGCCCCGGAATCGCCGACGCCCGCCGCGACGAACGAGGAGGTCGGCGCATGACCTGGTTGCTTCTGGCCGGTGCCATCGTCACCGAGGTCGCCGCGACGCTCTCCCTGCGCGCCTCGGAAGGCCTGCGGAAGAAGCGATGGATCGCTCCCGTCGCCGTGTTCTACGTGACCGCCTTCGGGCTGCTGACCATCGCACTCGCGAACGGGATGCCCGTCGGGATCGCCTACGGGATCTGGGCCGCCTGCGGGGTCGCGCTCACGGCCATCGGAGCGCGCGTGCTGTTCAAGGAGAAGCTGACGCCGAAGATGATCGTCGGCATCGCCCTCATCGCGGTCGGTGTCCTCGTCATCGAGCTCGGTTCCCAGGCGCACTGACCCGCGCAGGTCGTCGCCCCACACTCACTCTCCGCCCGAAAGGAAACGCGTGTTCACCATCGCTCCCGCTTCGCCCGCCGACCTCGAGGAGGCCGCGGCCGTGCTCGCGACCGCCTTCCGACAGGACACGGTCACCTCGACGCTCGTCTCCGGTTCCGATCGTGAGCGCCGGCTCGCCCTCCTCTTCGAGGCGATGCTGCGCTCGGGTGCGGCATCGAGTGGCCGCGTCGACCTCGCTCGCCGCGACACCGACGGGGTCGTCCTCGGGGTTGCCGTCTGGGAGACGCCGGACGCCCGCCACTCCGTGCTCGACCAGGTGCGGCAGCTGCCGAGGTTCGCCCGTGCGTTGGGGCTGCGCGGCCTTCCCCGAGCCGTGCGCCTGCAGCGGACTCTCGCGCTGCACCGTCCGGTCGAACCGCACTGGTACCTCGCACAGATCGGCGTCGGCGACGGCGCTCGCGGGGCCGGTGTCGGGGGTGCGCTCCTCGAGTCGCGTCTGCGCGCCATCGACGCAGACGGCCTCCCCGTGTACCTGGAGTCGTCGAACGAGCGCAACCGCGCACTGTATCGGCGAAGCGGATTCCGGAGTGTCGCCTCGATCACGGGGATCCCGGGCGTGACGCCGGCTGCGATGTGGCGGGAGGTCGCACGGTCCGCTCCTGCGTCGACCGTCTCGGCGTCGACGGACAGGCGTGGATCGGTGGCCGTTGACGCTGGACTCCCGTCGCCGACCTGACGGGGTGGGGACCGGTACCCATTGAACGGCTGTCGGGTCTGCGGCATCCTCGTCCTGAGTGTTACCGCTCGTGACCGACAGCCTTGGGGGGCTCCTGTGGACAGCAACGTGCTCGCAATCATCGCCATTCTCGTCCTGCTCGCCATCGTCGGGCTGGGGGTGTTGAAGGGACTCGGCCGGCGGAAGATCCGGGAGGCCGGCGAGAGCAAGCAGGCCAGGATCCCCGCGACCCTGCAGGAGTTCGGCCGCTCCGTCATCCTCGGGACCGACACCGCCGGTGCCGTCGCCCTCATCGAGGGCCTGCCGAAGAGCCGGTTGAAGTCCCTGCGCCCGGGCGTCTGGGGCCTCAACCAGATCTCGAAGGAGGACGCGGTGATCGAGGTGTGGCCCGCGGGTTCCGGCGCTGAGGTGCTGGTCACCTCGCTGGAGGAGAACTTCGGGTTCCCGCAGGGGCTCGACGGCTGGCAGCGTTTCACCGGTCAGCTGGAGGCCGCCGCGACGGCGCAGGGTGTCACCGTCCAGCGTGGCGCGCGGGCCTTCCAGTACCAGCCCGCACCCGCGAACTCCCTCGACCGCGCGCACTGGGTGCTCGCGAAGGTCGTCGCTCGCTGAGTCACCTCTCCCGAATCGCGGCGGCGCTCACTCACCCCTCTGGACGAGCTGCGGAGGCGCCAGCACCGTCGTGGCCGCGACCGATACCATCGGGCAATGTCCATCGCGAGGTTCGACACCGTCCTGATCAATGGCAGCGTGGGCACCGGCAAGACCTCCGCTGCCGAGGCAGTCGGTGAGGCGTTGCAGCGATGCGGCGTTTCAGGCGCGGTCATCGACGTCGACTGGTTGAGCCGGTTCTGGCCTGCATCCGAGGACGATCCGTTCCGGACCGCTCTCGCTCTCGAGAATCTGCAGGCGATCACCGCGAACTTCCGGCGCGCCGGCGCAGCGGTCGTCGTCGTCGCCACGGTGATGGAGACGATCGACCAGCTGCAACGCACCACCGTCGCCCTCGGCTCCCCGAGGTCGCTGCACGTCCGCCTGACCCTGGATCCGGACGTCGCGCGCTCGAGGTTGGCCGGACGCCACGGTGACGACGCGGCAGCGCTCAGCTGGCACACGCGGCGTCACCCCGAACTGGCGGGCATTCTTGAGCGGGCCGCATTCACCGACGACATGCGCATCGACACGACTCATAAACGGCCCAGGGAGGCCGCTCGAGAGATCCTCTCGGCAATCGTCGCCGGTCCCTGAGCTTGTCGAAGGGCTGGGAGCCCTCGTCTGGTCCCTGAGCCTCCCTCCGGTCCCTGAGCCTCCCTCCGGTCCCTGAGCCTGTCGAAGGGTCCGCCGACCGCCCGCTCGCCTACAGGTTCCCGAGGTACGCCAGGCGCTCGCCGCCGAGCTCGATCGCGAGTGCCCGCTGCCGCTTGATTCGCCGCCAGCGCACGATGAACAGCACCGTCCCGACAGCCGTGAGCACGAGGCTGACGCCGAGCATGATCGGCCCGGTCGCGCCGAGCTCCTCCGGGTCGACGGACAGGAGGGCGCCCGCGAGGATGCCGACGCCGCCGAGGCAGGTGCCGGCGTAGGCTCCGGCGGCGAACAAGCGCGACGCGGGGATCGGGCCGAGGAAGTGCTGCAGGAGCACGGGCGGGAGTCCGCGGCGGCGTTGTTCCGGGCCTCGTCGGTCGAGCCACTCGAGCGAGAACCGCTGGGCGATGCGGATCTCGCGTGCCCGGGCGATGCCACCGACGATCCACGCGACGAACGCCAGTAGCGCGGATCCGACCACGGCGACCGCGACGAGCGCGTTCGCGTCGGACGGCAGGAGGCGGTCGATGACCCCTTCCGCGATGGCCGCCCCGAAGATCGCGAGCAGGCCGATGCCGGCGAGCCCGATGAGGATCCGGTCGCAGACCTTCCGGAGGGTGTGTGCGCCGACCGTCTCCGGAATCGGTTGCAGGTGGACGACGTCGTCGTCGTCCGCGAGCCAGGACCGCACCCGAGCCTGGTCCTGTGGCGGAATCCACGACGGCAACTCGCGTCCGTCGCCCGGGTCGCCGCGCTCTGCATCCCGATTGCCGAGCGCCCCATTCCGGTCACCGAGCTTGTCGAGGTGCACTCGGTCGACGATCTGCTCGGCGGCCAGCCGGGCCGGGTCGTCCGGTCGACGGAACCGGTCATCGTCCGTGTCGTCGTCGACCGCCGTCGCCTCGTCCTCGTCCGCGACGACCGACCCGTACTGCGGTGCAGGCGGCACGAGGGGAGTGGGGTTCGGAGCGTCGGGCGCCGCTGGAGCCACGTCCTGGTGCGCGCGCACGATCTCCTCCACCGTGCCCTGTGCGGCCCGCATCGCTTCGTCCCGGATGCTTCGGCCGAGCGGCCCCGCGGCCTGGATCACCGCTTCGAGCAGCTTCACGTCGCCGGTGGATTCCGCCACGGTGATGCAGTCGCCGATGAACCCGCGTCGACCGATCGTGACGTCAGAGCCCTTCCCGGCGAGTGAACGCGAGATGCGTTCCCGGCCGACGTCGAGCGGATCCTGGCCGGTGTCGTCGGGGATGCCGCTGCCGGCGATGAGCGCGACGAGTGGCACGAGGTCGGACGTGGGGAGGCTCCGGAGCCACCCGCCGTTCATGATGATGCGGGCGCGTGCGCCGGTGTCGGTTGTGAGTCGCAGACTGAGGGCCGGCGTGGTCGCGGCGGGATTGCGGGTGAGGAGCTCGCCGCTCACGATCGAGCGCATCGGGATCGTCTCGCCGCCGAGGAGCGCGGTGCCGCGGATGGTGTCGACCCCGACCGGGCGGAAGGCGGTCCGGAGATAGGACAGGCAGATGCCGGCGGTGAGGAGGAAGCAGAACGGAATGGTGATGATCGGGGCGAGCGTGACGTCGAAGACGGAATCGATGATGCTCCCGAGGCCCCACCCGACGATCGTGGCGAGGATGCCCGACAGGATGACGATGAGGACGAGGTTCGCCCGGACGGGAGGGCGGCCGATCATGGTGAATCCGTCGTTCGTCGGTCCTGGTGCTGCGCTCACGTCGTCCTCTCGGCAGGTGGTCGCATCGACTGTTCCATGTCGGCGCCCGTCGTGTCGATGGGGAGCCCTCCCATGGTCCCCGAGCGGCCGGCCCCCGACATCCGTCCCCGGTCCCTGAGCTTGTCGAAGCGTCGCCCCTTCCCGGTCCCTGAGCCTGTCGAAGGGCGGCACCCCTTCCCGGTCCCTGAGCTTGTCGAAGGGCGTCACCTTCCCCGGCCCCGAACCCCTCGCAGCACGATTCGCGTCTTCGGCTTCCGTGTTGTAGGCTCTACTTCGGCCTGCCGAGCCGAAGTTCTCTTCTCTCAGCAAGCAATGCGCCCGTAGCTCAACGGATAGAGCATCTGACTACGGATCAGAAGGTTGGGGGTTCGAATCCCTTCGGGCGCACGTTCTGAAAAGCGGTCCACCTCGGTGGGCCGCTTTTTTCGTCCAGCCTGACAGCAGGATATCGGCGCGAGAACCGGATGGAATCGCGGGAAATGTCCGGTTCTCGGGCGTTTGTCCTGTTCTCGTGCGGCGGCCACGCGCCGCTACGCCCGGCAGCTGTCCAGCGTGCCCGTGAGCGCCTGGCGGTCGGCGTCGTCGACTGTGAGGTCGTACGCCATCAGCACGAGCACGAACCTGGCCGCGTACTCGCAGTGGGAGGCGGCCGCCGGCGGCATCCAATCGCCGGGGCCCGAGTCGGACTTCGACGAGTTCGTCGCGCCGTCGACGGCCTGCAGGTTGATCGGGTCGTTCGCGAACTGCTCCCGCTGCTGCTCCGTCCACGTGTTCCCGCCGTGACGCCAACCCCACGCGAGCGGCACGACGTGGTCGATCTGCACGAGCTGACTCGACCGCTCACCGCGCTGGAAGTCGATCGTCGACCCCGTGTAGAGGTCGTGCAGCACTCCGGTGAGGACGACGCAGTCGCGGGTCCCCGGCTTGAAGGTGACGTCGACGAGGTCGCGCGCCAGCACATCGTTGCGGGTGTCGCAGCCGTTGCGGTCGATGTCGGCCCAACGCTGACCGAACCGGTCCCGGTCGTAACCGGTGGCGACCCGGGTGGCGGTGTCGACGTCGGCCAGCGCGTCTTCGACTGCGGTGGCCGAGACGACCAACTGCCCGGACGCGTCAACGACAGCGAAGCCGGCGGCCTCGAGCGATGCCCGTACGCTCGGGCTGACCGCCGCGGGCGTCGGTGCGAGCGATGTCGGCGCTGGTGACCCCGGCTCGCCGAACACGATCCCGCCGTCGAACTGCGTTGCGACGAGCACCACGACGGCTGCAAGGAGCGCGACGAGCAACGCCAAGGGAGTCTTCTTCATGCTGGGTGCTCTCCTCGGGGTCTGCTCCACCAGCGTAGAGGCGGGCGCCGACACGAGGTCGCCGCACGTCAGCCCCGGTAGACGTCGCTCCGATGGCCGAGCGTGATGACGACCACGAGGAGCACACCGTCATCGATCGTGTACACGATCCGATACCTGCCAACCCTGACTCGGAAGCCGGGGCGCCCCTGCAACGCCGTGGCGCTCGGCGGGCGTGGGTTCTCCCCGAGCAGAGCGATCGCGGCCCGGATGCGTCGCTGGTCCTGATGGTCGATCCTGCGGAGCGCCTTGATCGCGGCCGGCCGCAGCTCGATGTCGTATCGACTCATTCCCAGCCGAGGTCGGCCTTCGCCTGCGCCCACGGGATGCTGTCGCCCTCCTCGGCCATCGCCGCGTCGAAGGCACGGGCGTCCTCGGCGTCTTCGAGCGCCTCCATCATCCGGTCGTACTGTTCGGGACTGATGATGACGGCCTCTGCGCGCCCGCGACGCTCCACGAACACTGCTTCGGTGTGGGATCGCGCGATGAGCTCGGAGAACTTCGCGCGAGCTTCGGTGACGTTGATCCGGGACATGTCGCAAGTGTACGTTTTGGGCCTCCGTCTGTACATGTGGGGGATGACCGTGGCATCGGCCGGCGGTCTCAGGGAAGCCTAGAGAAGGTGTGCGGACGACCGAGGGCGTTCTCCACAGGGGGCCCTTCGACAGGCTCAGGGACCGGTGGAGGTGTTCTCGGGGACGGAGGTGCTCAGCGACAGGGGACTCGGGGACCGCGGCCCTTCGACAAGCTCAGGGACCGGGGGACTGCCGCTCGCGGCAGGGGCGGGATAGGGTCGAGCAGACACAGGGTGCCCCACAACGGGCGCCCGCGATCAAGGAGGATCACGTGTCAGGTAACAGAGCTGTCGCCTACAAAGCAGCGGGTGTCGTCGAGGTCATCGACATCGACTACCCCACCTTCGAACTCAAGGACGGACCGGGGGTGAACCCGGCCAACGTCGGCCGGAAAGTCCCCCACGGCGCCATCCTCAAGACCGTCGCGACCAACATCTGCGGCTCCGACCAGCACATGGTCCGCGGCCGCACCACGGCACCGCCGAACCTCGTCCTCGGACACGAGATCACCGGAGAAGTCGTCGAGGTCGGACCGGATGTCGAGTTCATCAAGGTCGGCGACATCGTCTCGGTGCCCTTCAACATCGCCTGCGGTCGCTGTCGCAACTGCAAGGAGCGCAAGACCGGCATCTGCCTCAACGTGAACCCCGACCGCCCGGGCAGTGCCTACGGCTACGTCGACATGGGCGGCTGGGTCGGCGGTCAGGCCGAGTACGTGCTCGTGCCCTACGCGGACTGGAACCTCCTGAAGTTCCCGGACCGCGACCAGGCGCTCGAGAAGATCATGGACCTCACGATGCTCTCCGACATCTTCCCGACCGGCTTCCACGGTGCGGTGACGGCGGGTGTCGGCGTTGGATCGACCGTCTACGTGGCGGGCGCGGGACCAGTCGGACTCGCCGCAGCGACCGGGGCCATGCTCCTCGGTGCCGCTGCGGTCATCGTCGGCGACATGAACGCCGACCGGCTGGCGCAGGCGCGGAGCTTCGGTTGCGAGACCGTCGACCTCACCAAGGGCGAGCCGGCGGAGCAGATCGAACAGATCCTCGGTGTCCCGGAGGTCGACTGCGCGGTCGACGCCGTCGGCTTCGAGGCTCGCGGTCACGGCGGCGACGCGGGTCACGAAGCCCCGGCGACCGTGCTCAACTCGCTCATGGACATCACCGCGGCCGGCGGTGCGCTCGGCATCCCCGGGCTCTACGTGACGGGTGACCCGGGCGGCATCGACGAGGCCGCGAAGAAGGGTGCGCTCTCGCTGAGCCTTGGTACCGGCTGGGCGAAGTCGCTGTCGTTCACCACCGGTCAGTGCCCGGTCATGAAGTACAACCACGGCCTCATGATGGCGATCCTGCACGACAAGGTGCACATCGCGAAGAACGTCAATGCCACCGCGATCACCCTCGAGGACGCCCCGCGCGGGTACGCCGAGTTCGATGCGGGGGCTGCGCAGAAGTTCGTCCTCAACCCGAACGGGTATCTCGACGCCGCGTAGGCGGCACGGAGACATCACCGAGAGCGCCCGTTGCGTCGTCTGCAGAGCATCAGGACGACGGAACGGGCGCTTTCGGCTGCCCTTCGACAGGCTCAGGGACCGAGAACAGCCAGCTCAGGGACCGGGTGCCGGGGACGGATTCACGTCGTCACCGGGAGGTCTCGACTACTGAGTTTTCACCGAAACGCGTGCTGCGGGGCATCCGGTACGGCGTTGTCTGACGAACTGCTGAGTGAACCGTGAGATTCCCTCCTCTCGGTCCGTCTCTCCAATGACGCGGGAAACCGACGGGGCCCTGGGGCCCGTCCCGCGACGAAGAGACCCCCACTCGCACAAGGACGACCATGCAACACTCCTTCCTCGCATCCGAACCAGATCCGGAGAGCGACTCCGACACCGGCCCGCTGCTCGGCAGCACGAGCAGCTTGGTGTCGACGGTTCCGATCCGCAAGGTCACGGTCAGCGGCGACGACCCGGCGGTCGCCCGGCAGAACTACGAGCGCGCCTACGACGGCAGCCGCTTCACCGTCACCCGCGGCACCGAGCCGTTCTCGTTCCAGTGGGTGTCGATCGGCGACGACCGCGTCTCCCTCCGCACCGCGACGATGACCGGGCACGTCACCGGCGAGACCCCCGGCCTCACCGATTACGTGGTCTCGTGGGTCCAGACCGGCGGCGGCTGGATCGTGCGTCGCGACGGCCAACGGATGGAGATCCCGCGCTCGCCGTTCGTCCTCCCGTTCCACAGGCCGTACACGGTGCACCTCACCCCGCACCGGCAGAACTCCGTGCTGTTCTCCGCACCGTACCTCGAGGACATCGCGACCGAGATCCACGCCGGCCCGAGTCAGCAGGTGTCCTTCGACCTCGAGGCGACACCGACAGCTGAGGCGATCGAGCGCTGGCGTGTGGCGTTGAACGCCTCCACCCCGGTGCTCACCGACGAGTCGGCGCCTCCGCTGCTCCGCATGAACGCCCAGCGACCGCTCGCCCTCGCGCTGCTGCAGCTCGCACCGTGGGCGGTGGTCGACCTGCCGGAGCCGCTCCGCGAGCCCTCGATGGCGCGCACGCGCCTCGCGGTCGAGTACCTGCACCACCACGCGGCGGAGCCCATCACGCCCGCCGACGCGGCGAAAGCGGCCGGGCTGCACACGAGGACGCTGCAGCTCCACTGCCGTCGCGAGCTCGGCATGTCGCCCACCGCCTACCTGCGCGACATCCGACTCGACCGCACCCGACGCGAGCTCGCCGACAGGTCACCGCAGGAGACCACGGTCGGTGAGGTTGCGAAGCGGTGGGGGTTCGTCCACCTCGGACGTTTCGCCTCCGCCTATCGGGCCCGGTTCGGCGAGGGCCCGAGCCAGACCCTCCGCGGTTGATCGACGAATCGCGAATATCCAGAAAATGAGTGCTTCGCGATGAAAACGAGATCGACCGTGAGGTTCGAGCGTGACAAGCAGTCTCATAGATGTCGCCCGGAACACGGGCACCGCGACCGGACACCCGGAACGTGAAACCGCAGTACCAGCCACCGAAGGAGCAACACCATGTCGAACACCACCGACACCGCGAACCACGCCGCCACCACCTCCACGGGCAAGAACGTCATCGCCGATGGCGTCGTCCAGAAGGTCGCCGGCATCGCAGCCCGCGAGGTCCCCGGCGTGCACGACCTCGGCGGCGGAGCAGCTCGCGCCATCGGCGCCATCCGCAACGCCATCAACGCTCAGGACCGCGGTCAGGGCGTCTCGGTCGAGGTCGGCGAGAAGCAGGTCGCCGCTGACATCGTGATCGTCGCCGAGTACCCCGTCGACCTCCAGCGCGTCGCGGACGACGTCCGTCGCAGCGTCACCGACGCGATCTCGAACGTCGTCGGCATGGACGTCACCGAGGTCAACGTCACCGTCTCCGACGTCCACATCCCGTCGGACGACGACAACGACGCTGACGAGAGCCGCGTCCAGTGACCACGACCGATCGCGGCATCCTCGTCGGTGCCGTCCTGGCACTGGCGGCCGTCGCATTCGGGTTCTGGAGCATGATCCTCGTCGCGCTGTTCATGCTGATCGGATTCGGCATCGGACGCGTGCTCGAGGGCAAGCTCGACCTGCGCGGTGTCGCCGACGCGCTCCGCGGGCGGCGGTCGTCGTGACCGCGGCGGTGACGGCCGAACAGGCCGTGCATGGTCGCAACACGATCAGCTCCCGCGCCGTGCGTCGCGTCGTGTCTGCCGTCACCGCGGAGGAACTCGGTGTGCGGGCGTCGGAGGTCTCGGTCGAGCTCTCCGACGCCCAGGGGGCCCTCACGGTCACCGCGAGCACGCCCATCCACGTGTCGCCGCTCGGCGCCGGATCCCGGACCTCGGGAACCGTCCTCGAACGCCTGGCACGCGCACAGACCAGCATCCGTGAACGGTGCCTGGACCTGACCGGGTCGACGATCGGACGCGTCGACCTCCACATCACGGGCGCGAAGCTCGAAGAACGAAGGAGGGTGTTGTGAGCACCCCAGCCCTGTACCGCCGCGCGGTGCGTCGCGAGACCCACTCGCCGCGGTCGACGCTCGCGATCACGATCGCGATCATCCTCGCGCTCGTGCTCGCCTGGCTCGGCACCGAATCGGTCCTGGCCGCGATCGGGCAGCCGGCGCTCCTCGTCGCACCGAAGGACATCGTCACCGCGGTGCTGACCGCGGCGACCGCTCCGGCCCCGCTGCTCGTCACCATCGGCGCGGTCGCGGCGATCATCGGCCTCGTGCTGATCATCCTGTCGCTTGCCCCCGCCCGCCAAGGGCGTCGCGGGTCGATCGCCGACCGCACCGCGGCCGTCGTGGACGACCGCGTGATCGCGCAGTCGCTCGCCCGCGTCGCCTCGTACGCCGGTGACATCGACCCCTCGCAGGTGAGTGTCAGCGTCGGCGCCAGGAGCGCCCGCGTCGACGTCACGCCGACGAGCGGCCGACGCGTCGACCAGCGCGAGATTCAGCAGGCCGTGGACGCGGAGGTCGCGTCCTACGACTACCGGCCGGCGCTCCGCGCCAAGGTCCGCGTGAGCAGCAAGGGAACGGTGGCCTGATGAACTCCACGAATCGATTCCTCAACCGGTTCTTCATCTTCGTCGTGGGACTCGTCGTCCTCGCGGCTGGCGCGGCCTTGTCCGTGGGCGCGCTCCTGCCGGACGTGCAGCGCACGATCAGCGAGAACGCCGAGCGGGCCGTCGGACCGACGAACGACACCATCGACGCCCAGCCGTGGATCCTGTGGGTCGCGGCGGTCGTCGCCCTGCTGCTCATCCTCGTCATCCTCTGGTTCGTGTTCCGGCAGGGCCGCGGCCACACCGGCACGCTGCTGCAGGTCGACGAGCAGCGGACGAAGGACACCCCGACCGGTGGTCGCGTCGTGCTCGACGTGAAGGTCGCCGAGCAGGTCCTCGAGGAGGCGATCGGGCGCAACCCCGACGTGGTCGCCGTCGACGTCACCGGCTTCCGGATCCGCAAGCAGTCCACGCTGCGCCTCACCGCACACGCTCGTCGCGGCGCCTCGCCCGTCCAGCTGCGGCGCGACATCGAGGCGGCCATCCACGAGTGGGACGGCGTCCTCGGGACGTCCACCCCGGTGGTCATCCAGATCGTCAGCGGACTGCGCACGCGGCTCGCCAGCACGAACCGGGTCGTCTGACCCGACACCCCGCGGTGCCGCCGCGGCACCCGAACCCACAGCAGTAGGACCGATGCACCGCCGACGCGGTGCGAGGAGGATCGCATGAGCGACGACACGAAGCACCCGGACCAGCAGCACATCCCCACCCCGGCCGAGGTCCGGGCGGAGCACCCGACGGTGCTCGTGCCCGCGCATCCCGATGACGAGGTCCGTCGCATCGAGTCGCACGACGGCGAGCACGCGGGTGGGACTGCGCCCGCTCCTGTGGTCGCGCCGGCGAACGGGGCTGTCGCTGGTCCGGAGGCCGCTGAACCGGCCGTGGCCGACTCGGTCTCCGCCGAGACGCCGGCGGTGTCGGTGTCGGAGCCGGTGGCTTCGCCGGAACCCGAGGACGCACCGGTGGTCGAGCTCGACTCCGGCCGACGGCGTGAGCAGGAGGCCGACGAACTCGCCCAGGTCATCGCCACGACGGCCGAGACGGTCCCCGGCGTGCACGCCCTCGGTTCCCCGACGGCCCGTGCCATCGACAGCGCCCGCACCCGCCTCCTCGGCCGCACCGCTGTCCCCGGCGTCAACGTGCTGGCCGACGACGACGTGCTGAACGTCGAGGTCTCACTGGTTGCCGAGTACCCGGCCAGCATCGACGAGGTCGCGGACACCGTCCGGGCCGACGTCGCGGCCGTGCTGGAGGCACGCCACCCGGGACCGGTCGACATCGACATCACGGTCACCGACATCCACGGGCCGTTCGATCCGATCGAGCCCGATCCGGGCGAGGCGATCGACGACGCGAAGGTCGCCGTCGGCGACGCGACCGCCGCCGCGGGAGCCGCTCTCGGAGACGCGACCGACGCCGCCGGCGAAGCCTTGGACAACGTCAAGGCTGCTGCATCGGACGCGGTGGACTCGGCGCGAGCCGGAGCGGCCGACCTGGCCGACGCCGCTGGTGACGCGGTCGAGCAGCGGACCGGCCGGTCCGAGGGCGACGACGGCCGGTCGCTGGAGGACGACCAGCCGGGCGCGGCCGCCGACGCAGACGGCGAGCTCGTGGCCGACGGCGACGTCGGCGGCGAACCGATCGATGCGGTGGTGTCGGATTCCTCCGACGATGTGTCGGAGGAACTCGCCGAGGCCGCCCGCCAGCTGGCCACCGCGGCCGACTCGCTCGCGACCGTCGCCGACGAGGTGACGCACGCCGCCGACTCGGACCTCGCTGGCGCTGAGCCCGTCGGGGCGGCTGACGCAGGCCCGACTGCCGACCTGGCTTCGGATGCCGAGCAGAACGGCGGCGCCGCAGAGACCGTCGACGGAGCCCCGAGCGCGCTCGATTCCGCCGACGAGGACACACACGACCAGCCTGCCCCGAAGGTCGCTGACGTCGACGAGGTGGCGGACGCTCCCGCCGAGGCCACGGCCGTCCAAGCTACTGCGCCGACGAAGGAGCAGTGACATGCCGCTCTTCAGCCGGACCACGTCGTACGGCTCCCGTCCGCGTCCGCGTGCCGTGTGGGCCGCTGCGATCACGGGAGTCGTCCTCCTCGTCCTGATCGTCGTCGGGGTGCTGATCCCGATCCTCGGGCTCATCGGTGCGGCCGACGGCGCGACGGTCGGTGCGCTCAGGGTCCCCGTCGGCGGCATCGTGGTCGCGCTGCTCATCGGGTACGTGCTCGCGCTGCTGTTCCTGCTCGGATGCGTCCGCAGTCGCAACGGCGCACTCTCCTGGGTGCTCGCCGTCGCCGCGGTGATCTCGGCGCTCCTCGTGTCGCTGTGGCCGCTGCTGGCGGTCGCCTTCGCGGGCGTCGACCAGGCGTCGGACGTGGTGCCGTTCATCCAGGACCTCATCCGCCGGGTCACGGGCGGCTGAGCGCAGGAGATCCGCGCGGCAGCAGGAGGTTCTCCCTCAGGATCTCCTGCTGCCGCGCGGATCTCCTGCGCTCAGCTCAAGCGGCGACTGAGGTGCACGTCGACGGTGTCGCCGATGTCCTTGCCGAGACGCTTCCGCAGCTTCGCGCTGATGGACAGCATGTGACCACCGGAGCCGGTCGGCATGAGCCCGACGTTCGGGAGCTCGACACCGTCGACGGTCGCATCGACCCGGACGGACTTGCCGGTCCCGAAGAACTCGGCCGAGCCGGGCATCTCGACGCAGGACCAGACGTCGCCCTTCACGTCGACGCCGATCGGCGCGGTGAAGCGGTGATCGAGCTCGGTCGGTTCGATGGCCATCAGTGGCGCCCCTCGTCGGTCGTGGTCGGCGGGGCCATTGTCGCGGCTGCGGCCGACCCGTGGCAAGGGCGGGACCAGGGACCGCCCTTCGACAGGCTCAGGGACCAACACCACCCGCCGGTCCCTGAGCTCGTCGAAGGGCCAGCCCCCGCCGCGCGAACCTCAGTTCTGGGGGAAGCCGAGGTTGATGCCGCCGTGGGAGGGGTCGAGCCAGCGGGAGGTGATGGCCTTCTGCTGGGTGAAGAAGCGGACGCCCTCGGCGCCGTGGGCCTTGGTGTCGCCGAAGAGGGAGTCCTTCCACCCGCCGAAGGAGAACGTCGCGACCGGGACGGGGATGGGCACGTTGATGCCGATCATGCCGACCTGGATCTCGTTCTGGAACCGCCGTGCCGCACCGCCGTCGTTGGTGAAGATCGCTGTCCCGTTCCCGAACGCACCGCCGTTGATCAGCGCGACGCCTTCTTCGTAGGACTGCACGCGGACGACGGCGAGGACGGGTCCGAAGATCTCCTCCGTGTACACCTTCGACGTCGTCGGGACGTTGTCGATCAGGGTCGGGCCGAGCCAGAACCCGTTCGGGTCGCCGTCGATGGGCGTGTTGCGGCCGTCGACGACGATCGTCGCGCCGTCGGCTTCGGCGATGTCGAGGTAGGAGGCGACCTTGTCGCGGTGCACCTTCGTCACGAGCGGTCCCATGTCGCAGTTCCGGCGGCCGTCACCGATCCGCAGGGTCGCTGCGCGTTCGGCGATCTTCCCGATGAGCTCGTCCGCGACGGGCTCGACCGCGACGACGACCGAGATCGCCATGCACCGTTCCCCGGCGGAGCCGAAGCCGGCGTTGATGGCGGAGTCGGCGACGAGGTCGAGATCGGCGTCGGGCAGCACGAGCATGTGGTTCTTCGCCCCGCCGAGCGCCTGCACGCGCTTGCCGTGCGCGGTGCCGGTCTCGTACACGTACTTCGC
>NZ_FXWJ01000008.1 GCF_900177795.1 Plantibacter elymi (nom. nud.)
TAGAGAAGTTGCCCTGCAGGGCGGTCGTGATGGCCAAAGGCAGGAGCATCCGATCCTTGAGAACTCAACAGCGTGCACAATGTCAAATGCCAAAAACCTCGTGCAATTGATGCCTTCCTTTTCGGTTGGTTGATGTTGTAAGAGATTCCTTTGGAAAACATTTAAACAAAACAAAGCAAGTCAGTAATGATTTGTTCTGTCAGTTTCAAACTTGCATCGTGTTCACCTATTCCGGTGGCATGGTGCGCGAAATGTGCCGGTCGCTTCGGTGGTCGTGCAATTCAACATTTACGGAGAGTTTGATCCTGGCTCAGGACGAACGCTGGCGGCGTGCTTAACACATGCAAGTCGAACGATGAAGCCCAGCTTGCTGGGTGGATTAGTGGCGAACGGGTGAGTAACACGTGAGTAACCTGCCCTTGACTCTGGGATAAGCGTTGGAAACGACGTCTAATACCGGATACGAGCTTCCACCGCATGGTGAGTTGCTGGAAAGAATTTTGGTCAAGGATGGACTCGCGGCCTATCAGCTTGTTGGTGAGGTAACGGCTCACCAAGGCGACGACGGGTAGCCGGCCTGAGAGGGTGACCGGCCACACTGGGACTGAGACACGGCCCAGACTCCTACGGGAGGCAGCAGTGGGGAATATTGCACAATGGGCGAAAGCCTGATGCAGCAACGCCGCGTGAGGGACGACGGCCTTCGGGTTGTAAACCTCTTTTAGCAGGGAAGAAGCGAAAGTGACGGTACCTGCAGAAAAAGCACCGGCTAACTACGTGCCAGCAGCCGCGGTAATACGTAGGGTGCAAGCGTTGTCCGGAATTATTGGGCGTAAAGAGCTCGTAGGCGGTTTGTCGCGTCTGCTGTGAAATCCCGAGGCTCAACCTCGGGTCTGCAGTGGGTACGGGCAGACTAGAGTGCGGTAGGGGAGATTGGAATTCCTGGTGTAGCGGTGGAATGCGCAGATATCAGGAGGAACACCGATGGCGAAGGCAGATCTCTGGGCCGCTACTGACGCTGAGGAGCGAAAGGGTGGGGAGCAAACAGGCTTAGATACCCTGGTAGTCCACCCCGTAAACGTTGGGCGCTAGATGTGGGGACCATTCCACGGTTTCCGTGTCGTAGCTAACGCATTAAGCGCCCCGCCTGGGGAGTACGGCCGCAAGGCTAAAACTCAAAGGAATTGACGGGGGCCCGCACAAGCGGCGGAGCATGCGGATTAATTCGATGCAACGCGAAGAACCTTACCAAGGCTTGACATATACGAGAACGGGCCAGAAATGGTCAACTCTTTGGACACTCGTAAACAGGTGGTGCATGGTTGTCGTCAGCTCGTGTCGTGAGATGTTGGGTTAAGTCCCGCAACGAGCGCAACCCTCGTTCTATGTTGCCAGCACGTAATGGTGGGAACTCATGGGATACTGCCGGGGTCAACTCGGAGGAAGGTGGGGACGACGTCAAATCATCATGCCCCTTATGTCTTGGGCTTCACGCATGCTACAATGGCCAGTACAAAGGGCTGCAATACCGTAAGGTGGAGCGAATCCCAAAAAGCTGGTCCCAGTTCGGATTGAGGTCTGCAACTCGACCTCATGAAGTCGGAGTCGCTAGTAATCGCAGATCAGCAACGCTGCGGTGAATACGTTCCCGGGCCTTGTACACACCGCCCGTCAAGTCATGAAAGTCGGTAACACCCGAAGCCAGTGGCCTAACCGCAAGGATGGAGCTGTCTAAGGTGGGATCGGTAATTAGGACTAAGTCGTAACAAGGTAGCCGTACCGGAAGGTGCGGCTGGATCACCTCCTTTCTAAGGAGCATGTGCAGCTCTCCTCTGTATACAGGGAGATTCAAGCTGCCAAGCCAGATCGAGACACATGTTCTCGCTGGCGCTCATGGGTGGAACATTGACATTGGTGCAGACGTGAGAGTCTGCCAGCAAGTACGTCTTCTTCGGGGGATTGGAACGGTGGCCGGCTGGAGGGTTTGCATATGCACGCTGTTGGGTCCTGAGGGACCGGATCTTCTCCGCTTCGGTGGAGGAAGGACGAACCTCAGGGCCTCTTTTGCTTGACATCAATTGTCAAGGAGAGAGGTACCGCCCGTACTTTGAGAACTACACAGTGGACGCGAGCATCTTAGATTCATGGCCCTTCGGGGTTGTGGATCACAAAGATCAAAACATACTTCTTCGGAAGTGATGTTGATCATCGGTCAATCTGCATCAGGTAACTGGTGCCGATCGATTCAAACTCATGTGATTTCAAATTTCTAAGAGCAAACGGTGGATGCCTTGGCATCTGGAGCCGAAGAAGGACGTAGTAATCTGCGATAAGCCTCGGGGAGCTGATAAACGAGCTGTGATCCGAGGATTTCCGAATGGGGAAACCCCGCCAGGCCCCTTGTGGTGATCTGGTGACTCCCGCCTGAATATATAGGGCGGGTAGAGGGAACGGGGGGAAGTGAAACATCTCAGTACCCCCAGGAAGAGAAAACAACAGTGATTCCGTCAGTAGTGGCGAGCGAAATCGGAAGAGGCTAAACCGGGCATGTGTGATAGCTATCAGGCGTTGCATGTCCGGGGTTGTGGGACTTCTCACTCCGAACTGATATTCGGGGAGCATTAGAACGTGGTATAGACGAATGGGATTGAAAGCCCAGCCAGAGACGGTGCCAGCCCGGTAGTCGAAATGCTGCAATCGTGCGAGGAGTATCCCAAGTAGCACGGGGCCCGAGAAATCCCGTGTGAATCTGTCAGGACCACCTGATAAGCCTAAATACTCCCAGATGACCGATAGCGGACAAGTACCGTGAGGGAAAGGTGAAAAGTACCCCGGGAGGGGAGTGAAATAGTACCTGAAACCGTTTGCTTACAAACCGTTGGAGCACCCTTGTTGGTGTGACAGCGTGCCTTTTGAAGAATGAGCCTGCGAGTTAGCGATATGTGGCGAGGTTAACCCGTGTGGGGTAGCCGTAGCGAAAGCGAGTCTGAATAGGGCGATTCAGTCGCATGTCCTAGACCCGAAGCGAAGTGATCTATCCATGGCCAGGTTGAAGCGACGGTAAGACGTCGTGGAGGACCGAACCCACTTAGGTTGAAAACTGAGGGGATGAGCTGTGGATAGGGGTGAAAGGCCAATCAAACTTCGTGATAGCTGGTTCTCTCCGAAATGCATTTAGGTGCAGCGTTGCGTGTTTCTTGCCGGAGGTAGAGCTACTGGATGGCCGATGGGGCCCAAAAGCTTACTGACGTCAGCCAAACTCCGAATGCCGGTAAGTGAGAGCGCAGCAGTGAGACGGTGGGGGATAAGCTTCATCGTCGAGAGGGAAACAACCCAGACCACCAACTAAGGTCCCAAAGCGCGTGCTAAGTGGGAAAGGATGTGGAGTTGCACAGACAACCAGGAGGTTGGCTTAGAAGCAGCCACCCTTGAAAGAGTGCGTAATAGCTCACTGGTCAAGTGATTCCGCGCCGACAATGTAACGGGGCTCAAGCACGCCACCGAAGTTGTGGCATTGATATTTTTGGTAGGCCTTCGTGGTCCAGCCGTATTGATGGGTAGGAGAGCGTCGTGTGGCGAGTGAAGCGGCGGTGTAAACCAGCCGTGGACGCTACACGAGTGAGAATGCAGGCATGAGTAGCGAAAGACATGTGAGAAACATGTCCTCCGAAAGACCAAGGGTTCCAGGGTCAAGCTAATCTTCCCTGGGTAAGTCGGGACCTAAGGCGAGGCCGACAGGCGTAGTCGATGGACAACGGGTTGATATTCCCGTACCCGCGAAGAACCGCCCAAGATAATCCAGTGGTGCTAAGAGTCCTAACCCGGACGACTGATTCCCTTCGGGGATGATGGGTCCGGTCTAACGCTCGACCCCATGCTGGTGCGTTTAGCGTATTAACAGGTGTGACGCAGGAAGGTAGCCTATGCCGGGCGATGGTTGTCCCGGTGTAAGTGCGTAGGCTGAGAGATAGGCAAATCCGTCTCTCGTGAAGGCTGAGACACGATACGGACCCGTAAGGGATAGTAGGTGATCCTATGCTGCCAAGAAAAGCATCGACGCGAGGTTCTAGTGGCCCGTACCCCAAACCGACTCAGGTGGTCAGGTAGAGAATACTAAGGAGATCGAGAGAATCGTGGTTAAGGAACTCGGCAAAATGCCCCCGTAACTTCGGGAGAAGGGGGGCCTGAGGCGTATTAGGACTTGCTCCGAAAGCGTTTGAAGGCCGCAGAGACCAGTGGGAAGCGACTGTTTACTAAAAACACAGGTCCGTGCCAAGTCGCAAGACGATGTATACGGACTGACGCCTGCCCGGTGCTGGAAGGTTAAGAGGAACGGTTAGCCGCAAGGCGAAGCTGAGAATTTAAGCCCCAGTAAACGGCGGTGGTAACTATAACCATCCTAAGGTAGCGAAATTCCTTGTCGGGTAAGTTCCGACCTGCACGAATGGCGTAACGACTTCCCAGCTGTCTCAACCGCGAACTCGGCGAAATTGCATTACGAGTAAAGATGCTCGTTACGCGCAGCAGGACGGAAAGACCCCGTGACCTTTACTACAGCTTGGTATTGGTGTTCGGTGTGGCTTGTGTAGGATAGGTGGGAGACTTTGAAGCTTGGACGCTAGTTCAGGTGGAGTCATTGTTGAAATACCACTCTGGTCACTCTGGATATCTAACTTCGAACCGTAATCCGGTTCAGGGACAGTGCCTGGTGGGTAGTTTAACTGGGGCGGTTGCCTCCCAAAAAGTAACGGAGGCGCCCAAAGGTTCCCTCAACCTGGTTGGCAATCAGGTGTCGAGTGTAAGTGCACAAGGGAGCTTGACTGTGAGACTGACAAGTCGAGCAGGGACGAAAGTCGGGACTAGTGATCCGGCAGTGGCTTGTGGAAGCGCTGTCGCTCAACGGATAAAAGGTACCTCGGGGATAACAGGCTGATCTTGCCCAAGAGTCCATATCGACGGCATGGTTTGGCACCTCGATGTCGGCTCGTCGCATCCTGGGGCTGGAGTAGGTCCCAAGGGTTGGGCTGTTCGCCCATTAAAGCGGTACGCGAGCTGGGTTTAGAACGTCGTGAGACAGTTCGGTCCCTATCCGCTGCGCGCGCAGGAAATTTGAAAGGATCTGACCCTAGTACGAGAGGACCGGGTTGGACGAACCTCTGGTGTGTCAGTTGTTCCGCCAGGAGCACCGCTGATTAGCTACGTTCGGGATGGATAACCGCTGAAAGCATCTAAGCGGGAAGCCGGCCTTAAGATGAGATTTCCATGCCTTCGGGCGAGAGGCTCCCAGCCAGACTACTGGGTTGATAGGCCGGATGTGGAAGAGAGGACGAAAGACTCTCGGAGCTGACCGGTACTAATAAGCCGATAATTTGATAACACTTTCTTTGTTTGAATACGAAGATGCTACGCGTCCACTGAGTGGTTCTCGATGTACGGTCGAGAACCCGCAAACAACACCACTGTGTTCGCACAGCGTGTTGGTTTGCTTGTTCACTTTGATACATCAATAGTGTTTCGGCGGCCATAGCGAGAGGGAAACGCCCGGTCACATTCCGAACCCGGAAGCTAAGACTCTTTGCGCCGATGGTACTGCAGGGGGGACCCTGTGGGAGAGTAGGACACCGCCGGACTTCTTCGTTGAAATGGCCACCCAAGGT
>NZ_FXWJ01000004.1 GCF_900177795.1 Plantibacter elymi (nom. nud.)
AGCTGCGCGGCGTATTCGTCGCCGACGCGGGTCGCGGTGCGGGTGGTCTCGGTCATGGAACCAGTCCACCATGGACCACTGACATTCCAGATGCCGAGTCGGCCCGGTTGTGGAAGTCTCCTCGTTTGCCCTTCGACAAGCTCAGGGACCGGCGGGGCGTTGCGGAGTTCGCGAGGTTCTCCGCCTGCCCTTCGACAAGCTCAGGGACCGAAGGAGGTTGCTCAGGGACCGGGGAAGGCGGCTCAGGACCGGGGAAAGCGGCTCAGGGACCGGCGGAGGTGACTCAGGGACCGGAGGAAGGGTTCGCCGGATCAAGAAGGTCCGGAGCGGCAGCACAACGCGTCCAGCCCGATACGATGGAGGGCTGATGTCCGACCTCCGAATCTCCTACCCGCCCGAGCTGCCGGTCAGTGCCGCCCGCGCGGACATCGCGCGTGCCATCAGCGAGCACCAGGTCGTCATCGTCGCCGGGGCGACGGGTTCCGGCAAGACCACTCAGCTGCCGAAGATCTGCCTCGAGCTCGGTCGCGAGTCCATCGGGCACACGCAGCCCCGACGACTGGCCGCGCGCACGATCGCCGAACGCATTTCGGAGGAACTCGGCCAGGAGCTCGGTGGCATCGTCGGCTACCAGGTCCGCTTCACCGATCAGGCGTCGAAGGCGACGAAGATCAAGCTGATGACCGACGGCATCCTGCTGAACGAGATCCACCGCGACCGGATGCTGCGCAAGTACGACACGATCATCATCGACGAGGCACACGAGCGCAGCCTCAACATCGACTTCCTGCTCGGCTACCTCAAGCAGCTCCTCCCCCAGCGCCCCGACCTCAAGGTCATCATCACGTCCGCGACGATCGACCCGGAGAGCTTCTCGAAGCACTTCGACGGAGCGCCCATCGTCGAGGTCTCCGGCCGCACGTACCCGGTGGAGATCCGCTACCGGCCGCTCGTGGCCGACGAGCCCACGGACGACGATGAGGACGCCCCCGAGTCCGAGGCCGCCGACCGCGACTACCTCGAAGGCATCAACGCCGCCCTCGACGAGCTGGCGCGCGAGTCGATGGGCGACGTCCTCGTCTTCCTGTCCGGCGAGACGGAGATCCGCGACGCCGCCGACGCCATCCGCGGCCGCAACCTGCCCGGCACCGAGGTGCTGCCGCTCTACGGCCGGCTCTCCTCCGCCGACCAGCACCGCGTGTTCCAGCCGTCGACCGTGGCAGGCCTCCGCCGGCGCATCATCCTCGCGACGAACGTGGCCGAGACGAGCCTCACGGTGCCCGGCATCAAGTACGTCATCGACGCCGGAACCGCCCGCATCTCGCGCTACAGCGTGCGCTCCAAGGTGCAGCGGCTCCCCATCGAGGCGATCTCGCAGGCGTCGGCGAACCAGCGTTCGGGTCGATCCGGCCGTACGAGCGACGGCATCGCCATCCGGCTCTACTCGGAGGACGACTTCGCGAAGCGCCCGGAGTTCACCGAACCGGAGATCCTCCGCACGAACCTCGCCGCGGTGATCCTGCAGATGATCTCCCTCGGCCTCGGCGACATCGCCGCTTTCCCCTTCCTCCAGCCGCCGGACGCCCGCGGCATCAAGGACGGCGTCGACCTGCTGTCCGAACTCGGCGCGATCGAGACGCGCACCTTCGCCGACGGCTCACCTCGGGGCGGCGGTCCACGCCTCACGCGGGTGGGGCGCGACCTCAGCCGCCTGCCGATCGATCCGCGGTTCGCGCGCATGGTCGTGGAGTCGAAGCGGCACGGGGTGTCGCGGGAGGTGCTCGCGATCGTCGCGGCGCTCACCATCCAGGACCCACGCGAACGACCGCTCGAGCACCGGCAGAAGGCCGACGAACTGCACCGCCGGTTCGTCGACCCCACGAGCGACTTCCTCGCCCTCCTGAACCTCTGGAACTACCTCGAGGAGAAACAGGACGAGCTGTCGTCGAGCGCGTTCCGTCGGCTCTGCAAGAACGAGTTCCTCAACTACCTCCGCGTCCGCGAGTGGCACGACGTCTACCGCCAGCTGCGTCAACTCGCGAAGCCCCTCGGCCTGACGATCAACGAGCCGACGGTGAACCCCGACGGCATCCACAAGTCGCTCCTCGCCGGGCTCCTCTCCCACATCGGGCTGAAGGACCAGACCGTCGCTCCGGTCGTGAAGGGCCGGAACGCTCCACCGGCGACGAAGACCGCGAAGAAGGGCGACTACATCGGCGCCCGCCAGACGCGCTTCGTCCTCTTCCCCGGGTCCGCGCTCGCGAAGAAGCAGCCGAACGCCGTGATGAGCGCGGAACTCGTGGAGACGAGTCGGCTGTTCGCCCGCACCAACGCCTCGATCGACCCGGCGTGGGCGGAGCAGATCGCCGGCGACCTCTGCAAACGCTCGTACAGCGAGCCGCACTGGGAGAAGAACCAGGGCTCCGCCGTCGCCTTCGAGAAGGTGACCCTCTTCGGCGTGCCGATCGTGCCGCGCCGCCGGGTGCAGTTCGGTCGCATCGACCAGGAACAGGCCCGTGAACTGTTCCTGCGGCACGCGCTCGTCGACGGCGAGTGGACCCACGACATCGGTCGCGACAAGCTGTTCGACTTCCACCGCGCGAACCGACGACTGCGCAAAGAGCTGAGTGAGCTCGAGGAGCGGACGCGACGCCGCGACATCCTCTTCGACGACGAGGCCGTCTTCGACTTCTACGACGCCCGCGTCCCTGCCGAGACCTCGACGACGCGGGGCTTCGAATCCTGGTGGCGCAAGACGCGCGCCGACCAGCCCGAGCTGCTCACGATGCGCCAGGAGGACCTCCTCCCCGAGGACGCTCCGGCGGTGGATGAGGACCGCTTCCCCGCCGAGTGGGTGCAGGCCGATCAGCGGTTGAAGCTCAGCTACCGTTTCGAGCCCGGAAGCGACGACGACGGCGTGACGGTCATCGTCCCGCTCGCCCTGCTCGACCGACTCTCGCCCGCGGGTTTCGACTGGCAGGTCCCCGGTCTCCGTCGGGACCTCATCACGGCGATGATCAAAGCGCTCCCGAAGGCCCTGCGTCGGAACATCGTGCCTGCGGCCGACTGGGCGGCGAAGCTGCTCGCCGAGCTCCCCGCCGACGTCCCGGCGGTCGCCCCCGGCAGTCCCGCCGCCGAGGACTCCTTCGCCACCCGTCTCGCGAACGCGATCAAACGGCTCTCCTACATGGACATCTCGGCTTCGGACTTCGAGATGGAACGCGTCCCCGAGCACCTGCTCGTGACCTTCCGGGTCATCGACGAGCGCGGCCGGACGCTCGCCAGCGGCAAGGACCTCGTCGAGCTGCAGCAGCGCCTCAAGCAGCGCACGCGGGCGAGCGTCGCCAAGGTCGCCGCCGCCAGAGTGCCCAACGCCATCGAACGGTCCGGGTTCACCAGGTGGGACTTCGACGACCTCCCCCGCTTCATCGACATCCGCCAGGAGGACGGCGTGATCCGCGGCTACCCCGCGATCGTCGACGACGGCACGAGCGTGTCGATCCGGATCATGAGCACGGAGGCCGACCAGGCCCGCGCCATGCCCGCGGGGGTGCGCCGCCTCCTCCTGCTCGCGATCCCGTCCCCGACGGCGTACGTGCAGCAGCACCTCAAGGCCAACGAGAAGCTCGCGCTCGCGACGAGCCCCTACCGGTCGACGCCGGCGTTGTTCGAGGACTGCCTCGCCGCCTGCATCGACGATGTCCTGTTCCGTGTGGTACCCGACGGACAGGTGTTCTCCCGGCTGCAGTACGAGACGCTTCGCGACCGCGTCTCCGCCTCGGTCATGGACCGCATGTTCCAGACGGTCGCCATCGTCGCCCGCATCCTGCAGGCCGCGCGCGACACGGAGAAGGCCATGAAGGCGGCGACGAGCATGACGCTGCTCGCGGCCCTCACCGACATGCGGGGCCAGCTCGACGGACTGGTCTTCCCGGGCTTCGTCTCCCGGACGGGCTCAGCACGACTCGAGCATCTGCCCCGCTACCTCGCCGGCATCCGTTACCGCGCCGAGCGGCTGACGGACAACCCGAACCGCGACCGGGTGTGGATGACGGAGGCGCAGACGGCGTTGGCGCGGTTCGAGGCCGCCGGTGGCACGATCCCACTGCCCGCCGAGGCTCCGGAGCACCTCGTGAAGGCCAGGTGGATGCTCGAGGAGCTCCGGATCAGCCTGTTCGCCCAGCAGCTGGGCACGGCCGAATCGGTCTCGTTGCAGCGCCTGCAGAAGGTCCTCGCGGGCTAGCGCTCCCTGCTCCCTGAGCCTGTCGAAGGGCGCCGGTCCCTGAGCTTGTCGAAGGGCGCCGGTCCCTGAGCCTGTCGAAGGGCACCGATCGCGGACCCCGGTCCCTGAGCCTGTCGAAGGGCGCATCTCGACAGGCTCGATGACCGGGGTCAGCGATTCAGGCGTCGGGTCCCGTCGCCACCGGACGCTCCGGGTGGTTCGCCCACTCGCTCCACGACCCCGGGTACAGCACCGGTTCGAAGCCGGCCAGAGTGAGTGCGGCCGCGTTGTGCGCCGCGGTCACCCCGCTGCCGCAGTAGGTCGCGACCGTCGCGTCCTCCGGCACGCCCGCGGCGAGGAACTGCTCACGGAGGGTCTCAGGCGACAGGAATCGGCCGTCTGTGCCGACGTTGGCGGTCGTCGGCGTGCTGAGCGCTCCGGGGATGTGACCGGACCGAGGGTCGATCGGTTCGACCTCGCCCCGGTACCGTTCGCCGGCGCGCGCGTCGAGTAGCACACGTCCCTCGCCCGCCCACGTCGCGGCGGTGTCGATGTCGATGGTCGGCAGGACACCCGCGGTCAGCGTGACCGTCCCGGGTTCCGGGACGACCTCGCCGCGCTCCAGGGGCAGTCCGGCGTCCGTCCACGCCCGGAACGCGCCGTCGAGGATGCGGACGTCCGCGATGCCCGCGTTCCGCAGCACCCACCAGGCTCGTGCCGCCGACAGGCTCTTGAGATCGTCGTAGACCACGACCACGTCGCCGTCGTCGACGCCCCACGATCGCGCAGACCCCTGAAGCGCCTCACGATCAGGCAGGGGATGACGGCCTCGGACGGCCGCTTCTCCGGTCGGTACGTGGTCGGCCAGCTCGTGGTCGAGGTCGACGTACACGGCGCTGGGCAGGTGCCCCTCGAGGTAGGCGGGCCGTCCGTCCGGTGCGTCGAGTCGCCACCGCACGTCGAGGACGCGCACCGGCGTCTCGGAGGCGATCAGGGCTGCGAGGTCGTCCGGGGCGATGAGAATGGGCATGCGTCCAGCGTACGCAGGCGAGGTCGACGAGACCTGCGCCCGAACGCTCGGTCGCCGTCACACCGGGTAACAGAGTTGCAGCTCCGGCCGGATGAGCGAAACGTAGCCTGTGCAGCGTCGACCGAATCGGCGTTGCAGCAGTCGTCCACAGCCGTTCGAAGGATCCCCCGTGAGCTCAGTCCACCCGGCAGCCGCCTCCGTGACCGCCTTGCCGTCCCCCGTCGACGGTGGCGAGGTCGCGCCAGGTTTCGCCTCCCTGTCCCCCGACGACTTCAAGGCGGCGTTCCGCCAGCACCCGGCTGGCGTCTCGGTCATCACCGCGGACGACGGCAGCGGGCCGGTGGGACTCACCGCCACCTCGGTCTTCTCCGTCAGTGCGGAACCGCCGCTCCTCGTCTTCTCCGTGTCGTCGCTGTCCTCGAGCGCACCGACCATCACCGCGTCCGACACCGTCGTCGTCCACCTCCTGGGTTCCGAGCAGCTGCACATCGCGAAGCTCTGCGCGACGAGCGGGATCGACCGCTTCGCCGACACCTCGATCTGGGACCGCCTGCCGACGGGCGAGCCGTACTTCACGGGCAACGGCGTCTGGATCCGCGGACGCATCGTCAACCGCATGGAGGCAGGCACTTCGACGGTCATCGCGGTGCACGCACTGGAGTCGAGCGTCTCGCAGCCGCAAGCGGCCGAGGAGCCGGTCCGGACCGAGCCGGCCGCCGAGACACCCGCTCCCGCCGTCCCGGCCTTCACCCCGAGCTTCGACGGCGCGCCGCTCGTCTACCACAACCGCACCTGGCACCGTCTCGACGCGAACTCGCAGATCGACGGCTGAGCGGTCGGCTGCTGGACATCTGTGCACTCCAACCCGCCGTCGGTCCACCGATCTCCGGATAGCGTGGTGACATCACCATCGTCGAGAGGACCCTCATGGCTGGATCGAAAGCCCGCACCGCCGCACGTCTGCTGCTCGGAGGCGCACTCGTGTTCGCCGGCATCAGCCACCTGACCTTCGCTCGCAAGGACTTCCAGGCGCAGGTGCCGGAGTGGGTCCCGATCGACGAGGACACCACCGTGCTCGCCTCGGGCGTCGTCGAGATCGCGCTGGGTGCGGCACTCGCCTCAGGCGTGAAGCGGACGGCCGTCGGCAACCTCGCTGCGGCGTTCTTCACCGCGATCTTCCCGGGCAACCTCTCCCAGTGGCTCAACCGCCGCGACGCCTTCGGCCTCGACACCGACAGTCGCCGGTTCACCCGCCTCTTCTTCCAGCCCGTGCTCATCGCCTGGGCCCTCTGGTCCACCCGCCGCTGATCACCCGCCGTCGCTGAGTCGCCCGAATCTGCGCGTTTCCTCGTCGAAATCGGACATCCTCGGGCGAGTCAGCGGCGCACGGCGGCTCTCCAGGTAGGGTCGAGGACACCAGAGCCACAGGGAGAACGATGCTGACGACCGAAGCGACCATGGACGAGCTGCTCGTCGCCGAACCCGTCGAGGCTCCGAGCGCAGGACGCAACGGTGTCGTCAGCCTGGTCGCGCTCGTGGCCATCCTCACGATCGTGGTCACCGCGATCGCGGCGCTCTTCTTCCCGGTCGTCCAGGGTGCGACGGCGTTCTTCTACTTCTTCCTCGCGGCCGGCGGCGGTATGAGCGGTGCCCTGGCCGGCTGAGCGGCTCAGTCCTGCAGGGGTGAGATCTCCACGCTTCCTGATGCGAACGGGAACGGGAACAGCACGTCGATCGGGCCTCCATCCCAACTGGTCACGTCGAGTTGAGCGAACCAGACCTGCGCGACGAGGATGCTCACGAGCGCAACGCCGCAGACGATCCAGCGGGCACGGGAGATGAACCGCAGGGCCTGGGCCTGAGATGACGCTCGGCGGAGGATGACACTCAGCACCCCGATGATGGTGCCGCCGATGACGCCGTAGACGATCGGACTCGGCAGCAGGGAAACGGTCAAGCACGTGGGCGCTGTGTCCGTCGGTCCGCCGTCGGCATCGATGAACCCACCGCTGCCGTCGAACCCGCCAGGACAGATGCCCTGCGTCGCGTGACTCAGCGCGGTGTAGACCAATGACGCCAAGACGGCCCAGATCAGTAGCGCGCGGATCGCTCGGATGATGTCTGCCCCTGGCAGCTCCGGACCGATGGCCTCGCGGTGTTGTTCGAGTGTCGCGCTCACGGTGGTCTCCCCCAAGATCGATCGTGCGTCCCTCCACGCTAACCGCTGAGGTCGCTGCACGCACGAGGGCCGGATGGAATCGTGGATTCCATCCGGCCCTCGTGCGTCCAGCGCAGTGCTTGCGTGGTGACTAGAAGTCCCAGTCCTCGTCTTCCGTGACCACGGCCTTGCCGATCACGTAGGAGGAGCCGGAACCGGAGAAGAAGTCGTGGTTCTCGTCGGCGTTCGGGGAGAGCGCCGACAGGATTGCCGGGTTCACGTCCGTGACCGTCTTCGGGAACATGGCCTCGTAGCCGAGGTTCATGAGCGCCTTGTTGGCGTTGTAGTGCAGGAACTTCTTGACGTCCTCGGTGAGACCGACCTCGTCGTAGAGGTCCTGCGTGTACTGCACCTCGTTGTCGTAGAGCTCGTAGAGCAGCGAGAACGTGTAGTCCTTGACGTCGTCGCGCTCGGCCTGCGTCAGCTTCTCGAGGCCCTTCTGGAACTTGTAGCCGATGTAGTACCCGTGCACTGCCTCGTCGCGGATGATCAGGCGGATCATGTCGGCCGTGTTGGTGAGCTTCGCGCGGCTCGACCAGTGCATCGGTAGGTAGAAGCCCGAGTAGAAGAGGAAGGACTCGAGGAGGGTCGAGGCGGCCTTCCGCTTCAGCGGGTCGTCACCGTGGTAGCGGTCGAGGACGATGGACGCCTTCTTCTGCAGGTTCGGGTTCTCGACCGACCAGCGGAACGCCTCGTCGATCTCCTTCGTGCTGCTGAGGGTGGAGAAGATCGAGGAGTAGCTCTTCGCGTGCACCGACTCCATGAACGCGATGTTCGTGTAGACGGCCTCCTCGTGCGGGGTGATCGCATCGGGGATGAGGGCGACGGCGCCGACGGTGCCCTGGATCGTGTCGAGAAGTGTGAGGCCCGTGAACACGCGCATGGTGAGCTGCTGCTCCTGCGGCGTCAGGGTGTTCCACGACTGGACGTCGTTCGACAGCGGGATCTTCTCGGGCAGCCAGAAGTTGTTGACGAGGCGGTTCCAGACCTCGACGTCCTTCTCGTCCTCGATCTTGTTCCAGTTGATCGCCTGGACGCGGTCGACCAGCTTGAGCTTCTCTGACATGAATTGGTGTCCTCTATCGGGAAGTGGGGTTGGCCCTTCGACAGGCTCAGGGACCGGTGATGCCGGTGGCCCTCGACGGACCGGTGATGCCGGTGGCCCTCGACGGACCGGTGCTACTCGTGGTCCTCGACGGACCGATGATGCTGATGCCCTTCGACAGGCTCAGGGACCGGGGTCGGGATCAGGGACCGGAATCCCGGTCACCGAGCCTGTCGAAGTGCGGATGACGAAGCGCGAAGCTCCTTAGAGCATGCAGCTGACGCAGCCGTCGACTTCCGTGCCCTCGAGCGCGAGCTGGCGGAGACGGATGTAGTAGATGGTCTTGATGCCCTTCTTCCACGCGTAGATCTGCGCCTTGTTGATGTCGCGCGTGGTGGCGGTGTCCTTGAAGAACAG
Organism: Plantibacter elymi (nom. nud.); assembly: GCF_900177795.1. Taxonomy (GTDB): domain Bacteria; phylum Actinomycetota; class Actinomycetes; order Actinomycetales; family Microbacteriaceae; genus Plantibacter; species Plantibacter elymi. Next base: position 8,933 of record NZ_FXWJ01000004.1, read on the forward strand.
CGTCAGCGACAGCCCCTGGTCGACGTGCTGCGTCGCCGCGGCGTACGTGTCGATGATCTTCTCGGCACCGATCTCGTAGGCGTCCTCGTAGTACTCCAGGTTGTCGTTCGTCATGAACGGAGCCGGGTAGTACACGCGACCGAGCTTGCCTTCCTTGCGGATCTCGATCTTCGACGCGATCGGGTGGATCGACGACGTGGAGTTGTTGATGTAGGAGATCGAACCGGTCGGCGGGACGGCCTGGAGGTTCTGGTTGTAGATGCCGTACTCCTGGATGGACGCCTTGAGGGCCGTCCAGTCCGCCTGCGTCGGGATCTGCACGCCGGCCTGCTCGAAGAGCTCGCGACCACGAGCCGTCTCGGGCTCCCAGACCTGGTCGATGTACTTGTCGAAGAACTCACCCGACGCGTACTGCGAGTCGGCGAAGCCGTCGAAGGTCTCCCCGCGCTCCTTGGCGATGAGGTTCGAGGCGCGCAGCGCGTGGAACACCACCGTGTAGAAGTAGATGTTCGTGAAGTCGATGCCCTCGGGGCTGCCGTAGTGCACGCGCTCGCGGGCGAGGTAGCCGTGGAGGTTCATCTGGCCGAGGCCGATGGCGTGCGACTTGTCGTTGCCGTCCTCGATCGAGCGCACCGAGGAGATGTGGCTCTGGTCGGACACGGAGGTGAGGCCGCGGATGGCGGTCTCGACCGTGCGACCGAAGTCGGGCGAGTCCATCGTGAGCGCGATGTTCAGCGAGCCGAGGTTGCAGGAGATGTCCTTGCCGATCTCCTTGTACGAGAGGTCCTCGTTGTAGGTGGTCGGCGTGTTGACCTGGAGGATCTCCGAGCAGAGGTTCGACATGTTGATGCGGCCCTTGATGGGGTTCGCCTTGTTCACCGTGTCTTCGAACACGATGTACGGGTAGCCGGACTCGAACTGGATCTCCGCGATGGTCTGGAAGAACTCGCGCGCGTTGATCTTCGTCTTCTTGATGCGGGAGTCGTCGACCATCTCGTGGTACTTCTCGCTCACCGAGATGTCGCCGAACGGCACACCGTAGACGCGCTCGACGTCGTACGGGGAGAACAGGTACATGTCCTCGCCCTTCTTCGCGAGGTCGAAGGTGATGTCGGGGACGACGACGCCGAGGGACAGCGTCTTGATCCGGATCTTCTCGTCGGCGTTCTCACGCTTGGTGTCGAGGAAGCGCAGGATGTCGGGGTGGTGTGCGTTGAGGTACACCGCGCCGGCGCCCTGACGCGCGCCGAGCTGGTTCGCGTAGCTGAAGGAGTCCTCGAGGAGCTTCATCACGGGGATGATGCCGCTCGACTGGTTCTCGATCTGCTTGATGGGCGCACCGGACTCGCGGATGTTCGACAACGAGAGCGCCACACCGCCGCCACGCTTCGAGAGCTGGAGCGCGGAGTTGATGCCACGGGCGATCGACTCCATGTTGTCCTCGATGCGGAGGAGGAAGCAGGAGACGAGCTCGCCGCGCTGGGCCTTGCCCGAGTTGAGGAAGGTGGGCGTCGCCGGCTGGAACCGACCCGCGATGATCTCCTCGACGAGCGCGACCGCGAGCTGCTGGTCGCCGTCGGCGAGACCGAGGGCGGTCATGACGACGCGGTCCTCGAACCGCTCGAGGTAGCGCTTGCCGTCGAAGGTCTTCAGCGTGTACGAGGTGTAGTACTTGAACGCGCCGAGGAAGGTCTGGAAGCGGAACTTCTTCGAGTAGGCCAGGTCGTTGAGCTCCTGGATGAAGTCGAACGAGTACTTGTCGAGCACTGCCTGCTCGTAGTACTCCTTCTCGACGAGGTAGTCGAGCCGTTCCTTCAGCGAGTGGAAGAAGACGGTGTTCTGGTTGACGTGCTGGAGGAAGTACTCCCGCGCGGCCTCACGGTCCTTGTCGAACTGGATCTCGCCGTTCGGGCCGTAGAGGTTGAGCATCGCGTTGAGCGAGTGGTAGTCCATCTGGCTCGTCGACGGTGCGTCGATCACTGAAACTGGCGCTGCTGCCAAAATGATTCCAATCCATTGTGGACGGTGGTGACATCGTCCTGGGTTCCGAAGAGTTCGAAGCGGTACAGGTGCGGGACCTTGCATTTGCTGGCGATCACGTCGCCGGCGAGCCCGTAGGCTTCGCCGAAGTTCGTGTTGCCGGCGGCGATGACCCCGCGGATCAGGGAGCGGTTGGCCTCCACGTTGAGGAACCGGATCACCTGTTTGGGCACCGCTCCGTCGCCGTTGCCCCCGCCGTAGGTGGGGGTCACGAGGACGTAGGGTGCCGTGGCGTGCACGGCTTCGTCTTTCGCATACAGCGGGATCTGCAACGAGGGCAGGTCGAGCTTCTGCATGAAGCGATGCGTGTTGCCGGAAATGCTGGAGAAGTAGATCAGCCGTGGTTGCACGGGTGGCCTCCTCGTCGACGTCCGGACGGTCGGATGGTGCGGTGCTGCTGGAGCCGGCTCATGATGACGCCTGCGACCGTGGGCTCAAGCCAGACGTGCGGCGAGCTCTTCGATCTTGTCGGGACGGAAGCCCGACCAGTGGTCTTCCTCGGTGATGACGACCGGCGCCTGCAGGTAGCCGAGGGCCTTGACCTGCTCGAGTGCGTTCTCGTCGACCGAGAGGTCGAGGATGTTGTACTCGATGCCCTTGTTGTCGAGTGCGCGGTACGTCGCGGTGCACTGCACGCAACTGGGCTTCGTGTAGACCGTGATTGCCATAGCTCTTCGTGCCTTCCCCTCAAAATCTGGTGATTCCCGCGGCGTCCTGCGCCGGGGTTCCAATACTACATATAGTTGGCGACCTTCAGGCCAACCCCAAGGGCTAGTAGTTACAGCCCTGTAGTTTTCCACCGGGTTCTCCACCGTTTCGGGCGAGTTATCCACCGGTTCTCCACTGGGTACAACGCTCGTGGGCGACGCGAAAATCCCGGATTGACGGCCTTTTCTCCCCCGTCTGAGGGATATCTATCCACAGGCAAGATTCTCCTCCGCACCTCCGACATCCGTTGTCGGTTTGGGCGTGTCGCGGGCGTGTCGCGCGTGTCGGAACCGGTCCCTAGACTGGTGTCCTTGTGAGCAGCTACCGTGACCTTCTTCGTACCCCCGGCGTCGCCCGGATCATCGCGGCGCAGCTCACCGCACGCTTCCCGTTCGGGATGCTCTCGTTGGCCTTCCTGCTCCACATCGAGCAGGTCACGGGGTCCTACGGGGCCGCCGGGCTCGTCCTCGCCGCCACGAGCATCGGGCAGGCGATCGCCGGCCCCCTCACGAGCCGGTGGATGGGCGTCTGGGGCATCCGCAAGGTGCTCCTCCTCACCCTCGCGGTCTGTGCCGTCTCCGTCACGACCATCGCCCTCGTCACCATGACCGTTCCCGCCTACATGGCGGTCGGATTCGTCGCCGGGCTGAGCACGCCGCCCGTCCAGCCCGCGGTCCGCACCATCTACCCGAAGCTCGTCACCTCCCAGCAGCTCACCCCACTGTTCTCCCTCGACGCCTCGGCCCAGGAGATCATCTGGGTGCTCGGGCCCGTCGTGACCACCTTCGTCTCCACCCAGGTCGGCACCGTCTGGGGCATCGCGCTCGCGGCCGTGATCATGGTCGTCGGCTGCCTGTGGTTCATCTCCTCACCGGAGGTCGGGCGCGTCCGCATCCCGAGGAGCCGTCGCAAGCTCGGACAGGTGCTCAAGCGCCCGCCGGTCCTCCTCGCCACCGTCGTCGGCTTCCTCCTCATCGGTGCCTGTTCGGCCGTCGAGGCGGGCGTCGTCGCGACCTTCGGGCACGACGGCCTCGAAGCGGGCATCGTGCTCGCGATCTTCTCGGTCGGCTCGCTGGCCGGCGGCCTCGCCCTCGGACACACCCCGATCGGTCCCTACGCGCTGGCGCGCCGCATCTTCATCGTCTTCGCCGGACTCGCCGTCGCGAGCCTCTTCCTCAACGCCTGGTGGCTGTCGGTCACCCTCTTCGTCGCCGGCATCGGCATCGCGCCGGCCCTCGCCGTGCTGTTCGCCATCGTCTCGGCGAGCGTGAAGTTCAGCGACACGGCCGAGGCCTACGGCTGGGTCGGCACCGGTCAGCTCATCGGTGCCGCGATGGGGTCGGCGGCGGCCGGCTTCCTCATCGACGGTTCCGGAGCGGTCGGCGCGTTCTGGGTCGCCGGCGTGTTCGCGCTGTTCGGCTTCGTCATCCCGTGGATCGGTCACCGCTGGCACCCCGACCTCCGCGGACGCGATGCGAGCCCGATCCCCGACACCGAGCCGATCAACACCCACCCGTCCTGAGCCGACCCGCTTCAGTCGATGGCGCGCAGCGGCGCGAGGGCCCCGTCGAGTGCTGCCAGTTCGCCCAGCAGCATCGGCAGCATGGTCGTCTGGCGGTCGTTGGGCGCGAACACGCCGTCGGCGATCTGCCGTGAGACGTACGGGATCTCCACGTTCGCACCGGTACTGACGAGACCGAGCGCCTGCAGGACGGGTCGAAGCGCCACGACGCCGCGGGTTCCGCCCGACAACCCGCCGTAGCTGACGATCCCGACCGGCTTCCGCGCCCACTCGTGCATGAGGTAGTCCAACGCGTTCTTGAGGGCGGGCGCGTAGCTGTAGTTGTACTCGGGCGTCACGAACACGAAGGCGTCCGTCCGGTCGACCCGCTCGCTCCAGGAGATCGTGTGCGGGTGGACGTAGGCGCGCTTCCGCGGGTGCGCGGGCTCGTCCATGAACGGCAGCGCCAGCTCCCGGAGATCGACCGCGTCGACGGTGAACCGCTCGTCCGCCTCGGCCACGCCCGCGACCCAGTCGGCGACGGCACCGCCCACCCGCTCGGGACGGACGCTCCCGGTGACGATCATGAGTTGCGGCATGGGCTCCCTTTCGACGGTGACGGTGGCCCTGTCGAGGATACTGGTGCCATGGCAGACAGCACCCCGACCGTCCTCCTCAACGACGGGCACACGATCCCCCAGCTCGGCTTCGGCGTCTACAAGGTCCCGGACCTCGCCAGCACCGAGATCGTGCGGACGGCGCTCGAAGTCGGGTACCGCCACATCGACACCGCCTCGCTGTACGGCAATGAGCGGGGCACCGGCGTCGCGATCCGCGAGTCGGGCATCCCCCGCGACGAGCTCTTCGTCACGACGAAGGTCTGGAACACCGATCAGGGGTACGAGGAGACGCTGCGCGCGTTCGACACGAGCTTGGACCTCCTCGGCCTCGACCACGTCGACCTGTACCTCATCCACTGGCCGGCCCCGGCGCAGGACCGGTACCGCGAGACCTGGCGCGCGCTCGAGCGGTTGCGGGCCGAGGGACGTACGCGCTCCATCGGCGTCTCCAACTTCCACCGCAGCCATCTCGAACGACTCCTGGAGTCGGCGGAGGTCACCCCGGCCGTCAACCAGGTCGAACTCCACCCGTTCCTGCCCCAGCGGGAGTTGCGCGCCGTCAACGCGGCACACGGCATCGCGACGGAGGCCTGGTCGCCACTCGCCCGCGGCCGCTTCTTCACGCCCGCCGCAGACGGATCCGACGCCACCTCCGACCTCGGGGCCATCGCACGGAAGCACGGGCGCACGGTCGCGCAGGTGGTGCTGCGCTGGCACGTGCAGCTCGGCAACATCGTCATCCCCAAGTCGGCCACGCCGGCGCGGATCGCGGAGAACTTCGCGGTGTTCGACTTCACCCTCGACGCCGACGACCTGGCCGCCATCTCGGCGCTCGAGAACGGCGAGCGCACCGGCACCGACCCGGACCGACTCGACTGACGCGAGACCGTAGGCTGAACGCATGACCGAGCCCGTCGTCGACACCGCGTCCAGCCTCGCCGCCCGCACGATCACGCCCGTGGAGCTCCCGCGTCACCGCTGGGGTCGTCACGACGCGCCGGCTCGGGCGCTCGTGGTCCACGGACTCGGCAGCAACGGTCCGAGCACCTGGCGCATCTGCGCCGCCCTGGCCGACCGGGGTTGGCTCGTGGAGGCGGTCGACCTCCGCGGCCACGGCGTCGCCCCGCGTGCGCTCGACTACCGGGTCGAGGCCTACGCCGCCGATCTGCTGGCCACCAGGCCGACCTCCGGGATGGGCGTCGGGCACGCCGCGTGGGACCTCGTCGTCGGACACTCGCTCGGGGGTGCCGCCACGGCGGTCGCCGCTGCAGCCGATCCCCGATGGGCGGCGGCGGTCGTGCTGCTCGACCCCGCCATCGCGCTCGACGACCACGACGCCGAGATCATCCGGGCCAGCCAGGAGGCCGCCTTCGCGGACAACACGATCGCATCCGTCCGCGCGAAGAACCCCGAGTGGCACCCGCTGGACGTGGAGATCAAGGTCCAGGCGGTGTCCGAGGCGAGCCGATGGGCGATCGAGCAGACGAGCGAGCAGAACCATCCGTGGGACGTCCGCCCCGCTGCGGCCGCTCTGCGCAACCCGACCTTCGTGATCGCCTCCGACCCGGAGGTGTACAGCCTCTTCCGCGGCGCGCTCGCCGCCGAGGTCCTCGCCAACCGCCAGGTCAGCCTGACGATCGTCCAGGGCGCCGGTCACAACGTGCACCGGGACCGCCCGGCGGAGACCACGAAGGCCATCGGCGATTGGGCCGAGCTGCAACTCGAGCAGCGGTCGCGTCGCGAGACCTGATCGTGACCCGCTTCCCAGGGTCCCTGCACCTCCGCGGTGCGGTGGCTCCCTAGGGTGATGCCATGAAGCGCTCAGCAGTGACCCGCACCACCACCGTGTTCGTCTCCGCCGTCCTCGTCGGGCTCGTCCTCTCGGGCTGCTCGGCCGGGTCGAGCACCGAGGCCGGCAGCGACTCGCGAGCTGCGATACCCGCGCCCGGCCAGGTCGCCGGCGACGCGCAGCTCGGCGTCGACGGCGCCGCCTCCCCCGACCTCACCCAACAGCAGGTGGTCACGACCGGTTCACTCACCGTCACCGCTGACGACCCGATCAGCACCGCGACGGACGCCACCCGGATCGTCACCGAGGCGGGCGGGCGGGTCGACAGCCGCGACGAGACGCCAGGCACCTCCGACCAGGCCGCGCAGGCGACCCTGACGGTCCGCATCCCCGCCGACGACTTCGACGACGTGCTCGCGCAACTGCAGGCGCTCGGCACGGTGAACAACCTCTCCGTGTCCGCGGTGGACGTCACGGCACAGGCCGCCGACCTCGACGCGCGGGTCACCGCCCTCCAGGCCTCGGTCGACCGACTGCTCGGACTCATGGCGGCTTCGACCACGACGGCCGACCTCCTCGCCGCCGAGACCAGCCTGTCCCAGCGGCAGGCGGAACTGGACGGGCTCGTCGCCCAGCGCGACGCGCTTGCCGATCAGGTCGACTTCTCCTCCGTGTTCGTGAGCTTCGTGGCCCCGGGCTCGGTCGCGCCGGGCGTGCCCACCGACTTCTGGGGCGGCGTGGTCGCCGGGTGGAACGCGCTCGTCACCGCCGCCTCGGGACTCGTCGTCGTGGTCGGCGTCCTGGTGCCGTGGCTGCTCCCCCTCGCGATCGTCGCCGTGGTCGTAGTCCTCCTCATCAGGTCGGGCCGTCGGCGCACTGCTCGCCGCTCGCAGACACCTGCCACCTCGGCCGGGCCCGATGCGACAATGGACCGGTGACCGCTCAAGCGCAGCACCACCCGTCCGATCGACCGTTCGACCCCGCGTCGATCCTCAGTGACGGGCTCGTCGAGCGCATTCGCGAACGTGCCGCCGTGGCGGACCGCGAGAACGCCTTCTTCGACGAGGACCTCGCCGAGCTGCGAGCGTGCGGCTACCTCCGGGCGTTCGTCCCCGAGGAGTTCGGCGGCCTCGGCCTCGGCATGAGCGAGGTCACGCTGCTCCAATCCCGGCTCGCCACCGCCGCCCCGGCGACCGCCCTCGCGATCAACATGCACCTCGTGTGGACGGGGGTCGCGCGACTGCTCCACACCCGAGGAGACGACTCGCTCCGCTTCGTCCTCGAGGGAGCTGCCGGGGACGAGCTCTACGCGTTCGGGGTGAGTGAGGCTGGCAACGACCTCGTGCTCTTCGGATCCGACACCGAAGCCCGTCCGGGCCCCGACGGTTCCTATCGGTTCCACGGCCGGAAGATCTTCACCTCTTTGTCACCCGCGTGGACCTGGCTGGGGACGACCGGGCTCGACACGACCTCGGCCGACGGTCCGAAGGTGGTCTACGGGTTCATCGAGCGCTCGCGCGGCGGGTTCGAGATCCTCGACGACTGGGACACCGTCGGGATGCGGGCCAGCCAGAGCAGGACGACCCTGCTCCAGGGCGCCGAGTCGACGGCGGAGCACATCGTCCGACGCCTCGACCCGGGGCCCAACCCGGACCCCATCGTCTTCGGGATCTTCGCCTGCTTCGAGACCCTCATCGCCGCCGTGTACACGGGCATCGGCGAACGCGCCCTCCGGCTCGCGGTCGAGACCGCCCACCGGAAGACGTCGAAGAAGGCCGGTGGCGCGAGCTACGCGGCGGACCCCGACATCCGCCGTCGGATCGCGGCGGCCGCCATCGCGTACGACGGCATGCTGCCGCAGCTCGCCGGCATCGCCCGTGACCTCGACGACGGGGTAGACCACGGCGCGCTCTGGTTCCCGAAACTCGTCGGGCTCAAGGTCCGCGCGACGGAGACAGCCCGCGAGGTCGTCGACCAGGCGATCCGGGTCGCCGGCGGCGGCAGCTACTTCGCCGCGAGCGAATTGGGCCGGCTGTACCGCGACGTCCTCGCCGGGATGTTCCATCCCTCCGACGACGAGTCCGCCCACGCCACCGTCGCGAACGCCTGGCTCGGACCCGTGTGACAGCCCGACTCAGCCGCGGTTGTTGCTGAGCTCGAAGATCCGCAGGAGCTCGCCGACCGCGGCGTCCTTGCTGTCCCCGCCCTCCTCGAACATCTGCGTGACGTGCGTCAGCAGGTGGTTCTCGACGAGCAGCTTGTTGAGTGACCCCAGCGACTTCTGGATGGCGAGCGACTGCGTGATGATGTCCATGCAGTAGTCCTCGTTCTCGATCATCTTCTCGAGACCACGCATCTGGCCCTCGAGGATCTTCGTCCGGTGGAGGGCCCGCTTCTTGATGTCTTCGATCACCGGCTCAGGGTACCACCAGGGGGTACGGTGCCCTCCTGTTCCATCGGACCGGAGGACACGGTCGACGAGCCTAGGATGGGCGGATGACGAGCTCCCCCGCACTCGAACTCACCGCCGCCGACGCGGACCGCGCACGAGCCCTGCGCTCGATGAAGCGCCTCGCCACCGGACTGCTCCTCGTCATGGCGGTCATCTTCGCCGTCGCGTTCGCGCTCGAGGGACGCTACCCGTGGTTGGCGTACGTCAGGGCCGCTTCGGAAGGCGGCATGGTCGGGGCGCTCGCGGACTGGTTCGCCGTCACCGCCCTCTTCCGCCACCCGCTCGGCATCCCGATCCCGCACACGGCGATCATCCCGAAGCGCAAGGACGAGATCGGCGTCAGCCTCGGCGAGTTCGTGGAGACCAACTTCCTCTCCGAGGAGGTCGTGCGGCAGAAGCTCGCGTCCGTCTCCGTCTCGGAGAAGCTCGGCGCATGGTTGTCCGAACCGGCGAACGCCGAACGGGTCACCGCCGAGGGGTCCATCGCGGTGCGGGGTCTCCTGGAGACGTTGTCCGACGACGACGTCCGCGAGGTCATCGAGTCGCTGGCGTCCAAACACCTCATCGACCCGCAGTGGGCTCCGAACATCGGCCGTTGGGTCGAGCACATCGTCGGCGTCGGCGCGCACCACGACGCAGTCGACCTCCTCCTCGACCGCACGGGCGAATGGCTAAGCACGAATCCGAAGGCCTTCGAACGCCTCGTCTCGAGCCGTCTGCCGACCTGGGTGCCGTCCTTCGTCGACCGGCTCGTGGACGACAAGCTCTACCGGGAGGCCGTGTCCTTCGTCCAGGCCGTCCGAGCGGACCCCGATCACCAGCTCCGTCATGCCCTCGACGGCTACCTCAGCGAGCTCGCGGAGCAGCTGCAGCACGACGACGCGACCATCACCCGCTTCGAGAACGCCAAGCACGAGGTCATCGACAGTCCTCGCGTCCGAGAGGTGGCCGGCAAGACCTGGACGGCCGCGAAGAGCGCGTTCCTCGAGGCACTCGACGCCCCCGACAGCGACCTCCGTGTGCGGATCGCCGGCACCATCGCGGATTTCGGACGCCGTCTGTCGACCGACCGGGCGTTCTCCACCCGCGTCGATACCCGCGTCGCGGACGCCCTGTCCTACGTCGTCACCCGCTACCGGCACGACATCGCGAGCATCATCACCGAGACCGTCGAGCGTTGGGACGCCCGAGAGACGACCCAGAAGATCGAGCTCCTCGTGGGACGCGACCTGCAGTTCATCCGATTGAACGGCACCATCGTCGGCGCGCTCGCCGGCCTCGCGATCTTCACGGTCGCGCAGGCGGTCCTCCGCGCGTTCTGACGACGGGACCGGTCAGCGCTTCGGGAGCAGCTCCACGGAGATGAGGCTCACGACGTCGTTCGCCAGCAGATCGAGCGAGCCCTGGTCTTTGCAGGTGAAGGTGAAGACGACGAGGATCCCCATCTTCGTGAGCGACCGGACGCCCCAGTACGTGCGCTCCCCCGTGGGCTGCGTCCACGACAGGACCCGGAACTCGATGAGGCCCCCACCACTGTTGTAGTTGAGCTGCTCCGTCGTTCCGTCCGCCTTGACGTAGTCCGCCCCGACGTACTTCGACAGATAGGCATCGCTCGAGCGCTGGTCGTCGCCGACCGCGATCTCCGCCGGAGTCAGGGCGATGTTGCCGAGTCGCACCTCACACGAGGTCGAGGCGTTCGTGTAGATGTCGATCCCGTTCGCGTCCTGACCCGCTGCCGCCCACGACGAGTCGAAGTCGTTCGTGAGGTAGGCCGTCCAGTCGGCGGGGACGTCCTGTCCTGCTGCGAAATCGAGGTCCGGCGGGATGGTGACGTAGGTCTTGGTCGGCTCGGGCGTCGAGTCCGTCTCCGTGGGCGTCGGAGACGCGGTCTTCGTCGGTGTGGCTGAACGAGTGGGGCTCGGGTCCGCGACCGGTGCGCCGCCCTGTGTGAGCACGAGGGCGACGACGGTGATGATCGCCGCCAACACGAGCGGGACTCCGACGGCGAGAGCGATGATGAGTCCCGTCCGCTTGCGCTTCGGGGCGCCGGGAGGCGGCGGCTGCTGGCCGTACCCGGGAGGGCCCTGCGGTGGCTGCTGCTGGTACGGGTTCTGTTGCGGCTGATACGGCGGCTGCGGCTGCCCGCCGTACGTGTTCTGCTGGTACCGGTTCTGCTGCCCGCCGTACGGGTTCTGCTGGTACGGGTTCTGCTGCTGGCCGTGCGGGTTCTGCTGCTGCTGCGGTCCCTGCCCGAACGGCGGCTGCTGCGGCTGGCCGTATGGGTTCTGCTGCTGACCATACGGCTGCTGCGGCTGCTGACCCGCGGGCCATTGCGGCGGGCGACCGTCAGGCTGCTGCGGGTCGGGAGGCGGTGCATCGGTCACGGGAGTGGCCTTTCGACGGAACGGCGGGCGGAGCGGGTGAACTGCCCGGCCGCACGCCTGCAGTTCGTGCCGTCAGCCTATCTGCGACGGACCGGCGCCGGTGGGCACATCCTGCACCAGAATGGTGACGTGTCCACCGCCCCCACCACACCCCGCACCCGCAGCGAGCGCCTCGACGCGCTCCCGTTCACCAAGGCCCACGGGCGACTGCTCGTCGGTTCCGGCGTCGGCTGGGCCCTCGATGCCATGGACGTGGGACTCGTGTCCTTCGTGCTCGCCCAGCTCGCCGTGCAGTGGCAGCTCGGCAACACCGAGCTCTCCTGGATCGCCTCAGCCGGGTTCATCGGGATGGCCATCGGCGCGACGCTCGGCGGTCTGCTCGCCGACCGGGTCGGACGGCGCCACGTCTTCGCGATCACGCTGCTCGTGTTCGGCATCGCGACGGGCGCGTCGGCCCTCGCCTGGGGACTCGGCGTGCTCATCGTGCTGCGGTTCATCGTCGGCCTCGGACTCGGCGCCGAGCTGCCCGTCGCGTCGACCCTCATGAGCGAGTTCGCCCCGCCACGGATCCGCGGGCGGATCATCGTGTTCCTCGAGGCGTTCTGGGCCATCGGGTGGATCGCCGCCGCGCTCATCGGCTACCTGGTCGTGCCGACGAGCGACGACGGGTGGCGCTGGGCCCTCGCCATCGGCGCGTTGCCCGCGGTCTACGCGGCCATCGTACGGACGCGACTGCCGGAGTCGGTGCGCTTCCTCGAGTCGCGTGGTCGCCACCGCGAGGCCGAGGCCGTCGTCCGCGAGTTCGAGGCATCGGCCGGCGTCGCCCACCCGGAGGCCGCCGGTGACACCACCACCGACACCCCCGTGAGCGCCGGCCTCTCCGTCGGCGAGCGCCTCCTCGGACTGTGGGTGCCCACGCACCGCCGCGACACCGGGGCCCTCTGGATCGTGTGGTTCTGCGTCAACTTCTCCTACTACGGTGCGTTCATCTGGATCCCGACGATCCTCGTGGCCTCCGGCTTCTCGCTCGTCCGGTCCTTCGGTTTCACGCTCATCATCACCCTGGCCCAGATCCCGGGCTACGCCGTCTCAGCGTGGTTGATCGAGGCTTGGGGACGGAAACAGACCCTCGCGACCTTCCTCGCGGGTTCCGCGGTGTCGGCGGTCCTGTTCGGCACCGCGACGACCGAACCGATGATCATCGTGTTCGGCATGTGCCTGTCCTTCTGCAACCTCGGCGCCTGGGGCGCCCTGTACGCGACGACGCCGGAGCTGTACCCGACGGCGCTCCGTGCGACGGGGGCGGGGTGGGCCGCGGGTATCGGCCGCATCGCCTCGATCATCGCCCCGCTGTCGGTTCCGGTGCTCCTCGTCGCAGGACAGGCCCTGCTCTTCTCCGTGTTCGCCGCCTTCTTCGTCGTCGCCGCGGTCGCCGCGCTGTTCCTCTCGGACATGCGCGGCCGATCCCTCGACTGAGCCGCGTCCCACTGCCCGACCCGCACCGCCAGTCGGCCGGGTCGGTCGGCGACGATGCGACAGAATGGGGCCGTGACCGAATCCACCAGCGCCGTGTCCCCGTCCGCCTCCGTCGACCGACGTCCGATCTCAGGACGTCGTGTCGATCTCGAGCACGGTGCGTACACCGCGTCGATCGCCTCGGTCGGTGCCTCACTGCGGTTCCTGCAGCACGATGGCCGCGACCTCGTGGTCCCGTTCGACGCGGAGGAGGTCCGTCCGGCGTTCCGCGGCGCCATGCTCGCCCCGTGGCCCAACCGCGTCGTCGACGGCCGCTACACCTTCGCCGGCGTCGACCACCAGCTCGCGCTCACCGAACCCGCTCGCGGGCACGCCCTCCACGGGCTCGCCGCCTGGTCGGAGTGGGACCTCGTGTCGTCGAGCGCGTCGTCGGCGGCGTTCCGCGTGGTCATCGAAGCGCAGGAGGGCTATCCGTTCCGCGTCCAGGTCACCGCGACCTACACACTCGACGACCACGGACTCCGCACTGACGTCGAGGCTCTGAACCTCGGCGACGTCGACGCCCCGTACGGCACCGGGCCGCACCCCTATCTCGTCGCGGGCGAGGGGCGCGTCGACGACTGGACGCTCGAGCTGCCCGCCGCCGAGGTACTCACCGTCACGCCGGACCGGCTCATCCCGGTCTCGCTGGAGCCGGTCGACACGGAGGCGACGGAACACTTCGACTTCCGCGCACCCCGGGCCATCGGCGACACCTTCATCGACCATGCGTACACGGCACTCGACCACGACGCCGACGGTCGGGTCATGGTGCGGGTGACGGCACCGTCCGGCGGTGGCGTCGCGATGCACTGGGGCGAGGGTCTGCCCTGGGTCCAGGTGCACACCGCCGATCGGCCCGTCGCGGAGCTGAACCGACTGGGGCTCGCAGTAGAACCGATGACCTGTCCCCCCGACGCCTTCTCCACCGGGACCGACCTCGTCGTCCTCGCTCCCAATACACCACACCGGGTGTCCTGGACAATCGCAGCACTCTGACGGTCGTCGGGGCTAGGCTGGCGACATGTCACAGACTCTTGCGAAACTCACCGGCGGCCCGCTCGACAGCGAGATCATCCCGCTCGAAGACGGTCAGGACGGCGAGCTCGTCCTGCCCTACGGCGAAGGCCAGCTCATCTACCGTCCCGTCGGCGAAGCGACGAACACCGGCGACCACGACGGCCCGACGACGACCGACTACGAGTACGTCGAGTCGACGGAGGACATCTCCCCGACGAACCGCAACGGCAACGGCGACGACGACTCGATCGGCTGAACCGGACCGCCCTGTTCCACCTGAACGCCGGTAGCTGAGCCTCAGCTGCCGGCGTTCGGCGTTCACTCACCCTGGTCGTCGACCGTCACCGTGAAGGTCTGGACCCGGAGTGGCAGCACGGGTGTCATCCGGACCTCCAGGCGGAGGCGGCCCTCCGTCCCCTCGACGAACCAGACCAGGTGGTCCGGCGAATCGCAGATCGGCGTCGCGCGCCCCGAAGCCACCTCGGCGATGCCACCGACGGCGGTGACAGCGGCGTCGACCGCTTCGCGTCGCTCGTCCACCGGGCGGTCGAGGGCGACGTTCTCGGCGAACAGCGAGGCGGCGACGCGGTCGTCCCAGTGCGACAGCAACCCGGTCGCGGTCATGGATGCCACAAGCGTCTCCGGCCAGGGGCGGATCGCCGGTTCCTGCAGCTCGCCGGAGGCCTGGGCGCCGGCGATCGCCAGCCGCAGGGCCTGTTCGGCGGGCTTCGCCACGGCCGCGTAGCCGGCGTTCTCGAAGGCGACGACGCCGAACCCCGATGTCGGGTGCCACCGCATGTGGGCGCTGTAGCCGGGGTAGCCGCCCGAGTGCGAGACGAGCGTCCCGAGATCGGCGTCCTCCTCGACGAAGAGGCCGAAGCCGTAGCCGAGCGCGAGTCTCGGCGGCACGCCGTCGAGGGTGGGCCGCGACGGAACGAGCCGCTGCAGCTGCTGCAGCTCGCGGCGGCTGGCGCTCGACAGCGGTCCGGTCTCGTCCCCGGTCCACGCGCCGTCGAGCCAGCGCACCCATCCGATCAGGGTGGAGGCCGAGGCGAAGAGTCCGCCGATCGAGGAGAAGACCCCGGGGCCGGAGAACGGGACCTCGACGAATCGACCGTCCTGGTCGGCGGCCCGTTCGCGTCGGACACGATGACCGGTCGCCGTGACCGCCACGTCACCCTCGGGTCGCTCGAACACGGCACCAAGCCCGAGCGGCTCCAGCAGGAGCGAGGTCACCGCGTCGATGTAGGACCCGCCGGTCACACGCTCGACGACCTGCCCGAGCAGCGCGTAGCCGAGGTTCGAGTAGGAGAACGCCGTACCGGGTGTCGAGACGCATCGGACGCCGCGCACGAGCAGCCGCCGGAACTCGTCCACGCTGATCGACTCCTGACGATCACCCCACGGATCGTCTGTTCCGAGCCCACCCGACATCGTCAAGAGCATCCGCACGGTCGGCCGGACGGCGATCCCGTCAGGGAGGGCCGGCGCGAACTCCGGCACGAACCCGTCCACTGGCGCGTCCAGGTCGAGGCGACCGGCGTCGCGGAGGATGAGGAGCACGGCCGCGGTGAAGCTCTTCGTGCAGGAGGCGATGCGGAACAGCGTGTCGGCGTCGGGCACCGGACCGCCCACGGTGACCCCGCCGAACCCCTGCTCGAACCGGACCCGCTCGCGGTCGAACACGGCGACGTACGATCCCGGGGCGACGCCGGAGGTGATCCGGTCCTGGAAGACCCGTGTGATGTCCGTCTCGGTGCTGTCCTCGACCAGGTGCATGCCGCCTCCTCCTCGACGGCCCTCGGCAGCCGTCCGCGATCTCGTCGCGCTTCGAGCGTACGACCATTCCGCGCCACCGGGCGCCATCGCACGGGGTGCCGGGCGTAGGGTGCTCCTCCGCCAGGACGAAGTCAAGGGGCAACGATCCGCTGCGTCGGAACGCCGCCGCGGGAGTAGCGTCATCTCCCGGATCGACCGTCGACGGGACGGCCGTGGAAGGAGTCATTCCATGTCGAGCACGTCGACCTCCGGGCAGCCGGCCCCGGTCCGGAGCCTCGTCCCCGCCAGGATGGACCGATTGCCGTGGACCCGGTTCCACTGGATGATCGTCGTCGGTCTCGGCTTCTCCTGGGTGCTGGACGGCCTCGAGATCCAGATCGTCGCCTCCGCCGGGTTCCAGAAGTCGCTGGGCCTCTCTGCGGCTGAGGTCGGCCTGCTCGGGACGATCTACCTGCTCGGCCAGGTGACGGGTGCCCTCGTCTTCGGCCGCATGGCGGACCGCCTCGGCCGCAAGAAACTCTTCATCCTGACCCTCGCGATCTACCTCGTCGCGAGCGGCATCGCCGGCCTGTCCCCCACGTTCTGGTTCCTCGCCATCTTCCGGTTCTTCGCCGGCATGGGCATCGGCGGCGAGTACGCCGCGATCAACTCGGCCATCGACGAGCTCATCCCGTCGAAGTACCGCGGGCACGTCGACATCGCCATCAACGGCACCTACTGGGGCGGCGCCGCCCTCGGATCGGCGGCGAACCTGTTCCTGCTGAACACCGACTACTTCGCCGAGGACGTCGGCTGGCGCATCGGGTTCTTCATCGGGCCGGTCCTCGGTCTCGCCATCATCTTCCTGCGCCGCCACATCCCCGAGAGTCCGCGGTGGCTCATGACGCACGGTCGGGAACAGGAGGCGGAGGCCACGGTCGACGACATCGAGGCGACCGTCCGCAAGCAGGGCGGCACGATCGAGCCGGTCGACGAGTCGAAGGCGCTCACGGTCCAGGCCCAGGGCCACATCCCGATCCGGACCATCTTCGGCGTCCTCTTCTCGAAATACCCGAAGCGCACCTTCGTCGGTCTCGCGATGATGATCACCCAGTCGTTCCTGTACAACGCGATCTTCTTCACCTACGCGCTCGTACTGCAGAACTTCTACGGCACGAGTCCCTCGTCGACGCAGTACTACTTCTTCCCCTTCGCGATCGGCAACCTGCTCGGCCCACTCCTCCTCGGCAGGCTGTTCGACACCTGGGGTCGTCGCCAGATGATCTTCCTCACCTACGGGGTCTCGGGAGCGGTGCTGGCCGTGTCGGCGGTGCTGTTCAACGCCGGTGCGCTCGACGCGACGACGCAGACGATCTTCTGGTGCGTCTCGTTCTTCTTCGCCTCAGCCGGTGCGTCGAGCGCCTACCTGACCGTCAGCGAGATCTTCCCGCTCGAGCTCCGCAGCCAGGTGATCGGCTACTTCTTCGCGATCGGACAGATCGCGGGTTCGGTCGCACCCCTGCTCTACGGGATCCTGATCGGCGACGGCACCGACCGCGGACCGCTCACCGTGGGCTACTTCGTCGGTGCCGGCGTGATGGTCCTCGGCGGGTTGATCGCCCTCATCTTCGGGGTCGACGCCGCGCGGAAGTCACTCGAGGACATCACGGAACCCCTGTCGATCGTGCGCGAGGGGAAGGGCTCGGGAAGCTGATCCCGGTCCGCGCTCAGTCCTCGTCGGAGACGTAGACCCCGAGCGTCTCGGCGAGGCGCTCCCGCTCCACCGCCCGACGGCCGGCGCCCTTGGCGCTGGCCGTCGTAAGCGTGGCGAGGATGTGCAGGGTGAGCGCGATCCCGATCGAGGAGCTCGGGTGGCCGTCCTCGGCACGGCCGAGCACGATCGTCTCGTCGGCGTACGGGGTCAGCGGGGCGTCCGGCGCGTCGGTGATGAGCACGAGGCGGCCTCCCGCCTCGGCGAACGGGACGACGGAGTCGATCGTGTACTTCCGATACCGCTGCAGCGACACGGCGATCATGACGTCGCTCGTCCGCACGTCGCTCAGGACGTCGAGGGGACGCACGATGGTGCCGTCGATGAGTGTGACGTTCGCGAGGCCGTAGCTGAGGTCCGCGGCGAGGAGCGACGCGTAGGTGAACGACTTCGACGCCCCGATGAGGAAACGTCGCCGCGCGGAGACGATGAGGGCCGCTGCGCGTTCGAGGGCACCGTCCGCCTTCGCCGAGGCGAGGGACTCCTCGAACTGCTTGCGTTCCTGCTCGAGGAGTCGGTGCTTCAGGACGGACGCGGAGCGTCGTTCGAGACGCTGCTCCGGGCGTTCGCCGGGAACGGCGGTGTCCTCATCGGTGAGGAAGAGGGTGTCGTCGTTCACGCGCGGTCTCCTTCGCATGCCGTCGCCGGGGTTCGGGCCGGCGCCGTCCGTTCGTGTCGGCAGCAACACCGACGGCCCGCCGGCAGGTCACCCGGCGAGGTTCCCTTGATGGTAGCGACGGGAAGCGCATACAGGATCGCCGGAACGACAACGATTCGGTGCACACGCGTCCGGCCGCGCGACGGTCAGCGTTCGGGCTCGTCGTCCAGGTCGGGCAGGGTGATCGAGGAGGTGAAGAGGCTCGCGCGCTGCTCGGCCTCGGCGCTGCCGCTGAACAGCCCGACCGGCTCGGTGACCGGCCCGCCGCGCTTCGGCACCGGACGAGGCTCCTGCTCGACCATCTGCACCCGGTTGCGCGGGATCGCCGACGGGTTCTGCGCGAGGATCCACTCGACCATCTGCTCGCGCACGAGGCATCGGAGATCGAAGAGGGTCGGTGCGTCCACCGCGGTGACGAGGATGCGGATGCGCACGTAGCCGCCGACAGCGTCCGTGACCTGTAGCACCTGTGCCCGGCCGTCCCAGAGGTCGGTGCGGTCGAGGATGCGCTCCAGCTCGGTCCGCATGACCGCGGGGCTGACCCACCAGTCGAGGTCGAACTCGACCGACCCGAGCAGCTCGCTCGTGTTCCGCGTCCAGTTCTGGAAGGGCGTGGAGGTGAAGTAGGTGGACGGGAGCACCATGCGGCGATCGTCCCAGATGCCGACGACGACGTAGGTGAGGGTGATCTCCTCGATACGGCCCCACTCCCCCTCGACGATGACGACGTCGTCGACCCGGATCGCATCGCTGAAGGCGAGCTGGATCCCGGCGAACACGTTCCCGAGGACGGACTGCGCCGCGAGGCCGGCGACGATGCTCACGACACCGGCGGAGGCCAGCACGCTCGCCCCGACGCCCTGGACGCCGGGGAACGTCAGGAGGATCGACGCGACACCGACGATGACGACGACCGCGATCGCCAAGCGACGGACGAGCGCGAGCTGCGTCTGCATGCGGCGAGCGACCTTGTTGTTCGGGACGTCGATGCGGTACCGGGCCTGGCCGAGCCCGATGACGAAGGCGAGCAGCGCGGCGACCAGCCACGTCGCTGCGGCGATGACGGCGATCCGGAAGGTCTGGTCGATGAACCCACGGGCGGTCTCATCGGGAAGCGTCGCCGCCACCGCCGGCCACACGGCGACCAGGATCACGAGGGCCCGGAAGGGGTGCCTTGCACTCCCGGCGAGCGCACCCGGCCAGTCGCTCCGCCGCGCCGCCATCCGGAAGGAGACCGACACGATCACGATCACGACGAGCGCTGCGATCAGCGCTATCCCGGCCGCTGCGGCGACACCCCACCAGCTCTGCCAAACGAACATCCATGCCTCCTCGAGCCGGTCGTGCACTATGTGTTCCCCCGCCGACCGATGCCGTACGGCGCAAGCGTCCAGCGTAGGGGCGGGCGCATCCCGCGCTCGACCGCTTGCGCGGCCTGCCACGAATCTCTCAGGCCGAGTTCACGTGGCGGGCGCGTCTTACGTGGACTTCCCCCGGCCCCTGACAGCCTCCCCGGTCACTGAGCTTGTCGAAGTGCCCACGAGGAACCCCTCGACAGGCTCAGTGACCAAAGCACCCGGGCAGTTCTCTCCCGTTCACCGAGGCGACACGGCCCAGGCCGCCCTTCGACAGGCTCAGGGACCGAAGCATGCCGAACAGACCTTTCCCGGTCACTGAGCTTGTCGAAGTGCCCACGAACAGGCCTCATCGTTCCGATTCAGTACGGGTGCACCTCTTCCTGTCACTGAGCCTGTCGAAGTGCGGCACAGCTCGGGGACCGCAGCGGTGCGGACAGACGTTTCCCGGTCACTGAGCTTGTCGAAGTGCCCACGAACAGGCCTCATCGTTCCGATTCAGTACGGGTGCACCTCTTCCGGTCACTGAGCTTGTCGAAGTGCCTACGAATGCGCTTCGACAAGCTCAGGGACCGGAGGGGGCTGCTCAGAGACCGGAGGGTTCCGGGTGGACCATCTCCGGTCACTGAGCCTGTCGAAGTGCCCACGAGAGGCCTCCCGGGCGGGGTGTCTCCGTCAGCGGTTCACCGACAGGCCCACCGCGGCCCCACAGCTTGAATGACCTGCCACGAACCGATCAGCCCGGCTGGACCTCATGCGGGTACTCGGCCGACCGGTGCTGGAACTCGGTGATCGCCGGGTTGAGGATGACGCCGTCCTGGATCTCGACGGCCCGCTGAACGGTCAGGCTGTCGACCCAGACGTCCGGCCCTGCCAACACCGTGGGCAGGAACGGCAGCAACGCCTCACTGTTCTCCCAGCTGGACGAGTTCCACAGCAGCGACGGACTGTGGTCGACCGCGTAGTAGTTGATCTCCCCGCGCCCGACGGTGAACATCGGGTCGTCGAACCCGGTCGTGCGCGCCCATTCGAAAGCCATCCCCTCGTCGCAGGAGACGTCCACGATGAGGCTGCCGGGCCGGAACGCGCCGAGGTCGTCCTCGCGGAGGTAGAGCAGTGGTGCATTGGGGTCCTGCAGCGTGCAGTTGACGACGATGTCGCTCTCGGCCAGGAAGGGCGCGAGCGGCACGCGGCCCTCGTCGGTGATGACCTCGCTGAGGTACGGGCCGTCGTCGTGGTCGAACTGGATCATGCGGGCGGAGTGAATGGGTGCTGCGACCGCCGCGACCCGGCGGTTGGTGAGCACGCGCACGTCGTGGATCCCATGGGCGTTGAGTGCGGTCACGGCACCTCGGGCGGTCGCGCCGAAGCCGATGACCACGGCGGTCAGGCGACGGCCGTAGCTGCCGGTGGAACCGCAGAGTTCCAACGCGTGGATGACCGAGCTGTAGCCGGCGAGCTCGTTGTTCTTGTGGAAGACGTGCAACCCGAAGCTACCATCGGCGGCCCAGTGGTTCATCGCCTCGAAGGCGATCAGGGTGAGCCGTTTGTCGATCGCGAGCTGGGTGAGCGCGGTGTCCTGGACACAGTGCGGCCAGCCCCAGAGCGTCTGCCCGTCGCGGAGTTCCTGGACGTCCTCGAGCTGTGGTTTCGGCAGGAGGACGACGTCCGCCTGCTCGATGACCTCGGCGCGCGTCGCGAACGAGCGGACGTAGGGCGCGATCTCCTCGTCGGAGACGCCGAACCGGGAACCGTAGCCGTGCTCCACGACGATCCGAGACCGGAACTCCTCCGGGATGCGCTCGAAGTGCGCCGGGTGGATCGGCACGCGTCGTTCGTCGGGCTTCAGCGAGGTGCCGATCACCCCGAGGACGGCGTCGCGCTGCACGGTCGGTTCGGATGCTGATGGCATGACTGCTCGTCCCGTTCACGGGAACCGAAGCGGCGCCGTGCCCCTGACCGTACAGGACGCGGGGCACCGCCGACACGGGACAGGACGCTGCCGACACCCGGAAACGCGACAACCCCGCTCCGTGAGGTGCGGGGTTGTCGTTGCAGCTGGTGGACCCAAGGGGATTCGAACCCCTGACCCCCTCGATGCGAACGAGGTGCGCTACCGGACTGCGCCATGGGCCCAACTACTCGTCCAGGCTAGCAGAACCGGCGAGCCGTTTCGAACCGGCCGTGCTAGTCCTCGTACGGGTTCGGACCGTCGTCGACCGGCATGCTGCCGTCCTTCGGATTGGCGGCGATGAGGGCAGCGAGGTCGAGATCGCGGAACCAGCGGAGCCGCTGGCTCCGGGCACGCCGATAGTACTCGTCGACGACCGGCTCGTCGAGGACCCGGTCGAGCTTCGCCTGGATGGCGCGCTCCAGGTCGCCCCACGCACGCTCACGAGCGGATTCCGCGATCGCCGCGACGAACTCCTCGTCCTTGCTCACCCGACGGAGTTCGGCGGCGAGCCCCGAGTACACCTCGCGGCGACGGGACAGGGCGCTCAGGTCACCCGCACGGTAGTCGTGCTGGTGGCGCGCACTCCCCCGACGCTGGAAAGCTGTCTGGCGCGCCTCCCGTGCGAGGTCCGCGTACTCCTCCTGCTCATCAGCCATGCGTCCCAGCTCGCGCCGGACAGCCGCCTGGGTCGCCTCGGCGTCGTAGGACGCGCCGTCGCGGAGTGCTCGCTCGATGATCCAGTTCGTGACCTCGACCACGGTCCAGGACCGCGCGATGAGGAGACCTTCCTCGACCGCGTGCTCCACCGGCGGCGGAGCCACCTCAGGGGGCGCGACGTACGGCTTCATCGGCTTCCGCCGGCTCTTCCGCCACACGCCCATGGTCACCTTTCGCGTTCCAGGGCGTCGACGAGAACCGAGCGACGAACCCCCTCGACGAGTCTATCCGTCGCCGGTGACCGGTTCATGAACGACCGGACGGGCGCGGTCGGGACTCAGCCTGCGGCGCGGCGACGCTGCAGCAGGGTCGAGCCGCCGGCGGCGATCTCGCCCTCGTCGACGACACCCATCGAGGCGAAACGACTCGGTGCCGGCTGCGGTTCGACGCGCTCGGGCTGCGGAGCGGCGACGGGCTCTGGACGACGGACGATCGTCGGTACGACCGGCGCGAGACGCTCGGCGCGAGAGGCGATGGCCTCCTGCATGGCCGCCTGGCGCAGGCGATCGTAGGCGTCGGCCTTCGCCAGCTCGGCGGCAGCCGAGGAGCCCTCGGAGAGGTGGAGCGGCTTCGGGATGGACGTCGGGGTCCACGTCTGCGCCTGCGATGCCGCCTTGACGGGCTCGTTGTACTCGAAGAGCGCCGACTCGACACGCCTGGTCGTGACGGCGACCGCCGGTACCGGCGCGACGGCACGGTGGGCGATGCGCGACATGCGGGAGAGCGCAGAGAGAGCGAGCAGCCCGACGACCGTGGACGAGATACCGAGGACGAGACCGCCACCCGCGAGGAACGCGGTCACGCCGGAGCAGAGCCCGATGATGGAGGCGACCAACACGGTGGTCGCGAGCAGCCTGGAGCGACGACGACTCCGCGCGAGCTTCGCCGCTCGGGCGTTGCGCTGCACGGCACGGGCTGCGGCAGCGGCCGCACGACGAGCATCCTCCGCGGCACGGGCGGCGGCTTCGGCCTGCACGGCCCTGGCCTCCTCCTCGCGGCGGATGCGATCGGCTTCGGCGAGTTCGACGCGCGCCGCGGCCTCGGCCGTCGCCTTCGTCCTCGCCTCGAGCTGCTTGAGGAGCTTGCGCTGCGCTGCGACCTCACGCGACGTCGCCTCGAGCCGCACGGCCTCCGGGACCTCAGCCGTCTCGGCGAGCACACGGAGCGTCTGCTGCAACCGGATCGCGTTGCGCTCACTGGCGGAGAACTGACTGTCACGCACCCACGACGGCACCAGGTACACCAGCCACAGCATCGCTGCGACCAGAATGATCACCCCACCGCTCAGGAATCCGCCGTCCATGTCCCTGACCGTAGCGGGTGCAACGACCGGAGACGGGCAGTCGTCGGGTGTGTCCCCGGATGGAGGGGGAAAATGGCTTCGGCAGGTGTCTCCCTGCGAACGCTGCCCTTCGACAAGCTCAGGGACCGGCGGAGGTGGACTCAGGGACCGGCGGAGGTGGACTCAGCGACCGGCGGCGGTGGACTCAGCGACCGGTGGAGGTGGACTCAGGGACCGGCGGAGGTGGACTCAGGGACCGGGGAGCCGGCTCAGCGGGTGGGGAACGGCGACGCGGCCGCGAGACGGTCGGCCTCGGGGATCACGCACGCGTCCTTCGGGACCTGGCCGTCCAACCACCGGTTCAGGACGCCGCCCGGGACCTCCTCACGGACGAGGCCGAAGCAGAAGTGGTCGCGCCAGTCGCCGTCGATGTGGATGAAGCGGCGCCGCAGTCCCTCGTACCGGAACCCGAGCTTCTCGACGACCCGCAGGCTTGGAGCGTTCTCGGGCCGGATGCAGATCTCCAGACGGTGGAGCTGCAGGGCGGTGAAGCAGTGGTCGGTGGCCAGGGCGGTCGCGATCGGTGTGGCACCGAGACCAGCGAACCGCTGGGAGACCCAGTAGCCGATCGACGCCGAGGCCAGCGATCCGTAGGTGATGCCGGAGACGTTGAGCTGGCCGGCGAACTCCCCGTCGACCTCGATGACGAACGGGAGGCCTGCACCCGAGCGGGCATGGTTCTGCAACGACCGGATCGCCGCACGGCTGTCGGCCGGGACCGGGCCGTAGGGGCTCGTCGCCTCCCAGCGGCGCAACCAGGCTCGGTTCTCCGCGAGCTCGCGCTCGAGCGGCCTCGCGTCACGGACCTTGATCGGCCGGATGCTCACTCGCCCACTGCTCAGAACGGGTACGACCTGCGCCACCGTGCCACCCCTCTCGCGTTCTGTGGCGAGCCTAGTGGAGCACTCACCGTTGCACCGACACCGTGGTGCCGACAGCACCGCGCCCCGAGATCCGCTGCTGCGGACCCGGGGCGCGTCGTGTGTCGTCCGATGGACTCAGTCGAGGTCCCCGGCGAAGCCCTTGAGCCACGGACGGAGCTCGGGACCGAGGTCCTCGCGGTCGACCGCGAGCTGCACGATCGCCTTGATGTAGTCGAGGCGGTCGCCCGTGTCGTAGCGACGGCCACGGAAGATGACGCCGTAGACGCCGCCCGTGCCTTCGACGTCTGCGGCCATCTCCTGGAGTGCGTCGGTCAGCTGGATCTCGCCACCCTTGCCCGGCTCGGTGCGCTCGAGGATCTCGAATACCTCGGGCTTCAGCACGTAGCGGCCGATGATGGCGAGGTTGG
Source organism: Plantibacter elymi (nom. nud.) (assembly GCF_900177795.1). Classification (GTDB taxonomy): domain Bacteria; phylum Actinomycetota; class Actinomycetes; order Actinomycetales; family Microbacteriaceae; genus Plantibacter; species Plantibacter elymi. The sequence goes on from NZ_FXWJ01000004.1 coordinate 33,808, forward strand.
ACGGCGCATCCTCCTTCGCGGGCTTCTCGACGAGGCCGGTCACCCGGACGACGTCGGGGTCGTCGGTGGCCTCGACGGCTGCCGCGCCGTACATGTGGATCGAGTCGGGGTCGACCTCCATGAGGGCGATGATCGTGGCGTTCCGCTTGTCCTGCTCATCGAGCATGCGCTCGAGGAGGACGTCGCGGGCGTCGATCAGGTCGTCGCCGAGGAGTACGGCGAAGGGCTCGTGGCCGACGTGGCGCTTGGCCCGGAGGACGGCGTGGCCGAGGCCCTTCGGGTCTCCCTGGCGCAGGAAGTGGATGTCGGCGAGCTCACTCGACTCGTTGACCTTCTCGAGGCGCTGGGTGTCGCCCTTCTTCGCGAGGTTGAGCTCGAGCTCGGTCACGCGGTCGAAGTGGTTGGCGAGGGCGTTCTTGTTGCGGCCGATGATCATGAGCACATCGGCGAGCCCGGCGCTGACGGCCTCCTCGACGACGTACTGGATGGCCGGCTTGTCGACGACGGGGAGCATCTCCTTCGGCAGGGCCTTCGTCGCCGGAAGGAACCGGGTGCCGAGACCTGCTGCGGGGATGACTGCTTTGGTAACACGAGTGGTCATGAGGGAAAACCTATCGTGTGGAGTCGGGTAAGTCGCCGAATACCCCCTCGAACGAGGGTGAAATCCCCTGAACCCCTGGACGAGGCGGCGGATGTCGGGTAAGACGTCGGGCAACGAGCCGGGCGCGACGACGAGCCGTTTAGAATGGGTCGCATGACGAGCCCCGCCGAACACGAGAAACGAGCGCTGCGCGCCGAGCTCCGTGAGCGGCGGGAGCTGCTCACCTCGCTGGAGAAGGAGCGGTCGACCACCGGCCTGACGGACAACCTCCGCGCCCTCGTCTCCCGCTTCGGCGCGACCTCCATCGCCTGCTACCTCTCCTCCCCGAGTGAACCCGACACCCGTCCCTTCCTCCAGTGGGCGCAGGAGGCGGGCATCCGCATCCTGTTCCCCATCACCCGCACCGACGGGCTCCTCGACTGGACGATCGGCGAAGACGGCATCGAGACGGTGGGCTTCGCCGGCACCCCCGAGGTCGTGGGTACCACCCTCGGTCCCATCGCGATCAACGACGTCGACCTCATCCTCGTCCCTGCGGCCGCCGTCGACGCACACGGCATGCGCATGGGCTGGGGTCGCGGGTACTTCGACAAGACGCTCGGCTCGATGGAGCGCTGCCCTCCCGTCTACGCCGTGCTGTACGACACCGAGATCCTCGACGAAGTCCCGAGCGAGATCCATGACGAACCCGTCGGCGGCGCCGTGACCCCGAGCCGCATCCTCGACTTCGACCAGGTCAGACCGCGCCGCTGAGCGCGCCGACCCACCACATCCCAGGAGACCCCGTGCCCACCTACGCCTACCGCTGCACCGAGTGCGGCAACGCCTTCGACGTCCAGCAGTCCTTCACCGACGACTCCCTCACCGAGTGCCCGGCGTGCTCCGGCAAGCTGCGCAAGCTGTTCAGCGCGGTCGGTGTCACGTTCAACGGCTCCGGCTTCTACCGCACGGACTCCCGCGCCGGTGCCGGCAAGGGCTCGAGCTCGATCCCGGCCTCCTCGAAGTCCTCGGAAGGGTCGTCGAGCTCGTCCTCCTCGGACGCCAAGGGCGGATCCTCCTCCTCGGGCGGCTCGTCCAGCTCCGGCTCCAGCTCCAGCGCCACACCGGCCTCCGCCGGGAGCGCCGCGTCCTGAGCCGGTAGCGTAGCCAGGGTCCTGCCCATCCCCGATCCACAGGGAGACCCCATGCTCAAAGGCTTCAAGGAGTTCATCCTCCGCGGCAACGTGATCGACCTGGCCGTGGCCGTCGTGATCGGGGCCGCGTTCACCGCCATCGTCAACTCGCTCGTCGAGAACATCTTCAACCCGCTGCTCGGCGCGCTGTTCCAAGCTGAGAGCTTGAAGGACGCCTTCGTCGTCGACATCCCGACGCTCGCCGGAGCGACGGCGAAGCTCCAGTTCGGCGCGTTCATCGGCGCAGCGATCCAGTTCGTGCTCGTCGCCGCCGTCGTCTACTTCGTCATCGTGCTGCCGATGAACCACTTCAAGCGCATCACGACGAAGCCGACCGTCGCCGATGAGCCGGCAGCACCGAGTGAGCTGTCACTCCTCACCGAGATCCGCGACGTGCTGAAGACGGGCACGAGCGCTCCGCTGCCGCCCGCACGCGACGACACGACAGACGGCCGCTAGTCCGGCTCGTCCAGTGGCACCGACGTCCCGTCCCGCTCACCAGTGGGGCGGGACGTTGCGTTGCAGCTCCTCGTCGTTGCCACCGCCGCCAGCCGGTTTGACTGCGCCACCCCAAGCGGCGTCGGTGTCCTCCGCCGCCTTGACCGGATCGGCCGGCAGCTGCGGCGCGGGATCGGTCCCGGGAGCACCGGGCCGGATCGCCCGCCTCGATCCTCGGGGACGGACGATCCGTGGCTCCTGATCGTCCTGCATGATCAGTGTCCGACCATCAGTGGCGTGGGACCTGCACGGCGATCGGCGCGGTGTCGAGGTGCTCCGTCGTGTTGAGCCCGAGCACACCGGCCACGCGCTGCGCGACCGCCTCGGCGTCGGCGAAGAGGTCGAAGCTGTGCACGCGGACGTAGTGCCAGCCGAGGCGGCGCAGGACGTCGGGGCGGAGCCGCAGCGACTCACGGAGGCTCGCGTCGCCCAGTTCCTCGTCGCACTCGACGACCACGGCTCGGCCGCCCCACGAGGCGACCAGGGCGAGCTTGCCGCGGTAGCCCATGTCGACCCGCATCCCGAGCGTCTCGAGGCGCGTCGCGAGGTCGACGAGCATCGGCTCGGCCTCGTGCGTCGCCTGATCCTCGGAGGCGCGACGCGACGTGTCCGTGAGGATGCGTGCGAGCGCGAGGATACCGTGCTGGATCCGGTTCTGGTCGAGGTCCTCGGGGCGGACGCACGAGACGATCACCATGGACCGCCGTGCGCGCGTCATGCCGACGGCGAGCAGCCGGTCACCGCCTGGCTGGCCCAGCGCACCGAAGTCGGACAGGACCCGCCCGTGCGGCGTCAGGCCGTACCCGATCGAGAAGATGACGCGGTCGCGGCTCTCGGCCACGGACTGCTCGAGCGTCAGGACGGTGAACGGTTCCGCCCGCTCGCGGAGGAGGAAGTCGGAGAGGTCGGCACGACGCGAGAACGCTGCGAGGACCGCCTGCTGGACCCGGACCGCATGCTTGTCGCTCGCGGTCACGACCATCAGGGATTCCTTCGGGCGGTTCGAGGCGTGCTCGAGGACGAGTTCCACGACCCGATCGACCTCGACGTCGACACTCTCCACCGCTCCGGTGACCGGGTCGGGCATGCCGAGCCCGCCGGGCACGTAGTCGAGGCTCAGGCTGCCGTGGCCGAGGAACGAGCCGGCCCACGGCAGGGAGTCGATCTGGCCGCCGTAGAAACGTTCGTTGACGAGTTCTGCGAGGTCTTCGCCTCCGGCGCGGTAGGAGCGCGTCAGCATGAGGGTCGGCAGGACGGAGCTCAGCTGCTCGAGCGCGGACTCACGGTGCAGCTCGGCGATGTCGGCGTGCTGCTCGGGGGTCGCCTCCTGATCCGTCAGACGGATCTCGAAGGGTGACGGACTCTGCGTGACGGGGTCACCGAAAGCGACGACCTGACGCGCACGACGGATGGCGTCCACGTTCTCGGCGAGGAGCGTCGCCCCCGCGTCGACGAGGAAGACGGCGTCGAAGGACGCACTCTCGGGAATGCGAGGCACCTCGTACGGCGAGACGAGCCAGACCGGCGCGAGGACGCGGGACAGTGTGGGTGCCGCCTGCTCGAGCTCAGCCGCCCGAAGCGGTCGATCACGCTTGAGGAGCGAGCGGAGCGCCATGCCTTCGGTGGCGTGGTCGACGAGGCCGATCTTCCAGGTGTCGGCCAGCAGCGAGGCGAGGAGCTGCCCGGAGGCGGAGGCGTGCGCCTCGTCCACCAGTCGGAAATCGGACTCGAGACGCTCGACGACGCTCGTGTTCGCGCCGAGCAGACCGCGGTCCTCGGTGAGCACGAGTTCGAGCATCGACTGCCACCACGCGAGTTCGAGCTCGTCGGCGAGGCGCGTCCGCGGCACGTGCCGTTGGGACAGGTCGACGATGAGCTCGCCAAGACCCTGCTCGCGCAGGCCGGCGAGGATCGCGGTCCGCTCCTGGAGGTTGTGGAGGACCTCGGACTCGGCGGCGAGCTCGGAGATCGTGCGGACGAGACTCGGGATCGCGAGGCGTCCGAGGCGGTCCTGGGTGTCGGCGATACCGAGCGGCTGGTCGACCAGCTCGAGCTTCGCGGCGACCGTCTGGTACGCCTGCTCGACGTCCGCGATACCGAGCGGCACCTCGGGCGGCGCGCCGGTCGTCACATAGCGCTGCCACAGGGTGCGCTGCTGTTGGATCCGGCGGAGGGCGGCGTTCATGTCGGGCACGTGCGCGCCGGGGCGCAGGTATTCCTTGGCCAGGGCCTTGAGTCGACGGCGGCTCGCCGACGACATCGCGGCGGAGTCCTTCCGCGGGCTCGTCGCGACGATGAGGTCGGCGAGCGACCGGTCGAAGACGTCGGGCTGGAAGCGGTCGAGCGTCTCGCGGATGTCCGCAAGGAGTCGCAGGTAGATGCCAAGCTCGTCGATCGACTCGAAGGGCCGCATCTGCGTCTGCCCGATGAGGCCGTACGCGCGCTCCAGCAGCTGCGGCAGGTCCTTGCGGTGCAGGCGCTTGGCGAGGTCGTGGGTCTCCTGGGCTTCCGCGGTCGTGTCGAACGACGCGCCGTACCAGGGCGAGTCGCCCGGACCGTAGCGGAACTCGCCGAGAGCGGCCGCGCCCTCGAGCGCCTCCGCCGCGCGGGAGCGGCCCGCGGCGAGCCCGACGAGCGTCTGGCGGTCGAGCCGGACGAGGGTTCCCGGAGGGTGCGGCAGCTTGGAGAGCTTCGAGAGCGCTTCGAGCGCTTCGATGACCGAGACCCGTAGATCGGGGTCCTTCGCCTGCAGCGAGGTGCGGTAGTCGATGAGGACCCGTCGCAGCCGGACGAGCGCGTCGTCGACCTCGCCGACCTGCGGCGGGATCGACCGCTCGTTGCGGGTGATCGCCTGGATGAGGTCGCGGCGGAGGGTTGACGGCGACGCGCACAGACCCGGCAGACCGACCTTGGTCAGGCGGTGGCGGATGCCCTCGAGCGTGGAGCGACGGGGGCTGACGACGAGGACGCGCTTGTGTTGCGATGCGAGGACACCGATGGCGTTCACGATGGTCTGCGTGCCGCCCGTGCCCGGAAGCGTCGTGACGACGAGCGAGTTGCCGGCACCGATCTGCGCGATGACGTTCTCCTGCTCGACATCCGCGTCGAGCAGGAGGGTGTCGGTCGACGGCGGGCGGTCGTCCTGGCCCGGTGCGTCGACGGGCGTGAAGCTGCTGCGCACGAGGCCGACGGCACCCTCGTCGCCCGCGACGGCGTCGAGGATCGGGTGGTCGAGCTTGGCGGCGTCGTCGAGCAGGGAGTGGCCGACGGCGGCGAAGGAGGAGACGAGTAGACGCGGCTGGACGGTGAACCATTCGAGCCCGGCGGCGAGCGAGCGGAGGCGGTCGATGACAGGCTGCGGCTTGAAGACCCCGCCCGACTCGCTCAGCGCGACGAACTCGTCGGGATCGAGGACGATGCCGAACTGCTCGCGCAGGGCGCGGACGAGCTCCGGGTTCGCGGTGGTGGCACCACGCAGCTTGACTTCGTAGTCGCGACCGTATCGGCGGATGGCCAGCGGCCGGAGCAGGACCGGCGCGCTGAAGTCCTCACCCTGATGCGTCCACTGGGCGAGGCCGACGGCGAGGTGGACGGCGTCGATGCCGCGGACGGTGGAGAGCTCGATGCCCTTCGTCGTGATGCGGTCGGCGGCGCGCTTCGCACCGCGGAGCGCGATCTCGTCGCGGATGAGGTTCGACAGCAGCGTCGACTTGCCCGAGATGAACTGCGGCAGACCACCGGGATGCGTCGAGCTCAGCTCCACCCGGGTCGTCGGGCCGTCCACGAAGTGGAGCAGCGGCGAAGGGCCGCCGACCGTGCTGAGCTGCTGACGCCAGGCGTGCAGCGCCGTGTCGACCACGCCTGCCGATGCCGCCACGGGACCCTCGCGGAGTTGTGCCTCCGCCGCTTCCCGTTCGACTCCGGACGTCACGTCGCCGTCATCCCGTCTCTTCTCTAGCCGCCACACACTTGCACCATACGTGCCCGGTGGGGGAAACACCGGGAAGCGGTGCGGTTTTTCGCCGAGTCCGCCGAGGAAATGTGCGACGCGCGCGTCGTCCGAGGGTCAGGAGACGCCGAGGAGGCCGGAGAGCACCATGACCGCGGTGCCGCGCAGGACGATGTCGGCGCCCTGCTCGCTCATCCGGATCTGCACGCCGCCGTGGAACTCGGTCATCGTACGCGCCCGCACGGTCTCGATCGCGGCGTCGAGGAGCACACCGGCGAGCAGTTCCTCCGGGCCGCTCACGACGATCTCCGACAGGTTCAGCGCACCGACGATCGCGGCGAGCGAGACACCGAGGCGCTCCCCTGCGGCGCGCAGGATCTCCTCGCGGCGCCGCTCGACCTCCGCGGCGGGAAGATCGCTCGCCTCGGCCGCCGCGAGGAGCTCACGCAGGTGCGGCACGGCCAGCCAGGCCTCGAGGCACCCCCGCTTCCCGCAGGCGCACAGCGGCCCGCCGTCGGTGCCGACGACCACGTGGCCGATCTCACCGGCCGCGAACCGGCTCCCGAAGAGTGGGTGGCCGCCCACGAGCAGCCCCGCTCCGACGCCGTTCCCGACGCTCACGAGCATGAGGTCGCCGTCCGCGCCACCGAAGCTGTACTCCGCGAGCACCGCGGCGTTGGCGTCGTTCGCGACGATGACCGGCACCTGGGCGACCTGCTCGATCGCGCCCTGGAGGTCGACGTCGGTCCAGCCGAGGTTCGGGGCGCTGCGGACCGTGCCGGTCATGTCGACGACGCCGGGCGAACCGACCCCGATGCCCAGCACCTCGACCGTCGCCTCCTCGACGAGGTCCGCGGCGAGCGCGACGGCCTTCGCGATCGCATCCACCCCCGTGGCACCGTCGAGCGGCACCTCGAGCATCGTCACGACCTCGCCGTCGAGGGTCAGCACGGCACCTCGGAACACCTCGGTGTCGGAGAGGTCGAGGCCGACGATCTGGAACTCGTCGCGGTTGATGTCGATGAGCGTGGCGGGCTTGCCCGGGCGAGAGGTCTCGCGGAGGCCGACCTCGACGATGAGGTTGTCCGCGATGAGCGAGGCGACGAGGTCGGAGATGCTCACCCGGGTCAGGCCGGTGGCGCGGGCGATGTCGGCGCGACTCATGGCCCCGCTGGCGAAGAGGGTCTGGAGGACGAGCGCCCGGTTGTGGCCGCGGGCGTGCTCCGGCAGGACCTTCGCGTTGGGCCGCAGCCGTCGCGCCGGGGTGTACGAGAAGGATTCGACCCGCTCCGACGCGATCCCGCCGCCGCCTCCGAATCCACCAGCACTCATGGGATAAGTAAAGCAGGCTGCGCCTCATCGTGCGGCACCGCGATGTCACCCGATGGTCACCGACACGTCGCCCGCCGGGCACCGTTGCGACCCGTACGACGCGGAGCATCATGGGTGTGAGGATCGCAATCGTGACCGAGTCGTTCCTGCCGCAGATGAACGGCGTCACCCACTCCCTGCTCCGCATCATGGAACACTTCGCGGACCGAGGGGACGAGGTGCTCGTCATCGCCCCCGGTGCCGGAGCATCGACGCCGCGGCTCCACGAGGGCTTCCGGGTGGACGGCGTCCCGTCGATCCCGCTCCCCCGCTACCGGAACGTGCGGGTCGCCGCCGGCGGGGTCGGCCGGATCACGGAGCTCCTCCGCGGCTTCCGCCCCGACGTGGTGCACCTGGCCTCGCCGTTCGTCCTCGGCTGGCGCGGTGTCCAGGCCGCCGAGCGCCTGGGCGTCCCGACCGTCGCCGTGTACCAGACCGACATCCCGGCCTACGCCGGACGGTACGGGTTCCCGGTCGCCGAAGCGCTGCTGTGGCAACACGTCGAGCGCCTCCACGGTCGGTCGACCCTCACGCTCGCGCCGTCACGGCAGTCGATCGCGCAGTTGGAGGCGCACGCCATCCCGCGGGTCCGCCTGTGGGTGCGCGGCGTCGACGCCGTCCGGTTCTCCCCGGAACGGCGCAGCGAGGCCTGGCGTCGTTCCGTCGCTCCCGGCGGCGAACGGATCGTGGGCTATGTCGGTCGGCTCGCGGCCGAGAAACAGGTCGAGGACCTCGCGGTGCTCGGTGGACTCCCGGGCGTGAAGCTCGTCATCGTCGGCGAGGGGCCACTGCGTGCGTCGCTCGAACAGCGACTCCCGAACGCGGTCTTCACCGGGTTCCTGGGCGGCGAGGAGCTGGCGGTCGCGATGGCGGGGCTGGACGTGTTCGTCCACCCCGGCGAGTCCGAGACCTTCTGCCAGACCATCCAGGAGGCGATGGCCTCCGGCGTACCCGTCGTCGCGACCGGTCGGGGTGGGCCGGTCGACCTCGTCGACTCCAGTCGCACCGGGTGGCTCTACGAACCCGGCAGGCTCGACCAGCTGCGCGGGTTCGTCAAGGACCTCGTGGGCGACGAGGTGAAGCGGGCGGCGTTCGGTGCCGCGGCTCGGGCAGGCGTCCTGCCGCGCAGTTGGAAGAGCGTCAGCAGCGCCCTCATCGGGCACTACAGCGACGCCATCGAGCTGCACGAGGGCGCTCGGGCACGGCGGAGCGGTCTCGACCCGCGTGTTCAGGTGCCCCGGGTCACTCGCCCGGGTACCGGACGCCGATCTGGCGCCTGACCTCGTCGAGGGTCTCCATGATCGCAACCGTCTCGGCGAGCGGCATGATGTCACCGGAGAGGCGGCCCTCGGAGGCGAGCCGTTCGAGTTCCCACGCCTGGAAGTGCATGCCGCGGCCGTCCACCTCGGAACGGTAGGTCTCCACGACCTCGCCGTCGGTGCCGAACACTCGGAAGGTCGTCGCCGTGTACCAGACGCGGTCGAACTCGATCCAGCCGTCGGTCCCGACGATGGCCGCGCGGTTCGGACCGACGGTGTTACTCGCCGACAGGGTGTTCGCCACCTGGCCGTCCGCGTAGCCGAAGAGGGTCGCGACCTGCATGTCCGCCCCCGTATCGCGGAGCGCGGCCGTGGCCTGGATCGTCGTCGGGGTCCCGAAGACGGACGACGCGAAGGAGACCGGGTACACGCCGAGGTCGAGCAGCGCGCCGCCGCCCAGCTCGAGGTTGTTCATGCGGTGCTCCGGGTCGTCCGAGAGCAGCTGGGTGTGATCGGCGACGAGGCTGCGCGGCTGTCCGATGACACCGTCGGCGAGCAACTCGCGGAGTCGGACCATGTGCGGGAGGAACCGGGTCCACATCGCTTCGAGGACGACCAGGCCGCGCTCCGCCGCGAGCGCCACGACCGCCTGCGCCTCGGCGGCGTTGAGGGTGAAGGGCTTCTCGATGAGGACGTGCTTCCCGGCGTCGAGCGCCAGCACCGCCTGCTCGGCGTGGAACGGGTGCGGGGTCGCGATGTAGATCACGTCGACCTCGGGGTCGGCGGCGAGCGCCTCGTACCCCACGTGGACGTTCGGGATGTCGAACTCGGCGGCGAACGCGGCTGCGGTCTCGGCGGATCGCGAGGCGACGGCCCGGACGTCGAAGCCGTGCCGTCGGAGGTCGGCGGTGAAACTCTTCGCGACGCCGGCGGGGCCGAGGATGCCCCAGCGCAAGCCGGTGGACGGGCCTGCCGCGGGGGTTCCCGTTCCGGTCCGGTCGATGTCCTGCTCCGTCATGGCTCTCCTTCGATGCGCGTTCCAGCAGCCTACTGGAGGGCCTCCGGCGCTCGGGATTTCGGGGGTAGCCCTGCTCGGACTCGCAGCGCCTCGCCGTAGGCTGAGGGTTCAACCGAGCCCCGCCGACCGCGCTGAGGGCCCGGTCCATCCTGGGGGGATGCGCTGTGGGGCCGAACGAATCGACCGGACGTCGACGTGCGCTGTCGCACGCCCGGAACCTCGCGATCGGCGTCGTCGGTCTCCTCGCCCTCAGCGGCTGCGTCTCGGAGCCGGCCCCGCCGCCGGTGACGGTCGTCGTCACCCAGCAGCCGGACCCGTCGCCCTCGGTCGCCCCGGTGCCCACCTCCACTGCGCGCGACGCGCTGCCTCCGGAACCGGCGCCGATCGTGCCGAACGCGCCGGCGGAACCGGCGGAACCCCTTCCGGAGGGCCCCGCGTTCGACCTCGGACCGCGGGACGGCGCGCTCGGCCCGGTCGTCTCGGACGCGGATGGCAACCCGATCGGTTACACGGTCGTCGCCGGCGACGTGTTCTTCGACATCGCGCAGCGCTTCGACCTGCCGCAGCAGCAATTGCTCCGCATGAACCCGTCGATCCCCGGTCTCGGACTCGACATCTACATCGGCGACCTCGTCAACCTCGACTGGACGACCACGCGTTGACGCTCGGCGCCCGCCGGCGTCAGCCGAACGGGATGGTGCCGACGAGCACGCCGACGACGAGCATCACGAGTGAGACGATCGCGGCGCGCCACAGGACCTTCTTGTGGTGGTCGCCGAGGTTCACGCTGGCGAGCGAGACGAGCAGGAGGATGGCCGGCACGAGCGGGCTCTGCAGGTGGACCGGCTGACCCGTGATCGACGCGCGCGCCATCTCGACCGGTTCGATGCCGAAGGTCGAGGCGCTCTCGGCCAGCACCGGCAGGATGCCGAAGTAGAACGCGTCGTTGCTCATGAAGAAGGTCATCGGGATGCTGAGCACCCCGGTGATGACCGCGAGGAACGGACCGAGCTCCGTCGGGATGATGTCGACGATCCAGTCGGCCATCGCGGTGACCATGCCGGTCCCGTTGAGGACGCCGATGAGCACACCGGCCGCGAGCACCATGGAGACGACGCCGACGATGCTCGGGGCGTGGGCGACGATCTCCTTGGACTGCTGCGCGAGCCTCGGGAAGTTCACCAGGAGGGCGATGGCGGTTCCGACCATGAACACGTATGGCAACGGCACGAGGTCGAGCACGAGCAGCGTCATGACGGCGACCGTGAGCACGAGGTTGACCCAGATGAGTCGCGGGCGCAGGGTGTCGCGCTCGGGGTCGAGCATCGTGTCGGCCATGGCCGTGTCGTCGGGGCGGACGAGGGTCGCGAGGCGCCCACGGGCACTGGTCGAGAAGGTCGTCGACATGCCGCCGGTGAGCGGGTGGTCGGCGGGCCCGGAACCCGAACCCGGTGCGGCGACGCCGGAGGTGCCGTCGCCGAGGAGGTCGACGCCCGCGAGGCGCTTGCGCTCCCCGAGCCCGAGGAACCAGGCGAAGGCGAACACGAGGACGAGGCCGGCGGCGAGCGACGGCAGCATCGGGACGAAGATCTCGGTGGGCGAGACCCCCAGGGCCGAAGCGGCGCGGACGGTCGGCCCACCCCACGGGACGATGTTGAGCGTGCCGTTCGCGAGCCCGGCGACGCAGGTGAGGACGACCGGGTTCATGCCGAGCCGCAGGTAGATCGGCAGCATCGCGGCGGTCGTCACGATGAAGGTCGTCGACCCGTCGCCGTCGAGTGACACCGCGCCCGCGAGGAGCGCCGTACCGACGACGATCTTCGCCGGGTCATTGCCCAGCGCACGGACGATGAACCGGACGAGCGGGTCGAAGAGCCCGACGTCGATCATGATCCCGAAGTACATGATCGCGAACATCAACAGGGCGGCGGTGGGAGCGAGGCTGCCGATCGCCTCGATGACCATGTCGCCGAGCCCGAGTCCGGCGCCGGCGAACAGCCCGAAGACCGTGGGGACGATGATGAGCGCCACCATCGGGGTGAGGCGCTTCGTCATGATCAGCACCATGAAGGTGAGGATCATCGCGAATCCGAGAATGACCAGCATGTCGACTCCTTCGTCTGCGTGCACCGCGGTGTGCACGACGGGACGCGGCGCGGCGACACGGGCGATGGACCGAGCGCGGCGGGCGTTCACGGAACCGTACGGGAGCGGCACGGAGCTGTCTCGCTTGTGGGCGTTCGGCTCGGATCTGCGGGTTACACCACCTTCTGCGCATTCTGCTCACCATGCGGTCGACGCCGCCCATCGTCCCGGCGACGTACGATCGGAGCCATGATCGGCGACGAAGCGGAGCGGCCACGTCGACGACGGGGCGGGCGCTCCAGCTTCGCGGCGCAGGTGCTCGTCCTGCAGCTGGTCGTCGTCATCGCGGTCGTCGCCGTGTGCACGGGCGTGTTCGCCTGGATGAGCAGCGAGCGCCTCGTGCACGAGGCCCAGGCCACCGCCCTCGCGATCGCCCAGAGTGTCGCGAGCGACCCCGACGTCCGCACCGCCGTGACGCTCGAGGCACGTACCCCGGGGACGCCGACGGCGGCCGACCTCCGGACCGGCCCTCTGCAGGAGCTCGGCCGTGAGGTCGGCGCACGGACCGGGGCGCTGTTCGTGGTCATCACCGACGAGCGCGGGATCCGCCTGGCGCACCCCGACGCCGACCAGCTCGGGCTCCGGGTGAGCACCAGTGCGGAAGCGGCCCTGGCCGGGACCGAGTCGGTCTCATGGGAGACCGGCACCCTCGGCCCGTCCGCCCGCGCCAAGGTGCCCGTCTTCGCCGCCGAGTCCTCCGACACTGCTGGGGCTGCGATCTCGGCCGGCGCCGGCGAGGTCGTCGGCGAGATCAGCGTCGGGTTCGCCCCGCAGCGGGTGTTCGCCGACGTCGTGGGCGAGACCGCGCTGGTCGCGGGCGCAGCGCTGCTCGCGCTGACGATCGGCCTGGTCGCTTCGATGCTCATCCGGCGCCGGCTGCGGCGGCTGACCCTCGGCCTCGGACCGGAGGAACTCGCCGCGCTCGTGCAGAACCAGGCTGCCGTCCTCGGCGGAGTCGGGGAAGGCGTCCTCGGTGTCTCGCCGGACGGCGCCGTGACGGTCTGCACCGATCAGGCGGCCGGGCTCCTCGGCATCGGGTCGGTCGTCGGGCGCCGGTTCGACGACCTCGACCTGCCCGATCGACTGGTGGACCTGGTCGCGGACGACGCCGCGTCGCCGGCCTCGGCCCAGCTCGTCGTCGGATCCCGCGTCCTGTTCGTCGACGTCCGGCCGGTGTCCCGGGACGGCGTCGACCTCGGTCGGGTGGTCGTCCTCCGCGACCGCACCGACGTCGAGGCACTCACCCGGCGGCTCGACGCCGTCGCGACGATGACGACCGCGCTCCGCGCTCAGCGGCACGAGTTCGCGAACCGGTTGCACGCGATCTCCGGCCTCCTCGAGACGGGGCAGGACGCCGAGGCCCGCGACTATCTCGCCAACGTGCTCGACCACGGACCGCTGAAGTACCCTGTCCAACACGCGGACCGCCTCACCGAGCCCTACCTCCAGGCCTTCCTCGGTGCGAAGGGGGTCGAAGCCGCAGAACGCGGGGTGCTGGTCACCATCGGCTCCGAGACCCTCGTCACCGGCTCCCTGTGCGATCCTGAGGACGTGACCACCGTCCTCGGCAACCTGCTCGACAATGCGGTGAACGCGGCCGTCGCGGGCCGCGTCCGACCGGCCTGGGTGGAGGTCGAGGTCCTCGACCACGGTACCGAGCTGCACTGCTCCGTGATGGACTCGGGCGACGGCGTCGCGGCGACGGGCCAGGACGAGGCTCCACCCGCCGCGCCGACCAGCGACCAGAGCGACCTGGACGACGTCCATGGCCACGGGTTCGGTCTGCCCCTCTCACGCGACATCGCCCGTCGTCGAGGCGGAGACGTCTGGTTGGCCTCCCCCGGCGTCCGTGGCGAACACGGAGCGGTCTTCTGCGCGCGGCTCCCCGGGACGGTCGAGCCGGCGCCGTCCATGGCGGGAGACGGATGATGGCGGCCGATCTCACCGTGCTCGTCGTCGACGACGACTTCCACGTCGCCCGCCTGCACTGCCGGATCGTCGACGAGGTCGACGGGTTCCGCGCGCTCAACCCCGTCGGCTCAGCCGCCGAGGCCACGCGGAGCATCGCCGCCGAGCCACCCGACCTCGTGCTCCTCGACGGCTATCTTCCGGATCGGAACGGGCTCGAGCTCCTCGTGGACCTCCCGATCGACACCATCGTCGTCTCCGCGGCGTCGGATGGTGCGTCTGTGCGCCGAGCGCTTCGTGCCGGAGCCCTCGGCTACCTGGTGAAACCGTTCCCGCCACAGGTGCTCCAGGATCGGCTCGCCGCCTACGCCCGGTTCCGGAACGTCCTCGGCGAGGCGGCGAACGCCGACCAGGAGACGATCGAGCGCGCCTTGCGCATCCTGCACTCCGGCGACGCCGGGGCGATGACCCGGTCGAGGTCCGCGACGGAGACGGCCGTCCTCGAAGCGGTGTCGGAGGCGGACGGCGAGCGCTCGGCCGCCGAAGTGGCCGAGCTGGTCGGCGTCTCACGTGCGACGGCGCAACGGTACCTCTCCGCGTTGGCCGCCCGCGGTCTCCTGACGACCCAGCTGCAATACGGGACCACCGGGCGTCCAGAGCACCGGTACGCGCCGCCCGGCGCCGGCCGCTGAAGCGTCCACACGCCGTCGGCTGGGCGATCCCCCCACGACATCGCCCAGCCCGGCACGTGAACCAACGCTTCGCCGATGGAACGCGGAATGCCCCCGCACACCGTGATCCATCCGTCGTCACACGACGATCAGCAAAGTGAGTTAATCACCCGATTCAGTTTAGGGTGACCTCACGGCGCATGCGTCAGGGCTAGCCCCTAACGTGCACCCGACCGCTCAGGCGTCCTGCGCGTCGAAGGCTGCGTCGAGGACGGCGAGCACCTCGGCCTGGCGGTCCGCGACGATGACCGCCGCGATGAGGATCCGCCACATGGTGTCGACCGCGTTGAGCAGGTCGGTCCGACCCGCCAACAGGTTCGAGATGAGCTGTGTCCCGGTGAAGAACGCGACGAAGGACCTCGCCAGTTCCGCCGGCTCGAGCGCAGACTGCAACTCACCGAGCTCGATCGAGGCCTGCACCCGTTCCTCGACGCTCGCGATCCACTGCTCGTGGAACGCGGTCGTCGGCGCCTGGATGACGCCCTGCTCGAGGGACAGCCGCAGGCCGGCGCGGGTGATGGGGTCGGTGAGCAGCTGCTCGGTGATGAGGCGGGAGGCCTGGACCAGCCCACCGAACGGTGAGGGCGCCGTGGTCGGCGCGGTCAGCGCAGCGATCGAGCGCGTGCTCTGCTCGTTGATGACGGCGATCGCCAGTTCCTCTTTCGAGGGGAAGTAGAAGTAGAGCGAACCCTGCGTCGTCCCCGCCTCGCGGGCGATGTCCGACAGGCTCGCCTGTCCGTAGCCGACCCGGTCGAACATCCGGGCGGCACCTTCCACGACGGTCTGGCGTCGTTCATGACCTCGTTGCTGCTGTGGTCGTCGTTCGGGCATGTGCGTTTCCTGCTTCTGTCATCCCCCGATTCAGGGATAAGCGTACCCACTCCGAGCTGAGAAGACGGTGTCGAACGCGGCAGAAATTCGGAACAAGTCGACCGACTTGATCGCGAGAAGATCCCGGTCGGGTCGCAAAAGGGCGCATCGAGGGTGTCATCACCGACTGAGACCGAGCGAACTCACTCGCGGCGGGTGACCAAGGCGAACCGCTCGCGGAGCTCAGGTGCGTCGGCGAACGGCCGCCAGCACAGACCGTCGTCCTCCCGCATCGCAGCTACCGGACGCAGGGCGACGAGTCGCTCACCGAAGCGCAGGGCATCGAGGAACAGGGTGTCGTTCCCCGCGTCGATCGTCAGCGAGCGCGGGTACCAGCCGCGCGCCGCGAGCGCGCTGGCCAACCACGCCGAGTACGCCGGGTCCTTGCCGGGCTCGGGACGGAGCAGCTCCTGGTCGGCGAGATCGGACCATTCGATGACGTCCTTCGCCGACAGCGGGTGCGCAGCGCGCATGACGACGCCGAGCGGCAGTGCAGCGATCTCCTCGGCGGCGAGCTCGTCCGGCAACTCGATCGGCAGACGCACGATGGTGGCGTCGAGACGACCGGTGGTGACGAGGTGTAGCTGCTCGACCGGTTCGATCGCGACGGCGACCGCTGGGACGTCGATGCGGCGGCCGGCCTCGGAGACGACCGCGTCCCACGTCGTCGGCGGACGGCCGACCCGGATGTGCCGAGCCGGTGACGCGGGATCCATGTCGGCGACGACGTCGATGAAGGTACGGACCTTCAACAGGAAGCGCTGCCCCTCACGCGTCGGGCGGTACTCCTCCCCCAGGACGCTGAACAGCTCGACCCCGAGCGCGGCCTCGAGCCGCCGCAGCTGCTGCGCGAGGCTCGGCTGTGCGACACCGAGCAGGTTCGCCGCGGCGCCGAGCGTCCGAGCATCCGCGACGACCACGGCCGACCGCAGCTGACGAAGGGTGATGGCGTCGCGTTCGAGTTGGCGGTGGAGGTCGTGCGTCATGCTTCGAGCCTACGGCGTGCCCGCAGCCCTACCCGACATGCGAAGCCGTGCTCAGCTCGACGGCCGCACCTCCGACGGTGCCCCTGGAGGGACTCGAACCCCCAACCCTTTCCTTAGGACGGAACTGCTCTTCCATTGAGCTACAGAGGCTGACCCGTCGAGTTTAGCCGGTCGCTCAGGCGGCGGGCGCCAGGTACTGCTCCCAGTCGGGCTCCGAGCGCTCGACGCCCCGCACCATCCACTGCGAGCCGTGCGGCGTCCCCGGTGAGACCCGGAGACTCCAGTTCATCTCCATCGGCGTACGGTCGCCCTTCACGTTGTTGCAGCGCAGGCAGCAGGCCACGAGGTTCTCCCAACTGTCCACACCCCCGCGCGAGCGCGGCTGCACGTGGTCGATCGTCGTCGCAGCCTTCCCGCAGTAGGCGCAGCGGTGTCCGTCGCGGCGCAGCACCCCGCGGCGCGTCACGGGCACCCGGCGGGCGTTCGGGATCCGGACGTATCTGGTGAGCAGGATGACCGACGGCCGATCGAACGATCCACTCGTCGCCACCACAGGATGCGAGGAGTCGATCTCGACGACGGTCGCCTTGTGATGCATCACGAGCACGAGGGCCCGCTTGAACGAGACGATCGCGAGCGGCTCGTAGCCCGCGTTCAACACCAGTGTGCGCATGCACGTTCCCTTCCGAAGGGCCACGACGGCTGCCGCGACCGGTCGACGATCACCACCTGCAGCGTCCCTGACGCGCCGGATCGAGTCGTTTCCGGGGAACAAAAAAGGGCACTGTCATGACGACAGCACCCTCTTGACCCACGGCGGAGCCGCGGCACGCTTGGCTGGAATGCCGCAGCACGTAGAGGCCGCGACCATTCGCGACCACGTGGCGACGTATAGCGTGCATCAGCTCCTGAACCTCTCCGAGTTGCAGAGCACCAGATTAACCCACAGCGACCGGATTTCCGCACGTTGCAGGAGAATTCCCTTCCGCGCCACCTCGGCTTCGGATGACGGACACCGCCTGGTCGCGAACGGTCACCGCGCATCGACGACGAATCGCGTCCCTCCGGTGGAGGGACGCGATCCAGGTCGAGCGGGTCGGATCAGCCGACGCCCGGCGGGTAGAGGTAGAGGGCCACAGCACTCGCGGCGATGGTGCGCGTGTTGTAGCTGTGACGCGCAGAGCCCCAGTTGTACTCCTCCAGCGTGACCGTTCCGTCGGCGTTGACCGACTGCACATAGGCGACGTGGTTGTAGTTGAACCAGGCGACGGAGCCGGCGATGGCGTTCGTCCCCTTGTTGTACTGCCAGGAGTCGGCCCAGCCGTAGGCGCTGCTCGGCGGCAGGCCGTTGCCCCAGGTGAAGGCCCAGTTCCCGCTGGGCGTGCCAGCGTCGCGGTTGAGCCGCCAGGCCACGAAGTCCACGCACTCGCGGTAGTAGTAGCGCAAGGGCGAGAGCCCGCCGCCCTCGTCGTCGGAAGCCTGATCGAACCAGGGGTAGTCGTCGCCCGCCTGGCGTGCGCCGACCGTGATCGAGTAGGTGGCGTTGCTGGCCGCTGCGGCGGCGTCGAGCTGACGCTGACGCTCGGCGAGCTCGTCCGGCGTCGTCGCGCTGTACAGGTCACGAGAAATCGGGGCGTCGGCCACCTTGTCGGAAGCGACGACGCTCTGGGCACCGGAGGTCTTCAGCTGCTCCGAGGCGGACGTCCCGTACTCGGTCTGCGCGCTGCTGCTCGCCGCATATGCGGGGAGGGCGACGGTGGCGACCAGTGCCGGCACGAGGAAGGCCATCGTGGCGACGCCGCGGACGGAGCCGGGTCGGGCTCCGGACGGCTTCGGCTTGCGCACGGCGACCGTCGACGCGGACGGCTTGACCGGGGGCTTGCTGCGGGCGACGCGGTCTGCACCGGTGCGAAGCGGAGCGACCGTCGCGAACGAGGCGTCGGTGGCGGACGTCACGGTGAAGGATTGCGGGGCCGTCGGCTCCGGCGCGGCGGGCTTCGTCAGCGGCCGCTCGTCGAGACGTACCTCGCCGGTCGTGACGGCGACGTCGGCCTCCTCGACGACGGCATCGTCGAGGACGATCTCGGGGTGGTCGACGGGTGCGTCCGGAGCGACGTCGGCGACGAGTGCGTCGTCGGCGTCCGACTGGGACGGTGTGCTCGCCTCCGCCTGCTTCGCAGCCTGCTCCTGGAGTCGGAGCTGCTTCCGGGTGAGGGGGACGTTCGGGGTCGTCTCGGCCTGGTCGGGGCCGCTCTCGCCAGCTGCAGTCAAGTGGATTCCTCCGGCACCCCGCATGAGCGACGACGATCGCGGTAACGCGATCGGCATGGCGCAGCCCCATCCGACGATTGGTGTCGGTTCGTGTGGCCGAGGGACGGGCTAGGGGGTGCCTCGGTTGTCTCCCTTGGGCCAGATCATGGCCTTCAGGACGAGTGACAGCCTACGGGTTACCCCTCAGAAAGTCACGTTTCGATCACGGAAAAACGGGCACATGAGGGAATCCTCATACGCGTCTCATGCTCACGCTGCAGGGGTCTCCACGAAGATGTGCGTCGCGAGCTCGTTGGGCAGCTCGAGGCCGCCCTCGACACCGTCGATGGTGACGAGCACGTAGCCACCCGCTGCCGCGAAGGTTCCCGAGCGACCCGGCATGACGCCGGCCTGCTTCAGCTGCAGGAGGAGTTCGGGGTCGACCTGCGCCGGTTCGCCGAGACGTCGGACCGTCGCCGTGACCGGCTCGGAGCGTCCTTCGACGAGGCCGACGATGTTGATGACGCCCTGCGAGAAGGCGACGGCGGGGCTGTCGCCGAACTCGTCGAGTCCTGGGATCGGCGTGCCGTACGGCGACTCGGTGGGGTGGTTGAGCATGTCGAGCAGCTTGCGCTCGACCTGCTCGCTCATGACGTGTTCCCAGCGACAGGCTTCCTCGTGGACGAACTCCCACTCGAGCCCGATGACGTCGCTCAGGAGGCGCTCAGCCAGGCGGTGCTTCCGCATGACGTGGACCGCCTTGCGTCGGCCCGGTTCGGTGAGCTCGAGGTGCCGGTCGCCCGACACGACGACGAGTCCGTCGCGCTCCATCCGACCGACCGTCTGCGAGACCGTCGGTCCGGAGTGCCCGAGACGCTCGGAGATCCGCGCACGAAGCGGGATGATGTTCTCCTCCTCGAGCTCCAGAATGGTGCGGAGATACATCTCTGTGGTGTCAATCAAATCGGTCATCGACGCCCTCCCTGCCCGATTGCACGTTCCCGGTAAGCCTAGTGCGCGGCGGCGACGTTCCCGCGCCAAGCCACTCCGCCCCGCGTGGACGCATCCGGGCACCGTGGCACGACGCCATGAGGCCCCCGCCTCTAGAATCGCCGTATGCCGGAGATCACGATTCCCACGTCCCTTCTGCCCGCCGATGGTCGATTCGGCTGCGGCCCCTCCAAGATCCGACCTGAGCAGATCGCAGCGCTCTCCGAGGCCGGCCTGTCCCTCCTCGGCACCTCCCACCGTCAGGCTCCCGTCAAGCAGCTCGTCGGCCGCGTGCGCGCCGGCCTGGCCGACTTGTTCCGCGCCCCCGAGGGCTACGAGATCATCGTCGGCAACGGCGGCTCGACCGCGTTCTGGGACGCGGCCGCGTTCGGCCTCATCGAGCAGCGCAGCCAGAACCTCGTCTTCGGCGAGTTCGGCGGCAAGTTCGCCAAGGCGGCGGGCGCCCCGTGGCTCACCGCTCCGGACGTCCGTGAGGTGCCGGGTGGATCCCGCATCGATCCCGAGGTGGTCGAGGGCGTCGACGTGTACGCCTGGCCGCACAACGAGACCTCGACCGGCGTCATGGCCCCGGTGCGACGCGTCTCCGGCGACGCCGGTGCCCTCACGGTGATCGACGCGACGAGCGCCGCCGGTGGTGTGGACTTCGACGCGAGCCAGGCGGACGTCTACTACTTCGCACCGCAGAAGAACTTCGCATCCGACGGCGGCCTGTGGTTCGCGCTCTGCTCCCCCGCGGCGATCGAGCGCATCGAACGGATCGCGGCGAGCGGCCGCTACATCCCGGAGTTCCTGAGCCTGAAGAACGCGGTCGACAACTCCCGACTCGAGCAGACGCTCAACACTCCCGCGTTGTCGACGCTCGTGCTCCTCGAGGAGCAGATCTCGTGGATCAACGGCAACGGCGGCCTCGCCTGGGCATCGGCACGAACGGCCGAGTCCTCCGGCGCCCTGTACGAGTGGGCAGAGCGCACCTCCTACACGACACCGTTCGTGACGAACCCCGACCACCGCTCGCAGGTCGTCGTCACGATCGACTTCGACGACGCCATCGACGCCGCGCTGGTCGCGAAGACCCTGCGGGCGAACGGCATCGTCGACACCGAGCCCTACCGCAAGCTCGGCCGCAACCAGCTGCGCGTCGCGACCTTCACGGCGATCGACCCCGCAGACGTCCGTCAGCTCATCGCGAGCATCGAACACGTCGTCGGGGCGCTCTGATCCGACTCCCCCGCTGAACGCCGAACGGGCGGTCGAACCCTCTCGAGGTTCGGCCGCCCGTTCGTCTGTCGCGTGGTGCGCGAGTGCTACTCGTCCTCGAACCGGTCGTCGTCCTCGTCGGAGTCTTCGTCCTCGTCCGAGTCGTCCTCGTCCTCGTCCGAGTCGTCGTCGTCCGAGTCGTCCGACGCCGCATCGACGTCGTCCTCGTCGTACTCGAGTTCGATGCCGTCGCGGTCGCGGTCGCGAGGATCCCCGGACAGCGCGACATCGTCCTCGTCGTCGAACTCGTCGGTGTCGTCCGCGTCGTCGAGCGCGTCGTCAGCCGCAGCAGCAGCCGCAGCCTCCTGCGCGGCGCGGTAGTCCGCGAGGCGTTCCGACCACGGCACCCACTGCGGAGCCAGCAACGCGCCATCGCCGGGCATCAGCTCCGTCTCGAGCACGTTGGGCGCGGCGTCGTCGGAGGTCCGCGAGAGCGTCACCGTCCAGAACCACCCGGGGTAGCCGGCCATCGTGTTCGCGAACAGCAGCGAGACGACGTGATCGTCGACCACGACGTGCCCGGCCGGCTCACCGACCGTGCTCGCGGGCGTGATCTCCTGCAGCGCTTCGCGCGCGAGCTCCACGGCCGCGATCAGGGTCTCGTCCGGCACGGGTGCCGGGGTCGACTCGCCATCGGCGCCATCGTCCGAGCGATGCTCGTCCGACTCCGCTCGGGCGTCCGTGTCGGCCGTGACGTCGCGATCCTCGACCGGCGTCTCCTGGTCGGCGTCAGGCATCCAGCTCGTCCGCGACCTTGCGCAGCACGGCAGCGATCTTCGTGCTGTGACTGCTGTTCGGGTACTTGCCGCGGCGCAGGTCGCCACCGATGCCGTCGAGGAGCTTCACGAGGTCCTCGACGATGATCGCCATGTCGTCGGCCGGCTTGCGCTTCAGCTTGACGAGGCTGGGCGGAGCCTCGAGGACGCGCACGGACAGCGCCTGGGCGCCGCGCTTGCCGTCGGCGATGCCGAACTCGAGCCGCGTCCCCGGCTTCACGCCGGCCGTGCCCGCGGGCAGTGCGGAAGCGTGCAGGAAGACCTCCTGGCCGTCATCAGAGCTGATGAAGCCGAAGCCCTTCTCCTCGTCGTAGAACTTGACCTTGCCGGTGGGCATGGGAACCTCGCTGTGTGTCGTGCGCAGAATTGCAGCGCCGTGCGGTGATCGCGCAGGACGCGCGATCGAGAGGACCATCGGTCCTCGGCCCCCAGCCTATTCGGTGCAGCAGCCGCGTGCCTCTATCCTGGGAGCGTGACTGATGAGCAGACGCCGAGCATCTCGCGGCCCGAACGGATCCTGGCCTACATGGTCGTGACGATCGTCGCCGTGTCGATCGCCGCGTTCGTCGCGGTGATGGTCGGCACCGCCACCGGCCTCCAGCAGGGCGACTTCGCCGTCGGCGCCTGGCCGGTCGTGACGATCCTGCCGCTCGTCGGACTCCCGATCGCCTTCCTGATGCTGATCACGCTCATCATCGTGGGTGCCGTCCGACGGTCCCGCGAGTCCCGCGGTCAGTCGCCGCGCTGACGACCATGGGCGAGGCCTTCGCGATCGCGCGCCGCCTCCGGGAGCTCCCGGACGACGCGCTCCGCAGGCTGACGCCCGACCGCAGGGCCTCCTCAGCCCGCATCGCGGACTTCTTCGACTTCGCCGAGGCCCTGTTGGACGATGCGAGCGTCGCCCGCCGGATGGCACTGCTCGACCGGGACACCCTCGCCGTGCTCGCCGCCGCGCTGGACGGGACGGAGCGCCAGTCGCTCGCGACCACGCTCGGACGCGATGACTCGGAGGTGGATGCCGCACTGGAGCGGCTGGAGCGCGACATCCTGGTGCTCGACGACGGGGCCGGTCCGATCAGGCCGGTGAGCGCGGTGGCCGCGGTGTTCGAGGAGTGGGCGGCGAGCGGCAGACCCGGCCGTACCGAACTCCAACGTCCGGCGGAGGCGCCGACATCCCATGCGACCCGCCCCTCGCCCGACACGGACGCCCTCGCAAGCGAGCGAGCGGCCGGCGCGGTCGGCATCGTCGGCGAGAGCCTCCACGAACTCGACCGCGAGCCCGCGCGCCTGCTCGGCCGCGGAGCCCCGTCCATGCCGGACCTCAAACGGCTCGCAGCCGCGGCGGTGAGCACGCCCGACCAGATCGAGCTCGCCCTGTCCGTGGCGTCGGCTGCCGGGCTCACGGACGCGATCAGCTCCGCCATCCGCCTGAGCGAGGTCGGCGAGGCCTGGTTGGCATCGGCCACCGCGGAGCGCTGGCTCCGTCTCGCGACAGCCTGGCGCGACGCGATCCCGGCCACGGTCCGCGATCACATCCTGACGGCGTATCGGCGCGGTTCCGTCGACCTGGTCGAGGAGCTCAGCTGGTGGTATCCGTTGGCGGAGGATGCCGTCGTGGCACCGACGCGTGCGGTCGCCGCGGTCGCCGAGCTGCTCGGGATCACCGTCGACGGGGCGACCAGTGGGTTCGGACGATTCCTCGTCGACGGCCACGCGGCCGACGCAGCCTCGGCGCTCGCGTCGATGCTCCCCGCCGAGGTGTCGCAGGTCGTCCTCCAGGACGACCTGACCGTCATCGCGCTCGGTCCCCCGACGGCGGAACTCGACGTGCGACTCCGGGCCCTCGCGGAGCCGGAGGGGCGCGCTCAGGCGTCGAGGTACCGCATCACGACCGCGAGCGTCACCCGGGCCCTCGCCGACGGAGACACGGCCGAGGACCTGCTCGCGTACCTCGAGTCGATCTCCCTGACCGGCGTCCCTCAACCCCTGCGGTACCTCGTGTCCGAGGCCGCATCCCGATTCGGCCTCGTCCGCGTCGGGACGATCCGCGCGTCGGCCGACGCCTCGGCCGACCCTGGACGCAGCAGCTACATCCGCTCCGACGACGCCGGCCTGATCGCGGCGATCTCGGTCGACCAGAGCCTCGTGGCGCTCGGTCTCCGTCCGAGCGACGAGCACCGGCTCACCAGCCGGATCGAGGCGGCGACGGTCTACTGGGCCCTCCACGACGCGCGCTACCCGGTGGTCGCGGAGGACGACGACGGCGCCCCGCTCCGGATCCGCCGGCAGCCGGTCATGCGCACCACCCTGTCCGCTCCGGCCTCATCGACGGAACCGGATCTGGTGTCGCGGCTCCGCGCCGACGACCGCGGGGACACGAGCAGCGCGTGGTTGGCCAAGCAGCTGGAGATCGCCGTCCGCGACCACACGCCGGTCACCGTGCAGCTGCAGCACGGCGAGCGGCGATCCACGTTCACGATCGAACCGGTGAGCCTCGCCGGCGGTCGCCTGCGTGGTCTGGACCGGTCGGCCGATGTCGAACGCACCCTGCCGCTCGCGATGATCACCGAGGTTCGGATCGCCGGCTGAGCGCCCACTCAGGGGGTTGCGCACCGGATCCGCCGGTAGACTCGACCGTTATGTCTGATGGACCACTGATCGTCCAAAGCGACCGCACCGTGCTGCTCGAGGTCGCCCACCCGCTCGCCGAGGACGCCCGCCACGATCTCTCGGTGTTCGCCGAGCTCGAGCGCGCGCCGGAGCACATCCACACCTACCGGATCACCCGTCTCGGACTCTGGAACGCGCGTGCCGCCGGGCACGACGCCGACCAGATGATCGAGACGCTGGAACGGTACTCGAAGTTCTCCATCCCCGCGTCCGTGACGATCGACATGCGCGAGACGGTCAACCGCTACGGCCGGCTCGTGATCGAACGCTCCGCGGAGGGTGAACTCGTCCTCCGCTCCACCGACCTCCCGATCCTGACCGAGGTGGCCGGCGCCAAGCGGATCGCGCCCCTCCTCATCGGGCACCCGACGCCGGACACCTTCCTCGTCGAGCCGTGGGCACGTGGCGCGCTCAAACAGGAACTCGTGAAGCTGGGCTGGCCCGCCGAGGACCTCGCCGGATACACCGCCGGCACGCCGCACCAGATCGACCTGGTCGAGGACGGCTGGCATCTCCGCGACTACCAGCAGCAGGCGGTCGACAACTTCTTCTCCGGCGGTTCCGGCGTCGTGGTGCTCCCCTGTGGTGCGGGCAAGACCCTGGTCGGCGCCGGGGCGATGGCGACGGCGTCCACCAACACCCTCATCCTCGTCACGAACACGGTGTCGGCGCGGCAGTGGCGCGACGAGCTGTTGAAGCGCACCTCGCTCACCGCCGAGGAGATCGGCGAGTACTCGGGGCAGGTGAAGGAGGTCAAGCCGGTCACGATCGCGACCTATCAGATCCTCACGGCCAAGCGGAAGGGCGAGTACGCCCACCTCGCACTGCTCGACGCCATGGACTGGGGCCTCGTGGTCTACGACGAGGTGCACCTGCTCCCGGCCCCCGTCTTCAAGCTCACCGCCGAGCTGCAGGCGCGGCGTCGCCTCGGCCTGACCGCGACGCTCATCCGTGAAGACGGCCGCGAGGGCGACGTCTTCTCGCTCATCGGCCCGAAGCGGTTCGACGCCCCGTGGAAGGAGATCGAGGCACAGGGTTTCATCTCCCCCGCCGCATGCTTCGAGGTCCGCGTCGACCTGCCTCAGGCAGACCGCCTCACCTACGCGGCATCCGCCGACGACGAACGGTACCGCCTCGCGGCGACCGCTCCGGCGAAGCTCGACGTCGTCCGGCAGCTCGTCGAACGGCATCGCGGCGAGCAGATCCTCGTCATCGGGCAGTACCTCGATCAGATCGAGGAGCTGGCCGAGACGCTGGGTGCCCCGCAGTTGACGGGCGCCACCCCGGTCGACGAGCGGGAACGGCTCTATCAGGCATTCCGCGACGGTACCGAGCAGGTGCTCGTCGTCTCGAAGGTCGCGAACTTCTCGGTCGACCTGCCCGAAGCGACCGTCGCCATCCAGGTGTCGGGGTCGTTCGGTTCACGACAGGAGGAGGCGCAGCGTCTCGGCCGCCTGTTGCGCCCGAAGTCCACGGGACTCACCGCGAGCTTCTACACGCTGGTGTCGCGCGACACGGTCGATCAGGAGTTCGCGCAGAACCGCCAACGGTTCCTCGCCGAACAGGGCTACAGCTACACGATCCTCGACGCCCACGCCTTGCAGACCGCGTGAATCACGCTCTCAGAAAAGTCTCAAGAAACGTGCAGATAATGGTGTCATGACCGGACCCCGCATCCTCATCGTCGACGACGAACCGAACATCCGCGACCTCCTCACCACCAGCCTGCGATTCGCCGGCTTCGCCGTCCGTGCCGTGGGCAACGGCGCAGCCGCCATCTCAGCGGTCCTCGAGGAGGAGCCCGACCTCATCATCCTCGACGTGATGCTGCCGGACATGAACGGCTTCGGCGTCACCAAGCGCCTCCGCAGCGCCGGCTACACGGCGCCCATCCTGTTCCTCACCGCGAAGGACGACACCGAGGACAAGATCACGGGCCTCACGGTCGGCGGCGACGACTACGTCACTAAGCCGTTCAGCCTCGACGAGATCGTGGCACGCATCAAGGCCATCCTCCGCCGGACGATGCAGGCGGACGAGGACGCGGTGATCCGCACCGGCGAGCTGACGATGGACCAGGACACCCACGAGGTCCTCGTCGGCGACACCCCCATCGACCTCAGCCCGACCGAGTTCAAGCTCCTCCGCTACCTCATGCTCAACCCGAACCGCGTCTTGTCGAAGGCCCAGATCCTCGACCACGTCTGGGAGTACGACTTCAACGGCGACGCCGGCATCGTCGAGAGCTACATCTCCTACCTGCGCCGGAAGCTCGACCAGTTCTCCAGCGAGCCGCTCATCCAGACCAAGCGCGGATTCGGCTACATGCTCAAGGCCGGAAAGGCGTAGCCCCCACCCGATGGCCGATTCCCTGTCCACCTGGTGGAGCAGCGTCTCACTCCGGACGAAGATCACCGGGGTGACGGTGCTCGTCCTCGCCTTCGGTCTGCTCGTCGCGGGCATGGGGACGACCCCGCTCCTCAAAGAGGTCCTCACCCAGCAGGCGAACGACAGTCTGGTCACCGCCGCTAAGGGCAAGATCGTCGGTGAGATCTCCGAGGACGGACAGCTCCAGCTCGACGCCCCCTCGACGCTGTTCGTCGCCGTGTACGACACGAACGGCGAACTCCGGGCCTCGTCCGGGTGGGACGACAGCATCGCTCCCGAACACCCGGCACACCTCAGCGCGAACGACGTCGCCGCGAGCGGGACCCAGATCTACACGACCACCAACGCGAGCGGCACGATCGTCTACCACGCGGTCTCCGTCCCGGTCACCCTCGACGGCTTCCGCACGGGAGCGGCATGGGTCGCCATCTCGATGCAGGGCACCGACAACACCATCGCGACCTACCTCACGATCTTCTTCGTCCTCGGCGTGCTCATCATCGTGGTCGGAGCGCTGCTCACCCGGTGGCTGGTGACGGGCACCTTCGAACCGCTCCGCCAGGTGGAACGGACGGCCGCCGCGTTCGCCGACGGCGACTTCAGTCAGCGACTCGCGGGCTCGACGCCGAACACCGAGGTGGGGCGACTCAGCCGATCGCTCAACACGATGCTGGCTCGCATCGACCGCGCGTACTCCGATCGCGGGAAGACCATCGAGCAGATGCGGAACTTCGTCGGCGACGCGAGCCACGAGCTGCGCACCCCGCTCGTCTCGGTGCGCGGCTACGCGGAGCTCTACCGGATGGGTGCCCTCCAGACGCCGCAGGACGTGGCACAGGCCATGGAGCGCATCGAGAAGGAGGCCATCCGCATGGGCGCGCTCGTCGAGGACCTCCTCCAGCTCGCCCGCCTCGATGAGACGCGACCACTGAACGTCGCGCCCGTCGACCTGCTCCCGATCGCACGCGACGCCGCTCTCGACACCACAGCCCAGGCCCCCGGGCGCACGGTCCAGGTCGTCCGCGACGAACGCATGGCACGAGCCGTGGACGACGAAGCGGCCGAGACGACCGGCGAGTCCTCGGCCGCTGCCGACGCACCAGCCCAGACGGGCTCGACCGGGCCGATCTTCGGCGCGACGTTCAACCGCTTCCGGCGTCGGCCGAAGCCCCCCGGCGACGCCACCACGCCCGACACGAAGCCCATCGTCAAACCACTGACCCTGGCCGTGCCGCCGATCGTCCTCGGCGAGGAGAACAAGATCCGGCAGGTCGTCACGAACCTCATCGGAAACGCCCTGCGCTTCACGCCCGCCGACAGTCCGATCGAGCTCGCGGTCGGCACGGACGCCCGCGCCGGGACCGCCAGCATCGCCATCGTCGACCACGGCGAGGGCATCCCGCCACAGATCCGCGAGAAGATCTTCCAGCGCTTCTGGCGTGCCGACAGTTCGCGGACCCGCGAGACGGGCGGCAGCGGCCTCGGACTGGCGATCGTCGCGTCCATCGTCGCGGCGCACGGTGGCACGGTCGACGTGACCGAGACCCCCGGCGGCGGCGCGACGTTCCGCGTCATCCTGCCGCTCGCCCCGTCGGCGGCTACGAGCCCCATCGTCATCGCGGGCCCTCCGGCCTGACCCGGCGGCGGACCGCCTCGACCCTCCTCCACAGGCTCCGGCCTGCTCCGGACTGCGCGCCCGAGGCCTTTCTCGCCGGTTCCGGCCGGTGACGAGCACCTACCGTCTCGGTAGCGGCGATGACAGGCATCGCCCGGACGAACGGAGTTCCCGATGGCCACTTTCCAGGTCGACAGCGACGCGGTCGAGCGCGCCTCCACGGCGGCACGCGTCACGATCGAGCAGATCCAGAACGAGGTAGCCCGCCTGCACACGCAGCTGGCGGCACTCGACGGCCAATGGACCGGCGCTGCGGCGGCCGCGTTCCACGGTGTCGTCGAGCGCTGGAGGGGCACCCAGCGTCAGGTCGAGGAGAACCTCGGCGAGATCAGTCGAGCACTCGCTGTCGCGGGCACACAGTACGCCGAGATCGAACGGACGAACGCGAGCATGTTCAGCGGCTGACGCCGCGCGCGGGGATCAGGGACGCGCGGCGATACCGGCGGCGGCGAGTGCTGCGTAGGCGAGAGCCTGCTGACGCAGCTCGTCGACGTCGTAGGTGTCGTCGAGGGAACTCTCGTTGTTCGCCTCGACTTCCAACCAGTGCCCGGCGACCGCCATCTGCACGCTGCACTTGGACCACGGGCTCGTCTTGCACTCGATGAAGGCGTCCCGGGCTCCGAGCCCGTCGATCGTCAGGAACTCGATGTCCGCTCCCGCCCTCATGCGGGTCTCGACCAGCTGCTCGTACGCCCAGCGTCCGCCCGGGAGCGCTAGCAGGATGCCTCGCGACGAGTCACTGTCGGGGAGGGAGAAGATGCAGTCCGGCGCTCCGAAGTCGTCGGCGGCGACGCCTCGGTTCCACAGTCGCTTCTTCGGCGCCGAATTGTAGGTGAGCTCCTGGCCGAGGGCCTCACTCATCGCCGCCGCAGGCACGAACGCCTCGCACTCCGTCGGCAGCGCGTTCGCCCCCGGCGTCGTCCCGCCCCAGGCGTACCGTGGCGCCGTGCCGACCGGTTCGAGCGCCGAGCGGATCGCCTCGATGAAGGGTGTGACCGCGGCGACGGCATCCTCGTCCGACGCTGCGGCGTCGTCGGCCGGGCCGTACATGATCAGGTCCACCCAGCTGTCACCGACCAGGAAGTTGATGCTGCAGACGCCGGGCACAGCTCCGTTCTGGGTGAAGCAGGACAGCTTCGTGGAGTCCGGCCACGGCCCTGATTCGCCGTACGCCCAGCGCTCGTAATAGAAGTCCCAGTCGGCGTGTGACCCGGGGAGGATAGCCAGCTCGGCCCACCGCTCCGTGCCGACCAGCGTCCCACCCTCCGCCAGGTCTCTCGGCTCACCATTGCTCCACGTGCAATACATGCCGCCGAGCGAGGTCGCCGCCCACAACATCGGGTTCGCACTGGACGAGTCGGCAAAGGCGGGCTCCAGGGCCGCTGTCGGGGCGAGCGCCGTCGCCACCACGTCCTGGGGGACGAGGTTCTCGCACCCGAATCCGTAGGAGCTCACCGGCGCAGTGGGTTTTGCCGTCGCCGAGGGCCTCGGCGACGACGACACCGTCGGTGATGCGGTCGGAACCGCTTCGCTCGGCGTGCACGCGGCCAGCCCCACAACCAATACCGCGGCGACTGCCGCTCCCCCGATGCGTCTCATAGCTCGATCATAGGAAACGACACACGCGTCGATATGCCGTTCCGATCACGTCTCTACAACGACTGTCGGGCCCATGCGGAAACGGGCATACAGGTCGAGGGTTCTCCCCGATGTGGGGTGACGAAACGACGCAGGGCGCCTCCCGAAGGAGACGCCCTGCGCAGGTGTTGCTGTCGGACTTAGAAGTCCATGCCACCGGTCGGGTCGCCGGCCGGAGCCGGGTTCTTCTCCGGCTTGTCGGCGACGACGGCCTCGGTGGTGAGGAACAGGCCGGCGATCGACGCTGCGTTGAGCAGCGCGGAGCGCGTGACCTTCACCGGGTCGTTGATGCCGGCAGCGAGCATGTCGACGTACTCACCGGTCGCGGCGTTGAGGCCGTGTCCGACGGGCAGGTTGCGGACCTTGTCGGCGACGACGCCGGGCTCGAGGCCTGCGTTGAGCGCGATCTGCTTGAGCGGAGCGTCGATGGCGACCTTGACGATGTTCGCACCGGTCGCCTCGTCACCGACGAGCTCGAGCTTCTCGAACGCGGTCTTGCCGGCCTGGATCAGGGCGACGCCACCACCGGCGACGATGCCCTCTTCGACGGCAGCCTTCGCGTTGCGGACAGCGTCCTCGATGCGGTGCTTGCGCTCCTTGAGCTCGACCTCGGTCGCTGCGCCGGCCTTGATGACCGCCACACCGCCCGCGAGCTTGGCGAGACGCTCCTGGAGCTTCTCGCGGTCGTAGTCGCTGTCGGTGTTGTCGATCTCCTTGCGGATCTGCGAGACACGACCGGCGATGGCGTCGGCGTCGCCGGCACCCTCGACGATGGTGGTCTCATCCTTGGTGATGACGACCTTGCGGGCACGGCCGAGCAGGTCGAGGGTGACGGTCTCGAGCTTGAGGCCGACCTCCTCGGAGATGACCTGGCCACCGGTGAGGATGGCGATGTCCTGCAGCTGAGCCTTGCGGCGGTCGCCGAAGCCCGGAGCCTTGACGGCGACGGACTTGAAGATGCCACGGATCTTGTTGACGACGAGCGTCGCGAGAGCTTCGCCGTCGACGTCCTCAGCGATGATGAGGAGCTGCTTGCCCGACTGGATGACCTGGTCGACGATCGGCAGGAGGTCCTTGATCGCAGAGATCTTCTGGTTCGCGATGAGGATGTAGGGGTCCTCGAACACCGCTTCCTGGCGGTCGGGGTCGGTCACGAAGTACTGCGACAGGTAGCCCTTGTCGAAGCGCATGCCCTCGGTGAGCTCGAGCTCGGTGCCGAAGGTGTTCGACTCCTCGACGGTGACGACACCCTCCTTGCCGACCTTGTCGATCGCCTCGGCGATGATCTCGCCGATGGTGGTGTCGCCAGCGGAGATGGAAGCGGTCGCAGCGATCTCCTCCTTGGTCTCCACCTCCTTGGCGTTGGCGATGAGCTCGACCGTGACGGCCTCGACGGCCTTCTCGATGCCGCGCTTGAGGCTGATGGGGTCGGCGCCTGCGGCGACGTTGCGGAGGCCCTCGCGGACGAGTGCCT
The DNA here is from genome assembly GCF_900177795.1 of Plantibacter elymi (nom. nud.). GTDB lineage: Bacteria > Actinomycetota > Actinomycetes > Actinomycetales > Microbacteriaceae > Plantibacter > Plantibacter elymi. Next base: position 65,455 of record NZ_FXWJ01000004.1, read on the forward strand.
GTGCCAGCACGGTCGCCGTGGTGGTGCCGTCGCCGGCGACGTCATCGGTCTTCTTGGCGACCTCCTTGACGAGCTCCGCGCCGATCTTCTCGTACGGGTCGTCGAGTTCGATCTCCTTGGCGATGGACACGCCGTCGTTGGTGATCGTGGGGGCGCCCCACTTCTTCTCGAGGACAACGTTGCGACCGCGCGGCCCAAGGGTGACCTTGACCGTGTCAGCAAGAATGTTCAGTCCACGCTCGAGGCCGCGACGGGCCTCCTCGTCGAAAGCAATGATCTTAGCCATGTGTGTTTTTCGTCCCTCCCGGACGTCATGAACGTTGTTAGCACTCAATGAGTACGAGTGCTAAGTCGATTCTGGCACTCAGGGGGTGGGAGTGCAAGTGAGCACCGGAGCCCTGAGCGAACTCCCGGGAACAGCCCCGGAACGACGAACGACGCCGCCCACCGAAGTGGACGGCGTCGCAGGAATCGCGTACCTGATCAGCGGCTACGCCAGGCGCACACCCTCGGCCTGAGGCCCCTTTGCTCCCGTGCCGACCTCGAAGACGACCGCCTGGCCCTCTTCCAAGGACTTGTAGCCGCTCATGTCGATCGCCGAGTAGTGGACGAAGACATCCTGTCCGCCGTCGTCGACCGTGATGAAGCCGAAGCCCTTCTCAGCGTTGAACCACTTGACGGTTCCGTTCGCCATTTCATACTCCCATTGCTGCGTGCTCGCAGGCATCGACTGTTGCCGAACCCGGACCTGCCATCCGGGATCGGGACCCCGGTGACCACCCTGCGCCGAAGCGGACCCGGGGGCGAGTCGAGACGGGACGGGATGAGCGGCCAGTTCCAGATACTAATCCGGAGCACCGCGCGGATTCACCCCGAAATCGACAAATGGGGCGGAGTGATACGACAACTCAACATGGAGGAAACACTCCGGAAACACGGCGTGCCGGCGACCAGAGAGATCGACCTGCTCCAGCCGCGCTCAGGCGGCCGGCTGGTAGTCCGCGCCGACCACGACGACGATGCGGAGGACCGGCGCCTCGCCCTCCTCGACGGGGATCGCGTACGTGTCCGTGATCTGGATCGGGATGCCGCCGAGCGCGTTCGCGATGGCGCGGGCGACGCCTTCCTGCGACGGATCCTGGTAGTAGACGCCGCTCGCCGTGACGTCCTCCGTGCTGGCGTCGCTCGTCGGGATCTGCTGCGTGAAGCCGGCGGCCGTGATCGCTGCCGCCGCCGATGCGGCGAGGCCTGCGGTGGGTGTGCCGTTCAGGACGAGGATGCTGGCCGCGGGGTCGACGACAGGGGCCGCCTCGGTCGGGGTGGGGGTCGGCGTGGGCGTGGCGCTCGGACTCTGCGAGCCGCCGAAGAAGTCGATCCGGTCGTTCAGCCCGAACAGGGCGAAGGTGCCGACCCCCACGAGGACGAGCGTGGCGACGACGGCGACGAGGAAGGCGATCCAGCCGCGTCCCTTGGGAGCAGGGGCACGGTGCGCGCCGACGCGCTTGAGGTCGGGGACCTCGTCGAAGCGGTCGGGCGGGAAGGATTCAGCCATGGTGTGGTCTCCGAGAGCTGCTCAGCCGTCGGTGCGGGGAGCCGAGGCTCCTCGCGCCGAGAGTCGGGCGTCGCGGGTGCGCTGCAGCCGCTTGATCAGCATGGGGTCGTGGGCGAGGGCGGACGGCGAGTCGATGAGCGCGCCGAGCAGTTGATAATACCGGGCCGGGGACAGGGCGAAGCGGTCGCGGATGGCGGCCTCCTTGGCCCCGACGTGCTGCATCCAGTGGGACTCGAATTCGAGGATCTCGAGTTCGCGCTGGTCGAGGCCTCCCGTCGGCGTCGACGCGTCGTCATCGGCAGGCGTGCGCGACGCTGGCTGCATGCTCATCTCCTGCCGATCGGTGCCGAAACGGCGACCGTGGATTCACGCCCCGGTCCGCCGTCGTCCAAGTCTATTCAGCCGATGCCCGCCGGGCCGCATCCACCCCGGCGAAGGCCGACGTTCACCGGGAAGGATCAGGCTCGGTGCAGTGTTATGGAATACGTCGGGAGCCGCATGCACGAGGCAACCCCGCACGTAGGATGACCGAGACGAATGGAGCAGCATGACGTACGACGTGTCGAAGACCGATGAGCAGTGGCGCGAGGAACTCACGCCCGAGCAGTATCAGGTCCTCCGCGGAGCGGCCACCGAACGGGCCTGGACCGGCGAGCTCCTCGACGAGTCCCGCGCGGGCCTCTACACCTGTGCCGCCTGCAACGCCGAACTCTTCAAGAGCGGTACCAAGTTCGATTCCGGCTGCGGATGGCCGAGTTTCTACGAGTCCGTGAACCCCGAGGCGGTGCAGCTCATCGAGGACCGCACCCTCGGCATGGTGCGCACCGAGGTCCGGTGTGCCAACTGCGGCTCGCACCTCGGCCACGTGTTCGACGACGGCTTCGGGACGCCCACCGGCGACCGATACTGCATGAATTCGATCGCGCTCAACTTCGCCGCGGCCGACACCACCGAGCCGACGGAGTGACCGAACCGGTCGAGCGCCCGGTCCTCGCTGCCGTCGCCGGACGCCGTTCGTGGTCCAAGGTCACCGATGTCGCTCCGAGTGACGCGGAACTCCTCGAGGTCCTCGGGGCCGCCGGTCGAGTGGCCGACCACAGCGCCCTGCGTCCGTGGAGGGTCATCACCATCCGCGGCGACGACCGGGTGAAGCTCGGCCGGGCGCTCGCGAAGGCGGAGGGGGACTCGAAGCCCTCGACGAAGCCGCTCCGCGCGCCGCTGCTGCTCGCGGTCGTCGTGAGCGTGAAGAAGTCGAAGGTGCCCGCCTGGGAGCAGGAAGCGGTCGCGGCCGGAGTGGCCCACATGGTCAGCCTCCTCCTCGACGACGCCGGTTGGGGCGTGTTCTGGCGCACCGGCGGCGCCACGCGCACCAAAGCGGTCCGGAAGGCGCACGGTCTGAAGAAGGGCGAGGAGCTCCTCGGTTGGCTGTACGTCGGAGGGAAGCCGGGCAACGCTCGCTCGGGGCGTCGCAAGACGATCAACGCGAAGGCGCACCTCAGCTCCATGCCCTGACGACGGAGTCGCTCACGGCGTCCGACGGCTCGACTCAGTCGCCGGTCGACGATGCCGTGGGACGACGCCTGAACCGCGCCGACGCGATCGCCACGGCGGCGAACGCGAGGAGCGTCCCGATGACGGTCGCGACATGCACCCCGCCGTCGTCGGTGGGCAGCAGCACGTCCAGGGCGAGCGCGCTCAGGGTCTGACCGGCCACCGTGCCGAGACCGAGGATGAGCACGCCCGTGTGCTGCACGAGGAACGCCGCCACGGCGATGAACACGCAGCCGATCGGGCCACCGAGGTAGAGCCACCACTCCCCCGGGAGCGGTCCGGGCGGCGCGACGATGATCGCGTGCAGCACGGCGGCGATGACCAGCACGACCGTCCCCACGACGAAGTTGATGAACGTGGCGGCGAGCGTGCTCTGTGCCCGCATCTTCACGCGGCCGTTGACCGCCTGCTGCCAGCCGATCCCGATGCCGGCGAGCAGCGGCAGGACGAGCAGGCCGAGTGGGATGCTCCCGCCGAGCTCGCCCGAGACCGCGACGCCGACTGCGACGAGGGCGACGACCGCCCCGAGGACGCGCTGGACGCTGAACCCGACGACGCCTCCCGGGCCGAAGCCGATCCGGTCGAGCACGAGTCCGCTCGCGGTCTGGCCGGCGACGACCGCGACCGTGAAGAGGGCGACGCCGAGCGTGGCGGCGGTGAGCCCCTGCGAGAGCACGAGGAACGCGCCGGCACACCCACCGAGCACCGTCCACCAGGGCATCTCCCTGCGTCGGACGGCACCGGCCACCGTGGAGAGACCGCGACGACCGGTACGGGACAGCGCCAGTCCGACGGTGAGGATGATCAAGCCGCCGCCGAACGAGATCGCCGCTGCGGTGAACCCATCGCCGAGTCGCGCGCCGAGCTCGCCGTTCAATCGGGCCTGCACCGCGATGAAGGCTCCGCTGACGACGGCGATGAGGAGCGCGAGCGGCGCTGGGACACGGGTCACGGGATGGTTCCTTCCAATGAGGAACCGCCCACTCAGCGAGGCTGAGCGGGCGGTTCTCGGCTGGAGCCGACGACGGGACTTGAACCCGTAACCTACGCTTTACAAGAGCGTTGCGCTACCAATTGCGCCACGTCGGCCGACAGGGGCTGGCCCCGGTCCCATCCATCCTACGATGACGGCGGATCAGCCGTTGGTCACGGGCGACTCGCTGGCACCCGGCGTCGGCGTGCCGGTGGAGTAGCTCTCGCTCGAGACGGCGAGGACGAATGCCGCGAACTGCTCTGCGTCGGTCAGCGAACCCGTGTACTGCTTGCCGTTCACCAGGATGGTCGGCGTCCCCTCGACCTTGGCGACGTCGGTGCCGGGCAGCGGGCCGCTGCGCGCACGGTCGGTCGAGTCCTTCACCCACGACTTGTAGGTGCCGTCGTCGATGCAGGCGTTGATCTTCTTCTCGCCGCCGGAGATGACACCCTTGGCGATCGACTTCAGTTCGGCGTCGGTCAGGCCCTCGGTGTTCTCCTTGGGCTGGTTCTCGAACAGTGCCGTGTTGAAGGAGAAGAAGTCGTTCGGGGAGTACTCCGCGACGCAGGCGGCCGCGTTCGAAGCGCGCAGCGAGTACTGCGTCCCGAGCGACAGGTTGCTCAGCGTTGCGAGGGGGTGCACCGTGTACGTCGCGGCGCCGGCCTCGAGCCAACCCTTGACCTGCTCGGCGTTCGTGGTCTCGAACTGACCGCAGTAGGGGCAGAGGAAGTCCTGGTAGACGGAGATCTCGACGCCGTCGGCGGTCGGGGTCTCGGTGGCGGCCGGCGTCTCGGCCGGGGCCGGCTCCGCGGGGGCGGCCGGATCAGTCGCGCTCGGCGTGGGCGTCGACGCACCGGCCGGGGCCCCGACCAGCTGCAAGCCGGCCGAGACGGTGAAGCCGTCGTTCTTGGCCGCGGTCGGGACCGGTCCGGCGGGCTTGATCGACGTCACGATGATGACCGCCACCACCGCCACGATCGCGAGCGCACCGAGCACGATGCCGCCCTGGAGCAGCACCCGGTTGCGACGGTCGCGGCGCTTCTGCTGCTCGCGCAGCACCCGCGCCTTCTCGCGTGCCGCGTCGCGGCGTTCGTTCTTGGTCGGTCGGTTCTGCGATCCAGCGCCAGACATTGATCCTCGTTTCGGGGGGCTCGCGCTGCGGAGACGAGGCAGCGCCAAACAGAGTAATCGTAGACCTGCCGCCTGGGAGAGGCCCAAACCAGGCCGGGAGGCGGCTGTGCGTCCGCCGAGAGATCCGCTGGCCGCTGGACCTTCCATTCACAGGAGGTCGTGGCATACTGGGACGGCGAACCGGCCATCGATGACGGGTTCGCGTCCATTCACAACGGATCGTCCGGCACGTACCTGCCGGTGAAGGAGAACAACCATGGCGTCTGTGACGTTCGACAACGCAACCCGTTTCTACCCGGGTGGCACCCGCCCCGCGGTCGACAAGCTGAACCTCGAGGTCGCCGACGGCGAATTCCTCGTCCTCGTCGGCCCGTCCGGCTGCGGCAAGTCCACCTCCCTCCGCATGCTCGCGGGCCTCGAAGAGGTCAACGACGGCCACATCTTCATCGGCGACCGCGACGTCACCGACGTGCCGCCGAAGGACCGCGACATCGCGATGGTGTTCCAGAACTACGCGCTCTACCCGCACATGACCGTCGCCGAGAACATGGGCTTCGCGCTCAAGATCGCCGGTGTCGGCAAGGAAGAGCGTGCCACCCGCGTGCTCGAAGCCGCCAAGCTCCTCGACCTCGAGGACTACCTGACCCGCAAGCCGAAGGCGCTCTCCGGTGGTCAGCGTCAGCGCGTCGCGATGGGTCGAGCCATCGTCCGTCAGCCCCAGGTCTTCCTCATGGACGAGCCGCTGTCGAACCTCGACGCCAAGCTCCGCGTCCAGACCCGCACCCAGATCGCGTCGCTGCAGCGTCGTCTCGGCGTCACCACCGTCTACGTCACCCACGACCAGACCGAGGCGCTCACCATGGGCGACCGCATCGCGGTCCTCAAGGACGGCATCCTGCAGCAGGTCGGCACCCCGCGCGACCTCTACGAGAAGCCGAACAACGTCTTCGTCGCCGGCTTCATCGGCAGCCCGGCCATGAACCTGTTCGAGGGTGAGATCGCCGACGGCGGCATCAAGCTCGGCGGATTCATCATCCCGGTCGAGCGCGAGATCACCGATGCCGCTCCGTCGAAGAACGTCACGGTCGGCGTGCGCCCCGAGGACATCACCGTGTCCAGCAACTCGGGCTCCGGCATCGAGGTGACCGTCGACCTCGTCGAGGAGCTCGGCGCCGACGGCTACCTGTACGGCCACACCGACGTCTCCGGCAAGCGCACCGACATCGTCGCCCGCGTCGACGGTCGCAACCACGCACACATCGGCGACACGGTGTTCCTCGCGCCGACGCCGCACCACGTGCACGCGTTCGACTCGGCATCGGGTGAGCGTCTGGGCAACAAGCCGGTCGTGTCCTCCTCGATCTAGTTTCCCGCCGACGATGGTCGAGCGGTCGGTCTCCGATCGCTCGGCCATCGTCGTTTTCGCATGTCCAGTCTCAGCACGACCATCACCGAGGAGCGCTCCGCACCATGTCCGGCGCATTGAACATCACCGCTGCCACCGTCGACCCGGCGCTGCTCGACCTCCCCTGGGAGCTCCCCCTCGAGAACTGGCCGAATGAGGCCATCGCCTCGCTCCCGAAGGGCATCTCGCGCCACCTGGTCCGGTTCGCGAACCTGTCCGGCTACGTCATCGCCGTCAAGGAGACGACCGCGGAGATGGCGAAGGGCGAGTACGACATGCTGCGCACGCTGCAGCGCCTCGACATCCCCTGCGTCGACCCGCTCGCGGTCATCACGAACCGGAGCGACCGCAAGGGCCGTGAGCTGCCGAGCGTGCTCGTGACGCGGCACCTGAAGTTCTCACTCCCCTACCGCGCGCTCTTCCAGGGCACCCTCCGGCCCGACACCGCGACCCGCCTCGTCGACGCGCTGGCCGTCCTCCTCGTCCGGCTGCACATCGTCGGCTTCTTCTGGGGCGACGTGTCGCTGTCGAACACGCTCTTCCGGCGCGACGCGGGCGCCTTCGCGGCCTATCTCGTCGACGCCGAGACGGGCAAGCTCTACGAGGGCGGCCTGTCGAACGGGCAGCGTGAGAACGACCTCGAGATCGCCCGGGTGAACATCGCCGGCGAGCTCCTCGATCTCGAGGCCGGCGGACGCGCGGACGCCGAACTCGACCCCGTCACCGTGAGCAACGGTATCGTCGCCGCCTACCGGTCCCTCTGGAAGGAGCTCACGGGCTCCGAGTCCTTCGACGCGTCCGAGCGCTGGCGCATCACCGAGCGCGTCCACCGCCTGAACGAACTCGGCTTCGACATCGAGGAACTCGCGATCAAGACGACCGACGAGGGCTCGACCGTGCGGATCCAGCCGAAGGTCGTCGACGCCGGGCATCACCAACGCCGACTCCTGCGGCTCACCGGCCTCGACGCCGGCGAGAACCAGGCGAGGCGACTGCTCAACGACCTCGACGCCTACTCGGCCTCGTTCGGGAAGGACGGGTTCGACGAAGAGATGGCGGCGCACGAATGGCTCATCCGCGTGTTCGAGCCGGTGGTGAAGGCGATCCCGCGCGAACTCCGCGGCAAGCTCGAGCCCGCCGAGATCTTCCACCAGCTCCTGGAACATCGCTGGTTCCTCGCGCAGAACGAGGGTCGCGACATCCCCCTGGCGGAAGCCGTGGGTTCCTACGTGAACACCGTCCTGCGGCACCGCCGCGACGAGGCGACCATGATTGTGCCGCCGACCGAGGCGATCAGCATCCCCGCCGCCATGACCGGACCGGTCGACTGGCGAGACCTGGTCTGATCGGGTCCGTCACCTCGACTGACGACAGACAGGCCCTCGGAACGGAGATCCGTTCCGAGGGCCTGTCTCGTTCGTGCGGCGCGTCCGCCGGTCGCCTACTCGGCGTTACGGCGGCGCGCGATCTCGTACAGCGTCACGCTGGCCGCGATCCCGGCGTTGAGCGATTCAGTCGAGGCCGAGATCGGGATCGACACGACCGCGTCGCAGGTCTCGGTGACGAGGCGGGACAGGCCCTTGCCCTCGCTGCCGACGACCACGAGGATCGGCTGGTCGGCGAGTTCGAGCCCGGGAAGGGAGACGTCGCCGTCGCCGTCGAGACCGATGACGAAGACGCCGCGCTCCTTGAACGCCTTGAGTGTCTGTGTGAGGTTGGCTGCCATCGCGACCGGCGTCCGAGCCGCCGCTCCTGCCGAAGTCTTCCACGCGGAGGCGGTGAGGCCCACGCTCCGGCGCTGCGGCAGGATCACTCCGTGACCGCCGAAGGCTGCGGTCGACCGGATGATCGCACCCAGGTTCCGGGGGTCGGTGATGCCGTCGAGGGCGATGAACAACGGGTTCTCGCCACGGGCGATGACCTGGTCGAGCAACTCCATGGGGTGCGCATACTCGTAGGGCGGCACCTTGATGGCGAGGCCCTGGTGCACGCCGTCGAACCCGGCCATGCGGTCGAGCTCCGGACGCATGACCTCGAGCACCGGGATGCCGCGTCGGGTGGCGATGCTGAGCGCCTCCTTCACCCGGTCGTCCATCTCGATGCGGGTCGCGACGTACAGCGTGGTGGCCGGGATCTTCGCGCGGAGCGCTTCGAGGACGGAGTTGCGGCCCGTGACGACCTCGGACTCGTCGCTCGACTTCTGCTTGGTCCGGCCGTTCGTGGACGGGCGTCCGTTCTGGCCGGCCGCCTGCCTTGGCTTGCCGGTGCCGCCGGAAGCCGCGTAGCGCTCCTGCGCGGCCTTCCGCTTGCCGGCGGGGTGCCAGGCGCGGTCCTCGGCCTTCGGGGTCGGTCCACGACCCTCGAGCGCCTTGCGGCCGAGGCCACCGGTGCCCTTGGTGGGACCCTTCTTCGCTTTCTTCGGCCCGGTCGGGCGGGAAGGCTTACTTGCCACTGATACTCCAATGTGCTCCGGACGGGGTGTCTTCGATGGTGATCCCAGCCGCTGTGAGTTCGTCGCGGATCCGGTCGGCCGCTGCGAAGTCCTTGGCGACCCTGGCGTCCGCGCGGTCGACGAGCAGACGCTCGACGAGTGCGGACAGGGATCGGTGAGTGACGGGGTCGGTGCCCGACGACCACGAGGGGTCGGTCGGGTCGATGCCGAGCACCCGGGTCATGTCGAGGACGGCGACCGCACGCTCGCGGGCTGTCGCCTGGTCGTCGCCGCCATCGAGGGCGGCGTTGCCGACGCGAACGGCGTCATGCAACACGGCGAGCGCGCGGGGGATGTTCAGGTCGTCGTCCATGGCCTCGACGAACGCGGCCGGGAGCGTCGCTCGACTGGCGGCGGTGGTCGTCTCGGTGAGCAGGTCGGCGCGGGCGGCGCGATCGAGGAAGCCCTCGATGCGTCCGAGTGCGGCTTCGGCCTCGGCGAGTGCGCCCGGATGGAACTCGAGCGTCGATCGGTACTGCGCTGCCCCGAGGTAGTACCGGACGACGAGCGGCCGGGCCGCTGCCAGGAGGTCGGCGGCGTAGACGGAGTTGCCGAGGGACTTCGACATCTTCTGCCCACCCGTGACCGCGACCAGCCCGTTGTGCAACCAGTATCGGGCGAAGGGGTCGCCGGCTGCGCTGGACTGGGCGAGCTCGTTCTCGTGGTGGGGGAACCGGAGGTCGAGTCCGCCGCCGTGGATGTCGAACTCCTCACCGAGGTACTTGGTCGACATCGCCGAGCACTCGATGTGCCAGCCGGGCCGCCCCTCGCCCCATGGAGACATCCAACTCGCCGAGCGCGGCTCCCCAGGCTTGGTGCCCTTCCAGAGCGCGAAGTCGCGGGGATCCCGTTTGCCGCGCGGGTCGGCGTCGGTCGCGGCCTCCATGTGCTCGGCGCTCTGCCGCGTGAGTTCGCCGTAGCGGCTCCATGAGGCGGTGTCGAAGTAGACGTCGCCGGAGTCGTCGGGAGCCGGGTACGCGTGTCCGGCGTCGATGAGCCGTTCGATGAGCTCCTGCATCTCCGGGATGCTCGCCGTCGCGCGTGGCTCGTAGCTCGGGGGCAGGATGCCCAGGGCACGGTAGGCGGCCGTGAACTCGAGTTCGTACCGGTAGGCGAGCGCCCACCACTCCTCGCCGGGCTGGGCGAAGCCGCCCTCGACGCCGGCGGCGGCGTTCGCGAGGATCTTGTCGTCGATGTCGGTGACGTTGCGGACGAGCGTGACGCGGACCCCGGAGGCCGTCAGCCAGCGTCGCAGCTGGTCGTAGACGAGCGCGCTGCGCAGGTGTCCGATGTGCGGAGAGGACTGCACGGTCGGTCCGCAGACGTACAGCCCCGCCTCGGCTTCGCGGAGCGGCACGAAGTCCCGGAGGGACTGCGTTTTCGAATCGTAGAGTCGGAGGGCCACGAGACCAGACTAGCCGCCGTCGTCCGGGCATGATGGTCCCATGACCACGGGACGCGACGACCAGCAGGTTCTCCGCGCGCGACTCGCGGCCCAGCTCCTCGACGGAGCCGAGCACCGCTCCCCCACGGGTGTCGTCTCGCGGCTGCTCGCGATCCAGGCCCAGGACCTCGCTTCGTCGCTGTGGGCGGTCGGCGTCAGGTCGACCGGCACGACGATGGACGCGGTGCTCGCGGCGCTCGAGGACGGCTCGATCGTCCGGTCCTGGCCGATGCGCGGCACCCTGCATCTCGTCGCCGCGGAGGACCTCGGGTGGCTGCTCGGACTCGGTGTCCCGCGGGTGCGCTCCACGATCGCTGCGAGACACCGGCAACTCGAGCTCGACGCCGAGACCCTCTCGCGCTCCCGTGCGCTCACCGAGGGGATGCTCAGCGGGCATCGGCGCATGACGAGGGATGAGCTGCTGGCCGCCCACACCGGCGCCGGGATCCCGATCGACGGACAACGGGCCTCCCACCTCATCATGGAACTCGCGATGTCGGGCGTGGTCTGCTGGGGACCGCCCGCCGGGAGACAGCAGGCCCTCGTCCTGAGTGAGGAGTGGATCCGTGCACCGCGGGTGCTCGAAGCGGATGAGGCGCTCGGCGAGTTCGTCGTCCGGTATCTCACCGGCCACGGCCCGTCGACGATCGCCGACCTCACCTGGTGGTCGAAGCTCACCGTCGCCCAGGCGAAACGCGGCATCGAGGTGGCCGCCGGACGGCTGGTCTCCGAGTCGCGCGACGGGGTCACCCGCTGGTCGACGGCCGAGGGCATCGAGCCGCAATCTGCTCCGCGGCCACCACGGGTGCTCGCGCTGCCCGGATTCGACGAGCTCCTCCTCGGCTACCGCGACCGCGAGCTGACGCTCCCCGCCGCGTTCGCAGACCGCATCGTGCCCGGCGCGAACGGCATCTTCCTCCCGATGATCGCCGTCGACGGACGCGTCGTCGGTACCTGGCGCCGACGGACGAGTGCGGCCGGCGTCGTCGTCACCCCGACGCAGTTCCAACCGCTGTCGCAGCGGGTGCAGGCGGGGTTCCGGCGGGCAGCTGGCGAATACGGCCGGTTCCTCGGGCTCGGTGCGTCGGTCGACGAGGGCACGTCCGCCGGCTGAGGACCGACCCGTCAGCAGCGCTCGACGAGGGCGGTGGCGATGGCCGTGACTCCCTCGCCACGGCCGGTGAACCCGAGCGCATCCGTGGTCGTCGCCGCGATGCTGACCGGCCCGTGGACCAGCGCGCTCAGTACGCCCTCCGCCTCCGTCCGACGTGGCGCGAACCGCGGGCGGTTGCCGACGAGCTGCACCGCGACGTTGACGACGACGAAGCCCGCGGCGTGCAGCCGTTCGACAGCTGCCCGCAGGAAGACCTCGCCGCTCGCCCCGGCGAAGCGGGGGTCGTCGGTGCCGAACATGGAGCCGATGTCGCCGAGGCCAGCAGCGGACAACAGGGCGTCGACGATGGCATGGGCGACCGCATCCCCGTCGCTGTGTCCGGCCAGCGGCCGTTCCCCCGGCCAGCTGAGGCCGGCGAGGCTCAGCTCGCCGTCGTCGGCGAAGGCGTGGACGTCGATCCCGATGCCGGTCCTGATCGTCGAGGTCGGCCGTGCGCCCACCTCGCGCTCTCGGCCTCGGTCCCGCTCCACCAGGAGTCGCTCCGCACGCTGGGCGTCCCACGGGGTCGTGATCTTGAACGCCGCCTCCGACCCCTCGACGGCCAGGACGGGGTGTCCGGCGTCCGCGTAGAGTGCCGCATCGTCGGTGGCCGCCGCCAGGCGGTCCTCGGCGACGCGGAAGGCCGCGACGAGGGCATCGCGCGGGAACGCCTGCGGTGTCTGGACGGCTCTGAGGGCGGCCCGATCCACGGTCTCCTCGACGAGGTCGCTCGCGTCGACCCGCTTGATCGTGTCGGTCACCGGGAGCCCCGGCACGACCCCCCACCCCGTTCGCGCTGCGGCGTCGATCACCCGTTCGAACTGCTCGGTCGGGGTGAGCGCTCGTGCGGCGTCGTGGACGAGCACCGTGCGCACTCCCGGCCACAGGGCGGCGAGTCCGGCGAGGACGGAGGACTGTCTCGTGTCGCCTCCGACGACGACGTGGAGGTGGTCGGCCGCCTTCCCCGCCGCGCGACGACCGATCGTCTCCGCCTCGCCGACGCGATCCACGGGGACCACGACGACGACCTGGACCGCGTCCCGCAGGCGGAAGACCGGGGCGAGCGCGTGTTCGAGCACGGTGCTGCCGGCGAGCGACACGAACGCCTTGGGGATCCCGGCGCCGAGGCGCGTCCCACTGCCCGCCGCCACGACGAGCACGCCGACAGCCGGGCCGTCCAGGGATGGGTCGGCAACGGCACCCGGTTCGTCGATCGCAGTCATGTCACGAGCCTACTTCTCGGGCGCCGCGCGGGAAGGGACGGTCGGCTCAGGAGGCGAGGACCTCGTCGAGGACGGACGACGCCTGTTCCTCGTCGGTCTGCTCCGCCAATGCCAGTTCGGAGACCAGGATCTGGCGGGCCTTCGCGAGCATCCGCTTCTCCCCCGCAGAGAGGCCTCGGTCCTGGTCGCGACGCCACAGGTCGCGGACCACCTCGGAGACCTTGATGACGTCGCCCGAGGCCAACTTCTCGAGGTTCGCCTTGTAGCGGCGGGACCAGTTCGTCGGCTCCTCCGTGAACGGCGCACGGAGTACGTCGAACACGCGGTCGACACCCTCGCGTCCGATGACGTCTCGCACCCCGACCAGGTCGACGTTCTCGGCCGGGACCTCGATCATGAGGTCGCCCTGGGTCACGCGGAGCTTCAGGTAGAGCTTCTCCTCGCCCTTGATGATCCTGGTCTTCACCTCGGTGATGGTCGCGGCACCGTGGTGCGGGTAGACGACGGTCTCGCCAACTTCGAAGATCATGGGTCTCGGTCCCTTCAGCGTCTCCCAGAATACCACGGGACCCCTGATCAGAGCCGGGTACCGGGTGCCCCGCGGACCGGGACGCGAGCCCACCCACGACGGGTCCTCGACCCGGCCACGCCCCCTCGCAGGCGTGGGCTAGACTCGAATCCGGATCCCGGGACACCTGTCACTCGTCTGCGCCCGGGGCCACCACATCTTGGAGGGTTCTGTGAAGGCGCGTCTCATCGCTTCCATCGTCGTCGCGGGTGCTGTCGCACTCGGCATGAGCGGTTGCAACCTCATCGCGCCGCAGGCGACCCTGAAGCACTACGACGCCTCGGACGGCGTCGGTGTCACCGTCGGCTCGGTGGCCGTCCGCAACGCCATCGTCGTCTCCGACGACGGCGAGACCGGCAACCTCGTCTTCAGCGTCGCGAACAGCGACGACCGCGCCCACACGGTGCTGATCGAGATCGAGGGCAAGGACGAGCAGTTCCAGGTCCTCGCGGAGCCCGGCCTGACGACGTTCGACGGCTCCGGAGCCAACGACCCGCTGCGCATCGAGTCCCTCGGTGTCCAGCCCGGAGCGATCGTGGACGTCTTCTTCCAGTACGGCGACGAGACGGGCGCCACGGCGAGCGTCCCGGTCCTCACCGGCCAGCTGCTCGAGTACTCCACGCTCGTCCCGACGCCGCTGCCGACGGATGAGCCCACCGAGACGCCGACGCCGCTCGCGACGCCCACCACGGAGCCGACCGAATAACGCTCCGTCGCCCCACACGACCGAACGCCCCGCACCTCTTCGGAGTTGCGGGGCGTTCGTCCGTCCTTGACCTGCGTCAGGCCTCGAAGCGGTAGCCGAGCCCACGCACGGTGACGAGCATCACCGGTTCCGAGGGGTTCGCCTCGATCCGGGAACGGATGCGCTTGATGTGGACGTCGAGCGTCTTGGTGTCGCCGTAGTAGTCGCTCCCCCACACCCGGTCGATCAGCTGACCACGGGTGAGAACCCGTCCGGCGTTCCGCAGGAGCAGCTCGAGCAACTCGTACTCCTTGAGCGGCATCGGGATCGGCGCCCCGTTGACCTCGACGACATGGCGCTCGGTGTCCATCCGGACCGTGCCGGCCTCGAGCAGCACCTCCTCCTGCGCCTGGTCCGCCTCGACACGGCGTCGCAGCACCGCCCGGATCCGCGCGAGCAGCTCGCGGGTCGAGTAGGGCTTCGTGACGTAGTCGTCGGCGCCCAGCTCGAGCCCGACGACGATGTCGACCTCGGAGTCCTTCGCGGTCAGCATGATGATCGGCGTGCTCGAGACCGCGCGGATCTGACGGCAGACCTCCGTCCCGGGGATGCCGGGGAGCATGAGGTCGAGCAACACGAGGTCCGCGCCACGAGCAGTGAAGGCCTGGACCGCCGAGGGACCGTCCTCCGCCACCTCGACCTCGTACCCCTCCCGTTCGAGCAGGTAGCTCAGTGGTTCGCTCAGGGACGCTTCGTCTTCGACGAGCAGGATGCGGGTCACGGGGTACTCCTTGCCGTGCCGGTGGAGAGGTCCTCCGGCGGGGTCGTTGCTCTGGGAAGGCGGATGGTGAACGTCGAGCCACGGCCCAGCTGCGACCAGACCTTCACTTCGCCGCCGTGGTTCTGGACGGTGTGCTTGACGATGCTGAGGCCGAGGCCGGTGCCGCCCGTGTGGCGGGACCGCGCCTGGTCGACGCGGAAGAACCGTTCGAAGACCCGATCGCGGTCCTCTTCGGCGATCCCGACGCCCTGATCGGTGACGGCGATCTCGACGACGTCGTCGACCGCCCGGACGCCGACACCCACGTGCGCGCCGGTGGGCGAGTAGTGGATGGCGTTCGAGATGAGGTTGTGCACGGCGACGACGAGCATGGCCTCGTCACCGTACACCTCGAGGTTCTTGCCGCCTTTGAGGGAGAGCCCAACGCCGGTCGCCTCGGCCGGCACACGGTTCTGGTCCACTGCCGCGGCGATGACCCGATCGAGGCGGACGAGTTCGGGCTGATGGAGGGCGTCGGCCGCCTGCAACCGCGAGAGGTCGATGATCTCCGCCGTCATCCGGGTGAGTCGCTGTGACTCGGTCGAGAGCCGGCTGGCGAAGCGCTTCACCCGTTCCGGGTCGTCGGCCGCCGTGTCGAGTGCTTCCGAGAGGAGCCCGATGGCGCCGATCGGCGTCTTCAACTCATGGCTGATGTTCGCGATGAAGTCCCGGCGGACCTCGTCGAGTCGACGCGCCTCCGTGTGGTCCTCAGCGAGGAGCAGGATGAACCGCGACCCGAGCGGCGCCGCTCGCACCCGCAGGTGCCGGGTGGCCTCACCGAAGCGCCCGAGCGCGAGTTCCAGGTCGCTCGTGACGGCCTCGCCGGTGCGGCGGACCTCGAGCGCGAGGTCGATGAACTCCTGGTTGTCGAGCACGCGGTCGCGCACCAGCCCGAGCGCGAACGCCCCAGGAGAGGCCTTCAGCACGTTGTTGGACGGGTCGACGACGATGCCCGCGCTGTCGAGGGCTTCGAGCACCTGGTCGACCCCGTCGGGGACGACCGGGTTGACGACCGTCGCGGCGCGCTCGCCCCGTCGGAGGGCGAGGGTGATGAGGGCGACGAAACCGCCCCCGACGATGAGGCCGAGTGCCAGGGCGATCAGCACCAACCACATGGTGTCCATGGGTACTACGTTACTCAGTCCGCCGAACGCCGAACTCGCGAATACCCCGCCACTTCGACGACTGTTCACGCGTGGGGCCCCAACTGTTAACCTTGGTTCGGCATCATCGGCGGAGCGGGCATCTGCCTGCCCACCGCCAGGTCACGGAAGGACGGCACCCAGAGCCATGCGCGAGGTATTCCAGCAGTCACTGCGAGAGGTCCAGGATCGCCTGGTCGAGATCGCCGAACTCGTCACGATCTCCATCGAGAAGGCGACGCAGTCCTTCGGCAACTCGGACGTCGCGGTCGCTGAAGAGGTCATCGCCAACGACAACCGCATCGACCAGCTCGCGATCGAACTCGACGAGCTCGCCATCGACATCCTCGCCCGTCAGCAGCCGGTCGCTCGCGACCTGCGCATCGTCGTGAGCGCGCTGCGCATCAGCGCGTCGCTCGAGCGGATGGGCGACATGGCCGAGCACATCGCCCAGCTGTCGCGGTACCGCTTCCCCGACAAGGCCGTGCCCAAGGGCCTGCGGACCACCTTCGCCGAGATGGGTCGACTCGACGTCTCGATCGCCCGCAAGCTGACGGAGCTGCTGCGCACCCAGGACCCGCGCATCGCCGATGAGATCCGCAACGACGACGACGACGTCGACGAGCTGCACGCCAGCGTCTTCGAGAAGGTCCTCGGCGACACCTGGAAGGGTGAGCCCGTCGCGACCGTCGACGCCACCCTGGCCTCGCGGTACCACGAGCGCTTCGCCGACCACGCCGTCTCCATCGCCAAGAAGGTCCAGTACCTGGCGACGGGCGACTGGATCCCCGAGGCGACCACGCCGGTGCACCACTGACCAGCTGATCCCGGACACCCCGACGAGCGGTGTCGACCCGAGACCGGGTCGGCACCGCTCGTCCGTTCGTGTGGAACTAGCTCATCCGACGACGGGTGATCGTGCCACCTGCCAGGAGCAGGAGGCCGAGGACCGTGGCGAGGCCGGCGAGCGGCAGGAGCTGACCCGCGCCGCTGCCGGTGTCGGCGAGCGTCGGCTCAGCTGAACGCGCGGCCGAGGCCGTCGTGTTCGAGCCGGTCGAAGACGCCGCCGTCGTGGTGGTGATCACCGTGGCGGGGCCCGTCGGCACGACGGGGGTCACCGGGGTGGTGGGGTCCGTCGGGTCGGTCGGGTCCGTCGGGTCGACCGGAGTGGTGGGATCGGTCGTCCCGGGACCACCGGTCTCGCTGTCCCCGATCACGGAGATCGCGTTGCCGCCGATCGTGACCGGCAGCTCCAGGCCGAGGTCGATCTGGTTCCCACCGCCGAGGCTGTCGTCACCACCGGTGGTCGACGTACCGCCGCCGGACGATGCCGGAGCGGAGGTCGAGGTGCCCGTCGACTCGGAGTCGCCGATCACGCTGACGGCGTTGCCGACCACGGAGATCGGGAGTCCGAGGTCGCCGAGGACCTGGTTGCCACCGGCGACACTGTCGTCACCGGTCGTGGTCGACGGTGCCGCCGGAACAGCCGCACCACCCGACGTGGCAGGCGCACCCGCCTGCTCACTGCTCGAATCACCGAACAGCGAGATGGCGTTCCCACCGACCGTGACCGGAACGGTCACCACCGGCGACACCTGGTTCCCACCGGCGACGCTGTCGTCACCGGTCGTCGTCGACGGTGCCGCCGGAACAGCCGCACCACCCGACGTGGCAGGCGCACCCGCCTGCTCACTGCTCGAATCACCGAACAGCGAGATGGCGTTCCCACCGACCGTGACCGGAACGGTCACCACCGGCGACACCTGGTTCCCACCGGCGACACTGTCGTCACCGGTCGTCGTTGCCTCGTCGGTGACCGGCGAGGCGGACTCCCCCGCCGCCGGTCCGGCCGTCGCACCCGACTGCTCGGCATCGCCGATGATCGAGATCGCGTTGTCCTCGACCGTCACCGGGATGGAGACGGGCAGCTGGACCTGGTTCCCACCCGCGACACTGTCGTCACCACTGGTCGTGGTGGCCGACGCGGGCTCGGGTACCGGTGCGGGCTCCGGCGCAGGTGCCGGCTCCGGTGCGGGTGCCGGCTCCGGTGCGGGTGCCGGCTCCGGTGCGGGTGCCGCCTCCGGTGCGGACGTCGCCGACGAATCGCCGACGACGCTCACCGCGGTGTCCACGATCTCGACGGGGGCCTCGAGGACCACGTCGACGAGGGTTCCGCCGAGGATGCTGTCGTCCCCGGACGTGTCGGCGTTGGCCGCCGTAGCGCCGAGGAACGTGAGTCCCGCGACGAACAGGCCACAGTAGAGGCCTTTCTTGACATACGAATTCATGATTCCTGCTCCTTGCAGAGTGACTGATGTGCTCCCGTGGTCGGGAGGCTTCGGACCGTTGAACCGCCCGGTGGGCGGGTCTCCGCCGCGAACGGCAGAGTGGTCCGGGGTCAGTCAGGAGAGGTATCGGAGGGGAACGTGGGAGAAGCCGGGAGGTCGTCGTCTCGCGCGGGTCCGCGACGGTCGTCGCCGGGCGCAGGGAGGATGACGGAGATCGATTGTTCAGCCGCAGCGGGGCCGCCGACGGCACCACCGGAGCCGGAGGACCCGGAACCGCTCGGCGTGACGGCCCAGCGGCTGTCGGCGTCCGGCAGCAGCGGAAGGTTCGCAGGGGCTGCCGGGAGGCTGGACCATCCGACGGCGGCGGGCACGTCCATGGTGAACGACGTGTCTTCGCGATCCTGCCCGACCGACACGGTCGCCGAGTCGCCCTGCTGGTCGGAGGGCGGTCCGAGGACCGTCGTCAAGAGGTTGGCGCCCGTTGTGGTCGGGTCGGTCGTCGACACACCATCTCCCGGGCCCTGCGGAAGCGCCGGGACGACCGGATCGACGATCGGCGTGCTGGGGACCGGGACCGCTGCGACGACGTCGGCGACGCCGGTCAACGTCTGGTCGACCGTCTGCACGACCGGATCGACGATCGCGGCGACGGGTGCTGCCCCGACGGTCTCCTCGACCACGTCGTTCACCACCGGTACCGCTGCGACGGTCTCGTCGACGACGTCGACCACCGGTTCGAGCACGGTGGTGTCGACGACGTCGACGACCTCGGCGACGGCATTGACGGGCTGTTCGAGCGAGCCGACGACCTCGGTCACCGCGCCCAGGAGCGACGGATCGGTGGCGCTGTCGTCGGCATGCGCCGAGGATGGGGACCCGAAGAGGGCCACCGCCGTGAACGCCGCGGCGGCGAAGCCACCGAGCGCCAGAGCGCGCCACAAGGGGAAACGGGTGCCGTCGGTCGACTGCTCCATGCGTATCCCCCCAATCGGGTTACAGTGCAGTCACTGTACGCCCAACCCCGAAGCGGTTCAACCCCTTTTTTTCGACATGGAAAACCCCGGCCAGGAGCACTTTCGGCGACGATGTCGCCACGCCGCGCTCCCGACCGGGGTGGTGGTTTGGTGGGGTTTCCGCTACTTCTTCCCCTGCGCCGCGACGGCGGCCGCGCCTGCTGCTGCTGCCTCGGGATCGAGGTACCGGGCCGGGGCGACCGGACGGAAGTCCGCGTCGAGCTCGTAGACGAGCGGGATGCCGGTGGGGATGTTCAGCTCGGCGATCTCATCGTCCGAGATGTCGTCGAGGTGCTTCACGAGTGCGCGGAGCGAGTTGCCGTGCGCCGTCACGAGGACGGTCTTGCCGGCAGCCAGATCGACCGTGATGTCGGACTCCCAGTAGGGCAGCATGCGGTCGATGACGTCCTTCAGGCACTCGGTGCGCGGCAGTTCGCCGTCGATCCCGACATACCGGGGGTCATCGGCCTGCGACCACTCGTTGTCATCGTCGATCGGCGGCGGCGGCACGTCGAAGGAACGACGCCAGGTCTGGAACTGCTCCGGACCGTACTCGGCGAGCGTCTGCGCCTTGTCCTTGCCCTGCAGGGCGCCGTAGTGACGCTCGTTGAGGCGCCAGCTGCGCTTGACCGGGATCCACATGCGGTCGGCGGTCTCGAGGGCGAGGTTCGCCGTCTGGATCGCGCGGGAGAGCACCGAGGTGTACAGCACATCCGGGGTGATGCCGGAGTCGGCGAGCAGTTCGCCCGCGCGCTTGGCCTCGGTGACGCCGAGTTCGCTGAGTCGGACGTCGACCCAACCGGTGAACAGGTTCTTCTGATTCCAGTCGCTGTTGCCGTGGCGCAGCAGGACGAGGGTGTAAGTCTCAGGCATGTCCCCAGCATACCGACGGCGCATGACCGCGAGGTGGACGATGACCCCGCTCCGTGAGGGAGAATGGGTCCATGCCCGTCGGATCGATCACCCGCGGGACGACGGGTACGAACCGGCTCCGGCGGGTGGACCGCTGGATCGCGACCCACCCCTCACTCAGACGGACGACGAACCCGCTGGTGGTGGACCTCGGCTACGGCGCGAGCGGCGTCACAGCGTTGGAACTGCACGACCGACTACTCGCCGTCCGACCCGACGTACGGGTCATCGGATTCGAGATCGAACCGGGGCGCGTCCGCACCGCTGACGCGCAGCTGCAGCAGGTGCGCGCGGGCACGACCCGGTTCACGCCGACGGCTGCGGTCTCCTTCGCGCGCGGCGGGTTCGAGGTGCCGACCGGCGACGACCGTCCCACGGTGATCCGGGCGTTCAACGTGCTTCGGCAGTACGACGAAGCCGAGGTCGCGGGGGCCTGGCGCCTCATGGCGTCGCGGCTGCAGCTCGGCGGTGTGCTCGTCGAGGGGACGTGCGACGAGATCGGACGGGTGTCCAGCTGGATCGCGGTCGACGACCAGGGGCGTGCCGAGTCGTTCTCCATCAGTCTGCGGCTCGCCGACCTCGAGCTGCCGTCCATCGTGGCCGAACGACTGCCGAAGGCACTGATCCACCACAACGTGCCGGGCGAACGTGTCCATGCGCTCATGACGGACCTCGACCGCGCCTGGCGGATGCACGCACCCCTGGCGGTCCACAGCCCGGTCCAGCGCTGGTTGGCGACCGTCCGGACACTTCGCGACAGCGGGTGGCCGGTGCTGGCCGGCCGCAGCCGCTGGCGCCTCGGCGAGTTGACACTGCCGTGGTCGGCTGTCGCCCCGAATCCCTCCTCGACGGACTGAGTGTCGGGAATCGGTCCCGTCAGAGCGAGGGCAGCGCCGCCTGCGCCTCCGGCGTCGGCAGGCCCGTGGCCGTGAGCAGGTCGACGAGGTACGGCCGGAGCACGAGCACGAGCGCCTGCTCGGAGACCGAGGCATCGGGGAGGACGGCGACCGGCTCGAGATGCTTCGCGATCTCGAGTAGGGACTGCCTCGCGACCGGCTGCTGGGCGATGTCGCCGATCGACTGCGACAGGATGCCGAGCGCGACGGAGGTGCGCGCGAGCAGGTCCGCGAGTTCAGGGCGGCTCGTGGCGTCGCGCGACACGTAGTCGATGCGCCGGGCGATCACCCGGAGGTTGCGGGTCGCGAGGTCCATGCCGTCGAGCATGGTCCGCTGCCGTTCGAGGTCGAACACCGCCTTGCGGAGGAACGGCGAGATGCGCGCGATCGCGAGCCCGGAGTCGAGGGTTCCGCGCCACGCGTCCAGGGCCGGCTGGGTGGCCCGCGCCCGTGCGAGCGCGCGGTCCGCCTCCTCGAGGTCGCCGAGACGGAGGGCGGCGACGAGCGAGGCGAGGGTCCGGACGTGTTCGTCGATGAGCCGTTGGCCGTCCCGGCGAGCACTCCGGCGCGGGTCGCGCGGGATGAGCGCGGTCGCGAGCAGGGCGAAGACCCCGCCGATCAATCCGTCGAGGGTGCGCACGAACGGGCCCCCGTCAGGCACGGGCAGGAGCATGACGAGGACGGACTGCACCGCCGCCGCGATCGCGAACGACGCCGCCGGCGACAGGAACCGGGCGACGAGCAGCGTGAGCACGAGCGCGACCGCGAGTTGCCACGTCCCCTGACCGAAGCCGAGGAGCAGGATCTCGGCCAGCGCGATCCCGACGCTCATCCCCACGGCCGTCTCGAGGACTCGGATCGGGCGGGCGTCGCGAACGAAGCCGAGACTCGAGATCGTCACCGTCAAGGCGAGGAGTGGCACGGCATGCCCGAGCACGTAGTGGGAGAACGCGTACGCGCCGATCGCCGTCGCGCTGACCTGCAGCACCGCCGGAACGGATCCGACGAGACGATGCCAGGCGTCGCCGAGCGCGATGCGGCGACGCACCGCAGCGGTCCATCGGTCGACCCGTACGCCCGGGTCCGAGGCGTCGTCGCTCCCCACCGGGGTCAGCGCCGGACGGCGCCGAGTCGCGGCAGCCGCGGCACGTTCGCCGTGGCTCCAGCATCCGCCGGCACGACGATCTCCTGAGACGCCGCGACGTCGATGCCGTCGGCCTCCACCGTCAGCACGGCCGCCGGATCCGCGGAGCGCTTGACGATCGCCAGCGCCACCGGGCCCAACTCGTGGTGGATCGCGCTCGAGGTGATGCGTCCGACGGGTTTCCGGGTCGCGTCGTCGCCGACGAGCACCACGTTCGAACCGGCCGGCGGCAGGACCGCATCGGAGCCGTCCAGGAGGAGCATGACGAGGCGACGCGGCGGGTGCCCGAGGTTGTGCACCTTGGCGACGGTCTCCTGACCGCGATAGCAGCCCTTGTTCAAGTGGACGGCCGAGCGCAGCCAGTCCAGCTCGTGCGGGATGCTCCGCTCGTCGACCTCCGACTGCAACCGCGGGCGCCAAGCGGCGATCCGCAGGGCCTCGGCGGCCAGCGAACCCGCGGCGGAGAACGTCCCCGCACGGATCTGCTGCACGAGCGACTCGAGCTGCTCGCGCGCGACGATCGTCTCGGTCCACGTCCACGCTGCACCCGGGTGCTCACCCGTCGCGTACTGGTGCCCGCCGACCGCGACCTCGGACCACGGATCGTGCCAGACGAGCGGCATGCCGTTCGGCTCTGCGGCCTCGATCGCGAGACCCGCCGCCGCGCCGATCACGGCGTACTGCCCGGTTGCGACGGCCACCTCGACGCGCAGCATGAACCGCATCCGGTCGAGCCAGGCGTGGAGGGGTGCAGCATCGGCTGCCTCGGTGACGAGCCACGTGGTCGTGCCGTCGTCGAGCAGCTTGACCGCGTGCTCGATCCGGCCGCTCTGGTCGAGGAAGAGGGTCTCCGTCGAGGTGCCGGCCGACAGCGATCGCAGCTCCTGGCTCGTGATGGAGTTGAGCCAGCTCAGCCGATCGGGTCCGGTGACGGTCACGATGCCACGGTTCGACAGGTCGACGATCGCCTTCCCGCTGGAGATGAGGCGCTGCTCGATGTTCGGGCTGCCGTAGTGGGAGGGGACGCCGTGGTCGACGGCGTCCGCCTGTTCGACGGCACCCGGCAGCGTGAGGAAGGGCGAGCCCGGAATCGCGTCCGGTGTGTCCGCTCCGTTGGGAATGGTCACGTCAGTCGGCTTTGGCCAGGCGCGCCGAGGCGTGCGTCCGGAGGTCCTGACCCAGGGCCGCGATGTCCCAAGCCCAGAGCAGGTGGTTCTCGACGAGACCGTACAGGCGCGTCGCCGCGGCGTACTCCTTGGCTCCCGCGGTCCGGACGACGGCGTCGGTCGCGAGGTCGATGCGCGGGCCGTCGATCTGGCCGAGGTAGAGCTCGCTCACACCGTTCGGGTGGACGATCGAGACCTGCAGGGGGAAGGCGCCGGTCGACGTACGCAGGGTCTCGACCGATTGTGCGGTGCCGAACGGGCGGGGGCCTTGCCCTGGGAGCATGCCCGGGCCGGGGTCGCCCTCGATCAGCGGGCGTTCGAGGCGCCAGTAACCCGTCTCGGTGACGAGCGGCTCGGGCACACCGGGCTCGTCCGCCGAGGCTCCCTCAGGCGCGACGTCCGCAGCGGTGTCGTCCGACAGGGCGTCCGCGTCGGTGGACGAGGCCCCCTCGGCGTCGCGCGGGGGCTGCTCGGGCAGGAGCCAGGTGTAGGAGTTGTAGTTCAAGTACGGCAGGCCGTCGTGGCTGAAGCTCACGCGCTGACCGAACTCGCGGGTCACGGTCTCGTCGCCGACCCGGTAGTCGATGACGCCGGTGCCCTCCCAGACGCCGATGAGCCACGACAGCGGGACCAGTTCGCTCGGCAGGCCGCTCGGGATCTCGATCATCGAGGGACCCGGACTAGCGCTGACCGCGGTACAGGTTCTTCAGCACGACCACCGCGGTGAACGCGATGGCGAGGCTGGCGAGGACGAGCAAGCCGATGAAGAAGATTTCGAGAGCGAGCAGCATGGGGAA
Source organism: Plantibacter elymi (nom. nud.) (assembly GCF_900177795.1). Lineage (GTDB taxonomy): Bacteria > Actinomycetota > Actinomycetes > Actinomycetales > Microbacteriaceae > Plantibacter > Plantibacter elymi. Next base: position 89,809 of record NZ_FXWJ01000004.1, read on the forward strand.
AGTCTACCCCGAGGCCAGGGCGATGAGGCCATACACGGCACCGCCGATGGCGAGGATGAGGACGGCGCCGGTGACGCTCGTCGACATCCGATCGACGAATCCCACCTTCTGTCGCGTCAACAGCTGTGCCGAGAACGCGGCCAGGGTGCAGAGGCCGAGCGTGGCCGACAGCCCGAAGAAGGTCTCCCCCGGGCTCCAGAGCAGGCCGGACACGACGACGCCGACGAGCGCGAGCGCCCAGATGGAGACGACACTGATCCAGCGCAGCCGGGGGGAGAGAGTGGTTTCGCTCACGGACCCATTGTCACAGAGCGGACGCCATCGGACCACCAGCGGGCGCCCGGTGCGACGTGGGGTGCGGTCGTTCGCCTAATATGGTTCCAAACTCAGTCGGGAGGATGCGCGTGGCGCAAATTTTGGTCTTGACCTCCATGGTCGGCACCGAGGTCCTCCCATCCCTCGGGCTCCTGAGCCACCGCACCCGGCAGATCCCCGCCGACCCCGCACAACTCGTGAACGCTCCGAGTTCGGACCTCGTGCTCGTCGACGCCCGCCAGGACCTCGCGAGCGCCAAGTCGCTCTGCAAGATCCTCGGCGCGTCCGGACTGTCCGTCCCACTGCTCCTCATCCTGACCGAGGGCGGCCTCACCGCCGTCAGCGCCGACTGGGGCGTGAACGACGTCATCCTCGAATCCGCCGGGCCGGCCGAGGTCGACGCGCGGATCCGGCTCGCGATCGGCCGCGCCTCCCAAGAGCACTCGGCGAGCAAGATCCAGGCGTCGGGCGTCGTCATCGACGAGGCGAGTTACTCCGCGAAGGTCCACGGCAAGCCGCTCGACCTCACCTTCAAGGAGTTCGAGCTGCTCCGCTTCTTCGCGACCCACCCCTCCCGCGTGTTCACGCGCGAGCAGCTGCTGAGCGAGGTGTGGGGCTACGACTACTTCGGTGGCACGCGAACCGTCGACGTCCACGTCCGTCGGTTGCGCGCCAAGCTGGGCGACCTCGAACAGCTCATCGGCACCGTGCGCAACGTCGGCTACCGCTTCAACGTCTACGAGGACGATCATGCCCCGGCTGACGCTGTCGGTTCGTAACGTCGACGACGCCCGGACCCGGGATGCGCTCGAGCGCGTCGTGCGCACGGCGTCGCTCGTCGACGGCCAGCCGCCGTTCAGTGACCAGTCGCTCATCGACGCCGCGTCCGGCGCCCGGACGCTGATCCTCGCCGTCGAACCGCAGGACCCGCCGGTCGACCCCGACGACTTCGCCGTCGTGGGTGCGGCCATCCTCGGCCACGGCGAGCTCGAGTTCGTCGTCGAGCCCGAGTGGCGGGGTCACGGCTACGGTCGCGCCGCACTGCGCGGCGTCCTCGCCAACTGTCCTCCGCAGGTGCGCATCTGGGCACACGGCGACCACCCCGCCTCCCGGGTGCTCGCACAGGAGTTCGGCTTCTCGCCGATCAGGACGCTGCTGCAGCTCCGCCTGACCAAGACACCGGCGAGCCGCGCACGACCGGCCACCGCAGGGCACGCTGATGTCACGGTCGGCACGTTCCGGCCGGGAGTCGACGAGGAGGAGTGGCTCGAGGTGAACGCGCTCGCCTTCGCCGACCACCCCGAGCAGGGACGCATGACCCTCGACGATCTCCGCGCCCGGGAGGCCGAGTCCTGGTTCGACGCCGACGACTTCCTCCTCGCACGAGGCTCCGACGGCGACCTCCTCGGCTTCATCTGGTTGAAGGTCGAGGACACGGTCGGCGAGGTCTACGCGGTTGGCGTCCACCCGGCGGCCAGTGGCCGAGGGCTCGGGCGACTCCTGATGGAGGTCGGCCTGGCCCGCCTGCGGGATCGACGCGTCGAGGCGGTCACGCTCTACGTCGAAGCCGACAACCTCCCCGCGGTGTCGCTCTACCGCTCGCTTGGATTCACCGACCACACCATCGACGTGCAGTACGCGAGAACCGACGCCTGATCCCCTCCACAGCGGCGCGGCGCTGCGGCATTTACACAGTGTTCACCGCAGTCGTCGCGACCACCCCCGCCACGGTGTCATGATGAAGACATGCCAGCAGACCCAACCGTGCTCGATGTCGGCCTCGATGGAGACGAAGAGGACTTCGACCCCGCCTTCGAGCGGAACGATCCCGCGCTGCCCGAACACCGCTACCTCGACCGCGAACTCAGCTGGCTCGCCTTCAACCAGCGTGTCCTCGAGCTCGCCGAAGACCCGGCGCTGCCCGTCCTCGAACGCGCCAACTTCCTCGCGATCTTCGCCTCGAACCTCGACGAGTTCTTCATGGTGCGGGTCGCGGGCCTGAAGCGCCGCATCCTCACCGGACTGGCTGTCCCGACGAACGTCGGCAACGCTCCGGCCGACGTCCTCTCCGAGATCTCGCAGCAGGCGCACGTCCTGCAGGAACGTCACGCGCGCGCCTGGCACGACCTCGTCCGTCCCGACCTCGCCGAACGCGGCGTCACGGTCGTCACCTGGGACTCACTCGATGCAGCCGACCGCGAGTACCTCAGCGAATACTTCAGCAACCAGGTCTTCCCGGTGCTCATGCCGCTCGCAGTCGACCCGGCCCACCCGTTCCCCTACATCTCCGGCCTCTCGTTGAACCTCGCGGTCCGAGTGCGGAACACCCGCACCGGGCGCGAGGAGTTCGCCCGGCTCAAGGTCCCGCAGATGATGCCGCGCTTCGTCCGCGTGGGTCCGGCGGAGCGCCGTTCCGCGTCGCTCGACACCGCTCCCAGCGTGCGCTACATCGCCCTCGAAGAGGTCATCGCCAACCACCTCGGCCACCTCTTCCCCGGCATGGAGATCGTCGACCACCACGTCTTCCGCGTGACGCGCAACGAGGACATGGTGATCGAGGAGGACGAGACCGAGAACCTCATCCAGGCCCTCGAGAAGGAACTGCTGCGCCGACGGTTCGGCCCGCCCATCCGCCTCGAGATCACCGACGACATGGACGACGTCACCCTCGGACTCCTCGTCCGCGAACTCGACATCACCGAGCAGGAGGTCTATCGCCTGCCCTCACCGCTCGACCTCGGCGGGCTCTTCAGCCTCGCCGGCATCGACCGCCCGGACCTCCAGTACCCGAAGCGCGTCCCGACCACGGCGCTGCAGTTCCAGCCCGACGAGCCGAACGGCAAGCCCGACCTCTTCCGGTCGATCGCCCGTGAGGACGTCCTGGTCCACCACCCGTACGAGTCCTTCGCCACGAGCGTGCAGGCGTTCATCGAGCAGGCCGCCGCCGACCCGCACGTGCTTGCGATCAAGCAGACCCTGTACCGCACCTCGGGCGACAGCCCCATCGTCGAAGCACTCATCGACGCGGCGGAGGCCGGGAAGCAGGTCCTCGCCCTGGTCGAGATCAAGGCCCGGTTCGACGAACAGAACAACATCTCCTGGGCCCGGAAGCTCGAGAAGGCCGGCGTCCACGTCGTCTACGGGCTCGTCGGACTGAAGACGCACTGCAAGCTCGCGCTCGTCGTCCGACAGGAGCGCGGTGTCCTGCGCCACTACAGCCACATCGGAACGGGTAACTACAACCCGAAGACGAGCCGCATCTACGAGGACCTCGGTCTGTTCACGGCCGACGACCAGGTCGGCAAGGACCTCACCCGCCTCTTCAACGAGCTGTCCGGGTACGCGATCGAGAAGAAGTTCAAGCGACTCCTGGTCGCGCCGCGCCACCTGCGCAAGGGCCTGCTCAAGCACATCGAGCAGGAGCGCACGAACGCCGAGGAGGGCAAGCCCTCCGGGATCCGCATCAAGGTCAACTCGATGGTGGACGAGTCGATCATCGACGCGCTCTACCGGGCCAGCCAGGCGGGGGTCCCGGTCGACCTGTGGGTTCGCGGGATCTGCGCGCTGAAGCCCGGCCAGCCGGGGATGAGCGAGACGATCCGCGTGCGCTCCATCCTCGGGCGGTACCTCGAACACTCGCGCATCTTCTCGTTCCACAACGACGGCGACCCGCACGTGTTCATCGGTAGCGCCGACATGATGCACCGCAACCTCGACCGTCGCGTCGAGGCGCTCGTCAGACTCACCGACCCGAAGCACCTCGAGGCGACCGCCGCGATGTTCGAGCAGGCCCTCGACGAGCAGACGTCGTCGTGGTGGCTCGACGCCGACGGCGTCTGGACGCGCCACGCGGTCGACGCTGACGGACGACCGCTCACGGATCTGCAAGACTCCCTCATGCTCGAGACCGCGGCCCGCCGCCGGCCGAGGAACCGTCGCTGACGACTTCGCACCGCGACCCACCCGAGCACCACGACACGACGAGGCAGTGACTATGACGACGACGGCAATCTACGCAGCCGGTGCCGTGTGCTGGCGTCTCATCGACGGCAAGGTCCACCTCCTCGTCATCCACCGCACGGTGTACGGCGACGTCACGATCCCCAAGGGCAAGGTCGATCCCGGAGAGACGCTCGCGCAGACGGCCGTGCGGGAGATCAAGGAGGAGACCGGCCTGAGCGTCCACCTCGGTGTGCCGCTCGGCGTCTCCACCTACCCCTTGTCGAGCGGTCGCGAGAAGATCGTCCACTACTGGTCCGCCGAGGTCACCGACCAGGCCGTCCGCGAGAGCACGTTCATCCCGAACGGCGAAGTCGCCGCCCTGGAGTGGGTCACCATCAAGCGGGCACGGAGCTACCTCAGCTACGAACGCGACGTGGAGATCCTCGAAGCCTTCGCCGCACTGGTCGAGGAAGGCGTCACCGCGACCTTCGCCCTCATCGCGATGCGCCACGGGAAGGCCACGTCGCCCTCCGAATGGTCCGGCGAGGACGCGACCAGGCCGCTGGCACCGCGCGGGGTGAAGCAGGCGGCGGGGAACGTCCCGACCCTGCTCGCCTTCGGCCCCCACAAGATCGTGACGAGCACGGCCGTGCGCTGCGTCAGCACCGTCAGCCCGATCGCCGCGGCCGCGGGCATCGAGCCGAAACGCTCCGACCTCATCAGCCAGGACGCCTACGAGCGGGGCGAATCGGATGTCCGCCGGGTCGTCGGCCGCCGCGTCCGGGCGCTCAAGACGGCGATCCTCTGCAGCCACGGGCCGGTCCTCCCCGAGATCCTGCACGAGATCGCGCTCGCCACCGGGTCCACCCGAGGCTCCTACCTCGGGAGCGCAGCCGCACTCGAGACCGGGGCGTTCTCCATCGTGCACCTCTCCCGGACCAACCCGAGCTCCGGCATCATCGCCATCGAGACGCACGAACCCCGCGTCTGACCCATCCGCGCGAACCCCCTGAACAGGGGGCGTTCGTCGCGCATTCGCGGCATCGCCACGTCGGCCGCCATGAAGCCGTCGATATCCGTTCACCCGTTGTTTACCATCACGGGGGATGCTCGTCATGCCACGTGGTTAGCGTCACTGACGAGCCAGCACCGGCTCGCACCCACACCAATGAATGGACATCCCTGTGAAGTTCTCACGTTTCGGCCGCGTCGCGGTCGTAGCAGCAGTCGCAGCCGTCGCACTGACCTCCTGTGCGGCCAACGAAGGCGGCGCCACCGCCACGAGCGCAGCCGCCAGCGACCTCAAGGGCAGCCTGGCCGGTAGCGGCGCTTCGTCGCAGGGCAGCGCCCAGGAAGCCTGGGTCGCCGCCTTCCAGACGGCCAACCCGGACGTCACCATCAACTACTCCCCCGACGGCTCCGGCGCCGGCCGCAAGGCGTTCATCGCCGGCGGCGTGCAGTTCGCCGGTTCGGACTCGGCACTCTCCGACGAAGAGCTCTCGAGCACCTTCGCCGCATGTGCAGCCGACACCAAGGCGATCGACCTCCCGGTCTACATCTCCCCGATCGCGGTCATCTTCAACGTCGAGGGCGTCGACGAGCTCAACCTCGACGCAGCGACCATCGCGAAGATCTTCGCCGGTCAGATCACCAGCTGGGACGACCCGGCGATCGTCGCGCTGAACCCCGAGGCCAAGCTCCCCTCGACCCCCATCACCGCCGTCCACCGCTCGGACGACTCGGGTACGACGAAGAACTTCGCCGACTACCTGAACAAGAACGCTCCGGACGTCTGGACCGCTGAGCCGGCCGACACCTTCCCGTTCCAGTCGGGTGAGGGCGCCAAGGGCACCTCCGGTGTCGTCGACACCGTCAAGGGTGGCACCGGCACCATCGGCTACGCCGACGCGTCGAAGGCCGGCGACCTCGGTGTCGCGAAGATCAAGGTCGGCGAGGAGTTCGTCGAGTACAGCGCCGAGGGTGCTGCCGCCGTCGTCGAGGGCTCGCCGCTCGTCGAAGGCCGCGAGGCGAACGACATCGCGATCAAGCTCGACCGCGAGACCACGGACGCGACCCACTACCCGATCGTGCTCGTGAGCTACCTCATCGCCTGCCAGGAGTACGCCGACCCGAAGGTCGCCGACCTCGTCAAGGCCTACGCCGGATACATCGCCAGCGACGAGGGCCAGGAAGAGGCTGCGAAGTCGGCCGGTGCTGCGCCGCTCTCCGCCGACCTCGCCAAGAAGGTCCAGGACGCGATCGCGTCCATCAAGTAGTCAAACGGTCGAGCGTGCCGGGTCCTGCCCGGCACGCTCGACCTGCGTCACCAGCACTCGCAACACCCGCAGTACCCGCTCCCCGAGTCTGTCGAGGGGCACCACCATCGCATCGAGAGAACGGGAACCCATGGCTGTCGAGGCCCTAGCTGCGAGACCCAAAGCCAAGCAACGAGTCGGCGACCGCGTCTTCTCGACGCTCTCCGTCGTCTCCGGATCGCTCATCCTCGTCATCCTGGCGGCGGTCGCGATCTTCCTCATCGTCCAGGCGTTCCCGGCCCTCACCGCCGACTCCTCGTCGTTCACCGGCGCTCCGACGAGCTTCTGGGCCTACGTCGGTCCGTTCGTCTTCGGCACCATCTGGGCGGCAATCCTCGCCCTCGCGATCGCCGTGCCGCTCTCGCTCGGGATCGCCCTCTTCATCACCCACTACGCGCCGCGCCGACTCGCAGTCGCCCTCGGCTACGTCATCGACCTCCTGGCCGCCGTTCCATCGGTCGTCTACGGCCTCTGGGGCGCGCTCGTCCTCGCGCCGTTCGTCCAGCCGTTCTTCGCCTGGCTGTCCGAGAACCTCGGCTGGATCCCGCTCTTCGGTGGCACGGTGTCCGGCACCGGTCGCACGATCCTCACCGTCGCCCTCGTGCTCGCGGTCATGATCATCCCGATCATCACGGCCATCTCCCGGGAGATCTTCCTCCAGACCCCGAAGCTCCACGAGGAGGCCGCGCTCGCGCTCGGCGCCACGCGCTGGGAGATGATCCAGATGGCGGTCCTGCCGTTCGGACGCCCGGGCATCGTGTCCGCCTCCATGCTCGGCCTCGGACGAGCGCTCGGCGAGACGATGGCCGTCGCGCTCGTGCTCTCCCCCGCCGCCGTCTACTCGTTCTTCCTGCTCACCTCGAGCAACCCGAACACCATTGCGGCGAACATCGCCCTCAACTTCCCCGAGTCCTTCGGCATCGACGTGAACAAGCTCATCGCCACCGGCCTGATCCTGTTCATCATCACCTTCGTGGTGAACTTCATCGCCAGACTCATCGTCAACCGTCGTAAAGAATTCTCGGGAGCGAACTGATGACCGCCACGACCGACCGCCGCCAGGCGTCCATCGCCACGCCGTTCTCCAACTCGCTCACCGCGGGCAAGCTGCCGAAGTTCGCGCCGCTCACGATCCTCGCGGGCAGCCTCATCGTCAGCGGTGTCATCTTCCTGCTGTTGCAGCAGTCGACGGCCGACAAGAGCTACAACGTCCCCGGAGCCGTCGTGCTCGGTGCTGCGCTCTACGCGGTCACGGTGTACGTCTCGTCGCTCATGGTGGAGGGACGCCGGAAGGCCAAGGACCGCCTGCTCACCACCCTGGTGACCGCGGCCTTCGTCGTCGCCCTCCTGCCGCTCGTCTCGGTCGCCATCACGGTGATCTCGGCCGGCGCCGCCCGCTTCGACATCGAGTTCTTCTCCCTGTCGATGCGGAACGTCGTCGGTGAGGGCGGTGGCGCACTGCACGCCATCACCGGAACGCTGCTCATCACCCTGGCCACGTCCGTCATCTCCATCCCGATCGGGATCCTGACGGCCATCTACCTCGTCGAGTACGGTCGCGGCAAACTCTCCCAGGGCATCACCTTCCTCGTCGACGTGATGACCGGTATCCCGTCCATCGTCGCCGGACTGTTCGCCTTCGCCCTGCTGGCGATCTTCTTCGGCCCGGGCGTCCGGCTCGGCATCGGCGGTGCCATCGCGCTGTCGCTGCTCATGATCCCCGTCGTGGTCCGCTCCAGCGAGGAGATGCTGAAGCTCGTGCCGAACGAGCTGCGTGAGGCCTCCTACGCCCTCGGCGTGCCGAAGTGGCTGACCATCCTCAAGATCGTCCTCCCCACCTCGATCGCCGGCATCATCACCGGCGTGACGCTCGCCGTCGCCCGCGTCATCGGTGAGACCGCGCCCCTCCTGATCATCGCCGGCTTCACCCAGAGCATGAACTACAACCTGTTCGACGGCCCGATGATGACCCTCCCCGTCTTCGTGTACACCCAGTACGCGAACCAGGGCACCGACGGGGCCGCCTACGTGGACCGCGCCTGGACCGGCGCCCTCGTCCTCATCCTCATCGTCATGGCGCTGAACCTCATCGCCCGACTCATCGCCAAGATCTTCGCCCCCAAGTTCGGCCGCTAGGCCGCGAGCAAAGGAACCCCGTGTCCAAGAGCATCGAAGTCAACGACCTCAACGTCTTCTACGGCAGCTTCATGGCTGTCGAAGGCGTCTCCCTCCAGATCCAGCCCCGCACGGTCACCGCCTTCATCGGCCCTTCCGGCTGCGGCAAGTCCACCTTCCTCCGCACTCTGAACCGCATGCACGAGGTCATCCCCGGCGCACGCGTCGAGGGCGAGGTCCTCATCGACGGCAACAACCTCTACGGCCCGGGCGTCGACCCGGTCCTCGTCCGCCGTCAGGTCGGCATGGTCTTCCAGCGCCCGAACCCGTTCCCGACGATGAGCATCAAGGAGAACGTCCTCGCGGGCGTCAAGCTCAACAACCGGAAGATGTCGAAGTCCGACCAGGACGCGCTCGTCGAGCGCTCGCTCCAGGGCGCCAACCTCTGGAACGAGGTGAAGGACCGCCTCGACAAGCCGGGCTCCGGCCTCTCCGGTGGTCAGCAGCAGCGTCTCTGCATCGCTCGCGCCATCGCCGTCTCCCCCGACGTCGTGCTGATGGACGAGCCGTGCTCGGCCCTCGACCCGATCTCCACGCTCGCCATCGAAGACCTCATCGAGGAGCTCAAGCAGGAGTACACGATCGTGATCGTGACGCACAACATGCAGCAGGCGAGCCGCGTCAGCGACAAGACCGCGTTCTTCAACATCGCGGGCACCGGCAAGCCGGGCAAGCTCATCGAGTACGACGACACCACCACGATGTTCTCGAAGCCGTCCGTCCAGGCGACCGAGGACTACGTCTCGGGCCGCTTCGGTTGATCTGACGCCGGCATCACGACAGCCCCGCCCGGGATCCCCGGGCGGGGCTGTCGTCGTCTGCAGCGGAGTCCGAGAGCCTGTAGAGAGGCGAAGCCTGCCGACAGGCTCAGGACCGGAGGGAACGGACTACGCCGTCTCGATGACCATGATCGGGTCGGTGGTGGGCTGCTCGGAACCGCCCTGCGGCTCGACCGTGACGCCGACCTTGTCGCCCGCGCTCATGGCGCCGTCGAGGACCCGCCAGGTGGTGCCGTTGGCTGCCGAGAAGGTGCCGGCCGAGACCGGGCCTCCCTCGCCGATGTACCAGAGTTCGTAGACCTTGTCGGACGGCAGGGAGCCGAGTCCGTCGACGAGCAGGGCGGACTTGCCGAGCTCGCCCGACCAGACGAGGGTCGCCGTCGCGTCATCCATGGACACCTTCGCGCGCTGGACGTCGGACGCCGCGTTGATCTCCGCGAGCGCGACCGTCTGCGTGAGGGACCCGCCACCGAAGGTGTTCGCGAGTCCGACACCGCCGAAGATGAGGCCGACCGCTGCTGCGGCGCCGACGACCATGCCGACGGCGCTGCGACGCCACCGTGAGGCGGCCTTGCGCTCCGCCGCACCGGCCACCGGGGCTGCCGGGGTGATCGCTGCTGCAGGGGTCGGCGTGGCGATCGGTGTCGACACCAGCGTCTCGTCGACGTCTGGAACCGCGGTCGGAAGCGCCTGCACCTCGGCGACAGGAGCATCGACGGGGGCGTCAGCGGGCAGCTGCGGCAGGTTCTGGATCGCGGCCATGAGCGAGTTCTTGAGCGCTGCCGACGGCTGCACGGGAGGTGCTGCGAGGTCGAGCATGGCGACGGTCTCCTCGAATTCCGCCGCTTCCTCGCGGACGGACTCGTGTTCGGCGCGCAGGCGGTCGAACCGCTCCTGCTCGCGCGGGGTCAGGGTGTGCAGCGCGTTTCCGGCTGCCAGGTCTGTTGCATCGTCTCGCTCGGTCATGTACGCACCCCCAACTCGTCTCGAAGTCTGATCATTCCGTCTCGCAACCTGGTCTTCACCGTACCGATGGGCACGCCGAGCAGGTTCGAGATCTCGCTGTGACTGTAGCCGCCGTAGTACGCAAGCGAAACAGCTTCGCGTTGCAGCTCGCTCAACCGGACGAAGGCCCGCTTGACGCGTTCGTGCTCGATCCGGATCTCGACCGTCTCCTGCACGTTGTCGACACGCTCGTCGAAGTCGCGGATGCCGATCTTGAGATCGCGGTCGCGTCCGGCCTGTGAGGCCCGCACGCGGTCGATCGCACGACGGTGGGCCATGGTGAGCACCCAGGTCGTGGCTGTGCCCTTGCCCGCCTCGAACTTCTGGGCGTTCTGCCAGACCTCCAGGAACACCTCCTGGGTGACCTCTTCGGACTGGGCGTGGTCGACGAGCACCCGCTTGACGAGTCCGAGGACCCGCGGCGCGATGTGGTCGTACAGCTCGCTGAACGCGACCTGGTCGCCACCGGCCACGCGGATGAGGAGCGCGTCGAGCACGTTCGCCAAGGACACCTGCGGTGCAGCGTCGGCTTCCGGTCCCGTGGTCACAAGTCTTAGCTTCTCACGGACACCGGCCGTTTGCGTGACGCCCACCCGAGGTCGGGTCTGCGTGTACAGTGCGGCGGTCATACACGGAGTTCGGTGCCGACCCGGGATCCGATTGGAGGAATCGACCGGATTCGACACCCCAGTTCCGGTGTCATCACGGAACAGGCGGCAGCGGCTGAAGACGTCCGCACAAAGGAAGTGCCAGGCCGCAGGAACGCCTCTCGGCGCAAGGCCGCTCGAAGCGGCGATTTTTGGAGCCCGGGGTTACTGCGGCCCGGCTTGAACAGTGTAGCAAGGGATCACCTGTGGACATTCCCAGGTCGGGGGCCTTGACCAGGCGCCTGGATCAGTCCAGGGAGTCGGTGCGCCACAGTCGGGCGCAGCCGGCGAGCTCCTCGGCGATGGTGCTGAACCGTGCGGCCTTCGTGGTGAGCCGTGCGGCGTCTGCGGGGTCGACCGCGTCCCGGTCGTTCGCGAGGGAAGTGCAGCCGACCGCGTTGATCCGGCAGAAGGACGCCGCCCGCTCGAGGGCGATGGCGAAGTCGCCGGTGTACAGCCCACGGAGGATCTGGTCGGCGAGGACGATGATCTCCTCCGGCCCGGTCGGCTCGGCCGCGCCGGCGATCACGGGGTCGACGGTGGTGATGAGCTCGGTGCCCCGCTGGAAGCTGAAGCTCGTCCCCACCGGGTCCTGCCGAATGAGCAGGCGCAGCAGGTAGATGCGCCAGAGGGCTCCGGGGAGACTCCGGGGGCTGGCGTGCGACCAGAGTTCGGCGATCGCGTCGATCCCGTGCTCGTCCGTGTACGTCACGAGACGGTCGACCACGGCCGGGTCCGGATCCGCCCGGACCCGGGTGAGGAGGGCGACGGCCGTCTCGTGCGTGATCCTCGACACGGCTTCCGGGTCGAGACCGCCCTGGATGGCTTCGAGCATCGACGGCGGCAGCTTCGTCGGACGATGGAATCCCTCGGTCATGCCTGCTCCTCCCCGCGACGCGCTTCGCGCACCCGACAACGGTACTCGCCTCGTGGGGCGATACTCCCCCTGTGCCCCCGACCTGCGCGTCAACGGGTGCCGTCGAAATCTCGTAGAGTAGAGCGCGTATGGGCCTGTAGCTCAGTTGGCAGAGCATCGGACTTTTAATCCGCGGGTCGTGGGTTCGAGCCCCACCGGGCCCACCACCGACGCGGTACTCGAACAATTCACCCTGAGATAGAGGTTGTCGGTCGTGGGTTCGAGCCCCACCGGGCCCACCACCGACGCGGTACTCGAACAAATCACCCTGAGATAGAGGTTGTCGTTCGTTCCACTCAAAGCGTCGGTCGCTACACCGGCGCTTTTTGCGTGTTCGCCTGCGGCGGCGTGAAGTAGCGCGATGGGCTCGTGGAGTTCGACCCGAGCGACGACGCCGGACTGCTCATCCTCGACCCACACGCGATCAAAGAACGCCTCCAGGATCTTTCGCTTCAGGGAATCGGAGGCGCTCGCATAGAAGCTGTACGGGTGGGCCAGCAGGTCGAGATACGCGAGCGTCGCCTGCGCCTGCCGCGCCGCCTGCTGCTCCGAGGTAGCGAGCTTGTCTACTAAAGACCTGCGCTGAACCGCGATCTTGCGCAGTCGTTCTTGCACGGCGCTTACCGACATCTCTCTGTCCGCTGCCACGTCGAGCAAGTTTGCCTCCTGCGACTCGCAGCTTCTTCAACTGCACGGTGACGTTCCATTCGACTTGCAGTCCATCCGCTACCTGCTTTACGGCGTTGGGACCAGCGAGAGGGCGTCACTGCGAAGGCAGTTGAGCGAGCGAATCACCACGCTGTCTAGCCAGACGGAATTATGAGTAGGCTCGCGCGTGTGGCTGACCGCGTGCTCCACTCGAGCCAATGAGATAGCTGTCGGACGCCGCTTACCGAAGGCCCAGAAAGTCGCGCATGCGATCGGTGAGATCTGAGTCGTCCGCGACGTCCACATGAAGCGATCCGGTGAAGACCTCGTTGTAACCGCGGACCGTTGCCCTCCAAGTCCCCAAGATCGGTCCTGCCGTGCGCTGGTGAACGACGAGAATCGATTCACCGTCAGCAGACGCGAAACGCGCCTCGGGCCGAAGGTCGCCAATGGTGACGCCCACGTCGACGGACCCGCCGTCGGACCATGACGTCAGCGACGGCGGCGCGGCGGGCGAGGACATGAACGGCAGGGTCGGCATCGGGTACGTGATCGCACTGAACTGACTGTGCAGATCTCGACGAACCGGCCCCCAAACTCGTGGCGGATGCGGCAGGCCAATGTCCGCCCAACCTGGCTCGTTTCCCGCCTCATATGCGGGCTCGAGAGTAGTAACGGCTCCGGCCAGATGAATCGTCAACTCGACATCGTGCAGGAAGGTGTGCGTTTCATTCTGGACCGACACCTCGTTTGAGGGCAACGAGTGCCGCGCGAACTGCACTACCGCCTCGGGCCATGCGTCCCTGAATGCCGACGCCCAGCTGTCGATCTGTTCGCGATAGTCCTTCTCACTCCGGGCCTCGGGTTCGACGGTAGAGAGGAGAGAGGACTGCATCTGGTCGACCAGTCTCGAAAGACCGACGCTGGCATTCACAACCTCGGCCACGGAGGAAGGTAAGAGTGGTTCGCTCTCCTTCGGCGACATTGGGAGTGCGTCTATAAGCTTCCGGCGCGTCACGTCGATAAACTCGTCAACGGTGCGCTCGTCGTCGACGCCGATCCACGTAACGTTGCCGAGGACAGAAACGTCCATCTCGACGGGCGATGCAGCCGCAGCCGCTCCCCGCCTCATGAGCTGGTCCCATTCAGCGGATGTCGGTTCTCGAGTCTCGCCATCCGCCCGGCAGTAGACCCGACCGTCCTGCAAACCTTCACCGCTGGACCTGCATACGAAAGGTGGCTGACCGATCCGAGGCGGATCCACGAGGATGAGCACGACTTGCCTAGACGGTTCGACGGCAGCGACACGAACGATGTCCCACCGCGGCCCGTCAGCACCGAGAATAGGCTGAATGATCTTCGCGAGCGTCAGCATCTCGACCGGCGGCACCCCTTCAGCTCCGTTGACCGTCACACCAACGATCATCACGCCGTAGCCCTCGAACGCCTCGGCGGCACGGTCTGGCATACGGTTGGCCGCACCAAGGATGAATTTCGCTACCTTTTGCAGGCTGACCTTAGAGCTCAAGTCGCTCGGCCCCTTCAACTCGAGGTAGTGGCGTTCGGCAAGATCTCCGTGCTGAGCTGCGGCCTCCACCAGTCGTGTCGCAGCGAGCTCGCCCAACGGCGCGTGGGCCAGGTCGAGAACTGATGCGGGGTCGCGTTGCGGTGCCATAGGCCTCAGTATGGCCGAACCAAGCTCAATGAGTAGTAAGATTCGACAGACGTCCGCGGAACCGTGAGCGCTGCCCTATCACCACATCCGACTTCTTTCACCAGCCCCACTGAGGCTGGCGTCGCTTGCTAGAAGCATGGAGTAGCTCCAATTCCGTCAGGCCTTCTAGCGAAAATAGTGTTGCGCTAGCGATTCACGCCGTGTCGCGGAGCATCGACACGTTGATGCATCGCGGTCCCGGACATAGTCTCCAAATGAAGGGCGGCCAGCGACTTATCGTCACATAAATCGCCAGACAGTATCAAATCACGCAACTGGTCGGCATCAAAAAATTTGGACTCACTCACTTCGGTCATTTCAGCAGAATCCCCGCGCGGCGGCATTGCTAGTAGATCGGTAGCGAGGAAGACACCGGCTTCAAAGTTTGTCGCATTCGGGAGGCTCACGACATTGCCAAGCTGTCGCCACCTGCCGGCACCAACCCCGGTCTCTTCGTACAGTTCTCTCTGCGCGGCGACGAGAAGATCTTCAGAAGGCTCGACACCGCCAGCAGGCACTTCCCAGGTGTATCTGCCGATTGGATGACGATACTGGCGCACGAGAAGAAGCCGCCCCTGATCGTCTCTGACGACAATTCGCACGCCAGGGCTAGCGAACTCGACATAACGGTAATCTCCACCGCGGACAGCATCGCGGTCCTTCTTAACCGTGAAGAATGAATTTGTGTGGAGAACTTCCGCCCTCCATCGCCTTAGAGATATTTTAGACCGCATTACGAACCATTATAGATCGTATTTACCTGGCTTGGAAGCCTCTTGGCGATATTCAGCAGAGGAATGTAGTCCACTTCATGCGCATCCTTGTCCAATAGCGGATCGAACATCCTCTCCCTATCGGGGGCCAGATGGAGGTGGAAGTGACTCAGTTTCCTTTGGTCACTCACCTCGGCATCAACCTCGCTCCTAAACCGCCAAAAGAAGATATACTTGCCAGTGCGCTCACCCTCCGGTAAATTTGACTGAAAATTCCTAAGAGCATCCACGGCAATTGCGTATATTGTGAAGAGCTCGCCGGTTTCCACAACACTCAGATCACTCATTTCAACGACGTGCCTTCTAGGAATCAGCATCGTGTGATACTTCCAATAGGGTGACCGATTGAGTATCCATAGCCAGTGATTGGTCGACGCTAGAACGATTTGATAGTCCTGCCACTCACAGAAGGTGCATAGCTCCTCAGGCAGGGACTTCAGCCACTCGTCGTACTGGGCCCGTGGCATCAACGGGTGCTGAGGCGGCCTGTCAGACATCAGCGCACCGCGCTACCGGCACGCCGACCAAGCCGATGGGAGTGGTTCGTTGGACTAGTGCACGCAGCATAGATGCACGTTAGCAGCACGTCACCTTCCTGACGTGCTGCAGCTGCGTGTTCCTTTGGGGGGGGGTGGTTCTCGATTCGCCCGTGCACACCACGCATGATCTTGATTCGCGCGCAGTGTCGGCCATGCGAGTCCTCGACTCGAAAGAGAACTCGCTTTGCTGCTGAACGAACTCCTCACAATCCTGGGCGACAACGTAGGCGCTTCGGCCCGACCTCCTGCCACAGGCGGTCCGGGCTTCCCGGAGCCTATGATCTGGGCACCTCGATCCAGGCAGCGTTTACGCCCTGCGGCTCCGGGAGACGAAAGACCTGACTGCCGGAGGCGGTCGCGCCTCGGTGCCTGGCCAGTGTGCTGACAAGAATTCCTGCAATCGCCGCCATGTCTGCCGCTGAACCGTGAAAAGTAGGGATCGAGCAACCCCGAGTTGGCGTGACGAGATGCGAAGGCGCCGTCAGAGCCCAAAAGGAGTGGAAGTCTTCGAGGTCTGGTCGGTCAGTCACCAGCCGGCCTGCGGCATCGTCAATCTCGCGTAGTGGACGATCGTCCCCTACGCCTGCAACAGTGGCGATACCTCTAACGCCATGAGCAGGATCCGTCGCCACCTGAGCTAGGACACCTCGCCGATTAGGGAAGCTCGCAAGCACTGTTTGAAGGAGCTGCGAGGCGGCAACGTTAGCTGTCGCGTCAATCACAAAGTCGGCCGCAAGAACCGAGGCGCTTGTAGGCTCCTCGGTCGAGGTGGCCAGGTCATTGACAACCACTTGGTCGGAGATGCTGCGCAGGCGCCGCGCGAGGGCCGTTGACTTGATGTCTCCGACATCATCCTCGACGTAGTTCTGCCGAACGAGAAGGCCACCAAGGATTCGACCAGGATCTGTGAGCGTGATAGACGCCACGCCAGCGCGGACCATGAACTCAGCCATCCATGATCCGAGTGCCCCGCATCCGTAAAGGAAAACGCTGGCGCCTCGAAAACCCGCAGCCGCCGACTCGGCGTCCCGCCTCCTCGTAACAACTGGACGCTCATCTGACACGCTGCACCAGTCAATCTTCATGATCTCGGCAGGCGAGGTACGAGAACCCAGAGCGGCTGCGTCCGACTCCGTGATCCTGCCAGCTACCAGTTGGCTCGCGCCGCCCGCTGGATGTGGCACTCCGAGTACGAACATGAGCGGTCGCGCTCCAGCATCACCTCTCGATGCTAGAACCCGCAGCGCTTCGAGAAAGGCATCTCCCGTGTCTCCGATCGCAGCCAGAAGTTCGGAAAGGGTGTCGCCCGCGCCAAGCGGAAGCGGGCCACCACACGGCCATGAAAGGATCGGGAAGCTCGACTCACGAGGCTGCGAATGCACGTCAACGCGCCGTTCGGTTCGATACGCCCCATAGAGTCTTGTTGGCGTGTTCGGAACGTCGTCCCGGACAACCAGTACCGTCTCCGCTCTCGCACCCGAAGGGACTCCTCCGATCGCGTGGTACAGAGAGTCGCTCGCAGCAAACCGTCCGGCTGTAGCGTCGACCAGCCACTCCCAGAGGCGGTCGATAAAACCCACCGCAAGCTGGGCAGGGTTCCACTCTCGACTGGGATCGAGGTACACGCAGAGCTGCCGTCCGTGCATCACGTGCGGATAGCCGACAAATCGGTTGTGCACGACGAGCACATCGGGCGGACGAGTGGCCTCCGGCGCTACCACGATCAGGAATTGCTCGTTGGGTTCAAGTTTCATCCCGCCCTCCTCGCGCGTCATACCCGAGGTGTCGATTGAAACGAACAGCGGAAGCCGGCCACTAACGATGGCGCGCTGCTCATTGAGGCGTATCGGATAGTCGGGGCTCGTCGATAGGTGGGTTAGAGCTTCCACAAAGGCTTTTTGCCAAGCACTCAGCTTGCTGCCTCGATACGAGTTCATCCCGCTCGACCCGGCACGTACCCGGGCGTGACGGTCGGCGCAAACGGTCGAGGGTCAGTCTTCTTGCTGCCATCAGTGAAGCGGTCCCCGAAGATCTCGCGCCAGAGCTCCTCGCTCTCATCACGATTGGACGAGGCGAACGCTGCACGGGTTGTTTCGGCGATGGAGTGAAGGCGCGAGCGGAAATTTGAGTAGGTTCCCGGCAACCACCGGTGGTCGAAGGTCAAGCCCGTGCCAGATGGATCGGCCACGCTGGGCTGCTCAATCTGCGGCCAAATGTAGTCGTCAAGATCGCAGATGAGGTGGGTGAAGGCAGTCGGGAGATCCTGGTAGTAACCCGGATCGGCGAACTTCCTGCTGGCCTCGACCTGTTCACCAAGCAACGTTGTGAGGATGATCGATCGAACGCCTGTGAAACCGCGATGGTGCCGAACGTATTTCATAAGCCGGATGACACGACGAAGGTTGGACTGCGCTGTCGCGTCCTTCTCTTGCATCCATACGGTGAAGCCGTCCGGATTAGTGAGTTCCCAGCTATTTGTCTCATAGTTAGCGATGTATTCGGCTGCACCCTGAACGACTGCGGGAACGACATCAACATGGAATGCATTCGCGTAGACGACGCGGACGCACCGGTTTTTTCGTTCGAGGGTCATCTCCCCGTAGATTGTGCTGTCCTTGAGGGCGCGGCGGACCGCTCGAAGGTAGTCTTGAGGTTCCCAACCTTCCTGAAGCTCGAGCTGGAGAGTGAAGTCGGCATCGAAGTCCTTACCTGCCGGCGGGTTGATGATGGTGCCCTGTGCCCAGGATCCCTGTCTGGTCTTCTTGACGACCATCGGTCCGACCGTGGAGTCGTCTTGGAGCGCCCCATAGATACTCTCCGCTCGGCTCTCCATTTTTTCCAGGCGCGGCAAGCTCAGATTTACTGTGTCCTTGAGCAGTGCGTTGAAGTGTCCCTCGAGTTTCATGCTTTTCCAATCGGTATAGTCACGAGCAAGGGCGCGCCTCAAGTGAGCACGGTCCCAGTCCGAGGCTAGCCCGCACCGCCGACACTCAGCAGGAGGTTCCCCTTGAGCGATAGCTCTCTCGAGAAATCAGGGCAAAAGATACTTTCACGCGCGAAAGTTACGCCGCAAACTGAACGAGAAATATGGGCGAAAGCAGCAGGCCGGTGCGTGATGTGTGCTTGCTACCTGCTCAGTGCCAGTTGGGACTACGGCATTTACACGGTCGGTCAAGTGGCGCACATCGTCGGAGCTACGGACGCCAGCGGTTCGCCTCGCGGCCGGTCAACACTCTCCGGGTCAGCCCGCGCCGCCGCACCAAACCTCATGTTGCTTTGCTACGCCTGCCACAAGAAAGCGGACCAGGACCCCGAACACTACAGCCCTGACTACCTCATCGAGCTGAAGGACCAGTTCGAAAACAGGGTGCGCGCAGTTACGGATTTCTCGACGCTCGAACCAACCATTGTCATTCGACTCACGTCCCCGATTCGCGGAAACTCCGCTGTCATCGACGATGCGCAAGTCTCCGAGGCTCTCCGATACGCCCATCTGACCTACGCTGGTGAGGACGTGCGCGCTGCCACTCAACGAGTGACTCTGAACACCGCCGAAACAGTCGACGGGGTGTGGTCGACGGCCGCGTCACACATCGAGAAGAAGGTCGAGCGAGCTCTCTCCACCCTCGAAGAAAGCTCCGCACGATCAATCAGCGTCTTCGCTCTCGCTCCGATCCCCCTCCTCGTGAAACTTGGGCATTGCATTGGGACGAAGCACGCAACCCATGTCTTCGAGCGCCACCGGATCGACGGTGACGCGAGCTACCGGTGGCCGAACGAGGACGAGACTGAAACCGGTTTCGTAGTTTCCGATGTGGGATCAGAAGCTAGCGCCACCGATGTAGTGGCGCTCGTGTCGATTAGTGCCACTGTCCAGCAGGACAGAATGCCTTTGGACGTGCAGTCTTTCCCCAGGATCGAACTGACCACGGCGGGCACCCCGGGTCCTGGCCTGATTCGGACCTCATCCGCGCTCAGGCGTTTCGCCGATGCCTGGCGGCAGACCCTCCAGCGCGTAGAAGCCAACTTCCCCAAGGTTGAACGACTGCATCTGGTCGCCGCGTCGCCGATCGCGGCCTCGATCGAGCTTGGGAGGCATCATATGCACGATGCCCACCCACAGCTCCTGGTCTATCAGCTCGACGAGCGCCGGCAGTACGCGCCTGTATTGACAGTGGGATGAGCTCACCCGGGCGTGGCACGATGATCCAGACCAGACAGCCTGATCGACCATCTACCTACCAGGGCGCGGCCGTAGCTTCACACCCTCTGCAATCAGCACCCGATGAACCGCACCGAAGCTTGAGCCAAGACGGTCAGCGACGGGCTTGATGGCCAGGCCAGATGTGTAGAGCTCCACTGCCTCGGTCCGTTGGATCGGCGTGAGTGGTTGCCGACGCATCTGCACGCCCTGCCCATGAAGCAGATCCAGCATGCTCGGTTTCGAGATGCCGTAGTCCAAGCACAGTTGCGGAGTTCCGATGCCAGCGCGGTACTTCGGCACGATCTCGGAGACGAGCTCATCGTTGAGCCGTCGACGCACCAGCCAGGACTTCCCGGCTGCCGCCATATCCACCTGTTCCGGCGCCTCGCGGGCTAGATCTGCCAGTTTCTGCAGCTGTTCCAGGGGCAATTGACCCCGGTGGGATTTATTGGAGTCCGAGTCACCGGGCCCACCACGACGCGCGACGCCGGCGGATGCGATCTCGTCGTGACGAGGGGGACCCGTGAACGGCGATCAGCAGCTGATTCCCGACCCGACGTTCGTGTCGGGTCCGACGCAGGTCCACCTGGCGGACCGACTCGCGGTCGCGATCGGCCTCGACGCGGGCGACCTGCTCATCAAACGCGACGATCTCATCGAGCTCGGCGGCGGCGGGAACAAAGCGCGGAAGCTGCAGATCACCATGGGCGAGGCGTTGCGGTCTGGTGCGGGCGCCGTCCTCACGACCGGAGCCCCACAGAGCAACCACGCCCGGCTGACAGCGGCCGCGGCCGCCCGGGTCGGCCTCCGGTGCGTGCTCGTGCTGCAGGAAGAGGCACCGCCGAAGCCGCTCGGCAACGTCCTCCTGGATCAGTTGTTCGGCGCGCACATCGTCTGGTCCGGTGACGCGTCCGCGGAAGCCGTCGCCGACGACCTCCAGACTGGAGGTTCCCTCGGATCGGTCTCACGGATCCCGTTCGGCGGGTCGAACGCCGCCAGCGCGAAGGCGTACATCGACGCCGCCGGGGAACTCCGGAACCAGGTCCCCGACGTCCGCCACGTCGTGGTGGCTATCGGTTCCGGCGGCACGATGGCGGGGCTCGTCTCCGGTCTCGGAGCGGAGGTCGTACTCGGAGTCGACTGCGGCGCCGTGCCGGACGGACGCGCGACCGTCGCTGGACTCATCGCCGCCATGGGCCACGGCGACCAGTATCCCGCTGAGTCCCTCCGGGTCGATCGCTCGCAGATCGGCGCAGGGTACGAACACCTCACGGACGGCACCCGAGCTGCACTCACGCTCGCCGCGGAGCGTGAAGGACTGCTCCTCGACCCCACCTACACCGGTCGTGCATGCAGCGGACTCGTCGATGCCGTCGCGCGTGGTGACATCCGGCCGGGCGAGCGGACGGTGTTCCTGCACACCGGTGGGTTGCCCGGGCTGTTCGGTCACCCGGCGTTCGCCGGATCCGACGCAGAACCGCCAGTCTGAGTTCCGTCTCGGGTCAGCGCATGAAGGTCGCCGATCACTGGTCGTCGTTTCCACAGGCTCGGCGCGACCGTCTTTCTGCAACCATCGCCGTCGTGACGCCGGTGCTGTGCGGGTGTTCCTGTCGCAGGTAGGTTCGATGCATGGCTCAGACGCAGAACATCCAAGCTTTCCGGAAGGTGGTCGATGAGCCGTTGGCCACCTGGCCGAGTGCCTTCGTGGTGCTCCTGGCGGTGTTGGGCGTCGGCTTCGTCACGGCGGCAGCGTATGTCGGCCCCTTGGACGGCTATTCGGAGGAAGAGCTGGCGGAGACGCTGCCGATCTTCGTGTCCTCGTTCGGGGCGTTCGTCTTGGCCGCCGGGGTCGTCGTCCAGCAGGGTGCAGGAACGGTTCAAGTCCGGATCGACGCCGTCGTGCGTGCAGTGGAGCGTCTGACCGAGCCGACTCCCGCGCCGTCTCCGGGGACTCCTGCAGACGAGGCGCTGCTTCGCCGCTTCGGGGCGGAGATGGCGGGGTACATCGAAACCGTGACACGGCTGCGTCGACGCCTCGGCCTCGCCAAACGGACGAGCGCGGGCCTCGTCGGCAGTGCCGTGGTGATACTCGGTAGTGGTGCGGCGCTGAGTTGCTGGGCGCTACCGGTGCTCACCTGACACGAGTCCAGTGAAGGGAGGGCTGGCCGAGCCTTGCGTCGCGTCGCGCGCAGCCCGACCTAAAAGCCGAAGGCGTCCTCCCGGACGCGCGTCGCCGCTGACCGCCGCGCCTCGGGGACGATGGCGTCGATCGCGAGCCGCCACATGCGGTCCACCGACGCTGCGATGTCCGAGCGCCCGACCGTCGCCTGGGCGGTGAGCTGGACACCGGTGAAGAATCCGATCAGCGTGCGGGCCAGGTCCGGTGCCGACATCGAGCTCACCAGGTCCCCGGCCTGCAGCGCGACGTCGAGCTGAGCGGCCGTCCCCGAGATCCAATCCTCGTAGAAGGCGCCGGCCGGTTGGCTCAGCGAACCCTCATCGAGCGTGAGTCTGATCCCGGCACGGACCACCGGGTCGTTCTCGAGTTGGTCGACGATGGCGCGCGACACCCGGATGAGCCGTTCGAGGACCCCGTCGTACTGTTCCGACACCCGTGCCATGAGCGGCATCGACCGGTCGTGCTGCTCGTGGATGACCGCGAGGGCGATCTGCTCCTTCGACTTGAAGTGGAAGTACATGGACCCCTGCGAGATCCCGGATGCTTCCGCGACCATCGACAGACTCGCGTTCCCATAGCCGATGCGGTCGAAGACGGTCGCTGCGCCCTCGATGATCGCGTCCTGCGTCACCTGTCCGCGTTCCTGCGTGGGCGTTCGCCGTGTCCCCGGCATCCTGACCTCCTCGGGCAGCCTGTGCTCCGGCTCCGATCCATCGGTGCCGTATCCGTCGACCGTGGCCGGTCGGGGCCTCAGCCTAGGGCTCGGAGCTCACACAACCGACCTCTTCTCGATAACTGGTACGAACGACTTATTCGTGTCACACTGATGGAGGTGATGCCGCCGCAGTCCACGCCTCAGTGGACTGTGCGTTCGCGACGGGGGTTTGCGACGCTCACCGCCTCGACCGGTGGGTCACGCAGGGATCGGGGGATCCAGCGCTGCGTGATCCACCCGGTCACACGCCCGACGTGATCAGCGCGCGAGCAGCTCCGGGAGGCCCACCACCAGCGCCTCGTCCGCGAGGCTCGCGTCGACCGAGACGAACGACAGGACCGTGATCGCGACCCCGAGACGCGCGGCTGCTTCGAGCTTGTGGTGGCCGTCGAGCACGAAGTGCACGAGACCCGTGTGGGCGTCGGCGCTGTCGAACGGCTGCGTCCGGTCCAGCACGGAGACCGCGAGCACGGTCGCCGCTCCCCCGGCGCGAAGCCGCTCCTCGTACGAGGCCACGCGCTCGCGGTCGTTCCAACCGGGCGGCACCATCGGCACCAGGAACTCGAAGAGGGTCTCGTGATCGCCGGTCGTCCGGGTCGGGCCGCGGTAGTAGCCGGTCGCCGGGTCCTCCGGTGCACCCAGCGTGGGGTCGATGCCGCGGTGCGCGACCTGTTCCTGCGAGAAATAGTCGTGATCGCCACCCGGAGCGACCAGAACGGGCTCGATGGACAGCAGGAGCGGCAGATAGGTCCCCTCGGGCAGGATCGTCGACACGAGGTCGCGTAACGAAGGATCGTCGATCGCGGGCACGCCCTCGTCCAGGTGATCGTGCAGTGCGTCTGCGGCGAGCGCCCGAGCAGCCTCGTCCAGACGACGGAACAGCAGCGCGCAGCTTCCGCACGGGAAGCTCAACTCGAACGCCTGCGCGCCATCGACGATGAGGTGGCGTCCGCCGGGCTCGCGGAAACCAGTGAAGCGCAGTGGGGCGTCGGGTGTCCCGAGGTGGACCGGTGCCGCTCGATCGAGCAGCCCGGTTCGAGATCGGGCGGGTCCGTCGGTCATCGAGCTACTTCCGGACGGCCGGGATGATGACGCCGTCGATCACCGAGATGAGGAAATCTCGCGTCACGGGCTCTCGCAGCATGAGGACGCGGTAGCTGACCATCGCCTGACTCACAAGCGACAGCGTCTCCACATCGGCGTCCGCGCGGATCTCACCGCGGTCGATCGCGCGCTGCAACAGGAAGCGGTTGACCGCGATGCGCGGCTCCACGATCGCCGCATGGATGGACTCGGTGAGCTCCGGGGCATCCGAGATCATCGACATCACGCCGGCGAACACGCGCATCTTGCGCTCGCCCTCGGCGATGGACGGCGCCTTGATCATCGCGACGAGGTCGCCGCGGAGTGAGCCGGTGTCGGGCAACTTGGAGAAGTCGGGATCGATCTGCTTCATGCAGGCGACCGCGTCGATCACGAGTTCGGACTTCGACGCCCATCGGCGGTAGAGCGTCGCCTTGCCGGCCTTCGCCCGCGCGGCGACCATGTCGACCGTCATCCCGGCGTAGCCCGTGTCGGCGAGGACGTCGAGCGCGGCGTCGAGGATCTCGGCGTCCCGCGTGTGATCGCGCTTCCGGCCGAGCTTCGGCGCTGCGGGTGGGGTCTCGAGCTGCGTCATCGCGGCTCACCTCCCTTTCGTCTCCCGGAACAGCATAGTTCAGGAACTCGAACGTTCAGGAACTATTCGGTTCCGAAACTGTCCAGTTCCGTATAGAGTCCTCAGCATGACTTCGAACCTCGCCGCCGGAACCCCGGCAGTCTCCTCACGCCGCTGGTGGACTCTTGTCACCGTCGGCCTCGCGCAACTCATGGTCGTGCTCGACGCCACCGTCGTGAACATCGCGATGCCCGCCGCCCAGGCCGACCTCGGATTCTCCGACGGCGACCGCCAGTGGATCGTCACCGCCTACTCCCTCGCCTTCGGCAGCCTGCTGCTGCTCGGCGGACGCCTGTCCGACCTCATGGGCCGGAAGCGGGCGTTCATCATCGGACTCGTCGGGTTCGCGATCGCCTCGGCCCTCGGAGGCGCCGCGGACTCGTTCGGCACCCTCGTCGCCGCGCGGGCACTCCAGGGCGTCTTCGCCGCCCTCCTCGCACCGACCGCGCTCGCGATGCTCACGACCACCTTCACGATCCCGAAGGAGCGCGCCCGCGCGTTCGGCGTCTTCGGCGCGATCGCCGGCGCAGGTGGCGCGGTCGGTCTCCTCCTCGGTGGATTCCTCACCGAGCAGTTCGACTGGCGCTGGAACCTGTACATCAACGTCGTGATCGCCGTGGTCGCCATCGTCGGGGCGGTCCTCTTCATCACCACCCCGAAGACGACCGGCCCCCGCCCCAAGCTCGACGTTCCGGGCACCATCCTCGTCTCGGGTGCGTTGTTCAGCCTCGTCTATGGCTTCGCCAATGCCGAGACCGACGGCTGGGACTCACCGCTCAGCTGGGCCTTCCTGGCCGCGGCAGCCGTGCTCCTCGTCGTGTTCGTCCTCTGGCAGCGTCGGGCCGCACATCCGCTCCTGCCCTTGTCGATCATCCTCGACCGCAACCGCGGTGCCGCGTTCATCTCGGTCATGATCGCCGGAGCCGGGATGTTCGGCATCTTCCTCTTCGTGACCTACTACCTGCAGGCCTCGCTCGGGTACTCACCGCAGCAGACGGGCTTCGCCTTCCTCCCGATGATCGCGATGCTCGTGCTCGCCGCACAGCTGGGGACCAACCTCCTCGTCCCCCGCTTCGGCCCGAAGGTCATAGTGCCGTTCGGCATGACGCTCGGGGCGATCGGCATGCTCCTCCTCACCCGACTCGACCTCGACAGCTCCTATGTCGGCAACGTCATGCCGGCGCTCATGGTGCTCGGCTTCGCGATGGGATCGATCATGCCCGCCTCGATGCAGACCGCGACGCTCGGTGTCGACCGGGCGTTCGCCGGGGTCGCCTCGGCGACGGTCAACACGAGCCAGCAGGTCGGCGGGTCGATCGGTGTGGCGCTGCTCAACACCCTCGCGGCGAGCGCCGCCACGGCCTACGTGACCGACAACGCGCCGCCCACCCCCGAGGTGCTCGCGCAGGCCGCGATCCAGAGCTACCAGACCGCCTACTTCTGGGGTGCCGGGTTCTTCGCGGTCGGCGCAGTGACGGCGGCACTGCTGTTCCGCCGACGCAACCAGGGACTCGCCCTGCACCACGCCCCGGAGGCGTCCGCGGAACCGGTGCTCGCGCACTGATCCAACCGGGTTCCGAGCCCACGGCCGTCGCGCACTCGCGCGGCGGCCGTGTGCGTCATCGGAGGCCACGCGTTCGACGGTCAGGCGGAGGTGCGGAGGATCGACGACATCTTCTTCCCCTTCGCGACCTCGTCCACGAGCTTGTCGAGCTGACGGACGCGCTGCATGAGGGGATCCTCGATCTCCTCGACGCGGATGCCGCAGATGAGGCCCGTGATGAGCGACGCGTTGGGGTGCATCGCCGGCGCTTCGGCGAAGAAGGTCTCGAAGTCGGTACCGTCGGCGAGCACCCGTTTGATCGCGGCGTCGTCGTAACCCGTGAGCCAGGTGATGACCTGGTCCACCTCGTCCTTCGTGTGGCCCTTCCGCTCCGCCTTCGCGACGTAGAGCGGGTACACGCTGGCGAAGCTCGTCGTGAAGATGCGATGTCCGGCCATACCGGTCAGTCTCCCACCGTCGAGCGTTCGGGACCAGGCCGATCACCGGCTATCCGTCGCTCGTCGTCCATCGCTCGGGGGACGCGTCCTGCCGCGACGGCTGCCTACCCTGACAGCATGACGAATCCCGGACAGCACCCGCAGACGCCTTCGCCATTCCCCTCGACGACACCGGCGTCGATGCACGTCGATCCGGTCGCGCCGTCGCCGCAGCTCGCGACGTACGACCACGCCCTCCGCGCCGCACCGGCCTGGTGGCGTGGCGCGCTCGCGCTCCTCCTGCTCGTCGTGGGGTTCCTGATCCTCTCGATCGCGCTCGGCGGCATCGCACTCATCGTGGACGTGGCCACCGGGGCGTACACGCTCGACGACGTCGCGAACGGCCTCATGACCCTGACGCCGGTGACGATGCTCGCGAACAACCTGTCGCTCGCCGCGCTCATCCCGGTGTCGATGCTCATCCAGTGGGCGATCTTCGGCGTCCGTCCACGGTGGCTGTCCTCGGTGGAGGGGCGCTTCCGTTGGCGCTGGTTCGGGCGCCTCGCGCTCATCATCGGCCCGGTGTGGATCGTGTACGTCGGCGCGTCCGTCCTGCTCTCCCCGCTCGAGCCCATCGTGGTCGACGGCACCATGATCGCGATGCTCGCCGTCGTGATCCTCACGACGCCGCTGCAGTCGGCCGGCGAGGAGTACGGGGCGCGCGGCCTCATCCAGCGCTCCGTCGGATCCTGGTTCAGTCGACCGATGACCGCGTTCCTCGTCGGCACAGTCGTCTCCGGCGCGGTCTTCGCCTCGGTGCACTTCGCCGGCGACCCCTGGCTCATCGCCTACTACTTCGTGTTCGGCGCCTCGATGTCCTTCGCCGCCCGCGGGACCGGTGGCCTCGAGGCGCCGGTGCTCATCCATGCGACGAACAACATCCTGCTCCTCGTCCCCACGGCCCTCATGTCGCAGACCGACCAGGTCTTCGAGCGAGGCGAGGGCGCCGGCGGACCGTTCATGCTCATCCCGATGGCGCTCTGCGTCGCCGCAGCCGTCGTGAGCACCTGGTGGGGGCGCAGGAACGGCGTGACCGCGACGGCTCCGCTGCCGCCGAGCCGGGTGACGAAGCAGCAGGGGACGCCGCCGGCCGCCATGGCCGCTCCGGTGGCTACGCCGACGCAGCTGCCGACGACCCCGCAGGATCCGTCGGCGGCTCCACCGCGATGACCTGCCCGCCGGTCACTCGCACGAGCTCCTCGAAGGTCGTCGGGAACACCGTGTGCGCATGGCCGGCTGCGGCCCAGACCTCCGGGTAGGCAGCGAGCGCCTCGTCCACATAGGTGCGGATCGGTTCCGGGTGACCGACGGGCGCGACGCCACCGATCACCTGTCCCGTCGCCGCCTTGACGACCTCGGCGTCAGCACGCTTCAGCCGTCCACCGAGCCGCTCGCCGACCCAGGCGGTGTCGACACGGTGGGCGCCGCTCGTGAGGATCAGCGTCGGCTCGCCGTCGAGCGTGAACACGAGGGAGTTCGCGATCGCCCCGACCTCGATCCCCAAGGCCTCCGCTGCGAGCGCTGCCGTTCGTGCAGCATCGTCGAGCCAGGTGACCTCGCCCTGAGCCCCGCGATCGCGCAGCGTCTGCTCGACGATGGACACGGCAGGATGCGCTCGATCACTCATGCGACCATGCTGCCGCATCGGGCCGTCGGCGCGCGAGTGCCGGGACGCCGCGGGACGCGGCGCGAGGTCAGTCGCCGAGTGGGACCA
Source organism: Plantibacter elymi (nom. nud.) (assembly GCF_900177795.1). Classification (GTDB taxonomy): domain Bacteria; phylum Actinomycetota; class Actinomycetes; order Actinomycetales; family Microbacteriaceae; genus Plantibacter; species Plantibacter elymi. Next base: position 118,146 of record NZ_FXWJ01000004.1, read on the forward strand.
GCGTCACCGCGAGTCCCGCTTCCCGGAGGAGTGCGATGGTCTCGGGTGCGGCCTCGTCGTCGGTCAGGAGGGCGTCGAAGGCCTCGAGCCCGGCGATCCGGCCGAGCTGCCGCACACCGAGCTTGGAGGCGTCGGCGACCACGACCACCCGCTCGGCGGCGCGGACCATCCTGGCCTTCACCTCGGCCTCGGGCAGGTTGACGTTGGTCACGCCATGGGCAGCGTCGACACCGTTGCAGCCGATGAAGGCGAGATCGGCATGGACCTGGCCGAGCAGCGAACCGGCGAGCGGATCGACGAGCGAATGCTGGAGCGGTCGGAGCGACCCACCCGTGACGATCACCGAGAACCTCGGGACCTCCGACTCGAGTTCGAGCGCGATGGTCAGGCCGTTCGTGATGACCACGACGTCGGCGAGGTCGCGGCGAGCCTTGAGCGCGCGGGCGAGGGCGAGGCCGGTGCTGCCGACGTCGACGATCACGCTCTGACCGGAGCGCACCATCGCGGCCGCCGCCTCACCGATCCGCTGCTTCGCGTGGGCCGAGGTCGCGGTCGCGAGTTCGATCGGCGACTCAACGGCGCCGCGTCCCTGCACGGGCATCGCGCCACCGTGCACGCGGACGGCGTCGCCCTGGTCGACGAGGGTGTCGAGGTCCGTCCGGGCGGTCACCCGGGAGACGCCGAAGTCGTCGGAGATGTCGGCCACGCGCACGAAGCCGCGCTCGTCGAGGAGCTCGCGGATGCGGTCGCGTCGCAGCGGGGCGGGCAACTGCATCGGCTCGGCGTCGGACATGCTTGAATCTTCGCGGACTTGCCTATACTTTTCAAGGCGAAACGTTGTACGTTTCCGTTCGACAACCCGTTCTGAGGATCCCCATGCCCCCACTCGACGACACCTTCGTCATCGACCCGGCGATCGCGAGCTCGACCCAGCGCCTCGCCGACGGTCGCGAACTCATCTACTTCGACGACGTCGACACGACGTTGCCCGCGGAGCGACTGCCCGACGCGCGCGAACTGGCCCCCCGGCCGCCGACCGCGTCCATGCGCCAGGACCCGCTGACGGGTGAGTGGATCTCGATCGCCGCCGCCCGCCAGAACCGCGTGATGCTGCCCCCCGCGAACCTCGACCCGCTCGCACCCGCGAGCCCGTCGAACCCCTCCGAGATCCCCGACCAGTACGACGTCGCGGTCTTCGAGAACAAGTCGCCGTCCTTCGGGCCACTGCTCGAGGACGAGAACGCCCCGGTCGATCTCGCCGACCTCGAGACGATCGGGATCGGCCGGACGCGCACCTCGGTCGGCCGATGCGAGGTCGTGAGCTTCAGCCCATCGAGCACCGGCTCCTTCGGTTCGCTGTCCCGCACCCGGGCGCGCACGGTGATCGAAGCGTGGGCCCGCCGGACGCACGCGCTGTCGCAGATCGACTCGATCCAGCAGGTGTTCCCGTTCGAGAACCGTGGGGAGCAGATCGGTGTCACCCTCCACCACCCGCACGGACAGATCTACTCCTACCCCTACGTGACCCCGCGCACGCAGCGACTCATCGCCGCGAGCGAGGCCTACGGTCCCGGACTCTTCGCCGACATCCTCGCCGCGGAACAGGCTGACGAGCGCGTCGTCCTCGCGGGCGAGCACTGGACGGCGTTCGTCCCGTTCGCGGCGCGCTGGCCCATCGAGGTGCACCTGCTCCCCCACCGGCACGTGCCCGACTTCGCCGCGACCTCGCTCGAGGAACGGGACGAACTCGCCGTCCTCTACCTGCGGCTGCTGCGCGGCGTCGACGCCCTGTACGACACCCCGACCCCGTACATCGCCGCCTGGCACCAGGCCCCGACCCGTGTCCACCGCGACGAGCTCCGACTCCACCTGCAGCTCACCTCCCCGCGTCGTGGAGCCGACCGTTTGAAGTACCTGGCCGGCTCCGAGGCCGCCATGGGCGCCTGGATCGGCGACGTCCCGCCCGAGACCACCGCCACCGCCCTGCGCGCCGCGATCGCCGCAGCCGACGAGGAGAACCCCGTATGACCGACCTGCAGCGCACCGCCACGAGCGGATTCGAGAACGCCTTCGGCAGCGAGCCGCACGGCCTCTGGACCGCGCCCGGCCGCGTGAACATCATCGGCGAGCACACCGACTACAACGACGGCTTCGTGTTCCCGATGGCGATCGACCGCCGCACCGTCGCAGCCGTCCGGCGTCGCGACGACGACCGCATCCGGGTCTCGAGCAGCTTCTCGCCCGAGATCGTCGAGGTCTCGGTGCGCGCGCTCGATCCCGACGCCTTGCACGGCTGGTCCGCCTACCCGCTCGGGGTCGCGTGGGCGCTCGGCCAGTTCGGGGCTCCCTTGCAGGAGGTGCCCGGGGTCGACATCTACATCGACTCCGACGTCCCGGTCGGGGCCGGCCTCTCCTCCTCCGCGGCCATCGAGGCCTCGGTCGCCGTCGCACTCACCGAGATCTGGCACCTCGACCACGACCGCCGGACGCTCGCGAAGATCTGCCAGCTCGCCGAGAACCGGGCGGTCGGTGCTCCGACCGGCATCATGGACCAGTCGGCGTCGCTCCTCGGCCGGCGTGACTGCGGCGTCTTCCTCGACTGCCGCTCGCTCGAGACCGACGTCATCCCCCTCGGCTTCGAGGAGCACGACCTCGAGCTGCTCGTCATCGACACGCGCGTCGAGCACGCCCACGTCTCGGGCGGGTACGCCGCCCGTCGGGCGTCCTGCGAGGCGGGGGCCGCAGCGCTCGGCGCCGACTCACTCCGCGACGTCACGGTCGGCGACCTCGACCGCGCTCGTGAGCTGCTCGACGACGAGACCTTCCGTCGCGTCCGTCACGTCGTGACGGAGAACCAGCGTGTCCTCGACACCGTCCGGACCCTGCGCGAGCACGGCCCGACGTCGATCGGCGAGCTGCTCGTGGCCTCGCACGCGTCGATGCGTGACGATTTCGAGATCTCGGTGCCGGAGCTCGACCTGGCCGTCGAGACGTCGATGGCCGCCGGTGCGATCGGTTCGCGCATGACCGGTGGTGGCTTCGGGGGTGCGGCGATCGCCCTGGTCCCCGTCGCCCTGGCGTCGTCCGTGGCCGAGGCGGTCACGGCGGCGTTCGCCGAGGCGTCCTTCACCGCCCCGACCATCTTCCCCGTCCGCCCCGCCGCAGGAGCCACCCGAGAATCCTGACCTCCCCCTCCCCTGCCCGCGAACTGTCACTTCCGGCTAGTCCCGACGGCTCGGACTAGCGTCGAGTGACAGTTCGCGGGCAGGGTGTGGAGAACTTCCGACGCCGAGACGCCGCAGTCGGCACCGTGGTGGGATGGTCCGCCGACGTCCCCTCCCCCTCGAACTCAGCAAGCAGCCGTTCTCCATGGCCGACGCCGACGAACTCGGCGTACCTCGATCGCGGCTGCGAGCGCGCGACCTCGCCACGCCGCACCGAGGCGTCCGGGCACCGCTCGACCAGCCCACGGACATCCCCGGACGCTGTCACGCCTACGCCCCGCTCCTGCACGATGGGCAGTTCTTCAGCCACGTGAGCGCGGCGGCGTTGCACGGCCTGCCCGTGCCCACCTGGGAACACGAGGCACCACTCGATGTCGCCTCCATCGCGCCGGCACGCGCGCCTCGAGGAGCGGGCGTGCGCGGGCATCAACTCGACGGGGACCACTGGGAGGTCGTCGCCGTCGAGGGACTGCCGGTACTGACCGCCGTCGACGCCTGGTGTCAGCTCGGAACCCGACTCCCCCTGGATGACCTGGTGATCGCCGGCGACGTGTTGCTCCGCCGCAAGCGACCGCTGGCCTCGGAGCAGCAGATCGTCCGCGGGCTGGCACGGATGAACGGCCGTCGCGGCGCGAAGCGGCTGCGGCTCGCGTTCTCGATGATGCGGCCTCGGACGGATTCGCCGATGGAGACCGCCTTGCGCCTGCTGATCGTCCGCGCGGGCCTTCCGGAACCGATCGTCAACGAGGTGATCGCGGACGCCCACGGACGGTTTCTGGCCTTGGGCGACCTGGTGTACCCCGAACAGCGGGTCCTCGTCGAATACGACGGCGGCACCCACTTCACGGATGAACGGCAGATCTTCCACGACATCGATCGCCTCGACCGCGTCATGGCAGCGGGCTGGCGGGTCATCCGGGTGAATCGCTCGCACCTGACGGACCCGTCGCCCATCCTCACCGCCCTGGCTCGCGAACTGTCACTTCCGGCTAGTTCCGGCCGCTCGGACTAGCGTCGAGTGACAGTTCGCGGGCTGGGTTAGGGGGTGGCCATGCGGACGACGTTGGCGAGGAGACCGACGCGGGTCATGGGGCCGACGCCACCGGGGTTCGGGCTGATCCACGAGGCGACCTCGGCCACGTCAGGGGCGACGTCGCCGACGACCCGGGACTTGCCGGTCTCGGGGTCGGTCTCACGGCTCACACCGACGTCGAGGACGATCACGCCCGGCTTCACGGCATCGCGCGTGACGATCCCGGGGACGCCCGCCGCAGCGACGATCACGTCGGCGGTGCGGAGGATGTCGTCGAGTCCGACCGTCCCGGTGTGCGTGAGCGTGACCGTCGCGTTGTATTCGCGACGGGTGAGCAGCGGGCCGATCGCGCGACCGACGGTGACCCCGCGGCCCACGACGACGACGTGCTTGCCCGCCCAGCTGATCCCATGGCGTTCCACCAGCTCGATGACGCCCTTCGGCGTGCACGGCAGCGGCGTGTGGATCGGGCGGTTCACGTTGAGCACGAGACGACCGAGGTTGGTCGGGTGGAGCCCGTCGGCGTCCTTCTCGGGATCGATGCGCTCGAGGATCGCGTCGGTGTCGATGTGCTTCGGCAACGGCAGCTGCACGATGTAGCCGGTGCAGCTCTCGTCGGCGTTGAGCTCGTCGAGGACGGCCTCGAGCTCCTCCTGCGAGACCGTCTCGGGCAGGTCGCGTCGGATCGACTCCATGCCGACCTCGGCGCAGTCGCGGTGCTTCCCGGCGACGTACCACTGCGAACCCGGGTCGGACCCGACGAGGACGGTGCCCAGCCCGACCGAGATGCCGCGCTCCTTGAGCGCGGCCACCTCGATCGCGAGTTCGGACTTGATGGCGGCGGCCGTGGCCTTACCGTCGAGGATCTGTGCGGTCATGCTCCCGCGCCCTACTGCTGGAGGCCGGGGTAGAGCGGGAAGCGCTCGGCGAGCGCAGTGACGCGCTCCCGGAGGGCTCCGGCCTCGGCACCGTTGCGCAGTGCGAGGGCGATGATGTCGGCGACCTCGGCGAACTCGGTGTCGCCGAAGCCACGCGTCGCGAGTGCCGGCGTACCGATCCGCAGGCCGGAGGTGACCATCGGCGGGCGCGGGTCGAACGGCACCGAGTTGCGGTTGACCGTGATGCCGACCTCGTGGAGGAGGTCTTCGGCCTGCTGGCCGTCGAGCTCGGAGGTGCGGAGGTCGGCGAGCACGAGGTGCACGTCGGTGCCGCCGGTGAGGACGTCGATGCCGGCGGCCTTCGACGCCTCGGAGGTGAGCGCCTCGGCGAGGAGCTTGGCACCGCGGAGCGTGCGCTCCTGGCGGTCCTTGAACTCCGCCGTGGCGGCGAGCTTGAACGCCGTCGCCTTGGCGGCGATGACGTGCATGAGCGGTCCGCCCTGCTGGCCGGGGAACACGTTCGAGTTGAGCTTCTTGGCAAGCTCCATGTCGCGGCTCACGATGAAGCCGGAGCGCGGGCCGCCGATGGTCTTGTGCACGGTGGAGGACACGACGTCGGCGAACGGCACGGGCGACGGGTGGACGCCTGCGGCGACGAGGCCGGCGAAGTGCGCCATGTCGACCCAGAGCTTCGCGCCGACCTCGTCGGCGATCGCGCGGAACGCGGCGAAGTCGAGCTGGCGCGGGTAGGCGGACCAACCGGCGATGATGACCTGCGGCTTGTGCTCGAGTGCCTTGTCGCGGACAACGTCCATGTCGACGAGGAAGGTCTCGGGGTCGACGCCGTAGGAGACCGCGTTGTAGAGCTTGCCCGAGAAGTTGAGCTTCATGCCGTGGGTGAGGTGACCACCGTGGGCGAGCTCGAGGCCGAGGATGGTGTCGCCGGGGGTGGCGATCGCCGAGAGGACCGCGGCGTTGGCCGTGGCGCCCGAGTGCGGCTGGACGTTCGCGTACGCGGCACCGAAGAGGCTCTTGGCCCGCTCGATCGCGAGGGACTCGGCGATGTCGACGAACTCGCAGCCACCGTAGTAGCGACGACCCGGGTAGCCCTCGGCGTACTTGTTGGTGAGGACACTGCCCTGCGACTGCAGGACGGAGACGGGCACGAAGTTCTCGCTCGCGATCATCTCGAGGGTGTTGCGCTGGCGACCGAGCTCCTGCTCGAGGACCGCTGCGATCTCGGGATCGACCTCGGAGAGTGGCGCGTTGAAGGTGTCGGACAAGACTGGCTCCCTTTTGTGACAGAACGGATGTCGGTGATGTGCCGTTTCGGCCCAGGCGTGCGGCCGAATCCGCCCTTGTCTTCAAGGTGCAGGGTCGCTCCCCGATGGTGAACCATCTGAGGCGGAGCGGAACTCCGTCTATACGCCAGTTGCGACTGCTAGCAGCATAGCAACGGGACGCCCGACGCGCACCGTCCTGTGGAGAGGCCGGGCAGCCGTGGGGGCCGGTGTGTCAGGATGGCTGGACGCTTGTTCACCCTCCGAACAAACCCTGATCCAGCCCCCACGATCCGCGTCGCCGACGCCGAAGGAACCACGCATGAGCCTGCTGCCCCGCCCCGTCTCGCAGACCACGGACGCCTCCGCTCCCCCGTTCCGGTTGTCGGCGGACTCGGTGATCCGTACCGACCCGTCGGCGGCGACCACGGCCCGGATCCTCGCCGACGCCCTGCGCGTTTCGACGGGGTTCGCGCTCCCGGTCGAGACCCTCGGCATGGAGCACGCCGTGGACTCCGTGAGTGCGGACATCGCGCTGTCGATCGACCCCCGCCTGTCGACGACGAGCGGGGCCTACCGATTGACCGCCGCGGCCTCCAGTGTCGAGATCGTCGGCGCGGACGCCGACGGGGTCCACCACGGCACGCAGACGCTGAGGCAGCTCCTCCCGCCGGCCAATTGGGCACCGACGGCCGGCGCACAGGACTGGATCATCACCGCGACCGTCATCGACGACGCTCCGCGCTTCGCCTACCGCGGCGCGATGCTCGACGTCGCGAGGCACTTCTTCACGGTCGCGCAGGTGCAGCGGTTCATCGACCAGATCGCAGCACTCAAGCTCAACCACCTGCATCTGCATCTCACCGACGACCAGGGGTGGCGCCTCGAGATCGCCGGGTGGCCCGAGCTCACCGGGATCGGTGCGGCGACCGCAGTCGGTGGAGGCACGGGTGGCTCATACAGCGCCGACGACTACCGGGCGATCATCGAGTACGCCGCCGACCGCCGCGTCACAATCGTCCCCGAGATCGACGTCCCCGGACACACGAACGCGGTCCTCACGGCGTATCCCGAACTCAACCCGGACGGCGTCGCCCGCGAGCCGTACACCGGCACGGAGGTCGGCTTCTCGAGCCTCGACATCCATGCCGAGTCCACCTACACGTTCCTCGACGACGTGTTCACCCAGCTCGCCGCGATGACCCCGGGCCCCTACCTCCACCTCGGCGGCGATGAAGCGCTCGCCACCACTGAAGCGGACTTCCTCCACTTCGCCCGTCGGGTGTCCGAGTTGGTCGCCACGACCGGGAAGACCGCCATCGCCTGGCACGAGTTCGGCGCGTCACGCGACCTCGCCCCCGGCACCATCGGCCAGTACTGGAACTACGTCTCCCCCGAGGACGGTCACGCCGACAAGCTGCGCTCGTTCGTGGATCAGGGCGGGCAGGTCATCATGTCCCCGGCCGATGCCGCCTACCTCGACATGCAGTACCCCGACGTCGCGACGGCCGGCCTCACCTGGGCGGACGGCCCCACGAGTGTCGAACGCTCCGCCGTCTGGGAGCCGACCGAGATCGTCGAAGGCGTCGGTGAGCAGGACATCCTCGGCGTCGAGGCCCCGCTCTGGACGGAGACCGTGGCCGACGTGCAGACGCTCGAGTTCCTCGTCTTCCCGCGGGTCGCGTCCATCGCGGAGATCGGCTGGTCGGAGCGACGCGCGCCGGACTGGAGCGACTTCCGGGTCCGACTGGCCGAGCTTGCGCAGGGCTGGTCGGCCGCGGGCATCGCCTTCCACCGCTCCCCCGAGGTCAGCTGGCTCGACTGATCCGAGCGATGGACGGGAAAGGCGGCCGGGAGTGATGCTCGCCCCCGAGCACCACTCCCGGCCTGTCGACGGGTACGCACGAAGGCGCCCCCTCCCGTCGAGATCTGCAACGTTTCGGGTCCGTTGCCCGATGCGCACCGGCCGTGGCGCGCATCGTGGCCGTCCGGGGACGACCCAGCCGGGTCCCCGTCGCCGGGAATCCTGCTGTTCATCCTGAGAGAGTGCCTCCCGAGCAGGTCATGACGCGGTTTCCCAGAACAATCGAAACGGATCTTCCTCGGCGCCAGCGACTGTCCGCGAGACACCTCGTGCCAAGATGAGGAATCGGCGTCATGATCCCGCTTCACCCGACTCTCTTGAGCGGGCACGGTGCCCGGTAGTGCGCAGCTCGCAGACGGAGGCATCATGAGCCTGGACACATCCCCGGCTTCATCGCTCACCGAGCGATCGGATGCCGAGCTCATCGAGCACACCCGAACGGGCTCGCAGGATGCCTATGCGGAGCTGTGGCGACGGCACTCGAACGCCGGACGGACCGTCGCCCGGTCCGTCACCTCGAGCCTCGATCCCGACGACCTCGTCTCGGAGTCCTTCGCCCGCATCTATCAGGCGGTCCGCCGCGGCAAGGGCCCCACCGGCGCCTTCCGCCCCTACCTGTTCACGACCATCCGGAACACCGCGGCCGCATGGGGCCGGTCGCGCCGGGAGACGTCGCTCGACACCCTCGACTCCTTCGAGGACCCGGACACGAACGAGGCGTCCTCGATCGAGGCCCTCGACCGCAGCCTGAGTGCCCGAGCGTTCCGGAGCCTGCCGACCCGGTGGCAGGAGGTGCTCTGGTATACGGAGATCGAGGCGATGACGCCCGCGGAGGTCGCGCCGCTCCTCGGGATGAAGGCCAACTCGGTGTCCGCGCTCGCCTACCGAGCACGCGAGGGGCTGCGCGAAGCGTGGATCCAGGCGCACCTGCAGGCCGTCGACGACGACTCGGAGCACGCCTTCACGATCAGCAGGCTCGGATCGTACGCGCGCGGGAACCTCTCCGCCCGCGACACGGCCAAGGTCGAGTCGCACCTGGACGCCTGTCAGCGGTGCACCATCGTGGCCGCTGAGGCGAAGGAGGTCGGCTCGCGCATGGCGCTCGTGCTCCTCCCCCTCGTCGCAGGCGCCGCCGGTGCAGCCGGCTACACCGCGTGGTTGCAGGCGAACGGCCCGTCGGCGACCGCGGTCGCCGCGATGCCGGCCGGTGTCACCAGCGGAGTCGCACTGACAGCGCACCTGAGCACCTCGGTGACGGCCGCCGGCGGAGCAGCGGCTTCCGGTGCAGTCGGTTCCAGTGGCGCCGCGTCGGGTGTCGGCGCCTCGTCGGGTGTCGGCGCCGCGTCGGGTGTCGGCGTCGCGGGTGCGGCGACGGCGGGTCTCTCCGGTGGGGTCATCGCCGCGATCGCCGTCGGCGTCGTCGCGGCGATGACCGCCGCCGCACTCGTCCTGGGTCCGATGGTGTTTCCGCCGAACGCCGACACGCCGACCTCCGGCACGGCTGCTGGGTCCACCGATCCGTCCGCCGCCCCGTCGCCGGGTGCGGCCCCGATCGCCGGCCCGACGCCGACACCCTCATCCCCGGCACCGACTCCGAGTCCGAGTCCGAGCGACGATGGGACGCCGGATCCCGTCGTGGTCTCCCCGCAGGTTCCGACGCCCACTGCCCCACCGGTCGCTCCACCCGTCGCCCCGGTCGATCCCGTCGACCCGACCGAACCCACAGCGCTCCCGGCACCGACCATGGTCGCCGACTCCGGCGGCGGGTACCTGTGGCCCACATTCAGCGGCACCGGAGCGGCCGGAGCCACCATCGACGTCCTCGACGGCGACGTCGTGGTCGCTTCGACGGTCGTGCCGGGGTCCGCGCAGCGGTCATCGATCGCCGCCGCCCCGGTGACCGGGACCTGGTCGACAGGACCGGTCGTCCTCGACCGGTCTGGGTCCTTCACCCTCACCGTGCGCCAGACCCTCGGCGACCAGGTCACCGTGTCCGCGGAACCTGCCAGTATGACGATCATCGGACCCTCGATCTCCGGATTCGAGACGGTCCTGTCGTTCCCGGTCCTGGGGCCGGACGCACCGATCATCATCAGCGGTGCTCCGAACGGCGCGATCGGGTACACGCTCGACGGAGGTGACGAGCAACGCGTCGCGCTCGACGCCGGCGGTCGAGCGACACTCACCGGCGACGCTGTCGCCGTCGGGTTCCACGAGCTCAGCGTCTGGAGCGTCGACCCGTCCGACCCATCGCGCGTGGGACCTACGACCTCCGTCGAGTACTTCTCGCTGACCGGACTCCTGAATACCGACGCCGCCGTCGATCCGGCGACGGCCCCGCTCCCGGAAGCGGTTCCGGACACCGCATCGGACGCGCCTCCCGCACCGGACGCGGCTCAGGCCGTCGTCGACCCGATCGCGGAGCAGACCCCGGCGGAAGCGGCTCCCGCGACGGAGTCGGACGTGCCGGGTCCGACCGAGCCGGATCCGGCGACGGAGACGCCGGTTGAGACCGCGCCCGACGTCACCGCGCCGACCGATGGCGCAGACGCCTCACCGGCGCCGACGACGGACGCATCGGCAGCGCCGTGAACGCGCTCGCGCAACCCTCCCGCGAGGGGCTGTCGCGTGATCAGACGGACTCTCGCTTGCGGGTGCGCAGCACGTCCGCCGCGAGAAGCGAGGTCGCAACGACGGCGAGGCACACGTACACCCACGGCAGCACGCCGAGACCGATCTCGGCGAGGAGCAACGCGCCGAGCGCCGAGCCGCCACCGATCCCCGTGTTGAACGCCGTCGTGTAGAACGCGTTCGCGGTGTCGCGGATGCGCGGGCTCGCCGCGTGCAGGAGGCGCGTCTGCATGAGCGGCGGCAGCATGCCGAAGGCCGTCCCCCAGAGGAAGAACGCGACGAGTGCGCCCGGAAGCCAGCCTGCCGAGAGGGCGAGGACGCTCACCATGGCCGCCGAAACGGTCAGGGCGACGAACAGACCCGTGGTCGCACGCCTCGCGAAGACGCTGCCGGTGAGGATGAGGCCGATCGCGCCCGCGACGCCGTAGACGAGGAGGAGGATGCTGAGCTGGCCGGCCGGGACACCGACCTCGCCGATGAGGAAGGGCGCGATGTAGGTGTAGAACGCGTAGTGGCCCGCCATGATGACGCCGACCGCGATGCAGACGATCGCGACCGGGACGATGCTCGGATCACGGCCCGTGGCGCCCGAGGCGGCCGCGTGCGACTCCTCCCGACCGACGGGCGGCAGCTTCCACCACACGACGACGGCGCCGAGGAGCATGGCCGCGGCGAGCACGCCGAACGCGAGTCGCCAGCCGAGCGCGTGCCCGAGCGCGGTGCTGAGCGGGACGCCGAGGACGAAGGCGAGCGTGCCTCCCGCGATCGTCACTGACACGGCGCGGGCGAGCTGTTCCTTCGGGACCAGGTGACCGGCGTACGCGCCGACGACCGCCCAGAAGACGCCATGGGCGAGCCCGCCGAGCACCCGGGTGGCGACGAGGAGCTCGTAGTTCGGGGCGAGCGCGCCGAGACCGGTGCTCACGCCGAGGACGACGATGACGGCGACGAGCAACGCGTGTCGCGGGACACGCCTGGTGAGGTGGATGAGCGCGGTGCTCGACAGCACCACCGTGAAGGCGAACACGCTGACGAGGAGCCCGACCTGCGACTCGGTCACGCCGAGCGAGGTGCTCATCTCCGGAAGGAGGCCGGTCGGGATCATCTCGCCGGTGACGGAGAGGAAGGTGCCCGCCGCGAGCGCGATCAGGCCGACCCAGGGGAACGGCGGCGGTGACGACGGCTTGGTGGGTTCGGCGGCGCGCGCCGAGGAGGGCGAAGAGGAGGTCATCGGATTGCTCCAACGATGGCGTTCACTCGTCGGCTGACGTGGCGGACGAGTTCGTCTACGCGCTGATGTGCGCGCCCAGGGTCAACCGACATCCGGCGACCGCGGACGAGTCTACCCGAGGGCGGGAATGCGGAGGACTCGATCCGACGTTGCAGCTGACGTGAAGGTGACAGAGAGGCCGCTCATGCGCATTGCAGAACTCGCTGAACGAACGGGTGTCCCGGCCACCCGGCTCCGCTCCTACGAGGAGGAGGGACTCCTGGTGGCGGTGCGTGCGTCGCACGCGCCCGACGAGTACGAACCGTCCGCGATCGACCACGTCGTCACGGTCGACAACCTGTTCGACGCGGGGCTCACGACCCGTCTCGTGCGCGTGGTCCTCGATCTCGACGAGACACGCGCCTCGCGCGCGGTGCCCGACTGCTCCCGCGCGACGGCTGAGTCGCTCCACGCGCAGATCGCCTCGATCGACGCCCGCATCGACTGCCTGCGGCAGAGCCGCGAGACGGTGCGGTCGTACCTGCGGCAGTCCTCCCACGCCGACCTCGTCGACGAGCGGTCCGTCCCTGCGGCTTGAGCGGTCGGGTCCCGGTAACCTGAGTCGGTGACGAACTCGACCGATCCCTCCGCTGTGCCATCGACCACGCACGAGCGCTCCGTCCACTGGGTGCTCTCGATCATCTGCGAGGACCGGCCCGGCATCGTGCACGCGATCAGCGGTGCGATCGTCGAGGCCGACGGCAACATCACCGAGAGCCAGCAGTTCTCGAGCGATGACACCGGACGGTTCTTCATGCGGCTCCAGGTCGAGGCTGCGGTCTCACGCGAGCGCTTCGAGGCGGCCATCGCGCCGGTCGTCGAGCGGTACGCGCTCCAGTGGCGGCTCGACGTCGTCGGTCGCCCGCTCCGGACGCTCGTCCTGGCCTCGACGGCGGCACACTGCGTCAACGACCTCCTGTTCCGCCAGCGGGCCGGCCAGCTCCCGGTCGAGATCCCCCTCGTGCTCAGCAACCACGGTTCGCTCCGCGATCTCGCCTCCTTCTACGGCGTGCCCTTCGAGGCGCTGCCCGTGACGGACGCCACCTCGAAGGCGGCGTTCGAGGCCAGGGTCGTCGAGGCCGTCGAGGAGCACGACATCGAGCTCGTCGTCCTCGCGAGGTACATGCAGATCCTCTCCCCCGAGCTCTGCGAGCGCCTCGCCGGCCGGGCCATCAACATCCACCACTCCTTCCTGCCCGGCTTCAAAGGTGCGAACCCGTACAAGCAGGCGCATGCTCGCGGCGTCAAGCTCATCGGCGCGACGGCGCACTTCGTGACCAGCGACCTCGACGAGGGGCCGATCATCGAGCAGAACGTCGTCCGTGTGGACCACTCCCGCTCCCCCGCAGAGCTCGTCGCCATCGGTCAGGACGAGGAGAGCCGCACCCTCACCCAGGCGGTGAAGTGGTTCGCCGAGGACCGCGTCCTCCTCGACGGCGCGCGGACGATCATCTTCCGCTGACCCGGAGCGTGGTCCCGGCCATGCGCCGTAGAATCGTGTGGTGTCTGAACGAACTCCCGCCGATGTGAAGATCGGCCCCAACGAGATCCTGCGGTTCTTCCTCGAACTCTTCGCCTTCTTCTCGCTCGGTTTCTGGGGCGTCGCGGTGTGGCCGTTCCCCCTGAACGTGGTCGTCGGGATCGCCGCGCCGGTCGTGGCGATCATCCTCTGGGCGCTGTTCCTCTCGCCGCGCGCCGTGATCCGGATCGACCTCTACGGCCAGGCGGTCGTCGAGCTCCTCATCTTCGCGGCGGCGGCGCTCGCCTGGTTGCACCTCGGGCAACCGATCATCGCGACCGTCTTCGCCGTGGTCGCCGTCGCCAGTGGTGTCGTCCGCGGCCGGAAGCAGCTCGCATGACCGGGCTCCTGATCCACTCCGCCACCAAGGTCGACGTCGACGGCCACCAGGACGCCTTCTGGCTGCACGCGGTCGACGGTGTCATCCGCTCCACCGGCACCGGCGACGACTGGCGGTCCGTCCCCGTCGGCGACGACGCATCCGTCGTCGACGCACACGGCGGCCATCTCACGCCAGGGTTCATCGACCTCCACGTCCACGGCGGTGGGGGGTCGTCATTCGACGACGGACGCGACGCCATCGGACGCGCGCTCGCGGCGCACCGGGCACACGGGACCACGAGAACGCTCATCAGTCTCGTCTCGAACCCGGTCGACGCCCTCGTCGCGAGCCTCGAGGGGATCGCCGACCTCGTCGCCGAGGATCCCCTGGTCCTCGGAGCCCACCTCGAAGGCCCGTTCCTCTCACCGGTCAAGAAGGGCGCGCACGACCCCGGTGCGCTCATCGACCCGAGCCCGGCGGTCGTCGAACGCCTCATCGACGCGAGCCGAGGCACGCTCCGGCAGATCACGATCGCTCCCGAGCTGCCGAACGCACTCGAGGCCATCCAGGTCCTCGTCGAGGCCGGCGTCATCGTCGCCGTGGGGCACACGGACGCCGACGAGGCATTGACGAAGACGGCGTTCGACCTCGGTGCCCGACTCGTCACCCACGTCTTCAACGCGATGAACGGGATCCACCACCGCGCGCCAGGACCGATCATCGCCTCCTTCGCCGACGAGCGGGTCACGGTCGAGCTCATCCTCGACGGCGAACACGTGCACCCCGACGTCGCCAAGCTCGCCTTCGAGCAGGCCCCGGGCCGCGTCGCACTCATCACCGACGCGATGGCCGCAGCCGGGTCCTCGGACGGCCGTTACCTCCTGGGAGCGCTCGAGGTCCAGGTGACGGACGGTCTGGCGCGGCTCGTGGAAGGCGACTCGATCGCCGGTTCCACGCTGACGCTCGACCGGGCGCTCCGACTCGCCGTCGCGAGCGGTGTCGCGGCGGACGCGGCGGTCGGTGCCCTCACGAGCACCCCGGCCCGTGTCCTCGGCCTCGCCGACCGCTTCGGACGGCTGGCCCCGGGATACGCCGCGGACGCCGTCCTCCTCGACCACCAGTGGAACGTCCAGGCGGTCTGGGCCGACGGATCAGCCCTGCCGCGATGACGACGCAGACCGTCCTCGACGCCCTCCGTGACGCCCTCGGCGACGCGGTCTCGACGACGGACGCCGTCCTCGCGGACGCACGGTCCGACAAATCGGGTCACGTGTCCGACGCCCCACCGATCGCCGTGGTCTCCGCGCGCTCCATCGCAAACGTCCAGACGGTGATGCGGATCGCCACCGCGACCGGGACGCCGGTCGTGACGCGCGGCGCCGGTACCGGACTGGCCGGCGGCGCGCTCGGCGGCGCGGGCGAGATCGTCCTGTCGACGCTCCAGATGCAGCGCGTCCTCGAGATCAACGAACCCGACCTCCTCGCGGTGGTCGAACCAGGCATCATCAACGGCGCCTTCAACGACCTCCTGCTCGCCAGAGGGCTCTGGTTCGCGCCCGACCCGGCGAGCCGCGCGATCTCGACCGTCGGTGGGAACATCGCGACCGGTGCCGGCGGCCTGCTCTGCGCCAAGTACGGCGTGACGCGCGACGCCGTCCTCGCCCTCAAGGTGGTGCTGGCCGACGGACGGCTCATCAGCGTCGGGCACCGGAGCGTGAAGGGGGTCACCGGCCTCGACCTCACGAGTCTCATGGTCGGCTCCGAGGGCGTCCTCGGCGTCATCGTCGAGGCGACCGTCCGCATCCGGCGCGTGACGCCGGGCACCGTCGCGACCATCGCCGGGTACTTCCCGAGCGTGGTCTCGGCAGCGGAGGCCACCGCCGCCGTCACCGCATCCGGTGTCCAGCCGTCGATCATGGAGCTGCTCGACCCCGTCGCGCTCGTCGCCGTGCACCGCTACCTGCAGCTGCCGACCCCCACCAGCGGCGAGGCGCACGTCGTGATCCAGACCGACGGCCCGAACGCCGAGGCGGAGGCCGCCGCGATCCTCGAGGTGCTCCACGCCCGCGGCGGGCGTGCCGAGATGTCCACCGACCACGCGACGGGTGAGCATCTGTTGGCCGTCCGCCGCGCCCTGCATCCCTCGC
The DNA here is from genome assembly GCF_900177795.1 of Plantibacter elymi (nom. nud.). Lineage (GTDB taxonomy): Bacteria > Actinomycetota > Actinomycetes > Actinomycetales > Microbacteriaceae > Plantibacter > Plantibacter elymi. Next base: position 134,314 of record NZ_FXWJ01000004.1, read on the forward strand.
TCGAGCAGTTCGGCACGCCGCTCATCGAGGACGTGTCGGTCCCCCGCAGCCAGTTGGCGGCGATGTTCACGGCGATCGGCGAGATCGAGCGCCGGTACGGCATCTCCATCCCCACGGTCGCGCACGCGGGCGACGGCAACCTCCACCCGAACTTCGTCTTCGAGGGTGTCGAGGTACCAGACCTCATCTGGCAGGCCGCCGACGACCTCTTCACCACCGCGCTGCGGCTCGGCGGCACCCTCACCGGCGAGCATGGCATCGGCCTGCTCAAGAAGCGCTGGCTCGGCGACGAGCTCGGCGAGGATCAGCTCGCGCTCCAGCACGGGATCAAGCGGCTGTTCGACCCGGAGAACCTCCTCAACCCGGGCAAGATGTTCTGAAGCCCTTCGACAGGCTCAGGGACCCGAATGGGGCGCGCTCAGGGGCCGGAGACCGGCCGGGAAACGGCGACAGGCCCAGGGTCCGGAGATCCGGTCCCTGAGCCTGTCGAAGGGCGTTACGCGAGCGATGCCTGTCGGGCGACGACCTGCGCGAGAACCGCAGGAGCCAGCGGGTGCTCGGGGGCGAGCCCGGTGACCTCCTCGACGAAGGTGCCCGGAGCGAGCTCGTGGAGCTTCGCCTGCAGATGGACACTCTGCTCGTCGTCGGCGACGTCGAACTCGAGCGCGGCACCGATGGCCGAGACCAGTGCGTCGTGGGCCATGCCGCGCTCCGCCAGCTCGGCGGCGGGTCCGATGAACCGCTCGGTCCGGCTCAGCTTGCGCAGCGGCTGCCGACCGACGCGCTCGACGGTGTCGGGCAGGTGCACGTTCGCGAAGCGACGGAGGATCGTCTCGCGGTACTCGCGTTGCGCGTCGACGTCGAGCCCGTGCTTGGCGACGAGCAGCGCGGAGGTCTCCTCCAGCACCGCACCGACGGCTACGGCAATCGACGGCTCGGCGAGCGCTTCGGCGATGGTCCCGATACCGGCGCGCGCACCGAAGTAGGCGACGGAGGCGTGGCCGGTGTTCACGGTGAAGAGCTTCCGCTCGATGTACGGCGCGAGCTCCTCGACGAAGTGGGCACCGGGGATCGACGGCAGCGAGCCGTTGAACGCCGGGGTCTCGATCGCCCACTCGTAGAACGTCTCGACCGTCACGTCGATGCCCTGCCCGGCGGGCTGGCCCGGGACGATGCGGTCCACGGCCGTGTTCGCGAACACGGCCCGGGTCGACAGCGACGCCCAGGCCTCGTCGCCGACCGCCTGGCGCACCTCGGTGGCGAGCAGGTCGGTGGCGTTGATCGCGTTCTCGCAGGCCATGACCGCGAGCGGAGCGGCGTCGGCCGGACGGGCGGCGATCCCCCGAGCGATGACCGGAGCGACGAAGCGCAGGATGGTCGGCCCGACGGCGGTGGTCACCACGTCGGCGGTGGCGATCTCCTGGACCAGGGCCTCCTCGTCGGTGGCACTGTTGACCGCGCGGAACCCGGTGACGACCGTGTCCTTCGCGCCGTCGCCCACCTCGTGCACCGTGTAGCTGTCGGCCGCGGCGATCGCATCGATGAGCTCGGCGTTGACGTCCGCGAAGACGACCTCGTAGCCCCCCTCGTGGAGGAGCAGGCCGACGAAGCCGCGCCCGATGTTGCCGGCGCCGAAGTGGACGGCTCGCATCACTCGTTGACCTCGCTCAGGAGCGCGTAGAGCTCCTCAGGCGTCTCGGCAGCGAGCAGCTTGGCGACCTCGTCGTCCTCGGAGAAGATGATGGCGATCTTGGAGAGGATCTCCATGTGCCCGCCGTCCTTGCCGGCGATGCCGACGACGAAGCGGACCTCGTCGCCGTCCCAGTCGATGGGGGTCTCGTAGCGGGTGAACGACAGGGCGGAATCGCGGACCGCCTCCTTCGCGTCGTTCGTCCCGTGCGGGATGGCGAGGAGGTTGCCCATGTAGGTCGACACGGACTGCTCGCGGGCGAGCATGGCCTCGAAGTACTCGTCGGTCACGGCGCCGGCCGCTTCGAGGGCGTCGGCAGCGCGGCGGATGGCCTCCTCCTGCGTCACCGTCCCGGTGACGATGGTGATCCGATCCTGGGTCAGTACCTGCGACATGTCTTCCTCTGCATTCGTCGTGCGGGGCTCCGCCGGTGCGGTCCGGAGCCGGATGAAGGGCGGTGGATGGAGCCCCGGGGCGCACGCCCTTCGCGTGCGCCCCGGGATCGTTCCGTTGCTAGTGTGCTCCCTCTCCGCGGAGCAACTCCACCACTTCGTCGTACTTCGGAGAGTTCATGAAGTTGTCGACCGACATGTGCACGGCACTCGGGGTCTTCTCCTTCGCGCGCTCCGTCAGCTCGCGCTGGGTGATGACGAGGTCGACGTCGTCGGCGAGGTTCGCGATCGCCTTGTTCGTGACGGTGATCTCGTCGATGCCGGCCTTCTTGATCTTGTTGCGGAGCACCGAGGCGCCCATCGCACTCGAACCCATACCGGCATCGCACGCGAAGACGATGTTGCGGATCGGTCCGCGCTCGAGCGTCGTGACGACGCCCTCGTCGACGACGTCAGCTCCGGCTGCGGCGCTTCCGGCGGAGAGGTTGCCGAGCACGCTCGACTTCTTGCCCTTGGCGGCTTCGGTCGCGGCGACGGCGGCCGAGAGGTCACCGGCGTTCTCGTTCTCGAGGTCGCGCTTCCGGCTGGCCCGCAGGATGATCGCGGAGATCGCGAACGAGACGGCTGCTGCGACGATGACCGACAGGATCACGCCGAAGTAGCTGTCGGGTGCCGTCTGGATGAGCACGGCGATGATGCTGCCGGGCGAAGCAGGGGCGCGGAGACCCGTGTTGAACGCGACGTTCGTCGCCACACCGGCCATGCCGCCACCGATCGCGGCCAGGACCAGCATCGGCTTCATGAGCACGTACGGGAAGTAGATCTCGTGGATGCCACCGAAGAACTGGATGATGACGGCGCCGGGAGCCGACGCCTTCGCGAGACCGATGCCGAAGAAGCAGAACGCGAGCAGGATGCCGAGGCCCGGACCGGGGTTCGCCTCGAGGAGGAACAGGATGGACTTGCCGGTCTCCTCGGACTGCTGGACACCGAGCGGGGTCAGCACACCGTGGTTGATGGCGTTGTTGAGGAAGAGGATCTTGCCCGGCTCGATGAAGATGCTCGCGATCGGCAGGAGCGAGTTGGCGACGAGCCAGTCGACGATGCCCTCGAGGAAGCTGCTGAGCGCGGTGACGATCGGGGCGATGCCGTAGAACCCGCCGATGGCGAGGAGGGCTCCGAGGATACCCGCGGAGAAGTTGTTGACCAGCATCTCGAAGCCGGCCTTGATCTTGCCGTCCCAGATCCGGTCCACCTGCTTCATGAGCCACGCGGCGAGCGGGCCCATGATCATCGCACCGATGAACATCGGGATCGCGCTGCCGACGATGACGCCCATGGTCGCGATGGAGGCGACGACGCCGCCACGCTCACCGTAGATCATGCGGCCACCGGTGTTCGCGATGAGCAGCGGGAGCAGGTACGTGATCATCGGGCCGACGAGCCCGACGTACTGCGGGAAGGTCGTGCCGTCGTCGGCCTGCGCGAGTGCCGTCGCGGCACCCTGCCAGCCGATGAGGTCGGCGTTGCCGAAGCCGCCGAGCACGCCGTTCGGGAGCCAGCCGGTGGCGATGAAGAACGCGGTGATGAGGCCCCAGGCGATGAAGGCCGCGATGTTCGGCATGACCATGCCGGAGAGGAAGGTGCCGAATCGCTGAACGCCGACTCGTGCACCTCCCGGCTTCTTGGGAGTAGACGTCGTTGTCATGATGATGTTGCCTCTTTCATTTCGGGAGTCGTTGCAGCGGTGGCCGCTGCCCTGGCTTCGGCCGCACCGTCGGCGGCCAATGCTGCTGCCGCGATGCGCCGGGCATCGTCGAGCGTGTACTGCTGGAGGGAGTGACGGACGTCGGCGAGCGCCGACGGTGACATGGACAGGGTGGTGGCGCCGAGTCCGACGAGGACGACGGCGAGGAGCGGGTCGGCGGCTGCTTCGCCGCAGATGCCGACCGGCTTGCCGTGGTGCTGGCCGGCTTCGCCGACGAGCTGCACGAGACGGAGGACCGCCGGGTGCCACGGGTCCTGGAACGCACCGACGGAACCGAGCAGGCGGTCCGCGGCGAGCGTGTATTGCGTGAGGTCGTTGGTCCCGATCGACGCGAATCCGGCGTGGGCGAGGACGCGGTCGGCGAGGAGGGCGCTCGACGGCACCTCCACCATGACACCGGGCGTCTTCAGACCGTACTCGGCGGCGATCGCCATGAAGTACTTCGTCTCCTCGACGGTCGACACCATCGGGGCCATGACCCAGAGGTCGGCGTCCGTCGCGGCGTCGGCCTGGGCGAGCGCCGTGAGCTGCTCGCGCAGGATGTCCTCGCTCGCCCGCAGTGCACGGAGGCCGCGGAGTCCGAGCGCCGGGTTGTCCTCGTGCGCGTCGTTCAGGAACGCCAACGGCTTGTCTGCACCGGCGTCGAGGACGCGCACGACGACCTTCTGGCCGGGGAAGGCGTTCAGGAGCTTCTCGTAGTGCGCACGCTGCTGCTCGACCGTCGGCGCGAGCGCCTGGTCGAGGAAGAGGAACTCGGTGCGGAAGAGGCCGACGCCCTCGGCGCCGAGCTCTGCGGCGGCGTCGGCGTGCTCGGCCGAGCCCAGGTTCGCGAGCAGCGGCACCGGGGTGCCGTCGGCCAACGCACCGGGGACGACCGGTGCGTTCACGAGCGCGAGGCGGTCGGCGATGCGCTGCTCCGTGGCGGCGACGAGCTCGGGGGTCGGATCGACCGTGACCTCACCGGTTGCCGCGTCGACGACGAGCGTCGTGCCGTCGGTCAGCTCGGCTGCTCCGACGACGCCGACGATCGCGACGATCGACTTCTCGCGGGCGAGGATCGCCGTGTGCGAGGTCGGGCCGCCGTCGCTCGTGACGAGGCCGAGGACCAGGTCGAGGTCGAGGAGTGCGGTGTCGGCCGGCGCGAGGTCGCGGGCGACGAGGATGAACGGGTGGCCGGGCGAGGGGACACCGGGGGCCGGCACGCCCATGAGGTCGGCGATGACCCGCTGCGACACGTCATCGAGGTCGGCGGCGCGCTCCCCGAGGTAGCCGCCCATCGCGGCGAGCTGGTCGCGGAACGAGGCGAAGGCCGCGTGGACCGCCCACTCGGCGGTCTTGCCGTCCGCGAGCCGCGTGGCGATCTCCTCGGCGAGGGTCGGGTCCTCCGCCATCATCGCCTGGGCCTCGAGGACGTCACGAGCAGCACCACCGGCAGCGGCGCCTCGGGCCTCGAGCTCGCGGGCGACCGCGGCGAGCGAGGTGTTCGCGCGCTCGGTCTCGGTCGCGAGGTCGAGGGTGCTGGCGACGTCGGCGGGCGCGGGGAGCGGGTCGGCCATGCGGGCCACCGGGCCGACGGCGACGCCCTGGCCGATACCGATGCCCTGGAACGCGGTCATCGGACTACTGCTCGTCATGGTCGGTCACCAGGAGCTCGGAGAGCGTGTCGAGGGTGCCCTCGGCTGCGGCGCCCTCGCCGTCGACGGACAGGGTCACGTAGTCGCCGTGCTCGACGGCGAGCGCGATCACGCCGAGGATGCTCGCCGCGTTGACGGGCTTGCCGCTGCCCTTGGCGATCGTCACCGGGACCCCGGCGTCCTTCGCAGCCTGCGTGAACAGCTTCGCGGGCCTGGCATGCAGGCCGTGCGACGAGCCGATGCGGACGGTTCGAGTTGCCATGGGGTTACCTCCTGGTTGGTGAGTGGATCGAGAGGACGAGTTCGAGGGCTCGCGCGCCACCCTCGACGCCGAAGACGTCGCCGGGCAGGACGGCGACCGCGGTGCCGGTGGGCTCGGCCGCAGCGCGCAGCGCGGCTTCGTGGTCGGCGAGGTGGGCGCCGACGAGCAGGACGTCGACACCGTCGAGGGCGATCGTGCCGCTGAGGACCTGCGATTCGGCACCGGCCGCGACGGAGACGTCGACCGAACGGTCGGCTGCTGCGCGACGCAGGCGTTGGGCCATGAACGTGCTCGACGCACCCGCGCCGCAAATCACCAGGATCTTCATCGAACCTTCTCCAGAACCGCCGATTGCCTACCTATCCATCATTCCGTCGCACCCCTCGCGGCTCCACCAGAAGCTCTTCCGCCGGGGCGGAAAGGTCGTCGAACGCGCGGAAGCGGCTGGGAAGGTGGTTGACTCGGTGGAGCGGTTCGCCCGGACCGCGCGACGGCCGACCGACGGAGAGGGCATCGTGGCACGCGAGAAACACGACCGCATGCTCGGCTACCTCGCGGGACGGGACGGCTGGACGACGGCCACGGAGGTCGCGGAGGTGCTCGGCGTCACACCGCGGAGCGTCCGCAGCTACGTGACGGCGGTCAACACCCGCACGGCTCCGCACGACGTCGTCGAGTCCGGGCCGAACGGGTATCGGCTGAACGCCGACGGCTATGCGGTCTACCGACGCCGAGCCGCATCGGCGTTCGAATCGGAGACCCCCCGGGATCGGCTGTACGGGCTCGTCCGGCTGCTCATCAGCGCCCCCTCGGGAATCGACGTGCACGAGACGGCACAGCGGCTCCACGTCAGCGAGTCGACCGTCGAGGGCGACCTCGGCCGGGTCCGCGCCATGCTCGCCGACACCGCCCTCACGCTCGACCGTTCCGGATCGACGGTGACGATGGCCGGCGGCGAGACCGAGCGACGGCGCCTCCTCAGCCGCATGTTCCGCGACGAGACCGACCGCGGCATCGTCGAACTCGAGGCGCTCCAACGCGCGTTCGCGCCGAACGAGTTCAGCCCGTTCAAGGGCGAGCTGCTCGAAGCGTTGACCGCGCGCGGGTACTACGTGAACGAGTACGGCATCGCGAACGTCCTGCTCCACATCGCGATCGCCATCGACCGCGTCACGAAGGACCGTCCGGCGGAGCCCGCCGACCACGCTCCGCGCACCCCGGAGGTCGAGGCGGTCGCGGAGGATCTGGCGAGGCTCGTCGACGCCCACTTCCACGTCGAGCTCGGCGAGGGTGACCTCGTGTACCTCAGCTACCTGCTCGTGACACGGGTGGTGACGCCGGGCAGTGGGGCTCCCGCCGAAGTCCTCGTCGACGACTACGTCAACCAGGACGACCTCGCCGCCGTCCGTCAGGCCGTCGACCGCGCCGGCCGCGAGTACCTCGTCGACCTCTCCGACGAGGACTTCATCGTCCGGCTCACCCTCCACGTCCAGAACCTCATCCGTCGTGCACAGGACCAGTCCTACTCCCGCAATCCGCTGACCCGCTCGATCAAGACCTCGTACCCGATGATCTACGAGCTCGCGGTCTTCATCGCCAGCCAACTGCAGCGGCACGGCTCCATCATCATCAACGACGACGAGATCGCCTACATCGCGATGCACGTCGGCGCCCAGCTCGAGCAGAAGGCCCGCAAGGAGGCCCTCCTCGGCTCCACGATCGTCTCCGCCGGCTACTACGACATGCACGAGGTGCTGCGCCGACGCGTCGAATCGCAGCTCGGCGACGTCCTCGACGTCCGATCCGTCATCACCCGCACCGACGTCGACTGGGCCGCCATCGACACCGACCTCGTGCTCACGACGATCGAGCCACCAGCCCCTGCCGACGGCATCGTCGTCATCCAACCGTTCCTCACCGCGGCCGACGTGGAGCGCGTCCGCACCGCGGTCAGCCGCGTCCGTCGATCGTCCCGCTTGTCGGAGATCACCGACGAACTGCTGCAGTACTTCCACCCGGACCTCTTCCTCCGGAACGCGCATGCCGAGGACGAGGAGGGCATGATCCGCCTGCTCGGCGAGCGCATGATCGCCCGAGGGATCATCGACGAGAGCTACCTCACCGCGGCGATCGAGCGGGAGCGGATGTCGTCGACGGCGTTCACCGACACCCTGGCCGTGCCGCACGCCATGGCGATGACCGCGCACTCGACGGCCATCGCGATCGCCGTGAACGAGACGCCGATGGAGTGGGGCGGAGCGCGCGTGAGCGTCGTCGCACTCGTGGCGTTCAGTGAATCGGGTCGCGCGGCGTTCCAGACGGTGTTCGACCAGTTCGTCGAGGTGTTCTCGGAGCGCTCGAGCGTCGCCCGGATCATCCGCCGTTCCGAGGACTTCGCCGGCTTCATCGACGAGCTCGTGCACGTCATCGACGGCTGAGCAGCCATCACGCCGTCCCGGCACCGAATCATCCCTGTCACCGAGCGGTCCCGGTCACCGAGCGGTCCCGGTCACCGAGCTTGTCGAGGTGCTCAGACGTGCTCAGTGACCACCACGGCGGTCGTGCCCGGCTCGAGCGCCTCGAAGACGTGCGGCACGTCTCCGGCATGGGCGAGGTAGTCCCCCGGACCGAGTTCGACCTCCTCGCCGACGGGTCCGACGGACGCGCGACCGGTGCTGAGGATCCAGTGCTCGACGACGCCCGGCATGTGCGGCTCCGAACGCCTCGGCTCACCCGGTTCGACGACGATGCGGTAGATGTCGCGTCGGGCGTTCGGCGGGCAGGCCGACAGCACCGTCGCGACGTAATCCGCCCCGGACGCGGCGAGGGTCGGCCCCTCACCGGCACGGATCACCTGGACCGGTCGCCGCACCGGCTCGACCAGGCGGGCGAACGGGACGTCGAGGGTGACGCTGAGTGCCCAGAGGGTCTCGAGACTCGGGTTCCCGAGCCCCGCCTCCAGCTGCGAGAGGGTCGACTTCGCGATCCCGGCTCGACGGGCCACCTCGGCGAGTGACAGCCCGGTGCGTTGCCGCTCGCGGGTCAGCGCCGCCGCGACCGCGGCGTGCGGTGCTCCGTCGTCGGATGGTTCGACCTGCGTCATGCGTTCGCTCCAGAGTATTACGCGTTCGATTTGACGAACGCTCGACCGGCGTTCAATATAGTGTACGTGCGTTCGATATGGAGTCACCTCGGTCGGCCGACCACGCGGGCCATCGCGCTGGTCTGCATCGCCGACGGGCTGGTCGGCATCTCCTACGGAGCCGTCGCCGTGCACTCCGGCATCCAGCCCTGGGTCGTACTGGCGCTCGCCCTGCTCGTCCTCGCCGGTGCCTCGGAGATCCTGTTCGTCGGGATCGTCGCGGCCGGCGGGAGTCCACTGACCGCCGCCCTGGCCGGGCTGCTCGTGAACGCCCGTCACCTGCCGTTCGGCCTCGCGATCCACGAGGTCGTCGGTACGGGCTGGCGCCGCGTGCTCGGTACACACCTCCTCAACGACGAGTCCGTCGTCTTCGCGCTCGACCAGGACACCCTGGAGCGGAAGCGCGCCGCGTTCTGGGCCTGCGGCCTCGGCATCCTCCTCTGCTGGCCCGCGGGTGCCGCACTCGGAGCCTTCGCCGGCACCGTGATCGAGGACACGGACGCCTTCGGACTCGACGTGATGTTCCCCGCCGTCCTGCTCGCCCTCATCTTCCCCGCCCTTCGCGAGCGCCGGACGCGCCGAGCCGCGCTCGTCGGCGCGGTCGTCGCCGTCGCCGCGACGCCGTTCCTCCCGGCGGGGATCCCCGTCCTGTTGTCGCTCGTCGGTCTCCTGTTCGGCTTCGGCCGGAAGCAGCCGAAGCAGGAGGTCACCGCATGAACCAGTCGATGCTCGTGCTGGTCGGGATCGCGATCCTCGCGGTGGGCACCTACACGTTCCGCCTGGCCGGGCCACTCCTGCGGACCCGTACCGAGGTCTCGGAACGGGTCGAGACGCTGCTCGCGGACGCCGCCATCGTCCTGCTGATGGCGGTGCTCACGACCACGGCACTGACCCAGGACCAGCAGTTCGCGGGATTCGCGCGACTCTCGGGCGTCATCATCGCCGGCGTCCTCGCCTGGAGGAACGCACCATTCGTCGTCATCGTCCTCGCAGCAGCCCTCACAACGGCGCTCCTCCGCCTGGCGGGCGTCGCCTGAGCCGTCAGATGCCCTGCCAGGCGGGCTTGTTGGCATATGCGTAGCGGTAGTAGTCGGCGTGCTGCAGCTCGGACGCAGCCGCTTCGTCGAGGACCACCGTGGCGCGCGGGTGCAGCTGCACGGCCGAACCGGGGAGGTTCGCGGAGAGCGGTCCCTCGAGCGCGGCGGCGATCGCAGCGGCCTTCCCCGCACCGAAGGCGAGGAGGACGAGGTGTCTCGCGCGGAGGATGGTGCCGAGCCCCTGGGTGATGCAGTGCATGGGTACGTCGTCGATCGAGTCGAAGAACCGCGCGTTGTCCCGGCGGGTCTGCTCCGTCAGGGTCTTCACGCGGGTGAGAGACGCGAACGACGAGCCAGGCTCGTTGAACCCGATGTGGCCGTCGGTCCCGATGCCGAGGATCTGCAGGTCGACACCACCGGCGGCCTGGATCGCCGCTTCGTAGTCGGCGCCGGCGTGCTGGATGGTCTCGGCTGCACCGTTCGGCACCTGGATGCGCTCGGGCACGAGACCGAGTGGCTCGACGACCTCACGCGTGATGACGGAACGGTACGACTCGGGGTGCCCGGCCGGCAGGCCGACGTACTCGTCGAGGGCGAACCCGCGCACCCGCGAGACGTCGAGGTCGCGGGACCGGGTCGCGAGCGCTTCGTAGACGGGGAGCGGTGTCGAACCAGTCGCCAGTCCGAGGACGGCGTCTGGACGCTCCTCGATCAGGGAGACGATCGCCTCCGCGACGAGGGCGCCGGCGGCACCGCTGTCCCCCACGATCACGACTTCAGCCATGCGACGATTCTCCTCTTCCCACGAGCGCTGCGCCGATCGCCGCGACGGGGGATCCCGTCGGCACGAGGCGCACGCGCTGTTCCAATTGCAATGATGCGACGAATCGAGACCCGGCGGCGGATTCGGCCAAAGCCTCGCGGATGACGGCGAGCAGTCGCTCGCCGAGAGCGGTGAGCCCTCCGCCGAGGACGATGTCGTCGGCGTCGACGGTGAGGGTCAGGATGCGGACGGCCGCGGCCGCTCCGTGACCGAGGCGTGCGCGGAGGGCGAGGGCCCGTGGGTCGCCTGCGTCGGCGTGGTCGAAGAGGTCGAGCACCGGCAGTGCCACGTCGGCTCCCCAGGCAGCGGAGACCGCACCGCCGGCGGCCATGGTCTCGACGCACCCGCGCTGTCCGCACCCGCAGCGGTCGCCGAGCGGATCGACCGACAGATGCCCCACCTCGCCGGCGACCCCGCTCGAGCCCTGCCAGAGCCGGCCGTCCGTGACGATGCCGGCGGCGACGCCCGTGCCGAGGTTGAGGTAGGCCATCGTGCCGGAGCCGTCGAGGAGCTGCCAGGCGCCGAGGGCGGCCGCCTTCACATCGTTCTCCACGGCGACGGGGACCCCGAGGCGCTGGGCGAGGATCGCGCCGAGCTCGAGTTCCTCCACATCGAGGTTGACGGCGTGGGTCACGCGGCCGGTGCCCGGGACGATGAGGCCGGGGATACCGACGCCGACCGATGTGAAGGCGTCGATCGGACGAGCGACGGCGTCGGAGAGCCGACTGACGGCCTCGACGGCGGTCTCGACGACCGCGTCCGGGCCGCGTCCGGTGACCAGTCTGAGCCGATGCAGGAGCGCGCCGTCGTCCGTCACGACGACCGCATCGGTCTTCGTGCCGCCGATGTCGAGTCCGACCCTCACGCGGCTCGTCTCCGGAGGGCGTCGTGGCGCGTCTGCATGCTGTGGTTCCTTCGATCCGTGGTGCGACCCGCTCGCACCACCGGTTTGTTCGCCAAGCTTACAAATAAACGGGGCTCGCGTCCATGTCGACGACGACCGCGCACCAGGATCGGACGGCGCACGCCTGCGGGTGGCGGGCTCCACCGGGTAGCCTGGAGGCCGACCGCAGCGTGCGGGCGGGCCCGCCACGGGCTCCGAACACGGGGGAATCACACCACCATGAAGAAGAACGCAGCAGCATTCCTCGGCGCGATCGCCGTTTCGGGCCTGCTCCTCACCGGCTGTGCCGGCGGCGCCCAGAGCAAAGAGGATGCGTGCAAGCTCATCCAGTCCGAGGTGACGGAGTCGGCTTCGCAGCTGCAGTCGGGCCTGAGCTCGCTGTCCTCCGACCCCGAGGCGGCCGTCACCCAGCTCGACGACTTCTCCGGAACGTTCAAGGCGGCGGCCGACAAGGTCACGAACGACGAGGTGAAGACCGCGGCGAACGACTCGGTGAAGGCGCTCAACGACTTCATCGACGTCGCGAAGACGGCTGTCGACGACCCGCAGAACGTCGACCAGACCGGGCTCACGGATTCACTCACGAAGCTCCAGGACAAGTTCACCACGCTCGGGAACACCTGCAGCCTCTAGCTCGGCACGACTGACGACGGGCCCCGGATCGGCTGATCCGAGGCCCGTCTCCGTCTCCGCGCCGGTGGCTACTTCACGGATCCCTCGGTGAGCCCGCCACGCCAGAAGCGTTGCAGCACGATCATCGCGATCGCCAACGGGATGATCGACAACAGCGCGCCGCCGGTCGTCAGCTCGTAGAACTCCGGCAAGCGGTCGACCTGGCTCCGCCAGTTGTTGAGGCCCAGGGTGATCGGGTACAGCGTGCTGTCGGACAGCATGACGAGTGGCAGGAAGTAGTTGTTCCAGATGCCGACCAGCTGGAAGAGGAAGACGGTCACGAGCGCTGGCGTGAGGATCTTCAGCCCCACGGTGTGGAAGATCCGCAGCTCGCTCGCCCCGTCGATCCGCGCGGCCTCGATGAGCGAGTCGTCGATCGTCGCATCGGCGTAGATCCGGCAGAGGAACAACCCGAACGGCGAGACGAGCGACGGCAGGAGTACCGACCAGTACGTGTTCGCGAGCCCCATCTGGCTGAAGAGCAGGAACAGCGGGAGCGCGGTGGCCGTCCCCGGCACGAGGACCCCGCCGAGGATGGTGCCGAAGACGAGGTTGCGCCCGCGGAACCGGTACTTCGCGAGCGCGTACCCACCTGCGGCGGCGAGGTACGTCGCGATGAGGGCCCCCACGCCCGCGTACAGCACCGAGTTGCCGAACCAGCGGACGAAGATGCCACCGTCGTAGATGAGCACCTCGTGGAGGTTCGACCACAACGAGAACTCGGAGCCGAGGAGGAAGCCGTTGCTGCCGAACAGATCCTCGGTGCTCTTGGTCGCAGCGATCACCACCCAGTACACCGGCACCAGGAAGTAGACCGCGACGACGACGAGGATGCCCGTCACGAGCACCCGCATCGCCCTGGATCCACCTGGGCGTCCCTGCTGATCGCTCAGCCGCTGGGCTCGCTTCGACGAGCTCGCGGTCGTGATGCTCCGGGTCTCGCTCATGATGCCCTCCTCGACGTCAGGCGCAGGAAGATGAACGACAGCGCGAACGCGACCACGGCGATGAGCACCGCCTGCGCTGCGGCGACGTTGTAGTCGTTGTAGGCGAACGCGGTCGTGTAGGCGCTGAGGTTCGGCGTGTACTCGTTGTCGATCGCGGGCGACACCGTCTGCAGCACCTGGGGCTCGGCGAAGAGCTGGAGCGTACCGATGATGGAGAACACGGTCGTGAGGATGAGCGCCGGCCGGATGAGCGGGAGCTGGATGCTCACCGCGACCCGGAACGGCCCGGCGCCGTCGACCTTCGCGGCCTCGTACACCTCGCCGGGGATGGCCTTCAACTGGGCGACGATGATCATCATGTTGTAGCCGGTGTAGGTCCACGTCACGATGTTGGCGATGGACCAGAGCACGGTGCCTGCGCCGAGGAAGTCGAGCTCGATCCCCATCGCCCCGGCGATGTCGATGATCGGGCTGAGTCCCGGGACGTAGAGGAACGACCAGAGGATCGTCGCGATCACGCCGGGGATGCCGTAGGGCAGGAAGTACACGGCACGGAAGAACCCCGGCCACTTCGCGGAGGCGGACTCGAGGAGGAGCGCCAGCAGGGTGCACAGGGCGATCATGACCGTGACCTGCACGACGCCGAAGAGGAGCATCCGGCCGATCGAGGCGATGAAGTTGCCGTTCTCCAGGGCCTGGGCGTAGTTGGAGAACCACGCGAACTCGGTTGTGACTCCCTCCTCGCCGAAGACACCCTTCCGTGAGACGCGGAGGAAACTGCTGCCGATCGCGACGATGATCGGCAGGATGAAGGTGAGGACGAAGAGCGCCAGGAACGGTCCGAGGAGCACCCACGGAGCCGCGACCGAGGTCCGGCGTCGGCGCTGCGCCCCCGACCGCGACGGGTCGTCCGCCACACCGCGCGCCGGGCGTTCCGTGACGGCGCTCACGACGCCGCCTCGATCCGGAGGCCCTTGTTGCGGAACGCGGTGATGACGTCGCGCTGCCCCTGGACCACGGCGTCCACGAGGGTGCCGCCCGAGGCCTTGGCCCGGAACCCGTCGGCGAGGATGTTGAAGGTCTGCTGGGTGAGCGGCCACCACTGCCACTCGTTGTTCTGTTCCTTGGCCGCCGGCACGAAGACCTCCTCGTTGTAGTTCTGGCCACCGAAGAACTCGCTCGGCTGCTGTCGGCGCGCGCCGATGTAGGCGTCGTTCGGCGACCACCCGATGCCGGAGTGCTCGATCATGGCGTCGATGCCGGCGTCGCTCGTGGTCATCCACACGGCGAACTCGAGCGCCTCCCTCGGGTGGGCGCTGTTCGCCAGGACGGCAGCCGTGGACCCGCCCTGGAAGGTCGAGCCGTACCCCTCGCTCCCCCACCGCGGCAACGGCGCGACCCGCCACTTGCCCTCGGCCCCCGAGACGCCCTGGAGCAGGGCGTCTCCCCAGCTGGCTCCGGCGAGCGACGCGATCGAGTCCTTCGCCGCAGCGGCGAACCATGCCGGCGAGAACTGGCTGTAGGAGGTGGTCATGAGGCCCTCGTCGATGGCCCGGTCGAAGAACCTGGCCGTCTCCAGGGTCGCGTCGTCCGTCATGTCCACGATCCACCGGTCGCCGTCGACACGGAACCAGGACGCGCCGGCCTGGGTCGCCATGGCCGCGAACCACGACGCGTCGTCGAGGGCGAAGCAATCCAGGTACATGTCGGCCTCGCGCACCGCCCCCGCCACCTGGAACCAGTCGTCCCAGGTGGTCGGTGGCTTCGCGCCCACCCGGTCGAGCAGGTCCGGGCGGTAGTAGAGCGCCATCGGACCGGAGTCCTGCGGGATCCCGTAGACCCCGTCGACGTAGGAGACCTGGTTCCAGAGGGTCTCGTTGTACCGCGACGCGACCTCGTCCGCGCCATAGCGCCGGAGGTCGACCAACCCGTTCACGAGCAGGAACTCGGGGAGCGTGCGCATCTCGACCTGTGCGAGGTCCGGACCGCCGCCCGCGGCGAGCGCCGAGTAGAGCTTCTGATACCCGCCGTCGTTGCCGCCGGGGATCCACACGGCCTCGACCTGCACGTTCGGGTGGTCGGCGTTCCAGACGTCCGCGACCTTCTGGAGGTCCTTCAACCAGGCCCAGTACGTGAGCGTGATCCGTTCGCCGGCGGCGGCCGGGGCGATCGTCGGACCGGTGTTCGGCGACACCGTCCCCGGGGTGGAACAGCCCGCCAGGAGCGCGGTCGCACCACCCGCTGCAGCCCAGGCGAGCAACTGTCTTCTCGTCATCGGTGACATCGATGGTCCTCACTTCGTCGTCGAGGTGGTCCATCGACGCTAACACGACCGTCAGGACCGGCGTCGAGACCCGAACGGCGGACGGGGTCCGGGAGCATGTGCTCCCGGACCCCGTCCGTGTGGTGCTGGTGTCGGTCAGGCCGACGTCATCAGGCCAGGCGCGCCTTGAGGTTCGCCGAGATGGTCTCGAGGAACTCCTCGGTCGTCTGGTAGGCCTGGTCGGGTCCGACGAGGAGCGCGAGGTCCTTCGTCATGGCGCCGGACTCGACCGTCTTGATGACGACGTCCTCGAGGGTCGCCGCGAACTCGATGAGCTCCTGGTTGCCGTCGAGCACGCCTCGGTGCTGCAGGCCACGAGTCCACGCGAAGATCGAGGCGATCGGGTTCGTCGACGTGGGCTTGCCCTGCTGGTGCTGGCGGTAGTGGCGCGTGACGGTGCCGTGTGCGGCCTCAGCCTCCACGATCTTGCCGTCGGGCGTGGCCAGCACGCTCGTCATGAGACCGAGCGAGCCGAAGCCCTGCGCCACGGTGTCGGACTGCACGTCGCCGTCGTAGTTCTTGCAGGCCCAGACGTAACCGCCCTCCCACTTCATGGCCGAGGCGACCATGTCGTCGATGAGTCGGTGCTCGTAGGTGATGCCGGCAGCCTCGAACTGCTCCTTGAACTCCGCGTCGAAGATCTCCTGGAAGATGTCCTTGAACCGGCCGTCGTAGGCCTTGAGGATGGTGTTCTTCGTGGAGAGGTACACCGGGTAGTTGCGGTTCAAGCCGTAGTTGAGGCTGGCACGCGCGAAGTCGCGGATCGAGGCGTCGAGGTTGTACTGCACCTGTGCGATGCCGTCGCCGGGCGACTGGAAGACCTCGAACTTCTGCGGCTCGGAGCCGTCGTCGGGCGTGAACTCGACCGTGAGCTTGCCCTCGCCCTTGAACAGGAAGTCGGTCGCGCGGTACTGGTCGCCGAACGCGTGGCGGCCGATGATGATCGGCTTGTTCCACCCGGGCACGAGACGCGGGATGTTCGAGATGATGATGGGCTCGCGGAAGATGACGCCGCCGAGGATGTTGCGGATGGTGCCGTTCGGGCTCCGCCACATCTTCTTGAGTCCGAACTCCTCGACACGGGCCTCGTCGGGGGTGATGGTCGCGCACTTGACGCCGACGCCGTGCTTCTGGATGGCGTGTGCGGCGTCGATCGTGATCTGGTCGTCCGTCTCGTCACGCTTCTCGATGCCGAGGTCGTAGTACTCGAGGTTCACATCGAGGTAGGGGTGGATGAGCGAGTCCTTGATGAACTGCCAGATGATGCGAGTCATCTCATCGCCGTCGAGTTCGACGACGGTGCCTTCGACCTTGATCTTCGACACTGGTTGTCCTTTCTGATGCCGCCCTGAGCCGAGCGGCCTACGGAGGTGCGCACGCGGTGGAGTGCTCCGCATGGCATGGAGGAGACCGCATCCGAAAGGTGGACGGCACGGCCACGCCCTAGCTTACAAGACCTGCCAGGTCTCTTGACATCGAGACAGTTGCGGATGGCCTGGTTCCGTCCCCGACCTCAGCTGTGGGTCGGCCGTGGAAGTCGGCGGTCACCGCGTGTCGCCCCGGGGCCGGACTATCCGCGGTCGGCTCGACCGGTTAGCCTAAGGACATGGCTGAGCTGCGTCTGGAAGAACTGTCCGCATCGACGATCGTGGCGGTCAACGCGCTCACCATGAAACCCGGGCAGGAACAGTTCATCGCCCCGGTGTCCTATGCGGTGGCGGCCGCGGTCGTGAACCCCGCCACCTCCTGGCAGCGCGTCGTCCTCGACGGTGACGAGGTCGTCGGCTTCGTCTCCGCCAACTTCGACCACGAGTCGTTGCAGGAGGAGTTCCGTTCCGCCCTCTGGCGGATCAACGTCGACGCGGACGACCAGGGGCGCGGTGTCGGCCGGTTCGCGGTCAAGTCCCTCATCGACGAGGCGCGGAAGCGCGGCTTCGACCACGTGAACGTCATCTACGAGCCCGGCGACCCCGGTCCCGAGGCGTTCTTCCTCCGCGTCGGGTTCACCCCCGTCGGCGAGACCCAGTACGGCGAGACCATCGGCAGCATCAGTCTCTGAGGCCGTGAGCGGGTCGTCACCGACGGACTCGGCTGAGGCGTTCGCCGAGGCCGTACTGGCCGTCGTCGCCGACATCCCCGAGGGTTGCGCCCTGAGCTACGGCCAGGTCGCATCGATCATCGGTTCGAAGTCTGCGCGCGGCGTCGGTCGCGTGATGGCGCAGTACGGGCACGCCGTGCCCTGGTGGCGGGTCGTCCGTTCGGGCGGTCTCCCCCCGGCGGGGCACGAGGATCGCGCGCTGGAGCACTACGAGGCCGAGGGCACACCGATCGTCCCGATGAGCGGCGGGCGGTACCGCCTGGGCCGCGAGGCGCTGCTGTACTGACCGGGTTCGCGCCCGATCAGCCGGGAAGATGGATCGAGACGACCGTCCCGGCGCCGACCGGGCTCTCGACGCGCATCGTCCCGCCGACGGCGTCGACCCGGTCCGCGAGACCGCGCAACCCACTCCCCCGCGCGGGGTCGGCGCCGCCCACACCGTCGTCCGCAACCACGACCCGGAGCCCGCCGTCGGGGTCGTCGGAGACGACCACCTCGCAGCTGGACGCCCCGGAGTACTTCGTGACGTTGGCCAGGCACTCCGAGACGACGTAGTAGACGGTCGCCTCGATGAGCTGCCCGGGCCGCTCGCGCAGCTCGACGGCGACCTTGGTGACGACGGTGCACCGGCGCCCGAGTTCGGCGATCGCCGGCACCAGTCCCCCCTCGGCCAGGAGCGCCGGATGCAGTCCTCGGGCGAGCTCGCGGAGCTCCTTGATGGCGCTCGCGAGTTGATCGATGGTGGTCTCGAGGCCGTCGGCCAGGGCGAGTTGGCCGTCGGCGCGTGCCGCGTCGCTCGCCATCCGGAGCCGCAGCGCGACGGAGAACAACTGCTGCTGCGAGCCGTCGTGCAGGTCGCGCTCCGCCCGTCGGCGCGCTTCGTCGGCCGCCTGCACGATGCGCAACCGCGAGCGACTCACCTCGCGCAACGAGTGGCGGAGTTCAGCGGTGAGTCGTTCGTTGTCGATCATGATGCGCAGTGACGCCGACACCGACCGGAGCAACTGCGGATTGTCGAGCAGAGCCGCATCGTGCTCGATGTACACGAGCGGCGCGTCCGCATCGCCGACGCTCGACATCGCCCGACCGCGTGGGTCCCGGTCGGTGGTCCGCTGCGATCCCGGCCAGACGAGCCGGGCGGTGCGGTCCCCGAGGACGGTCTTCACGGCACCGTCCCAGCGGTCGTGGCCGGTCTCGCTCAGCCGTCCGGTCTGCACGAGGTCGACGGCCCTGGAGCGGATCGCCCGCATCCGGATGAGACCCGTCGCGTACGCGGCAGGAACGAGCACCACCGAGAACGCGTTGAGGTCCTCGACGACGAGGCTGAGGTGCTCCGGCCATCCCCCCAGGCGGACGAGAGACCAGGCCACGCCGATGACGAGCCACAACACGAACGCGACCGGCATGATGAAGGCCACCTGTCTGGCCGCTCCGCTGCTCCGCGCCCATCGCAGGAGCACGACACCTGCGACCACGACCGCGAAGGCCCCCATGACACCCGCGTGGACCCGACCGAGCACGTCGGCGACGTCTCCGGTGGCGAGGACGGCGTACCGACTCCGCTCGTGACTCGCGTCGAGCACGTGGTTCGGCGTCACCAGAAGGGTCACGATCGCATAGGTGACGAGGTAGACCGAGGCGGTGATGACCAGCCGCCGATCGAAGCCGCGCCGCAGCCGCCCGGCGGGGAAGGCCAGCGCGAGCCACACCAGTGCGACCCCCGGGAGCACGGAGATCGACATGAGGAGCGGCCAGAGCCAGCCCGCGTCGACGCCGTAGGCCCACATGTAGGCCGTCTCGGCCAGTGCGTACCCGACGATCACCCAGCCCGGAGTGGCCGTCGGAGCCAGCCACCAGATCAGCCCTGCCGCCACCAGCGCCGCGAGGTGGCCCACCAACCAGGGCAGACTGTTGCCGTCGGCGACGCCCGGCTGGACGACGCCGAACACGACCGACAGGGCGCACACGAGTGCAGCGGCGAGCAGGATGCCGAGTCGCAGCGGCCACGGCAGTCGACCGCGGCCGGCCGGTGCCGGGATCGGCAGCGATGTCGCCCGTCCGTGTGGGCGACCGTCAGCCATCCGTGTGTTCCAGCCATCGCACGACCGCGAGGACGCGGCGGTGGTCCGCCGATGAGTCCTCGAGTCCGAGCTTGGCCAGGATGCGGCTGATGTGTGCTTCGACGGTCTTCAGACTGACGACCAGCGCCTTCGCGATGCCGGAGTTCGACCGCCCCTCGGCCATGAGTGTGAGGACTTCGCGTTCCCGCTCCGTGAGGTGGTCGAGACCGTCGGACCGGGTCCGCTCCGCGACGAGGAGGGAGACGACCTCGGGATCCACCACGGACTCGCCTGCCGCCACGCGCTCCACGGCGTCGACGAGCGTCCCGGAGTCGGCGACGCGATCCTTCAGCAGGTAACCGGTGCCTCCACCGGAGCCGAGCGCGCGGACCGCATAGGACGGCACGGCGTAGGTGCTCAGCAGGAGCACCCCTGCAGCGAATCCCGACGCCCGCAACTGCTCGAGGGCGACGATGCCCTCGTCGGTGTGGGTGGGCGGCATCCGGATGTCGAGCACGACGGCGTCGAGCTGCAGGCCCGCGTCGATGCGATCGACCAGGTCGACCGCCGAACCGAACGAGCCGACCACGTCGTGACCACCCGCCTTGAGGATCTGCGCGACACCCTCACGGAGGAGCACCGCGTCGTCCGCGACGGCGACACGCAGCGAACGCGGTTCCAGACTGGTCATCCGCTCATTGTGGCAGGTCGACGAGACGAGGTGTAGTGCCCACGGGGTCAGTCCGTCACCGGAGGACCCCGTGGGCACGCCTGCGCGGTCGGGGTCAGCCGACCGAGGACCGCCAGGCCGCGTGCATCGCGGCGAACCGCCCCGTCCCGCCGATGAGCTCCGCGGGCGCGCCGTCCTCGATCACCCGGCCATGCTCCATCACGAGCACCCGGTCGGCGATCGCGACGGTCGACAGCCGGTGCGCGATGATGATCGCGGTGCGGTCCGCGAGCAGGGTCTGCAGCGCCTCCTGGACGAGTCGCTCGCTCGGGATGTCGAGCGAGGCGGTCGCCTCGTCGAGGATCAACACGGCCGGATCCGCGAGGAACGCCCGCGCGAACGACAGGAGCTGCCGCTGACCGGCCGAGACCCGACCACCGCGCTTGTTCACGTCGGTGTCGTAGCCGTTCGGCAACGCCTCGATGAAGGCGTGCGCACCGACGGCCTTCGCGGCAGCCGTGATCTCCTCGATCGTCGCATCGGGCTTACCCAACGCGATGTTGTCGGCGACCGAGCCGGAGAACAGGTAGGCCTCCTGCGTCACCATGACGATCGCCCGACGGAGGTCCTTCGGGTGCAGGTCACGCAGGTCGATGCCGTCGAGGCGCACCGCACCGTCGGTCGGGTCGTAGAACCGGCTGATGAGCTTCGCGAGCGTCGACTTGCCCGCTCCGGTCGTGCCGACGAGCGCGATGGTCTGCCCGGCCGGGATCTCGAGGTCGAACTTCGGGAGGACCACCCGATCGGCGGCGTACGCGAACGTCACGTCGTCGAAGGTGATCCGCCCCTGAGACGTCCACAGGTCGACCGGCGCGACCGGATCGGGCACTCCGGGACGCTCCTCGAGCACGCCGGAGATCTTCTCGAGCGCCGCAGCGGCCGACTGGTAGGAGTTGTAGAACATCGCCATCTCCTCCATCGGGTCGAAGAACCGACGCGTGTAGAGGAGCGCCGCGAGCAGCGCTCCGATCGCGAGCTGTCCGTCCGCGACCCGGAATCCGCCGACGAGGAGCACCACGGCGACGGAGACGTTGCCGATGAACACCAGTCCGGGATCGAACACCCCGAACAGCTGGATGACCCGGGCGTTGGTGTCGCGGTACTGCTCCACGAGCTCGCCGAACGCGCGCTCGTTCCGCCGCTCCTTCCGGAACGCCTTCACGGCACGGATGCCGGTCATCGCCTCCACGAAGAACACGATGAGCTTCGCCGAGCGGACCCGCGACTCGCGGAACATCCGCTGCGAGCGGAGCTGGAACCAGCGGGTGAGCACGAACAACGGGATGAGCGATCCGAGCAGCACCAGACCGCTGACCCAGTCCACGAGGACGAGGGCCACCGCGGTGAACCCCATGTACAGCACGCCGGACACGAGCTGGTTGATGCCGGAGTCGAGCAGTTCGCGGATGGAGTCGAGGTCGCTCGTCTGCCGGGAGATGATGCGACCCGAGGTGTAGCTCTCGTGGAAGTCGAGGCTGAGCCGCTGCGTCTGCAGGAACACGCGCTTCCGGAGGTCGATCAGGATCGCCTGGCTGATCCGTGCGGCGAGCACGGTGTACCAGGAGATGAGCGTCGCTCCGAGGGCACCCGTCAGCAGGTACGCGCCGACCACGAGGAAGGCCGGCATCCAGTCGGCGCGTTCCAGGACGGCCGGCAGGGCGCGGTCGATGCCGAGGGCGATCAGCGCGGGCCCGGCGACCTGGGCCGCGGTCGACACCACGACGATGGTCATGGCGGCGATGACGCGCAGGCGCAGGGGCGCGAGCAGCGATCCGAGCAGTCGCAGCGAACGGCGCCGGATGTGCGCGGACTCGTCACGGGTGAGGTCGTCGCGCTCCTCACCCTCCACTCCGTGGACGGTCGTCGGCGGGGTCACAGGTTCACCTCCTGGCGGTTGGACTCTCGTTCGTCGTCTTCCAGACTCGAGATCACGTAGCGGTAATGGGCGTTGTGCTGCAGCAGCTCGGTGTGGCGACCCACCGCGGTGATGCGGCCGTCCTCCAGGAGGGCGACGCGGTCCGCGAGGGTGACGGTGCTCGGTCGGTGGGCGACGATGAGGGCCGTGGTCGAGGCGAGCACTCGGCGGAGCGCCGCTTCGACGAGCGCCTCGGTGTCGACGTCGAGCGCCGACAACGGGTCGTCCAGCACCAGCACCTCCGGCCGCGCGGCCACCGCGCGGGCGAGTGCGAGCCGCTGACGCTGCCCACCGGACAGGCTGAGCCCCTCTTCACCGACCATCGTCTCGACGCCGTTCGGCAGTTCGTCGACGAACCCGGCCTGGGCGATGTCGAGCGCCTCGCGCAGGATCCGATCGGCCTCCGCGGAGTCGAGGTCGATGTCGTCCCGCCCGAGGAGGACGTTCTCCTTGACGCTCGCCGAGAAGAGGGTCGCATCCTCGAACGCCATCGCGATGTGCCGGCGCAGGTCCTCCCGCGTGAGCGCCCGGATGTCGACCCCGTCGAGCAGGATCCGCCCGCCCGTGACGTCGTACAGGCGGGTGGTCAGTGCCGTGATGGTCGACTTCCCGGAGCCCGTCAGACCGACGAGTGCCATGGTCTCCCCTGGCTCGAGCCGGAGGTCGACGCCGTTCACCACGTCCGCGTAGCCGTCGGGGGCGTCCTGGTAGCGGAAGTGCACGTCCTCGAACACGAGCTCACCACGCGGTTCACGGATGCGCTCGGGGTGCTCGGGGTCGGTGATCGTGTTGACCGAGTCGATGACCTCGAAATACCGGTCGGTCGCCGTCCGGGTGTCGAAGGTCATCGCGAGCAGGAAGCCGATCGACTCGATCGGGAACCGCAGGATCGTGGCCGTCGCGAAGAAGGCGAACAGCTGACCGACGGTGAGTTCACCGATCGACGCGAGCCAGACGCCCGCCAACAGGCAGAGCGCGAAGGCGACGTCCGGCAACAGGACGAGCCAGAACCAGATCCCCGCGATGGCCTTCGCCTTCTCGATCTCGGTGCCCCGCAGGTCCTCGGCGCGCGACGCGAAGCTCCGCAGGGCGTGCTTGCCTCGACCGAACGCTTTGAGCACGCGGATGCCGTGGACGGACTCCTCGACGGCGGTCGCCAGGTCACCGGCCTGATCCTGGCTGCGCCGGGCGATCACCGAGTACCGCCCCTCGAAGGTGAACCCGAACACCCACACGGGGATGGCGAGCGCGATGAAGATGAGTCCGAGCAGCCAGTTCCAGGTGAACAGGATGACGGCACCGATGACGATCGTGACGCCGTTGACGATCAAGAGGACGAAGCCGAACGAGATCCACCGGCGGATGAGTCCGAGGTCGCTGACGGCGCGGGAGAGCAGCTGCCCGCTCTGCCAGCGGTCGTGGAAGGTCACGGGGAGGTCCTGCAGTTTGGCGAACAGCGCGTTGCGCATCCGCGCCTCGACATGCGTCCCGGGGGTGAGGACGAACCAGCGGCGCAGCGCGATCATGACCGCCTCGAGGACGCCGAGGGCGAGGACCACGAGCACCGCCGGCCAGATCTGCGAGGAGTCGCCGGTCGAGAGCGGACCGTCGACGAGGGCTTGCAGCACGAGCGGGATCGCGAGCGCCACCAGGCCGGCGACGAGCGCGGCGACCATGCCGAGCACGATCCGCGGCATGGCGGTCTTCGCGAACGGGTAGATCCGCATCAGGGCACGGAAGGTGCTCTGGCGCGGTTGGACAGGACGGCGTTCATCGCCGAGCGGAGTCATTGCGGGGATTCCTTGCGAGAGCGTCGGTGACGTCGATCACCGACGGAATGATGGTCGTGGAGCTGCCGGACGGCGAGGTCGCTGTGCGAGGTCGCAGCATCCGGTGACGGGCCCGGACGAGGCCGGACGGATGGTGAGATGGACTGCCTGGCGCTCGTGCTACGCGTCGGCGTCCGCTGCGGCGGCGCGTCCGGCTGGCGCCGGGACGGCCACAGGGCGGCGGCTCGAGGCGGAGCGGGCACGATCGACCGTCGGCGCGAGCGCGGTGTGGTTCGAGAGCGTCATGGCATCCTCCTCATCCTGTGGGGCGAGAGCCGCGGGCCGGATGCACAGGTCGCACTCGAACGCGGGCGGCGACCGATCACGGTGAACGCGGTTCGGCGCAGCAGACCAGACTATGGGAACCGACCACCAGGCTGCAAGGGATCCATGCGGTTGCACGCACCGGACCGGGTGCGCTCGTCGTCAGGAGGTCGGTTCGTCGACGATGCCGACGAAGGCTCCGATGCCGTCGACCTCGCGCCGACGCGCTCCCTCGGGCACCGGCGGCAGCTCGTCGGCGCCGTGCCAGGAACAGCTCACCATCGAGAACTCGGGCCACCACTTCTTCGGGCGGAGCGTCTCGCTCGTGCCGCAGATCGCGCACCGCAACTCCACCCAGACCGGCCGTTTCCCGGTCCGGTTCGCGCGGGACTGCACGTACCAGGCCGGCGGGTCGGCCAGGAACGCCGCCAGCTGGTCCGCCGACCAGAACGGCGGGATCCCGTGGTGTCTGGCCATCTCGAGCGGGATGTCCAATCGCTGCGCGACGGTCCTCCGGCTCAGATCCCGACCGCCGCGCGCTCCAGCCTGCTGCTCCACGATCGGCTCAGCTGACCCGCACGGACAGGCAGGTCACGCAGCCCTCGAGCTTCTCGAACTCGCTGATGTCCACCTGGACCACGGTGTAGCCGCGGTCCTCGAGCAGCGCAGCCGTCTTGGGAGCGGCGGCGGAGATGAGCACGGTGTCCTCCGCGAGTTCGACCACAGCGACGCCCTCGCGCTCGGGCACGACGAGGTGGCGACCGAAGAAGGACGGGTCCTCGACGAGGTCGGGGTGGACGAGCACGGTCCCGTCGGGGAGCGCGGTGACCGTCGACTTCAGGTGGAGGGCCGTCGTGACGGGGACCGCCACGACGTCGAACCCGAGCGGCGCGAGGATGGCTCGGAGCTGTCGGACGCCTTCGGCGTTGGTGCGGCCGCTGCGACCGACGTAGACGGTCGTGCCGACCCGGAGGACGTCGCCTCCCTCGAGGGTGCCCTCGCCCTCGATCCGGTGGATCCGGAGGCCGAGCTCACGGGCGGTGGTCTCGGCTGCGACGACCTCGGGGCGACGGCTCTCTGCGCCCGGTCGGGTCACCACGGCGACGTCGCCGATCACGATGACGGCGTCCTCGATGAAGACGGAGTCGGCGAGCTGGTCGGCCCAGGAGACCTCGGTGGTGTCCCAGCCGGCGGCGTCGAAGGCGGCGACGTACGCGTCCCACTGCTTGTCGGCGAGCTCGGTGTCGATCGGCGTGCGCTCCAGGTGCGTCACGAGGCCTTCGGCGAGGTTGGAGGCGGGCATCCGCACGAGTGCGATGCGGCGTCCGTCGTCGAGCACGGCGTCCTGCGTGCGGACGACCATCCAGTACACGGGGTATCCGATGAATGCCGCGGAGAGCGCGACGACGACCACGAAGACGAGGTTGAGGCTGATGAGCGTCGCGACGATGCTGCCGAGCACGGCGCTGTCGATGGGCTGCCCCGTCGTCGCCACCTGGACGACGAGTCCGAGGAGCGCTCCGATGACGGCGAGGGCGGCGCCCGCCAGCAAGGCGAGGAGCCGGTACCGGTAGAGGCCGACGACACCCACGATCAGCAGCAGCACGAAGGTGATGATCGTGCTCTCGAAGAAGTACGGGCTCGCCTGGGCGAAGATCGTCCCGGCGAACTGGTAGCCGACGAATGTGACGAACATGACCCCCAGGAAGCCCACGACGATGGTCGCGACGGCGGCGGCGGCGGATGCGATGAGCTTGCGGCTCCAGGTGGCAGTCATCCGACAACCGTAGCCCAACGACACAGCGGCGTCGGGCCACGAGGGCCCGACGCCGCTGGGAGATCACCACGAGCCTGCCCAGAACCCCCACAGGGGCGGGCGGCACTGCCTAGTGGAAGAAGTGACGCTCCCCCGTGAAGTACATGGTCACGCCGGCGGCTTCGGCCGCAGCGATGACCTCTTCGTCGCGGACGGAACCACCGGGCTGCACGACCGCGCGCACGCCGGCGTCGAGCAGGACCTGCAGGCCGTCGGCGAACGGGAAGAAGGCGTCCGAGGCCGCGACGGAACCCGCGGCGCGGTCACCGGCCCGGCTCACGGCGAGGTGGCAGGAGTCGACGCGGTTGACCTGCCCCATGCCGACACCCACGCTCGCACTGCCCTTGGCGAGCAGGATGCCGTTGGACTTCACCGAGCGGCACGCCTTCCACGCGAAGATGAGGTCGAGCAGGGTGTCGTCGTCGGCCGGTTCGCCCGTGACGAGCGTCCAACCCTTGGCGGTGTCCTGCGGGTCGTCGGCGAAGCGGTCCGCGTCCTGGTAGAGCAGGCCACCCGAGATCTGCCGGACCTCGCGGTCCTCGCGCACGAAGTCCTCCGGCAGCTGCAGGAGCCGCAGGTTCTTCTTCGTCTTGAGCACCTCGAGCGCGGCATCCTCGAAGCCCGGGGCGACGAGTACCTCGGTGAAGATCTCCTTGACCGTCTCGGCCATACCGAGGGTCACGACGCGGTTGGCGGCGATGACGCCGCCGAAGGCGGAGACCGGGTCGCACTCGTGCGCCCGACGGTGGGCCGAGGCGATCGGGTCGGGTGCCTTCGGGTTCGCGAAGGCGATACCGCACGGGTTCGCGTGCTTGATGATCGCGACGGCGGGGTTGGCGAAGTCGTAGGCCGCGCGGACCGCCGCGTCGGCGTCGACGTAGTTGTTGTACGACATCTCCTTGCCGTGCAACTGCGTCGCCTGGGCGATCCCGGCACCACCCGGACGGACGTACAGCGCCGCGGCCTGGTGCGAGTTCTCGCCGTAACGAAGCACCGCCTCGCGATGACCCGTGACGGTCAGCGTGCCGGGGAAGGCCTCGGCTTCGGTCGTCTCCGTGCTCGCGAACCACGCGGACACCGCCGCGTCGTACGAGGCGGTGTGGTCGAAGGCCTGCGCGGCGAGGGAGCGACGCTGAGCGAGCGTGGTGCCGCCGGCGGCGACGGCCTCGGTGATCAGCCCGTAGCGTTCCGGAGAGACGACGATCGCGACGTTGGCGTGGTTCTTCGCCGAGGCGCGCACCATCGCCGGTCCACCGATGTCGATCTGCTCGACGACGTCGTCGCCCGCGGCGCCGCTCGCGACCGTCTCGACGAAGGGGTACAGGTTGACGACGACGAGCTGGAACGGCTCGATGCCGAGATCGGCGAGCTGGGCCTCGTGGGATTCGAGCCGCAGGTCGGCGAGGAGTCCGGCGTGCACCGAGGGGTGCAGGGTCTTGACCCGACCGTCGAGCGATTCGGGGAATCCGGTGACCTCGGACACGTCGGTCACCGGGTGGCCCGCACCGCGGATGGTCGCCGCGGTGGACCCGGTGGAGACGATCTCGACGCCCGCTGCGGCGAGCGCTCCCGCGAGCTCGAGCAGCCCGGTCTTGTCGCTCACCGAGATCAGCGCGCGGCGGACGGAGACGAGGTCGCGTTCGCGGTAGAGGCTGTGGTCGTGGCTGGGACCGCTCATGACTGGGGTGCTCCTTCTGCTGGCGGGCGGGACGCCGTGGAGAGCGCCTCGAGGTCGATGGTTCCGGTGGCGAGATCGCGGACGGCCTGGACGAGGAGTCGACGCTCCACCGGCTTGATCCGCTCATGGAGGCTGTGCTCCGTGTCGTCGGGCAGGACGGGGACACGCTCCTGCGAGATGATCGGGCCCGCGTCGACACCGTTGTCGACGACGATGATCGACGCACCGGTCTGCGAGGCGCCTGCCGCCAGCGCGTCCCGGACGCCGTGTGCCCCCGGGAACTCGGGGAGGTACGCGGGGTGCGTGTTGATGATGCGCGGCGAGAGGGCGTCGACGACCACGGGTGGCAGGAGGCGCATGAGGCCGCTGAGGACGAGGACGTCCGGGTTCCAGACCCGGATCTGCTCGAGGAGGGCTGCGCCCCATTCCGCCCGCGAGTCGAAGGACGAGTAGGGGACGGTGAACGACGGGATGCCGAACTCCTCGGCGTGAGCGAGGCCGTCAGCCTCCCGATCGGCACCGACGGCGATGACGCGAGCGGGGAAATCCGCGTCGCGTGAGGCTTCGAGGAGGGCGCGGAGATTGGATCCGCCACCGGAGATCAGCACGACGAGTGACAGCACCAGAGCATCCTATCGGTCGCGGGCACCCCGGCCGCTCGGCTGGGCGTGCAGCTCCGGGAGGCGGTCCTCCTCGGCGAGATGCGTCGGGCCGGCCGCCATGCCGACCACGGCCGCGATCCCGACCGTCAGCGTGGTCCACAGGCCCGTCGCCCAACCGTTCGGGCCGACCTCGATGAGGCGACCGGGGCCTGCCGCGCCCGCCGAGAGGGAAGCGAGGACTCCGACGATGACGCCCGCGGTGACCCCGACGCCGAGACCGACGACCGCCAGTCGTGCGAGGCCACCCCGCCCGTCGAGGTCGACGAGCAGACGACGGCGCAGCACCACGGCGGCGGCGAATCCGATGACGACCGGGACCACGAGGACCGCGAAACCGAGTGGGCTCTCCCCCGTCGGGATGGCGCCGAGGACCGGCACGGCCGGCATGGGCCCGACGAGCGTGCCGATCGGCGAGATCGCCGTACCGCTCCCGATGGCGAAGCCCGCGCCGGTGATCCAGCTCATCGCCCAGATCACGAGGTTCGGGAGGTACAGGAGTTCGGCGCCGGTGACGATGGCACCGCCCAGGACACCGAACTGCGCGCTCTCGTGCAGGGAGATGATGGCGCCGCAGCCGACGGCGATGAGGATGGCGGTCAGGACCGCGGAGACCGCCACGAGTCCGGTGGCGGCGAGTGCTCCACCACGCAGCGCCGCGACGGCCATCGACCAGGACCCGTCCGGCATCCGGTCTCGCATCGCACGGAGTCCGTCGAGGATCGGATCGGCCGCGTCCTGCTCACGGAACCGGACCCACAGCGCGGCGACCACGACCCCGCCTGCGAAGCGCACGGTCGGCGCGAGGGTCCCCTGGACGATCGACGGACGCACCGCCGGGTGGAGGGCGGTGAGGGTCACGAGGAAGGACAGCAGGGCGAACACGAGCACCGACAGCACGACGGCACCCTGCCACCAGGTGCTGCGTGCCGCGCGGGCTCCGGTGCGCAGGCCGAACAGGACCGTGCCGATCGTGAAGGCGAGGGGCGCCAGGGAGACGAGGAACGGCTCCATCCCGGCGGGCAGTCCGAGCTGGGTGACGAGGGCCGTGTCGAGGGTGATGCGCATGCTCGAGCCGTTGCCGAGCGCCCAGATGTCGACGGCCCCCCGCCAGAGCGCGGCCGGGTCGACGTCCAACTGGAAATGCAGGGCCCACAGGGCGAGGAGTGGGACGAGTGCGACACCGATGCCGATGGCCACGGCGAGGGTGGCATCGAGGGCGGCGAGGAGGGCGACGGTCAGACGGTTCATGCGCCTTCGACCCTACCTGGAGCCGCGCGTGCGGACGGTCAGGCACACGGCGCGCGTGGGCCGAAACGCCACGACGCGACGCCCGAACCGGGCGCCGCGTCGTGGTCGTAGTCGAGCTGCGGGTGTTACAGCGAGGCGATGATCTCGCGCATGAGGTCGGCGGTCTCGCTCGGCGTCTTGCCGACCTTGACGCCGGCGGCCTCGAGAGCCTCCTTCTTCGCCTGCGCGGTGCCTGCGGAGCCCGAGACGATCGCGCCGGCGTGGCCCATCGTCTTGCCCTCGGGCGCGGTGAAGCCCGCGACGTAGCCGACGACCGGCTTCGTGACGTTCGCCTTGATGAAGTCGGCCGCACGCTCCTCGGCGTCGCCACCGATCTCACCGATCATGACGATGGCCTTGGTCTCGGGGTCTGCCTCGAACGCGGCGAGCGCGTCGATGTGCGTCGTGCCGATGATCGGGTCGCCGCCGATGCCGATCGCCGTCGAGAACCCGATCTCGCGCAGCTCGTACATCATCTGGTACGTGAGGGTGCCCGACTTCGACACGAGGCCGATGGGGCCCTTGCCGGCGATGTTCGCAGGCGTGATGCCCACGAGCGACTCCCCCGGCGTGATGATGCCGGGGCAGTTCGGGCCGATGATGCGGGTCTTCGAGCCCTTCGACTGGGCGTAGGCCCAGAACTCGGCGGAGTCGCCGACCGGCACACCCTCGGTGATGATGACGAGCAGCGGGATCTCGGCGTCGATGGCCTCGATGACCGCGTCCTTGGTGAATGCCGGGGGCACGAAGGCGATCGACACGTCTGCGCCGGTCTCCTTGATGGCCTCGGCGACCGTGCCGAACACGGGCAGCTCGACGCCGCCGTCGTGGGTGACGGTCGTGCCGGCCTTGCGAGCGTTCACGCCACCGACGACCTGGGTGCCGGCCTTCAGCATGAGCGCCGTGTGCTTGGTGCCCTCGCCGCCCGTGATGCCCTGGACGATGACCTTGGAGTCCTTGTTGAGGAAGATTGACATGCTTGTGCGATCCCTTACTTCGAAGCCAGCTCGGCGGCCTTGTCGGCGCCTTCGTCCATGGTTGCGGCGAGCGTGATGAGCGGGTGCGCGGCGGCGGCGAGGATCTCGCGGCCCTCCGCGACCTTGTTGCCGTCGAGGCGGACCACGAGCGGCTTCGTCGCTGCGTCACCGAGGATCTCGAGCGCCTTCACGATGCCGTTCGCGACCGCGTCGCAGGCGGTGATGCCACCGAAGACGTTGACGAACACGCTCTTCACCTGGGCGTCGCCGAGGATGACGTCGAGGCCTGCGGCCATGACCTCGGCCGAGGCGCCGCCGCCGATGTCGAGGAAGTTGGCCGGCTTCACGCCGCCGTGCTGCTCGCCCGCGTAGGCGACGACGTCGAGCGTGGACATGACGAGTCCAGCGCCGTTGCCGATGATGCCGACCTCACCGTCGAGCTTGACGTAGTTGAGGTCGTTCTCCTTGGCCTTGAGCTCCAGGGGGTCCTCGGCTGCGGTGTCTTCGAGTTCGGCGTGGTTCGGGTGACGGAAGGCGGCGTTCTCGTCGAGCGAGACCTTGCCGTCGAGGGCGACGATGCGCCCCTCCTCCGTGAGGACGAGCGGGTTGACCTCGACGAGCGTCGCGTCCTCGCCCTTGTAGACGTCGTAGAGCTTCACGAAGACGTCGGAGACCTGGTCGATGAGCTCCTCGGGGAAGTTCGCAGCCTTGGCGATCTCGACCGCGGCCGCCTTGTCGACACCGGTGAGCGGGTTCACCTCGATGCGCGCGAGCGCCTCGGGCTTCTCGACCGCGAGTTGCTCGATCTCCATGCCGCCCTCGACGCTCGTGAGCGACAGGTAGGACCGGTTGGCGCGGTCGAGCAGCACCGAGAAGTAGAACTCCTGGGCGATGCGTGCGCCGGCCGCGACCATCACGCGCTTGACGACGTGACCCTTGATGTCGAGTCCGAGGATGGCCTTCGCCGCCTCGTAGGCCTCGTCGGGGGTCTTGGCGACCTTGACGCCGCCGGCCTTGCCGCGGCCTCCGACCTTCACCTGCGCCTTCACGACGACCACGCCGCCGAGACGCTCGGCCGCGGCCCGCACCTCGTCCGGGGTGTCGGCGATGATGCCGGCGAGGACCGGCACCTCGTACTGCTCGAACAGGTCTCGTGCCTGATACTCGTAAAGATCCACGTGTCATTCCCATCCGCGCTTCGCGCGTTCTGCTGTGATTGTCGTGGCGATTTTCGGCCGCGCGTTATCTCGGCGGCGAGAGAAAAAGGGCCAGTGACGACTCTACCCCCAGCGCTGCGCCGCAACCGGACGTTCACAGTGAACGACTAAGGTCGGGTCCATGACCGGCATGGCGGACCTCGCTCGCGAGGGCATCCTCGTCGCCGGTGCCGGACGGGCCATCCTGCTCCAGATCGCGGACCCCTCGGTCGCCGCCGGGGTGGCGCGGCACAGCGACTTCGGCTCCCGTCCGCTCGACCGGCTGCACGCCACCCTCACCTTCGTCTACGCGCTCGCCCTCGGCACGCCGGACGAGCAGCGCAGCGCGGCCCGGCGGGTGAACCACGCCCACGCGCCGGTCCGTGCGTCGCCGGGCGAGGCCGCTCCCGGGTACTCGGCGTTCGACCACGACGCGCAACTCTGGGTCGCGGCCACGCTGTACGACACCGCCGTCCAGGTCTACGAGCTCGTGTTCGGGGCGCTCGACGAGGAGTCGCGGGAGCGCCTGCACCGTGAGTACGCGATCGTGGGGACGAGCCTGCAGCTCCCGCCCGACCGTTGGCCTCCGACCCGGGCCGCGTTCGACGAGTACTTCGCAGCCCGGGTCACGGGACTCCACGTCACCGCGGAGGCGCGTGCCGTCTCGGTCGAGCTCCTGACCGCGCGCGCGGCGCCCCTCCTCGTCCGGTGCCTGCTCCCGCTCGTCCGGCTCGTGACTGCGGGACTGCTGCCCGACGGCTTGCGGAGCGCCTACGGGTTCCGTTGGACGCCGCGGCAGCAGCGTCGCTTCGCGCGGCGGGTCGCCGTCGCGCGGGTCGTCTGGCCGCGTCTTCCGCATCGACTCCGTGCGGCACCCTCCGCCTGGTACCTCCGGGCGATGCGAGAGCGGGATCACACGGAGGCGGCCCGCCACCCCGGCTGACGTCGTTCCAGCACCGCCCTCCACAGCCCGCTGGCAGAGCCGTCCCGTCCACATTCGGATCCTCGCCCGGCTGTTCGAGGTGCCGCGATTCGCACGATGGGGGCATGACAACACACCACCTCCCCCAGACCGGCCGCCTCCTCGGCGGCAGACCGCGGATCCTCCGGCTCCTGGCGGCCGTCCCGATCCTGCTGACGCTCGTCCTCGGCATCGTCCTCGGCGGCGCCACCGCATCCTCCGCTCTGACCGCGACCGGCGCCGCCTACGGCCACCGCGACGCGTCGAACGGCCGCTGGCTCGGCTCGTGGGCCTTCGACGACGGGACGGTCGGATTCTGCATCAATCTCGACCTCCCGATCCCGCCGGGTCACGCCTACGAGCACGTCGACGGATCATCGCTCGGGTGGTTCACCCCTGAAGACGCCGCCCGCCTGGCGTACCTCTCCCGGCACTGGGGCGCCAGCCAGAACGCCGACGAGGCGGCCGCTGGCCAGCTCGCCACCTGGATTATCACCGGCCTGAACGGATGGACGCCGGCGCAGATCGCCGCTCGGGCAGGAGCGAGCGCCGACCGCGTGCTCTCCCGGGCCCATCAGATGCTCGCCGAGGCCGACGGACCCGGCGGCGCGAGTCGAGGAGCGAGCGCGACCATGTCCATCCAACGCGGCGAGGACGGATTCGACCTCGTCCGAACGGAACTCGCCGTCGACTTCATCTCCTCCGGCGTCACCACCCTGCCGCCGGGCACCCACACCGGCACGGTCACCCTCGACGGCGCGACCTTCGAGGACGGCACGTCCGAACGGGCCGTCGGGAACGGTGAGAGCCTGCGGATCCTGCCGAGCACCGATGCCGCCGTCGTGGCCTTCTCAGCGAACGCCACCTTCGGTGAGCTGCCCTACGGTGCCGGGCTCACGATCGCTCAAAGCGCCGCCAACGTGCAGAGCGTCCTCATCGCCCGCCCGATCACGGTCGCCGCCGGAGCGAGCGCCGACCGCGAGCGCCCCACGCCACTCCCCTTCCAACCGATCGTCGTCACCACCACCTCGCATGTGACGGCGACACCGGGAACCGAGATCAGCGACCGGCTGTCGGTCGGGATCGCGACCAACACCGGCCTCGCCGCGGAATGGGGCCTGATCGGGCCTGAGGGTGGACCGTACACGCCGATCCCGGTGACCGTCCGCAGCCAGCTGCTCGGTCCGTTCGCGGAGCGCCCGGTCGAGGCACCGGAGGTCCCGCTCGGAGCACCGGTGGTCTGCGAGGTCGAGACGCTCGTGGATGCAGGCCCCGGCGAGTACACGACGCCGTCCTGCATCCTCCCCGACGACGGCTACTACGTCTGGGTCGAGCGCATCGAGCCGAGCGACACCCTGCCGGAGAACGGCGGCACGATGATCCGCCCGTGGAGATCCGCCTTCGGGGTCGCGTCGGAGATCACGCTCGCGTCCACACCACCCGTCCACGAGGAGCGCCTCGCCGAGACCGGAGCCGACGACCGGTCCTTGCTCCTCGCCGGTTCGACGGCGACCGGAGCGCTCGCCCTCGGTGGTGTCCTACTCGCGTTCCGACGTCGGCTGGCTCTGAGTGGGCCGGCCGCGGCGCTCAGCGGACGTCGAGCAGGGGTGCGAGCTGGGCGCGGTCGACGTCCAGCCACGGCGCCGCAGGGTTCACGATGATCCCGGTGATGCCCTCGTCGCTGCGAAGCGCGGCCGCGAGTTCCGCTGCGGTGACCGGGTACGCGTCATCCCCTCGTCCCAGTGCGGCGATCTCGATGGGTGAGGTGAAGACCTCCAGCAGACGACGCTCGCCGAGGCGGGTCTCCGCGATGCCGACGGTCTTGCGGTTGCCGTCCTCGTCGACCTCGGCGCGACCGGCGACGAATCCGCCGTGTGCGGCGAGTGCGGCGACCAGCCGCTGGAGGGCATCGGCCTCCCGTGGCTGGGCGAGCGCCTGCTTCGCGGGGTCGTTGTTGCGGCCATCCCCGAACAGACGCACGATCAGCGTCTTCGGGACGACCGCACTCGCCTTGCCGTCGGCGGGGTTCAGCACGATGCCGGCGTAGCCGTCGCCGGTCGCCTGACGGAGTGCCCAGACGGCGTCCACCGCGACCCCGGAGACGGGCCCCTCCGCGGTCCGCGTCTTCTCGAGCTCTCGAGGCGAGGTGAAGGCGAGGAGGTAGACGGCGCCCTCCGGGTCGCGGTGGACGCCGAGCGGGACGCGTCCCGCGGCCTTGTCCTCCTCCGAGACACCGTCGAGGCTCGTGGACAGCAGGAGCTTGCCCTGGATGCTCTGGCGCAGGACGTGCATCATCGCGCGCTCGTCACCGCCTTCGGCCAGAGCGGTGAGCGCCTGCGCGAGGTCGACGTTCGAATCAGGCTCGACGGGCGCGGGCGCCGGGGCCGGCGCCGCAGCAGGCACGGAGACAGGCGCCTCCGGTGTCCGAGCGGCTGCGTTGACCGTCGTGACCGAAATCGACACCTGCGGCACGGTCTCCGGGGCTTCCGCGGGCGGATCCACCTCATCCTCAGGTGCCGATGTCTCGGCCTCCACGGCTGCAGATCGGGCATCGGACGCGTTGCGCTTGGAGAACAGACCCATGATGCATCAGCCTAGATGCTGGACTCCGCTCAGGGAACAGGCCGGACCGACGGCGCGCGCCTCAGCGCACTCAGTCGAGCTTCTCGATGGGTGCGATCTTGATCAGCAGCTTCTTTGCTCCGGCTGACTCGAACTGCACGTGGGCGATGCGTTTCGCGCCCTCGCCGGTGACGGCGTTCACCCGACCCACACCGAAGTCCGCGTGGGAGATGCGGTCACCGGGGACGAGCTCGAGGTCGCCGTTGTCGCGGACCTTCGCCGTGATGCGGTTGGCCCAGGCCGTCTCCGGCTTGCTCGAACCGCCGGAGAACCGGGTGTCGCCCGCGGAGGCGCCCTCAGGGAGCGCGCGGACCGACCAACGGTCGCTCGAGGGGGCACGGCGGGCGTTCAGGGCGCGCGACTGCGTGCCACCACGACCGTTGACGTTGCCGGGCGACTGACGCCACTCGATCAGTTCCGCCGGGATCTCCTGCAGGTAGCGGCTGGGCATGGCGACGGCCGTCTCGCCGTACTGGGCACGCGTCATCGCCAGCGAGAGGTACAGACGCTTGCGCGCACGGGTGATGCCGACGTAGAACAGGCGTCGCTCCTCGGCCGGGCCGCCCGGCTCGTTCGCCGACATCCGGTGCGGGAGGAGATCCTCCTCGATGCCCGTCAGGAAGACCGCGTCGTACTCGAGGCCCTTCGCCGTGTGCAGGGTCATGAGCGACACGCTGCCCGTCGCGTCGTCGAGGTCGTCGGCCGCGGCGACGAGCGAGACCTCGGTCAGGAAGTCGACGATGCCGCCGTCGGGGTTGTTCTTGGCGAACTCCTTGGTGACGGCGATGAGCTCGTCGACGTTCTCCGCTCGTGCCTCATCCTGCGGGTCGCGACTGTTGCGCAGCGAGTCGAGGTAGCCGCTCTTCGTCATGAGGAGCGACAGGACGTCGCCGACAGCGGTCGCTGACGCCGTCGGGCGGTCGGCTGCAGCGGCGTCGTCGAGCGCGGCCTGCGCTTCGTCAAGGAGCGCCGACAGCTGCAGGATCGCGCTCGTGACCTTCGGCCCGAGCCCGAGGGCGTCGGCGCGCCGCATCGCCTCGCGGAAGGTGACGCCGTTGTTCTCGGCGAAGCTCGCGAGTGCCGTCTCCGTCGCCGGCCCGATGCCACGCTTGGGCGTGTTCAGGATGCGCCGCAGCGCCATGATGTCGGCCGGGTTCGCGACCGACACGAGGTAGGCGAGGGCGTCCTTGATCTCAGCGCGTTCGTAGAACTTGGTGCCGCCCATGATCCGGTACGGGAGGGCCGCACGGATGAAGATCTCCTCGAGCGCACGGGTCTGGGCGTTCGTGCGGTAGAACACCGCGATGTCGCTGTAGGCCGTGCCGGCGTTCCGGAGCTTCTCGATCTCATCGGCGATGAACTGCGCTTCATCGTGGCCGGAGTACCCCGTGAAGCCGACGATCTTCTCCCCGTCGCCGACGGCCGTCCAGAGCTTCTTGTCCTTGCGGTCGAAGTTGTTGGAGATGACCGCGTTCGCCGCCGAGAGGATGTTCTGCGTGGAGCGGTAGTTCTGCTCGAGCAGCACCACCTTGGCGCCAGGGAAGTCACGCTCGAATTCGGTGATGTTCCGGATGTCGGCCCCACGGAACGCGTAGATCGACTGGTCCGAGTCGCCGACGACGGTGAGCGAGGCACCCTCGGTGCGTGTGATGGCGAGCTGATCCGTGCCGGCCTCGGGGGCACGGGTGAGCTCCCGGATCAGCGAGTACTGGGCGTGGTTGGTGTCCTGGTATTCGTCGACGAGGATGTGGCGGAACCGCTGCTGGTACTGCGCGGCGACGTGTGGGAACGCCCGGAAGAGGAACACGGTCTGGCTGATGAGGTCGTCGAAGTCGAAGGCGTTCGCGTCGGCCAGCGCGCGCGTGTACTTCCGGAAGACCTGCAGGAACACGAGTTCCTGCGGGTCGTTCGTGTTGATCGTGCGGGAGTACGACTCGACGTCCGACAGCTCGTTCTTGAGCTTCGAGATCTTCGCCGAGGTGTTCGACGGCGTGAAGCCGTACGCGTCGGCCTCGAGCTCCTTGATGATGCGCTTCAACAGGGCGCGTTGGTCGCCGCTGTCGTAGATCGTGAAGTTCTTGGTGAAGCCGAAGTGCTCGGCCTCGCGGCGGAGGATCCGGACGCAGGCGGAGTGGAAGGTGGAGATCCACATGCCCTGAGCGGCCTGCCCGACGAGCGCCTGCACCCGCTCGCGCATCTCGGCGGCGGCCTTGTTGGTGAAGGTGATCGCCAGGATCTGGCTCGGCCAGGCCTCCCGCTGTTCGAGCAGCAGCGCAACGCGGCGGGTGAGCACACTCGTCTTGCCGGATCCGGCACCGGCGACGATGAGCAGGGCCTGCCCGCGGTACTCCACCGCGATCCGTTGCTGCGGGTTGAGCCCCTCCAGCAGCCGACTCCCGCCGGCACGCTCGTCGGAGGACGACTCGGGGACGGTTGCCGTGGGCCAGCCGACGATCACCGGTTGCACGGCGTCGGCGTTCGAAGAAGGAGAGCTCGCCATATCGCCTGCAAGTCTAGGCGCTGCCTCCGACATCGCTCGGCAGAGCACCGCCGTCGCGGTGATCCGCACCGGCGCCGGCCGCCGATCGTGCGGCGACGCCGAGGTCGGCCTGGTCGACGAAGCAGCCGTCGACCCCCGTGGAGAGCACCAGGACGAACTCCTCGAGCCAGCGGCCGACCGCCGCCGGATCGACCCCGTCCCGGAAGGGCGGCGCGAGGAACCGGTTCTCGGGGCGGAGGGTCCAGGTGTAGACGCGCAGGCCAGCCGCGTGGGCGCGCTCCACGAGGTCCGTCGGGCGGGCGCCGTCGTCGTCGCCCAGGTCGATGAGCATCGCCTTGTCCACGCTGATGGCATCGACCTCGAGGGCGAGCGCCGCGAGTCCGGCGTCGGTCATCGCGTCGGCGTAGGTCGGGGCCGCATCACCCAGCCGGGCGACGAGGTCGGTCGGCCTGCCGGACCGCTCGATGAGGTACACGAACTCCGCCTGCACCCGACGGGCCTGCAACGCCATGAGGACCGACTGCTCGAACGACTCGATGATGAGCGGCTCGGCACCGGGATCGGCGCCGAAGCCCAGGGCGGCGAGCTCTTCGGCCAGGAGTCGATCGAGCGGGAGGCCGATGGACGCGAAATAGTCGGCGTGCTTCACCTCGGCCACGATGCCGACGGGTCGTCGGTGCGATCCGGCGGCACTGCGCACGACCGCGACGAGGTCGGCGAACCGCAGGATGCCCTCGGTGCCGTCGAATCCCGCGCTCACCGTCCGCACCTCGGGGATCCGCTCACGCGCGGTCAGGGTCGACAGCTCGGCCCAGGTGAAGTCCTCGGTGAACCATCCGGTCAGCTCGTGGCCGTCGACGCGCTTCGTCGTCCGCCGGTCGGCGAACTCCGCCCGGATGGCGACATCGGTCGTCCCGGAGATCTCGTTCTCGTGTCGGACCACGAGGACACCGTCCTTCGACGCGACGAGATCGGGCTCGACGGCGTCCGCACCGAGCGCGACGGCCAAGCGGTAGGAGGACTCGGTGTGCTCCGGGCGGTAACCGGGAGCCCCGCGGTGTCCGATGACGAGCGGGTTGGGCAGGGAGTCGATGCGCACGCCGACAGCCTAGGACCACGACCAGCGGCTCTGGCAGGGAGCCAGCTGTCAGCCCGCGGCGAACATCGGCTCCGGTTCGGGCTATTCCACACCTGACCCGGCTGATTCAAAGGGAACTCGGATACTCTGGGTGTCAGCAGCGCCGCCTGGCGCGACACAGCCTCCACGACTGAGAGTAGGAATCAGCCATGGCCCTCGACAATCCCGCGTTCTCGAAGAACCCGGCATTCGCGAAGCAGGGAGGCGGGACGCTGCAAGCAGCTCAAGCAGCGAACCCCTCGCTGACCGCCGAACAGCTCCGCAAGATGTACGAGCAGCCCACCGCACCGGCGGGTGTCGGCACCGCCGACCGCATGACGATCGAGAACACGCTCGTCAAGACGCTCGGCTCGTTCGCCGTCCTCGTCGTGTTCGCCGTCATCTCCTGGATGTGGACGACGTCCCTCCTGCAGGCGGGCAGCGGCTACGCCCTCCCCATGATCATCGGCATGATCGGCGGCCTCGGTCTCGGTCTCGTCAACTCCTTCAAGAAGGAGCCGGTCCCGGCGCTCATCCTCGGGTACGCCGTCTTCCAGGGGCTCTTCGTCGGCGGCATCTCGCGCGTCTTCGAGGCGAACCCGGCCTGGTCCGGCGTCGTCGTCCAGGCGGTCCTCGCGACCCTCGCCGTCGTCGGCGTGACCCTCGCCCTCTTCGCGAGCGGTAAGGTCCGCGCCTCGAAGAAGCTGACGAAGGTCTTCCTCGTCGCCATCATCGGCT
The DNA here is from genome assembly GCF_900177795.1 of Plantibacter elymi (nom. nud.). GTDB lineage: Bacteria > Actinomycetota > Actinomycetes > Actinomycetales > Microbacteriaceae > Plantibacter > Plantibacter elymi. Next base: position 174,358 of record NZ_FXWJ01000004.1, read on the forward strand.
ACGGCGTCTTCCAGCTCCTCAACCTCGTGCTCATGTTCACGGGCGTGCTGAACAACCCGTTCGGCCTCTACGGCGCGACGATCTTCGGCATCCCGCTCGGGATCGTCATCGGCATCTTCGCGGTGCTGATGGGTGCGTACTCGCTGGTGCTCGACTTCGACTTCATCCAGCGTGGCGTGCAGAACCGCGCACCTGCCAAGTACGGCTGGACCGGCGCCTTCGGCATCATGGTCACGGTCATCTGGATCTACGTCGAGATCCTGCGTCTGCTGGCCATCTCCCGCAACTAGGAGCGCACACGCTGCAAGGCCCGTCCCGTTCGCGGGGCGGGCCTTCGTCGTTCGAGGAATCGGCCAGTCGAGGCACTCCCCTTCGACAGGCTCAGGGACCGAATCCCTCGCACGCGGGCACCTTCCCCGTCCCTGAGCCACCCACCGCGGTCCCTGAGCCCCCACCGCGCGGTCCCCGAGCCACCCACCGCGGTCCCTGAGCTTGTCGAAGGGCGCGGACGACGGAAGGCCGCCCCGCGAACGGGACGGCCTTCCGATGACTCAGGGAGCGATCACTCCCACTCGATGGTCCCCGGTGGCTTCGACGTGACGTCGAGTACGACGCGGTTGACGTCCTTCACCTCGTTCGTGATGCGGTTGCTGATGCGCGCGAGGACGTCGTACGGCAAGCGGGTCCAGTCGGCGGTCATGGCATCTTCGGAGGAGACCGGTCGCAGCACGATCGGGTGGCCGTAGGTGCGGCCGTCGCCCTGGACGCCCACGGAACGGACGTCCGCCAGCAGGACCACGGGGCACTGCCAGATCTCCTGGTCGAGGCCGGCCGCGGAGAGTTCCTCGCGGACGATCGCGTCGGCGTCGCGGAGGAGGTCGAGACGCTCGGCCGTGACCTCACCGACGATGCGGATACCGAGTCCGGGACCGGGGAACGGCTGACGGCCGACGATCTCCTCCGGGAGGCCCAGCTCCCGGCCGATTGCCCGGACCTCGTCCTTGAACAGGGTGCGCAGGGGCTCGACGAGTTCGAACTGGAGGTCTTCCGGCAGGCCGCCGACGTTGTGGTGGCTCTTGATGTTGGCCGTGCCGGATCCGCCACCGGACTCGACGACGTCGGGGTACAGCGTGCCCTGGACGAGGAAGCGGATGGGCTCACCCTCGCTCTGGGCCTCCTTCACGAGATCGACCTCGGCCTGTTCGAAGGACCGGATGAACTCGCGGCCGATGATCTTGCGCTTCTGCTCCGGGTCGCTGACGCCGGCGAGCGCCGAGAGGAACTGCTCACGGGCGTCGACCGTGACCAGCCGGACGCCGGTCGAGGCGACGAAGTCCTCCTCGACCTGGCGTCGCTCGTCCTTCCGGAGCAGGCCGTGGTCGACGAAGATGCAGACGAGCTGGTCGCCGACGGCCTTGTGCACGAGCGCCGCGGCGACGGCCGAGTCGACACCGCCGGAGAGCCCGCAGATGACCTTGGCGTCGCCCACCTGGGCGCGGATGCGGTCGACCTGTTCGGCGATGACGTTGCCGCTGTTCCAGTCGGCCGGGATGCCCGCCGCCCGGTGGAGGAAGTTCTCGAGCACCTGCTGGCCGTAGGCGGTGTGCTTGACCTCGGGGTGCCACTGGACGCCGTAGAGGCCGCGTTCCGCGTTGGCGAAGGCGGCGACCGGGGTCGAGGCGGTCGAGGCGAGGACCTCGAAGCCCTCGGGGGCCTTGGAGACGGAGTCGCCGTGGCTCATCCAGACGTTCTGCTCGGTCGGGACGCCGTGCAGGAGCGTGCCCGGGACGTCGACGACGCTCGTCGCATCGGTGGCGCCGTACTCCCGGAGACCCGTGTGCGCGACTTCTCCACCGAGCTGCTTGGCCATGACCTGGAAGCCGTAGCAGATGCCGAACGTCGGGACGCCGAGCTCGAGGATGCCCTCGTCGAGCGACGGAGCGCCCGGCTCGTACACGCTGGACGGGCCACCGGACAAGACGATCCCGACAGGGTTCTTGGCGGCGACCTCGGCGGCGGACACGGTGTGCGGCACGATCTCGGAGTACACGCCGGCTTCGCGGACGCGACGCGCGATCAGCTGCGCGTACTGCGCACCGAAATCGACGACGAGGACCGGTCGGGCGGCGGTCTGCTCCGCTGCGGCGGCGGGGGTGGTTTCACTCACTGCATGGACTCCACGGGTTCGGCGGCCGCTGCTGCTTCGCGGCCGGAGAGGTAGCCCTTCACTTCCCGCGGGATGCGGCTCTCGAAGAAGAAGGACAGGAACGGGATGATGCCGCCGAGCGCGAGCCAGAGCAGACGCAGGACGTTCCACCGCATGAGGCTCCAGAGCCGGAACGCGGCGAACAGGTACACGACGTAGAACCAGCCGTGGATGATGAGGATGCCCGTGCTCAGGTTGACAGCGGTGGCGGTGCCGGAGGGCACGAAGGCGAGGAAGCCGTAGGCACCGCCGAGCTCGAGCTCGAGGCCGAACGCGTACTTCATGAGCATCTCGGCGCAGAGCGACAGGAGCAGCACACCCGTGATGGGGGCGGCCACCTGGTAGAACTTCAGCGCGCCTCGGATCGCGGGAAACGTCGACGGTTTCGGCTGGAGGGGCATGCCCCCATCCTACCCGCGGCCGCCAGGCCACCGGACATCACGGACGGAGCGCTGCGGCCTCCTCCTCGGCGTCCTCGAGCTCCTCGATCTCGCGCTCCCAGGCGTCCTTGGCGAGCCGGAACCAGAGGAACACGGCGAAGCACGCGAAGACGACCCACTCGGCCGCGTAGAAGATGTTCAACCAGTTGAGCTGGATCTCCTGGCTGGGCGCGGGTGACGAGATGGGCTCGAGTCCGTCGACGGCGACGTCGTCCACGACGAAGGCGCTGAACACCCGCAGGCCGTCGGCGTCGTTCCACCGGTTCAGCAGTGCGGCGACCGACATGTTGTCGAGGTCGGTCGGTGCGGCGTCCGCTGCCGGCTCCTCCGGGCCCTCCGGCGGGTTCAGCCGCCCTTCGAGCTCGACGGCGCCGGTGGGGGCGTCCGCGTTCAACGCCTCGGCGACGCGGTCGGCGGTCTCGCGGTCCTTCGTCCAGCCGAGCGCGACCGCGAGACCGGCCTGGTCAGGGCGGTCCGTCGCGAGGTGGCCCGTCACCCAGTACCCGAGCGTGCCGTCGTTCACCCGGTTACCGACCACGAGGTAGTCCTCCGGCACCCAGGTGCCCGACACGCTCACCCGCTGGCCGGCGTCGGCCTCTCGGATCCCCACACCCGGTTCGAGGACGTCCGCGAGCGGCCGGACCGACTCGGTCTCGGTCGGCACCACCTGCCCGGATTCGATGGCGCGTGCGAGCTGCCACTGCCCGAGCGCGGCGAACGCGCCGGCGACGGCGAGACAGAGGACGAGGACGCCGATCCACCGGGGACGCAGCATGACGGAGCGGAGCGTCGGACGAACCTGTCCGTGGTTGTCGGGGCCTGGTGCCGACGGGGCGGTGCTAGTAATCGGGCTCTCGCTTTCGTGCTGGTGGTTCCGGGTCGTTCATCGCCTGTTCGACGAGTCGGTCGATGGCCGCCTGATCGGTGTCGGCGGGTGTCGTGTCCTGGTGGTCGCCCGCACCCTCGACGAGCGCGATGGCCTCCTCCGCCGTCGTGTCGACCTGCTCCACTCGGCGCGCCTTCCGGCGACGCGGACGCAGGATGACGGTGCCGATCTGCTCGGACCGACCGGCGACGATCGGGCCCATCACGGCCATGATAAGCACGTAGAGCCCGGCGAACGGTTGGATGAGCGGGTTGAGCCCCGCGCTCAGCGAGAGCGTCGCGAGGATGAGGGCGAACTCGCCGCGATTCTGCAGGATGACCGCGGCGTTGATCCCCGCTTGCGGCCCGAGTCCGTTGAGCCAGGCGACGAACTGACCGGCCAGGACGTTGAGGACCACCGTCATGAGGACGGCGAGGAGCACCGGGACGAGGACGCTGCCGAACTTCGTCGCGTCGAGCGCGAGGCCGAAGTTCAGGAAGAAGAACGCACCGAACACGTCGCGGAGTGGGATCGCGATCTGCTCGATCTTGTTGCGGAACCGGGTGGCACCGAGGACCAGGCCGATGAGGAACGCACCGATCGCGTCGGTGACTCCGAGGAGCTCCCCGATGCCGCCGAACGCGACCGCGAGGCCGAAGAACAAGATGGTGAAGAGCTCGTCGTCCTTGGTGCGGAACAGCCGCGACACGAACCGTCCGCCGAACCGCGCGATCGCGAACATCACGAGGATGAACGTGAAGGCGATCGCGAGCTTGCCGATGACGGGCCACACCTCGGTCTCGCCGCTCAGGACGACACCGACGATGGCGAGGTAGATCGCGATGAAGATGTCCTCCACCACGGTGACGCCCAGGATCATGGGCGTCTCATCGTTCGTCAGCCGTTTGAGCTCGATGAGGAGCTTCGTGACGATCGCGCTCGAGCTCGTCGCCGTGATGCCGGCGATGATGAGCGCCTCCCGCGTGCCCCACCCGACCAGGAAGCCGAACACGAGCCCGGCGGCCATGTTGACGAGGATGTAGGAGCCGCCCGAGACGATGAGCTTCCCGGCGTTGCCGAAGAACTCGTCCTGGTCGAACTCCAGGCCGAGGTTGAACAGCAGGAGCACGAGGCCGAAGACGGCGATGAGTTCGATCTGCGCGCTGGCGAAGTCGAGCGGGAACCAGCCCGTGTACGGACTCGCGAGCAGGCCGACGAGCATGTAGACGGGGATCGACGGGAGGCCGATCAGCTTGCCGAGGCGGCCGAGGATGTAGGCGATGACGAACAGGACGCCGAGGATGAGCAGATCCTGGCCGAGGTGGGGGTTGTCGGTCGCGGCGTGCAGCATGCCTACCCTCCGGGCGGAGCGTCGACGGCGACCTTCTTGACGGCGCCCGAACGGAAGTAGGCGAAGGCCTTGGCGACCTTCTCGGGACTGCCCGCGACGACGAGGGTGTCTCCCGGGAAGACCCGGAAGTCCGCAGCAGGGGCCGGGTTGGCGGAGTCGCCGCGCACGACGGCGACGACGGTCAGCCCGACCATGCCCTTCTCGGCGGGGTTGCCGAGCGGCTGCCCGGCGATGTGGTCCTCGTAGTCGACGGTGAACCAGTCGATGCTGAGGCCGGGGATCTGGTCGAGCGCGCTGAGCGACTCGGTGATCTGCGTGCCACCGAGGAGTTCGGCCAGCGTGTGCGCCTCGTCCTCGTTGAGTCGGAGCGACACCTTGCCGGCATCGGCACCGTCCTCGTGGTCGGCGAAGGTGATGAGGTCGCTGTGGCCGGACCGGTGGGCGATGACGCCGACCTTGCCGCCGTCGTCCGTGACGAAGGTGTGGAGCACACCGACCCCGGGAAGTTTGACCCGCCGAACATCCACCATGGCTGTACTCCTCAGGCTTGTTGTGGCAGTCCTCCTAGTCTATCCGCCACACCTGGCCCGCCTGCCCGAGGCGCCCGCAGCCGTTGCGCTGCGGGCGATCACCGCCCGTTCAGGCCCCTGGGACGATGTCCGGGGCCTCCAGGCGCACGCGGTCGGCGGCCTCGTCGTTCGGCTGCTCCTGCGAGGCCCGCTCCGCCGCGACCCGCTTCAGGTAGTAGGAGACCTCCTTCTCGATGCGCTCCTCGTCCCACCCCAGGACCCCACCCATGAGCTTCGCCGCGACCGGGGCCGCCGAGACACCGCGGTCCCAGGCCTCGATGGAGATGCGCGTCCGACGGGCGAGGACGTCGTCGAGGTGGAGGGCACCCTCGTGGGAGGCCGCGTAGACGACCTCCGCCCCGATGTAGTCGTCCGCCCCCGGCAGCGCTTCGGCGAGCGTCGGGTCGTCCTTGATGAGGTCGAGCAGTTCGTCCGTCAGCACGCCGTAGCGGTTCAGCAGGTGCTCGATGCGAGCCGTGTGCACCCCGAAGGCCCGCGCGATCTTGCCACGCTTGTTCCAGGCCGCCTGGTACCCCTCGGCTCCGAGGAGGGCGATGTTCTCCGTCGCGCTGGCCGGGATCTTGCCGTCGAGTGCGTCCACCGCGGCGTCGATCGCGTCCTTCGCCATGACCCGGTAGGTGGTCCACTTGCCGCCGGCGATGACCACGAGACCGGGCACGGAGTGCGCGACGAGGTGCTCGCGAGAGAGCTTCGACGTCTGCTCCGACTCACCGGCCAGCAGCGGACGGAGTCCGGCGTAGACGCCCTCGACGTCCTCTCGGGTCAGCGGCACGGCCAGGATCGTGTTGACGTGGTCGAGCAGGTAGTCGATGTCGGCCGCCGTCGCCGCCGGGTGCGCCTTGTCGAGGTGCCAGTCCGTGTCCGTCGTGCCGATGAGCCAGTGCCGACCCCACGGGATGACGAAGAGCACGCTCTTCTCCGTACGGAGCAGGAGGCCCATGTTCGACTGGAAGCGGTCGCGAGGGACGACGAGGTGGATGCCCTTCGATGCGCGGACCTTGAACTGGCCCCGCTCCCCCACCATCGATTGCGTGTCGTCGGTCCACACCCCGGTCGCGTTGACGACCTGCTTGGCGCGGATCTCGAAGCGCTCGTCGGTCTGCAGGTCGTGCGCTTTGACGCCCACGACGCGCTGTCCGACCTTGACGAACCCCTCGACCCGTACGCGGCTCGCGACGTGCGCGCCATAGGCCGACGCCGTCCGCGCGAGGGACGAGACGTATCGGGCGTCGTCGACCTGGGCGTCGTAGTAGGTGAGTCCGCCCACGAACGCGTCCGACTTGAGGCTCGGGATCGAGGTCAGGACCTGACGCTTGGACAGGTGCCGGTGGTGCGGGACGCCGGGCGGACGGCCACCGCTCCAGCTGAAGAGGTCGTAGAGCAGCATGCCGGCGCCGATGTAGAGGCGCTCGAAGACCGGCTTGTTGAGCGGGTACAGGAACCGGACCGGCTTCACGAGGTGCGGCGCGATGCGCTGCAGCAGCAACCCGCGCTCGATGAGCGCCTCTCGGACGAGTCGGAAGTCGAGTTGTTCGAGGTAGCGGATGCCGCCGTGCACGAGCTTCGAGGACCGGCTCGAGGTGCCGCTCGCCCAGTCACGCGCCTCGAGCAGACCGGTGCTCAGACCGCGCGTGACGGCGTCGAGCGCAGCACCGGTGCCCACGATGCCACCACCGACGACGAGGATGTCGAGCTCTTTCGACTTCAACGCTTCGATCGCGGCGTCGCGCTCCTCCATCCCCAGCTTGGTGGAACGTGACACGTTGTTGTGGGTGGTGGCCATCGTCGAACTCCGCTCGCTGGAACCGCCCTCGCGATGATCCTGCCGGAGGCAGGTGCTCGTCCACGAGGCTCTGCCTCAGAGGCTAGTCGGCGCGATGCGACCCGACAACCGCTTGCGGAAGCGGCTCGGTTCCGGCAGGGCTCAGGCGCCCTGGTACGGCGCGACGACGACCTCGACCCGCTGGAACTCCTTGAGGTCGGAGTACCCGGTGGTGGCCATCGACCGACGCAGCGCACCGATGAGGTTCGCCGTGCCGTCCGACTTCGGCGACGGGCCGTAGAGGATCTCCTCGAGGGTGGCCACGGTGCCGACCTCGACCCGACGACCGCGCGGCAGGTGCAGGTGGTGGGCCTCGGCACCCCAGTGCCAGCCACCGCCGGGTGCGTCCGTGGCGCGGGCCAACGCGGTCCCGAGCATGACGGCGTCGGCACCCATCGCGACGGCCTTGACGATGTCGCCCGAGGTCCCGAGACCGCCGTCGGCGATGACGTGCACGTAGCGGCCGCCGGACTCGTCGAGGTAGTCGCGACGCGCACCGGCGACGTCGGCCACGGCGGTCGCCATCGGGGCGTGGATGCCGAGCGAGGCCCGCGTGGTGGAGGCGGCACCGCCACCGAAGCCGACGAGAACGCCGGCTGCTCCGGTCCGCATGAGGTGGAGGGCCGCGGTGTAGGTGGCCGCGCCGCCGACGATCACGGGGACGTCGAGTTCGTAGATGAACTTCTTGAGGTTGAGCGGCTCCTGGTTCTTGGAGACGTGCTCGGCGGACACGGTGGTGCCGCGGATGACGAAGAGGTCGACCCCTGCGGCGACGACGGTCTCGTAGAGCTCCTGGGTGCGCTGCGGCGAGAGGGCGGCGGCGACGGTGACACCGGCCGCGCGGATCTCGGCGAGCCGTGCCGTGACGAGTTCGGGCTTGATGGGCTCCGAGTAGATCTCCTGCATGCGCGCGGTCGCGCGGCCGACCGGCAACGACCGGATCTCGGACAGCAACGGCTCAGGGTCTTCGTACCGCGTCCAGAGGCCCTCGAGGTCGAGGACGCCGACGCCGCCGAGCTGGCCCATCATGATCGCGGTCGTCGGCGAGACGACGGAGTCCATCGGTGCTGCGAGCACCGGGATCTCGAACTGGTAGGCATCGATCGACCAGGACACCGAGACGTCCTGTGGGTCGCGGGTCCGCCGCGACGGGACGACGGCGATGTCGTCGAACGCGTAGGCGCGCCGTGCGCGCTTTGACCGGCCGATCTCAATATCCATGCTCACCGCACCAGCCTACCGGTCGCTTGGTGGACGAACACCGGATCCCGTCAACACTCTGGACGTTTGATTCAGAAATATCTATATTAACGACCAGGTTCGCACCGCGGCGCACCAATCAGAGAAGGGGATACCAAGTCATGCTCACCACTTCACGGGCCTTCAGTCTCGGAACAATCCTGGCGGTCGTCGTCGCTCTCGCTGCGCCGGCAACAGCCAACGCTGCTCCTCCACCTGTTACCGCGACGCCCCTGAGCACATCAGCTCAGCCCGAGATCACTCCCGAACAGCTTCGACTGGCCGTCGAGGAGTTGAAGGCAGCACAAGTCCCGTTCACCACACAGCAGGTAGGTGAGGACACGATCGAGACATTCGTATTCGAGAACGGGTTCAGCTTCTCGGTGGGACAAGGCCCTTCCGACACGCGTCTCGGCGGAGGGCAGGACTCCGGTGGGATCTATGTCCTGTTCAATGCCTTCGACCAAGGCCTCATCATCGGTGGAGGCGCGATGGCCCTTCAAGGAGCGTTGTGCCTCCTCCCAGGGGTCGGCGCCGCGCTGTGCGTCGTCTTCGGAGCCATCCTCTTGGTCGCATCCACCGCTCTCGCGACGAACGGCATCTGCCAAGGAGGACGAGAGATGAAGATCTACATCGGCGGCAACCAAGGCCGCTGCGTCTACGTATGAGCCCTGAGACCCACAACGTTCCTCCTAAGCGACCTCTACGCGTCCGCCAATCAGTCCTCGCCAGCACCATTGTCGGGATCGTCATCTGTGGCACGACGGCGGTCCGTTTGGGATTCGGCCTCGATGGCTACCTGCTATACGCCCTGTGGATCGGAGGCTTCGCCCTAGTCATGTGGGTGACGCTAACCGCTCTGAACAAGCGTCGGATGCGCTGACCACACCTACGCCGACGGTCCGGCAGGCGGAAGCCTGCCGGGCCGTCGGTGTTCGTGCGGGTGCCTACTTGCGGTAGTTCGGCGCCTCGACGACGATCTGTACGTCGTGGGGGTGCGACTCCTTGAGGCCCGCCGAGGTGATGCGGACGAACTTGCCCTTGGCCTTCAGCTCGCCGATGTTGCGCGCGCCGACGTAGAACATCGACTGACGCAGCCCGCCGATGAGCTGGTACGCGACGGCCGAGACCGGACCGCGGTAGGGCACCTGGCCCTCGATGCCCTCGGGGATCAGCTTGTCGTCGCTCGGCACGTCGGCCTGGAAGTAGCGGTCCTTCGAGTACGAGGTCTTCTCGCCACGCGTCTGCATGGCTCCGAGCGATCCCATGCCGCGGTAGTTCTTGAACTGCTTGCCACCCACGAACACGAGGTCGCCGGGGCTCTCGTCGGTGCCGGCGAGGAGCGAGCCGAGCATGACGGTGTCGGCACCCGCGACGAGTGCCTTCGCGATGTCGCCCGAGTACTGCAGACCGCCGTCGGCGATGACCGGGACGTTCGCCTCACGCGCCGCGAGCGACGCCTCGTAGACCGCGGTGACCTGCGGGACACCGACACCGGCGACGACGCGCGTGGTGCAGATGGAACCCGGACCGACGCCGACCTTGATCGCGTCCGCGCCGGCCTCGATGAGGGCCTGCGCGCCGGAGCGGGTCGCGACGTTGCCGCCGATGACGTCGACACCGGCGAACGCCGGATCGGCCTTGAGCTTACGGATGATGTCGAGCACGCCGGCGCTCTCACCGTTGGCCGTGTCGACCACGATGACGTCGACGCCGGCGTCGAGCAGCTGGCCCGCACGGGACCAGGCGTCGCCGAAGAAGCCGATGGCCGCACCGACCCGCAGACGACCGGTGTCGTCCTTCGTGGCCAGCGGGTACTTCTCGCTCTTGTCGAAGTCCTTGACGGTGATGAGGCCCTTGAGCTTGCCCGCCTCGTCGACGAGGGGCAGCTTCTCGATGCGGTGCTGCGCGAGGAGCGCCATCACCGCGTTGCGGTCGGTGCCGACGGGGGCGGTCACGAGACCGGTGCTCGTCATGACCTCGCTGACGCGGGTCGTCGCCTTCTCGAACGGCGACACGAAGCGCATGTCGCGGTTCGTGATGATGCCGACGAGCACACCCTTGTCGTCGACGACCGGGAGGCCCGAGATGCGGAACTGGCCGCACAGCTCGTCGACCTCGGCGACGGTGGCGTCGGCCGTGGTGGTGATCGGGTTCGTGATCATGCCCGATTCGCTCCGCTTCACGCGGTCGACCTGTTCGGCCTGGTCGGAGATCGACAGGTTGCGGTGCAGGATGCCGATGCCGCCCTCGCGAGCCATCGCGATCGCCATGCGGGCCTCGGTCACGGTGTCCATCGCGCTCGACAGCAGCGGCGTGTTCACGGTGATCCGCTTCGTCAGGCGGGACGAGGTCTCCGCCTCGCTCGGGATGACGTCGGTGTGCCCTGGCAGCAGCAGCACATCGTCATACGTGAGTCCTACGAATCCGAACGGATCAGGCTGGTCCATTTATCCCTCTCATAGCCACGAACACACCGGAGAAACGCAGACCTGCCGGTATCACCATCGTAACCGAGCAGGGCCTACCCCTATTCCACGATCCCGACAAATCGATGCGGAGAAATACGCACGGGCGAAACATGTAGGCAATAATCAGGTTCTATCGTCGAACAGCGTTGTCCGACGCAGGAGAACGGTTCACGGAAGTGGCCCGGCACTGGAGGTGCAGTGAAGTTCGCTGGAACGACCCGAAACCCGAGACTGGCACGGAGATTCGTGCTCCTCATCGCCCTGTTGTTCGGGGCCATCACCCTCACGTCCGTCATGAGCGCCGTCCCGGCTCATGCTGACGAGGTGGGCGAGGAGTACGACTTCTACTTCGCTGGGAACGTCAAGTACGACGACAAACCACTCGAAGGCGTGAACATCACGGTCGACGGCAACGGCTACAAGGCCGATGTCGACACCGACGCCGACGGCAAGTGGAAGATCGGCGTCCCCGAGAAAGGTACGTACAAGGTAACGCTCGACGAGGAGACCCTCCCGAAGGGCGTCATCGTCGCCGAGGGCGGCTCGACCATCGAGGCGAAGTTCGGCCTCACCCAATCGAAGGCCGTGAACTTCTTCCTCGGCGAGGGCGTCCGCGTCACCGTCAGCTTCTGGGATCAACTCGCAGAACGACTCGTCAACGGCCTGAACTTCGGGCTCATGCTGGCCCTGGCGGCCATCGGAGCCTCCCTGGTGTTCGGCACCACCGGACTCAGCAACTTCGCCCACGCGGAGATGGTGACCTTCGGCGCGATCATGGCGCTCGTGTTCGGGGTGTTCCTGCAATGGCCGATCTGGTTGGCCATCATCATCGCCCTCGCTCTGAGTGCCGCGTTCGGCTTCGCGCTCGACGCCGGCATCTGGAGACCCTTGAGACGCAAGGGCGTCGGCATCGTGCAGGTGATGATCGTCTCGATCGGCCTGTCGCTGGCGCTCCGCTACGTCTTCCTCTACTTCATCGGCGGCGGGACGTTCCAGCTGCCCGGTTCGGGAGAGGAGAACATCAAGCTGTTCGGTACGGTCTCGCTCAGCGTCACCGACATGATCAGCATGGCGGTCAGCGTCGTGGTGCTCCTCGGCGTGGCCTGGTGGCTCATCAAGACGAAGACCGGCAAGGCGACGCGAGCCATCTCGGACAACCCGAGCCTGGCAGCGGCCAGCGGCATCGACGTCGACCGCGTGGTCCGCATCGTCTGGATCCTCGCAGCGACGCTCGCCGGCCTCTCCGGCATCCTGTGGGCGTACTTCCGACCGGGCATCAAGTGGGACATGGGAGCGCAGCTGCTCCTCCTCATCTTCGCGGCCATCACCCTCGGCGGGCTCGGAACCGCCTTCGGCGCCATGGTCGGCGCCCTCATCATCGGCATCCTCGTCGAGGTCTCGACGCTCTGGATCCCGTCTGACATCAAGTACGTCGGCGCCCTCGTGGTGCTCATCGCGGTGCTCCTCGTGAGACCGCAGGGCATCCTCGGACGTCGCGAGAGAATCGGTTAGGGGCACGCGCATGGACTGGGGAAGCATTCTCTCGAACACGCTCGCTTGGGTCATCAGCCCGGAGACGATCGCGTACGCGCTCGCAGCACTCGGCTTGGCCGTGCACTTCGGCTACGGCGGTCTGTTGAACTTCGGTATGGCGGGGTTCATGGCGCTCGGCGCCTACGGCTACGCCATCTCGATCCTGAGCTTCAACCTCCCGTGGTGGGCGGGCATCATCGTCGGCTGTCTGGCCTCGGTGGTCTTCGCCTTCATCCTCGGCATCCCGACCCTGCGGCTGCGGGCGGACTATCTGGCCATCGTCACCATCGCGGCGGCCGAGATCGTCCGACTCCTCTTCACGACGCAGGTCTTCGACGAGTTCACCAACTCGGCCGACGGACTCGGCAACTACCACGAGGGCTTCCGCGCGGCGAACCCGATCCCGGAGGGCATCTACGGCTTCGGCCCGTGGGAGCTCAACGCGAACCAGTGGTGGGTCCGCATCTTCGGCATCCTGCTGCTCGCCGTCGCCGCGCTCCTCGTGTTCCTCCTCATGCGCAGCCCCTGGGGCCGCGTGCTGAAGGGCATCCGTGAGGACGAGGACGCCGTGCGCGCACTCGGCAAGAACGTGTTCGCCTACAAGATGCAGGCGCTCGTCGTCGGTGGCGTCTTCGGCGCACTCGGCGGGGTGGTGCTGGCACTCCCCTCCGCGGTCGTGCCGAGCGTGTACGTCACGAGTCTCACCTTCTTCATTTGGACGATCCTCCTCCTGGGTGGAGCCGCGACGGTCTTCGGGCCGCTACTCGGCTCGGTGATCTTCTGGGTGATCATGGCGTTCCTCTCGAACGTCCTCCCGGCGCTCGTGAAGGCGGACGTCCTGCCGTTCATGAGCTCGACGCAGGCGTCGACGCTCCGCTACGTGCTGGTCGGTGTCGCGCTCATGCTGATCGTCATCTTCAGGCCGCAAGGCATCCTCGGAAACAAGAAGGAGCTGACCTTTGTCAAGTAACAGCTCACCCACCTCGCGACCGGTCAAGACCACCGGCCTCCACGTCGGCGAGATCGTCCCGGGCGTCAAGAAGGTCGACCCGATCCTCATCGCGGACCAGGTCACCCGGACCTTCGGCGGCCTGCAGGCGGTGAACGTGGAGCACCTGGAGGTGCCCCGCAACGCGATCACCGCCCTCATCGGCCCGAACGGCGCCGGTAAGACCACGCTGTTCAACCTGCTGACCGGCTTCGACAAGCCGAACACCGGGACGTGGAACTTCGACGGCAAGAGCCTCGGGGGCGTCCCGGCGTTCAAGGTCGCCCGCATGGGTCAGGTCCGGACCTTCCAGCTGACGAAGGCGCTCGGGCTGCTCACGGTGCTCGAGAACATGAAGCTCGGCGCGACCGGCCAGACCGGTGAGGGCATCTTCTCCAGCCTGGTGAAGCCGCTCTGGCGGAAGCAGGAGGAGGACCTCGAGGTCAAGGCGATGGACCTCCTGCGTCGCTTCAAGCTCGACACGAAGCGTGACGACTACGCCGCGAGCCTGTCCGGTGGGCAGCGGAAGCTCCTCGAGATGGCACGGGCGCTCATGAGCGACCCGAAGCTCGTCATGCTCGACGAGCCGATGGCCGGCGTCAACCCGGCGCTCACGCAGTCACTGCTCGACCACATCCTGGCGTTGAAGGACGAGGGCATGACCGTGCTGTTCGTCGAGCACGACATGCAGATGGTCCGGCACATCGCCGACTGGGTGGTCGTCATGGCCGAGGGTCGTGTCGTCGCGGAGGGTCCGCCGGACACCGTCATGGAGGACCCCGCCGTCATCGACGCCTACCTCGGGAGCCACCAGGACGTCGACCTCGGGGTCGTGACCGGCAGGATCGCCGGAGAGGACAGCGCTGCGGCCGAGGAGCTGCTCGCCGAGATCGAGGACGAACGGCTCGCGGCTGGTGCCGAGCCCGAGGAGGAGCGGAAATGAGCGACGTGAAGGGTGCGCCGGTCGGCGGCACTGCGGTCAAGACCGCCGAGATGGTGGTGGAGGTCACTGACCTGACCGCCGGGTACCTCCCCGGCGTGAACATCCTCAACAGTGCGAACCTGACCGCCCGGAAGGGCGAGCTCATCGGCATCATCGGACCGAATGGTGCGGGGAAGTCGACGCTGTTGAAGGCGATCTTCGGACAGGTGAAGGTGCGCAGCGGACAGGTGCTGCTGAACGGCGAGGACATCACGGGGCTCCGGGCGAACAAGCTCGTGGCGCGCGGCGTCGGGTTCGTCCCGCAGACGAACAACGTGTTCCCGAGCCTCACCATCGAGGACAACCTCAAGATGGGGCTGTTCCAGAAGCCGAAGCAGTACAACGAGCGCCTCGAGTTCGTCACCGGGATCTTCAGCGAACTCGGCAAGCGGCTCAAGCAGCGCGCCGGTTCTCTCTCCGGTGGTGAGCGCCAGATGGTCGCGATGTCGCGGGCCCTCATGATGGATCCGCACGTGCTGCTCCTCGACGAGCCGTCCGCGGGATTGTCGCCGGTGCGTCAGGACGACGCGTTCATCCGGGTCTCGGACATCAACAAGGCCGGCGTCACCACGATCATGGTGGAGCAGAACGCACGTCGCTGTCTGCAGATCTGCGACCGCGGGTACGTGCTCGACCAGGGTCGTGACGCCTACACGGGGACGGGCCGCGAGCTCCTCTCGGATGACAAGGTGATCGGCCTCTACCTGGGGACGCTCGGCCAGGACGAGGACTGATCAGGGCGATCCCCACTCGCGGGTCGGCGGGTACTTCGGTACCCTCGAACATGCCTGTCCCGGCTGTGTGCCGAGCGACGGGCCAGAAGCCACCGGATCCCGACCGGTGAACGAACCACAACTCCTCCCTCCCCCGAGGGGCACCGTCGTACCAAGACGGCCTCCTGAGACGGGGACGGAGGAGTTGTGCATTCTCCCCCTCCGCCTTTCGCCAGCGCGGTGCGCTGACGCGAGCGCGGTCCTGGCGTGTGAGCGCGGGTCTCCGGAGGCGCGCGCTCACGCGCTGGAACCGCGCTCACGCCGAATCCCCGCCCCCGCGGCACAGCGGCCCGCGCTGAGGCCGACGACCCGCGCTGGCGTCAGCGCACCGCGCTGGGCACCAGTCCACCCTCGCTCCACCGGAGGCTGGATGGGAGCAGTTCTCCACATCGCTTCCACGAAACGAGGTGCCGGCGGAGGCGAACGGGCACGGTGAGGCGATGGAATCCTTCGATCTCAACCTGCTCCTCCGCCCGACCGGACTCCTCCTCGTCCGCGACGCACGACGGGTCGGTGCCGAGCGCCTGGTGAGCGCCGCCCACCGCGACGGCGACCTGGTGCGTCTGCGGAAGGGCATCTACGTCCCTGAACCGATATGGAGTTCCCTGTCACCCGATGACCGCTACCGGGTCCGGATCGATGCGGCGGCCGTCGCGCTCCGGAAGGACGCCTTGTTCAGCCACTACTCGGCGGCGCGGTTGTGGGGACTCCCGATCGTGGGTCCGTGGCCTCCCGAGGTGCACACGCTGACGAGCGGTGATCGCGGAGGGCGTTCGGCACCCGGCATCATCCGTCACACGACGCAAGGCTCCGTCGCCCGACGGATGCGGCACGGGCTCGCGGTCACGGACCCGGCTCGGACCGTTGTCGATCTCGCTCGGATCGCCCGCCTCGAGGACGCCGTCGCCGTCGCCGATGCTGCCCTCCGGCTCAAGCTCACCGACGAGACGGCGCTCCGCTCGCTCGCACGAGACCTGCCGGGCCGTCGGGGAGGGCGCCAGGTGCGCTTTGCGATCGAGTTCGCGAACCCCCTCGCCGCGAACGGTGGTGAATCGAAGATGCGGGTCGTGATCGCGCAGCTCGGTTTCGCCCTGCCGGTGCTGCAGCAGGCCTTCTCCGACGCGGACGGACCGGTCGGTGTGGTCGATGCCGTCTGGCCGGACGAGCGCATCATCCTCGAACTCGACGGCCGGCAGAAGTATGTGCGGGAGGAGTTCACGCAGGGACGGGACGTGGCCGACATCGTCCTGGCGGAGAAGCATCGGGAGGATCGGCTGCGCGCGCTCGGCTACACGGTCGTCCGCGCCACCTGGGAGGACCTCGTCCATCCGAGCCGGCTCGCCGCGAAGCTCGAGCGCGCGGGGCTGCAACGCGCGTTCCGTTGACCCGGGGGGCCCAACTGGTCGCTGTCAGCGCGGTGCGCCGGCGTGACCGCACCGCACCCTCCGTCAGCGCGGTGCGCTGGCACGAGCCCCTCCCCTCGTCGGCGCGGTGCGCCGGCGTGAGCGCGCCCCGTTGTGCCGCATGGGCTCGGAATCGGCGTGACCGCGCCGCAGGCGCGTGAGCGCGGGTCTCCGGAGACCCGCGCTCACGCGCTGGACCCGCGCTCGCATCAGCGCACCGCGCTGGCGCCACCACACACGACACACCACACGCGGGGCGCGTCGGCGCCCGAGCACGACGAAGGCCCCGGATCACTCCGGGGCCTCGTCAGTCGCGTGGGCGACTAGTTGATGCGGGTGTACTTGTTGTCGTCACCGTACTGGTAGATACCGATGGTCGCCTCGGTCGGGTCACCGTTCTCGTCGAACGTGATCGGACCGGAGTTGCCGTCGTAGTCGATCTTCTTTCCGTCGGCGATGGCCTTCGCACCCTCTTCGAAGGTGGTCACCTTCTCGCCCTTGTCCTTGCCACCGGACACGGACTGGAGCTGGGCTGCCATGTCGGCACCCTCGGTCGAACCGGCCTGCAGCGCCGCGAGGGCGAGCAGGATGACGGCGTCGTAGGATTCAGCCGCGTAGCTGTAGTCCTTCAGCGGCTCGCCGCCCTCGTCCTTCACGAACGCCTGGAGGCGGTCGGTGAAGTCACCGAGCTTCGCGGTGTCAAGGCCGGGCAGCGTGCCCTTGGCGCCCGTCAGGGTGCCCGGAGCGAAGTCCGCGCTGTAGTCGGCGAGGTTGCCGTCGACGAAGTAGAGCTTGTCCGACGGGAAGCCGGCGAGACCGGGGACGATCGTCTTGGTCTCCTCGAACGCGATGATCGCGATCGCGTCGGGGTTCTCCGCCTTGACCGCGCTGATCTGCGCGTCGAACGAGGTGTCACCGGTGTTGTACGACTGCTCGGCGACCACTTCACCGCCGGCGCTCTCGAACGCCTCCTTGGTGAACTTCGCGAGGCCGGTGCCGTACGAGTCGTTCAGGTAGATGATGCCGAGGGTGGCGTTGCCGTCCTCTGCGATCAGGTTCCCGAGGACCTCGCCCTGCAGCACGTCGGACGGCGCCGTCCGCCAGTAGAGACCGTTGTCGTCCCACGTCGTGAAGTCCGCGGAGGTGTTCGCCGGGGAGAACTGGATGACGCCTGCGCCGGTGACTTCGTCGATGAAGAGCTTCGACACACCCGAGGACGCTGCACCGATGATGGCCGTGACGCCCTCGGAGAGCAGACGGGGGACCTCGGTCGCGTACGCCTTGTTGTCGGAGTCACCCGAGTCGCCGAGCGTCAGGTCGATCTTGATGCCGAGGTCGGCGTCGTTGACCTCCTTGACCGCGAGACCGACACCGGCCTCCTCGGGCGGGCCGAGGAACGCGAGGTTACCGGTCTGCGGCAACGCCGTGCCGAGCTTCAGGGTCAGGTCGCCAGCAGGCTTGCTGCTGCTGCCGCTGTCGCCGCTACCACTCGAGGCGCAACCGCTCAGGACCAGCGCGCTGGCTCCGATCAGTGCGATACCACCGAGAACGATGGAACGTGGGCGGGAGCGAGCGGCCGTGGCCTTCGAAAAGACGCTCATGGTACTCCTTGCTTGTCAGAAGAGTGGCAGCTCCAGGGGCTGCCGTTGAGTCAAGTTATCCGCTGGACGTGCGCTGGACAATGTCGTTGACGTTACAAGCGTGTAACACGACCAAATCGTTACCTCAGGAGGGCCTGTTTCGCGCTTTTCCTGCAGTGGTCGCGCGATCAGCGCTGGAATCCGCTGTTCAGGCCGGCGTCGAGCGGCGCCGTTCGGCCCCGGCGGCCCGGCGACCCCGGGTGGAGGCGACGAGCATGTCGACGGTGAGGATCGCGAGCGCCAGCCACACGAGACCGAAGCCCAACCAGCGCTCCGGCGGCATCGCCTCGTGCAGGACCGCGACACCCACGACGAACTGGATGATCGGCGCGAAGTACTGGATGAACCCCATCCAGGTGAGCGGGAGGCGGCGGGCCGCCGCCGCGAACAGCAGGAGTGGGACGGCGGTGATGACGCCGGCGCCGACGAGCAGCAGGGCGTGCCCGACGCCCGCGGTGCCGATGGTCAGCCCACCGGTCACGCCGACCGCGATGAGCTGGGCGATCGCGACCGGCGTCAGCCACACGGTCTCGAGCGTCAGCCCGGACACGGCGTCGACCGAGCCGCCCACGAGTTTCTTGATGTAGCCGTAGAGGCCGAACGAGAAGGCCAGGATGAGGGCGATCCAGGGGACGCTGCCGTGCCCGATGGCGAGGACCAGGACCGCGATCACGCTCACGCTCACCGCGGCCCACTGGGCCGGACGCAACCGCTCGCGGAGGAAGAAGACGCCGAGGAAGACGGTCACGATCGGGTTGATGAAGTACCCGAGCGACGCCTCGACCACTTGGCCGTTGAGCGCACCGTAGACGTACGTCTGCCAGTTGACGTAGATGAGCGCCCCGGCGAGGCCCATCGTCAGGACGATGCGGCGCTGGCGGAGGATGCCGAACAGCCGACGCCAGGAACGGGTCGCCAGGATGAGGACGGCGCAGAAGACGAGGGAGAAGAGGATCCGCCACGCCACCACCTCGAACGCGCCGGCCGGTGCCAGGGCGATGAAGTAGAGCGGGAGCGCTCCCCAGAGGCAGTAGGCGGCGACCGCCGAGAGCAGTCCGGACCGGCTCCCCTGCTGGGGTACGGCCACGCTCGCACGTCGATCCCCTCCCCCGTCGACGGTGACGGGGTGGATGTCGACGTCGGCTGGATCGCTGGGGTTCTGCACTGGTCCAGGCTAGACCCGCTGCTCCCCGCGACACCCTCCGGAAACGGACACAGCCCGAACGGCGAATGCCATTCGGGCTGTTGAGCGGCTCGAGCCGCCGGATCCGTGCGCTGGTGACTAGCGGACGACGACTGCGAGGACGTCGCGCGCGGACAGGACGAGGTAGTCCTCACCGGCGTACTTGACCTCGGTGCCACCGTACTTGGAGTAGATCACCTTGTCGCCGACGGCGACGTCGAGCGGGACGCGGTTGCCGTTGTCGTCGATGCGACCGGGTCCGACCGCCACGACCTCGCCCTCCTGGGGCTTCTCCTTGGCGGTGTCGGGGATGACCAGACCGGAAGCGGTGGTCTGCTCTGCCTCGACCTGCTTGATGACGATGCGATCCTCGAGCGGCTTGATGGAGACCGACACGGTTGACCTCTTTCTTGAAACGAAGACGTGGTTAGCACTCACACTGCGAGAGTGCTGATTCCAGTGTAGGCATCTTCTGGCACTCATGCAATGCGAGTGCCAATCAGCGACTGCTACCGTTGCCGGATGCATCCAGCTCCGCCCGAGGCCCGCTGACCATGGACCGTTCGGAACTCGTCGAACTCCTCACAGCCGACGGCCTCCGGCTCCTCGACTCCCTCCCGCCCTACCCGACGAAGGACGAGGCCGTCCGCTTGGTCGGGCGCCTGCGCAAGGAGGGCCACTCCCCCGAGCTGGTCGCGGCGGTGCTCACGCAGTCGCGACTCAGGCAGAAGGCCCAGGCGAAGTTCGGACCGTTCGCCGGCCGCATGCTGTTCACCGAGGCAGGCCTCGAACAGGCCACGCGCCTCCCCGTCGCCGCATTGCATGCCGGGCGTTTCGCCCGGGCCGGCCTCACACGCATCGCCGACCTCGGCAGCGGCATCGGCGCCGACTCGATGGCCATGGCCTCGCTCGACCTGGAGGTCACGGCGGTCGACATCGACGAGGTCACCGCGGCCATCGCCAGCTACAACCTCGCTCCGTTCCCCACGGCGACCGTGCGGAACGCCGCCGCCGAGGACGTCGCCCTCGCCGACTTCGACGCGGTCTGGTTCGATCCCGCGCGACGCACAGCTGGGCACGTCGACACCGCGCGGCTGGCCAGTGCCGCCGACTACACGCCGTCCCTCGACCTGGTCTTCGGCGCGGCGGCCCGCCTTCCCACAGGCGTCAAGCTCGGACCCGGCTTCGACCGCTCCCTCATCCCCGACGACGCCGAGGCGCAGTGGGTGTCGGTCGACGGGCAGCTCGTCGAGATGACGCTGTGGTTCGGCCCGCTGGCGCGTCCGGACGTCCGACGGTCCGCACTCCTCCTCGCGGACGGCGTCCACCACGAGTTGCACGCCGAGGCCGACGCCGACGACGCCCCCGTCCGAGAGCTCGGCGACTACGTGCACGAACCCGACGGATCCGTGATCCGGGCCCGACTCATCGGCGACCTCGCCATCCGGTTGGAGGCCGGCATGCTCGGCCAGGGCATCGCCTACCTGACCTCCGACACCGCGACGAGCTCGCCGTTCGCCACGACCTTCCGGGTGCTCGAACGGCTGCCGATGGACGAGAAGGTCCTCAAGCGCACGATGCGGGATCGCGGGATCGGCGTCCTCGAGATCAAGAAACGCGGCGTCGACGTCGACCCCGCGGCGTTCCGGAAGCGCATGGCGCTCAAGGGCGACGGCTCGGCCACGATCATCCTCACGAGGATCGCCGGCAAGCACAGTGCGCTGCTCGTCGAACGGGTGACGCCGGCCGCCGACGCCTGACCCGACGGCGTCCGCCGGGCTGCAGCCTCCGAGGAGGATCAGGTCGAGACGTACCCGATGATGACGACGACGCTGTAGGCGAGCCAGCCGACCGAGCAGGCGAGACCGACGAACCCGGTCACGAGGCCGGTGAGGGCGCGGCCTCGGCCCTGGGGCTCGCGACGCCTGGCGCCGAACCCGAGCACGATCGCGGCGATCGACAAGGGGAAGCCCCAACCGACGAAGACGGAGACGACGAGCCCGACGACACCGGTGATGAGCGACCAGGTGCTCCGCGAGGTCCCGGTCGAGGCGGCAGCGGTCTGCGTCTGCGACTGCTGGTACGCGGCGTAGCCTCCCTGGCTCGGTGCCTGGTAGACCGCCGTCGGCACCGTCTGGAGATAGGTCGCGTGATCGCCCTGCCAACCCGCCGGAGGCGCCGAGGGGGACGAACCCTGCTGGGCAGGGCGCGTCGGCGGTGTGACGGGCGCGCCGGAGCCACTGTGCCAATCCGTGGGCGGCGGGGAGGCCTGACCCTGGGGCTGGTACGGCTGTTGGGGCTGGTACGGCTGCTGGCCCTGGGGCTGAGGCGGGTACGGCTGCTGGCCCTGGGGCTGAGGCGGGTACGGCTGCTGCTGCCCCTGGGGCTGAGGCGGGTACGACGGCTGCTGGCCCTGCGGCGCGACACCGGCCTGCTGAGTGGGCTGTGACGGCTGGTACGGCGACCAGGGCTGCTGGGCCTGCGGCTGATGCGGAGGCTGCTGCCCCCACGGCTGCTGCGGCTGCGCATTCGGCCGCTCGGCCTGCGGCGGGCGCGACTGTCCGTCCACCGCACCGTCCTGGTGCGGAGGTCGTCCGTCGGGGTGCTCGTGCTGATCCATCGCCGCTCCTTCGATCCGTGACCGGGTACCGGCCCATCCTATGCGCCGACGTCCGCGCACCCGGTCGACGGCCGGGAGACGGCTCGCCGAGTGGTCAGTGCACCTGGATCTCGGTGACCGGCAGGGTCGAGTCGGCGCCGAAGTCGAGCGACGACGGCTCGTGTCCGGCGGAGATGAGCTGCGCGGCGAGCGCGGCGATCATCGCGCCGTTGTCGGTGCACAGCTGCAACGGCGGGATACGGAGTTCGATCCCGGCCGAGGCGGTGCGTTCGGCCGCCACCTCGCGGAGCCGCGCGTTCGCGATGACGCCGCCCCCCAGCAGCAGGCGGGGCACGCCGAGCTCGGTGCACGCCTTGACCGCCTTCGAGACGAGCACGTCGACGACGGCCTCGCGGAAGCTGGCGGCGACATCCGCGACAGGGACCGGCTCCCCGGCATCCTGCTTCGCCTCGACCCAGCGCGCAACGGCCGTCTTCAGGCCGGAGAAGGAGAAGTCGTAGCGATGCCGCTCCATGTCCTTCGGCAGGCTGAGTCCGCGGGGGAACCGGATCGCCTTCGGGTCGCCGCCGACGGCCGCCCGGTCGATCTGCGGCCCGCCCGGGTACGGCAGACCCAGGATGCGCGCGACCTTGTCGAAGGCCTCGCCCGCCGCGTCGTCGATGGTCTCCCCGAGGAGTTCGACGTCCGACACGAGGTCCCGCACGAGGAGCAGGGAGGTATGCCCGCCGGAGACGAGCAGGGCGATCGTCGGGTACTCGATCGTCCCGTCTTCGGAGTCGAGGACGTCCGCGCCGACGTGCCCGACGAGGTGGTTCACGGCGTACAGCGGTTTGCCCAGGGACACGGCGAGCGCCTTCGCCGCTCCGACGCCGACCATGAGTGCGCCGGACAGGCCGGGGCCACTCGTCACCGCGACGGCGTCGAGGTCGGCCAACGCGATGCCGGCCTCGGCGAGCGCCGCCGTGAGCGTGGGCTCGAGCGCCTCGAGGTGGGCGCGTGCGGCGACCTCCGGCACGACCCCGCCGTACCGCGCGTGTTCGTCCATGCTCGAGGCGATGGTGTTCGCCAGCAGGCGGTGTCCGCGGACGATGCCGATCCCGGTCTCGTCGCAGCTTGTCTCGATGCCGAGGACGAGCGGTTCTGCACGGTTCACGCGATGCTCCCGGGGTGCTGGTCGGTCTGTTCGAGCGGGGACTGGCCGTGGGCGGGCATGGGCAGCCTCGGCTGGACCGTGAGTCGCATGACGATGGCGTCGACGTCGTCCGGCTGGTAGTAGCCGGGACGGACGCCGAGTTCCTCGAAGCCGAGACTCCGGTACAGCGCGATCGCCACCGGGTTGTCGGCCCTGACCTCGAGGAAGACCTGGGCGACGTCCTGCTGTCTGGCCTGCTCGATGAGCGCCTGCATGAGGAGTCGTCCGAGCCCTCGTCCTCTGGCGTGGCCGGCGACGGCGATGGTCTGGATGTCGGCGTCATCGGACCGGGACGGTGCGAAGAGACCGCCGTAGCCGGCGAGTGTCGCGTCGTCGGCGTCGACCTCCGTCGCGACGAGGTAGTACCCGTGCGGCGACGACAGTTCGGCGCGCATCATGTCCGCCGACCAGGCGTCGTTCACGAAGACGGTGTGCTCGAGCTCCATGATGGCGTCGAGGTCGGCGACGCCGGCGCGGCGCAGCGACCAGGTCACGCCGTCACCCGCTTGGCGCCCGCGGACATCGTGACGTCGGGCGAGCGGAGGTACAACGGCTCCTCCCCCGCGAACGCGCCGTCGGTGGCGAGGAGTGCGGCGGCGACCTGTCCCAGTGCCCCGGCGGGGACGACCAGCGCGTCGAGGCGCACGGATTCGGAGGTCGGGAGGTCGTCGGGTTTCGCGAGGGCCGGCCCCTGCACGCGGACCGGGAGGCCGGCTGCGTCGAGTCCGGCGTAGCTCGTCCAGTAGCGTTCGCGACGGCGGGCGTCGGTGACCACGAGCAGTGTGGCGTCGGGTGCGGCGGAACCGGAACGGTAGGCGTCGAGCGCGATCGCATCGTGGCTCACCACGGGGTGCACCGGGAGGCCTGCACCGATCCCGAAGCTGCGGGCCGCGGCGATCCCGATCCGGAGTCCGGTGAACGGCCCTGGTCCCATACCCGCGACCAGCCCGGTGAGGGCGGCGACCTCGATCCCGGCGTCGTCGAGGCATCCGGCGATGAGTGTGCCGATGACCTCGGCGTGCCGCATCGGGTCGTCGGAGGACCGTTCGGCCAGCACCTCGCCACCCAGGGTGACGACGGCGACGCTCGAACCTGCGGATGTATCGATCGCCAACAGCACGTCGTCCAGCCTACCCGGCGTCGATGGCGGGGTGCCGCGAGAGCGTGAGGGTTCGGCGTTCGATCGGCTCCTCGCCGGCATCGTCCGTCGCGGGCTCGTCGCCGGCTCCGGTCGGCCGCTCGATGACGAGCTCGAACCAGGTGGGGACCACGCCGTCGAGCAATCCGGCTCCCCACTCCACGACGACGACGGACCGGGCGAAGTCGATGTCGAGGTCGTCGATTTCGAGCGCCGAGCCGAGCCGGTAGGCGTCCACGTGGACGAGTGGCGGACCGCCGACCAGGCTCGGGTGCGTCCTGGCGAGCACGAAGGTGGGGCTGGTGACGGGGCCGCGGACCCCGAGACCCTCGCCGATCCCTCGCGTCAGGGTGGTCTTGCCCGCTCCGAGTGGCCCGGTCAGGACCAGGAGCTGCCCTGCACGCAGTTCTGCGCCGAGCCGGACGCCGTAGGCGTGCATCTCCTCGGGCGTCGCCACCTCGACGGTGCCCGGGGTGAGGACGTGATCGGTCATGACCGCTCCCTGGTCGTCCGGACCACGCGCGGGCCGATGCGGGTGACGAGTTCGTAGTTGATGGTGCCGGCGGCCTCCGCCCACTCCTCGACACGCGGCGCGCCGGACGCCGGGTCGCCGAAGAGCACGGCGTCGTCCCCCACGGCGACCGCGTCGTCGCCGACGTCGACGACGAACTGGTCCATCGCGATCCGCCCGCACACCCGGTAGCGGCGACCGTTGATCACGACCGGGCCGGCGTTCGAGGCGCTCCGCGGCACACCGTCGGCGTATCCGAGCGGGATGAGGGCGAGCGTCGTCGCCGCACTGGTCCGGTAGCTGTAGTCGTAGGACACCCCGGTGCCCGGTTCGACCCGACGCACGGCGGCGACCGTCGCCCGGAGGCTCATGACGGGCCGGAGGCCGAAGGCGTCGGCCGAGCGGCCGGCGTCCTCGGTGGGCTCGAAGGGCGAGAGGCCGTACACGGCGAGTCCGAGGCGGACGGCGTCGTAGCGGAGGAACGGCTCGCCGAGCGCCGCCGCCGACGCGGCGAGGTGCAGACTCCGCGGAGCGAGACCGGCTTCCGTGGCGAGGGCCACACCGCGCTCGAAGCGGACGGCGGCGGCCCGGTCGTCGGCGGTGGAGGTGTTGGAGACGTGCGAGAACAGCCCGTCGACCCGGACGAGCCCGGCGGCCTCGGCGGCTGCGGCGGCTTGGAAGAGCTCCGGCCAGTCGGCTTCGGCCGCGCCGTTCCGGCTGAGGCCGGTCTCGAGTTTGAACTGGACGACCGGCACGACGGACGGCCGATCCCGAGCGGCCGCGATCACGCGGTGGAGCTGCGCCACCGACGACAGACCGAGGTCGATCCCGGCGTCGAGCGCGGCACCGAACGCCGCATGCGGGCCGTGCAGCCAGGCGAGGATCGGTGCCGTGATCCCGGCGGCGCGCAGCGCGACGCCCTCCGTGATGTCGGCGACACCCAGGCGATCAGCGCCGGCCTCGACCGCCGCGCGGGCAATCGCCTCGGCACCGTGCCCGTAGGCGTCGGCCTTGACGACGACGATGAGTTCGCCGACGCCGGTCACCTCGCGGAGGCGACGGACGTTGTGGCGCAGGGCGTCGAGGTCGATGATCGCCTCGCGGGTCGGTCGGTCGTCGTGCTCGGACACGGTCGTCATCCCTCCCGCTCCGCGACGACGAACGCGACGGCGACCCCGGCGTCGTGCGTCATGGTCAGGTGCAGGCTCGTGATCCCGCGCTCGGCGACGACACCGGCCGTGACGCCGGACAGCGCGAAGTCGGGCTTCCCTTCCGGACCGTTCACGATCGCCATCTCCGGCCATCGGATGCCGTCCGAGGAACCCAGTGCCTTGATGAGCGCCTCCTTGGCGGCGAACCGTCCGGCGAGGGACCGCAGCGGGAGGTCGCGTTCCGACGGGACGAAGAGCCTGGCCAGCAGGTTCGGGGTGCGCGTGATCGCCCGTTCGAACCGTGCGAGGTCGACCAGGTCCACCCCGATGCCGATGATCATCCCTCTACTCTACGGCCGTCGTGTGCGGCCCGGAGGCCCGCTCGACGGGCCACCTCGGACCCCGCGGACCGTCCTACTCGACGGTGACGGACTTCGCGAGGTTCCGCGGCTGGTCGACGTCGAGGCCCTTCGCCGTCGCGAGCTCCATCGCGAAGATGTGCAGCGGGATGACGGCGAGCAGAGGCTCGAACAGCGGGCCGGCGAGCGGGATCGGGATGACCTCGTCGGCCGAGGGGAGGACGGCGGCGTCGCCCTGCTCCGCGATCGCGATGACCCGGGCACCACGGGCGCGGATCTCCTCGATGGTCGAGATGACCTTCGGGTGCAGGATCGCCGAGCCACGTGGGCTCGGGACGACGACGAAGACGGGCTGGCCCGGCTCGATCAGGGCGATCGGACCGTGCTTGAGCTCGCCACCGGCGAAGCCTTCAGCGTGGATGTAGGCGAGCTCCTTGAGCTTCAGCGCACCCTCGAGCGCGATCGGGTAGCCGACGTGACGACCGAGGAAGAGCACCGCGCGGGAGTCGGCCATCCAGTGGGCGAGCTGGGCGATCTTCTCGGAGGCCCCGAGGATGCTGGCGATCTTGTCGGGGACGGCCTGCAACTCCTCGACCTGCGACGCCAGGAACGCCGGGGTGTGGGTGCCGCGGACCCGCGCGAGGTGCAGGCCGAACAGGTACAGCGCCGTGATCTGGGCGGTGAACGCCTTCGTGGACGCGACCGCGACCTCGGGCCCCGCGTGGGTGTACACCACGGCGTCCGACTCGCGCGCGATCGTGGCGCCCTGCGTGTTGCAGATCGACAGGGTCTTCGCGCCGGACTCGCTCGCGAAACGCACCGCCATGAGCGTGTCCATGGTCTCGCCCGACTGGCTCACCGAGATGACGAGCGTGCGCGCGTCGATGACCGGATCGCGGTAGCGGAACTCGTGGCTCAGCTCGACGGTGACCGGGATCCCGGCCCAGCGCTCGATCGCGTAGGTGCCGACCGTGCCGGCGTAGGCGGCGGTGCCGCACGCGATGATCACGATGCGGTTGATGTCGACGAAGAGCTCGTCGAGACCGGCGAGTTCGGGGATGACGACCTGGCCGCCCTCGACCCGCCCGCGGATCGTGTTCGCGACCGCGTCCGGCTCCTCGCTGATCTCCTTCGCCATGAAGCTCGACCAGCCGCCCTTGTCGGCCGCCGAAGCGTCCCACTGGATCTCGAACGGCTCGGTCACGACGTGGTTACCGGAGAAGTCGGTGACCGTCACCTCGTCGGGCGTGATGACGACCATCTGGTCCTGACCGATCGCGACCGCGCGCTGGGTGTACTGCACGAACGCGGCGACGTCCGACCCGAGGAAGTTCTCGCCGTCGCCGAGTCCGATGACGAGCGGCGAGTTCCGACGCGCTCCGATGACGACGCCGGGCAGGTCCTGGTGCATGGCGAGCAGCGTGAAGGCGCCGTCCAGGCGAGCGACGACGCGGCGGAAGGCCTCGGTGAGGTCGCCGGTGGAACGGTACTCGCGGCCGATGAGCACGGCGGCGATCTCGGTGTCGGTGTCGCTCTCGAAGGTGAAGCCGTCCGCGAGGAGCTCCGCACGCAGCTCGGCGAAGTTCTCGATGATGCCGTTGTGGATGAGCGCGAGGCGTCCTTCGTCACCGAGGTGCGGGTGCGCGTTGCGGTCCGTCGGTCCACCGTGGGTCGCCCAGCGGGTGTGTCCGATACCGGTCGAGCCCGGAGCGATGGGGTTCGCGGCGAGGTCCTCGGTGAGGACGGCCAGCTTTCCGGCGCGCTTCCGGGTGTTCAGCGAACCCGTCGCGTCGAGCACGGCGATCCCGGCGGAGTCGTACCCCCGGTACTCGAGCCGCTTGAGTCCGCCCATGAGGACGTCCACCGTCTTGTCGTTCCCGACGTACCCTACGATTCCACACATGTAGAGCAGCATAATCGTGCGATTTTGCGAGGATCCTGCACCAACCTCGCGGCCCCGGAGATCGGCGTGGGTGCAGGGCACGGGCAGGGGTCCGGAACCCGCCTGCTGCCGGGCCGGTCCTCCTGCTGCGGCTCAGAGCTTCCGGAGCAGTACCGACGACACCGTGTGATCGGAGTCCTTCCGCAGCACGAGCTTCGCGCGTGAGCGGGTCGGGCGGATGTTGTCGATGAGGTTCGGTTCGTTGATCGAGCGCCAGAACCCACGCGCCTGATCGGCGGCCTCCTCGTCGGACAGCTCGGCGAAGACGTTGAAGAAGGAGTTCGGGTTCGAGAACGCGCCCCGCTTGAGCGCCATGAATCGGTCGACGTACCAGGACTCGATGTCCCGCGTCCGTGCGTCGACGTAGATGCTGAAGTCGAACAGGTCGCTGATCGCGAGCCCGCTGGCCGTCGCAGCCGGCTGCAGGACGTTCAAGCCCTCGACGATCAAGACGTCGGGGCGGCGGACGACGACTTGCGCCGTCGGGATGATGTCGTAGCGCAGGTGGGAGTAGAACGGCGCCCGTACCTCAGCGGCGCCACTCTTCACCGCGGTGATGAACCGCAGGAGCGCGCGCCGGTCGTAGGACTCGGGGAAGCCTTTGCGATCCATGATGCCGCGCCGCTGGAGCTCCTCGTTCGGGTAGAGGAAGCCGTCGGTCGTCACCAGCTCGACGTGCGGGGTGTCCGGCCAGCGCGACAGCAGCTCGCGCAGCAGCCGCGCGATCGTCGACTTGCCGACGGCCACCGAACCCGCCACGCCGATCACGAACGGTGTGCGGAGCGCCTGGTCGCCGAGGAACCGGCTCGTCGCGCGCCCGAGATCCTGGGTGCCCTTCGCGTACAGGCTCAGCAGCCGGCTGAGCGGCACGTAGACCTCCTCGACCTCACGCATGTCGAGACGGTCGCCGAGGCCGCGGATCTGCACGACCTCGGTCTCGCTGAGCGGTGTGGCCGTCTCCGGAGCGAGTCGCGCCCATTCGGCACGGTCGATCTCCACGTAGGGCGTCGGCTGCCCGGAGGCACCGCCCGTCGTCGTCGAAGTCATGCGATCACTCTTCCACAGCTGAAGCGCCGACCCGCCGCCGGACGACTCAGATGGCGAGTCGCTCGCGCACGACGTCGGCGAGGCGGTGCGCCAGGCGATCGGCGGTCGGTTGATCGGCCGCCTCGACCATGACACGGACGAGCTGCTCGGTGCCGGACGGCCGCAACAGCACGCGTCCGTCATCTCCGAGCTCGGCTTCGGCAGCCTGGACGGCAGCCTCGACGACCTCGTCGCCGACGAGGCGCGTGCGGTCGACACCCGTGACGTTGACGAGGATCTGCGGGTACACCTGCATCACGGCGGCGAGCTCCGCGAGCGTCTTCCCGGTGCGCGCCATCTCGGCCACGATGTGCAGACCGGTGAGGATGCCGTCGCCGGTGGTCGCGTAGTCGGCCATGATGACGTGACCCGACTGCTCACCGCCGAGCGAATAGGCGTTCGCGTTCATCGCCTCGAGGACGTAGCGGTCGCCGACCCCGGTCTGGACGACGTCGATGCCGTGCTCGCGCATCGCGACGTGCAGGCCGAGGTTGCTCATCACCGTGGCGACGAGCGTGTCGTCCTTGAGCTTGCCGCGCTCCTGCATCGAGACCGCGAGGATGGCCATGATCTGGTCGCCGTCGACGATCTTGCCCGCGGCGTCGACCGCGAGGCAGCGGTCGGCGTCGCCGTCGTGCGCGATGCCGAGGTCGGCACCGTGCTCGAGGACCGCCTTGGACAGGAGGTCGAGGTGCGTGGAGCCGACGCCGTCGTTGATGTTCATGCCGTCGGGGTCGTTGCCGATGATCGTGACCTTGGCCCCGGCGTCGCGGAAGGTCTCCGGCGACACACCCGCGGCCGCGCCGTGCGCGCAGTCGAGGACGACATGGATGCCGTCAAGGCGGTTCGGGAGGCTGCCGAGCAGATGGAGGACGTAGCGGTCCTCGGCGTCGGCGAAGCGGATGATCCGGCCGACGTCGGCGCCGGTCGGGCTGAGCTTGGGGCGGTCGAGGTATTCCTCGATGCGGCGTTCCACCGCGTCGGGCAGCTTCGTCCCGCCGCGGGCGAAGATCTTGATGCCGTTGTCGGGCGCGGGGTTGTGCGAGGCGGAGATCATCACGCCGAAATCGGCGTCGATGTCGGCGATGAGGAACGCCGTCGCTGGCGTCGGCAGCACGCCAGCCTCGAGCACGTCGACGCCCGAGGACGCCAGGCCCGCCGCGACGGCGGCGGACAGGAACTCGCCGGAGATACGCGGGTCGCGTGCGAGCACGGCGACCGGGCGCTTCCCGGCGGCACGGCGGGCCTCAGCACTACGGCCTTGCCCAAGCACCACTGCGGTGGCTTGGGCAAGGCCGAGAGCGAGGTCTGCCGTCAGGTCGGCGTTCGCGAGTCCGCGTACGCCGTCGGTACCAAACAGCTGAGGCATCGAGCTTCGCTTGTCTTGAGAGCGCTTAGCGCTTCGAGAACTGCGGAGCCTTACGGGCCTTCTTGAGTCCGGCCTTCTTGCGCTCCTTGACGCGAGCGTCACGGGAGAGGAAGCCGGCCTTCTTCAGGGTGGCGCGGTTGTTCTCCTCGTCGATCTGGTTCAGCGAGCGAGCGATGCCGAGGCGCAGCGCACCGGCCTGGCCCGAGGGGCCACCACCGGAGATGCGTGCGATGACGTCGTAGCCGCCGGCCAGGTCGAGGACGGTGAACGGGTCGTTGATGAGCTGCTGGTGCAGCTTGTTCGGGAAGTAGTCCTCGAGCGTGCGGCCGTTGACCGTGATGGTGCCGCTGCCGGGGACGAGGCGCACGCGGGCGATGGCCTGCTTGCGACGGCCGACGGCTGCGCCGGGGACGCTCAGCACGGCGCGAGGCGCGGTGACTGCTGCTTCAGGAGCCGACTCGGTGGAGTAGCTCTGCGGGGTCTCTTCGATGGAATCTGCGATGTTCGCCACTGTGTAATCCTTTTTTCTTGTCCGGTGCTTACTGGGCGACCTGGTCGAGCGTGAACGGCTTGGGCTGCTGAGCGGCGTGCGGGTGCTCGCTGCCCGTGTAGACCTTGAGCTTCTTCAGCTGGTCGCGGCCGAGCGTGTTCTTCGGCAGCATGCCGCGGATCGCCTTCTCGACGGCGCGGATCGGGTTCTTCTCGAGGAGCTCGGCGTAGGTGACGGCCGAGAGCCCGCCCGGGTAACCGGAGTGGCGGTAGGCCTTCTTCTGCAGGAGCTTGGCGCCGGTGAGGGCCACCTTGTCGGCGTTGATGATGATGACGAAGTCGCCACCGTCCATGTGAGGGGAGAAGGTCGCCTTGTGCTTGCCGCGCAGGAGCGCTGCAGCGTGGCTGGCCAGGCGGCCGAGGACCACGTCGGTGGCGTCGATGACGACCCAGTCGTGCGTGATCTCACTGGCCTTCGGGGAATACGTGCGCGTCACAATAGTGCTGCTTTCTGGTCGGAGTTGGTCGTTCGTGAATCCCGCTCCTGTTGGGTGTTCCGAACGGAACGCCCGAGGTGGAGGGCTCAACTTCGGGTACCGCGCCGCAGAAGGCGCAGGCACCAACGGGAGAGTCTACGCGACGACACCCCGGCGGTCAATTCCCACCGGGAACCTCACTCGGCGCTCGCTTCCACGTGCTCATGGCTGCGCCGCTGACGGGTCTCGGCGGCCCGCGCATGCAGCAGCCCCGGCTCGGGGTAACCGACCTCGACGAGGGTGAGTCCGCGCGCCGGCATCACCCGGAAATCGATCTCCCGCCGCCCACCGTCCCGGAGCCGGACGACCTCCTCGAGCGACATGCGCCCCTCCCCCACGGCGACGCAGGCGCCGACGAGCGCCCGCACCATGCTGTGGCAGAACGCGTCGGCCGTGAGGCTCGCCACGAGCACGCCCGCTTCATCCCGCTCCCAGCTGAAGGACTGCAGGGTCCGGATGGTCGTCGCGCGTGGTCTCGGTTTGCAGTACGCCTGGAAGTCGTGGAGCCCGACGAGCGAGGTGGCCGCCTGGTGGAGTAGCTCGACGTCGAGCGACGTCGTCGTCCAGCTCGTCGTCCGCCGGAGGATCGGGTCCTTGCGGACGTCGGCGTCCGCGAGGCGGTAGCGGTAGTGACGCCAGACCGCCGAGAAGCGCGCGTCGAAGCCCTCTGGCGCCGGCTCCGCCGTGTGGATCACGACGTCGCGGTCCATCCCGAGCACACCGTTCAGTCGACGTACCAGGAGGGAGCTCGCGGTCTCGTTCCGCGGCGTCCCGTCGTGGAACTCGGCGTGGCGCCCCTGCAATCGCGTGATCTTCGCGAGCTGCGGCTCGGTGAGGTCGAGGTGGGCCACCTGACCGGCCGCGTGCACCCCGGCATCCGTCCGTCCGGCCACCACGAACCGCGGCATGGGCGGGACGGTCTTCCCGAGTACGCGGTAGAGCGCTTCCTCCAGGACCCCCTCGACCGTGCGGAGCCCCGGTTGCTTCGCCCATCCGGCGAAGTCCGTGCCGTCGTACGCGATGGCAAGCCGGAACCGCTGGGTCGGGAGGACGTCCGCTGCCGCGACCTGCTCAGCGATCACGGACGTACGCCAGATCACGCGTCGTCGCGACGAAGCCCTGTCGTTCGTACAGCCCGAGTGCACCCGTTGGACTGGCCGTGTCGACCTCGAGGGTCGCCCGCTCGAGGCCGGCTGCCTGGATCCGACGAAGCGCGGTGGCCAGCAGAGCCGGTGCGAGTCGTCGGCCACGCCAGTCGCGGACGGTCCCGACGAGGGCGATGTACGCGCTGGTGAACCCCTGCGCGGACCAGCTGTCCTCGTCCACCTCGGCCAGCGTGAAGCCGACGACCCGTCCGTCGTCGTCGATCGCGACCACCGAGAGGTCGTCGCGGAAGTGGGATCCGCCGACGAACTGCGCCCACATCGCGGGGACCGTCTCCAGGCTGCCCCAGTGGTCCCGGAACGAGTCGTTCCGAGCCTCCCTCGTGCGTTCGGCCACGTCCGGGTGGTACGCCTCGAGTCGGACACCGTCGGGCACGTCGATCTCGTCGACGGGCGCGGAGAGATCGCGCTCCATGATGGTGAAGTACCGCGCCACGGCGAAGCCGAACCGCTCCAACAAGCGCGCCGCCCCCGGGTTCCGTTCGTCGACGTAGGCACGGGAGGAAGCCGGAGCACCCGTCTCGACGGAGGCCAGCTGCTGCTCGGACCGTTCCAGCGACCACGCGAGCAGCGCTCGGCCGATCCCCCGCTCACGCCATGCGGGATGCACGCCGCCGAAGACGTACGAATACACGGACACGTCTCGTGATGGCGACAGGATCACCATCGCATAGGCGACCAGCGTGCCGTCGGCCGCGATCGCGAGCAGGCTGTCCGAGGCCATGTCGATCCACGCGTGGTCGAACTGGTCCGCGATCTCGTCGCGGCTCGTCACCCGGTGGGGGTTGTCGAACGGGTCCATGGCGCGGCACAGGCCCACGATGTCGTCGATGTCTGCGCGGACCGCCGGACGCCACTGGTCGACGTCGGGGTGCTGCGGCAGGGCCGGTTGGCCGGCCGGAACGGCGGGAGTGGTACTCATGTCTCCAGCCTAGGACACCGTCGCAACGCCGCCAGGAACGGCGGAACCCCGCCCTCCGGATGGAGAGCGGGGTTCCGTTCGTGTGTCGTTGAGCCTACTTGGCGTCCTTCACGGGAGCCTCGTCGGTGGTCTCGCCGGCGTCGACGGACTCGCCGTCGGTCTCGGTCGCCTCGACGGCTTCCGTCGCCTCTGCGTCGGCCGAGGTCTCCTCGGCCGGAGCCTCGTCGACCGGCGCTGCGGCGTGCTTCGCGGACTGCTTGGCCGGCTTCGCCTTCGGCGTGACGGGCTCGAGGACGAGCTCGATCACGGCCATCGGAGCGTTGTCGCCCTTGCGGTAACCGGTCTTGATGATGCGCGTGTAGCCACCCTGACGGTCGGCGACGAGGGGCGCGATCTCCGTGAAGAGCTCGTGCACGACGCTCTTGTCGGTGATGGTCGCGAGCACCCGACGGCGGGCGTGCAGGTCGCCGCGCTTCGCGAAGGTGATCAGGCGCTCAGCGAGCGGACGCAGGCGCTTCGCCTTGGTCTCGGTGGTCTGGATGCGCTTGTGGGTGAACAGCGCAGCAGCGAGGTTGGCGAGCAGGAGACGCTCGTGGGCAGGTCCGCCTCCGAGGCGGGGTCCCTTGGTGGGAGTAGGCATTCTTGTCTCTCTTCAGGTTGGAAAGTCGTCAGGTGGATCGCGTGCTAGGAGACGGTCTCGTCGTCGTAGCCGCTGTAGAAGTGGGCGCCGTCGAACCCGGGAACCGAGTCCTTCAGGGAGAGGCCCATTTCGGTGAGCTTGTCGCGAACTTCATCCACCGACTTCTGTCCGAAGTTGCGGATGTTCATGAGCTGCGTCTCCGACAGCGCGACGAGCTCGCTGACGTTGTTGATGCCCTCGCGCTTGAGGCAGTTGTACGAACGCACGGAGAGGTCGAGGTCCTCGATCGGGATCGAGAGCTCGCCCGGCAGCACGGCGTCGACCGGCGCGGGGCCGATCTCGATGCCCTCTGCAGCGGTGTTGAGCTCGCGAGCCAGGCCGAACAGCTCGGTCAGCGTGCGACCGGCCGACGCGATGGCGTCGCGCGGCGTGATGGCCGGCTTCGACTCGACGTCGACGACCAGGCGGTCGAAGTCGGTGCGCTCACCGGCACGAGTCGCCTCGACGCGGTAGGTCACCTTGAGGACGGGCGAGTAGATCGAGTCGACGGGGATCTGACCGGCTTCGCTGAACTCGTTGCGGTTCTGCGTGGCCGACACGTAGCCGCGGCCACGCTCGATCGTGAGCTCGAGCTCGAACTTCGCCTTGTCGTTGAGGGTCGCGATGACGAGGTCCGGGTTGTGGACCTCGACGCCGGCCGGAGCCGAGATGTCGGCTGCGGTGACCTGGCCTGCGCCGGTCTTGCGGAGGTACGCCGTGATCGGCTCGTCGTGCTCGCTGGAGACGACGAGGCCCTTGATGTTCAGGATGATCTCGGTGACGTCTTCCTTGACACCGGGGATCGTGCTGAACTCGTGCAGCACGCCGTCGATGCGGATGCTGGTGACGGCTGCACCGGGGATGGACGACAGCAGGGTGCGACGGAGCGAGTTCCCGAGGGTGTACCCGAAGCCTGGCTCGAGCGGCTCGATGATGAACCGGCTGCGGAACTCCGAGATGGATTCTTCGGTGAGCGTAGGGCGCTGTGCGATGAGCACTATGGATTCCTTTCGGCTAAGTGTCCGCTATATGACACTTGCGTTGGCGAGGTAGTGAATGGTGTTCGCTGGCCCTGGTCACCAGGACCATGCCGTGATCCGTCCGCGGCGATCAGACGATCGCTACGGACGGATCACGGCCGGTGAACCGAAGGAATTAGACGCGGCGACGCTTCGGGGGGCGGCAGCCGTTGTGTGCCTGAGGCGTGACGTCGTTGATCGAACCGACCTCGAGGCCTGCGGCCTGGAGCGAACGGATCGCGGTCTCGCGGCCGGAGCCGGGTCCCTTGACGAAGACGTCGACCTTCTTCATGCCGTGCTCCTGCGCCTGACGCGCAGCCGACTCGGCGGCGAGCTGTGCGGCGAACGGGGTCGACTTGCGCGAACCCTTGAAGCCGACGCCACCGGACGAAGCCCAGCTGATGACCGCGCCCGAGGGGTCGGTGATCGAGACGATCGTGTTGTTGAACGTCGACTTGATGTGGGCCTGGCCCACGGCGATGTTCTTCTTTTCCTTCTTACGCGGCTTCCGAACGGCCGACTTTGGTGCTGCCATGAATATCTCCTGAGTCCTATGACGAGGCGACTAGGCGGGGCCTAGCGAGCCTTCTTCTTGCCGGCGACGGTGCGCTTCGGGCCCTTGCGGGTGCGCGCGTTGGTCTTGGTGCGCTGGCCGCGGACCGGAAGTCCACGACGGTGACGGATGCCCTGGTAGGACCCGATCTCCACCTTGCGGCGGATGTCGGCGGCGACCTCACGGCGGAGGTCACCCTCGACCTTGAAGGTGCCCTCGATGTAATCGCGCAGGGCGATCAGCTGGTCATCGGTGAGATCCTTCACGCGGATGTCTCCGCTGATGCCGGTGTCGGCGAGGGTCTTGAGTGACCGCGTGCGGCCAACACCGTAGATGTACGTCAGTGCAACTTCCACGCGCTTGTCGCGTGGGATGTCTACGCCGGCGAGACGTGCCATGGTGGCTTCTCCTAGGAGTTGTGGAGGTGTGGAGCAGTTCCGGTGCTCGGGCCTCCGACCCGAGGTGTCACCCGCGGCGCACGATGTGCTGCGGGATCTGGAACTGCCGTTAGAGGGGTGGTGCTGTGTTGCTCAGGGCTGCGTGCTGCAGATCCTCTGAGATCAACCCTGGCGCTGCTTGTGGCGCGGGTTCTCGCAGATGACCATGACGCGGCCGTTGCGACGGATGACCTTGCACTTGTCGCAGATCTTCTTGACGCTGGGCTTGACCTTCATAGTTCTCTCTTTTCGCTGTCATCGTGCCGGGCCCACCACCGGATGGTGGCGGCGCGTCCGGCCGTTACTTACAGCGCGACCTACTTGTAGCGGTAGACGATCCGACCACGGGTCAGGTCGTAGGGGGTCAGTTCCACGATCACGCGGTCCTCTGGGAGGATGCGGATGTAGTGCTGACGCATTTTGCCCGAAATGTGGGCAAGTACCTTGTGTCCGTTGGTCAGCTCAACGCGGAACATCGCGTTGGGCAGAGCCTCGACCACTTGGCCCTCGATCTCGATGACGCCGTCTTTTTTGGCCATAGCCTCACTGTCGCTCAGGTTGAGTCGCACTGGTCGTGCGGATGGATTGCGGTGCGGATGTCGGCTCGCCGAAGGCATGCAGAAAGCACCAAAGATCGATTCTATGCTATGTTTCCGGGTTTCGCCAACTCAACGTCGGCCACGGCCCGTCAGTCGGTGCGGGAGAGCAGCGCGTCGTTGATCTGTGCCGTGAGACCGGCGTCCATCGCCAGCGGACGTCCGTCCACCGCACGCACCGGCGCGGCCAGTCGGACGCTGGAGAGCAGCCATGCCGCTTCCGCATCGAGCACGTCCTCCGGTGTCAGCATCCGGTACTCGTGTGCCAGCCCCTGCTCCTCGAGGTGGGCCCAGAGCGCGAGCTGCGTGGTGCCGGGTAGGATGCCACTCGACGGAGGCGGTGTCACGAACGTTCCGCCGATCCGGACGACCACGGTGGAGGTGGGGCCCTCGAGGACGAAGCCGTCGCTGCTGAGGAAGAGCACGTCGTCCGCTCCACGTCGGTGCGCCTCACGGAGCGCGGCCATGTTGACCGCGTACGACAGCGTCTTGGCACCGGCGAGCAGCCACGGCGAGCGCTCCTGCACGTCGCTCGGGAGGCCTCGATCGAGCAGGACGACCTCGATGCCGTTCTCACGCTCGGGGAACCCGTCAGCCGGCGTCGCCGAGATCCACGCGGTCGGGCGTCCGCCACTCCCCCGCGTCACGACGAGTCGGACGGCGCTCTGATCGACGTCGGGGAGTTCCGCGATCGCGCGCGCGATCGCGAGCCGCCACTGTGCGTGGTTCGGCGCGGGCAGATCGAGGATCGCCGCCGACTCGGTCAGTCGATCGAGGTGCGCCTCGACCGACTGCGGGTGCCGGCCGACGACACCGATCGTCTCGAAGATCCCGTCCCCCCGCGCGGGGCCCAGATCGAAGACGCTCAACACACCGGACCCGTCGCCGGCAGGCGTGATCGTGGCCGCGAGGTCGGCGTCGTCGATGATGGTGTCCGCAGGGAGGACGTCGAGAAGGAACACGATCGGCACGCTCATGCCGAGCAACTCTACCGGGACGGACGAGGTCCGGACGGCGACCGGGCTGACGCTCGGTCAGGCGGGACGGACGGGGGTGACGCCGAACGCGGAGAGAGCCTCGGCGCCGCCGTCGTGAGCGGTCAGGACCCAGATGCCGTCGCGGTGCACGGCGACGCTGTGCTCCCAGTGCGCAGCCGAACCACCGTCGAGCGTGGCGACGGTCCATTCGTCGTCGCGGACGAGGGTGTCGGGGCTCCCGGCGACCACCATCGGTTCGATGGCCACCACGAGCCCGGGCTTCACTTCGGGGCCACGCTGGCGGACACGGTAGTTGAACACCGGTGGCGCCTCGTGCATCGTGCGTCCGATGCCGTGCCCGACGTAGTCGGTGAGGATCCCATAGGGCTTCCCCTCGGGTGAGTGGTCCTCGACGTACTCCTCGATCGCGGCACCGACCTGGTTGAGGTGTCGGGCGGTCGCGAGCTCGGCGATCCCGGCCCACAGTGAACCCTCCGTCACCGCCGAGAGCCGCTCGCGCTCGGTGACGAGCTCCGGGCGCGTGGGATCGGGCAGCACGATGGTCATCGCGGAGTCGCCGTTCCAGCCGTCGATCTCGGCGCCGCTGTCGATGGACACGATGTCGCCCGACTGCAGCACGCGTGACCCGGGGATGCCGTGGACCACGTCCTCGTTGACCGAGGTGCAGACCGTGTGGCGATAGCCGGGGACGAGCTTGAAGTTGGAGTGCCCGCCGGCCGCGACGATGGCTGCCTCGGCAGCCGCGTCGAGTTGCAGCGTCGTCACCCCGGGGGCGACGAGCGCGCGGACCGCATCGAGCGAGGCCGCGGTGGCCAGCCCCGGCGCGAGCATGGCGCGGATCTGGTCAGGGGTCTTGTAGATCGACTTCCGGAACACCGTGGTGGACGTGTCGGTGTGTCAGACGGCCGGGACGATGATGCCGCGAGCAGCGAGGGCGGCGTCGATCCGCGCGGTGACCTCGTCGACCTCACCGAGACCGTCGACGGCCACGACGAGCCCCCGGGCGGTGAAGACCTCGATCAGCGGAGCCGTCTCGTGCGCGTAGAGGTCGAGCCGGTGACGGATAACCTCTTCCGTGTCGTCGGTGCGGCCCTGCTCGGCGGCACGTTTGAGGAGTCGTGCGACGACCTCCTCGGTGTCGGCCTGCAGTTGCACGACGGCGTCCAGGCTTGCATCACTCTCGGCCAGCAGGGCGTCGAGCGCGACCACCTGGTCGGTGGTCCGCGGGTACCCGTCGAGCAAGAACCCCTCGATCGCGTCCGGCTGGTGGAGCCGGTCACGGACGATCTCGTTGGTCAGCGAGTCGGGGACGTATCCGCCCTCGCTCACGATCGCCTGGACCTGCTTGCCGAGGGCCGTGCCCTCCTTGATGTTCGCGCGGAAGATGTCGCCCGTCGAGATCGCGGGGATGTCGAAGCGATCCGCGAGGAATGCCGCCTGCGTGCCCTTGCCGGATCCCGGAGGGCCGACGATGAGCAGACGGGGCTTGCCGGCCGCCGCGCTCAACGCAGGAGCCCTTCGTAGTGGCGCTGCTGAAGCTGCGAGTCGATCTGCTTGACCGTCTCCAGTCCGACACCCACGATGATGAGGATCGACGCCCCACCGAACGGGAAGTTCGCGTTCGCACCGACCAGCGCCAGCGCGATGAGCGGCAGGAGGGCGATCAACCCCAGGTAGATCGATCCGGGCAGGGTCACGCGGGTCAGGACGTAGTCGAGGTACTCGGCCGTCGGGCGTCCGGCGCGGATGCCGGGGATGAACCCGCCGTACTTCTTCATGTTGTCGGCGACCTCTTCAGGGTTGAAGGTGATCGCGACGTAGAAGTAGGTGAAGCCGACGATGAGCAGGAAGTACATGAGCATGTACAGCGGGTGGTCACCCTTGGTGAGGTATTGCTGGATCCACAGGACCCAGGGCGCCGGGGTGCCGGTCGTCGGCTGGTTGAACTGCGCGATGAGGGCCGGCAGGTACAGGATCGACGACGCGAAGATGACGGGCACCACACCGGCCATGTTGACCTTGATGGGGATGTAGGTGTTGTTGCCGCCGTACGTCCGGCGTCCGACCATCCGCTTCGCGTACTGCACGGGGATGCGACGTTGCGACTGCTCGACGAAGACGACGAGTCCGACGATCACGAGGCCGACGGCGAGCACGAGGAGGAAGACCTCGGGGCCCTTCGCGGTCCAGATGGCGGCCAGCGAGCCCGGGAAGGTGGCTGCGATCGAGGTGAAGATGAGGAGCGACATGCCGTTGCCGACGCCGCGCTCGGTGACGAGCTCGGCCATCCACATGACGAGGCCGGTGCCCGCGGTCATGGTGACGACCATGAGGAGCATGCCGTACCAGGTGCCGCCCTGGGCGGTGATGAGGTCGGCGCAGACGCCGCCCTGGTTGCCGAACAGTGCGCCGCTCTTGGCGACGGTGATGAGTGTCGTCGACTGGAGGATGCCGAGAAAGATCGTCAGGTACCGCGTGTACTGCGTCAGCTTGCCCTGGCCGGACTGGCCTTCCTTGTGCAGGGTCTCGAAGTGCGGGATGACCACGCGGAGGAGCTGGACGATGATCGACGCGGTGATGTAGGGCATGATGCCCAGCGCGAAGATGGAGAGTTGGAGGAGCGCGCCACCACTGAAGAGGTTGACGAGCTCGTAGAGGCCTGATGCGCCGGCGGCCTGCTGGTTCGCGAGGCACTGCTGCACGTTCGGGAAGTTCACGAACGGAGCGGGGATGAAGGACCCCAGCCGGTAGATGGCGATGATCCCGAGCGTGAACCCGATCTTGCGACGAAGATCCGGGGTCCGGAAGATCCGGCCGATGGCGCTGAACAAAAGGGGCCTCCTGTGAGATGTTGCGGGGTCGGCCCGGGTGACCGGCATGATGCCGGCCACCCGAGTGAGCTCCTGTGCGGAGCCGGCCGAGGGCTACTTGACGCTGCCCCCGGCTGCCACGATCTTCTGCTCAGCTGAGCCGGAGACCTTGTCAACCGCGACATTCAGCTTAACCGAGATGTCACCGTTTCCGAGAACCTTGACCTTCTCGTTCTTCCGGACGGCACCCTTGGCGACGAGGTCCACCGTGGTGACGTCGCCACCCTTCGGGTACAGCTCGGCGAGCTTCTCCAGGTTCACGACCTGGTACTCGACGCGGAAGGGGTTCTTGAAGCCACGGAGCTTCGGGGTGCGCATGTGCAGCGGCATCTGCCCACCCTCGAAGCCGACCTTGACGTTGTAACGCGCCTTCGTACCCTTGGTACCGCGACCGGCGGTCTTACCCTTGGACGCCTCACCACGGCCG
Organism: Plantibacter elymi (nom. nud.); assembly: GCF_900177795.1. Taxonomy (GTDB): domain Bacteria; phylum Actinomycetota; class Actinomycetes; order Actinomycetales; family Microbacteriaceae; genus Plantibacter; species Plantibacter elymi. The sequence goes on from NZ_FXWJ01000004.1 coordinate 215,901, forward strand.
ACACGCATCCGGGACTTCTTGGCCCCGGCTGCCGGACGCAGGTGGTGCACCTTCAGGACCTGCTCGCGCTTCTCGGCGGGCTCGTCCTTCGCGGGCTTCTTGGCGGCAGCAGCCTTGGGGGCTGCCTTCGCCTTGGGCTCGGCCTTCGCGGCAGCCGTCTTCGGAGCTGCCTTCGCAGCAGCCTTGGGGGCCTTCTCCTCAGTGGTTTCGTTCTTCTCAGCCATTAGTCGATCTCCTCAACCTGTACGAGGTGAGCAACAGTGTTCACGTAGCCGCGGTTCTGCGCGTTGTCCGGGCGGACGACGACAGCACCGATGCGACGGAGACCCAGGCTGCGAAGCGTGTCGCGCTGGTTCTGCTTCTCACTAATTCTGCCCTTGATCTGGGTGATCCTCAGCTGGGCCATCAGGCACCTACCTTCGCAGCAGCGGCCGCCTGAACGGCCTCTGCCTCTGCACGGAGCAGGCGGGCCGGAGCGACCTGGTCGAACTCGAGACCACGACGGGCTGCGACGGCACGAGGTTCCTCGAGCTGCTTCAGCGCCGTGACGGTCGCGTGGACGATGTTGATCGTGTTGGACGAACCGAGCGACTTACTCAGCACGTCGTGGATGCCGGCGCACTCGAGGACGGCGCGGACGGGACCGCCGGCGATGACACCGGTACCAGCGGCGGCGGGGCGCAGGAGCACCACACCGGCTGCTGCCTCACCCTGGGTGGGGTGCGGGATGGTCGAGCCGACGCGCGGGACGCGGAAGAAGTTCTTCTTCGCCTCTTCGACGCCCTTCGCGATCGCGAGCGGGACTTCGCGAGCCTTGCCGTAGCCGACGCCGACCATGCCGTTGCCGTCACCGACGACCACGAGGGCGGTGAAGCTGAAGCGACGACCACCCTTCACGACCTTCGAGACACGGTTGATGGTCACGACGCGCTCCAGGAACTGGCTCTTGTCGCTGTCGCGGCTACCGCGGTCGCGGTTGGGGTTGCGCTCGCGGCCTCCGCGGCGCGCCTCGCGCGGCTCGCGGTCGCCGGTGGGCGCCGTCGATGCCGCGGTCTCGACCGGGGCCTCGGCCACGGTCGCCACAGGCTCTTGCTGCTGCTTGTTGTCTTCGCTCACAGGTTCAATCCGCCCTCTCGAGCACCATCGGCAATTGCTGCCACGCGACCTGCGTAGCGGTTGCCTCCACGGTCAAATACGACATCGTCGATGCCGGCTGCCTTGGCACGCTCGGCGATGAGTTCGCCGACCTTGCGCGACTTGGCGGTCTTGTCGCCGTCGAACGTCCGGAGGGTGTCCTCCATGGTCGAGGCGGAGACGAGGGTGTGACCCTTCGTGTCATCGACAACCTGCACGAACACGTGACGGGCTGAACGGTTGACGACGAGGCGCGGACGGACCGCGGTGCCCTCGACCTTCTTGCGCAGACGCGTGTGGCGACGGCCACGTGCGGCAGTCTTCGTTGGACGAGCCATGGTTACTTACCAGCCTTTCCGGCCTTGCGACGCACGATCTCGCCGGCGTAGCGCACGCCCTTGCCCTTGTACGGCTCGGGCTTGCGGATCTTACGGATGTTGGCGGCGACCTCGCCGACGGCCTGCTTGTCGATACCGGCGACCGTGAGCTTGTTGTTGCCCTCGACGGTCAGCGTGATGCCGACCGGCGGCTCGACGGTGACGGGGTGCGAGAAGCCGAGCGCGAACTCGACGGCGCTGCCCTTCTGAGCGACGCGGTAACCGGTACCGACGACCTCGAGGCCCTTGGTGTAACCCTGGGTGACGCCGATGATCTGGTTCGCGATGAGCGTGCGGGTCAGGCCGTGGAGCGAGCGCGAGTTGCGCTCGTCGTCGGGACGCGTGACCAGCAGCTGTGCGTCTTCGAGCTTGACCTCGATGGGGCTCGCGACGGTGAGCTGGAGCTCACCCTTCGGGCCCTTGACGGTGACGTTCTGACCGGCGACGTCGATGGTGACGCCTGCCGGGATGTCGATGGGGAGTCTTCCAATACGAGACATGACTGGCTACCACACGTAGGCGAGGACTTCCCCACCCACGCCCTTCTTCTCGGCCTGGCGGTCCGTGAGGAGGCCGCTGGAGGTGGACAGGATGACGACGCCGAGGCCGCCGAGGACCTTGGGGATCTCGTTCGACTTCGCGTAAACGCGGAGGCCGGGCTTCGAGACGCGCTTGATGCCGGCGATGGAGCGCTCGCGGTTCGGGCCGAACTTGAGGCTCAGCGAGAGCGTCTGTCCGACGGCCGCGTCAGCGACCTCCCAGCCGGAGATGTAGCCCTCGGACTTGAGGATCTCGGCGATGTTCACCTTGAGCTTGGAGTGCGGCATCGACACGGTGTCGTGGTGCGCCGAGTTCGCATTGCGCAGTCTGGTCAGCATGTCTGCGACCGGATCTGTCATGGTCATATCGAGTGTTTCCTTTGTTCACCAGGTTTCGACATCCTGTGCAAGGGTGCCGACCTGTGGTGGTTGAACCGTTCTGGGCAGGAGTGCCCCGAACGGGCGGAAGCCCGGTCCTCGACATACACCGAGGACCGGGCAGAAGCTCAGCCTACTTGGACTCAGCCGCCTTGAACGGGAAGCCGAGCGCCTTGAGCAGCGCGCGACCCTCGTCGTCGTTCTTGGCCGTGGTCACGACAGTGATGTCGAAGCCGCGGACGCGATCGATCTTGTCCTGGTCGATCTCGTGGAACATGGACTGCTCCTGGAGACCGAAGGTGTAGTTGCCGTTGCCGTCGAACTGCTTGTCCGAGAGACCGCGGAAGTCGCGGATACGCGGAAGAGCGAGGCTCAGCAGGCGGTCGAGGAACTCCCAAGCGCGGTCGCCACGAAGCGTGACGTGGGCGCCGATGGGCTGACCCTCGCGCAGCTTGAACTGCGCGATGGACTTGCGTGCCTTGGTGACCTGCGGCTTCTGGCCGGTGATCTTGGTGAGGTCCGAAACAGCGCCGTCGATGACCTTGCTGTCGCGAGCGGCCTCGCCCACACCGGTGTTGACGACGACCTTCACGAGTCCGGGCACCTGGTGCACGTTCGTGAAGCCGAAGTCCTTCTGCAGCTGCGGAAGGATCTCAGCGCGGTACTTCTGCTTGAGACGGGGCTGGATTTTGCCAGTCGCCACTTCTGTGTCGGTCATTACAGGTCCTTACCTGACTTCTTGGCGTAACGAACGCGGACCGTCTTGGTGACGCCGTCCTTCGTGACTTCCTCGTTGCGGTGGCCGACCTTGGTCGGGCCCTTGGTCTCCGGGTCGACGAGCGCGACGTTGGAGATGTGGATCGAAGCCTCGACGGTCTCGATGCCGCCGGTCTTCGTTCCACGCTGGGTCTGGCCGACACGGGAGTGCTTCGTGACGTAGTTGACGCCCTCCACGATCACCCGGTTCTTGTCCGCCAGGACCTCGATGACGCGACCCTGCTTGCCGCGGTAACCACCGCGGTCCTGCTTCGGGCCGGAGACGACCTGAACCAGGTCGCCCTTCTTGATCTTTGCCATGACTTAGATAACCTCCGGCGCCAACGAGACGATCTTCATGAACTTCTTGTCACGAAGCTCGCGACCGACCGGTCCGAAGATGCGGGTACCACGGGGGTCCCCGTCAGCCTTCAGGATGACAGCGGCGTTCTCGTCGAACTTGATGTACGAACCGTCGGAACGACGGGTCTGCTTGCGGGTGCGGACGATGACCGCCTTGACGACGTCGCCCTTCTTGACGTTGCCACCGGGGATCGCGTCCTTGACGGTCGCGACGATGGTGTCACCGAGGCCCGCGTAGCGGCGGCCGGAGCCACCGAGCACGCGAATGGTCAGGAGCTCCTTGGCGCCGGTGTTGTCGGCGACCTTGACTCGTGATTCTTGCTGAAGCATTGTTCGCTTTCCTCTCAGTAAGCCGCGAGGCCTACTTGGCCTTCTCGAGAATCTCGACCAGACGCCAGCGCTTGGTGGCGCTGGTGGGGCGGGTCTCGCTGATCAGGACGAGGTCGCCGATGCCGGCGGAGTTCGCCTCGTCGTGAGCCTTGACCTTGGAGGTGCGGCGGATGACCTTGCCGTAGAGCGGGTGCTTCACGCGGTCCTCGACCTCGACGACGATGGTCTTCTCCATCTTGTCGCTGGTCACCAGACCACGGCGGGTCTTGCGGTAGCCACGAGCAGCGGCGTCCTTGACGTCGTGCTCGGCCGACTCGTGACCCTCGGGGGCCTTGTCAGTAGCGGTAGCCATGTCTAGGCCTCCTTCGTGGTCTCGGCGTCGGCTGCAGCGGTGTCCTCGGACTTCGGTGCGGCCTTGGCCTTCTTGGTCTTCTTCTCGGCCTTGGCCTCGACGACCTCGACGGTCGGCGTGGCACGGATGCCGAGCTCGCGCTCACGGATGACCGTGTAGATGCGAGCGATGTCGCGCTTCACGGCGCGCAGGCGGCCGTGGTTCTCGAGCTGCCCCGTGGCCGACTGGAAGCGCAGGTTGAACAGCTCCTCCTTGGCCTTGCGGAGCTCCTCGAGGAGCCGCTGGTCTTCAAAGGTGTCGAGCTCGACGGGGGTGAGCTCCTTGGATCCGATCGCCATTATGCGTCGCCCTCCTCGCGCTTGATGATGCGTGCCTTGAGGGGCAGCTTGTGGATTGCACGGGTCAGCGCCTCGCGGGCCAGGGTCTCATCGACTCCGGCGACCTCGAACAGCACACGACCCGGCTTGACGTTCGCGACCCACCACTCGGGCGAACCCTTACCGGAACCCATGCGGGTTTCGGCGGGCTTCTTGGTCAGCGGACGGTCGGGGTAGATGTTGATCCACACCTTTCCGCCACGCTTGATGTGACGCGTCATGGCGATACGAGCGGACTCGATCTGACGGTTGGTCACGTAAGCGGGCGTCAGGGCCTGGATACCGTACTCACCGAACGACACCTTGGTGCCACCGGTCGCCTGGCCGGAACGGCCGGGGTGGTGCTGCTTCCGGTGCTTGACTTTGCGTGGGATCAACATGGTTATGCCTCAACTCCTGCGGCGGCGGGCGCCTCAGCAGCTGCCTTAGGGGCGCTGCTCGGACCGGCGTTCCGACGGGGGCGGTCGCCACCGTCGCGACGTTCCGGACGCGTCGACTTCTGGTTGGCCTGCTCGCGAGCAAGCTCCTTGTTGGTGATGTCGCCCTTGTAGATCCAGACCTTCACGCCGATGCGGCCGAACGTGGTCTTCGCCTCGTAGAAGCCGTAGTCGATGTTCGCGCGGAGCGTGTGCAGCGGCACACGGCCTTCGCGGTAGAACTCGGAACGGCTCATCTCGGCGCCGCCGAGGCGGCCGGACACCTGGATGCGGACACCCTTGACGGTGGACGTGCGCTGAGCGCCCTGCAGGCCCTTACGCATCGCGCGGCGGAAGGCCACACGTGCGGAGAGCTGCTCGGCGATGCCCTGCGCGACGAGCTGAGCGTCGGCCTCGGGGTTCTTGACCTCGAGGATGTTCAGCTGGATCTGCTTCTTCGTGAGCTTCTCGAGGTCGGCGCGGATGCGCTCGGCCTCGGCGCCACGGCGACCGATCACGATGCCCGGACGGGCGGTGTGGATGTCGACGCGGACGCGGTCACGGGTGCGCTCGATCTCGATGCGGCTGACACCAGCGCGGTCGAGCGAGGTCGCCAGCAGACGGCGGATCTTGACGTCTTCCGCGACGAAGTCGCTGTAACGCTGACCCTTCTTCGTGCTGTCGGAGAACCAACGCGACACGTGGTCGGTCGTGATTCCCAGACGGAAGCCGTATGGATTGACTTTCTGACCCATTACTTGCTCACCTTCTTGGCCTTGGCAGCGCCGGCAGTCTCATCAGGCGTCGAGAGCTCGACGGTGATGTGGCTGGTGCGCTTGAGGATGCGGAACGCGCGGCCCTGTGCGCGGGGACGGAAACGCTTGAGGGTTGCACCCTCATCGACGTACGCCTTCGCGATGTACAGGTCCTGCTCGTCAAGGAACACGTTGTCCTTGTCGGCCGTGACGCGAGCGTTCGCGATGGCCGAGGCAACGAGCTTGTAGATGGGCTCGCTGGCGCTCTGTGGTGCGAACTTCAGGATGGCCAAGGCCTCCTGAGCCTGCTTGCCACGGATGAGCGCGACGACACGACGGGCCTTCTGGGGGGTGACGCGGATGTGTCGCACGCGGGCGATCGACTCCACCATTTCTCTTCCTCCTTCACGTCACCGCGTTAGCGGCGACGGCCCTTCTTGTCGTCCTTCACGTGTCCACGGAAGGTGCGGGTGGGCGCGAACTCGCCGAGCTTGTGCCCGACCATCGTCTCGGTGACGAACACCGGGATGTGCTTGCGACCGTCGTGGACGGCGATGGTGTGACCCAGCATCGCCGGGATGATCATCGATCGACGCGACCAGGTCTTGATCACGTTCTTGTTGTTGGCCTCGTTCGCCGTGACGACCTTGCGGAGCAGGTGGTCGTCGACGAAGGGGCCCTTCTTGAGACTGCGTGGCATCTTCTCTTACTCCTACTTACGCTTCTTGCCGGCGGTACGACGACGAACGATGAGCTTGTCGCTTTCCTTGTTGGGGTGGCGCGTGCGGCCTTCCTTCTGGCCCCACGGGCTGACCGGGTGACGTCCACCGGAGGTCTTGCCCTCACCACCACCGTGCGGGTGGTCGATCGGGTTCATCGCGACACCACGGACGGTCGGGCGGACGCCCAGCCAGCGCTTCCGGCCGGCCTTACCCCAGTTGATGTTCGACTGCTCGGCGTTGCCGACCTCACCGATGGTGGCGCGGCAGCGCAGGTCGACGTTACGGATCTCACCGGACGGCAGACGGAGCTGCGCGTACGGACCGTCCTTCGCGACGAGACGCACCGATGCACCCGCGGAGCGGGCCATCTTCGCGCCGCCGCCGGGACGGAGCTCGATCGCGTGGATGACCGTACCGGTGGGGATGTTCTTCAGCGGCAGGTTGTTACCGGGCTTGATGTCCGCGCCTGCACCCGACTCGACCACGTCGCCCTGGCTGAGCTTGTTCGGAGCCAGGATGTACCGCTTGGTGCCGTCCACGAAGTGGAGCAGCGCGATACGCGCGGTGCGGTTGGGGTCGTACTCGATGTGAGCGACCTTGGCGTTGACGCCGTCCTTGTCGTTGCGACGGAAGTCGATCAGACGGTACTGGCGCTTGTGGCCACCACCGATGTGACGCGTCGTGATGCGGCCCTGGTTGTTGCGACCACCGGTCTTCGACAACGGACGAAGCAGCGACTTCTCCGGCGTGGTGCGGGTGATCTCCGCGAAGTCCGCGACAGACGAACCGCGACGACCAGGAGTCGTGGGCTTGTACTTACGAATAGCCATTTCTTATTCCTCTTCGTTCCCGGCCGTCTTAGCCAACAGCCGTGAAGATGTCGATGGAACCCGACTTGAGCGACACGATGGCGCGCTTGGTGTCCTTGCGCTTGCCGGTGCCGAACTTGGTGCGACGGGTCTTGCCCTGACGGGTGAGGGTGTTGATCGAAGCGACCTCGACACCGAAGATCTTCTCGATGGCGAGCTTGATCTCGGTCTTGTTCGAGCGCGGGTCGACGAGGAAGGTGTACTTGCCCTCGTCGATCAGGCTGTAGCTCTTCTCGGAGACGACCGGCGCGAAGATGACGTCGCGGGGGTCCTTGTTGATCGCGGTCATGCCGAGACCTCCTCGGTTGCGGCCGTGTTGCCGGTCTTGCTGGCGACGAATGCCTCGAAGGCGGCCTTGGTGAAGACGATGTCGTCGGAGACGAGCACGTCGTATGCGTTCAGCTGGTCGTACGACAGCACGTGCACGTTCTGCAGGTTGCGGACGCTGCGGAGGCTGACCTCGTCGTCGCGCTGGAGGACGATCAGGACGTGCTTCGAGGAAGCGACGTTCGTCAGGTACTCGGACACGGCCTTCGTCGACGGCTTCTCACCGATCGAGAGGGAGTCGACGACGTGCAGGCGGCTGCCGCGTGCGCGGTCGGAGATGGCGCCGAGGAGAGCCGCGGCGATCATCTTCTTGGGGGTGCGCTGTGCGTAGTTGCGGGGCACTGGACCGTGGACGATGCCACCGCCGGTCATCTGAGGTGCACGGATGGAGCCCTGACGAGCGTTACCCGTACCCTTCTGCTTGAACGGCTTGCGGCCGGCACCGGACACTTCGCCGCGGCGCTTGGTCTTGTGCGTCCCCTGGCGGGCGGCAGCGAGCTGCGCGACGACCACCTGGTGGATGAGCGGGATGTTGGTCTGAACGTCGAACACCTCGGCAGGAAGGTCGACGGTGCCGGCCTTCTTGAGCTTGGTGTCGAGCACGTCGAGAGTAGCGATAGCCATGGAACTACGCTCCCTTCACTGCGGTGCGGACGAATACGATGCGGCCACGAGCGCCGGGAACGGCACCCTTGACGAGCAGCAGGCCCTTCTCGGCGTCGATGGCGTGAACCCGGAGGTTCAGCACGGTGACGCGCTCGCCACCCATACGACCGGCCATGCGCATGCCCTTGAAGACACGGCTCGGGGTCGAGGAGGCGCCGATGGAGCCCGGCTTGCGGTGGTTGCGGTGAGCACCGTGAGATGCGCCCGTTCCCTTGAAGTTGTGACGCTTCATGACACCGGCGAAACCCTTACCCTTCGAAGTGCCGACGACGTCGACCTTCTGGCCGGCCTCGAAGACACCGTCGACGGTGAGCTCCTGGCCGAGCGAGTACTCGGATGCGTCGGCGGTGCGGACCTCGGTGAGGTGACGACGCGGCGTCACGCCGGCCTTGTCGAAGTGACCCGCGTCAGGCTTGCTGACCTTGCGGGGATCGATCTGGCCGTACGCGATCTGCACGGCGTCGTAGCCGTCGACCTCGGGGGTGCGAACCTGCGTGACCACGTTGGGCGTGATCTCGATGACGGTGACGGGAACGAGCTTGTTGTTCTCGTCCCACACCTGGGTCATGCCGAGCTTGGTGCCGAGCAGACCCTTGCTGGTCTTCGTGTTAGACATGTCTTCCTTCCGTCTCTACCGAGCTCAGAGCTTGATCTCGATGTTGACGTCCGCCGGCAGGTCGAGACGCATGAGCGAGTCGACGGCCTTCGGGGTCGGGTCGATGATGTCGATCAGACGCTTGTGGGTGCGCATTTCGAAGTGCTCCCGGCTGTCCTTGTACTTGTGCGGCGAACGGATCACGCAGACCACGTTCTTCTCCGTCGGAAGCGGCACGGGGCCGACGACGGTTGCGCCTGCACGGGTGACCGTGTCGACGATCTTGCGCGCCGAAGTATCGATGACCTCGTGGTCATACGACTTCAGTCGGATGCGGATCTTCTGTCCCGCCATGTGTGACTCACTCTCTGTCTCGCGTCGTGCGGATCGCTCCGTATTGGACGCATATCGTGCGCTTTGCAACGTTCGGTTGCTCCGCGCCATTGGCACTACTGGTGTCGCACCACTGTTCTGCTGTCAACGACCACTCGTGTCTTGCGACCCTCGTGGTCATCCACCGGCTTCCACCCCGACTCGTGGTCGGCGCTGGGCGTAGCACTGCTACGACCTGGATTGCGATGAAGTGATTGGTGTTCTGCTACCCGCGGCCTAGGCTCGATCCCTGTCGCGTTGCCGCGTCTGGGAGCTCCTATGCACTACCTGGCAGTGATCCGCCGGAGCGCGCACAGGCACGCTCGTCCGAAATACTGAACTGGACTAGTTTGCCACGGATCCACCATGCGTGCAACCCGGGCGTGTCGCGGGCGGCGGATGGTCAGGATCCGCCCAGTCTCGGGCGTCGCGAGCACCGCTGCGCCGCCGCTCAGCAGGGCTCCACGACGTTGTCGACCTCGACCGGACGCACCCCCGGGGTGCCCGCGAACCGCACCGCGTCGATCGCCGAGCCGGACACGTCCGCATCGACGTCGAGCGTCACCGTCGCGCCCGGCGCGATGGTCACCACCAGGTAGGCCACCGGGCGTCCGTCGTCCGACCCTGCCGTATACGGGACTTCGGCGCCGTCGACACGGACCGAGCGGATGTCGGCACCGTCGGGCGCGTAGGCCATGACCCGTAGACGCATCCAACCGCGTGGGAGCCCCTCGCGCTCGTGGAACCCGGCGATGTAGTCGAACGCCTCCGAGTCGAGCTCCGGCTCCGTGTCGATCGTGTTGGACAGCTCCGACGCGACCGTCACCGTGCGCGTTCCGTCGACGTCGCACGATCCCGCACGGACGCGCACCTGCTGTCGGAGGTAGTACTCGAGCTTGGACCCGACCGCGTCCGCGAGGTACAGCCCGAAGGGCACCGAACGAGACGAACGCTCGGGCAGGGCGCCGCCGACCCCGGCGAGCTCCAGTGCCCGCTCCTCGACGCGGTCGGGACTCCAGGCGAGCAGACGCCGCTCGTCGACCGCCTGGACCCAGCCGCCGATCGCCCGGGGCACCACCAGGGAACCCGCCTGCAGCTGCGAGGTGAGCGCCTGCACGACGGCGGTGAAGGTCGCGTCCTGCGCCCGGTTCGCCTCGTCACTGAGACCGGGGTGGTCTCGGTACACGCCGTTCAGGAGCTCGTCGACGACCGTGTCGCTCGACACCTCCGTACCGTCGGCCAGCACCACGGGTCCGGTCGCTCGCAGCAGGTGGGACAACGCGACCGGATCCACGGCCAGCACCAGGTCAGGCGTGACACCCTGGCTCTCCTGCCACAGCCGCGATGCCACCTGCGCACCGTACGGGAAGTCCGGCCGCGCCGTCACCTCATGGATCGAGGTGCCTGCTGCAGCGTAGCCCTCGGTCCGGTAGAGCGCGTCGGCATCGGCCGGAAGGGGCACCACCGGATCAGCGTGCGATACGAAGTCAGCGCCGCCGAGGGTCCTGGTCACACTGAGCACGCCCTCCTCGACGTGCACGAGCACCGAAGCTCCTGCGATGCCGCCGAGGGCTCGGCTCTCCGCGGAGTTCTGGAACAGGACGACCACGTCTCGCGGCCCCTCCTCCCCCAGGAACCCGGGCAGCGCCCGAAGCACCGGCGCGAGCCGCTCGGCGAGCGATGCGGCCTCACGCAGCGGTCCGTCGAGTCCGCCGAGCGCCGACGCCACCTGTGGCAGAAGCGCCGAACGGTCGAGGCGGTCGAGGCGCGCCACCTGCTCCTCGAGCCGCTCGAGCGCACGCGCCGAGGTGCGGGCAAGTCTCCCCACCCGCCCCGTGTCCAGACGCCCGTCGACCGCCAATCCATCGAGGGACAGGGCGAGGACCGGCTCGACGACCTCGTCGACGACCACGTGGGCCGCCTCGACGGCCGTGCGCACAGCCTCGAAGTTCGCCCCGGCGACGGGCACGCGTTCCGCGAGCCACCAGTCGGGCCGCCGCGTCGACGCCAGGGCCCGCTCGACCGCATCGCCGGCACGCTCCACGGCGGCAGGATCGATCGCGTCGGTGCCGACGCCGTCGACGCCCGCCCGGATCGCGTCGAGCTCCGGCAGGACCGACACGAGCTCCTCCCGGACGGACATGGCCTCCACCGCCGCCGACACGGTGGCTCCAGCGATGCCGAGCACAGCGGACAGGGCGACGACGCTCGGGATCAGGACCTGTGGGCGCGATAGACGACGCGGACGGACGGAGGAACGGGACACGGTCACCTCGGACGGTTCGATGCAGATGGGTCGTCCGATATCTTACATATGAGTCGGCAGGCCGCCGACCGGCCGACGGCGCGCACGACGAAGGGCCCGGAGCGAAATGCTCCGGGCCCTTCGTGTGGAACCGTGTCGACCCTGAGGTCGACCAGGGGTTCGCGTCAGCGGATGCTTACGCGAGCACCTTGGTGACGGTGCCGGCGCCGACCGTGCGGCCACCCTCGCGGATGGCGTAGCCGAGGCCGACCTCCATGGCGATGGGCTGGATCAGCTCAACGGTCATGTCGGTGGTGTCGCCGGGCATGACCATCTCGGTGCCCTCGGGCAGCGTGATGACGCCGGTGACGTCGGTGGTGCGGAAGTAGAACTGCGGACGGTAGTTCGCGTAGAACGGGTTGTGACGCCCACCCTCATCCTTGGACAGGATGTACGCGGTGCCCTCGAAGTTCGTGTGCGGCGTGACCGAACCCGGCTTCACGACGACCTGGCCGCGCTCGACGTCTTCACGCTTCGTGCCACGGAGCAGGAGACCACAGTTCTCGCCGGCCCATGCCTCGTCGAGCTGCTTGTGGAACATCTCGATACCCGTGACGATCGTCTTCTGCGTCGGGCGGATGCCGACGATCTCGACCTCGGAGTTGATCGCGAGCGTGCCACGCTCGGCGCGGCCCGTGACGACGGTTCCACGACCGGTGATCGTGAAGACGTCCTCGATCGGCATGAGGAAGGGCTTGTCCTTGTCGCGCACGGGGTCGGGGACGTTGGCGTCCACGGCGTCCATGAGGTCGAGGATGCTCTGCACCCACTTCTCGTCGCCCTCGAGCGCCTTGAGGCCCGAGACGCGGACGACCGGTGCGTCCTCAGCGAAGCCCTGCGAGGCGAGGAGCTCGGAGACCTCGAGCTCGACGAGCTCCAGGATCTCCTCGTCGTCGACCATGTCGGACTTGTTCAGCGCGACGAGCAGGTAGGGGACGCCGACCTGCTTGGCGAGCAGCACGTGCTCACGCGTCTGAGCCATCGGGCCGTCAGTGGCGGCGACGACCAGGATCGCGCCGTCCATCTGCGCAGCACCGGTGATCATGTTCTTGATGTAGTCAGCGTGACCGGGGGCGTCGACGTGCGCGTAGTGGCGCTTCGGGGTCTCGTACTCGACGTGCGAGATGTTGATCGTGATACCACGCTGACGCTCTTCCGGCGCGGAGTCGATCGACGCGAAGTCGCGCTGCACGTTGGTCGCGGACGGGAACTTGTCCGCCAGGACCTTCGAGATCGCCGCGGTGAGCGTGGTCTTGCCGTGGTCGACGTGACCGATCGTACCGATGTTGACGTGCGGCTTGGTCCGCTCGAACTTGGCCTTTGCCACTGTGAGTCCTCCTCAGGACGTTGTGCGGGACGCCGGGCACCATTCGATGCCCGACGCACTGCAGGGATGTGTATTCATGTTACGCGATCCGCCCGGGTGTTCGCACACCCGGCCGGACCGCGGTGAAGAGAGAGTGAGTGACTACTCGCCCTTGTTCTTCTGGATGATCTCGTCGGCGACAGCCTTCGGGACCTCCGCGTAGCTCTCGAACGTCATCGAGTACACGGCACGACCAGAGGTCTTCGACCGGAGGTCGCCGATGTAGCCGAACATCTCGGAGAGCGGCACGTTGGCACGGATGACCTTGACGCCGGTGGCGTCGTCCATGGACTGGATCTGTCCACGGCGCGAGTTGAGGTCTCCGATGACGTCGCCCATGTACTCCTCAGGAGTACGCACCTCGACCGCCATGAGCGGTTCGAGGAGGACGGGGTTGGCACGCGAGTAGGCCTCCTTGAGACCCATCGAGCCGGCGATCTTGAACGCCATCTCCGAGGAGTCGACGTCGTGCGCCGCACCATCGGTGATGATCGCCTTGACACCCACGACCGGGTAGCCGGCGAGGCCACCGACCTGCAGGGCGTCCTGGAAACCGGCGTCGATCGACGGGATGTACTCGCGCGGGATGCGACCACCGGTCACGGCGTTCACGAACTCGTAGGTCGTCTCCGGAGTGACGTCCATCGGCTCCAGATCGAACTGGATCTTCGCGAACTGACCCGAACCACCGGTCTGCTTCTTGTGCGTGTAGCCGTACTTCTCGACCTTGCGCTTGATGGTCTCGCGGTACGCGACCTGCGGCTTGCCGACGTTGGCCTCGACGTTGAACTCGCGCTTCATGCGGTCGACGAGGATGTCGAGGTGGAGCTCGCCCATGCCCTTGATGACCGTCTGGCCGGTCTCGGTGTTCTGCTCGGTGCGGAACGTCGGGTCCTCTTCGGCCAGCTTCTGGATCGCGGTGCCCAGCTTCTCCTGGTCGGCCTTGGTCTTCGGCTCGATCGCGACCTCGATGACGGGCTCCGGGAAGCTCATCGACTCGAGGACGACCTGGTTCTGCGGGTCGGACAGGGTGTCACCGGTGGTGGTGTCCTTCAGGCCGATGACCGCGTAGATGTGACCGGCGGTGACGAAGTCGACCGGGTTCTCCTTGTTGGCGTGCATCTGGAAGATCTTCCCGATGCGCTCCTTCTTGCCCTTGGTCGAGTTGATGATCTGCGCACCGGAGTCGAGACGACCCGAGTAGACGCGGACGTACGTGAGGCGACCGAAGAACGGGTGCACCGCGACCTTGAACGCGAGCGCGGTGAAGGGCTCGGTCGAGTCGGGGTGACGCTCCACGACCTTCTCCTCGTCGCGCGCGTCGTGGGCCTCGATGGCCGGGACGTCGAGCGGGGAGGGGAGGTAGTCGATGACGGCGTCGAGCATCGGCTGGACGCCGCGGTTCTTGAACGCGGAGCCACAGAGGACCGGGTACATGGTGCTCGTGATGGTGAGGTGACGGATCGCGGCCTTGATCTCCGCGACGGTCAGCTCTTCGCCACCGAAGTACTTCTCCATGAGTGCGTCGTCGGTCTCGGCGACGGCCTCGAGGAGCGCGGTGCGGTACTCGGCCGCCTTCTCCTTGAGGTCTTCCGGGATCTCCTCGATGGCGTACTTGGCGCCCATCTCGACATCACCCTTGGCGTCTCCGCGCCAGGTGAGCGCACGCATCTCGACGAGGTCGACGACGCCCTCGAAGTTGGACTCGGCACCGATCGGCAGCTGGATGACCAGCGGCTTCGCGCCGAGGCGGCTGATGATCGTGTCGACGGTGAAGTAGAAGTCGGCGCCGAGCTTGTCCATCTTGTTGACGAAGCAGATGCGCGGGACGTCGTACTTGTCGGCCTGACGCCAGACGGTCTCGGACTGGGGCTCGACGCCCTCCTTGCCGTCGAACACCGCGACCGCGCCGTCGAGGACGCGGAGCGAACGCTCGACCTCGACCGTGAAGTCGACGTGGCCGGGGGTGTCGATGATGTTGATCTGGTTCTTGTTCCAGAAACAGGTCGTCGCGGCGGACGTGATGGTGATGCCGCGCTCCTGCTCCTGCGCCATCCAGTCCATCGTCGACGCACCGTCGTGGGTCTCGCCGATCTTGTGGTTGACGCCCGTGTAGAACAGGATGCGCTCGGTGGTGGTGGTCTTGCCGGCATCGATGTGGGCCATGATGCCGATGTTGCGGACCTTGTTCAGGTCGGTGAGCACGTCTTGTGCCACGGGGTCCTCCGGGGATAGGTAGGGGTGAGCTGATTCACTCGGTGACGCGAGGGCGGGCGGATCGCCCGCCCTCGCGTCGGGCGGCGACTACCAGCGGTAGTGCGCGAACGCCTTGTTCGACTCGGCCATCTTGTGCGTGTCTTCACGACGCTTGACGGCTGCACCGAGACCGTTCGATGCGTCGAGGATCTCGTTCTGGAGACGCTCGGTCATCGTCTTCTCGCGGCGGCCCTTCGCGTAGCTCACGAGCCAGCGCAGAGCGAGGGTGTTGGCGCGGTGAGGCTTGACCTCGACCGGCACCTGGTAGGTGGAACCACCGACGCGGCGCGAACGCACCTCGAGGGTCGGGCGGACGTTGTCGAGCGCCTTCTTGAGCGTGACGACGGCATCGCCCTGGTTCTTGGCGGTGACGCCTTCGAGTGCGTCGTAGACGATGCGCTCAGCGAGGCCCTTCTTGCCGTCCAGCAGGATCTTGTTGACGAGCTGGCTGACGATGGGGGCGCCGTAGACGGGATCGGCGACGACGGGACGCTTCGGAGCTGGACCCTTGCGAGGCATTACTTCTTCTCCATCTTCGCGCCGTAGCGGCTGCGAGCCTGCTTGCGGTTCTTGACGGCCTGCGTGTCGAGGGCGCCACGGACGATCTTGTAACGGACACCCGGGAGGTCCTTCACACGACCACCACGGACCAGGACCAGCGAGTGCTCCTGGAGGTTGTGGCCCTCACCGGGGATGTACGCGGTGACCTCGGTGCCGTTGCGCAGCTTCACGCGGGCGACCTTGCGCATCGCCGAGTTCGGCTTCTTCGGGGTGGTGGTGTACACGCGGGTGCACACGCCGGCCTGCTGGGGGTTGCTCTTCAGGGCGGGCGCCTTGGTCTTGACGACCTTGGGGCTGCGGCCCTTCCGAACCAACTGCTGAATGGTTGGCACTACTTGCTCCTTGATGATGACTGCACGGTGACAGTGGTACTGCAGCATTCGTGGACCGGTCTCCCGGATCACGAGGTCGTATGGACCCACCGGCGCCGCGCGAGTGCGCGTCGCTTTCATGGTGGGTATGCCGTGGGGGCGATCTTGCAACCGGGACCAGCCCGGCGGGGATCAACCCGATGGTGCAAGACTGCTGTCCACTCCCCCGAGCCAGGCTCCGAGGAACGTGGACAGCACGAGAGCGCACGACAGCGCGCACACCCAACCAAGACTAGCCCGCCGACAGGCTGTGGTCAAACGACGACGGCCCCTGGGAGCATCGCTCCCAGGGGCCGTTCAGCTCGGCGTCTACGGGGACGGGACGAAGGTCGCGCCCTCGTCGGTGAAGCCCTCGATCGTGCCGCCGACGACGAAGTCGACGGGGTTGATGCTGTAGCCCGGGCCGGTCTGGCCGGTGGCCGGGTCGGTCAGCGTGCAGGTCATCGACATGCGTCCGACGGTCTCGGAGTCGACGGTCCAGCCGCCGCCCGAGAAGTCGCCGACCGTGAAGGTCGGGCGGGTGTCGAACTTCCAGGTCACGCCGGAGGGGGTGAAGCCGGTGTCGTTGCGGATCTCGAAGGGGCACCCCTCCGGGGCGAGCTCCGTCGCCGCGCCGCAGCCGTCGATGTACGCGTTGACGGCCTCCTCGACGGCGGTCGTCCCGGCGTCGGTGAGGGCGACGGCGAGCGTCGCCGGTTCCGCGGCCTGACCGAAGCCCACGGCCGTCGTGGTCGTCGCCTCGGCGGTGTACCAGTCGCTCTCGCTGAGGGCGACGTCGTAGGTACCCGGGAGGGCGCGCAGCTGGTAGGACCCCTCGGCGATCGGTTCGACGTCGGTGAGATCGACGCCGCCGACCGTCGCGACCGCGTCCTCTGGGGCGACCACGTCGACCTGCACCGTGCTGAGTTCGGGAGCGTCGAGCTTCCACTTGTCGAAGAGCACGGCGTCCTTGCCGACCTTGGTGAGCGTGAACTCCTGGTCGACGCTCTCGCCGCCCTGGGTGAGACGGGCCTCGACGGTCGCGGTGTTCCCGCTGGTCGTCGTCTTCCCGATCGTGTATCCGGAGACCTTGCCGGACGCGGCCTTGTACGCGTCGTCGGTCAGCAGGACGTCGGCCGCCGACACCTCGGTGCCGGAGAGCTTGAGCGCCTGCTCGGCGTCGCCCGACTTCAGGGCGTCGAGATAGCTCTTGACCGTCACCTCCGGGGCGTGGAGGGCGTTGCCGACGCTGACGCCGACGATGCCACCCACGATGATGAGGAGGAGGGCGCTGCCACCGGCGATGATGCCGGTGAGCCCCTTCTTCGAGAGCTTCTTCTTGGGCGGCTGCTGCCCTCCGCCGTACCCGCCTGCGCCCTGCGCGTACGGCGCCTGGCCGTACTGCTCGGTGGGCTGCTGGCCGTACTGCCCCGTGGGCTGCTGGCCGTACTGACCGGTGCCCTGCTGACCGAACTGCTCGGTCGGCTGCTGGCCGTACTGCGCGGTCTGACCGTATTGACCGGTCTGCTGGCTGTACTGACCCGTCTGCTGGCTGTCCTGCCCGGGCGACTGCTCACCGTACTGGCCGGACTGCTGCCCGTACTGCCCTGACGGCTGGGTCGGCGACTGCCCGTACGGCGACTGCTGGCCGTACTGCCCCGTCTGCTGCTGGCCTGAGCCCGACTGCTGCGGGCCGTTGCCCTGCCACCCCTGCTGCGGGTCTGGCTGAGCGGGCGGTCGCTGCCACTGGGGCTGCTGCGGGTTCTGATCTCCGGGATCGGTCATGGTGTTGCGCCCCCAATGAGCATGGATCGTGCTGATGACAAGTGCTCGAAAGTATAGTGACGGGTGTCGGACAGCACGATGGGGAGATCTCCCCTCCTGCGTCCGGGGGAACCCCGACGGCTACCAGGGCGAGGTTGGGGAATCCAGCTCGAGCGCGAGGTCGTCGAGGAGCGCGGTGACCTGCGGTTCCACGTACCGTTCCACTGCGTCGTGGATGGCGAGGCGGTGCCCGACCAGGAGTTCGCAGATGCGGCGCCCGGTCTCGTTCGCGCACTGGTCGGCGAGGGCGATCTCGGTGCGCAGCGCCTCCTTCGCGTCGTCCGACAACGGCGGCGGTGGCGGGACGGTCCTCGCTTGGGATTCGCCGAGCTCCGCGAGGGTGAAGAGGTAGGGCTGCTCGGGATCCGGGTCGGGGTCGAGCTGCAGCCCGTCGAACTCCGGGTCGAGCCCCTCCCCCGGGCGGTAGGAGCGCTGCGCCTCGCGCAGGTCCGCCGCGCGCAGTTCCGCGCGGAGGACGGGGAGGTTCCGCTCGGTGTACTCCGCAACGGCGTGGTCGACGAGGGCCTTCATCCGGGTGGCGAGGCCGTGCTGCACCTGGTGCGGGACGTCGTCGACGAGGCCGGCCGCTCGCAGGATCGGCGACCCGATGCACCGGCGGCAGATCCGGGTGCGTCCGCGGTGGGCGGCGGGGTGCCAGCGCGGCAACCACCGGAGCCAGGCGTCGACGGCCTGGCTCACGCTGGTCTCGAGCGAGCGCTCCATACTCACCGAGGGTAGTGCCTCGGCGGCCGCATCCGCCTCAGCGACCTCCGGCGGCGCGCTGGTCGCGTGCTGCTCGACGGGCGAGCGCACCGGACGGCTGCAGCCGGCTCACGAGACTGCGCTTCGCGCGGTAGCGGAACCGGCTCCGCTGGCGGGCGAACCAGCCGAGCGCTCCCTGTGCCCGCGACGCCTCGGCCTCCGACCGCTGCCACAGCTCGTCGGCCGTCGTGTCGTCCACGTCACGACCGGAGAAGACGACATCGTCGGTCGTCCCCGCCAGCGCGGTGAGCGTGGTCGCGCCCTCCGGTTCCTGGACACCGAGCATGGACGCCGTGGTCGACCGCGTGGCGGCCGCGGGCACCGTGTACCCGAGCTCGGCGTAGCGGTCGATCAACTCGTCCCACGCACCGGCGGCGCTGCGGTCGCCACTTCCCTCGCGGCGACGCTTCGTCCGCCGACGCTTCGCGCCCGAGATGGCGAGGAGCGGGATGACGTACAGCGACACCGGGACACCCACGATCAGCGCGAGCCACCACACCCACTCCGGGATCACGAGTCCGTCGTTCTTGTCCTTGTCGTCGCCGTCGTCGATCGAGGCCTCGGTGAGGAGGCTGTCGTCGAGGTTGTCACTGCGCGGCGGCTGACGCACCTGCGGCTGCGGCTCGGTCTTGGGCTTCGGGTCCTGGTCCTGCGGGATCTCGGTCTCATCGGGGGTCGGCGAGAACGCGACCCAGCCGTAGCCCTCGAAGGGCACCTCGACCCACGCCGTCACGTCGTCCCCGACGACCTGCACGGAACTCTGGCCCTCGGTCACCTCGGGCGCGAAGCCCATGACGACCCGCGCGGGGTAGCCGAGCGATCGGGCCATGAGGGCGAACGCCGAGGCGTACTGCTCCTCGTCGCCGACCATCGGCGTGCGGGTGAACAGCTCGGACATCCGGTCGGCACCGTGGCCGGCGCGCGACGGCGAGCTGTCCGAGGCGAGCCCGTGGCTGAGGAACCCGGTGGTGCGGAGCTTCTGCTCGATCGCGCGCAGCTGCCCCATCGGCGTCGTCTCGGTGCCGACGAACTCCGACGCCTTCGCGACGACGATGTCGGGGATGTTCGTGACGGGTGGCAGCTCGACCGCTGCGGTCGGCGTCGTAGCGAGGGCCGTGTCGCTCGGGACCGCCTGCGTCGTGGACCGCTCCTCGTAGTCGTCGCCCGCGCCGATGCCCGAGGTGATGACGGCCGCGCCGCTCTCGGCGTTGTAGCGGATGTCCTCGGATCGCTCCGCCGCCTTGCCGTCGAGGGTGAGCGCGCTCGGGTACCCGACGCTGGGCACCCAGATGTCGTCGTAGCCGGTGATGTCGATCGACACCCGACGGTCGCTACCGGCCGTGATGAGCTTCGGTCCGGGCAGGTGGTCGCCGACGAGTTCGAAGGCACCGGAGCCGTCGGTCGCCGTGGACGGTCCCGAGACGGTCCACAGGCGTCCGTCGTAGCTGTCCATGGCCGCCAGACGGATCCGATCCCCCGGCTTGAGGCCGGTGGCGGTGAAGAGCTTCGTCTCGGCGAGGTCCTTCGTGTACTCGCGGAACCCGGCGAGCGGGCTCGGGTACTCCAGGGGGTCGAACGGTGGGGTGACGACCTCGCGGAGGACGAACCGGGAATCCGTGGGCGGTGAGGCGACCACGGCCGCGCCGCCCCCGACGACGACCGCGACGGCGGCGAGGACGGCCGTGCCGATGATCTTCTTGCGACGGAGGACGGCGGTGGTCGACGCCGCAGCGTTCTCGCCACGACCGGCGCCCGGCCGCCACCCCAGCCAGAGGAGGGCGATCAGCGCGAACGCGATCCCGCGGACGGCCGCCAGGAACGGCGTCTGCGTGCCGAGGAGCACGCCGAGCGCGTACAGCACGGTCGGGCCGACGAGCAGGACGGCGCAGCGCACGGCGACCTGCGGACGGCGCGGGAGCCAGCGGACGGCGAGCACGGCGGAGACGACCCCGACGAGCATCCCCGCGACGTAGGGCAGGGTCATGATGTAGGCGGGCGCGCTCAGCGGGGTCTGCAGGGTGACGAAGTCCTTCCACCCGAACACCGCCCCGATGCTGATCCCACCGAGGGTCCGCAGGTTCGGGAGGACCGCGAACGTCGCGACCGACGGCATCGCCAGGGCACTGCCGAAGACGTAGAAGACGAGGACGGTCGAGAGGCCGGTCAGGAGCGCGTTCAGCCGGAGGGCATGGGAGGCGACACCGACCGCCATGCCGAGCGCGAGACCGCCGAGGCCGGCGAGGAGGAACCCGGTGCCGCTGAGCGCCGCACCGAAGCCGAGCAGGCCGAGGGCCGCGAGGACGAAGACGACCGCGAGGTCGATCCAGGAGCGGCCGGGCAACGGCCACGGCGCGACGAAGGTCGGGACGATGCCCTGGACGTCGACGTCCGCGGCCGAGCCGGCGGGAACGCGTCCGGGGCGCACGGTCGTGCGCTCGTCGACCCCGCTCATAGGGCCCTCGACATGACCTTGGCGAGGTCGCTCAGTGCCCCGACCGTCATGACGTTCATCCCGGCGACGTCCTTGATGCCGGCCCGTGCACCGCGTTCGACGCGGATCCCGAACACGTTGACGTCGGGACCGAAGAGGCGTTGGATCCCCCGGTACTCCTGCGCCTCGAGTCGCGAACCGGCGACGATGATGACGACACTCGGTGCAGGGAGACGCTTCGTGGTCTCCCGGGCGAAGGTGCGTGGGGTGTCGAAGGTGCCCTCGGCGAGCTGCAGCCGGCAGCTGTCGTCGAGGAAGGAGGTCACGGTGTGGGTCCGCAGCGCGAGCCGGTCGGTCACCACGCTGATCGGCACCTGGTCGAGGATCACCTGGGTCGCGATCGACGCGGTGAGTGACACCGCCAACTCGAACTCGTCCTCGTCGTCGGCGTAGTAGCGGGAGTCGGTCGTCATCACCATGGTGAGCTGCGAACGCCGTGTCTCCTCGAACTGCCGCACCATGAGCTGGCCCGTCTTCGCGGAGGACTTCCAGTGGATGTAGCGGCGGTCATCACCGGGGACGTACCCGCGGAGCGCGTGGAAGGAGATGTCGTTGTTCGTGATGGTCTTCGTGACGAGGCCCTCGAGGTCGCGGATGAGACCGGCGGCCGTCGGGTGGAGACGGGTGGTCTCGGGATGCACGAAGAGCTCGACCGGTTCCGTCCAGCGCACCTCGCGGCGCAGCAGACCGAGCTGATCGCCACGGACCGACACGGCGGGCCCGGCCGGGATGACGGCCCGCCGGTTCGTCGGCACGGCGAACAGTTCCTCGTGCTCGCCGTCCTTCGGGATCGCCGGGATGGCGAACTCCGCGAGGCCGTAGCCGACGGGGACCTCGAGGCGCGTGGGCGTCGTGGCACGGTTGCCGGGGTTGGCGATGAGGACCTGCCCGATCGCGCGCTCCCCGACGGTGACCCGGCTGGGGTTCAAGTGGATGGAGATGCGGAAGGTCGACCGCCCGAAGAGGTAGGCGACGGAGGCCAGCAACGCGGCCAGCGGGACGAAGCCGAGGAAGACGAGCTCCGCCCACCCCAGGATGAAGCCGGCGACGGTCGCGATGACGCCGATCGCGAGCACGACCCAGCCCAGCCCGCTGACGACCGCGAGCACGGGTTGCGCCGCCGACCAGACGACCCTGGCCCAGGGCACGACGACGGCACCGACGCCGTCGAGCGCGCTGCGGAACGGGTTCGGCCGTCGAGCGGGAGCCGGCGCGCCGTCGACGTGCGCGTCGGGACCCTCGGGGCCCGCCTCGGCAGGCGCGCCGACCGTCGCCGAGCGGACCGGATCGGATCCGTCCGGTGCGGCGGCGGCGCGCTGCTCGAGGGTCTCGCTCATGCTGCGCGGTACGCCGGCGGAGCGATGCTGACGAGGACCCGGGCGACGACGTCCTGCGCGGTCACGCCGGCGAAGTCGGACTCGGGGTCGATGATGATGCGGTGTGCGAGGACGGCCTGCGCGAGGTCGTTGACGTCGTCGGGGGTGACGTAGGTGCGCCCCTGCGAGATCGCCCAGGTCTTGACGGCGCGCACGAGCGCCAAAGCACCGCGCATGCTCACGCCGAGCGCGACGTCCTGGTCGTCCCGCGTCGCCGCGACGACGTCGGCGACGTACTCGAGGATGCTGCCGTCGACGTGCACCTCGGTGGCGAGCTGCGCCATGGTGATGACCGCACTGGACGCGATGATCGGCTGCACCTTCGTCGCGCGTGCCCGGTTGGAGGCGTCGAGCAGCAGGTTCACGGAGGTCTGGCGGTCGGGGTAGCCGAGCGTCGTCTTGATGAGGAAGCGGTCGAGCTGCGCCTCGGGCAGTTTGTACGTGCCGGCCTGTTCGATCGGGTTCTGCGTCGCGATGACCATGAAGGGTTGGCCGGCCTCGTAGCTCGTGCCGTCGATCGTGACGATGCCCTCCTCCATCACCTCGAGCAGCGCCGACTGCGTCTTCGGCGAGGCACGGTTGATCTCGTCCGCGAGCACGATGGAGGCGAAGATCGGTCCCTTGTGGAACTCGAAGATCCCCTTGCCCTGGTCGTAGATCGTCACACCGGTGACGTCGGACGGCAGGAGGTCGGGCGTGAACTGGATCCGCGAGCTCGTGCCGTCGAGCGTGTTCGCGAGGGCCTTGGCGAGCACGGTCTTGCCGGTGCCCGGGTAGTCCTCGAGGAGCACGTGGCCCTCCGAGAGCATGGCCGTGACGACGAGCTTGATGACGTGCTCCTTACCGAGGATGGCCTGCTCGACGTTGCCGACGAGCTTGCCGAACGCGTCGGCGAACCAGGTGGCCTGTTCCTGCGTGACAGTCATGGGTGTGTGGGGTGCTTTCTCATCGGGTGGGATTCGGAACGGAGCTCACCAGTCGGTGCCGTTGGTCTGTGCGACATCCCACGTCTTGCCGTCTGACAGACGAGTGAACTTGACGTACAGGGAGAAGTTGGTCTTGCCGTAGAGCCGCGAGAACTGTGCGCTCCCACTCGCACCGATGTTCTGGCCGTCGAGCGTGCTCACCACGGAACCGTTCTCGTAGAGGTCGAGACGGTAGCTGCCGGCTTCGAAGTCGTTCCAGTTCACGACGACGCGGTAACAGCCGAACTTGCCGTCACTCGGGCACGTCACCGGACCGGCACCACGACTGATGGACCCGGTGGGGTTCTTCGGCGGCGGATCGTTGACCGTCACCTGGACCGGCCCGGCCTCGGGACCGGTACCGCCCGGCCCGGTCGCGGAGACGTAGAGCTGGTAGGTGCCGGACGGGACCTGGCCCTGCATGACCTTGGTGCCCGAGGATTCGCCGGAGTACACCGCGCTCGAGC
The DNA here is from genome assembly GCF_900177795.1 of Plantibacter elymi (nom. nud.). Classification (GTDB taxonomy): domain Bacteria; phylum Actinomycetota; class Actinomycetes; order Actinomycetales; family Microbacteriaceae; genus Plantibacter; species Plantibacter elymi. The sequence continues at coordinate 239,952 of NZ_FXWJ01000004.1, forward strand.
CCTTCATCACCCGCCATTTGTACGAGTCGACGCGACCTCCGGTGTCCGCCGGGGCCGACCACCGCATCGTCAGCGTCGACGGGGCGTCGCCCGACGAGTCGATCGAGAGGTTCTGCGGTGCACTCGGGACGCCGTATGCTGTCGCCGTCTCGGCTCCCGAATCAGCGCTGTTCCCGACCGCATTCTTCGCGTAGGCGCTGAAGGAGTAGCTCTGCCCGTTGGTCACGTCGAAGGAGCAGTCGTTCCCGGGGGCGCACTGCCGGTCGCCGCCGCCCGTCCACTTCACCCAGTGCGACTCGATCGGCGAACCGTTGCTCGCCGGCGAGCCGCCGACCACGACGACGATCTTGCCGCTCTTCGCGCTCTTGACCGCGATGGTCGGCGGATCGGGGACGTCCTTCACGATGACGGTGATGCGACCTTGGACCTTCCGGTTGGGGTCGTTCGTCGCGTCCTGGACCGTGTAGATGACGCTGACGGTCCCGCTCTTCGACGAGCCAGGGGTCACCGTCACCGTGCTCCCGGAGAAGGTCGCCGTCGCTCCACCGGCCGGCGCGCTCTCCACGGTGGCGTCGACGATCTTGAGGGGGGTGTCGGGGAACGGGTTGTAGTCGTTCGCGAGCACGCTGATCGACTCGGCCTTGTTCTTGCGGCCTTCTTCGACGCGGTCGTCGATCGCCCGTGGGAGTGGGCGGGTCGACGACACGACCTGCACCTGCACCGATCCGGGGATCGAGTACTCCTTGTAGGTCACCGTGAAGTTCAAGGTCGCCGACGTCCCCGGCTGCGTGCCCTGCGGCGCGGAGACCGACAACTGCGACCCGGACAGGGAGCCTTGGATACCGGCTGTGGTCCCGGTGAGCCCCTGGTACGACAGCGCAGCCAGGATCTTCGGGTTCGGGTGGTCGCTCGAGGCGCGGAGGTCGACGACGATCGCCGGTTCACCCGCCTCGACGGGGATCGTCACCGGGGTGAACGTCGGCGGCACGTCCTCGAGGTTCGGGTCGCCCACCGTGATCGGCAGCGTGAGCAGCTTGCTCTCGCGGCCGTCCGTGGCCTCGAAGCTCACCGAGGCGGGTCCGCGGTAGTCCTTCGCCGGGGTGAAGGTGATCGTGGCGTCGTCGACGTAGCTCGAGGTGCCGTTACTGCGGAAGTTGACGACGCTGCCCTCGGAGGCGATCGTGACGGGCTTCCCGGACGGCGCCTCGGTGATGTCGGAGAGCTTCCAGGCGCGCGTCTCGTTGACCTTGACGATCTGCTCCGGCAACGGACTCTTCATCCGCGGTGGCTCGCCGTCGGTCGCGGCCGGCACGATGATGAACGCGGCACCGCTCAGCTGGGTCACCGGATCCGTCAATCGATAGGCGATCGCCTGGCGTCGGTCGGTGAGGGTCACCCGGATGGTGCCGCCGTCGCGGACCTCGCCGGAGGCGGCGTTCACACCTTCGAGGCTCGGCTGCAGGTCGTCGATCAGCCCACCGGGGTTCTGCGCGCCGTCGAGGACGTCGATGTCGATGGTCTTCTTGCCGACGATGTCGGCGTCCTCGAGGACGTGGTCATCCGCCTCGGGGAATTGCGGCTTCGCGTCCTTCGTCACCTTGACCTGGATGTAGGCGCTGTCGATGCCACCCTTGCCGTTGGTGATCTGGTATCGGACGGTGAAGAACGCCTCCTCCTCCGGCACTTCGATGACGACACGGCTCTTGCTGACCTCGGCGGTGAGGCCGTCATCCACCGAGAGCAGTTTCGGAGCGAGCTTGAGTGTGTACCCGTTCGGGTCGGAGTCGTTCGAGAGCACCGGAACGGAGGCCACCTTGCCCGGGAGGACCTCGATGTAGTCGTCGACCGCGTTCGGTTGGCCGTCGACCTCGGGACGCCCGATGACGCCGATCTTGATCGTGCCCACGGCGACCGCGCCGTAGGTGTCCTTGACCCGGTACTGGAAGGTGTCGGTCCCGGAGGAGTCCGGAGCCGCCTCATAGACGAACCAGGTGCTCCCCTGCTCGATGACGCGACCGAGCAACGGTGCGGAGGCGATGTCGTCGACGACGACGGAGTCACCGTTCGGGTCCAGGCCGTCGAGCGGGACGTCCACGCGGACCGTCGCACCCGCGAACACGCGCGAGGTGAGCAGCTGCGGCACGGGCGGCTGGTTGTTCTTCTTGTCCTCGCCGACCACGTTGAAGGTGACCGTCGCCGTGTCGGCCTCGCCGAATGTGTCGGAGACGCGGTACGTCGTCGTGTAGGTGCCCGGTTCGCTCGGCGCCTGGAAGCGGACCTCGTCGTCGTCGACGAAGGCGAGGCCGGCGGTCGGATCTTCGACGAGCTGGCGGTCGACGAGCATGACCGCCGCGTCCGGGTGGTAGTCGTTCTCGAGCACCGCGACGTTGGCGATGTCGCCCGCGCGGACGACGACCGCATCGTCGGTGGCGACCGGTGCCTGATGCTTCGGCAGGGGTGGCACCGGGACGACCGTCACGGCCGCGGTCGCGGACGAGGTGCCGTCGGACACGACGTAGGTGAACTGCAGCTGCTGCTCGATCGGCGCGGAGGAGGAGACGCGGATGACCGCGCTGTCGAGGACCTCGACGGACAACGAGGTCGACTCGTCGGGAACGGAGACGGACTGCACGGCGAGCACCTGCCCGCCCGGCGACTCGTCGTTGGCCAGGACCGGGATCGTGATCGTCTCGTTCGGACGCAGGTACCCTTCGTCCTTGACAGCGACCGGCGGCCGCACATCGGTGGGCTTCTCGAGGACGTCGACGCGGATGAGCCCGATGCTCGAGGCGATGCCGGCGCCGAGCGTGTACTTCAGGTAGTAGGTGCCCGGCTCGTTCGAGGAGACCGTGACGGACTGTTTCTCGAGGCTCGGCGAGGACACGAGACCGCCCTGCAACGCTTCGACGCCGATGAGACCGAGCGGGGCCCCACTCGGTGACTGGTCGTTCGCCAGCGGTTGGACGAGCGCGGACTCGCCGACGAAGGTCGAGACGAAGTCGGGTGTGCCGATCGGACTCAGGGCTCCGGCGGGCTGCACGTCGACCTTGAGAGTGCCCTCCGCCGAGTTGACTCCGTCGGACACGACGAACTTGACGTCGCGCGGGCCCATCTCGGGCGAGGCGTGCGTGAACGTGACGAAGCCGTCCGGGGTGAACCGGACGAGGTCGCTGGACGCCGGCGAGGCCGACTGGAGGAAGATGTCGTCGCCGTCGGGATCACGCCAGTCGGCGAGCACGTTGTAGGTGACCGTCTGCCCGGCCTCGACCGAGACGGCGGCCTCTCGATGGGACGTCGGCGGCTCGTTGACCTCGGGTGGTTTGATGGCGATGCTCACGTTCGCTTCGGCCACGCCGCCTGGGCGGCCGTCGTTGACGGAGTAGCGGAACGAGGTCGTCCCGGCCACGAAGCCCTCGGCCGGGGTGAACTGGAGCGCGCGCCCGCCGTCGATGTACTCCAGCTTGCCGGTCTCGGCCGCGACGTCGCTCGTGTTCTGGATCGTCAGGACGTCGCCGTCGGCGTCGGAATCGTTGTCGAGCAGCGGCAGGACGGTCGCGCGACCCGGGCGGACGCCGAACGCGTCGTCGCGGGCGATGGGCGGACGGTTCTCCTCGGTGCGCTCCGCGAGCGTGTCCTCGAAGGACTGCTCGGAGGCCTTCTCATCGCCGTCCTCGCCGTCCTCCTCCTGTGGGGGCGTCACCTCGTCCCAGTTGTCGACGAGGCGCATGTTCGCCTGCACGAGCCAGGAGTTGCCGGTCTGGACGTTGTTCAGCGCGATCACCGAGCGGTTCACCCGGAAGACGAGCTGCTGCCCGACGGTCTCCGGGTTGATGTCGGCGATGACCGGCTTCTTGTCGGCGCACTCGGCCGCATACCGGCTGGAGGAGGCCCACGCACCGTGCATGCAGCCGTCGAGGTTGACCGGTGCCGTGACCTCGGCCGCACTCGTCGCCTCGGTGACGACGTCCGCGTCGAGCACCTCCGGGTCGCCGCCACCGAGCGGGATGCGGACGAGGGAGTCGCCGGTCGCGATGACGGCCGCGTCGTCCGACGCCGACGGCTCCTGGATCTTCAGCGGCTTGCCCGGCAGCTCGACGACGGAGCCGTCCTGCTTCACGAGGTCGCCGGACTTCACGTCGAGGATGACCGCCTGCTCACCAGCCGCACTCAACTGGTAGTCGTCGAGTTTCGGGAGCTTCGACTCGGTCTTCGTGCCGTCGGGCAGGATGCGGTAGAGGATCCCCTTGGCAGGCGCGACCGCGAGGATGGTGCCGGTCGAGGTGACGACCGCCTGGCCGGCCTTGCCGATGGAGACGATCGGCTTGGTCTCGGTGGGGTCGAACCGGAGTTCCCCGGCGGCGTCGACGGACCAGAGCTTGCCGGTCTCCCCCGCGACGACCGAGAGTCGGTCGCCGCCGTAGTGCACCGTCGCGCCGGTCGGCAGCGAGACGCGCTGGATGAGGCTCGTGAAGGCCGGGTCGATGCGTTCGAGCGAGGAGAGCGCCTTGTCCTGGAGGAAGACGTCGTCGCCGTCCTGCAGCACGTCGGCGTTGTTGGACGCCGTCGACACCGCTCCGTCGAGTTCGGAGATCTGATCGTTGAGACGCCCTGCGAGGAGCGACTCGCCGTTGGTGACCCAGACGTCGCGGGACTCGAGATCCACCTCCGTGACCGGGAAGCCCTGGTGGATGAGCGCGGCGGTCACCGGTACGGCGACGAGGACCGACAGGGCCGTGATCGAGGCCGCGGTCTTGCGTTTGCGCAGCCAGGCACTCCAGTTGCTCACGGTCCCCCAGGTGATGTTCGGTCAAGCATCGGTCGATGCGCCACGCTGCAAACGCGGAGTCACTCTAACAAAGAAGTCAGCCATGGAAAACGGTTGCGAGGGTCAACCACGAACCGGTTGCCCCCCGCCGACGTCCGCCTGATCGGCGTGGTCGAGGAGCGGGAGGTCGCTGGCGTCCACGAGACGGGTCGAGACCGCGTACTCGACCAGCCGTGCACGACGGCCGGTCGCGAGCTTCCCCGGCCCGCCGCGGAGCCCCTGGACGCCGAACTTGTCGAGCTTGTCGCAGACGTTGTCGAGTTTGCGGTTGAAGGTGGTCTGGCTCCAGCCGAGGCGGGCGGCAGCGGCGGCCGACGCCGGGATCTCGCCGCGGCCGGGCGACGCCTGGCGCAGGACGTCCTCGGCCAGGGCGACGATGAGGAGGCGCTGGCTGCTCGTCAGGTGGATCGGCCCGACCGTCGTGGTCCCGGCGGTCGTCGTCGAGAGCTGCGACGGACTGAAGTACTCGAGGTCCGAGGTGATCGTGAAGTCGTAGGTCGTCGTCCCGGCACTGAACAACACCTGCAGCTCGGGGAACACGATCGGGAGCCGCGCACCGGGCGCGAGCCACGCCTGCACGTTGCCGGTCGTGTCCGTCACCGTCGCGGAGAGGGTGTTCCCGATGTTCGTGAGCCACCAGAGACCGGCATCGAAGGTGACACTGAGGAAGGTGCGGTGCAGGAATGGGTTCTCGTCGACGACGAGGTCGCCCTCGCGACCGATCAGGAACGGCTTGCGTGCGTCCACGGCGTACTCCTCGCCGCAGAACTCGACGCGCACCGCCGTCTTCGCCGTCGCCGTGTCCGTCGCTTCGTCCGTGCTCATCGTGTGGTCCCCCTGTGGTCGGTCATCGTCTCGCTCCCGCTACTGCTGCGAGCACATCTCGAGTGGATCGGGCGAGGTGACGCCGCCCCGGACGATCACCACCTCGATGCACAGCTGCGCGCCCGGAGCGCTCGGTTTCAGGTCGACCGCGTAGGTCGAGGTCGGCACCTTCGGCGAATTCTTGCCGCTGCTCGTCACCTGGTAGATGTACGAGTCGCCGTCCTGCGGATCCGGGTTGTCCCAGATGAACGTGACGACGCTGCCGTCCTCGCTGATGTTCACCCCGAACGGCTTCGGCGAGGGGACGTCGCTCAGTTGAATGGGCGCCCCGGTCGCGGCGGCCGTCGGCTTCGGGTCGGCCGCCGCTCCCTGCCAGATGATCCCGGCCGCGATCCCGCCGACCGCGAGCACCGCGACACCGCCCACGACGAGGAGGCGGGTCAGTCGGCGGCGTCCGGCACGTCCGGCCGCATCGGCATCGGGGTCCTCCGTGGGAACCGCAGCGGCGGTCTCGAGACGGACGCGGCGGATCGTCTCGGAGGGCACCGCTGCCGCACCGACGGTGATCGGGGCCGACGGCTGGATCGGTTGGACGAGCGGCCCGGCCGAACGCACGACCGTCTCGTCGCCGATCGACGGCTGCACACTCGGCACGCCCGGTCGCGGCTGGGCCTCGACCGTCGGGACCTGCCGGACCCGGGTCTCGTCCGACGCACTGCTGGACGTGTCCGGTCGGGAGGCCTGCGACTGCGGCTGGACGAGGTTCGGGATGTCGATGGGCGTCGGCGCGTAGGCCAGCTCCATCTCGACCCGCTGCAGCGCCCGCGCGAAGTCGACGGCGCTCTCGAAGCGGTTGGCGCGGTCCTTCGCGAGGCCCTTCTGCAGCGTCGCGACGAGGGACGCCGGCGCGTCGTCGCGCCCGAGCGGCGTGACGGTCCCGCGCTCGATCCGGCTGATGAGGTCGGCAGCACCGTTCGACTGCCCGGGGATCTCGAACGGCGTGCGTCCGGCGAGCAGCGTGTAGGCCGTCGCGGCCAGGGAGAAGACGTCGGATCGGACGTCGGGATGCGGCTCGTCCTCGAACATCTCGGGCGGCGACCAGGGGATCGAGAGACCGACCGTCTGCGTGCCCGAGGCCCCCGTCGAACCGACGTCGCCAGGGCGCCCGGGGCCGGCCGTCGACGGGACCTCGAGTTCGACGGCCTGCGAGATGCCGAAGTCGGTCAGCGCCGGCCAACCGTATGCGTTCGTGAGCACGTTGGCCGGTTTGATGTCGCGGTGGAGGATACCGGCCGCGTGGGCGGTCGCCACCGCACTGGCCAGACGGACGCCGGTCCGCAGTGCGTCGGCGACGGCGAACCGCCGCAGCTTCGCCTGCTCGGCGAGGCTCGGCCCCGCGCAGTACTCCATCGCGAGGTACGGTCGGCCGTCCGGGGCGACGTCCGCCGTGTAGATCGTGACGATGTACGGGTGCGCGGAGAGCTGCGCCATGAGGTTCGCCTCGGCGACGAAGGCCTCGCGGGTCTGCTCGCTGAGGTGCTCGGCGAGGAGTACCTTGACGGCGACCTGACGCCTCGGCAACTGCTGCTCGTAGAGGAAGACGTCGGAGAACCCACCGGCTCCGAGCTGTCGTTCGAACCGCAGCCCGGGGATGGCCGGCGGTTGCGAGGGTGAGCGGCGCACGTCAGCCCTCTCGGACGCGCAGCGCGACGCCGCCGCCGAGGTCGATGACGGTCCCGACGATCACCGGTGTCGGCTCCCCCGGTCGCAGGGACTGCGGCGCCTGACCGGGCAGGACGACCTGTGTGCCGTTCCGCGAGTGAAGGTCGGTGACGATGACCGTGCCACCCTCGACCGCGACGCGCACGTGGCTCCGCGAGATGTCGTCTCCCGTGAGGGTGACGAGCGTCGGGACGACTGACGCCGGGACCTGCGAGACGCTCGGTGCCCGGCCGAGCACGACGGGCGAGGCGAGCGACTGGCGGGTGCCGCCGGGGAGCTCGAGGTAGGTGAGCGGCGTTGCCGACGGGGTGGACGACCGCGGGGGCGGCGTCTCGGCCGCGCGACGCGCGCGCAATGCGGCGAGATCCTCGGCGAGGATCGTGTGGCCGTCGTGGTCGCCGAGGTCCGATGGTTCCACTGCTGCGGGTTCCGGCGTGGCGACGGCGGTGGCTCCCGCCTGTTGGTTCGCCGACTGCTCGGCCGCAGCGCGTTCGGCGTCGCCGGCCTCGTCGACCGCCGCCGCACCGACCGGACGGAGCACGGTCTGGCCGAACAGGAAGTCGTACCCCTCGTCGACGGGCTCATCCGGGGTCGTCGGGGTCTCGTCCGGGTCGTCCTCGTCGTGGAAGAACTGGGTGTCGGAGACGGACGGCACGACGTGGAGCGGCTGAACGGGCTCGACGTGCGCCACCGGGGTCGCCTCATCGCCGTCCGTCTCGTCGTCCGCGTCGTCCGAGGTCGCCGCGGATGCAGCGGGCTCGGCGGGGGCCGGGACGGGCGGTGCCGCGAGCTGCTCCGCCGCGGTCGGCGCGCTCGTGGACTCGGTCGGCCGGCGCTCGTCGGCGGCCGGAGCGGCGAGGGAAGCCGTGGTCTCCTCGTCGAGGGTCGCCGTGATGGAGGTCGTCCAGACGGCTCCCGACCCGAGCGGGAGGCGCACGCCGGACGGGTTCGGCTGGTCGCTCCGGAGCGTGACGCTCACCGCGTCCGCGTGGTGTTCCTCGACCCAGGTGGTCGCGCGGGCGCCCAGGACCGTCTCGGTGCCGGCGGCGCTCGTCACGACGGCGGCCGCGAGCCCGCGAACGATGACCGTCGCGCCCGACTCGTCCCAGACCGCCGCGGCGAACGCGGGCGTGCTCGAGAGACCGCCGGCCGCGAGGCGGTCGACGATCAGCGACAACGACGCGTCGCCTGGGAGGTCTGCGGCGAATGCGGCAGCGGCGGTGTCGTCTCCCTGGGCGTCGACCAGCACCAGTCTGCCGGGACCCGCCACAGCGAGCCAACGGCGGACCTCGGCCGGTTCCATTTCGTACGAGTACACGGCCACTCCTCTAGCCTCGCGGCATCGTCTCTTCAAGATACCCGAGACCACCCGCGTCATCGTAGCCGGGGCCGCTGGACATCAGCGAGGTCGACACGACGTCGACGACGAGCGCGGTGACGTTGTCCCGTCCGCCGGCGGCCAGCGCGAGCTCCACGAGGCGGTCGGCGGCTCCCTCGAAGCCCTGCGACAGCACCTCGGCGATCCGCTCGTCGGACAGTTCGCCCGTGAGGCCGTCGGAGCAGAGGAGGAACCGCTGCCGCCCGGCGACGGGGAGGAGCCAGACGTCCGGGTCGATGCCTGACTCGACGCCGATCGCCTTCGTCACGATGTTGCGATCGGGGTGTTCGCGCGCCTCCGCCTCCGTGATGGAACCGGCATCGACGAGTTCCTGCACGGCCGAATGGTCGACGGTGATCCGACGGAGTGCGCCGTCGGTCCAGGTGTAGACGCGGGAGTCCCCCACGTTGAACACCATCCAGTGGAGGTCGGTCTGCGGCGACAGCGCCACGAGCGCGAGGCCCGCGACGGTCGTGCCGATGACCCCGTTCGGCGTGGGGATGCTTCGGATGACCGCGTTGGCGGCGACGATCGTGGTCACGACCGCTTCGGTCGTCGTCGGCATGCCGATCGGGATGCCGCGTTCGAGCGCCGCCGCGACCTCACGGCTCGCGACCTCGCCGCGTTCGTGCCCGCCCATGCCGTCGGCGACCACGAAGGCGGGCGGGCCGGCGTAGAACGCGTCCTCGTTCAGGCGTCGGACCAGCCCGGTGTCGGTCCGGCCCTCGCTGCGCAGGGTGTGCGTGGACCGCGCGGTCTCGATCGTCGTCATCCCGTGCCTCCGAACGTCGCGGGCAGTTCGGGGACTGCTCCCGGCCAGCTACCGTAGCGCGACTCGAGGTCGGCGAGCTTCAGCGAGACCGACTGTCCCGAGTACGGCATGGCCGAGACACCGATCTGTGCGAGAGCCGCTGTGATGGCGGCCTGGTCACGACCCGCGCCGGTGACGCCCAACGTCACGTAACGTTCCGGTGACTCCTCACCCTGCGACCAAACCTGTCCGAGAACGAAGTCGAGGAGGGCCGCGTCTCGTGTCTCGCCATCTCCCGCCGCGATCTCCGCGGCGAACGCCTCGTCGAGTTCCACGTTGACCGAGAGGTACGCCCTGGATCCGTCGTTCGCTCGCGCGATGCGAGCAGTCACACCGTCGATGGCTTGGATCGCCTCCACCGACTCGTCTACGGACCGGACCGGACCGGACGGGGACGGATCGCCGGCCGGTGGGCGCTGAGCACTCGGCATGAACGTGCACCCGGCGAGGAGTCCGCTCAGCAGCATCGATGCGATGAGCGATGCCATCGTCCTGCGTCTCACTGGCGAGTCCCCCGGTAGTCGACGACGGTCTGATCGCCGCTGAAGAACGGGTCCGCTGAATCGACGAAGGCGTCGACACTCGGGTCGCCAGCGCTCGCGACGTGATCGGCGAACTCCTCGTACCGATGTGAGTTGTGCGAGAACGCGATTCCCGGACCATCCTCCTCGAGCTCCTGCGTCGCCGGGTCGATCAGCCGTGGTGCGTCGCCCTGCACCGTCGTCCAATTGGCCCTGTCCGGATTCTTTCGTCCGTCCAACCGTGCCACGGGGTCCTCTTCGAACTCGAGTGACAGCACCTGGACGTCATCGGGGATGTCGTATCGCGCGACCGGCGAGCCCGCGGTGGCGACATGGGTGATGTTGAAGGGTACCGACGGGTCCGAGGCGATCAGCCCTGCCGTGATCCCGCCCAGACTGAACCCTTCCAGCATGACCGGATCGGTCGATGAGATGCCGGCGGCGCGCATGGCGTCGAGCACCGCGGAGGCCAAGGCGGTCTGCTCCCCCTGCATGGCGACGACGTCGGAGGTGGAGTCGTTCGCGGCGGGCCCCGCGTCGGGATTCCACACCTGGGTACTGGGGATCTGCACGATGTACGACTTCGGCGGGCCAGCGCTCTCGACGATCCGGATGTCGCTGAAGTCGTCGCCGCCGATCCGATCGATTTCGCTCGAACCGTTCATGAGATCGCCGAGCCCCCGCACCTCCGTGTCCGGGACGGCATGAGGCTTCGGCTTCCCGTCCGCACCGAGCTCGAGAGCGGCGGTGCCATCCTCGAAGAGGCCGAACCGGCCGCCACCGGTGGCGATGGCGTCGATCGCCTGCTCATAGGTGAGCGGCGGCCAGCCCTGGCCGGTGACGACCGACATGAGTCCGTTGAAGCCGGGCAACAACCCGGGGAGGAAGGTGAGGCCGGCCAGCAGGCCTGGGGCGCCATCCGTGAGGATGTCCTCGATCCACGCGTTGTCGCCCAGCCACTCGTTGGCCGCCTGGCCTGCGATCGGAGCGAGTTCCTGCAGTCTCGCGAGTGCATCCGCATACGTCGCGGCGGTCCGGTCGATGACCTCTTGCGGTGAGTAGGCGGCGATCGAGTTGGCGGTGAACAGCCCCGCGACACCCGCGGGAGAGAGCAGCAGCCACGGGTTGTCGCCGATCTGGTCGAGCGTCTGCTGGGTGCCCTCGACCAGCGAGTCGACACCCTCGACCACGATGTTGACGCCAGCCACGGTGAGCATCCACGCCCCTCCCACCACGACCACGCCCGCCGCTGCGACGAGGCCGACCGGCACCGCGAGGACCCCGATGACGAAGGCGACCCCGTTGTGGAGGGCGACGGTCGCGGCGGCGATCAGCTGGTCGGCGGTCTCGTACGCGACGACGGCGCCCTCGAGGAAGACGGCGGAGACGCCGGTCTCGGTCGCGACGAGGAGGAGGGAACCGGAGGCGAGGACGATGGCGCCTTCCGCGGCCGCCCCCGTGACCGGCGACAGGATCATGGATTCGAGCAGGTCGCCGTCGATCGCCTTCGCAGCGGCCGAGCCCGAGCGTCCGATCAGCTCGGTCGACAACATGGCGAGTTGCTGTGCCTGCAGCCGCATGTCGTCGAGCCTCGCGCCGACACCGCCGGCACCGCCGGAGACCGTGATGCCGCTCACGCTCGTGCCCCCTGGACGGTCGCGGCGATCGCCAACACCTCGGCGACGATGTCCGCGCGGCGGACGGCCCGGAGCGAGACCCGGGTCCCCTCGGCGACGGTGGACGGGTCCATACCCGCCGCTTCGAGGTCCGGGGTGTCGACCGACACCGCGACCCAGCCGTCGGCACCACGGAGCCAGGTGTCCGTCCAACGTCGCATGGGCTCCCCGCTCCGGGAGAGCGCGTCGAGCCGGAAGCCGCCGTCGATCCGCTGGGCGACGCCGCCGAGGAGCACTGCGGCCCGCGGGCTGTGGAGCTGTTCGACGACCGCGCCGACGACGTCTGGACGGTCCTGGCGGAGCGCGAGGACGAGCGCCTCGGCGTCCGCGAGCGGAAGGACGACCACGTCGGTCGAACGACCCCGCGTATCGGGGACGTCGTGGAGCGCGGAGAGCGGCCGCAGGAGTTGCTGTGCCAGCCCGGCGGTGTCGAACGCGCGGATCTCCACGGCGTCCTCGTCGCGTGCGGCGGTGCCGTGCTCGGCGAGTGCTGCGTCCGAGTGGTCGACCCGCTGCGTCCGCAACAGCGCCAGAGCGTGGGCGCCGATCACGGAGACGGATTGGATCGCCGTGCGATCGAGGGACCAGCACGAGGAGTCGACGGCCGCCGTCGCGAACTGCGGCATCGACAGGAAGGCGGCGAAATCGGGATCGACGTCAGCGGTGAGGTCGTCCGGGAGGCTGTCGTCGCCACGGGCGAGGAGTCGCCGCTCCCGGAGCCGCACGACGGCTCGCTGCTCGCGCTCACGGACCTCGGCGGGCGGCACGTCCGAGCCCCACTCGGTGTGGAAGGCGGGTGGCAGGACGAGGTGCGGCGTGCGGTGCTCCAGGACGTGGAGTTCGTCTGCGGTCAGCAGGAACGCTGCGGTGGCGGGGGCCGGTCGGGTGCGGGTCATGGGCATCAGGGGGTCCATCCTCGACTGCGGTAGAGGTCTGCAAGGTCCAACCAGCTGCGATCACCGGGTGTCGGAAGCGTCGGCGTGGAGGCGACGATGTCCTTGGCCTGGTGCACGAGGAAGTCCGGGACCTCCTGACCGAAGAACTCGAACACCTTCGCGGCGCCGTCCTTCACGGTCTCGACCGCGCCGGAGACGAGGTTCACCGCGTCGTTCCAGCGGTCGCCCACCCAACGGGCTGCGTCCTCGATGAGCTGCTTCACGTGTTCGACGGCGGTCGCGTGCGCGTCGAGCTTGTCGGCGGCGTCGTCGAGCTGCGTCGCCGAGTTCTCGAGCGAGACCGCCCGGGTGCCGAGCTGCTCGATGAAGGTCTCCGCCGCGGTGGAGGTCCACGCGATCTCGGCGGCCGAGCGGAGGTCTCCGGCACGGCTGCGGACCTCGGTCGCGAGGGTTCGCAGCTCCGTCGCCCGGAGGCGGATCTGTCGGGTGTCGCCGTACACTGCTCGCTCCTCGTCGCGTGGTGCTGCGTCGCTGTCGCCGTGGGTCGCCTTCGCCGGAAAACCCGCGCGCCCTCACCGACACCTGGTCGAGAGGGCGCGCAGAGCGAAGCCGACGGTGGTGACTACTGGCCGGCGCCGGCAGCGAGCGCTGCGTCGGTCTGCTCGAGCGTGGTCACAGCGTTGTTGAGGTAGCCCGACAGCTTGTCGAGGTGCTGGATCGTGACCGTCGCGCTCTGCGTGAAGGCCGTGTAGGTCTCGTTGAAGGTGCCGGACGCGGTGTCGGTCTGGAACCCGGAGGACACGAGGTTGTTGATGAGGGTCTGCAGGCGGTTGAGCGTGGTCTCGACCTCGCCCTTACCCGTCGTCAGGTTGACGGCGGCCTGCTTGATCTCGCTGTAGTTGACGTTGATGTTGGCCATGAGTCTTGCTCCTTCGTTGTGGTCACCGGCACCGTCGGTGCCTTCATCATGTAACCACAACGCCTCGCGGGAGCACATGGGGAGCACTCCCCATGCAGTCCCCACCCAGGGACGACGCCGCTCAGGTGACGGGGAACTCGGGCGCGATCGGGAGCTGCACGCGTGACAGTGCGCCGCGGTTCGCGTAGATCCCGCGCCCCTGCGGGAAGTCCTTGCGCGCGAGTCTGGGGAAGGTCGTCCGGAGGACGAGGTCGCCCTCCATCTGCTCCGGCTGCAACAGGATGCCCCGCCTGGCGCTCTTGATCTCGCCCATGAGCGGCCAGGACGACGACCAGCCCGACACCTCGTTCTCGGCGATCACGAGGTGGTCGCTGCGCTTGATGGCCTTGATGAGCTCCACGAGCGGCGGGTCGGCGATGCCGTTGAGGTAGTCCGACAGCGTCTCGATGACGACGACCGTCCGGCCGGTCACCGTCTCCGCCGCGATCGCCGCGGACAGCACCTTCGCCTGCTCGGCGATCGTCTCGGGGGTGACGGCCGACTCGTCGAAGCGCAGCTCCCGCAGCAGTTCCGAGCGCTTGGAGCCGAAGTAGACGAAGCGCGTCGCCGGATCGAAGCGTCGCATGGCGCCGACCAGGGATGCGACGGCGTTCGTCCGACCGCTGCCGGGAGGGCCGCCGACGAGGAACGCGCCGGACGGGTCGAACCCGATCGGTGCGAGGTCGGCGTCGCCGATGCCGAGCACCGGGCGGTCGCCGACGCGCTCGGGCAGCTCGCGCGCCTCGATCTCCTTCGGCAGCGCGCCGATCGGCGGAGCCGTGATCGTGGCTCCCGCGCGGGACATGGCCTCCGCGAGCCGGACCGTCGCGACGGACTGATCTGACAGCACCGGCGAACCACCGAGGATCGCGACCTGGACCTCGAGGCCGTCGACGATCGCCCGGCCGGCGGGAGACTCGGGGCCGAGGATGTCCTTCGGCACGCCGAGGAGCTGGTAGCCGGTCTCGTCCGCGAGGCGCAGCACCACGCGTCGCTGCACACCGGAGCTGATGTTCGTCGGGACGGAGCCCGGGCGGTCGGCCGAGAAGGCGATGTTCACGCCGAGCTGCCGGCCGTCGGTGATGAGCTGCTGGAACAGCGTGTACCAGGAGGACAGGCCGAGCGTGGTCTCGTACTCCTGCCGGAAGGACTGGAAGCCGTCGACGAGCAACAGGATGCGGCGCTCGTCGTTGCGACCCGAGACGCGCCGGTAGTCGGTGATGGACGACGCGTTCGCCTCGGCGTATCGGACGCTGCGCTCGTCGACGATCTCCTTGATCCGGCGGAGCAGTCGGATGACGCGCTCCTGGTCGTCGCCGGGGATGATCGAGCCGACGTGCGGCAAGGCCTCCAGCATGCGGAGGCTGCCCGCGCCGAAGTCGAGGCCGTACACCTCGACCGGACCGCCACGCGGCGTGATGCCCGCCGCCGTGGCGAGGGTCCGCAGGACGGTGCTCTTGCCCGAGCCACCGGTGCCGAACACGGCGATGTGGCCGTCGACGTCGGGCCGGAAGTAGACCGGACGCTGCTCCTGCGAGTCCGGGAGGTCGGCGACACCGATGAGCAGTTCGGCATCGGAACGCTGACGGAGCTTGCTGAGGTCGTAGACGGGCGCCAGCTCGTCGAGCCAGGGCCGTCGCGGCGCCGGGATGGATGCCCGGTCGGCTGCGGCGATGATGCTCGCGACGAGCCGCTGCTGGTCGGTGGGGCCGAGGTCGCGCTCCTCCTCGGCGTCGGCCGCGCGGGGCTCCTCCCAGCGTGTCTCACCGCCGAACCGCAGCTCCCGGACCTCGATGTCGGAACGCTTGGGCTCGTCGCTCGTCCAGCCGCCCGCATAGCCGGACTGGAAGATGCTCAGGCGACCGGGACCGGTCTTCGCGATGCCACGGCCGGGGACGCCCGGGTCGAAGTGCGCCGCGTCCTTGACGCCGACCACGTCCTGGCTGTCGGACTCGTCGGCCATGCGCAGCGCGACGCGGAGGTTGGTGTTCGCGCGCAGGTTGTCCTTGATGACACCGGCAGGCCGCTGGGTCGCCATGATGAGGTGGATCCCGAGCGAGCGACCGCGCTGGGCGATGTCGACGACGCCGTCGACGAACTCCGGGACCTCGCCGACGAGCGCCGCGAACTCGTCGATGACGAGGACGAGGGCGGGTGGCGAGTCGGGGTCGCCCCGCTTCTCGAGCTCGAGGAGGTCCTTGGCCTTCTTCCGGTTGAGCAGGTGCTCGCGGAAGTGCAGCTCGGCTCGGAGGCTCGTGAGCGCCCGCCGGACGAGGTGCGGACTGAGGTCGGTGACGAGTCCGACGCAGTGCGGGAGCGTCACGCAATCCGCGAAGGCCGAACCGCCCTTGTAGTCGACGAAGAGGAACGAGACGCGGTCGGGGCTGTACTCGGCCGCCATCCCGAGCACCCAGGCCTGCAAGAACTCGCTCTTGCCGGCACCAGTCGTCCCGCCCACGAGGGCATGGGGGCCCTGGGCGCGGAGGTCGAGGTGCATGGCGTCGACACCGCCCGATCCGACGGTCGCGCGCAGCTGGCCGGCCCGGCGGGGCTTCGGCGGGAGCCCGGGCGTGCGGTCGTGGATCGAGGAGTTCTGCCGCCAGCGGTCGACCACGGCGTCGCTCGAGGTCGTGAGCTCCGGGCCGAGCAGCGTCACCATCGACACCGACCGCGGGAGGTCGCTCGAGTCCTCGACGAGGGCACCGGCGTCGATCACGGACGCCATGCGTCGCGCGTAGTCGAGGGCCGTCACCGGGTCGACGAACTCCGGGCGGGCGTCGTCGACGGAGTAGCCGAGGCGGACCATGCCGACCGTCGCCGGTGCGTCCACGCCGGCCCCGGCCTCGGGGACCTGCAGGAAGGTGCGGCAGGCGGCGGGCAGCGAGACGACGTCGTCGGCGATCCAGATCGGGAAGACCCCCGCGTCCGCTGCGATCTCGGCGAGCTGGACGAGGCGTGCGCGGTCGACGCCGACGTCGTCGGAGATGAGGAGGACGATCGCGGGGATCGGGGACTTCGTGCCGGTGTCGTTGGAACTCTTCGTCCCGATCTCCGCGCCGCGCTCCTGGGCCGCCTGCTTCTCGGAGATGGCGCCGCGTCGGGCGTCGCCGGCCCGCGCCGCTTGCAGGCGGGTCTGGACGAGTTCCTCGATCGCGGCCAGCAGCAGGTTGCCGCTCGACACGCTGTCGGCGAGGTGGCCGACGTCGAGCGGGCTGTTGGGCGACGACGCGTGCGGGAGCCACTTGACCCACGAGAGGGCGTTCGACCACGCGGGCGAGACGATCGCCGAGACGACGACCTCGGCCGGCGAGTGGAGGGCGGTGAGCTGGACGAGGATGCCGTTCACCGCTCCCCCGGCGGTCTGCGGTGAACCGGCGATGCCGAGCGCGCCTGCGTCGTAGAGGTTGTCGATGATCGGCACGTCGGCGACCGTCGCGTACTGCTCTTTCAGCTTCTCGAGTCGTTCCTGGAACTCCGGCAGGAAGCTGTCGCGGGCCTTCGCCGAGACCTCGTTGCGCGAGGGCATGGTGCCGACGCCGAGCCGGAGGTTCAGGAAGGACCAGTGCTCGGGGCGCCTGGTCCACAGCAGTGGCCCCCGCGTGAGTGCGTGCTTGAGCGCCTCCGAGGTGGACGGTGCCTCCCGCATGCGGACGTCGTGCTCGATCTCCCGCTCGGCCGCGAGCTGCTTGCCGAGGGACTCGAGGCGCTCGTCGAAGATCTTGATCTGCTGCTTGAGTTTGCGCTTGTTGCGCCCGCGACCGGTGAAGTAGTTGCCGATGAGCATGAGCGGCGTCATGGCGATGAAGATGAGCGACAGCGGGTTGCGCGTGAAGAAGTACATCGCGCCGCCGAGGAGCATCGGCGTGAGCATGCCGAGGAGCGGGAACGGCTGGTTCTCGCGCTCGGTGGGTGGTTCTGGGGCGGGGAAGGTCTCCCCCGCGTAGCGCTGCTCGACGCGCGGCGAGCGGTTGAAGTACACGGGCCCGGCCTTCGGGACGACACCCGCGCGACCGACGGTCCCGGCGAACCCGATCTCGACCTCGGTGTCGCCGATGAGCACGCGCTCCGGCTCGATGACCTTGAGTCGGGGCACGATGCCGCCGTCGACGACGATGCCATTGGCCGCGCCGAGGTCGACGAGTTCGATCTCGCCGCCGACCTCGAGGCGTGCGTGCCGCTTCGAGACGAGCGGATCGTCGAGGACGATGTCGCAGCTCGCCTCGCGACCGATGGTCCAGCTGCCGGCCGGCAGGGTGAACTCGCGGCCGGCGTCGTCGCCGGAGAGGACCCGCACGACGGCGACGGCAGGCGCCTGGCCGGTGCGCGCCGCGGAGTAGTACACCCCCGCGTCGGCGAGCTCGATGACGGCACCCGAGCCGACCCATGCCTCACCGATGGGAGCCTCCGGCGGGAGCGGTAGGGTCTCGGTCGAACCCGGCAGACGCGCGTGCAGCGTGAAGTCGGCGTTCGCGGAATCGGGCCCCTGCGGGTCGACGCGCGCGATCGTCGACGCGACCTCGGCGATGCTCGCCGCCGCGTCCGTCGTCACGACGATGTCGGCGGACGACCCCGACGGCCTGGTCAACGTCAGCTTGATGCGCATGCAGGATCCCCTTGGAAGTGCGGGCCGCTCGACGCGACCTCGATCAGCCTAGCGACGGGTGATGGCTCCACGACGCGTCTCAACGCCGGCCGTCCTCAATCCCGGGTCGGCCGGACGATCTTCTGGACGTCGTCCACGGTCGAAGGCTCAGGTGCCGGGTCGAAGAGGGCGACGGGCAGCTCGATGGTCGAACAGTCGAGGTCCGGCAGGTTGGAGGTCGACGTGACGACCCGAGCGTCTCCGTCGCGTTCAAGCCGATACTCGATGCCTCGGGCATCGAGCGTTTCCGGTGGGGTCCCTTCCGTGCTCGCCCACTGCGCGGCGACGCAGCCGCGAACGGCGGCGACGGATGCGTCCGCTCCATCCGTGACCTCGACCGGAGCGAACGGGAGCGGGCCGGGCAAGACCTCGGTGTTCCCGCTGTTCGTGAGGCGGTCGAGGGACGCACCGTACAGCCTGGATCGCAGATCGTACGCCGTCGTTGCGTTCAGCGATGGCCGCGAGAAGTCATTCCGGTTGATGGCCATTGCCTGCGCCTCGAGCGATGCCCGTACCGCTCCAACCCACGGGTCGTCCTCCAATGATCCCTCCGGGACTCCGGACCGCCAGACCATGGTGGGCTCCGCGGACGGCTGCTGCGTCGTCGGCGTGCACGCGGTGAGCGAGCTCAAGACGGTCGCGGCGAGAACCGCCGCGACCGTCCGCCGAGTCTCAATCCTCCGGGTAGTTTGCATACGCGGTGTAGTTATTGAACTTCTCGAGCAGCTGCGTCGCCCGCACATCGAGTTTGTCGGTGCTGTTGGCTGCCTCGCTGATGAGGTCGTCAAGGTCACCTCGATGGCTGTCGACCCATGCCCACCAGACGTCGGGGTCGTCGGTGTCCGGCGGCTGGAGACCAGACTCTGGGGACAGCTCCAGCAGCATCTGAGCGAAGCCGATCTGCGTGGCATGCAGGCGGTCATCCTTCCCGTCTTCCAACGTCGTGAGCAGGTCATCGTAGGAGCCCGCCCACGCATCACCGGCGGCACCTGTGGCCGCGTCCGTGAGCTG
The DNA here is from genome assembly GCF_900177795.1 of Plantibacter elymi (nom. nud.). Taxonomy (GTDB): domain Bacteria; phylum Actinomycetota; class Actinomycetes; order Actinomycetales; family Microbacteriaceae; genus Plantibacter; species Plantibacter elymi. The sequence goes on from NZ_FXWJ01000004.1 coordinate 259,217, forward strand.
GCCTCTGATGTATCCGATCCCTTCGCTCGCGATCTTCTCGGCCACTGCGTCGCCGAGCGTTCCGACCAGCTTGTCGAGGCCGGGAATGGGCAGCATGCCCACACCGGTCTCGACGACGCCGATCGCCGACTGGACCGCTTCGTCGTGACGAGCGGCTTCACCGAGGTTGACACCGGCGGTGCTGCCGTCGACGACGGACTGCAGGACAGAGACGCGAGCGGCCGCATCGACCGGGTTGTAGACGCCGAGTTCCGCGGCACCGAGCACAGTGTTCTGGTAATCGGTGACAACGGCCTGCAGCGTTTCCGCGCCGGCGTCCGTACTCGCGGCGATGCCGAGGATTCGAGCAAGAGCTTCCGGCGACAGGTTGGCGTACTCCCGCTGATCGCCCTCAATTCCGTAGGGGTCCATCAGTGCAGTCGGGTCCGACCCCTTGCCGCTCAGCGCCGACATCGGATGCTCGACGATTCCCGGGATCTGCGGAGCCAACGCCTGGACGAGCTTGACACTTCCCAGCTCGCTCAGATTCTCACTCAGAAAGTGTGGATTGCCCGCAACGTAATCCTCAGCGCTGACTGTGCGGCGAGGCTCACCGACGAGCTCGTACAGCACATCATGGGTCAGGGTCGACGCCCGGGCCCATGCAGTCGGATCATAACCCGTTGGGTCCGTCGGCCCGCCGGGGAGCGACTGCGCCCCCTCCCACATCGCGAGAACACCTTCGAAGCCGTCGAGGCCGGAATCCCGACGGCCGTACCAGTAGTCCACCCGGTTCGCGCCGAGCTCCTCCGAGCGATAGGGCGAGTCCGTGTCCACCAGCGAGTCTGCGTACGGGTCCTGCTCGGTCGAGGTCAGCCAGTCCATGGCCGCGTCGGGGTACTCTCCCAAGGTGCTGAACACGCGCGAGGTCCAGTCACCCAGCCGGTTGATGTCGTACCCGGCCTGTTCGGCTTCGGCGAGGCTGAGGAAGCCACCGGGGCCCATGATGCCCTGTCCCGGCCACGGCTGCCCGTCATAGACGCCAGGGAGACCGCGCTCGTTCGCGTCGGCGATGTCAGCCAAGCCCACGGTCGTGGTCACGCCGATCGGGTTGTCGAGCTCGTCGCCGAAGAGGAAGGCGAGGCTCGTCCAGCTGTCGGTGCCGTGCACAGATGCGGACCCGCTGTGCAGCTCCTGGGCGAACTGGTCGCCGGTCTCCTCGTTCCAACGCTGTGATCCGACGGAGAGGCCACCGCGGACAGACTGTGCGAGCAGCAGAGCCGCGCCGGGAGCCAACCATCCGTTCTCGCCAGCGTTGTCGATCGCGTCGATCAGCGAGATGACGTCCTCGCCGCCCATGGCGAGGTTCATCTTCGACATGACGACGGGGTCGTTGCCGTACAACGCGTAGAGCGACTGCAGTCTGGCGGCGTCCTCTGCGTCGTAGATCCCGTTCTTGGCGAGCTCGGAACCCAGCTCGGCCATGCCCTTGGCGATCGCGTCGGGGGTGAGGCCGGCAGCCGACGTGATGCCGATGGACGCGAGCGCCGCCTGCTGGGCGTCCCAGTTGTCGCCGCCAGGGGAAGACAGCGCGGAGACGAGCAGGGCGTCGGCTTCCTCACGCTCTGCAGAAAGCGCTTCAAGCAGGCTCTCGGCCTTCGCCTTGTCGTTCAAGGCCGTCTGGTGCTGCTCATCCCGGAGTGCCTGCTGAGCCGGATCCGGACCGCCGATGGCATCCATGTACTGGACCGTGGCCATGAGACTCGCCTGGACAATCGTCTCCTTGTAGCTGGTCGCTCGCGTCCTGATGCCTTCGACGGTCGTGGTGTAGGTCGCGATCGCCGCGCGGACCTCCGCCATCTCCGGAACCACTGCATTGATCTTGCCGATCGGCGTCGACAACGAGCTGACCCAGGCCGTTGCGGCCTCTCCACTCCAGATCGAATCGGTGATGCCGCCCTGAGCCGTCACGGCGGTGTCGCGTGCCTCGGTCAGACTCGTCTCCGTGGTCTGGATCGTCGTGGCGATCGTCGCCAGGGACCCGGAGTCGATCTGACCGGGGGTGTCTGCTGTCCAGTTCGCCATCAGCCTTGCCCGTTCAGCTGCGTATCGGTCGAATCCCAGGTGCTGACGATGTCGCTCGCCGTCTTCCCGGCCTCGACCATCGCGGAGCCGGCGAGGGAGACGTGCACGGACACCCACATCGCGAAGCTCTCAGCTGCGGCGGTCACGGCGCTGCTGCAGCTACCGGAGAAGTCGAGTGGGATGTTCTGCGGCAGGCCCGAGCCGCTCGGTGTCAGTGGTGCGGCGACGGACAGGATCTCCGTCCCCTTTACGACGAGTGGTTGCTCGCTCATCATTCCCCTTCATAGAACCGGCGCAGCGGACCCGCGCCGCCCACCGGTTGCTCGTCCGGCGGGTACGTCGTTCAGCGTATCCGAGAGCACGGGGCGCGACGATGGGGAGCACTCCCCATGCCCGACGGCGTTCTCAGCCGACGACGACGCGGATCGGGAACTCACCGATCCCGATGGTCGACCCGGCTTCCGCGACGTAGGCCTCGCCTGGCTGGCAGACGGTGACCGCGCCGGACGCATCGGTGATCGTCGTGCCGTTCGTGGAGTGCAGGTCCGTCACGCGGAGCGACCGTCGTCCGGGTACGACGACCGTGTGCGTCTTCGAGACGGACATGCGCGGGTCGACGAGTGAACGCAGCTCGGCGTCGGGCTGTTCGGGCCGCGCCGCAGGGTTGCGCCCGAGCAGGATCGGCCCGCGGAGCGGGATGCGCTCACCGTCGGGCAGCTCGAGCGCGAAGTCCCCCGCTCGCAGCGACGCTGAGACGACCGTGGCGCCGACGTCCGCTCCCGGCGTCGGGACCACAGTGTCCGCTGCTGGCCGGACCGGTCCCGGCACGTTCGGCTCCGGCGCGCCCGGGGACACCGGTGCACCGGCGAACAGTCCCGGCGGAACGGTGATCTGCAGCTCCGGCGGGACCGAGGACGTCGATGCGGCCGGAGCGCGCGTCTGAGCGGGTGCGACCGGCGGCTCGCGGAACTGCGGCTCGGGAGCGGGTGGCTCGACGACGACCGGCGTCGGCTCAGGGGCGGAGTCCGCGGGAGCCCACGTCGGTTCGGGAGCCGGAGCCGCAGGAGCCGGGACCCCGGGGACCGGAGCCTCGGGAACGGCACGCTCGGGAGCCGGCACCTGGGCAGCCGGAGCCTCGAAGACCGGAGCCGGTTCGGCGGACGTCGGGGTCGAGACGGCAGGGGACGGTGTCGGCGCATCGGCCGTCGCGGGAGCCCAGCCCGGGGCGACCTGCCCGTCCGTGACGGGGACGTCTGTAGGTGCGCCTGCAGGAGACGCTTCCGCGCTGCCCGGCGCCGCTGCCGGACGCGGAGCGAGGACGGTCCGAGCGCCGTGCACGCGCAGGGTGGCGGAGGCGTCGGGATCGGACTCGGCCGCCAGCTCGGCGAGCGCGCGCAGGAAGGTCAGGAACGGCTCCTGCCCGACCAACGAGCGCTGGCGCCGGCGCTTCTGGACGCCGTGCTGCATGATGAACGTCGCCGCCGCCGTTCCCCGTGCGGACGGGGCGGTCGTGATCGCGAACGCGAGCAGCGGAGCCGGGTCGTCGACGGACACGACCCGCAAGCGGATGTCCGCGCTCGTCCCACCGTCGATCGCGACATAGTGTCTGGTCTGCTGCGCATCCTCACCGGAGGCGGCGACCGCACGTTGGACGAGCGCGACGACGTCGTCAGCGGTCCCCGCGAGGTCGAGATCCAGACCGGTGTCGGTCAGGTCGGGTGATCTCATCGGTGGTTCCTCCCCAAGCGCCGTCGGCCGACGACGGCAACGGATCGATTATCGCGCACGCGAGAGCTCGACGGGCGGCACGTCCGGGATCAGCCCCCGTCGTGCTCCCACGGCCAGCGCGGGGTCGCGCGCCGCCCGGTGGACGACGTCGCGACGGCGGCGGCCGCCAGGACCATGACGAGCGCCAACACCCCGACGGTGACCGAGAACGGTCCGGTCAGCGTCGTCACGGCGAAGGCGGCGGCGTCCGCTCCGTCCCGGCTGGCGATCGCGTCGAACACGCCGCCGCTCACGCCGTACGCGAGCCAGGCGAGCAGCCCCGCGAGGACCGCCGAGCCGACCGAGACGCGCAGCGGGGTGCGGCGCGTCTCACGGATGATCGCCCAGAGCACCACGATCGTGGCGACCACGACCATGAGCGGACCGGTCAGCGGGCCGGCGTCCGGGTCGGTCACGACATCGAGGTCCGCCAGCAGGCTGATGAACCCGAAGGCGCAGACGACGAGCGCCACGTAGGTGGCCGCTGCGAACGGGGCGACCCACCAGGGGCCACGTGCTCCGTCCGCGTCACCGGTCATGCTCAGCGGGCGGTCGTCGGTCCGGCTTCGAGGACGCGCTCGTACTCGGCACGGGCTTCGAGGTTCGCCTCGCGCACCTTGCGTCCGCGGGCTGCGATCCAGCCACCCAGCCAGACGGGGATCTCGCGGGCGACGACGAAGGCGAGGACCGGCCCGAAGGTGAAGGCGACACCGGTGACCTCGGCGAGGATCTCGTCGACGCTGAGCGTCCAAGCGCGCTCCTGGACCAGGAACCCGCCGACCCACGCGAGGAAGACGACCAGGCCGATGATGAAGCCGCCGAGCACCCAGTGCACCCAGCCGGAACGGTTCACGATGGTCGCGGTCACGACCCAGGCAAGGAAGAAGCCTGCGGCGGCCATGAGGAACGGCCAGCTGGTGGCGATCTGGATGAGGTTCTCGACGAACGTGCCGTCGCCTTCCAGGACCAGCTGGAGGCCCGCGACGGCTACCGCGTAGAGGCCGGCGAAGATGATGGTGCCGAGGAGACCGATGAGGATGCCGAAGCCGCGGTTGCCGCGGACCTCCGGCTCGGACGGCGCCTGGACGTACAGCGGGAAGGCCTGCTGCTGCTCGGTCTCAGCGGCGGTGGCGGTCTCGGTCGCGCCGGAGCGGGCGACCGGCTCGTAGGCCGCGGCGGGGTACGGGTGGGCGCCGGTGTCGGCCTGCCGGGCGGTCGCCGTCGACGGCGGGGTACCGGCGGTGTCGTCGTCGTCGAAGTCGATGTTCGAGTACGCGCGCTGCGGCGTGTGCGGCTGGTAGGGACGTGTCTCGCGCACCCCGGCGTCCGAGGCCGTCTCGTCGCGGTCTGCGACCCGACGGTCGTCGACGACCGGGTCCGCCCCGACGCCGTCCGCCGTGGAGATGGTGTCCTGCTGCACGGTGTCCTCGGAGAGGATGTCCCGCTCAGCCACGGGCCGCTCGGCAACGGGCCGCTCGGACGCGGTCGTGGGACGCACGGAGCCAGACGCGGTCTGGGCAGCCGCCGGAGTGCTCGGGTCGGTCGGCGATCCGGGCTCGGGGTTCTGGGTGCTCATCGCGTACTCCTTCGGCGGAAGCCAGTTCAGGAGCGCCCTCACGGCACTCCGCTCGCCACGGTAGCAAGCCGGGGCACGGATGCCCGGCAACCTCGCCGGGACTCGCGCACTCCCGTCGACCCGATTCAGGTCTGATTCATATCCGGAGGAAACGGACTCCTCAGCTCCGCGCGCTTGAGTGGGAGTTCTAACAGACATCTGTCGGATCACTGCCGATCCCGCGACGCCGATCCCCCACGGCGCATCCCCCGGAAAGGCCCCATGCCCGAGCAACTCCCCCACGCCCGTCACGCCGACGCCCGTTCCCCGTTCAGGCGGCTCTCCTCCCGCTACCGCGCCCTCCCCCTGCGCGGGCGACGCGTGGTCGCCGGTACCGCTGCCGGAGCCGCCCTGCTCCTCGCCACCGCGGTCATCACCCCGATCGCGCTGCAACAGTCCGACACGACCGGCTCCGCTCCGGCCGTGCAAGCGGTGGAGGAGACGAGGTCCACGGTCCCGGCCTCGACGGTCAACGCCACGGCGGTCACCGCGATCTCCGCCACGACCGGATCCGTCGTCGGTGGCAGCACCCTCACCGTGAGCGGTGTCGACGTCGACGGCGTGACCCGCGTCGTGTTCGGTGAGCAGGAAGCCCGGATCCTGTCGGCGACGAGCACCGAGGTGACCGTCGCCGTGCCGGCAGCCTCCGGCTTCTCCCCCGCCGACGTCGGCATCGCCGTCTACGCGGACGAACTCCGGGTCGACGGCGACGCGTTGAGCTACAGCTACGACATCACGAGCCCCGTCGACGCGCAGATGGCCTACGTGTTCACGCACTGGGACGACTACAACCTGGCTGAATACGGCTCGCTGGTCGACACCGACTGCGCGAACTTCGCCAGCCAGAGTCTGCTGGAACGCGGGTGGACGATGGACGAGGACTGGTGGGCCGAAGGGACCGGCGACGACTTCGACTTCTCGAAGGCCTGGGTCAGCTCGACGTTCTTCATGAACTACGTCGAGGAGCATCCAGAGCTCGCCACCGCCCTGGACGACACCCAGCGCGACCAGGTCAAGGTCGGCGACATCGTGCAGTTCGACTGGGACAACAGCGGCGACCGCGACCACACGGGCATCGTCTCCAAGGTCGAGACCACGGACGCCGGCACCCAGGTGTACTACGCGGGGCACACCGACGACACCGACTACCGCACCGTCGACGAGGCGATCACCGTCATCCACCCCGGCGCCTCCGTGTACTACTGGAGCATCGCCTAGCCGCCACCCTCCGACCCGTTCTCAGGAGTCCGGCGGCGTTTCCGGCCCGTGGTTGCGCGGCGCGCCGTGCATTTCCTGAGAACGGTCACCCGGCCGTCAGGCGGGGAAGAGCGTCGAGACGATCGCCTGCGTCCAGCCGCTGATGGTCGTGTTCGACCAGCTCGTGGCGATCCAGGTACCGTCGCGCACGAAGTGACGTTCGCCGTACGTACCGGCGTCCTCCGAGACCTCGGTGAAGCACATCGTTCCGCCGGTCTCCTCGGAGCAGGTGAAGCCTGCCTCGTTCATCCGCGCGATCACCGACGCCTGGGTCGCGGCGTCGATGGAGAGGACGTTGGTGGTGATGCCGACGTCGCCGCCCCCGCTCGCCTTCACCAGGGCACAGTTCAGACGGTCGGTGTTCGAGGAGATCACGGCCACCAGTGCGCTGTCGTTCGAACCGAAGAAGTCGGTGGCGAGTTCCGGCAGTGACCATTCCGGATTGAGCGCCAGGAAGCCGTCCGCGGTCAGTGACTCGATGTAGCCGGCGGGGAAGAGCTGCGTGCATTCGGTCGGACGCACCGGTGCAGCAGGGGTCTCGGCGGCGTCCGTCGTGGTCGGAGCAGGAGTGGAGCCCGCGGTCGCTGTCGCGCTCGGCGTGCGGGTCGAGTCGGCGGCGGGGGTGCCGCCCGGGCCGACGACCAGGAGCCCGATGACGACGATGAGCGCGATCGCCAGCACGCCGGCGAGCACGCTCAAGCCGATCACGACGGGATTGCGCTTCCCCTTGGGTGCCGGAGCACCGGAGCGGACGTCTGGCTGCACCGGCGTCGCGTCCGGCTCCAGCGGCTGGAACTGGCCGGTGGGCTGCTCGGGCTGATCACTCATCGGACCAGCATGTCGTGCGGAGACCCGCCACACAACTCACCGGTGCTCGAACGACGGAGGGCCCGTCCCGATCGAGAAACGATCGGGACGGGCCCTCCGGGTGAGTCGTTCAGCCCTAGTTGTAGTTACCGGGGGTGAAGTCGTCGGAGCTGAAGCTGTCGAAGTCGACGAAGCTCAGGTCGGACTCGTTGAACGCGCCGTCCTCACCGAAGATGCGGTTCGGGTAACGCTCCGCCTTCGCCTCCTCGGTGGCCTCGACCGTCACGTTGCGGTAGCGCGCCAGGCCGGTACCGGCCGGGATGAGCTTACCGATGATGACGTTCTCCTTGAGGCCGACCAGCGGGTCGCTCTTGCCTTCCATGGCGGCCTGCGTGAGGACACGCGTGGTCTCCTGGAAGGAAGCGGCCGACAGCCACGACTCGGTCGCGAGGGACGCCTTGGTGATACCCATGACCTCCTGGCGAGCCGATGCGGTGCGACGACCCTCCGACACGGCCGAGCGGTTGAGCTCGGCGTAGCGCAGGCGGTCGACGAGCTCACCAGGCAGCAGGTCGGTGTCGCCGTGGTCGACGACGGTCACCTTCCGCAGCATCTGGCGCACGATGACCTCGATGTGCTTGTCGTGGATCGGGACACCCTGCGAGCGGTACACGCCCTGGACGCCACCGACGAGGTGCTTCTGGACCTCGCGGACGCCCTGCACGCGCAGGACCTCCTTCGGGTCGACCGCACCGACGTGGATCTTCTGACCGAGCTCGACGTGCTGTCCGTCCTCGACGAGGAGGACCGCACGCTTCAGCACCGGGTAGACGACCGGCTCGTCGCCGTTGTCGGGCGTCAGGATGACCTTACGAGCCTTGTCGTTCTCGTCGATCGTGATGCGACCGGCGGCCTCGGCGATCGGGGTCGCACCCTTGGGGGTACGAGCCTCGAACAGCTCCTGCACGCGGGGCAGACCCTGCGTGATGTCGTCCGCCGATGCCGAACCACCCGTGTGGAAGGTACGCATCGTCAGCTGGGTACCGGGCTCACCGATCGACTGGGCCGCGATGATGCCGACGGCCTCGCCGATGTCGACGAGCTTGCCCGTGGCGAGCGAGCGGCCGTAGCAGGCTGCACACACACCGACGGTCGACTCGCAGGTCAGGACCGAGCGCACCTTGATGTTCTCGACACCCGCGGAGACGAGCTTGTCGATGAGCACGTCACCGACGTCCTCGCCGGCCTCGGCGACGACCTCACCCTTCGGGCCCACCGCAGCAGCGGCCAGCGAACGGGCGAACACGGAGTTCTCCACGTTCGGGTCGCGCACGAGCTCACCCGAGCTGTCGACGTTCGCGATCGCGAGCTCGAGACCCTTGGTCGTGCCGCAGTCGTCTTCGCGGATGATGACATCCTGCGAGACGTCGACGAGACGACGCGTGAGGTATCCCGAGTCGGCGGTACGGAGCGCCGTGTCGGCCAGACCCTTACGAGCACCGTGGGTCGCGATGAAGTACTCCGCGACCGACAGGCCCTCACGGTAGGAGGAGATGATCGGGCGAGGGATGATCTCACCCTTCGGGTTGTTCACCAGGCCTCGCATACCCGCGATGTTGCGGATCTGCAGCCAGTTACCACGAGCACCCGACGACACCATGCGGTTGATGGTGTTGTCCGCCGGGAAGTTCGCGCGCATGGCCTCGGCGACCTTCTCGGTGGCCTCCGTCCAGATCTTGATGAGCTCCTGACGACGCTCGGCATCCGTGGTCAGACCCTTGTCGAACTGGCTCTGGACCTTGGCCGCCTGCTTCTCGTAGCCCTGCACGATCTCGCGCTTGTTCGGCGGGGTCAGGACGTCGCTGAGCGCAACGGTCACACCGGAACGCGTCGCCCAGTGGAAACCGGCGTCCTTGATGTTGTCGAGCGTGGCGGCGACGACCGTCTTCGGGTACCGCTCCGCGAGGTCGTTGACGATCGAGGACAGCTTGCCCTTGTCCGCCACGTCTTCCACGTAGGGGTAGTCCGCCGGGAGCGCCTCGTTGAAGAGTGCGCGACCGAGGGTCGTCTCGACGAGTGCGACACCCGAGCCCTCGTAGCCCTCGGGACCCGTGCCTTCGGCGAACGTCACGTCGGTCAGACGGATGCGCACCTTGGCGTTGAGGTCGAGCGAGCCCTGGTCCTTCGCGAGGATGGCCTCGGCGACGGACGAGAAGGCACGGCCCTCACCCTCGACACCCTCCTTGAGGGTGGTCAGGTGGTGGAGACCGATGATCATGTCCTGCGTGGGCAGGGTGACCGGGCGGCCGTCGGACGGCTTCAGGATGTTGTTCGACGCGAGCATCAGGATGCGCGCCTCGGCCTGGGCCTCGACGGAGAGCGGGAGGTGGACAGCCATCTGGTCGCCGTCGAAGTCCGCGTTGAACGCGGCGCAGACGAGCGGGTGCAGCTGAATGGCCTTGCCCTCGACGAGCTGAGGCTCGAACGCCTGGATGCCGAGACGGTGCAGCGTTGGCGCACGGTTCAGCAGCACGGGACGCTCGCGGATGATCTCCTCCAGCACGTCCCAGACCTCGGGACGGCTGCGCTCGACCATGCGCTTCGCGGCCTTGATGTTCTGAGCGTGGCTCAGGTCGATCAGGCGCTTGATGACGAACGGCTTGAAGAGCTCCAGCGCCATCTGCTTGGGCAGACCACACTGGTGCAGCTTCAGCTGCGGGCCGACGATGATGACCGAACGGCCCGAGTAGTCGACGCGCTTCCCGAGCAGGTTCTGGCGGAATCGACCCTGCTTGCCCTTCAGCATGTCGCTGAGGGACTTCAGGGCACGGTTGCCGGTACCGGTGACGGGGCGACCACGACGACCGTTGTCGAACAGTGCGTCGACGGCCTCCTGCAGCATCCGCTTCTCGTTGTTGACGATGATCTCGGGAGCCCCGAGGTCGAGCAGACGACGCAGACGGTTGTTGCGGTTGATCACACGACGGTAGAGGTCGTTGAGGTCGGAGGTCGCGAAGCGGCCACCGTCGAGCTGCACCATCGGGCGGAGCTCCGGCGGGATGACCGGGACCACGTCGAGCACCATCGCGGCCGGCGAGTTGCCGGTGATGAGGAACGAGTTGACCACGCGCAGACGCTTGATGGCGCGGATCTTCTTCTGACCCTTGCCCTCCGCGATCTGGTGGTGGAGCAGCTCGGACTCGGCCGCGAGGTCGAAGGACAGCAGGCGCTTCTTGACCGCCTCGGCACCCATGTAGGCCTCGAAGTACAGGCCGAAGCGGTCCTGCAGCTCGTGGAACACGGAGTCCTCGGGCTTGAGGTCGCCGACCTTGAGGTTGCGGAAGTCCTCCCAGACGCGCTCGAGGTGAGCGATCTGCTCGTCGTAGGACTTGCGGGTCTGGCTCATCTCCTTCTCAGCGGCGTCCTTGGTGCGACGCTTCTGCTCGCTCTTGGCGCCTTCCTCCTCGAGGGCGACGAGGTCGTCCTCGAGCTTCTTCAGGCGGTCTGCGATGCGCGAGTCGCGCTGGTCGCCGAGCGTCTTGATCTCGAGACGGAGCTCGTTCTCAAGGCCGGGCATGTCCTGGTGACGTGCGTCCTCGTCCACATCGATGACCATGTAGGCCGCGAAGTAGATGACCTTCTCGAGGTCCTTGGGCGCCATGTCCAGCAGGTAGCCGAGGCGCGAGGGGACACCCTTGAAGTACCAGATGTGCGTGACCGGGGCGGCGAGTTCGATGTGGCCCATGCGCTCACGGCGCACCGACGACTTCGTGACCTCGACACCGCAGCGCTCGCACACGATGCCCTTGAAGCGGACCCGCTTGTACTTGCCGCAGGCGCACTCCCAGTCGCGGGAAGGACCGAAGATCTGCTCACCGAACAGACCGTCCTTCTCGGGCTTGAGGGTGCGGTAGTTGATGGTCTCGGGCTTCTTGACCTCTCCGTGCGACCAGGCACGGATGTCGTCTGCGGTGGCCAGACCAATGCGAAGCTCGTCAAAAGTTGTGACGTCGAGCAATGTATCTCCTATGAAAGGTTTCGTCAGTCTCTACAGTGGTCAGGCTTAGATCTCGTCGATGGACGACGACTCGAACCTGGAGGAAATGTTGATCCCGAGCTCCTCGGCGGCGCGGAACGCGTCGTCGTCGGTGTCGCGCAGGCTCACCGCGGTGCCGTCGGCCGAGAGGACCTCGACGTTCAAGCACAGCGACTGCATTTCCTTGATGAGCACCTTGAAGCTCTCGGGGATACCCGGCTCCTGGATGTTCTCGCCCTTGACGATGGCCTCGTACACCTTGACGCGGCCGAGGATGTCGTCGGACTTGATGGTCAGGAGCTCCTGGAGCGCGTATGCGGCTCCATAGGCCTCGAGGGCCCAGACCTCCATCTCACCGAAGCGCTGTCCACCGAACTGAGCCTTACCACCGAGCGGCTGCTGCGTGATCATCGAGTACGGACCCGTCGAACGCGCGTGGATCTTGTCGTCCACGAGGTGGTGCAGCTTGAGGATGTACATGTAGCCGACCGAGACCGGTGCCGGGAACGGCTCGCCGGAGCGGCCGTCGAACAGACGGGCCTTTCCGGAGGAACCGATGAGACGGTCGCCGTCGCGGGTGACGTTGGTCGAGTCGAGCAGACCGGCGATCTCCTCCTCGGAAGCGCCGTCGAACACCGGGGTCGCGACCTTGGTGTTCGGCTCGGCCGAGTGCGCGGCAGCCGGGAGCTTCTTGGCCCAGCTGGGCTTGCCCTCGACGTTCCAGCCCTGCTTCGCGATCCACCCCAGGTGGATCTCGAGGACCTGACCGAAGTTCATTCGACCGGGGATACCGAGCGGGTTGAGGATGACGTCGACCGGCGTGCCGTCCTCGAGGAACGGCATGTCCTCGACGGGCAGGATCTTCGCGATGACACCCTTGTTGCCGTGACGGCCGGCGAGCTTGTCGCCCTCGGTGATCTTGCGCTTCTGGGCGATGTAGACGACCACACGCTGGTTGACGCCCGAGCCGAGCTCGTCGTCGCCGTCCTGTGCGTCGAACACCTTGACGGCGATGATCGTGCCGGCTTCACCGTGGGGAACCTTCAGCGAGGTGTCGCGGACTTCGCGGCTCTTCTCGTTGAAGATGGCGCGGAGCAGGCGCTCCTCGGCGGAGAGCTCGGTCTCACCCTTCGGCGTGACCTTGCCGACGAGGATGTCGCCGGGGCGGACCTCGGCACCGATGCGGATGATGCCGCGCTCGTCGAGGTCCTTGAGCAGCTCCGGGCTGACGTTCGGGAGATCACGGGTGATCTCCTCCTTGCCGAGCTTGGTGTCGCGGGCGTCGACCTCGTACTCCTCGATGTGGATCGAGGAGAGGACGTCGTCCTTCACCAGGTTCTGGCTGAGGATGATCGCGTCCTCGAAGTTGTGACCCTCCCACGTCATGAAGGCGACGAGGAGGTTCTTGCCGAGCGCGAGCTCGCCGTTCTCCGTGGCGGGACCGTCGGCGATGACCTCGCCGGCCTCGATGCGTGCACCTTCGGAGACGATGACGCGGTTGTTGTAGCTCGTGCCCTGGTTGGAGCGGTCGAACTTGCGCAGGTAGTAGGTCTGCGTGCCACCCTCGTCGAGCTGGATGGTGACGGACTCGGCCGACACCTCCTGGACGACGCCGGCCTTGTCGGCGGTGACGACGTCACCCGCGTCGATGGCTGCGTAGCCCTCCATACCGGTGCCGACGAGCGGCGAGTCCGACATGAGGAGCGGGACGGCCTGACGCTGCATGTTGGCACCCATGAGTGCGCGGTTCGCGTCGTCGTGCTCGAGGAACGGGATGAGGGAGGTCGCGACCGACACCATCTGGCGCGGGGAGACGTCCATGTAGCCGATCTCCTCGGACGGGATGAGGTCGACCTCGCCGCCCTTCTTCCGGGCGAGGACGCGGTCCTCCTGGAAGTGGCCGTCGCTCTTCAGCGGAGCGTTGGCCTGCGCGACGATGTAGTTGTCCTCTTCCATCGCGGTCAGGTAGTCGATGTCCTCGGTGACCCGGCCGTCGACGACGCGACGGTACGGGGTCTCGATGAAACCGAACGAGTTGATGCGCGCGAACGATGCGAGCGAACCGATGAGGCCGATGTTCGGGCCTTCCGGGGTCTCGATCGGGCACATGCGGCCGTAGTGCGACGGGTGGACGTCTCGCACCTCGACGCCTGCACGCTCACGCGACAGACCACCGGGGCCGAGCGCCGAGAGGCGACGCTTGTGGGTCAGACCCGCGAGCGGGTTGTTCTGGTCCATGAACTGCGACAGCTGCGAGGTCCCGAAGAACTCCTTGATCGCGGCGACGACGGGGCGCACGTTGATCAGGGTCTGCGGCGTGATGGCCTCGATGTCCTGCGTGGTCATGCGCTCGCGGACGACGCGCTCCATGCGGGACAGACCGGTGCGGACCTGGTTCTGGATGAGCTCGCCGACGGCGCGGATGCGACGGTTGCCGAAGTTGTCGATGTCGTCAGTGTCGAGACGGAGGTCGACGGGCTTGCCGTTGCGGACACCCGGGAGGGTGGCCGTGCCGCGGTGCAGGGCGACGAGGTACTTGATCGTGGCGACGATGTCGTCGGTCGTCAGGACGGAGTCGCTGAGCGGCTTGTCGAGACCGAGCTTGTTGTTGATCTTGTACCGGCCGACCTTCGCGAGGTCGTAGCGCTTCGAGTTGAAGTAGAAGTTGTCGAGGAGCGCACGCGCGGCCTCGGCAGCGACCTGCTCGCCCGGACGGAGCTTGCGGTAGATGTCGCGGAGCGCGTCCTCCTTGGTGAGGATCGTGTCCTTCTCGAGGGTGAGCTCGATGGACTCGTAGCCCTTGAACTCCTCGAGGATCTCCTCGCTCGTCATGCCGAGCGCCTTGAGGAACACGGTGACGGACTGCTTGCGCTTGCGGTCGATGCGGACGCCGACCTGGTCGCGCTTGTCGATCTCGAACTCGAGCCAGGCACCGCGGCTCGGGATGACGCGAGCGGAGAAGATGTCCTTGTCGGAGGTCTTCTCCTGAGCCGACTCGAAGTACACGCCCGGGCTGCGGACGAGCTGGGAGACGACGACACGCTCGGTGCCGTTGATGATGAAGGTACCGCGCTCGGTCATGAGCGGGAAGTCACCCATGAAGACCGTCTGCGTCTTGATCTCACCGGTGAGGTGGTTCATGAACTCGGCCTCGACGTAGAGCGGGGCCGCGTACGTCTTGCCGCGTTCCTTGCACTCGTCGATGGAGTACTTCTCGGGCTCGAGGTACGGGTTGGCGAAGGAGAGCTGCATCGTCTCGCCGAGGTCCTCGATGGGCGAGATCTCCTCGAAGATCTCGTCGAGGCCGCTCTTCGTGGGCAGGTCCTGTCGGCCGGCCTGGGTGGCTTCTTCGACGCGTGCCTTCCACACGTCGTTGCCGACCAGCCAGTCGAAGCTCTCGGTCTGCAGAGCCAGGAGGTCTGGAACCGTGAGCGTGTCGGTGATCTTCGCGAACGAGAGGCGGGATGCTCCGCGGCCGTTCTTGGGTGAGTTGGTGGTTGCGTTGCGCGCAGCAGCCAAGGGGATAACCTCCGGAGGCCTGTTGGGGGCCGAGTTACTGGTCGTCAGTGGAGTTACTCACCAGAAAGAGAACATGTGGCGGGTTGGACCCGCACACCAGCCGACCGCAATATGAAGGCATAGAGATTCTGGGAGCGCAAAGAACAACTATATGCCGGAATCTTCGGCGTGTCTACTCTTTCCTTGACGAGTTTTCGACTTTCCGGTATAACCGCCGCGTCGCCCCCGGTGTCCCCGTCACCCCGTGCTGAACCGCAGGCGCTGACCGGGCCGGAGTTGCGCGAGGAGGTCGCGGTCCGCGGCACGCACGACCGCGATGACCGGATACCCGCCGGTGACGGGGTGGTCGGCCGCCAGGATCGTCGGCCGACCGCTCGGCGGCACCTGGACCGCCCCGGCGACCATGCCCTCACTCGGCAGTTCGCGACCGGGGTCGAGTCGCTCGAGCGGCGTCCCGTCGAGGCGCATCCCGATGCGATCGGTGTCGGCCGTCACACCCCACGACTGTTCGACGAGACGCTGCAGGGAGGCGGCGTCGAACCAGTCCCGGCGGGGTCCGGGCGAGACCCGTACGAGCCGCTCCCCGTCGTCGGGCCGCGTCCACGGGGCGATGTCGAGCGGAGGGATGCGGCGGCGCGGGGTGGGGAGGACGACGAGTCGATCGCCGCCGACGACCGGTGCCGGGCCGAGGCCGGACAGGGTGTCGGTCGACCGCGAGCCGAGGAGCTGCGGTCCGTCGAACCCGCCGCGGACGGCGAGGACGTACCGGAGTCCGTGGGTCGCCGCGCCGAGTTCGAGCCGGGAACCGGCCGCCACGCGGACGGCGCGGTGTCCGTCGACCGGTCGGCCGTCGACGGTGATCGCACCCCACGCGCCGGTCACGGCGATCCAGAGGTCGACGTCGGGGACGGCCACGAACGGGCCCAGGACGACCTCGAGCGCCGCACGGCCCTCCGGGTTGCCGACGAGGCGGTTGGCGAGGCGCAGGGCGCCGCGATCGAGCGCACCGGACGGGCTGACCCCGAGCGCCGCGGCGCCCGGTCGACCCAGGTCCTGCACGGTGGTCGCCGGTCCGGCCACCTCCACGAGCAGGGTCCCGCCCATCATGCGGGGACCTGCACGAAGCGGACCCGACCGCCGGGGACGAGGAGGCCTGGTGGATCCGCTGCATCGTCCCACAGCACGGCGTCCGTCGTCCCGATGATGCGCCACCCGCCCGGGGAGGCTCGCGGGTAGACGCCGCTGAACGTCCCGGCGAGCGCCACCGAACCGGAGGGGACGGTCGTCCGCGGCACGCTCAGACGCGGGATCTCGAGCGGCGGGCCGATCGTCTCGTCCTCCCGCTCCGGCACGAGGTAGGCGAACCCCGGCGCGAAGCCGCTGAAGGCGACGGTCCACAGGCGACCGGTGTGCCAGGCGATGAGACCGTCGGCGTCCATGCCGAGCAGCGCCGCGGTCTCAGCGAGGTCCTGGCCGTCGTAGCGGACCTGGATGACGGTGTCCGACCGTCTCCCCGCCTCGTCGACAGCGCCGGTCGAGCCTCCCACGCCGGGTGCGAGCGCCCGTTCCGCGGTCGCGAGCAGCCAGGCCCCCACCGCGGCGAGCGCCGGGCCCCGTGCGTCCGTCACGGCGAGCACGGTCCGGGCGGCCGGGACGAGGTCGACCAACCCCGCCGGGCGTGAGGCGGCGAGCGCCCGGTGCACGAGCAGGACGTCCTCGAGCAATGCGAGTTCGAGGAGTACGGCCTCCTCCCCCATCGCTCGGAGCACGGGTCCGGTCGAGGTGTCCGCGGTCACCACGGCGCGACCAGTTCGACGCCGGCGTCCAGCAGGGCGGCCCTGACCGCCGTGGCGAGCGACACGGCCCCCGGGGTGTCGCCGTGCACGCAGAGCGAGACCGCGTCGAGTTCGAAGTCTGGACCGTCGACGCTGGTGATGCGTCGGTCGAGGACGAGGGAGACGGCCCGGCGGGCGGCGGCCGTCTCATCGGTCAGCAGCGCCCCGGGCGCGTCGCGCGGGACGAGCGAACCGTCGGAGCGGTAGCCGCGGTCGACGAAGGCCTCAGCGACGAAGCGGAGTCCGGCGGCGAGGGTCTCCTGTTCGATCACGGAGCCGGGTATCCCGAGCACGGGAAGTGGTCGCCCGAGCTCCTCGGAGGCCGCGACCACCGCGCGCACGACGGCCCGCGCCTGCACCCGGTCGTGCGCGATCCGGTTGTAGAGGGCACCGTGCGGCTTCACGTAGGCGAGCCCCACGCCGGTCCCGTCGGCCTCGCGGACCTCGTCGACCGCACGCTGCAGGGCGCGGAGCTGCTCCAGGACCTCGGCCTCGAGCACCTCGGCCGGTACGTCCTGGTCGCGTCGCCCGAACCCCGCCTCATCCCGGTAGGACGGGTGGGCGCCGAGCGACACCCCGTGGGCCGTCGAGCGGCGGACGGCATCGCACATGGACGCGTCGTCCCCGGCGTGGAAGCCGCAAGCGATGTTCGCGCTCGTGATCAGGGCGAACATGGCGTCGTCGTCAGCGGTCGGCACACCACGCCAGACCTCGCCGAGGTCGCTGTTGAGGTCCACCTGCGCCACGGCCGCACCCCTTCCGCTCCGCCTCCCGCCACTGCGGGAAAGTCTAGGGTGGGGGTATGGACGAGGCACAGGTACGACTCGGCGTCAGCGGATACCTGGCCAGGATCGAGGCCGACCGCTTCGTGCCGGGCACCTATCAGCTGGTGGTCGACGGCACGCCGCAGTCGCACGTCAACCTCGATCAGCCCGAGGAGCTCTTCTTCGAGTACATCCAGCGGATCGGTCACATCATCGACGAGATCGCGGACCCCGGTCAGCCGATCACGGCGGTCCACCTCGGTGCCGGCGCGCTCACCCTCCCCCGCTACGTGGAGGCGACGAGGCCGGGCTCGCGGCAGCAGGTCGTCGAACTCGAGCGCGAACTCATCGATCTCGTGCGCGAGCACCTCCCCTGGTCGAAGCGCGCCCAGATCCGCGTCCGCTACGGCGACGCCCGCGAGATCGTCGCGAAGCTGCCGCCAGGCCTCCGCGGCACCGTCGACCTCGTCGTCGTCGACATCTTCAGCGGCGCCAACACGCCCGCCCATGTCACGAGCACGGAGTTCTACGCCTCGGCGGTCGAGCTGCTGTCGCCGACCGGCGTCATCGTCGTGAACGTCGCCGACGGCCGCGGACTCGCGTTCGCCCGCGGACAGGCCGCGACGCTCGCCGACTCCGTGTCGCACGTCGCCGCCCTCGCGGAGACGCAGATCCTCAAGGGCCGCCGCTTCGGCAACGTCGTCCTCGTCGGCTCGAACACCGCCCTCCCGCTCGACTTCCTACCGAGGCTCCTCGCGGCCGGACCCCACCCCGCCAAGGCGGTGGCGGGCGCCGAGCTGCGCGCCTTCATCGCGGGGGCTCAGGTCGTGACCGACACGACCGCCGTCCCCTCCCCGAACCCGGCCCAGGGCATCTTCCAGACGAAGGGCTGACCATGGCCACCACGCAGACGCCGCGACGACGGGGCCTGCGTGCGCCCGCCTCGCTCACCACCCTGCTCGCCGCCACCGCCCTGGCGCTCGTGGCGTGCACCGACGGGGAGCCACGATCACCGGGTACGGCCTCCCTCTCGCCCTCCCCCGCGCCGAGCGCGTCCGTGTCGACGCCCACATCCGCGGTTCCCACCGGACCGGTCGCCCCGACCGGTGAGGCCACCACGGTCGTCGGCGGCCTCGACGCGCCCTGGTCGATGGTCCGACTCGCCTCGGGCAGCACGCTGGTGAGCCAGCGCGACGCGGGCGACGTCCTCGAGGTCGTCAGCGGCGGCGCGGTGCGGCAGGTCGGCGTGGTCCCCGGGGTGGCCGCGGGAGGCGAGGGCGGGCTGCTCGGGCTCGCCGTCCTCGCCCCGGAGCAGTCCGGCGACGATCACACCTGGCTCTACGCCTACCTGACGACGTCGTCCGACAACCGCATCGTTCGGTTCCCGCTCACGGGAGCGGCCGGCTCGTACGCGCTCGGCGGCGTCGAGGAGATCCTCGTCGGCATCCCCCGGGCCGGGAACCACAACGGTGGACGCATCGCGTTCGGACCGGACGGCATGCTCTACGCCACCGCGGGTGACGCCGGTGACCGCAGCCTGGCTCAGGACGTGGACAGCCTCGGCGGGAAGATCCTGCGGCTCACACCCGACGGCGCGGTACCGGGCGACAACCCCTTCCCGGGATCGCCCGTCTACTCCCTCGGCCATCGCAACCCGCAGGGCATCGCGTGGGATCGCGACGGCGGCCTGTGGGCGAGCGAGTTCGGGCAGAACACCTGGGACGAGCTCAACCGGATCACCCCCGGTGGCAACTACGGCTGGCCGGTCGCCGAGGGCGTCGCCGGAGCCCAGGGCATGATCGACCCGGTCGCGCAGTGGGCCACGGAGGACGCGAGCCCGAGCGGTCTCGCGATCATCGACGACACGATCTTCATGGCCTCGCTCCGCGGCGAGCGCCTGTACGGCATCACCGACGGCGTGCACGTCCCGGCGGGGAGCAGCGCGCTCGTGGGCGTGATCGACGCGGTGCCCTACCTCGTCGGCGAGTTCGGACGGATCCGCGACGTCGTGGCCGGCCCGCCGGGGACCGCCTGGATCCTCACGAACAACACCGACGGCCGCGGTTCGCCCGGGTCCGAGGACGACCGGATCGTCGAACTCCCCCTCGCCCCGCTCGCGGCCCGCTGAGGATTCACCGCCACACCTGTGGGTCATCCCGCGCCTGCGGTCCGGTGTCGGTCGCCGGGAGTACCATCCAGGCATGGCAGAACTCAGTCGGGTCACGGCGTGGGCACAGGCGCTCATCGTGTTGCACCTCGACCCGACGGTCTGGACCTTCGGCTTCGACAACGCCAAGCGACGCGCCGGCCTGTGCAACTTCACGACGAAGCGCATCACCGTCTCGCGCTATCTCGCGGCACGCTACGACGACGACGAGATCCACCAGATCCTCCTCCACGAGGTCGCGCACGCCCTCGCCGGGGCGCGCGCCGGGCACGGACCCAAGTGGCGCAAGGTCGCCGAGGAGATCGGCTACGAGGGCTCGCGGCTCCACGAGGGCCAGACGGCCGACGAACTCGCCCCGTGGGTCGGCACCTGCCCCTCGGGCCATGTCCTCTACCGGCACCGGCGCCCGAGCCGGGCGACCTCCTGCGGCAAGTGCTCGCGCTCCTGGGACGAACGCTTCCTCCTCAGCTGGGTGCACCGGGAGGTCACGCCGGCCATGCGGCGTCGGGCGGCCGCGTTCGACGGGTCCACCCCGCCTGAGCCGGGCATCGGGTCATGACCGGCGGCGCGGTTCCCACCGACAGCTGGATCGCACTCCTGCGCGGGGTCAACGTCGGCGGCGTCACGATCCGCTCCGCCGACCTCGCCGAGGTGTTCCGATCGGCCGGGTTCACGGGAGTCCGCACCGTCCTCGCGAGCGGCAACGTC
Organism: Plantibacter elymi (nom. nud.); assembly: GCF_900177795.1. GTDB lineage: Bacteria > Actinomycetota > Actinomycetes > Actinomycetales > Microbacteriaceae > Plantibacter > Plantibacter elymi. Next base: position 279,756 of record NZ_FXWJ01000004.1, read on the forward strand.
GTGTTCGACGACCCCGAGCACCAGCCTGGAGACGCCGAGGACCACGCGCGCGGTGCACTGAAGCGGCGCATCGAACGGTCGCTCGCGGAGGCCTTCGGATACGAGGCGTGGATCGTGCTCACGCATCAGCACGCACTCGCCGACGTCATCGAGGCCTACCCCTGGCCGGAGGCCGAGCAGGTCCAGCCGTACGTCATGTTCTCCTCCGAACAGACCTCCCTCGACGCCCTGCTCGCGTTCTCGGCGGCAGCCGGGGAGCAGCCCGACCGCGTCGCATCCGGCGACGGCGTCCTCTACTGGGAGGTCCCGAAAGGGTCGAGCACCGACACCGCCTTCGCGAAGGAGTCCTCGAAGGCCCGGTTCAAGCCGCACGTCACCACACGCAATCTGCGGACGCTGCGCAAGCTCCTCTGAGCAGGCCGTTCCGCGGCGCCGGCGCAAGCCCCCGCGAGGTGCTCCACGATGACGTACGCTGAATTGATCAGCTAGCTGCACAATTCTGGAGGCATGCGTCATGACCGGCACCGATTCACCCACCACCGCGGACCGCGTCCGGCAGATCGCCGTCGCCGTCAGCGCGGTCCTCGCGATCATCGGCTCCTACATCGGGTCAGGAGCCGCCGGGGGTACGCAGGTCCAGAACGCGGCGAACGGCGCGTTGAGCGCCTCGTCGACGCCGATCGCACCGGATGGGCCCGCGTTCTCCATCTGGAGCGTCATCTACCTCGGGCTCGTCGCCTACGCGGTCTGGCAGTTCATGCCCTCGCAGACGACCCGTGAACGCCACCGTCGTCTCGGCTACTGGGTCGTGGCGAGCCTCCTGCTGAACGCGGCGTGGATCCTCGTGGTGCAGGCGGGATTCCTGATCCTCAGCGTGTTCGTGATCATCGCCCTCCTGGGTGTCCTGGCCCGCATCTTCGTGATCGTGCTCCGGACCAGGCCGTCCGGCGTGGTCGACACGATCATCACCGACGGCACGATGGGCCTCTACCTCGGGTGGGTGTGCGTCGCGACAGCGGCGAACATCACCGCTGCGCTCGTCGGATCCGGGATCGGGAGCGCGGACGGCCCGGCCGCCGGTGTCTGGGCGATCATCGTCCTCGCGGTCGCCGGAGCGGTCGGGATCCTGCTCGCGGTCGTCGGCCGCGGACGGATCGCCCCCATGCTGTCGCTCTGCTGGGGGCTCGCGTGGGTGGCCGTGGGCCGATTCACTGGCGAACTACTCTCGACCGAAGCCGGGGTCACGGCGCTGATCGTCGCGGTCGTGGTGGCCGTCGGCACCGTGGTCGTCCGCGTCTCGCGGGGACGCGACCGAGCAGCGCTCGTGAGCGCCTGACGCTCCGCACGCTCGACGGCCGCGGCGCTACTCGCCCGTTCGGCCGTCGAGCTGTTCGCGGAGGACGTCGATGTGCCCGAGATGCCGGGCCGTCTCCTCGATCATGTGGAGCTCGATCCACCGCAGCGTGAACCGCTGGTCGTTGCCGAGGCAGACATCGTCGAGCTGATACCGCGATGCCACCTCGCGGGACTCCGCGCAGGCCGCCTCGTAGTCGGCGATGATCTCGGCCAGGCTGTCGTCGGCCGTGACGCGCCATTCGCCGTCGGGGTCGTCGTCGGTCCACCGTGCCGGGACATCCGACTGCCCGTCCATGTCCTCGCGGAACCAGCTGCGCTCGACATCGGCGAGGTGTCGGATGACGCCCGAGACGGTCGTGATGCTCCGCAACAGTCGCTTGGCCGCGAGCTCGTCGGTGAGTCCGCGTGCCTTCCAGACGATGCTGGCGCGCTGCAGATCGAGGAAACCCTCGATCGTCTCGCGCTCCCCACCGCGCTCAGGCGGCTGCGGGCGGTCGCCCCAGTCGGCCATCAGTCGACGACCTCGACCTCGTTCCCGAAGGCGACGTAGCCGGAGAAGTCCTTGCCGACCCGGTCGAACGCGGTCGGATACGGGGTCGGGTACGACCAGGCCACATCGGGCTTGACCTCGCCGCCGTCGGTGACGCCCCAGTACTGGGCATCGCCCTTCCACGGGCAGTGGTACTGGGTGTCGGTCTCGACGAAGCGCTCGCGGTCGAGGCTCGACGGCGGGAAGTACCAGTTGCCCTCGATCTTGATGAGCTCCGATTCGGGGGCTTCGGCGAGGACGGTGGTTCCGAGGAGTGCGCGCATGCGCCGAGACTACGCCCGGAACACGGCTCCGTCCAGGACCGGGACGACGCTTGACACGTCGACCTCGCGTGCCGCCTGCACGTGCCGCGTGGCACCCGCCTGCGCGAGCTGCTGGGCGGTGGCGGACGCGGACAGCAGGTGCCCGACGCCGTTCCGCAGGCCCTCGTACGCGGCAGCAGCGGCGGCCGCTTCCGGTGAGGTGAAGTCGATGCCGCGGAGCCCCAGCGCCTCGATCACGGCACCGGCACCGAAGAGGTCCTCGACGGCGAACCGGGTCTCGGCCGTGTCGTCGAGTTCACCGACCGCGATGACGACGATGCTCGTGCGCCGACCGAGCTCGGCCTGCTTCGCGATGATCCAGTCCGCGACCGCCGACCGGTTGCGCAGGCACCCGGCGACGACCGTCGCACCCGCGTCGGCGAGCAGGGTCGCGATCTGAGCCGTCTCCCCGCGGTCGTCCAGTTCGGCGACGGCGACGGCCTCCCCACCGCTCACGCGCTGCTCGACGGACGTCGTCGCGTGGAGCACGTCCACGACGACCGCGACGTCCGCCGTCTCGACCCGCCCGGCTCCTGCGACGCCCCAGTCGAACCTGACCTGGTACTTGGTCTGGGCGAACGGCGGGTGGACGGGCGGCGGTGTGGCGGCTGCGGTACTCACCCGTTCATCGTATCCACGCGCACCCACCCACCCCACGAGTGTTGCGCCCGAAGACCTCCGTGGGGGTGGTCGCCAGCGCGGTGCGCTGGCGCGAGCGCGGGTCATCGGACGTGAGCGCGGGCCTCCGGAGGGGCGCGCTCACGCGCCAGACCCGCGGTGACGTCAGCGCACCGCGCTGGCGCACGGGCAAGGGGTCAGCGGGAGGCGGTGGGGAAACGACGGTCGTCGGGGTGGGGCGGGCGCATCTCGTTGCGGATGAGCTCGAAGTCGTGACGACTCAGCTCGAGGAACCCCCGGCGGAGCTGGACACCCCAGTTCCTGGTGAAGCTCGTGAAGTCGAGGAGCGCGAGCATCGGACGGATGGGCGCCTCGACCGCGTCCGGGTACCAGTCGACACTCCGCCGCCAGGGTCGCCAATCGGCACCGTCCGGTCGCGGCACGGCCGCCTGGTAGACGGTGTCGTCGGAGACCCGCCCGATCGCGGTGAACGCCTTGAGCGGCTCGCCGTCCGGAGTGCTGACCCGCGGCGAGTAGTATACGAAGCCGTCGGACTCCCGCATCTGGTCGAGACCGCCACGCTGCCCGTGGTTGATCTGCACGAAGCCCTGCCGGACGCCGAGGACGACGTGATCCCGCTGGATCACGCCCAGCCAGTACCGGATCGCCATAGGCACAGTCTTCCCTACCGGCGCACCCCCTGCAGCCGCCGAGCCGCACATGCGACACTGAGGCATGCGCGTGATGCTGAAACTCGTCCTGGACTGTGATGTCGACGTCGCCTGGCGGGCACTCCGCTCCCCGGCCGTCCTGCGGGAGCTCTACAGCCCCGTCATGGGACTCGAGGCGCTCGACGCCGACGGGTTCCCGACCATCTGGGAGCCGGGAGCGCACCGCGTCCGCGTGAAGGCCGCCGGCGCGATCCCGGTCGGCGACCAGATCATCGACCTCGAGTTCATCGAGCGCCGCGACGGCACCCGCATCCTCCACGACCAGGGCGACCCGGTCAGCGGGCCGCTCAGCAAGCTCGCCGGGTGGGACCACCAGATGGCGGTCTCCCGCGACAAGCACGACCCGACGAAGACCCTGTACCGGGACCGACTCGTGATCACCGGCGCGATCGCCCCGCTCTACTGGTACCCGCTGTGGGCGACGTGGCAGTGGCGCGGTGCCCGCATCAAGGCGCTCGCGCCGAGCTGGGCCTACGACCCGCCGCTCCCCGGCGATGAGGAGGACGACGAGGTCGGCGCGACGGTCGAAGGCGCCATCTGACGCCTCGCCGTCCGGAGGTCCGGCCGGCCGCGCGTCAGCGCTGAGCCGCCTCGCCCCAGTGCGTCGACTCGCCCGCGGGCGCGACCGTGCGTGGGACACCGGTGGCCGACGACCGCAGCACCTCCGGCAGGAACCGGTCCGGCATGTTCTGGAACGCGACCGGCCGCAGGAAACGGGTGATCGCGGCCGTCCCCACCGAGGTGCTCGAGTCGTTCGTCGTCGCCGGCCACGGCCCGCCGTGCTGCATGGCGGGCGTGACCGCGACGCCGGTGGGCCAACCGCCGAACAGCACCCGGCCGGCGTGCGCCGAAAGCTGCTGGACGAGCTCCACGAGGTCGTCGCTCGTCTCGTCGGCACCGGCGTGCAGGGTGGCCGTCAGGTTGCCCTCGCAGAGCTCCGGCACGAGCGGTGCGAACGCCGTACCGGCCGGGACCTCGACGAGGATCGACAACGGACCGAAGGCCTCGTCGAGCAGGGCGTCCCGACCGGCCCGCAGCGCGTCGAGTGAGACCGCGACGATCGTGGGGGTCGCCCAGCCGTCGCCGTCCTCGTCGACCCGCAACGAACCCTCGGCGATGACCCGCACGCCGTCGGTGCCGAGGATCGTGTCGCGCCTCGCCTGGTACCCGGCCGTGATGCGGTCGTTCAGGAGTCGGTGCTCGGGGACCGCGGCAGCAGCCTCGCGGATCGACTCGTCGAGCCCCGCGCCGTCCGGCAGGTAGACGAAGCCGGGCTTCGTGCACAGCTGACCTGCCGAGCCCGCGACACTCGTGACGAATCCCGTCGCGATGGCCGTTGCGGACTCGTCGAGGGCGGTCTGCGTCACGAACACGGGGTTGACGCTGCCGAGCTCGCCGAAGAACGGGATCGGGACGGGGCGTGCCGCCGCGAGGTCCGCGAGGATCCGGCCGGCCCGGAGGGAGCCCGTGAAGGAACCGGCCCGGACGCGCTCGTCCTGCAGGGCGACGACGCCGGCCTCCTGGCCGATGATCGTCTGGAAGACGCCGTCAGGAGCCCCGGACGCCCGCAGCGCGGCCTCGACGACGGCCGCCGTTGCGAGCGAGAGCCGCGGGTGCCCGTCGTGCACCTTGAGGATCACCGGGCATCCGGCCGCGAGGATCGACGCGGTGTCACCACCGGCGACGGAGAAGGCGAACGGGAAGTTGCTTGCCGCGAAGTTCACGACCGGGCCGAGCGGCACGAGGACGCGGCGGAGTTCCGGGCGCGCGCCGAGCGCGAATTCCGGGTCGGCCTCGTCGATCCGGACGTCGAGGTAGGAGCCGTCGACGATCGTCTCCGCGAAGAGCCGCAGCTGCACGGCGGTGCGGAGGAGTTCGCCGCGGAGCCGGGCCTCGGCGAGACCCGTCTCCGCCATGCCGACCGGGACGAGCTCGTCCGCGTGGGCCTGCAGGGCGTCGGCGACGGCGACGAGCGCTCGCGCACGAGCGTCCGCCGGCGTCGCGGCCCACGCGGGTGCCGCCGCGGCGGCTCCCCGGAGGATCTCCTCGAGCTGCACGGAGCTCGTCTCGGCGATGGTGGCGTCGGGGGCTGGCGTGGTCGTCATGTGATCCTCCGGGATCGTGATGTGGTTCAGAACTGGAAGCCGGTCGGGAACGGATCGGCGGGGTCGAGGAGGTAGGAGCCGATTCCGGTGACCCAGGCCCGACCGGAGATGGTCGGGATGACGGCCGGCCTGCCCGCCACCGTCGTCTCGGCGATCAGCCGGCCGGTGAACCGGCTGCCGATGAAGGATTCGTTGACGAAGTCCTGGTCGAGCTGCAGTTCACCGCGGGCCCAGAGCTCGGCCATGCGCGCGGAGGTTCCGGTGCCGCATGGTGAGCGGTCGAACCACCCCGGGAAGATGGCCATCGCGTGCCGGGACAGCACGGCGTCGGATCCCGGCGCGATGAACTCGACGTGGTGGCAGTGGTCGAGGCCGGCGATCTCGGGGTGCACGGGCGGCGCCTGCTCGTTGATCGCCGCCATGATCCGCAGTCCCGCGTCGAGGATGTCCTGCTGACGGTCGCGGTCGAAGGGGAGGCCCACGTCGTCGAGGTCGACCATCGCGTAGAAGTTGCCGCCGAACGCGAGGCTGTACGGCATGGTGCCGAGGCCCGGCACCTCGATCGTGGCGTCGAGGCGGTCGACGTAGCTCGGGACGTTCTCGATCGTCACGCGGTCGGCGTGCCCGTCGCTGACGTCGACCCGCGCGATCACCAGTCCGGCGGGGGTGTCGAGCCGGATCGTCGTGACCGGCTCGACCACCTCCACCATGCCGGTCTCCACGAGGACCGTCGCGACCCCGATGGTGCCGTGCCCGCACATCGGCAGGCAGCCGGACACCTCGATGTACACGACGCCCCAGTCGCAGTCCGCGCGCGTCGACGGCTGCAGGATCGCCCCGCTCATCGCCGCATGACCGCGGGGCTCGTTCATGAGGAAGAGCCGCAGGTCGTCGAGGTGCTCCATGAAGTGGAGGCGCTTCTCGTTCATGGTCGCGCCGGGGATCACGCCGACCCCGCCGGTGACGACGCGGGTCGGCATGCCCTCGGTGTGCGAGTCGACCGCACTGATCATGCGGGAGGACTTCATGGTGTGCCTCTCAGGGCTGGTGGTCGTGGACGGGGTGTCGCGTCGGCCGTCAGGCTCAGCGTGCCGCGAGGTAGTCGAGCGCGCGACGCGTCTGCGTCGTGACCTGCTCCGTCTGGAGCGCGTTCAGCGGACCGCGCGGCGGACGCGTCGGACCACCGTAGCTCTCGCCGGCGATGTCGATCGACAGCTTGATGGCCTGGACGAACTCCGTCTTCGAGTCCCACCCGAAGACGGGGACGAGCTCGCGGTAGAGGGTGCGGGCCTCGTCGACGCGACCCGAGGTGACGAGCGTGTACAGCTCGACGGCCTCGCGCGGGAAGGCGTTCGGGTAGCCGGCGAACCAGCCGACCGCGCCGGCGACGAGGGACTCGAAGAGGAGGTCGTCCGCCCCCGCGATGACGTCGAGGTCGGTCTTGTCCTGGATCTCGAGCACCCGACGGATGTCGGCCGAGAACTCCTTCACGGCGACGACGTGCTCGAGCTTGGCGAGTTCGACCAGCAGGTCGGGCGTGAGGTCGACCTTGGTGTCGATGGGGTTGTTGTAGGCCATGATCGGCAGGCCGACCTCGTCCACGCGGCTGTAGTGCTCGATGACCTCGTCGTCGTTCGCCCGGTAGATGGTGGGCGGCAGGAGCAGGACGCCGTCCGCGCCGTCCTCCTTCGCGTACTCGGCCCACTGCTGGGCCTGGTGCCAGCCGACGCCGTGCACCCCGGCGACGACGAGGCCGCGGTCGCCGACGGTGTCGACCGCGACCTGGATGACCTTACGACGCTCGGCGTCCGTCAGCGACGAGTACTCACCGAGCGAGCCGTTCGGGCCGACGCCGCGGCAGCCGTTCTCGATGAGCCAGTTGCAGTGCTCGGCGAAGCGGTCGTAGTCGACGGCGAGGCCTGCGGGCGCCGAGGCGTCCTCCTTGAACGCGAGGGTGGTCGCGACGATGACGCCGCCGAGGTCGAACTGCTTGGCCATGGGTGGTTCCTTTCCGAGGGAGTGGTGCGGAGACCGGTCGGTCATCCTGGGTGTTCGGCCGTCGGGGTCGACGGCGGTTCGTGGGGAGGGTGTCCCGGTGCCTGCGCGGCGAGTTCGCCGATGCGCAGCGGGGAGGCGATGGGCCGGCGGTCGCTCGAGACGCCGTCGATGAGGCCGTCGCCGCCGGATTCGGAGGCGACGCGGTGGAGGAGCTCCTCGACGGTGCGACCGCACATGCGGCCCTGGCAGATCCCGAGCCCGGCACGTGTGCTGAGTTTGAGGGACCGCAGGCCGGTCGCGCAGGTGGCGGTCGCGGTCGCGCGCAACGAGCCGTAGTCGACCTCCTCGCAGCGGCAGATCGTGGTGTCGTCGTCGAGCCAGTCGCTCCAGCCGGCCCGGATGCCGTGGGCGCGTTCGAGCCGGTCGGCGAAGGCGAGGAACGTGTCGCGTCGACTCACGGCGGCACGGATCCCGGAGGCACCGGGGAGTCCGCCGGCCGCAGCGTGTCCCGCGATCGCGCCCTCGGCGAGCGCGGCGTCGACGCCCCCGATCCCGGTGATCTCCCCGGCCGCGAAGACGGTCGGGACGCTCGTGCGCTGCTCGGCGTCGACCTGGACGAACCGGGCTTCGGTGAGCGCGCAGCCGACCGCGACGGGCAGCTCGAGCCGCGGGGTGAACCCGTGGCTGACGCACACGGCGTCCGCATCGATCGTGCGCTCGGTTCCGGGGATCGGCGACCAGTCGGCGTCGACGGCGGCGATGGTCACGCGCTCGACCCGGTCGGTGCCGTGCGCGGCGACCACGGCGTGACCGACGCGGTACGGGATCCGGTGGCGGAGGTGGCCGCCGACGTAGCCGAGCAGCTCACCGGCCTTCCCGGTCACGCCGAGCAGCTGCCAGGGCTTGGGGAGCCAGCCCCTGGCGAGTCCGCCGACGGTCGTGGCCTCGTAGACCCCGAGCACGCGTGATCCGGTCGCGGTCAGGGACGCGGCCACCGGCAACAGGAACGGTCCGGCGCCGGCCACGACCACCCGCTGACCGACGGCGACCCGCTCGCCCTTCGCGAGGGCCTGGGCGGCACCGGCTGAGAAGACGCCGGGGAGGTCCCAGCCGGGGAACGGCAGCGTGCGGTCGTGTGCGCCGGTCGCGAGGACGAGCGCGTCCGGCCGGAGGGTCAGCGGCGTGCGGTCGGCGCCGTCCGGCGGTCCGACGAGGACGTGCAGGCGCAAGCCGGTCGCCCCGGAGGTGTCGTCGGAGCCGTGGTCGGCGGCACGGTCGACGTCGATCGCCCAGACCTGCGCCTCGGTGATCACCGTGCAGCCGTCGTCGGTGTCGAGCGCCGCACGCATGGCGACGAAGCGCTCGAACCCGTGGTGCAGCGAGGCCTCGGCTTCCGACGGCCGGCTGGCCGGCAGGTGCCGCCAGTACTGACCGCCGAGCTCGTCCGAGGCGTCGAGCAGCGTGACGGCGGCGCCGAGCGCCCGGGCGGCGAGTGCGGCCTGGAGGCCGGCGGGACCTGCACCGACGACGACGACCTCGCGCTGCCGGGCGCTCATGTCCGGTCCCCGAACGGGTCGTTCTCCGTCGTGGGTTCCGGGAGGGCGTCGTGCTGTGTCTCGATGCGGTCGCCGTCCGCGGCGCGACGCTGGCAGGCACGGACGTCCCGCTGGCCGTTCACCGTGACGATGCAGTCGAAGCAGACCCCGATGCCGCAGAAGACGCCGCGCGGCTTCCCTGACCCACTGGTGCGGCGCCAGGCGAGGACGCCGGAGCCCAACAGGACACCGGCGATCGTCTGTCCACGGAGTCCGTCGACGGGCGTCCCGTCGAGGTCGATGCGCAGCGCGTCCTCCATGCCGGGCACGATCCGGTCGTTCGTCGCGGGCAGTCGTCTCGAGACCATCAGGCCACCTCCGCCGGCCGGTCGACGCGCAGGTGCGGGGCGAGGCCCGGGCGGTCGAGTTGGAACGGGGCGTCGTCGAGGTCGGCCGATCCGCCGAGCAGGCGGGCGGCGATGAGCTCAGCCGTCGCGAGGGCCAGTCCGATGCCGGCGCCCTCGTGGCCTGTCGCGTGCCACAGGCCGTCGACGCGGTGGTCGGGGCCGATGACCGGGAGGTGGTCGGGCATGTAGGGCCGGAAGCCGCCGTAGCTGCGCATGACCGAGGTGTCGCGCAGGAACGGGAAGAGGCGCAGCGACTTCGCCGCCACCTCGCGGAGCACGTCGACGTCGAGGCGTGCGTCGAACCCGATCTGCTGCCGGCTCGAGCCGATGAGGACCGTGCCCGCAGCCGTCGACTCGACGACGCTCGAGGTCTGGAGCGAGGCGTCGCTCGACTGCGTCGCCCCGAAGTAGTCGCCGTCGTAGACCTTGTGGTGCACGCGGTGCGGCATGCGGGTGGTGACGAGGACCATGCCGCGTCGGGGACGGACCGGGACGGGTGCGCCGAGTACCTCGCCGAGCTCGGCCGACCACGGTCCGGCGCAGACGAGGACCGCGTCGCCCGAGACGTCGCCCACGGAGGTCCGGACACCCGTGAGGCGTCCGGTCGCGCTCCGGACGCCGCCCGTCACGGTGACGCCGGTGCGCACGACAGCGCCCGCCCGCCGGGCCGAGGCGAGCAGGGCCTCCGTGGCGATGACGGGCTGGACCTGTGCATCCTCGGGATAGTGGACGGCCGCCGTGGACGAGCGGGTGATCGACGGCTCCGCCGCGAGCAGCTCGTCCTCGGTGAGGGGTCTGGCGTCGACACCGGCGGCACGCTGGGCGGCGGCGAAGTCGAGCAGCGGCTGCGCGCCGGCCTCGGTGGTGGCGACCACGATGCCGCCCTTGCGCTCGAACTCGATGCTCGGGAAGGTCGGTCCCAGTTCGGCCACGAGTTCGGCGGTGACGGCGGGCCAGAGGCGTGAGGCGTACCGGGCGAGGTCGAGTTCGGGGCCGGGCCCCTTGTCGGAGACGAGGAGGTTCCCCTCCCCCGAGCCGCTCGTGCCGCCGGCGGCCGCCGAACGGTCGAGCACGACGACCTCGGCGCCGCGGCGCGCGAGGATCCGCGCGCAGGCCGCACCGACGATGCCGGCGCCGACGATGACGATGCGGGTCACGGGCGGTCCTCTCGGTCGGTACGGGGAAGGGCTTTCAGTAATGTGTCACACATTCACTGAACAGGCAAGCGTGCACGATCGCGGATCCTGGTCGAGGTCCGCGCACGCACGCCCGGGGCTACTCGGCGTCGGATTCGGGCTTGCCGGCCCACCAGCCGGTGGTGTGCCCGATGTGTCGATGCATGAGCTCGCGAGCGGCGACCCCGTCACCCCGCTCGAGGGCGTCGAGGAGCTCGTGGTGCTCCACGGCCGAGCGGTCGAGCTGCTGCGAGTCGAGCATGGCGGCCAGCCCCACGAGCCGGGTGCGTCCGCGGAGGTCGGCGACGAGCTCGACGAGGAGCGGGTTGCCGAGCTTCGCGGTGAGCGCGAGGTGGAACGCCTGGTCGGCTTCGAGGTACCGGGTCAGGTCGCCGTCGCGGGCACCGGCCACGATGTCGTCCGCCTGCTGCCGGAGCGCGGGCAATGACTCGTGGTCGAAGACCTCGGCCAGGTCCGCCATCGCGGGCGGCTCGAGGAGCTGGCGGATCTGCGCCGTGTTGCGGAGCGAGGCCTCGCTGACGACGGTGACCCGGAAGCCCTTGTTGCGGACCGCCTCGACGAAGTCGCGCTTCTCGAGATCGAGCATCGCTTCGCGGACGGGGGTCGCCGAGACGTTGAACTGCACCGCCAGCGTCGGTACCGAGATCATCGTCCCCGGAGCGAGCTCGCCCGAGATGATCGCCGCGGACACCGCCCGCTCCACCTGCGCGCGCAGGCTCAGCCGTTCCTCGGCCGGTCGGATCGCCGACATGCTCATCGCGACTCCCATCCTTCGTCTCCCACCACGGTCCGCTCAGGTTACTGGGCGCGCATCCACGCTTCGATGCCCGACGCGTCGATGGGCAGCGCATCCGACAGCACCTCGGCGCCGTCGGCCGTCACGAGGAGGTCGTCCTCGAGCCGGACGCCGATGCCGCGCAGTTCCGGTGGAACCGTCTCGTCGAAGGCGTGGAAGTACAGCCCCGGCTCGACCGTGAGGACCATACCGGGGGCCATCGAGCCACCCTGGTAGGCCTCGTAGGAGGACTTCGCGCAGTCGTGGACGTCGAGGCCGAGGTGGTGACCGATGCCGCACACGAGGTACCGCCGATGCTGTTGCCCGACCGGGCTGAGCGCCTCGTCGACGGACACCGGCAGGAGGTCCCAGTCGTGGAGTCCCTGCGCGATGACCTCCATGGCCGCGTGGTGGAAGTCGGTGAAGTCGCGGCCCGGCCGCACGGCGGCCATCCCGGCGCGGTGGGACGCCTCGACGAGGTCGTGGACGCGGCGCTGCTCCGGGCTGAAGGTGCCCGAGACAGGGAAGGTCCGCGTGACGTCCGCCGTGTAGAACGCACGCGTCTCCACGCCCATGTCGAGCAGGATCGCGTCCTCGGGGCGGACCGGGCCGTCGCAGCGCACCCAGTGGAGCGTGGGTGCGTGCGCGCCGCTCCCGACGATGGTCGAGTAGCCGGGGCCGTTCCCCGTGGTGCGGGCGTGCCGGTCGAAGGTCCCCTGCAGCCAGCGCTCACCGCCCCCGGCGACGGCCGTCGGCAGCTCCCGGATCACGGCGGAGAACCCGCCGACGGTCGCGTCGACCGCTCGTCGCAGCTCCGCGATCTCCCAGTCGTCCTTGATCATGCGCAGTTCCGAGAGCACACGGCCGAGTTCCGGCGCGACCGTCAGCGGCTCGAGCGCGCGATGCTGCGAGGTCAGGGTCCCCGCGAGGAGTGGTCGCTCGACGCCTCGGAGCGCGTCGGGCAGCGCGGCGAGCACCTCGACTCGGAGGTCGAGGACCGCCGACCAGTCGGCCGGCCCCGGCGCGGAGCCGACCCAGAGCTCACCGTGGTTGGCGTCGGCGAAGAACCCGGTCTCGCCCGGGTGCGCCGGTGCCGGGATGTACAACGTCGCGTCGTGACCGGCGCCGCTCGGACGCAGCACGAGGACCGCGTCCTCGGCGGAGCAGCCGGTGAGCCAGAAGAAATCGCTGTCGGGGCGGAAGTCGTAGTTCGAGTCGTTGGCCCGGACGGGCGCGCGACCGGAGGCGACGACGAGCGTCCGCCCGACGAAGGCCTCGCTCAGCCGACGACGGTGCTCGGCTGCGGCCGCAGCGATCCCGGGCTCGACCGGCGGCGTGCGGTCGGGGGTACCCCAACCGGTGCCGAGGAACTCGCGGAACGCCGGCACCTCTGCCAGGCGGGGCAGCTTCGGGTCCGGGTTCGCCGGGCGCGGCATGGACGTGGCCGGTGCCTCAGTGGTGGCAGGCGCGAGGCCCGCCGTCTGCTCGGGCGCCTGCTGCTGCGTGTCGGTCATGCCTGCTCCTCATCCGCGCGACGGCCGCCGCGCTCGTCCACCATCGAGAACAGGCGGCGCACCACGGCGGCGTCCTGGATCCCGTCGTGCTCGTACTCGTTCGTGACCCAGGCGGTCGCCCCGCCGACGGCGTCGACCGTCTCCAACTGCAGCTGCGCGTCCACGTACATGTCGTCGTAGTACACGGCCGCGGCGAGCGGCACCGTGCTCGCCTGCAGGACCGCGGGGTCGTACAGCGGGTCCCAGTCGGTCTTGGCCGCCAGTCGCTCCACCGCACCCTGGAAGGGTCGGAGCGAGCGGATCTCCTCGAACATCCAGGGATACACCATCTCCCCTGTGAACAGCAGCGGACTGGCCGTCTCGGCGAACGCCGGGCGTGCGTCGCGCTCGGCCTGCGCCGCCCACGCGGTCGCCCCCGCGCCGGCGGCACCGTAGATGCTCTCCTGCAGGGCGATGAAGAGGGGGTTGTCGACGTAGGACGTCCTCCCCCAGACCTGCGCCAGGAAGGTGTCGCTCAGGCGGTCGCCGCTGTCGAACGCCTCGTCGAGCAGCCAATGGAGGCGCTCGTAACCGGGCTTCATCCCGAAGTCGATCCCGAGGTTCTGGAAGCGCCGCACGGTGAGTCGGTCGCCGTCCGGCAGGAGCACCTCCTCGGCGGCGAGTCGGTCGGCGATCCGCGCGACGGTGTCGACGTCCCGGGGGTACCGCTCGGCGAAGGCCCGGTTCTTGCGCTCGGTGCGCGGATAGGTGCGGCGGTAGACCTCAGCCGCCGACGGGTGGATGCCCGCGAGACCGCCGGTGACGTAGCAGGCGGCCAGTCCCTCCGGGGCTCGCGAGAGGTAGGTGAGGGTGAGGAACCCGCCGTAGCTCTGACCGAGCGTCGACCAGCGACGGCCACCGAAGACGGTGCGGCGCAGGTACTCGGCGTCGTCGACGATCGAGTCGGCCCGGAAGCGTTCCAGGTACTCGGCCTGTGCGGCAGCGTCACCGACGGCCGCGATGGACCGGCCGTCGATCCTGGTGCTCCGGCCGGTGCCGCGCTGGTCGAGCAGCACGAGCCGGAAGGTGCGGAGGGCCTCGGCGACCCAGCCGTCCCTCGACACCGGACGCGGGCCTTTGCCGCCCGGTCCGCCCTGGAGGAACACGAGGACCGGGAGCTGCTCGTCGCGACGCAGGGGGTCGACGAGTTCGCGGGCGAACAGGCTGATCGTGCGGCCGTCGTCGGGGCGCCGCCAGTCGAGCGGGACGTCGACCGTGTGGTCGGTCACGTGGATCCCCGGCAGCAGGGAGGTGGTGGTGCGGTGGGTCATGCCTCTGTCCTTCCGGCGGCCGGTCCGTGCGTCCGCTCCTGTTCGAGCATGGTGGCACGCGCGGCCTCCCAGCTCGGGTCGATCGTGGGCACGGCGGCGAGCAGGGTCTTCGTGTACTCGTCCTGCGGGTGGTCGAAGATCGCCTCGCGGTCACCCTGCTCGACCACCTTGCCCCGGTGCATGACGGCGACGTCGTGCGCGATCTGCCGCACGACGGCGAGGTCGTGCGCGATGAACAGGTAGCTCAGGCCGCGCTCGGCCTGCAGGTCGCGCAGCAGGTCGATGATGCGTGCCTGCACCGACACGTCGAGCGCCGACACCGCCTCGTCGCAGATCACGAGCTTCGGGGAGACGGCGAGCGCCCGGGCGATCCCGATGCGCTGGGCCTGGCCGCCGGAGAACTGCCGTGGGTAGCGCTGGAGGTGGTCGGGGTTCAGGCCGACGCGGTCGAGGAGGTCGCGCACGAGGGCACGCTTGCCCTGCTTCGGGGTGATGCCCTGGTAGTCGAGCGGTGCCGACACGATGCGCTCGACGGTGTGCCTCGGGTTGAGGGAGGAGAACGGGTCCTGGAAGACGACCTGCACCTTCGTCCGGAACGCGGCGAGCGCCGGCCCACGCGCAGTGGTGACGTCCTCGCCGTCGAAGGTGATCGTGCCGGCGGTCGGTTCGATGAGCTTCGCGATCATCCGTGCGGTCGTCGATTTGCCGCTGCCCGACTCCCCGACGATGCCGAGCGTCTCGCCGGCGCGGACGGCGAACCCGACGTCGTCGACGGCGCGGAACTGGGTGGTGCTTGCGCGGAACGCGCCGTCGCCCCTCGTGGTGAAGTCCTTCGTCAGCCCGGTGGCCTGCAGGAGCACTGGTGCGTCGTTCATGCCTGTCCTTCTCCGGTCGTGGCGGGTGCCGTCGGGCGCTCGGTGAACGGGTCGTCGATCCGTGGGAGGGCGTCGAGCAGCGCCCGGGTGTACGCCGCCTGTGGCCGGGAGAAGATCTGCTCGGCCGTGCCCATCTCGACGGGGTCGCCGCCGCGCATGACGAGCACGTCGTCGGCGACCTGACTGACGACGGCGAGGTCGTGGGTGATGAAGATCATGCCGGCACCGGTCTCCCGTTGCAGTTCGGAGAGCAGGTCGAGGATCTGCGCCTGGACGGTGACGTCGAGCGCCGTCGTCGGTTCGTCCGCGATGAGCAGGTCGGGTTCCAGGCAGAGCGCCATGGCGATCATGATGCGCTGCCGCATGCCGCCCGAGAACTGGTGCGGGTAGTGGTCGACGCGCCGGGAGGCGTCCGCGATGCGGACCCGTTCGAGGGCCTCGATCGTGACCGCCCTGGCGGCCTTCCGGGAACCGCCGCGATGGGCGCGGTACGCCTCCTCGATCTGCAGTCCGACGGTGTAGTACGGGTTGAGCGAGGAGAGCGGGTCCTGGAAGACCATCGCGATCCGGTCGCCGCGCACGCGGCGCATCTCGCGGTCGCTTCGCCCGACGAGCTCGTGTCCGCTCAGTCGGACGCTGCCGGTCGTGCGCCCGCCGTTCGGGAGGAGTCCCATGATCGCGAGCGAGGTCATGGATTTGCCTGAGCCCGACTCGCCCACGATGCCGAGGGTCTGGCCGTGCTGGACCGCGAACGACGCCTTCCGCACCACGTCGACGTCGCCGGCGGTGGTCGGGAAGGTGACCGTGAGGTCGTCGACCTCGAGCAGCGCTGCACCGGGGACGGGCAGGGAGATGGTCTTGGTGACGGTGGGGCTCATGCGCTCTTCACTCTCACTCTCGGGTCGAGGAACGTGTACACGACGTCGACCACGACGTTGCCGATGACCACGAAGAACGCGGCCAGGAGGGTGACGCCCATGATGACCGGCTGGTCGTTCTTCGCGATCGAGTCGGCGGCGAGCTTGCCGACGCCGTTCAGTCCGAACACCGTCTCGGTGATGAGGGCGCCACCGAGGAGGCCCGCGAAGTCCATGCCGAAGAGCGTGACGACGGGGGTGAGCGCGGGCCGCAGCGCGTGGCGGCGCAGGATGAGGGGCGCGGGCAGGCCCTTCGCCCGGGCGGTCCGCATGAAGTTCTCGCCGAGGGTGTCGATGACGTTCGCCCGGACGAGCCTCGCGTACATCGACGCGTAGCCGAGGGCGAGCACGATCCACGGCATGAGGTAGTTCTGGAACCACCGGACCGGGTCCTCGGCGAACGGCACGGCCTGCGGGAACGGCAGGATCTGCAGTTGCACCACGAGGACGTACTGCAGGAGGAGCGCGAGGAAGTAGTTCGGCAGGCTGATGCCGGCGAGGGCGACCATCATCGCCCCACGGTCCCAGCCGGTCCCCTGCTTGACGGCGCTGAGCAGGCCACCGCTGACGCCGACGAGCAGCCAGAGGACCGCCGCACCGATCGCGACCGTCGCGGTCACGGGGAAGCGCGCGGTGATCATGTCCATGACGGACTCGTTGGTCTGGAAGCTGAAGCCGAGGCACGGCGCCGCGCAGGAGACCGCCGAGGCGCCCTCCCCGTAGCTCCGGCCCATGACGATCCCCCGGATGAACTCGAGGTACTGCTGCCAGAACGGCTGGTCGAGCCCGAGCTGCGCCCGGATCTGGTCGATGCGGTCGGGTGTGCAGGTCTTGCCGCAGATCTGCACCGCCGGGTCGGGCGACAGCAGGAAGAAGATGACGTAGGTGAAGAGGCTGATGAGCAGCAGGATGCCGATCGCCGACGCGATCCGGCGCAGGAGGTAGAGGGTCATGAGGCGGCGTCTCCCGAGTCGAGGGCCTTGCGCAGGCGGTCGCCGAGCACGGTGAAGGACAGCACCGTGAGGAACAGGAAGGTGCCGGGGATCAGGAAGTACATCGGGTCGACCGCGTACCAGCCGACCGCGGTCGCGATCATCTGGCCCCAGCTCGGCGTGGGCGGGGTGACGCCGACGCCGAGGAAGGAGAGGCCCGCCTCCGTGCCGATGTAGCCGGGCACGGCGAGGGTGGCCAGGACGATGATGGTGCCTCGGAGGTTCGGCAGGATCTCGCGGAACACGATGCGGATACCGCCGGCGCCCGATGCGCGCGCCGACTCGACGAACTCGCTCGTCCGCAGCGACATCGCCTGACCGCGCACCACCCGAGCGGTGTACGGCCAGCCGAAGAGGCTCAGCACGACGACGAGCAGGACCGGTCGGTTGCCGGCGGGGAGGGCCGACAGGAGCGCGATCATGAAGATGAGCGACGGGAACGCCATGAGGAAGTCCATGACGCGCGAGACGACCTGGTCGACCCACCCGCCGTAGAAGCCGGCGAGCATGCCGAGCACGACGCCGAGCACGGTCGTGACGATCGTCGCCGAGACGGCGATCGACAGCGACACCTGTGCACCGAAGGCGATGCGCGCGAAGATGTCGCGTCCGTTCCCGGGTTCGACCCCGAACCAGTGCTCGGCGGACATCCCGCCGAGGTTGCCGATCGGCACGCCGCCGAGGTCGGAGTCCACCGCCGACTTGTCGAAGGTGTACGGACCCCAGCCGCTGATCGCGGTGATCAGCGGGGCGAGGATCGCGAGCAGCACGACGAGCACGATGAACGCGACGCTGAGCAGCACCGGCGGGCTGGAGCGGAGGGTGGCGATCACCCGCCGCGCTGGGGTGGGCGCACCGACCGGCGCACCCACCTCCTCAGCGACGGTGGTCAGCTCACTGGGAACGGACGACGACATCTTCGCTTACCGGCTTTCCGACTACTTGCCGGCCGAGGACAGGCCGACGGACACGTAGTCGATGCCACCCGAGTACCCGGCGTGCGAGTACGCACCGGCGACGTTGGCTCCGACGACCATGACGGTCTTCTCGAACAGCAGCGGCACCGTCGGCACGAGCTTCTGGATCTGCTCGTCGAGCGCGCCCCAGGCGGCGTTGGCCTCGTCGGTGTCGGTCATCGCGCGGATCTCGGCGATGCGCTCGTTGACGGCGGGGTCGTTCAGCTGCGCGATGTTCGAGTTGCCCTTCGGGAAGATCTGCGAGCCGTCGAAGAGCGGCGGCAGGAAGGTCGAGCCGGAGGCCCAGTCCGGGCACCAACCGGTGATGGCGGCGTCGTTCTGCTGCGACGTCGTGCCGATGACCTCGTAGTAGGTCGAGGTGTCGATGAGGTTGAAGTTCACCGTGATGCCGGCCTTCGCGAGCGCCTGCTGCACCGCCTCGGCCTGCGCCTGCATCTTGGGCTGGCTGCGGATGTCGAGCGTGAAGGAGAAGCCGTCGGGGAGGCCCGCCTCGGCGAGGAGTTCCTTGGCCTTCTCCGGGTCGCCTGCGTTGTCCTTGCTCGGGTAGAGGTCGAACTCGGTGTGGCCGGCGACGGTGGGCGGCAGCATGGTGGTCGCGATGTCCGCGAGCTGCGATCCGCCCGAGGCGTCCTTCACCGACTCGCGGTCGATAGCGTAGGCGATGGCCTGGCGGACCAGCGGGTTGTCCATGTTCGGCTTGGTCGTGTTCAGCCCCATGTACGTGGTGCAGCCCTGGAGGCCGGCGATGGTCCGGGCCTTGAGGGCCGGCGTCTGGATCCGGGAGATGGAGGCCGCCTGGACGGACCCGGCGATCGCGTTCGCGTCGTCACCCTGGCCGGCGATCATGCGCTCGTCGATGGTCGAGGCGTCGAGGCCGAAGGTGAAGTCGAAGCCGTCCGGGTAGGCCTTGCGGACGTCGTCCGTCTTCGGGTCCCACGAGTCGTTGCGGACGAGCTTCAGCTGCGAACCGCGCTCGTAGCTGTCGACCTTGTAGGGGCCGGAGGCGATCGGCATCTTGTCGAGGCTCGTCGTCGTCACCCGCTCGGTGTCGGCGGGGAAGGGCGTGAAGCTGTTCTGCCCGACGACGCTTGCGAAGTCGGCGAACGGCTCCTTGAGCGTGAAGACGATGGTCTGGTCGTCCGGCGTCTGGATGGACGGCAGGTCACCCGTGATGTACGGGCCCTCGTACGAGTCCGTGCCGGCGATCGTGAGGCGGGCGTAGGGCGATCCGACGGCGATGGCCGGGTCGAAGGAGCGCTCGACGCCGAACTTCACGTCCTTACTCGTGATCGGCGTGCCGTCCTCGAACTTCAGGTCGTCCTTGAGCGTGAACGTCCACTGGAGGCCGTCGTCGCTCACCGTGCCGAGGTCGGTCGCGAGGTCGGGGACCATCTCGGTGCCCTTGGCGCCCTCGCCCGTGGACTGCGTCGTCAACGTGCGGTAGATGAGGCGGTAGAAGTTGTTCACGCCGCCGTCGAAGCCCTGGACCGGGTCGAGGTGCGAGAAGTCCGCGTTCAGGAGGACGTCGACGGTGCCGCCCTTCACCGGGGTGCTGGACGGTCCGTCACCTCCCGAGCCCGAACCCGCGGAGGTACACCCCGCGAGGAGGAGGACGGCCGCCGCCGCGAGGGCGGGGATGGAGAATCGTTGCTTCATGACGCTCTGCTTTCGTGTCGATCGGGCGGGTCGCCCGCGGGTGGAGAGGGTGGAGCGGGGTCGGGGGACGGGAGGAGGTCAGTGGGCGCGGAACCAGACGCGCATGGCGCCCGGTTCGCGGTTGCCCCAGAGGGCGTAGGGGATGAGGGTCGCGGTGGTCTGCGTCACCGTGGCCGGCGGCTCGACCTCGGCGAGCGGTGCCGTGGCGGGCTCGGCGTCGGGCGCACCGGACAGGACCGGGTAGAGCACGGCCGGAGCGGGGGCGTCGACGGCCGCCGGGACGAGGAGCGCGACGGCGTCGATCCCCTCCCGGTCCAGGATCCGACGGTGCTCGACGACCGCGCGATCCGCGTCGGCGCCGGAGAACCGCAGGAGGTCGAGGTCCGCCGTCGTGTCCTGCTGCTCGGCGCAGGAGACGATCGGTCCGCGGACGAAGGCGATCGAGCCGCGGAGGGCGTCGACGGAGGGGTGCGCACCGTGCGCCCGGACGGGCATCGGGAGGTCGAGTTCCACGGTGTCGCCGGCACGCCACCACCGCCGGACACGGATCCACCCGTCGACGGGTTCGAGCGGCGCGGTCGATCCGCCCACGCGGATGGAGCCACCGACGACCCACGCGGGGATGCGGATCGCGAGCTCGACCTCGTCGTCGGCGGCGGTGTCCACCGTCACGGTGACCGCTCCGTCCCACGGATACGCGGTGTCGACGGTGACGGAGAGTCGCTCGGTCGTGATCGACGCCGCGGTGAGGTGGGCGACTTCGACACCGGCGGGGGTCGACGTCGCGAGGTGATCCTGCAACTCCGCGGCCCAGCGCACGATGTTCGGCGGGCAGCACGGGCAGCCGAACCAGCTCCGCCTGAGGAGTTCGCCGTCCGCCTCCGCCCCCGATCGCTGCAGGTGGTCGGGGCGACGCTGCAACGGGTTGTCGTAGAAGAAGGCCATTCCGTCCGCGGAGAGGCCGGCGGCGTACGCGTTGTAGAGGACGGTCTCGACGGTGTCGAGGATGGCCGCCGACCCGGTCGCGAGGTACAGGCGCCAGCCCCACTGCATCACGGCGATCGCGGCGCACGTCTCGCTGTAGGAGCGTTCGGACGGCAGCTCGTAGCGGTCGCCGATCGCCTCGTCGGAGTGTCGACTCCCGAGGCCGCCCGTGAGGTAGAGCTTCGTCTCCACCATGTCGTCCCAGAGCCGCTGCAGCGACGAGAGCAGCTCCCGGTCGCCGCGTTCGAGGGCGACGTCGGTCGCTCCGGCGGCCAGGTAGGCCATGCGGACGGCGTGCCCGGTCACGGAGTCGAGGTCGCGCAGTGGGGCCGAATCCTGGAAGTACTCGGCGGGGAAGACCCGGAGCTCGACCGTGCCGTGACCACGTCGGTCCACGAACGCGGTGGCGAGATCGAGGTAGGACCGAACGCCGGTCTCACGGAACAGCTCGACCAGGGCCATCTCGACCTCGGGGTGCCCGCACACCTGCGGGTCGCCGTCGGGTCCGAACCGTTCGACGGCGAGGTCGGCGAAGGCCCGGGCGACGATCAGCAGACGGTCGTCGCCGAGACGACGCTTCGCGGCGATCGCCGCCTGGATGAGGTGCCCGAGGTTGTACAGCTCGTGGCCCCAGGCGAGGTCCTCCCAGGGCTCCTTCTCGATCTCCGGAGCCTGGAAGTAGGAGTTGAGGTACCCGTCCTCGCGCTGCGCGGCTTCGATGACGCCGACGGCCTCCTCGTAGAAGTCGCGGACGTCGTCTGCCACCGTCTCCTCGGCGAGCAGGTAGGCGAGGCCTTCCAGGGTCTTGAAGACGTCGGTGTCGAGGAACGGGTAGCGCCCGCGGAAACGTGACGTGCCGTCCCCGGGGTCGGCGATCCGGGCGAGGTTGTCGAGGTTGCCGGCGAGGCGGAGCTGCTCGATGGAGTGCGGAACCGTCGCTCGACGATTGCGCTCCTGCCACCGGCCGAGTTCTCCGTCGCCGAGCCGAACCTGTCCGGCGCCCAGCGGGATGCGGACTCCTGCGATCGGTGCGACGGCGGCGTACCGGCCTCCCGCGTGCACCGCGGTGCTCGCTGCTCGGGCGTCTTCGTCGAAGCTCATGGGCGACAGGCCTTTCTGTACCGTGTGACACAGTACACGGATCCGGGTTTGTGGTGGGTGACACATTACTCACCTGCTCCAGCGGACTGTCAAGCGCCGACGACCGATTCCAGGAGATGGAAACACAGCCGTAACGCGCCACTCCCAGCAGACTCCTCGCCGGATGCGCTACGCTGGAGGAACTTGCGTGCGATCGCGCCTTCCGGTGCGGTACTCGCTTGCGTCGTAGAACGCTCCCTCTCTCCCCTGCACGGCACCCAGCGGTGCATGCCAGGGTCGATGACACTTCATACGGCGAACGGATGCGCGACCTGCGCCTTCGCCACCTCCCACCAGCGACGACGCCGACGGAAGCACGCCGTACCATCCACGTGAGTCATCACGTGCGTGGTCATCCCGGCAGTGCCCGCTACCGCACATGAGTGCGCCGGCAGCCGTCATCGAAGCTCGTGGCCGTGCCTGAAAGAGACACACACCCATGACCGAAGCAACCATCACCTTCGACGCCCTCGGCGTCCCGGCACCGCTCGTCGCCTCCCTCGCGAAGGACGGCAAGACGAGCGCGTTCCCCATCCAGATCGACACGCTCCCCGACACCCTCGGCGGACGCGACGTCCTCGGCCGCGGCAAGACCGGCTCCGGCAAGACCCTGGCCTTCAGCATCCCGATGGTCGCCCGTCTCGGCGGCGCGCTCGCCGGTGGCAAGCGCCGCCCGGGTCGCCCGCTCGGACTCGTCCTCGCTCCGACGCGCGAGCTCGCCACGCAGATCGCCGCGGTCATGCAGCCGCTGGCCGACGCCTACTCGCTCAAGACCACCACGATCTTCGGCGGCGTCTCGCAGAAGCGTCAGGAAGAGGCGCTCCGCGCCGGCGTCGACATCGTCATCGCCTGCCCCGGCCGCCTCGAGGACCTCATGAAGCAGGGCTTCGTGAACCTCGACGCCGTGGAGATCACCGTCCTCGACGAGGCCGACCACATGGCCGACCTCGGCTTCCTGCCGGTCGTCACGCGCATCCTCGACAAGACGCCTCGCGGCGGGCAGCGTCTGCTGTTCTCCGCGACGCTCGACAACGGCGTGGACAAGCTCGTCCGCAAGTTCCTGCAGAACGAGGTGCTCCACTCCGTCGACGAGGCGAACTCGCCCGTCGCCGCGATGACCCACCACGTCTTCACGACGCCCTCGGTCGAGTCGAAGAAGGACCTCATCCAGGCCCTCGCCTCGGGTAGCGGCCGCCGCATCCTCTTCATGCGCACGAAGCACCACGCCAAGAAGCTCGCGAAGCAGCTCACCGACTCCGGCATCCCCGCAGTCGACCTGCACGGCAACCTCTCGCAGGTGGCCCGCGACCGCAACCTCGCGGCCTTCAGCGCCGGCACCGCCAAGGTCCTCGTCGCCACCGACGTCGCCGCCCGCGGTGTGCACGTCGACGACGTCGAACTCGTCATCCACGTCGACCCGCCGACCGAGCACAAGGCGTACCTGCACCGCTCGGGCCGCACGGCTCGTGCGGGCAGCGCCGGTGACGTCGTCACCCTCGCGATCCCCGGCCAGATGGAGGACCTCAAGAAGCTCCTCCGCAAGGCCGAGATCACCGTCACCCCGCAGGCGGTCACCGCGACCTCCCCGGCGGTCCTCGAGCTCATCGGCGACGTCGCCGCCTACGTGAAGCCCGCGCCGCGTGCGGCCGTGCAGCAGCAGGGTGGTGGCGGCGGTGGTCGCTCGCAGGGTGCCAACGCGCAGCGCAAGCGCGCAGCCCGCGACGGCAACGGCCTCGGCAACGGTCACCGCGACCGCGACGGCGCCCGTGCCGGCGCGAGCCGCGACAGCGCTCCTCGCGAGGGCGGCCAGGGCGGCGGCGGTCGTCGTGGCGGTCGTCCCGCCGGCGGCAACGGTGGTCAGGGCGGACAGCGCTCCGGCGCCGGTCGCTCGGGCGGTGCCCGTGCAGGTGCCGGTGCCGCCACCGGTGGCAGCCGCACGCACTACAGCACCGGCTACGCCGCGAACTCGGGCGCTCCCGCCGAGTCCTCGCGTCCCCGGACCAACCGTCGCGCGTCCAGCGGCAACTAGCAGCGAACCGCTCGAACGAAGCGCCGTCCCCTGCAGGGTGGGCGGCGCTTCGCCGTTCGCGGACCCGCTCGATTTCGCGAGACGGGGGCGCTCGGGATACGGTTCCACCATGAACGTCAACGCAGTCGTCCGCCCCGTCCGCGACGTCGATGCCGAGTCGCTGGGACGCGTCCACGCCACGTCCTGGCACGAGACCTACGACCACCTCATCAGCGCTGCGACGCTCGCGAAGCTGTCGCCGCGTCGCATGGCCGAGCTCTGGACCCACTGGGCGGCACAGGGCCCCGAGTACACGCACTTCGCGGCCCTCGTCGACGGCGAGATCGTCGGGTTCTCCGGTTCAGGTCCGGCCCGCGAGGAGGACGCACCCCGCGAGCGCGAGCTCTACTTCATCTACCTGCTCGACGCGTGGCACGGCACCGGGATCGGTCAGCAGCTGTTCGACGCCGCCATCCCCGACGGCCAGCCGTCGTTCCTGTGGGTCGCCGCGGACAACCCGCGTGCGCACCGCTTCTACCAGCGCAACGGGTTCGTCCTCGACGGCGGAGCCAAGACCGAGCCGTTCCTCGGCGAGATGATCGACGAGGTCCGCTACACCCGCTGACGCGCCCCTGCCCCTGAGCCGTTCCCCGGTCCCTGAACCGCTTCCCCGGTCCCTGAACCGTTCTCCGGTCCCTGAGCCTGTCGAAGGGCTAGCGCAGCCGGCCGACGGAGGCGAGGGCCGCGCGGAGGAGCGTGCCGCGGCCGCCCTCCATCTCGGCGGCGATCGCGTCGGAGGATGCCGCCTCGGGTGTCATCCACGTGAGTTCGAGCGCGTCCTGGCGGGGTTCGCAGGTGCCGGTCACCGGGACGACGTACGCCAGCGCGACGGCGTGCTGCCGGTCGTCCGAGTACGGCGACAGGCCCGGCAACGGGAAGTACTCGGCCACCTGGAACGGCACTGGCGACGCGGGGAGCAGCGGGAACGCCATCGGACCGAGGTCCTTCTCCAGGTGACGGAAGAGCGCGTCGCGGATCGTCTCGCCGTACATGACGCGACCGGAGACGAGCGTGCGCGTCATCTCTCCGAGCGCGGTGGCCCGGAGCAGGACGCCCACCTCGGTGACGACACCGAAGCCGTCGACGCGGACCGGAACGGCCTCCACGTACAGCAGCGGGAGCCGGCGGCGGATCTCCTCGAGTTCGACGTCCGACAACCAGCCCGGATTGGAATTGCCGGGGAGATCGGGTTCCGGGTTGGGATCAGGGGTGCGAACGCTCATAGCTCCTTCATACCGTATGGAGCCGAGCGGCGATCCAGGTGGGCGGCGGTTCGACCGGACACCGCGCCCGACGCGCGGCGGGATCATACGGGGCCATGCGACCGCGCGCGACGCCGGTCGCGGTGTCGGTGGGGTGCAGGATGATGGAACCCATGACCGAGGTGCTCGAGCGCTTCTCCCCCGCGACGCGCGACTGGTTCGAGGGGGCGTTCGTCGCGCCCACGCCGGCGCAGGCAGGTGCCTGGGATGCGATCTCCCGCGGCGCCAACGCCCTCGTCGTCGCGCCGACCGGTTCGGGCAAGACCCTGTCCGCGTTCCTCTGGTCGATCGACCGCCTGCTCTCCGAGGCCATCGCCGAGCACGCGGTGCGGCCGCGCGCCGGCGTCCCGCTCACCGGGCTCGAGGCCGACGAAGCGGAGGCCGCCGCCGCCCAGCGCGAGCGCTCCCGCGGCACCCGCGTCCTCTACATCTCGCCGCTGAAGGCCCTCGGCGTCGACGTCGAGCGCAACCTCCGCACCCCGCTCGTCGGTATCGCCCAGGCGGCGCGCCGCCTCGGCACCGAGCCACCCACCATCAGTGTCGGCGTCCGCTCGGGCGACACCCCGTCCGCCGACCGCCGGGCGATGGCCAAAGAGCCACCGGACATCCTCATCACCACCCCCGAGTCGCTCTTCCTCATGCTCACGAGCGCGGCGCGGGAGACCCTCCGCACGGTCGACACCGTCATCATCGACGAGATCCACGCCGTCGCCTCGACGAAGCGCGGCGCGCACCTCGCGGTGTCGCTCGAGCGGCTCGACGCCATGCTCGAGAAGCCGGTGCAGCGCATCGGGCTCTCCGCCACGGTGCGCCCCGCCGAGGAGGTCGCGCGGTTCCTCGGGGGCCGCGCACCGGTCGAGATCGTGGCCCCGCCGGCCGCGAAGACCTTCGATCTGCACGTGGTCGTCCCGGTCGACGACATGACCGACCCCGACGCCGGCATGCGGACGCCCGGTGAGGCCGACGACGACGGCAGTGGCGGCGGGTTCACCGGGTACACCCCGAACAGCGACGGCGGCGGCGAAGACCGCGTCGGTAGCATCTGGCCGCACGTCGAGGAGGCGATCGTCGACCGCGTGCTCGCACACCGCTCCACCATCGTGTTCGCCAACTCCCGTCGGCTGGCGGAGCGGCTCACGGCCCGGCTCAACGAGATCAACGAGGCCCGACTCGGCGACACCACCCTCACGACCCCCGGTGCCGGGCGTCCACCGGCGCAGCTCATGGCCCAAAGCGGCCAGACCCGAGGCTCGACGAGCGTCGCGGCCGCAGCCGCCCGGCCGGCAACCGAGGAGAGCGACGACGACATCCCCCTCCTCGCACGCGCCCACCACGGATCCGTCTCCAAGGAGCAGCGTGCGGGCATCGAGGAGGACCTCAAGTCGGGACGCCTGCGCTGCGTGGTCGCGACCTCGAGCCTCGAGCTCGGCATCGACATGGGCGAGGTCGACCTCGTCATCCAGGTGGAGTCCCCGCCGAGCGTCGCGAGCGGCCTGCAGCGGGTCGGCCGCGCCGGCCACCAGGTGGGCGAGGTCTCCCGAGGCGTCCTGTTCCCGAAGCACCGCGCCGACCTCATCAGCACCACGGTCGCGACCGAGCGGATGGAGGCCGGGCTCATCGAGGCGATCGAGGTCCCCTCGAACCCGCTCGACATCCTCGCGCAGCAGACGGTCGCGGCGGTCGCGCTCGACGAACTCGGCGTGGAGGACTGGTTCGAGACGGTCAAGCGCAGTGCCCCGTTCGCCTCCCTGCCCCGCTCGGCCTTCGAGGCGACGCTCGACCTCCTGGCCGGACGCTACCCCTCCGACGCCTTCGCCGAGCTGCGTCCGCGGATCGTCTGGGATCGCGACGCCGGGGTCCTGATCGGTCGGCCGGGAGCGCAGCGCCTCGCCGTCACGAGCGGTGGCACCATCCCCGACCGCGGACTCTTCGGCGTGTTCATGGTCGGCGAGTCGGGGGCAGGCGCGCGCGTCGGCGAGCTCGACGAGGAGATGGTCTACGAGTCCCGCGTCGGCGACGTCTTCGCCCTCGGCGCCACGAGCTGGCGCATCCAGGAGATCACCCACGACCGCGTGCTCGTGACGCCGGCGTTCGGCCAGCCGGGGCGACTGCCGTTCTGGAAGGGCGACGGCATCGGTCGCCCGGCCGAGCTCGGTCGCGCCATCGGCGCCTTCGTGCGCGAGCTCGACACCACCGGCACGGGCTCCACCCCACGTCTCGAAGCAGCCGGCCTCGACGAGCGGGCCATCAGCAACCTCGTCGCCTACGTCCGCGAGCAGCGCGAGGCGACGGGCGTCGTCCCCAACGACACGACCCTCGTCGTCGAACGCTCACGCGACGAACTCGGCGACTGGCGCGTCATCCTCCACTCCCCCTACGGACTCCGGGTGCACGCCCCCTGGGCGCTCGCGGTCGGCGCCCGGGTGCAGGAGCGGCTGGGGGTCGACGGCTCGGCGGTGGCGAGCGACGACGGCATCATCGTCCGCCTGCCCGACACCGAGAGCGAGCCGCCGGGAGCCGAACTCTTCGTCTTCGAACCGGAGGAGCTCGACGCCCTCGTCACGCAGGAGGTCGGCGGCTCGGCATTGTTCGCCTCGCGGTTCCGCGAGTGCGCCGCCCGTGCCCTGCTGCTCCCGAACTACTCGCCGCAGAAGCGCTCGCCACTCTGGCAGCAGCGCCAGCGGTCGGCGCAGCTCCTCGAGGTCGCGAAGCAGTACCCGACGTTCCCGATCATCCTCGAGACGCTCCGCGAGTGTCTGCAGGACGTCTACGACCTCCCGGCCCTCGACCACCTCGCCCGCGAGCTGCAGTCGCGCGCGATCCGCATCGTCGAGACCACGACGGATCAGCCCTCGCCCTACGCCCGCTCGCTCCTGTTCGGCTACGTCGGCGCGTTCATGTACGAGGGCGACAGCCCCTTGGCCGAGCGTCGGGCCGCGGCGCTCGCGGTCGACAGCACCATGCTCGGCGAACTCCTCGGCCGCGTGGAACTTCGCGAGCTCCTCGACCCCGGCGTCATCGAGCAGACCGCGCTCGAGCTGCAGCGTCTCGACCCCGAGCGTCGGCTCAAGGGGGTCGAGGGCGTCGCCGACGCGCTCCGGATGCTCGGCCCGCTCACCATCGACGAGATCGCAGCCCGGACGACCTTCGACGGCGTCGCCGTCTCCACCGACGGCGAGGCGAGTCGCGGCGACGACCCGCACGCCTGGGCCCCAGATCCCGCTCGCTCCGCGGCCGCCGTCGCCGAACTCGAACGCTCGAAGCGCGTCATCCGCGTCCCGATCGCCGGCGAGGAGCGCTTCGCCGCGATCGAGGACGCCGGTCGACTCCGCGACGCCCTCGGCACCCCGCTGCCCATCGGCGTGCCGGTCGCGTTCACCGAGCCGGTCGCCGATCCGCTGGGCGACCTCCTCGCCCGCCACGCGCGCACGCACGGGCCGTTCACGACCGGGCAGACGGCCAGGCGCTTCGGTCTCGGGACCGCGGTGGTCCAGCACACGCTCGCCCGGCTGGCCGACGCCGGCCGCGTGGTCAAGGGCGAGTTCCTCCCCGCCGGCCGGCAGCAGGTGGGCGAGGACGACGACGCCGACCGCAGCCCCACCGATGCGACGGAGTGGTGCGACGCCGGCGTGCTGCGCAAGCTCCGCATCCGTTCGCTCGCCGCGCTGCGGCACGAGGTCGAGCCGGTCGAGCAGCAGGCGTTCGCCCGGTTCCTGCCGGTGTGGCAGCACCTCGGCGGGACGCTCCGCGGCGTCGACGGCGTCGCGACGGTCATCGACCAGCTCGCCGGCGCGCCCATCCCGGCGTCGGCCTGGGAGTCGTTGATCCTGCCCTCGCGCGTCGCCGACTACAGTCCCGCGATGCTCGACGAGCTCACCGCGACGGGCGAGGTCGTGTGGTCGGGCAGCGGTTCGATCCCCGGCAACGACGGCTGGGTCGCGCTCCACCTCGCCGACACGGCACCGCTCACGCTGCCCCTCGCTCCGACACCGCACACCCCCGACGCCCTGCAGACCGAACTGCTCGCGACGCTCGGCGGGGGCGGCGCGTACTTCTTCCGGCAGCTCGCGGAGTCGGTCGGCTCGACGGACGACAAGCTCCTCGTCGACGCCCTCTGGGAGCTCGTGTGGGCCGGGCTCGTCACCAACGACACCTTCTCACCGCTCCGCACCCTGGTGGGTTCCGGCTCGGGGAACTCGGCGCACCGGGTGCAACGGCAGACCCCGCGATCGAAGCTGTACCGTGGCCGCAACCTGCAGCGTCCCTCGATGTCGACGCGAGCGAGCCAGACCCTCGGTGGCCGGTGGTCGATCCTGCCGCTGGCCGAGCAGGACGCCACCATCCGTGCCGTCGCCACGGGTGAGACCCTGCTCGAGCGGTACGGCGTCGTGACGCGCGGCTCCGTCGTCGCGGAGGGAGTGACGGGCGGCTTCGCCCTCGCCTACCGCGTGCTGAAGCAGTTCGAGGAGAACGGTCGCTGCCGTCGCGGGTACTTCGTGGAGCGTCTCGGCGGCGCGCAGTTCGCGTCTTCCGGCACCGTCGACCGCCTGCGTGGGTTCATCCGGACCGACGACGAACCACCGCTCGACGCCGTCACCCTCGCCGCGACCGATCCGGCGAACCCCTACGGCGCCGCCCTCGGGTGGCCGGGCCAGGAGGTCACCGGGGTGAAGCACCGGCCAGGGCGGAAGGCGGGTGCGCTCGTCGTCCTCGTCGACGGAGCACCGGTCTACTACCTGGAACGCGGTGGCAAGACAGCCCTCGTCTTCTCGGAGGACGACGACCAGCTCCGAGCCGGGGCGCGTTCCCTGGCGGCGACGGTGCGGGCGGGTCGCATCGAGAAACTCGGCATCGAGCAGGTCAACGGCGCCTTCGTGCTCGGCACCCCGACGGGATACGCCCTGCGCGACGCCGGATTCGTCGAGACACCACGTGGATTGCGGCTCCGGCGTGGGTGAACCGGCGCACGGCCGTTCCGCCACGGGTTGCGCCGGACACCCTGCCGGTGGCACCGTATCCGCAACGGACGGAGCGGTTCATGCCAGAGGGTGACACGGTCTTCCAAGCCGCGCACCGGTTGCGGCAGGCGCTCGCCGGCGAGGTCGTCACGGGCTTCGACCTGCGGGTGCCCGCCTTCGCGACCGTCGACCTCCGGGGCGACGTCGTCCACGACGTCATCCCGCGTGGCAAGCACCTCCTGCACCACATCGGCGACCACACGCTCCACACGCACCTCAAGATGGAGGGGCTGTGGCACGTCTACCAGCCGGGCGAGCACTGGCGGCGGCCGGCGTGGAAGGCCCGCGCGATCGTGTCGACGCAGCACTGGGTGACGGTCGGGTTCGAGCTCGGCCTCGTCGAGGTCTTCCCCTCGCGCGAGGACGAGGAGCGCTTCGGCTGGCTCGGTCCCGACCTCCTCGGTCCGGACTGGGACGAGGAGCGCGCCATCCACAATCTCGAGGCCGACGGCCGCGAGATCCACGTCGCGCTGCTCGACCAGCGCAACCTCGCCGGACTCGGCAACGAGTACGTCAACGAGCTGTGCTTCATCCGCGGCGTCCTCCCGACGAGGCCCACCGCCGAGGTCGACCTGCCGGGTGCCGTGCGGCTCGGCTACCGGCTCATCAACGCCAACCGCGACCGCCGCAACCGGGTCACGACGGGCGACACGCGGCCCGGCCGGAAGACCTGGGTGTACGGACGCGACGGTCAACGCTGCCTCCGCTGCGGCACCCGGATCCAGCGAGGCAAACTCGGCGCCGACCCCACCGCACTCCGCGACACCTACTGGTGTCCCCACTGCCAGACCTAACCAGACGGCAAGCTTCCGGTCCCTGAGGCACCATCACCACCGGTCACTGAGCCACCACCACCGGTCACTGAGCCACCACCACCGGTCACTGAGCCTGTCGAAGTGCAGCACCACCCGACTCACCCCACCCTTCGACAAGCTCAGGGACCGGAATATGTCCACGAACCAGAAGGTCACCGGTCCCCGAGAGCCACCACCACCACCGGTCACTGAGCCTGTCGAAGTGCAGCACCACCGGACTCACCCCACCCTTCGACAAGCTCAGGGACCGGAATATGTTCACGAACCAGAAGGTCACCGGTCCCCGAGAGCCATCATCATCGGTCACTGAGCCACCACCACCGGTCACTGAGCCTGTCGAAGTGCAACACCACCCGACCCACCCCACCCTTCGACAAGCTCAGGGACCGGAATATGTCCACGAACCAGAAAGTCACCGGTCCCCGAGAGCCACCACCACCGGTCACTGAGCCTGTCGAAGTGCAACCCCACCCGACGCACCCCACCCTTCGACAAGCTCAGGGACCGGAATATGTTCACGAACCAGAAGGTCACCGGTCCCCGAGAGCCACCACCACCACCGGTCACTGAGCCTGTCGAAGTGCAGCCCCACCCGACTCACCCCACCCTTCGACAAGCTCAGGGACCGGAATATGTTCACGAACCAGAAGGTCACCGGTCCCCGAGAGCCATCATCATCGGTCACTGAGCCTGTCGAAGTGCAGCCCCACCGGACTCACCCCACCCTTCGACAAGCTCAGGGACCGGAATATGTTCACGAACCAGAAGGTCACCGGTCCCCGAGAGCCACCACCACCACCGGTCACTGAGCTTGTCGAAGTGCAGCCCCACCCGACTCACCCCACCCTTCGACAAGCTCAGGGGCCGAAAGGTTCCCCGGTCCCTGAGCTTGTCGAAGGGGCGACCCGGTGCTGCCGGCCACCGATCCACCCGATCGGGAGCGACAGCAGCAGGAGGTACAGCGCCTGGGCGCCGAGCCCCGGCACCGTCGCGGCCAGGATCCCGGCGAGCACCATCAGGCCGATCGGGAACCACACGAGCACCCACGGTTGGCGCGGCGCGGCTGCCGCTTCGTCGCTGAGTAGCCCGTCCCGCTCGACGACCACCTGCTGGAGTCGCACCGCGACCATCGACACGAGCATCGTCGCGATGTAGAGCGTGGGGGCGCCGCGGTCGTCACCCGTCCCGTCGAACAGGAGCACCGTCGGCAGCGGCAGGAACACGATCCCGGCGAGCCAGAGGAAGTTCAAGGTCACGAGCCGCGTCGAGTACTTGGCGGTGCGCTCGAACAGGCGGTGGTGATCGCGCCAGAAGTTGGCGATGACGACGAAGCTCAGGGCCGCTGCGGCAAGCCCGGTCCAGTTGTCGCCGAGGAACACGGCCACGGGACCGCCGTCGTCCTCCTGCGCGAGGTCGACGAGCGGGAGGATGATCAGCGTGATCGCGATGGCGACGACGGCGTCGCTGAAGTTCACGACGCGGTCGAGCCCGCGCTCCGTCGTCGGACCGGGTCGACGACGGCCCGCCGGACGCCCCTGCTCGCCGGTCATCGTCAGCTCACGTCGGCGTCGTCGGTCGCGGTCCCCTGCACCATGGCGACCCAGCGGGCCAGGAAGGCCGCGCCCGCTTCGTCGTGGATGAGCGTCGGGTGGGTCAGCACCGGGTAGGGCTTCTCGGGCACGCCGTCGGCAGGGCGGACGTCCACGTGCGCGACCTCGAACCCGTGCTCGAACAACCAGTCGGCCATCGCGTAGTCGCTCCGCGAGTCGCCGACGGTGCGCCAGGCGAGCGGGAGCGCACCGCCGTCCGCCTCGAGGAGTTCGAGCGCGCGCTCGGCGCCGAGGTCCTTGCCGAGCCGGACCGACTCGATGTCGGTGGAGATGATCGTGGGATCGATGCGGTACTGCACGAGGCCGGCGTCATCCGGGTAGCGACCGGGCGCGTGCTCGACCCCGAACCCGCGACGGGCGAGCTCGGCCCGGGCGTCGTCGTCGAAGTGCTTCCGCACGGCCGCGTAGTCCGCTGCCGGCACCTCGACGTGCTGCTCGACCGAGACCATCGCGCGCTTGGTGTGGTCGAAGAACACCGTCTCGGCGTACCGTTCGTCGACGAGGCGCTCGATGACGTCGCCGTACCCCTCCGGCATCGCGACGTCCTGATCGAGGCTCAGCTCGTCGACCCCGGCCGCCGAGAACCCGAACCACACGGCGCCCTTCTCACAGATGCCGTAGAGCCGGACGTCGTCCGCGAGCCCGGCGGCCAGGAGCGGTGGGACGACCACCTCGCGGAGGAACGCGTCGCTCCGTCCGGTGTTGAAGGCGATCGGGACCCCGGCGTTCGCGAGGGTCGCGAGGTCCTGCGCGATGCTCGGGAGATTGATCGTCCGGGTGATCGGACTGGCGATGGGGCCGTCGACGTCGAGCAGGAGACCGAGGATGGGGCGGGACGCGTTCACGGGTTCAGCCTAACGAGCACCCGGCGTGGATAGACTCACTCCACCATCACCGGTGTTCGAAGGAGATCACTCGTGTTCATCAGCCCGCATCCCGACGTCGAGATCCCCGACCTGAGCGTCTACGACACCCTGTTCGGCAGCATCGCCCCGAGCGACCTCGACCGCATCGCCCTCCGCGACGGCACGACCGGTGCCGAGACGAGCTACCGACAGCTCATCGGCCAGATCAACGCCCTGGCCGGCGCCCTCGCGGCGGCCGGCATCGGGGTCGGCGACGTCGTGGCCCTCCACGCGCCGAACGTGCCCGCCTTCGCGACCGTGTTCCACGGCATCCTGCGCGCGGGCGCGACGGCGACGACGGTGAACGGCCTCTACAACGCCGAGGAGATCGAGGCGCAGCTGCGCGACGCCGGCGCGACGATGCTGTTCACCGTCTCCCCGCTGCTCCCCCAGGCATGGGCTGCGGCGAGCGCTTGCGGCATCCCCTCCGACCGCGTCGTCGTCCTCGACGGCGCGGAGGGGCACGCCTCGCTGAGCGACCTCCTCATGCGCCGCCTCCCCGCGCCGGACGTCTCGTTCGACCCGGCCACACACGTGGCGGTGCTGCCCTACTCCTCCGGCACGACGGGCCGGCCGAAGGGCGTGATGCTCTCGCACCGGAACCTCGTCGCGAACGTGCAGCAGTCCATCCCCCAGCTCGGCATGGTCGCCGACGACCGGATCCTCGCGGTCCTGCCGTTCTTCCACATCTACGGCATGACGGTGCTGCTCAACCTCGCCCTGTCGCGGCGCGCCTCGCTCGTGACCATGCCGCGGTTCGACCTGGCTGAGTTCCTCCGGATCATCCAGGACTTCCGCTGCAGCTACGTGTTCATCGCCCCACCGATCGCGGTGGCGCTGGCGAAGCACCCGCTCGTCGACGAGTTCGACCTCTCGAGCGTCCACACGATCTTCTCCGGTGCCGCGCCGTTGGACGCGACGCTCGGGCGGGCGGTCGAGGAGCGTCTCGGCTGTCGGATGCGACAGGGCTACGGCATGACCGAGCTCAGCCCGGTCAGCCACGCGATCGCGTTCCAGGCCGAGGGGGCGTCCCTCGACAGCGTCGGCACGACGCTCCCGAACATGCAGTGCCGGATCGTCGATCCGGAGACCGGCGCCGAAGTGGACTACCCGGCCGAGGGCTCGGACGAGGAGAGCGCGGCGGGCGAGCTGCTCTGCGCCGGCCCGAACGTCATGCTCGGGTACCTCGGCAACGAGGAGGCCACCCGCGAGACCCTCGAGGCCGACGGCTTCCTGCACACCGGCGACATCGCGACCGTACGCGGTGACGGCACCGTGCGGATCATCGAGCGGTTGAAGGAGCTCATCAAGTACCACGGCTACCAGGTGGCCCCGGCGGAGCTCGAGGCGCTGCTGCTCGGCCACCCGGCGGTCGCCGACGCGGCCGTCATCGGGGTGCTCGACGATGAGGGCCAGGAGGTGCCGAAGGCGTTCGTGGTCCTGCAACCGGGCCAGGACGTCATCGCTGAGGCACTCATGGCGTGGGTCACGGAGCGGGTCGCCCCGCACAAGAAGATCCGGCGCGTGGCGTTCGTCGACGTCATCCCGAAGTCGACGTCGGGGAAGATCCTCCGGAAGGACCTCCGGGCCGCGGAGGCACTTCGACAGGCTCAGTGATCGACTGCCGCTCAGCGACCGACGGCGGCGACCATCCGGTCGAAGGCCGCGTCGAGTTCCGGCTCGGCCGGCTGCCAGTGCGGGTTCGCGTCGTGGAACGCGACCATCTCCGCCGCGCCGTCCCAGAACGGGATGGCGGGCCGGAACTCCGGGACGAGACTGCGGATGCGGGTGTTGTCGAAGATCATCGGGAACGCCTTGTCGCCCAGGAGCGTCGGCCCGAGGGGTGGGTGGACGTCCGCGATGACGTCGGAGGGCACGTGCACGATGTCGGCCTCCACGCCGGCCGCCTCCGCGATCCACCGGGTGATGTCGTTCCAGCTCGGTGCGTGGTCGCCCGTGATGTGGAAGGCCTCCCCGAGCACGTCGCGACGACCCAGCAGGCCGACGAACCCGACCGCGAAGTCCTCGGTGTGGGTGATGGTCCACAGGGTCGTCCCGTCGCCGTGCACGACCACCGGCTTGCCCGCGCGCATGCGGTCGAGGTCGGTGCGCCGTCCCATCGTGGGGATGAGCGTCCGGTCGTAGGTGTGTGACGGGCGCACGATCGTCGCTGGGAACCCCTGCTCGCGGTAGGCGTGGACGAGGACGTCCTCGCAGGAGATCTTGTCGCGCGCGTACTGGGAGAACGGGTTCCGGAGCGGCGTCGACTCCACGACGGGCAGGCGCTGTGGCGGCTTCTGATACGCCGCCGCGGAGCTGATGAACACGTACTGGCCGATCCGACCGGCGAAGCGGTCGATGTCCGCCTGCACCTGCGGTGGCGTGAACGCGGTGAACTGCGCCACGACGTCGAACTCGCGCGAGCCGAGCGTCTCGGTCACCGCGTCGGTGTCGCGGACGTCCGCGCGGAGCAGCTCGACCTCCTCGGGGAGCGGCCGGACGTGGGACAGGCCGCGGTTCAGGACGGTGACGTCATGGCCGAGCGACACCGCTCTGGCGACCGACGCCGAGGAGATGATGCCGCTGCCGCCGATGAACAGGATGCGCTTCGTCGTCATTGGTCCATCCTCGCGCACCGCCACCCGACTCGCCCAGGCCTGGACAGGATAGGGAGGTCCCTTCTGGCACGTCGACAAGCTCAGTGACCGGGAGAGGTCTACCCGGACTGGGTCAGCGCTCGCGCTTGACGAACGCCATGGCACCGACGACGAGGGCGAGCAGCACGCCGGAGACGAGTCCCCACACGACCGGTGCCTCGGGTCCGAGGACCAGGAGCATCAGCAGCGCGGCGAGCGCGAGGACCCCGGCGACGACGAGCGCCGTCGTCCATTCGTTCCATCGCATCCCACCAGCCTAGGCTCCCCTCACCCAGGCACGGTGACGCTGGAGACGCTGAGACGGACCGCCGGGACCGCTCAGCGGTGCTCGGCGAGCAGCTCCTCGGTCCGTTCCCAGAGCCCGCGGGCGAGCGCGACGTCGTCGGCGAGCTTGTTCGTGCGTGCGGGCTTCCGCTTCACGAAGTAGCCGCCCGAGGTCCAGTCGAGGCCCGGCTGACTCTCGGCGAGCCAGAAGAGCGTGTCGGCGCCCTCCTCGGGGGTGTTCAGCAGGCGACGCCCGAGCGGGTTCGCGTAGAGGAACCGCATCGCGCCGTCGGGCGAGCTGGAGAAGTTCGTCGAGATGACCCCCGGGTGGAACGCTGCCGCGGACAGGCCGCGCGGGCCGTACCGGCGGTCGAGTTCCTTGGTGAAGAGGATCTGCGCCAGCTTCGCGTTGCCGTAGGCGCGCGTGGGCGAATAGGAGCGTTCGGCGTCGAGGTCGTCGAGGTCGAGCTTCCCGAACAGGCGGTTGGCGACGCTCGAGGTGTTGATGACCGTCGCCTCGGACTCGACGAGGCGGTCCAGCAGGAGGTGGGTGAGGAGTGCGGGTGCCAGGTAGTTGATCTGGAACGTCTGCTCGTGGCCGTCGGCCGTGACCCGGCGGTCGGCGCCGAAGATGCCGCCGGCGTTGTTGGCGAGGACGTCGATGCGCGGGTACCGCTCGAGGAGCTGCTCGGCGAGGAGCCGGACCTGCGCCAGTTCGGCGAAGTCGGAGATGAACGAGGCAGCCCCGATCCGCTGCGCGACGGCCGCGGTCTTCTCCGGTGACCGCCCGACCACCACGACCTGCTCGCCCGCGTCCGTCAACGCCTTCGCGGCAGCGGCACCGATGCCGTCGCTGGCGCCGGTGAGGACGATCACCCGGTCGCTCACGCGGAGGACTTCCGGGGGCGGGGCTCGCTGACGTTGGTCGGGCGCGCCCGCTGGTCGATGTCGGGGACCTCCCGGCCGATGGCGAGGTCGCCGGTCTTGTTGGCGTCCTGCATCATCGACTCGAGCCAGCTGCGGTTGAGCTCCGGACGCTGCTCCTGGTCGAACTCGAACTGCAACGAGATCGACGGGTGCACCCAGATCGTCACGCGTCCGCCGCCGGTCTCGAGCGAGCGCGGCCAGGAGATGGTGAAGGACTCGTTGCGCCGCAGCTTCATGACCGCGATCGACTTCACGTGCGCGAGCATCCGGTCGTCGAGTTCGAGCTCTCGCGATGAACTCCCGTAGATCAGCTTTCCCACCAGGTGTCTCCCTCTGTGCCGGTCGTCTCGCGCACCCTCGAATCAGGGCATCGCGACGCCCGAGCACACCGGGCGTTGCCCCCATCGTAGGCGACCGAGGGATCGCCGTCGTGCCGGTTGACGAGCGGGCGGCGGCCCAGTTGAGGGGGCCGCGGTGTTGTCCCCCACGGCCTCGCGGATACGTCAACTTCCGCGGAAAATCAAGGGATTTCGGTCCTGTTTCGTGAACCTGGCAAAGCCCTGGGCGGTGTCGCCGCCGACCAAACCGCGGTTGGCGCCGCCCCCGAACGGCGTGCATGACCGTGAAGCCCGAATCTTCCGTCGTGCACCCGAGCCAGCCGTCCGTCCTCGAACGATCCGTCGCTCCGGGAACGCGTCCCCGCCGTGCACGCCAGCCGTTGCGTCTCCCCAAGCTCGTCTCCCAGCTGGTCACCTTCGGCCTCGTCGGTGGCACCGCGTTCGTTGTGGACGTCGGCGTGTACAACCTCCTCCGGTTCACCGTGCTCGACGACAAGCCGATCGGCGCGAAGGTGATCTCCGTGGCCGTCGCCACGATCGTCGCGTGGCTCGGCAACCGGGCGCTGACGTTCCGGACCGAGCACCGCCGCGCGGTGTGGAAGGAGGGCGCCCTCTTCGCCCTCATGAACGTCCTCGGCCTCGGGATCGCCGCGGGGTGTCTCTTCGTCTCGCACTACGTCCTCGGCTACACCACGCCCCTCGCCGACAACATCGCGGGCAACGGCGTCGGACTCGTCCTCGGCATGGTGTTCCGCTTCCTCGCCTATCGGTTCGTCGTGTTCCGGCCCGCCGAGTCGGCGACCGCTCGCCGTCGGAGCACGACGACGCAGGAAGCGCCCGTCTCGAGCCCGGCCGCACCGGCACCCGCCGCCGCACCGCGCACCACGACCCCTCGTCGATCCGCACCGACCCACGCACTGCCGACCTCTGGAGGCCTGTCCTGATGGCACCCGCACTCGCACCGCTGCTCGGAGCGCTCGCGCTCATCCCATCCCGCCCGTTCGCCGCCGCGGACGAGCCCAGCCCCCTGCTGACCCCGCAGCCCGCGGCACCCACGGAACCGCTGCCGAACCGCGGCACCCTGGTGGACCCGGCGTCGGCGGCCGACCCCGGCTCCTGGAGCATCGGTGAGTGGCTCGGCTACGGCACCATGCTGCTGTTCGCCGCCGCACTGACGATCATCGCCGTCACCACCCTCTACTGGATGCTCCACGCCTGGCGGTCGACCGGCCACCTGAAGAACACCGGGTTCGCCGCGGTCCCGCTGCCCGCCGAGCACTCCTTCACCCTGCTCGTCCCGGGTCGGCATGAGGAGGAGGTCATGGGCCAGACCCTCGACCGCCTCGCCGAACAGGACCACCCCGACTTCGAGATCATCGCGATCGTGGGCCACGACGACCCGGGGACCGAACGCGTCGTCCGCGAGGCCGCCGCACGGCACCCCGACCTCATCAAGGTCGTCGTCGACGACAGCGTCCCGAAGAACAAGCCCAAGGCCCTCAACCGGGCGCTGCAGATCGCCCGTGGCGACGTCGTGGGCGTGTTCGACGCCGAGGACGAGGTGCATCCGCGCCTGCTCACGCTCGTGGACTCCCGCTTCACCGAGAGCGGCGCCGACGTCGTCCAGGGCGGCGTGCAGCTCATGAACTTCCAGTCGAGCTGGTGGTCGCTCCGGAACGTGCTCGAGTACTACTTCTGGTTCCGGTCGCGCCTGCACTTCCACGCGAACTCCCGCTTCATCCCGCTCGGCGGCAACACGGTGTTCGTGAAGAAGACCTGGCTCGACTGGTCGGAGGGCTGGGACGACGGCTGCCTCGCCGAGGACTGCGAGCTCGGTGTCCGACTCTCGAGCGCCGGCGCGACGGTCGTCGTCGCGTACAGCCCGGAGGTCGTCACCCGCGAGGAGACGCCAGGCACCCTGCAGTCGCTCTACAAGCAGCGCACGCGCTGGAACCAGGGCTTCCTGCAGGTGCTGAAGAAGGGCGAGTGGCGCAAGCTGCCGACGTTCCGTCAGCGCATGTTCGCCCGCTACCTGCTGTCGATGCCGTTCCTCCAGGCGGCGACCGGTCTCCTCATCCCCGTCTCGGTCCTGCTGGTGCTGTTCGCGAAGGTGCCCGCACCGATCGCGCTCCTCACCTTCATCCCGCTCGCACCGACGATCGTCACCCTCGCGGTGGAGGCCTCCGGGCTCGGTGAGTTCGGCCGCCTCTACGGCCAGAAGGTCCGCCTCCGCGACTACGCCCGGCTGATCCTCGGCACCTTCCCGTACCAGATCTTCCTCGGCCTGGCCGCCGTCCGCTCCGTCTTCCGCGAGTGGAAGGGCGACCACTCCTGGGAGAAGACGGAGCACACCGGCGCCCACCGCAGCGAGGAGATCGCCGAGGCCGCTCCCGTCTCCGTCGACCTGCCCGACCGCGCACCCGAGCTCGTCCTCCAGAACGGAGCAACCCGATGACCGGCATCCTCGAACGACCGGCGGCCGCCGGCCGACCAGAGCTCCACCTGGAGAGCGACCGCCTCGGCTGGCTCGCCTCAGGGCCACCGACGCAGCGAGGCCCCGGCGTCGTGCGCCGCTGGCTGTCGCGCCACGGTCGCACCCTGGCCTTCCTCCTGCCCGTGCTCGCCATCGCCGCCGTCGTGCAGGCCATGAATATGGGCGGATCCCCGCAGCGCATTGACGACGAGGGCACCTACACCGCCCAGGCGTGGAGCGTGCTGAAGCTCGGCGAACTCGCCCACTACACCTACTGGTACGACCACCCGCCGCTCGGGTGGCTGCAGATCGCGGCCTACACGGGGCTGACCGGTGCGTTCGACCGCTACGACATCGCCGTGGTCGCGGCACGTGAGGCCATGCTGGTCGCGACGCTCATCGCCGTCGTGCTCGTGTGGGTCCTCGCCCGCCGCCTGCACCTCAGCCGGGCCATGGCCGCCGTCGCCGCACTCGTGTTCGCGATCTCGCCGCTCGCGGTGCAGTTCCACCGCACCGTCTACCTCGACAACGTCGCGGTGCCCTGGCTCCTCGGTGCCTTCATCCTCGCGACGAGCCGCAAGCACCAGCTCGTCGGCTTCGCGGGTTCCGCCGCCGCGTTCGGCATCGCCGTGCTGAGCAAGGAGACCTTCCTGCTCGCCCTGCCCTTCCTCGCCTGGACCATGTGGCGCGCGGCTCGGAAGGAGACCCGCCGGTACACGCTGCCGGTCGCCGCGACGATCGTCGTCGTCATCGGCTTCACGTACGTGCTCTTCGCCGCCATCAAGGGCGAGCTCATCCCGGGCCCTGACCGGGTGAGTCTCCTCGGAGGCGTCTTCTTCCAGCTCGGATCCCGCGTCGCGAGCGGGTCGCTGTTCGACCCGGAGAGCCTGTCGGCGAAGACCCTCGGCATGTGGTGGCAGTTGGACGCGGCGTTCCTCGTCACCGGGGCGGTGGCCGCCGTCGCCGGACTCTTCATCTCGCGGCTGCGCGTCATCGCCGCGATGACCGTCTTCCTCGGCCTGTTCATGCTGCGCCCGGGCGGCTACCTGCCGGTGCCCTACGTCATCATGCTGCTGCCGTTCATGACGATCCTCATCATGGGCGCGACCGGCGCGGCCATCCGCCGGTTCCGTCGCCGCTCGACCGTCGAGGCCGGTGCACCGCGCCGTCGTCTTCTCGGTGGACGCGCGGCCGGAGCCGTCTGGGTCGCCGCCGTGCTCGCAGCAGCCGTCGTCGCCGTCCCGAACACGGCGACCCAGCTCCGCGGCTTCCTCCTCGCCGACCTCGACAAGCCGGTCCGGCAGGCCCAGCAGTGGGTCCAGACCAATGTGCCGAAGGAGTCCCGCGTGATCGTCGACGACGCGATGTGGGTCGACCTCGTCGAGAGCGGCTTCGACCGCGACAACGTCATCTGGTACTACAAGATGGACACCGACTCCGCCGTCCAGGCTCAGTCGCCCAACGGCTGGCGCGACGCCGACTACATCGTCACGACCGACTCGATGCGGACCTTCCCGACCACCTTCCCCGAGGTGAAGGGTGCGATCGACAACTCCGAGCTCGTCGCGACCTTCGGCTCCGGGACACAGGCCGTCGAGGTCCGCCGCATCGACGCCGACGGTCTCGACGCGGCAGCCGAGCAGGCTGCCGGACGAACGGCGGCTCGGGCGGCCCTCGGTGCGCAGCTCCTGCTGAACCCCGCGCTCAGCGTCTCGGCGGAGGCCGCACAGACCCTCAGCGACGGCCAGCTCGACTCCCGCGCCCTGCTCGCCCTCGGACAGGTGCTCGCCACGACGCCGGTCCGACTCGAGAGCACCCCGGTGCTCGACGGCGAGACGGGCGACGTGCGCCGGACCATGGTGCTCCGCACCGGTACCGAGGCGGGCGACAGCCGTCTGGCCGACTCCATCCGCTCGATCCAGGGCGACTACGCGGCCGACCGCGTCGAGCAGACGGCGGCCGGCGTGCGGGTCACCTACTCGGTCGTCGAACCCGACGTCGTCCGCTGATCGGCCTCCCGAGCACCGGCTCGAGCCAAACGCCCGAACCATCCGAACCCCCGAACCACCCGAAGAACAGGAGTTCCACCATGCGAACCACCACCACGAGGCGAATCGCCCTCAGCGGCCTCGCCGCCGTAGCGACGGCAGCACTCATCGGCTTCGGCACCACCGCCGCGAGCGCCGCCACCACCGATGCCGCAGGCTCCGGCTGGATCCGCGTCGGGCACCTCTCGGCCGACACCAAGACCGTCGACGTGAAGCTGTCGGCACTCTCCGGCGGCGCGACCGTGTTCGAACTCGACGACGTCGCCTACGGCCAGGTCTCCCCCTACACCGACCTGGCCGCCGGCACCTACGTGGTGTCGATGGTGCCCGCCGGGTCGCCCGACAGCACGAAGCCGGTCATCAGCACCAACGTGACCATCACGGCCGGGGAAGCGGCAACCGTCGCGGCCTACGGTCCCAACAAGGACCTGCAGACGAAGGTGTTCGAGGACGACCTCACCGGTCCGGCCGAGGGTGCGGCGCGCATCCGGCTGATCCAGGCGTCGACCGATGTGAAGAGCGTCGACGTCAGCACCTCGACCGGCATGCCCATCGCGAAGGGCGCCACCACCGGGACGGCGACCGACTACGCGAGCGTCCCCGCCGGCCCGTGGGATCTCGAGCTCACCGGCGGCAAGCAGGCGGCCGAAGCCTCTGTGAACCTCGCGCCCGGCACCGTGAGCACGCTCTTCGTGCTCGACAACGCCGCAGGTGGCGTCACCCTCATGCCCGTCCTCGACAGCTCGGCAGCCGGTGACGCACCCGAGGGTCCGGTGGAGACCGGTGGCGGCGGCCTCGCCAAGGAGTCGTCGACGCTCGGGTCCGTCCTCGACGACCTCGACGCGAAGCTCGCCTGGCTCGTGCGCGACCTCGGGACGGCGGTGAGCTGACCATGAGCGCCAAGAAGACGATCGGCATCGCCGCGACCGCGGTCGCCGCGGTCACCGCGACCGCCGTGATCGCCTCGCTGGCGACCGGGTTCCCGGCGAACCTCCTCCATGGCCCGACCGCGGCGTCACCCGGCTCCGCCGACGCCGACGGACAGCCTGGCCCGACCTCGACGGTCACGGACCGGACCACCACCGAGGCCGCAGACGCGTTCCTCGCCGACTGGGTCGACGACGGCCGCGTCGTGCGCCGGGACCAGGGTGACGACACGGTCAGCGAAGGGCAGGCCTACGGACTGCTCGTCGCGGCCGGTGTCGGGGACGAGCAGTCCTTCACCGAGATCTGGGACTGGACCGAGCAACACCTGCAGCGCCCCGACGGGCTGCTCGCCTGGCAGTGGAGCGACGGCGAGGTCGTCGACGACGAACCCGCCAGCGATGCGGACCTCGACGCCGCCCGCGCGCTCGTCATCGCCGGCACCCGCTTCGACGAGCCGCGGTTCACCGAGGCCGGCGTCACGCTCGCCGGTGAGATCGCGGACCGCATGACCGTCGAGACCGCCGCGGGCCGGATCCTCCTGCCCGGCGTCTGGGCTGCAGCGACCGAGCCCTACGCGTACAACCCGTCCTATGCCTCCCCCGTCGCCTTCTCGGTACTGGGTGCGGCGACGGGTGACCCGCGGTGGGCCGAACTGCAGGCGGGGTCCGCAGCGGTCACGACCACCCTGCTCGACGAGAGCCCACTTCCGCCCGACTGGGCCCAGGTGCACGCCGACGGCACCGTCGACGCCATGCCGGGTGCGGCAGGGACCGGGCAGAGCGTCCGCTACGGCTACGACGCGGCCCGGCTCCCGATCCGCTACGCCGAGTCCTGCGACACCGCCGACCAGGCGACGGCCGCCCGCCTCGCCTCGACCCTCGCGCGGTCGAAGGAGCTGCGGGCGGAGACCGACCTCGGCGGATCACCACTGACCTCGGACGTGCACCCGCTCGCCCTCCAGGCCCGAGCGGCCGCGCGCGCCGCCGTGGGCAACCTGCCGGAGTCGGCGGACGACCTCCGTGCCGCCGACGAACTCGCGCAGGAGGTGCCGAGCTATTTCGGCGCCGCCTGGGCGGCCCTCGCGCCCATGATGCTCACGACCGGCGAGCTGCACGGGTGCCCGCCGCTCACCGAAGGAGCCACCTCGTGATCCGCGCACACCGCCGGACGATCGGCACGCTCGCCGCGGCCGGAGCACTCCTCACGGCGCTCGCCCTCTCGGGCTGCGCCACGACGCACGCCGGGCAGACGCCGACCTCGCCGAACGTCGCCGACGGGCCCATCACCTCCTCGGAGGCGACCGACCGTGGCGCCGCCGGTGCGAAGCAGGACCCGGTCGCCCAGGCGCCGGCCGCCGATGTCAGCGCACTGAGCGTGAGCCGGGTGCAGATC
Source organism: Plantibacter elymi (nom. nud.) (assembly GCF_900177795.1). Lineage (GTDB taxonomy): Bacteria > Actinomycetota > Actinomycetes > Actinomycetales > Microbacteriaceae > Plantibacter > Plantibacter elymi. The sequence continues at coordinate 324,398 of NZ_FXWJ01000004.1, forward strand.
CCGTCGATCGGGGTCGACGCGGCGGTCGAACCGCTTGAGCGCGATGCGTCCGGTGTCCTCCTGCCGCCGGTCGAGTGGGAGGACGCCGGGTGGTACCGCGCCGGCGTCCTGCCCGGCCAGGTGGGGCCCGCGGTCATCGCCGGTCACCTCGACACGACCCTCCGCGAGGCGGTGTTCGTCCACCTCAAGCAGCTCGTGGCGGGCGACCAGGTGACGGTCACGATGTCCGACGGCTCGACCGCCACGTACGCGGTGGACCGCGCCATCGACGTCGAGAAGAAGACCTTCCCCACCCAGGAGGTCTACGGACCGACGCCCGACGCGCAGCTCCGGCTCATCACCTGCAACGGCCCCTTCGACGACGCCGCGAACACCTACGCGAACAACTACGTGGTCTTCGCCTCGCTCGTCGGCACGACCCCGTAGCGCTGCTCCCCACCCCTCGCTCCTGTCGAGGGGCCGCCCCGCTCCGAACCACTCCCAACGACCTGAAAGGAACCGACGTGAACCGCTCACTCGTCGTCATCCCCACCTACAACGAACTCGACAACCTGCAGCCGATCGTGAACCGCACGCTCGCCGTCGCCGGGGTCGACATCCTCGTCGTGGACGACTCCTCCCCCGACGGCACCGGGTTCCTCGCCGAGCAGCTCGCCGCACAGCACCCGCAGGTGCACGTGTTCCACCGGGCCGTGAAGGACGGGCTCGGCGGGGCGTACCTCGCGGGCTTCGCCTGGGCGCTCGCGCGCGGCTACGAGGTCATCGTCGAGATGGACGCGGACGGATCCCACCACCCCGAGGACCTGCCCCGCCTGATCGGACTCCTCGACGATCACGACCTCGCGCTCGGCTCGCGCTGGGTCCCGGGTGGCGTCGTCGAGAACTGGCCCGCGCATCGGCTCGCGCTGAGTCGCGGCGGCAACTTCTACACGCGACTCGCCCTCGGGATCGGTGTCGCCGACGCGACCGGCGGGTTCCGCGCGTTCCGCAGCGAGGCGCTGCGCCGGATCGACCTCGCCGACGTCGCGTCGCAGGGGTACTGCTTCCAGGTCGACCTCCTCTGGCGGGCGCTGCAGCGCGGGCTCCGGGTCGTGGAGACGCCCATCGTCTTCACCGAGCGGGTGTCGGGTGAGTCGAAGATGAGCGGCGGCATCGTCTCCGAGTCGCTCAAGAAGGTCACGATGTGGGGCGTGCGTCGCCGCCTGCAGGAGGTCCGCGCGCTGCTCCACGGCCACCCGCTGCCCTCCGTGCGCGTGCTGTCCACCCGCTGAGACCAGGTGGCGCGGGCGACGACGACCACGGGCTGACGAGGACTGCACATCTTCCCAGGTCCTTTCGGTTCCGCCGCCCTCCCCGGAGTCGTAGCGTGAGGACATGACCAACTCCACGCGCACCCCGCAGCACCCCATCGGTTCCGGCTTCGGCCATTCGAGCACCGCGGCGGAGGTGCTCGAGGGCATCGACCTCACCGGCAAGCTCGCCATCGTCACCGGCGGCTACTCGGGTATCGGCCGTGAGGCCGTCCGTGCCCTGGTCGGCGCGGGCGCCCACGTCATCGTCCCCGCGCGGCGCCCGGAGACCGCTCGCGAGGAGCTCGCCGGCATCGACGGCGTGGAGGTCGACGAACTCGACCTGGCCGACCTCGCGAGCGTCGAGGCGTTCGCCGACCGCTTCCTCGCCACGGGCCGGGGCATCGACCTCGTCATCACGAACGCCGGCGTCATGGCGGCTCCCGAGACGCGCGTCGGCCCCGGCTGGGAACTCCAGTTCGCGACGAACCACCTCGGCCACTTCGCCCTCGTCAACCGACTCTGGCCCGCCATCGTGAAGGGCGGCTCCTCGCGGGTCGTCGCGTTGTCCTCCAGCGGCCACAAGCGCTCGGGAATCCGTTGGGATGACGTCCAGTTCGAGCACGGCTACGACAAGTGGGAGGCCTACGGGCAGGCGAAGACCGCCAACGCGCTGTTCGCCCTCCAGCTCGACTCGCTCGGTGCCGAAGCGGGCGTCCGCGCGTTCTCCGTCCACCCCGGTGGCATCCTCACGCCGCTGCAGCGGCACCTGCCTCGCGAGGAGATGATGGCGCTCGGCTGGGTCGACGCCGACGGCAACCTCCTCGTCTCGGGGTTCAAGTCGCCCGAGCAGGGTGCCGCAACGGAAGTCTGGGCCGCGACCTCGCCGTCGCTCGACGGCCTCGGCGGGGTGTTCTGCGAGGACTGCGACATCGCCGGCCCGGCCGAGACCGCGGTCTCCCCGGCCTCCGGTGTCGCCGACCACGCGACCGATCCGGAGGAGGCGGCCAGACTCTGGGCGCTCTCCGCCGAACTCACCGGGGTCGACGCCTTCGCCGCTCGCGACTGATCGGCCGACGCCACCCCTTGCAGGCACCCGCCCACGGACCTACCGTGAGAGCGGATCAGCGCGACGATGCGCGAGACGGAGACCGCCCAGGCGGATCTCGGAAGGAGCACCCCATGAGTGACCAGAACGCCGACATCAACAACCCGGGTCCACACGACGAGGCCGTCGACGACGCGGCGGCCGAGCGCGTGGCCTCCACGACGAACCCCGGCCCGCACGTCGCCGCAGACGACCCGGCGGCGAGCGGCGAGGCCGACATCACGAACCCCGGTTCGGAGACCGAACGCGACGCCGCGGCCGAGCGCGAGGCGGAGCGCGTGGCGAACATCACCAACCCCGGCCCGAGTTCCTGACCCCACCAACATCCTGCTTCATTCCCTAACTCAGGAACGCCTCGGTGTGTCGCGCTCTACGCTCACGGACGGGCGGCGACACGCCGCGGGAGTCCTGAGTTAGGGAACCGGGGACGGGGTGGGGGGTCGGGCTAGTGGTCGGCACGAGGCGGACGCAGGCGCGTCTCCTCGATGTCGAGCATCGTCTGCGCCTCGGCGAGGATGCGCGACGGGTACGCACCGCGCGCCCGGGCGTCGAGGAGCCGCTCGCGCTCGGCCTGTACGACGGCGAGGCGCAGCTGTCGGTAGAGCCGGTGCGGTGTCTCGGCGTGCGTCTCACTCGGCGAGACCGACTCGCGCGAGCGTTCCCAGGCGGCCTCCGCCCGCAGGAACGTCGACTGCCGGACGCGTTCGAGCAGATCGGGGTCGATCTCCTCCTCGATGCCGACCGCCGATGCCGGGTCCTCCAGCACGCTGATGCCCGCGTAGCTGATCTCGTCGAGCAGGGTCGCGAGCTGTCGACGGTCCTCGGACTCGTCGATCCCCTGCACCTTGAGCAGCCGGATGAGCCACGGCAGCGTGCCGCCCTGGACGACGAGCGTCACGACGGCGACCGTGAAGGCGATGAGGACGAGCTGCTCGCGGTACGGGGTGCTCTGCGGCAGTGACTGTGCGGCGGCGAGCGTCACGACGCCGCGCATGCCCGACCAGCTGAGGATGACGCCACCCCGCCAGTCGATCTGCTCCAGCCGCAACTGCTCGAGGTCGGCGCGCTGCCGCTCGTAGGCGCGCTCCCGCCGGCGCCGTCGATGCCATCGGCGGTTCTGTCTCGGGAACCGTTCCGAGTACCCCATCGACAGCCACCGTTGCAGGGTCTGCCGTTCGGCCCAGCGTTCTCGTGCGCGGAGCCCGAGCACGAGCGGGCCCACCCACAGGAACCGCAGCGCGATGAGCGCGGCCGTCGCGACGAGACCGATCCCGATGGACTCCTCGACGGACAGGATCTCGGCGTCGACGGCACCGATGAGGGTGCGGATCTCGAGTCCGATGAGGAGGAACACGGCGTTCTCGAGCAGGAACTGGATGGTCCGCCAGTTGATGCGGTCGCTGATCCGCGCCTGTGCCGAGAACGCGGCCGAGCTCGCGTGGCCCGTGTACAGGCCGGCGATGACGACGGCCAGCACGCCGGACCCACCAAGCGCCTCGGTCGGCATGAACGCCACGAAGGGGACGGCGATGGAGATCGCGGTGTCGAGGACGGAGTCGTTGAGCTTCGACCGCAGCCAGACGGTCACGTACCCGGCGATGAAGCCGACGATGATCGCGAGCACGACCGCGTAGACGAAGTCGCCGACCGTCGCCCACGGCGTGAGCATGCCGCCGGCTGCCGCAGCGCTCGCCGATCGGAGTAGCACGAGCGCGGTCGCGTCGTTCACGAGCCCCTCGCCCTCGAGCACGGTCAGGAGGCGGGGCGGGAGGCCGAGACGGCGTCCGATGGAGGTCGCCGCGACCGCGTCGGGCGGGCTGATGATCGCGCCGAGGGCGATGGCGGCGGCGAGGTTGAGGTCGGGCAGGAGGCTGAAGAGGAGGAAGCCGGCACCGAACGCGGTGACGATGACGAGCACGACGGACAGACTCGTGATGGTGGCGAGGTTGCGGCGGAAGTCCATGATCGGGACGCTGATCGCCGCAGCGTAGAGGATGGGCGGCAGGACGACGTCGAGCACGAGTTCCGGTTCGACCTCGATCTCCGGGACGCCCGGGAGGTACGAGAGCCCGACACCGACGATCACGAGGATGATCGGCGCGGCGACGCCGAGCTTGCGGGAGAAGGCCGCGACGGCGACGATCACCGCGATGCCGACGACCGCATACACCCCGAGTTCCATAGCGATCAGGCTATCGGTCGCTCGACCGGCCCCACCCCGACGGCTGTCGTGAGCGCCGGGAGACTACTCGAGCAGGCCTTTGATGTCCTCCGCGGTGAGCGCCTGACTGAACACCGCGTCGTCGTCGAGGACGGCGGCGAAGAGCTCCGACTTCTTCGCCTGGAGCGCCATCACCTTCTCCTCGATCGTGTCGGCGGCGACCAGCCGGTAGACCATGACGTTCTCCGTCTGGCCGATGCGGTGCGTGCGGTCGATGGCCTGCGCCTCTGCTGCAGGGTTCCACCACGGGTCGAGCAGGAAGACGTAGTCCGCCTCGGTCAGGTTGAGGCCGAACCCGCCGGCCTTCAGGCTGATGAGGAACACGGGGGCGTCACCGGTGCGGAATCGGTCGATGACCTCACCCCGACGACGGGTGGACCCGTCGAGGTACTCGTACGCGATGCCCTGCTCCTCCAGCCGGCGGGCGGCGGTGCTGAGGAAGCTCGTGAACTGGCTGAAGATGAGCGCCCGGTGCCCCTCGGCGACGACGTCGTCGAGTTGTTCGAGGAGCGCGTCGAGCTTGCTCGAGGGGATGCCCGCGTGCTCCTCGGCGTCGATGAGACTCGCGTCGAGGCTGAGCATGCGGAGGAGGGTGAGCGAGCGGAACACGATGAACCGGTTGCGGTCGAGGTCGTCGACGAGTCCGAGGAGTTTCTGCCGCTCGCGCTGGAGGACGAGGTCGTAGAGCTTGCGGTGGGCCGGTGCGAGCTCGATGCGCAGCACCTGCTCCTGCTTCGGCGGCAGTTCGGGCGCGACCATCTCCTTCGTCCGGCGCATGAGCAGCGGACGGATACGTCGGCGCAGGGTCTGCAGCCGACTCGAGTCGAGCCCCTTGCCGATCGGCTTGACGTAGTGCTCGGTGAAGCGCGGCGCCGACGCGAACAGCCCCGGCGCGACGATCGACAGCAACGACCACAGCTCCATGAGTGTGTTCTCGATGGGCGTGCCGGTGATCGCGAGCTTGAACGGTGCCCGGAGGTCGACCGCGCACTCGTGCAGCTTGGCGCGGTGGTTCTTCACGAACTGCGCCTCGTCGAGGATGAGCCCAGACCAGGCGACCGCCTGGTACGCCGCTGCGTCGAGCCGGAACAGCGCGTAGCTGGTGACCACGATGTCGGCGCCCGCCGAGAGGTCCGCGATCGACGCGCTCCCCTTCGCCTGCGTGGTCGCGATGCTGCGGACGACGAGGTCCGGCACGAAGCGCGTGGCCTCGGCGACCCAGTTGGAGACGACCGACGTCGGGGCGACCACGAGGAACGGCGGTGCCGTGGTCCCGGTCGTCTCGCGCGCGTGGGCGACGAGGGCGAGTGTCTGGAGGGTCTTGCCGAGCCCCATGTCGTCGGCCAGGATGCCGCCGAGTCCGTGCTGCCAGAGGAACGCGAGCCAGCGGAAGCCCTCGACCTGGTAGGGCCGGAGGTCGGCGTGGAGTCCCGACGGCAGCGGGGTGTCGGGGACCGCCTCGATCGCGTTGAGTCCGGCTGCAGCCTCGCGCCAGGAGACGGCCTGCTCGGTCTCGTTCGCGAGGTCTTCGAAGTCGGCCCAGAGGCTCGCCTGGTAACGACTGATGCTCGGCTTCGTCTCCCACTCTTTGAGCGCGGCCGCCTCGGTGAGCAGCTCGCGCAGGCGGTCGAAGGCGGGGTGCTCGAGCGAGAGGTAGGTGTGGTCGACCATGAGCAGCTTGGTGCGCCCCTTCGAGAGGGCCTTGAAGAGGGGCTCGAAGGGGACGCTGTACTCGCCGATGTGGATGACGATCCCGAGGTCGAACCAGTCGCGCTGCTCCGTCTCCACCGTGGTGACCGAGATGTGAGGCGTGCCCGTGAGCTCCCGGTACTCGGGGCGGTCGCCGGACACCTCGACGAGGACGTCGTCGAGCGATTCGAGGACGGGCAGGGTGCGTTCGGTGACGAGCGCCGCGTCGAACTCCGTCAGGACCTGCGGCCTGGGCGGCCAGACACCCGGCGTCGTGAGCTCGTCGAACGAGCCCGCGGCGAGTGCCCGGCGTTCCGGTTCCGCTGCGGCGGCGATGGCGGCACCGACCCGGTCGAGGATGGCCCGCTCCGCGCGTTCGTCGCGGAGGACCTCCGCTGCGGCAGCTCCGGTGGCGGCGTCGGTCGGCGCGCCCTGCGGCACCGTCGACACGAGTGGTCGCCCTGCGGCGAGCGCCGGGGTGCCGCCACCGATCGGGACGCGTTGCGCCGGCGCGTACTGCCAGAACCAGGCGAGGCGAAGGGTCTGCTTCGGTTCGAACGAGGCCGTGAGCACGAGGACCGGTGGCACGATCTCGGGGAGGGCCACGGTGCCGTCCGTCGAACTCAGCGAGATGCTGCGGCGGAGTCGTGGGACGTAGTGCTCGAGGAACTCCGCCACCTCGGCCTCGGGGACGACGACGGGCTCGCCTGGCCCGAGCAGTCCGCGGGCCTCGTCCGTCAGCGGTTCGGCGAGCGGTGCGAGCACGATCGCCTGCTGGGGTTCGAGCGTGTAGTGGTAGAGCCCGTGGTCGCCGAGGGCTCCGCTCGTGGCGGCGTCGACGTCGGTGCCGTCGATCGTCACGACGGATCGGAGGACCACGCCCTCGTCGTCGTGCGCGGCGTCCAGCCGGATGGCGGCTGCGGTGCCGAGGGTGACCGTGCCCTTCCGCGTGCCGACGAGTTCGATCCCGAGTTGGGCCGCCTCCTCGAACAGATGCCAGAGGACGGGGCTGCCGAAGTCGTCGAGGACGAGCCAGTCCGAGTCGCCGGCGCCGGCGTAGGCACCGGCCGGTGGACGGGTGGCACGCAGGAGCGCCTGGAACTGCGTGAACCACTGCTGATGCGCCGGATCGAGCGACAGCCGGTGGCCCTGGTGCGTGAAGGAGGTCCACGAGATCGTCGACTTCACGAAGCCGCCACCGGCCTTCTTGACCACGGGCCTGACGGCGATCCGGCGGGGGTGCCGGGGCTCGGGTGGGCCGTCGGCCGTGCGGGAGGTCGGTCCGCGCCAGCGTTCGGCGGTGCGCGGGATGCTCTCGCGGACCTCGAACTGGAGGCCCATGGCCGTCGGCGCTGTGGCGCGACCGGCGTCGCCGGCGAGGGAGTCGAGCCGGTTCCGCCAGCTGGGCGGCGCCGGCGGCGTCTGCGGACTCGGGGTCCATCGCGCTGCTCGCCGTTCCGCCTCCGGACGCCAGGAGGCAGGGAGGTCGTCGAGCTCGTCGAGGGCGTACATCGGCTGGTGCTCGGCCGGTTCGTCGAGCGCGGGGTCGTTGATGGGCGCGGTCCAACGCCGGTCGGAACGCCAGGATGCCTCCTTCCCCGCAGGCGGCCGTTGTGGGGCCACCCACCGGTCGGAGCGACCTTCGGCCCGGAGGTGGGCCGCGTTGCTGTGCAGCAGGGTGGCGACGATGTGCTTGCAGTCACCGCGGAGCGGGCAGGAGCACGCGCTGCCTTCGATCCGTGCGAACCCGCCGGTGTCGTCGCCGAGGTCGATGATGCAGGCGTACGGGACGTCGGTGGAGCCTTCGACGATCCCATGGAGCCGACGCTTGTCGGGGTCCCAGTCGGCGGCGGTGACCCGGCCGTCCCTCGCGTAGACCCGGCCGCGGTCGAACGCCACCCGCCCGACGAGCCGGACGAGGTCGGCCACGTCGACCAGTGGTGCGGGCTCGGGAGTCATCGCCCCATGGTCTCACGCACGACGGACACCCTTCCCTCGGGCCAGCGCGGTGCGCTGACGCGAGCGCGGGTCTCCGACGTGAGCGCGCCCCTCCGGAGGGGCGCGCTCACGCCTGTGGGTCGCGGTCGGTCCAGCGCCCCGCGCTGACCACCGCACCGACCGAGGCACGTCCTGCGGCTCGTAGAATGAAGCAATGACCTCTCTCCCCCACGGCGAGCCTGCGAACCACGCTCCCGGCGACGACGCGGGCATCGATCCCACCGATCTCGAGGTCACGCTGCGCGTCCTCCAGACCATGGCGACGATGGACGAGGAGCACCCCGACTACCTCCAGGTTCGCCGCGCCACCGCCAAGATGTTCAAGGCGGTCAAGAAGGAGCGCCGACTCGACCGTCGGGCTCGGATCGCCGACGCCGACCGCGCCGTGATCGCCGCCACCGCGACGGGCGCCCCCGACCGCATCGACGACGAGACGCGGGGCATCCCGCTCGCCACCACCACGACGGCTCCGACCGCCGGCGAACTGCTGGTGCCGCGCAACTGCTACATCTGCAAGCAGCCGTACACGACGGTCGACGCCTTCTACCACCAGCTCTGCCCGCAGTGTGCTGCGATGAGCCACGCGAAGCGCGACGCCCGCACCGACCTCACCGGCAAGCGCGCCCTCCTCACCGGCGGCCGCGCGAAAATCGGCATGTACATCGCGCTGCGACTCCTGCGCGACGGCGCCCACACCACCATCACGACGCGCTTCCCACGCGACGCCGTCCGCCGCTTCAGCGCGCTCCCCGACAGCGCCGACTGGCTGCACCGGCTGCGCGTCGTCGGCATCGACCTCCGCGACCCGGCCCAGGTCATCGCCCTCGCAGACTCCGTGGCCGAGCAGGGTCCGCTCGACATCCTCATCAACAACGCCGCGCAGACGGTCCGCCGCACGAAGGGCGCGTACCAGCCGCTCGTCGACGCGGAGCTCGCCCCGCTGCCCGACGGCCCGCTACCCGAGCTCGTCACCTTCGGCCATACGAACGACGCACACCCGCTGTCGCTCGCGGCGTCGGTGTCCGCGCACCCGATCCTCGCTGCTGCGGCCGCCAAGGCCGACGCCCTCACCGAGGCGGCCATGACGGCCGGGTCGTCCTCGCTCGAACGCCTCGCCGCCGGGACCGCGATCGACGCCGGTGGCCTCGTACCCGACGTCGACCACAGCAACAGCTGGGTGCAGAACGTCGACCAGGTCGAGCCCATCGAGATGCTCGAGGTCCAGCTGGCGAACGCGACCGCCCCGTTCATCCTCATCAGTCGGTTGCGTGCCTCGATGGCCGCATCCGACTTCCCGCGCACCTACGTGGTCAACGTCTCCGCGATGGAGGGCGTCTTCGGTCGCGGCTACAAGGGTCCGGGCCACCCGCACACGAACATGGCGAAGGCCGCGCTGAACATGCTCACCCGGACGAGCGCGCGGGAGATGTTCGAGACCGACGGCATCCTCATGACGAGCGTCGACACCGGCTGGATCACCGACGAGCGCCCGCACCCGACCAAGGTGCGACTGGCGGAGGAGGGCTTCCACGCCCCGCTCGACCTCGTCGACGGCGCGGCGCGGGTGTACGACCCGATCGTCCGCGGCGAGGCCGGCGAGAACCTCTTCGGCGTCTTCCTCAAGGACTACCGCCCGAGCTCCTGGTGAGCTTCGACTCGCGGTCGTGGTCGAGGACCCGGCGATGATCGGTCCGGCGGCCGTCAGCTTCCTCCGGGAGGCACCGCTCGGTTCGCGGGTCGTCGTGCGCTTCGCACTGCCCGAGGGCGCTGAGGCGGGTGCGACCGACGCCCTCGGCGAGCTCGTCGATCGGTCGGACACGGGCTGCACGGTCGAGACCAAGCGCGGGCCGGTCGTGATCGCCGACACCGACGTCATCGCCGCGAAGCCCGTCCCGCCGGCACCGGCACCACGGGAACGCCGCCGCTCGGCCTAGGCTGGGCCGATGAGCAGCGAAGTCACCCAGGACCCGTCGCCGACGCACCATCGCGTCGAAGTGACACTCCGACGTCCCTGGTACGGCGCTTTCCAGCGTCCGACGGTGGTGTTCGAGGGGCGCGGCCAGCCGGCGCAGTGGGGCACGGGGAGCTGGCAGGTCGGCGGGACGGACGTCTCCTTCGAGGTCTTCCTCTTCAACCGGGTCTGGCGGTACGGCGCGGCCCGGACCACGTTGACCGCCGGCGTCGACACGTCGCTCGTCTACCGCGCTCCCCTGCTGCCCTTCCTCCCCGGTCGGTTCACAGCGAGCTGAGCGGTGGCTCGGAAGCGCGTCGGCGGCCGCCCCTAGGCTGGCCGGATCACCCCATCACGCACGGGCATCGGGAGAACACGGCATGGCGAAACGCACCGGAACGACGGCACCACGGCTCGACCCCGTCCGTCTCATCGGATTGGCCGACGGCGACGAGGGCGCCCTCGACGCGCACGACAGCGTCGAAGGCCTGCGGTTCGCCGACCTCGACCTGTCGCACCGCGACCTCTCGGGCATCACGATCTCCGAGTCCTTGCTCGCGGGTGTTCGAGCCGACCAGACCGACCTCCGAGCGGCGTCGTTCCTCGACTCCCGGCTCGAGCGGTGGGACGCGCCCATCCTCCTCGCCCCTCGGAGCCGGCTGCGCGACGTCGAGCTGGAGGGCTCCCGGGTCGGTTCCGCCGACTGCTACGACGCGAACTGGCAGTCCGTGCGGGTCACCGGGTGCAAGCTCGGGTTCGTCAATCTGCGCGGGGCCGTGCTGCAGGACGTCCTGTTCGAGGACTGCACGATCGACGAACTCGACCTCGCCGATGCGACGGCCACCCGGGTCCGGTTCGTCGACTGCACGCTCAACAGTCTCGACGTCACGCGGGCGAGGCTCACCGACGTCGACCTCCGGACGCTCGAGCTGCGGCGCATCGCGGGCATCGAGCATCTGCGGGGCGCGACGATGACCCCGTTCCAGGTCGGCGAGCTCGCCGCGATGTTCGCCGAGCAGTTCGGCATCCGAGTCGAGGACTGACCTCCCGGGTTGCGCCAGCGCGGTGCGCTGACGTCACCGCGGGTCTGGCGCGTGGGCGCGGGTCTCCGGAGACCCGCGCTCACGCGTGTGCCCCGCGCCCACGCCGGTTCCCCAGCGCTCGCGCCAGCGCACCGCGCTGCCGCCCGATGACCCGCGCTCGCGTCAGCGCACCGCGCTGGCACCCGAGCAATCGGCACCCGCTACCGGGGCAGACGGACTCCGATGCGCTCCAGGTGTGCGTTCGAGAAGGTCCCGGCGGGGTCCAACTCCTCGAAGAGGTCCCGAGCGTCGGCGAGCCGCGGCACGACCTCGGCGATGCGCTCGGCCGTCAGGAGGTTGAGCTTGCCCCAGTGCGGGCGGGCGGCGAAGGGAGCGAGCGCCTCCTCGATCGCGGGCAGCACGGCCCGGACCTCCTCGGGCAGGTTGCGCCAGGTGAAGTGCACGGCGAGCATCTCCCGGTGGTACGCACCGCTCAGCCAGAGCTTGTCGGGCGCGGCCGTGCGCAGTTCGGTCACGAGCAGCAGCGGGGCGATGCGATCGCCGAGCACACGCAGGGCCGTGATCGCGGCGGGTCCGTCGGCGCGGTCGATGAAGTACTCGGTCTGGATCTCGTCGCCGTTGCTCGGCGTCGACTCGAGCCGGAAGTGCGGCAGCCGTTCCCACCAGTCGCCGGGGACACCGCCCTGCAGCGTGAGGTTGTCGGGGTCCGTCTCGACGAGGTTGCCGGCGATCAGAGAGTCCCGCTGCACGCCGAGCCACGACTCCGGGACCACGGGCAGCTCGTCGTTGCCAGCGGCCAGGCGGGTCTTCCACCAGATCTGCTCGACGGTGTCGCCGAGCCAGTTCGTGAAGATGCTCACGCTGTAGGCACCACCGGTGACGCCCTCGAAGTCGGCGAGGACGGCGTCCCACGGGACGTCACGGTAGACGTCCTGGCGCACGCGGTAGGCGGGCTGCACGTCGACCGTCACGCGCACCACGATGCCGAACGCGCCGAGTCCGACGACGAGGCCGTCGAAGCCGGGGTCCCCGCGACGGACGTGGACGAGTTCGCCCGTGGCGTCGACGTACTCGAGGCCGCTCACCGCTGAGGACAGGATGCCGTTGTCGTTGCCGGATCCGTGGGTGCCGGTCGCGATCGCGCCGCCGATGGAGATGTGCGGGAGCGAGCCCATGTTGTGGAAGGCGAGGCCCTGTTCGGCGAGCCAGGCGGCCGCGATCCCGTATCGGGTCCCGGCTCCGATCGTCACCGAGCCGGCGGCCTCGTCGAACACCGGGTCGGCGGGGATGTCGAGCACCGTGATGAGCGTGCCGTCGGAGTCGGCGAGGTCGGTGAACGAGTGTCGGGTGCCGAGGGCTCGGACACGCGTGCCCGTTCTGGCGGCCTCCGCGACGAGTGCGCGGACCTCGTCGATCGACGTGGCGTTCACGATCCGCGGCGCTGCGAAGGTGTGCGTGCCGGCCCAGTTGCGTTCAAGCGTCATGAGCGCAAGCTTGCCAGAGCTGAGACGACCCGCAGGCGTTCCCGAAACATTTCCGGTCAGGCGGGCGGGGTGGCGTGCTTGTTCTCGAGCAGGATGCCGACGGAGACGAGCACGACCGCGCCGAGGAACTGCGCGATGATCCAGGGGATGCCGCTGAACGGGAGCGGGAGGACCGGGTTCCACACGATCGCGACGAGCAGCGTCGGGATCATCCAGAGCGGTTGCTTGGCCTGCCAGGCGAACACGGCCATGATGAGCGCGAGGATGCTCACCACGAACAGCACGATCGTAAAGGCGTCGAGTTCGAGCAGCGCGAGGCCGAGCATGAGCGCGACCGCACCCATGATGCCCGGGATGAGCGCCGGGCGAAGGGCGAAGGGCGCAGGGGCTGGAGCTGACGTCGGACTCGGCATCCCACGAGTTTACGTGGAGCGGCGGGGCGTCGCCGAGCGGTGCGGCGGGGCGGATACGGCACAATCACTGCATGGGCGTTCTCATCTACGGTGCCGGAAGTCACTACGACTTCGACGACCGCGTGCTCGCCCACCTCAGGGCGGCGATCGGGAACAAGCTGCGTCGTCGGGAGTCATTCTTCGTCGAGTGGACGAAGGGGGCTGTGGATGGCGGTGGACGGGTGAGCCTCTGGATCACGAGCGACGTCCCACTGCAGTTCCGGTTCGCGCAGCCGGAGCCGTCGGTCAACCAGGCGTGGGTGCGCGCCCTGCTCGACTCCTCCTACACGCCGGGCGGCATGATGCTCACGCCCGAACCCGGCACGACGACCGCCCCGGAGACGGCGTGACCGGAGGGCTAGCTCAGCGCTGCTCCACCAGCGCGGCGAGTTGCTCCGTGACGATCCCCCAGCCGGCGTGGAAACCGAGTTCGAGGTGTTCGTCGCGCTGGGCGACCCCGCTGTGGAGCGCGGTCGCGCGGTAGCGGGTGCCGTCGGGGTGGTCGGCGAGGTCGATCACGGCGGTGATGAACGGCTGCTCGGCGGGGCGCCAGCCTGCGGTCAGCGCCGTCGTCCAGACGAGTCGCTGCTCCGGATCGACCTCCAGCACGCATCCGGTGATCTGCGGCACGAAGTCGACGCCGTCCTCGCTGAACTCGGTGCGGAAGGACCCGCCGGGTCGCAGCTCGAACTCGACGACCCGACACACCGCCGGCGACGGCACCCACCACTGCCCGAGCGTCGCGGGGTCAGTCCACGCGGCCCAGACGGCCGATCGCGGCGCGTGGATGATCCGCTCGACCAGCAGATCGCGTTCGTCGGCCGGTTCGGGTTGGGTGTGATCGGTGTCGGTCATGCGGTGCTCCTCCGTGGTCAGTCGGCGTCGTCCTCGACGCGGGCGAAGCGCGGTCCCTCGTAGCCGTCGCGCGAGACGGGTTCGACGAACATCGCGAGCGGTCGCACCCACGACGTCGGCGGGGTCGTGGTCGTCCGGTAGAAGACATACGGTTCCTCGGTCTCGCTGTGGCGCCCGACGCCGATGACCTCATACCGCGCGCCCTTGAAGTGCCGATAGGTGCCGGGCTCGACGCCGAAGGACTCGCCGTCGTCGGTGCTGGCCGTGCTGTCGTCGCTCATGCCGCGATTCTAACCAGCGGGCGTCGCGGAGTCGGTGCCCGCTTCTTCGGCGCGGAGCTCGGACACGTGCCGCACCAGGTCCTGCATCTGACGAGGGAACGCCTCGCCGATGTCGATCCCGAAGCGGTCGGCGAGCACGAGACAGGACCAGATGGCATCACACAGTTCGTGCTCGAGCTGTTCGAGTCCGATGCCGTCGATGCGACGCGTCCCGTCGAGCGTCATCACGATCTTGGCGAGGTCACCGACGTCGCCGACGAAGCCGAGGGCGACCTCCTGGTTCGTCCACGGACGTCCGATCCGCTTCGTGCTGAGATCGTCGTAGGCGGCGGCGACCTCCATGGCGTGGGCGTTCAGCGTTGCGAAGTCCTGAGTCATGCCCAGAGCCTAATCAGCGCTTTCGATGCTTGTCTCGATTGGAGTTCCGGCGGACAGGTCCCGGACATACTGGCGGCACACATACACCCGAGCGAAGCGTTCCCTGAGCTCCTGCTCGCGCTCGATGCCCGCATGGACGAACGCGCGGACCGGGCTGCTGAACCCGGCCGGAGTCGTGAACCCTTCGGCGTCGTCTCCGTCTTCCAGGTGCACATGCAGGTACTGGAACGCCTCGGAGAAGCCGTTGCGCCGGTACCAGGAGTTCGCTGCCTGGTCCTCGCGGGTCCACGCATCGAGCCTCGTGATGTCTGCCCGGGCCAGCCGCTCTACGGCTACCTCAAGGAGAGCGGCGCCGATCCCCCTGCTCTGATGATCGGGATGTGTCGCGACCGAGTCGATCGTGGCCTCGTCACCGTCGACGGTGATGTCGAGCAGGCCGAGCACCTGTCCCTCGACATCGACCGCGACCAGCCCGAACGACGGCGCCACGACATCGGGGCGGCGAGGCCACACGTCGTCGTAATACTGGGTCGGCAGGAAGGCGAGCACCCGGCAACGCACCCAGGTGGGTTCGTCGCTCGGCTCGTAGAGGCGGATCGCGAACGGATGCGGGTCGAGGGTCGTCACGGTGCCCCCATCGTAGAGGCGGAACTCCTGTGCAGGCCAAGCACTCACCCGGCGGTCGGCACCACGTCCCAGTGCTCGCGGATGAGCTTGTCGTCGACGCGGAAGATGTCCGCTGCCAGAACGGGGTCGTCCGCCTTCGCGCCGACGCTCTGCGAGAACGTCCAGACGAGGTCGCCGTCGCTCAGCGAGATGACCGACTCCTGCGGCGGGAAGGTCGCGGAACCTGAGAAGAAGGACTTGAGCGCCGCCGTTCCGTTCGGTGCGACCGGGTTGTGCTGGAGGTAGGCGGGGTCGAAGGCCTTGTCGAGGATCGAGACGTCCTGGTCGCGGAACAGCGTGTTGTACGCGTTCACCGCGAACGTCCGGTTCTGCTCCTCCTGCTTCTCCGACGGCGCGACCGCGGGCTTCGCCGGGCTGTAGAGGTCGCTGAACATCGTGTTGGTGTTCCCGCTCGCCGGTGTCCCGGTCGCGATCGGCTGATCGAACGCCCATCGCTCGACGACGGCGCCGTCCCGCACGCGGAACAGGTCGACAGCGGCCTCGCCTGTCCGCTCATCGGCCGGGTCGGAGGCGACCTGGTAGTGCACGGCGACAAGGTCACCGTCGGCCGCGGTGTGCTTGACGACCGCCTGCGCCCCGGGGACCCGTGTCCGGTCGGCGGTGAACTCGGCGAGGACGCCGCTCGGCCCGCTCTTCTGCCCGGAGCCGTGCGCGACGGCGTCGGCCGCGACCAGCTTGTCGGTCGTGGCCACCGCTTTCGAGGAGGCGGGGTCGGGGAAGGCGTCCGTGTAGAGCTTGAGCACGGCGGCGAGGTTCTTCTGCTCGGTCTTCGAGTCGCTGCGGTCGCCCGTCGAGCCGCCGTCGGCGCTCCCCTTTCGCGCCGACGAGACCGAGGACGACGGATCAGGCACGGCTGCGGAGGTGGCCTGGCACCCCGCGAGCAGTGAGACGCCGGCGAGGACAGCAACGGCGCGGACGAGGGGGACGACGAGGGCACGTGATCTGGTCATGGAATCACTGTGCGACGGCGTTCTGAACCTCAGGTGAGGTGTCCCTGGGCTTCGCTGGGAATCCGTGTCTTTCAGTTCGACGGCGGTTGAAACCTCCCGAAGTCTGCTCTCGCGGCTCGCATCTGCCTGGCCTGTTCTCTACCCTGGGTGCAACGATCGTGTCATCCGGGGGGGGTGCATCGTGGGCTTGATCCAAGACGTGGGTGGTGGGCTGCTGCTGGCGCTCGGACTCCTGCTCGCCGTGCTGGTCCTCTTCCTCGTCCTCGCGCTCGGCACCCAGTACATGCGGATGCGCCGTCGACGGCCGCAGGGGAAGCAGGCTCGTGCCGACGTCGAGGTCCGCGCGCAGCTGTTCGAGGACGGCTTCTCCGAGCACGAGGTCGCAGACGCGATCCAGACATCCCGACCCCGTGATGATGCCTGATCGCTTTGACGAAAGGCTCCGTGCATGCTGAACCGGTACGCGCTCGCTCGCACCGTCGGCGGTCTGCTGGGCCTCGGGGTCGGCTACCTCCTGTGGGAGGGGCTGCGGAACGCGATGCTGCGCGAGATCCCCGCTGGTGCGTGGGAAGCGGCGACGATTTCCGACGCCTTCGTGTCGCTCATCGGCATCGCGGCGGTAGCACTGATCATGACGCCCGGGCTGGTGCTGTCCGCCGTCGCAGAGCAGGCGACGAGGTGGATGTCGCGCTCCTCATCTCGCCGGGCACCTGTCGACCGGAGTCGATCATCATGAACGAGCCGTGGCTCCTTGCGCTCATTCCGATCTGCAGCGTGCTCGCGCGGAACGTTACTCGCGATCTCTCGGCTCTCGGTCAGCGTGTAACCCGGCGCCCCGGGCCGGGATAGGGCCCGGGCTCGATCCGATGCCGAGAATGTCGACGTATCCGTTCCACGATCTCATCGCGTCGGCCATGCATCCATGGCGCAGTGACCGCGTCCCACTCTTCTGGGAACGGGATGTAGAGCACGGGCGGATCCACGCCCCACCCGGCGTCGAAGACGAAGCCCTCGGCCCCCTCCCAGTAGACGACCTCTTCCTTCCAGCGAGGCTCGACCTCGAACTCCGCGTCTTCCCCCGTCTGCACGCTTCGATGCTATGCCGCCCGTGCCGCCGACGGACGGGCATGACGACGAAAAACCCCCTCCGTCCCGGTGTTGCTCGGGGATGGAGGGGGCTTCTTCGTGGCGGTACCGGTGGGATTTGAACCCACGGTGCTCTTTCAAGCACACAACTTTTCGAGAGTTGCACCTTCGGCCGCTCGGACACGGTACCGGGGTCGAGTGTAATAGAAGACGAGCGCCGACGCGAATTGAGCGATGCCGGTCATCCACAGGCGGCGCGGAGGGCCGGCGGTGTCGGCGGCCGCGCTTAGGCTGGCCGCATGGCCAAGGCACCCTCCCCCGCATTCCGCTGCACCGAATGCGGCTGGACCACCGCCAAATGGGCCGGTCGCTGCGGCGAATGCCAGCAGTGGGGCACGGTCGTCGAAGCGTCGGCTCCCACCGGCGTCCTCGGCAAGCTGACCCCGATCCGCGCCACCGACGAACGCGCCGCACGTCCCATCACGGAGGCCCGCGCCGACGAGGCACCGCGCTGGTCGAGCGGCATCGCGGAGTTCGACCGAGTGCTCGGCGGCGGCATCGTCCCCGGCGCCGCGATCCTCCTCTCCGGCGAGCCTGGCGTCGGCAAGTCGACCCTGCTGCTCGAGGTCGCGTCCCGCGCGGCGAAGACCGGCGCCCGCGTCCTCTACGTCAGCGCAGAGGAGTCGGTCGGCCAGGTCCGCCTCCGTGCCGAACGCACCGGCGCGCTCCACGACGACCTCTACCTCGCCTCCGAGACCGATCTCGCCACCATCCTCGGCCACATCGACCAGGTACAGCCCAAGCTCCTCATCGTCGACTCCGTCCAGACCGTGTCCTCCTCGCAGTCCGACGGCCTCGCCGGACAACCCGGCCAGGTACGCGAGGTCTCAGCCGTCCTCACCCGCATCGCCAAGGAACGCGACCTCCCGATCCTCCTCGTCGGCCACGTCACGAAAGACGGATCGATCGCCGGCCCTCGGCTCCTCGAGCACCTCGTCGACGTCGTCTGCCAGTTCGAAGGCGACCGCCACACCGCGCTCCGGTTCCTCCGCGCGCAGAAGAACCGCTTCGGCGCCACCGACGAGGTCGGCTGCTTCGAGATGGCCGGCGACGGCATCGCCGAGGTCCCCGACCCGAGCGCCCTCTTCCTCAGCCAGAACGAGCCCGTCGCCGGCACCTGCGTCACCATCGTCATGGAGGGACGCCGCGCACTGCCTGTCGAAGTCCAGGCGCTCATCAACAAGACGCAGGCGCCGAACCCCCGCCGGGTCACCAACGGCGTCGACCCCTCTCGAGTCGCGATGATCCTCGCCGTGCTGCACGGCCGCTACTCCTACGACCTCACCGACCACGACGTCTACATCTCCACCGTCGGCGGCGTGAAGATCAGCGAACCGGCAGCCGACCTCGCGATCGCCCTCGCCCTGGTCTCCGTCATCCGCGACCTGGCCCTCCCCCGCGACCTCGCGGCTTACGGCGAGATCAGCCTCAGCGGCGAAGTGCGTCCGGTGAGCGTCGCGAAGCAGCGCGGCTCGGAGGGCAACCGACTCGGCTACAAGCTGCTGCTCAACTCCGACGTCAGCAACGACCTCAAGTCGGTGCTGGGCATCGCGAAGACCGCAGCCGAGGCGGCACAGCCCGCCCGACGCGAACGCGAGCTCGACGCCGCCTTCTGAGCGGACCCGCCCGCCTGCTCCACGAACCAGGCCCGGGGCGCCCTGTTCACAACTCCTGCGGACTGGTCCCGCAGGGCCCCAGAACGGGACCTGTCCGCGTTCGGACGACGACGTGCAGGAGTTGTGAACCGCAGACGCCGCCGAGAGCAGGACCTGCGATCAGGATCGAGCTATTCGGCGGCCGGCGCCTCGAGCTCGAGCACCCGCAGCAGTTCCTCCGGCGACGCCTGCAGCGAGTGCGGACCGGCGACGTCGAAGAGCACCGTCTCGATGTCGTCGCCGTAGGTGCGGAGGAAGCTGGCGAGCCAGGCGCCGTCGTGCAGGCCGACGTAGGGCGGCAGGGCGGCCGGCTTGTTCTTCGCATCGGAGAAGAGGAGCAGCGCGAGCCTCGCGGTCTCAGGCTGGCGGAACATCCAGACCTCGCCGGTCTCCGTCGGCTTGTCGGGGTTGCCCGGCTTCATGAGCGGGACGACGAACCGACCGTTCCGCAGGGCGAGGGCCACGGCGACCATGTCGCCGGCGGCGAGGGCTGCGGCCAAGGGCTCGGAACGGAACTCGGGTCGCTTCTGCTTCGCCATGCGTCCATTGTCGCAGGCCGGTGCGGGGCCGCGAGTCGAGCACTTCGACAGGCTCAGTGACCGAGGGGGCGGCTCGGTGACCGGGGCGGCTCGGCGAGCAGGTTCCGTCAGTTGAGGAGGAACTGCGCGCTGTCGGCGGAGACGAAGCCACCGATCGACGTGTTGAGGTGGTACGACGCACCACCGGCGGGCACCGGGTCGCGCGGCTGGTCGCAGGTGTCGGGCGCCGACCGCGTGCGGTCCCAGGTGATCGGCGGGTTCGACGAGACCGTCTTCCCCGGCTCGAGGAGCACCTGCTGGTCGCTCGGTGCGGTCTGGCAGTCCGTCGACGTCCAGTAGGGCTCGTCACCGCTCGAAACGGTGAACACCTGCTGGCTCGTGCCGGCGTTCATCGTGCACGCGGCCGAACCGGTGTTCGTCACGCTCAGCGAGAGCTGCGGGAGTTCGTCCGCCGCGAAGCTCGTCCCGTTCACGACCGCCTCGACGCGGATCTGGTCGGCCGTGCACGCGGCCGCCGAACCGGGGTCGGTGGTCGCGGCCTCGTCGATCGGTGCGGTCGTCGACGCCTCCGGAGCAGCCGTCGGCGCGGGGGTCGCGGTGGGCGTCGGGGTCGTCTTCGCCGCGGTGTTCTCGGTGCCCGGACCCGACGCGAGACGGACGATGAGCACGATGACCAGGACGATGACGGCGAGCAGGACACCGAACACGATCAACCTGCGTCGCCAGTAGACGGCGGGCCGCTCCGGTCCGCGGGGATTCGTGAGGCTCGACATGCTCACAGATTAAGTGCAGTGGCGCGGAAACGCCCGATGCCCCGCCGTCGGTGCGGACCGTGGTCCGACCGATGACGGGGCATCGGGATGGTGCTCGGTGGTGCTGGGTGTCGTGAGCGCCTAGAGCTGCTGCGCCGAGCGACGACGGGCGATCACGAGCGCGAGACCACCGACGAGGAGCAGCGCGGCGAGCGCCGCGTTCCCCCACGGCTCGGCACCGGTCTTGCTCAGGCTGCCGTCCTGGCTTCCGCCGGCCGTTCCCGAACCGGTCCCGCCGCCCGCACCGGGCTGGGTGCCCGGGTCGGTACCGGGGTCGACCGCCGCAGCCTGCACGACGATGTCCTGCCAGCCGATGACGTTGCCGTCGGCGTCTTGGACGACGAGGCGGTGGGCACCGACCGGGGCGTCCTCAGGAACCGTGACCTGCACGTTGCCGTCCGCGTCGACCTGCACGAGGCCGTCGCTGACGAGGATCGGGTCGGAGTGCAGCCAGACGCTGACCCAGGTGCCGGCGTACTCCTTGCCGACGTGGATCGTGGCGAGCTTGCCGATGATGAAGTCGGTGATCGCCTTGATCAGGTCCTTGAGCGCCTGGATGAGCGCGGACTCCGGTGCGGGCGTCGGCGGCGTGACCACCGGCGGCGTCGCGACCGTGAGCGGCACCGTCAGCGTCGTCCCCGACTCGAGTGCCGTGAGGCGCACCGTCGCCGCGCCGTCAGCGGTACCCGCCGGCACGGTGAAGGACACCGTTGCTGCACCCGCGGTGACCGGGACCGTCCCGATCGGCGAGCCGTTGAGTTCGATCGCCAGCGAGGTGTTCACCGGGCTGCCGGTCGAGGTGAGGTCGAGCTTCGCGACGTCGAACGAGACCGTCTTCCCTGCGGCGACCGCTGCGGTCGGCGCGTTCGTGACCTGCACGCTCTGGCGGGCGAAGTCCGGGGACACCGGGCTGTTCGCCGTCAGGTAGGCGATCCACGCGTCGCGGTCGACGAGACCGGAGTCGCGCGTGTCCGTGCCGTTCGCGAACTCGCGGAAGTTGTCGCCACCCTGCAGCAGGAAGCTGAAGGAGCCGATCCGGTAGCTCTTGCTCGGGTCGATCGGCGCACCGTTCACCGTGATGCTCGTGATCCGCTGTCCCTGGGCCTTCGTGGGGTCGAACGTGTACTGCACGTTCGACGACAGTCCGAGCTGCAGGTACGGACGGGACGGCACGTTCCCGGCCGCGTCGAGCTGCCACTGCTGCTCGAGCACGGTCTTGAACTGCGCACCCGTGAGCGAGGTCGTCCACAGGTTGTTGAGGAACGGCAGTACCGCGTTCGCCTCGGCGTAGGTGATGTCGCCCGCGAGGATCTCCTCACGCATGCCACCCGGGTTGACGATGCCGATGTCGGCTCCGCCCCGGTCGGCACTCGAGAGCGAGGCGCGGAGCGAGTCGGCGACGAGCGCACCGAGCGTCGACTCGGCGCCGCGGTCGTCCTTCACCCCGTTGTTGAACGCGCGGGTGATGTCGGCCTTCGCCTCACCGATCTTCTGGTTGCCGATCTCCGCCGCGACCGCGAGGGCCTTGTCGGTGATCGTCTTGACCGTCGCGACCGCCGGGAACTGCTTGACCAGGTCGGCCTCGGCCACCGTGGTGCGGGCGACGTTCTTCGCGGTGTAGGCGGTGACGTCACCCGACGCGCGGTCGACGGTCAGCGTGATCTGACCGATGAACTCGCCGTAGCTGCCGGTCTGGAGCACCGGGCGGGTCTTGCCGGTCACGCCGGGGATCGGGGCGTCCCACGCATACTGCTTGTGCGTGTGGCCGGTGAAGATGGCGTCGACGTCCGCGCTCGTCGTGGTGACGATCTCGGTGAAGGCGCTCTGTTCGGCGAGCTCCTGCTCGAGGGTCGCGCCGTCCGGCGTGCCGGCCCCGGCACCCTCGTGGTACTCGGCGACGATGACGTCCGCCTCACCGTTGGACTCGTCGCCGTCGGTGAGCTGGGCAGCGACGCGGTTCACGGCCTCGACCGGGTCCCCGAAGTCGAGGTCCGCGATGCCGGCGGGCGACACGAGCGTCGGCGTCTCCTGCGTGATGGCACCGACGACGGCGACCTTCACCCCGTCGATGTCGAGGATCGTGTACTCCTTGAGCGCCGGGTTCTTCGTGCCCTTCTGGTACACGTTGGCCCCGAGGTACGGCCAGGCGGCGTTCTTCCCGTCGGCCATGACGCGGTCGACGAGGTCGCCGTAGCCCTGGTCGAACTCGTGGTTGCCGACTGCGGACGCCTTCAGGCCGAGCGCGTTGAGCACGTCGATCGTCGGCTGGTCCTGCTGCGAGGAGGAGGCGAACAGCGAGGCGCCGATGTTGTCACCAGCGGAGATGAACGCCGTCTGGTCGGGCGCGAACATCGCCTTGAGCTGCTCGATCGTGCCCGCGAACTTCGTCGTGTTGGCGTCGATCCGACCGTGGAAGTCGTTGATGTTGAGCAGGTTGACGGTCGCGGACTCGCTCGCGTCGGCGCTGATGCCGACGATCACGGGGTCGTGGTCGCTCGAACGGAACATGTCCGGCACGTTGAAGTCGGTCACGTTCGCGTTGTAGCGGGAGTACTCGAGGGCGATCGACTCGACGGAGTTGATGTTCCACACGTCCGCACCGGTGACGCTCTGGTCGGCCTCCGGCGATGCGAAGATGTGGTCGAGTGACCCGACCGCGCCTTCGTACGCGTAGGTGTACTCGCCGGTCTTGGCCTCCTGGCTGATGTAGCCGGCGTCGCGGAGCACATCCAGCGGGTCCTCGGCGTCGTAGGAGTTGAAGTCACCGACGAGGAAGACCTTCTTCGTGCCGACGTCCTTCGAGACCGTGTCCGCGAAGGTCACGAGGGCCTTGGCCTGACGCGTGCGGTCGCCGGTGAAGGCGCCCTGACCGGTGTTGGCGTTGTCACCGGTGGCTGCTGCCGAGGTGCTCTTCGACTTGAAGTGGTTCGCGATCACGAGGAACGTCGCGGCGTCGTCCGCACCCTTGGGCTTGAACGCCTGCGCGTCGGGCTCACGGGCGTTGTCGAAGGCGGGCGAGTCGAGCAGGATGCGCGATTCACCGACGGTCTCGACGGTGGCGGACTTGTAGATGAAGGCCGTGCGGATGACGTCCTCGTCCGTGGGCACCTTCGCGGGCGACGGGACGAACGTCCAGGTGCCCTCGCCGGCATCGGCGTTGAGCGCCGCGGTCAGCGTCGTGAGGGCGTCGTCGCGGTCGAGCCCGATCGAGGCGGAGTTCTGGATCTCCTCGAGCGAGACGACGTCGGCGTCGAGGGCGTTGATCGCCGAGACGATCTTCGCCTGCTGACGGGCGAGGCTCTCGGCCGTCGCCGCACCTCGGACACCGCAACCGGCGGCGTCGGAGTTGTTCACCGTGGTCTTGCCGCCCTGACGGTCGGTGTAGAAGGTGCACCCGGTGCGGGAGTCGCCGGTGGTGGCGAAGTAGTTGAGGACGTTGAAGGTCGCGAGGGAAACGTCGCCGCCGACGCCGCGAGGCGAGGTGGAGCGCGTGTTCTCGAACGTCGCCGGCTGCACGGTCGCCGTGTTGGCACCGGTCAGCTGCTGCGTGGGCTGGAACTTCCAGTTGCTGTTGCGGAAGTCGAAGACGACCGGAGCGGTGAAGTCGACGGCGGCACCGACCCGGACGGGCGCGGTGGTCGAGAGGTACGGCAGCGGCGTGCCGGTGTTCTCCGCCTTCGAGAAGTCGACGGTCGCGCCGTCGTCGAGGACGACCTTCTCTGCCGGGACCCGCGCCGCGGCTGCGAGCGCCTCAGCGGAACCGGGCTTGCCGAGGACCGTCGGCGTGACGAACGGCGTCGTCGACGCCGCGAGCGCGATCTCACCGTAGCGGTTCGTGCTGTAGTTGTCGGTGACCGTGTAGTCGCCGGCGGGGGCGAGCAGCATGCCCTCGAGGCGTTCGCGCTCCTCATCGGTCGCCGGGAAAGCGACACTCGCGGCGGTCGGTGCCGTGACGCCGGTGGCGTCGAGCACCGTGACGGCGGCCGCGTCCGTGACCTTCAGCTGTGTCAGGCCGTAGTACTCGTCCACGACGCCGGTGACCTGCAGGTACTGGCCGACGGCGACGGAGCCGACGGTGGCCGGCGAGTAGACGAAGACGCCGTCGGACGCGAGGTGCGTCGCGGGGTCGATCGCTCCACCGGTGCCCGCGGTCTGCAGGTAGTAGCCGTTGAAGCCGCCGGTCGGGAAGCTCGCGGTGACGAAGCCCGTGGTGGTGACCGTCTGGCCGACCATCGTGCTCGCGGCGCCGGTGCCCTGGATGTCGGCGATCGTCGCTGTACCGGGCTCGACCGGGGTGGTCGGGTCGGTGGGCTCGGGGCTGGGCTCGGGGTCGGGGGTCGGCTCGGGGTCGACCGGGGTGTCGCCGGCGCTGTTCTGCGGCGTGATCGTGCCGCTGAGCGTGAAGTCGGCGGCGTTGCTGTCGGTGTCGGCGAAGTTCGTCCGGTTGATCGACTGCGGGACGCTGTTGCTCGAGGGCCCCGGGGCCACAGCTGTCTCGAAGGTGTTCGAGGTGCCGTACCCGAGCAGGTCGACCACCGAGGGGTCAGCGCCGGTCGAACCGATCGGCAACGTGACCGCCGAGGTGGACGCGACCAGCGCGATGGTGCCGGTCGACCCCGAGGGGTTGAGCGTGCCTGACACGTCTGGGGTGGGCAGAGCCGCACCGTTCCCGCCAGAGTTTCCGGCAGCTCCGACGAGGTAGTACCCGCCGGCAGCAATCGAACCGGTCAGTGGCGTCACACCGGAGGACGGGCCGGTCCCGGTCGCGTTGCGGTACTGGATCGACCAGCCGCTGACATCGACGGCCGCATCGCTCGGGTTGTAGAGCTCGACGAACTTGTTCTGGTAGGGCGCGTTCGCGCTCCCGCCCGAGAGGTAGGCCTCGTTGATGACGACGCCGAGGCCGTCGGTCGAGGCGACGGCTGGTGTCGCCACGAGGGGTGCGGCGACGAGCCCGGCAAGGGCGGCGAAGGCGGACAGCCTCCACGGGTGTTTGAACGACATGTGGCTCCGAATCGAGGGCCGTCCTCGTTCGGAGCGCGCGACAACGCACCCCCCATTCGAGGCACAGACGATGGGTAGTGCCTCACAAGCTAACCGACATGCGTGACGGAAGACCACCGCGAATGTGAACGGCACGTAAATCCGGGCCTGCTCATCTGAGCACGCGGTTCGCACTGGAAACCGGCGAAAGTGCTGATCAGCGGTGTGTTGTGAACGGTCTCATCGGTCACTCCGACGAGCACCAACCTTCAAGCTGTGGTTCAGAGCAGCTTGAGCATCCGCGTGTTACCGAGCGTATTCGGCTTGACCCGCGCGAGGTCGAGGAACTCCGCGACACCTTCGTCGGACGAGCGCACGAGCTGTGCGTAGACCTCGGGTGGGACGATCTCCTCGCCGATCTCCTGATAGCCGTGCTTCGTGAAGAAGCCGGTTTCGAAGGTCAGGCAGAACAGGCGACGCAGACCGAGCTCGATCGCGTCGTGCTCGAGGCGTTCGACGAGCGCGTGGCCGACCCCAGTGCCGAGATGGTCGGCGGAGACGGCGAGTGTGCGGACCTCACCGAGGTCCTCCCAGATGACGTGCAGCGCGCCGCAGCCGATGAGTTCGCCGTCGGGTGTCTCGGCGACGCGGAACTCCTGGACCGCTTCGTAGAAGACGACGTCATCCTTGCCGAGGAGGATGCGCTGCTGCACGAGCGGTTCGACGAGCGCCTGGATGCGGCGGACGTCGCTCGTGCGGGCGCGACGGACCACATACCCCTGCTGAGCCTGCTCGACCATCCCGCCTCCTCCTGTCAGAACCTCCGAGAAGTCTACTGACGCCAGCGCGGCGCTCCCGACCGAGCGCGGGTTGGTGGGCGCCAGCGCGGTGCTCTCGCGCGAGCGCTGCCGAAGCGGCGTGAGCGCGACCCAGCCGCGTGAGCGCGGCCCTCCAGAGGGGCGCGCTCGGTCCGGTGGGGCGCCGTCAGCGCACCGCGCTGGCGCCGGATACCGGAGTGGCGGCACCGGATCACGAGGGGCGGATCAGTGCCAGGACTTCGGGCCCGCGGTACCGGCCGGGTAGGTGTCGATCGACACCTCGTCCTTGCGCCACGCCTTGAGGACCGGCGCGACGATCCGCCAGCACTGCTCGGCGACGTCACCGCGCACCGACAGGGTCGGGTCCCCCTCGAGGATGCTCGACAGGACCTCGCCGTAGGCACTGAGCTGCCCGGCCTGGAGTTCGGCGTGGAGGGCGACCGGGTCCAACTCGAAGGGGTCGTCCTCACCGTTGATCATCAGGTCGAGGTCGAGCGACGCCGGCTTCAGGCCGATGCGGAGCCGCGCCGGGGTCTTCATGCCGTGCAGACCGGACGGGAGGTGCGGCACCGGCTTGAAGGTGAAGACGATCTCCTGACGGGTGTCCGCCAGCGCCTTCCCGGACCGCAGCACGAACGGGACACCGGCCCAACGCCAGTTGTCGATCGCGAGGGTCATCTCGGCGAGCGTCTCGGTGTGGTGCGACGGGTCCACGCCCTGCTCGTCGATGTAGGCGGGCAGCTTGCGGTCGCCGATCGTCCCGGCGCCGTAGCGTGCACGCCGACTCTCCGTGCCGTTCGCCTTCCACGTTCGGGTCGCCCGCAACACCTGGGCCATGCCGCCACGCAGATCCTCGGCGTCGACGCTCGCCGGTGGCTCCATGGCCGCGAACGCGAGGACGAGGAGCAGGTGACTCTGGATCATGTCGATCAGGGCGCCCGCACGGTCGTAGTACCCGGCGCGACCCTCGAGGGCCAGCTGCTCGTCGAAGACGATGTCGACGCGTTCGACGTTGTCGGCCGAGAGGAGCGGTTCGAAGATGCGGTTCGCGAACCGCAGGCCCAGCAGGTTGAGGACCGTCGACTTGCCGAGGAAGTGGTCGACGCGGAACACCTGCTCCTCCGGCACCAGGTGCTGGAGCAGACGGTTGAGCGAGCGGGCGGAGGCGTAGTCGGTGCCGAACGGCTTCTCGAGGGCGAGCATGATGCCCTTGGGGAGCTCCAGCTTCCGCAGCGCCTTGCACGCGAGCAGGGTTATGGCGGGCGGCAGGGCGAAGTAGAGGGCGACGTTCGTTCCGGCGGCCGCAAGGACGCGTTCGAGCGACGCCGGGTCGGAGACGTCGGCCTGCACGTAGGTGGTCTCGGCGACGATCGTCTCGGCGAGCTTCGACGGGGCGTCGGCGAATGCGGTCTCGACACGCTTCCGCCAGGCCTCGTTGCTCGACTCGGAGCGGTCGACCCCGATGAGGCGCACCGCCTCGCCACGCGGGGAGGCGAGGAGCGACGCGAGTCCGGGCAGTAGGAGTCGGGCCGTGAGATCGCCCCCGGCACCGAGGATCACGAGGGTTCGAGGGGCGGAGGATTCCGAGGTGGCGGCGGTCATGCGGCGATCCTACGCGGTGGGCCGACGAGGTCGCGCGGCCTTGCGCCCTCCCGAGGTCCACCTCACCCCGGTCCAGCGCGGTGCGCTGACGCGAGCGCGAGGGTGTGGGCGTCAGCGCGGTGCGCTGACGCGAGTGGCGCGGTATCGGCCTCACCGCGGGTCAGGGACGTGGGCGCGCCCCTCCGGAGACCCGCGCTCACGCGCTGGACCCGCGCTCACGTCAGCGCACCGCGCTGGCGACCCACCACAGCAGACCCGGGCGGGCAGGCAGTACTGTGAGCGCATGCGACTCGGAGTCCTCGACGTGGGATCGAACACCGTCCACCTGCTCATCGTCGATGCCCACCCGGGAGCGCGGCCGATCCCCCAGTCGTCGCACAAGTCGGTGCTGCGACTCATGCGCTATCTGACACCCGACGGATCGATCAGCGACGAGGGCGTCGCGGTCATCCTCGAGTCGATCGGTGCAGCGGCAGCGATCGCCCGCGAGAGTGGCCTCGACGAACTGCTGTCGATGGCGACCTCGGCCATCCGCGAGGCGACGAACGGCCCGGAGGTCCTCGCCCTCGTCGAGGAGCGGACCGGCATCGCCCTGCAGGTCCTGTCCGGTGACGACGAGGCGAAGCTCACCTTCCTCGCCGTCCGCCGCTGGTACGGCTGGTCGGCCGGCGAGATGCTCCTCCTCGACATCGGTGGCGGCTCGCTCGAGATCGCAGCCGGCGGCGACGAGTACCCCGATGTCGCGATCTCCCTCCCGCTCGGCGCCGGCCGCTCCACCGTGGGCTTCCTCCACGACGACCCGCCGACCGCCGCACAGCAGGAGGCACTCCGCCTGCACGCCCGCGAGGTGCTGACCGCAGCACTCCCCGCGTTCGCCGAGGAGCCCGACGCCCATCACGTCGTCGGGTCGTCCAAGACCATCCGCTCCCTCGCACGCCTCGCAGGCTCGGTTGCCGACGGCATCGGTGGCACCGAACGGTCGCTGCTCCGGCGCAGCCAGCTCGACGACTGGATCCCGCGCCTCGCCCGCATTCCGGCTGAGGCGCGACCGGCGCTCCCCGGGATCACCGCCGACCGCACCTTCCAGATCGTCGCCGGCGGCATCGTCCTGTCCGAGGCGATGGCCGCCTTCCGCGTCCGTGAGCTCGACGTCTCCCCCTGGGCGCTCCGCGAGGGCATCATCCTCCGGTACCTCGACCGCCTCGGCTGACCGCCGCTGTTCGTTCGCCCAGGTTTGGGCGAGTGAGCGCCGAATCGCCCGAAGATGGGCGAACGAACACCCCCGACACGACGAAGGCCCCCACTCCGCGGAGTGGGGGCCTTCGGTGACTCGGGGCTACTCGCCCGTGATCGCGAGATCCGGCGTGGCCGAACCCGTGCCGAGCGACGCCTGCGCGTTGACGCCGGCACCGACCGACTCACCACGAGCCGAGGTCGTGAAGGCGAATGCACCGTTCACGAAGTCGACGTGCACGTGGTCGCCGGCGTTGAGCTCACCGTGGAGGATCTGCTCGCTGAGCTGGTCTTCGACCTCGCGCTGCATCGCACGACGCAGCGGACGAGCACCGAGGGTCGGGTCGAAGCCGACCTCGATGAGGCGCTCCTTCGCAGGCAACGTGAGCTCGATCGTCATGTCGCGGTCGAGCAGACGCTCCGAGAGACGCTTCGTGAACAGGTCCACGATCTGCAGAAGCTCCGGCTTCGACAGCTGCGGGAACACGATGATGTCGTCGACACGGTTCAGGAACTCGGGCTTGAAGTGCTTCTTCAGCTCCTCGTTCACCTTGCCGCGCATGATGTCGTACCCGGTCGAGGCGTTGCCCTCGATCTGGAAGCCGACCGGACCACCGGCGATGTCACGAGCACCGAGGTTGGTGGTCATGATGATGACGGTGTTCTTGAAGTCGACGACGCGACCCTGACCATCCGTCAACCGGCCCTCTTCCAGGATCTGGAGGAGCGAGTTGAAGATGTCGGGGTGGGCCTTCTCGATCTCGTCGAAGAGCACGACGCTGAACGGCTTGCGACGCACCTTCTCGGTGAGCTGGCCGCCCTCTTCGAAGCCGACGAACCCGGGAGGAGCACCGAACAGTCGCGAGACCGTGTGCTTCTCGCCATACTCCGACATGTCGAGGGAGATCAACGCGCCTTCGTCGTCGAACAGGAACTCGGCGAGCGCCTTCGCGAGCTCGGTCTTACCGACACCCGTGGGGCCGGCGAAGATGAACGAGCCCGAGGGACGCTTCGGGTCCTTGAGGCCGGCACGCGTGCGGCGGATGGTCTTGGAGAGCGCCGAGATGGCCTCCTCCTGACCGATGACCCGCTGGTGCAGCGCCTTCTCCATGAAGACGAGTCGCGAGGACTCCTCTTCGGTGAGCTTGAAGACGGGGATGCCGGTCGCCTGGGCGAGCACCTCGGCGATCAGACCCTCGTCGACCTCGGCGGTCGTCTTGACGTCGCCCGAGCGCCACTGCTTCTCGAGGCGCAGACGCTCGCCGAGGAGGTTCTTCTCCTCGTCGCGGAGGGACGCCGCCTTCTCGAAGTCCTGCTCCTCGATAGCCGTCTCCTTGGCCTCGCGGACGCCGGCGATCTTGTCGTCGAACTCGCGCAGCTCAGGCGGGCTCGAGAGGATCGACAGACGCAGGCGTGCACCGGCCTCGTCGATCAGGTCGATGGCCTTGTCGGGCAGGAAGCGGTCGGAGATGTACCGGTCGGCGAGGTTCGCCGCCGAGACGAGCGCGCCGTCGGTGATGGACACCTTGTGGTGTGCCTCGTACCGGTCGCGCAGCCCCTTGAGGATGTTGATCGTGTGGGGCAGCGACGGCTCCATGACCTGGATCGGCTGGAAGCGACGCTCGAGTGCGGCGTCCTTCTCGAAGTGCTTGCGGTACTCGTCGAGCGTGGTGGCACCGATGGTCTGGAGCTCACCGCGGGCGAGCAGCGGCTTGAGGATGGAGGCTGCGTCGATCGCGCCTTCGGCGGCACCGGCACCCACGAGGGTGTGGATCTCGTCGATGAAGACGATGATGTCGCCGCGGGTGCGGATCTCCTTGGTGACCTTCTTCAGGCGCTCCTCGAAGTCACCGCGGTAGCGGCTACCGGCGATGAGCGAGCCGAGGTCGAGCGAGTACAGCTGCTTGTCCTTCAGCGTCTCCGGGACATCGCCCTTGACGATCGCCTGGGCGAGACCCTCGACGACGGCGGTCTTGCCGACGCCGGGCTCACCGATGAGGACCGGGTTGTTCTTCGAGCGACGGGAGAGGATCTGCATGACCCGCTCCATCTCCTTGTCGCGACCGATGACCGGGTCGAGCTTGTTGTCGCGCGCGGCCTGCGTGAGGTTGCGGCCGAACTGGTCGAGGATCTGCGACCCGCCCTGTGCCTGCTGCTCACTCTGGTTGCCGCCGACCGGGGCTGCTTCCTTGCCCTGGTAGCCGGACAGCAGCTGGATGACCTGCTGGCGCACACGGTTGAGGTCGGCGCCCAGCTTCACGAGGACCTGGGCTGCGACGCCCTCGCCCTCGCGGATGAGGCCGAGCAGGATGTGCTCCGTGCCGATGTAGTTGTGGCCGAGTTGCAGCGCTTCGCGCAGGCTCAGCTCCAGCACCTTCTTGGCGCGCGGCGTGAACGGGATGTGTCCCGTCGGCTGCTGCTGGCCGGTACCGATGATGTCGGTGACCTGCTCGCGCACGGCATCGAGGGAGATCCCGAGGGACTCGAGCGCCTTGGCGGCGACTCCTTCTCCCTCGTGGATGAGGCCGAGCAGGATGTGCTCGGTCCCGATGTAGTTGTGGTTGAGCATCTTGGCCTCTTCCTGGGCCAGGACGACGACACGACGCGCACGGTCGGTGAATCTCTCGAACATGATCACTCTCCTCCGGCACCGGGCAGGGTGGTGATGCCGTTAGTAGGAGCGTAACGACCGCCGCAGCTCTCTTCGCCCCTGTTCGCCGTGGGCGTGATGCGCGGCCTCCGGGAACGCCGCAGCGCACGTGCACCGGGCACGTGCGCTGCGGGTGTCGGCTGATCGCGGCTCGGTCAGACCGGGAACCGGACGGTCGCCGCGAGGGCGCCCCCACCGGGGACGTCGTCGGCGCGGACGGCGAGGATCCGGGCGTCGGAGAGCAGCGCCCGGCGGAGGATCTCGTCGATCACGCCGTAGTTCGTCGCGTCGGCGTCGTCGGCGAGCGTGACGACACCGGTGGTCTCGTCGACCGTGCCCGGCAGGTTGCTGTCGATGTCGACGAACAGGGTGTCGACCGCGTTCGCCGTCGCGGCGCGTGCCACGTCGCCGAGGTCGGTCACGGCACGACCGTTCGACGCGCGGGTGCCGAACTCCTCGCACAGCGCGTGCAGCTCGGCGGCGTACAGCTCGTCGAGGATCGGGCGCGCCGCTGCGGCGAGCTGCTCGTCCGAGCGCTCCTGCTGGTTGCCCTCGATCTCGGGCTTCACGAGGTGCTTGTAGCTCGAGACGGATCGGAAGATCCCCGTCATCGGTTCGGCACCCGCGAGGATGAGCGGCTCCTTCGAGCCGGCGAGCACCGGCGACAACGCCTTGTTGATCGCCTGCGCGTATTCCTGCATCCGGACCTTCTGTCCCTCGGAGCCCTGGATGCGTCCCTGGGGGCTGCGTCCGTCGGAACCGCGACCCCGGATCGAGTCGACTCCGGCGGCCGCGGCGACGTCGGCTGGGACACCCTCGAGTTCGATGCTCGTGGCCGGCAGATCACGCGAGACGGCGACGAGTCGCACGCCGCTCTGCGCGAGCGCCAGGACGTAGGCCGACTGCGGGAAGGTGAGCGCACGCATCAGCGGCTTGATGAAGAAGCGGTCCGAGACCTCCGTGCAGGACTGGAGGATGTTCGGGACGCGGAAGTAGCGCGTGAGGCTCGGGCTGATGTACAGCGCCAGGCTCGACGACAGGTAGCGGAGGAAGTCCGGATCCTCCTGGAGGTCGTCGACCTGCTGCGTGAACGCCGCGATCGCCGCCCGGTCTGCTCCCGCGGCCGTCAGCTGCTCGACCGCCACCTTCACCTGGTTCTTGAGGTCCAGGCGGATATGGCTCGTATCCGAGGGGTTGGTGCTCGTCGCGAGGATGATCGACACGCTGCCGGGCTCGCGAGCGGTGGCGAGCTCGACGATGTCGGAGCGGGTCGGAATATCGGTGTGGTGCACTGATGCCTCCTTCGATCGCGTCAGGCGAAGGGTCGACCGGGAGCAGGCGACGCCGTCGTGGGCCTGACTTGACCCCAGTATAGGGAGCACCCACCCCTCGATCCGGGGTCGATTCTGCGGACATTCGGAGCCGGGTCGGGCCGCGGGGACATCGATCCCGCGGCCCGGCCCTCAGGTCAATCGATGGAGACTCCGGGGTCCGCTGAGACGCTCGGTCGTCCGTCCGTGTCCCCGACCCGTCGTCTCCGGCGGAGGGCCAGGACGGACAGACCGCCGAGCAGGAGCACGCCGGCGACGACGAGCGCTCCGGTCGTGAGCCCGGCGCCGGTGACGGCCAGCGGACCAGGAGGGGCCGCCTGTCCGGTGCCGTCGGCCGGGATGACCCCGGGATGCTCCGGCTCGGGACCGGTCTCGGGTTCGACGGGGAGGATGCCGCCGTTCCATCGGAGATCCAGCGCGTCCGAACCGCTCGGTGCCGGATCGGGGATCTCGACGGCTGGCATCGTCCACAGCTCCGGATCGATCGCCGAGTTCAGCAGTTCGTCGTCCCCGACGCGCATCTCGGTCGCTGCAGCGGTCGAGCCGTCGGGGAGCCGGACGTCGACCCGATACGCACCCGAGATCACGGACTCGAAGCGGTAGGCACCGTCCGCATCCGTCGTCGCGGTCCGACTCACGATCGCTCCGTGCTTGTCCGTGCCGTGGAGTTCGAGCACGACGTCCTGGACGCCCGGGCCACGCTCGCCGTCGGGGCCGTCGTCGTCGATGCCGTCACCGTCGACGTCCCACCAGATCCGCTCACCGATCGTGGTCGACACGAGCCGCGCCGCGACCTCGTCCGACTGCGCGCCGAGGGTCTGCGTCGCGGAGTGGACGACCGCGTCGTTCACGAAGACGGCATCGGGTGCGGCAGTCCTCGTGTCGAGGGTGTAGTCCACGACGACAGGGGTGTACGGCGCGAGCTCGACGACGGTCGCCAGGATCGCGGTCGCCTCCGCGATCGACGCTGGGCATCCCTCGCCTCCGAACTCCGTCGTCGTGCACCACCGTGAACCATCCGGCAGCTCGCCGAAGTCCTCGTCGTCGAGCGGGTCGACGTGTTCGGCGACCGTGTCGCCAGGTACCGCGGTGTACCGCAGTTCCACCCCTTCCGATCGTGCCGGCTCAGCCAACACACCCTGTGCGGTCGACCCGCGCTCGTCTGTCGGGTAGGGCAGGACGTCGATCATGCGGATGTCCCGTTGGACGGCACCTGAGCTCATGTTCATGAACACGACGTCGTAGTCGAGGGGGTCACCCGCTTCGACCACGGGACGGGCAACCTGCTTGTCGATCGCCATCCCGGATGGACTGGAGACGATCACGGACTGCCAGGAGTAGTGCGAGTTCAGCGTCCCCGGGTCCTCCGGGAACCCCTCGGGCGAACCCGGGTCGTCGGGCGTCGAGACGATGACGCGGTTGAGCACCTGTCCGACGAAGAACCGGTCGGAGGACGCCGTGTACGTGATCACCGGCTCCGAGCCCTGACGGATGTCGCCGAGATCCCAGGTGAGGGCGGTGCTCCCGTCAGCCTGGAGGACGATCGAGGTCGGGGACGGGGCCGCCGAGGCCTCGTCGAACGTCAGCCCCGCCGGGAGGGAGTCGGTGACCGTCACCCCGCGGGCCCGGTCCGCGAGCCCGTCCGGCGTGATGATCTGTGGTCGCAGCGCGAAGGTGACCGAGGCACCCGCGACGATCGGAGCGGGAGCTCCTGGTGCGACCTCTGGCGCGGTCGCCCGCTTGTTGACCGCGACAGCGGCGTTCGCGGCGATCAGCTGGTCGCCACGGGGGAACTGACCGTTGCCCTCGGAGGCACGGTACCGCCCATGCCACCAGCCGTCCTCCACCCAGGAGGTGGACGACTCGCGGTCGGGCCCGTTGCCCGAGGACTTGACGCTGTACGTCTCGGTCAGGAACTCGCCGACCTCGACGTCGGCCAGCGCCTGGAGCTGCACCCAGAGCGTGACGCTGCTCCGCGTCGGCAGGCCGCCGCTCGCCGGCCGCAGACGCACCTTCGTGATGTCCTCCGCGTCGACCGCCTCGGGTTCGGAGACCCAGCTGTCGTCGCCGTCGTCGCAGGTGGTCGCGTCCATCTGCGCCTGTCGGGTCTCCGCGTCGGCTGAGGCGTCCACGCTCGGCGTCGTCCCGTACTCGATGATCATCCGCCCGCCGTTGGTCGCGGCCTCAGCCGGGGCACCGCCGCCCGGCCGCTCGCCCACGCGTTGCGTCGCCGGGTCGAAGACGGCGCACAGGATCGCATCGGTGAGCGCACTCGAGGTCGTGTTGTTCCAGACCACGGCCTGCTCGAACAGCTGGCCGCCGACGACCGGTCCGTCCCCGGACCCGATCGTGCTCTGCCCGGGAACGAGCCGGTTACCGGATTGGCGGTCGGCGTAGCGGGTGGTGTGCTCGCCACCCCCGGTCCGTTGCGCGATCGTCGCAGTCGCACTGTTGTCGGCGAGTGACTCCGGCGCGTTCGGCAACGGCGTCCCGTCGGCCGCGATCCCCGTCACGTCCAGGTCGGTGAAGTCGAGTCGGACCGGCAGGGCGCCGTTCGCAGGCACCTCGCTCTCCGGGACGAAGATCCCGAACCGTCCGACCGCGAGGTACCCCTGCGTCGTGATGGCCGCGCCGGACGCCGAACGCGAAGGGATGTGGTCGCCGCTCAGATCCGCTCCGCTGATGGTGACCGACACCGAGCGACCGTCGGGGGCGGCCACGCAGGACCACGCACCGGATTCGGAGACCCCGTCGGCGCCGCCACCGCTCGCCTTCGGGAACACGGCGGCGTCGAACGCACCCACCAGGCAGCTCTGCGCCACCGGCTGCCCCTGTGGGTTGACCGTGGCCAGCCTGGCGCCGGCCGGGTACCCGGAGAGATCGATCCGGAACGTCACGTCGTCGGCGACGTTCCCCGAGCCACGCGCACCCCGGCCTTCGTCGGTCGCGAAGTCGGTCACCGACAGGTAGGCGTCGTGGGCGACGTACCAGCCGGGTGTCCCGTCCTGTTCGACGACGTCGTTCACGATCGGCCCGCGCTTCACCCCGACGTTCACCCGAGGCGAGCTACTCACCACGAGATCGGGCGTCGTCGTCGTCGCCCGGATCTCAGAGCCGTCCTCGGCGTCGCTCGCGATGACCTCGACACCGTGCTGCGGCGCGGTCAACACCGTGCCGTGCGGCGGAGCCGTCGCGAGGACGGCCGTGAGGCTGATGGAGCTCACCGAGTTCGGCTTGACATCGGTCCGCACGCACTCGATGACGGTGCGGTCCTCGCTGACCGTCGAGCCAGCGGCGCAGTAGCCGGGCAGCTCCTCGACGGTCGGCCAGATGAGACCGCCGGACAGGCGCTGACGGACGACCACCCGGTCATCCGCAGCCGCGCCGCGGAGTTGCATCTCGATCGTGTAGGTGACCGCGTCGTGGGATCGCAGCACCTCGTCGTCCGGCGAGACGTCGAACCCGGGGCCCGCGACGGCATCGAACGGCACGCTGCCGCTGGCGGTGTGCGAGACGGACACCGCGAGCCCGAGGGCCTGGGGCGTGGCTGCGGACGCCGACGCCGGAAGCAGCGGAGCTGCCGCGAAGGCGATGAGCGAGAGGGCGCTGAGCGCCCTGGGAAGGGTGATGCGATTCACGTGACTCCGACCGTCTGGAGAGGGGGACGGTCACACGCTACACAAATTGGTCGACTGATATGTGGAATATGACGGGATTGGAGCGATATAGGACGCTTGTCGTGCACATCGTGCGTCGGCGCGTCGAAGGGGGTCGACCGCTCGACCCCCTTCGACCGGGATCACTCGGCGTCGGCCTCCGCGCGACGACGGCGGGCCAGCATGAGCAGGGCGCCGGCCGCGACGAGGAGCGCCGCGGTCACCGTCCCGGCGAACACCCATGCGGTACCCGTGGTGGCGAGGTCGCCGGATGCGGGCTTCTCGGCCTCCGGGATCCCCGGCGGGTCGGTCGGCGGCACGGGAGGCTCGGCACCGGCCACGAGGCCACCGTTCCGCGTGAGGTCCGCAGCGTCCGCGCCCGTCGGCGAGGGATCGACGATCGTGATGTCCTCCATCACACCCGCCGCGGTGTCCACGGCGGAGTTCAGCAGGTCGTCGTCGCCGACGCGGAAGGTGGTCACACCCGCGTTCGCCGGGACGTCCACGACGATCGCGTATTCGCCGGACACGAGACCCGAGAACCGGTAGGAGCCGGTCGAGTCGGTCACCGTCTCGGCCTCGATCTCCTCGCCGAACTTGTCGACGCCGGACAGGCGCATGGGCACGTCGGCGACGCCCTCACCAGGCGCCCCGTCCGGGCCATCGTTGTCGAGACCGTCCTCGTTCGTGTCCCACCACAGGCGCTGACCGATCGACGAGGAGACCACGCGGGTGCTCACGAGCGGCGAACGCGCGCCGAGCGTCTGCGACGCCGAACGGACGGTCGCATCGTTCACGAAGGTCGCTCCGCTGGGTGCCCCGGTCGAGACCAGGGTGTACGTGACCTCGACGCGTTCCAGCGTGTCGAGCGAATCGACGTCCATCCGGAGGGCCGTGACGTCAGCGAACGACGCCGCGCACCCGTCGGTACCGATCTCGGTGGCGGTGCACCAGGCCGAGCCGGCGGGGAGGTCACCGTAGTCGGCGCTACCGTCCACCCCGGTGGCCGCAGAGACGGCTTCCGGGTCGGCATCCGTGTACCGCACCGTGACACCCGACGGTGCGTCGGCGGCGTCGGCCAGCTCCCCCTCGGTGGAGGATGCTCGAGTGTCACCGGCGTACGGCAGCACGTCGATCGACGACGCGTCCTGCTGGGGCGTGTCGGCGTTCATGTTCGCGAACGCGACCGTGTAGTCGATGTCGTCACCGGACTCGACCGCCTGCTGCGCCACCGACTTCTCGATGCGCAATCCACCGGGGGTGCTGAGCGAGACCGTCTGGCGCGAGTAGTGCGCGTCGGACATCGACGGTGAGGTGGGGATCTCGTCGAGCGACGAGGGGTCGTCGGGGCTCGAGATGATCACCTGGTTGACGAAGTCGCCGACCATGGTGGAATCGCTCTTCGCCCAGTAGGAGATGACCGGCTCACTGCCGCGGTCGATCCGGTCGAACGACCAGGTCAACTCCGTACTGCCGTCCTCGTTCACCTGCACCGAATCCGGGGTGCTGGAGACGTCGGCAGGGTCATAAGCGAGGCCCTTCGGGAGCCGGTCGACGACCACGACGTCGCGGGCGGAGTCGACCAGGCCGGCCTTGCTCGCGATCTGCGGCGTCAGTTCGAACTGCACGCGTTCGCCGGAGGCGACGTGCGCGGGCGATCCGGCGTCGACGGCGGGCGCGATCGCCCGCTTGGCGATCGCGACGGAGCCCTCTGAGACGAGCAACCGGTCACCCCGGGGGAAGTCCGTGTTGGTCGACTGCACCGGGTTGTACTTGCCGTGGTACCAGTCGTCCTCGGTCCAGTAGGCGGGCGTGTCGAGGTCCGTCCCGTAGAACGACGGCGACTTGACCGAGTAGGTCTGCGTCACGGTCTCGCCGACGGGGAGCGCGTCGCGGAGCTGCAGGGAGAGCGCAGCATTGAACTGCGAGCCGGCCGGGAGCATCCCGCCGACGGGACGGTAGCGGACCCGAGTGACCTGGCTGAGATCAAGCGACTGCCAGTTGGCGGTCCACGTGTCGTCAGCGTCGTCGCAGGTCGCGGCACTGAGGTCGTCCCACCGGGTCTCATCGTCGGCGGTCGCGGCCGTGACTGGACCGGTCCCGTACTCGACGATGACCTGGCTCGGGTTGAAGTCCCCCACCGCGCCGCTGGCGCGCACGGTGACCGGCGGTGCCGTCGGTGCCGTCGTCGTGACGAACTGCGTCTTCGGATCGAACACCTGACAGACGATCGCGCCCTCCATCGGAGCCGTGGTCGAGGTGTTGGTGATGCTCGTGAAGGCGACGAAGGTCTGGCCGGCGGCGACCGGACCGTCTCCGGCGCCCACAGAGCTCTGGCCGGGGATCATGACCAGGTTCGACGGGTTGTCGAGGTAGCGCGTGCTGTGGCCGGCACCCGCCCGGCGAGTGAGGCGCGTGGTCACGGCGTTGTCGCTCAGCGGTTCCGCGGGATTGGCGATGGACTCCCCCGCGGCGTTCTCGCCGAAGGCGACGAGGTCGCGCAGGGTGACGACCGAGTCGATGCTGTCGTCGGCTGGGACATCCTCGTGCGGTACGAAGACGGCGAACTTCCCGATGCCCACGTACCCACGGGTCGGGATGGCGACGCCGGCCGAGGACTTCGTCGGGAGGTGGTCGGCACTGAGGTCGGCACCCGAGATGACCACGTGGATCAGCTGCGGGTTCGAGGGGTCCGGCGTGCACGTCCAAGTGCCGGAGTCGGTGACGCCGTCCACTCCGCCACCGGTGCTGTTCGGCAAGGCGGAGCGGTCGTAAGGGTTCAGGGCGCACCGCTGTCCGGCGAAGTCGACGGCCTCGGCGTTCTCGCTGAAGTCGGAGAGGTCGATGTCGAACGAGACGTCGCCGACGATGGCCGACTGACCCCGGGCGCCGAGTCCCCCGGCCGAGTTGTACCCGGCGAGGTCGAGGTAGGCGTCGAAGTACACCCGGTACCCCATGACCCCCTCAGGGTTGACGGCGACGTGGTCGGTGTTCCACCGTTTGACGCCGAGATTGAGGCGGGGTCCACTGCTCATGACGAGGTCGTCCGGTGTGAGGGAGGACGACACCGTCTGGCCACTGCCGGCGTCCACCGCAGTGGCCCGCACCGCGTCGGTCGGCGCGGGCAGCAGCGTTCCATCGGGCATCGCGGTGCTCGCCGAGGCGACGAGGTCGTAGGTGGACACGGAGTTCGGGGCGACGCCGTGCACGACGCAGTCGACGGTCCGGGCGTCGTCGCTCACGGCGGAGCCAGCCCCGCAGTAACCGGGCAGTGAACCGACCGCGGGCCAGGTCATGCCGTCCGGCAGACTCTGGCTGATCGTGATGGCGTCTCCCTGCGGCGACCCGTTGACCTGCACCTCGATCCGGTACGAGACGGTGTCGTGTGAGCGGACGACGAGATCCTCGCCGCTGATGTCGCGACCGGGCCCTGCATCGTCGTCGAACGGAGCAGTACCGGTGACCGTTCGCTGCAGCTTGGCCAACAGGGTCAGTGGACCAGCGTCAGGCGTCATCGCCGTCGGAGCCTCGGGCTCAGGGTCCGGTACCGCCGGCTCCTCTGGAGACGTGGACGACGTGTCGTGGGTCGGCGGTGGATCGGTCGCGGCGGACGCGGGCACGATCGCGCCGAAGCCGATCAGAGCCGCTGCCGCAGTCGCGGTACAGGCCGCGATTGCGCGCGGCGGGGACAACAGAAGTGACATGGAGTCGCTTTCTCGAGGGGGTCAACCCTGCGAGAATATCAGAGAAATATTTCTGTTGAAAACAACACATATCAGTTATCTCACTGTCTGACTATTGCAACGCGGACGTCAATCTGGCGAGATTGTCGAGCACCGTCGAGCGGAGGGGCTGCTTCAGCCACTCCGCGAGCGTCAGTTCCTTGCTGATCTCCCGGTACCCGTCCTCGACGCCGCGCATCTCCTGGACGAACTCGCGCCCGCGGACCATGAGCGAGACCTCCAGGTTGAGACCGAAGGAACGCATGTCCATGTTGCTCGACCCGATCACGGCGACGTCGTCGTCGATCGTGAAGTGCTTCGCGTGCAGGATGTACGGCGCCGGGTATTGGAAGATCCGCACACCGGCCCGCAGGAGCGCCTCGTAGTAGGAGCGCTGCGCGTGCCAGACCATCGCCTGATCGCCGATCTCCGAGACGAACAGGTCGACCGGCACACCACGCTGGACCGCGGTCGTGACCGCTGCGAGCAACGACTCGTCGGGCACGAAATACGGACTCGTGATGACGATGCGCCGCTGCGCCGCATAGATGAGCGTGAGGAACAGCTTGAGGTTGTTGTCCCCGTCGAACCCCGGCCCGCTCGGTACGACCTGCAGTTCGAGGTCGCCCACCGGTCGGGCCTCGAGCAGGCCGACCTCGTGGGACAGGACATCGCCGGTCTCGCTGTACCAGTCGCTCAGGAAGATCGTGTTGATCCCCGCGACCCCGGGGCCCTCCACCCGCGTCATGAGCTCCTGCCACTGGAGACCCCGCTTGATGTTGCCCGGCTTGTTGTAACTCCGGTCGATCATGTTCTGCGAGCCCATGAACGCGACCGCGCCGTCGACGATCACCATCTTGCGGTGGTTCCGGAGGTCCGGACGTTGGAACTTGCCCTTGAACGGTTGGAGCGGCAGCATGAGCGCCCACTGGGCCCCCATCGTGGTGAGGCGCTTCACGGTGTGCTTGTAGTCGGGGGTCCGCCAGCTCGCGAAGTGGTCGAGCAGCACCCGGACCGTGACGCCGCGAGCCACCGCCCGCTCGAGCGCGTCGAAGAACGGCTTCGTGGTGCGGTCGCAGGTGAGGATGTAGAACTCGACGTGCACGAACTGCTCGGCACGGTCGACCTCGTCGGCCA
The DNA here is from genome assembly GCF_900177795.1 of Plantibacter elymi (nom. nud.). Lineage (GTDB taxonomy): Bacteria > Actinomycetota > Actinomycetes > Actinomycetales > Microbacteriaceae > Plantibacter > Plantibacter elymi. The sequence goes on from NZ_FXWJ01000004.1 coordinate 366,068, forward strand.
TGGCGTGGAGCGAGGCCTCGTAGTCGCCGATGAGACTGACGGTGTTCCCGCCCTGCAGCGGCATCGACCCGAGGTTGCGGTTCAGCGTCACGACCGACCGGAACCAGGCCGGCGCGTTCGACGTCAGGTTCGCCTTGACGAGGTCGCGGGTCGTCTGACGGATGTAGACGTTGATGTCGTACTGCTTCCGCCGGCGCACCCGAGGCAGTTTCGGGTTGCCGATGAGGAGGAAGGCGATGACACCGACGTACGGGATGAGGAAGATCGCCAGCAGCCAGGCCATCCCCGCGGTGGGGCGACGGTTACGCGGGACGACGATCACCGCGATGACACGGATGATGAAGTCCAGGACGAGGGCCGTGATGCCCAGCCAGTTCCAGGAGAACTCGATCGTCATGTCGCCCATCCGCTCAGCTGCCGAGGCTCCAGCCTACTGACCATGCCGGACAGCTGTGGGGTGACCTCGCCACGTGATACGGGCGGGTCAGACCTCGCGAGGTGCGGAGGGCTCGACCGGCGGGAGTCCGAGCTTCGCGCGCTGCTCCGCCTCGACCTGCGCGTACGCCTTGCGCTCGTTGCGGTCGGACCGCAGGATGGCGCGCATGACCACCCAGAAGATGATGCCGACGACCACGGTGGGCAGCAGCGACCAGAGCGCGTTGAGCCAGTAGTCTTCGATCACCCGTCAATGGTACCGCCCTTCGACAGGCTCAGGGACCGAAACGGGCGCGCAGCCAGGTCAGGAGCCTCCGGCGAGGGCACCCCACAGCCCGCTGACGACGAGGTACAGGCCGATCCCGCCGACCACGATCCAGATCGTGATGCGCGCCGTCGTCGGCCCCTGCTTCTTCGGGTCCTGGTGGTCGCCGGGGTCCATCATGCTCATCGTCGCGCCTGACTGTCGGTGGTCGTGCTGCCGGGTGGCCGCTACTTGACCAGGGGGAAGAGGATCGTCTCGCGGATGCCGAGGCCGGTCAGCGCCATGAGGAGTCGGTCGATGCCCATCCCCATGCCGCCGGACGGCGGCATCCCGAACTCGAGCGCCCGCAGGAACTCCTCGTCGAGACGCATGGCCTCGACGTCGCCCTGTGCGGCGAGCTTCGCCTGCTCGATGAAGCGTTCGCGCTGCACGACCGGGTCGACGAGCTCGGAGTAGCCGGTGGCGAGCTCGAAGCCGCGGACGTAGAGGTCCCACTTCTCGACCGCGCCCTCGATGGAGCGGTGGGCGCGCACGAGCGGGCTCGTGTCGACCGGGAAGTCCATGACGAAGGTCGGGCGCTCGAGGCCACCCTTGACGAAGTGCTCCCACAGCTCTTCGACGTACTTGCCGTGGATGGGGTGCGGGACCTCGACGCCCTCACGCTCGGCGAGCGCCTTGAGTTCCTCGATCGGCGTCTGCGGCGTGATCTCGACACCCGCCGCGGCCGACAGGCTCTCGAACATCGAGATGCGGTCCCACTCGCCGCCGAGGTCGAACTCCGTGCCGTCGGCCCAGGTGACGACGTGGCTCCCGCTCGTCGCGAGCGCGGCGTTCTGGATGAGGGTCTGTGTGAGGTCGGCCATGGTGCCGTAGTCGCCGTAGGCCTCGTACGCCTCGAGCATGGCGAACTCGGGGCTGTGCGTGGAGTCGGCGCCCTCGTTGCGGAAGTTGCGGTTGATCTCGTAGACGTGGTCGATGCCGCCGACGACGGCACGCTTCAGGTACAGCTCGGGCGCGATGCGCAGGTAGAGCTCGGTGTCGAACGCGTTCGAGTGGGTGACGAAGGGGCGGGCCGAGGCTCCACCGTGCATGACCTGGAGCATCGGCGTCTCGACCTCGACGAAGTCGCGCTCGGTAAAGGTCTGGCGAAGGCTGGCCACCGTCTTGGCCCGGTCGAGCACGTTCTTGCGCGCCTGGTCGCGGGCGATGAGGTCGAGGTACCGGCTCCGGACCCGCGTCTCCTCGTTCAGCTCGTTGTGGAGGTTCGGCAGGGGCAGGATCGCCTTCGCCGCGATGGTCCACTCGGCCACCATGATCGACAGTTCGCCGCGACGACTGGAGATGACCTCACCGGAGACGAAGACGTGGTCGCCGAGGTCGACGAGTTCCTTCCAAGCGGCGAGCTGTTCGTCGCCGACGCTGGCGAGGCTCACCATCGCCTGGATGCGGCTGCCGTCGCCCGACTGCAGGCTGGCGAAGCAGAGCTTGCCGGTGTTGCGCAGGTGCACGACGCGGCCCGCGACGCCGACCGTGACGCCCGTCGCCTCGTCGGGCTGGAGCTCACCGAAGCGGGCGCGCACCGCCGGGATCGTGTCGGTGATGGGGAGGGTGACGGGGTAGGCGCCGCCGGCACCCGACGTCGCCTCGTCGATGAGGCGCTGGCGCTTCGCGAGCCGGACGGCCTTCTGCTCGGAGAGCTCTGCCTGCTCTGCTGCGTCGTCGATCGGCTCTGGCGTCGTGTCAGTCATGCGGTGGGATTCTCCTCGTGCGGTCACTGGAGTTTACCGGGGACCGTGCGGGCCGCGCGCACGGCCGGTTTCCTATGAACTGGCTATCGACGCCCTGACAAGGGTCTGCGAACAACCATTCGGAGGACACCGCCGGGTACCCGGGCCGTGCTTGGCTCGAAGGACAGGAGTCCCGATCGGGGGCACCGACGCCGGAAACGAACTCGAAAGGCTCGTCATGACGACGCTCTCCGACCACCAGCACACCGACCACCGCGAAGCCACCACCGTCCCACCGGTACCGGCCTCCCCCGCCGCGCCGCGCGGACAGGCGGGGATCGACGCCGGTCTCCTCCTCCTGCGCCTGGCGCTTGGCGTGGTCTTCATCGCCCACGGCCTCCAGAAGTTCCTCGTCGACTCCATCCCGGGCGTCGCCTCCGGGTTCGGTGGCATGGGCATCCCGGCTCCAGAGGTCGCGGCGGTCGTCGTCGCCGGTCTCGAGGTGGTCGGTGGCCTGCTGCTCATCGTCGGCCTCGGCACGCGCATCGTGGGCGCGCTGCTCGCGGTGACCATGGCGGTGGCGATGGTGCTCGTGCACCTGCCGGCGGGGTTCTACGCCGCCGACGGTGGCTTCGAGTACGTCATGCTGCTCGCACTCGCGTCGCTCGCGCTCACCCTCGCCGGCCCGGGCCGACTCGCCGTCGACGCGCTGATCCGTCGCCGCCGCGTCCGCTGACACGGGTCCGCTGACACGGATCCGCCCGCCTGCCCGGACTCGGGTGGGCGGGCGGCGGTCCGTCCACCCGGCTAGAGCAGCTCGTCGACGTCGGGCGTGGTCGCACCGCGCAGGGCCTCGTCGACCGACGACCGCACGAGCGAGGACAGGAAGCCGCCGGCGTTCTCCACACCGATGTCCTGGAGCAGACCCGTCGCCTGCTGCACGACCGCACGGGAGAAGCTCGCGGCCGTCTCCACCGCTTCGGCGTAGGCCGCTCGATCGGCCTCGGCGATGATCACGGGCTCCGCGCCCATCTCGACCACGAGCGCCTGCCCGATCGGTTGGACCGGGGCCGGTGCGGTCACGGCGAACGACGTCTCGTGCAAGCGGGCGAGATCGAGACTCGTCCCGGTGAACACCATCGCGGGGTGCAACGCCAACGGGATGGCACCGGCGCGCGCTGCCGGAGCGAGCACCGCTGTCCCGAACCGAGCCGAGGTGTGGGCGACGAGCTGACCCGGCTGCCACGCACCCACCGCCGCGAGCCCTTCGACCAACGACGCGAGTTGCGCATCGGGTACGGCGATGACGACGAGTTCGCTCCGCTCGACCACCTCGGTCGGATCGAGCACCGGCACATCCGGCAACAGGGCGTTCGCGCGTTCGAGGCTCTCCTCCGACACCGCGGTGATGCCGACGATCGCGTGTCCGGCTCCCCCGAGCGCCGCTCCGATGACCGGGCCGACGCGCCCACTCCCGATGATCCCGACGCCGAGCCTGGCGCTCCGTCGTTCCGCGCTCACGTGGTCCTCCGGTCCTGGTCGGTCGTCGGGAGCGGCACGGACGGCGCCGGGCTCTGCTCCTGCCACGGCTCGGCGTCCGCCTGCGTCGTCGGCTGGGTGTCCGACTGCCCCATCGGCTCATCGAGGTATGGCGCCGTCGCTTGCGCCTCGGCCGGCTGGTGCTCGGGGTCGAAGCTCGCCCACCGGTGACTGCGGTCGGTCGACTGCGCGACCACGATCGCCACCGACGCCGCGTCGAACATCCGCACCGCCTCGTCGCGGGCCATGGCGGGGAGCTTGGCGATCACCGGGCCGGGGACCGTGTGCGCGGTCGCGGAGGCGAGATCGAGCGCGCGCAGGAGCGGCCCCTGGTCGATCCGGATGCTCTGCAGGCGTGCGAGCGGGAGGATGTGGAGTTTGCGCCAGACCACCCCCTGCCGGAACAGCAGCATCCCGTCGCGCAGGGCGTAGCCGGTACGACGCCAGGAGAACCAGTTGATCCATCGCGAGCGGCGGGGCGAGCCCACGAAACCGACGCCGTCGCGCGTGGCGAGGGCCGATTGCAGGGGTGCCCAGGCACTGCCGTCGATGCGGCCCGCGAGCATCAGCTCCACGACCTGGGCGGCGTCCACGAGCGACCCGACCGGCAACACCGTGTTGCTCGTCGCACCGCGAGCGGCCTGCTCCAGCGAGAGGCCGGCCTTGTTGATCCGCACCCGCCACCAGCCGAAGGGGCGCCAGATGATGGGCTGCGACACCTCGATCGCGTGGATCCGGCCGGGCGGGACGGTGTCGTTGGTCGTCGAGAAGAGCCCGAAGCCGATGCGGACGCCCGAGGGCGTCGCGGCGATGCTGTAGCGCAGCGACTTCGTCACGCTCGACCAGACGAAGGCCCCGAGACTCAGCACCATGGGGACGAGCCAGAACCAGGCCCAGTCCAGGCCGTTGACGAGGAGCACCACGCCGACGACGACCGAGATCAGGACGATCACGGTGAACGGGCTGAGTAACGTGGACCCGACCAGGCGCCCGAGCGTCAGGCGCACGACGGAGTCCGGCACCGTCTCCTCCGGGTCGAGTTCGGGCGAGATGAAGTCGTCGACGCGCTCGGTGACGAACCGGGACACCCCGCCGGCGCTGTCGGGCACCGATTGCGGCGGCAGGGTCGGGTCGAGCGGGTCGCCGGCTGCGGCGGTCTGCCGGCGTTCGGCGAGCTTCACCCCGCTCGCGAGCGTGAGTACGTCCCGGCGGAGGCCGTCGGCGTCGGCACCGTACAGGTACTCGAGCTTGACGTTCGCGTCCTGGCCCGCGACGCTCACGTTGATGCGGGAGGCCCCGATGAGCCTGGCGAGGAGCGGCTTCTCTATGGAGACGCCCTGGATGCGGTCGAGCTTGGCTTTGCGGTTCGTGCGGAACAGGATGCCGCTGCGCACCTCCACCGCCTCGTCGGTGACCCGGAAGGTGTGCATGCGCCATGAGAACCAGAACACGGCGATCACCACGATCAGCCCGACAGCGATCGCGAGGAGCACCCACCCGACGAAGCCGTGGTTGAGCATGTAGTCGATCGGGTCGGTCGGCTGCTCCATCCCCGGAGCGGGGATGAAGAACTCGATGAGGCGCTCGCGGAGGTTCGCGATGACGATGCCGAGGATGGCGACGAACGCGATCCCACCTCGGAGCAACGGCGTCGCCGGGTGCAGCCGGTGCCACTGCCCGTCGACGAGACTCTGTCCGGCCACCCGTGGGACGATCGCCTCGGCCGTCGGCTTCACCCGAGGCCCCGAGGCCGGAGCCTCGAACCGCTCCGGCGGTTCTGCCGCCTGGTGCTCGCTCACAGTCCGGTCCGCCGGCTCTCCGCCACGGCGACCAGGTGGTCGCGCAGCCCCTCGGCCTCGGCTTCCGGCAACCCGTTGATCACCACTCCGGTCGAGGCGGAGGCGGTCACGAACTTGAGGTCGGCGAGGCCGAAGGCCCGCGAGAGGGGCCCGCGGTTGATGTCGACGAGCTGCATGCGCCCGTACGGCACGGCGACGAAGCGCTGCCACATGATCCCCCGGCGGAACAGCAGGTCGTCCGCGCGCAGTTGATACCCGATCGACCGGATGCGACGTGGGATGAACGCCGCGGCGATCAGGGAGATCACGGCGAAGGCGGCGAACGGCCACCAGATCCAGGTCCAGTCCCAGACGAGCGCGACGAAGACCACGGCCGCTGTGACGAGCACGAGGCCGGCGCCCTCGGAGATGAACTCGACGGCGATGAGCTTGCGGCTCACGCGGCGCCACTCGGCATCAGGCAGTTCGAGCCGCTTGCCGCTCTGCTCCGCAGGGCCGACGTGGACCGTCTCCGGCGACGACAGCTCCTCCAGCGGCGTCTCGATCAGCGGCCGTTCGGCGGGCTGATCAGGTGTGGGACGGGGCTCCCCCGGGTGCGGCGTCGTCATCATCATCCTTCGGAACGGTGCAGAACCACTCGGCCACCAAGGCGGCGACGACGAGTGCGACGGATCCCACGATGGACGCGATCACCAGCCACAACGAGCCTATCGCGGGCAGGATCGGGCGGGTCAGGACGAAGAGCAGGATCCCGACGGTCGCCCCGGCCACCAGGGAGCCCGCATGGCTCGAGGCCTTCGCGAGCGCGGCGACCCGCATGGCGCGGAACGGATCGATCCGCCGGGTGGCACGACCGGTCGTGCTGCGGCGGATCGGCCAGGACAGGGCGATGAGGATGATCGCGACCGCCACGAGCGAGACGGCGAGGGTGACGGGCGGGATGATCGACGCGCGTCCGCCGGAGACCATCGCGACCTCCACGAGGAAGCCGAAGACGACGCCCACCCCGGCGAGGACGATGAGCGGTGTCGCGGTGGTGCGGGTCACGGGTGCGTGCCGTCGTCGGGGACCACGGAGCCGTCCTTGGCGGCCGCGAGGGTGTCGAGGCGGCCGACGCCGGGCAGCGTCGCGTCGGGGTCGAGGAGCAACCAGGGCACGACGACGAAGCCGCGCTCGGCGGCTCGCGGGTGCGGGACCGTAAGGCGTTCGTCGGCGATCGTCTCGTCGTCGTAGGCGATGAGGTCGAGGTCGAGCGTCCGGTCGCCCCAGCGCTCCTCGCGGACGCGGCCGTGCGCGAGTTCGATCCGCTGGAGTTCGTCGAGGAGCGCGTGCGGCTGGAGGCGGGTGCGGACGGCAGCGACACCGTTGAGGTACGCCGGAGCCGACTCGTCGACACCGGACACCTTGACGGCCGCACTCGAGACGAGCGGTGACCGCCGCACCTCGAGCACCCCGTCGACGGCGGCGAGGTCCTCCACGGCCTGTGCGATCGTCGCGCGGCGGTCCCCCAGGTTCGCCCCGAGGGCCACGACGGCCCAGACGGCACGGGGCTTCGGTGGTCCGGGCCGACGGGCTGGGTCGTGGATCGGCGTGCGCGAGACCATCAGACGGCCCGCCCGGCCTGGGTGCGGTCGGCCTGGGTTCGCTCGATCGTCACCGCCACGTCCGCGAAGGGCACCGTGATGGGGGCGCTCGGCTTGTGCACGGTGACCCGGACCGCTTCCGCGCGCTCGTTCGCGAGTACCACGTCGGCGATGCGCTCGGCCACCGTTTCGATGAGGTCGACCGGGTCGCGCTCCACGGCTGCGACGACCGCCTCGGCGAGCTCGCCGTAGTGCATGGTCGCGCCGAGCTCGTCGCCACCGGCGGCCGGGCGGAGGTCCAGCGACACGGTGACGTCGATGACGAACTCCTGTCCGGCCTCGCGCTCGAAGTCGAAGACGCCGTGGTGCGCGAACGCCCGCAGGCCCGTGAGGGTGATCGAATCAGTCATCGGCTCCACCTTGCCATGCATCGAGGGTATCGAGAGCGAGTCTGGTGGCGGCGACGTCGTGGACGCGCACACCCCAGGCTCCGGCCTGCGCGGCCAGCACACTCACCACGGCGCTCGGCAGGTCGCGCGCCTCCATCGGTGCGTCCTCGGGGAGGAGCGCTCCGATGAACCGCTTGCGGGACGCGCCCACCAGCACCGGGTACCCGAGCTCGCGCAGTAGGTCGAGCCTCGCCAGGATGCGCCAGTTGTGCTCGGCGTGCTTGGAGAACCCGAGGCCGGGATCGACGACGATCCGGCCGGGGTCGACGCCCTGACCGCGGAGGGTCGTCACCCGGTCGTCGAGTTCCCGAGCGACGTCGACCGCCGCGTCGGTGTACGTGGCGCGGCTCGCCATGTCGGCCGAGTGCCCGCGCCAATGGCTGATGACGCAGTCGAGACCGGACGCCGCCATCACGCCCGGCATGCGATCGTCGGCGAGGCCACCGGAGACGTCGTTGATGATCGAGGCACCGGCGTCGGCCGCGGCACGGGCGGTCTCCGCGTTCATCGTGTCGATGCTCACTCGCGCACCAGCTGCGGCCAGTGCGGCGATGACGGGTGCGACCCGGTGCTGCTCCTCGCGGGTGTCGACCCGGGCGGCACCGGGCCGGGTCGATTCGCCGCCGACGTCGATGATGGTCGCGCCGGCAGCGATGAGCTCGAGCCCGTGGGCGACGGCGTCGTCGACGTCGAGGTACCGGCCGCCGTCGCTGAACGAGTCGGGTGTGACGTTGACGACGCCCATGATCTGGAACAAGCGATCACCCCGCCTGGTCGGCGGACGCGCCGATCAGGACCATCAGCTCGGCCCGTGCGGCCGGATCGGCCAGGGCTCCACGGCTGGCGATGGTGACGGTGGTGCTCGTCAGCTGGCGTGACCCGCGCATCGAGACGCAGCCGTGTGCAGCCTGGAGCACGACGAGGACGCCGCGGGGCGCGAGCCGTTCGACGAGGGTGTCGGCGATCTGCTCGCTCAGGCGCTCCTGGACCTGCGGGCGCGAGGCGAGCGTGTCGACGAGCTTCGGCAGGGCCCCGAGTCCGATGACGAGTTCGTCGGGCAGGTAGGCGATGTGCGCCGTGCCGAGGAACGGGAGCAGGTGGTGCTCGCAGACGGAGCGGAAGGCGATGTCCCGGACGAGCACGACGTCGCTGGTCGCGCCCTCCTCGATCGGGATGGGGCGGGACAGGTGCACACCGGCGTCCTGACCGACGCCCCCGAAGAACTCCGCGTACGCGTCGGCGACACGTGTCGGGGTGTCGGCGAGGCCGTCGCGGGAGGGGTCCTCACCGATCGCCTCGAGGATCTCGAGGACCGCTGCGGCGATCCGCTCGCGGTCCACGGACGACCGCGAGGCCGAACCCTGATCGGGCTCGGCCTGCGCGGCTGCGACCGCGTCGTCCGCGGTGTGCTCGCCGTGGGTCATGCGGGCTAGGCGGTCGCCGGTCGCGGCTTCGTCGCGCGGGTGCGCTTGGGCTTCACGGGAGCCTCGGGCTCGGGCTCGGAGCTGATGCCACCATCGGCCGCACCGGAGTCGATGGGTGCGGTGAACGATGCGGATCCGACGGCCGAACCCGACCCGACGGGACGCTTCTTGCTGGACAGCCAGACGGGGCGCGGCGGGAGCTTCTTGACGTCCTTGAAGATCTCGGCCAGCTGGTTGTGGTCGAGGGTCTCCTTCTCCATCAGCTCGGCGGCGAGGCGGTCGAGCACGGCCCGGTTGGTCGTGATGACCTGCCAGGCTTCGTCGTGTGCGGCCTCGATGAGCTCGCGGACCTGGGCGTCGACGCGCTGCGCGATCTCCTCCGAGTAGTCACGCTGGTGGCCCATGTCGCGGCCGAGGAACATCTCACCCGAGGACTGCCCGAGCTTGACGGCACCGACGTCGGTGGTCATGCCGTACTCGGTGACCATCTTGCGAGCGATCCCCGTGGCCTTCTCGATGTCGTTCGACGCACCCGTGGTCGGGTCGTGGAACACGAGTTCCTCGGCGACGCGCCCGCCCATCGCGTAGGCGAGCTGGTCGAGCAGCTCGTTGCGCGTGACGGAGTACTTGTCTTCGAGGGGCAGGACCATCGTGTAGCCGAGGGCACGGCCGCGCGGGAGGATCGTGACCTTCGTGACGGGGTCGGTGTTGTTCATCGCCGCTGCAGCGAGCGCGTGCCCGCCCTCGTGGTAGGCGGTGATGAGCTTCTCCTGCTCGCGCATGACGCGCGTGCGGCGCTGCGGACCGGCGATGACGCGGTCGATGGCCTCGTCGAGTGCGCGGTTGTCGATCAGCTGGGCGTTGGAGCGTGCCGTGAGCAGCGCCGCCTCGTTGAGGACGTTGGCGAGGTCGGCACCGGTGAAGCCGGGCGACTTGCGGGCGACGACCTCGAGGTCGACGCTCGCGGCGAGCGGCTTGCCCTTGCCGTGCACCTCGAGGATCTTCTTGCGGCCGGCGAGGTCGGGGGCGTCGACGCCGATCTGGCGGTCGAAGCGGCCCGGGCGCAGCAGCGCTGGGTCGAGGATGTCGGGACGGTTGGTCGCCGCGATCAGGATGACGTTCGTCTTGACGTCGAAGCCGTCCATCTCGACGAGCAGCTGGTTGAGGGTCTGCTCGCGCTCGTCGTGACCGCCGCCCATGCCGGCGCCGCGGTGGCGACCGACGGCGTCGATCTCGTCGACGAAGATGATCGCGGGCGAGTTCTCCTTGGCCTGCTGGAAGAGGTCGCGGACGCGGCTCGCGCCGACACCGACGAACATCTCGACGAAGTCGGAACCGGAGATCGAGTAGAACGGCACACCGGCTTCACCGGCGACGGCGCGGGCGAGGAGCGTCTTGCCCGTTCCGGGAGGGCCGTACAGCAGGACACCCTTCGGGATGCGCGCACCGACGGCCTGGAACTTCGCGGGCTCCTTGAGGAAGTCCTTGATCTCCTCGAGCTCCTCGATCGCCTCGTCGGCACCGGCGACGTCGTCGAAGGTCACCTTCGGCGACTCCTTCGAGACGAGCTTCGCCTTCGACTTGCCGAACTGCATGACCTTGTTGCCGCCTCCCTGCATGCCGGAGAGCATCAACCAGAAGAACACACCGATGAGGAGCAGCGGGAGGAGGAGTCCGAGCATCGACAGGAGCCAGCTCGGCTGGGGCACCTTGTCGTTGTAGCCACCGGACGGGTCTGCGGCGTCGACGGCCTCGACCACGTCGGCCGCACGGGCGCCGACGTAGTAGAACTGCACCTGCTTGCCGAACTCGTCGTCCGCCTTCGTCAGCGTGAGGTCGACGCGCTGGTCGCCGTCGGTGATGACGGCCTCCTTGACCTGACCCTTCTCGAGGAAGGCGAGACCCTCTTGCGTGGAGACCTCACGGAAGCCGTTCATGCTCATCAGGCTGATGCCGATCCAGAAGACCAGGGCGGCGATGATGAGGTACGGGATGGGACCCTTGAAGAGACGCTTGACGTTCATAAGTTGAGAGGCCGGGGCTGGCCCGTTCCCTTTCTGCAGGAGGGGTCGACGGGCGGAGCCGCGTCGGAAATCAGGCTACCCCCTCGCCGCTGGATGCCTCCCCTGTGTTTGCCGTGGGCTTAACGGGGGTGCGGTGTGAGGTCGGTGGAGTGGTTCAGGCGTAGACGTGCGGGGCGAGGACGCCGACGTCGCGGAGGTTGCGGTACTTCTCGTCGAAGTCGAGACCGTACCCGACGACGAAGTCGTTCGGGATGTCGAAACCGACGTACTTGCACTCGACGTGCACCTTGGCGGCCTCGGGCTTGCGGAGGAGCGCGCAGACCTCGATGGAGGCGGCTCCGCGCGAGGCGAAGTTCTCGAGCAGCCAGGAGAGGGTGAGGCCGGAGTCGATGATGTCCTCGACGATCAGGACGTGGCGACCCGTGAGGTCGGCGTCGAGGTCCTTGCGGATCTGGACGACACCGCTCGACTTCGTGCCGGCGCCGTACGAGCTGACGGCCATCCAGTCCATCGAGAGCGGGATGCGGAGTTCGCGCGCGAGGTCGGCCATGACCATGACCGCACCCTTCAGCACGCCGACGAGCAGGACGTCCTTCCCGGCGTAGTCGGTCTCGATCTGCCGGGCGAGTTCGGCGAGCTTGTCGCGGATCTCCTGCTCGGTGACGAGGATGGTCGTGAGGTCGTCGGAAATGTCGCTCTGCTCCATGCGTCGAGTGTATGCGAGATGACCCGGACGCCCGTGCGACCCTGCTCGGGGAGCCCCGTGGTCAGCGGGCCGCGAAGACGATGCGTCCCGCGTGCCGGGACGCCGTCAGGCCGGGCAGGTCGATCGGACCCTGGCCCGCCCAATCGGTGACGAGCCGCGCGACCTCGATCGTCTGCGACCGCGTGAGCGAGACACCGAACTCGCTCTGCACGATGTACCGGATGATCCGCTGGCGGAGCGCCGCCGGATTGGCGGCGAGGGCCCCGGCGCTGACGGATATCCCGGCCTCGGCGTGCTCGACGAGCTCCTCGATGGTCTCCTCGATCATCTCCTCGAACGCGTCCGCGTCCTCGCGAGCAGCGTCGGCGGTGCGGGCGAGGGCTTCGGCGATCCCCGGCCCGAGCTCCGCTTCAAGCACCGGCAGGACCCGTTCCCGGACCCGGACCCGCGCGTAGGCGTCGTCGGTGTTGTGCGGGTCGTGCCACGGCTCGAGTCCTTCGGCAGCGCACGCCTCGCGGGTCTGGGAGCGCCGGATTCCGAGCAGCGGTCGGAGGAGCGCACCGGAGACGGGCGCCATGCCCTGGAGGCTGCCCGTGCCCGACCCTCGTGCGAGGCCGAGGAGCACGGTCTCCGCCTGGTCGTCGAGGGTGTGAGCGAGCAGCACCAGGGACGCACCGACCTCGGCTCGCGCGGCGTCGAGTGCGGTGTATCGGGCCGCCCGTGCCGCGGCCTCCGGTCCACCCTCGGAGCCCACCTCGACGACCCGGACGAGGACGGGGTCGAGCCCGAGGGCACGCGCCTGGTCCGCGGCACGCGCCGCGACATCGGCCGAGCCCGGCTGCAGTCCGTGGTCGACGATCACGGCGCCGGCCTGCAGACCGACCTTTCCGGCTTCGAACGCGGTCGCGGCGGCGAGCGCGAGCGAGTCGGCGCCACCGCTCAGCGCGACGAGCAGGTCGGCACCGGCGACGTCACGCGACGGCGTGGAGGCCGTGCCCGCGATCGCCTCGCGCACCGCCTTCCGCAGGGCGGCGACGGACGGGTTGAGCGGGAGTCGGACGTCGTTCACGCGGACCACGCTATTGCACCGCGCCGAGCGCCTCCCCACACCGTTCGCTCCGGGACGCATCGGTTATGGTTGGTCCTCGTCGGCGACCGCGCCGACTCCACGTCATCCAACCGCGCAAGGAGCAGGCTTATGGCCGAGTACGACGCCGTCATCGAGATCCCGCGGGGCAGCCGCAACAAGTACGAGATCGACCACGAGACCGGTCGGGTCTTCCTGGACCGCGTCCTGTTCACGAGCTTCGTCTACCCCGCCGACTACGGCTTCTTCGAGAACACCCTCGGCGAGGACGGCGACCCGGTCGACGTGCTGGTCCTGCTCGACTTCCCGACCTTCCCGGGCGTCGGCATCAAGGTCCGCCCCGTCGGTGTGCTGCACATGACGGACGACGGCGGCGGCGACGACAAGGTCATCGCCGTGCAGTACAAGGACCCGCGCTGGTCGCACATCCAGGACCTGAACGACATCCCGCAGGCGACGCGCGACGAGATCGAGCACTTCTTCGTCCACTACAAGGACACCGAGCCCGGCAAGTGGGCGCGGATCGACGGCTGGGGCGACGCCGCCGCGGCCGAGAAGATCATCCTCGCGGGCTTCGACAAGCTCAAGGCGGAGGGGCACTGACCCCCTGCGGACCTCCGCACACCGCATGACGAAGCGGCCGGCACCCGAGGGTGCCGGCCGCTTCGTCGTGCGGGTCGCTGCGCTCGATCAGCCGAGCGGCGCCCCCCGGTCGGCCATGAACGGCTGCGCGTCGATAGCGCTGCCGTTGATGCGGACCTCGAAGTGCAGGTGGCAGCCGGTGGAGGCGCCGGTCGTGCCGACGTAGGCGATGACCTGCCCGGCGGAGACCTGGTAGCCGACACCGACCTGGATGCCGCCGTTCACGATGTGCGCGTAGCCGGTCGAGACGCCGGAGCCGTGGTCGATGAGGATGAAGTTGCCGTACGTGCCGTACCAGCCTGCGTAGGTCACGGTGCCAGAGGTCGCCGCGTAGATCGGGATCCCGCAGCCGCCCGCGATGTCGGTACCGCGGTGGAAGCTGCCTGAACTGCCGCCGCCGGTGGAGATCGGATCGCGGTAGCCGTACGTGCCCGAGATGCTGCCGGAGGCGGGGATAGCCCAACCCTGGCTGCTGAGCTGACCGCCGTCGGCGCTCTCACCACGCGCGGCCGCGGCCGCGGCCTCAGCGGCCTTCCGCGCCGCCTCGCCGGCTTCGAAGTCCTTGACGGTCTTCGCCGTCGTGTCCTGCAACGCGGTCAGCTGGGCGTTGAGCGTGACGATCAGCTCCTGGTTCTTCTCGAGCTTCGCCGCCGCCGCGGACGCCGCCGCCTGGGCTGCCTCCATGGCCGTCTGCGCCGCCTGTCGGAGCGACTCGCGCTCGTCGCGGGCGACACCGGCCTGCTCGCCGAGCGCAGCCGCGGTGTTGCGTGCGGCGACCGCCTGCTCGTAGACGCCGTTGCTGTGCTCGGCGACCTGGTTCATGTTGCCGAGCTTCGACAGGAGGTCGGTCGCGCCCTTGCTCTCGCCGTCGAGGAAGAGGCTCAGGCTGAGGTCGGCGCCGCCGGAGCGGTAGAGCTGCGAGGCGACCCGACCGGCCTGCTTCGTCGCGGTGTCGGCCTCGGCCGTCTTGGCATCTGCCTGCGACTGGATCGCCGTGGCCCGGGCGTCGGCCTCGAAGAAGGCCTCCTCAGCGGCCTGGAACTCCGTACCGCGCTTCTCAGCTTCGTCCTGGGCGACCTGCAGCTCGTCCTGCAACTGGACGATGAAGTTCTTGATGTTCGTGACCTCGGCGGCCTTGGCTGCCTCATTGCCCTTTGCGGCCTGGACGTCGTCCCACGAGGGGTAGTCGGCTGCTGACGCCGGACCGGCGACGCCGAACGAGCCGACGATCGCGAGCGACATGACGATGGCGGCGGTGAGGCGTCCTCGCCACCGCGCGGAGGACGCCGATCCGGCGTTGGTCGTCCGGCTTCGGCGCCAAGCGCCGGCAAGCTTCTTGCTCATGAAGTAGGGGCCCATCTCGGTTCGCTGCAGTCACATCGGTCACATCGGTACCACTGTCCACGCTAGCCCGACGGGGGTCGGGACCGGCTGTGGACACTCCCATCGGCCGCGGCATCCGGGAGTGGTCCACGCCAGAGGCTAACCCCGGCCGGGGGCCGTGGAGCGGTCATTCGGCGCCTGTCGTCACATCCGACAGGGAGCGCCGATCACTGCTGTGCGAAGCCGATTTTGGATTCGGCCGTTTCATCCGTATGCTTGTCGCTCGGTAGTCATGAAGCTTCAGGGCTTCGCGGCCCTATCGTTTAGCGGCCTAGGACACCGCCCTTTCACGGCGGCAGCACGGGTTCGAATCCCGTTGGGGTCACCACCGACTACTGGAAAAACAGCCGCTCGGATTCAGGTATAGTGAGTCTGCGCGACTGCGAGAAGCACCGAGGAACACCAGCATCACCGCAGTTCGTATCACCAGCAATTCAACATGTATGGCCCTGTAGCGCAGTTGGTTAGCGTGCCGCCCTGTCACGGCGGAGGTCGCGGGTTCAAGTCCCGTCAGGGTCGCAAAAGGTCGGAAGCCCTCTCGCAAGGGAGGGCTTCTGCTTTTGAGACATCGTCGCCGTTCGTGCAGCTGATGTACTCGGCTCTGTAGCTCAGTTGGTAGAGCGCACGACTGAAAATCGTGAGGTCACGGGATCGACGCCCGTCGGAGCCACGGAACCCCCACCTAGCTTCTACATGGTGGGGGTTCTTTTTTTGCCCGGACGCCCGCGAACACCCACGCCACCGCCTGAGTTGCCATTCCTGGCCCACGGCGGACAGACTCGCACTGTGGAATCGAAACCGTCACGCTGGGTGACCGCCTCCGTGTTCGCGGTGCTGCTGGGGACATCGCTCGTCGCGTGCTCGGACACGAAGTACGGACTGCCACCGGACGAAGCCGTCGGCGCGTGGCGGAGTGGGGACACCCGGCTCGAGCTGGCCGACGACGGAACCTTCGAAGCCACCGCTTGGCCCTCGGACGTCCAGTGCAGTCGTGGCGACGACCCCCGCGCGGACGACCCGATCGACTTCTCCGGGACGTGGATGGTGGACAACGAGGGGACCCACCGAGACCTCGTCCTGCATCCCGGTGACGGCGCATGCGAGACGTCCCGGATCACCTCCGACGTGCGGAGCGACGACGGTCTCGCGCGCCTGTGCGTCCACGCCCGCGGATCCTTGTCCGGCCCCGCAGAGAACTTCTTCACCCTCTATCAGGGTGATCCTCCGGAGCTCGAGGATCCGGATCGCTGCCTGAACTACTAGCCCGCGGGGGCAGACGAGTCTCGCCCGCCCGATCCCTGAACCTCCTCCCCGCTCCCTGAGCCTGTGGGAGGGCGCACGATCCCCGGCGGTCCCTAAGCCCCCTCCCCCGGTGCCTGAGCCTGTCGAAGGGCACTCGGAGGCACTTCGACAAGCTCAGTGACCGGAAGAGGTACATCCGCTCTCACTCCGGCCCCCGGGCAACCCTCCCTGGTCCCTGAGCAACCCCCTCCGGTCCCTGAGCCTGTCGAAGGGCCCACGAGTGCACCCCACGAATCCGGCATGCCCCCTCCGCTCCCTGAGCCTGTCGAAGGGCCCACGAGTGAACCCCACGAGTCCGGCATGCCCCCCGCTCCCTGAGCCTGTCGAAGGGCCCACGAGGACACTTCCACAACCGGTACAACTCGGCATCTGGAATGTCAGTGGTCCATGGTGGACTGGAGTCATGACCGAGACCACCCTCACCGCGATCCGCGCGAGCGACGAGTACGCCGCGCGCCTCGCGGAGTTCTCGGACCACTACGCGGACATCCAGCGTCGGCGTGCTGCTCTGGACGCCGAGGAGGCCCGGCTGCTTGCTCGCTCTGCGGCCTACGCGGACGCCTTCGCAGACGTCACGGTCCCGGCGATCTTCCCGCCGGCGGAACGCCAGGCACTCTCCCGCCGGTCGACCTGCGCAGCCCTCGCGATGGCGACCCGAACGCCTGAGCGGACGGTGCAGCGCGCGACCAACGACGCGGAACGCCTCGTGAACGACGCGCCCGCGGTACTTGCGTCGCTCGAGGCCGGGCGTATCTCGGCCCGGCACGCGCAGACGATCATCGATCAACTCAGCGACGTGCCGACCGCAGGGCGCACGGTGTTCCTCGCTGAGGTCCTGGCGATCGCGGAAGAGTCCACCAACGCGAACCTCCGGAGGCGCGCCCGCGTGCTCCGGGAGCGTCTCCACCCGGAATCGATCACCGCACGCGCCAAGCGGTCCGAGGCCGACCGCCGCGTCGAGTTCGAGCCCGCCGCCGACGGCATGGCCTGGGTGCACCTGTTCACCACCGCACCCATCGCGCAAGGCATCGCCGAGCGAGTCGAAGCAGCCGCCGCCGAATCGCGGCAGGCCGGCGACACCCGCACCTGCGCGCAGTTGCAGGCCGACGCCCTCGCTGCCCTCGCGCTCACCGGCGTCACACCCGACGACATCATGTCGAGCCCGGTGGTCCCGCACCCGATCGAAGTGCAGGAGCACATCAAGCCGACCGTGCAGATCACCGTCCCCGCGCTCACGATGGCCGGTGTCTCCGACGCACCCGGCTGCGGCAGGCGAGCCAGAGCCTGCGACCTTGATCACTCGGTCGCCTGGGAAGACGGTGGGACAACGGACGTCGGGAACCTCGCCTGTCTCTGCCGACATCACCACCGGATGAAGCACCTCCCCGGATGGAACCTCGACCACCAGCCGGGTGGGGTGCTCGAGTGGACGACACCCGACGGAAAACACCACCGGACAGAACCGGACCCCGCACCGTTCTGACCCCCGCAGGTCCCTGAGCCTGTCGAAGGGTTCTTCGTGGGCACTTCGACAAGCTCACTGACCGGGAGAGGTGCACCCGGAACGATGAGGCGTCCTCGTGGGCACTTCGACAGGCTCAGTGACCGGAAGAAGTGCACCCGGAACGATGAGGCGTCCTCGTGGGCACTTCGACAGGCTCAGTGACCGGGCTGGACTGTGCTCGCACGCTTCCGGTCCCTGAGCCTGTCGAAGGGCAGTCGGGGTGCGTTCGCTCGGTGCGCGGCAAGACTTCCGTCGGCTCACATCGTGCACCTCCGTCCGCAAGCCCCAGACATCTGGAGACCATCGCGACAGACTGGTCGCATGAGTTCTGCAGACGACCGCACCACCGACGGACCCGACGACGCACACCGAGTCCCCGCAGGGGTCGACGACGCGACCGTGGAAGCGGTCGGCAAAGTGACCGAGGCGCTCGAGGTCGTCGAGCAGGCACGCGGCATGCTCTACGGCTTCCATCGCCTGACCGGAAAGGCTGACCTCGCGCTCGGCGAAGCCGCCGACGCCCTGCGTGAAGCAGGACACGACGCCCTCGCCGACCGGATCGACACCGAGCTGGTCGGACGCAACGTCATCGACGGACGCTGGACGTTCCAGATCGTCGAGGACTACGACGGCAACTACTGGGAACCGTTCCGCACGCTCGAGGCGGAGGTCCGCAACGAACTGGCGGGCGGTCGCCGCCACCTCGCGGAAGCCGCCATGAAGGAGGACCGCCGCACGCACGGCGCGCCCCACCACGAAGCCACACCGCCGACGGTCTGAAGCCGCACGGCATCAGGGCCGCAGGCCGTTAGGCTCGATCCGATGACCGATGCACCCGTTTCCCGGACCAAGTTCTCCCGCCAACGGGTGATCGTCGGAGCCGCCGAGTTCGCCGACACGCACGGCGCCGACGCCCTCACGCTCGCCGCCCTGGCCCGCGAGCTCGACACCTCGGCACCGGCCCTCCTCAAGCACGTCCGCAGCACTGAGGACCTCCGCGCCGCCGTCGCCCAGCTCGCCCTCGCCCAACTGGCCAGCGGACTCGACATCGCGACGAACGGCCTGAGCGGGTCCCCCGCACTCACTGCACTGGCCGACGGGTACCGCCGCTTCGCCCTCGCCTATCCCGGTCGGTACGCCCTCGCGTTCTCGATCGAGGACGTCCGCGCCGACTCCGGCGAGCCGGCCGACCGCGAGCTCGTGATGCTCGTCGAACGAGCATTGGCGGGGCGCGGTCTCGACAGCGTGGCGATGACGGACGCGGGACGCATCGTCCGGGCGGCCTTCCACGGCTTCGTGTCCCTCGAGCTCGTCGGCGGCTTCACCCGCGGCGCCGACCCCGCCACCAGCTACGCTGCCCTCGTGGACCTGCTCGACCATTCGTCCGCGCTCGGCTCACGCCACCTCCAGGAGACGCCATGACCACCACGCCCGCCACCACCCCCACCGTCCTCTTCGTCTGCGTGCACAACGCCGGTCGCTCCCAGATCGCAGCCGGCTTCCTCGGCGCCCTCGCCGGCGACCGGGTCGAGGTGCTGTCGGCCGGGAGCGAACCGAAGGACCGGATCAACACCGTGGCGGTGGAGGCGATGGCCGAACACGGTGTCGACATCACCGCAGCCGTGCCCCGCATCCTCACGACCGACGCCGTCCGGGCGTCCGACGCGGTCATCACGATGGGCTGTGGCGACGCCTGCCCGATCTTCCCCGGCAAACGCTACGAGGACTGGGAACTCGAGGACCCTGCCGGCCAGGGCATCGAGGCCGTCCGCCGC
Source organism: Plantibacter elymi (nom. nud.) (assembly GCF_900177795.1). Taxonomy (GTDB): domain Bacteria; phylum Actinomycetota; class Actinomycetes; order Actinomycetales; family Microbacteriaceae; genus Plantibacter; species Plantibacter elymi. Next base: position 385,712 of record NZ_FXWJ01000004.1, read on the forward strand.
ATCCGCGACGACATCGAGGAGCGGATCGCCGCACTGTTCGTCGAACTCGTGCCGGCTGAGGCGTCCGAGTTCCCGGCCGCCATCGGCTCGGTCGCCCACGAAGCGCTCGGCGCGCGCGGGTTCACCCGGTTCGAGCAGCTCACGCGGGTCTCCCCCGCCGCCCTGCTCCGCATCCACGGCGTCGGCCCGAAGGCCGTCGGCGTCCTGACCGCCGAACTCGCAGCCCGCTCGCTCGCCTTCGCCTCCTGAGCGCGATCGTCGGCAAGCGCCCAGCATCGGCACGCAACCCCATTGCCCAGCGCGACACCCGTCGTATCGTGGTCGTATGAGCAAGCACGCAGCGAACGACGACAACCTCCCCGAGGACCACGAGACCACCGAGGACTCCATCGAGCAGGAGGTCGACGGCGAGGACACGTTCCTCCCCGTCGCCGAGCCGACCACCGGTCCCGCCCCCGCCCCGTAACCCGAGACACCTCCGGACACCGCGGCTCAGGGGCCGACGAGTGCCCGGAGGTCGCGCAGGGAGCCGTCGAAGACGTTCACATCGATGAACTCCTCCTTGCCGACGTACCCGGGCATCCGTTCCCGGCTGGTGTACTGCCAGAGGTCCCACGCCCGCCCGTCCGACAGGACCGGCGGCGTGACGACCGAGCGGATCCACATCGGGTTCCGCTCGTACGAGCCCGTGAGGAACGCGTCGTAGTACCGCATGGTGGCGTAGATGATCGGCGGCCGACCGTAGTGCTCCTCGAGTGCTGCGAGGAGTGGATCGAGCACGGCGGCGACCCGCTCGGCGCTCGGTGGCGTGCGGCAGTAGTCGGCGTAGCACTCGAGATCGATGGTGATCGGGAGAGCGCCCGCCGTGACCGGCACGGTGTCGAAGATGTTCTGCGCCTGCGTCTCGGCCGGGCTGTCGAAACTCAGGAAGTGGTAGGCCCCGATGAGCAAGCCGGTCTCGTCGGCCGCCCGCTGTGCACCCGCCCAGTTCGCGGCGAACCGTTCGTCCTGATCACCGGATCCCTCGGTCGCCTTCATGATCGCGAAGTCGATGGGCTGAGCCGCGAGGACGTCCCAGTCGATCTCGCCCTGGTACGAGGAGACGTCGACACCGCGCACCGCGTACGAGGCGGCCAGGATGGCGTTCGGGCGCACGAGCCCCATGGCGACGAGCGCCGCGCAGATCCCGCCGATCGCGAGCGTGCCGGCGGTCCCGACGACGAGCGGCCACCAGCGTCTCCAGAATCGGTTCATCGACTCACTCTGTCATGTCTCGGCCCTGTCCCGGTGCAGGAGGCCTCAGCGCGGGTAGAGGACGGCTGCCCGCGGGTCGACCGCGAACTCGACGACGTCGCCCGTCGACCACCCCGCGGCCGCGAGCTGCTGCACGGCGACGTCGGCGGTGATGACCGCCGAGCGGACCCGGACGACGTCGCCCCGGGGTTCGAGGTCGGTGATCGTCGCGCGGAGGGCACCCGGCGCACTCGGGCCGCTCGGCCCGTCAGCCTCGCGGACCTCGACGCGGGACGGGCGGAACGCGCAAGCGACCCCGACCCCGACCGGGATCGGATCCCCCTTCGCGGAGGAGTCGACCTCGACCTCCGTTCCGTCCGGCAGGCGGAGCCCGCGTGCCGTGCGGACGCCCGTCAGCAGTTCGAGTCCCGCGAGGTCCGCGGTAAACGCCGTCCGCGGCCGCTCGAGCACCTCCGCCGTCGGCCCCTGCTCGACGATGCGCCCGGCGTCCAGGACGATCACCCGGTCCGCGAGCGTGTACGCGTCGAGCACCTCGTGCGTCACGAGGACGGTCGTCCGCCCTCGCAACTGCTCACGGAGCATGCGGCGGAGGTGCGGGGCGACCGTCGCATCGAGCGCGGCCATCGGTTCATCGAGGAGGAGGAGGGCTGGGTCCGGGGCCAGCGCGCGGGCGAGCGCCACCCGCTGCGCCTGGCCGCCGGACAACTCGGCAGGACGGCGCCCTTCGAGCTCGGACGCCTCGACGTCCGCGAGTCGTCTTCGGGCGATGTCCCGAGCCTCGCCGCGCGACGCACCGGCGACCAGCGGGCCGTAGGCGACGTTGTCGAGCACGGAGCGGTGCGGGAAGAGCAGCGCCTCCTGCGCCAGCAGCGAGATCCCTCGTCGGTGCGGCGGCAGCCACTGGTCCCGACCCGATCCACCGACCGCGAACAGCTCACGCCCGGCGAGCGTCGCGCGACCCGTGTCCGGACGGAGGAGCCCGGCGAGGACCGCGAGCAGCGTCGACTTGCCGGCGCCGTTGGGGCCGAGCACGGCGACGGTCTCTCCTGCGGCGAGGTCGACGGCGAGCTCCCAGTCGCGTTCACGCAGCGTCGCCCGGAACTCCAGGGCCGCCTCGGTCATCGCGCCACTCCGGCGGCGGTCCGTCCACGGCGGATCGACCCCTGCGCCCCAGCGACCCCGACGACGAGCACGGCCACGACGACGAGGACGAGTGACAGCGCGACCGCGGCGTCGGGATCGGTCTCGCGCTGCAGGTAGATCTCGAGCGGCAGCGTCCGGGTGACCCCCTGCAGACTGCCCGCGAAGGTGAGGGTCGCCCCGAACTCGCCGAGGGCCCGCGCGAACGAGAGGATCGCGCCCGACACGACGGCGGGCGCGAGGAGCGGCAGCGTGACGGTGCGGAAGACGGTGGTGGGACGTGCGCCGAGCGTCGCGGCGACGGCCTCGTACCGCGCGCCGGTCGTGCGGATCGCCCCCTCCAGGCTCAGCACGAGGAACGGCAGGGCGACGAACGTCTGGGCGAGCACGACGGCGGTCGTGGAGAACGCGATGTCGATCCCGGCGTCCGCGAGTGCCGGTCCGAGCAGGCCGAGCCGACCGAAGGTGTAGAGCAGGGCGATCCCGCCGACGACGGGCGGGAGCACGAGCGGGAGGAGGACGAGTGACCGCAGCAGCCGTTGCCCCGGGAACCGGGTGCGCGCGAGGACGAGGGCGAGCGGCACGCCGAACACGATGCAGAGGGCCGTCGCGAGTGACGACGTCCGCAGACTCAGCCCGAGCGCCGCGACCGACGACTCGGAGGTGACGAGTGCACCGAAGTCCGCCCAGTCCACGCGCAGGACGATCGCGACGAGCGGCAGCAGGACGAACGCCGCGCCGACCATGGCGACGACGACGATCCAGCGGGGCACCCCCGAGCCGAGTTCCCTCACGGGGTCACGGTGCGCCGAAGCCTGCGTCGGCGAGCACCCGCTGTCCCTCGGCGCTCACGACGTAGGCCGCGAAGGCCGCCGCGACCGTGGGGTTCGCGCTCCCCGCGAGCGGCGCGATCGGGTAGGTGTTGACGGCCTCCGACGACTCGGGGAAGGTGATGCCCTCCACGGCGTCGCCGGCCGCGATGACGTCGGTCACGTAGACGAGCCCGGCGTCGGCCTCGCCCGAGGTCACCTTGCCGAGGACGTCGGTGACCGACGACTCCTCGCTGACCGGGCTCAGCGCGACACCCGTGGCGTCCTCGACGGCGTCGGTGGCCGCTCCACAGGGGACCTGCGGCGCGCACACGACCGTCTTGACGCCCGGACGGGCGAGGTCGGCGAACGTTTTCACGCCGGCGGGGTTCGACGGGGGCACGGCGATCTGCAGGACGTTGGTCGCGAAGTCGACCGGGTCGCCCTCGACGAGTTCGGCATCGGCGAGCTTCGCCATGTTCTTCTCGTCCGCGGAGGCGAACACGTCTCCGGGGGCTCCGTTCGTGAGCTGCGTGACGAGGTCGGAGGATCCGGCGAAGGTCAACTCGACGGTCGTACCGGGGTGCGCCTCCTCGAAGTCCTCCGCGAGTGCGGTGAAGGTCGTCTTGAGCGACGCCGCCGCGTAGACCGTGATGGAACCGCTGAGCTCGTCCGCCGTGGCCGAGGCGGCCGGTGTCGCGGCCGGGGCCGCGCATGCGGACGCTGCGAGCAGGACCCCGGTGCCGAGGGCGAGTGCGCTGAGCAGTCGGAAGCATCGACGGGGTGCGGTGCGGTTCATGAGCTCGCCTTCGGGGTCTCGATGAGGACCGTCGTGGCCTTCACGACGGCGATGGCCGTGGACCCGAGTTCGAGACCGAGTTCACGTACGGCCTCACTACTCATGAGCGACACCACCCGGTGCGGCCCGCACTGCAGTTCCACCTGCGCCATGACCGTGTCCATCGTGATGTCGGTGACGATGCCGACGAAGCGGTTGCGCGCGGAGCGTCCGATCTCCGAGGGGTCGACGGGGAGGACGGCGTTCTGTCGGGCCAGTCGAGCGAGCGACAGGCCGTCGACGACCGCTCGGCCCCCCTCGTCCTTCGCGCTGACGAGTGCGCCCTGGTCGATCCAACGACGGACGGTGTCATCACTGACCCCGAGGAACAGCGCGGCGTCTCGGATACGGATCTGCGGCATGCAGACAGGCTACTGCACGCATTCGCGTTGATACGACGTAACCGTAACCGCATTCGCGTTCCGGGCTGTCGGCAGTCGACCGGTGCTTCGACCCTCCGCGACGCCCACCGCTCCGAAGCATCCGTATGAGATCACGACTGCTCGCCGCCGTCACCCTGCTCGCCCTCGCCACCGGCCTCACCGCCTGCGCGTCCCCCGACGTGGGAACCGGCGGCGCCACGGGCGACGGACCGCTCGTCGCGTTCTACGGCGACTCGTACACCCTCGGCACCGGAGCGAGCGACCCGGCCAACCGCTGGTCCACCGTGGTCAGCGAGGAACGCGGCTGGCGGGAGTTCAACCCCAGCGTCAACGGCCTCGGGTTCGTGAACCACCGCGACCGCTTCGGCGACGGCAGCGGCGACCTGCCCTCCCTCATCATCGCCGAGCAGCCCGACATCGTCTTCGTCACGATGGGGCTCAACGACGCATTCAGCTTCGACGATGCCGCCGACCGGATCCACGAGCAGATCACGACGGACCTGCAGCGCCTCCGCGACGCCCTCCCGGAGGCCCGCTTCATCGTCGTCGAACCGTTCTGGTACACCGACGAGCGACCGCAGTCGATCGAGACGATCATCGGCTGGGTGGCCGACGCCGCGCAGGAGATCGACGCCGACACCATCCCCGGGGCGTCGCACTGGATCGAGGGGCACCCGGAGTGGATGGCCGCGGACGGCCTCCACCCGAACGACGAGGGGTACGCGGAGATGGCTCGCCGGATGGATGCCGAACTCGAGCGACTCGGACTCTGACCCCTCGACGTCCGTCGCTGCTCAGCCCAGGCGGATGCCCCGGTCAGCCATGAACGGGACGGCATCGACGCGCGAGCCGCCGATCCTGACCTCGAAGTGCACGTGGCATCCGGTCGAGGCACCCGTCGTCCCGACGAGCGAGATGTTCTGACCGGCGGACACCCACTGCCCCTCGCCGACGAGGATGCTGCTGTTGTGCGCGTACCCGGTCATGACGCCGCCACCGTGGTCGACGAGGACCCAGTTGCCGTAGGTACCGAGCCAGCCGGCGTAGACCACGGTGCCGGCGTTCGCGGCGTAGACCGCTCGCCCGCAACCCGCTCCGATGTCGGTGCCCGAGTGGAACGGGTTGACGCCGGGCACGGGGCGACCGGGTCGCGGTCCGTAGTTGTCGGTGATCCGGCCGGAGATCGGCAGGGCCCACCCCTGGCTCCCGACGGCACCCGAGGCACCGCCGCCTCCGCCGCCGCCTCCGCTGCCTCCGCCACCGCCGGCGTTCGCAGCGGCCTCGGCAGCCGCCCGTGCGGCCTCAGCGGCAGCCGCCGCGGCTGCAGCAGCGGCGGCCGCAGCCGCCTTCACTTCCTCGCCCTTGCGGTAGTCGGCCTCGGTGGCTGCGCGGTTCTCCTTGAGGACCACGAGCTGGGCCTCGAGCGTCGCGAGGTACTCCTGCTGCTCGGACACGGCGGTCTCGGCGTCGGCGCGGGCCGCGACGGCATCCCCGAGCGCCGTCTCGGCCGCGGCGGCGAGCTCGCCGAGGGCGGCCTCGGCGATGGTCGCCTGCTCGGTGAGCAGCGACGCCGTGTTCGCATCGGTCCTCGCCCGGTCGTAGGTGCCGTCCGTGGACTCGCTGAGCTTCGTGATCGTGCTCAAGCGCCCGAGGAGCGACTCCGGCTCCTGGCCGTCGAGGAATGCGGCGGTGCTGAGGTCGACGTTCCCCGACCGCAACCACGCGGCGACGAGCGCGCCGGCCTGGCGTTTGGAGGCCTCTGCCGCGGTCGTCGCGGCCACGGCCTGCTCGCGGAGCGAGACGGCACGGTAGCTCGCCTCGTCGACGGCCAGCTGAGCGGCCTCGTACTCGTCGGCACGGAGGACGGCCTCAGCTTCGGCGAGCGCCGCAGCGGTCTTCAGCTGCTGGACGAGCCCCTCGATCTGACCGATGGTCGACTGCTTCGAGGACTCGCTCGAGCGGGCCGCCTCGACGTCCTCCCAGCTGGGGTACTCCGCGGCGGCGGCCGGCTGCGCGAGACCCATCGAGAGGACGATGACTCCGGCGAGCGCCGCGGCGATGGAGGCGCGACGGCGCGCGGGACGGAGGCGTGGCATGCTGCCATCGTGGCAGTGGTCAGCCCCGTTCGGGGGGAGGCTCGCCCGCCTGGGAACGAACCGGCTCGGCCCGGTGCGCGAGCACGAGGTCGAGCAGGCGGTCGGCGATGCTGCGCTTCGAGCCGGTCGCCTCACCGACCACCTCGCCGGCGCCGTCGATCACGACGACCTCGTTGTCGGGCGTGCCGAAGCCGTCCGTCCAGCCCACGCGATTGAGCACGAGGAGGTCGGCGCCCTTGCGTGCCACCTTGGCCCGGCCGAGGGCCAGCAACTCCTCGCGGTCGGCGGCGGTCTCCGCGGCGAAGCCGACGACCAGTCGTCCGGGCATCCGGGCCGCGGCGAGTCCGGCGAGCACGTCGGGGTTGCGCACGAGTCGCAGGGTGAGCTCGTCGCCGGTGTCGTCCTTCTTGATCTTGTGTTCGGCGATCTCGGCGGCGCGGTAGTCGGCCACGGCTGCCGCCATGACCACCAGCGTCGCGTCGGCCGCCACGTCTTTCATGGCGACTGCGAGTTCCGCTGCTGTGCCGACCGGGACGACCCGCAGACCGTCGACCGCAGCCGCTTCGGCCGCGACGTCGGCGTCCAGGTGCGCCGCGACGAGCACCACCTCGGCCCCGCGCTCGGCGGCGGCCTGCGCGATGGCCAGCCCCTGCCGGCCGCTCGACCGATTCCCGAGGAATCGCACCGGGTCGAGCGGTTCACGTGTGCCGCCGGCCGAGACGACGACGCGCTCGGCCCGCAGATCATCCGGGTCCGCGTCCGTTCCACCGACGCGTCCGGCGAGCAGTGCCAAGCCCGCGGCCACGATGTCGTCAGGTTCGCTCATGCGTCCCGGCCCCGTGTCGCCGCCCGTCAGCGCGCCGTGCGCCGGCCCGATGACGGCCACCCCGCGCGATCGCAGGAGGGCGACGTTCGCCGTCGTCGCCGGGTGCTGCCACATCTCGGTGTGCATCGCCGGTGCCAGCAGGACCGGTGCCCGGCTGGCGAGGATGGTGGTGCCGAGGAGGTCGTCGGAGAGTCCCGCAGCGAGTTTCGCGAGGGTGTTGGCCGTCGTCGGCGCCACGACGATGAGCTCGGCGCGCTGCCCGAGGGCGACATGCCGGACTTCGGCGACGCCGTCGTAGAGGGAGGTCGTGACGGGGTTCCGGCTGATCGCCTCGAGCGTCGGCAGGCCGACGAACCGGAGGGCGCTCTCGGTCGGCACCACGTGGACGTCGAAGCCGGCGAGCACGAACCCGCGGACGACGCCGACCGCCTTGTACGCGGCGATCCCGCCCGTGATCCCGACGACGACCGTGCGCCCCGCCTCCCGCGATGCGTCCTGCACGCCCATGCCGCCTCCTCGCTTCCGGCGCTCCCGCGCCGGGTCCTCGTCTAGTCTGTCCTAGTCCGGCCGGCCGAGGAGGAACCAGCGTGTGCACCGTCATCATCGACTTCGAGCCGGGGCGCGCTTGGCCGATCGCCGTCCTCGGGCTGCGAGACGAGCAGCCGGGGCGGGCCTGGGACCCACCCGGCGCGTGGTGGCCCGGACTCGGTGCCAGCGTCCGCGGCATCCACGACCGCGAAGCGGGCGGCGCGTGGCTGGCGACGAACAACGACGCCGCAGGCGGCCCCCGGGCGGCGGTGGTCCTCAACCGACGCGAGGACCTCGACATGCCCACCGCCGGATGGACCTCGCGAGGCGTCCTCCCCCTGCAGGCCGTCACGACCGGCCTCGATGCGGACGATGCCCGCAGCGCCCGGTCCTGGAACCTCGTGGAGTTGCGTCCTGACCGCGTCGCCGTGACGAGCTGGGACGGCACCTCGCTCCGGTCGATCGACGTCGCACCCGGTCTCCACCTCGTGACGCACGAGGGTCCCGACCACCTCGACGTCCCACGGGTCCACCGGTGGCGGCCGGCCTTCCTCGACGTCCCGTCGCCCATCGGGCCGCTGGACGGCGCGACGGCCGCGTCCTGGGAGCCGTGGTTGCGCACGTTGCGCTCCACGACGCGCGTCCCCGCCGACGCCGACGAGGCGATCGTCCGCGTCGACGACCACGACGGCCTGCGCCTCGCCTCGCTCTCGGTGACCGCGCTCTCGCTCGGCCCCGACGGCGCGGTGCTCCGGAACGCCCGTCTCGCCGAGCCTGGCCATCTGCCGGAGGAGCTCGTCTGGGAGTGACCCGGACGGCGGCGGCCGGCACCCTCCGGGAGCCACGGGACCCGGATCGGACTGCGACCCGTGTGGAGGGCGCCCTGGCGCGCTCGATACTGTTGCAGCATGGCCCTGAACCCCGTGCGACTGCGACTGCTCGAGGCGTTCGACCGCCTCGGTACGATCCGCGCCGTCGGCCGTGAGCTCGACCTCAGCCCCTCGACCGTCTCGCAGCAGCTCTCCGTGCTCGAGGCCGAGACCGGCGCCGCGCTCCTGGAACGACGCGGCCGGACGCTCACCCTGACGCCGACGGGTGCGTTGCTCGTCGAGCGCGCTCGGGCCCTGCTCGCGCAGATGGACGCCATCGAGGTCGAACTGGCCGAGGTCGAGTCCGAGCCGTCCGGTCGGTTCCGCATCGCCGGGTTCGCGAGCGTCATCGCCCCCATCCTCATCCCCGCCGCGCGCTCCCTTGCACGGCAGTACCCGCGCCTCGAGGTCGAACTCATCGAGGTCGAACCGCACGAAAGCACCACCGCCGTCCAACGGGGCACCTGCGACGTCGTGATCACCGTCGATCAGGAGGACGGGTTCCTCCTCGACCCCTCGGTGCACAGCGTGCCGCTCACCACCGACCCGCTCCTGCTCATCGCGCCGCTCGACCACCGACTGGCCGCGCAGGAGCAGGTCACCTTCAGCGAGCTGCAGACGGAGTCGTGGGCCCTCGACGCACCAGGCACGTACCTCGGCGAACTCGTCCCGCTGATCTGTCGTCGCGCGGGGTTCGAGCCGAGGGTGGCCGGACGGTTCACGAGCTACGAGGTCGTCATCGACCACGTGGCGGCCGGGTTGTCGATCGCCGTCCTCCCGGACATCGCGATCGGCTCGCGGACGGACGTCGTGCGGAAGCCGATCACCGGGATGAGCGAGCGGAAGATCGTCGCGACGGCGCGGAAGGGCTCATTGCAGCGTTCGGCCGTTGCGGCAGCGCTCGCAGCGGTGCAACGGGCCACGGACGAGGCCGTCGCCCGCTGAGCCGACGCGGACCCGGCCGAGCCTCCTGTGGGGAGGATCAGCCGTGGTAGCCGGACTTGGCCATGGCGACGAGCGCCCCGACCAGGCCGATGCCGCCGAAGACGGAGATGAGGGCGATCACGCCGATGAGGATGTCGTTCACGGTCATGCACCCATCGTACTGAACCCGGCGGGCCCCACGGCTAGGGTTGGTCCGTCCCCCGACACCACCCGGAGCAGCACCATGATCACCTCATCGAGCGAGTCCCAGGCTGCCGCCTTCCGCGACGGCCGGATCCCTGCGACAGAGCACCTCGACGCCGACACGGTCGTCATCGCCGTCCCGACCGGCGACCCCGGCAACCCGTTCACCCTCTGCTCGGTCCTTTTCGGCACCGACGGTCGCGCGATCGTCGTCGACCCCGGGACCGACACCCCCGAGGGCCGCGAGCACCTGCTGCGGGAGCTCCGCGGCATCGGGGTGACGACGCTCACGGGCGTCGTCGTGACCCACCTGCACCCCGATCATCTGGGCCTCGCCGGCACCCTCCGCGACGAGCTCGCCGCACCGGTCCTCATGCACCGCCTCGAGGACGAGGCGGCCGGCTCGACGCCGCCGGGCCCGGCCGACCTCGCTGCGGCCTTGGACGAGTGGGGCGTCCCGGCGGACGACACGACCGTGCGTCCCTGGGCCACTGGTGCGACGGTACCGGCCGGGCACCTCGGCGACACCCGCGCGGACCGGACGCTCGAGGACGGCGAGCTGCTGACGCTCCCCGGTCGCTCGATCAGGGTCCTGCACACACCCGGCCACACGACGGGTCACCTCGCCCTGCGGGATGAGGACCGTGGCTACCTGTTCACCGGTGACCACGTGCTGCCGACGATCTTCTCCGGCCTCGGGCTCGGGGCGCGCACCTCACAGAACCCGGTTTCGGCCTACCTGTCGTCGCTCGACCGCGTCCGCGGCTTCGACGGCGATCAGGTGATCCCCGGACACGGCTTCCGGTTCACGGGACTCGCGGACCGCTGCGACGAGCTGGCCGCGCACCATCTGCGGCGAGCCGACGAGGTGCGCGCTGTCCTTCTGGACGACCCAGACGCGAGCGTGTGGACCATCGCCTCCCGCATCGGCTGGTCGGCCGGATGGGACGCGCTGACCGGTCTCCTCCGCGTCTCGGCCCTCACGCAGACCGACTGGCACCGGGCGCGCCTCCAGCAGCTCGCAGGCTGACCGTCCGCGCTACCGGCTGAGGCCGGCCCACCCGGCTCGACGACGCGCCAGCGCCCGTTCGAAGGCGTAGAGCCCACCGCCCGCCGCCACCCCCGCGGCGAGCACCGCGAACACGACGACCCCGATCGTCGAGGCGAGTCCGATGGGTGCGGCGATGAGGCCGCCGACGATCAGGACGAGGAAAGCCGCACCGCCACCGGCGATCCAGGCCCGGTGGACCGGGCCCCGCTCGCCCCAGTGGTCGAGGATGCCGAGCGCCAGCAGCGCACCGACCGCCCCGACGGCTGCGAGCATCCCTCCGACGAGTCCACCGACGAGGACGGCGATCCCGCCGAGATCGGCCGGATGCACCGAGACGGTCCCGACCGTCCCGAAGAGCTCTGCACCGGCTGCGAGGGCCGCTCCGGCGACCGCTCCGACGCTGACGGCGAGGCCGAACAGCGGGACGACACGGAGAAGGGACCAACCCGGGTCCGCTGCTTCATCGAATACGTCCATGGCTTCGACCGCCTCCTGCGCGCCTCGTCGTCGACGGCGCTTGGCGCTCAGCGTGGCACGAGGGTGCGTGGTGCTCCAGGGCGTTGCGCGCGGAGGAGGAGCGGGTGTAGGACTGCGGCGTCCGCTACCAGCCGCGTGTGCCCGGGGCGCCCTTGAACGGCCCGACGATCCCCGGCGTGATCCACCCGCCGTAGAAGTCGCCCTCCTGCGCCTGCACCGGCACCCCGTTCACCTCGCAGGCGTCCATGCGCCCTGGATAGACGGCGATCATGCCGAACAGCGGCGCGTATCCCGGGCGTGGATCGGGGTAGGTCCACGCGGCGGCACCGGCGACCGCGTCGCCCACCCGCACGTCGAGGTAGTGGGCCTCGCCCTTGAACTCGCACATGGTCGTTCCGTCGACCGGCACCAGGACCCCCGGCGAGAAGTCCGCCGCCGGGACGTAGTACACCGGCGGGTGGCTCGTCTCCAGGACCCGGACCGCGGCCGTCGACTCTGCGATGACCGTGCCGCCGAACCGGATCACGACGCGCTCGTCGCGCGGCTCGACCCGCGGCGGACGCGGGTACTCCCAGACGGACTCCTCACCGGGTCCGGGCTGGACGGGCAGGGGGCGGCGGAATCGCGAGGAGTCGGGCATCTCCCCATGCTGCCCGGTCCACCTGAGCGACGACCGCGAATCAGGCGCGCCGACCCTCGGGCCGGAGCGCCTGCCAGAGCAACCACGTACCGGCCGCGGCGTACCCGATCAGCAGCAGCACGACGGCCGTCGAACCGAGGTCGTAGACGACGGGGATCACCGGGGAGCCACCGACGCCGGCGTCCGTCGACTTCCAGTTCGCAGTCAGGAGGGCCAGGACGAGCAGCACCGCGGCGCTCGCGAGGATCGGTCCGCCGGTGGCCCAGACCTTCTGCTTGGTGGTCCACGCGCGCGATCGCCACAGCATGACCATGCCGGCCACCCAGCCGACGAACGGCACGACGAGCCCTCCGAGCATCACGAAGAGGGCCGCCGTAATCGCGAACCCGCGGCGTTCGAGGACTTGCTCCGCGAACGGCCGGCCGTCCTCGGGTGGGCGGGCACCCTCCTCGTCATCAGGTCCGATCACGCGCTCCTCCTCGTCGACGTCGCGCGGACGTGCATCCGTTCACCCTGCTTGCCGAACAGGCTGAGGAACTCCACCCCTGCGGCCTCGGCCCGGCCGAACCAGTGCGGGACGCGGGTGTCGAACTCGGCGACCTCACCCGCGGTGAGCACGATGTCCTGGTCGCCGAGGAGGAGCCGCAACCGGCCGTTGAGGACATAGAGCCACTCGTAGCCCTCGTGGACCTTCTGCGTCTCAGGCGTCTGCGGGCCGTCGCCGCCGTGGATGATGCTCTTGAACGCGTGGAGGCCGCCCGATCGGCGCGTCAGCGGCACGATCGTCTGGCCGTGCCGCTGGACGGGCTTCAGATGGACGCGGGGATCCCCCATCTGCGGAGCACCGACGAGGTCGTCCAGGGGCACCTGGTGCGCCTTGGCGAGTGGCAGGAGCAGCTCGAGGTTCGGTCGGCGCTGGCCGGACTCGAGCCGGGAGAGGGTGGAGACCGAGATGCCCGTCTCAGCCGACAGGGCGGCGAGGGTGGTGCCGCGATGCTGCCGGATGGCTCGCAGCCTCGGCCCGACGGCATCCAGGACGCCATCGATGGACCGTTGCTCGTCGTGTGCATGCGCCATGGGTCGATTCTCGCTCCCACGTTGCCGCTTCGGCAAGTCTTCTTGCCACTTCGGCACCGGTCGGCGCACCCTGGACACCTCCCAGCACGTCGACCGAACGGAACGATCCATGAGCACCCCCGTCACCCCAGCAACCAGCACCGACCTCGTCGACGCCGTCATCGTCGGCGGTGGCGCCGCCGGGCTCAGCGCAGCCATCATGCTCGGACGATCACGACGGTCCGTGATCGTCGTCGACGGCGGCGAGCCGCGGAACGCACCCGCCGACGGCGTGCACGGCTTCCTGACCCGAGAAGGCACCCCGCCTCGCGAGCTCCTGCGCCTCGGCCGCGCGGAGGTGGCATCCTACGGCGTCCGCGTCGTCGACGGTCAGGTCGTCGACGCGAGTCGGGATGATGAGGGATTCACCCTGACGACGGCGGACGGCGCGATCGTCCGAGGCCGCCGCCTCCTCATCGCCACCGGCACCGCCGACGAGCTCCCGCCCATCCCCGGCCTCTGGGAGCGGTTCGGCCGCGACGCCCTCCACTGCCCCTACTGCCACGGCTGGGAGGTCCAGGACCGCGTGATCGGGGTCCTCGGCACGAACGCGGAGGCCGCAGCCCACCAGGCGCAGTTGTTCCGGCAGCTGAGCGCCCGGGTCGTCGTGCTCCGCAACACCGCGGGCGCCTTCACGGCGGAGCAGGAGGCGGCGTTCGCGGCACGGGGCATCGAGGTGGTCGACGGCGTCGTGGAGCGACTCGAGATCGCCGACGACCGACTCGTCGGCGTGCGCCTGGAGGACGGCCGCACCGTCCCCGTCGAGGCGCTGGCCGTCGCCCCGGTCAACCGCGTGCGCGCCGAGGCGTTCACCGGCCTCGGGCTCCACACGCGACCGCACCCGCGTGGAGCCGGATTCGGTGACGCGATCGGCGTCGACGAGCAGGGTGCCACCTCGGTGCCGGGTGTCTGGGCGGCCGGAGACGTCACGAACCTGCGCACCCAGGTCCTCCAGGCGGCGGCCGCCGGATCGATGGCCGGCGCGATCATGAACGCCGACCTCGTCCAGGAGGACGTGCGCCGCGCGCTCGCGAAGCGGTAGAACCACCACTGTCGCGCGAGACGCGGACGTGGGACGATGACGGCACGGGGGCAGCGGCTCCCGTGCCGTCTCCGTTCCGACGAGGAGAGACATGCCGGGCGCACCCACCACGATCGACGACTACCTCGCCGCGCAACCCACCGACGCCGCGGACGCCATCGAGGAGATCCGACTCCGCGTCCACCGCATCGTGCCTGGAGTCACCGAGGCCATCCGCTACGGCATGCCGACCTTCATGCTCGACGACCGCTACCTGCTCTACCTCGGCGCCTGGAAACACCACATCGCCCTGTACTCGATCCCGCCGTTCGACGGCCCCCTCCAGAACGCCGTCGCCGACTACCGGGCCGCGAAGGACACGCTGCAGTTCCCGTTCAGCCGGCCGATCCCCTTCGACCTGATCGACCGCATCGTCACGGAGCTGTTGGAGCGGCGTCGGGCGGCGGACGCACGCCACGAGCACTGAGGGAGAGCGCCCTTCGACAGGCTCAGGGACCGGGGAAGGGTGCTCAGGGACCGAGGGAAGGGTGCTCAGGGACCGGGGAAGGGTGCTCAGGGACCGGGGAAGGGTGCTCAGAGACCGGGGAATGGTGCGCTGCGACGTCACGGGAGTATCGCGCCCGCACCCTGGGCCAGCCAGAGCCCGACGGTGGCGAGGGCCACCGTCAGCGGGGCGACCACGAACCCGAGCGCGATGAAGCGGCCCCAACCGAACTCGACGTCCGCCGCGGTGAGCCGCGCGTGCCAGAGCAGCGTCGCGAGTGCCGCCCACGGGGTGATGAGCGCGCCCGCGTTCACGCCGATGAGCAGGGCGGCGAAGCGCACGGGGTCGCCGGCCACCGGCTCGAGGGCGAGGTACGCCGGGAGGTTGTCGACGAGGTTGGCACTCGCCATACCGACCCCCGCCAGTTGCAGGAGCGCCAGGAGCGAGTCGCCGGTCCCCGCGATGGACGCGAGCGCCCGCGCGAGTCCGAGAGCGTGGGCCGCCTCGACCACGAGGAACAGCCCTGAGGCGAGCAGGACGAGCTGCCACGGGACCAGCGCCGGACGCAGCGCCGCCGGACGCCGGATGAGGAACACCACGACGAGGACCACCGCCGCACCGACCGCCGACATCCACACCGGGATGCCGGACACCAGCAGCGGCAGGAGCACGAGCACCACGACCCCGGACGTCCACAGCAGCACCCGGTCGTCGTCCTGCGCTTCCACGTCCACCGTGTAGGCACCGGCGAGCTGGCGGCGGTACACGATGGCGAGGACCACGCACGGGACCACGACCGCGATGATCGCAGGGACGACCATGAGCGCTGCGAATCCGCCGGGGCCGAGCGGGCCACCACCCGACGCTGTGGCGGCCTCGTCGATCGCGTGCTCCGCGAGCAGGTTGGTGAGGTTCGACACCGGCAACAGCAGCGACGCCGTGCACGCCAGCCAGACGGTGGTCAGGGCGAACGGCACCGGCGACAGCCCGGCGTGTCTCGCGAGCGTGATGACGACCGGCGTCAGGAGGACGGCCGTGGTGTCGAGCGAGAGGAAGACGGTGCTGAGCGTTGCCAGCGCGACGACGAGCAGCCACAGTAACCAGGTGCTCCCCCGACCCCAGCGCACGAGCCGCGAGGCGACGAGGGTGAACAGGCCGGCGTCCGCAGCGAGTTCGGCGACGACGGTGATCGCGACGACGAACAGGAGGATCGGCCACACGCGGTCGGCGATGCCGAGCGCCTCCGGGGCGGGGAGGACACCGGTGAGGATCGCGATCGTCCCGATGACGAGCAGCACGAGGCCGAGCACGGCACTGCGCACGAGGCCTCCTTCACCACCGGTCCGTCGGTGCGCTGTCGCCCGCTCGGCAGTCGATCATACGACGGCCGTTGCGGCGATCGCCGTCGGGACGGCAGCAGATCGCCTGCGAGGTCGCCCCGAACTGGGGGCATCAGCAGCCTTGGAACCGCGGCGACGGGCTGAGAGCATCGAAAGACGTGCCGAAGCAGATGCGTGGTGCTCTGGCCGCCCACGCTTCCGGTGCGCCATCATCACCGGAACAAAGGGGAACACCGTGGGTCGACTGCGAACCGAGCGAGCCGACGATCCGCGGACGTCCCTGACGAGGCGCTGGGCCACCGCCCTCGCCGGATCGGTCGCGACGGCGGCGCTGCTCGTCGGGGCACTGGTCCCGGCCACCGCCGCAGTCGCCGACAGCGCACCGGTCGACCCGGCGAACCCGCTCACCCCGACCACCGTGACCGCCGACGCCCTGCCGACGCCCCAGATCGACGGCGTCGTCTGGGACCAGGTCGTCGCGGGCGGGACGGTGTTCGTCGGTGGCCAGTTCACCACCGCCCGCCCGGCCGGCGCCGCCGTCGGCGTCGGGACCGTCCCGCGCTCCAACTTCCTCGCCTACGACCTCGCGACCGGTGGGTTGCGCACCGACATCACGACGTCGTTCGACGGCCAGATCCGGGCCATGGCCGTCTCCCCGGACCAGTCCCGGCTCTACGTCGCGGGTTCCTTCACGAAGGTGGACGGCTCGACCCGCTACCGCGTCGCCGCGTTCTCCCTCCCGTCGATGACCCTCGTCTCGACCTTCGCGCCGACCGTCAATGCGACGGTCGAGTCCATCGCGGTGACGTCCGGCAGCGTCTACCTGGGCGGCATCTTCACCTCGGTCCAGAAGACCGAACGGCTCCGCGGAGCTGCGCTCAACGCCACGAACGCGGCACTGCAGCCGTGGAACCCGTCGGTGCTGGGTGGCTCGGTCAAGGCGATCGTCGTGTCGCCGGACGGGTCGAAGGTCGTCCTCGGCGGCGGATTCACCTCGATCGGCGGATCGACCGAACCCGGGCTCGGCATGGGTGCCGTCAGCGGCGACACCGGTGGGATCCTCCCGTGGGCCGCGAACTCCATCATTCGCAACGGTGGGACGAAGTCGTCCGTCTTCTCGCTCTCCTCCGATGCCGACAGCGTCTACGGCGTCGGCTACCAGCACAGCCAGGGTGGGAAGGCCACCGAGGGCACGTTCCGGATGCGCTGGTCGGACGGCGGCCTCGACTGGCTGGCGGACTGCCACGGCGACAGCTACTCCGTGCAGGTCGTCGGCGACGTCGTCTACACCGCGGGTCATGCGCACGCCTGCGACAACACCGGCGGATTCCCAAACTCGGACGGGTACCACCGCGCCGTCGCCTTCTCGAAGCAGAGCGTCGGCCGGGTCGCCCACAACACGCCGCCCGGTGGCTGGACCTACGGCAACTTCGAGGGCAACCCGGCCACGCAGCTGCTGCACTGGTTCCCGGACATGAACGCCGGCACCTTCACCGGACTGAACCAGGGTCCGTGGGACGTCACCGCCGGCGGCGACTACGTGCTCTACGCCGGCGAGTTCACCACGGTCAACGGCGCTCCTCAGCAGGGCCTCGCCCGGTTCGCCACCCGTGCGGCCTCGACGAACGCGCAGGGCCCGCAGCTCGGGGGTTCGAAGATGACCCCGCGCGTCACCGCCGTCGGTGGCGGCGCCGCGAAGGTCACCTGGCCCTCCAACGAGGACCGCGACAACGCCGTGCTCCGGTACGACGTCATCCGAGACAACGCGACCACCGCACCCGTGTTCACGGTCAACGCGGCCTCCTCGTTCTGGGACAAGCCGGATCTGACCTTCGTCGACCAGGGGTTGACCCCTGGGCGGAGCTACTCGTACCGGGTGAAGACGACCGATGCGACGGGCAACACCGCCTGGGGTGACAACGTGTCGTTCACGGCCACGGACGGCGCTCCCATCGCGTCCACCGACCTGGACCGCACCGTCCTCGCGGACAGCCCGTCCCACTACTGGTCCCTCAACGAGGCGTCCGGCACCACCGGCGGCGACTGGGCGGGCGGCGGCGACCTGCAGCTGACCGGCACGACCCTCGCGCGCGGCCAGGCCGGAGCGGAGTCCGACGGCAGCGGCACGTCCACGGCCTTCGGCGGGGACGCGCGGGGCGTGACGGCGACCACCGAACCGTTCACCAACCGCTTCACCCTCGAGGCGTGGGTCCAGACGACGACCACGTCGGGCGGTCCGATCATCGGTGCCTCCAACGGCACTGCGCTCGGCTCCGGCAACCGCGACCGACTGGTCTACCTCGGCAACGACGGACGCGTCCGCTTCGGCCTGTACCCGGGGACCGTGCGCACCGTCACGTCGACCAGCGCGGTCAACGACGGCGCGTGGCACCACGTGGTCGCCGTCCTCGGGAACACCGGCCAGCAGATCTACATCGACGGCGTCCTCGAGGCCGAGGACACCGGGACCGTCCGGGGCCAGGACTACAGCGGCTACTGGACCGTCGGCGGCACCTCGCTCTCCGGCTGGCCCGACCGACCATCGAGCGACCACTTGGACGGCAAGCTCGACGACGTCGCGGTATACCCGCGGGCGCTCACCGGCGCGCAGCTCGCCGCACACCATGCCGTCGGCACGGACGGCATCGCGCCCGAGCCGGAGAACCAGGCGCCCACCGCTGCCTTCACCGCGACGGGAGACCTCCTGACCGTCTCCGTCGACGGAACCGCCTCGACCGACGCCGACGGCACCGTCACCGCGTACGCCTGGGACTTCGGGGACGGCGCGACCGGTGCGGGAGCCACGGCGAGCCACACGTATACGGCGGCGGGCGACTACACCGTCTCCCTCACGGTGACCGACAACGACGGAGCGACCGCGACAGCGACCCGCTCCGTCACGGCCACCGCTCCGGTCGTGACGGAGCCGACGGCGACACTCTTCGCGTCGGACGCCTTCGACCGCTCGGCGACGAGCGCGTGGGGCGACGCCCCGACCGGTGGCACCTGGACGGTCACGGGCGGGAAGACCGCGTTCGCCGTCTCCGGCTCGGCCGCCACGATCCAGGCTCCCGCCGGGGGCACGCGGACCGCACGCCTCAATGCCGTCTCGGAGGCCTCGGCGGACGTGCTGACCGATGTGGCCCCCTCGGTCATCGCGAACGGAGGTGGCGCCTACTACTCGGTCATCACCCGTCAGGTCGGTTCCGTCGCCTACTCGGCACGCCTCTGGTACCGCGCGGCGAACGACGTCCGCCTGCAGCTGCTGTCCGGATCGACCGTGCTCGTCTCGCAGAAGATCGACGGACTGACCGCAGCCGCGGCCGACGCCCTCCACCTGCGCGCGGCCGCCGGCGCCCCGGTCGACGGCGTGACCTCGCTCAGCGCCAAGGTGTGGGCAGGGTCGGCCGCGGAACCCGCTGACTGGCAGGTGACGGCTTCGGACACCAACGCCGCACTGCAGGCACCCGGCGGCGTCGGACTGTCCGGCTATGTGTCCGGGTCGGCGACCAACGGGCCGGTGACCTTCACGGTCGGCAGCTTCGACGCGATCGCCGCCGGCGGACGCGAGGCAGCCGCCACCGCGCCTGAACCGACCGATCCCGCCGACCCGACTCCGGTCGAACCGACGGAGCCGGTGACCCCGACGGAGCCGACGACACCGGTCGAACCCACGGAGCCGACCACGCCGACCGAACCGTCGGAGCCGACCACGCCGGCCGAGCCGACACCGCTCGTCTCCGACGACTTCGCCCGCACCGTCACGAGCGGCTGGGGTGACGCGACCGTCGGCGGCACCTGGACTCTCACGGGTGGGAAGACCGGCTTCGGCGTCTCGTCGGGCCGTGGCACGATCGCGGCGACCCCGGGCGCGACCCGGACGGCGATCCTCGCTGCCACCCCCGTCGCCGCCGCGCAGACCTCCGTGACCTTCTCACTCGACCAGGCGCCGACCGGCGGTGGACAGTTCGTGTCGCTCATCGCCCGGCAGATCGGCGCGGACCGCTACGTCACCCGCGCCTGGGTCCAGGCGACCGGGGTCGTCCAGCTCCAGGTCCAGCGCAACGGCAGCACCATCAGTGCGGTGAACCTGGCCGGGACGGCGGTCACTGCGGGGACCGAGATCCATCTCGTGACGAGGACGACCGGTACGACGAGCACGACGATCGAGGCCAAGGCCTGGACCGGCGACACCGAACCCACGGCCTTCCAGCTCGCCGTGGTCGACGACACGGCGGCGCTGCAGGGCTCCGGTGTCGTCGGGGTCGGCTTCTACCTCTCCGGTTCCGCCCAGGCCGCGACCAGTGTCTCGTTCCGCGACCTCCGCGTGCTGCCGGTCGGCTAGTCCGGCCTCTGGTCGCACCCGGAACCACGCCGCCGCCATCCCCGATCCGCGATCGGAGAGGTCAGGCCCGGACCCAGCGCCCGATGAGCTCGAGGAGGGCCGGCTCGGCGGCCTCCGCCGCTTCGATGCTCGAGAAGGTCACGACGCCGCGATCAGGCGCAGCCCACACTGCGAGTCCAGTCGGGTCGTCGAACCGGAAGTGCTCGACGTCGTCCCGCCGGAGCACACCCCGGTGCAGGATGACGCGGATCCGGTTCGCCGGGTGCAGGGCGAACGTGACGCGGTCCTCGCCGCCGTGGACGAAGCTGGGCGCCTTCCACTTGAGGTGCTCCGAGAAGCCCTCGTCCGAGGCCATGATCGCCTCGCGCAGACGGACCACCGCCGGCTTCAGCTGGTGCGTCAGGGAGGCGAGGTAGGCGTCCACCTCGGCGGAGGTCATGGGATCAACCCGTCGGGCGACCGACGTAGGCGGCGACGTCGCCCGATCCCCAGATGCCGCCGACACGGGTGCCCGCGCGCTCGTTGGCGGCCTCGACGATCTGACCGTTCCCCAGGTAGATGGCGACGTGGTAGTAGTCGTAGCCGCTCGACCAGAAGATGAGGTCGCCGCGCTGCTTCTGGCTGTAGGGCACGAGGCGCCCCTGCGACTGCATCGTGTAGTACTGGTTGGTCGCCGAGTGCGTCCCGATGCCGCTGCCGTAGGCCGCGCGGGTGAGTCCCGAGCAATCCCAGACGTTCGGCCCGGAACCGCCGAGCTGGTACCCCTTGCCGACCTGGGCCAGTGCGAAGGCGATCGCCGACTCGACGCCGGCGGAGTTCGGTGGAGCCACGGGAGCACCGCCGCCACCACCGCTGGAGGCACCGCCACCGGAGGATGCACCGCCACCGCCACCGCTCGACCCGCCACCACCGGACGAGCCGCCGGACGCGGGAGGGGTGTTCGCCGCCGCTGCCGCGGCGGCCGCTGCGGCGGCCTCCGCCGCCTGACGGGCGGACTCACCGGCGGCGTAGCCGCGCTCGGTCTCCGCCGTGGTGTTCTTCAGTGAGGCGAGCTGGGCGTAGAGCTGGTCGGCCTGCTGCTCCTGTGCCGCCACCGCCGCCGATGCCGCCGCCGATGCGCTCTCCGCTTCGTCGTACTTCGTCTGCGCTTCGCCCTCGAGGCGTTCGCGTTCCGTCTTCGCGACCTCCGCCTGGTCGGTGAGACCGCTCGCCGCGTTGCGGTCGGTCACCGCCTCGGCGTAGCTCGCGGCGTTCCGCTCCCCCAGCTTGTCCATGACGGAGAGCCTCGACAGCAGGTCGTCGGACTTGCCGGCACCGAGCACCAGGTCGAGGGAGACGTCCCCGCCGCCACCGCGCGACAGCTGCGCGATGAGCGCGCCGGCACGTTGCTTCGAGACCTTGGCGGCGGCGGCGGCCGCCTCGGCCTGCCCACGGAGCGCCGACTCGCGCGCGGTCGCCTCGGTCACGGCGTCCTGCGCCTGCCGGTAGGCCTCAGCGGCGATCTGCGCCGTTCGGAAGGCCGCGTCAGACTGCTGCTGGAGCGAGGCGATGAGCGCGGTGATGTTGGTGATCTCGGCGGCCTTGGCGGTCTCGCTCGACTTGGCGGCCTCGACGTCCGCCCAGCTGGGGTAGTCGTCCGCGTGCGCCGGGAGCACGCCGAGGGTGAGTGACGCCGTGACGACGCCCACTGAGAGGGCCATCGCCAGCCAGGGTCGGCGGCGGCCGTGCTGCGCACCAGGCGTTCGTGCGGGGGTCATCACTTCTCCAGTCCGACGACACGATCACGGCGACCTCGGCGGGTCGCGGCCGTCATCCTGTCACAACAGTCACAATAGAAACTTTGATCACACTAGTCACTCCGGCCCCGGAGCACCAGCTCGGATCCCCCCGGACGGGTCACGGGCGTGCCGCGGGGTGGCCCGATGTGCACGGGCCCGCCTGAGGCTGTCGAAGGGTTGCCCGCGCCGGGCGCATCCGCCGCGCGACGATTCCTCGAGGGCACTTCGACAGGCTCAGTGACCGGGGTGCGGCCCAGGGACCGGGGTGCGGCTCAGGGACCGGGGTGCGACCCACGGACGGGTGCGTGCACCGCTCAGGCTGGTTCGACGTCCTCGGGCGACCAGCGCGCGGACTCTCCGGACCGGATGATCGCGAGCAACTGCGACCGCAACGCCGACTCGTCGGGCAGCTCCGGGAAGACGTCCGCCTCGAGCCGGTGCGCGGCCAACCACGCCTCGTCGCCCGCAGGCGTCCGACTCACCACATGACGACGACGGTCGTCGACGGCGGCGATGCGCTCGACGTGCCCGGCCCGCTCGAGCCGGTCGAGCGTGCGGGACATCGTCTGGTTCTGCACCCGGGCTCGACGGGCGAGCTCCTTCTGACTGGTGGGGCCGCTGTCGAGCAGATGCAGGACGATGAGGCCGGCGTGGGTGACACCGATGCCGTCGAGGGCCTGCTGCCAGGTGTGCTCGATCAGTCGTGAGGCCGTGGACAGGAGGCGTCCGGTGGGCCAATCGGCCATGGGATCGCGGGCGGCGTCGGCGATCACGCCATCGGTCGCGCGCGCTCCATCCATGGCACCAATGTAGTCGCTGAGGCCGCCACCGAGCCGCCACCGACGACCCGCCCGACGCCGCCGACCGGTGCTGTCCCCCGTCCGACACCGGGACCCGCGGCTCGCGGCGACTGCGGCCGCACGGACGGATGACGACGGAATCGCGCGTCGACGGGCGCTCTCACCCCCAGCATTGGGGGTGAGAGCCCCCCTGGAGTGGGGGATCCGTCGATGACCCCCGCTTCATACAGTGGAAAGACATCCAAGGGGGACGCTCATCTCGACCGGTAGCACCGGGCGGTCGTGGGCACACGAGCGACGTCGCGTTCTCCGCGGGCGGCCCGAACCGCCCTTGCGCATCGCGCACCCGAACCGCACCCGAACCCACAAGTGGATAGCAGCCCCATGACGACGTACCCGAACCGCCGTCGGTCCTTCCGACACACCAGCCCTCGCTCCCATGGCGCGGGAGTCCCCGAGCTCCACGCCGACCGTTCGGCCCGCGCATGAGCGCGGACGTGAACGACAACCCGTTCCCGATCACCGGCCCCATCACCCTCGTGCGTCGTCGGGCGGCGTCGCTCACCGGCGAATCCAGCGTCGCGGTCAAGTCCCTGACGCAGCGCGAGTGGTCGAAGCGGTACCGCCGCCAGCTCGTCCTGACGGACAGCCTCATCGCCCTCTTCGCCGTGTCGGCCGCCTTCGTCGTGCGATTCGGTGACGAGCCGGTCGGACCGGAGGCCCAGCAGCTCTACGTCCTGCTGTCGGGGGTCATCGTCTTCGTGTGGCTCGCCGTCCTCGCCGTCACCCGCACCCGGGACAGCCGCATCATCGGATCCGGAGTCATCGAGTACAAGCGCGTCCTGAACGCCAGCGCGTTCGCCTTCGGCATCCTCGCGATCGCCTTCCTCGTCCTGAAGATCGACATCGCCCGCGGCTATTTCATCCTCGCGCTCCCCGCCGGCACGCTGGCACTCCTCGCCTCCCGCTGGCTGTGGCGCCGGTGGCTCCTCGGACGCCGCCGCGTCGGCGAGTACACGGCACGGACGGTCGTCGTCGGCCGGCGTGACGACGTCGCGTACGTCCTCGAACAGGTCGCGAAGCAGCACAGCATGAGCTACACCGTCGTCGGTGCGGCCGTGGTCGACGAGGAGACGGCCGAGCCGTTCTCCAGTCGTGGGACCTCCGTCCCGGTCATCGCCCATGTGGACGGGGTCGCCCAGGCCGCCGCCAACCTGACGGCCGACGCGGTCATCATCGCCGGCCCGGTCGACGGCGGCAGCGAGTACATCCGCCGCCTCGGTTGGGACCTCGAGGGGACGGCAACCGAGCTCGTCCTCGCAGCCCGACTCACCGACGTGGCCGGCCCGCGCATCCACTTCCGCCCCGTCGAGGAGCTGCCGCTCATCCACGTGGAGATCCCGCAGTTCGAGGGTGGTCACCACCTCATGAAGCGCGCGCTCGACATCGGCCTCACGAGCCTCGGGATGCTGCTCATCTCGCCGCTGCTGGCCCTCATCGCGCTCGCGGTCAAGCTCGACAGCCCGGGACCCGTCCTCTTCCGCCAGGAGCGCGTGGGCCGGAACGGCGAGCGGTTCACGATGTTCAAGTTCCGCTCGATGGTCACCGACGCGGAAGCCGCACTCCCCGCCCTGATGGCGCAGAGCGAGGGCAATGGCGTGCTCTTCAAGATGAAGAACGACCCCCGGGTCACGCGCGTCGGACGCATCCTGCGCAAGTACTCCCTCGACGAGTTCCCCCAGCTGTGGAACATCCTGACCGGGGACATGAGCCTCGTCGGCCCACGGCCGCCGCTGGCCAACGAGGTCGCCGAGTACGAGAAGGACGTCCACCGCCGCCTGCACATCAAGCCGGGCCTGACCGGCATGTGGCAGGTCTCGGGGCGCTCCGACCTCACCTGGGACGAGAGCGTCCGCCTCGACCTCTACTACGTGGAGAACTGGTCCATCACGGGCGACCTGATGATCATGTGGCAGACCGTGAAGGTCGTGTTGAAACCGGTCGGCGCCTACTGATGCGAGGACTTCTGTCGGTGATGCCCCCAAAGCGAGGGGTGTCCTGCAAAAAGAGGACAAATCCCCTTCCAGAGGGGACAACACTTCGGTACAGTCGTCATCACCACCGCGAACCGGTGGGCTTCTCGACACCCGAATCCGTCGAGGACCCGCCCGGTCAATGAAGCCCCTCGCGCGCATGCACCCGAAGCTGCGACGAGACACGCGACGCTTACCCGAGCAGACCGCGCCTCCGTCCCGTCATCTCCCGACGACGGACGCTCCGCCTGCACGCTCGCGAGCGGAAGCATCGTCGACGTGCACCGGTACCCGACCGAGCACCAGACACCCGAACACCGACGCCTGAGGCGCCGGGCACCAGCACCATCGCACCCACCCGAACCCGGTGCGGCGGTCGAACGACCATGAGAGACCCGAACTCAGCCATGTCACCCACCCTGCCCTCCGCCGTCCGACCACCATCGGCGTCCACCCGATGAGCGCGCCGAGGCGCAAGACCGTCGCCCACGGTCGACGCCCCGACGGCACGCTCCGCATCGCGATGGTCGGGACGAGAGGCGTCCCGGCCGCCTACGGCGGCTTCGAGACCGCGGTCGAGGAGATCGGCAGCAGGCTCGCCGCCCGAGGACACGATGTCACGGTCTACTGTCGGCGCACCGCCGCAGAGCAGCCGGCGGAGCACCTCGGGATGCGCCTCGTGCACCTGCCCGCGGTCCGCAAGAAGGTCCTCGAGACCCTCAGCCACACCGCCCTGTCGGTCCTCCACATGGCAGTCACGCGCCGCAACGACGTCGCCTTCGTCTTCAACGCCGCGAACGCCCCCTTCGTCCCCGTCATCCGGGCCAAGCGCGTGCCGACGGCCGTCCACGTCGACGGTCTCGAGTGGAAGCGCGCGAAGTGGAGCGGCTCCGGCAAGCGGTACTACCGCTGGGCCGAGGAACGTTCCGTGCGCACCGCCGACGCCCTCATCGCCGACGCGGCCGGCATCGCCGACTACTACGAGCAGCAGTTCGGCGTGCCGACGGAACTGCTCACCTACGGGGCGAAGATCCTGGAGCAGCCGCGCACGGACCTGCTGGGCTCCGGTGCGGGCGTCGAGGCCGGTGCCTTCCACCTCGTGGTCGCCCGCTTCGAGCCAGAGAACCACGTCGACCTCATCGTCGAGGGCTTCATCCGCAGCGAGGCGCGACACCCGCTCGTCGTGGTCGGCTCCGCACCCTACGGCGCCGAGCACAGCGAACGCATCGCGGCCCTGGCCGCCAGCGACCCCCGGGTGCACCTGCTCGGCGGGGTCTGGGACCAGGAGCTCCTCGATCAGCTGTACGCGGGGGCACTGACCTACGTCCACGGCCACTCGGTCGGCGGCACGAACCCGTCGTTGCTCCGCGCCATGGGTGCCGGAACCGCCGTCATCGGTTTCGACTCGGTCTTCAACCACGAGGTCGTCGGGAGCACCGGTTCCTTCTTCGCCACGGCGGACGACGTCGCGCGGCTCATCGAGCAGGCCGAGCTGGACGAGGCGGGCACGGCGGCCCTCGGAGCAGCGCTCCAGGCACGCGCCGCCGAGGTGTACCGCTGGGACGCCATCGCCGACGGCTACGAGGCGCTCGCCCTGCGCCTGGCCGACGGCGCGACCATCCACGGCACCGGACGGTTCAACCGTCTGCCGATCGACTGGAACCCGAAACCCGTCGCCGGCATCCACCCGACACGCATCACCGAGAGCACCGGAGGATTGGCATGACCCGAATCACTGCCGACACCCGTTCGACCACCGAGTCCTACACCGAGATCGTCGCCCGCCTCGCCGGCGCCCAGAAGAAGCGCGCACCGGGGGCCCCTGCCTACTCCATCTACGTAAACCGCAAGGCCGGGCGGTATCTCGCCGCCGGGGCGTACAAGGTCGGACTGACCCCGAACGTCGTCACCGCGATCAGCGCGCTGTTCACCTTCGCCGGCATCGCGATGCTGGCGATCCTGCCGCCCGCCTGGTGGGTCGGTGTCGCCATC
This sequence comes from Plantibacter elymi (nom. nud.), assembly GCF_900177795.1. GTDB lineage: Bacteria > Actinomycetota > Actinomycetes > Actinomycetales > Microbacteriaceae > Plantibacter > Plantibacter elymi. The sequence continues at coordinate 412,681 of NZ_FXWJ01000004.1, forward strand.
TGGCTCGCCCTCGCCATCGGGTACGCCTTCGACTCGGCCGACGGCCAGGTCGCCCGCCTGCGCGGCGGCGGCTCGGCGAGCGGCGAATGGCTGGACCACGTCGTCGACGCGACGAAGATCTCCACCCTGCACCTCGCGGTCCTCATCATGGTCTTCCGCCACTTCGACTTCACGAACCCGGCGCTGTACCTCATCCCGATGGGCTACACCGTGGTCGCCGCCGTCTCGTTCTTCGCGATGATCCTCAACGACCAGCTGAAGGCCGCCTACGGCCACAAGCCGGCCCTCGACGCCCGTCGGAGTTCGCCGATGCGCTCGCTGCTCGTCATCCCGACCGACTACGGCTTCCTCTGCATGATCTTCCTCCTCATCGGCTTCCCTCCCCTCTTCTTCGCCGCCTACACGCTAATGTTCATCGCGAACACCGGTCACCTGCTGCTCGCGTCCGTCAAGTGGTTCCGGGACATGGACCGTCTCGGTGCGGCTCCCGCCGCAGACGTCCGGAGCTGATCCGACGATGAACGGCCTTGGGGGGTCCGGCCGGTCGACTGCAGCGTCGCCCGGACGGAGGACACTACTGCTCGCGCATCCGAGCGCGGACCTGTACGGATCCGACCGCGTGTTCCTGGAGACGGTGGAGGCGTTCGTGCGCGACGGCTCCGACGTCGTCGTGACGATGCCGGCCGACGGGCCGCTGAGTGCGCTGCTCGTCGAGCGGGGCGCGCGGGTGCACATCGTGCCGACGCTGGTGCTGCGGAAGAGTCTGCTGACCCCCCGCGGGTTCGGCGCGCTCGTATCGCAGACCGTCCGCGGGCTGCGAGCAGGAGGACGACTCCTCCGATCGGTGCAGCCGGACCTCGTGTGGACCAACACCATCACGATCCCACTGTGGACGGCACTCGCCCGTCTGCACCGCCTGCCGTCCGTCGTGCACGTCCACGAGGCGGAGGGCTCGGCGAAGCCCGTCGTCATGCGCGCCCTCGCCTTCCCCCTGCTGTTCGCGGACCGGCTGATCGCGAACAGCCGCTACAGCGCCGAGACGCTCCAGCGCTCCTACCGTCGACTCGCCGGTCGGACGAGCGTCGTCCTGAACGGCGTACCCGGCCCCGACGCGGTGACGCAGCCCCGCGTGGACGTGCTCGACGAACTCCGCGTGCTCTTCGTCGGCCGTCTCTCACCGCGAAAGGGGCCGGACCTCGTGATCGAGGCCGTCGACGAGCTCACCCGCCGCGGTATCCGAGCGCGGGCCGACATCGTCGGCGCCGTCTACCCCGGTTACGAGTGGTTCGAGGACGAGCTGCTGGCCTCCATCGCGGAGCGTGGGCTCGAGGGCCGCGTCACGCTGCACGGATTCCAGCCGTCTCCGTGGGCCGCGCTCGCGACCAGCGACGTGCTCGTCGTGCCGTCCCGACTCGACGAGCCCTTCGGCAACACCGCGGTCGAGAGCATCCTCGCCGCCCGGCCGGTCGTGGTGAGCGACACCTCAGGGCTCCGCGAGGCGGCCGCGGGCTACCGTGCCGCGACCTTCGTGACCCCTGGGGACGCGACCGCCATCGCCGACGCCCTCGCCGAGATCCGATCGGACTGGGCCACCCGCTCCAGCGCGGCCATCGCGGATGAGCGAATCGCCGCCGACCGGCATTCCGTCCGTTCCTACCAGGACCGGATCATCGACTCCGTGGTCGGGCTCCCGATCCGGGCGCGGCGGAGCGGACGCGTCCATGTGTAGCGCCGACCGTCGTCCGGGCCGAGTCTCCGGTGGAGCCCGTCAGGCGGCGTCGCGTGAAGTCACGGCCGGCAGCGCGGCCGTGAGCGCGTCGACGACCGCTCCGACCTGCGCGATGGTGCGGTCGTGGGCGGCCGACCCCTGCAGGTGGCCGTCGGCGATGTCGAACGGGTCTGCAGGCGTCCTACTCCGCCCGAACCGGCGGAGGCCCGTGGGCTTCCGGCTCGCGGGTGCGAACCCGCGGCGCCCGTGGATGATCGTCGCGAAGCGGTCCAACACCCCGTCGGCGTCGACATCGGCCTCGTCTGCGAAGCCCGGCACGGTGGCCAGTGCAGCCGCCTCGCGCAGGGTGAACGTCCGAGACCGCGCCGCCGGAGCGAGCGCGGCGATGGCCGACCGCTCGGCCGTGGAGGCGGTGAGGATGAGTGACGCGCCCTCGACGATCTCCAGCGAGATCGGCCGCGAGCGGTGCGTACCGGCGAACGCCGCGAAGCCGTCGCCGCGCTCCACCCGCCTGACCCGTTCGCAGATCTCGGAGCCGACCCTGGCCGACACCCCGGCGCTCTCGACCACGACGCCGTCGAAGCCGGCCAGACCGCTCAACCGTCGATGCAACAGGAACTCCGCCAGCGGCGAGCGGCAGACGTTCGCCGCGCACACCAACAACAGTGTCTGGTCACGATGCTCGTCCAGATCCCTGCTCCCCTCGTCCTCCCCACATGATAGTGGGACCACCGGGACGGCCGTACCGGCCCTCCCGCAGCACAACCCCGGCCCGGTGCCGGCAGAAGGGCACTGACGTGACCGTTCACGACTACCTCGGCGCGATCCGCAAGCAGTGGGCCGTCATCCTCATCCTGGCGCTCCTCGGTGCAGCGGGTGGGTACGTCTACGCCCAGTCCATGCCGAGCATGTACCGCTCGACGAGCAGTGCCTATGCCTCGGCCGCCTACGGCGAGTCCACGAGCGAACTGGTGCAGGGGTCGACCTACGTGCAGAACCTCGTGCAGTCCTACGCGCTGATCGCGAAGTCGCCCTACGTGCTGCAGCCGGTCATCAACGACCTCGACCTCGACCTGAGCGTCGCCCAGCTCGCCCGCACGGTCACGGCCGACACCCCGCTCAACACGGTCGTCGTCGACATCTCCGTGGTGAACTCCGATCCCGAGCTCGCCAGGGCGATCGCCGACGGCATCGCCAAGTCGCTGTCGGACGCCGTCGCGAACATCTCCCCCAAGGACGCCGCGCAGGCGGCCTCGGTCCAGCTGACCATCATCTCGCCGGCCTCGGCGCCGGTGAACCCGGTCTCCCCGGACGTGCGGTTGATCACCGGCATCGGTGGCGTGATCGGCATCCTCCTCGGCCTCGCCTGGGCGGTCCTGCGCGAGTTGGTGGACACCCGGATCCGGAGCAACTCCGACATCGACCTCGTCACGGACCTGCCGCTCCTCGCCGAGATCGGCCGTACCTCGCGTGATCGTCGGATCGCCCAGGTCATCCGTTCGAGCCCGAACGGCATCACCGCCGAGGCGTTCCGATCGCTCTGCATGAGCCTGGCGTTCGCGGACGTCGACAAGCCCGTGGCCTCCATGGTGGTCACGTCGGCCCTCCCCGGTGAGGGCAAGAGCTCCGTGTCCGTCGGACTCGCCATGTCCCTCGCGGAGTCGAGCGGCAGCGTCATCCTCGTCGACGGTGACCTCAGGAACCCGTCCATCGCCGAGTACACGGGGCTCGACGGCACGGTCGGACTCACCAGCGTCCTGCTCGGCGACGCCTCCCTCGACGAGGCGGTGCAGCCCTGGGGCGTGCCAGGCCTCGACATCCTGGTCGCCGGAGCGGTCCCGCCGAACCCGAACCAGCTCCTCGCCTCGGACACGATGCGGAGCACGCTGGACCGGTTGAAGTCCCAGTACGACTTCGTGGTCATCGACACCTCCCCGGTCATCCCGGTCACCGACCCGCTGTGGCTCGTCCACGAGACCGACGGCGCGATCGTCGTGGTCCGCGAGCGTCGCACGAAGCGTCAGCAGCTCCAGAAGGCCCTGTCGACGCTCGACTCCGTCGGCGCGCGGGTGCTCGGCGTGGTGGCCAACGACGTCCGTCATCACGAGCGCACCACCTACTACACGGACGACGAGAACGCGCGGCCCCGGCAGAGCGCTCCCGTCCTGGGCGCGCGGCGTCGGCGACCGGTCGCGGCGACGACGACGGAGCCGACGCCCGAGACCGCGGGAGAGCGGTAACCCCCGTGTCCACGACCGCCCGACACGCGCGGCCGGCGCGCCGCGGTGGATCCGGTTCACGCGAGCCGTGGATCGATTCCGCGCGCGGGATCGCCATCATCCTCGTGGTGTTGTTCCACGCGGTGATGTATCTCGGGGTGGCCGGGATCACCGGGCCGTGGTCATTGGCCAGCACCCCGCTCGACACCTTCCGCATGCCGCTGTTCTTCTTCGTCTCCGGGCTGCTGGCGCCGTCAGCGCTCGCACGCCCCTTCCGGGATCTGTTCCGCAAGCGCCTCCTGCTCCTCCTCTACCTGTACGTCGTGTGGAGCACCCTGGAGACCGCCTACGGCGCGGTGATGCCCCCCGTGGGCGACGCTCAGGATCCCGTCACGTGGTGGTCGTTCGCGTCGATCCTGGTCCAGCCGCATCCGAACCTCTGGTTCATCTACGCCCTCCCGATCTACTTCGTCGTGGCCTGGCTCATCCGCCGCTGGCCGCGCCTGGTGCAGCTCGCCCTCGCGGCCGCGGTCTCCGCTGCGTTCGGGACCGGGATGCTCTCCTCGCTCGGTGTGCCCTGGGAGAAGGCGGGTCGCTACTTCTTCTTCTTCCTCCTGGCGGCGCACGCCGCGCCGCTCGTCAGACGTCTGGCGCCGCGTCTCGGGCTCGTGCACCTGCTCGTCCTGGTCGGGGTCTACGGCGGCATCGTCGTCTTCGTCCTCAGGACCCAGGCGCGTTTCGTCCCGTTCGTCCTCCTCGGAGCCGGCCTCGTGGCGACGGCGACGGGCATCGCGCTCGCCGTGGTGTTGTCCCGCTTCCGCTCCTGCTCCTTCCTAGCGGTTCTCGGCACGAGGACGCTCCCCGTCTACCTCGTTCATACGTTCCCTATGATCGCCGTAGCTGGCGTACTGCATCCGATCGCCGAGACGCTCCCGCTGTGGTGGAGAATCGTGCTCCCTCCCGCGCTCGCGGCGGCTTCCATCCTGATCTCCCTTGGGATCCACCGGCTCCTTCGGTCGGTGCCCGGCGTCTTCACCGTCCCGGTGAAGAGCTGGACGATCGCCTCAGAACCGCGTTCTCGAAACATGGACCCGTCACAGATCCTTGCTGTACCATCCGTCAACAGCACTATCGCGCCACCCGACCGAAACGGCCTGTCACGGGCCGAGTCCGCTCCATCCGACGCAGCTGAACCTCCCCCGCATCCACCCCGCGTCGACGGATCGGGCGCTCCCGATCCCCGTGAGGAACCCCTTCTTGACTTCCGACCTCCACGCAGCCGGTCCTCCCACGACCGACCGGCCAACGCTCCGATCGACGCGCCGTCGCGTCCGACCGACTGACCGCTCGAGCGGCATCCGCCGTGCCGGCACCGTCCTGGCGAGCGGTCTCGCGGCCGGAGCCCTGCTCCTGACCTCGCTCACGGCCGCAGCACCGGCGAACGCCGCAGGTGAGACCTGGTCCGTCGGCAAGCCCGTCGCGAGCGACACCTTCGCGCGGACGGTCGCGACCGGATTCGGCGCGGCCGATCTCGGAGGCGACTACACCTCCGCGGTCACCACCGGGATGGCCGTCGCGAACGGCGGCAGCATCACCTTCACCACCCCGGGGACCGCCCGCCAGGCACTGCTCGCCGGTGTGCAGATCGCAGACGTCCAGGCCACCGCCACCATCACCGTCCCAACCCTCCCCACCGCCGGGAGCGGCGTCTACTTCGGGCTGCAGGCCCGATCGGACGGCAAGCGGTACTACCAGAGCACGGTGCGCGTCACGCCCACCGGTTCGGTCTATCTCGGCACGGCACGCATTGACGGGTCGACCACGAACCAGAAGAAGCTGTCGAAGGAGGCGCTGGTCGCATCCGGTCTCCAGCCCGGCCAATCGCTGCAGATGGACCTGCGCACCCGGTCGTCCACCACCGTCACCGTGGCCAGTCGTGCGTGGGTCGTCGGAGCGGCGAAGCCCTCCTGGCAACGGATCGCGACCGACGCGAGCGCTGAGCGGCTCCAGTCCGGCGGGATCGGCGTGTGGAGTTACCTCTCCAGCGCGGCGGCACCGCTCGGTCTCGGGATCAGCGCCCTGAGCGCGGCCCCGGTGACCTCGTCGTCGGCCAACCCGGAACCCGAACCGACGACCCCGGTCCCCGCGCCGACCGAACCGACGGACCCCGTCGAGACCCCGGTGCCGGAACCGACTACACCAGCGACCCCGACGACCCCCACCGCTCCCGCGACGCCGACCACCCCGACCACGCCGACGGGCCCTGACACCCAGGTGCCGTCGAGCGGCCGAGGTTCGGCTGCGGTCGGGGCGACCTCGTACGCGATCCCGAAGGGCGCGTTGTACGTGACGGCAGGCAACGGCACCGGGGGCTCGGGCAGTCTCGCCTCGCCCTACACGTCACTGACGCACGCCGTCGCGAAGGCGCCGAATGGATCGACGCTGGTGCTGCGCGCCGGCACCTACCGCGAGAGCGTCGTCCTCGCGAGCTCGAAGCAGCTGACCATCCAGTCCTATCCCAAGGAAGCGGTCTGGTTGGACGGCAGTGACCGCGTCACCGGCTGGAACAAGAGTTCCACGGGCTGGGCCGTGACGGGCTGGAACACCGGCTTCGACACCAGCCCGACCTTCACCAAGGGTGCGTCGGACGGCAGTGCCGAGGCCATCAAGTTCATCAACCCCGCTTACCCGCTCGCCGCCTACCCCGACCAGGTGTGGGTCGACGGCGTCGCCCAGCAACAGGTCGCCAGTGAGCGAGCGGTGGGAACGGGCACCTTCTTCGTCGACCGCGCCGGGAAGCGCCTCATCCTCGGTACGGACCCTGCCGGGAAGACCGTCACGGCGAGCAAGCTCCAGACGGCACTCGCCGTGAAGAGCGTCGGCAGCGTCGTGCGCGGCCTCGGTGTCCGGAACTACGGCAACTCGGTGTACCAGATGGGTGCGATCACGGCTCAGAACGACGCCATCACCTTCGAGAACCTCGTGGTGCAGGACAACGCCACGATCGGCATGTACGCGTGGGGCACCGGCGTGACCTTCGCGAACATCACCGCGACCGGCAACGGGATGATGGGCGGCGGAGCGAACTCGGCCGACAAGTTCACGCTCAAGAACTCCGTGATCTCGGGCAACAACGTGCAGAACTTCAACCGGATGCCGGTGTCCGGCGGGTTCAAGATCACGCGTTCGCGCACCGTCGCCTTCACCGACAACGACTTCCAGAAGAACACCACCGTCGGCCTCTGGCTCGACGAGTCGGTGTACAACGGGAAGGTCTCGGGGAACCGTTCCATCGGCAACGGCGCGACCGGCATCATCCTCGAGATCTCGGACACGTTCTCCGTGACGAACAACGTCATCGCCTCGAACGGGCGGTACGGCCTGTGGATCGGGAACACCGGCAACGTGCAGGTCTGGAACAACACCATCACGGGCAACTCGATGGCCGCCCTGCAGCTGACCCAGGACAAGCGTCGCCAGACGAACGTGAACTCCGCGGGCCACGACCGGCGTCAGCCGCTGCCCGACATGACGGTGCCGTGGATCATCAAGAACGTCACGGTGTCGAACAACGTCATCTCGGGTGCCGGCGGCGGCTGCCTCGTCTGCGTGGAGGACCAGTCGAAGGAGTTCACGGCCGAGCAGATGAAGCTCACGCTGAACGGCAACGTCTACCAGCGCGCCTCCGCGAATGCCCCGTCGCTCGCGGTGCGCTGGGGACAGGGTGCAGCGACCGCGAAGAGCTTCGCGACGGTGGCCGCGTTCACGAAGGCGACCGGCCAGGAACGGCGGTCGGTCCTCGTCGAGGGCACCGCGGTCACGACGACGGGCTACCAGTTGACGCCGGCGGCCCTCGCCCAGTCGGCGCTCGTCGTGGTCGCCGTACCGAGCTCCATCGCCGGCCTGCTGGGATTGCAGGCCGGGATCGCCCCGGCGCGGGCGGGGAGCCTCCTCAGCCCCTGATCACCCCCGGATCATGATCGGAACGGCGTGTGCTCCGGCACACGCCGTTCCGTCGTCACCCCTCGCTTTGGGGGCAACATCCCCGCGAACGGGGGAAGGCCTTCCGGGGTGCCCTTCGGTAGGATCGGATGACCGGTGGACGGATGCAGACCCGGCGCATCCCCACTCCAGGCCCTCCCGAATCGACCGACGCCCGAACGTCCTCGAACCCTGCGGCCCCGGCGAACCGACGATCCGACCGGAGCCATGAGGGGGCGATCATGACGGCACGACCGAGCATCCGAGCGACCCGCCGGACCAGCCCCACGGCCCCCGCCGAAGCGCTCGCCCCGACGGCGGCCGTGCCGACGACACCGCTCCGGCCGCACACGTGGATGGACCGGACTGCGGCGGCGACGGCCCCGGTCCTCCTCGCGATGTCGATCGACCTGCCGCAGGGCCTGAAAGTGGGCTACGTCTTCGCCCTCCTCCTCATCCCGGTGTGGCTCCCCGTCCTGGCCCGCTTCCGCGAGGCCCGCCTGTTCGGCGTCCTCGGACTCGCCGCGATCGCCATGGGAGCCGTCCTGACCGCGTTCAGCAGCGCCGGACAGTCCACCAGCCAGACCCTCCTCGCCGGGAACTCCTTCATGGTGCTGGGGCTCGTCGCCGGCACCGGTGCACTGCTCTGGGCCCGTACGGTGATCGGCGCCCCCATGGTCGCGGTCTGGTTCGGGCTCGGCATGGTGGCGGCCATCCCCCTCGGGAACGGACTCTCGAGCGTCAACGTCTGGCGCTTCGGGCTGTCCCTGCCGCTGACCGTCCTGCTCCTGGCCCTGGCATGGCGCTGGAGCTCCCGGCTCATGGAGTTCGCGGTCATCGCCGTCATCGGCGTCGTCGGCGCCCTGAACGACGCCCGTTCCGGAAGCGCGATGCTCGTGATGACGGCGGCCCTCGTCCTCTGGCAGCTGCGTCCGTCGAGCCCGGGCGGACGCGGCTCCACGGTCCGGACACTCCTGGGCCTCGGCGTCCTCGCCGCGGCCGTGTACACCATCGCGCAGGCCGTGATCCTGGGCGGGCTGCTCGGTGAGCGGACGCAGGAACGCACCCAGGCGCAGATCGACACCTCGGGGAACCTCATCGTGGGCGGCAGGCCGGAGGCCGCCGCCACCGTCGAGCTCGTCGTGAACCGTCCGCTCGGCTACGGTTCTGGAGCGCTCCCGACCCTGTCCGACATCCTGTCGGCGAAGACCGGCATGTCCTTCATCGGCTACCAACCGAACAACGGCTACGTCGAGCGGTACATGTTCGGCAACGGCTACGAGGTCCACTCCATGATCGGCGACCTGTGGGTGCGCTTCGGACTCCTGGGGACCGCGCTGATCGTGCTCCTGTTCGTCCTGACCTTCCGGGCCATCGGCGACGGACTCGCCCGCCGCGCGGCCAGTGCCCTCGTGGTCTGGCTCGCCATCAGGATGCTGTGGAACCTGTGCTTCAGCCCGATCGACTCGTCCATGCTCCTCACGATGCTGTTCCTCGGGGTGGCCTTCGTCCCGGTGGCGACTCGGCACCGGGCCGATCCGTCGGGGACCGTCGCGCTGCGCACCCTGCCGAGCTCCCGGTCGGCGGTGCGCCGATGACCGCCGCCACGCCGCAGGCCAAGCCGCGCCTCGAGTGGGTCGACGCCGGCAAGGGGCTCGCGATCACCCTCGTCGCCATGTACCACTCGGCGAGCTGGTTGCTCGGCGCCGGGTTCGAGATCGACGGGTGGCGGCAGGTCAACGAGGCTCTGTCGTCGCTCCGCATGCCCCTGTTCTTCATGCTGGCCGGACTGTTCGCCGCGAAGTGGCTGACCGCGTCCTGGAGGGCACTGTGGCGGTCGAAGCTCTCCCTCTTCGTCTGGGTGTTCCTCATCTGGGAGGTCATCGGGTCGGCGGTCTTCCTCCTCGGGCTCACGATGAAGGGTCAGCCGATCAACCTCGTCGGCACGATCCGCGACCTGGTCGTCTCGCCCATCGCACCCCGGTTCGAGCTCTGGTTCATCTGGGCGCTCGCGATCTTCTTCGTCGTCGCGAAGCTCATCCGACGCATCGACTGGCGGATCCAGCTCGTGGTCGCCGGTGTCTGTTCGGCCGCCGCGCTCAGCGGCTGGGAGACCGCCAACATCGGGTGGAGCGGCTCGGTCAAGTACTGCTTCTTCTTCCTCGCCGGTCTGTACCTGAAGGACGCGGTGTTCCGACTGAGCCGCGCGCGGGTCGGGGTGCTCCTGGTGACCCTCATGGTCTCCTGGGTCGCGGTGTCCGCGGTGGTCGCCGTGTTCGGACTGCGCTGGGTGCCCGGCCTGTACTTCGTGAACTGCGTCCTCGGCGTCGTCACCGGGGTGACCGTCAGCCGCTGGCTCGCGCGGATCCCGCGCCTGGTGTCCATCGGGTCGAACACCCTACCGGTCTACCTGACCCACACACCGCTCATCATCGTCATGGCCTACCTGCTCGCACTGCTCGCGCGGGTCACACCGATCGCGATCGTGGCCCCCGGGCTCCCGCCGGTGCTGGCCGGACTCGCGATCGCCGGGTCACTGCTCATCAGCGGGGCCGCCATGCGCGGGCCGGCACGGGTGCTCTACGAGGCACCCGGGTTCCTCCGCGGACCGGCTCCTGCTCCGACGCGCGCACGGCACTCCGATGTCCGCTGAGCCCGCCCGGTCAGCCGACGGCGCTGCCCCAGTCGGAGACCTCGCCGACGGCCACGGCCGGGTTCCCCGCGACGACGGTGCGCGGTGGCACGTCGCGGCGGACGACCGAGCCCGCGCCGACGACGGCACCCTCGCCGAGGGTCACGCCCTTCAGCACCAGGCAGCGCGTCCCGATGAGGACCTTGCGCTCGATGACGATCGGCGCGGTGTGGGCGCGGCGTCGTCCGGTCGGCGACGTCGTCCAGTGGAAGTCGGTGTCGAGGATCTGCACCTCCCAGGAGATGCGGACGTCCGGTCCGATCTCCAGGCCCGATTCGACGTTCACGATGGTGCGCATGCCGATCTTCGACCCCTTCGACAGATGCAGCGTCGCACCCTCGCCGACCCACATCTGCGCGCCCTTCGACACCGTGCAGCCGCGGTCGAGCCGGTAGGTCCCCGGACCGCCGAGCTTCACGCCCGCCTCGATCCTCGCGCCCGGGTGTCCGCGGAGCACGCCACGTGCATAGCTCCAGAAGTGCTTCCGCACGGCACGCAGTCGTCCCATCGATCCATCCGATCCTCGAATTCCCCGACTGCGAGCCTAGCGGCGACCGTCGGACCGCCAGTACCCCGTCTCCGGAGGCCATTCCCTTGACCAAGCACCCGAGCACCATCACCGTCCAGCAGTCCTTCCCGGAACCGCGGCCGACCACGAATCCGTACATCGTCATGCTGCGCGACCACCTCGCGACGACGCCCGGCGTCGCGGTGCGGACGTTCTCCTGGCGCGGGGCCATCCTCGGTCGGTACGACGTCTTCCACGCCCATTGGCCCGAGATCCTGGTGTCCGGATCCTCGGCTCCCAAACGCGCCGTCCGCCAGCTCCTCACCCTGGTCCTGCTGGCGAGGCTCGCCCTCACGCGGACGCCCATCGTGCGGACGCTCCACAACCTCCACCGGCCGTCCGGGATCTCGCGGGTCGAGCACGCACTCCTCGGACTGTTCGAGCGCCGGACGTCCTTCGTCATCGTGCTCAACGAGCAGACGGTCCCACCCGCAGGCGTCGGCGCAGCCCTCATCCCGCACGGTCACTACCGCGACTGGTACGCGCGGTTCCCGCAGCGGGACGCCGTGAGCGGTCGCCTGAGCTATTTCGGCCTCATCCGGCGGTACAAGGGTGTCGACGGTCTGCTCCGTGCGTTCACGGCCCTTCCCGGGAGCGAGCACAGCCTCCGGGTGGCCGGACGGCCGTCCAGTGACGAGCTCGCGGCCGAACTGCGCGGCCTGGCGGAGGACGACGACCGGATCGACCTCAGCCTCGAGTTCCTGAGCGACGCCGAGCTCGTGGACGTCGCGCGGCAGGGAGAGCTCGTCGTCCTGCCCTACCGCGAGATGCACAACTCGGGCGGCGCGCTCGCCGCGCTCTCCGTCGACCGTCCCGTGCTCGTCCCGTCCAACGCGGTCAACGAGCGGCTCTCCGCCGAGGTGGGACCCGGCTGGGTCGTGCAGTACGAGGGAGAGCTCGACGCCGCCGACCTCGAGCGCGCCCTCCGGGTCGTCTCGGATCCGTCACGGAGCAGCTCCCCCGACCTCTCGGCCCGGGACTGGGACCTGTCCGGCGAGCTGCACCTCGCGGCGTATCGATCGGCGCTCGGCGACGATCGACCGGACGCGTCCGGCTCCGCTGCGCGGAAGTCCGACGTCCGTGCGATCTGAGCTGCACGAGCCCACCCGGCACGCGGACACCGCTCAGGCGTCGACGCGTCGGTACTCCTCGTACGAATACCCCACGGCACCGGCGATCATCCCGAAGCCGCGCGCCAGCGTCCGGACGCCTTTCGCCCGATGGCGGAGGGATCGGGTGACGAGACCGACCGCCGACCTCACCGCGCCCCCGGCCGCGCGCACGAGCCCCTTGGCGATGCAGCGGACCCTCGCCGTGAGCCGTCCGCGGAGGGAGTCCTCGAGCGCGATGGACGTCTGGCTCCAGCTGTTGCCGCTGCTGAACGCTCGGCGCACCACCCAGTCGCGCGTGCTGCGGGCTGCCGGGACGATGTCCCAGACCACCGCCTCGTCGCACCACACGAGACGTCCGCCGGTGGCGTGCAGCGTCCGGGTGAACATCGTGTCCTCGCCGCCCGCGTGCCCGAAGGCCGTGTCGAACACCAGCCCGAGGCCGCGGACCACCCGCAGGTCGATCAGCAGGTTGTTGGTGGCTGCCACCGACACCGCCGTGCCCGTCGGCATCCGGCGCCGGGTGAAGAACTCCCCCGCCTGGATCCAGGCGGAGGGTTCCCGCTCGAAGCGGGAGACGACGGGGCCGACCACGGCCACGGCGTCGCCGCGGTCGAAGGTCGCGACGAGGTCCACCAGCCACCGCTCGGTCGGCCGTTCATCGTCGTCGATGAACACCAGCAGGTCGCTCGCAGCGGCCTCGGCGAGCGCACGGTTGCGTGCGGCGGTGATGCCGCTCTCCGATTCGCAGCGATATGTGAGCACGACCGGGCCCGCCGACGGGAACGCCTCGACGAAGGCCCGGGCGCTCTCCTGCGGATCGTTGTCGACGACCAGCACCTCGACGCGCTCGAACCGCTCGATCACCTGCTCGGCCTGCTCGATCAGCGCCGGCAGCGCCACCCGGAGGTCGTCCGGCCTCCGGAAGGTCAACATGGCCACGACCAACGAGGTCGCGGGCTGGCGTCCGGTGGCTCCGGCCGGGGTCTCCGAGTGCATGTGCTCCCTCTCCGCGGCAGAGCCGTCGATCGATGACCAGACTATTGGGTGCCGGGACGTCCCCACCGCCCCCACCTCGGGCGTCGTCGCGGCGGTGTGCGCATGACCGCCGGGACCGCGCCGGGGACCACGAGCGGCGACTTCGGCCGCCATGCCGCCCGGGGCGCGGCCGTCACGATGGTCGGTCAGCTCACCAGGATCCTCGTCCAGGTGGTGTCCGTGGTCGTGCTCGCGCGGTTCCTCACGCCCAACGACTACGGCCTCTTCGCGATGGTCATGGCCGTCGTCGGCGTGTCGGAGATCTTCCGCGACTTCGGGCTCTCCAACGCAGCGATCCAGGCGAAGACCCTCAGTGATCGACAGCGCGACATCCTGTTCTGGGCGAACTCGGGCATCGGCATCGCGCTCGGCGCGATCATCTTCGGTCTGGCCTACCTGATCGCGGCACTCTACGGGAAGCCCGAGCTCGTGCCGCTCGCGCAGTTCATGGGGCTCGCCTTCCTCCTGAACGGCGTCTGCACCCAGCACCGTGCGAGCCTCAGCCGGTCGCTGCGCTTCACGACGCTCGCCGTCGTCGACGTCGCCGCCGCCGTCATCGCGCTCGCTGTCGCCATCGTCTTCGCCGTCGTCGGCGCCGGGTACTGGGCCCTGGCCTGGCAGATGGTGACGCTGTCGTTCGCGACGCTGATCCTCGTGCTCATCGCGTCGCGCTGGCTCCCCCGGCTCCCGCGACGCGGGGTCGACATGCGGGGCTTCTACCGGTTCGGTTGGAACATGGTCGCCACCCAGCTCGTGGGCTACGCGGCCAACAACACGGACTCCTTCGTCATCGGCCTGCGCCTCGGTGCGGCTCCGCTCGGCATCTACAGCCGAGGCTTCCAGCTCCTCATGAACCCGCTGAACCAGCTCCGCGCGCCGGTCACCCGCGTCGCGATCCCGGTCCTCTCGCGGATCCAGGACCAGCAGGCGCGCTTCGACTCCTACGTCGTGCGCGGACAGGTCGCACTCGGCTACACGCTCGTCGCTGGCCTCGGGCTCGTCGCCGGCGCCGCGGAACCGATCGTGGCCCTCGGTCTCGGCGAGCGCTGGCTCGAGGTGGCCCCGGTCCTCCGGTTCCTGACGGTGGCCGGTGCCTTCCAGACCCTCGCCCTCGTCGGGTACTGGGTCTACGTGTCGAAGGGGCTCACCGCCCGGCTGTTCCAGTTCACGCTCATGAGTGCGGCCCTGAAGATCACCTTCGTGCTCATCGGGTCGAACTGGGGCGTCGTCGGCGTGGCCGCGGGCTTCGCCCTCGAGCCGGTGGTGTCCTGGCCGCTCTCGCTCTGGTGGTTGAACCGTTGGGCGCCGATCCCGATCCGGAAGCTCCTGTTCGGGGTCGTGCGCATCTCGCTGCTGACCCTCGCAGCCGGGGCCGCCGCGTACGCTGCGACCGTCCTCACCGTTGGCGGCGGTTCCGTCCTGCAGATCCTTGCCGCGATCGTGGCGGACCTCGCGGTGTACGGCCTCGCCGCACTCGTGATCCCCGCCGTGCGTCGAGACCTGCGGATGGTCCTCAGCATCGTCTCGGCCGCGCGACGGTCGAAGACCCCACCCGCCGCCTCGACCGAGCCGGACGGCCCTGCCGACGACGGGAGTCTCGCATGAACACCGCCGCCGTCCCCGACTTCCGCGGCACCGCCGTCGTGGTCGTCAACTACGGCTCAAGTGCGCTGCTCGCCGAGCACCTCACGAGACTCACCCGGGACGCTCCGGGGCTCGTGACGGTCGTCGTCGACAACCTGACGACCACCGCGGAGCGCGCCCGGCTCCAGACCCTGGCCACCGCCGAGGGCTGGTACCTGGTGGAGCCGTCGGGCAACCTCGGCTTCGGAGCAGGCGTGAACGCCGGCGTCGAACTCGCCGTCGAGGCGGGAGCCAGCCGGTTCGTGATCCTCAACCCCGACGCGGAACTCCTCCCGGCCGCTGCGGCCGCACTGTTCGCCGCGTGCGAGGCCGACCCATCGGCCCTGGTCGCGCCGCGCATCCTCCGCCCGGACGGCAGCCTCTGGTTCGGCGGGTCCGACCTGTACCTGGACGACGGTCGTATCCGCTCCCGTCGTCGTCGCCTGGCGACGGTGCCGCTCCATCGGATCGAGCCCTGGCTCACCGGCGCGTGCCTCGCCATCGGCCTGTCGCTCTGGCGCGAGATCGGTGGCTTCTCGGACGAGTACTTCCTCTACTGGGAGGATGTCGACCTGTCGCACAAGGTCGTCGCCGCCGGGGGCACGCTGCTCGTCCTCGACGGCGTCACCGCCGTGCACGCGGAGGGCGGGACCCAGGCCGTCGGACAGACCTCGTCCGGTCAGGCCAAGTCGGGGCTGTACTACTTCTACAACATCCGGAACCGCCTCGTCTTCGCCGCGCTCCACCTCAGCGAGCGCGACGAGGCCTCGTGGCGGCGCTCCACCCTCGCGGTCTCGTGGGAGATCCTGCTCCAGGGCGGCCGGAAGCAGTTGCTGACGAACCCGTCCGTGGTGTGGACCGCCGTCCGTGCGATCCGCGACGGCCGCCGACTCGCGGCGCGGATCCGCGCCGAACGGGCCTCCACCCACTGATCGGGGCCCGCACCGAGAAACGCCCCTGATGAGCATCAGGGGCGTTTCTCGGTGTGCTCCGTATCCCGACGGAGGCACATCTGGCGATGTCCCGGCGCTGCGAACACCGGTGGACACCGCCGTTGATGCGGCCGGGAGTGGGCGTCTCATCGAGGACGGCGTCCACTCCCGGCCGGGTCTCGGTCAGCTCAGAGCGCGGTGACCCGGTA
Organism: Plantibacter elymi (nom. nud.); assembly: GCF_900177795.1. Taxonomy (GTDB): domain Bacteria; phylum Actinomycetota; class Actinomycetes; order Actinomycetales; family Microbacteriaceae; genus Plantibacter; species Plantibacter elymi. The sequence goes on from NZ_FXWJ01000004.1 coordinate 428,781, forward strand.
GCCGGTGTAGTTCACGACGACCGGACCGTTGGTGATGGTGCTGGAGAGGTAGGTGTCCACCCCGACCGACCCCGGCGCCTGCAGCGCGGCGGTCGTGTCGGTGGTGCTCGCCTGCCAGTCGGGCTCGGTCTGCCCGTCCGCCCAGGCCTTGGCCTTGATGGCGGTCGTGCCGACACCGGACACCTGCGTACGGACCGTGATCTTCATCCCGGGGGTGTACGCGAGGCCGGCGATGTTCACCGCGGTCAACGCCGTGGATCCCTTCATCAGCTGCAGACGCAGGACACCGTTCGCCTGCACCCAGACGCGCGCCGCGTAGTTGTCGGCGCCGACCTGACGGCCGACCAGGGAGACGAACTGTCCCCCACCGGTCGATGCCTGTGCGATCGTGAACGACACCGTCGAATCGGTCGCGGTGGACGAGACCTGGGCGAGTCGAGCGGTGCGGGACTGCCCGGCCGTGGCCGAGATGAGGCCGGCGGTGCCGTTCACCGAGAACGACGACGCCGTCCCGGCGAGCGTCCACGGGCCGCCGGTCTGCGCGGCTCCCCAGCTGTTGGCCGCGGTCCGTGCGAACGTGTCCGCCGCGATGACGACCGGATTGGGGTCGACCGGGGGCACGATCGGCGCGGTGACCGTGACGGTCCGCGTGGTCGTGGCCGTGAGCCCGCCGTTGTCCGTGACCGTCGCGGTGACCGTGTAGGTCCCGTCGGCGGCGTAAACGTGTGAGGACGTCGAGCCGGTTCCGGTCGTGCCGTCTCCGTAGTCCCACGCGACCGAGGCGATCGTGCCGTCGGGATCGGTGGACGCGGTGGCGTCGAGCGCCGCGGTGAGCCCGGAGGCCGTCGCCGTAAACGACGCGGTCGGAGCCTGGTTCACCGGGGTCGGCTGGGCCGCACCCGGCGTCGCTGCGAGCAGGTCGTCGAAGGTGACGGTCACCGGTCCGTTCGTGGTCGATCCCGACAGGTAGCTGCTGAGGCCGACCAGGCCGGCGGACTGCAGCCCGGCGGTGGAGTCGGTCGCCTGGACCTGCCAGGCGGTCGGCTCCGTCGCGCCGGCGACCCAGACCTTCGCGCCGAGGGTGGTGGGCGAGGCACCCGTCACCTGCAGCTTGATCTGGAGCGCCTGTCCGGCGGTGTAGGTGAGGCCCGGGACGGTGACGGCCTGGAGAGCCGTCGCACCCTGCAGGAGCTGGATGCGGACCGCTCCGTTCGCCTGGATCCAGACGCGGGTGGAGTAGAACGCGCTCCCGACCTGGCGACCGATGACGGACGCGTACACGCCGCCACCGTTCGCCACGGCGGAGGCCGTGATCTTCGCGCTCACCGTCACGTCCGTCGCGGACACCGCGTTGAGGCGTGCCGTGCGGGTCCCGCCCGCGGGCAGCGACATCTTGCCCGTGCCGTTGCCGACCGAGAAGCTGGTGTTGCCTCCGGCGACGGTCCAGGCTCCGCCCGTCCCCGCCGTGCCCCACGCGTTGCTCGCGGTGCGCTCGAAGGTGTCCGCCGCGTAGGTGGACGCCACCGGGATCTCCGCGACCGTGACACTCAGGGTCGTGGCCGCCGTGCCGCCGCGGTTGTCCGTCACGGTCTGAGTGACCGTGTAGGTGCCCGCCGTCGCGTAGCTGTGGGTCGTCGTCGTCCCGGTGCCGGTCGCTCCGTCACCGAAGTCCCACGCCACCGAGGCGATGGTCCCGTCCGGGTCCGAGGCACCCGATCCGTCGAAGCTCGCCGTCAGTCCGGTGGACGCCGCCGTGAAGCTCGCGACCGGCAGCTGGTTGGGAGCCAGCGTCGTGGCGACGTCGTGCGAGACGCTCGCGGTCGCGCCGACGCTGTCGGTGACCGTCAGGCTCACGCTGAACGTGCCCGCCGTGGCGTACGTGTGCGTCGCGGTGACGCCCGTCCCGGTGGTCCCGTCGCCGAAGTTCCAGGCGTACGAGGCGATCGTCCCGTCGGGATCGACCGAGGCGGAGGCGTCGAAGGACCCGTCCAGGTTCACGACCGTCGGTGTGAAGGCCGCGGTCGGGAGCTGGTTCGGAGCCACGGCCGTCACCGTCTGCTGAGTGGTGGCCGTTCCACCGCGGTTGTCCGTCACCGTGAGGCTGACGGTGTAGCTGCCGCTCGCGGCGTAGGTGTGGGAAGCCGTGGCGCCGGTGCCGGTCTGGCCGTCACCGAAGTCCCAGGCGTAGGAGCTGACGACCCCGTCCGTGTCGGTCGAGGCCGACGCATCCGTGGTGAGCTGGAGGTTCGCGACGGCATTCGTGAACGCGGCGGTCGGCAGCACGTTGGGAGCCTGGCCGAGGCCGAGCTCACGGTGCTGGGTGACCTGGGCGTCGGTCAGCGGCGCGTTGTACACGGCGACCTCGTCGATCTTTCCGTTGAAGTACGGGACCGAACCCTGCCAGGCGTTGTCGCCGCCGACCCGCCAGTACCCGGTGTAGTCCTGCGCACCGGTCTGCGGGTTGGTACCGACGGACGAGCCGTCGATGAACAGCTTCATGCCGGCTGCGGACTGCTGGGCGACCACGTGGTGCCACTGGCCGTCGTTGACGGCGGCCTGTGAGGTGATCGTGTTCTCCTGGCCGGTCCAGGTGCCGAAGACGAGCTTGCCGTCGGGACGCAGGAAGACGTGTCGGTCGTACCCGCCGGACCCGCCGGTCTGGTTGGAGCCGAAGCCGATGACCTTGCCGCCCTGGGTGGAGGTGGTCTGGAACCAGGCCTCCATCGCGTAGCTGGTCGGGTTGGAGTAGCTCGACTGGCTCGAGACACCGCCCTCGTCCCAGCCGTTGGAGGTGAACTGGGCCGCCCGGTTGTCGACGCCGGAGATGGCGCCGTTCGCACCCTTGGTGACCTGACCGAAGTACAGGCCGTTCGACTCGGTCGGGCCGGCGTCGACGGCGGTGGACCCGCTCGTCTCGTTGAGGCGCCAGTAGAGTGCAGGGTCGAGGCCGAACACCGCGGCGCCGTAAGCGTCGGCCGGTGCGGTCGGGACGGTGGACGTGCGGCCGGAGGCGACGTAGTGGGCGTCGACCTGCTGGCGCGTCAGGACCGTCGGGAACACGGACACGTCGTCGATGTCGCCGGAGAAGTTGCTGCTGCTCGGGCCGTTGGGCCAGCCACCGAGGCTGTCACCACCGACACGCCAGTAGCCGTTGAAGACCTGACCGCTCGTGACGTCGGCCCGGGCCGCGACCTTCCGCCCGTCGACGAACAACTGCATGCCGTTCGCTCCGAGTGAGGCGGCGACCTGGTGCCACTCGCCGTCGTTATACGCCTTGGGGCTGGTCACGACGTTCGTCGCGCCCGTGTAGGTGCCGAAGTTCAGTCGGCCGTCGTTGCCCATGTAGACGTGACGGTCGTAGGAGGAGGAGTTGCCGGTCGCGGATCCGCCGAACCCGATGATCTTGCCGCCGGAGGTGGTCGTGGTCTTGAACCACGCCTCCGTGGTGAAGACGTTCGGGGACGGCCGCTGGACGGTGGAGGAGCTGGATCCGCCCGAGAAGGTGGTGGCCGCGTTGTTCGAGGCGGCTTCCTGGCCAACCGCTCCGCGCGTCACGCCGGTGGCGGTGAGGGTCAGGTCGTCACCCGAGGTCCAGTCGAAGCCGGTGGTCCCGCTCGACTCGCCGAGCGGCCAGAGGGAGGTCGCGCCGTCGTTCAGCACCGACTGCTGGTAGCTGCTGATCACGCCGTCCTCGGAGACGGTGACCGCGACGTTGAGTCCCTGCTGGAAGTTGCCGTACGGGTCGGTCGCCCTGATCCGGTAGTTGTAGGACTGTCCGGGCGTCAGGCCGGTGTCGAGGAAGGACATGACCGGGCGCTTCCAGAACGTGGAGGAGGCCTGGGTCGTGTACACGGGCGAGGCCGTGACGTTGTTGCGGATCACCTGGTAGGTGAGGTCCGAGTTGTCGCGGTCGTAATTGGCCTGCCAGGAGATGCGGGCCGTCCCACGGCTGAACGACGTGACGGTGGGCACGAAGTTGGAGCCGGTGAGTCGGGGGCCGTCCTTGTTCGGGGCGATCGACGCCTTCGCGAACCGCACGAGGCCCTGCATGCCCGTGCCGTTCACCTGGGTGAACTCACCGGCGTAGAGCACGTAGTCACCGGCGACGGTCACGTCCCAGGCGCCCTGACCGGTACCGGTGTAGCTGCCGGTGTTGATCGTCGGGAACCAGTTGAGCAGGGTCGGTGCCGGGGTGCCTGCGAAGTTGTAGTAGCCGTACGGGTCGGCGGTCAGCGTGCCGGTGGTGGCCTTGGTGAAGGCGGTCGCGCGCTGGAAGCCCCAGGGGTCGGTCTGCGGGTATCCGCCGACGTTGCCGCAGTAGTGGGCGTGGCTGGCCACGTAGACGACGTCGGTGTCGGCCGCCACGGAGTACGAGTCGCCGTGGCAGTCCTCGACCCACTGCAGCTCGCCGCCGGTCCAGTCGGCCTTGAACGCGCCCTCGATGTTGCCGCCCTTGCCGAAGGTGTACCCGGTGCCGTAGACGCTCGTGCCGTCACTCGTGAGCGAGTTGATCGACGCCTCCTCACCGCCGTTGCGGACGAGGGAGTTGACCGCCCACGGCATGGAGCTGCCGGAGGTGGTGCTCAGAGCCGCGAGCCCGTAGCCGGGGCTGTTCGAACCGTTCACCGACGTGAAGTTGCCACCGATGACGATCTTCGAGGAGTCGGGGCTGAGGACGAGCGCCTGCACCGTTCCGCCGACGACGTCCGGTGCGAGGCCGGTCAGTGCGCCGTTCGAGGCGGCGAAGCCCGCCACACCGGCGCGGGCCGAGCCCTGCGCCGAGGTGAACTGACCACCGGCGTAGACGGTCGTGTCCGTCGCGGTGACCGCCTTGACGATCGAGTTGATCGAGGGCGCGAAGCCGGCGACCAGCGTCTGCGTCGCCACGTCGAACGCCGCGAGGCGGTACCGGGTCGTCCCGTTGACCGCCGTGAACTGCCCGCCCGCGTACAACTTCGTACCGTCGGGCGATGCCGCCAGCGAGCGCACCTGCTGGTTGAAGTTCGGTGCCCACGGGAGCAGCGCGCCCGTCGACAGGGTGTAGGCGAGGAAGTTGTTGCGGGTCACGGTGTTCGCACCGGCCGCGGATCCCGCCGGTCGCGCGGTCGTGAACGAGCCGGCGACGTAGACGGTGTTGCCGATGACGACCTGGTCCCAGACGACGCCGTTGATCTGCGGCGCGGGAAGGGCGTCGGACGAGACCGTCGCGGGCTGGCCGGTGGTCGGCGTGGTGTCGGCCGATGCCGCCTGTGCGGTAGTCAGCGTGCCGAACAGGACGGCCGCGACGGTGATGCCGACGAGGGCGAGGCGGCGCGCGCCGGATGGTCGGTGCGTCCGCCGCGTGATCGCGGGCTCGGACAACAGCAGTGTGGTCATGGTGTATCTCGCAGTCTTCTCGGGTGAAGGAGTCGGACCGCTGGCACACACGTTCGGGAGACGCGGGCGGGCTGATGAGGTCCTCCACGCAGTCAAGCGCAAGATGGGGGACGACGATGCACCCCGTTGGGGGCAGATGCACCCCCAGATCAGGGGTGACTTTCGCTGACGGCGCCGATCACACCTGACAGATCGACAGCTGTCTGATACAGAGCGATCGTCAGCGCGGTGCGGATCCCTCGAAGACGACTGCCGGCTCGGCCGCCGCGTAGTCCACGGTCACCCGGACGGCGTCGCGCGCGTCCTCGGGGACGTTGAAGACGAAGGTGCCACGGACGGTCTCGCCCGCCGCCACCTGCTCGGGGAACGGCACGCCGCCCGGAGCGGCCAGCTCGATCGCCGGCGTGAGATCTGCTCCGTAATAGGCGTTCGCGACCGCGCCCGCCAGGGAGTAGGCGTCGGAACCGGAGTTGGTGAAGGCGATCGTCACCCGGATCGACGGGCCGGCGACCTCGCCGGGCTGAGACGCCTCGCCGTCCACGGCCTCCAACGATTCGATGCGCACGCTCACCGCGTCACTCACCGGGGCGGTCTCGTCGAGACCGATCGCGCCGTCGCTCGATCCGGCGGGGGGCAACGTCGAGCCGGGCTCCGCGGTCGGCAGCGTCGACGAGGAGGACGAGGGAAGTGCGGACGGCGCGGTCGTGCCCTGCCCCGACGGCGTGCCCGGTCGGACGGTCGACCACAGGACGATCCCGACGACGACGAGGGCGACGACCACGGAGACCACGATGGTCACGAGGCGGCGACGCCCCGGTGCTCCGGCTTCGTGTGCTGCGGGGGACACCTCGGTGCGGTCTTCTGCTTCGGCCATGTCATGCTCCAGATCGTCTCGGGAACTGTATCGCACCGGCCCGTCAGGGGGCATCGGAGCCGGCACCCCTCCTCGGGTGGCACCTGAAAGTGGACTCGGCAAGCGCTGATGACCCTCATACCCTCGGAAGAGGCTCAATGAACGCGCCGAAGACGACAGGGAAACACTCGAGTGGGGAGCGTTCGGCGATGACCGATCAGCAGAGCAGCGCGCAGCAGTCCGGACGACAGGGACGCGTCGGCTACGCCGCAGGGGCGTTCGACCTCTTCCACGTCGGCCACCTCAACATCCTCCGTCACGCGAAGAGCGCCTGCGACTACCTCATCGCCGGGGTCGTCTCCGACGAGCTGCTGCGCACCCGGAAGCGCATCGAGCCGATCGTCCCGCTGACGGAACGCCTCGAGATCGTCCGTCACATCGGCTTCGTCGACGAGGCCGTCGAGGAGACCTGGGAGGACAAGCTCCAGGCGTGGGACGCCCTGCGGTTCGACATCTTCTTCAAGGGCGACGACTGGCGCGGCACCGCGGAAGGCCTCCGTCTCGAAGCCGAGTTCGCCAAGGTCGGCGTCGAGGTCGTCTACTTCCCCTACACGATGAGCACCTCCAGCACCGCGCTCCGTCGTGCGCTCGCGCACCTCGACGAGCAGCGCGAGCTCGACACCACACTCGTCCAGGCCTGAGCCCCGCCACTCCCCCGCCCGTCCCCGCCTGCCCATCCGCGCCCCCTGCATCGCGGCGGCGAGGTACTGTTGGACGGATCGACTCACAGGGCGGTGGACACATGACGAAGGCTCGGCAGGCGCTGCTCGCACGCCTCACCGGTTCGCTGCCCGTCCACGGTTCCATTGTCGGTGTGGCCACCGAGGAGCGCACGGTCGTCATGACCTACGGCGACGGCCCGAGTCCCGACGGCACACCAGGGGTCCTCGACGCCCTCGCCGAAGCCGGCGCGACCGCGACGTTCTTCGTCCTCGTCGGCCGCGCGCGGAAGCACCCCGAGCTCCTCGAACGCATCGTCGCCGGTGGGCACGAACTCGCGCTGCACGGCGACGACCACGTGCGCCTCACCGACTTCTCCGAGGAGGTCGCCTACCGGCGCACCCTCGCGGCGAAACAGGAGCTTGAGCAGTTGAGCGGCCAGCCGATCGAGTGGTTCCGGCCGCCCTACGGCGCGCAGAGCATCGAGACCTGGCAGGCCGTCAAGCGAGCCGGCCTGCAGACCGTGCTGTGGACCGCGACCGCCTGGGACGTCAAGGACGTCGGCGAGCACGAGCGCGTCGCCCACGCCGTCCGGCACTGCCACCAGGGCTCGATCCTGCTCGCCCACGACGGCTTCGCCGGCCCGGCCGACGGCGTCGACGACGGCCCGGAGCCCGAGGTCGACCGCGGCGCGCTCGCAGCCGAGCTGCTGAGCGGCTTCGCCCGCGAGGGTCTCGTCGGCCGCTCGCTCGGCGAAGCCCTGCGGGTGGGCAAGGCCGTCCGCCGGGCGCGCTTCACGGAGTGATCATCCCCGGTCCCTGAACCGACCCCGGTCCCTGAGCCGCCCCCGGTCCCTGAGCCTGTCGAAGGGCGTCGTCAGGGACCGGAGCATTCCCTCAGTCCTTCGCGAAGCGGTCCGTCGCGTCGATGAGCGCCGACAGGATGCCCGGCTCGTCGAAGGCGTGCCCCGCGTCGGGGACGATCGTGAAGTCCGCTTCCGGCCAGGCCCGGTGCAGGTCCCACGCGGTGAAGACCGGGGTGCACATGTCGTAGCGGCCCTGGACGATCACCCCGGGCACTCCGGCGAGCTTGCCGGCATCGCGGATGAGCTGCTCGGGTTCGAACCAGCCCTTGTTCGTGAAGAAGTGGTTCTCGATGCGCGCGAACGCCACCGCGAAGTGCGGGTCGGTGAACCGGGCGACGGTCTCCTCCTGCGGGAGCAGGGTGATCGTCGAGGACTCCCACCGCGACCAGGCGACGGCCGCCGGACCGTGGACGGCCGGGTCCTCGTCGAACAGGCGGCGGTGGTAGGCCTCGATGAGGTGGCGGCGCTCGCCGACCGGGATCGGCTCGAGGTACCCCTCCCACAGATCGGGGAAGACCGCGGAGGCACCGCCCTCGTAGAACCAGTCGAGCTCGGCGTCGCGCAGCGTGAAGATACCGCGGAGCACGAGCTCGGTGACGCGCTTCGTGTGCTTCTGCGCGTACGCGAGCGCGAGGGTCGAGCCCCAGGACCCGCCGAACACCATCCAGCGCTTGATCTTCAGCGCCTTCCGGAGGACCTCGAGGTCGGCGACGAGGTGCCAGGTGGTGTTCGTCGACAGGTCGGCCGCCGGATCGCTCGCGTGCGGGGTGCTCTTGCCGCAGCCGCGCTGGTCGACGAGGACGATGCGGTACCGCTTCGGGTCGAAGAGCCGACGGTGGATCGGACTCGTCGCGCCGCCCGGGCCGCCGTGGAGGAACACGACGGGCTTGCCGTCGGGGTTGCCGGAGGTCTCCCAGTACAGCGACTGCCCGTCGCCGACGTCGAGCATGCCGGTCTCGTACGGCTCGATCTCGGGATACGGCTCACCCATACGGTCCACTTCCTCCTGTGTTCACGACACGTGTCTCATCTAGCATGCCGCACCCATCGCCCCACAGCTCGCGAGGGGTCCCGAATGGCCGGCTCGGCACACGCGGAACCGACCATTCGGGACCCCTCGCGGGCTAGAGCTGGTCGGCGGACACCGAGAAGGTGTCGCACGCGGACGGACCGGACTGGTAGCCGGTCATGAACCAGCGCTGCCGCTGCTCGGCGGAGCCGTGGGTCCACGCCTCGGGGTTCACCTGGCCGGTCGCGGCCTCCTGGATGCGGTCGTCACCGACGGCGGCCGCGGCGCTCAGGGCGTCGTCGATCTCCTGCTGGGTCACGGGCTTCAGGAAGGCGACCCCCTTCGCGTCCTCGGTGTCGGACGCCGCGGCGACCCATGCTCCGGCGAAGCAGTCGGCCTGCACTTCGATCCGGACGGAGTCGGAGGCCGGGCCCGTACCACTGCGGTCGGCGCGGTCCATGATGCCGGTGAGCGCCTGGATGTGGTGACCCCACTCGTGGGCGACGACGTACATCTCGGCGAGCGGTCCGCCCGAGGCACCGAAGCGGTCGCGCAGTTCGGCGTAGAAGCTGGTGTCGATGTAGATGGTCTGGTCCGGCGGGCAGTAGAACGGGCCGGTGGCGCTCGTGGCGGCGCCGCAACCCGTGTTCGTCTGCTGGTCGAAGATGATGAAGTCCGCCGGCGAGGTGTAGTCGACGCCGAGCGCGGGCAGCTCCTCGGCCCAGTAGGCGTCGAGCGACGAGTAGGCACCGCCCATGCGGCAGTCGACGTTCGCGTTCGCGTCGGCACCGGTCTGGCACTCGTCGGAGAGCTGGCTCTCTTCCTGCTGGCCCCCGCCGATGCCGCCGCCGCCGAGGATGCCCGAGACGTCGACCCCGAGGAACTGCGAGATGAGGGCGATCACGATGACGCCGACCGCGCCGCCACCGACGGCGATGCCGGTCGTGCGGCCCCGTCGCTTGACCTTGTTCCCGCTGATGTCGGCGTTGTCGTTGAACGTCATGTCGGCACCCTATCGCGCAGCGCGAGGTGAGGCATATCGTCGCCGGACCCTTGCGCCGACGACGATATGCCTCCTGTCAACCGGCTGCGGTCAGCGGGACTTCTTCGTGAGCGTCTTCTCGTCGACGGGAGCGTCGCCCGAGGCACGGAGCTCGGCGAAGTAGTCGGCGGCCTCCTGCTGGCGCTGCGCCTCCTGGCCGGTCGCGATGGGTGCGCGCACATGCTCAGGCGCGAAGCCGAAGGCCTCGACGAGGTCGAGGGCGTGCGGACGCAACCGGGCGATGAGGCGGTCGACGTACGCGCTGACGGCCTGGCCGCGCTGCGGGGAGAGGCGCCCGTGGATGAGGTACCAGGCGAGGTGCTTCTCGATGAGCGAGAGCCCGAAGAGGTCGTGCACCCAGGTCAGCACCTGCTTGGTGCCGGGGTCCTGGATCTGCTCGACACCCTCGGTGAACGCCTCCCACTGGAGGAGCTCGCCATGAGCGCGCGCCGCCTCGATGAGCTCGTTCTGGTGCGCGTTGAACAGGTCGGACGCGGCCTGCTTCGAGAGCTTGTTCGCGCCGCGCAGCTTCGTCGCGACCTCGGCGATCATCGATTCGACGCGCTCCGTCAGCAGCTCGCGCTGGACGTTCGTGTCGCGCAGCTGGCTCACCGAGCGTGCCGTCGACCCGAAGTCCTTCACGGTCTGCGCGAGGCTCCGGAGTCCGCTGCTGTGCACGGCGCGGTCGGTCGCCTGCTCGACGACGTAGCGGGCGAGCGCACCGGCGTCGACCTTCGCGAACTTCCGGCTGTAGTCGGTGAGGAGACGCTTGGCGACGAGCTGCAGCAGCACGTTGTTGTCACCCTCGAAGGTCGCGTAGACGTCGAGGTCGGCGCGCAGCCCGGTGAGGCGGTTCTCCGCGAGGAATCCGTTGCCACCGCACGCCTCGCGCGCCTCCTGGAGCGTGTCGAGCGCGTGCCAGGTCGACAGCGGCTTGAGGGCCGCCGCGAGCGTCTCGAGGTCCTGACGGTCGTCGTCCGAGTCGGCCTTGCCGCTGAACACCTCGTCGAACTTCACGAGCAGCCGATCGTGGGCGAAGATCTGCGCGTACGTCGTCGCGAGACGCGGCAGGAGCCGGCGCTGGTGGCGCTGGTAGTCGAGGATGACCTCCTCCTGGGTGTCGCTGCCCGCGTTGAACTGCCGACGCTCACTGCCGTAGGTGATCGCGATCTGCAGAGCGAGCGCGGAGGCCGACGTCGCGGCTCCGTCGAGGGACACCCGACCCTGGACGAGCGTGCCGAGCATGGTGAAGAAGCGTCGCCCGGGGCTCTTGATGGGCGAGGAGTAGGTGCCGTCCTCGGCGACGTCACCGTAGCGGTTGAGGAGGTTGGTACGCGGCACGCGGACGCCGGTGAAGTGCAGCCGGCCGTTGTCGATGCCGTTGAGCCCACCCTTCAGGCCGTCGTCCTCGCCGCCGATCCCGGGGAGGAATGCGCCCTCGTCGTCGCGGATGGGCACGTAGAAGCAGTGCACGCCGTGGTTCACGCCGTTCGTGATGAGCTGCGCGAACAGGGTCGCCGCCTTGCCGTGCACGGCCGCGTTGCCGAGGTAGTCCTTCCACGCCGCGCGGAACGGCGTGTCGATGACGAACTCCTGGGTCTCCGGGTCGTACGTCGCGGTCGTCGCGATGGAGGCGACGTCGGAGCCATGACCGGACTCCGTCATCGCGAAGGCACCGGGGACGTGGAGGTTCATCGCGCCGGGCAGGAACGCGTCGTGGTGCGGCTCGGTGCCGAGGTGCAGGATCGCCGCACCGAAGAGGCCCCACTGGACACCGGACTTGATCTGGAGGGACGGGTCCGCGAGGACGAGCTCCTCGAACCCGGCGATGTTGCCGCCGTGGTCGTCGGCGCCGCCGAGGCGCTTCGGGAACGCCTTGAGCACCTGGCCGTTCTCGACGAGGAGCTTCAGCTGGTGGAAGACGCGGTCGCGGTGGTCGTCCATCGACTGTCCTTCGATCCGCTGCATCTCCGGCTTGGCGGCGAGTGCGCGCGACGCGAGACGAGCCTCCGGCCAGGTGCCGAGCAGCTGGTGGGCGAGCGCCGGGACATCGATCCGCGCGTCGGACGGCGCCACCTCGACCGTCGCTGCCGTGGTACCGCTGACGCTCGTCCGGATCGCTGTGTCGACCATCGCTGTGTCCTGCCTTTCACCCATGAAAACCTCCCACAATGGTAGGACTGTCATAACGATGGGTGAAAGCGCCTGTGGGATGTGGACAAGGGCCCGCCCGATCGCCGTCGATCGACTTGGTCCTCCCCCACAGCTGTCGCAGCTCGCTCTCAGGAGCGGCGTCAGGCGTTGGCGGCGACGACCTCGATGAGCGCCTGCCCGTAGGCGTCGAGCTTCTTCGCGCCGATGCCGCTGATGCCGTCGAGCGCGCCGAGCGAGTCGGGCTTCGCCGTCGCGACCTCCCGCAGGGTCGCGTCGCCGAAGACGATGTAGGCGGGGACACCCTGCTCCTTCGCCACCCCGGCCCGCCAGGCACGCAGAGCCTGGAACAGCTCGGCCGCGGCTGGCTCGAGCTCGGCGTTCGCGCTCGACGAGCGAGAGGACGACCTCGACGAGGAGCGGGCAGCACGTTCCGGCTCGCGGCGCATGGCCACCGGCCGATTCCCCGCGAGCACCTCGGCGCTCCCGTCGGTGAGGCCGAGCGTGCCGTACTCACCGACGGTGGCCAGGAGGTCGCGTGCGAGCAACTGACGGACGACGCCGCGCCACTCCTGGTCGCTGAGGTCCTCGCCGATGCCGAAGGTCGCGAGTTCGTCGTGACGCTGCTGGGCGACGCGGTCGGTCCGCTTGCCGCGGAGGATGTCGATGATCTGCCCCGCGCCGAAGGACTGGTTGCGCTCGCGCTTCAGGCGCACGATCGTCGAGAGGAGCTTCTGCGCCGGCACGGTGCCGTCCCAGGTGACCGGGGGTTCGAGACAGGTGTCGCAGTTACCGCACGGCGTGGAGGGCTGACCGAAGTAGCGGAGCAGGTTGACCCGACGGCAGTCGACGGTCTCGCAGAGCGCCAGCATCGCGTCGAGGTGGGCGCTGAGGTTGCGCTGGTGCGCGAGGTCGCCCGGCGACTCGGCGATCATGCGCCGCTGCTGGACGACGTCCTGCAGGCCGTAGGCGAGCCAGGCGATGGACGGCTCGCCGTCGCGCCCCGCACGGCCGGTCTCCTGGTAGTAGCCTTCGACGCTCTTCGGGAGGTCGACGTGGGCGACGAAGCGGACGTCCGGCTTGTCGATCCCCATGCCGAAGGCGATGGTCGCGACGACCACGACGCCGTCCTCGCGGAGGAAGCGTGACTGCGCAGCCGCTCGAACGGAGGCGTCGAGTCCGGCGTGGTACGCCACGGCGTCCACCCCGTTGTCGCGCAGGAGCTGGGCCGTCTGCTCCACCGTCTTGCGACTCAGGCAGTACACGATCCCGGCGGTGCCGGCCGGCTGCTCCTTGACGAACGCGACGAGCTGCTTGCGGACCTCGTTCTTGCCGACGATCCGGTACTGGATGTTCGGGCGGTCGAAGCTCGAGACGAAGTGCTTCGCCTCGCCGAGGTGGAGCCGCTGCGTGATCTCCTGGTGCGTCGCCCCGGTGGCGGTCGCGGTGAGCGCGATGCGCGGGACGTCGGGCCAGCGTTCGGCGAGCTCGCCGAGCATGAGGTAGTCGGGGCGGAAGTCGTGCCCCCACTGCGACACACAGTGCGCCTCGTCGATCGCCAACAGGGCGATGGTGCCCTGGCTGAGGAACCGGCGCGTCGCCTCGGAGCTCAGGCGCTCGGGCGCGACGTAGAGGAGGTCGAGCTCACCGGCGAGGTAAGCCTGTTCGACCCGGGAGCGCTCAGCGGGATCCTGCGTCGAGTTGAGGAACGCGGCGCGGACGCCGACGGCGAGCAGCGCGTCGACCTGATCCTGCATGAGGGCGATGAGCGGCGAGACGACGATGCCGGTGCCTGGTCGGAGCAGCGCGGGGATCTGATAGCAGAGGCTCTTGCCCCCGCCCGTCGGCATGAGGACGACCGCGTCGCCGCCGCCGGCGACCTGCTCGATGATCTGCTGCTGCTCGCCACGGAACGCGTCGTACCCGAAGACGGTGTGGAGTGCCTCCTGCGCCGTGGCGAACTTCTGGCCTGCCGCACGCACCGCTACCGGAGGCGCAGCGGGCGGAGCGGCTGGAGCAGACGCGACCGCTCCACTCCCCCATGCGACACCGCCGCCGAGGTATGCGTCGTCGGGCGGTGGGGCGTCGAAGTCGTCGGGAGCGTCCGCGTCGTCCGGGATCCAGTCGGGTTCGGTGCTCCAGCTCATCCGTCGATCGTAGCCGCAGCGGCTGACACCCCGGTGCCCCTCCACAGGAACGGATCCGAAGAATTTCTCTCCTCTTAATGCGCGACCCCATCCGACACGCGGTCGGATCTTTTTCCAAACCACCCCCGTGGGGGCTCCGAAGTGTCATCGAGGGCCGGTTCTGAGAGGCACTCGACAACCGGTCCAAACCTCATCAAAGGAGAATCACATGCGTACCATCAAGCGAAACCACATGGCAGTGCTCGCACTCGCCGCCGTCGCGACCTTCGGCCTCGCAGCCTGTTCCAGCGGCTCCAGCTCCGACAGCGGTTCCTCGATGGAGCCGAGCTCCGCTCCCACCGAGTCGATGGCTGCAGACCCCGCAGCGGACCTCGTCGGCTCGGGCTGCGCCGCCTACGCTGACGCCGTCCCGGACGGTGCTGGCTCCGTCGCCGGCATGTCGGCCGACCCCGTCGCCGTCGCCGCGTCCAACAACCCGCTGCTGACCACGCTCACCGCTGCGGTCTCCGGCCAGCTGAACCCCGACGTCAACCTCGTCGACACGCTGAACGGCTCCGAGTTCACTGTCTTCGCCCCGGTCGACGACGCGTTCAAGAAGATCGACGCCGCGACGATCGACAGCCTCAAGACGCCTGAGGGCGCTGCGACGCTGACCTCGATCCTCACGTACCACGTGATCCCCGGCCAGATCGCTCCGTCCGACATCGACGGTGAGCAGACCACCGTCGAGGGTGGAACCGTCAAGGTCGAGGGCTCGGGTGACAACATCACCGTCAACGGTGCCAAGGTCATCTGCGGTGGCGTCAAGACCGCCAACGCGACCGTGTACCTCATCGACTCGGTGCTGATGCCGCCGGCAAAGTAGCCGACCGCGGGTTCACCCGCACGCTACACCGGTAACAACCCGACAGCCCCGTCATCCTCTCGAGGATGGCGGGGCTGTTCCGTTGTGTCGGGACCGGGACCCGCTCGCCCGACCTTCCCGGTCACTGAGCCTGTCGAAGTGCCCCCGAAGCACCTCGCCATCCGGAAGCACCACCGACCGGACTACCCTTCGACAAGCTCAAGGACCGAAGCGTGTCACCTCCCCCGGTCACTGAGCCTGTCGAAGTGCCCCCGAAGCACCTCGCCATCCGGAAGCACCACCGACCGGACTACCCTTCGACAAGCTCAAGGACCGAAGCGTGTCACCTCCCCCGGTCACTGAGCCTGTCGAAGTGCCCCCGAAGCACCTCGCCATCCGAGGACACCATCGACCGGACCGCCCTTCGACAAGCTCAGGGACCGAACGGGGTGGCGCTCAGAGAACGCACGGGGTGCCGGCTCAGGGACCGGGCGGGGTGCGGCTCAGGGACCGGGCGGGGTGCGGCTCAGGGCGCGGAGGTGTCCGTGCCCTGGTCGTCCGAGGTCGGCTCCGGCTTCCGCCGGGTCACGAGCAGCACGCCGATGCCGGCGATCAGGACGACGCCGATCGCGCCGACGATCCACCACACATCGCCACTGAGCCCACCAGCGGACGACTCCGGCTCGACACCGCCCGCTTCTGATGAGGGCTGAACCGTGGAAGCACCGCTCGTCGCGCACGCGGGCTTCGCGCTCCCCGCGGCGAGTTCCTGGCCCTCGGCCGGCGCCCACTCGAAGGTGTAGCTGCCCGACAGCGGGTGGCCGTCGGTCGAGACGAGCTGCCAGACGACGGTGTACTCACCCGCTTCACCGAGCTGCAGCGGCATGACGAGCGCAGGGCCGTTCACCGCTGCGCACGCGGTGCCGTAGTACAGCCGCTCGTCGCCGGGACCGGTCACCTGGATCTGGTTGGACTGGCCGGCTTCCCCGAGGTCGAGCAGGTTGTCGTTCGTCGTGATGACGAGCTGCTCCGGCTGCTCGGTGATCGTCGACCCCTCGGCCGGCGTCGTCGAGATGATGCTGTTGTGCGCTGAGGCCGGCTGGGCCACGGCGAGCACCGCCGCGACCGCGAGGAACGCGGTCGCGGCGGTGCCGACGAGACGGCGACGACGGGAGACCGTCATCAGGCCTGGCGCTTCGCGTCGGACGCTGCGCGGCGTGCGGAGGCAGCGATGACGATGCCGGCGGCACCGACGACGAGACCGGCGATGCCGAGCACGCGGCCCAGCACGTCAGTGGTGCCGGCGTCGGTCGAGGCAGCGGCCTCGGTGTGGTCGCCGTCACCGTCGTCGTCCATGGCGGCGCCACCGTGGTGGTCACCGGCTTCGGCGGCGGTCACGACGACGACGGGCGCCGGCGACTCGAGGTCGTCCTCGGTCTGACCGTCCTTCGCGACGTCGGTCCAGTCGGTCTGGCCGACCTCGCACGTCTGCGTCACGGGGAAGACGAGGGTCTTGCCCTCGGCGTCGGCCGGTAGCTGGACCTGGAAGGAGACGGTGTCGCGGTAGCCGTCGGCGAGCGGCGTCTTGGCTGTGTAGACGACGGTGCCGACGCGCTCGGCGAGCTGCTCACCGTGACTGTCGGTGATGGGCTTCGCGAGCGGGGCCATCTGCTTGTCGATGGTCCAGTTCGGGTTGACCGTCGGCGTCACGGCGTTGATCTCCTCGGGGATCTCGAAGGAGAGGCTCGTCGTGGGCGAACCGTCGCAGCCGTGACCGACGGCGAAGCTCAGCACCGTGTAGGAGCCGGCGGCCGTGGAGGTCGGCGTGACGCTGACGTGGGCGCTGGCGGCGAGCGGTGCGCCGACCGCGAGGAGCGCTCCAGCGCCGATGGCGACGGCACCGAGTACGGCGGGCTTACGGAAGGTCGGGCGGGGGGTGGTTGCGTTCATGATCGTCCTGTCGACTGATCCGCACGGCGTCGAGCGTGCGGAAAGGGGGATGGCTCACGCCGGATGGCGCGCCGAAGGGTGCTGCTGCGCTGCGGCCGACCCGGCCCCGCACGGCACCCGTCCCGGTCGGAGGGTGGTGCGTCGGTCAGGCGGCGGCGAGAGCTGGCGGACCGCGGTGTCGCAGGTGGAGCAGGACCACCCCGAGGTTGCGCGGACGGCGGTTGACCCGGACCCAGCGCACCCGACGGGGCGCGGGGACGAGGTGCGTCGGTGCCGCACGGCGGGCGAGGATCCGGACGGTCAGCGCGGCGAGCGCTGCGAGCGTCGCGCGTTCCGCGAACAGGATGGCTGCGATGGTCGCGACGGCCGCGACGAGGTGCGCCGCCCACATCGTGGTGTCGCCGTGGGTGTGCGCCGCGGTGACGCCGCCGGTCGCGAGTTCGACGACCCCGTGCCGGTGCCAGGCGGCGGGGCCGGTCGCACCGCCGGATGCGACCGTGGCGCTGACGGTGCTCGGGACGAGGGTGAAGAGCGCGTGGTAGCCGAGCTGACTCACGAGCACGGAGGCGACGACCCCGAGTGCGGTGATGCGGCGGCCGGCGAGGAGGACGCAGACCAGGACGGCGAAGGTGCCACCGACCAGGAGGACGAACGCGGACGGCGCGGCGGCCCCGCCGATCGTGTGCGAGAGGGCGGCGGCGAAGGTGGCGAACGCGGCTGCGGCGGTGCCGCGGGCGACACGGGCCCACCGTTCCGTCATGCGATGCCTCCGGGAGAGCGAGCGGACCAGGTGTCGACGCTCGTGTTCACAGCCTACCCGAGCGTCGCCCTTCGACAGGCTCAGGGACCGAGGAGGGGGTGGCCAGGACGATCGGTGCCCGGACCAGGGGGTCACTCGGGGCATTTCGACAGGCTCGATGACCGGGAGGAAGGCCCTTCGACAGGCTCAGGGACCGGGGAAGAGGTACGTCAGTGTCCGGAAGGAGGAGCGGGTGGTCAGGCCCCGGTGTCGGCGACGAACAGCAGCACGATCGAGGCGATGGAGCAGACGACGCCGATGCCGAAGGTCACGCCGAAGAGCAGCCGGAGTGCCCTCGTGTGATCGGCCGTCCGGCGGAAGCGTGCGCGCGACGGTTCCCGGCGGGCGTAGAAGACGTTCGGCTCCTCGGGGTCGCGCAGGGCGTCGAACTCCGCATCCGTGACGGGTCGTGAGTACAGCTCGGCCGCCTCGGTCATCCAGCGGACCTCGCGCCCCGGACCTCGATCGACGTCCCCGCCGCCCGCGTCCTCCGGCAGGTCCACGATGACCCCGTGCGTCTCCACCCAGCTGCCGTCCGCGGCCCGTGCGATGAGCATGACGAGCAGCACGACGACGGCGCTGCCGAAGCCGATCCAGGTGAAGACCTCGAAGACGAGGCCGAGGAGATCGTGGGGGTCCACGATCACATGCTATCCGGCGGGCGGACCCACGACCCTGACGGGCTCCCTCAGACGGACTCGGGTCGCTTCTGCCGCATGGGCTCGGCCGGCTGGTCCGGACCGTTCCAGACGCCGATGATGCCCCAGGCGACCGCCGCGATCGGGACGGCGAGGACCGCGCCGACGATGCCGCCGAGGATGGTGCCGGCGGTCAGGGCGAGGAGGACGACGAGGGCGTGCAGCTTGAGCGAGCGTGCCATGACGACGGGCTGGAGGAAGTTGCCCTCGAGCTGGTTCACGAGCACGACGATGCCGACGACGATGAGGGCGGCGACCGGACCGTTGGCGACGAGCGCGACGAGGGCCGCGAGGATGCCGGCGGCGGTCGCACCGACGATCGGGATGAAGGCGGTCAGGAACACGATGACGCTGAGCGGCAGGGCGAGCGGGACCCCGATGATCGCGAGGCCGATGCCGATGCCGATCGCGTCGACGGCCGCGATCGTCGCGGTGCCGCGCACGTACCCGCCGAGGGTGTCCACCGTCTTGCCGCCGATGCGCTTGGCACGGTCGTACGCGGTTCCGGTGAAGGGGCGGAGCAGGAACTCCCAGAGCCGCGGCCCGTCCTTGAGGAAGAAGAACAGGACGACGACCATGAGCACCAGGCCGGTGAGGAAGCTCGCCGTCGCGGAGACACCGGCGAGCGCCCCGCTGCCGAACTGGCTCGAGGTGAGGAAGTCGACCGCGGTCTGCTTGCCCTCCTCGATCTGTTTCTCGTCGATGTCGAACGGCAGGGTGCCGAGCCAGTCCTGGAGCTGCCCGAAGCCCTGCGAGGCCGAGTCGACGAGGTCCTTCCACTGGCTGCGGACGGCCCAGACGATGAGCCATCCGATGCCGCCGAGGATGACGAGGATCGAGACGAGGGCGATCCAGGTGGCGAGGATCGACGGGAGTCCCTTCGACCGCATCCACCGCATGAGCGGGTAGATCGCCGAGGCGAGGATGAGTGCGATGACGACGGGGATCATCACGAGGGAGAGCTGGGTCAGCGCGAAGACGATCAGCGCGGCGACCGCGACGATGGCCAGCGTCTGGATGCTCCGGGTCGCGAACGCGCCGATGCGGTCGTGCCAGAGTCCCCGGGCGAGCGGCTCCGGTGCGTCCTCATGCTTGTCGAACAGGCCCATGGGATCCCCAATCTCGGCAGCGGCGGAGCCGGACGGGCCCCGCGCCCAGTCAACCACGTCGGTGCGGGCCGAGGTCAGGCCGAGCGGGAGTAGCGTTGTCCGTGATAAGGAGGCGCTCATGACGAGACTCGACGCCGACCCGGTCCCCAGCGTCTGCCACGCACCTGACGGATCCGGGACGAGACTCCTCGAGGCCCGCGAGGTCCCCCTCGGCGGCGTCCGCGGCTTGAGCGTCCATCGCACCCTCCCGCAGCGCGAGCTGCCGATGATCGGCGCCTGGTGCTTCCTCGACCGCTTCGACGAGGACCGGTCGCTGATGCGCGTCCTGCCGCATCCGCACACCGGCTTACAGACCGTGACCTGGCCGCTGGTCGGCGACATCCGCCACCGCGACAGCGTGGGCAGCGACGTGGTCGTCCGCCCGGGCGAGCTCAACCTCATGACGAGCGGTCGGGGCGTGTCGCACTCCGAGTTCTCGGTGGGCGAGGAGGCGGCCGCCATGCACGGCCTCCAGCTGTGGGTGGCGCTCCCGGAGACCGCCGCCTCGGTGCCGGCGGCGTTCGAGCAGCACACGGACCTGCCCGTCCACCGCGCTCCAGGTTTGGAGGCGACCGTCCTCGTCGGCACGCTCGGCGGGGTGACGTCGACCGCGACCGTCCATTCGCCCCTACTCGGTGCCGACGTGACACTTGAGGCCGACACCGTCGTCGAGGTGCCGGTGGATCCGGCCTTCGAGCACGGCGTCCTCGTGCTCGACGGGGTGCTCGAGGTCGGCGGCGTCGAACTCGGCTCCGGCCCGTTGCTCTACCTGGCGCCCGGGTGCGATCGCCTCGAGCTCCGGAGCGCGACCGGTGCCCGCTTCGTGCTCCTCGGAGGGACGCCGTTCCCGGAGGAGCTGGTCATGTGGTGGAACTTCGTCGGTCGCAGCCATGAGGACATCGAGTCCGCCCGGGAGGACTGGGAGGCGGGGTCCTCACGCTTCGGCTCGGTCGACGGTCACGGAACGGACCGCATCCCGGCGCCGCCCTTGCCGAACGTCCGTCTGACCCCGCGCCGACGCTCGATCTGACCGCCAGGATCGGGCGCTCGAGACCCCGTTCCGAGCGGTGTCCGTCGGCGTCTCGACAGGCTGATAAAGGATAGGCTGTCCTCAGGAGATCGACTGCTCGTGAAGGTGGGCTGATGCAACGTCTGAGTACGCGACTGCTGCTGACCTGCGCCGCGATCGGCGTCGGGGGCGGCCTCGTCTTCGTCGTCTCCGGGTACGTCGGCGGCACGATCTCCGCGACCGCCCCCGTGCTCTACGGCCTCATCATCGGCGTCTACTTCCTGCCGGGCGTCGTCTCGCAGGCGCTCCTCCGACGTGGTGGCGTGGCCCTCATGACCGGGCTCACCGCCGGGCTCGTCTCCGCGGCGTTCAGCCCGCAGTGGTTCTTCCGCTACTTCGGCACCGGACTCGCGATCGGGCTCCTGCAGGAGATCCCCTTCGCCGTGTCGCGCTACCGCGTCTGGAAGGCCTGGGTGTTCTACCTGGCAGCCGGCATCGCGGGACTCGTCTTCGGCGGCTCCGTGCTCGTCGTCCTCGGGATCGAGCACTTCGCGCCCCTCGCCCAGACGGTCTACATCGCGCTCTTCGTCCTCAGCCCGATCGCCTTCACCGCGCTCGGAAGAGCGGTCGCAGCGGCGCTCGCGAGAGCCGGTGTGGGGCGGTCCATCGCGAAACCCCTGCAGCGCGACCGCGGCTCGGCCGGCACGCGGGCCTGAGTGGACCCCGTACCGCCGACGCAGCCCGCCACCGTCGTCCGGCGGGTGCGCATCCGTCACGACGAGCGCGAAGAGTGGACCCCGGACGACGTGTCGTTGCAGGTCGCACCCGGTGAGGTGGTCCTCCTGCTCGGGCCGAGCGGCTCGGGGAAGTCGACGCTCGCCCTGGCCCTCAACGGCCTCGTCCCCCACGCCGTCCCGGCCGAGTTCGAGGGTGCTGTGATCACCGGCGGGCTCGACACGGCCACCTCCACGGTCGCGCAGTTGAGCGAGCACGTGGCGATGGTGTTCCAGGACCCCGACGCGCAGATCGTCACCGGAACGGTCCTCGACGAGGTGTGCTTCGGCCCGGAGAACCTCCTGCTCCCGGTCGAGGAGGTGCTGTCCCGCGCCGAACGCGCGCTCCGGCAGGTCGGGCTCTGGGAGCGCCGGGCCGAGAACCCCGACCGACTCTCGGGCGGAGGCCGACAGCGACTCGCGATCGCCTGCGCCCTGGCCATGGGGAGCGACCTCCTCGTCCTCGACGAGCCGACGGCGAACCTCGATCCGGCCGGGATCGAGGAGGTCTACGCAGCCCTCCGCTCACTCGTCTCCGGACCCGAGGGCACCGGGAAGCGGCACGCGATCCTGCTCGTCGAGCACAACCTCGACGCCGCCATCGACCTCGTCGACCGGGTCGTCGTGCTCGATCGCGACGGGCGGCTCGCCTTCGACGGCCCGACCCGCGACGTCCTGCTCGGCCACCTCGACGAGCTGCTCGCGATGGGCGTCTGGCTCCCGGTCGCGACGCTCGCGGCCCTGCGACTGCGGTCGGCCGGTGTCGCGTTGCCGGACCTCCCCCTGACACCTGCCGAGCTGACCGCCGCACTCGACGCGACCGCACTGCCGACGCTGCCGACAGCACCCGCCGCCCCGGCCACCGCCGAGTCGTCGGTGGCGGTCCGCGTCGACCGGCTCAGCGTCGAACGCGGTCGCGGCCGCCGGCGCACCCCGATCCTCCACGAGGTGAGCCTCGAGGTCGGGACAGGCGACTTCCTCGCGGTGATCGGGACGAACGGTGCCGGCAAGACGACCCTGCTCCAGGCGATCGCCGGGGTGGTCCGGCCTCCCCGCGGGCGCGTCGACGTCGGCGGAATCGACCCGGGGCGCAGCGACGTCCGGACGATCGCGGCGCACATCGGCTTCGTCTTCCAGAACCCCGAGCATCAGTTCATCACGCACACCGTCCACGACGAACTCGCGCACGGTCTGCGGATCCGGGGCGTCGACGACACCGAGATCGAGCGTCGCGTCGTCGACCTGCTTCGGCGGTTCGGCCTGGAATCCGCCCGCGACGTGCATCCGTTCCTCCTCTCCGGCGGCCAGAAGCGCCGACTGTCCGTCGGGAGCGCCCTCATCGCCGGAGCTCCGGTGCTCGCGCTCGACGAACCGACCTTCGGTCAGGACCGGGCGCGGGCGAACGAGCTCCTGGACCTCCTCGCCGGACTCAACGCGCAGGGCACCACGGTCCTCGTCGTGACCCACGACCTCCAGCTCGTCGCCGACCACGCGAGTCACGTCGCGGTGATGGCCGGCGGCCGCTTGCTCGCCCACGACACGACCACCGCAGTCCTCGGCGACGACGAGCTCTTGCGCCGCGCGGGACTCCGGCCGCCACCGCTCGCCCAGGCGATGCGCTCGCTGGCGAACCACCCCGACTGGCGGCACCTGTCGCGACTCGACGACCTGCCCGGGGCGGCCACCCGATGAGCACCACGACCATCGACCCGTACGCCTCGAGCACGGCGCCGGCCGGTCGATTCCTGTACCGGTTGAACCCGCTCGCGAAGCTCGGCGCTCCGCTCCCGGTGATCTTCCTGCTCGCGTTCACGAGGGACCCGGTCACGCCGGCACTGTTCATCGCCCTCGCGGTCGTCGTCATCCTCGTCGGGGCCCGCCTGACGCGGACGGTCGCCCTCCTGCTCTTCGTGGCGCTGCCGCTCGTCGTCGCGATCATGTCGTTCAGCTTCGGCCTGTGGACCGACCCGAGCCGCGTCGACCAGTCCGTCCTGCTGTTCCAGGTCGGCGACTACCGGTTCTTCCTCGGGGCGCTGCTCGTCGGCCTCGCGACGGCACTGCGGCTCGCGGCCCTCCTCGTCCTCGCCTGCATCGGCGGCCTCACCTCGACCGGCCCGGAGTTCGTCCGCGCGATGATCCAGCAGCTGCACGTGCCCTACCGGATCGGGTACACGGCGCTCGCCGCCTACCGGTTCGTGCCGCGGTTCGGGCACGAGCTGGAGGTGATCCGTTCCGCCCACCGCGTCCGCGGCATGGCCGAGGGTCGCGGACCGATCGCCGCCGTCCGCCGCGCCGCCGGCACCGTCGTGCCACTGCTGGCCGGTGCCATCCGTCACGCGGAGCGGGTCGCGCTCGCCATGGACGCCCGCGCGTTCGGCGCCCATCCGCAGCGGACGGAGCGGACACGCATCCCCTTCCGCACCCGCGACTGGTGCTTCATGATCGTCTTCTGGCTCGTGAGCGCCGCCCTCCTGTGGTGGAGCCTCGCTGCCGGTCCGGGTCCCGTCATCTGGAACTGATCGTCCGGAGTCACCCGGAGGAATCGAACATATGTTCTAATGGAGGCATGCGGTGGAGCGGACAGGAACTCGGGGTCGAGGCGACGTCGGCGCTGCCGGGCCTCGCGAAGCTGAACAACCTCGTGCGCAGCGTCCAGACGCCGGAGTTCGCCGGGATCACCTTCCACGAGGTGCTCGCGAAGTCCGCACTCAACCGCGTACCCGGTCAGTCCGTGATGCCCTTCGGGTGGACCATCAACCCCTATCGGGGCTGCTCGCATGCCTGCGTGTACTGCTTCGCCCGACCGACGCATTCGTATCTGGACCTCGACGCCGGGAAGGACTTCGACTCGCAGCTCATCGTCAAGGTGAACGTCGCCGAGGTCCTCGAGAAGGAGCTCGCGAAGGCGAGCTGGGGCAGGCACCCGGTGGCGCTCGGCACGAACACCGACCCGTATCAGCGCGCCGAGGGCAAGTACCGGCTCATGCCGGGGATCATCAACGCCCTCGCCGACTCGGCGACCCCGTTCTCGATCCTGACGAAGGGCACGCTGCTCCGGCGCGACCTGCCCCTCCTGGCCGAGGTCGCTCAGCGCGTACCGGTCGACCTCGCCATGTCGATCGCCATCTACGACGACGAGCTGCAGCAGTCGATCGAACCCGGCACCCCGACGGCGGCGGCCAGACTCGCGACCGTCCGCGCCGCTGCCGACCTCGGCTTCGACGTCGGGGTCTTCATGATGCCGATCCTCCCCTACCTGACCGACACCGTCGACCACCTCGATCTCGCCCTGTCGCGCATCCGCGAGGCCGGCGCGAGCACCGTCCTCTTCTCGACCCTGTATCTGAAGGCCGGCGTCAAACCCTGGTTCATGCAGTGGCTGTCGCGGGAGCACCCCGAGCTCGTCGACCGCTACACCTCGATGTACGCGGACGGCGCCTACGCCCCGAAGGAGTACCGGAAGTGGCTGGCGGCGCGCATCCGCCCGATGATCCGCGAGCACGGGCTCGAGCGCGGCACCGAGGACCCGGCCACCGGGGGTGTCCGCTCGTCGGCGCTCGGCATGTTGCGCGACGGGTACGGCGAGCGGGCCGAGCTGCGCAAGCGCGCCCCGGAGTTCGTCACGACCGGCCTGCAGGTCCAGCCGACCCTGTTCTGACCCGTTCGTTCGCCCATGTTTGGGCGAACGAGAACTCCATCGCCCAAACATGGGCGAACGAACCGGCGTCAGGCG
The DNA here is from genome assembly GCF_900177795.1 of Plantibacter elymi (nom. nud.). Lineage (GTDB taxonomy): Bacteria > Actinomycetota > Actinomycetes > Actinomycetales > Microbacteriaceae > Plantibacter > Plantibacter elymi. The sequence goes on from NZ_FXWJ01000004.1 coordinate 453,898, forward strand.
TCGGGGATGAGCCGCTTGCTGAGCAGCGCGACCTCGTCGGTGCCGTACCCGAGCGCCTCGTAGAACCCGATCACCCGGTCGTTGCCGGTCCGCACCATGAGGTTGATCTTCGGGCACCCGAGTTCGATGAGCAGGCGCTCGGCCTCGGCCATGAGCTCCCGACCGAGTCCACCACCCTGCTGCGCCGGCGACACGGCCAGGTAGTGCACCCATCCGCGGTGGCCGTCGTACCCCACCATCGCGGTGCCGACGACGGCACCGTCGGCATCCGCCCCGACGAGGAACAGCTCGGGCTGCGTCGTCAGCTTGCGCTCGATGTCCTTCGCCGGGTCGTTCCATGGTCGAGTGAGACCGACGATGCTCCACAGGGCGATGACGGCGTCGGTGTCGGCTGGGGTGAACGGACGGATCTGCATCGTTCCAGTCTTCCGCACCCGTCTCCCGTCCGATGCACAGGCACGCGTACGACCGCCGTCGATACAGTTGGTCACCCGAGCATCGACGAACGGACGCGTATGAGCATCGACCCTGGGCTGGAACCGGCCGCCGACGACACCCGGTCGGACGACCACCCCACACCGATCACCGTCGACACCGGCAGCGGCCCGGTCACCGGACGCAGTGCAGGCGGCGTCTCCAGCTTCCTCGGCATCCCGTATGCAGCGGCGCCGTTCGGCGACGACCGGTTCCGCCTCCCCCAGCCGGTCGAGCCCTGGGACGAGCCGCGGGACGCGACCCGGCCCGGCGCCACCGCACCGCAGGCCCCGTATGCCGGCGCGGTCGGCGACCTCCTCTCCACGGTGACCGTGCCGGGGAACGAGATCCTCAACGTCAACGTGTGGACACCGACCGAGCCGTCGACCGCCCGGCGCCCGGTGATGGTGTGGATCCACGGAGGCTCGTTCGTCCACGGCTCGAACGCGCTCGACGCCTACGACGGCACCGCGTTCGCTCGCGACGGCGTCGTCCTCGTCTCCGTCAACTACCGTCTCGGGTCCGAGGGGTTCTCGGTGCTCGACGACGTCCCGCTGAACCTCGGTCTCGCCGACCAACTCGCGGCCTTGACGTGGGTGCAGGACGAGATCGCCCGCTTCGGCGGTGACCCCGACAACGTCACCGTCTTCGGCGAGTCAGCGGGCGGGGCATCGGTCGCTGCGCTCCTCGCGCACCCGGACGCCTCGTCCGTGATGCGACGGGCGATCATCCAGAGCGGACCGCTGGAAGCGCAGACGCGCGAGCGGGCGGGCCGCATCTCGAAACTCATGGCGAAGGATCTGGGGGTCCCCACCACCCGAGGAGGGTTCCGACGTGTTCCACCGGAGGGGCTCGTGGCCGCGCAGGAGCGGGCCATGGCAGGCGGCAACCCGCTGAACGGCGGCGCCGGCTTCGCGGTCGCGACGGCAGCACCGCTCGTGCCGGAAAGCCCGTTCGACGCCTTGCTCGCCGGGCAAGCCGCGGGCATCCCCGTCCTCATCGGTAGCACGACCGAGGAGTACCGGCTGTGGTTCGTTCCGACGGGACTCCTCCCGACGATCAAACGCGTCCATCTGCTCGCGGCACGCCTCAAGCTCGGGATCCCCGCGGCGACGGTCCGCACCTTCCGACGGAACCGTCCGAGGGCCTCGACCGGGGAGATCCTCGGCGCGATGGCGACGGACGTGCTGTTGCGCGTGCCACTCAACCGGGTCGCCGACGCCCGTGCAGCCGCGGGTGCGGACACGTGGGTGTACGAGTTCGCTTGGCGGAGCCCCGTCGGCGAGGACGGGCACGGTGCCCTCGGAGCCGCCCACGCGATGGAGATCGGCTTCGTGTTCGACCACCTCGACTCGCCGGAGGCCGTCCGGATGGCAGGCCCCTCGGCCCCGCAGTCGCTCGCGACCGCGATGCACGACGCCTGGGTCGCGTTCGCGACAACGGGCGACCCGGGTTGGCAGCGCTGGGACGACACCCGGCCCGTCCGGACCTTCGACGGGGTCGACGACGCCGTCGTCCTCGCGCCGCGCGACGACGAGCGGGCGGCCCTCACCCCCTGACCCGCTGCCAGCAGCCTCCGCGGGCACGCGCCCGCGCTCGCGGCAGGTCCTGCAGCGAGTGCCGCGAGGCCGTACAGGCGCCCGAGGCCTCCCGCGCACGCGAGAACGCCCGCCGAGCGTGAGCTCGGCGGGCGTTCCTGATGCGGTGGGGACTACGCGGTGGCGATGTCCTCGACGAGCTGGTCGCCGGGGGCGGCGTCGTCGAACGCGGCCTCGATCTCAGCGCGGTCGAGCAGTTCGGTCATCCGGCGGCGACGGGCCTTGGGGATGATCGTGACGACGCGACCGATCTTGCCGGCTCGACCGGTGCGGCCGGCACGGTGCAGGTACGTCTTGTACTCGTCCGGAGCGTCGGCCTGCACGACGAGCGTGATGTCGTCGACGTGGATGCCGCGGGCGGCGACATCGGTGGCGACGAGCACGTTGACCCGACCCGAGGTGAGCTTCTCCAGGTTGCGCGTGCGGCGCGCCTGGTTGAGGTCGCCGTGCAGCGAGACGGCGGGGATACCCGCCATGCCGAGCTGCTCCGCGAGACGCTCGGCGTAGGCCCGGGTGCGGGCGAACACGAGGGTCTTCTCGGTGCGGTTGACGAGCTCCTCGATGAGGCGGTCCTTGCCCTTGTGCTCCACCACCAGCACGCGGTGGTCGATCGTGGAGGACGCCTGGTCCTCACCGGCGACCTCGTGCACCGACGGGTTCGGGAGGAACTCGTTGACGAGGGCTGCGACACCCTTGTCGAGGGTGGCGGAGAAGAGGAGCTTCTGACCGTCGGGCGCGGTGCGACGCAGGATGCGCTGCACGGGCTCGAGGAAGCCGAGGTCGCACATGTGGTCGGCCTCGTCGAGGACGGTCACGGTGACCTGCGAGAGGTCGAGGCGACCCTGCTCGATGAGGTCCTCGATGCGACCGGGCGTGCCGACGATGATGTCGACGCCGCGCTGCAGTGCGCCGACCTGGCGACCCTGCGGGACACCGCCGTAGATCTGCGTGGTGAAGAGGCCGACGGCGCGCGCGATGGGCTGCACGGTGCGGTCGATCTGCAGGGCGAGCTCACGCGTCGGGGCGAGGATGAGGGCGCGGGGCTTGCGACCCGGCTTGCGGTTCTTGCCGCCGCCGTTCTCCATGAGCTTCTCGACGAGCGGGGCACCGAAGGCGATGGTCTTGCCGGAGCCGGTGCGGCCACGGCCGAGGACGTCGCGGCCCGCGATGACGTCCGGGATGGTCGCCGCCTGGATCGGGAACGGGCTGTCGGCGCCGAGCTCGGCGAGCGCACGGACGATGTTGCCGCCGAGGCCGAGGCTCTCGAAGGTCACACCCTCGACGTCGCCGGCCTGGATCGCGTCGGCCTCGAGGCGCTCGAGCACCACGTCGTCCTGGGGCGTGTAGGAGCCGGCGTCGCGCTTCGGGTAGTAGTCGCTGCCACGGCCGGCGTCGGACGCGCCGCGGTCGTCGAACGAGCGCTTCGGGCGGTCGTCGAAGGACCGCTTGGGGCGGTCGTCGTACGAACGCGCCGGGCGCTCCTCGAAGGAACGCTTCGGACGGTCGTCGTACGAACGCGCGGGGCGGTCGGTGCGGTTCGCCTGACGCGGGTCACCCTGACGAGCCGGGCGGTCGCCGTACGAGGGACGCTCGGAGCGCTCACCCCGGTTGTACGACGGACGCTCGTTGCGGTCGCCGTACGAGGGACGCTCGGAGCGCTCGCCACGGTTGTACGACGGACGCTCGTTGCGGTCGCCACCACGGTTGTGCGCGGGACGCTCGGTGCGGTCGCCGTACGAAGGACGCTCGTTGCGGTCGCCACCACGGTTGTACGCCGGGCGCTCGTTCCGGTCACCGTACGACGGACGCTCGGACCGCTCACCACGGTTGTACGCAGGACGCTCGTTCCGGTCACCGTACGACGGACGCTCGGACCGCTCACCACGGTTGTACGCAGGACGCTCATTGCGGTCGCCGTAGGACGGACGCTCGTTCCGCTCGCCACGGTTGTACGCGGGACGCTCGTTCCGGTCGCCACCACGGTTGTACGCAGGACGCTCGTTCCGGTCACCGTACGAAGGACGCTCAGTCCGCTCGCCACGGTTGTAGGCGGGACGCTCATTGCGGTCGCCACCACGGTTGTAGGCGGGACGCTCGGTGCGGTCGCCGCCACGGTTGTACGCCGGACGCTCGTTGCGGTCGCCACCACGGTTGTACGCGGGACGCTCGTTGCGGTCGCCGCGGGGTGCGCGGTCGCCACGCTCCTCCGACTCGAAGCGGGCGGCACGCTCGGCGCGCTCGTCGGCGTTCCAGCGGGACTTCTGCGGCGCTCCACCGGCGTCGGGACGGTAGCCGCGGTGGCCTTCGCTCTTGCTGCCGGACTTCGCGCCGGGGCGCGAGCCGAAGGGCCGCTTGTTCTCGCCGTACTTGGACTTGGGGTCGAAGTTCTTGGCCGGGCGTTTGCCGGCGGGGGTGTTGTTCTTGGGCATGGAGAAGTGCTTTCCGGGTTATAACTCGTTCGCATGAACAACCTGCATGACTCACACAGCGCCATCCGAAACCTCGGCTGCGCTGCGGCATGCTCATACCCGGGCGATCACTGGCCGGGGCCGTCCACATCATGTGTGTGTTCGCGGAGTTCTCTCCGACGAAACCGGCCCACCAGACTGACATAACCCTCCGCGGTACAAACGCGGTGTCTAGAGCCGACTCACCTACGTTACCCGATCCACCCTGAGAAGTCACGGAGCATCACTCCCAGGCAGGCGCGCGGCGGCGTGGCAGCATGGGTGCATGCCCAGCCCCATCGAGGATTACGCCCTCATCGGTGATTGCCACACCGCCGCGCTCGTGTCGTCGGAGGGCGGCATCGACTGGCTGTGCCTCCCCCGGTTCGACTCGCCGTCGATGTTCGGTGCGCTGCTCGGCACCGAGGACCACGGCTGTTGGACGGTCCGGCCCGCCGACGCGCGGGCGACGGCGAGCCGCGCCTACCTCGACGACACCTTCGTCCTCGAGACCGTCTGGACGACCCCCGACGGCCAGGTGCGCGTGACCGACCTCATGCCCCACGGCGACCGCCGGGCGGATGTGGTCCGCCGGGTCGAAGGGCTCAGCGGCACCGTCGCGGTCGACGTCGAGGTTCGCCTCCGCTTCGGGTACGCCGACGCGATCCCGTGGGTGCGGCAGCTCCCGGACGGATCCGGGATCGTCGCGGTCGCCGGCCCCGACGCCGTCGTGGTCCGCGGTGTGCACCTGACGGCTTCCGATCACGCCCACTCGGCGACCGTCGAGGTCTCCGCGGGCGACACCGTCGACCTCACCCTCACCTGGTACCCCTCGCACCGTGAGGTGCCGGACCCGGTCGACGTCGGCCCGCGCATCGACCACACGGTCGCCTGGTGGCGCGACTGGGCGTCCCGCTGCGATCCCGCGGCCGAGTACGAGGAGGCGGTCGTGCGTTCGCTGCTCGTCCTCCGCGCCCTCACGCACGAGGACACCGGGGGCATCGTCGCCGCCGCGACCACGAGCCTGCCGGAGTCGTTCGGGGGCGTCCGCAACTGGGACTACCGCTACGTCTGGCTGCGCGACGCGTCCCTGACCCTCGAGGCCCTCATGCAGCACGGCTTCACCGAGGAGGCGCACGACTGGCGCAGGTGGCTCCTCCGGGCGATCGCCGGTGATCCGAACGACCTGCAGATCATGTACGGCCTCGCGGGCGAACGCCACCTCGTGGAGGAGGAGCTCGACAGCCTCCCCGGCTACCTCGGCGCCGCCCCCGTGCGCGTCGGCAACGGTGCCTACACGCAGTACCAGGGCGACGTCTTCGGGTCCGTGATGATCGCCCTCGACGAGGCGCGCTCGGTCGGTCTCGCGGACGACGACTTCTCGTGGAGTCTCCAGCGCGCCCTGCTCGGCGTCCTCGAGGAGCACTGGAACCGTCCCGACCGCGGCATCTGGGAGGTCCGGGGCGACGAGCAGCACTTCACCCACTCGCGCGCCATGATCTGGGCAGCGCTCGACCGTGGTGTCCGAGCGGTCCGCGAGCACGGCCTGGACGGGCCCGTCGAACGCTGGGAGGCCCTGCGCGAGACCCTCCGCGAGACGATCGAGCGCGAGAACGTCGACCACGCACGCGGGTGCTACGTCCAGCACGCCGGGACGACCGAGGTCGATGCGTCGCTGCTCGTCCTCGCGCAGATCGGCTACGTGGCGCCCGACGACCCGCGCATGCTCGCGACGGTGGCCGCGATCGAGGAGGACCTCCTCCAGGACGGTCTGCTCCTGCGCTACCGCACCACGAGCGGGGTCGACGGTCTGCCGGGCGACGAGCACCCGTTCCTCGCGTGCTCGTTCTGGCTCGTGCAGCAGTACGCGGCCTCGGGCCGACTCGACGACGCCCGCGAGCTGATGGACCGGCTGCTGTCCTTCCGCAACGACCTCGGTCTGCTCTCCGAGGAGTACGACGTGCAGCAGGCGCGCCAGGTCGGCAACACCCCGCAGGCGCTCTCGCACCTCACCCTCGTCCGAGCCGCCGACGCCATCGCCGCAGCCACCGCCACCCCCGCCAGCCCGCGAACTGTCACCAAACGCTAGTCACAGGCCCCGGAACTAGCCTCACGTGACAGTTCGCGGGCAGGTGGAGGGACGTCAGCGGGTGAAGCGGGCCTCGCGCTCGTCGGAGGCGGCGAGGGCGATCCGGATGCGGAAGTTCTGCGAGACCTGCTCGGGCAGGGCGTCGAGCGGGAACCACCGCGCCTCGGAGTTCTCGCCGTCCGCCGGATACGGCTCACCCGACTCGTAGCGGCATCGGAACACGAGGTCGATGTACTGCGTGATGTCGCCGTTGTCGTAGACGTTCTGCGGGAGCACCTGCACCTGGGCGAGACGCTCGGCGACGGCGACCACGGCAGCCTCCTCGAGGACCTCCCGCTCCGCCGCGACCGCGGGTTCCTCGCCCGGGTCGATGATGCCGGTGACCGGCGTCCACGCCCCGTTGTCCTGTCGTCGGACGAGCAGCACCTCGGCCCCGGGCGTCCCGAGACCGCGCAGGACGACCGCGGTCACCCCTGTCAACCAGAGGGGCGCGTGCCCGATCCGCTCGCGGAGGGCCAGTACGAAGTCAGGAGTCGCCATGCCTCGACTCTACGGGGGCGGCTGCGGGACACGAGATCGAAACACGAGTGCGGTCTACTGGGCGCATGGAACACGATCCCATCACCGTCTCGATCGAGCGACGCGTCAACCCGGCGTCGATCTCCGAGGCCACCATCTGGGTCCAGGCGGGCATCAACCTGGCGAACCGATACCCCGGCTTCCTCGGCTCCGGCTGGGTGCGCGCGGGAGCCGAGAGCGACGTCTGGTACATGCTCTACCGCTTCGCGGACGAACAGACGCTGACCGACTGGGAGGAGTCGAAGGAACGCGCCTGGTGGCTGTCGAGCGGCCGCGAGTTCATGGAGCAGTCCCGCGTCGAACGGCGCAGCGGGATCGAAGGGTGGTTCGACGCACCGGACGGCATCCTCCGCGTCGAGGAGGCCGAGCTCTCCGGCGACCCGGATCCGATCCCGCCCGCACCGCCGCGCTGGAAGCAGGCGGTGAGCATCTGGTTGGGCTTCTTCCCACTCAACCTCGTCTTCACCCTCCTCGTCACGGCGCTCGTGCCCGGTTGGGAGCCGCTCGGTGTGTTCCTCCACGTGCTCATCTCGACGCTCATCCTGACGCCGATCATGACCTACTGGCTCCTGCCGCTCGTCACGAGGCTGCTGCGTCCGTGGTTGACGGCCCCGCGTCGCAGCGGGCGCACCGCAGGCTGATCCGGCGCACCCGGGACGGCGCTGCGGTGTCAGGCGTCCTCCGCCTTGGTCTGCTCCCGGAACTGGCTCGGGCTGAGACCGGTGTGCGCGACGACCGCTCGACGGAGGTGCGCCTGCGAGTGGTAGCCGCATCGGGTCGCGACCTCGGCGATCGACAGGCCCCGGTGATCGGGGTCCGAGAGGAGGGCGAGCGCGAGCTGCACCCGCCGCTCGGCGATCTCGCCCGCGGCGCTCGTGCCCGAGCCCTCGAACACCCGTTGCAGAGACCTCGTCGACATGTTGAAGCGACGCGCCAGCGTCTCCGGTCGCAACTCCCGCTCGGCGAAGGACGCGGCGATGTGCTCGATGATCCGGAGCCGGAGTGGAACGCGTCCGACCTCACCCTCGGCCCGGAACAGGTCGTTCTCCGCGTAGAGGGTCGCGAGCATCGTGTCGATCACCCGGCAGAGCCTGAGCTGCGCGGCGCCGCCGATCGGTTCGAACGCGGAGATGACCTCCACGAGGAATGCGGCACTCCCCCGCAGCAGCGGCGACGGCGCCAACGGGCCGAGGGCACTCGTCGGGGTGATGCCGAGGCGGCGGAGCGCACGCATCGGAACGAACACGTACAGATAGGTCGCGTGGTCGTGGATCGTCGTCCGGTACGTCTCGGCACCCTCCGTGAGCGTCCCGGTCCCGGGGAGCAGGTCGAGTTGCTGTCGTCCGTGGACCAGGCTGGCGGCGCCCTCGATGAGCATCACGATCGTCGCGACCGGCTCATCGAGCCCGTAGGCGTCGGCGACGAGGTCGAACGTCCCGGGGCCGACGGTGTTGCGATGGACGACGTACTCGCCGAGCATGACCGAGTCGACGGTCATCGAGAACCGATCGGGGTCCACGTCCACGAATCGGAGTGCGCCCGACACCTCGTGCATCCCGGTCGCACCCTCGAACCGTCGTGTGGTGACGCGGCCGCGCGCAGGGAAGCGACCGGAGAGGCCATCATCAGGTGCGGGCATCATCGGACCCTTCGAAGAGATCCTCCACCCTCGCACAGGGTTCCGCCCGAATCGAGGGGTTGCCAGCCGCATCGCACAGTGGTCGGCGATACTGGACTGATGATCTCCGCTGACCTCGCCCGAGCGCTCCGCACCGCCGGCCTGCGCTGGACCCCCGAACCCGGCGACCGCTTCACCATCGACGGCGGCGAGCTCGCCGGCGACGTGTTCACGGTGAGCGAGATGACCGTCGAGGTGCACGAGCACCCGGGTGGCCGCAGTTTCGGCTTCAACGGCACGACCGAGTGGGCGTTGGACTCCGTCGATCAGGAGGAGACGCTCTGGCTGCCGTCGGAACACCAGCTGCGTGCCCTGCTGCGCGGCTCGTTCCGGTCGCTCGAACGCGCGGTGTCCCCGGCTGCGCCGACCGACGGCGAGCCGACGCTCGACGACGAACTCGACGTCCTCCTGTCGTTGGGCGACGCCGAGGCGTACACCGTCGTGGTCGAGCTCGGCGGCGAACTGCGACGGTTCAGCGCCGCGACGGCGCCCGACGCCTACGCGACCGCGCTGCTCGAGCTCATCCTGCGCTCGGTCGCCTGACCGCACGTCCGGAGCCGCAGCACCGCCCGCACGCTCAGCCCGCCGGCTTTGCCGGGCGCTCAGCGACCCCGGATCCGCCGGGACAATTCGGCCGCCGCCGGATGGATCTCGCGCGCCAACCACGCCGGATCGAGCCCGGCATCGGCGTCGTAGGTGACCGCGATCGCCGCCGCCGGCCACCCCGTGTGGTCGCGGACGACCACCCCGACACTCGCGAGGCCGAGCGTCACCCCGCCTGCCTCGCGCGCATAGCCGTCCTGGGTCGTCTGTGCCAGGACCTGTCGGAGCTCCCGGTACCGCTTCGGCCCGTGGCCGGTGCGGTCGACAAACGCCGCCTGGTCGGGGAACAGGGCGCGCAGCTGGCCGGCCGGGAGCGCGGCGAGGATCGCGCAGCCGCTGGCGGTCAGGTGAGCCGGGAGGCGCACCCCGACATCGGTGACGAGGTGCGGCCGACGCGGGGCCCGCTCGTCCACGATGTACAGCACGTCACGACCGTGCAGCACGGCGAGATGCGCGCTCTCGCCCACCCGGTCGACCAGCTCGGCGAGCAGTGGGCGCCCGAGCATGCTGAGCGGCTCCTGGCGCGCGTACCCGCCGGACAGTTCGAAGGCGGCGACCCCGAGCCCGTAGCGACGGGCTTCGGGCAGGTGGACCACGAAGCCGTGCTCCTGCAGCACGCTGAGGAGGTGGTAGACCGTCGATCTCGGCACGTCGAGTGCCGAGGCGATCGCCGCGGCCGGAAGCGGGCCGCGGGCGCCGGCGAGATGGCTCAGCACACGAAGGGTGGCGTCGGCTGCCGGGACCTGACTCACCGCTGACCTCGTCTCCGCGGCTCGGATTCGGCCGCCTGGTCGTCCATGTCTGTCATCCCAGACACGGACGACTCTACGCGCACCGCCGCGATCGGCGTCCGGGTGTTCCATCGGAACATGGACATCCAGCCCGGCGCGACCCCGACCACCAGCGACCCGACGACCTCCGGTCGCTCGCATCCCGAACCCGCCGGCCCGACTTCGGTCGTCCTCGGCGCCGGGCCGCTGTCGATCGACGAGGTCGTCGCCGTCGCCCGACACGGTGCACGGATCGACCTCGACGGCACGGCCCTCGACGGTGTCGCGGCCTCCCGCCGGATCATCGAGGCGCTCGCCTCCGATCCCGAGCCCCACTACGGGATCTCGACCGGGTTCGGTGCGCTCGCGACCACGTTCATCGAGCCGACGCGCCGCGCGCAGTTGCAGGCGAGTCTCGTCCGCTCGCACGCCGCCGGCAGCGGCGAGGTCGTCGAGCGGGAGGTCGTGCGTTCCCTCATGACGCTGCGCCTCTCGACGCTCATGACGGGCCGCACCGGGGTGCGGGTGGAGACGGTCCGCGCCTACGCGGCGATGCTGAACGCCGGCATCACCCCGGTCGTGCGCGAGTACGGGTCGCTCGGCTGCTCCGGCGACCTCGCACCCCTCGCACACTGCGCGCTGGCGGTGATGGGCGAGGGCGAGGTGACCGACGCGTCCGGTCGCACGCGCTCCGCGGCGGAGGCCCTCGCGGACGCCGGCCTCCAGCCGGTGCAGCTCGCCGAGAAGGAGGGGCTCGCGCTCATCAACGGCACCGACGGCATGCTGGGGATGCTCGCGCTCGCCGTGGAAGACCTGCGCATGCTCCTGCGCACCGCCGACGTCGCCGCGGCGATGAGCGTCGAGGGCCTGCTCGGCACGGACGCCGTGTTCGCCGCAGACCTGCAGGCCCTGCGCCCGCAGTCGGGTCAGGCCGAGAGCGCCGCCAACCTGCGGTTGCTGCTCGACGGCTCCCCGATCGTCGCGAGCCACCGGGGTCCGGAGTGCACCCGGGTGCAGGACGCCTATTCACTGCGCTGCGCCCCGCAGGTGCACGGTGCCGCCAGGGACACCGTCGACCATGCCGCGATGGTCGCCGAGCGGGAGCTCGCGAGTGCCGTCGACAACCCGGTGCTCACGCCGGACGGGCGCGTCGAGTCGAACGGGAACTTCCACGGTGCCCCGGTCGCCTACGTCCTCGACTTCCTCGCGATCGCCGTCGCCGACGTCGCGTCCATGTCGGAGCGCCGCACCGACCGCTTCCTGGATCGGAGCCGGAGCAACGGCCTCCCGCCGTTCCTCGCGCACGAGGTCGGGGTCGACTCGGGCCTCATGATCGCCCAGTACACGGCGGCCGGCATCGTGAGTGAACTGAAACGCCTGGCACACCCGGCGTCCGTCGACTCGATCCCGTCGTCCGCGATGCAGGAGGACCACGTGTCGATGGGCTGGGCGGCGGCGCGGAAGCTCCGTCGGGCGATCGACGGTCTCAGCCGGGTGCTGGCGATCGAGGTCATGACGGCAGCCCGGGGCCTCGACCTGCGCGGCCCGCTCGAGCCGGCCGTCGGCACCGGAGCGGTACTCCGCCGGGTGCGTGAGCAGGTCACGGGTCCCGGCCCTGACCGGTTCCTCTCCCCCGAGATCGAGGCGGTCACCGCGCTGGTGCAGTCGGGCGAGGTCGTGCGGGCGGTCACCGGCGCGGTCGGCGATCTCCGCTGAGTCGGGTATGACACGACGAAGCCCTCGGACGCCGGTGACGGCGTTCCCGAGGGCTTTGTGTCGAACGGCTCGAGCCTCAGCTCAGCGACCGAGCGGCAGGTGGTCGATCACGGCCACTGCGCGCGGCGACGCTTCGGTCGTTCGGTGCCCGAAGACGGGTCGGTCCCGGGTGCCGTGTCGGCATCGGGCTTCGGCTCAGCGTCAGGCGTCGGCGCAGTGTCGCTCGTCGGGTTGGAGTCAGCGGGGAGCTCGGACTTCTCCGCCACCTCAGCCTCTCCGGCCGGCTCCGTCTCCAGGACCGGCTCAGGCTCGGCGACCGGCTCAGCCTTCGCTTCCGGCTCAGGCTGCACCGCCGGGGCGGCGTGCTCGCCGGAATGCACGACCTCGTCCGCAGGGGCTTCGGAGACCGCGTCGGGAAGGGTGATCGCCTCGGTGCGCGGCAGCTCGTCACCCGTCGCCACATGCGCCCCGTGCACCTCGTGGGCTTCGTGCACCTCGTGCGCGGCGGGCCGCGTCATCGGTCGATCCACCGCCGGCTCACTCGGCGCAGCGACCTGCGGCTCGGGTGCCGCATCCGAGTCCGTGGGAGCCGTATCGGCAGGATCGGCGTCGGCAGCAACCGAATCGATCGGGGCCTCCTCCGCCGGTTCCGCGTCAGTGGGAGCGGCGCCGTCTGGAGCCGCGTCCACCGGAGCCACGTCCGCCGAGGTCGACGGAACGGATGCGTCAGGCGCGCTCGGCGCGGATGCAGCGCTTTCGCCACCGGCGCCGACGAGGATCGGCTCCTCAGCGGGGACCGTCGCGGCCCGCGGCCCCTCGATCGCGGCGACCGTGCGCGCCGTCGGCTTCGGCTCGGCTGCAGCCCGCCGCTGCTCGCGACGCTCCCGGAACCCCTCGACGAGGTTGTAAAGGGACGGCAGGACGACGAGTGTCAAGACCGTAGAGGAGACGAGCCCGCCGATGACGATGATCGCAAGCGGCTGCGAGATGAACCCGCCGTGCCCGGTGACACCGAGCGCCATCGGGGTGAGCGCGAAGATCGTCGCGAGCGCCGTCATGAGGATCGGGCGGAGTCGGCGTGCGGCACCGTGCTCGACGGCCTCGATGACCGTCATGCCGCGTCGCCGGTACTGGTTCACGAGGTCGACCAGGACGATCGCGTTCGTCACGACGATACCGATGAGCATCAGCGCACCGATGATGGACGGGACGCCGAGTGGCACTCCGGTGATCACCTGGAGTCCGATCGCACCGGTGGCGGCGAACGGCACCGACACCAGCAGCAGGAGGGGCTGCCGGAGGGACCGGAAGGTCGCGACCATGATCACGTACACGATGAGGATCGCGGCGAGGAGCGCGAGGCCCAACTGGCCGAAGGCGTCGCTCTGCGAAGCCGTCACGCCACCGAGCGTGGCCGTGGTGCCGGCGGGCAGCTTGACGTCGTCGATCGCCGTCTGCACTTCGGCACTGGCGGTGCCGAGGTTGTCGCTGCCCGGCGTCGCGCTGATGGTCGCCGAACGCAGTCCCTTGACCGTCGAGATGGACGCGGGTCCGTCCACCTGGGAGACCGTCGCGAGGGTGTCGAGGCGTCTCGGGCCGGTGGCGGTGGGGATCTCCGTCGCCGCGAGGGCGTCGACGGTGGTCGGCGGTGTCTGGGCGTCGAGGTAGATGGTGAGCGTGGTGTCGTCGATGACGATGGAGCCAACCGTCGTCGGCTGCATGAGCTGCGACACGTAGGCACCGAGCGCGACCTCGCTGTACCCTGCGGCGGCGGCAGCGTCGCGGTCGACGGCCACCTGGACGAACGGCCGCGACGCGCTGAGGTTGCTCGTGACCTGGTCGATGCCGTCGAGGCCCGTGACGGCCTGCTGGATCGCGTCGGCGGCCTTCGCGAGATCGCTCTGCCGTGCGGAGGTGATGTCGATCTCGATGTCGCTCGACCCGCCGAAGCCAGCGGACGCGGCGACCTCAATCTCGCCGACGTCGTCGAGGCGCGCGAGGTCCTTGCGGACCGTCTTCTGGAGCGCCGTCTGATCGGCGTCCTCGCTCGTCGTGATCGAGTAGGTGATCGCCCCGCCGCCACCGCCCGAGAAGGCGTCGCGGACGGAGCTCCCGCTCGAGCCGATCGAGAGCTGCACCGTGTCGATGCCGTCGATGTCGCGCAGCTTCGTCTCGACCTGCTTCGCCGCAGCGTCCTGGGCGTCGAGGCTCGTCCCGACCGGGAGGGTCTGTGTGACGGTCAGCGTGTTCTGGCCCGAGTCGCCGAGGAAGTTCGTCTTCATCGAGGGGATCAGCGCGATCGTGCCGCCGAGCACGAGCAGCGACAAGAGCAGGGTGACGGCCGAGTGCTTCAGCGTCCAGTGGATGATCGGGAGGTACGCCCGCTGGAGCCTCGACGGCTTCGCGAGGTCGTCCTCGTCCTGCACGCTGACTCGGCGTTCCCGTCGGCTCCGCACTGGCTCGGCGTTCGCGTCGGCCGACGCCTCCTCTGCTGCGGCAGCGGCCGCGAGCCGCTGCGCCTTCGGAGCCCGCAGGAACCAGTAGGCGAGCACCGGCACGATGGTGAGCGCGACGAGGAGCGACGCGAGCAGCGCGATCGTGACGGTGAGGGCGAAGGGGCGGAACAGCTCGCCGGTGACGTCGCCGACGAAGGCGATGGGCAGGAAGACGGCCACGGTCGTGACGGTCGACGCGGTGATGGCTCCGGCGACCTCCTGGACGGCGCTCAGGATCGATCCGGCGCGCTGCGCGCCCGTGCGGTTGTCGCCGAACGAGAGGTGTCGCTTGATGTTCTCGATCACGACGATGGAGTCGTCGACCACGCGCCCGATGGCGATCGTCAGCGCGCCTAGCGTGAGGATGTTGAGCGAATACTCGGCGACCTGGAGGCCGATGAAGGTGATGAGCACGGACGTCGGGATGGAGATGGCGGTCACGATCGTCGCGCGGACGTCGAGCAGGAAGATGAGGATGATGAGGACCGCGAAGACGAGGCCGAGTAGCCCCTCCGTCGTCAGCGACTCGATCGACTGCTCGATGTAAGGCGCCTGATCGAACACGACGGTGAGCTTGGCGTCGGAGCCGATCGTGCGCTCGAGCTCGGGCAGGAGGTCGCGCACGCCCTGCGAGACCTCGACGGTGTTCGCCGCGGGCAGCTTCGTGACGGCGATGGTGAGCGCCGGCTCGCCGTCGACGCGCGAGATCGACGTGATCGGGTCGTCGCTCAGGGCGACTGTCGCGACGTCGCCGATGGTCAGGACGGAGCCGTCGGCGGCGAAGGCGCCCGTGATCGGCAGGGCGGCGATGTCGGCGACCGAGGTGAGCTTCGTGCCCGTCTGCACGGAGAACGTCTTGTCGCCTTCGGTGATGTCGCCCGCGGGCTGCAGGGAGCCGTTCTGCTGCAGTGTCGTACCGATGACCCGGCTGGTCTGCCCCGCGAGGGCCAGTTTGGCGTCGTCGGGGGTGATCGTGACCCGCTTGCCCACCTCGCCGACGATCGCCGCGTCGCGGACGCCGTCGACGTCCTTGATGTCGGGGACCACGGAGCTCGAGAGCACCTCGGCCAGGGAGTCCTGGTTGGCCGCGCCGGACACGGCGATCTGGATGACCGGGAGGTCGTCGATGCTGCCGCTGACCACCTGCGGGTCGACGGTGTCGGGCAGGGTCGACTTGATGCGGTTGATCGCCTGGGTGATCTTCTGCTCGGCGGTGGCGAGGTCCGTGCCGTAGGTGAAGGTCGCGCTGATGAGGCTCGAGTTCGTGCTCGACGTCGCCGAGGTGGACTCGATACCGGGCACGCCCTGGATCGCGGTCTCGATCGGGGTCGAGACGTCGTCGTTGACGACCTCGGGTGCCGCACCCGGGTAGCTCGTGATGATCGCGAGCTGCGGGAACTGGACCGACGGGATGAGCTCCTGCTTGAGGCCGCCCACCGCCAGGACACCGAACACGGCGGCCACGATGGTGACGAGCGCGATCAACGCGCGGTTCTTCATGCTGAGGACGGAGAGCAGGTGCACGGAGCCGCTTTCGGTTGTTGCGAGAGGTGCGGACGCTGTAATTATGTCACCGCACACCCCTCCGACGGCGGTCTCGCGCGGAGGCTGGACACGGCACGCACGAGCACTGCGTGTGGAGCGGTGTCACGCTCGTCGGCGGCGACCTCAGACGACGTCTTCGAGGTAGTCCAGCGCCGGGACATGTCCGAACATCGCCGAGTGCCACGTCTGCGTCAGCAGCTCGACCGCCTGCTCGGTCTGGGCCCACGGATAGCTGATCGGGATGCGCAGGTAGCGCTCGAACGCACCGTCGATCCCGAACCGCGGCCCGGCGACGATCACGAGCCCGTGACTCCGAGCCGCGAGCGAGAGCTGCGATGACGCGGCCTCGCCGAGGTTCACCCAGGTGGCGATCCCGCCGTCGACCCGCGGCACGGTCCACTCGGGGAGGCGGTCGGCCAGCAGGTCGACGAGCCGGTCGCGGGTCTCGCCGAGCGCGACACCGCGCCGGGCGACGATGCCGTCCATCGCCGGCATCAACTGCTGGACGGTCAGCTGGTCGAGGATCGGCGTGCCGAGATCGCCCAGTGAGCGCGCCGAGACGAGCTTCCTGATCGTGCCTCGCTCGGCGCGGATCCACCCGATGCGGAGGCCGCCCCAGATCGTCTTGCCCACCGAACCGATCGTGATGATCGACGCCGGCGCGCCCTGGAGTGCGGCGAACGGGGTGCCGTCGAGGCCCTGATCCGTCGGCCGGTCGATGTCGAGTTCGGCCGTGGTCTCGTCGATCACGAGCACCGTCCCGTGCCGCTCGGCGGCTGCAGCGACCCGTCGGCGGGTCTCGAGCGGCATCGACGCCCCGGTGGGGTTGTGGAAGTCCGGCATGAGGTACGCCATCGCGGGGCTCGTGCGTTCGAACCACTGTTCGAGCTCGCGGACGTCCCAGCCGGTCTCCGAGGAGACGGTCGCGGCGCCGAGCCTGGCTCCGGCCGCGCGGAGCGCCTCATAGGCGTGGGGATAGCTCGGCATCTCGACGAGGACGCGGTCGCCTCGACTGAGCAGGGTGCGCGCGATGAGGGCGATCGCGTGCTGAGCCCCGACGGTCACCATGATCTCGTCGGGGTCGGTGGGCAGCCCGCGCGCGGTGTAGCGGTCGGCGATGGCCTGCCGCAGCTCGGGCATGCCGACGAGGTCGTAGTCGAAGTCGTGCATGTACCGCGGCAGTTCTGCGGCGGCGGTGGCGACGGCGTCGATGATCTCGGGGCACGGCGGGACGGCCGCCTTGCTGAAGTCGAGGAACCCGCCCTGTGGCACGGGAGCCAGCGCAGTGGGTGCCGACGGCAGGAGGGTGACGCTGCCAGAACCGCGGATGCTGCGGAGGTAACCGGCCTCGCGCAGTTCGCGGTACGCCGCGGTGACCGTGGTGCGGCTCAGCGCGAGCCGATCGGCCAGTTCCCGCTCGGCCGGCAGACGGGTGCCGACCGGGATGCGTCCGTCGAGGACGAGGAGTCGGATGCGGTCGGCGAGACCGCGGTAGGCGGGCGCAGCGGTCTTCCACTGCCCGAGCAGGGCGGCGAGCGATCGGGCACTCAGGGTGATGGAAGCCATTGAACCACGATACCCGGATTGGCCTCTAGCGCCAAAGCCAATCGTGCAATTGGATTGTCCACCATGACCCGTCGTGTGCTCCAACTCCTCATCGGCCTCTTCCTCTACGGCATCGCCATCGCGATGATCGTGCGCGGTGCGGTCGGCGTCGCCCCTTGGGACGTCCTCACCCAGGGGCTCAACCTGCGGACCGGCCTGAGCTTCGGACTCATCACGATCATCGTCGGCGGGCTCGTGCTCCTCGCCTGGATCCCGCTCAAGCAGCGGCCGGGTGTCGGCACCGTCCTGAACGTCCTCCTCGTGGGGCCCTCGGCCGACATCGGGCTCGCGTTCATCCCCGCGGACCTCGACCTGTGGGCGCGCATCCTGCTGTTCGCCGGAGGACTGCTCCTCCTCGGCGTCGCCTCCGGCCTCTACATCGGCGGCAACTTCGGCCCCGGCCCGCGAGACGGCCTCATGACCGGCATCCACCGCGTCACCGGCTGGCCGATCTGGGTCGGGCGCACGGGCGTGGAGCTGGTCGTCCTCGGCATCGGGTGGCTGCTCGGCGGGAACGTCGGCATCGGAACGGTGGTCTTCGCCGTACTCATCGGCCCCATCTGCGGCTACACGATCCCGTTGTTCCGGATCGCTCCGCGGACGGAACACTCGACCACCGCCGTGGACGAGGCGGTGCTCGAGGGCGACACCCCGCCGTCGAAGCCGATCGTCGACTCCCCGGCCAACTAAAGCACCGGGCCTCCGGTCCCTGAGCCTGTCGAAGGGCCTGCCGATCAGGGCTTCGCCACCGCCACCGCGCCCGTGTGGTCGTCGACGCTCATCGTCGCCTCGTCGAACCGCGAGCGACCGGAGAGGACCTCGCCGACCTGCACCCGGTCGACCTCCTTCACCCACGTGCCGATGATGATCGTGGCGACCGCGTTGCCGGTGAAGTTCGTGAGCGCGCGCGCCTCCGACATGAAGCGGTCGATGCCGACGATGAGGCCGACCCCGTCGACGAGGTCGGGGCGGTTGGCCTGCAGGCCGCCGGCGAGGGTCGCGAGACCGGCGCCGGTGACGCCCGCGGCGCCCTTCGACGCGATGATCATGAACACGAGGAGCGAGATCTGCTCCCCGAGGTTCATCGGGACGCCCATGACGTCGGCGATGAAGATCGACGCCATGGTGAGGTAGATCGCGGTGCCGTCGAGGTTGAAGGAGTAGCCCGTCGGGACGGTGATGCCGACGACCGGCTTGGAGACACCGAGGTGCTCCATCTTCGCGATGAGTCGCGGCAGCGCCGCCTCGGAGGAGGAGGTGCCGACGATGAGGAGGTACTCACGGCCGAGGTACTTCATGAGCTTGAAGATGTTGAAGCCCGTCGCGAGGCGCAGCACGCCACCGAGCACGACGACGATGAACAACGCGCAGGTGATGTAGAACGCGATCATGAGGGTGGCGAGCCCGACGAGCGCGCTCGCACCGGCGGACCCGGTCACGGCGGCGATCGCGCCGAAGGCACCGATGGGCGCGATCCACATGATCATCGCGAGCACCCGGAACACGAGCGCCTGGATGAGCTTGATGCCGCGCAGGATCGGTTCACCCGTCGTCCCCATCTTCTGCAGGCCGAAGCCGACGAGCAGGGCGACGAAGAGGACCTGCAGGATGTTGCCGCCGGTCAGCGAGGACACGAGCGTCGTGGGGATGATGCCGAGGATGAACTCGGTCGTGCTCTTGGCCTCCCCCTCCACCTGGTAGCTCGTCTCGGCGAGGTTCAAGCCGGCGCCCGGCTGGATGAGGTTGCCGACGACGAGGCCGATCGCGAGAGCGAAGGTCGACATCACGATGAAGTACAGCAGCGCGAGCCCGCCGACCTTGCCGACGGTCGCGGCCTTCGCGATCGACCCGACGCCGATCACGATGGTGCAGAAGATGACCGGGGCGATCATCATCTTGATCAGCGCCACGAAGGCGTCGCCGATGGGCTTGAGTCCCTTCGCGAACTCCGGGGCGGCGAGGCCGACGACGATGCCGGCGAGCACCGCGACGATTACCGCTAGGTAGAGGTAGTGGGTCTTGTCCAGCCGTTTCAGGGAGGAGAGCGTCATTGCCATTCCGGATCCGTTTCGTCGGCCGCGTCAGTGCGGCAGCGGGTGGTCGATCGACCCATGCTGCGACCGCCCCGCCGGATCGAGCGGGTTGTGGTCGTAGTGACCGCTTGTGGTCGTACTGGTCGCGGTCGGCGACGCCTGAGGCCGTCGTCACCCCCGATACTTGAGGGGTCGACGCGACGGAGCAGACGGAGGTGACGCGATGGCCGGTCGGTCCAGGAGCATCGCCTCGCGGCTCTTCCTCGTGCAGCTCGTCGCGGTCGTCGCGATGACCCTCGTCGCCGGCGTCCTGCTCTGGTTCCAGGCCCGCACCGAGACCGAGGACCGCGCGGTCACGAAGTGCCTCGACGTCGCGAACGGCGTCGCAGACAACCCCTACGTCGTCGCGCAGCTCGGCTCGGATCATCCGTCGGACGCGCTCCAGCCCTACGCCGAGGCACTCATGCGCGACACCGGTGTCGACTTCGTGACGATCATGGCTCCGGATCGCACGCGGTACACGCACCGCGAGCGCGACCAGATCGGCAAGCCGTTCATCGGCACGATCGGACCGGCGCTCGAGGGACGGACCTTCACCGAGACGTACACGGGCACGCTCGGCCCCTCCGTCCGCGCCGTCGCACCCATCCGTGACGACGCCGGCGAGGTCGTCGCCCTCGTCGCCGCGGGCGTCACGGTCAGCAACGTGTCCGAGACCTTCGAGACCCGGGTGCCGTGGTTGCTCGGGACAGCCCTGCTCGTGCTCGTCATCGGCGCGATCGGCTCCTGGACGCTCCGCCGCTACCTCGCACGGGTCACCGGTTCGCGCGGACCGGAGGACCTCGCCAGGATGTTCGACTACTACGAGTCGGTGCTCCACTCGGTGCGGGAGGGGCTCGTCCTCGTGGACCGCCACCGCCGTCTCGTGCTCGTCAACGACCAGGCGTCCGAACTGCTCGGGCTGCCCCTCGGTGAGCGTTCCCCTGGTGCGGTGCCGGTCGACGAGCTGCCGATCGACGCCGCCCTGCGGGAGCTCCTCGCAAGCGGACGCCAGGCCGTGGACGAGATCCACCTCACTCGCGACCACGTGCTCGTCGTGAACCAGGAGTCGGCGGTCGGTCCGGGCGAGACGGCGGGACCGCACCCGCGTGGATGGGTGATGACGCTGCGCGACCACACCGAGATCGAACATCTGAGCGGCGAGCTGGCGTCGATGCGGACGATGAGCGACGCCCTGCGCTCGCAGACCCACGAGTTCGCGAACCGGCTGCACACGATCGTCTCGCTCATCGAGCTCGACCGGCGGGAGGAGGCGCTCGACCTCGCGGCGCAGGGACTCGGAGCGAGTCAGCGGTTGACCGACCGCGTGCTCGCGGCGGAGCAGGAGCCGGTGATCTCGGCATTGCTGCTCGGCAAGACGGCGCAGGCGGCCGAGCAGGGGGTCGAGCTGCACCTCGAGAGCGACCCCGCGCTCGGACGCGTGCGTGTCGACCCGGCCGTGATCGTCACCATCCTCGGCAACCTCATCGACAACGCGATCGACGCGGCGTCCGGCCAGCGCCCCTGGGTGGAGGTCTACCTCGGACAGGGACTACCGGACGAGCTCGGTGCCGAGCGGTCCGCCGACGCCGAGACGACGGAGCTCGTGATCCAGGTGACCGACAGCGGACCGGGCCTACCCCCGGAGACCCTCGACCTCGCGTTCACGCGCGGCTGGTCCACGAAGGAGCCCGGCCGCTACGGTCGGGGGTTCGGTCTCGCGCTGGTCCAGCAGGCCGTGACGCGGCTCGGCGGCACGATCGAGGTCGTCCGCGAGCCGTCCTCGGCGTTCGTCGTGACACTGCCGGCCGCAGTCGGCATCCGGGACGAGGCGGGCACATGAGCGAGCGCATCCGGGTCCTGGTCGTCGAGGACGAACCGATCGCCCAACAGGCCCACGCGTCCTACCTGCGTCGCGTCGAGGGCTTCGAGCTCGCCGCCGTGGCGGGGGACGCGGCCACCGCGATGCAGGCGCTGCGGGCCGCTGCGGCCCACCGCTCCCCCGACGACCGGATCGACCTCGTCCTGCTCGACCTCAACCTGCCGGACGCGCACGGCCTCGAGTTGTGCCGACGCATCCGGACGGCGGGAATCGACGTCGACGTCATCGCCATCACCGCAGCCCGTGATCTCCGGATCGTCCGGGCGGCGGTCTCGGCGGGCATCGTCCAGTACCTCATCAAACCGTTCGCGTTCCCCGCGTTCGCCGACAAGCTGGAGGCGTATCGCTCCTTCCGGCACACGATGTCGGCGGAGGGCTCGGTCGCGAGCCAGCACGAGGTGGACCTCACGCTCGCCACGCTGCGAGCGCCGTCCTCCCGCCCGCAGTTGGCGAAGGGCCTCTCGGAGGACACCCTGCGTCTGGTCTCGGACCTCCTCCGGCAGGCGACCGGACCACTCTCCGCGAGCGAGGCGGCGGCCGCCGGGTCCCTGTCGCGGGTGACGGCCAGGCGCTACCTCGAGTACCTCGCCGAGACGGGCGCCGTCGAGCGCTCACCGCGCTACGGGACTCCCGGACGACCGGAGCTCGAGTACCGCTGGCGGTGAGCGGCCGTCGCTCTCCACCTGCCCGATCCCCGAGCCGCCCCGGCCTCCGGTCCCCGAGCCGCCCCGGCCTCCGGTCCCCGAGCAACCCCACGCGGTCCCCGTGCCGCCCCCGGCCTCCAGCCCCCTGAGCAACCCCACCCGGTCCCTGAGCAACCCCACCCGGTCCCTGAGCAACCCCACCCGGTCCCTGAGCTTGTCGAAGGGTCAGCTCGGGTTCACGACGGCGTAGATCTGGTTCCAGTTCGCGAAGCCGGTGACCGGCTCGTCCGAGCCGTTCAGCATGATGTCCTCGTCCACGGAGTTCGTCTCGCCGGTCGACGGATCGTAGATCTCGTAGTCGCCGTCGTGGAAGCCGATGATGAGCACGTAGTGCTGCGGGATGGTGTTGTCGCTCGGGCCGACGAGGAGCGGGACCGGGGTCCCGGAGTTCGCGGCATCCGCCGCCTCCGTGAGCGCCGGCCCTCGTCCGGAATCGCCACCCAGGAGGTTGGTCCAGTCGATGTGATAGTCGGTACCGGTGCGGTCGGATTCGGCGACCGCGCCGCCGGGTGCCGTGCCCGCGACGTTCGGGTAGTCGACCGGGCCGGGGAACAGGTCGTTCGCGCGGTCCTGGACGGCCTGCTGCAGGAACGTCATCCGATCCTCGGTGTCCAGGCCGGCCGCGTCGGCGAGGTCGAGTCCCCGGAGGTAGTCGGGCACGTGACCGTCGAGGAGCTCGCCGGTCTGCAGCCAGTAGGCGAGGAACGGATCGGACTGGGCGGCGAGGGTGATGAGCGTCGTCGATCCGCAGGTCTTGTTGTTGTACTGGTCGAAGGTCTCGCCGTTCACCGTGGCGTCCCCGTTGTCGCCGACGCCGAGGTTCGTGAGCTCGTCGATCATGCGCTGGCGTTCGCCGGGCGGAGCGTTCTTGATGGCGTCGGCGAGGGCGAGCACGGAGGAACTGCCGGCGCCGGTGGCGATCGCGCTCATGAGGAGGGCGCTGACGGCGGGATCGCCGGACTCCTCCATCGCTGCGAGGATGCGTTCGCGTTCGTCGTCGCTCATCGCGTTCCAGTTCTGGACGTAGTTCGCCCATTCCGTCTCGGAGAGGACCGAACTGTCGGGGTCACCGTTCGGGAACTGGGTCCGCGAGACGAGGACGTCCAGCCTCGTCTGGCCCACAGGCACCTCGACGCCCGCGAGGACGGCGTAGCCCTCGGAGTCCGACAGTGCCCGCTGCAGCGCCTCACCGGCCGCCCATGCGTCGTCGTAGGCCTCGTGGCAGACGGATACGCCGTCGAGGATCTGTCCGGCTCCGCGGATGAGATCCGAGATCACCCCGGCGACCTCTCCTGCTCCGGTGATCGGGTTGGTCATCGCCCACGGGTTCACGGAGATGTTCCCGATGGTCCGCTGGCCGTCGCGGATGCTGTCGGCACCCGGATGGTGGGCGGTGCGGGCCGCGGTGATGGCGTCCGCGTAGTCGCGGAGACCGGTGGCCCCGGTCCGGAGCCCCTCGATCTCGCTACCGACGAGGGTGTTGACGGACGCCAGGACCTGCGTCGCGCTCGCGCCGGTCACCCCGACGAGTGCGTCGGGCAGGCTCGACGCGGTGACGGTGGAGAGCGTGGCCTGGATCGCCTCGGCGGCGAGCACCGCGTTCTCGTACTGCTCCGCGAGCCCGTCGATGGTCGCCGGGTCACCCGGTGGTGGGGTGTCCGCGAACGTGGAGGATCTGGGGATGAGCCCGACCGCGCGATCGACGAACGAACCGATCGAGGTGATGAAGCTCATCGGGTCGCCGCTCAGCGAGCCGATGAAGGTGGCGAGCACGTCGATCTCGGCTGAGCTCTTGGTGCGGAGGTCGGAGAGGTTCATGGTCGGTCCCCGGTCCCGGCGGCGCGCGTGGTCGTGGCGAGTCCGGAGAGGAGCTGCAGCACGACGGTCTGCAGCCTGGCGACCGCGCGCAGTTCGGCGGCGGTCTCCGCACTGTCGGATCCTCGGCGACGCGCGTCGATGAGGGCGTCGAGCAGCACGGCCCCCGCCTGCTCGTCCGTCAGCATGCCGGCGCCGAGGCCGATGACGGCGTCGAGACCGGCCATGCGGACCACACTCGCGACCTGCTCGGTGACGCCGGCGGGGACGCCGGCTGCTCGGAGTTCCGCGGCCAGGGACGCGACCCGCGCGCCGGTCGCCGCCCGCTCGGCCGCGTCACGACGATCGGACGGGACCGCCGTGGGTGGCGGAGCCTGCGGCGACGGCGCGGTCATGAGGCGTCCTCGGCGAGCGCCGCGTCCGTGCCGGCCATGGTGTCCGCGACGTTCTGCATCCACCGTGCGAAGTCGTCGAGCGTCTTGCCCGCCTCCGTCATCTCGGTCCGCCACGTGCGTTCGAAGGCGGCGGCGTTCGTGGCCACCTGCTCGTCGAGGAACGACGTGTCGAGGCAGGTCGAGAAGACCCCCGTCGCGCTCGTGGCCGCCCCACCCACCGCTTGGACGACGGCCGCCAGGCCCGCGTCGTCCACCTGCATCGTGCCACTCATGGGTCCCCGCTCTCCGGTGCTGTTCGCGCAGTCCGGTCGATCCCGGTGATGCGCCTGATCCGATGGTTCCACCTTGTCCCCGCATGCTCCGGAAGACGATGGGCAGCACTCCCCATGACCCCGTGGGCTTCGGACGTGGCGCACGCCCGGGCGTCGGTTACGGTGAGGGTGACGCGTCCGCCCGGGCGCCGCGGAAGGGGCCGTCATGCAGCAGATCCATCGTCGCCTCGCGACCGTGTCGCTGAGCATCCTCATCGCCGGGCTCTGTTGCACGGGGTGCGGTCTGTCGGCGACACCCGTCGTGGCGGACGAGACCGACGACGCCCGGCTCACCGCGTTGGCCGATGATCCGCTCTTCGCGGACGGCAGCGTCACCGGGCCACAGGTTCCGGACACCTCTGCCAACGTCAGCGTGCAACGCGGGGCGATCACGGTGGAGGACCTCTGGCCGTCGGACGTGACCGCGGAACCAGGAGTGAGCGGGCCGGCCTGGCCTGCCGCCACCACCATGTTGGTCCAGCTGCGCGAAGCAGGTTGGCGACCGGTGGCCGTCTCCTGCGAGCTGGATCCGTCGTCGGGGCTGGAGGGCGCGACGGTGTACGCCACGAAGGAGTTCGACGATTTCACCGCTGCACTCGAGGCCGAGGTCAGGCCTCCGTCCTCGAAGCTCGTCGGGTACGTGCCCTTCCATGCGGAGGCCGACGATCCGTGGTCGGCGCACTCGGAGGTCCCGGCCGGATCGAGTTGCCTCGACGGCAGTGGGCCGCCGAGCGACGAGGGGTCCGTCCCCGACGACCTGGCCATCGCTCCGTGGTACTGAGCGGCCGCCGCTGTCGCTGATCCCAGGGTCGACTCAGGGTGATCCCGGAGGTTTCAGGGGTTGCCACGCGCCGAGACGCGATATATCGTGAATTCCAGTTCAACGCGATATATCGCGATCACTCGGAAGGAACCGCACCATGGCACAGGAGAAGTGGATCATCGCTCCCGGCGAGAGCCGCATCATCGACCTCGAACTCGTGAGACGACTCAAGGTCGGCCTCATCGGCGGCCAGGTCGACATCATCGGTCACGACGAACCCGGCGCCCGCATCGAGGTGGGGGCCGTCACCGGCAAGGACCTCAAGATCACCATCGACGGCGATGTCGCCGAGATCGACCACCCGCAGCTGCGCTGGGACAACTTCCTCGAAGTGTTCTCGAACTTCGGCGCCAATCGCGCCACGGCCCAGGTCAGCGTCCTCGTCCCCCGCGACATCGCCCTGACGTTCGGCGTCGTCAGCGCCAGCGGACTGGTCGCAGGCCTCACCGCAGACGCCAAGCTCAACACGGTGTCCGGCGACCTCGTGGCCGACCGGATGACGGGGCGGCTCGACCTCAACTCCGTGAGCGGCGAGCTCACGGTCCAGAACCACACGGGTCGCATCCAGGCGCACACGGTCTCCGGCGACGTCACCGTCTCCGGCGACATCACGCGCGCCTCGATCGACGGCGTCTCCTCCGACCTGCTCCTCGACATCCACGGCGCGTGCGAACAGCTCGATCTGAACACCGTGAGCGGCGCGATCACCGTCCGCCTCGACGAGGAACTCGCCGCCCGCTACACGGCGAACTCGGTCGGCGGCCGCCTGGCGATCGACGGCGTCGTCCTCAAGGGACTGCGCGGTGGCGGGTACAACTCGCACACCGGCGCCCTGTCCGGACAGTTCGCCGAGGTGCGCATGAACACCGTCGGCGGCGCGGTGACCGTCCTCCGCCGCCCGACCACCGAGCCAGCGAGAGCGGCCACGACCGCAGGGAGCGAGGCAGGCGCATGAGCCCCGTCTTCGCCCACGGCAGCCTGCGGCTGTACCTCCTGAGCCTGCTCGACGAGTCGCCGAAGCACGGCTACGAACTCATCCAGGCGCTCACCGACCGGAGCGGTGGCACCTACAGCCCGAGCGCCGGCACCATCTACCCGCGCCTCGCGAAGCTCGAGGAGGAGGGACTCGTCACGAAGACGAGCGACGGCCGGAAGACGGTCTACGAGATCACCGAGGCGGGCCGGGCCGAGCTCGCGGCACGGGCGGGCGAGCTCGACGGCATCGAGGACCAGCTCACCGATTCCGTCCGCCGCATCGCCGACGAGGTCCGCAGCGGGGTCACCGCGGCCATGAAGAGCCTCCGGGCCGATCTCGCGTCAGCCGCTCGCGAGGCGAAGCAGTCCGCGAAGCCCGGTCCGAGCTGGACGTCGACCGCCGAGGAGAGCGCCGACCAGAAGGTGCAGGGACGCCTGGCGCTCCACGAGACGGACGTGTCGATCAACGAGTTCCGGCAGGCGGTCCGAGCCGAACTCCGCGAGCACGTCGCCCGTGGGGGCGCGCTCGACGACGACACCGTGTCGGCCCTGCGTGCCGACCTCGTCGCCGTCCGCGACCGCCTGCGGGAGCGACTCAGCGGCTCCTGACGGAACGCTCGACGACGACCGCCCGCCTCCGCACTTCCGAGGCGGGCGGTTCGTCGTCGTCACTTCAGCGGGCGGCGCCGGCGAGCGACCCGGCCGTCGGCGCGGTGTCGAAGATCAGACAGCTGACGAGCCGATCATCCAGCTGTTCCCAGCTCTCCTCGGTCGGCCAGTAGAAGCTGTAGTCGAGTGCCGACTCCTCGAACGGGATACCGACGAAGCGCTCGAACTGCGCCAGGCAGCCGGCGTCCGCCTCCGACGTGACGGTCTCGTCGCCCGGCCACTCATCGCCATCCAGCTCGAAGTCGGCGTAGACCTCGAGGTCGTGTTCCGCGGAGCACGGCACGGTCGGTACTTCGGTGAGTTCGTCGGCGGTCGACGAGTCGTCCAGGCAGTCGCCGACCGCGATGGCGAACACGTCGGTCGCACCACCGTCGACGATCTCCCCGGACTGCGGGTCGCGCGACTCCGCCGGCTTGGGGAGGATGCCCTCGACGACGCTGCAGCCGGAGAGGGTCAGTACTGCGGCGACCGCCATGGAGACGGTGATGACAGGCAGGAAGCGAGGTGAGGTCATGAAGGGGTCCTTGTCCGGATGGAACGTGATCTGCGCTCGGCGCACTCGGGCCGAAGCGATCCAGTATATGACATATGAGTTGTCCTGAATCGTGCGCAGCCTCCGATCACGACGGCCGAGACACGGAACCGCCCGACCCCTCTCCGGAGTCGGGCGGTTCCGTCGATGCAGCGCGTGCAGGCGCCTACCGCGCTGCGCCGGCCAGCGAGCCCGTGGTCGCCGCGGAGTCGTAGATCACGCAGGTGACGAGCCGGTCGTCCACCCCGTTCCAGCTGGCTTCGGTCGGCGTGTAGTAGTTGAACTCGAGGCTGGAGTCCTCGTAGACGATCCCGACGAACGCCTGGAACTGCGCATAGCAACCGTCGTCGGCCTGCTGCGTGACGGCCTCCTCGCCGGGCCACTCGTCGCCGGTCAGCGTGACCTCGCCGTACACCTCGTACTGGTGCGGCTCGGAACAGGGCACGGTCGGCACCTCCGTGACCTCGTCGGACGACGACTCGTCGTTCAGGCAGTCGCCGACCGAGAGGGTGAAGACGTCCGTGGTGCCTCCACCGACGATCTCGCCGGACTGCGCGTCCCGGGTCTCGGCGGGCTTCGGGAGGATGCCCTCCACGACACTGCAACCGGAGAGCGTCAGGGCCGCGGCGAGGGCGGCGAGGGCGAGCGGGAGGAGACGACGGCGAGCGGTCACGATGAGGGTCCTTGCGGTGGGTGGTCGATCACGAGCGACTGTCCGGGCTCACAGCCAGGTGACAGCCGTTGATCAGGATATTGGTCGACCATCCTGGTCCGCCACTCCCCCGCTCGATGAACACTGCGTCACGGTCGGGTGACGATGCCTGTCCATCCAGCTCATCCCCGCTTGACTCCGGTTCCCGAAGGAGTAATATCGCCGCTCGTGACAACTGAGGGTCGAGAGCCCGGGACAGAACCACGATCGGCAAAACGCTGGTTGATCGGGGACCCGCTGCCGACCGAGAACCTGGAGGGCCAGCTCCTCCCCAAACGCCTCGCACTGCCGATCTTCGCGAGCGACGCACTGTCGAGTGTGGCGTACGCGCCGCAGGAACTCCTCATGATCCTGACGCTCGGCGGGCTCGCCTTCCTGAGCTTCGCGCCGTGGGTCGCCGCGTGCGTCGTGATCCTCCTCGTCGTGGTCGTCGCCAGTTACCGACAGCTCATCAAGGCGTACCCGTCGGGTGGTGGCGACTACGAGGTCGCCCACCGGAACCTCGGCGAGAAGGCCGGCCTCGTGGTCGCCTCCGCTCTCCTGGTGGACTACGTCCTCACGGTCGCCGTGTCGGTGGCCTCCGGCGTCGACAACATCATCTCCGCGATCCCCGGGCTGAACCCCTGGCGCGTCGAGCTGGCCGTCGGGTTCGTCCTCGTCCTCATGGCCGTGAACCTCCGCGGCGTGCGGGAGTCGAGCAAGGCCTTCGCCATCCCCACCTACTTCTTCATCGCGAGCGTGCTCGTCATGATCGTCGCAGGGCTCGCCCGCACGTTCATGGGCGACGCCCCGGTCGCCTCGAGCGCCGAGTTCACCGTGCAGGGCGAGAGCCTCACGCAGGCGGCGTTCATCCTGCTCCTCCTGCGCGCCTTCTCCTCCGGTTGTTCAGCGCTCACCGGTGTCGAAGCGGTCTCGAACGGCGTCCCCGCGTTCCGTCGCCCGCAGATCAAGAACGCCCAGAAGACGCTGGTCCTCATGGGCGGCACTGCGATCGTGCTGTTCGTCGGCCTCACCGCGCTCGCCCTCATCTCCCGCGTGCACTACGCCGAGAACGCCTGTCACCTCGAAGGGTTCGCGGACTGCGCGACGACGCCGCAGCCGAGCCTCATGGCCCAGGTCGCGACCGCGGTGTTCGGCGCGAACAGCATCCCGTTCTTCCTCATCCAGGCGGCGACCGCGTGCGTCCTGCTCCTCGCGGCCAACACGGCGTTCAACGGCTTCCCGCTGCTCGGCGCCGTCCTCGCGCGCGACTCCTACGCCCCCAAGTCGCTCAACACCCGCGGCGACCGCCTCGTGTTCTCGAACGGCATGATCATCCTCGGTCTCGCCGCATGCGCGATCCTCGTGGTGTACCAGGCGAACCTCACCCAGCTCATCCAGCTGTACATCATCGGGGTGTTCGTGTCGTTCACGCTCGGCCAGACGGGCATGGTGAAGCACTGGCTGCGGATGTTGCGGGAGGGCTGCGACAACCGCGGCTCCGTCTACCGCGGACTCGCGATCAACGCGTTCGGCGCCCTGCTCACCGCGAGCGTCCTCATCGTCGTGACGATCACGAAGTTCACCCATGGCGCCTGGCTCGTGTTCGTGCTCATGCCGATCCTCTTCGTCCTCATGCTCGGCGTGAACCGCTACTACCGCGACGTCGAGAAGGAGGTCGAGGTCGACCCGACCACGACCTTCGGCGCGACCGGCGACCACGCGATCGTCCTCGTCGGCAAGATGCAGAAGCCGATCCTCAAGGCGCTGGACTACGCGATCGCCGCCAAGCACGACAGCCTCGAAGCGGTCCACATGTCGATCGATCCGGAGGCCACGAAGCTGCTCGAGCAGCAGTGGATCGAACAGAACATCCACGTTCCGCTCGTCATTCTCGAGTCGCCGTACCGCGAGTTCGCGATGCCGCTCGCGAAGTACATCAAGGCGCACCGTGCAGAGCATGGCGCCGAGGTCGTGACGGTCTACATGCCGCAGTACATCGTCGGGCACTGGTGGGAGAGCCTCCTCCACAACCGGCGGGCGTCGCGGATCCGCAACCAGATCATGCTCGTCCACGGCGTGACCGTCGCCCTCGTGCCGTGGCTGCTCGACTCCTCGGAGCTCATCTACGGACGTCGGTCACGGCCGCTGCCCGGCCAGGAACGACGGGGCGAGATCGTCCGCGTCAAGAAGCCGATCGAGCGGAAGCCGCACATCGACCGCAACACGGGGCAGCCCCGCTCCTGATCGGCCACCCGCTCCGGCGACGGCGTGAGGGAGTTGCCGCAGACTGACAGACTGGGGACATGTTCACCTGGGGTCTCTCGCTGCTGTTCCTCGCGGCCGTCTTCGGGACGCTCTCGATGGCCCGCCTCATCGCCGCGAACCCCGACTCACCACTGCCGATGTGGCAGGGCCGCCCGCAGCGACTCCCGCAGTTCACGATCATCCTGCGCGGACTCTCGGGCGGGCTCGGGGTCTTCGGGGTCTTCCTGCTGTGGTCCGAGATCGGCCTCTGGAGCATCCTGCTGCTCGTCGTCGCCCTCGGGATCCCGATCGTGCTGAACCTCCGCCACAACCGCCGCTTCGAGGCGTAGCCGCCGTGTCCGTTCGCCCATCTTCGGGCGAACAAACGCTCATTCGCCCATAGTTGGGCGAACGAGCGGTCAGGCGAGGAGCGAACCGAGCCCGTAGCCGGCCAGGGCCGCGATGACCGAGGCGACGAGCATGCCGAACGCGTTCACCAGTCCGGCCCGGGAACGTCCGTCGTGGAGCAGCCGGACGGTCTCGATGCTCGCGGTGCTGAACGTCGTGTACCCACCGAGCAGCCCGCCGCCGAGGACGAGCCGCCACGCCTCGTCGACGACCCCGCCGAGGGCCAGCGCCGTGACGAGACCGAGGAGGAGCGACCCGCTGACGTTGATCACGGTCGTGCCCCAAGGGTAGGCACCACCGATGCGGGAGCGGACGAGTCCGTCGACGACGAAGCGGGCGGCGGCACCGACACCGCCGGCCGCTGCGATCGCGAGGAAGAGCCAGGGCGTCACGAGCGGCCACCGCCGACCCGTCGGGCGAGGACGATGCCGCCCCAGCTCGCGAGGACGCCCAGCAGGACGCTCCCCGCCGCGTACAGCACTCCCACGAGCGCACTCCCCTCGATGAGGAGGACACTGCTGTCGGCGGCCAGCGCGCTGTACGTCGTGAAACCGCCGAGGACGCCGGTGCCGAGGAAGAGGCGGAGATCGCGGCGACGGCCGGCGTCGGGCCCCCGTCGGAGGAGCGACTCGAGGAGGAGACCGAGCAGGAAGGCGCCGACGACGTTGATGCCGAGGATGGCCACGGGGACCCCACCGATGGGCGGGATCGCGAACGAGATCGCCTCGCGGGCGCCCGTCCCGATCGCGCCACCGAGCGCGACCATCGCGATCGTGGCGGGTTGGAGGTGCGGAGCCCGTGTCCCCGTCGGAGCGGCCGTCACCGCAGGTCGCCGGCGGGGGCGTCCCAGAGGGGTTCGTCGGTGACGCTGGGCGCGAGTGGGACCACGATCACCGGACGCGCCTGCCGGTGGGCGAGCGTCGCGGCGACGGAACCGTTGAAGAACTCGAGGATGCCCTTGCGGAGGCCGCGCTCCCTGGTCCCGACGATGATCGCCCGCGCGGACACCGAATCGGCGAGTCGGCCGAGGGCACGCGCCGGGTCGCCGGCGAGCTGGGTCAGCTCCCACACGACATCGGAGTCGTCGAGAAGGCGGTGCGCCGTCGCCTCCAGGGCGGGATCGGCCGGCTCCGGGTCGAAGTCGTGCAGATCGGCGTCGAACGGGAGCGAGGTGACGGTGCCGTCGACGTTCTCGACCACGACGAACCGACTCGCATCGACGTGGGCGAGGACGAGTCGGCAAGCGAAGGCCTGCGCGAACGACGCCGCCTCGACGAGCACGGTGTCGGGCTGCCCCGGCGTGACGCCGACCACGATCGCGGTGGCCCGCTGCTCGTCGCTCATGACGTCACTCCCCCTTCGCGCGCTTCGCTGCGGCCTTGGCAGCCTGCTTCGCCGCCCGCACCTGCGCGAGCGACTCGGGGTCGACGATGTCGGCGACGGACCGGAGACTGCCGTCCTCGCCGTAGGGCGCCGAGGCCTTCCGCCAGTCGGCCGCGTCGAGCCCGTACTGCTTGCCGAGGAGCGCGAGGAAGATCTTCGCCTTCTGCTCGCCGAACCCCGGCAGGGCGAGCAGGCGCTTCAGGATCTCCGGGCCGTCGGGCGCGTCGCGCGTCCAGATCGCCTCCGCGTCACCGTCCCAGTCGTCGACGATCGCGGCGCAGAGCCCCTGCACCCGGCCGGCCATGGAACCCGGGAACCGGTGCACGGCCGGACTCGTCTTGAACAGGGAGGCGAACGCCTCGGGTTCTTCCCGCGCGATGGTGGCCGCGTCGAAGGAACCGAGTCGGTCACTGATCTTCAGCGGGCCGGCGAACGCGGTCTCCATCGGCACCTGCTGATCGAGCAGCATGCCGACGAGGAGGGCGAGCGGGTCGGTCGACAACAGGCGGTCGGCGTCCGCGTCTCCGGTGATGTGCAGGGTTCCGGTCATGGGTCCATCGTCCCACCACTCCGCGTCCTGGCCCAGTCCCGTTCCGTCGCGGCGTCGGCATCGGCGCCCGGCAGACCGTCCCCGTACGAGCGCCCCGTCCACGGGCGGCATGGTAAGCTCAACGCTAGTCTTTATCGTTCCCTGGTAGGCGAAAGCCCCGGACGCCCCGCAAGCGCGGCCGGTCAGAAAATCATGAGGGGGTCTCGCATGGGTCGTGGCCGTCAAAAGGCAAAGCACACGAAGATCGCTCGTGAGCTCAAGTCGTTCAGCCCGGACGTGAACTACAACGCGCTCGAGCGCGAGCTCACGGGGCACTCCGTCGACCACCCGGGCACGGGCGTCGACGAGAGCTACGACGACGAGATCGCCAAGTGGGCTGAATACGCCGAGAAGTACGCCGACGGTGAGGCGAAGGGCGCGTAGGCGCGCCCTTCCCACCGCTCCGGCGTGCGCCCGCATCGGCGGTTCGCCGTCGCTCCAGCACGTCACGGCTGGGTGATCTCTCAGACGAGGGTCGGCAAATGGAGTTCTCGCTGGGCGGAGACTAGCCTGGACGGATGAACACCGACGAACTCCGCGTTGCCGCCAAAAAGCGCCTGAAGGCGCAGCACGATTTCAAGCAGTTTCTCGCCGTCTGGGGTGCGGTCTCCGTCCTCCTGATCGTCATCTGGCTCCTCACCGGCGCCTGGGGATACTTCTGGCCGATCTGGCCGATCTTCGTGATGGGCATCGCCCTGGTCTTCGTCGGTCTCGATGCCTATGGTCCGCCCAAGCACATCACCGAGGACGCCATCGACGCCGAGGTCGCGCGCCTCGTGAACCGGCAGCAGCAGCGCGCCGCCGCTCGCGAGGCCGCCTCGCAGCCGAACCCCGCGCAGGCACCGTACGCCGGTCAGAGCGGGTACGAGCAGCACCCCTATCAGGCGGGCCAGACCGGCCAGGCGCCGGTCTACGACCCCGCACAGTACGGACAGACCACCGCCTACGACACCTCGCAGTATGCGGGCGGCCAGACCGGCGGATACGGCACGCCGCAGACCCAGCAGGGCGCCCAGGCGACGCAGCAGTACGGCGCCTACCAGGCTCCGTCGACCGAGGCCCCGACCCCTGAGGCGCCGGCAGCGGAGCCCACCTCGGACTGGGTGCGCGCCGCCGAGCCCACCCCGACCGAGCAGTTCGCCGCGGTCTTCTCCGGCACCGACAGCGCACCCGACGCCGCAACCGCTCCGGACACCTCCGCTGAACCGGCCGAGTCGATCGTCCTCGAGTCGACCGCCACCGGCGACGCCGAGACCGTCGCAGCGGCTGCCGACGAGACCGAGGCACGCCTCGCGAACGACGAGACCGGAGCCGCCGACACGACCGGACGCGACGAGACCGTGTCAGCCACTGCTCCGGCTGCCGCCGTGAGCGCGCCACGCACCTCGACCGGCCGGTCGACGACGACGCGTTCGACGACGGCCCGGAAGCCCGCCGCGAAGACGACCACGACGGCGACGGCCGCGGGCACCACCGTCCGCAAGACGAGTTCGACGCGCGCCACCACCGGTTCGACGACGCCCAAGGCCGCAGCGGCCAAGACCACGACGCCGAAGGCAGCAGCCACGAAGGCGACCACGACGAAGACGACGGGCGCCGCGGCGAAGCCGGCCACCGCGAAGGCACCGGCGAAGCCGCGCACGACGAAGCCGAAGGCGACCCCCGCGGCCGCGTCGGTGCCGCTCGAGCAGCCCGGTTCGCCGGAGTAGCAGTCGGTTCTTGAACGACGAAGCGCGCGAGCCCCTCGGGGCTCGCGCGCTTCGTCGTTCAAGCGGGACTCAGGAGAGCTGCGAGCGCTCCACCCACTCGAGGTACTCCTCGGAGACCGTACCGGTGACGTACTCGCCGGTGAAGCAGCTCATCTCGAGGTCGCTGATGCCGGACCCCTCGAGGATGGCGGCCTTCATGTCGGCGACCTCCTGGTAGATGAGGTTGTCGGCACCCAGCTCGCGGGCGATGTCGGGGATCTTCTTGCCGTGTGCGACGAGCTCCTGGCGGGACGGCATGTTGATGCCGTACACGTGGGGGTAGCGGACCGGCGGTGCGGCGGAGGTGAAGGTCACCTTGTTGGCTCCGGCGAGGCGCGCCATGTCGACGATCTCCTTCGACGTCGTCCCGCGGACGATCGAGTCGTCGACGATGAGGATGTTCTTGCCCTTGAACTCGGAGCCCATCGCGTTGAGCTTCTGACGGACGCTCTTCTTGCGCTGTGCCTGGCCCGGCATGATGAAGGTGCGTCCCACGTACCGGTTCTTGTAGAAGCCCTCGCGGTACTCGATGCCGAGCTTCTGGGCGACCTGCATGGCCGCCGGGCGGGAGGAGTCCGGGATCGGCATGACGACGTCGATGTCGCCCATCGGCGTGTACTCGGCGATGGTGTCGGCGAGCCGGTTGCCGAGACGCAGTCGGGCCTCGTAGACCGAGATGCCGTTCATGACGGAGTCGGGGCGAGCGAGGTACACGTACTCGAAGGAGCACGGCACGAGCCGCGGGTTCTTCGCGCACTGACGCGAGTACAGCTCACCCGACGCGGTGATGAAGACGGCCTCTCCCGGGGCGATCTCGCGGACGATCTCGTAGCCGCCGGCTTCGAGGACGAGCGACTCCGAGGCGACCACCCAGTCGTTGCCGACCAGGCCCGTCTGGCGCTTGCCGAGGATGAGCGGACGGATGCCGAACGGGTCGCGGAAGGCGAGCAGGCCGTGGCCCGCGATGAGGGCGATCGTCGCGTAGGAGCCCTCGACCCGCTCGTGCACGTTCTCGACGGCGTTGAACACCTGGTCGGGATCGAGGTCGAGGCCGCTGATCTGCCCCTGCAGCTCCGTCGCGAGGACGTTGAGCAGCAGCTCGGTGTCGCTCGTGGAGTTCACGTGGCGGCGGTCGACGTGGAACAGGTCCTTGCTGAGCTCGCGGGTGTTCGTGAGGTTGCCGTTGTGGATGAGTGTGATGCCGTAGGGCGCGTTCACGTAGAACGGCTGCGCCTCGCTCTCGTTGGCGGCGTCACCCTTCGTCGCGTAGCGCACGTGGCCGAGGCCCATGTTGCCGAGGAGCGAGCGCATGTCGCGGGTGCGGAAGGCTTCACGCACCTGGCCCTTGGCCTTGACCATGTGGAAGGTGCTGCCGTCGGCGGTGGCGATGCCGGTGGAGTCCTGACCGCGGTGCTGGAGGAGCAGGAGGCTGTCGTAGACCTGCTGGTTGGCAGGCTCGGTTGAGACGATGCCGACGATGCCGCACATGCGTGGGGACTCCTTGGGGTTCGTGCTGGGCGAGTGGCGGAACGGAGGAACAGTGGGCCGGATCGGTGCGACTAGTCGCGGTAGGCGCCGACGAGGCGGACGGCACCGCCGTCGACCCCCTTGGCACCCTGTTCGAACGCGCTGAGGTCTGCGGCGGCGTCGCCGAGGTGCACGGTGCCGACCTGCCAGGTCGCGATCCCGTCGGCCTCGAGGGCGGCCGTGACGCCGTCGGCGACCGCCGGCGAGACGACGGCGAAGAATCCGACGCCCAGGTTCCAGGTGCCCTCGCTCGACTCGAGCGAGGATCCGGCCAGCTCGCTCAGCGTCCGGAACACCGGCGACGGGCTCCAGGTGGAGCGGTCGACCTCGGCCCAGGACCCCTTGGGCAGGACGCGGGCGAGGTTGGCGGCGATCCCGCCTCCGGTGACGTGGCTGAGCGAGTGGACGCCGCCCGCGAAGGCCGGGGCGTCGAGCAGCCGCAGGAGGGGCAGGGTGTAGAGCCGCGTCGGCTCGAGGAGGGCCTCGCCGAACGTCGTGCCGAGCTCGTCGCTGTGGTCGGCGTAGCCGACACCCGCCTGGGCGAGGATGTGCCGCACGAGGGAGAAGCCGTTCGAGTGCAGGCCCGAGGACGCGAGTGCGAGGACGACGTCGCCGTCCTCGACGCGGTGCTCACCGAGGATGGCGTCCGCCTCCACCGCACCGGTGCAGGCGCCGGCGACGTCGTAGTCGTCGACCCCGAGGAGTCCGGGGTGCTCCGCGGTCTCGCCACCGATGAGCGCCGTCCCGGTGTCGGAGCAGGCCTGGGCGATGCCCGAGACGATCGAGGCGATGCGCTCCGGGTGGACCTTGCCGCAGGCGATGTAGTCGGTCATGAAGAGCGGCTTCGCCCCGACCACGACGATGTCGTCGACGACCATGCCGACGAGGTCCTGGCCGATGGTGTCGTGCTTGTCGATGGCCTGGGCGATCGCGACCTTCGTGCCGACACCGTCGGTCGACGTCGCGAGCAGGGGCCGACGGAAGGCGGTGAGTGCTGAGGCGTCGAACAGGCCGGCGAACCCGCCGAAGCCGCCGAAGACCTCCGGGCCGTGCGTCTTCGCGACGGCGGCCTTCATGAGCTCGACGGCGCGGTCACCGGCTGCCGTGTCGACACCGGCCTCCCGGTAGCTGGTGGATGAGGTCATGACCGTCCTGAACCTTCTGCGATGGGTGGATTCGGGGGGCCGGACTCACCTGGCTCGGCACTGACGGAACCGGCAGGTTCCGCGTCGGCCGCGGGGGTCCCGGCTGGATGCACGTCAACTCTATCCGCTGCGACGATCCGCGTCCGTCGCGCCATGGAGCGGTCGATGAGGAGACCGATGACGAGGGCGATCGCGCCGAAGACGACGACGCACACGAGCAGGAGGAAGCCGAACACCTGGGTGAGCGAGTAGTCGGCGCTCCCCGGGAACGCGAAGGTGAGGATGAGCGCGGCGATGATCCCCACGAAGGCACCGATGACGAGGAACCGCCAGTAGCGGGGCGACCGCCGCACGGAGACCGAACCGGAGGAGTACACGGTCGCGACCTCGGTGTCGGGCTCGGTCGGCGTCGCGGGGCCGGTCGGTTCGGATGGGTGCTGAGCTTCCGGCGCTGGCTGCCCGGTGGCGTCTGTCATGCCTCCATTCTCCCCCACGATCCTGGGCATCGTGAACCGATGGTGAACGGCCGCGGTCGACGTGCCGACGGGTACGATCGAGCGGTGGACACGACGGGGACCGAGACGACCGATCCCGTTCCGATCCCTCCCGACGACACCCTGCTCTCGGCGGTCGAGTCCGCCGCCGCCGTCGCCGGGTTCACGCTCGAGCCGGAGCAGCTGGAGGTGGCGAGGCGCCTGGCATCACTCCGGATCGCCGAGGATCGTCCGGCGCACCTGTACCTGTGGGGTGCGGCCGGGCGGGGCAAGACCTGGCTCCTCGACGCGTTCTTCGCAGCGCTCCCGACGCATCGGAGGCGTCGCGTCCACTTCCACTCCTTCTTCCGTGGGCTGCACGCCGCGATCCACCGGGTCCGCACGGAGGCCGCCGACGCCGCTCGAGCGACGGGCGAGCCGGGCGCCGGGTCCCGCGCGGCGACCGGAGCGGTGACGAACGCGGTCGAGCAAGCCGTCGACGAACTGCTCGACGAGGTGGACGTCGTCCTGTTCGATGAGTTCCAGGTGCACGATCCCGGCGACGGCGCGCTCATGATCCGGCTGCTCGACGCGCTCTTCGCCCGACAGGTGACCCTGTTGACGAGCTCGAACTCCGCGCCGCAGGATCTGCTGCCGGACCCGGGGTACCACCACATCTTCGAGCCCGGAGTCGCCCTGATCGAGGCGAACATGCAGGTGCTCGAACTCGCCGGCTCGACCGACCACCGTCGCAGCTCCCCGGTCAGGCACCGCGACGGCTTCGCCCGTGGCAGCTGGTCCATCGCCGGCGAGTCCGCGGACGCCCACCTCGCGGCACTCGGCCTCCACCGTCCGGGGCCGGGCGAGGAGACGACTCTGACGATCAGTGGCCACACGTTCCATGCAGCCGCCGCGCGCGACGGCCTCGTCTGGTTCGCCAGCGCCGAACTCATCGAGCGTCCGACCTCGGTCGGCGACTACCTCGCCTGGGCGGGGGACTACGACCGGTGGGTCCTCGACGCCGTACCCGAATCCCCTGCCCTCACCCGGGAGGCCCGCACCCGGTTCGTCCATCTCGTCGACGCCCTGTGCGATCTCGGCATCGAACTCCACGTCGTGGCCACCACCGACCGGGAGACCTTCATGACCGATCCCGCCCTCGGACCGGACGGGTTCGCCCGCGACGCGGTCAGGACGCGCAGTCGGCTCGCCCTCCTCCGCGAGATCCACTGACAGCAGTCAGTTCCCGGCGAGCACGGCCCGCTCGACGGCGCGGTCCAGTCCGACGACTGGCCGGTCCGGACGCTGCGGCGCCACACCACCGAGAGCCTGCAGCCAACCCCACGTGTCGGCGACGGTCTCGGCGAGCGGACGACGACGGAGACCCGCCGCGACCGCACGCGAGACGTCACCGTGATGCATCGCGTCGGCGTCCGGTCCGGTGGGGAGCCAGACGGGCAGTTGGGTCCAGGGCTGGATCCCGGCCGCGAGCACCCGCTCCTGATCCACCCAGCGGAGGGTCGCACCCGACCCGGTCGCGTCGATGCAGGCGTCGAGCAGCTCCCCCAGCGTCGTCGCCCGTGGCTCGCTCACGACGTTGAACGCACCACTCGCGCCCGTCGAACCGGCCGAGAGGAGGAAGGCCGCGAGATCCCGCGCATCGATGTACTGGATGGGGTCGGAAGCGGCGCCGGGGGCGAGCACCTCACCGCCCTCGGCGATCCGGGCCAGCCACCACGGCAGTCGCCCGATGTTCTCGTGCGGGCCGAGGATGAGGCCGGCTCGCGCCAGGACCGCTCGGTCGCCGAACGCCTGCACGGCGGCCAGCTCGCCGCCGCGCTTGGCACGGGCGTAGTCAGCGAAGCCGTCATCATGCACCGACCCGTCGACGACCGGTGCATCCTCCGAAGCACCGGCGGGGAGCGGGTCGGCGTAAACGGAGCGGCTCGACACGTACACGTAGCTCCCGACCCGGTCGGACAGCAGCGCGGCCGCGTCGCGGACGGCGACCGGAGCCCACGACCACGTGTCGACCGCGACATCCCACGACCCGAGCCTGAGTGCATCGAGTCCGCCGGGCAGCGTCCGGTCGCCGTGCAGCACGGTGACCGCGTCCGACGGCGAGGCGCGGTTCGTACCGCGATGGAAGACGGTGACCTCCCAGCCGGCGGCGACGGCCTCGTCGACGACCGCTCGCCCGACGAACTCCGTCCCACCCAGGACCAACAGCCGATTCGTACTCATGCCACCATCACAGCGCACGAGGCGACGGCGCACCACCCCGGTTCGCTGGGAGCAGCGAGCCGCGCGCCCGAGGAGAGCGCCGTCCGCGGGCTACTTGCGGCTGTGCTCCAGCGAGCCGGCTCGCATGGCGGCCTCGTCGTTCAGGTCGACGCGGGAGGCCGTGTAGTAACTGCTCCACTTCGCCGCGTGGTAGACGGGGTTCATGACGAACCAGTACGCCCGGCGCTTCCAGCCGTATTGCTTGTCGTGGACGATCCGCTTGGCATCGCGGATCGCGCCGACGACGGTGTAGCCGATCTGCCGGTACCGGGAGAGCCGCGCGATCGGCTTCCCGATCCGGCGCAGCGCCGTCGTCTCGTCGAAGATGCGCTTGCGGTACTCGTCGAGCGTGAGGTCGTTCGAGTGGATGACCCAGCCCCGCGGCGCGTACGCCTTCCGCAGGCCGGCCGCGATGATGTCGGCACCGAAGGCCATGTCCTCGGAGTACGGGAGGTCGCGGTACGGGATGTCGCCGAGCAGGAGCTCGCGGCGCGTCGCCGAGTTCACGTCCGAGTAGAACGCGAGGGCGTCGAGCAGCCCGCCGTTGCCGTCGGCGAAGCCGTCGTTCGCGAACACCGTCGTGCCGAAGTCGGGCCCGAAGCCGTGGAAGACGTCATGGATCTCGTACTTCAGCAGCGGGAAGCAGTTCGGGCGCGCGATCTGCTTGCCCATGACCGCGACGACGTCCATACCGTCGGGGTCCAAGGGGGTGGTCAGCTCGTGCAGCCACCGGGAATCGCCCGGGATCGCGTCGTGTGTGAGGTACGCGACGTACTTGCCGCGGGCGAGCCGAGCGGCGAGCTGGCGGGTCCGGCCGTGGCCGAACTCGCTGTTCGGAATGACGTGCAGCCGGACGTCCGGGTGGGCGGCGACGATGTCGAGCGTGCGGTCCGTGGAACCGGAATCGATGACGAGCGTCTCGAAGGTACCGTCGTACTCCTGGGCCTCGATGGCGGAGAGGATCTGTTCGAGGTACATCTCACCGTTGTAGGTGGGGATGACGATCGTCGCGTCGAGCGTCGTCTCGGCAGGGGCTTCGATGTCGGAGGTCACCGCACCAATGTACCCGGAACGTCAGCGCGGCAGGAGCAGTGGCACGAGGCCCGTGAGGTCCGCCCGCTGGCCGGAGGCGTGCACCGTGCCGCCGGCCATCGCCGTGGTCCAGTCGATGCGGCCGGAGGCGAGCGCGAGCCAGGTCGGTGCGTCCATCTCGATGACGTTCGGCGGCGTGCCTCGGGTGTGGCGGGGGCCCTCGATGCACTGCACCGCACCGAACGGCGGCACCCGCACCTCGACGGTGTTGCCTGGTGCCCGCTCGACGAGGAGCTCCAACAGGTAGCGGACCGCGGTCGCCGTGTCCGTGCGCGACGCCGGTGCATCCCCGAGCGCCTGCTCCAGGGCAGCGCGACCGACGGCGTCCGTGATCCTGGGTCTGGCCATGCATTCGAGGCTAGGCCATTGCGCCTTAAGCTAGACGGGTGAAGATCCTCGTCCTCGGTTCCGGTGCTCGCGAGCACGCCATCATCAAGGCTCTCCTCTCCGAAGAGGCCGGGCACCACATCATCGCCGCCCCCGGCAACGCGGGCATCGCGGGGGATGTGACCGTGGTCGGCATCGACCAGGAGAACCCTTCGATCGTGCGTGACTTCGCCCGTGACGAAGCGGTCGACCTCGTCGTCATCGGGCCCGAGGCCCCGCTCGTCGCCGGCGTGGCCGACAAGCTGCGCGCCGCCGGCATCCCCGTCTTCGGCCCCAACCGCTCGGCGGCCGCGCTCGAGGGCTCGAAGTCCTTCGCGAAGCGGATCATGGACGAAGCCGGCGTGCCCACCGGTCGCGCGGTCCGCGCCGAGGACCTCGACGCAACGATCGCCGCGCTCGACGACTTCGGTGCCCCCTACGTCGTCAAGGCCGACGGCCTCGCGGCGGGCAAGGGCGTCCTCGTCACCCACGACCGCGACGCGGCCATCCAGCACGCCACCAACTGGCTCGGCTACGGCGGCGTCCTCGTCGAGGAGTTCCTCGACGGCCAGGAGGTCTCCCTCTTCTTCATCACCGACGGCGAGACGGTGCTCCCGCTTTCCCCCGCGCAGGACTACAAGCGACTGCTCGACGGCGACGCCGGCCCGAACACCGGCGGAATGGGCGCCTACTCCCCGCTGCCGTGGCTCGACAACCGCTTCGGGAGCGAGACGGCCTTCGTCGACGAGGTCCTCGAGACCGTCGCCGTCCCCGTCGTGCGCCAGCTGGCGTCGGAGGGCAACCCGTTCCAGGGGCTCCTCTACGCCGGACTCATCCTCACCGAACGCGGGATCCGCGTGATCGAGTTCAACGCGCGCTTCGGCGACCCGGAGACGCAGGTCGTCCTCCCCCGACTCGTGACGCCGCTGTCGGCGCTCCTGCTCGGCTCGGCCACCGGCACGCTCGGCGAGCAGCCGCGACCCGCGTTCGCCGAGGCGAGCGCGGTGACCGTGGTGCTCGCGAGTCAGAACTACCCCGAGACGCCCGTCACCGGCCGGAGCATCACCGGTCTCGACGCGGCCGTCGCCGTCGAGGGCGTCCACCTCGTCCACGCCGCCACGGCCGACGTCGACGGTGGCCTGGTCGCCACCGGCGGTCGCGTCCTCAATGTCGTGGCCCTCGGATCCACCTTCCCGGAGGCACGCGGCCGTGCGTACGAGGCGCTGTCGCGCATCGAACTCGAGGGCGGTCAGTACCGCACCGACATCGCCGCACGCGTCTCCTGATCGCGGCCCGGATGAGCGCAGCAGCGGGAACCGGGTCGTCGGCCGTCGTCGAGAGTCACGACGGCACCAGACTGCACGTGGACGTGATCGGCGACGACGCCCTGCCACCCCTCGTCGTCCTCGCCGGCGGTCCGGCGCGTCACCCGGTCTACCTCGGTGATCTCGGGGGCCTGAGCACCAGGCGTCGCCTCATCGTGCTGCACCAACGCGGGGTCGGACGGTCCGAGAGCGGGTCGTCGACCGCTGCAGCCAGCTGGCCGGAACTCGCCGAGGACGTCGAGGCCGTGCGTCGCTGGCTCGACGTCGACCGCCTCGAACTCCTCGGGCACTCCGCCGGGACCCGCGTCGCCGTGAGCTACGCCGCGCGCTACCCGCACCGGCTTGACCGCCTGTGCCTCATCACGCCGCCCGCCACCTGGCTCGTCGACACGGACGACGACAGCGCGGAGATCATCGCGCGGCACGCGGCGGAGGACTGGTACCCCGGCTTCCTCGACGCGCTGCCCGCGCTGCTCGCGGCGCCGGACTCCGCGTCGGGGAACCGCTTGTTCCCGGCGGTGGCGCCCATCGCCTGGGGCGACTGGGACGACACCGCCCGCGAACACGAGCGTCTGGGCGCCTGGCACCCGGCCGCGCAGGACGCGTTCGTGCACACCCCCACGATCGACGAGGTCGAGGACATCCGCGACGCCCTCCGCACCGTCACCGCGCCCGTCCTCGTGGTCGCGGGCTCCGAAGACGGCCTGACGGGACTCGCGCCCGTCGTCGACCTCGCGAAGCGGTTCCCGCTCGGCCAGGCCATCGTGCTCGACGGGTGCGGACACTACCCCTGGGTGGAGCAGCCGCGATCCTTCGCCGCCGCCGTCCACGGCTTCTTCCCGATCGGCTGACCGGTGCGCAGCGTCGATCTGACGTTCGATGAGGCCCTCGAGGCCGCCGTCCGCGACCGCTGGCAAGCGCTCCTCGACCTCGGCATCAGCAGTCTCGCCACGCATCGCGGTGCGAGCAACCGTCCGCACGTCACGCTGTCGGCCGGGGAGGACCTCGAGCTCACCAGCCGGCCGACCTTCGCGCCGTTCGCCGTCCGGCTCGGGGCTCCGCTCCTGTTCCCACGTCGCTCGGGCGCCGTCCTCGCGCTCACGGTGATCCCCACGCACGAGCTGCTGGAGCTGCACGGACGAGTGACCGGAGACGTCACCGGTGCGTTCGAGCACACGCTGCCTGGCGCCTGGACACCCCACGTCACACTCGCCCGGCGCGTCGCCGGCGAGCAGACCGCCGCGGCACTCGCCGGGCTCCGGTCGCTCGGCGACCTCCCGTCCGGGCTCGTCACCGGGGTCCGGTTCTGGAACGGCGACACCAGCACGGTCACGGACCTCCTCGGCCCGTGACCGTCCCGTGCCGCTGTGTCGGTTGAGCCGCTACTCTGCTTCAGACCGAGCGGTGGCGGCAGCCGCGGCGACCGCGGCGGCCTGTCCGTGCTGGGTCTCCGGGGTCGACCAGGCGGCAGCCTTCGGCTTCTGGAAGAACAGGACCACGACCGCGCCCACGAGCGCGAGGGCTGCCGGCAGGAGCAACGACTGGGCCATGGCGGTGGTGAACCCGGCGTGCAGGAACTCCGGCAGCTCGCCGCCCGTCACCTCGCTCACGC
The DNA here is from genome assembly GCF_900177795.1 of Plantibacter elymi (nom. nud.). GTDB lineage: Bacteria > Actinomycetota > Actinomycetes > Actinomycetales > Microbacteriaceae > Plantibacter > Plantibacter elymi. Next base: position 498,564 of record NZ_FXWJ01000004.1, read on the forward strand.
CGCCGGCCGCCCCACCGGGTGCAGCGGGCAGCTCGGCCGCGAGGCGGCCCTGGATAAGCGCGGCGATGGCCGCACTGCCGAGGACGGCTCCGATCTGACGCGTCGTGTTGAACACACCTGAGCCGGCGCCGGCCTGGTGCTGCGGGAGCCCCCGGGTGGTGAGGTTGGAGACCGGCCCCCACATGAAGCCGTTGGCGAGGCCGAGGACGGCACTCGGGAGGAGCAGCATGAGGATCGGCTGCTCGGGAGTGAGGAGGATCGAGTACCAGCCGAGCGCGATGGCCAGCAGGAGGAGCCCCGCGAGGGCGAACCACTTCGGGTTCACGCGGTCGATCGCCCGCCCGACCACGGGCGCGAGCCCGGCGGAGAGCACGGCCATCGGCACGAGCATGAGCGCCGACTGCGTCGGGGTCAGGCCGCGGACGGTCTGGTAGAAGAAGACGAGCGGCAGCGACATGCTCGTGATCGTGAACCCGATCGTCGAGATAGCGAGGTTGCCGACCGAGAAGTTACGGTCGCGGAACAACGCCAGCGGGAGCAGCGGCTCGCCCTTCATGACGGCCTGCCACAGGACGAACAGGCCGAGGACGACGACACCGGCGATGATGAGGCTCCACACGGTGATCGGACCGGTGATCGTGCCCCAGTCGTAGCTCTGGCCCTCCTGGATGCCGAACACGAGGAGGAACATCCCGAGCCCGCTCAGGACGACCCCGAGCACGTCGAACTTGTGCGGGTGCGTGGCGAGCGCGGGGACGTTCCGCCAGACCATGATGAAGCCGATGACACCGACGGGCACGTTGATGAAGAAGATCCACTCCCACCCGAGGCCGTCGACGAGCACGCCGCCCAGGATCGGGCCGACGAGCGTCGCGACACCAGCGGTCGCTCCCCAGAGACCCATGGCCGCACCGCGGCGGTCCGGCGGGAAGATGCGCGTGATGACGGCCATCGTCTGCGGGGTCATGAGCGCGGCGCCGAGACCCTGCACGACGCGGGCGACGATGAGCATCTCGATGGAGCCCGACAGGCCGCACCAGAGTGAGGCGAGCGTGAAGACGACGAGGCCGATGAGGTAGAGGTTCTTCGGGCCGAAGCGGTCGCCGAGGCGGCCGGTGATGAGCAGCGGTACCGCATAGGCGAGCAGGTAGGCGCTCGTCACCCAGATGACGTTGTTGATGTCCGTGTCGAGGCCGCGCATGATCGCGGGGTTCGCCACGGACACGATGGTCGTGTCGATAAGGATCATGAAGAAGCCGATGACCAGGGACCAGAGCGCCGGCCAGGGGCGCACGGCCCCGGGTGCCGGACCGGAGACGCCCTGGGGAGGCGTGGTGGGGGTGGTGGACATGATGTCCCTTTCTGCACGGAGGACGGGTTCGCGTTCGGGACGCGAGGATGAGCGGGACCGCCGGCCGGACTGGTCGGTCGTCCCGGAGGTTCAGGTGGAGGGTGTCGGCTGGGCGGACACGGGCGGGGTCGCCGCCTGCTCGTGGAGTGGCGCACGGGTCCCCGGCACGTGCCAGGCGAGTGCACCGTCGGCGATCTCGCCGAGGAGCGATTCGAGGTGGGCGATCTCGGCGCGCAGCATGGCTGCCGAGTAGGGGACGTTGATCCAGTACACGCGCGGGATCCCGCGCTCGAGCGCCCACGTCATGCGGCGATCGAGGTCGGCGAGCTCGGCCTGTTGCCGGAGGATACGGGTCTCGAGCAGTATCCGCACCTCGTCGGCGCCCAGTTCGTGCGCCTCGGACAGCGCGAGCCCGAGCTCCGGGTACTCGTTCGTGGGGGTGCTGAGCAGCTCGCGCAGCCGCTCCCCCAGCAGGTGTCGGCCGAGGTCGGTGATCTCGAAGGTGGTGCGCTCGGGTCGGGCTCCCTCGCGGTCGGTCCCGGAGGCGAGCACGAGGCCGTCGGCCTCGAGTCCGTAGACGGCGCGGTAGAGCGAGCCGGGGCTCACCTTGACGACGCGGTCCTCCTGGCGGTGGAGCGCGAGTTGGTACATCTCGTAGGGGTGCATGGGGCGCTCGGCCAGGTAGCCGAGCGCGGCGACGGCGAGCAGGCCGAGCGGCTTGACCTTGCCCATGCCCCTCCCCTCACTCCACGCGAACTATTCCACGTGGAATATACGCGTACCGTCCCAAGGTCGCAAGCCCTGGCGACCGGCCCGGCCACCGCCGATGCACGATAATGAACGAGTGAGCGCACCCTCGGAGACCAACGCCTGGAACCACGTCTACTCGGGCAAGGTCCGCGACCTGTACGAGCCGGCCGCCGGGCCCGACGACCTCTTGCTCGTCGTCGCGAGCGACCGGGTGAGCGCCTTCGACCACGTCCTCGAGCCGGGCATCCCCGGCAAGGGCGATCTGCTCACCAGTCTGAGCCTCTGGTGGTTCGACCAGCTCCGCGAGGTGCCGAACCATCTCGTCCCCGACCACGAGCTCGACGCCGCGGGTGTCGCGGTGTCCAGCATCCCTGCCGAGTTCGCCGGCCGCGCGATGCTCGTCCGCAAGCTCGACATGTTCCCCGTCGAGTGCGTCGTCCGCGGCTACCTCACCGGCTCCGGCTGGAAGGAGTACGTCGCGCACCGCACCGTCTGCGGCATCCCACTGCCCGACGGCCTCCGCGACGGCGATCGCCTGCCCGAGCCGCTGTTCACCCCCGCGTACAAGGCGCCGCTCGGCGAGCACGACGAGAACATCTCGTTCTCCCGGATGGTCGAACTCATCGGCGAGGACGACGCGGTCGCGCTGAAGGACCTGTCACTCGGCATCTACGGGACGGCATCACTGACGGCGGAACGCCACGGCGTCATCCTCGCCGACACGAAGTTCGAATTCGGCCGCAACCCGGCGACCGGCGTCATCACGCTCGGCGACGAGGTGCTCACCTCGGACTCCAGCCGGTACTGGGACCGCGACGTCTACCTGACGAGCGACGACCCCACCGCACGGATGGCGAGCTTCGACAAGCAGATCGTCCGCAACTGGCTGGCCCACAACTGGGACCAGGACGACGCCTCGACGCCCGCGCCGCCGACCCTGCCTGCCGAGATCGTCACGCAGACGGCCGACCGTTACCGCGAACTCCTGGAGCGCCTCACCGGCAGCGCTCGCTGACCACCGAAACCAACCACATCGCGGAGGTGCCAGTCAGCCTGTCTTCCGACGTGCGCGGAGCCGGGCGTTGTCGGCCAGGATGGCCTGCGCATCGGGCAGCGGCCCCTCCGGCACGATGACGCCCATGAGCGTGGCCGTCTTCTCGAGTGCGTCGCGTGCGTCGTCGGCCGCGAGCCGCGCCTCGACGAGATCGCAGGAATCGTCACTGCCCACCTCGCTGCGGGTGCCGCTGCGCTCCACGAGCTCGCGCTGCAGTCGCTCCGCGGTGGCGTACATGCGCGTCAGCGTCCAGAGCGAGGTCCACGGGAGGTCGTCGCTCAGCCCGATGAGGTGATCGTTGAGCGGGTCGATCCACCGAGACGGCTGGTGCCCGCCGTCCAGTCGACGGCGACGGTTGCGTCGCTCGGCCGACACGAGCAGGAAGACGGCGACGAGGATCGCACCGAGCAAGGCGCCGACGACGTCGAGTCCGGGCGCCCAATCCGGGTCGAAACCGGGGAGCGACACGGACGAGCGTTCGTCGTGGACGAGCGACCACTCGACGAGCACGCCCACCGTCGCACCGATGACGAAGCCCGTGAGCAGGAGGAAGGCACCGAGCAGGAGCGTGATCCTCCGCCGCAGCTGGTGGCCGCGCTGCTGATCCTCGGTGAGCTCACCTCGTTCCGCGAACGGATCCACGACCATGAGGCGACCACCCACACGGACCACACCAGGGTGGCGAGTCGTGACCGTCATGGCCCGAGGATACCCCACAAGGTGGGTCATGCGGCAGGATTCACGAGCCGAGATCGGCGGAAATCCGCGGTGGATCGGCTGTCGTGACCCCCGGAATGGGGGCGCTCGAAGGGGTCACGCCGCTCCGAAGAGCCGTCGCCGAGCCGTCGACGGAACCCAGCCAGTCTCACCGGACGATCCGCGCCAGGTCGAAGCGCACCCCGTGGTCCGTTCAGGGTCGGACACCGACGCGCGGGAACGCCCCCGATGCAGCTGCGACGAGCGCGTCGTCGACCTCGTGCAACGGGAACACCGGACCGACGAGTTCGGCGAACGGATACCGACGCCACGCACCGGTCAGGAAGTCGACCGCGCGCGCCAGATCCCGAGGTCGGTAGTTGTGCGCGCCGCGCACCGTGAGGAGGCGTCGGACGATGCGTTCGGCGTCGATGCCGAGCGGCGCACCGGGCGACACGCTGCCGACGAGGACCGCCGTCCCGCCGATCGACAGCGACGCGATGGCGGCGTCGACGGCGCGGGCGTCGCCGGACATCTCGATGGCCACGGGGAAGCCCTCCACGCCCGCCGCCAGGTGCGCGGCGTCGAGGTGCTCGGCGGCACCGATCGTGGGGTCGACGGTCGCGATGGCGCCGAAGCGACCGGCGAGCAGCCGGCGGGCGGGGTCCGGATCGCTCACGACGACGCGGGCGCCCGCATCGGTCGCGATGGCCGCGACGGTCAGCCCGAGCATCCCGGCGCCGGTCACGAGGACCGCCGTGCCGGGCAGGTCGCGCCCGGCCGCGTCCAGGGCGGCGATCGCGGTGGCCGTCGCGCAGGACGCCGGAGCGAAGACGGCGGCGGGCGGCGTCTCCCCCACGATCACGATGGCCGTGCCTTCGAGGAGTTCGACGTGGGTCGCGAACCCGCCGCTCAACTCCCATCCGCGGTGCACCCGGTCGTGCCCGTACTTCGCGAGTCGACGGCACTTCTGCTCCAGGCCGGCGGAGCAGCGGTCGCAGACGCCGCAGCTCACGACGACCGACCACACGACCCGCATCCCCGCGACGAGGACGGTCCCGTCCACCGCGGTGACGGGTCCCCCGACCGCCACGACGCGTCCCACCTGTTCGTGCCCGAGGACGAGCGGGGTGGCGGCGTCACGGTGTCCGAGGACGGTGTGCACGTCGGAGCCGCACACGGTCGCCAGTTCCACCTCGACGAGGACGTCCCCCGGCCCCAGCGTCACCCCGGGCACCGCCATCGCCTGGTGCGGGTGCCCTGGCCCCTGCCAGACCATCGCGATCGGCGACGGCCTGATGAAGACGTCGTTGCCCTCGTGCGCGGTGAGCGTCGTGTGCATGGTTCCCCCGGTCGGTCGTTCAGTCGAGACCGAGGAGCGCGGGCAACTCGGCGATGCTCGTGATGATCTCGTCGGCGCCCGCCGCGAGCAGCGTCTCCTCGTCGTGCGCTCCGGTGAGCACCCCGACGACGAGCCCCGCGCCGGCGTTCACCCCGGACAGCATGTCGCTGGCCGTGTCGCCGACGACGACAACGGTGTCGACCGCGCTCGCACCGAACCGGAGGAGCGCGGTCAGCGGGAGGTCCGGTGCTGGACGCCCTCGGCCGGCGTCGGCGGGCGACAGGGCGCCGTCGGCGAGCTCGGACCACCCGAGGTTCGCGAGGAGTGCGTCGCGCGTGGCGGGGGCGAACCCGGTGGTGAACACGACGCCCACGCCGAGCTCGCGGAACCGTCGCACCGTGTCCTCGGCTCCGGGGATCGCCTCGACGCGCCCCTCGCCGACGAGGCGCTCGTAGGCCGCTTCGAAGGTGGCGTTGCCGGAGGCGGCTCGAGCCTCGTCGCCGTCGGTCAGCATGAGGAACACGTCGAGCTTCGACTGACCCATCGTGTCGCGGACGAGTTCGATGGCCGCGTCGAGTGCGTCCTCGGTGTCGATGCCGATCGTCTCGGCCGCGACGCGGAAGGCGTCCTCGACGACGCCGTCGTCCGAGACCGTCGTCCCGGCGAGGTCGAGGACCACGAGTTCGAGCAGGAGGTCGTCCTCGTGCGCGTCGTCGGACCCGTCCTCCAGCTCGTCGAGGTCGGCGAGGTCGGTCTCCACGTCGTCGACGGGTTCGGGAGCGGTGCTGTCCTGCTGGGATCGATCGGTGCTGGTCACGAGAAGCCTTTCTGAAGGTGGGCTGATGCGTCGCGGATACTGGTCGGCTGCGCCGGCGAGAAGGTCGGGCCGAGGTGTTCGGCGACGGCCAGCTCGCCGAGCGCGGGTCCGGTGGTCATCCCGATGCCCGTCGTCGCGGCGACCACCCGGACGCCCGGGGTCGGTTCGTCGATGAGCAACTCCTCCGGGGCGGTGGCGTAGACGCCCTGCCAGCGTTCGAGGACGTCGAGCCTCGTCCCGAACAGCGCGCTTCCGGCCCGCAGGAGTTCGTCGAAGGCGTGCTCGGACTGGAACGGGGACACCGCCTCGCCGCGGCTGTGGGTGTCGCCGAGGATGATCGAGCCGTCCGGCAGCTGGGTCGCCATGAGGTTGACGTCGAGCGACGCGAGCCCAGGGTGGTCCTGCTGCAGTCGCTCCCGGAGTGCCGGGATGGCGGGCGAGTCGGCGAATCCGGCGTAGCGCAGGAGCGACCACCCGGTCAGGAGCGGCGCGGGCATCGGCCTCGGAAGCTCGGCGCGCACCCGGAGCATGTCGAGCGCGCATCGACGGACAGCCGCCCGCTCGGCCAGCTCGGGGAGGAGCGTGTCGATGTCGTGGTTCACCGCGACCACGGTGAGGCCTGCGGCGATGACGCCGCGACTGGTGTCGACGAAGCCGGAGCGCAGTCCGGTCACGGTCGTCCGGCGCCGGAACTCGACACCGCGACGTTCCAGGTACGCCGTCACGGCGCCCAGTGCCTGACGCGGGTTCACCTGGAGGTCGCGTGGCAGCCAGGCACCGCCCACCACGTCGTCGGCGCTGACCGGCACCTGCTGCAGGAACTCGGCCGCGTCGTACAGGCGGACGTCGGCCGCGGCACCCACCTGGGCACGGAACGCCGCGAAGTCCTCGAGGACGCGCAGCTCGTCGAGGTGCCGGGCGACCACGTGCGTGCCCGAGCGCCGGACCCACAGTCCCGCGTCCTGCTCGAGTCGCTGCCAGATCTCGGCCGAACGCGCGGCGAGGCGAGCGGCGAGCCCGGCCTGCGGCGTCGCGGCCAGATGGCCGAAGTTGCGGACCGACGCACCCTGGGCTTCGGCCGAGCGTTCGACGACCACGACCTCGGCACCGGCGTCCACGGCGGCGAGCGCCGCGGACAGCCCGACGATGCCGGCTCCGACGATCACGACGTCCGCGCGATCGGCCGAGGCACCGAGCGAGCCGACACCGAGGCCGACCCGCCCTGCCGACATCCCGCCGCTCATCCGTCGTCCGTTCACGAGAACACCCTCCGCATCCACATGGCGATGCCCTCGACGACGAGGACGACCGCGAGGATCATCAGCACGATGGCCGTGACCTGGTCGTAGTTCCCGCCCTGGTCCGCCTGGATCAGGTAGTAGCCGATGCCGCCTCCGCCGACGATGCCGAGCATGGTCGCGGCGCGGATGTTCGTGTCGAGCGTGTAGAAGGTGTGCCCGACCAATGCACGGGCACCCTGCGGGAGCGTCGCGGCGGCGTAGACCTGCGGTCGCGTCGCGCCGACGGCGGTCAGCGCGCGTTCCGGTCCGGGCGCGACCTCCTCGAAGGAGTCGGCGATGAGCTTGCCGAGGAGGCCGATCCCGCAGATGCCGAGCGCGAGCGTCCCCGCCTGGGCGCCGAGCCCGGTGACCACGATGAGGAGGATCGCGAGGATGAGCTCCGGGATCCCGCGGATGCCGACGAGCGCGAACCGGGCGCCGGTGCGGACACCGCGGTTCGGGGCGACGTTCCGTGCGGCGAGGGACCCGATGACGATCGAGCAGACGAGGGCGATAAGGGTCGCCGCGAAGGCGATCGCGACGGTCTCGAACATCGCCTCGACCATCTGCTCCGTCGTGCGCATGCCGAACGACGGCGGCCAGAGTCGGACGAGGACGTCGGGGGCCTTGGCCCAGAACGTCACGAGGTCGCCCCACTGGATGTCGGACACGACGACGCCCCAGACCACGACCGCCACGGCGAGCCAGGCACCGACGGTGTCGCGGACGCGGGCCGGCGTCCACGGACGCTTCGCTGCAGCGGCGATCCGGGACTCGGTACTCGGAGTGGCCACAGTCAGGCTGCTCCCACCCGCCGCGCGACGTGCCTGCCGGCCCGCGGCCACCCGACGCACGACGCGGTCACCGAGTCCGCGTCCGGTCGGCTGCACCCCGAGCATCACGGTCCGCACGGTGCTCGACACGATCTCCATGACGACGCACAGCGCGAAGATCACGATCGCGAGTCCGATGCCGAGCGAGTAGTCGAGCGATTTGAACGCGAGCGACAGTTCACGGCCGAGGCCGAGGACGCCGACGTAACCGAGGAGGACCGAACCGCGCAGGTTGATGTCGCCACGGTGGAGGACCGTGGCCACCCAGGACGGGAGGACCTGCGGCAGGACGCCCGAGGTGAACTCCTGCAGCTTCGAGCCGCCGGCCGCCCGGATCGCGAGTCGCGGCCCTTCGTCGACCTGCTCGATCGCGTCCGCGAAGAGCTTCGAGATCATGCCGACGGAGTGCAGCCCGATCGCGATGATGCCGGGCAGCGAGCCGAGCGAGAACATGAGCACGAGGATCATCGCGATGACGACATCAGGCACGGCACGGCTGAGCACGCCGACGAACCGACCGACCGCGCGCCACGCCGGTCCTGGGGTCGTGTTCGCGGCTGCGAGGTACGCGACCGGGACCGAGAGCACCGCAGCGAGGACGGTGCCGGAGATGACGATCCCGAGGGTCAGGGCGGTGAGCGACAGCAGTTCCCCGGGCGGCGGGAACGTGATCGTGCCCACCCGGTTGAAGAAGTTGACCGCGTTGCCCCAGCTCGCCACCATGTTCGGGATCGAGATCCCGACCTCGAGAAGCGAGTAGACCGAGAACGCGAGCAGCGCGACGAGCGTGAGCACGGCGGCGATCGTCTGCGGGCGGAGCCGACCGACCGGGACGGGTCCGGAGAGTCCTGGCGGGCGGCCGGCGGGCGGTGCCGTCTTCGCGGGCGCGGTGACGACCATCAGCGGGTCCTGCCGGGTCGACGGAGCTCGTCGGGCTCGCGGCCGTCGACATCGGCGTCGAACTCCCACTCCGGGTCGTCGGGCAGTTCGTCCTCGCCCACGCGCTCCTCGACGCCGAGCAGGCCGCGGAGGTCGTCGTCGGGGTCGCCGAGCAGCTCGTCGGTCTCCAACTCCACCGCGATCGCCTGCAGCTCACGGGTGCTCGTCGCGACCCGGCCGTAGATCTCCATCACCTCGGTCTTCGACAGGCCGTCGGTCGTGGTGTCGAGGACCACCTCGCCGTGACGGAGACCGACGATGCGGTCGCCCCAGGAGAGCGCGAGGTCGACCTGGTGCAGGCTGCACACGACGGTGAGTCCGCGGTCGATCGCGATCTCGCGGATGAGGGCCATCACCTGCTCACTCGACTCCGGGTCGAGGGAGGCGACGGGCTCGTCGGCGAGGAGGATCTCGGGGTCCTGCATGAGCGCTCTGGCGATGGCGACGCGCTGCTGCTGTCCGCCGGAGAGGGTGTCGGCGCGCTGGTACGCACGCTCGAGGAGCCCGACGCGGTCGAGGTGACCGAGCGCCTTCAACTTCAGGGTGCGGCCGTAGCCGAGGATGCCGAGACGCGGCCCGCGGACGCCCGCCAGCGAACCGGTCAGGACGTTCTCGAGGACGGTGAGCGACGGGACCAGCTCGAACTGCTGGAAGACGAACCCGACGCGGGCGCGGAGCCGGCGTAGGGCGCGCTGTCCGAGGGCCGGCACCTCGTCGCCGAGGACCGAGACCGACCCGGCGGTGGGCCGCTCGAGACCGTCCAGGTGACGGAGGAGCGTCGATTTGCCGGAGCCCGACAGACCGAGCAGGACGACGATCTCACCGCGACGGATGTCGAGGTCGACGCGCTGCAGGGCGACCGTCCGGTCGAAGCGCTTCGTGACCCCGCGGAGACGCACGAGCGGTTCCGCTTGGTCGGATGCGGTGTGACGCGCCTGCTGCTCGGTGACGCTCATGGCTGCTGCCTCTCGTGAGGTTGGTGGTGGTGCGGATGTCGCACCTCGACAGGCTCGGTGAGCGGGTACCGGAGCACCGGTCACTGAGCCTGTCGAAGTGCAGAGGTCCAGCTCAGATCAGGCCTGGCACTGCTTGGCGTTGGTCTTCTTGCAGATGTCGCGGATGGTGTCGTAGTACGCGTCGTCGACCGGCGAGGTGCCGTAGAAGGTCGCGCGGAAGGCGTCGCTGTCGGCGCTCTTCACGCCAGAGTCGATGATCTGGTCGATCGTGACCTCGGACAGGGCCTTCTCGAGCTTCTCCTTCACGTCGGCGGGCAGCGAGTCGGACTCGACGATCGGCGCACCGGGGACCATCGTGCGGTCGATGACCTTCACGCCGTCGTTCTTCTCGACCTCGGAGTCCTCGGCGAAGCCCGCCTCGCACTCGACGCCCTCGGCGGTCTTCGTCACCGAGACGTCGTGCTTGCCGGCGAAGACCGGGGTGATGTCCTTCTCGGGGTCGATGCCGGCCTCGAGCAGGTTGTAGCTCGGGAAGAGGTAGCCGGAGGTGGAGGACGGGTCGACGAAGCAGACCTTCTTGCCCTTGAACTCCTCGATCTTCGTGATCGACGAGTCCTTCGGGACGATCGCCTCGGAGTAGTAGCCCGGCTCCTGCCCCTTGTCGGTGATGATCGACGAGATCGGCGTGATCTTGGCCCCGTTGTTGAGCGCGGTCACGTAGGTGAAGCCGGAGAAGGAGGCGACGTCGATCTTGCCGGCCACGGCCGCCTCGATGAGGGCCGCGTAGTCGGTCGACTCGTGGTATTCGACCTTCTTGCCGGTCTCCTGGGCGATGTAGTCCATGAGCGGCTGGTAGTTGGTCTGCGTGTCGACCGAGTCGGGGACGACGCCGAAGACGAGGGTCTGGTCGTCGACCGCGAAGGTCCCGGCCGCGGCGGAACCGGTGTCGCTGGCGGTGGCGCTCGAGCAGGCGGCCAGGCCGATCGAGAGGAGGGCTGCGGCGCCGAGCGCAGCGACGCGGGTGAGGGAGAGCTTCATGTGCTGGGACGTACCTTTCAGAAGGACCGATGCACCCGCCCGCTCCGCGCGTGGCTCCGGTGGATCGGAACCGCGAGTGACCGACGCGGGCACTGCTGTGTGCCGTACGTGTGATCACGCTACGAGCGGCGCCCGAACAGGGCCGGGCCTCCCGGTGAACAGGAGGTGAAGCCCCGCGGAAGGATCGATCAGGCAAGCCACGGCCGTCGTCCGCCGAGCCGCCTAGACTGCTGGAATCCGCCCATCCGAGCAGCAGAGCAGGTGAGTCGTTTGCCCCTCGACCCGATCTTCGTCGAACGAGCGCGGACGCACCGCGCCTACCTCATCTCGACCGCACTCGAGCAGGCGAAGGCCTTCTTCCTGCGGCCGAAGACGACCACCGTAGCGCGCCCGAAGCCAGCTCCCGCGGCGGACCCGAAGGCGACCTCCCCGAAGGCCGCCGGGCCGAAGGCGAAGCCCTCGAGCCCGACGGCGAAGGCGACCACCGCCGCACCCCGCCGCAAGAAGACGCGCGCGCAGCACCGCAAGGCCGCGCGGAACTGGGACAAGAAGGAGCTCGCGACCGTCGGCGTCCCGGGCCCGGAGCTGCGCATCGAGGAGCACACGATCCCGGTCGCCGGCTTCCCCGACGTCCGGATCCGGCTCTACCACCCGCCGACGGCCGAGGGCGACCAGGCGGTGCCCGCGGTCCTGTCCTTCTTCGGTGGGGCGTTCCGCATCGGCGGGATCGACTACCCGACGACCGACGCGGGGTTCCGTCGTCGGGCGGCCGACGCCGGCGTGGTCATCGCCGCCGTCGACTACGCGCTCGCTCCCGAGCACCGGTACCCGACGCAGCTGGAGCAGGCCCATGCGGCGCTCGAGTGGCTGTTCGCCGAGGCCGCGACGCTCGGGATCGACTCGGGGCGGATCGCCGTCGCCGGGGTGTCCGCCGGCGGCAGCATCGCGGCGGCGCTCACGCTCGTGAACCGCGAACGCGGCCGGCTGCCCATCCGACTCCAGCTGCTGGAGGTGCCGGTCACGGACCTCACCGGCGGCCACATCGACCTCCGTCCCGTGCGGGAGATGGGCATCCCGAGGATCTTCGCGATCAAGGAGCTGCGCTCCGTCGCGAAGACCTACCTCCTCGATCGACGTCAGGCGAAGGAACCGCACGCGTCGCCCCTCCTCGCTCGGTCGCACGCGGACCTCCCCCGCGCCGTGATCCTCACGGCCGAGTACGACCCCCTCCGCGGCGACGGCGCGGCCTACCTCGCCGCGCTCCGGGCCGACGGCGTCGACGCGAGCGGGACGATGTACCTGGGCGCGACGCACGACACCCCGATCTTCGGCGGCGTACTCCCTGCGGCCCGCCGCTGGCACGACGACGTGGTGACCGCCCTGCGGTCACTCCACGACGCGGACTGAGTCGGGCCGCCGCGCCCACCGGCTTCCCCTCGGGCCGGAAAGCTGGAATCGTGTCGGCATGGACGCCCACGAGATCCGGAACGCCTACCTCGACTTCCTCGAGCGGAACGGCCACGCGCTGATCACGCGGGCGCCGCTCGTCCCACGCGGCGACACGAGCACCCTGTTCAACGGCAGCGGGATGCAGGCACTCCTGCCGTACCTCCTCGGTGAGGATCACCCCGACGGACGGCGGCTGACCGACAGCCAGCCGTGCGTCCGGGCCCAGGACATCGAGGACGTCGGCGACAACCGGCACACCACCTTCTTCGAGATGCTCGGCAACTGGTCGCTCGGCGACTACTTCAAGGAGACGCAGATCCGGCAGTTCTTCACCTTCCTGCTCGACATCGTCGGGCTGGACCCGGAGCGGATCTCCGTCACCTGCTTCATCGGCGATCCCGCGAACGGCATCCCGCGCGACGACGAGGCCGCGTCGATCTGGGCATCCGTGTTCGCCGAACGCGGGGTCTCCAACGGGATCGCGGAGATCGGCTCCCAGGCCGACGGCGACGCCCGCGGGGTGCGGCCCGGAGAGCGGATCTTCTTCTACGACGGTGGCGAGAACTGGTGGTCCCGCGGCGGGTCACTCGAGGGCACACCGATCGGTGACCCGTGCGGCCCCGACAGTGAGGTGTTCTACGACTTCGGCCCCGAGTACCAGGATCCGTCCTTCGGCCTCGCGCATCCCGCGAGCGACGGCGGACGGTTCATGGAGATCGGCAACCAGGTGTTCATGCAGTACCGCCGACGCGAGGACGGCTCGTTCGAGGAACTCGCCAGACGCAACGTGGACTTCGGCGGCGGCCTCGAACGCATCGCCGCCGCGTCGATCGACTCCGACGACGTCTTCCGCATCTCGCTCCTGTGGCCCATCGTCGAGCGACTCCAGGAGCTCACCGGGAAACGCTACGAGGACGAGACCGCCGCGATGCGCATCATCGCCGACCACCTCCGGGGTGCGACCTTCCTCGCGGTGGACGGTGTGCGTCCGTCGAACAAGGAGCAGGGCTACGTCATGCGGCGGCTGCTCCGACGGGCGATCCGGCTCGCGCTCTCGCTCGACCTCCACGAGAACTTCTTCGGCGAGATCGTGCCCGTCATCGCCGGGCTGTACGCCGACGACTACCCGGAGGTGGCCGCCGCCCGCGACGAGGTCGTCGCCGTCCTCGTCAAGGAGGAGCAGTCGTTCCGACGCACGCTGGGCGCTGGCCTCCAGATGGTCCAGGGGTACGCCGGGCGGGTCATGACGGGACACGACGTGTTCCGGCTGTCGGACACGAACGGCTTCCCGAAGGAGCTGACCATCGAGGAGGCCGGGCGCCTCGGCATCGAGGTCGCTTCCGACTGGGAGGCGGAGTTCGCGGCAGCCCTCGCCGAGCAGCGCGCGCGGTCCCGCGGGGCGACGCACCTCGGCGCCGCCGGCCTCCCGGGCGGCGACACCGCCTGAGGGTCGGCCTCCGCTCAGTCGCGCTTGAGCATGTCGATGCCGGCACCGGCGAACTGCCGGAGCGTCGCGTCCGGCAGGAATGCACGGGTGAGCGCCGCGGCGATCCGGGTGAGGTCGCCCTCGTCGCGGTACAGGAGGTAGATCGGCTCCGATCGCGGGTTGAACTTCTGCTTGAACCGGTGGAGGGACGAGAAGCCGTACACGGGCTCAAGGATGCCGCTGAGCTGCCCCAGCAGGTGCGCGATGCGCCCTTCGTCGTCCTCGACCCGATGCGCGAGCGGTGCACCCGAGAGCGAGAGGATCTGCGCGCCCTCCTCGGCGAAGACCTTGGCCGAGGAGGCGATGAGGAACTCCATGACCGAACCGAAGCCCTCCTCACGTCGCCGCATGAGGTCGAGCGTCCACCCGCGGTGCTCGCCATCGGGGCCGAAGACCGGGAGCCAGCTGAGGAAGCCGTCGACGTCGCCGTCGGGTGAGATCGCGAGTGCCAGACGGACCTCGGGGTCGTCGGCTTCCTGCAGGGTCCCGAGGGTGAACCGCATCTCCGGCAGACCCTTGTCGCCGACCCAGCCCTCGGAGATGGCGCGGATCTGCTGTCGGACGCCCCAGGTCTCGGCGGCGTAGGTGCTCATCCGGAAGACCATCCCCTCGCGCTCGGCCTTGTTGAGCGCCGTGCGGATGTTCGACCAGGCCTTGCCGGTGAACGCGAGACCCGGGAGGTCGACGATCGTGTCGTCGGCGATGATGAGGTCGCGCCATCCCTCGGGCATCGCGTCCTTCGTCGCCTGGCTGGAACTGAAGAAGCACGGGATGAGGGAGTCGCGCTCGGCCGCCTGGACGAACTCCTCGACGCTCGCCTGGAGGTGCTCCGGCGGGCCGAGTGGGTCGGCGAGCACGATCGCGACGCCGGCGTGCTTCTGGTAGGGCACGAGGCCCACCGAGGTGCGGAAGTACTCCATGCCGTCCCACGTGGCCATCCAGGAGAGCGAGCCGCCGCCGTCGGTCCGGATGAGCGCGCGGGCGTCGTCGGCCGACGGCAGGTCCTGCTGCTGCTTGCGCCCGACGCCGAGCTGCCGGCGTCGGTGGGACGAGAACGCACTGCGGGTCGCGACGAGGTAGACGAGGAAGGCGAGCCAGAGCACCGACGTCGCCAGGAATACATCGGTGTCGCCCCAGTCGATCGGGAGCTCGGCGGGATCGAGCGGCGACAGTGCCAGGTACAGGACCGCGACCAGGACGTTGAGGATCGCCCACACGACGCTCAGGACCCACGCCCAGCGGCGACCGAGCCGCAGGCCGTTGGCGACGAGGATGATCACGACCGTGTCGATCGCGACGTCGAGCCACGGGCCCTCCGCCGGAGCAGTCGGACCGAACGGGCCGTTGGTCGGCACGAGCAGGGCGACGATCTGGACGACACCGAGGGCCACGCTCGTCGTGAACGCGAGCAGTCGACGCTCGCGGACGCTGGCCCGCTGGATACGGAAGGAACGGTTCACCGCGAGGACGAAGAGCACCGCGAAGGCGTGCTCGAGGTCCGCGAGCGACCCGATGAAGAGGACCCCGATCGCGGCATACGACGCGACGATGATCCAGCCCCGCTGCCGCCAGGGCGAGGCGAAGAGCGACACACACGCGGCGAAGCAGGCCATCGTCCCGCCGGACGGACCGACGTCGAGCATCCCGGCGAGGCTCGTCGCCCACGGCCAGGGCAGCTGGCTCGCGGCCCAGAGGAACCCGGCGGTGGCGAGGACAGCGACGAGCTGACCGGCGGCGAAGGTGATGAGCGCCACCTTCGATCCCCGCCACCACTCCAGCAGTCCGACCCAGGCGAACCCGATCACCGCGAACACGTAGGCCCACGGCTCCACGACGAGGAACGTGCCGGTGACGGGAGTCCACCAGCGCCCGGCCTCGAAGGCGGGCAAGCCGTAGGCGACCGCGTCCCACCACGGTTGCGCCGTCGTCGACTCCCAGAGGCCACGCCCGACGACGCCCACGACGAGGACGATCAGCACCAGGGCGATCGTGACCGGCACCCGGGCGACCACTGTTCGGATCCTCATGCGCGCTGCCCCCTTCGTGGTTCCACGGAGCACACGCGCGCCGTGCGGTCGAGGCTACAGAACGGCCGCGCGCGACCGCAACGCATCGCCGTCCGGCAGGCTGACCAGCGCGAGCCAGAGTTCGGCCCGAGCGGCGAAGGTGTCGAGGGGGCGCCCGAGCACCTGTTCCACCCGGGTGATGCGGTTGCGGAGCGTGTGTCGATGGATCCCGAGTCGCCGCGCGGCGGGCTCCCACTGCCCGTTCGCCTCGAGCCAGCCGCGGAGGCTCGGCACAAGGTCGGAGCCCTCCTCGCGGTCGACGCGGAGCACGGGCTCGAGCAGTTCCTCGGCCACGGCGGCGGCGCGGACGGGATCGAGCAACCCTGCCATCCCCGCTGCGGCGAGCGCCCCGAAACGCACGACGGCCTCGCCGGCGGAGACGGCGTGCTCGTGTGCGGAGACCGCCTGCTCGATCCCCGTCGTCAGATCAGCGAGCGCGAGGGATCGGGAGAGGCCGAGCCGCCGTGCGGGTGCCGCCGCGATCACCGCCTCGACCGCCCGATCGACGCCCGTCTCCGTGTCCCCCTCGGCCGCCGCGAGGAGGAGGACGGGCCGTCCGTCCTGCTCGGCGACGAAGAGCGAGCCCGGGCTGAGCGTCTCGGCCCGTTCCAGCTCGGTGAGGAGCGCCTCGCGCCCTTCGGTCGGCCCGGAGCAGACGCCGACACGAACCGCTCCGGTCGGCAACGGCGTACCGAGCTGTTCGGCGACCTCGCGCGCCGCAGTGGTCTGTCCGGCGCGGAGCAGCTGCCAGACACCGGTGCGCAGCGAGCGCCCCACCCGTCCGAGCGCGCCGCCCTGCTCGAGGGTGAGCCCGGCGATGGCGACGACGGAGGTCACGACGCTCTGGGCCGCGGCGTCCAACGGGCCGTCGGTCCCGGCGATGGCGAGGACACCCCGCAGGTCCCCGCGCCGACCGAGGGTCTGCAGCGACACCGTCCGGGTTCGGTTCGCGAGCGTCGCCCCCGACCGCTGTCCGCGGCTCAGGAGCATGGTGGCCTCACCGGCCACCCGCTCCAGGAGGCGCTCGGTCTCGGGACCGGCGGAGGGCCCGTCGCCCGCGATCGCCACCGGCGTCGCATGCGCGTCGAAGAGCACGACCCAGGCACCGAGCGACCGCGCGAGTTCGGTGACGACGGCGGCCGTCACGTCGGGTCGGAGTGCGGCGAACGCGATGGCGCGCTGGGCTCCCAGTGCCCAGGCGTCCCTCGCCCGCGCCGCCTCGGTGAGGAGGTCGGCCGCGTACCGGATGACGGCGATGAACGGCGTACGGTACGGGACCTCGATGAGCGGCATCCCGTGCGCCGCGCAGGCCTCGGCGAGTTCCGGCGGTGTCCCTGCCGTGATCACCTCGGTGCCGAACCCCAGTCCGGCGACACCGGCGTCGGCGAGGCGGGCGACGTACGCCTCGACCTGCGTCGTCGAGACCGCGGTCCCGAACTGCGTACCCGTGGTGAGCAGCACCTGGTCGGCGAGGAGGAAGGGCGTGGGGTCCGGCAGGTCGGACCCGGACACCCAGGCGACCTGCCGGTCGAGCGCGCCCTCGGTCCCGGCCACCACGAGCTTCAGGCCGAGCGCACGGTGGTCGAGGAGGTCCTGCAGCGTCGGTGCCATGGCGTGAGTCTACGCATGGATGCCGAATCGTCCAACCGATGCCAGTTGCATGTACAGACTGTCGACTGCCTCGACGCGGACCGCTGCCTAGCCTGGGTGCACTGCTCGCGGACGACCTCGGCGCCCCCGCCGGACGCGGCAGCCGAAGGAGTACCGATGACGAGCAGCACCGCAGCCCCCGCGCCCTCCATCCTCGGCGGACCCTCGCTCCCCCAGGAACGTCGCCTCGTCACCGCCATCCCCGGACCGATCTCCGAGGAACTCATGGCCCGGAAGCACGCCGCGGTCGCGTCCGGCGTCGGCACCACGATGCCGGTGTTCGCGGCCGGCGCGGGCGGTGGCGTCCTCGTCGACGTCGACGGCAACTCCCTGATCGACCTCGGGTCCGGCATCGCCGTGACCGGCGTGGGCAACAGCAACCCGCGCGTCGTCGAGGCCGTCACCCGACAGCTGCAGGAGTTCACCCACACCTGCTTCACCATCACCCCCTACGACTCCTACGTCGAGGTCGCCGAGGCGCTCAACCGCCTGACCCCCGGCGACCACGCGAAGCGCACGGCACTGTTCAACTCGGGCGCCGAAGCGGTCGAGAACGCGGTGAAGATCGCCCGCAGCCACACGAAGAAGCAAGCGGTCGTCGCCTTCGACCACGCGTACCACGGCCGCACGAACCTGACCATGGCCCTCACCGCCAAGTCCATGCCCTACAAGAGCGGCTTCGGCCCCTTCGCCTCCGAGGTGTACCGCGCACCGCTGTCCTACCCCTTCCGCGACGGTGGACTGACCGGCCCCGAGGCGGCGCAGCGCGCGATCACCCAGATCGAGAAGCAGATCGGCGCAGACAACCTCGCGGCGATCATCATCGAACCCATCCAGGGCGAGGGCGGCTTCATCGTCCCGGCGGACGGCTTCCTGCCGGCCCTGCTCGACTGGGCCCGCGCGAACGACGTCGTCTTCATCGCCGACGAGGTGCAGACCGGCTTCGCCCGCACGGGTGCGATGTTCGCATCCGAGCACTTCGACATCGTGCCCGACCTCATCATCACCGCCAAGGGCATCGCCGGCGGTCTGCCGCTCTCCGCCGTCACCGGACGCGCGGAGATCATGGACGCCCCGCACGCCGGCGGCCTCGGCGGCACCTACGGCGGCAACCCGCTCGCCTGTGTCGCCGCCCTGGCGGCCATCGAAGCGTACGAGGAGGAGGACCTCGCAGCCTCGGCCCGGGCGATCGAAACCCGCATCGCCGACCGCTTCACCGCGGCGCAGGCCTCTGACCCCCGCATCGGCGACATCCGCGGGCGCGGCGCCATGATGGCGGTCGAGTTCGTCGACCCAGCCACCGGCGAGCCCGACGCCGCCCTCACAGCACGCGTCGCCAAGGCCGCCCACCAGGCCGGGGTCATCGTCCTCACCTGCGGCACCTACGGCAACGTGGTCCGCTTCCTCCCGCCACTGACCATCCCCCTCGGGCTGCTCGACGAAGGACTCGACGTCCTCCTCGAGGCGCTCGCCGCGAACTGACGCCCCGCCCGCCGCTTCCTGAGCTTGTCGAAGGGCCGCCCTTCGACAAGCTCAGGGACCGAGGCGGCCCCCGCCCTCCGACAAGCTCAGGGACCGATGTGATCGTCCCCGAGCTTGTCGAGGGGCATGCACGCTGAAACACTGTGACCGACGGCACCGACACCACCAAGGAGCTCCACCCATGACCGATGCACGTGAAACCGATCTGCTCGCCAAGGTCCCGAACGGCCTGTTCATCGGAGGCGTCTGGCGCGACGCGACGGAGGGCGCGACGCTCGACGTGAGCGACCCGTCCACCGGCGACGTCATCAAGACGATCGCGGACGCCTCGGTCGCCGACGGCACCGCGGCCCTCGACGCAGCCGTCGCCGCTCAGGACGAGTGGGCGGCGACCGCTCCCCGCACCCGCTCCAACATCCTCCGGAAGGCCTTCGACCTCCTCCAGGAGCGTCGCGAGGAGTTCGCCCTCCTCATGACGCTGGAGATGGGCAAGCCGCTCGCCGAGGCGAACGGCGAGGTCACCTACGGTGGTGAGTTCCTCCGCTGGTTCTCCGAGGAGGCCGTCCGCATCTCCGGACGCTACGGGTCGAACCCCGAGGGCACCGGCATGATGACCGTCTCGCAGCACCCCGTCGGGCCGTGCTTCCTCATCACCCCGTGGAACTTCCCCCTCGCGATGGCGACCCGCAAGATCGCCCCGGCGCTCGCCGCCGGCTGCACGGTCGTCGTCAAGCCCGCCGAGCTCACGCCGCTCACGACCCTGTACTTCGTGAAGCTGCTCGAGGACGCCGGGCTCCCCGCCGGCGTCGTGAACGTCATCACCACCTCCAGCTCCTCCGCAGTGTCCGGCCCGATCATCGCCGACCCGCGGCTCCGCAAACTGAGCTTCACGGGCTCGACGGCCGTCGGTCAGAAGCTCATCGAGCAGTCCGCGAAAAACGTCCTCCGCACCTCGATGGAGCTCGGCGGCAACGCCCCGTTCGTCGTGTTCGAGGACGCCGACCTCGACAAGGCCGTCGAGGGCGCGATGGCCGCCAAGTTCCGCAACATCGGACAGGCGTGCACCGCAGCGAACCGCTTCATCGTCCACCGCGACGTCGCGGACGAGTTCGCGAAGCGCGTCACTGACAAGGTCAACGCGTTCCGCATCGGTCGTGGCACCGAGGACGGCGTGACGATCGGCCCGCTCATCGACGACCGCGCGGTCGCGAAGGCGAAGACCCTCGTGGGCGACGCCGTCGAGCGCGGCGCCGAGGTCCTCATCGGCGGCGAGGCCGTCGACGGACCGGGCACCTTCTTCCAGCCGACGGTTGTCACCGGCGTCGTGCCGGGGTCCGACATCCTCCGCGAGGAGATCTTCGGCCCGGTCCTCGCGATCGTGCCGTTCGACGACGAGGACGAGGCCGTGCGGCTCGCGAACGACACCGAGTACGGGCTCGTCTCCTACGTGTTCACCACCGACCTCGCCCGCGGACAGCGCATGATCGGCCGCCTGCAGACCGGCATGATGGGCCTCAACGTCGGCGTCATCTCGAACGCCGCAGCTCCGTTCGGTGGTGTCAAGCAGTCGGGCATCGGACGCGAAGGCGGACTCGAGGGCATCCACGAGTACCTGTACACGAAGTACACCATGACGCCCATCGGCTGACCCGCCTCGGTCGGCACGACGGAAACCGTCGCCGATCACCGATCCGACCGGCGACCTCGCCATCCGCGGTTCCATCCGACCACCGGATCCGCCATACTCGACTATCGGCGCCGGTCCCGAGCACCACACGGGCCCGACAGCACCACCCCGGCCCGCGAGCACCACCCGACAGCACCACCACCCGGTCCCCGAGCACCACCCGGTACCGACAGCACCACCCAGGCCCCCGAGCATCACCCCGGTCCCTGAGCTTGTCGAAGGGCCACGAACAGGAAGACACCTCATGAGCGCTATCGAACGCGACGTCGTCATCATCGGCGCCGGGGCCTCCGGGCTCACGGCCGCCACCAAGCTCCGCGCGGCGGGCCTGTCCGTCGCCGTCCTCGAGGCGCGCGACCGCGTCGGTGGTCGCCTCTGGACGAACCACATCGACGGAGCCATGCTCGAGCTGGGCGGCCAGTGGGTCTCCCCCGACCAGACCGCGCTGCTCGCCACGCTCGAGGAGCTCGGACTCGACACCTACTCCCGCTACCGCGAGGGCGACAGCGTCTACGTCAACGCCGAAGGCGTGCGCACCCGCTTCACGGGCGACATCTTCCCCGTCGCCGAGTCGACCGCGGCCGAGATGGAGCGACTCATCACCCTGCTCGACGAGCTCGTGGAGCAGGTCGGCGTCACCGAGCCGTGGGCGCACGCTCGGGCGAAGGAGTACGACCGCATCTCGTGGAGCGCCTGGCTCGCCGAGCAGACGGACGACGTCGAGGCGCGCGACAACATCGCCCTGTTCATCGCCGCCGCGATGCTCACGAAGCCCTCCCACTCCTTCTCGCTCCTGCAGGCGCTCCTCATGGCGGCGTCCGCCGGCAGCTTCACCCACCTCGTCGAGGCCGACTTCATCCTCGACAAGCGCGTCGTCGGCGGTCTGCAGCAGGTCCCGATCAAGCTCGCCGAGGCCCTCGGCGACGACGTCCACCTGTCCTCGCCCGTGCGTCGTCTCGAGTGGTCCGAGGGCGGTGTCTCGGCCGAGGCGGACAGCGTGACGGTCAACGCGCGGTACGCGATCGTCGCCGTCCCGCCGAACCTCTACTCCCGCATCGACTTCCAGCCGCCGCTGCCGCGCCTCAGCCACCAGATGCACCAGCACATGTCGCTCGGGCTCGTCATCAAGGTCCACGCCGTGTACGAGACGCCGTTCTGGCGCGAGGACGGCCTCTCGGCGACCGCGTTCAGCCCGTACGAGCTCGTCCACGAGGCCTACGACAACACGAACCACGAGGACCCGCGCGGCACGCTCGTCGGGTTCGTCTCGGACGAGCGCGCCGACGAGGTCTTCAAGCTGAGCGCCGAGGAGCGCCGCGAGCGGATCCTCACCTCGCTGTCGCACTACTACGGCGAGCAGGCCCTCTCCCCCGTCGTCTACTACGAGAGCGACTGGGGCAGCGAGGAGTGGACGCGAGGCGCGTACGCGGCGAGCTTCGACCTCGGTGGCCTCTCGCGCTACGGCGCCATGCAGTCGACGCCGGTCGGTCCGATCTTCTGGTCGACGAGCGACCTCGCCGCCGAGGGCTACCAGCACGTGGACGGCGCGATCCGCAAGGGCGCCGACACCGCGGAGGCGATCATCGCCCGCCACCAGGCGTAAGCGTCTCCCGGTCCCTGAGCCTGTCGAAGGGCCTCGGTCCCTGCCCTTCGACAAGCTCAGGAACCGCGTGTCGAAGGGCGCTCCGCTCCCCGCCCACCGCCTCCGGTCCCTGAGCACCACTTCCGGTCCCTGAGCTTGTCGAAGGGCCACCCCCGTCGATACCCTGCACCAACGAAACACCCGCACACCGCCGTGCATCCTGGTCCCGGTCCCTGAGCTTGTCGAAGGGCGCACCCGATCGAAAGCGAACACCAGATGAGATACATCGTTGGCTACACCGATACGCCGGCGGGACGCGACGCCCTCGCGCTCGGCATCCGGATCGCTCGGACCACCGGCGCCCGGCTCGACATCGTCCTCGTGCTCGCGAACGAGGAGCGCCCGACGATCACCCCGGCCGATCCCGGGTACGAACGGTTCCTCCGGGAGACGGCCGAACGCTGGCTCGCCGAGGCGCTCGACGCGGTCCCCGCCGACATCACGGCCAAGACGCACCTCGTGTACGACGAGTCGTTCGCGGAGGGCCTCTTGGAGGCCTCCCGCATCCTCGAGGGCGGGCTCATCATCATCGGTGCGGCGCGCGGCGGACTCCTCGGGCGATTCACGCTCGGCAGCGTCGCGAACACGCTCCTGCATTCGGCGGTCGTCCCGGTCGCCCTCGCTCCGGTCGGCAGCCGCGACCTCCTCGACGCGCAGCCCACCGGCGGCACGGTCAGCCGGATCACCTGCGCGATCGGCACCCGTGCCGGCGCGCACCAGCTGCTCGACGCGGCCATCGTCGTCGCCAAGAACGCGGTCATCCCGCTCCGTCTGGTGTCGCTCGTCGCACTCGACCAGCCCGAGGGCGCCGAGCACCCCGAGGCGACCGCCCGGGCCGAGTCGCACGCGGCGGAGGTCCTCGCCTACGCGACCGAGCACCTGCCGAAGGACATCGACGTGACCACCGAGATCGCCTCGGGCACCCGCATCGAGGACGCCGTCTCGCACCTCGAGTGGAAGCCCGCGGAGATCGTGCTCGTCGGTTCCAGCCGACTCGCCACCCCCAAGCACCTCTTCCTCGGCTCCACGGCAGCGAAGATGCTGCGGGAGCTCCCCGTACCCATGGTGGTCGTTCCCCGCGACTCCGTGCTGACCCTCGGAGACCCGACATGACTCCTCCCGAAACCACCCCTCCGCGCGACGTCGCCCACCCCGAGACGACCGCGACCGGCGCCCTCTCCAAGAAGGGCCTCGGCGCCGGCACCGTCGGCCTCGTCGGCGCGATCGTCATCGGCATCTCGTGCATCGCCCCGGCGTACACCCTGACCGGTGCCCTCGGTCCGACCGTCGCGGAGGTCGGCACCCACGTGCCGGCCATCTTCCTCGTCGGTTTCATCCCGATGCTGCTCGTCGCCTTCGGCTACCGGGAGCTCAACAGCCGCATGCCGGACTCCGGCACCTCGTTCACCTGGGCGACGCGCGCGTTCGGCCCGTGGGTCGGTTGGATGGCCGGTTGGGGTCTCATCGCCGCGACCATCGTCGTGCTCTCGAACCTCGCGGGCATCGCGGTCGACTTCTTCTACCTGATGCTGTCGCAGATCTTCCAGAACCCCGACATCGCCGGCCTCACGTCGAACCCGTTCATCAACGTCATCACCTGTCTGGCGTTCATGCTCGGGGCGACGCTCATCTCCTATCGCGACATGCAGACGACGCAGAAGCTGCAGTACGTGCTCGTGGGCTTCCAGTTGCTCGTGATGGTGCTGTTCGGCATCGTCGCCTTCGCGCACGTCGCGGGCGGTGACGCGTTCGACGCCCTCCCGATCTCGCTCGACTGGTTCAACCCGTTCGCCGTCGGGTCGTTCAGCGCCTTCGCCGCCGGTCTCTCGCTCTCCATCTTCATCTTCTGGGGTTGGGACGTCACGCTGACGATGAGCGAGGAGACGAAGGGGTCGAGCTCGACGCCCGGCAAGGCCGCGACGGCCACGGTCGTCATCATCGTCGTCCTCTACCTGTTCCTGTCGGTCGCGCTCATCAACTACGCAGGCGTCGGCGACGGCGAGTTCGGGCTCGGCAACGAGGACATCCAGGGCAACGTGTTCTTCTCGCTCGCGGGGCCCATCCTCGGTCCGCTCGCGATCCTCGTGTCGATCGCGGTGCTGTCCTCCTCGGCCGCCTCGCTGCAGTCGACGTTCGTCTCCCCCGCGCGGACCCTGCTCGCGATGGGGCACTACGGCGCGCTGTCGCCGAAGTTCTCGAAGGTGCACCCGAAGTTCTTCACGCCCGGCTACGCGACGATCGTCTCCAGTGTCGTCGCGTCGGTGTTCTACGCGGTCATGCGCTTCATCTCCGAGGACGTGCTCTGGGACACGATCACGACCCTCGGCATGATGATCTGCTTCTACTACGGCCTGACGGCGTTCGCGTGCGTCTGGTACTTCCGGAAGCAGTGGTTCTCGAGCGCACGGAACTTCTTCTTCCAGTTCTTCTCCCCGCTCGTCGGCGGTCTCATCCTGGGCGTGCTGTTCTTCACCACGATCATCGAGAGCGCGAACCCCGACTACGGCAGCGGGTCGAACATCGGCGGTGTCGGGCTCGTGTTCATCCTCGGCATGATCATCATCGTGGCGGGCGTCGTCATCATGCTCATCCAGGCGAAGCTCCGACCGGACTTCTTCCGCAACAAGACGCTCGCCCGCGGCATCGCCGGTGACGCGAACGAAGCGGACGCCGCCCTCCCCGAATGACCCGCTGACCACGACGCCCGTCCGATGCACCGCCGTCGGACGGGCGTCGTGCGCTCGGCGCTAGACTGTTCGCATCCCCGCCGCGTCGCAACGAAAGAGACCTCCGTGCCGACCATCGTCGTAGAAGTCATGCCGAAAGCCGAACTGCTGGACCCCCAGGGCAAGGCCGTCGCCGGCGCCCTCGCGCGTCTCGGCAAGAGCGAGTTCACCGATGTCCGCATCGGCAAGCGCTTCGAGCTCACGGTCGACGGCCCCATCACCGACGCCACGCGCGCCACGGTGCAGCAGATCGCCGACGACATCCTCTCGAACGCCGTGATCGAGGACGTCGTGGCCATCCACTACCCCGAGGGCTCCGAGGCATGACGACCCGTATCGGTGTCATCACCTTCCCTGGTTCGCTCGATGACCGCGACGCCCAGCGCGCGGTCCGCATGGCGGGTGCCGAGCCCGTCGCGCTCTGGCACGGCGACCACGAC
Organism: Plantibacter elymi (nom. nud.); assembly: GCF_900177795.1. Taxonomy (GTDB): domain Bacteria; phylum Actinomycetota; class Actinomycetes; order Actinomycetales; family Microbacteriaceae; genus Plantibacter; species Plantibacter elymi. The sequence goes on from NZ_FXWJ01000004.1 coordinate 524,248, forward strand.
CTCCAGGGCGTCGACGCCGTCATCCTTCCGGGTGGCTTCAGCTACGGCGACTACCTCCGCGCCGGCGCGATCGCCGCAGTCTCGCCGATCATGACCGAGTTGAAGGACGCCGCGGGCAAGGGCATGCCGATCCTCGGGATCTGCAACGGCTTCCAGATGCTCGTCGAGGCGCATCTGCTGCCCGGTGGCCTCATCCGGAACGCCCACCAGCAGTTCATCCGTCGCGACCAGCTGCTCACGGTGGAGAACGCCGACACCGCCTGGACCCACCAGTTCTCGAAGGGGCAGGAGATCACCATCCCGCTCAAGAACGCCGACGGTGGCTACATCGCCGACGCCGAGACCCTGGCGCGCGTCGAGGGCGAGGGCCTGGTCGCCTTCCGCTACGCGGGCGTGAACCCGAACGGTTCCCTCGACGACATCGCCGGGCTCACGAACCCGGCCGGCAACGTCGTCGGGCTCATGCCGCACCCCGAGCACGCGATCGAGCCGGGCTTCGGTCCCGACACCCCGCTCGCCATGCGCTCCGGTGTCGACGGTCTCGCCTTCTTCACGAGCGCCGTGCAGGCCCTCCAGGCGGTCTAGCCCGTTCGTTCGCCCATTTTTGGGCGAGGGAACGTTCGGTAGCCCAAACTTGGGCGAACGAACGCACCGGCTACGATCGAAGCTGGTCGGACCAATCGAGGGGGCGGATGTGGCTGAACCGCTCGAAGCGCTCGTGAGTCGCCTCATCGAGCTCTCCACCCCGGAGCCGGACACGACGGCGAGACGGCTCCCCCCGGAGCGCGAACTCGGCGAGGCACTGGAGATGAGCCGCGGCGCGCTCCGCGAACAGCTCGCCGTGCTGGAGCGACTGGGGTTCCTGTATCGGACGCAGGGACGCGGCACCTACCTGGACGCCCCCGGCGACGACTTCGTCCGGAGCTGGTTCACGATCTCCCGCCAGCTCGGCCATCTGACGGACCAGCAGTTCGCCCGCTCGCGGATGCTCCTCGAGGAGACCGTCGCGGAGGCCGCGGCCAGCCTGGTGACCGATGAACAGATCGCCCTCCTCCGCTCCGACGTCGACCGGATGATCGAGGCAACGCGAGCTGGTGACCACGAGGCCGCCCTCGAAGCGGACGTGACGTTCCACAGCCGCTTGAACGCGATCGTCGACGATCCGATCTTCCGGCTCATGCACGAGGGCTTCAGCCACGTCCTCCGCGAGGCGATCCGCACCAGGCGGCTGCAGGCCATCGCCGTCGAGGAGCCCGACGAACACGGCGTCCGCAACACCGACAGCGTCCACTACGCCGTCGTCGACGCCCTTGTCTCCCGCGATCCTGAAGCCGCGCGCCGAGCCATGCACCAGCACTTCGTCGATTGGCTGCGGCTCGGCGTCGACGCGCACTGACCGTTGCGGCCCGCACGCCTGGACCCCCGCACGGCCTCCACATTGGTCCAACCAATACTTGACAAGCGCGAGAGGGTCGCCATACGATCGTCCGCAGCAGATTGGTTCAACCAATCATCCGCTCACCCCGCGCACCGATGGAGGACGCCATGGCGACGACGCCACAGCCCGCAACCACGCTCACCTTCGTCGGCATCGGCGCGATCGGGCTCCCGATGGCCGCCCAGCTCGTGGCCGCCGGCCACTGCGTCACGGGCGTCGACCCGTTCCCCACAGCGCACGAGCGCGCCTCCGCCGTCGGCCTCGACGCCGTGTCCTCGATCGCTGAAGCACCCCGGGCCGAGGTCGTCATCGTGATGGTGGCGACGCCGGACCAGCTCTCGACCCTCGTCGACCAAGCGCTCGAGGCCACGGACGTCGCCGGACAGACCTGGGTGGTCATGAGCACGGTCGGCCCCGCGTCCGTCGCCGAGCAGGGCGCCCGCCTCACCGGAGCCGGGGCATCCGTCGTCGACGCGCCGGTCACCGGCGGCGTCGCCCGGGCCCGCACCGGCGAACTGTCCCTCTTCGTGTCCGGCCCCACCGCGGCGACCGACGCCGTGTCGGGCGTGCTCGGGGCACTCGGCGCCGTCCGGATCGTCGGCGAGGCCGTCGGCGACGGTCAGGGCATCAAGGTGGTCAACCAGCACCTCTGCGCCGTGCACATCGTCGCGGCCGCCGAAGCGCTCGCCCTCGCCGAATCCCTCGGCCTCGACCCGGCGACCGTGCTCCCCCTGGTCGAGTCCGGCGCCGCGGCGTCTTGGATGCTCTCCGACCGCGGGCCGCGGATGCTGCAGGGCACCGACGTCGAGGTCACGAGCCAGATCAACATCTTCGTCAAGGACGCCGGACTCGTGGCCGATGCGGCGAGCGCTGCGGGGGCGTCGACGCCCGTCCTCGACGCCGCCCGCGAGCGGTACCTGGCCGCGGCCGAAGCCGGCCTGGGCACCCGCGACGACTCCCGCGTGATCGAGACCTATCGCCCGAGCATCTGAGCGTCGCACGACCGCACGACCCCGCACCATTCGTTCAAGGAGGAACCCATGGCACACCCCACCCCAGCACCGGCTCCGGTGAAGGACAACCCGATCAAGGTCTCGACGGCCTCCATGATCGGGACGGCCGTCGAGAGCTACGACTTCTTCATCTACGGCACCGCGGCGGCCGCCTACTTCGGCACGGCCTTCTTCCACGCGGAGAACGCCTTCGTCGGTGTCCTCGCGAGCTTCGCGACCCTGGCGATCGGCTTCCTCTTCCGTCCACTCGGCGGCTACCTCGCGGGCCACTTCGGTGACCGGATCGGCCGCAAGACCATCCTCATCTGGGCGCTGTCGATCATGGGCGTCGCGACGTTCCTCATCGGTGTCCTCCCGACCTACGCGTCCGTCGGTGTCCTCGCGCCGATCCTCCTGATCGTGCTGCGCGCGGTGCAGGGCATCGGGTACGGCGCCGAGTGGGGCGGCGCCGTCCTGATGGCGGTCGAGCACGCTCCCCTCCGCCGTCGCGGGTTCTTCGGCGCGGTCCCGCAGATCGGCATCCCCGCCGGCCTGCTGCTCGCGAACGGTTCCTTCCTCCTGAGCGCCGCATTGTTCGAGGGCGACTGGGTGTGGAGGGTGCCGTTCCTGTTCTCCATCGTGATGGTCGCCATCGGCCTCTGGATCCGCCTCGGCATCCACGAGTCACCCGACTTCGAGCAGATGAAGGCCGCCGGCGAGATCCACAAGCGCCCCGCGGTACAGGTCATCAAGCAGGACTGGCGGGTCATCCTTCGGATCATCGGCCTGCGTCTCGCCGAGACCGGCGGCTACTACATCACGACGAGCTTCGCCCTGTCGTACGTCGTCCTCGCCGGTGTCTCCGACAAGCAGTACGTCCTGTACGGCACGCTCGTCGGCTCGGCGCTCGGCCTCGGGACACACCTCGCCTACGGCGCACTCAGCGACCGTATCGGCCGTCGGAACGTGTTCCTCATCGGCTCGATCTTCACGATCCTGTTCGGCATCCCGATGTTCCTGCTCATCAACACGGGCGCCGTCATCATGATCATCGTCGCCGTCACCTTGAGCCTGATCCTGAGCCACGACCCGATCTTCGCCGTCGAAGGGTCCTGGTTCTCCGAGCAGTTCGACCGGAACGTTCGTTCGTCGGGCATCTCGCTCGGCTACAACGGTGCGAGCGTCATCGCGGGCCTCCTGCCCTTCATCGCGACTGCTCTCTACGGCTGGATCGGTTGGATCGGCCCCGCTGTGCTCCTCAGCGCACTCGGGATCGTCTCCACCCTCTGCGCGCTCACCGCCCGCGAGACCGCGCCCATCAAGACGGGGCAGCTGTCCCGTCCGGACGGCCGTCAGGCCGAGCTCCTCCGCCGCTGATCCCGCTCCACGATCCACCGCGGGTGGTGGCGGGCGACCGACGCCGTCACCACCCGATCCGGAAGGAACCCCGCATGACCTCCACCATCACCAGCACGGTCGACCAGACCGCGACCCGCTCGTCGCGAAGCGCCGCCGTCGCGGCGGCCGCTCACCGCATCCGTCACCACATCCTCGACATGGGCGAGGTGCAGGGCCAGGGTTACGTCGGCCAGGGACTCGGCGCCGCCGACATCCTCGCCACCGCCTACGCCGACCTCCTGCGGCTCCGCCCGTCCGACCCACACTGGGAGGGTCGCGACCGCTTCCTGCTGTCGACCGGTCACTACGCGATCGGTCTGTACGCGGCGCTCGCCGAAGCGGGAGTCGTCCCGGTCGAGGAACTGGAGACCTACGGTTCCGACGACTCCCGCCTGCCGATGTCCGGCATGGCCAGCTACACCCCCGGCATGGAGATCTCCGGCGGTTCCCTCGGCCACGGGCTGGGCGTCGCCGTGGGCATGGCCCTCGGCCTCCGCCTGCAGGGGAACGACGCCCGCGTCGTGAACTTCCTGTCCGACGGTGAACTCGACGAAGGGTCCACCTGGGAGGCCGCGATGGGCGCGCACCACCACCGCCTCGGCAACCTCCTGGCCTTCGTCGACATGAACGCCCTGCAGGCGGACGGCCCCACGGCCGGCGTCCTCAGCATCGAACCGGCCCACGAGAAGTGGGCGTCGTTCGGCTGGTTCACCCAGCGCGTCGACGGCAACGACGTCGACGCCCTGCTGACGGCCGTCGACCGGGCGACCGCGGTCTCAGCCGCCGACGGCACCCCGGCCGTGATCCTCTGCGACACCCTCGTCGGACGCGGCGTACCACTGCTCGAGCAGCGGGAGAAGGCGCACTTCATGAAGATCGACGAACACGAGTGGCAGCTGTGCCGCGACCAACTGACCGCAGGACTCGATGGGACGGACCAGGCATGAACACCGCGATCACGACCCCGAGGCTCAAGACGTCCGCGATGATCGCGTCGTTCGCCGACCCCGGTCAGCGCACCTCGCCTGCGCCCTTCGGACACGCGCTCGCGAAGCTCGCCGAGACGGACCCCCGCGTCGTCGGCCTGTCCGCCGACCTCAGCAAGTACACCGACATGCACGTCTTCGCGAAGGCCCACCCGGAGCGCTTCTTCCAGATGGGGATGGCCGAGCAGTTGCTGTACGGCACCGCCGCCGGCATGGCGGAGACGGGTCTCGTCCCTTTCGCGTCGACCTACTCCGTCTTCGCCGCCCGTCGGGCGTACGACTTCATCTGCCTCGACATCGCCGAGCCGAACCTCAACGTCAACATCGTGGGCGGGCTCCCTGGGCTCACGACGGGGTACGGACCCAGCCACCAGGCGACCGAGGACGTCGCGATCTTCCGCGGCATGCCGAACCTCACGATCGTCGACCCGTGCGACGCCCTCGACATCGAGCAGGCCGTCCCGCAGCTCGCCGCCCATGAAGGCCCGACCTACCTGCGACTGCTCCGCGGGAACGTCCCGATGGTCCTCGACGAGTACGACTACACCTTCGAGCTCGGTAGGGCGAAAGTCCTCCGACCCGGTGCCGACGTCGTGCTCATCTCCAGCGGGCTCATGACGATGCGGGCCCTACAGGCGGCGGAGGCGCTCGCGGCACATCATCTCGACGTCTCGGTCGTCCACACGCCGACGATCAAGCCGTTCGACGAGGCGACGGTCCTCGCCGAGATCGACACTCCGCGCCTCGCGGTGACCCTCGAGAACCACACCGTCGTCGGTGGGCTGTTCGAGACGGTCGCGAGCGCGGTCGTGCGCCGCGGGCTCGGGAAGCGGGTCGTCCCGATCGGCCTCCCCGACGCGTTCCTCGACGCTGGGGCGCTCCCGACCCTCCACGAACGCTACGGACTCGCGACGACCAGTATCGTCGATCGCGTACTCACCGAACTCCGTCGCGACGACACCGCTTAGGACGCTATGAAAACCCTCATCCTCGACGACGACCCCACCGGCACGCAGTCGGCCTCCGGCGTCGACGTCCTGCTCGAGTGGGACGCCGACCTCATCGAGCAGGCCCTCGACGAAGCCGACGCGGTCTACCTGCTCACCAACACCCGCGCCGTCCCTGAGGAGGAGGCAGTCGCGCTCCTCGAACGCACTCGAACCGAGGCGGAGGAGGCGGGACGCCGTCTCGGCGAGCGGGTGCACATCGTCCTCCGAGGAGACTCGACCCTGCGCGGGCACGTGTTCCCCGAGACCGCGGTCTTCACCGGGGACCGCAGCGTCATCGTGTTCGTTCCGGCCTTCCCAGAGGGCGGGCGCACGACGATCGACGGCACCCACTACGTCCGGATCGGTGACGAGACGCTGCCGGCCCACGAGACGGAGTACGCCCAGGACCCCGTGTTCCCGTTCCGCTCGGGACACCTGCCGGACTACGTGCGCGAACAGTCCGGGCGGGAGGCCGCCCACTTCGGTCTGGCGGATCTCCGCGACGGCGCCGCCGAGTTCCGTGCAGCTCTCCGCGATGCCGTTCCCGGAACGGTGCTCCTTCCGGACGCGGAGACCGGAGACGACGTCCGGGTCATCGCGCAGGCCATCACGACGGCATGGGCCGACGGAGCCGACGTGGTCGTCCGGTCCGCGTCCCCCCTCGCTGCGGCCATCGCGGGCGTCGAGAGCGACGGCCTCCTCCCCTCGCCGCTCGTCGCGAAGCCGGTCGCCGCGCTCCTCGTCTGCGGCTCCCACACCATCGGTGCGACGCGACAGCTCGCGCCCGTCGAGGCGGCGTTCGGCCCCGCTGAGATCGTCCCGACGAGCGACGCCCTCCAGGATGCCGTCGCCACCGGACGGGCCGTGGCGGAGGTCGCTCGAGCGAGACTCGCCGCGACGGGGTTCGCCGCGATCTCGTCCGAGCGGGAACGGGACGCCTCGCACAACACGCTCGACCACGGCGAGCGGGTGATGACCGCACTGACGTCGGCGACCGCTGCGCTCCGAGGATCGGTGGAGGTCGTCGTGTCGAAGGGCGGCATCACCTCCGCCGAGGTCGCCCGGGTCGGCCTCGGCGCCAGGCGCGCGCGCGTCCTCGGACAAGTGCTGCCCGGGGTCTCGGTGTGGAGCGTGGTGACACCCGAGGACGAGGAGAAGCTCTACGTGGTCGTCCCGGGCAACGTCGGCGACCCGTCGACGATCGTCGACGTCCTTGCAGCGCTCGGCCGGACCGCCTAGCGCCCGAGGATCTCCGACGCGTTGTGGTCGATCCACGCCATCAACGGCATCAGGTGCTCATTGAGGTCGCGACCCCGGTCGCTCAGGCTGTACTCGACACGGGGCGGGATCTCGGGGTGCGCGACGCGGACGACGAGGCCGTCCTCCTCGAGCGTGCGGAGCGTCTGGGCCAGCATCTTCTCGCTGATGCCCTGGACCACCCGTCGCAGCTCACCCCAGCGATGGGTGCCGTCGGACAGCGCCAGGAGGACGAGGACGCCCCATTTGCTGGTCACGTGGTCGAGCACCGTGCGCGAGGGGCAGGCGGCCGGCAGGATGCCGTCGGTGAATCCGGGGCGTCTTCCCAGCTGCGTGTCTACGCTCGTCATGGCTCATTCCTTACTCGTCGGACAGTAGCTTACCTCAAAGTGGGTACTGCAGATCGGGAAGTAATGTGATCGGAAGCGGGTTCCTCCTCAGCGAACCCCATCGAAAGGACCCTCACATGTCTCTCGTCGTCACCGGAGCCACCGGCCAGCTCGGCCACCTCGTCGTCGAGCACCTGCTCGCCCGCGGCACCGACCCCGCCACCATCGTCGCCACCGGCCGCCGGACCGAGGCGCTCGCCGATCTCGCCGCGCAGGGCGTCCGCACCGCGAAGGTCGACTTCGCCGACCCCGCCACCCTCGACGCCGCCCTCGAGGCCGGCGACACGGTCCTGCTCGTCTCCAGCAGCGAGGTCGGCCAGCGCGTCGCCCAGCACGCCGCGGCCATCGACGCCGCCAAGCGCGCCGGCGTCGCCCGCCTCGTCTACACGAGCGCGCTCCGGGCCGACACCTCCCCGCTGATCCTCGCCCCCGAGCACAAGGCGACCGAGGAGCTCATCCACGCGTCCGGCCTCCCCTTCACCATCCTCCGCAACGGCTGGTACACCGAGAACTACGGCCAGTCCGTCGACCAGGCCAAGGCGACCGGATCGTTCGTCGGGAGCGTCGGCGACGGTCTCGTGTCGAGCGCGTCGCGCACCGACTACGCGGAGGCGGCCGCCGTCGTCCTCACAACCGACGGCCACGAGGGCAAGGCCTACGAGCTCGCCGGCGACGTCGCGTGGTCGCACCCCGAGCTGGCGCAGGCGATCGGCGAGGTCGTCGGCCGCGAGGTCGTCTACCAGGACCTCTCCCCCGAGGACCACCTGAAGGCGCTGCTGGCCGCCGGTCTCGACGAGGGCACCGCGGGCTTCGTCGTCGCCCTCGACGGCAACACCCGCGACGGGCTCCTCGCCGACACGAGCGGCGACCTCGGTCGACTGATCGGGCGTCCGACGACGCCCCTGGTCGAAGGACTGCGCACGCTCGTCGCCTGAGCCGCGTCGATATCTCCTGCAGTCAGCCGGGCCCGGAGCGCATGCTCCGGGCCCGTTCGCGTGCGCTGACGCCACGGCTGGAGGAATCCGTTGCAGAAACGCGATCCGACGCACGAATCCGTCACCTCGATCCGGGTTATGCTCTCGATACCGCTAGCGCGCCGAGGATGACGCGCCGGCCAGACGGCACCACCGACGCTTCGAGCAGGTGATATGACGAGCAACGCGGACACGGTCTTCACCGGAGGCACCGTCTTCCGGAACGCCCTGCTCACGCCGCAGTCCGGAGCCGTCGCCGTCTCCGACGGCCGGATCGTCGCCCTCGACGCCGACGCACACGCGGCGATCGGTCCCGACACCGAGATCGTGGACCTCCGAGGCGGTCTGCTGCTGCCCGGCTTCGTCGACGCGCACGTCCATCCGATCGAGGCCGGACTCGAACAGCTCGCGTGCGACCTGTCGGCCGAGCGCACCCCCGAGGAGTACCTCGCCACGATCGCCGCCTACGCCGAGGCCCACCCCGAGCGCCCGTGGATCGTCGGCGGCGGCTGGCAACAGGCCGCCTTCCCCGGCGGCACCCCGCTCGCCGCGGACCTCGACCGAGTGGTGCCGCACCGCCCCGTCTTCCTCCAGAACCGCGACCACCACGGCGCCTGGGTGAACACCGCGGCACTCCGTCTCGCCGGCATCGACCACACCACACCGGACCCCGCCGACGGCCGGATCGAGCGGGACGCGGACGGCACCCCGAACGGCATGCTCCACGAGGGTGCCCGCTCGCTCGTGTCGCGGTTCGTCCCCGTCGACACCGACGAGGACGTCGCGGCCGCCCTCGTCGCAGCCCAGCAGACCCTCCACGGCTTCGGTGTCACCGGCTGGCAGGACGCGATCGTCGGCGACTACGGCAGCCACACCGACACGAGCGACGCCTACCTGCAGGCGATGGCGGACGGGTCGCTCGTCAGCGACGTCGTGGGGGCGCTCTGGTGGGACCGGGATCGTGGGCTCGAGCAGATCGACGACCTCATCGCACGCCGCGACGCGATCGCACGCCGCGCCGCAGCCCTCGGGACGACGACCGGGCGCTTCACCGCGGGCACCGTCAAGATCATGCAGGACGGCATCCCCGAGAACCGGACCGCCGCGATGATCGACCCCTACCTCCGCACCTGCCACTGCGGTGACACCGCTCCCGAGCACGGCATCTCCTTCCTGGAGCCCGCGATCCTCGTCGAGGCGGTCACGAGGCTCGACGCCGCGGGGTTCCAGGTCCACTTCCACGCGATCGGCGACCGGGCGGTCCGCGAGTGCCTCGACGCCCTCGAGGCAGCGCGGGACAGCAACGGCGAGAGCGACAACCGGCACCACATCGCGCACGTGCAGATCGTCCACCCCGACGACCTGCCGCGGTTCGCCCGACTCGGCGTCACGATGAACATGCAGGCACTCTGGGCCACGTGGGAGCCTCAGATGCTCGAGCTGAACCTGCCCCTGCTCGGCGATGAACGCGCCTCCTGGCAGTATCCGTTCGGCGATGCTGCACGACTCGGCACTCTGCTCTGCGCCGGATCGGACTGGCCCGTCACGACCCCCGATCCGTGGCAGGCCCTGCACGTGGCCGTCAACCGGACGCTCCCGGCCGACGACCCCGATCACCACGCCGAACCGCTGAACCCCGGACAGTCGCTGACGCTCGGAGCCGCGATCGCCGCGTACACGCGCGGGTCCAACCGGATCGACCACCGCGACGACACCGGCGTGATCGAGGTCGGCGCCGTCGCAGACCTCGTCCTCGTCGATCGTGACCCGTTCGCCGGTCCCACCACCGAGATCGCGCACACCAGGACCGTCGGGACCTGGATCGCCGGACGCCGCGTCTTCACCTCCACCACCACATCAACCGAGCAAGGAACCTGACATGAAGAACCGATACCTGCTCCCGGCCGCACTCACGGCCGCCGCCGCGCTGCTGCTCACCGGCTGCGTCAACAACGAGGTCGCCACGCCCGACGCCACCGGCTCCACGGCCGCGGTGACCGTCGACAAGGCCGCCGAGGCCCTGCTCCCCGACGACATCCGTCAGGCCGGCAAGCTCATCCTCGGCACCGACGCGACCTACGCGCCCAACGAGTTCAAGGACGCGAACGGCGACCCGATCGGTTGGGAGATCGAGCTCGCCGACGCGATGGCCGGCAAGCTCGGCCTCACCACCGACTACCAGGTGGCGAAGTTCGACAACATCATCCCGAGCATCACCGGTGGCAAGTACGACGTCGGGTTGTCGTCCTTCTTCGACACCAAGGAGCGTCAGCAGCAGGTCGACATGGTCGACTACTTCACGGCCGGGATCCAGTGGGCGACCCTGGCGGGCAAGTCCGTCGACCCCGACAACGCCTGCGGGCTGAAGGTCGCCGTCCAGAACGGTACGACGGAGGCCCTCGACGACGTCCCCGCCAAGTCGCAGGCCTGCACGGACGCCGGCAAGCCCGCGATCGAGGCCCTCGGCTACGACACGCAGGACGAGGCGACGGCCGCGGTCACGCTCGGCCGCGCCGACGCGATGACCGCCGACTCCCCGGTCGTCCAGTACGCCGTCCAGCAGAGCGACGGGAAACTCGAACTCTCCGGTGACGTCTACTCGACCTTCCTCTACGGCATGCCGATCGCGAAGGACCGCGGCGACCTCGGCAAGGCCCTCCAAGCCGCCCTGCAGTCCCTCATGGACGACGGCACCTACGGCTCGATCCTGAGCAAGTGGGGCGTCGAGTCCGGCGCCATCGACAAGATCGACATCAACGGCGCGACGAGCTGACCATGAGCGACTCCAGAACGACCGGCACGGCGTCCGCGCCCCCGGTGCCGTTGAAGGTCGTCAAGCTCCGCCATCCGTGGCGGAACGTGTTCGCGGTCATCATCGTGCTGTTGCTCGTCGCCTTCGTGGTCGACGCGGCGACGCGGCCGGCGTACGACTGGCCGGCCGTGGGCAAGTACGTCTTCGACCGGCGGATCACCATGGCAGCGCTCATCACGCTGCAGCTGACGGTGTACTCGATGATCGGCGCCATCGTCCTCGGCGTCGTGCTCGCGATCATGCGACTGTCGCCGAACCCGGTGCTCAAGGCCATCGCATGGGGCTTCGTCTGGCTGTTCCGCGGGACGCCGGTCTACGTGCAGCTGGTCTTCTGGGGCCTGCTCGCGACGATCTATCCGACGCTCAACATCGGCTTGCCGTTCCTCCCGCCGATCGCGCAGCTGCCGACGGACGCCGCGCTGAACACGTTCTGGATCGCCGTCATCGGGCTGGCGCTCAACGAGGCCGCCTACATGTCGGAGATCGTTCGCGCCGGTCTGCTGTCGGTGGACCGCGGACAGGAGGAGGCGTCGACGGCGCTCGGGATGAGCTGGGCGCAGACGATGCGGCGGGTCATCCTGCCGCAGTCGATGCGGATCATCATCCCGCCGACCGGCAACGAGGTGATCTCGATGCTCAAGACCACCTCGCTCGTGACGGCCGTCCCGTTCACGCAGGAGCTCTACACGAGGTCTCGGGACATCTCGTCCGAGACGTTCAACCCGATCCCGTTGCTCATCGTCGCGTCACTCTGGTACCTGCTGTTCACCTCGATCCTGATGGTGGGCCAGTACTTCCTGGAGAAGCGGTTCGCTCGCGGGCTCACCCGGATCGACGCAGGGGCACCGGTCACGACCGAGGCCATCCAGGTCCAGGAGGCCGAGGCGCGCGCCAAGCAGAGTCCCGCCGACGGCGAGAGCGGAGAACGACGATGACGATCACGGACACGACCGACATGGTCCGCGCCGAGGGCGTGGTGAAGTCCTTCGGCTCGAACACGGTCCTCAAGGACATCTCGCTCACGGTACGACGCGGCGAGGTGATGTGCCTGGTCGGGCCGTCGGGCTCCGGCAAGTCGACCTTCCTGCGCTGCATCAACCACCTGGAGCGGGTCGACGGCGGACGGTTGCTCGTCGAGGGTGACCTCATCGGCTACCGCGAGCGGGGCGACAAGCTCTACGAGTTGAAGCCCAAGGAAGCGGCGAAGCAGCGGCGCGACATCGGCATGGTCTTCCAACGGTTCAACCTGTTCCCCCACATGACGGCGCTCGAGAACATCATCGAGGCGCCCATGCAGGTGAAGGGCCAACGGCGGGCGGTCGCCGAACAGCGCGGCCGGGAACTCCTGGACCGGGTCGGTCTGAGCGACAAGGCGGCTGCGTACCCCGGCCACCTGTCGGGCGGTCAGCAGCAGCGGGTCGCGATCGCGCGGGCCCTCGCGATGGATCCGAAGCTCATGCTGTTCGACGAGCCGACCTCGGCACTCGATCCGGAGCTGGTCGGCGAGGTCCTCGACGTCATGAAGGGGCTCGCGAAGGACGGCATGACCATGATCGTCGTGACGCACGAGATGGGGTTCGCCCGAGAGGTGGCCGACTCGCTCGTGTTCATGGACGGCGGCGTCGTCGTGGAGACGGGAGCGCCCCGCGAGGTGCTCGCCAACCCACAGCACGCCAGGACGCGGGCGTTCCTCTCGAAGGTGCTGTGAGCAAGAACGCCGCCCGCTCCCCCAGATCGGGGCGAGCGGGCGGCGTTCCACCCGAGGACGGGCGGGCGAAGGGGCTCAGTGGAGCTTCTTCTGGACTTCCTTCTGGGCCTTCGCCGTGGCCTTCTTCGCGTTCTTCACGGCCTTCTTGCGCGCCTTCTCGACGCGAGGGTCGTTCCAGAACTCTTCTGCGGCGTGCTTGATCTCGCGGTACCGGGTGCGTCCGGCCTTCGCGCCGAGCGTGTAGGCACCGAAGGCGATGAGGCCGACGATGATGAGGAGGATCTTCTTACCCATGGTGTTGCTCCCTCTCCCACGGATCGCCGTGGGGCGTTGATGTGTCCCGATGGTTCATCCCGCGACACTGGCATTCTGCGACGCGCGGCTGCGGATCAGCCGATTCGGACGGGGGCTTGCAATTGCACCGGCACGTCCGGATCAGTGACGGTCACTGGAGGACGCGCTTCGGCTTGGCGGCGCGGAAGCCGCCTCCGACCTCAACGAGGACGGGGAGCTCGACACCGAGCAGGCGGTCGAGCGATTCCACCGCCGTGCTGACGGTCTCCACCGCCGTGCGGGGCGAGACGCCGCGCCGGCAGGTGACGGCGACCTTGAGCGCCTGCGCCCGGTTCACGTCCCAGGCGGAGACGCGGACGGACGAGAACGCCTCGGTGTCGTCGAGCGCATCGCCGAGCGCGTTGGCCGCGACGTCCGTCTCGAGCACGATGTCGCCGTGCTCGACGGTCGCGCGATGCACGACGCCGGAACGGCCACGACCCTGGCGCAGGACGAACGAGATGAGCAGGGCGGCGACGAGCACGAGGAGCACGATCCCGGCGATCGGGACGAGGACCGGGGGCGTCTGTCCGGCGTCCGCGCCGGGCACAGCGGCGAACGGGTTCCAGGCGAACCAGCCGTCGATCGTGTCGAGCACGGCGGCACGGTTGTCGCGCCACCAGTCGGCGACGACGGGCACGGTGACGACGGCGAGCGCCGCCGCCCCGAGCACGACGAACACGAGTCCGATGAGGAGGATGAGCAGACGGTTCAGTCCGCGGTTGGTGGAGTTCACTGTCCGACCTTCCCGTTCGACGAGATGGAGGTGGTCGCCCGGAGCGACGGCTGCAGGCCGAACGCGTCGAGGTCTGCGGCGACGGCGCGGTCGACCTCGGACCGGTCGACGGGCATGCCGCTGGCCGGGGTGATCCGGATCGCCGCGGTCCGGCGGCCGACGGCCACGGAGGTGCCGTCAGGATGCGTGGCAGCCGTCGTCGAAGCGCGCTGCGCGAGGGCCGACGCGATGACCTCGTCGTCGACGACCGCGAGCACGCGTCCGGTCGACAACAGGTGGCGGTGCCGACGTCCCGGTCCGAGCGCGATCCCGATGAGGATCACCCCGAGCAGGAGCAGGAGTGCCCCCGCGACACCGAGGATGACGGGCTGCGTCGTCGGCAGGCTGGCCGCGGCTCCCGGGATCTCCCCCGGGGCGACGAGGAGCGGGCGGACGCCGATGAGGGCGAGCACCGTCTCCACGGCGATCCAGAGCGCGACGAGCACGAGCAGGACCGCGAGGAGGATCGCGGCGGTCGAGCGCGGCGAGTGCAGTTCGCGACGAGCCAGGCGCCGGAGCACCCTCGTCGGGCCGGCGACCGGGGTCGTGGCTGCGGTGGCGGTCATGAGACCCGTCCTTCCTGGTCGATCTCGAGTCCGCTCACGCGGATGGAGACGCGCGAGACGCTCGAACCGGACAACTGCTCGACGCGAGCGGCGATGGCACCGGTGGCGGCCGAGACGCGCTCGACGATGGAGCCCCCTGAGCGCTGGAGCGCGTCGGGGGTGGCCGAGACGCGCGCCAGTGGAATCGCACGCATCGGCGAGGTGACGATGAGCGCGAGTGCGCCCCGGTCGTCGGCGAGCTCGACCTTCACGCGTCCCGCCGGGACCCCGAGCGACTCGGCCGCGATGTTCACGGCGACGTGCTCGAGGGCCTTCGCGGTGATCCGCGTCCGGCCCGGCCCGCCGTGCGGGGGCACGACGGGCGCTTCGGCGACCGAGGGGACACCCCGGTCGAGGACGGCGGTGGTCATGACGAGACGCGCTTCCCGCGGACGGCGTCGACGATCGCGTTCAGGTCGGTCTGGCCGGTGACGATGCGGGCCACGAGGGCGCCGATCCCCATCGCGACCGCGACGAACACGAACGCCCAGAACCCGAAGGCCACCCAGCTGAGTGCGAGGACGGCGCCGATCAGGATGCCGGTGTTGGTGGCGGTCACTGGACTCGCGCCTCGGCGTTCTGGTCCTCGTCGTCGGACGGGATGAAGACGTCGCTGACGGTCACGTTGACCTCGGTGACCTCCATGCCGACGAACTGCTCGATCGCGCGGATGATGGAGGCGCGGACCTCGCTCGCGACGGCCTGCAGGTCCACCGGGTAGTCGGCGACGATCACGACGTCGACGGCGACCTGGGTCTCGCCGACCTCGACGCGGATGCCCTGCGACAGGTCGGAGGAGCCGATGGCGTCGCGGATGGCACCGAAGGCACGGGCTGCGCCACCACCGAGGGCGTGCACGCCGCGGACCTCGCGGGCTGCGATGCCGGCGATCTTCGCGACCACGCCGTTGTCGATGACCGTCTTGCCGTGGGTGTTCGTCTGCGTGGCGGCGTTGTTCTCGCCGACGACACCCTTCGTGACGGTGGGCTTCGGGGAGTTGGTGGTGTTCGACATGGTGTTGCCCTTCCTGGTTCGTCTCGAGCGAGCGGTTGATCGCTTCGTTGGTGATAGGACGCAACCATCGCACCGATCGTCACGGTCGATCTCGAAGCTCGTGAAGAGACCTCGAATCCGGCACCGCACCGTGACGAATCGGCGTCGACCTCCGACGCCCATCCGAGGATCTGTTCGTCGCCGCGCGCCGCTAAGATTGGTGGGTCCGGCATCCCACCACTTCCTTTGGAGTCCTGCCCTCGTGACGACCACCACCCCCACCAGCTCCGCCGTCGCCGACACCGTCGAGAACGCCGTCGCGACACCGGACCGCGAGCAGCCCTACGGCGCCCTCGGCCTGAAGGCCGACGAGTACGCGAAGATCCGCGAGATCCTCGGCCGTCGTCCCACGAGCGGCGAGCTCGCCATGTACTCGGTCATGTGGAGCGAGCACTGCTCCTACAAGTCCAGCAAGATCTACCTGCGCCAGTTCGGCCAGAAGGTCACCGACGACATGAAGAAGAACCTCATGGTCGGCATGGGCGAGAACGCCGGCGTCATCGACGTCGGCGAGGGCTGGGCCGTGACCTTCAAGGTCGAGAGCCACAACCACCCCTCCTACATCGAGCCCTTCCAGGGTGCGGCCACGGGCGTCGGCGGCATCGTCCGCGACATCATCTCGATGGGTGCCCGGCCGGTCGCCATCATGGACCAGCTCCGCTTCGGCGACATCGACCACCCCGACACCGCGCGCGTCGTGCACGGCGTCACCGCCGGCATCTCCTCCTACGGCAACTGCCTGGGCCTGCCGAACATCGGCGGCGAGACATACTTCGACAAGGTGTACCAGGGCAACCCGCTCGTCAACGCCCTGTCGGTCGGCGTCCTGCGTCACGAGGACCTCCGCCTCGCCAACGCCTCGGGCGTCGGCAACAAGATCGTCCTCTTCGGTGCCCGCACCGGTGGCGACGGCATCGGCGGCGCCTCCATCCTCGCGTCCGACTCCTTCGACGCGAACGGCCCGACGAAGCGCCCGGCCGTCCAGGTCGGCGACCCGTTCGCCGAGAAGGTGCTCATCGAGTGCTGCCTCGAGCTCTACCGCGACAGCCTCGTCGAGGGCATCCAGGACCTCGGTGCCGCCGGCATCTCCTGCGCCACCAGCGAGCTCGCGGCCAACGGCGACGGCGGCATGTTCGTCGAGCTGTCGCACGTGCTGCTGCGCGACCCCTCGCTGACGCCCGAGGAGATCCTCATGTCGGAGTCGCAGGAGCGCATGATGGCCGTCGTCGAGCCGGGCAAGCTCGACGCCTTCCTCGCCGTCACCGACAAGTGGGACGTCGAGACCTCGGTGCTCGGTGAGGTCACCGACACCGGCCGCCTCGTCATCAACTGGCACGGCGAGGAGATCGTCAACGTCGACCCCTCGACCGTCGCGGTCGACGGCCCGGTCTACGAGCGCCCGGTCGCCTACCCCACCTGGATCGACGCCCTGCAGGCCGACTCCGCGTCGGCCCTCCCCCGCACCGACGCCCCCGCCGAGCTGGAGCAGCAGTTCCGCTCGCTCCTCGGCTCGGCGAACCTCGCCGACAAGAGCTGGATCACCAACCAGTACGACTACTACGTCATGGGCAACACGGCGCTGTCCTTCCCCGACGACGGCGGCATGATCCGTGTCGACGAGGAGTCCGGCCTCGGCTTCGCCATCGCGACCGACGCGAACGGCCGCTACTGCCAGCTCGACCCGCGCCAGGGCGCGCAGCTCGCGCTGGCCGAGGCCTACCGCAATGTCGCCGTCACCGGTGCCGTCCCGGCCGCCGTCACCGACTGCCTGAACTTCGGCTCGCCGGAGAACCCCGAGGTCATGTGGCAGTTCTCCGAGGCCGTCGCCGGCCTGTCAGACGCCTGCCTCGAGCTCGGCGTCCCCGTCACCGGCGGCAACGTGTCGTTCTACAACCAGACGGGCGACGTCCCGATCTTCCCGACGCCCGTCGTCGGCGTCCTCGGCGTGATCGACGACGTCGCACGCCGCATCCCGAGCGGCTGGCAGGACGAGGGCGACAACCTCTACCTCCTCGGCACCACGTCACTCGAGCTCGACGGCTCCGCCTGGGCCGGGACGATCCACGACCACCTCGGTGGCCTGCCGCCCAAGGTCGACCTCGCCGGCGAGAAGACGCTGGCCGAACTGCTGCACGCCGCGGCCAAGGAGGGCCTCGTGTCCTCCGCCCACGACCTCTCCGACGGTGGTCTCGCCCAGGCGCTTGCGGAGAGCGTCATGCGCTTCGGTGTCGGTGCCCGGGTGTTCCTCGGCGAGCTGCTCACGCGCGACGGCGTCGACCTCACGACGGCGCTCTTCTCCGAGTCCACCGGACGCGTCATCGTCTCGGTGCCGCGCGAGGACGACGTCAAGTTCCAGGGTCTGTGCGAGGGCCGCGGCTACCCGGTGCTCCGCATCGGCGTGACCGACGCCTCGGCTGTCGGCGACGCAACCGAGCCCGCCCTCGAGATCCAGGACGTCCTGACCATCCCGGTCTCCGAACTGCGTCGGGTGTCGAAGAGCGTGCTCCCCGAGCGGTTCGGCCCGGTCATCGGCTGAGCGACCCGCCTGCACACAGCCCCTGCGCCCGACGGCGTGGGGGCTGTGTCGTTATTGGATGGGGCTCGAGACGCCGGGTGGGCGGATACCCGAAACCCACCCACCCGACTCACCACCGGGCGCTCGAGCCAGGAACCCGAATGTCCTGACCGGCGTCTCCGGCAGTGGTGTCGCAAGCGACAACCTCAGCATATCAGCATTTGGAATGCTTCACGGAAGCGTGGCGGCCATCCCCCATAGTCGTTCCACGGCCAGTTCCGCGGCGATCGCGTCCCCCTCCGCGACCGCGTCCCGGAGGATCGGGAAGTCCACCGCGAGTGACGGCCAATCGAGCCAGTCGGTGTCGGCGGTGACCTCGAGTTGCGGCGAGAGCAGCGCGAGTGCGTCACGAGCGGTCGTGACCAGGATGCGATTCGGGCAGAGGGCGACGAGATGGTCCATGAGTGGCCACGAGCGTTCGGCGTAGGCGACCGGGTCCTGCAAGCCGATCACTCGCGACACCTCGTCCAGCTCGGCGACGAGCGCCGCTCGGTCGGCGTCCTCGAGGACGGGCACGGTCACCCGCGTGACACCACCCAGCAGTGCCCCGAGCGTCTGGAACAGATGGATCCGCCGATGGCGGGGCCAGCCGGCCGTCGAGTCCGTCGCCATGCGTCCCACCTTCCTGTCGCTCCGGGTGCGCCTGTGCGCGCCAGGATAGCAAGGCTCGGCGCACCCACCCACACCTGTGCATCCGGCATGTTCACCAACACATGAGGCACAAAACTATCCAACACACCTTGGATATCGGTATTCTGAACTGGTCATATCCCAGCTCGACGATCGGAGTCCCATGCCTGTTCCCAAAACCGTCGAGACGAGCCCTCGGAAGCTCCTGCGCGACATCGTCTTCGAACAGCTCCTGACCGCCATCGAGGACGGCACCCTCGAGCCCGGCGAGCGCCTCAACGACGAAGAACTGGAGAAGTGGCTCGGCGTCTCGAGGACACCGATCCGCGAGGCGATCAGCAAGCTCGCCGACATCGGGCTGGTCGAGACCGCGCCGCAGCGGTACACCCGCGTCGCGAAGCCCACCGCCGAGCAGTACGCCGAAGCGCTCCGTCTCCTGAACGGCTTCCACGAGCTCAGCGCGCGATGGAGCATCCCGCAGTTCACCGACGAGGACGTCGCCGCGTTCCGCGAACTCGGCGACGCCGTGCTCGCGGACATCGAGGCGCGTGACAAGCACGTCCTCCGGTCGTCCTCCGCCTTCGCCGACTTCATGGTCGAGCGTTCGGGCAACTCGCTGCTGCAGCAGGTCGCCCGTCAGATGAACACCCGGGTGACCTACACCTCGCTCCCGACGATCGACTTCTTCCAGTGGGACATCTTCGCCGCGTACGTCACCGGGCTGGTCGCGGCCGCCGAGGCACGCAGCGCCGAGGACGCCGAGCGCGTCATGCGCAAGCAGGCCGAGGCGACCGACGCCTTCCTCGAGCAGGTCATCGCCGCCGGCGGAGGACTGCCCGCCGCGAGCTAGCCGGCGAACGCTGCCATCGAACAGCGGAACGTCACAGAGCCGCCTCCCGATCGGGAGGCGGCTCTGCACGTTGTACGGTGGACCGTCGGTCGCGTGACCGCGCATCATCTGGCGACGGACCCGATCGGAGGGCTGCAGTGGGGATCCTCCTCTGGCTCTTCGACGCGACGTTCAGGGTCGGCGACCAGGTGGTCCTCTGGCGGGAGGTCGTCGGCAACCTGTTCGGCCTGGCGAGCGCCCTCGGCGGCATGCGTCGCCGCGCCTGGGCCTGGCCCGTCGGCATCATCGGCAACGCGCTCCTCCTGACCGTCTTCCTCGGCGCGGTCTTCCACACGCCGAACCCGACCAACCTCCTGGGGCAGGCGGGCCGCCAGCTCATGTTCATCGTCGTGTCGATCTACGGCTGGGTGCAGTGGCGTCGGGTCGAGCGGGTCGAAGCGACGACCGGCCCGGTCGCCGTGATCCGGCCCCGCTGGGCCGGCTGGCGGGTGCGGCTCGTCCTCGTGGGCCTCCTGCTCAGCGGCACGCTACTCCTGATCCCCGTGTTCCGGGCACTCGGCTCCTACGAGCCGGTCTGGGCCGACGCCTGGATCTTCATGGGCTCCCTGCTCGCGACCTGGGGGATGGCGAAGCGCTGGGTGGAGTTCTGGCTCATCTGGGTCGCGGTCGACCTGGTCGGCGTGCCGCTCCTGTTCGGCGCCGGGTACTGGGTCTCGGCGTCGATGTACCTGTTCTACGGTGCCTTCACCCTCGCCGGCTTCTTCGTGTGGGCCCGCGGCGAGCGCGTCGCCACGGCGCGCTGAGCTGACGCCTCGGTGCCGGCGTCCGGGCCGCTCGGCGGGAACGTGACCGTCACCACCAGCCCTCCCTCCGACCGCGCGGCGAGCTCGAGCGCAGCCCCGTGCACCTCGGCGATGCTCTCCACGATGGCGAGTCCGAGCCCGCGTGACCGCTCCGGACCCCGCGCGACCCGGCCGCCGGCGCGGTAGAACGGTTCGGTGAGCCTCGCGACCACGTCCGCCGGCATCGACTCCCCGGAGTTCTCGACCCGGAGGACCACCGCGCCGCCCGCCGGACCGCCCGACCGGCGCACCGAGACCCGCACGAAACCACCGTCGACATTGTGTCGGACGGCGTTCTGCAGGAGGTTGCCGCACAGCTGGTGCAGCATGGCCTCGTCGCCCCGGACCGCGAGGTCCTGCACCTCGGCCGTGCAGTCGATCCCGCGCGCTCGAGCCACGGACGCCGCGGCGATGCAGGCGTCGGAGGCCAGCTCTCCCAGCGCCACGGTCTCGCCTTGCAGCTCCGAGTGCTCGAGGTCGGCGAGGTCGAGGACGGCCTCGACGGTCTGGATGCTGCGCGTGTTCGTCTCACGGAGGCGGGCGATGAGCCCCCTGACGGTCTCGTCGTCGAGGTCGACGCTGGTCGCGGCGACGTCGAGCATCGCCTGAGTCGTCGCGAGCGGGGTCCGCAGCTCGTGCGAGGCGTTCGCCGCGAACCGTTGGTGGGCTCGGAACGACCGGTCGAGCCGCTCGAGCATGTGGTCGAAGGTGTCGGAGAGGTCGGTGATCTCGTCCCGCGGGCCGACGAGGGCGACCCGATGGTCGAAGGATCCGGTCGCCGCCCGCTGCGCGGCCACGTTGATCTCGTGCAGCGGACGCAGCAGCCGACCCGACAGGATCCAGCCGCCCCACGCGCTCGCCGCAGCGAGGACGACGAGCACGATGAGCGACCAGACGAGGAGCGTGTTCAGGATGTCGCTCTGGTCCGAGACGACGAGAGCGGCAGTACCGTTCGCCGAGGTCAGCCCCTCGGCCGGCTGGTAGGTGGCCGCCCCGGCGACCTCGGTCGGCGCGGTCGCCCGCCAACGGGTCGCGCCGTCCATGGCCTTGTCGGCCCGCACCGCGGTGATCGCGTACGTCGGGACGTACCGCATGAAGGCGTAGATGAGCGCGAGCATGACCGAGCCGGCGACCGTGAACAGCAGCGCGTACGTCAGCGTCAAGCGCATACGCACGGTCAAGCGGTTCGGGCGGCTGAGCAACCCAGCGGCGTCGGAGCGCGGCATCAGTCGCCCGCGATCCGGTAGCCCGCGCCCGGGATGGTCGTGATCACCCACGGCGGGCCGAGGCGTCGGCGGAGGTTCGAGATGGTCACGCGGATGGTGTTCGTGAACGGGTCGACGTTCTCGTCCCACGCCTTCTCGAGGAGCGTCTCGGCGCTGACGACGCCACCGTCGGCGAGCAGGAGTTGCTCGAGGACCGCGAACTCCTTCCGCGACAGCTTCACGTACACGTCGTCGCGGAAGACCTCTCGGCGGAACGGGTCGAGTCGCACCCCTGCGCGCTCGAGGACCGGTGGGCGCGACTCCGGCGTCCGCCGGGCGAGCGCGCGGAGCCTGGCCACGAGCTCCGGGAACTCGAACGGCTTCGCGAGGTAGTCGTCTGCTCCGAGCCCCAGTCCCGACACTGTGTCGTCGAGACGGCGAGCTGCGGTGAGCATCATGATCCGGACACCCGGGTGCTCGACGACGACCTGCCGACAGACGTCGTCACCGTGCGTGCCCGGCAGGTCGCGGTCGAGCAGCAGGACGTCGTAGTCGTTGATCGTGAGCGCCTCGAGGGCT
Source organism: Plantibacter elymi (nom. nud.) (assembly GCF_900177795.1). Lineage (GTDB taxonomy): Bacteria > Actinomycetota > Actinomycetes > Actinomycetales > Microbacteriaceae > Plantibacter > Plantibacter elymi. The sequence continues at coordinate 546,638 of NZ_FXWJ01000004.1, forward strand.
GCGTCGCCATCGTGGACGAGATCGGCGGCGATGGCCTCCTGTCGGAGACCGGCTCGGATCGCCTCGGCCAGATAGACCTCGTCCTCGGCAACCAGGACGCGCATGATGTTCCTCTCGATGGGGTGTGGTGACACCGGGATCGTACGGACACCGATCGAGCAACCCCCGAGTGTCGGTTATCTATCGTGCCCGTCGGGATGTTCAGAGAACGTCAACGTTTTCCTTGACGCCCCGGCAACGCGCCGCCGAGTGGACTGGTCGTCACCAGTCAGCCCCACCCACTGAGGAGTGCAGATGTCCGACATCACCATCACCCGTTCCACCCGGCGCCCGTTCGGCACGCTCGCCGCGCTGATCGCCGTCCCGATCCTCGTCGGATCGTTGGCCGCGTGCGCATCGGGCTCACCCGGCTCCGAGTCCGGCTCGAAGACGCCGTCCACGGTTCAGAGCTTCGAGGACTGGCAGGTCGCCTTCGCCTCCTGCATGCGCGACGAGGGTGTGGACATGCCCGACCCCGGCAAGGACGGCTCAAGTGCCGCGATCAGTCTGGGCGACGCGGACCCGGAAGCCTTCACGGCTGCGTCCAAGACGTGCACCGACAAGCTCGGGGTCCCGCCCGCACCGTCGGGCGGCGACATGTCCGTCTCGGACCGGTTCGACGAGCAGCTGCAGATGGCCGAGTGCTTCCGTGAGAACGGCATCGACGTCGCCGACCCGGTCAAGGGCGAAGCGATGAGCATTCCGAGCGACGTCCCGGAGGACGTGCTCGACGCCTGCGGCCTGACGATGAGCACCAGCGGTTCGACGGACCGATGACCGACCGTCGTCGCATCATCGCAGCGCTCTGCGTCGGCGCCGTCCTGATCTCGGGCGGCGCCGTTGCGAGCGTCGTGGCGTTCTCCTCGGCCGAGGCGACCAGTCAGGAGGAGCCGTCGAACACCGTCCGGACGGGCACCGCGCCGATCACGACTGGCGACCTGGCCGGTACGACCCAGGCCACGGGCACGCTCGACTACGCCGACCAGCGGACCATCGGTGGCGGAGCCGGCATCGTCACGGCGGTACCGGCCCCCGGCAGCACGGTGTCGCTCGGCGGCACCCTCTACGCCGTCGACAACGTTCCGGTGACACTCCTCCACGGACCGCTCCCCGCTTGGCGGGCGTTCGAGTCGGGCATGGGCGACGGGCCGGACGTCCAGCAGCTGGAACAGAGCCTCGCCGCGCTCGGGTACTTCGACCGCGAACCGGACGGTGAGTTCGCCGCGTCGACGGCGCGCGCCATCGAGCGCTGGCAGAAAGCCCTCGGCGTGGAGGAGACCGGACGCCTGGAGCTCGGATCGGTCGTCTTCATGCCGGGCGACGTGCGGATCGCGTCGGTCGACGCCGCCGTCGGCACCGCCGCATCCGACAAGATCGTCACCGTGTCGTCCCTCGTGAAGCGCATCGACGTCCCGCTGAAGCTCGCGGATCAGCGGCTCGGTGTCGTCGGGACCAAGGTCGACGTCAACCTTCCCGGCGGACAGCGCACGACCGGCACGGTGACCGATGTCGGCGTCCCCACCGAGTCGGATGCGGACGGACAGAAGAAGGTCACGATCCCGGTCGGCATCACGCTCGACGATCCGGCGGCCGCAGCCGATCTGCAGCGCGCGACCGTGACGGTCGGCTTCCCGACGGAACGACGCGAGAACGTCCTGTCCGTCCCGGTGGAGGCGCTCATCGCGATCGATGACAAGACGTTCGGCGTCGAGGTCGTCGAGGGGAAGGGGAAGCGCCGTCAGGTCCCGGTCACGACCGGTCTGTTCGCTGATGGTCGGGTCGAGGTCTCGGGCGACGGCATCCGCGAGGGTCTCGACGTCGTGGTGCCGGTGTCATGACCGACACCGTGACGACATCGTCCGCCGCAGCCGAGCGGCCGGCCTGCCCACCGATCATCCACCTCGAGGGCGTCACCCGCGAGTACGGTGAGCCGCCCACGCTCGCGCTCGCGGGTGTCGACCTGACGGTCGAGGAGGGTGAGTTCGTCGCCATCGTCGGACCGAGCGGCTCCGGGAAGTCGACGATGCTGAACGTCATCGGGACCCTCGATCGACCGACCGGTGGGACCGCCCGCATCGCGGGTTCGGACGTCGGACGCCTCTCCGATGCGAAGCTCTCGGCCCTCCGCGCGTACCGCATCGGCTTCGTCTTCCAGCAGTTCCACCTCGCCGACGGCTCGACCACGGTCGACAACGTCGCCGACGGCCTCATCTACGCCGGGGTCCCCCGGGCCGAGCGCCGTCGTCGCGCGGTCGTCGCCCTCGAGCGCGTCGGCCTCGCCCACCGTCTCGGCCACCGCCCGACCCAGCTCTCCGGCGGTGAGCGCCAGCGGGTCGCGATCGCACGCGCCGTGGTCGGTGACCCGCCGTTGCTCCTCGCCGACGAACCCACCGGCAACCTGGACTCCGTGTCCGGCGCGAGCATCGTCGAACTGCTGCACGAACTCCACGAGGCCGGCACGACCATCGTCGTGATCACGCACGACGCCGAACTCGCGGCGCGACTCCCCCGCCAGGTGGCGATCCGCGACGGCCGGATCGTGAGCGATTCGGGGGTGGCCGCATGAACGAGGACCACATGAACCCCGACCACGACCGACGGTCGCGGCTCCTCGGTCGCGACATCCTCCGGCTCGGGACGACGGGTCTGCGGGCACGGCCGACGCGCGCGGTCCTGTCCGCCCTCGGGATCGCGATCGGCATCGCGGCGATGATCGCGGTCGTCGGCATCTCCTCATCCAGTCAGGCCAAACTGCAGGCGCAGCTCTCCGCTCTCGGGACGAACCTGCTGACCGTCCAACCGGGTCAGAACCTCTTCGGTGAAGCAGCGACCCTGCCCACGAACACCGTCGGCAAGGTGGGACTGGTCGACGGTGTGGAACAGGCCGGCTCCGCCGCGGTGCTGAACGGCGTCCTCGTCTACCGCAGCAGCCTCATCGACCGGGCGTCGAGTGGGGGCCTCGGCGCAGCGGCGGTGACGGAGAGCCTGTTGGACGTCGTGGGCGGTACTCTCGCCACCGGTGAGTGGCTGAACCGGGCGACGGCGAGCTACCCCGCGGTCGTCCTGGGGTCGAAGGCCGCGGAACGGCTGGGTATCGCGACGGTCGGCTCGATGATCCAGCTCGGCGACCAGTACTTCACGGTGGTGGGCATCCTGGATCCGCTCGACCTCGCCCCGGAACTCGACACCACGGTGATGATCGGTGAGACCGTCGCCGCCGAACGCTTCGGGTACGACGGCAAACCGACCACGGTCTACGAACGGTCCTCCGACGAACGCGTCGAGGCCGTCCGCGAGCTCCTCCCCCGCACCGTGAACCCTGCTGCACCCGAGGAGGTCGAAGTCTCCAGACCGTCGGACGCCCTCGCCGCCAAGCAGGCTGCCGACCAGGCCTTCACCGGTCTCCTCCTCGGACTCGGTTCCGTCGCCCTGCTCGTCGGCGGCATCGGGGTGGCGAACACGATGGTCATCTCGGTCCTGGAACGCCGACGCGAGATCGGCCTCCGTCGCGCCCTCGGGGCCACGCGGGGCCACATCCGGTCCCAGTTCCTCACCGAGGCACTCCTCCTCTCCGCGCTCGGCGGGGTCGCGGGTGCCGCGCTCGGGACCGGCGTCACGAGCGTCGTCGCCGCGGTGAACGACTGGCCGACGGCGGTACCGCCGGAGGTGCTGCTCGCGGGCGTCGGTGCGACCCTGGTGATCGGGGCGATCGCCGGCCTCTACCCGGCGATCCGAGCAGCCAGGACACCACCGACCTCGGCCCTCAGCGGCTGAGTCGAGGCCACCACCGGACTGCTCCGACGCGGGCCCGTTCCAGGAGACCCTGGAACGGGCCCGCGCGGCCGGGTAGCGTGCAGCACATGGACATCAGACTCGAGAACGTCGGGATCGCGGTCCGCGACCTCGAGGCGACGATCGCCTTCTTCACCGACCTCGGCCTCACCGTGCTCGGCCGCGACACGGTGAGCGGCGAGTGGGCCGACACGGCCGTGGGCCTCGACGGCAACCACGCCAGGATCGCGATGTTGCAGACGCCGGACGGTCACGGACGCCTCGAACTCTTCGAGTACCTGCACCCGGCCGCGATCGAGACCGAGCCGACACTGCCGAACGAGATCGGCATGCACCGCGTCGCCTTCGCCGTCGACGACATCGACGAGGCGCTCGCGATCGCCGCTCGACACGGCTGCCACCCGCTCCGCGGCGTGGCGGACTATCAGGGCGTCTACAAGCTCAGCTACGTGCGCGGACCGAGCGGCATCATCGTCATGCTGGCCCAGGCGCTGCAGCCGGATCGAGCCGGCGAGCCGGCCTGACGTCAGTCGGTGATCGACTCGGTGAGGGCGCGGACGATGGCCGGGAGCGTGCGCATCGCGAGTTCGCGCGGCGAGCCCTCATCGCCGTCCGGGTCCATGAGCACGGCCGTCTGGATGGCCGACTCGTAGAGGGCGACGACGATGTTCGCGATGTCGGGCGTCGGGATCGTGAACCGGACGTGTGCGAGTCCGGCCGCCTGGTCGAGCCACGCGGCGAGCTGTCGGCCTGCACTCTCCTGGTGCTTGAGGTAGCGCGCTGCGACGTCGGCGTCGCGCATCGCCAGCATCCGGAACTCCGACTGCACGAGGCACCAACGGCGGTCGTCAGGCTGGAGCTCGAGAAAGGCGCGGATCAGGGCCTCGAGCGAGCCCTCGGTGTAGCGGCCCGCCGCATCGAGGAGTGACGGGCTGACGGCTTGCAGCCCAGCCTCCAGGCGATCGAGTCGGAGCTGGTTCTCTCGTGACTCGAGGGCGAAGAACAACTCCTCCTTCGAGTCGAAGTTGGAGTAGAAGGCGCCGCGGGTGAAGCCTGCGCGCTCGCTGATCTGCTCGACCGACGCCGCGTGGACGCCGAACTCGGCGAAGACCTCGTAGGCGGCGTCGACCAGCCGCTCGCGCGTCCGCTGCCGACGCGCGGACTCGACCGGTGCCTCGTCGCTCGGGGACTCGACCGCTTCGTGCACGCGCATCCTGACACCTTACTGACAGCTCGACCGACTTCTTGCCGATACACCACTGTATCCAATACAGTCGTGTATCGGATACACCGCTGTATCGATCCTGTCCGAACATCTCCGTCGGCTCGCTTGCAAGCGGCGCCGACCTCCCTAGGAGCGACGCGTGTCCTCTCTGCTCTACACCCTCGGCCGCTGGGCGTTCGGCGCCCGCAAGCTCGTGCTGATCCTCTGGATCGCCGTGCTCGCCCTCGCGGGTGGCGGCGCGCTGCTCTTCAACCAGGGAACCGACAACGCCTTCTCCATCCCCGGCACGGAGTCGCAGGAAGCGCTCGACTCGCTCGACCACACCTTCCCGCAGGTGGCCGGAGCCTCGGCGCAGATCATCGTCGTCGCGCCGAAGGGCGACACCGTCGAGGACGCCGGGGTCCGGTCGGCGATCGACGACGCCGTCACCGCCCTGGGCGACACCGGGCAGGTCGAGCAGGCGGTCTCCCCCTTCGACGAGAACGTGACGGGGGCGGTCTCGGAGGATCAGCGGGCGGCGCTCATCTCGATCCAGTTCGACGGCGCGCAGACCGACATCACCGCCGCCACGATCAGCGACGTCGAGGACGCGGAGGCGAGCCTGGCGAAGGCGCTCCCGGCCGGAGCTGAGTCGTCCCTCGGCGGGCAGCTCTTCAGCAACAGCCTCCCGACGCTGAGTGTCATCGAGCTCGTCGGCGTGGTCGTTGCGCTCGTCGTCCTCATCCTCACCTTCGGCTCCTTCCTCGCCGCGGGCATGCCGCTCATCACCGCACTGCTCGGGGTCGGCATCTCGATGGCGCTCATCTTCGTGGCGACGGTCTTCGGGCCGATCTCCTCCACGACGCCGATGCTCGCACTCATGCTCGGCCTGGCCGTCGGCATCGACTACGCGCTGTTCATCATCTCGAGACACCAGGACGGCCTGCGCAGCGGGCTCGATCCGGCCGAATCAGCCGCCCGCGCGACCGCGACGGCCGGTTCCGCCGTCATCTTCGCGGGCCTCACGGTCATCATCGCCCTCCTCGGGCTCGCGGTCGCGAACATCCCGTTCCTCACGACGATGGGTGTCGCCGCGGCGGTCGGCGTCGCGATCGCGGTCGTCATCTCGCTCACCCTCATCCCGGCCATGCTCGGCTTCGCCGGCGAACGCCTCCGCCCCAAGGCGAGGCGGGCCAGCAAGCGCGTGGCGGCCCGGGGCGCTGCCGAGCCGGTCGACGGCCCACAGGACGCGGTCCCTGAGCCCCACAACGCGGTCCCTGAGCACCCCACCGCGGTCCCTGAGCCCCACAACGCGGTCCCTGAGCACCCCACCGCGGTCCCTGAGCCCCACAACGCGGTCCCTGAGCCCGTCGAAGGGCACCCCAACCGCTTCTTCCTCGGCTGGGTGCGCGGCGTCACGCGGCTCCCAATCGTCACGATCGTCGCCGTCGTCGCCGTCCTGGGAGCGCTCGCCATCCCCGCCCTGTCGCTCCGACTCGCGCTCCCCGATGCCGGTTCCCTGCCGGAGGGCGACGGAGCCCGCACGACGTACGACCTCGTCTCCGAGCACTTCGGCGAGGGCTTCAACGGGCCGCTCATCGTCACCGGCGGCATCGTCGGCAGTACCGACCCGCTCGGACTCATGGCCGACCTCAAGCAGGAGATCGAGGGACTCGACGGCGTCGCCGCCGTCCCGCTCGCCACCCCCAACGCGACGGCCGACACCGGGATCATCCAGGTCATCCCGAGCGGCAGTCCCGACTCCCAGGCGACGAAGGACCTCGTCGCCGAGATCCGGGGACTGCACCAGTACTTCCAGGACGAGTACGACGTCGACCTGCAGGTCACCGGGTTCACGGCCATCGGCATCGACATCTCCGACCGCCTCGGCGGCGCCCTCCTCCCCTTCGGTCTGATCGTCGTCGGCCTGTCGCTCGTACTCCTGACGATGGTCTTCCGATCCATCTGGGTGCCGATCAAGGCGACCCTCGGCTACCTGCTGTCGGTCGCCGCGTCGTTCGGCGTCGTGGCGCTCGTCTTCGAGCACGGCGTGTTCGCCGAGGCCCTCCACGTCGCGAGGACCGGTCCGGTGATCAGCTTCATGCCGATCATCCTCATGGGTGTCCTGTTCGGGCTCGCGATGGACTACGAGGTCTTCCTCGTCTCCCGGATGCGCGAGGACTTCGTCCACTCGGGACTCGCGAAGCGATCCGTCGAGACCGGCTTCCTCGGCTCGGCGAAGGTCGTCACCGCCGCGGCCGTCATCATGTTCGCGGTGTTCGCCGCCTTCGTGCCGGAGGGCGACACGAACATCAAACCGATCGCCCTCGGGCTCGCGGTCGGCGTCTTCGTCGACGCGTTCATCGTGCGCATGACCCTCGTGCCGGCGGTGCTCGCGCTCCTCGGCGACCACGCCTGGTACCTGCCGAAGTGGCTCGACCGCATCCTGCCGTCGTTCGACGTCGAGGGCGAGGGCCTGCAGCGCGAACTCGAGCTGCGCGAGTGGCGCAACGGTGACGAGGTCGCGATCGCTGCCGCTGGGGTCACCCTGGCCGGCGCGGACGGCCCGCTGTACGCGGACGTCGACACGACCGTCCCCGTCGGCGGCGTGCTCGCGGTCCAGGGCGCGCGCCCGGTCTCGGTCACCGCCCTCCTGCTGACGCTGGCCGGTCGCCTCGAACCCGACCACGGTCGACTCAAGGTCGCCGGTCTGGTCCTGCCGGTCCGCGCCGGGGCCGTCCGGTCCCGCGTCGCGTACGTCCGTCTCGACCACGGCGAACCCGTCGGGACGCTCGCCTCGGCGCTGGCCGAACGCCCGGCCGTCATCGTCCTCGACGGGGTCGACACCGTGCCGGACGACGACACGAGACGCGGACTGTACGAGCGCCTTCTGACGGCGACCCGGGCCGCGGAGCGCACACGCCGGCCGCTCACGATCGTCGTCGGCACCGCGGACGCGTCGTCGCTCGCCGACGTCCTGCCGACCACGGTGCCGGAGGTACTCGACCTCGACCGCGCCGCCCCCTCCTCCACTCCCACCGCCATCGCTGAATCGAAGGTCGACGCATGAGCACCATCCTGAACCGCCTCGAACGGGCCCGCTCCGGCAAGGGCATCACGGTCGTCTCGATCATCGGCCTCATCCTCGTACCGCTCGTCATCGCGGGCGGACTCGTCTGGGCGCTGTGGAACCCGGCGGAACGACTCGGTCAGGTGACCGCCGCCATCGTGAACGACGACAAGCCGGTCACCGTCAACGGCCAGACCGTGCCGCTCGGACGACAGCTCTCCGCGGGCCTCGTCGACGGCGACCAGGAGACGAACTACACCTGGGTGATCACCGACGCCTCCGACGCGAAGGCGGGCCTCGCCGACGGTTCGTACACGGCGGTCGTGACGATCCCGGAGAACTTCTCGAAGGCGGCGACCTCGTTCTCGGGCGACGCCGCCGACGCCGAGCGCGCCCGCCTCGACGTGACGACGAGCGACCGCAGCAAGCTCGTCGACGACGCCATCTCCCAGACGATCACGCAGACCGCGGCCTCGCTCCTCGGTCGGCAGCTCACCACCACCTACCTCGAGAACGTCTACGTCGGGTTCAACACCCTCCACGATCAGCTCGGCGAGGCCGCCGACGGTGCGAAGCAGCTCTCGACGGGCGGACTCTCGCTCGCGCAGGGTGCGCAGCAACTCGCGAACGGCACCACGCAGTTGGCCACGGGCACGACGCAGTTGTCGTCGGGTGCGACGCAGCTGAGTGACGGGGCCGGACAGTTGTCGAACGGTCTTTCCGCGCTGTACGCCGGCACACAACCCGACGCATCGACCGGCAGCCCCGGGCTCGTCCCCGGTGCGGCAAAGCTCGCCAGCGGCGCGAAGGAGCTGGCAGACGGCGTCTCGCAGCTCGCGACCGCCGCTGACGGTACGGCCGCCGCGACCACGCAAGTGGCACAGCAGCTCGCACTGCTCAGCGCAGGATGCGCCGCCTCCGGTGCGTCCGAGGAGTACTGCGAAGGAATCGCGCAACTCGCCACGACCAGCGACGTGATCGTGAACGGCGGTTCCCTCGACCCCTCGAACCCATCGGTCAAGTACCCAGGGACCACGGCGCTCGCGGCTGGCACCACGGCGAGCGCCTCCGGAGCGCAGGACCTGTCGACCGGTGCGGCGACCTTCTCCGCAAGCCTTCCCACGCTGGTGGACGGCATCGCCACCATCAACGCCGCTGCGGCACAGGTCGCGTCGGGCGCGTCCGCACTCGCCGACGGCGCGGCGCAATCGGCGACGGGTACGACCCAGCTCGCCGACGCGTCGAACCAGCTCGCGTCGGGCGCGGGAACGTTGTCCGGCGGGATCACCTCGCTCGCGTCCGGTCTGCAGAGCGCGGTCGACAGTCTCCCGACCTACACGAGCTCCGACCGACAGACGCTCGCGGACGTCGTCGCCGACCCGGTCTCGGCCGGGGATTCGGCGACCGTGTCCTTCGGCACGAACAGCGCTCCCTTCTACGCCGTCCTCGCCCTCTGGCTGGGTGCGCTCGCGAGCTTCCTCGTCCTGCGACCGGTGCCCACGCGGGCGTTCGGGTCCACCCGCTCATCGCTGCGGCTCGCACTCGGGGCGTTCGTCCCGGCCGGAGCGATCGGGATGCTGCAGGGCCTGCTCGTCGCCGTCATCACCGCACCGCTGCTCGAGCTCGACGCGGGCGGCTGGCTCGCTTTCGCCGGGATCGCCGTCCTCGCAGGACTCGTGTTCGCCGCCGCCAACCAGGCGTTGAACGCCCTGTTCGGTGGTGCGGGTCGGTTCATCTCGATGATCGTCGCGCTCGTCGGTCTGGCGACCGGGATCATCGCGACCGCTCCGCAGGTGCTCGACCAGGTGCTCGGGTTCCTGCCGATCGCACCGGCGCTCGGCGGCCTGCAGGCGATCGCGATCGGCGACACGGGAGCAGCGGCCGGCGTCGTCGGCCTCGTCCTCTGGCTTCTCGGGTCCCTCGCCGCGACGACGTTCGCGATCGCCCGGGCGAGGACCACGTCGGTGAAGGCCCTCGTTCCGGCCGTCGCCTGACGCCGGGCGAGAACCCCGCCGGTAGGCTGGGGTGATGAGCAGCAGCGAAGACCGGGAACTGGCCGAGTGGGGCGAACAGCGCAAGCGTCGTCAGCGGCTCATCGCCTGGGTCCTCGTCGTCGCGCTCGTCCTCGGTGGAGGCGGCGCGACCGTCCTCGGCTTCATCTTCAACTAGCCGACCGCCCACCCTGCCCGGTTGCCAGCGCGGTGCGCTGACGCGAGCGCGCCCCACACGCGCGAGCGCGGGTCTCCGGAGGGTCGCGCTCACGCCCTGGACCCGCGCCCACGCCGGAACCGAGCATCTCGGTTCAGCGCACCGCGCTGGCACCGGAAGCCGACGTCTCGGGCCAGCGCACCGCGCTGACCGCCGTCAGGGTCTGGCGTCGTGCAGGTCTCGCTGCTTGACGATGCGCTCCGGGTTCGCCGGGCGCATACCGACGATGATCTTGCCACGCGCATGCAGCCGTTCGAGATCCTCGAACGCGTCGATGATCAGGTCGAACGGGTAGAACGCCGAGACGACGACCTTCAACGCGTGGTCGGCGGCGTACTCCGCGAGGCGTTGCAGCTGCTTCGTGGCGTGCGCCGAGAACTCCTCGTCCGGCTCCAGCGCGGCGAGCTCGATGGCCTTCCGATCCTCGCTCGACCGGTACTTCTCCGGCGGGACGCCGAGTTCGAAGGCGAGCTCCTGGCCGTCCTGACCGAAGTTGTCGATGAACGCCGTCACGCCCTCTGGCGCGAGCTTCCGGATCCGATCGGCCATGCCCTCGCCGTAGACGACCGGCTTGACGCCCTGTTCACGGAGGAAGTCGTGATTGCGCTCACCGCATGTGCCGATGACCCGGACGCCCGCGAACTTCGCCAGTTGCGCCTCGATGTTCCCGACGCCACCGGCCGCCGCCGAGATGACGAGGGTGTCACCCTGCTTGAGGTGCAGCCCGTCGAGCGTGTCGAGCGCCGTCAGTCCAGCGAGGTAGAGCCCACCGGCCTCCTCCCAGCTCACGCGCTTCGGCTTGCGGACGAGGGATGACGCCGGGACCACGACCTGGGTGGCGTGCGCGCCACGGACGGCGTGACCGATCACCTCGTCGCCCCGCTTCCAGCCCTCGACCCCGGTTCCGACCTCGCGGACCAATCCGGCGAAGTCGCTCCCCTGCCCCGTCGGCAGTTCGATCGGCACCGTCTCGGCGAGGTGCCCCTCGCGGACGAACGCCTCGATGTGGTTGATGCCACTCGCGAGGACGTCGACCACGACCTCGCCCCATCTGGGATGCGGCATCTCGGACTCGATGAACTCGAGTACGTCGGGCCCGCCGTAGCGGGCGTAGCGGAGTGACCTCGTCGTCTGCTTCGAACCGAACATGGTTCATCTTCCACCTGTCGGTCGCTAGCCGATCGAACTATCAGCTGGCTTACAGGTTCACCGGACGGCTTCGCATGACGACGCCCGCTCGCCCAGGAACGGGCGAACGGGCGTCGGCTCGCCCATGTTCGGGCGAATGAGAGGGCTCAGCCCTTCACCGCTCCAGCGGTCAGGCCCTGCACGATGTACCGGCTCGCGAACGCGAACAGCACCATCGTCGGGATGATCGTCAGCACGGCGGCCGCCGACATGGAGCCCCAGTCGATGTTGTAGCTCGTGATGAAGCCGTTGAGCGCCGTCGGGATCGTCTTGTTCGCATCGCTGTTGATGAGCGTCACCGAGAGGAACAGCTCGTTCCAACAGTTCACGAAGTTGAAGATGAACGCCGCGACGATCCCGGGCTTCAGCACCGGGACGAGCACCCGGAAGAGCGCGCCGAACCGCGAGCAGCCGTCGATCATGGCCGCCTCCTCGAGGGCGTCGGGGATGTTCTCGAAGAACCCTCGGAGCATGACGGTGCAGAACGGGATGCACACCGCGATGTAGATGAGGATGAGCCCGAACCGGTTGTCGACGAGCTTGAGCTGTGTCATCAACAGGTAGAGCGGGCCGAGCGCGATGAAGGACGGGATCATCTGCGTGGCGAGGAACGCCAGCAGGATCGCGCCCTTGCTCCGGAACTCGAACCGCGCCAACACGTATGCCGACAGCATCGAGATGAAGGTCGCCACGACGGCTGCGATCGTCGCCACGATGAGGCTGTTCAGGACGTAGGTGCCGAACTGCGCCTTGCTGAACAGGCCGAGGTAGTTCTCGACCGAGAACACCTCCGGCCAGTACGTCAGCGGGTAGGAGAAGATCGCGCCCGGCTTCTTGAACGACGTGACGACGATCCAGTACAGCGGGAACACCGTGATGACGAGCCAGAGCCCGAGGAAGAGGAACTTGACGACCTTCGCCGTCCGGGTCTCCTGGTCGATCATGCCTTCACCTTCTTCTCACGCATGGACAGCAGGTAGAACGCGGTGAACACCAGCAGGATCGCGACGACGATGAGGCCGATCGCGGACGCCCGGCCGTAGTCGCCGCGCTGGGTGGTCGCGATCATCCAGGTCGTGAGGATGTGGGTCTGGTTCGCCGGACCACCGCCCGTCATGCCGTAGATGATGTCGGGGAAGTTGAAGATCCAGATGACCCGGAGCAGCACCGTGAGGGCGAGCGTCGTGCGGATGTACGGGATGGTGATCTGGAAGAGCATGCGCGCCTTGCCCGCGCCGTCGAGCGCCGCGGCCTCGAAGAGGTCCTCCGGCACCGACTGCAGGGCGGCGAGGATCATGATCGCGAAGAACGTGACGCCGTACCAGACGTTCGCGACGATGACGGCGAACATCGCGGTGTTCGGGTCAGCCAGCCACGGGATCGGGGTGTCGATCAGCCCGACCTTCTGGAGCAGGTCGTTGATCACGCCGAACTCGCTGTTGAACATCCAGCGGAACAGGATGCCGATGAGGAAGCCCGAGATGGCCCACGGGAAGAAGATCATCGCCTGGTAGAGACCGCGGAAACGGAACTTCCGGCGCAACCACAGAGCGATGCCGAAGCCGATGACGAACTGCGGGACGATCGAGGCCACCACCCAGAGCACGGTGTTCGCGACGACCTTGCCGAAGGCCGGGTCGGCGAAGACGGCCAGGAAGTTGGCGAATCCCACCCAGGAGGTGTCGGTGAGGTTGGCGAGGTTCCAGTTGCGGAACGCCATCTGGGAGCCGGCGATCATCGGGTAGTAGATGAAGATCGCCACGAAGATGAACGCGGGGGCGAGGAAGGCGAGGAGGCCGAAGCCGCGGCGCACCGTGAAGGTGCGCCGCCGACGCCCGCCGGCGGTCCGCGAGGGACCGGCCGGGGGTGTCGGGGTCGCACGCTGCTGCGTGCGACCCGCTTCGTCAGTGGTGGTCGTCATGGACGGTTACTCGCTCTTCCACTTCTCGGTCCAGTACTCGTCCCAGCCCGCGAGGAGCTTCTCCGGCGTCAGCTGGCCGATGAGGACCTGCTGGATCTCCGAGTCGGACTTCTGGATCCACTCGGTCCACCAGGAGGAGCCGCGCGGCTGCGTGACGCTCAGGTAGGTGTCCGGGTTCTCGTTCATCGTGACGTAGCTGGCCCACGGGCCGGTCTTGTAGAAGTCGCTGTCCGCCGCGCTCTTGACGATCGGGACGAGGCTGTTCTCCTGGGCGAAGGTGGTGGCCTGCTTGTCCTCGGAGAGGAACTCGATGAGCTTCGCGGCCTCGGCCTTGTGCTCGCTCGACGCCGCCGTACCCCAGCCCGCGGTCGCCATGGGCTGCGCGGCCTTGCCGGTCGGGCCGGTCAACAGCGGAGCGGTGCTCCACTGCTCGGCCGTGATCGCTTCGGACTGCTCGACGGTCGCAATGACCTCCGGGTCCTGCAGGAGGAACGCGGTCGAACCGTTCGAGAAGCCTTCGACCATCTCGGGGTAGCCCCACGCGACGGACGACGGCGGCGAAGCCTCCTTGAAGAGGTCGAAGTAGGTGTTGACGGCGTCGAGGGCCTCCGGTGCGGAGAAGATCGTGTCGCCGTTGGTCAGCTTGAACGCGTTCTCGGTGTCGAGGTCGTCGGCGACGTAGGCCTCGATGGCCGCGACGACGTTGCTGTTCGCGTTGGTGCCGCCACGGAAGGCGTAGCCGAACTGGTTCTTCGAGGGGTCCTGGATCGCCGAGGCCTGCTCGAGGAGGTCGTCCCAGCTCTTCGGGGGCCCGTCGAAACCGGCTTCCTTGATGAGGTCGGTGCGGTAGAACAGGCTCAGCCCGTAGAAGCCGTAGGGCACGTAGTAGACCTTGCCGTCCTCGCCCTTCGCGTACTTCGTCGCGTTGTCGGTGAGGTCGTCCCAGCCCTTCCAGTCCTCGAGCTCGCCGCTCATGTCGTCGAGCCAGCCGTTGGTGGAGAAGGGGCCGACGGTGATGTCGCGGACCTCGAGTACGTCGACGCCGGAGCCGGACTGCAGCATCTGGGTGATCTTCTGGTCGGCTTGGTCGGTCGGCGGCGAGATGAGCTCGACCTTGATCTTCGGGTTGTCGGCCTCGAAGTCCGCGATGAGCGACTTCAGGACCTCGGTCCGGGCGGGGTTGGTCAGGCTCTCGACCATCTGCAGGGTGACGGTGCCGTCGCTCGCGCCGCCGGCACAGGCCGACAGGGCGAGGCCGGTGACGACGGACAGGCCGATGGCTGCCGTTGCGCGTGACTTCCTCATGCTCGCTTCTCCTTTGAGTGGTGCTGGTGGGGGTGCTGCGGGGGTGGGTGCTGTGGTGCCGGTGCGGTGCGGTGGTGCGGGTGTGGTGGTGTCGGGTCGGGCGGTTCCGCGCTCAGCTCGTGGCCGCGCGCTCCTCCTCGGCCCATCGCGCGAGGACCGGGACGGCGTGCTCGGCGAAGTGTTCGAAGTCCTCGGGGGTGTTGTAGACGTGGGTGGAGAGTCGGACGTAGCCGATCCCGTCGAGGCTCGTGAACGCGCCCTCGACACCGAGCTCGGCGGAGACGCGGTCGCGGAGGCCGTCGGCGGTCGCGTGGGTCGTCGCGAGGCCGGTCGGGAGCTTGACGAGCCGGAGGGCGTTGACGGGCATGCCCACGTCGACGTGGCTGTCCTCGCCGGTGATGGCGGTCACGGCGTCGGCGACCACCTCGACGGCGTAGTCGGCGAGCTCGGTCATGTAGTCCCTGGCGGCCGACCAGCCCCACCTGTCCTCGATGAACCCGAGCGAGGTCGCCGCGGCGAGGTAGCTCGTGACGTCGACCGTGCCCTGGGTGTCGAAGCGCTGCGGGAACGGGTACGGCGAACCCCAGGAGTCGATGAGCGGGTAGAGCTCCTGCGCGAGCGGGCTGCGGGCGACGAGGACGGCGGCACCGCGCGGGGCGCACCCGAACTTGTGCAGGTTGCCGACCCAGAAGTCGCAGTCGAGGTCGCGCATGGGGTCGGCGTAGAGGCCGGGGACGTGCGCGGCGTCGACGAGCGTGGGGATGCCGGCGGCACGGGCGGTTGCGGCGATCTGCTGGACCGGCAGGAGTCGGGCGGTCGGCGAGGTGATCTGGTCCATCACGATGAGGGCCGTGCGGTCGCTGAACTCGGCGACGACGGCGTCGTGGGCGGTCTGCGCGTCGGCGTCGAGCGGGATGCGGGCGGTCCGGACGGTGCCGCCCCAGCGACGCGCGAGTCGCTCGGCGCCCATCGTGACGGCGCCGTAGCCGTGGTCGGTGACGATGATCTCGAGGCCGCGCTGCACAGGGAGGCTGGAGAAGACGACGCTCGCCCCGGCGCTCGCGTTCGGAACCATGGCGAGCTGGTCGACCGACGCCCCGAGGAAGTCGGCGATCCCGACACGGGCCGCGCCGACCTTGGCAGGGAGGGCCGGGAACCAGGTGAGGGGTGCCGCCTCCATCTCGCGGCGGAGGGCCTGCTGGTGCTCCTGCGCGACGATCGGGACCGCCCCGAAGGATCCGTGGTTGATGTGACGCTTGGTCGGATCCAGCGTCCACCCGGCCGTTGCCGGTCGGCCGTCGCCGAGCGTGAGCGGCGCTGGCCGTGCGATGGTGCGAGTGTCCACAGTGACGTTCCTCCGAGTCGATTATGCAGTGGATTGTCCGATAACCATAGAGGCAACGTTTGATGACTTGGGTTTCTGTCGTGTTACAAGTGATCGCTCAGGTCATTTCGGGATCAATTCATCGGATGACTTGTCGTTCCAGCGTGGAGTCATCGGACGTCTGACGCTCCGCGGCGGCTCGCGGGCCACCGGTGAGGGGCCGCTACGATGGCGGGACGACCCCTGAGGAGGAGCCGCATGTCCGCAGTCGACACCGCGTTCCACGGCCTGCGACACATGATCGCGTCGGGACGGCTCGTGGCGGGGCAGCGGTTCCCGGCCGAGAACGAGCTCTGCGACGAACTCGGCGTGTCCCGCGGGTCCCTGCGGGAGGCCGTACGCATGCTGGCCGCCCTCGGGATCATCGAGTCCCGGCACGGCTCGGGCACCTACGTGTCGATGCTCCGGCCCGAGGAGATCATCGGCAGCCTGTCGCTCACGGTCGACCTCCTCCCCCTCGACGGCCTCCTGCAGATGTACGAGCTGCGGCGGGTGCTCGAGACTCATGCCACCTCGCAGGCGGCGGCTCGCGCGAGCGACGAGGTGCGCGCCGAACTCGCCGAACTCGTGGAGGCGATGGAACGCACGACGGACCCCGCCGAGTCGAGCGAGCTGGACCACCGGTTCCACGAACTCATCGCGCGGACGGCCGGGAACGCCACGCTGACGGCCCTGTTGCAGGTCTTCCGGTCGCGCTCGCGTGCCTACGACGTCTTCAGCCTGCCCGCCGGCGACGAGCTGCGTCGGGTCAGCAACCGCGGCCACCGGGCGATGACCGAGGCGATCCTCTCGCGCGACCCCGTCGGGGCGGCCGGGGCGGCGTCAGCGCACGTTGCACAGACCGAGGAGTGGTTGCGCGTCCTCCAACCGCCGGCCACCCCCGCGGACTGAGGTCTGGTTGCGCCAGCGCGGTGCGCTGACGTCAGCGCGGGTCTGTGGCGTGAGCGCGGGTCTCCGGAGGGGTGCGCTCAGCGCCATGCCCTGCGGTCACGCCGGTTGAGGCGCAGTCACGCGAGCGCACCGCGCTGGGGCCGCTCCCCGCACTCGTGCCGGCGCGGTGCGCTGACGGCTGTGGTCAGGAGGTCGGGAGGATGGGCGAGCCGATGAGCCGCTCGAGGTCGGTCCACAGCGCCGCCGCGACGTCCCGATCGGTCGTGATCGCGGCAGGGGTCTGCCGGACGGCGTCGCCCTTCGTCAACCACCGGGGACCGAAGAACCAACCACCGTCGGCCGCCTCGTCGGTGACCGCTCGGAGCGTCGGCTCGGCACCACGCTGCTTGCTCTGCGCATAGACGGACTGCAGGGTGTCGGAGAAGCGACGCCTGCGGGTCGGCTCGTTGACGCCGGGGACGCGACGGTCGAGTCCGTTGACCGAGTAGCCGGGGTGCGCGACGAGGGCCCGGACGGTGCTGTGCGACGCCGCGAGCCGACGGTCGAGCTCGAAGCCGAGCGACGAGAGCGCGATCTTCGACTGGGCGTACGCCTGCCAGCCGCTGTACCCGTCGCGGAGTTGCAGGTCGTCGCCGTGGAACCGGACGAGCAGGGTGGAGAGGCTTCCGAGGAGCACGACGCGCGGCGCGGAATCGTGCGTATCCGCCGTGCGCTGCAACACCGGCAGGGCCTCGGCGAGCAAGGCGGCGTGGCCGACGACGTTCGTCGCGAAGACCAGCTCGATGCCGTCGGTCGTCTCCTGCCGCTCCTTCGGCATGTGCACCATGCCGGCGTTCGCGACGAGGGCGTCGAGACGGTCGAGGTCCGCGAGTCGCTCGCCCGCCGCACGCGCCGAGTCGAGCGAGGACGTGTCGAAGGGAAGGTGGCTGAGTCGGGCATCGGGCACCTTCACCCGGATCGCCCGCATCGCCGCCTGCGTCTTCGTGGCGCTCCGTGACGCGAGGATGACCTCCGCGCCCGCTCGCGCGAGTCCGAGACTCGTCCAGAAGCCGAGGCCGGCGTTCGCTCCGGTGACGAGGACGACGCGTCCGGTCTGATCGGGCAGGGAGTCGGCGTTCCAGGTCATGGACTCATGATGGCGCAGGACGCTGGACACCGCCCGAAGAAGCACCACCCCTTGCCCTGGCTCACCCGAGGTGCCAGCGCGGTGCGCCGACGTGACCGCACGCGAATCGGGCCGACCGTGGACGAACGGGCCTGACCACACACGAACGGGCGTGACCGCGGGTCACACGCGTGGGCGCGGGCCTCCGGAGACCCGCGCTCACGCCACAGACCCGCGCTCGCGTCAGCGCACCGCGCTGGCGGAACGGAGCACGAGGATCAGTGCTGGTTGGCGAGACGCTCGTGGTGGTGGATGACCTCGGCGACGACGAAGTTGAACCACTTCTCGGCGAAGGCCGGATCGAGGTGCGACTCCTCGGCGAGCGCCCGGAGACGGGTGATCTGCCGCTGTTCGCGCGCCGGGTCGCTCGCGGGCATGTCGTGCTCGGCCTTCAGACGACCGACCTCCTGCGTGCACTTGAACCGCTCGGCCAGCAGGTGGACGAGTGCCGCGTCGATGTTGTCGATGCTGCTCCGCAGGCGGCCCAATCGCTCGGTGGCCGCCTGGGCGTCCGCCGCAGCGGCGCCGGTCGTGGGTTCGGGTTGCTGCTCGGCCTGGCTCATGCGAAAACTCTAGCAACGCGCCAGGGGCCGGAGCCGGGTCGCCGGGCGATCCCCCAGCCGGTTCACCGCGGATCCTCGACGAGACATCCCGCCTCGAGGTGCACCCGCGCGTCGGCCTCCGCGACCGCGACCGGATCATGCGTCACCTCCACCACCGTCGCGCCACGGTCGGCCTCCGCCCGGAGCACCTCGCGGATCGCCAGCCCGGCAGCACGGTCGAGGCCGACGGTCGGCTCGTCGAGCAGCAGCAGGTCGGCCTCACGCGCGAGCGCCTGCGCGACGAGGACCCGCTGGCGCTGCCCGCCCGACAGCTCACCGAAGGAGCGCCCGGCGAGGTGCAGGACGTCGAGGCGGGCGAGGCTCTCGTCGACGATGCGTCGGTCCCCAGCGCCGAGTCGACCCCACCAGCGTCGCAGCGTCGGCCAGCGTCCCATCGAGGCGACGTCGCGCACCGTGACCGGGAACCGGTCGGGCACAGCACTGCGTTGCGGGACGTAGGCGGCCGACCGACCGTCGAGGCCGTCGACGCCGCCCGAGGTCGGTCGGTGGAGGCCCGCGATCACCGCGAGCAGTGTCGACTTCCCCGCGCCGTTCGCCCCGGTGACGACGGTGATGGCGGCCGTCCCGACCTCGACCGAGATCCCGTGCAGGACGCGCGCGCCGTCGTACTCGGCCGACACGTCGTGGAGTCGGATGCCGGACACGACGGGCCGTCCCGCCATCGGAGGGCGAGGGGTGCTCGTCGCGGATCGCATATCGTCACCCTATCAATACTGAGAATCATTTTCATGTAGAGTGCTCGACCATGACCTGGATCATCGAGCCGTTCACTGCGGCCTTCCTCCTGCGCGCCCTCATCGGCGGTCTGCTGGTGGCGGCCGTCTGCGGTGTCGTGGGCACCTGGGTCGTCCTCCGCGGCCTTGCGTTCCTCGGCGAGGCGATGGCCCACGGCATGCTGCCCGGCGTCGCCACCGCGGCACTCCTCGGCCTGCCGCCGGTCGCCGGCGCGGCCGTCAGCGCGGTCGTCATGACCGCCGGCGTCAGCCTCGTCTCGCGGCGCGGCAGGCTGTCCCACGACACGTCGATCGGTCTCCTCTTCGTCGGCATGCTGGCCCTCGGGGTCATCATCGTGTCGTCGAGCAGATCGTTCGCCACGGACCTCACGGCGATCCTCTTCGGCGACATCCTCGCCATCCGGCCCGCGGACCTGGTGGGCCTCGCCATCGCCCTCCTCGTCACCGTGGGCGTCGCGGTCGCCTTCCACCGCCCGTTCGTCGCCCTCGCCTTCGACCGCCGGGTCGCCCAGACCATGGGTCTCCGGCCGCGACTCGCCCACGCGATGCTCGTCGGCCTCGTGACCCTCGCGGTCGTCGCCTCGTACAGCGCCGTCGGCACCCTGCTCGTCGTGGCGCTCCTCCTCGGGCCGGCCGTCGCCGCGGCCCACTGGGCGCGTCGCATCCCGCTCATCATGCTGCTCGCCACGGGTTTCGGCGGCCTGGCCGTACTGCTCGGCCTGCTCCTCTCCTGGTACGGCGACACCGCGGCCGGAGCGTCCATCGCCGCGTGCTCGATCCTGCTCGCCACGGTGTCGTGGGGCGCGCGGGCGCTCGTCGGACGGCTCCGGCGGCCCATCGACCGACACCTCGACCACCCCGACGACCACCTCACCGAACCGACCCACCTGGAAAGCGCACCGTGCACCGACTCCTCCGACCGACCATCCGACCAGGCGGCATCCGCTCGACCGACGACCGGCTCCCCCGCGCCACACGCACCGCCCTCGCTCTCGGCGCCCTCGCACTGACGCTCAGCGCCTGCGCACCGCAGGGGTCGGCATCACCCACCGCGACGGCCTCGGACGAACCGCGCGGACACGGCTACGTCGAGGGCGCGAGCGAGCTCCCCGAACCGCAACTGCACCTCGCGACCGCCGACGTCGACGGCACCGTCGAGCTGACCGACCTGCTCAGCGAGGAGCGCACGACGCTCGCCGAGCTCGGCCCGATCTCGGCGCTCACGGGCGACGGCCGGTTCGTCGCCGCGCAGTCCGAGCCCGCCGGCACCGTGACGATCATCGACACCGGTGTGTGGACGGTCGACCACGAAGACCACCAGCACTACTACCGCGCCGAGGCGCGGGTCGTCGGCGAGATCGAGGGCGACGGACCAGCGACGATCACCGCCGGTTCGACGACCACCGCCGTGCGGTTCGCCGATTCGGGCGAGACACTCCTCCTCGACACCGCCGCACTCGGCACGGGCGAGATCACGCAATCCGGTCGGATCCGGACCTCGCCGGGTGCTCCCGGACTCACCGTGCCGATCGGCGAGACGGTCCTCGCGACCGACGGGAGCGGGAGGCTGCATCTCCATGGCGTCGACGGAGACCTCCTCGACCCCTCGTCGGCGTCCGCGACCGCTGCCGACGCCGTGCTCGCCGGGTGCACCGATCCGGCCGGCAGCATCACGACCAACGTCGGCGTCGTCATCGGCTGCGCGGAGGGCGCGCTCCTCGCGGTCGTCGACCGCAGCTCGAGCGACGCCGACCCGGTCCCCACGTTCGAGGCGATCCCCTATCCGCAGGCTGTCGCCGCCGCCGACCGCGCGACGTCCTTCCACGCGCGTCCCGGCCGTCCGACGGTCGCCGCCGTCGCCGGCACCTCCGGCGCCTGGCTGCTCGACACCCGCGAGCGCAGCTGGGCGCTGCTGCCGACCCCCGTACCCCTGCAGCTGGTCACCGCCGTCGACGACCGCGACCAGCACGTCGTCGGCCTCACGACGACCGGCGACCTCCTCGTCCTCGACGGTGCCACCGGCGCCGTGACGGGGACCGCGGCCGCACTCGTCGGTGCAGCCGACCTCGCAACGGGCGTCCAGCTGGAGGTCGACCAGAACCGCGCCTACCTGAACACCCCGGGCACGCGCACCGTCTCCGAGATCGACTACGGCGACGCCGCGCGGATCGCCCGCACCTTCACCTTCGACACGGCACCGGCGTTCCTCGCCGAGACGGGACGCTGACCATGCGAGCGACCATCCCCCGCACGACCGCCCTCCTGCGCACGACCGCCGTCCTCACGGCCGGCCTCGTGCTGGGCACCGGCCTGACGAGCTGTGCGGCGAGCGCCGGCGACCGCCCGCTCGTCGTCGTCACCACGAACATCCTCGGCGACGTCGTCGGTGAGCTCGTCGGCGACCAGGCCGAGGTCATGACCCTCATGCCGCCCGACGCCGATCCGCACTCCTTCGAGATCTCCGCGCGGCAGGCGGCGCGCATCACCGGTGCGCAGCTGCTCGTGTCGAACGGCCTGGGACTCGAGGAGGGACTCACCCAGCACCTGGAGACCGCGGCCGACGAGGGGGTGCCGATCGTCGAGGCCGGCTCGCTCGTCGACGTCCTCGAGACCGCGTCCGGCGCGACCGATCCGCACTTCTGGACCGACCCGACGCAGATGACGTCGGTCGTGGACGG
This sequence comes from Plantibacter elymi (nom. nud.), assembly GCF_900177795.1. Taxonomy (GTDB): domain Bacteria; phylum Actinomycetota; class Actinomycetes; order Actinomycetales; family Microbacteriaceae; genus Plantibacter; species Plantibacter elymi. The sequence continues at coordinate 568,840 of NZ_FXWJ01000004.1, forward strand.
GGTCACCGAGGCGTTGCTCGAGGAGATACCCACGCTCGACGCGGCCAAGCTGCAGGCGAACGCCGCCACGTACACGGCCGAGCTCGAGGCGCTCGACGCCGAGATGGCCGAGGCGTTCGCCGCCATCCCGGCCGAGCAGCGGAAGCTCGTCACCAACCATCACGTGTTCGGGTACCTCGCCGCCCGCTACGACTTCCAGGTCATCGGCGCCGTCATCCCGAGCGGCACCACGCTCGCGGCCCCCAGCGCCTCGGACCTCGACGAACTGTCGACCGCGATCGAGGAGGCCGGCGTCCGGACGATCTTCGCCGACTCCTCGCAACCCGACCGGCTCGTGCAGGTGCTCGCCGACGAGGCGGACGTCGACGTCGCCGTCGTCCCGTTGTTCACCGAGTCGTTGACCGCCGAGTCGGGCGACGCCCCCACCTACCTCACCATGATGCGCGCGAACACCGAGCGCATCGCCACCGGACTCTCGCCCTGAGCGGGCGTCCACGAACCGATAGGAAACCATGCAGCAGCACCACCGCAGTCCCCTGGCATCGCGCCTGAAGCGCGGCCGGGTCCCGTTCCTCGCCGTCGGCACCGCCGCGGCCCTCCTCCTCACCGGATGCTCGACCGCAAGCGGCTCCGCGCCCGACCCGAGTGCGTCGACCTCCGCCGACCCGCAGAGTCGGATCACCCTCACCTACGACGGCGGCCTCCTCGTCCTCGACGCCGCATCCCTCGAGGTGGTCGGCGACCTCCCCCTCGACGGGTTCAACCGGGTGAACGCCGCCGGCGACGGGCGGCACGTGCTCGTCACCACGACGAAGGGCTTCCAGGTCCTCGACACCGGGACGTGGACGGACGAGGACGGCACCTCGAAGCAGGCCGACCCGGTCCTGACCGACCTCGTCTTCCCCGCCGACACCGCAGGCCACGTCGTCCGTCACGCCGACAAGACCATCCTGTTCGCCGACGGCTCCGGCGACACGACGATCTTCGACAGCGCTGACCTCCTCGAAGCCACCGACGAGCTGCCCGAGACCGAGACGATCCCGTCGGAGGCCGCGCACCACGGTGTCGCCATCGAGCTCGAGGACGGCACCGTGCTGTCCACGATCGGGACCCCGGACGCCCGGACCGGTGTCCGGGTGCTCGACGACTCGCGCACCGAGATCGCCCGCAACGAGCAGTGCCCGTCGGTGCACGGTGAAGGCACCGTCAAGGACGAGGTCGTCGTGTTCGGCTGCAGCGACGGCGTGCTCGTCTACGACAGTGGCGTCTTCACGAAGATCCAGGCGCCGGACGCCTACGGGCGCACGGGCAACCAGTACGTCAGCGAGACGTCCTCCATCGCGGTCGGCGACTACAACAGCGACCCCGACGCCGAGGGCTACGACCTCCGCCAGCTCGCGTTCACCGACACGGTCGCGAAGACGACGAAGATCGTCGACCTGCCGGAGGGCGTCGGCTACACCTGGCGCGACGTCGCCCGAGGGCCGAGCGACGAGGTCATCGTGCTCGGCAACGACGGTTCGCTGCACATCCTCGACGAGCAGACGGGTGCCGTCACCGACACGATCAAGGTCATCGACGCCTGGGAGCCGCCGGCCGAGTGGCAGGACGCCCACCCGGCGCTCGTCGTCCAGGACGGCGTCGCCTACGTGACCGACCCGGCGACGAAGTCGATCCACGCCGTGGACCTCGCGTCGAGCGACATCACGACGGGTGAGCTGCCCGGCGTCCCGAACGAGATCGCGGTCGTCACGGGCTGACCCGACCTCGCCGAGAGCGCCCGTTCCGTCCTCCCTGCGTCATGCGGGGGACGGAACGGGCGCTTTCGTCGTGCGGGCCGGGCGGTCAGACGCGCTCGGGCGCTCGGAGCACCCCGGAGACGACCGGACGGGTCGCCCGCAGGGCCGCCCACACGAGCCCGATGCCGCCGGCGAAGCACCCGACGATGACGAGGACCGAGAGCGGGGCGAGGATGACGCTGATGCTGGCCATCGGCAGGACGAGCAGGACGCCCAGTCCGGCCGAGCCCAGCGCGACCACCCGCAGGGGCAGCATGACCGCGCGACCACGAGCCCGTTCCATGACGTCCCGCGGCACCCCCAGGCGGTCGAGGCTGACGTACAGGTCGCGTCGGTCGAGGACCGCCGACGCCTGGTTCACCCCGACGGAGCACGCGACCATGAGGAACGACGCGACGAGCGTGATGATCACGCCGGTGCGGATGTCGTCGACGAGGATGGCGCTCTCGCGGTCGAGGTCGGAACCGCCGGCGGCATCCATGAGCGCCACCCCGGTCCCGGCGACGACGGCGACGAAGCTCGTCATCGCCACGCCACTGACCTGACGCCACGCCGCCTTCGGCGACTCCAGGATCGTGCGGGCAGCGAGGAGCCGCTCCGGCGTCTTGGCACGCTTCGCCGACCCACGGCCGATCACCCCGACGACCCAGGGGCCGATCAACCCGAGCACCCCGACGCCGGCGGCGAACCCCACGCCCAGGACGGCGATCATGACGGCGACCTCCTGCAACCCCGTCACGACGGAGAGCAAGCCGTAGGCGACGATCACGACGACGACCCCGACGACGATGCGCAGCCAGTGCACGGTCGGCGCCTGCTGCTTCGTGCGGACGCCGAGCGGGCTCACGTTCACCGCGCGGAGACCGATGGCTGCACTCGCGGCTGCGAGCAGCACGACACCGAGGACCACCGCGGCGATGATCGGGACACCGACCCAGACGCCCTCGACCCCGATCGAAGAACCGCCGAACGGGATGAGCCCGACGAGCGGCAGCATGCCGAGGTACAGCAGGATCCCGGCGAACGCTCCGAGGAGGGCGACCCCGGCCGATTCGAGGACGGTCATCGCCGTGACCGTGCCGGGTGTTGCGCCGAGGAGTCGGAGGGTGGCGAGTCGGTCGTCGCGGCGCCGGGCGGAGAGCCGCGCGGCCGCCCCGCCGAGCGAGCCGAGCGGGACGAGCAGCAGCGCCAGCGCCAGCACACTGAGCACCTGGTAGATGAAGGCCGTCTCACCGGTCCACCGCCAGAACATCAGGGCGCCACCCAGCACGGTGAGCACGAGTGCGGTGGTCACGGCGAACGCGACCGCCGGGAGGACGATCGTCGCGGGGCTCTGCGCGCCCGGGCGGGCGAGCATCCAGGTGAGACGGACGACGGGACTGCGGCCGCTGCCGGCGGGGACCGGGATCCGGGTCGGTGCGACCCCGAGTGCGGCGGTCACGGTCGGGCTCCGTTCTGGACGACGCCGGTCGCCTGACCCGGGTAGGCCTGCGGCGGGTACGGCTGCGCAGCGGGCTGCGGGTACGGCTGCTGCGGGAACGGCTGCCCGGCGGGCTGCTGCTGGTACGGGAGCTGCTGCGGCGGGTACGGCTGCTGCACCTGCTGCGGCACGGGTGCCTGCCCGGTCGCGAACTGCTGCGGCGGGGTCGGCGCGCCGACCCCGCCCGGCTGCCCGACGATCCGACCGTCGGCCAGGCGAATGGTCCGCGAGCACCGCGCGGCGACCGTCTCGTCGTGCGTCACGAGGACGAGCGTGCGTCCCTGCCCGGTGGTCGCGTGGAGCAGGGCCCCCATGACGTCGGCCGAGGTCCGGGAGTCGAGCGCGCCGGTCGGCTCGTCGGCGAAGACGATCGGGGCGCCGGTCACCTGTGCGCGGGCGATGGCGACGCGCTGCGCCTGACCACCGCTCAGTTCGCCGATCCGACGGGTCTCCATGCCGGCCAGTCCCAGGGCGGCGAGCCACGCTGCCGCGCTCGACTCGGCGGCGATGCGCGGTGTCCCGCCGAGCATCAGCGCGATGGCGACGTTCTCGACGGCGGTCAGCTCGGGGATGAGCAGGCCCTGCTGGAAGACGAAGCCGAAGGACTCGCGCCGCAGCTGCGAGCGGTGCCGTTCGTCGAGCTGGTCGACGCGGACGATGCCCGTCGGGGTGCTGAAGGCGATCGAGCCGGTGTCGGGTGTGACGATCCCGGCGAGCGCATGCATGAGCGTGGTCTTGCCGGAGCCGGAGGCACCCATGATGGCGACCGACTCACCGGGGAGGATGTCGAGGTCGACACCGGCGAGGGCGACGGTCGGCCCGTACTGTTTCGTGAGTCCGCGAGCGGAGAGGATCGAAGTGTTCATGCTCCCATCGTCGGCGGCGGGTGTCGCTCTTCGCGTCGGCCGGGCGATGCAAGCTCCGCCGTGCGGGTCATCCGCGAGGTGGACCCGGCGTGGACCTCGCGGTCAGTTGCCGCGGCGGCGGTACTGGGCGAAGACCGCCGCGTCGGCTGCCCAGCCCGCACCGAGGAACCGGAGGCCTGTTCCGGCGTCGGTCCCGTCGGTTCCGGCCGCGGGCGCTTGCGTCGGCTCGACCGAGGCGGTGAGGTCGACCCCGGCAGCGCCGGCGGCGACGTGTGCAGTGGCGCTGACGCGCTCGGCGACCACTCCCTGCTCCGCGGCCTCGTCGCGCCGACTCGGCATCGGCTCCGTCAGCGGGACCGCCCGCAGCGGTGCGGTGACCCGGGTGTGGACGGCGTGCGAGCGGGTGATCGATGACATGTTCCCATCGTCCTGAACCCGAGCACCCGGCACATCCCGCAGTCGGGTGATCCTCCGGGCCCCGGTCTCATCCTCCGGTACCACGACAGCTGTCGGGCAAACGGGCGGTGGGCAATACGCTTGCGGCATGACGAGTGCACCCCATCGCCACCAACCGCTGCGTCCGGCGGCGCGTCAGCAGCGGGTCCGGTTCCGCGCGCACCGCCCAGCCGAGGTGACGACCACCGTCAGGACGACGCTCCAGCGCCCCTTCGCGATCGGCTTCGTCGGAGCACTCGGAGCCCTCGCGGCCATCCTGCTCATCCTCACCCTCGGCTCGCTGTCGACCATCCTCGTCTCCATCGCGGTCGGCCTCTTCATCGCGCTCGGCCTCGACCCGGTCGTCGTCCGACTCGAGGCACGCGGCATCAAGCGCCCGTTCGCGATCGCGATCGTCTTCGCCGTCTTCGCCGTCCTGCTCGCGCTCCTCCTGGCCCTCGTCATCCCCGTCGTCACCCGGCAGGCCGTCGAGCTCGTGAGCAACGCCCCGACCTTCCTCACCGGCATCCAGGACCAGGAGTGGTTCCGGTCCCTGAGCGACTACCTCGGTCCGGGCGTCGACCTCCAGGGCGCGCTCGACTGGCTCTACGGGGTGGCCGCCGACCCGAAGACGTGGGTGGTCCTGGCCGGCGGCGCCCTCAACCTCGGCGTCGGCATCGCGAACGGCTTCTTCGGCGGCTTCATCGCCCTCGTCCTCGCGCTCTACTTCCTCGCGTCCATGCAGGCGATGAAGAACGCCTTCTACTCCCTCGTGCCCCGTCGCTCCCGGCCGCGCGTCGTGTCGATCACCGACCAGATCACCGCATCGATCGGCGGATACGTGAGCGGCATGGTGGTGCTGGCCGGGATCAACGCCGTCCTCGGGCTCATCATGATGCTCATCGTCGGGGTGCCGTACGCCGGGATCCTCGCCGTCGTCATCTTCTTCGTGACGCTCATCCCGCTCGTCGGCTCGATCATCGCGACCGTCGTCGTCGCGACCGTCGGGCTGTTCGACTCACCGACGACCGCCCTCATCGTCATCGTCTACTACCTGGTCTACATGCAGATCGAGTCGTACGTGCTGACCCCGCGGGTCATGAACAAGGCGGTCGCGGTGCCCGGCGCCCTCGTCGTCATCGGCGCGATGGTGGGCGGTTCGCTCATCGGGCTGCTCGGCGCCCTCGTCTCCATCCCGGTGACGGCGTCGATCCTGCTGATCATCAAGCAGGTCGTCGTGCCACGGCAGAACGCGAAGGCGTAGCCCTTCGACAAGCTCAGGGACCGATGGTGGGCTCAGGGACCGGTGGTGGGCTCAGGGACCGGTGGTGGGCTCAGGGAGCGGAGTGCACCGGGACGGGACGACCGGCGAAGCGGATGCGGACGGACTCCCCCGCCTCCAGCCGTTCCGTGGCACCGTGCTGCACCGCGACCAGCGTGCCGTCCGGCAGCTCGACGGTCGTGCGACGCACCGGACCGAGGAAGCTGGACGTGAGCACGACCGCAGCGGACCCGACCGTGGGCTCCGTCGCGTCGGTGAACACGACGTCCTCAGGCCGGACGAGCGCGACGACGGCACCGTCCCCCGGCTGCTCGCCGATCACCGGCAGCACCTGCCCGAGCACGTCGACCCCACCGGGCACGAGCTCCCCCGGGATCCGGTTGCTCAGGCCGATGAACTCCGCAACGAACGGCGACGACGGCCGCGAGTAGAGCTCCTCCGGCGTCCCGATCTGCTCGATCACGCCGGCACGCATGACGGCGACCCGGTCGGCGACGGCGAGCGCCTCCTCCTGGTCGTGCGTGACGAAGAGGGTCGTGATCTGCAGCTCCGACTGGATCCGACGGATCTCGTCACGCAACTGGACGCGCACCTTGGCGTCGAGGGCGCTGAGCGGCTCGTCGAGGAGGAGGACCCGAGGACGCGTGACCAACGCCCGGGCGAGGGCGACGCGCTGCTGCTGCCCGCCCGACAGCTGGTGGGCGTAGCGGGCGGCGAGGTGGCCGAGGCCGACGAGGTCGAGGCTCTCGGCGGCACGCGTCCGTCGCTCGGCCGCGGGCACCTTCCGCATGCGCAGGCCGAACTCGACGTTCTCGAGCACCGTGAGGTGTGGGAACAGCGAGTACGACTGGAACACCATGCCGAGGTCGCGCCGGTTGGTGGGCACGGACACGACGTCGACGCCGTCGATGAGCACGCTTCCCGAGGTGATGTCCTCGAGTCCCGCGAGGCTGCGGAGCGCGGTCGTCTTCCCGCACCCCGACGGCCCCAGCAGCGCGACGAACTCGCCGGGCGCGAGGTCGAGGCTCACGCCGTCGAGGGCGCGGGCACCCGAGCCGTAGTCCTTCACGACGCGATCGAACCGCACCGCTGCGCCGGCCGGGCGCCCGTCTCCGGGCGTCGTTGCGGGTGCCGACTGGTCGATGGTGGTCATGGTGTCTCCCTGATGCGTCGGATCGATCCGACGCGGCCGATGATGAACAGCAGGACGAAGGCGAAGGCGAGCGCCAGCAGGGCGAAGGCCACCGCGACGAAGGGGTCGCTCTTCGACACCTGCACGAGCGAGGTCTGCAGCGTGTTGCGTCCGAGGAGCGAGGCGATCGTGTACTCACCGAGGACGACGGCGACCGAGATGACCGACGCCGTCAGCACGCCGCGACGCAGGTTGGGCAGCAGGACGCGGACGAGGACGGTCCCCCAGCCGGCGCCGAGCGTGCGCGCGGCCTCGGCGAGGGTACCGACGTCGACTGACTGCAGGTTCGCGGCGATCGCCCGGTAGGCGTACGGCAGCACCGTGATCCCGTAGGCGAACGCGAGCGTCCACGGCGCACTGCCGAGCAGCCTGGCGACGACCGAGTAGACCGGTGCGAGTCCGACGACGAGCACGATGGCCGGGACGGTGATCGGGATGATGCAGACGAACTCGAGGACGCGCTGCAGCTTCGGGAAGCGGAGCTTCACGAGGATCATCGTCGGCAGCAGGAGCACCACGACGATCAGCACGGTCACCGCGGCGAGCACGACGGAGTTGCCGATGCCCTGGAAGAGCACCCGGTACTTCCGGGAGTTCTCCGGGTCGAGGATCGCGGCCCAGTGGCCGAGGTCGTGGCCGCCGTCGATCCCGGCGCGCAGGGTGAACTCGACCATCGACAGGATCGGGACGGCGAACACCACCGCGACGACGACGAGGATGATGCGGCTCGTGAGCTTCGACGGCGTGGCCGAGTCGCGGACGGCGCTCATCGCTGCCACCGTTCCGTCCGAGCCTGCAGGGCGGAGTAGGCCGTCATCATGACGACCATCACCACGATCATCCCGATCGCGAGCGAACCGGCGAGGTTCTCCCGGCCGAGGACGGTCTCGCTGATGAGCGCGCCGCGGATCTGCAGCGGCACGATCTGCGCGCCCTGGCTGATGAGCGCGGCGGCGGTCGCATAGCTCGAGAACGCGTTCGCGAACAACAGCAGGAGCGACCCGAGGAAGGAGGGGGCGAGGATCGGCATCGCGATCCGCGTCCAATAGGTGAAGCGGGTGCCGCCGAGGGTCGCGTTCGCCTCGGACCAGGTGCGCTTCAACCCCTCCATCGCCGGCATGAAGGTGATGACCATGAGCGGCACTTGGAAGTACAGGTACGGCAGCAGGAGGCCTGGGACCTGGTAGAGCCAGACGCCGTCGGCGAAGAGATCGACCCCGAGGCGGTCCTTGAGGAACACCGTCACGAGGCCCTGGATGCCGATGGTCGCGATGAAGGCGAAGGCGAGCATGACGCCGCCGAACTGGGCGAGGACGCTTGAAGCCGCGTCGACGAAGGTGCGGATGAGTCCGTCGGGTCGGACCGCGAGGAGCGCGTAGCAGACGAGGGCTCCGATGACGGCTCCGGCGACCGCGGTGACGGCGGAGACCCAGAAGGAGCTGGTGAAGGCCCCGAGGACCGCCGGCTCGGCGAGCGCCGTGAGGTTGTCGAGCGTGAACGCGCCGTCGCCGTCGAAGAAGCCGGTGGCGAGGGCGAGGAACGTCGGGACCGCGAGGAAGAGCAGGGCATACAGGGCGAACGGCGTCAGGCCGAGGAGTGCCCAGCGCGGACGGCGGCGGGGGCGCGCCGCGGCGGGTTCGGCCGAGGCGTCCGATGCGTCGGTCGGCGGGAGCGAGACGGCGGGGCCGGCGTGTGCCGACCCCGCCTCACTCCGCCGGGTGGCGGAGGCACTCATCAGGAGATCGCTGCCGCCCACTTCTCGGCGAGCAGCGAGGTGGCCTGCTCGGTCTGCTCGGGCGTGAACTGCACGAGGTCGGCGGGCATCTCGCCCACGGCGTCGAGGGCCTTCTGGTCGACGGTGTCGGCCTCGACCATCGCGGCGAGGGTCGACGGGTACGCGCCGGCGGCGAGGTACAGGTTCTGCGCCTCGGGGCTGAAGATGAACTCCTGCCAGAGTCGCGCGGCCGCGGGGTGCGGGGCGTCCACGTTGATGGCCTGGTTGTAGTAGCTGCCGACGGCCGAACCCGGGAGGACGGTGGTCTTCCAGTTGCGCTGGCCCTCGTTCTCGGTCGCCGCGGCGAGGTTGTTGTAGCTCCAGTCGATCACGACGGGGGTCTCACCCGAGGCGATGGTCGCGGGGGTCGGGTCGAGGGGCAGGAAGTTGCCCGCCTGGTTGAGCTTCTGGAAGAAGTCGACACCAGGCTGGATGTCGTCGGCCGAACCACCGGACTGCAGGGCCGCGAGGTAGACGCCGGCTGCGGCGGCACCGGCCTGGGTCGGGTCGCCGTTCAGCGCGACCTTGCCCGCGAACTCGGAGCCGAGGAGGTCGTCGAGCGACTTCGGTGCCGGGACGGCGTCCGCGTCGTAGCCGATGGAGACGAGGCCGGTGTAGTCGTAGACCCACAGGCCGGTCTTCTCCTTCGAGCCCTCGGGGATGTCGTCCCAGTTGGCGACCTGGTACGGCGCGAACTGGTCGAGGTTGTCGAGGGCGACGGCGGAGCCGAGGTCGAAGACGTCGGGAGCGGTGTCCTGACCCTGCTGGTTCTTCGCGGCCGTGATCTCCTCGGCGCTCGAGACGTCGGGGTCGGCCGAGTTGACCGTGATGTCGTACTTGTCCTCGAACGCGGAGATGATCTTCCCGTAGTTCGCCCAGGTGTCGGGGAGGGCGATGACGTTGAGCTGGCCCTCGGCCTTCGCGGCCTCGACGAGTGCGTCCATCCCGCCGAAGTCCTCAGCGGAGGTCGCCTTCTTGGCGTCGACGTCGGAGCCGGCTCCGGTGTCCGCTCCGGCGGAGCATGCGGTGAGCGCGGTCGCTGCGAGCGCAACGATGGCGAGGGCGGTCATACGCCTGGTGTTCACGGTTCCTCCAGTGACGTCGGCGGCCGCCCGTGCTGTCGGGCCGTCGGATACCGCGTCCGTCGTCTGGAGGACAAGCTAGGGTCGCGACGTAGCGCGATCGGGGCCTGTCGGTGTCGCGCAGGTGAACAGTGCCCTTCGACAAGCTCAGGGACCGGGCGGGGGGGG
>NZ_FXWJ01000007.1 GCF_900177795.1 Plantibacter elymi (nom. nud.)
AGCTGCGCGGCGTATTCGTCGCCGACGCGGGTCGCGGTGCGGGTGGTCTCGGTCATGGAACCAGTCCACCATGGACCACTGACATTCCAGATGCCAGGTTGCGTCGGCTGTGGAAGTTGTCCGTGTGCCCTTCGACAAGCTCAGGGACCGAGAGAGGTTGCTCAGGGACCGAGAGAGGTTGCTCAGGGACCGGGAGAAGAACACCAGAGCCGGAGGTCCATCGCGTGCCCTTCGACAAGCTCAGGGACCGGAGAAGAGATACCGGCTTCGCGGGGTCTCTGGTGTGCCCTTCGACAGGCTCAGGGACCGGAGAGGGGGCTCGGCGAACGGAGTGAATGCGGAGTGCACCTCTCCCGGTCACTGAGCCTGTCGAAGTGCCTACGCGAGCCCTTCGACAAGCTCAGGGACCGGGAGAGGATCACCGGAACGGGAGGTCCCAGGTTTGTCCAGGTGGAAGGGTTCCCCGGCTACGCGGCTGCCGGGGCGGCGATGTTCACCATCCAAGCGACCCCGAAGCGGTCCTGCAGCATGCCGAAGGAGTCACCCCAGGGCGCCACCGTGAGTGGCTGCTGAACCGTCCCGCCGGCTGCAAGGTTGTCGAAGTAGCCGGTCAGTTGCGCTTCGTCCTCGTTCGGCCCGCTCAGCGACATCGAGAAGTCGCTGCCCATGCTGTAGTCCATGTGCTTCGGGGTGTCCGACGCCATGAAGACCACACCCGCATCACCCGTGAGCTGGGCGTGCATGACCAGATCCAGCTCGTCCGGTTCGACCTCGGCACCGAAGTCGCGGAAGGTCGACACCGTCAGTTCGCCGCCGAAGACCCCTTGATAGAACTCCATCGCTTCACGGGCTGTCCCGCGGAAGCCGAGGTACGGGTTGAGCGTCGTCATGATCGTCCCTTTCGCCTGGGCGGGCGCATCGTTGCGCTCGTCTCGCGATCATTCTCACGCTCCGGCGTCGGATGCGCGAGCACGTTCTGGTGTCTCCGTCACGAGGGGCTCGGACGCCCACGGCTACTAGGCTCATCTGGTGCCCTCGCAACCGCAGCCCCTCCGCATCGCGATGATCTCGCTCCACACCAGTCCCGGTGACGAGCCGGGTTCCGGTGACGCCGGCGGGATGAACGTCGTGGTCCGTCATCAGGCCGTCGCGATGGGTACAGCGGGCCACGAGGTCGACGTCATCACCCGGCGTTCTTCGGCCGACCAGCCGTCCGCCGCCTCCCTCGCCCACGGCGTGACCCTGCGCTTCCTCGACGCCGGTCCCGTCGAGCCGGTCGCGAAGGGTCGGCATGAGGAGTTCGTCGAGGACTTCCGCTCGGAACTCGCCCGACTACCGCGATACGACGTCCTGCACGCCCACCACTGGTTCTCCGGCATGGCCGCACTCCCCCTCGCGCGGGAGCTGGGGATCCCGCACGTGCAGAGCTTCCACAGCATCGCCGCCGAGTCCACCACGCCGCTCTCGCACGGTGAGCGCGCCGAGTCCCCCGGGCGCCTGGCCGGCGAGGCACGGCTCGCCGCGGAGTCGGACGCGGTCGTCGCGATCAGCGCGGCCGAAGCCGACACCGCGATCGTCCGGCTCGGAGCCCGTCCCGACCGGGTGTCGATCGTGCCACCCGGTGTCGACGGGACGCTCTTCCACCCGCTCGACGGTCCTCGTTCCGGTCGTCCGACCGCGGTGGTCGCTGGTCGCCTGCATCCGCTGAAGGGCTTCGACCTCGCCATCGAGACCATCGCCGCGGTCGCGCCCGAGCTCCGCCCCGAACTCGTCATCGCCGGGGATGTCTCGGTCGACTACGACCGCTACGCCGAGGAACTCGCCGCGCTCGCCCGCGACCTCGGTGTCGCCGACGACGTCCGCTTCGTCGGGCCGCAGTCGCGCGTCGGGCTCGCCACGCTGTTCCGCGAGAGCACGCTCGTGCTGGTCCCCTCACACTCGGAGACGTACGGTCTCGTCGCGCTGGAAGCCGCGGCGAGCGGTGTGCCGACCGTCGTGGCCGCCTCGGGCGGCTTGCGGGAGGCCGTCGTCGACGGCGAGACGGGCATCGTCATCGACTCCCGCGACCCGCAGGTCTGGGGGGCCGCCGTCTCGTCCATCCTCGGCGACCCGGAGCGCCTCGCGCAGCTCGGCTCGGCAGCGCGACGTCGGGCGGAGCGGTTCGACTGGCAGCGCTCGGGAGACGCCCTCGTCGACGTCTACCGGACCCTGCTCGACACCACTCCGGCCGTCGTCACCGCCCCGGCGACCTCCGCCTCGTGAACCGCGGACTCCTCACGCTCGTCGACAGCGGGCGCACCGTCCTGTTCGCCCATGCGCACCCCGACGACGAGACGCTCGCCTCGGGTGCGCTCATCGCCGAGCTCGTGGACCACGGCGCTCGCGTCGTCCTCGTGACGGCCACGCGAGGCGAGCGCGGCGAGGTCGTCGACGGCCCTCTCCGGTCCCTCGCCGGCACCGCTGCACTCGCGTCCCACCGCGAGTCGGAGCTCGCCGCCGCCTGCCGGAAGCTCGGCGTGGCCGAGCAGTTCTGGTTGGGGACGAGTCCGGCGGCCCGGCCGGGGACGTCGACGCGATACGTTGACTCGGGCATGCGGTGGGTGCGCGAGGGACTCGCCGGCCCCGCTGACGACGTCTCCCCCGGCGCGTTCTCACTCGCGCCGCTCGACGACGTCGCCGACGACCTCGTCGCGCTCATCGGACACGTCTCGCCGGACCTGGTCATCAGCTACGACCACGGCGGCGGGTACGGTCACCCGGACCACCTCCGGATGCACGAGGCCGCGATCGTCGCGGCACGGAGGAGCGGGGTGCCGTTCGCGGAACTCGTGCACCACCGCACCGACCTCGAACCGCTGAGCGACGACGCCGTGTGGTTCCCACTCGAGCACCGCCTCCCGATCGTCGCCGCGGCACTCGCGGAACACGCCAGCCAGCTGACGGTCGACGGCGAGCAGCTCGTGCACTCCGGCGGTCAGCGCGAGGACATCACCACCTCGGTGGGCCTGCGACTCCGGTCCCGCTAAGCGGTCGCCGGCTGGTTCCGGTGCTCCCGCGGCATGCGGGCCGCGAGCACGGGGACGAGCAGCATGAGCACGACCGCGGAACCGAAGGCCGCGGGGAACGAGAAGGCGTCGAGCAGTGCGCCGGCGACCAGCGGGCCGACGATGGCGCCGAGGTCGGACGTCGCCTGGAAGACCGCGACGGCCCGACCACCCCGGCCACCCGCGGCGTCTCCGACGGCCGCCGCCGGAGCGGTCCCGAGGAAGGCCGCCGCGACACCGTAGACGCACAGGGCGACGACCAGCAGCCAGAGCTCGCCGACGAACGGCATGGCGAGCAGCGCCGCCGCCGCGACCGGGAACGCGACGAGCATCGCGGGTCGCCGTCCGACGGTGTCGACGAAGCGACCGGCGGGACCGAGTGCGAGCGTCTGCGCGACAGCGGCGATCGCGAAGGCGATCCCGGTCCAGGCGGCCTCCTCGTGGAGTGCCTCCACGACGAGGACCGGCACGAGTGCGCCTCGGACACCCATCGACGCCCACCCGTTGGCGAAGTTCGCGAGGAGCGCCGCCTGGTACCGGCGATCGGCGAGGACGGTGCGGAAGGGCTCGGCCTGCGTGGCGGTCTCGATTGGCGCGGCGATCCGACTGCCGCGCAGCATCACGAGTCCGAGGACGCCGGCGACCGCGAGGGTCCCGGCGTAGAAGAAGAAGGGTGCCGTGAGCGAGATGGTCGCGAGCAGGCCACCGACGGCCGGTCCCGCCATGCCGCCGACGAGGAACCCGCCCTGGTAGAACCCGACCGCCCGTCCACGACGGTGCGGTGGGGTGGTGCGCAGCAGCAGCGTCATCGCGGCGACGGAGAACATCGCCGACCCGATCCCTCCGACCCCGCGGAGCAGGAGCAGCTGCGGATAGTCTGCCGCGAGCCCGACGAGCGCGCTCGACACCGCGACGATCCCGATGCCGGTGGCCAACACCACCCGCTCACCGATCCGGTCGACGAGCGCACCCACGAACGGGTTCGCGATGAGCCGCATGAGCGCGAAGACCGAAACGACCGCCCCGACCTCGAGGTAACCGACGCCAAAACTGCGCACGTACACGGGCAGGACCGGGATCACGACACCGAACCCGAGCATCACGAAGAACGCGACACCGCCGAGGACGAGGACCTCGCGGCCGAGGGGCTCACGAGGAACGGCTCCCGCTCCGCCTGGACGACGGAACGGGAGCCGGATCATGCTCTCAGGGTATCGGTGCGATCAGCCGATCGTCGCCGTGTCGATGACGAAGCGGTAGCGGACGTCGCTGCGGACCACGCGGTCGTAGGCGCCCTCGACCTCGTCGGCACCGATGAGCTCGATCTGCGAGCCGATGCCGTGCTCGGCGCAGAAGTCGAGCATCTCCTGCGTCTCGCGGATGCCGCCGATGTTCGAGCCGGCGAGCGAGCGGCGGCCACCGACGAGCGAGAACACCCGGAACTGCTGCGTGTTCTCGGGCAGTCCGACGAAGACCATCGAGCCGTTGAGCTTGAGGGTCGACAGGTAGGCGTCGATGTCGAGGTCGGCGGAGACCGTGTTGATGATGAGGTCGAAGCGTCCGCGGAGCGACTTCAGGGTGCCCTCTTCGCCGGTCGCGTAGTAGTGGTCGGCCCCGAAGCGCTTGCCGTCCTCCTCCTTCGAGGTCGTCTGGCTGAGCACGGTCACCTCTGCACCGAGGGCGTGGGCGATCTTGACGCCCATGTGACCGAGGCCACCCATCCCGACGATGGCGACCTGCTTGCCGGGACCGGCGCCCCAGTGCTTCAACGGCGAGTAGGTGGTGATGCCGGCGCACAGCAGGGGTGCCGCGACGTCGAGCTCGATGCCCTCGGGGATGCTCAGCACGTAGTTCTCGTCGGCGACGATCTGCTTGCTGTAGCCGCCGTAGGTGGGCTCGCCGTCGTACTCACGGCCGTTGTAGGTGGCGACGTTGCCCTTCAGGCAGAACTGATCCTCGCCGGCGAGACAGTTCTCACACTCGCGGCAGGAGTCGACGAAGCAGCCGATGCCGACGCGGTCGCCGACCTGGTGCTTGGTGACCGCGTCGCCGACCTCGGTGACGATGCCGGCGATCTCGTGGCCGGGGACCATCGGGAAGATGGCCTTGCCCCATTCCTCGCGGGCCTGGTGGATGTCGCTGTGGCAGATGCCGGCGTAGTGGACGTCGATGACGACGTCGTTGGCGCGCGGCGCACGGCGCTCGATGGTGCCGACCTCGAAAGGCGCGTCGGCGGTGGGCTTGATGATGGCGGCGACGGTGGTCATAGGACTCCTCGGGCTGGGGGTGTTGGGGGTGCCGTGGGGCGGGATGCACGCGCCGGACAGCACGTTCGACGCTAGCAGCCCACTCCACCGGACGAACCCCCAAGGGACGATCACCCGAGCTGTGCTACGAGCGGTGCGGAGGTGTGAATCCCTGCAGAGTTGCTTGGCAGTTCCCGCAGAGGATCGGCCTCGGGGTGGCATCTCGCCGCGAACCCGAGCATGGTGGGGAACTCGTATTCGCGAACGGAACGGAGAACACACATGCTCACCCTGACCGAGAACGCCGGCCGAGTCGTCAAGACCCTCGCCGAGAACGCACCACTCACGCCGGGACTGGTCGTCCCGGACGACGCGTCGTCGCTCACGCACGGCGCCGGACTGCGCATCAGCAGCAGCTCCGACGACAACAACTTCGAAGTCACCATGACGGCGACGCCGCACGAGGCCGACCAGGTCATCGAGAGCGCCGGAGCCACCGTCTTCCTCGAGGAGTCCGCAGCCGTCGCCCTGAGCGACGCGGTCCTCGACGCGCAGATCGACGAGCAGGGCGGCGTCCGCTTCGCCCTCGGCAAAGCCGAATAGCGCCCTGATTCAGCAGAACGCCCGGTGATCCACGATCACCGGGCGTTCGTGTGTCCGGGCGGGCTCAGTCCTCGGAGTGTCTGGCGCGACTCGGCTGCACCCGCGGCGGTTCGCCCGGCATCTTCGGGAAGTCGGGAGGGAACGGGAGCTCGCCCAGCCCCTGCTCGAGGTCCCGCTCCCACCACTGCAGGAGGACGTCGATGCGCCCGGCGGTGTCGTGCATGCCGGCCCACGGGTCTCCGGTCGTCCGGAGCCGCTCCGGGACGGTCCGCACCGTGAAGGCGCCCGGGTCGATCTCGGGGAGTTCGTCCCAGGTCACGGGGCACGAGACGGTCGCCGAGGCCAGCGCACGTGGGCTGTAGGCGCCGGCCATCGTCCGGTCGCGGTTCGCCTGGTTGTAGTCGACGAAGATGCGTTCACCGCGCTCCTCCTTCCACCACGAGGTCGTGACGCGGTCGGGATCCCGTCGCTCCAGTTCCCGAGCCGCCGCGATCACGGCGTGCCGGACGTCGAGGAACTCGTGCTCCGGCTCGATGGGCGCGAACACGTGGACACCTCGGTTGCCGGAGGTCTTCACGAACCCGGTCAGGCCGACCTCCGTCAGCAGCTCCCGCAGCGAGCCCGCAACGCGCACGGCGTCGGCGAAGTCGGTTCCCGGCTGCGGGTCGAGGTCGATCCGCAGTTCGTCGGGATGGTCGGTGTCCGATGCCCGTGACGGCCACGGATGGAACACGACCGTGTTCATCTGCGCGGCCCAGACGACCGCAGCGGCCTCGTCGAGGACGAGTTGCGGATGCCGCCGGCCACTCGGATACACGACGTCGACCGCCCGGACGTACTCCGGTGCTCCTTTCGGCGGATTCTTCGAGAAGAACCACTCACCGTCCACGCCACCCGGGAACCGCTGCAGGGACACCGGACGGTCGCCGTTGGCGGCGAGGAAGGCCGGCGCGACCTCGATGAGGTATTCCGCGAGCTCCCGCTTCGTGACACCGGACTCCTCCCAGAGCACGCGGTCGGGACTGGAGAGACGCACCTCGCGGTCGCCGTGCGGTCCGGGGACGGTGAGGACGATCGCGGTGCTGGCCATGTCGGACACCGTACGCCGACGGCACCCTACTGTCAGGAGGCTTGCGCTCGACGAGGCAGGGCCGTCCCGCTCAGCCCAGGTGGACGGCCTGCTGGTCGCCCGAGGGCAGGAGGTCCTCCTTGCGACCGCGGATGCAGACGATGGCGATGACACTCGCGATCACGAGGCCGACCGCAGCCGCGATGAACGCCGCCGAGTAGCCCTGGGTGAACGCCACGAGCTGCGACGCCTGATCGGTGACCGTCGCCTGGTCGGTGACACTCGCGTACACCGTGGTGAAGACCGACAGGCCGATCGACCCACCGATCTGCATGGAGGCGTTCGCCGTGGCGGAGGCCGCACCGGCGTCGTGCGGGGCGACACCCGTCAGCGCGAGGTTCTGCATCGGGACGAAGATCATCGCCATGCCGATCCCGAGCACCAGGAGCGCCGGCAGCACCTGGACGAAGTAGTCGCCGTCGGCCGTGATGCGGCTGAGGTACACGAGGGCGGCCGCCGCGATGAGCGGACCGATGATGAGCAGCGGGCGCGGGCCGATGGCCGGCAGGAGCTTCGTGGCGATCGGGGCGACGATCATGATCGCGACGGTCATCGGGAGGGTCGCGATGCCGGCCTCGAGCGGCGGGAAGCCGAGCACGATCTGCAGGTGGAACGTCAGGTAGAGCAGGGCCCCGATCATGACGCTGCCGACGATCATCTGCATGAGGAAGGCACCGCCGCGGACCCGGTCCGCCACGATGCGCAGCGGGAGCAGTGGCTGCGCAACGCGCATCTCGATGAAGACGAAGAGGGAGAGGAGTCCCGCACCGAGCGCGAGGAAGCCGATGGTGTCGGCGCTCCCCCAGCCGCCCTCGGCCAGCGTGAAGCCGTAGACGAGGGAGCCGAGGCCCAGGATGACGGTGATCGCGCCGAGCCAGTCGTAGCGGTTGTCGCCCTCGGCCTTGCTCTCGGTCACGAGGATGAGGCCGGCGATGAGTCCGACGATCACGAACGGCACGTTGACGAGGAGGCACCAGCGCCAGTCGACGAACTCGGTGAGCACGCCGCCGAGGATCAGACCCACGGCCGCCCCAGCACCGGCGACGGTGCCGAAGACGGCGAAGGCCGTGTTGCGGTCGCGTCCGTGGGAGAAGGTGACGGTGAGGAGCGCGAGTGCGGCAGGTGCCATGAGCGCGGCGAACACGCCCTGCAGTCCGCGGGCGATGATGAGCTCGGTCCCGCTCTGGGCGAACCCGCCGAAGGCCGATGCGGCGCCGAAGCCGACCATGCCGACCAGGTAGGTGCGCTTCCGACCCCAGTAGTCGGCGATACGGCCACCGAGCAGCAGCAGCGCGCCGAACGCGAGCGCGTAGGCCGTGACGACCCACTGACGCTGCGTGTCGGACAGCTCGAGCTCCTGCTGGGCTGCCGGGAGGGCGATGTTCACGATCGTGCCGTCGAGGACGACGATGAGCTGCGTCATCGCGAGGACGACGAGGACCCACCAGCGGCGGGCCGGGGAACCGGACGGTGCTGTGGTGGGATGCGATGCGGTGGCTGCGGATGCAGACAAGGAGGACCTCCGTGCGAGGGGTGGGGGTGCTGGGGGTTTCCAGCCCCAGATCGATGCTCGGCACACGGCGCGAGTGCAGCACGGTGCGGACGATCAACCACCCCAACCACGAAGTCGGGCAGAGGACCAGGATAGCGGATACCGACCTCGCTGCACCCGTGAGGCCATGCGGATCACGCCGAGGTGATGAGCTCCAGGACGGCCTCCGGGTGTTCCACCGCCGCGAAGTGCCCGGTCGCCGACAGCGTGCGCAGCCGGAGGTCCGGGACGAGGGCGGTGAGGACGGCTGTGTCGTCAGGCCCGATGAAGACGTCGCGGTCGCCCATCATGCAGCGGACGGGACACCGCACGTCGCGCCAGACGTGCAGATCGTAGGCGGCGGCAGCTCGGGCAGCCAGGAGGAACGACGCCGGCCGGACGTCGGCTGCGAGCGCGTCGACGACCGACCGGTCGAGGTCCCGGCGTCGTCCGAACAGGGGCGACATGAGCGGTGCGAGCAGTCCGATCCGGTTCAGCGCGCGGACGAGCCCGGGCCCGCGTTCGCCGAGCGCCTGCAGTACACGCATCCCGAGGAGCATGCCCGCGAACCACGGGAGCCGGACGCCGCCACCGACCGGCTGGCGGATCGCCTCGACGACGCCGATCCCCGTCGGTGAGACGAGGTCGACCCGGATCGTCGCCTCGGGTTCGCGGACGGCGAGGTCGAGCGCGACGAAGCCGCCGAGCGAATGCCCGACCACGCGCCAGGACCGGTAGCCGAGGGAGCGGGCGACGGTCGCGACGGCTGCGGAGAGGTCTCCGACCGTCACCGGGTCGGCGGTGGGAAGCGCCGATTCACCCCACCCCGGGAGGTCCATGGCGATGACGTCGTCGACGACCGCGCCCCGCTCGTCGTCGGCACGGAGGAGTGGAGACCACGTGGTCCAGGAACCGGCGGCGCCGTGCAGCAGGATCGTGGCCGGTCCGCCCGCTTCGCGACCCGCCCGGACGGTGACCGGTCCGATGTCGGTGTCCACCGTGACGCGTCCCAGGCCGAGCGCGGTCGCATCGGCGGTGATCACGGAGGGGTCGTCCGGCGGGGCGGGACGCGAGGAGTTCACGGGCATGCGTGTCATTCGGAAACGAGGTGCCGCTCGGATCGGTGCTCGATCGACGACGCCGGTCCCCCGGTGCGGCGCGCAACCCCCCTTCCGGTCGGGAACCCGGCCGCTACCGTGGTCTGATGCCTGAGAACGCACGCGCCGCCGCAGACCAAGCCGCTGGAACCGCACAGAACAGCACGGCCCTCCGTACCCTCGCCCGCACGGGCCACGCCGTCAACGGCTTGCTCCACGTCCTCATCGGCGGGATCGCGATCTCCATCGCGCTGTCCGGCGCGAGCGGTGGATCCGGCGGCGGCGGCGACGCGGACCAGTCGGGTGCGCTCAAGACGCTTGCAGGCACGCCCGGCGGGATCGTCATCATCTGGGTCGTCGCCGTCGGGCTGTTCGCCCTCGGTCTCTGGACGGCGATCTCCGCCTTCCTCGTGCGCGAGTCCGACACCCGCAAGCGGTGGAGCAAGCGGATCTCGACCGCCGGTCGCGCGATCGCCTACTTCGCCGTCGGATCGACCGCGCTGACCTTCGCCCTCGGCGGCAGCCAGGACTCCTCGCAGTCCAGCCAGGGCCTCACCGCGACACTCCTGTCCTCCCCCGGTGGGGTGTTCGTCGTCATCGTCGTCGGCCTCGTGGTCATCGGCATCGGCGGCTTCTTCGTCTTCAAGGGCGTCACGCAGAAGTTCCTCGAGGACGTGCACCCGCCCACCGGCTCGACGAAGCGCGCCGTCGTCGTCCTCGGCGTCGTCGGGTGGATCGCGAAGGGGGTCGCGCTCGTCACGGTCGGGATCCTCTTCATCGTCGCCGCTGCGACTCAGGACCCCGAGAAGGCCTCCGGCATGGACGGCGCCATCTCGGCATTGGCCGCGCTCCCGTTCGGCGTCGTCATCCTGCTCGTGGTCGGCGTCGGGCTCATCGCCTACGGACTCTTCTGCGGTGCCCGGGCGCGCTGGGGCAGCCTCTAGGACGGTGAGGCGGGCGCCTCGGGCGGCGACGCGGACGGGTCGGCTCCAGACCATGTCCTGCAAACGCTTGCGTTGCGACTACCGTTAGGAGTATGACGTCTTCTGATTCCACGACGCAGCCCGAGGCGGAACCCGCCGGCGCTACGCAGACCTTCTCCGACCTCGGCCTCGACGACGCGGTGCTCAAGGTACTCAAGGACGTCGGCTACGAGACCCCGTCCGCCATCCAGGCGGCCACCATCCCGCTGCTGCTCGAGGGACGCGACGTCGTCGGCCTCGCACAGACGGGCACCGGCAAGACCGCGGCGTTCGCCCTGCCGATCCTGTCCCGCCTCGACATCACGCAGAAGACGCCGCAGGCGCTCGTCCTCGCACCGACCCGTGAGCTCGCCCTCCAGGTCTGCGAAGCGTTCGAGAAGTACGCCACCCACCTGCGCGGCGTCCACGTCCTGCCCGTCTACGGCGGCCAGGGCTACGGCGTCCAGCTGTCGGCCCTCCGTCGCGGCGTCCACATCGTCGTCGGCACGCCGGGTCGCATCATGGACCACCTGGAGAAGGGCACCCTCGACCTCACGGAGCTCAAGTACCTCGTGCTCGACGAGGCCGACGAGATGCTGAAGATGGGCTTCGCCGAGGACGTCGAGACGATCCTGGCCGACACCCCGAAGGACAAGCAGGTCGCGCTGTTCTCCGCGACGATGCCGTCGTCCATCCGTCGCATCTCCGCGAAGTACCTGAACAACCCGGAAGAGATCACGGTCAAGACGAAGACCACGACCTCGGCCAGCATCACGCAGCGCTACCTGACGGTCTCGTACCCGCAGAAGGTCGACGCCCTGACCCGCATCCTCGAGACCGAGAACTTCAGCGCGATGATCATCTTCACGCGCACGAAGAACGAGACCGAGACGCTCGCGGAGAAGCTCCGCGCGCGCGGCTACTCGGCGGCCGCCATCAACGGCGACGTCGCCCAGGTGCAGCGCGAACGGACCGTCAACCAGCTGAAGGCCGGCAAGCTCGACATCCTCGTCGCGACCGACGTCGCCGCGCGCGGTCTCGACGTCGAGCGCATCAGCCACGTCGTCAACTACGACATCCCCGTCGACACCGAGTCCTACGTGCACCGCATCGGCCGCACCGGCCGCGCCGGGCGCACGGGCGACGCGATCAGCTTCGTCACGCCGCGCGAGCGGCACCTCCTGAAGGCCATCGAGCGGGCCACCCGCCAGCCCCTCACGCAGATGCAGCTGCCGAGCGTCGACGACGTCAACGCCACGCGCCTCACCCGCTTCGACGACGCGATCACCGAAGCGCTCGGCCAGACCGACCGCATCGAGCGCTTCCGCGAGATCATCGGCCACTACGTCTCCCACCACGACGTCCCCGAGGCCGATGTCGCCGCAGCCCTGGCCGTCGTCTCGCAGGGCGAGACGCCGCTGCTCCTCTCGGCTGAGGACGAGCGCCGCCGCCGCGAGGAGTTCGACAACACCAACCGTGGCAACGACCGCGCCGGTCGCGACCGTCGCGACTCCGGCGACCGCGGCTCGCGCTTCGACCGCGGCGACCGTGGCGATCAGGGCGACCGTCCCGAGCGCCGCAGCCGTCCGTCCAGCGGACCGATGGCCCCGTACCGCATCGCGGTGGGTCGTCGCCAGAAGGTCGACCCGCGTCAGATCGTTGGTGCGCTCGCGAACGAGGGCGGCCTGAAGCGCGAGGACTTCGGCGCGATCCAGATCAAGCCGGACTTCTCGATCGTCGAACTCCCCGCGAGCCTCGGCAACGACGTCTTCGACCGCCTCGAGAACACCCGCATCAGCGGCAAGCTCATCGAGCTCCGTCCCGACCGCGGCGGCCCGGCCCGCCGACGCGACGACGAGGGCGGCACGGGCGGCGGCTCGTACGACCGCAAGCCGCGTTCCTAGGACGCCACACACACGACGAGGGCCGGACGGAATCCTGGGATTCCGTCCGGCCCTCGTCGTTCCGCACCCGGTGGGGTGCGTCCGTCAGTCGCGCGGGTCGAGCACGCTCGTGACGACGGCGTAGTCCGCGTCGAGCGCGACCTCGAGCTCGTCGCCGTTCTCGAGGAGGACGTCGACCTCGAACGCCTCACCCGAGTCGTCGCTGCGGTCGACGTCGGTCACGGTGCCGCCCTTCGCCTCGGCGAGCGCTGCCTTCGAGGCCGCGTCGAACTCGGTGTCGGTCAGCGGCACGTCGTCTGCGTCACGGGCGTCGCGATCATCGGTGGCCGCCGTGGTGTCACCGTCGTCGATGGCGGTGCCGCCGTCGCGGTCGGTGTTGGACGCAGCCGCGACGCGGTCGTCGTCGGCGTCTCCGAACTCGTCCACCGCGTAGGCGGCGCCGGCTCCGCCGAGGGCGAGGGCCCCGACGACGATCGCGGTGATCCACACCGGCTTCCGGCGCCAGAAGGCCGGCTTCCCGGTGGTCGTCGGGGTCGCGGGGATGGCGGTGTGATCGGTCGCCTCGACGTGCTCGACGGGCTCGATGCGCTCAGTGGCTGCGGTGGGCTGCGTGGGATCGGTGGGCTGGGAGGCGGTGTGCTCGTTCATGTGCCCCAGACTGTCCGAGGAGCGCTGAAGCGGACCTGAATCGAGCTGAAGCGGCGTTCAGGAAGCGGACGACGCCGGGAGCGTGACGATGAACGCCGCCCCGCCGAGCGCGCTGTCGACGAGTTCGATCGACCCACCGTGCAACCGCACGACGTCGGCCACGATCGCCAGGCCCAGGCCCGAACCGCCGGCGTCGCGCGAACGACTCTCGTCGAGGCGGACGAACCGTTCGAACACGTGTGCGCGGGACTCGACCGGCACACCGAGGCCGTCGTCCTCCACGGATATCCTGACGAACCGACCGTCGGTGGCGGATCCCAGTCGGACCACGGAGTGCGCATGCCGGACGGCGTTGTCGACGAGGTTCCGCACCACCCGGGCGAGCAGGACGTCGTCGCCGTCGACCCTCGCCGCCGCGACGGCCGCGGACTCGACACGCAGTCCACCGGCGGATCGGAGACGAGCAGCCTCCGCCAGCAGGAGGTCGTCGACGTCGACCGTGCGCCGCGTGGTGCCCGTTCCCCCTTCATCGAGCTTCGCGAGCAGGAGCAGCGACTCGACGAGCCCCTGCATCCTGGCACCCTCCTCGAGGGCCGTCGAGGCCAGCTCGGCCGGGTCGACCCGGTCGGGGTGGAGCGCCGCCACCTCGGCGTACTGCCTGATCACCGCGAGCGGTGAGCGGAGCTCGTGCGAGGCGTCCGACACGAACCGCCGCTGCGCCGTCTGGGCGTCCTCGAGCCGCTCGAGCATCCCGTTCATCGTCCCGGCGAGGCGGCCGATCTCGTCGCCCGTGGCGGGGACCTCGATCCGTCGGTGCAGTTCGCCAGCCCCCAGCCCGGAGACCTCGCGGCGGATCCGCTCCACCGGCGCCAGCGCACGCCCGACGAGGAGCCAGGTCAGGCCGCCGACGAGGGCGACGAGCACGGGGACAGCGATAAGCAGGAGCATCGACACGAGTCCGACGGCGTCGTCGGTCTCCTCGAGGGAGCGGCCCGCGAGGACGACCAGGTCGCGGCCGTCGACGTCGACGTCCTCACCGGCGAACACCACCGGCTCGTCGTCGATGACCGAGACGAACACGTCACCGTCCGGGATCGGCGTCGGGAGCTCGATCTCATCGTCCGTCCGGTCCACGACACGGCCGTCCTCGACGAGGACCAGGAGCCGACCGTCGTCCTCGGGCAGCGTCGTCGCGTCCGCCGCGACCAGCTGCGCCGAGGCGCTCTCCGCCTCGGCCGAGGCGCTCTGCTCGACACCGGAACGGAGCGCCGCGGAGAACAGGCCGACGAACGCCACGGAGCCGACCCCGAGGAAGAGTCCGACCGCGAGCACGGATCCCAGTGCCGCGCGGGCTCGGACCGAGCGCCACGGCCGCTGCCGGGGTGCGACCGCTCCGTGCGGCCCGGCGTCAGCCACGCCCGCCCGCCAACCGGTATCCGAACCCGCGCACCGTCTCGATCGAGGCGCGCTCGAAGGGGCGGTCCACCTTGTTGCGGAGATGCCCGACGTAGACCTCGACGATGTTGGGATCGCCCTCGAAATCGTCGTCCCAGACGTTCTGCAGGACCTCGCGCTTCGACACCACCTCGCCGCCGCGTCGCATGAGGAACTCGAGGACCGCGAACTCGCGCGAGGTCAAGTCGATCGGGACGTCTCCCCGGTGGACCTGCTTCGACGCCGGGTCGAGCCGCAGTTCGCCGACCTCGAGCACCGCCGGCCGCTCTCGCGATCCACGTCGGACGAGTGAGCGGATCCGCGCGACGAGCACCGCGAAGGAGAACGGTTTGCTCAGGAAGTCGTCGGCACCGGTGTCGAGGGCTTCGACCTGGTCCCAGTCGCCGTCCTTCGCCGTGAGCATGAGGATCGGGGTCCAGTCGCCCGCGTCGCGGAGCTGCTGGCAGACGCGGTAGCCGCTGAGGCCCGGCATCATGATGTCGAGGATGATGGCGTCGTAGCGATGCTCGCCGGCCATCCAGAGGCCGTCGACCCCGTTCGCAGCGACGTCGACCGCGAAGCCCTCCGCTTCGAGCCCTCTCCGAACGCCGTCGGCGAGTCGCACCTCATCGTCCACGACGAGTATCCGCATCCGTGCGACCTCCAGGCTCCGTGCCGGTCGACGGTCGAGCGGCGCGTCCCAGTCTGGCGCGGACAAGCTGAAGCAGTGCTGAAGCGGGACGGTCCGGCGTGGACCCCCGTCTAGGCTGGGCGCATGGGTGATGAGGACCGCCGGAAGCGAGCCGCCGAGCAGGAGGCCCGGGCACTGCGGGCGCTCGAGTCGATCAGGAACGGCGGCGATCTCGGCAAGGAGACGCTCGACCTCTCGAACGAGTACTCCGACGGGCTGGGCACCCGTGTCGCAGCGTGGTTCCGTGGTGCGAGGCGCCGGAAGGACTGACCGCCGTCAGTCCGCCTGCTCCGGGTGCACCGGGTAGTGGCTCGTGATCGAGACGCGGTTGAAGGCGTTGATGACGATCGCCAGCCACCGGACCGCGGCGATCTGACCGTTCGTGAGCGTCGACAGGTCGTCGTCCGGCAGGCGCCGGCGGTGCTGCACGTCCGCGATGAGGGTGACGTCCTCGGTGATCGCGAGTGCGGCCTGCTCCACCGGGCTGAAGTACTCGCTGTCGCGCCAGGCGGACAGGATGGCGAGGCGTTCCGTGGTCTCGCCGAGCGCGATCGCGTCAGCGACGTGGAGACGCAGGCAGTACGCGCAACCGTTGATCTGCGAGGCCCGGATCCGGATCAGCTCGATGAGCCGCTTGTCGATGCCGGCGTCGAGAGCCGCACGACCCGCGGCGCGGCCCGTCTCGACGAGCGCCTGATAGACCTCGGGTGATTCCTTGTCGAGCCAGACGTCGGCGCTCATGGGGTTCCTCTCGTCACTGGGCGGGTGCGGTCCCGCAGACCACTCCTCCAACGCTAACGCGCGCTGCGGGAGGACGTCGCCGTGCTGCGTCACCGCGGCGGGATGTCCTGGCGCGTGACCGGGACCGCCGATGCATCGTCGTGGGGTCGCAGTTCCATTCGACGACTGCCGCAGGCGGTACACCGGAGGTAGCGCAGCGACCCCTCCGAGGTGGTGTGCGCCGACTCCGTCGCCCAGGCGTGGCGGCAGGCGTCGAGGGCCTTCGGCGACGGTTCGGAGGGCTGCGGAGGTGCGTCGAGGAGGGTCATGACTCCACCATGATGTAATGGCGTTATGCATCTCAACCCTTACGGTTCGTACGCCGTCCTCCTGGCCGCGTCGCTGGCGAACGACTGGCCCGAGGACCGGGACGGCATCGTCGCCCGCACCCGCGAACACGGGATGACGATGCCCTTCACCGAGGTGGACCGTGACCACGCCCGCGTCCGCCGGGTCGTCGACGAGTGGCTGACCGTCGTCGACGCGGCAGACGATCAGGCCAGGGCGGCCGCGCTCAACCGCCAGATGGCCGCTGCGGCCGCGTTCCCGCGGCTGACGGACCACGACGGCGAGGGGTGGCACCTGCACTACCGCGACGAGCACCAGGCGCTCCCCGAGGTCCTCGCCGCGGTGATCAGCGTCGGGACCGCCCTCCACCTGACGACGAGGGGGATGCAGCGTCTCGGTCGGTGTGCCGCGGGGACCGAACCGGGGGACACCTGCCGGCGGGTCGTCGTCGACGTCACCCGCAACGGCCGTCAGCGCTACTGCTCGGTGCGGTGCGCCAACCGGTCGGGCGTCCGCAGGCACCGCGCACGTGCGGGCGGCTCAGGCCGCTGATCGGGCGTCGGGCAACAGGAACCAGACGCTCGCTCCCCCGAGCCCCGACTCGTCGATCTCGATCCGGCCACCGTGCGCCTCGACGATGCGTCGACAGGTCGAGAGGCCGATGCCGAGGCCGGCGACCTCGCTCCCCGCCGCGCGTTCCATGAGGTCGAAGACGCGCTCTCGCAGCTCCGGAGCGACACCGGGACCGTTGTCCTCGACCGCGACCAGCACCCCGGCGGAGACCCGCTCGGCCTGCACCAGCACGTGCGGGACGACTCCGGCCGCTGCGCTGAACTTCACCGCGTTCGCGATCAGGTTCTGCAGCAGCGCGCCCAGCAACGTCTCGTCGCCGTGCACCTGGAAGGGCGTGTCGACGTCGACGGTCGCGCCGGTCGAGGTGATGGTCGCGTCGAGGTCCTCGACCACCGAGGACACGAGCGGCTCGAGGTCGATCGGGACGCGTCGCGGACGGGCGCCACCGATCCGGGCGAAGTCGAGCAGGTCGGTGATCATCGCCGCCATCCGGTCGGCGGCGGACTCGGCTCGCGCGAGCGCCTTCGCCGCGTGCGGCGCGTTCGCCATCTCCGGGCTGTCGGTCGCGAGCTCGAGGAACCCGGAGACCGCCATGAGCGGGTTGCGCAGGTCGTGGCTCACCTGGCCGGCGAACTGGGCGAGCTGCTCGTTGGACTGGCCGAGCTCGTAGGTGAGACGGAGCAGCTCGAGGACGTCGACGACCTGCCTCGCGAGGAGGTCGAGGGCCTTGCCCTGTTCCGGAGTCAGCTCACGGACCCGGTCGTCGAAGATGCACAGGGTGCCGATCGGGACGCCGTCGGGGGTGACGAGCGGGCTCGACGCGTAGAAGCGGACGCTGGCGAGCTCACCGGTGACGAAGGGGTTCGCCGCGAAGCGCGGGTCCTCCCGAGCGTCCGAGACGATCGTCCGCACCTGCTGTTGGAACACGACCGCGCACATCGAGTCTTCGCGCGAGCAGCTCGCCGGTTCCAACCCGACCGCAGCGATCTGGTGCTGGAACCGGTCGTCGATGATGTTGATCACGGCGGTCGGCACGTCGCACATGGTCGCGGCGAGGTGGACGAGGCTCTCGAGGTCCGTCTCGGGCGGACGACCGACGACCTGGTACTCGGCGATCGCGGAGCGCCTCGTGATGTCCTCTGCGGTGATCACGCGCGCCCTTTCGTCGTCGGAATCCGGAACGTGTCCATGCTACCCATCCAGGGCACATGCACTGCCCCGGCTGTCGGATACGTCCGGGATGTGCCACTCGCTACCCGGACGGTCGACCGTCGCTCACGCGAGCCGGAGACGTCTCCAGGCGAGTTCGGCGAGCACCGCGGACTGTAGGTCCAGGACGCCGTCATCGAACACCGCGCGTTCGGAATGCAGGGCGACGGAGCCCTCATCGGGGGCGGCACCGACGAAGACGAGCGTGCCGGGGATCTCGTCGAGGATGTAGGCGAAGTCCTCCGACGCCATCGACGGCACCTCCTGCCGGACGACCCGGTCGGGCCCCACGAGCGCGTCGAGCGTGCTGAGGACGAACCGCGTCTCCTCCGGGTCGTTGACGGTGACGGGGTAGGACGCGATGAACGTCGACTCGAGGGTGCAGCCGTGCGCCTCGGCGATCGCGGTCAGCAGCTCAGGCAGCTGCTCACGCACCGTCTCGAGCGTCGCCTTCGACAGCGTGCGGATGTTCGCCTCCAGGCTGACGGCCGAGGCGAGCACGTTGCTGGCCTCGGAGTCGCTACTCAGCCGGGTGATGGAGATGACGGCCTGGTCGGTGGCCGGGAGCCGACGGGCCGCGAAGGTCTGCACGGCGAGGATGAGGTGTGCGGCGACCGGCACCGGATCGACGGCGAGGTGCGGGAACGCCGCGTGACCGCCCGTCCCGCGGACGGTGAGCTGCAACGCGTTGGCACTCGCCATCATCGCGCCCTCCCGCGTGACGAGCTGCCCGCGTGGGGTGCTGCAGTCGACGTGCAGCGCGTACGCCGCGACGGGTCGCTCTCCGGCGATGTCGAGCAGACCTTCCTCGAGCATGATCCGCGCGCCGGCCTGGCCCTCCTCCCCGGGCTGGAACATGAACACGACCGTGCCGGCGAGGTCGGCGCGACGGGCGACGAGCAGGCGGACGGCGCCGAGGAGACCCGCCATGTGGAGATCGTGGCCGCAGGCGTGCATGGCCCCGGAGGTCGACGCGAACGGCAGCCCGGTCGCCTCGGTGACCGGCAGACCGTCCATGTCGGCACGGAGCAGCACGGTGGGGCCGGGGGCGCCGCCCCGGAGGACGGCGACGACGGAGGAGAGCCCGGTGCCGGTCGTGATCTCCAGGCCGAGCCCCGCGAGTTCGCGCAGGATGATCCCCTGGGTCATGGGCAGGTCGAGGCCGACCTCGACCTCCTGGTGCAGCTCACGTCGGACGGCGATCAGCTCGTCGCGTATCGCGGTCGCGTCCTCCTGGAAGCCCGTCATGGGCGGACCCCCTCGTCCTGCGGCGAGCGCCGGTACACCTGCTCGCCGCGGATCCACGTCTCGGCGACCCGGACGGTGGCGATCTCGTCCGCCGGGACGGAGAAGACGTCGCGGTCGAGGACGGCGAAGCTGCCGTCGTACCCCGGGGCGATCCGACCGACGCTCTCGAGCGGCGAGAGCAGGCCGGCTCGTCCCGTGTACAGCAGGAGCGCCTGGGCGACGCTGATGGCCTCCTCGGGGACGAAGTCGGCGCCGTTGTAGGCCTGGCGTCGGACGGCGGCCTCGACGGAGAGCATGACGTCGTCGGCGCCGCTCCAGGCGGTGGCCGGGCGGTCGGAGGAGAGCGCGAGCGGCCCGATGGTGCGGAACAACCGGGCGATCGGGTAGGCGTCGGGGACCTGTTCGGCGCGGAGGGCGAGCTCGTAGCCGTCGTATTCGGCGAAGAAGAACACGGTGTGGGTGGCGATCCCGAACGTCATGCGCGCGGAGCGGAGCCGTTCGGCGTACTCCTCGCTGATGATGGTCGCGTGCTCGATGCGGACGGAGGGGATGCCGTCGAGCCAGGGCTCCTGGTCTTCGAAGAGGCTCGCGACGCGGTCGAGCGCGCGGTCACCCATGGCGTGCACGGCGAGCTGGACGCCGTTGCGGCGAGCCCAGGCGCCGGCTGCGAGGACGTCGTCGTCCTCGACGAGTCGGAGTCCGTGGTCGCAGGATTCGGGATACGGTTCGGCGACCCAGGCGGTGCGGTTCGAGTAGGCCCCGTCGAGGACGACCTTCACGCCGCCGATACGGATCCGCCCCTCGCGATCGTCCGGGGTCAGCTCGGCGAGTGGCGCGGAGGGGTCCCAGCCCGGGTAGAGGGCGACGCGGGTGCGGAGCCCCTTGGCGGCAGCGGCGCGGAAGGCGTCGAGGGGGTCGTGCAGCCGGTTGGACAGCAGGTCGCACACGGCGACGATCCCTCGCGAGGCCAGTTCCTCGCCGATCGCGACGAGCGAGGCGACCTGCTCGTCGCGTTCCGGCACCGGGATGAACCTCGCGACCGCCTCGACCGCGGCGATCTCGGTGAGGACGCCGTTCGGTTCGCCGTCCGGTCCGCGTTCGAAACGCGCCCCGGCCGGGTCGGGCGTGGTGGACGTGATGCCCGCGAGGCGGAGCGCCGCGGTGTTGCAGACGGCGGAGTGGGCGTCGCAGCGCCAGACGAGGACGGGGCGTTCGGCGGACACCGCGTCGAGGTCGGCCGTGGTCGGCATCCGACCCTCGGGGAACTTCGTGTCGTCGAACCCGCGGCCGAGCACCCAGGCGCTCGGCGAGGTCAGCGCCGCCTGATGCTCTCGCAGCCGCTCCACGAGTCCGTCGATCGAGACCACTGACGGCGGGAAGCACTCGGCGGCCACGGCGGTGGCGGCCATGAGCGCCGGGTGGGTGTGGCTGTCGATGAGGCCGGGGAGCACGGTGCGTCCGCCGAGGTCGACCGCGGGTTCCCCCGCGACCGCGGACGCCTCCCCCACCCAGTCGAAGCGGCCGTCGACGATGCGGAACGCGGAGGCGAAGCCCGTCTCGTCGGTGCCGGTGAACACCCGGGCGTTCGTGAAGAGCTGCGAGTGAGTCGGCGTCGCGGTGTCGGTCTGCGTCATGGTGGGGGTCTCCGTCTCGGTCTCAGCTGCCATCAGATCGCGCGCCAGGTGAAGCGACCGCCGAGCAGGGTCGCGGCGACCGGCATCGACCGCAGCCGCTCGGTGTCGGCATCGAACGGGTCGAGGTCCGTGATGACGAGGTCGGCGGGTTGACCGACCGCGATCGAGGTGCGGATGCTCGCGGCCAGGGCCACGTCCAGCGGGAGCCGTTGCTCGGGGTGCCAGGCGTCGCGCCCGTCGCGACTCCGGCTCGTCGCGGAGGCGATCGCCTGCCACGGGTCGAGTGGCGAGACCGGAGCATCCGAGCCGAGTCGGAGGCCGACGCCTGCGCGGTGCAGGGATCCGAACGCGAAGGCGCGACCCGTGCGGCCGCTCCAGTGGCGGTCGGCGACGTCCCGGTCGTCCATCGCGTGCTCGGGCTGCACGCTCGCGATGAGCCCGAGGCTCGCGAACCGGGCGAAGTCCTGCTCGCGCACGAGCTGGGCGTGCTCGATGACGCCGCGCATCCCGAGCGCTTCGAAGGTGTCGAGGACCTCGGTGTTGGCTCGGTCGCCGATCGCGTGGACGGCCGCCTCGATCCCGGCGCCCCTCGCTCGTTCCAGCAGTCGGCGGAGCTCGTCGACCGAGACGCTCTCGACACCGCAGGCGTGCGTACTCGACGGGTCGACGCCCGGATACGGGTCCCAGCACCAGGCGGTCCTCGTGTTCAGGGAACCGTCGACGACCACCTTGAGTCGACCCATGGTGAGGAGTCCCGCCGGGTCGATCGCGTCGCCGGTCCGGAGTCCCGCCGCGATGACGGACTCCAGTCGGTCGGGCCACGCGGCGGCCTCGATCCGCAGGCTCGTCGCGCCGTTCGCGATGCGCTCGGACCACTCGCCGAGGTTGTCGGTGTTCTCAAACTCGACGACCCCGACGACACCGCGTCGGGCTGCCGCGTCGGCGGCGTCCCGGTAGGCGTGTGCGGCGAGCCCCGAGTGCTGGTCGATCCGCTGCAGTGCCTCGATCCACGGCGCCTCGGCGACGACACCGCTCGCGTCCAGGTCCAGGCCGAGTCGTCGCGCGGCGCGCGTGTTCATCCAGGCGCAGTGGAGGTCGCCGCTGACGAGGACGACGGGTACGTCCGATTCGGTGGCCTCCAGCGCGGCGAGCGTCGCCGGCTGCGCCCACAGGCCGTCGCGGAACCCGTACCCCATGAGGAACCCGTCAGTGAGGGGTGCATCGGTGTCGACCGCGCGACGGACGGCCGCGAGGACGTCGGCCGCGCTGGCGGTCTCCGTCAGGTCGATCCGTCGCCGCTGGATCACCCACTGGGTCATATGGACGTGGGCGTCCCAGAGCCCCGGTCCGATCGTGCGTCCGGCGACGTCCACGACCTCGCCGGACGCCGGGGCCGTCCCGGCCGGTCGGATCTCGGCGATCCGACCGTCGCGGACGAGGATGTCGACGGGCTCGCTGCCGGAGGGTCGCGCGTTCCGGAGCGTGAGGTCGGTCGCGGTCACCGTGCCGGTGTCCCGTCGTCGGTGGTCGGCGCAGCTGTCCCCGTGTCGAGCCCGTGGAGGGCAGCCATGCGGGCGGCGAGGGGCACGTTCTGGTACGGACCCGGCTCCCCGAGCGCCGTGACCACCCGTTCGACGACCTCGGCCGGCTTGTCCTGGCTCATCTTCTCCTTGGCCTCGAACCGGGTCACGCGCAGGCGGAATCCGACCGTCCCATGGACGATGCGTGCCGCGTACTCGCTGTTCGCGATCGTCCCGTTCATGAGGTACGGCTCGGGCAGCACACGCTCGAAGTGGGCGACGAGGCGGTCGAGCACCTGCAGGTTCTCCTCGTCCGAGAGCAGTTCGGGCACCCCGTACAGGTGCGCGACCGCGAAGTTCCAGGTGGGGACGGCCGGCGACGTGTCGTACCAGCTCGGCGACACGTACCCCTGGGGGCCGTAGACGATCACCATGGCCTCGTGCTGACCGAGCTCGTGCAGTCGCTCATCCGGCCGCCCGACGTGGCTGAGGAGCACGATCCCGTCCTCGTCTTCCTCGAGCAGGACCGGATAGTGCGAGGAGACGAGCCCACGACCGGGGACGAAGCTGACGACCGTCGCCCAGGGGTGCTCGCGCACGAGTGCGCGGACCGCTTCGACGTCGCCCTGGACGTACTCGGTGGTGTGCCTCATCTGCCGCCTCCTGCGGTGCTCGGGGTGTCGACCGCGGACGCTGCGGCCGCCAGGGCCGTCGCCACGTTCGAGGGGGCTGCGACGCCCCGGACGCGCGCCAACCAGGCGGTCGTCGCAGCGAGGGCCCCGAGGTCGAGCCCGGTCTCGATCCCGAGCCCGTGGAGCATCCACACGAGGTCCTCGGTTGCGAGGTTACCGGTGGCGCCCTTCGCGTACGGGCAGCGACCCAGGCCACCCACGGAGGAGTCGAACTCGGCGACGCCCAGCGAGAGCGCCGCGTACACGTTGGCGAGTCCCTGCCCGTAGGTGTCGTGCAGATGCAGCGCGACCGCCTCGACCGGGATCCCGGCGGCGAGCACGTCCCGGACGACCCAGGTCGTGAGCCCGGGCGTCCCCACCCCGATCGTGTCGCTGACGGCGACCGTCGAACACCCGGCGCGGTACAGCCGCACGGCTGCTTCGACGACCGTCGCCGGATCGACCGCACCCTCCCAGGGGTCCCCGAACGCCATCGACACGTAGCCGCGCACCGGCACGCCCTCCGCGGTCGCGGCGGCGACGACCTCCTCGGCCCGTTCGACGGCCCCCTCGCGCGAGGTGTTGAGATTGGCCCTGGCGAACGACTCCGACGCGCTCACGACCACGGACACCTCCCGGACACCCGCGTCGATCGCCCGATGCAGGCCGCGCAGGTTCGGCACGAGGCCGACCGCCCGTGCACCCGTCGGCACGTCGAGGCCCGCGACGAGCCGTTCCGCATCTGCGAACTGCGGGATCCAGGTGGCCGGCACGAAACTCGTCACCTCGAGGTCCCGCGACCCCGCTTCGTACAGGCGCCGACAGAGCTCCGCCTTCACCGCCGTGGGCAGGATGTCCGTCTCGGCCTGCAGCCCGTCGCGCGGCGCCACCTCGTAGACGCGCACCCGCGTCGGGAGACCGTCGACCGGTTCCATCCGGGGCTGCGGAAGGCCGCTCATGCCGACGTCGCCCGGAGCTCGTCGAGCACCTCGCGCGCGTACTCGACCCGGATCCGACGGTCGGCGACGATCCTCGCCGCGACCGCCCCGATCTCATCCACGGTCGCACCGGCGCTCGCCGCGATCGTCCGGGCGTGCAGGGTCATGTGGCCGCGCTGGATGCCCTCGGCGGCGAGCGCCCGACACGCGGCCAGGTTCTGGGCGAGGCCCACCGAGGCGATGACGGCCGCGAGTTCCCGGGCCGTCTCGACGCCGAGGAGGGTCACGCCCGCCTGCGCCGTCGGATGCGCCTTCGTCGCTCCACCGACGAGCCCGACGGCCAGCGGGACCTCGATCGTGCCGACGAGGTTCCCGTCGGCGTCCTGCTCGAACTGCGACAGCGCCGAATAGCGACCGGACCGGGCCGCGTGGGAGTGGCAGCCGGCCTCGACCGCCCGGGTGTCGTTGCCCGTGGCGAGGACGACGGCTGTGATGCCGTTCATGATGCCCTTGTTGTGCGTGGCCGCCCGGTAGGGATCGGCCTCGGCGAACGCGCTGGCGGCGACGATGTCGGCGACGACCTGCGGACCACCGAGGAGGTCGGCGTCGAACACCGCCCTGGCGCGGGTGATGCGCTGATCGGCCTTGTTGGTGAGGATCCGCAGGAGGGTCCGCGATCCGGCGATCTCGGCGATGCGGGGCGCGATCGCCTCAGCCATCGTGTTCACGGCGTTCGCACCCATGGCGTCGCGGACGTCGACGTGGAGGTGGACGATGACCTGCGTCCCCACGCGCGTCGGCAGGATCCGGACGTCGATGTCTCGGGCGCCACCGCCGAAGGAGACGAGGATCGGGTCGAGCTCGTTCGCGAGGGCGAGCAGTTCGTCTCTGGCCTCGAGGA
Organism: Plantibacter elymi (nom. nud.); assembly: GCF_900177795.1. Taxonomy (GTDB): domain Bacteria; phylum Actinomycetota; class Actinomycetes; order Actinomycetales; family Microbacteriaceae; genus Plantibacter; species Plantibacter elymi. Next base: position 25,052 of record NZ_FXWJ01000007.1, read on the forward strand.
CGCGGAGCCGCGTGGCGTGCGGGTCGACGGCGTCGAGGATCTGGATCTGCGCGATCATGACGTCGCCCGACGACGACGTCCGGAAGCCGCCGTGCACGCGTGCGATGCGGGCGGCGTTGGATGCCGCGGCGACGACGCTCGGCTCCTCGGTCGCCATGGGGACGAGTCGGTCCTCGCCGTCGATGGTGAAGTTCGTCGCGACGCCCACCGGGACGGCGATGACGCCGACGACGTTCTCCACGAGGTGGTCCGCCTGGGCGATCGACAGGCCGGCGTCGGGTCGCAGTGCGGCGAGCGCCTCCGCCGCGATCCCGGCCCCCTCGGCGACGAGGTCGAGCCGCTCGTCCGGCGTGTGGTCGCGCAGCCCCTGGACTCGGCTGTTTCTCGGCATGGGTCGCCCTTCGGTACAGGCAGACACCGGATCCTCGGTGCTGCGGTCAAGACGACCCTAGGAGCGGTGATCGTCGACGACGATGGGCGGATGACTCAGCGGATCGGCGATCGTGTGGGTGGATCCCACACCCCGCTGGACCGGCCGTCGCTTTAGACTCCTGAGGGACCAGTCAGGAGACCCGATGCGAGAGCCTGCCGACGTGCGAACGGCCACCGACCTCGTCGACGCCGAACCCGTCCACGACACCGAGCGGGAGCTGATCCGGTTGCGACGCCGCGAGCACGAGCTCTCCGCCCTGTTCTCGAGCGCCCGCGAACTGGCCGAGCTTCGCGACAGCGACGCCGTGCTCGCCAGGCTCGTCCAGCGCGCCCACCAGATGATGGGCGTCGATCTGGCCTATCTGTCCGAGTTCGACCCGGTCACCCACGAGCTGCGGGTTCGCGAGACGAGTGGCTCCGTCAGTCCGTCGTTCCAGACGCTCCGGGTGCCTCCCGGGCGCGGACTCGCGAGCGTCGTCGTCGAATCGCGCACGGCCCAGTGGGTCGCGGACTACTCCGACTACTCGACCGACCGACACGAGCGCGGCATCGACGACGCGGTCGCAGCGGAGGGGCTCGTCTCACTGCTCGGCGTGCCGATGCTCACGAGCGACGACGTCCTCGGCGTCCTCTTCGTCGGCAACCGCGACCGGAAGGACTTCTCCCCCGACGAGGTCGCGCTCCTGGCGGCGCTCGCGGACCACGCCTCGGTCATCCTCCAGACGACGCAGACCCTCCGCGACCTGCAGGACTCCGAGGACGCCAGCCGACGGAACCTCGCGGACCTCACCGCCCACCTCGTCGAACGCGACCGGGCGAACACCGTCCACCAGGAACTCGTCCAGGCGGTCCTCGCCGGGGGCGGATTCGCACCCGTCGCGGAGACGCTCGCCACCGCACTCGGCCGTGCGGTCGCCGTCACCGACGCGCAGGACCGAGTGATCGCGGCAGCCGGTCTCCCGCTCGCCCCCGGCATGCTCGACCTCGACGACGTCACCCGCGCAGCCATCACCGACAGCCGTCGCTCGGGCCACTGCGTCCTGGTCGCGAGCGGCGGTGTCGGAGCGGTCGCCGCCCTGTCCGCCGGCAGCCGGCATTTCGGCGCCCTCATCCTCGGCGACGGCGACTTCGAGCTCGGCGCCGTGGACCTCCGCACCGTCGAACGCGCGGCGCAGGTCGCGGCACTTCTCGAACTCCAGCAGGAGGCGGCCTCGGGCGCCGACCACCGCGTCCGCAGCGAGCTCATCGCCGACCTCCTCGACGACGTGCCCGAACGCCGATCCGACGTCGAACGACGCGCCAGGCGCCTCGGCATCGACCTGCACGAACTCGACTCCCTGCTCCTCCTCGCCGTCCCGGGAGACCAACAGACCACCGCCGCCCGAGCGCTCAGCCGCCGACTCGACGACCATGCGCTCGTCGGCGAGTACCGCGGGTACGTCGTCGCCGCACACTCCTCCGGCCGTCGGCCGCTCGACGCCGACGCCGTCCGCCGACACGTCGCCGGCAGCATCCAGCAGCCCGTCGTCGCCGTCGTGCCCCGCACCGCCCCCGACGCCCTCACCTCCGCGTTCACCAGCGCGATGCGCACCGCCAGACTCATCGCCGCACTGGAACTCTCGGACCTCACCGCATCGACCGACGACTTCCTGCCCTACTCGGCGATCTTCGACACCGATGCGCGGGCGCTCGCCGACTTCCTGCGAGACACCATCGGACTCGTCCGGCGCTACGACGCCGAGCGGAACGCCGACCTGCTCGGGACGCTGCGTGCGTTCGTGCGGAACAACGCGAGCCCCACCCGCACGGCGCGCGCCCTGAACTTCCACACGAACACGATCCTGCAGCGCCTCGACCGGCTCGACCAGGTCCTCGGAGCCTCCTGGCGCGAGGACGAGCGCATGTTCCGGCTCGGCATCGCCGTCCGCCTCGACGAGCTCCGCGAGCAGTTGCAGGCCGGACGGTAACCGGCAGCCCTCGGACCGGCCCGCTCCGGATCAGCTCGCGGAGGTCGGCATCGGTGAGAGGCGGTCGGCGCTGCGGGCATGGGACGGGGCGAAGCTCGCGATGTGGTCGCTCGTCTCCCCGTCGAGCGCGAGCTCCGCGAGGATGCGTCCGAACGCGGGCGTGAACTTGAAGCCGTGACCGGCGGCGAGGGCGACGATGACGTCCGGGTGCTCCTCGAGCGGGCCGAGGACGAAGTTCCGGTCAGGGGTGAGCGCGTACTGGCAGGTCACCGTGCGGAGCTCGGGGCCCGACGCCGGCACGAGGTCCGCCATGAAGTCGGCCAGCTGCCCGGTGAGCTCCGGCGACGGGACGAAGGTGCGCTCCGCCGGCGACATGCGGTTCTCCGAGACGTCGCGGGCGGCCTTCACCGTCGGTTCCCCGAAGGTCGGGAAGCCGTAGTAGCACTCCTCGTCCTCCCAGATCCACACCGGGAACCGCTCGCGATCGAGCTGCTCGGCGTCGGCCGGGCGGAAGTAGGTGACCTGCTCCTGCATGACGTCGAGTGGGATCGCCGCACCGAGGGGTTCGAGCAGCTCGTTGGCCCAGGCATCGGCGGCCAGGACGACCTTGCCAGCACGCACCGGGCCGCTGGAGGTCTGCACCACGACCCCGTCGCCGTCGGGGGTCAGCGCGTCGACCCGGGTGCGGTCGCGGATGTCCGCCCCGAGTGCTCGAGCACGGAGCTGCAGCGTCGCGACGGTGCGCGCCGCGTGGGCGATGCCGGTGTCGGCGGTGTAGACCGTCTCCACGTTCTCGGGGATCCGGAACTGCGGCCACCGCGCCTGCACCTCGGCCGGCGTCAGCAGCTCGTGCGGGACCCCGCACTCCTCCAGGGCCGCGGTGAAGTCGGTGGCCGAGTAGGGCCCGTCGACGGGCAGGAAGATGACCCCACCGGTGATGGTGAGCAACCGCTCGCCAGACTCCTGCTCGAGGTCAGCCCAGTCGCGGTACGCCGACTGTGCGAGTCGCACGTACTGCGGTGCGCCGTACGACGTCCGGACGATCCGCGAGGTGTCGTGCGAGGCACCGCGGACGTGCCCGAGTTCGAACTGCTCGAAGGCGACGACCTTCGCGCCCCGACGGGCGAGGTGGTAGGCGGCGGCACTGCCGAGAGCTCCCATGCCGACAACCGCGACGTCGAACGATTCCATCCGGTGGTGCTCCCTCGTGCTTGCCCGATCGATTCAGGCAAGTGTGCTGGAGCGCCGGAGACCGACCTATGGACCGTTGATCCAGGTTTTCGCGTCAGGAGTGTGCCGTGGCGACGGCCCCTCGCCGGGGTCAGCGCCCGCGTCGCCCCGAGAACAGTGCATGGAGGAGCGGCACGACGGAGACCACCATGAAGACGGTGCCGAGCACGGCGTCGTCGGACCGGAGGACGGCTCCCGCGACGAGCAGCGCGGCGAACAGTACGGCCGAGACGACCCGGCCCGTCGTGCGGTCGAGCCGCGCGATCCGCTGTTCCAGTCTCGGGTTGGTGGTCGCGACCGTGCCGGCTTCGACCCGCGTGATGACCGCGTCGAGACGCTTCGGCAGGCGGACGGCGACCGTGGCGATGTCGAGTGCCTCGCGACCGAGATCCTGGACGACGTTGCCGCGTTCGTCACGGAGCAGCTGCGCGGCGTAGGGCTCGACGGAGTCCCAGAGGTTGAACTCGGGGTCGAGTGCGCTGCAGACACCGGAGGTGAGCGAGATCGCGCGGATGATGAGCAGGAAGTTCTCGGGCAGCTGGAACGGCAGCGTGCGGATGACCTCGCTGAACTGGTTGCCGAAGTCGCGGAACTCCTTCGGATCGACGTCGCGCAGTTCCGCAAACCCCATGCCGCCGAAGCGTCCGAACAGCGCGGTCATGGCCCGCTCGAGCTCGGTCGTGTCGGCCGAGGGCAGGAGGACGCCGAGGTCTCGGATCGCGTCGACGAGGCCCTTGCCGTCGCGGGAGGCTGCGGCGATGAGGAGCTTCCGGAGGCCACGCCTCGTGGTCGGCGGGACCTCGCCCATCATCCCGAAGTCGATGAAGGTCAGCTTCCAGGGTCGCTCGCCCGGGGCGGCGTCGACCGGCGTCACGAAGATGTTGCCGGGATGCGGGTCGGCGTGGAAGAACCCGTTGGTGAAGAGCTGGTCGAACATGACGGCGGCGAACACGGGCGCCACGTCGACCGGGTCGATGCCGGCGGCGCGCAGGGCGTCCGCGTCGGTGATCTTGATCGCGGTGACGTCTTCGAGCGTCAGGACGCGCTGGGTCGTGCGCTCCCACACCACCGCGGGTACGGAGACGCGGTCGTCGCCGGCGAAGTCGGCGGCGAACCGCTCGGAGCTCGCAGCCTCATGGAGGTAGTCGATCTCCTCGAGGCTCGTCGCGGCGAACTCCTCGACGAGTGCGGGCATGTCGACGCGGTCGGAGACGAGCCGGACGCGGCGCAACCAGCCGCCCACCTTGCGCAGGGCGGCGAGGTCGACGGTGACGATCTCGTCGATACCCAGCCGCTGGACCTTGAGCACGACGGCGTCGAGCCCGGTGTCTGCGGCGAGCGCCGGGGCGAGCAGGGCGCGGTGTGCCTGGCCGAGCGAGGCCGCTGCGACGGGGCGTTCGTCGATGCCGGCGAAGACCTGCGAGAGCGGCACACGGAGTTCCGACTCGGCGAGCGCGCGGATGCGAGGGAAGGCGACGGGCGGGACTTCGTCCTGGAGGCCTTCGAGCTCCTTCGTGATCTCCGGTGGGAGCACGTCGAGGCGCGACGACATGAACTGGCCGACCTTGATCATGAGGCCGCCGAGGTCGACGGCGAGCACGTGGAAGCGTCGTGCGAACTTCTGCATGCGGCGCGTGCGGGTCCGCTCCGTCAGTTTGATGAGTCCGAACCGGGGCAGGACGATCTCGAACCACCAGGCGGCGGCCAGGTGCCAGCTCGCGAAGCGGAGGATGCGACGGTACCGGGCGCGCCCGTGAGCGGGCGGACCGGCAGGAACGCCGGCCCGCCCGCTCATGGGGAGCTCGCCGAAACGGGACGCCGAGTCGCTGGGCGTCCCGCCGGTCGACGACACTCGGTCAGTCCTGGGCGAGGATCGCGTAGAGGCGCTTGCGAGCGTCGTCGAGGATGGTGACGGCCTGCTGGACCTGCTCGGGCGTGCCGGTGCGGCCGACCTGGGCTGCGGCCTGAGCCAGCTCGACGCCGGCCTTCGGCAGAGCGGTGAAGCCGGGGTGCTCGGACGACTCGGCGTTCTGCCACGGAGCGGATGCCCCGGACTCGGCGACCTCGTCGCGACCAGCCTCGGTCAGTGCGTACGTCTTGCGTCCGCCCGACTCCTCGGCCGTGATGATGCCCTCGTCGGACAGGAGCTGCAGCGTCGGGTAGACCGAGCCTGCGCTGGGCTTCCAGGAGCCGCCGCTGCGCTCTTCGATCTCGCGGATGATCTGGTAGCCGTGCATCGGCTGCTCGGCCAGGAGGGCCAGCACGGCTGAGCGGACGTCGCCGCGGCCGACGCGCGAGCCGGCGCTCTTCTCGAACTTCGAACGCAGCTGCTCCATCATCTGCCACATGCCGTCGGTCCCGAAGCCGGCTCCGTTGCCGAAGCCTCCGCCGTTACCGAACCCTGCGCCACCGAATCCTGCGCCACCGCTTGGGAATCCACCCATGATTGCTCTCCTTCGTCGTACGTGAACGATGCTCAACGATATATCGGTGAAGCTGTGAACGATATGTGTAATCGGAAGATCGTGATGGCGTAACGTCGCCCTCATGAGCCCCTGGACCGCAGCAGACATCCCCGATCAGCACGGCCGCGTTGCGATCGTGACCGGCGCGAACAGCGGGATCGGCGCGGTCACGGCCCGCGAGCTCGCCGCCCACGGTGCCGCCGTGATCCTCGCCTGCCGCGACACGGAGAAGGGCGCGCGGGCTGCGGCGGCGATGACCGGCGACGTCGAGGTGCGGCAGCTGGACCTCGCCGACCTGGCGTCCGTCCGTCGATTCGCCGACGGCGTCGAGCGGGTCGACGTGCTGGTGAACAACGCCGGCGTCATGGCGGTTCCCGAACGACGCACGGCCGACGGCTTCGAGATGCAGATCGGCACGAACTTCCTCGGGCCCTTCGCCCTCACCGGCCTCCTGATCGACCGCATCACCACGCGGGTCGTGACGCTGTCGAGCGCTGCGCATCGTGCCGGCAAGATCGACTTGGTCGATCTCAACTGGCGCAACCGCAAGTATCGGCGCTGGTCGGCCTACGGCCAGTCGAAGCTCGCCGACCTCATGTTCTCGGCCGAGCTGCAGCGACGCCTCACGGCGGAGGGTTCCTCGGTGCTGTCCGTGGCCGCACACCCCGGCTTCGCGTCGACCGAACTCCAGTCCCACACCGAGTCCGCGCAGGGTCCGCTCCTCGCCTGGGGAACCCGGCTTCTCGGCCAGAGCGCGGAGATGGGTGCGCTTCCGACGCTGTACGCGGCGACCTCGCCTGACGTCGAGCCCGGCGGCTACTACGGTCCGAGCGGCTTCGGCGAGATGCGCGGCGGCCCGAAGCCCGTCGGCCGGACCTCGGCGGCCCGCGACGAGCACGTCGCCGCCGAACTCTGGACGACGGCCGAGGCGCTCACCGGAGTCACCTACCGGTGAGCGCGCTCGACCGTCCCGGCGTCACGCGGGAAGGCTCTCCTCGATCGCGGCGATGACCTCGGGGGCGTCCGGCTCGGTCGTCGGACGGAAGCGGTGCACGGTGCCGTCGGGCGCGATGAGGAACTTCTCGAAGTTCCACTTGACGTTGCCGGCCTTGCCGTTGGCGTCGGCGGTCTTCACGAGCTCCTGGTAGAGCGGGTGCCGGTTGCGGCCGTTGACCTTCACCTTGTCCATCATCGGGAACGTGACGCCCCAGGTGGCCGAGCAGTACTCGGCGATCTTCTCGTTGTCGCCGAGCTCCTGCAGGAACTGGTTGCTCGGGAACCCGATCACCGTGAAACCGCGGTCGGCGTACTCCTTCTGGAGTGCCTCGAGCTTCTCGTACTGCGGCGCGAGGCCGCAGCGGCTCGCGACGTTGACCACGAGTTTGGCCTTCCCGTCCCACTCCGCGAGGGTCGTGTCCCGGCCGTCAAGGGTGGTGACGGGGATGGTGTCCAGATCGGTCATGGTGTGATGCCTCTCATCTGTCGAACGACGTCCTGCCCGTGCACTGGTGTGCGCAAGCGGATCCACTCCGAACGCTACTCGCCCAGGACACGGCCGATGCCCTTTCGTCAGTGCGTTCCCAGCCGACAGCCGTTGACACCGTCTGCCCGCCGGTGGATCGTGAGTGCAGCAGATCGGAGCAGGACATGGGACGCATCCACATCGACCTCTTCATGACCCTCGACGGCGTCGCTCAGGCGCCCGGCGGGCCGGAGGAGGACCCCAGTGACGGGTTCGCGTTCGGCGGCTGGCAGGCACCGCTCATCGACGAGGTCGATGGGGAGCAGATCGACGCCGGCATGGTGGGCATGGACGCCCTCCTGCTCGGGCGCCGGACCTACGACATCTTCGCCGGATACTGGCCGCACCAGGAGGGTGGCCAGGACGACGGCATCGCCCGGCTCTTCAACCGACTGCCGAAGTACGTCGCGTCACGCGAGCCGCGGGAGCTGGGGTGGGCGAACTCGACGCAACTCGGACCGGACCTCCCCCAGGCTGTTCGAGCGCTGCGCGAGCGTCACTCGCAGATCCACGTCATCGGCAGCCTCGACCTCGTGCAGACCCTGCTCGCTGAGGCACTCTTCGATCAGCTGAACCTCTGGGTGTACCCGATCACGCTCGGCACCGGGAAGCGCGTCTTCGCCACCGGCACCGTGCCGTCCTCGCTGCGCCTGCTCGGCCCAGCGACCACGTCCCCCGCAGGGACGGTCCACCTCAGGTACGAACGCATCGACGGCACACCGACCACCGGCGACATGGGCGACCCGCGATGAGCGCGTCGGACGAGGCGTCGACGCAGTCGCCCGAAGCCGACACCCGCTTCGACACGGTCGTCGTCGGTGCCGGCGTCGCCGGGCTCGTCGCCGCACGACTCCTCGCGGCCGCCGGACGAACGGTGGTCGTCGTCGAGGCCCGTGACCGGGTCGGCGGGCGAGTGTCGACCGAGCGTCGCGACGGTCGGGTGACCGATCTCGGCGCATCGTGGGTGCACGGGGTGAATGACAGTGCGGTCGCCGCGGCAGCCGACGCGTTCGGGATGCGGACGGTCGAGTTCACCGTCGGCGGTTATCAGCCGGACAGCCGACCGATCGCGTACTACGGTCCCGACGGCGAGCGCCTGTCGGACGCCGAGGCTCGCGGCTTCGCCGAGGACGTCCACGCCCTCGACGCGACGCTGCTCGGTGTCGTCGCCGAGTCCGCGCCGGACGCGTCCTACCGCGACGTGACCGAGGCGGCGCTCGCGCTGCAGGACTGGGACGCCGAGCGGGTGCAGCGGGTCCGCGAGTACCTGGAGCATCGTTCGGAGGAACAGTACGGCGCATGGATCGAGGACCTCGCGGCCCACGGGCTCGACGACGACGCGATCGACGGTGACGAGGTCGTGTTCCCCGACGGATACGACGTGCTCCCCCGGCGACTGGCCGAGGGGCTCGACGTGCGCCTGGAGCACGTGGTGAAGGGCGTCCGGTGGTCCGCGGACGGCGTCGAGGTCACCGCGCAGGGACCGATGGGCGAGGTGGTGCTGCATGCGGGCTCGGTGGTGGTGACGGTGCCGGTCGGGGTGCTGCAGTCGGAGGAGTTCACGATCGATCCCCCGCTGCCGGAGCCGGTCGCCGGCGCACTCTCGCGATTGCGGATGAACGCGTTCGAGAAGGTCTTCCTCCGGTTCGAGCGGCGATTCTGGGACGAGGACGTCTACGCGATTCGTCAACAGGGGCAGGAGAGCCGTCGCTGGCACTCCTGGTACGACCTCACGACGGCGCACGGATCGCCGACGCTGCTCACCTTCGCCGCCGGCCCGACGGCCGTGGAGATCCGGGACTGGGACGAGTCGCGCGTCGTGGAGTCGAACCTGGAGCAGCTGCGGCGCTTGTTCGGCGACCGCGTCGAGGAGCCGACGGAGGTGCACGTCACTCGCTGGCAGGACGACCCGTTCTCCCGCGGGTCCTACGCCTACATGACCGTCGGCTCGACGACCGACGACGATGACGCCCTCGCGATCCCGGTCGGCGGCGTCCTGCATCTCGCGGGCGAGGCGACGTGGACCGACGACCCCGCGACGGTGACGGCGGCATTCCACTCCGGCCATCGGGCGGCGGAGCGCGTCCTCGGTCAGTCGATCCCCATCGAGACCCTCTGGCGCGACGAGAGCGCAGTACCGGTCGTCAACCCGGTCCGATAGCGACCACGAGTGCGCTCGCGCGAGCGTCGAAGGAGAGGAAACGTATGCGATTCATGATGTTCGTCCTCACGGACCCCGTGCCCGACGAACCAAGCGACGACTCCGACGTCGACCAGTGGGTCCAGGAGCTGGACACGACCGGGCGGCGACTCCTCGGCGACGTGCTCGACCCGAGCGAGGCGCGCGGCGTCCGTGTCCGCGCCGGCGAGCGCCTCGTCACCAATGGCCCGATCCCGGGAGCGACCGACACCCTCTGGGGCTTCGACATCCTCGAGTGCGCCGACCTCGACGAGGCGATCTACATCGCCGCCCGCCACCCGATGGCCCGCAACGGCCGCCTGGAGCTGCGCCCGTTCCCTGCAACGAGCTGAACGGCACGCTGTCGAGACCGGGGGTCAGTACTCGCTCATCTCGTAGAACGGCAGATCGTTGCAGCCTGCCTCCAGTGCGTCCATCCGCCGCTCCGTGGGTGTATCGAGTAGTCGCTCCACCGGCGAGTTCGAAGCCCCTGCGGCGATCGCATCACACGTGGCGACGGCACGGAAGTGGGCCGGGTAGATGAAGATCGCCAAGACGATCGCAGCAAGGCTGAAAAGCAACAGCCCTGGAGCGATGCCCCGTTCCTTCCGCTTGAGTTGGAATCCGACCCCGGCGATGATCGCTGCGATCGGCGCGAAGAGGGCACCTGCAATGACGACACCCCCGAGCAAGCCGACAAGAGCGAGCCATACCTCTGGATTCCGCATTCGAACCTCCATTGGTTCCGATGCAGCTGATGCTCCTACCGCGCCATGGCATCGACAACCCCCAAGGCGGGGGGCAGCTGGCGAGCTGAGCGGTCCTCACGCCGACCAGGATCCTCGGCATCGGTCGAAGCATCGCCACCGACCTCGCCCGGGCTGGCGCCGCGGTCCTCCAGCCCGTGCGCTCGACCACGAGGGGCGAACACGTCGTCGAGCCGCTGGGGTGTCTCCAGCAACCTGTCGCACCCCGGCGTCTCCCCCACCAACCTGTTGGCCGCCCAGCCGGGCATGGGCCGACAGCGCGACACCGGAGCCCGTCGTGTAGTCCGCCTGCTCTCACGCCTCGGCGTCGCAGGCACGGTGTCGAGTGCCGCTCAGCCCGCGCTCATGGCCGCGACGGCACCGACCGCGCGAGGCGACGAGTTCTACGGCCCGGTCAGGACCATCGGTGGCCGACCCGCGCTCCTCCCGACCCTGTGGCCGCCGATGCGGAACCTGGACGACGCCCGTCGACTCTGGGACGAATCCGAGCGGCTCATCGGACGGTGACGCGGCGGCTGGGCGCTGGTCGGACGGCCGCCGCTCCGAGCACGCCCGCCGGAACCTGTGGCGGTCACCGCCACCCCGGGCGACCGGCGGCGTGCTTCGACGTGATTCGCATGGTCGCGCCCTACGGGAGCGGAGGCGTCCCATCCGCGCCGCCAGCGATGCGGAGCATCCGCGTCGCTGTCGCGTGGAGGAGTGCTCTGAGGTCTTCAGGCTCGTCGACGATCACCGCATGATCCCCCAGCCCGGCGATCACCGCTGGAAGCCAGTCGAGGCGTTTGGCTCGGATCGAGACCCGATGCCAGGTGGGTGCGTCCTCGATCGGCTCCACGACGGCCACGCTCTCCGGGAAGTGGGCCCGGATCTGCGGGACGCTCGCCTGGATGCGCAACCGGACGTGCCATCGGTAGTCCGCCCCCGCGAAGCGATCGACGAGTGGAGGGCGCTCCGCTCGAACAATCGGGCCCGAGACGACGCCGGGCAACGTCCGCGCCGATCGGATGCGGTCGACCCGGAAGGTGCGCTCCTCCGCTCGCTCGACGTCGAACGCGTCCAGGTACCAACGACCGGCATGGACGAGCAGGTCGAACGGATGCACCGTGCGACGCGAGGGCGTGTCCTCCGCGTCGCGGTAGCGCAATTCCACGGGGCGTCTCGCTCGGATCGCGTCCGACACGGTGAGCAGGACTCCCGCGTCGGGCACGTCGTGGCGCGTCGGTCTCCGTGCTGCGGCCTGCAGGACCGCCTCGAGGCGGTCCACGGATGCGGCCGGGAGGGATCGTCGGATCTTCGCGAGGGCGATCTGCGCTGCGACGTCCGGGGAGTCCAAGGACGATTGAGCCTCACTCAAGCCGAGGAAGACGGCGACCGCTTCCTCGTCAGTGAGCATGATCGGCGACACCCGTCGGCCGACGGCGAGGCGGTACCCGCCGTAGCGGCCGCGCACCGACTCGATCGGGACATCCATGTCCACGAGACGCTGCACGGAGCGGCGCACGGTCCGTTCATCAACGCCCAACCGTTCGGCGAGCTCTGGCACGCTGCGGATCTCCGACGACTGCAGCAACTCGAACAGCTGCAGCGCTCGAGCAGTCGGCGAGCTGGCATGTCCCATCTCATGAGAATACCGGGCGAAATATGTCCGGTATTCGCTCTATCGTCGTCACCGCCGCCGCACCCGCGGGGAGCCCCACCCGTCAAGGAGACACGCATGCAACTCGCAGCCACCCGGATCATCACCGACGACGTCGACACCCTGGTCGCGTTCTACGAACGGGTCACCGGTGCGACCGTGGCACGCTTGCACCCATTGTTCGCCGAGGTGCGCACCGACACCGGCACGCTCGCCATCGCCAGTTCAGCGACCATCCCACTGCTGGGCGAGAACGCCGCCGCGCCGCGAGCCAACCGATCCGTCATCCTCGATCTGCTCGTCGATGACGTCGACGCGGTCTACACGAGGCTGCAGGGCGTCGTGGAGACGTTCGTGAACGAGCCGACGAACATGCCGTGGGGCAACCGGTCGCTGCTGTTCCGCGACCCCGACGGCAACCTCGTGAACGTCTTCACCCCGATCACCACCGACGCCGGTGAACGCGTCGCATCGTGAACCTGCACCGGCCGGCTACGCCGGGATGACGCTCGACATGAGTCGCGGTGCTGGCGGGAGCGCTTCGTGCCGGTCTGACGCACGCAGTCCGTCGATCACGAGCGCGGCGTAGCGTCGTGCAGCTCGGACGCGCTCCGTCTCCGTCGTCCGTGAGAGTCCGCGAGCCGCGAGCAGGACCACGAGGAAGTCGTCGAGGACGAAGTCCGCGCGCAGCGCGCCGGCGGCGATGGCGCGACGAGCGACGGCGGTGATCGCGCGCACGCCCTGTTCGCGCTGGGTCCGGAAGTCGACGGCATCGGGGTAGGCGGCGAGGAACGCGTCCGTGAACCCCTGGTTCCGAGCGTTGAGGACCAGGACCTCCTCGATGATGCCGCGGAAGCCGCGCCAGGGGTCGACGTCTGCGAGGGCGTCGACCACGATCGAGCGGCAGGCGTCGAGCTCGTTCACGAAGGCGGCTCTGACCAGATCGGCTTTGGTCGGGAACCGTCGGTAGAGGGTGGCCGGCCCGACACCGGCTCGGCGGGCGATCTCTCGCATCGTCACGTGGAGACCGTCGGTCCCGAACAGTTCGCGGGCTGCCGCGAGGACGCGGTCACGGTTCTCCTGGGCGTCGGAACGCAGGTTCTGAGGCAGTGTTGCGGACATATGTCTCACATTACTCAAGTGGACGGGTGCGTCCGTTACGTTTCGGGAGGCGGGTCAGATCCCCCGCCGCGAAACGGAGTGCAGCCATGCGCGCAGTGATCATCCGGACCTTCGGCGACCCGAGTGGGATGGAGGTGACGGACCTGCCCGTCCCCACGCCCGGGGTCGGTGAGGTTCTGGTTCGAACGGAGGCCGCAGGCGTCGGCGGGGTCGACGTCGTGATCCGCCGGGGCGGGATCGCCGAAGCCGCCCGGGACTCGGGGATGATCCCGGGGAGTGAGGCCGCCGGCGTCATCACCGCGACCGGGCCCGACGTCGACCCCGCGTGGGTCGGTCGACGGGTCTGGGCGTTCACGGGGACCTCGGGCGCGTACGCCGAGTACGCGATCGCGCGAGCAGACGAGATCGTCGAGCTGCCCTCCGACCTGACTTCCGTCCAGGCGGTGACGCTGGGCAGCGCGTTCCCGGTCGCGCACTTCGCGCTCGAACGCGCTCGCCCGATCAAGGGCGAATCCGTCCTCGTGCGCGGGGCCGCCGGGAGTATCGGCCTGGCCGGCGTCGAGCTGGCCGCTCGCGCCGGCGCCGGCGTCATCGCCGTCACCACCTCATCCTCCGAACGCGGGGAACGTCTGCGGGCGTTCGGTGCAACCCACGTGCTCGACCGCTCCGGCACAGGCGATGCGGACGCCCCGGCGGAGTTCGACGTCATCCTCGACATCGTCGGCGGTCCCGATCTCCCCCGGTTCATCGAGCGGCTCTCGCCGAACGGCCGCCTGATCGCCGTGGGCGTGGTGGGCGGGTTCCCGCCCGCCGACTTCGGCCAGGCGCTGCTGGCCGGCTTCCGCCGATCGATCACCTTCGGAACCCTGAGCCTCGACACCGTGCCGCGCGAGGAACTCGCGCGGGTGCGAGCCGAAGTGTTCGATGACGCCGTCCGAGGAGCGCTGTCGCCTGTGGTCCACGACACCCTGCCGCTGAGCGACGCAGCCGAGGCGCACCGTCTCATGGACGCCGGGGACGTGTTCGGGCGCATCGTGCTCGTCCCCTGAGTCGGATGACGAGGCAGGCACCGATCCGCCACCGCTACAGCCAGATCGTCGCCAGCCAGATCTCGACGGCGGCGAGCACCAGCAGGGCGACGTTCAGCCCGAGGACCCGGATCTCGCCGCGACGCAGGTGCAGCGTGATGCCGCCGATCTGCACCAGGACCAGCCCGACCGCCGCAGCGACGGTCAACCAGGTGAGGACGCCCACGAGCGGCGGCAGGATCAGACCGACCACGCCCAGCACCTCGAGCAGCCCGATCACTCGAACCGTCGAGAGCGGCATGCCGTCGACCCACGCCATCATCGGGCGGAGCTGCTCTGCAGAGCGGACGAGCTTCATGCCGCCCGAGTACAGGTACAGGACCGCGAGCAGTCCGGCGACGATCCAATAGGCGATGACCATGTGCAACCTCCGAGTGCGTGTGCGTTGATGGTTACGATGGGTAACCGACGCAAGTGTGGACCGGATCGGACCGGCGTACAAAAGGCACACGCGTGTGACCGAGCCGCGAGGGGTGCCGTGTTCCGCTACCAGAGGCTGTGTTCCGTCCGGGGCGACCAGGGCAAGGCCATCCGCTCACTCCTCGACCGCATCGCCGACAAGTGGGCGCTCCTCCTCATCGCGACGCTCCACGACGGCCCGTTCCGGTTCACCGAGCTCGAGCAGCGTATCCCGGGCATCTCCCGACGCATGCTCACCCTCACTCTCAGGAACCTGGAACGCGACGGCCTCGTCACCCGCACCACCTTCGCCGAAGTGCCGCCACGGGTCGAGTACGAGCTGACTGACCTCGCGCAGTCGCTCATCCCCCATGCGGTGGCACTCGCCGAGTGGGCCGGCGAGCACGTCCCCGTGATCGAAGCGAGTCGAACGGCATACGACGAGCGGTTCTGATCACTGGGCCGCGCGGCGAGACGATGAACAGTCCCGGAAACCAGATCGTCTCCGGGACTGTTCTGTCGGGCGACATGAGGGGCATCAGTGGCTCCCACCCCTTCGAGGTTCTCGGAGTGCTTTCGCGACAGTCACATTCGATCGTCAGGGGCTGTTCGTGGCATGACGCTGACCATGGGCACGAAGTACTTGTTCAGCGAGGCCGGCTCCCGGACGGGTTCACCATCGACACAGACCCAGGCGTGTGCTCGGAATGGGTCGATGGCAGCTCCGGCGTGCCACTCTGGCCATCGTCCGAGCGTCCAGCAGAACACGGCTGTCGCCGTCGCTCGATCGAGGCAGTAGCGGCCGGCACATCGTCGGCTGACGGCGACGACGGCGTCGAGGCCGCGCTCGACGAGCGTCAGATCCGCAGCGTCACTGCCGTGCGCCATTCGGCTCAGCATCTGCTGCAGACGAGCTGGTTGCAGCCTGACTAGCACGAATACGAGGGGCAGCACGAGTCGAGCGCGAACACGGTCGATGAACGAAGTCCGGTGACGAGGCTCGAGCGGGACGACGATGTCAGACACGTACGAGTACCCCCTCGTCGGCGAGGCCTTCGAGCATCTGGCTGAGATCCTGAGAAAGCCGTCCCTCGTCGATGCCTGGGTAGCGCTCGATCATGTGATCGAGAATGGCGGTCCAGGGTTCACCGGCGACGAGTCGCTGAAGGACACGGGTGCCGGTGGTGTTGACCTGGCGGTATTGCCCCGAACTCCGGCTGAGCAGCACTCCCCCGTCGCTCACTTCCTTGAAGACGACATCGCTGGCCAATCGGTAGGTGTGAGGCATCGTACTCATCTCTCGCTCATGACGATGGTCTGGTCTGCCGAGCGGAGCCATCTCTCGGTCGCCAGCAGGAATTCGAACGGGAAGAAGTGCTGGGCCTGCGGTTGCATGCTCAGCAGATACGTCCTCAGGCTCTGCGTGTCGAGGAGGCCTCGTTTCACGAGGTGGAACTCGTCGAGCTGTGCCGCGATGTCTCGCCGGCGCTCATTGAATGCGGCGTAGATCAGTGAGATGTAGTCCCCCTTCGATCGGCGGTTCAAGAAGGGTTCGGGCACGACGCCGCGGGCGGCTGCAGCGAGCCCTGGCTTGAAGCGCTGCGTGTTGAGCCGATCGACCAATCGGACCTGGAGCGCGAGATCGATCACGGCGTCGTCGAGGAACGGCGCTTCGTAGCGGACACCGACTTCACGAGTCTGCTCGTCGAGCGCTCGGTGGATCTGCCCGTTACGGGTGATCATGCCGTAGGCGACGGCATCGGTGGCGAAGGCAGCGTCGAGATGCCTGCCTGCAGCATGCTCGAGGACCAGACGCTGAACCGAGGAGCGTGCTGCATCGGTGGCCCACGGGGACAATGAGAAGGGCACGTCCCATGCTGGAGATGGACGCTCGAACTCGGTCGTTCCCAGTTTCGCGGTCTCCTGAACGAGCCACTTCGCAGCATCGGTCGTGTTCATCGCAGCACGGATGGTCTGTCCCATGGGCCACCGATGCAGCGTTGCCATCCCACGAATCGCACCGTAGAGCGCACTCGGTGCCTCGCGCCGCAGTCCCGGGAGCACGGCCTCGTCCGGATAGAACAATTCGTCACCACCGGAACCGGCCAGATGGATCGTGGACCCAGCGTCGTGCAGACGTTCCGCCATCGCACGGTGCATCCCCTCGGTACGGATCGAAGGCTCGGGCTCCGCCGCGAACCGCTCCTCGGACGCGTGCCACCCGGCGAACCACTTGGGGAGGTCTTCATGGGAGACGCGAATGTGATTGCTCTGCAACGACAGGGCGGCGGCATCGGCCCACGCGGCATCGTCGTTCATCTCGACGCTGATTCCGAGGTGCATCGTCGTCAGGTCATCGACGTGCTCCCGGGCGAAGAATGCCAGTGAGGTCGAGTCCATCCCGCCCGACAGGTCGGAGCTGAGCGAGGAGCGGCCGTTCCGTGCTCGTGCTTCCACCGCGTCGTGCAGGGCGGCGGTGAGGGCCGGCGTGATCTCGCTCTGGGGCACGTGTCCGTGGGGCAGCGACCATCGCTGCTCAACCCGGAACGGACCGGAACCGTCCGACCGGAGCTGATGCGTGGGCAGCACGTTCTCGATGTCGGTCCAGTAACTTGAGTCTCCGAGTGGCCACGGAGCGCGCGGAGCGACGAGCGCCAGCGGCACGAGGCCTTCGCGGAGCCGAGGACGGAGGACGCCGATGAGCAGTCGGAGCGAGTTCGATGCCACCGGCAACTCGGGGTCGGTCGAATAGGACAATCGCCGGAAGCTGGAGAGCGTTCCGAATGCTTGCACGGCACCTGCAGCGGTTGTCACGAGCGTGAAGTAGGCGCCAGCGATCGTGCGGTAGATCGTGGTGAAGTCCGGCGATCGGCCTTGCGAGTCCAGCCAAGCCTGGAGTTCGGAAGCAGTACCTCCGACGGTACCGAGCAGCACCACCGTGAACGCGCCGTTGGAGGCTCGAACACACTCGTCGTCGTCCCAATCGCCGACAAGCCAATCGCGACCGGACGCGTGAGAAAGGCGTTTGGTGAAGCCCGCAGCGCTCTCAGGGCTGCGGACGGCGCGATCCGCAAAGAGGAGGAATTGCATGTCGGTCGACTCCGATCGTGTGAGAGGGACGGTGGGGGCAGACGACGCGCCTGCCCCCACCTCAGATCAGCTGGCGAGCTAGAGCCACCAGCCGAGGACGTCGGTCCAGTAGCCCTGCGACGTGAAAGCGGTGTCCTTGCGGAAATCACCCACCACGAGCACCTGGGGCTTCTCATAGGTCTCGGTCATCTGTCTCACCTCCTCTCCTGTGCGTCGACCACCGCGGGGTGCGGGGATTCGATGCGATGGTCCACGGGCGGGGCGACGATTGGTGGCTCCTCGGGCTCGTGGACAGCAGGTGGCCTGGCCGTCACGCCAGTGAGGTACAAGAGTCGCCGCCCGAGGTTCAGCCTGCCGACAGCAGTGGATGGTCGTTCATCATCGAGAGCGCTCACCGGCATGCAGGCGAGGGCGACTGCGCCGATCATCACGAGCGCGAACGTCCAGAGACCGATCGTGACGATGATCCCGACGTGGAACACGATGACGAGCGTCAGCGCGAGGCGGCGAAGGCGATCGGTGCCGAGGAGGAGGAGGACCCCGACACTGAGCTCGAGCGCGATGGAACCCCAGGTGACGGCAAAGACCAGCCATGGCACAGACATCATGGCGACAGCGAGGTCCCGCATCCATCCCGCAGCCCCGAACATGTTGTCACGGAGCACGTAGTACTCGGCCGTCCCGGAGAGCCAATCCGAACTGGCGAACTTGCCCAGTCCTGAATGGAGGTAGATGCCGGCGACCTGCAGCCGCACAGCCCAGAGGGCGGCATAGGCGATACCTCTCGATGCAGGTCGCAGTGGTGTTCTCGGCCGTCCCCAGTGCCACAGGCGATTGTCGGTCAGGCACATGGGGATCAGGAGCAGGGCGATGACCTTTGCGGCGAGCTCTCCCCCGTCAGGGAGGGCGATGCTGCCTGCGATCGAGAAGGTCACCCAGGCGTGCAGGAATCCGGTCGCACGGGGATACAAGCCGGAAGCGACGAGGAGTAGCAGCACGAGCATGATCCAATGGCGTGCGATCGGATCGAGCACCTCGCCACCGATGCAGTACGCACTGATCGCTTTCACACCGTCGCAGTACGGAGCTGGAGCCTGACCGGCAACAGGAACGAGAAGCGCACGTGGATCGGTGAAGGCGAGAAGTACGATCTGCCCCGAGGCGAGGATCGTCCGCGCGACACCGAACCACGGGCGTCGATGGTCGAAGGTCAGGAGAGGAGTGCGGAGGGTCATGGAGCGTCGCCTTCGGCATCGCAGGTGATCGAGACCAGGGCGATCTTGTCGACGATCTGTTCGTGGGCTGACGGGAAGCCGCGGTAGCTCCAGGGGCTCTGATGTTCTTGTGTGATCACGATGTCTCCACAGAGGGTCGGAATCGGGCTCGTGTTCGCGATCACGATCGGCTCGCCCGTGAGCTCCGAGGCGCAGGAGATGCGCATGGTTGTGCAGCTCTGCCAATCGGTGATCTCATTGGCGAGGTTCGCCAGTTCGGGTCCTTGCGCACGCTGGTTTCGGGTGAGACCCCATGCGTTGTCGATACGGGTCTGCGGGGTGATCAGGAGGCTCGCGGGGTCGGCCTGCCCGGGCTCGTAGGCACCGAACTGATTGCCTTGGAGGTCTTTGGTGAAGAAGTTCCACCCTTGGGAGACGAACGCGCTGTAGTTGTTGCGGAACTCCTGGGTCATCCCCAACGAGATGGCGGTCGGCGGCACGGCGACCAGCACCGAGACGAACAGGACCGGCAGCAGGATGATGAGTGTCACCGTGAATGAGATCACAGAACTCCTCGGCACGGCGGTGTCGGCGCGTGGGTCCATCAGGTGTTCCTCCAAGAAGGGTGAGGGGTGCCCGTCCCGCCACCTGTCGGGGCGAGACGGGCACCGTGAGTGTCAGGGCGTGATGACGGACGCGATTGCCGCTGCCGCTTCCTGACGTGTCAGCCGATCGTCAGACGCCAATGTCGCCGACGGAGTGCTCGGGCCGACATATGCGACGATGCGCGTCGAGACCACGGCGACGACGAGCGCGACGGCCAAGGCGAGCGGGAAGACGAGGCAGTAGGCGGTGGCCGTGCCGTCTTCATCCGATCCGACAGCCCAGTCGTCCGAACTCTTCACGTACTCGACCATCGAGTCGTTGTACGTGGTCAGTGCAGCTTCGACTGCGACGGGATCGCCGCTCTGCAGCCGCTCCGTGACCTGGTCGTGGAACTCAGGGTTCACTTCCGTGACCCCTGCCACGATGTCGTCGACCAGCTCCGCCGGTGGTGCTTCGGCCGCGAGTTCGTCGTATCCGAGTGCGACGATCAGACCCGGGTGGTCAGCATCGATGCTGCCGGATCCGAAGGCCAGGAACTCGATCACTTCACGGTCGCTGTAGTCATTGGCGGTGACATCGGCGCTCACGAGATGTGTCGGGTCCTGACGAACTGCACTCGCCGAAGCCGCGGACGTTCCGGCGAGTACGAGCGCCCCGGCGGTGATACTCGCCACGAGCAGCTTGCCTGCGTTCTTCATGATTCCTCCTTCTGTTGCACGTGTTCGGTTGATCTGGTCGCACGGCGGGGCGGTTGCTCGCCTCCCGCCGTGCCTCGGTACCTGCGAGCGGTCGTCAGTACCACCAGCCCAGGAGGTCGGGCCAGCCACCTCGGCTGGTGAACGCGGTGTCGCGCCGGAAGTCGGCGACGAGCACCGCGCGTGGTGCCTCATAGCGTTCGTCCATGGATATTCACCCCCTTGAGAAGAATCTGTGGTTGGCGACGGCTCCCCAGGCGTCGTCGAAGCGACGATGCCGCAGCACGCTGCCGCAGAATGGCTTCCAGGGATACCTGGCGAGGAGCTGCGTCGACGAGAGAACGGTCTGCGCAGCACGGAACACGCGCAGCTTCAGGAACTGCGGCGTGGGCGGAACAGGACCGTCAGGAAGAACTCAGCGTCTGCTTGTACATCCTGGCGGCACGATGTGCCGGGATGACTCCGAGAAGCGTCCAGATCAGGAGCCACCCCAGGCCGGAACCGAGGAGCACCGATGAGATGTCCTCGATGCCGACGAGCGCGAGGATGATCGCGACCAGACCGGCGATGCCGGCGCCAACGCCGGCGATGATGGCGAACCGTGCGGACGCGCGATTGACCGTGACCCAGGCGTTCTTGTCCCTCAGCGTCAGCGGGGTCCGGTACCCGAAGATCCAGTTCTGTGGCAGCGTACCTCTGCGTGAGGCACGTGCCCACCACAGAGCAAGCAGCCCAGCGATCAGTACCAGCAGAGCTGCCGCGATGATCCCGATCATGATGTGAGCTCCCAGGACGGCTGACGGGCGGAAGAGGTCTTGTAAGGAACGTATCGCCGGGCGCGCGAGGTCGACCACCAACCACGGGTTGATTCTCGTGGGGCGGCTAGTGGTGCTCGCGACTCGTTAGCTGCGCCTCTGAGCGGTGGAATCGACGGAGCTGTCAGCGGGCATCGGATCGGTGATCTGGAGGCGATGCGCGAGGATCACCGCGTGCACGCGATCACGGAGCTTGAGCTTGGTGAAGATCTTGTTGATGTGGCTCTTCACCGTCGCGGGTGACAGGAACAGTCGCTTACTGATCTCGGCGTTGGTCATGCCTGTGGCGATGGCGAGGAAGACGTCTTGCTCACGCGGGCTGAGCACGGCCAGTGCAGCGGGAATCGTTCCGGAGGTCGGCGGAGCTGCATGCACCGGACGTGGTCGAATGGCGCGCTGGATCAGCTTCTGGGTGATGTGCGGCTCCACGACCGCGTCGCCACGAGAGACAGTCCGGATGGCATCGGTCAGACGCTCGGGAGTGGCGCTCTTCAACAGGAATGCGCTGGCACCGGCCTCCAAGGCACCGAAAGCGTACTGGTCGAGGTCGAAGGATGTGAGGACGACGACCCGGGTCGCAGGATTGGCCGAGGTGATGGCGTGCGTCGCGCTGATGCCGCCCATACCGGGCATCCGGACGTCCATGAGGACGACGTCGGGGTGGAGGTCTTGCACGAGCCTGACCGCTTCTTCACCGGTTGCCGCTTCACCCACGACGTGGAGATCGTCAGCGCTCTCGACCACGAGCGAGTTCCCCATGCGCGCGAGCGTCTGGTCGTCGACGATGAGCACATCGATCATCTCGGCTTCTCCGTTCGTAGTGTGGTCATGACGGCCCAGCCGTGAGGCGACCTGGGACCGTAGGCGCAACTGCCTCCGAATGAAGCCGCTCTCTCGGAGATTCCGATCAGGCCGCGCCCCGTCCCGAGGCTCTGAGCATCGGTGGGCGCGCCGTCGTCGACGACGGTGATCGCGACGGTGCCTGCGCTGGCGGAGCAATCGAGCGAGACCTCGACGGTCCTCGCCCCACGCGCATAGCGCAGCACGTTGGTCAGGCACTCCTGCACGATGCGGTGGATGGCGGCGTGCAGCATCGCGCTCTCGGGGATCGGATCCCCGGCGTGTCGGAGTGTCACGGGCATCCCGGCGGTGTGGAACACCTCGATCATGGCATCGATGTCGGACAGGTCGTATCCGGAATGGTGCAGGGCGTCGTCGAGTTCCTGGTCCGAGTCTCGCAGCACGCGCAAGGTGCGCTGCATGTCTTCCAAAGCTGTCGCTCCGACCTCCCCGAGATGCGTCAGCGCCTGTGTCGAACGCTCAGGATCCGTCTGCCACGCAGAGCGGGCACCATTGGCCAACGAGATCATCACCGTCAGCGCGTGGCCGACGACATCGTGCATCTCGGCGGTGATCCTCGCACGTTCCAGCGCTCGAGCACTGTCGATGCGCTGCTCCAGGAGAGCGTCCTGCGCGCGGCGGCGCTGGCGCGTGCTCTGGACCACGATTCCCGCGGCGAAGGCCAGCACGACGTAGGGGTCGATGATGCTCGTGCCGACGCCGATCGCCGGCGTGACGTCCCCGGTGGCCGCAGCGTCGACGCCCAGCATGATCTTCACCGTGGTGCCGAGCAGCGGAACGCCGACGGCGAGGAGGTACCCGAGGACAGCACGGCCGAGGGGGGCCCGGAGGGCGACCTCGAACACGGCCAGACAGACCGCCAACGTGAACGACCGGCCGTCTCCGATCGCCGCGAGCACCGCTACCACGGTGAGCACTGCCCATGGCGCGCGCCTGCGTCCGCACAGCACCACGGCGGTGACTCCGAGCAACGTGACGGTCAGCGCCGGCGCCGGCTCTTCGACGAGCACGTTGACGACGCCGGGCACTACGGCGATCGCTGCAAGTCCGATATCGAGCGCCCACAGCTGCCAGGGAGGACGAGAGGCACTGATGTCAGGCGCGTTCATCAGTCATCTCCCCTCATTTCGTCTCGTCTGGTCCGTGAGGCAGTCTACTGAGCGGCTTCCAGCAGGCGGATGTGGCTCAGACGTCGCCGAACCGGTACCGCAGTCCGGCACCGATCAGGACGACGATGGCCCAGGCGACCATGATGAGGAACCCCGCGGTGCCATCGAGCCCGGCCGGATTCTCCATCGCCGAGATCGCCGTCCGACCGGCGACGGTCGGGAAGAATCCCGAGATCTGGCTTCCGGTTTCTCCTCCGACCGAGCCGATCACCGAAGGCACGATGGTGTACAGCGCGAGCGGCAGGAGGAGCCCGACGATGAGATTCCTCACGAGCATCATGATGCCGAGGCTGATCGCCGCGATCAGTCCCAGATAGAGTCCCGATGCGAGGGACGTCCAGACGATGTCAGCGCCATCGGCGACGTAGGTGACATCGACTCCCGAGAGCAACGCGTACGGCAGCAGCTGGCCGGCCGCAGCGCCGACGGCGCCGGCAGCGAAGGACACCAGCGTCACGACGATCGCCTTCGCACCGAGAACCGGGAGCCGGGTCGGGATCGCCAGGAACGACATGCCGATCTTCCCGCCGTTCTCACTGGACGCAGCAAGCACAGCGATGACCGCGATCAGCAACTGCAGCCAGAGCACGCTGTCCAAAAAGGTCAGGTAGCCGACCGACGGGATGTGGACCGCAGGGTCGGGGTCTTCAGCTCGCTGGCGAAGCGATGTCGACAACAGCAGGGCGTTCAGTGGGACGAACAACACCGCGATGCCCACGAGGATCCGGTTCGACACGAGCGTCCAGAACTTGATCCATTCTGCGCGGACGCTCGATCCGAACGGCCTCGTCGAGCCCCGGAGAGCAGGTCGGGTGGGCGTTGTCGTGGTCATGCGTCGGTCCTCCGAGTCACGAGAGCGGCGGTGATGAAGAGCAGCACACCCCAGGCGACGGCGACGGCGAGTCCCGGCCACGGCTGGGTGGCTCCCTCAGGTACCTGCTGCTGCAGGATCATGAGCCCGGCGGTGGATGGCAGGTACGCCGCAGCGTCCCTGAGCCAGGCGAAGGGAGCCGCGCCGAGCATGAGGGGCAGGATGTTCAACACGGCGAGTCCGGTCAGGATCGCGCCGACGGTGCTTCGGATCAGAGCGCCGAGTGCGAGTCCGATCAGGCTGATCGCCAGCAAGTACAGCGCCGTGCCCACGATCAATTGGGCGGAGTACGCGTTCGAGACGTCGAAGGGCAATCCTGCGCTGCCCAGGAGCAGTGATGCTCCAGCCAGTGCCGTGGCGGCTCCGGCCGCTCCGAACACCAGCGAGATCGAGCCGACGGTGACCGCCTTGCCGAGCAGCACAGGCACCCGTCTCGGTACGGCGAGATAGCTCGGCTGCACCGTCTGATTCGCGAATTCGGTGGTCGCGAAGACAGCGGCGACGAAGACGATGATCAACTGCGTGCCTTGCACGCCCGCGAGGACCGCCCCAGGCTCGGCGCTGACCGTCTGCTCCCCATCCTGCTGGACGATGCGAGCAACGGCTGTCATGACGCCGAGACCAGCGAGGAGGACGACAGCGAGGACGAAGGAGACGACGAAGCTGGGCAGCGTCGTGAGCTTGATCAGTTCCGCGACGATCACACGCGGAAGGGTGACATGGCCCACCCAGGTCGTGCGTCTGCTCCTTGTCACGACGACGGCGTCAGACATGATTCGCACTCTCAGCGTCCTGAGGTGCGTACTGGACAGCTCCGCGGGTCAGGTCGTTGTAGGCGTCTTCCAGTGTGCGCGTGACCTGACCGATTCCATACACGACGACCTGCTCCCGTGCGGCGATCTGAGCGATCTGCTCGACCGGCAGCCCTTCGATCTCGAGGTGATCCGGGGCCGCAGTCGTGGTCATGATGCCGGGGCCCGCAACGAGGGCTGCGAGGCGTGCGACGTCGGGGGTGCGCACCCGCACGACGCTCGAGGTCTGAACGAGCTGGTCCAGGGGCGCGTCGGCGATGATCTTCCCCTGCCCGATCACCACGATGTGCTCGGCGATGAGCGAGAGCTCACCCAGGAGGTGAGAGGACAGGAACACCGTGCGTCCCTCGGCGGCGAACCCCCGCAGGAGCTCGCGGATCCAGGTGACCCCGTCGGGGTCGAGACCGTTTACCGGCTCATCGAGGATCAGCGTCCCCGGGTCGCCGAGGAGGGCGGCAGCGATGCCCAGCCGCTGCCCCATGCCGAGGGAGAAGCCACCGACCTTTTTCTTCGCCACCGAGGTGAGACCGGCGATATCCATGACTTCGTCGATCCGGGACCGGCGGATGCCATGGGTAGCCGCGATCCAGCGAAGATGATCGACCGCACGTCGGGAACGGTGCGCCGCCTTGGCGTCGAGCAGCGTGCCGACCTCATGCAACGGAGCCTTCAGCTCGATGTACTTGCTGCCGTCGATCCGTGCTTCCCCCGTCGTGGGGAAGTCGAGGCCCACGATGGAGCGCAACGTCGTGGACTTCCCCGCACCGTTGGGTCCGAGGAACCCGGTGACCTTGCCGGGCGCGACATCGAACGAGACGTCGTTCACCGCGAGGGTTCTTCCGTATCGCTTGGTCAGGTTCCTCACCGAAACGGTCATGTCACACCCGGGCCTCTCCGTCATTCGTGCAGCGTTGACACGAACGTACGCATCGACAGGATCAGGGCTCTACCAACCCTGGGTGGGAAAGGCAAGGATCGTCATGAGGGAGAACGTCGGCAGCACCTCGATGCAACGCAACCGAAGCCGGAGGGGCGCGCACACGAACTCATCGCTCTAACGACGAAGCCTGACGATGAGCATCGTCTCATCAGGTCGTCTGGCCGGATGGCGTACTCGCGGAACTGTCCACGCGCGCCGCCAGTTGCGGAGGCCGCGCACGGTGCGCAGAAATGCACGGCGCGGAAGTTCCTGCGCTGCGAGGACGAGCTTCGCCAGCACCCGAACAGCAAGAGGCGGATCGCACGTTCGGAGCGATCCGCCTCTGGCATTCTGGTCGGGCTGACAGGATTTGAACCTGCGACCCCTTGACCCCCAGTCAAGTGCGCTACCAAGCTGCGCCACAGCCCGATGCCATCTCCGTGGGCGGAGAAGACAACTCGAACAGTCTAGCGGATTCCGAGGGCGCTCCGTGACACGGCCCCGGCGACCACAGCGCGGCCCAGACAAGCCGCACTCGTCGGGTGGGAGGTCTCCCCTGCCCACCCCCGCACGGGGCACGCTACCGTGACTCGTCCGCACCCGCGCGACAGGACGAACCGACCGATCCGGTCACCCGACGAAGGACCACCATGCGCTACAGCCGTTACTGGAAAGAGGTCCGCGTCGCGGCACTCACCGCCCTGCCGGTCGCGATCGTCTCCGGCATCGTGCAGGTCAGCCGCAACACACCGGTCGACGATGCCGTCATCGGCGGCGCCATCACCTTCGTCGCACTGTCACTGCTCATCCCCGTCGTACGTCACTGGCTGCACCCCGAGTCCCGCGGCTGACCACTGCGGCACGCCGAAGTCCTCGCGGCACGTCTTGTACGACGTGCCGCGAGGACGGGCACGTGCCCGGACGCAGGCGGCTACTCGGCCTTGCGATCCGCGACGAGCTGGTCGCGCACCTTGCGGCGCAGCACCTTGCCGATGAGCGACGTCGGTAGCTCGTCGAGCTGCACGACCCGCTTCGGCACTTTGTACGCCGTGAGGCGGGTCCGGCAGTAGTCGCGCAGCGAGCCGGCGTCGAACACCGTCCCGGCACGCATGACGACCGCGGCCGTCACGTCCTCGCCACCGGAATCGCGCGGCAGGCCGACGACGGCGGCCGACTCGACATCCGGGTGCGACAGGAGCGTCTCCTCCACCTCGGACGGGCTCACGTTGAACCCGCCGGTGATGATGAGCTCCTTCACGCGGTCGATGACGGTCACGAAGCCGTCCGCCGACACCGTCACGATGTCGCCGGTCCGCAACCAGCCGCCCTCGAGCAACGCCTCGCGCGACTCGTCCGGACGACCCCAGTACCCCTGGAAGACCTGCGGGCCACGGAGCAGCAGCTCGCCCGACTCCCCCGCCGCACGATCGACCGACGGGTTCTCGGGATCGACGACACGGATCTCGGTGCTCGGGAACGGCACACCCACGGTGCCCGGTCGACGCGACGGACCGATCGGGTTGCCGAGCGCCACCGGCGACGACTCCGTCATCCCGTAGCCCTCGACGAGCAGACCGCCGGTCGCCTCCTCCCACCGCGTGACCGTCGACACCGGGAGGCTCATCGCCCCTGAGATCGCGAAGCGGACACTCGTCAGGTCGACGCCCTTGCGGCTCGAAGCACGCGACAGCGCGTCGTAGATGGGCGGCACCGCCGGCAGGAACGTCGGCGGCGACTTCTTCGCCGCCGTGAGCACCAGCTCGAGGTCGAACTTCGGGAACAGCACGAGCCGCGCCCCGATGCTCATCGCGAACGTCAGGCACAGCGTCATGCCATAGGCGTGGAACAGCGGCAGCACCCCGTAGAAGACCTCGCCGCCCTCGCTCAGGCCAGGCACCCAGGCGCGTCCCTGCTCGGCGTTCGCCCGCAGGTTGCGATGCGTCAGGATGGCACCCTTCGGTGCCCCGGTCGTCCCGCTCGTGTACTGCAGGAGCGCGGTGTCGTCGAGCGTCGGACGCACGACCCGCTTCGACAGCTTCCGTCCGCCGATCAGCCGCTCCCACGGGAGCACGTGCTTGGCCGACGGGGTCGCGGTCATCGCCGCACGCGACTCGCGCGCACGCTTCACCGGCAGCCGGAGCGCCAGACGCTTCGACAACGGCAGCGCCTGGGTGATGTCGACGGACACGATCCGGCCGCGCATCACGTCGGCCGGAAGGTCGGCGACGAGGTCGTAGACCTTGTCCCACACGATCGCGACGTGCGCGCCGTGGTCCTCGAACTGATGCCGCAGCTCGCGAGCCGTGTAGAGCGGGTTGTGCTCGATGACCGTCGCGCCGAGCCGGAGCGCGGCATAGAACGCGACGACGTGCTGCGGGCAGTTCGGCAGCACGAGCGCCACGCGGTCACCCGGCTTCACGCCGAGCTTGCGGAGCCCCTCGGCCGCTCGCGCAACCTGTTCGCCCAGCTCGCTGTAGCTCGTCTCGGCACCGAAGAACTCCAGGGCGATGCGATCACCGAAGCGCTTCACCGAGGTGTCGAGCAGGTCGACGACCGTCTCGGTAACCTCGTCGATGTCGGCGGGAACGCCACTGGCGTAGGACGACAGCCATGGCCGCTCGGCCAGACGCTGACGCTGTGCCTCGCCGGCCTCGGTCGGCTCCGACGACTGCCCGCCCTCACGCTGCTCGGCTGTGTTTCCTCGATGGTCCACGACGATCCTCCAGATGACACCCGTGCGCACCGCACGCATGCCTCCACCCTAGGCGGGCGCGTATGCCCGACCGGGGATGCGACCGGACCGCTTGACAAGCTCCAAAGCGACACCGGTGAATCGCCCGAGGAGTCGTGGAACAACGCCAGAAGCCGGCCACCCGAAGGCGACCGGCTCCCGATGATCCAGCGACTCAGACGGCGTCGGGTGACGCGGGCGTCTTCGGCTGACGCTTCGCGGCCGCAGCGGCGTTGTCGGACATCGCCTGCTGGAGGTTCTCCCCCAGCGCGCCACCGGCGACCCCGCCCAGGAGGGCGGACAGGTCGAGCCCGGTGATGTCCTTGACGACCTTCGGCACCTCGCTGACGACCTGGCCAACCGTCTTCGTGACAGCCGACGCACCCTCGGTCGAGATGACCGTGAGATTCGAGATGTTGCCGAGCGGCTCGGACACGGCACGAGTGATCTCGGGCAGACGGGCGATGATCTCGGACGCGAGTCCGGCCTCACCGTACTTCTTCAGCGCCTCGGCCTTCGCGTCGATCGCCTCGGCCTCCGCCAGACCCTCCGCGGCCACAGCCGACGCCTTCGCGTCACCCTGCGCGCGGATACCCTCGGCCAACGCGATCTGCTTGTCACGCTCAGCGGTACCGGCGAGACGCACGGACTCTGCAGCCGCCTGAGCGTCCTGCACCGCTGCGACCTTGTTCGCCTCGGCGATGGTCTTACGCTTGAACGCGTCGGCTTCCGTTGCGGCATTGGCCGCATCTCGGGCCGCCTGCGCGCGCTGGACCGTCGCGTACGCGTCGGCCTCGGCCGGCTTGCGCACCTCGATGTCGAGCCGCTCCTGCTCCACCTTCGCCTTCTCGGCGAGGGCTTCGCGCTCCTGTTCCGCGACCAGGCGGTCCTGCTGCGCCGTGGCGAGCTGACCGGAGGCCTCGGCCTCGGCGTTCGCGCGGTCGGTCTCCGCCTTGATCGTCGCCTGCTTGAGGCTCAGTGCCTTCTGCCGCTCCGCGACCTGCTCCGCCGCTTCGATCCGCGCGAACTCGGACGCACGAGCGGTCTCGGCTTCCTTGATCTCCGCGTTCTGACGCGCGAGCGCGTTCTCCGCTCGACCGAGGTCGGCGAGGTAATTGGTCCCCGGCGTCGAGATGTCGGAGATGTTCAGCAGGTCGACCTGGAGGCCCTGCTCGGCGAGATCCGTCTTGGTCGCCTCGACCACCGCTTCGGAGAGGGCGTTGCGGTTGGAGATGATCTCCTTGATCGGCATGTTGCCGATGATGGAACGCAGCGACCCTTCGAGGGACTGCTGGATGATCTGCGTCAGCGACCCCTGCTGGGAGAGGAAGCGCTGCGCGGCACGGCGCACACCCTCCGGCGTGCCGGAGACCTTGAAGTTCACGCTCGCCTGGATGGCGACCTTGATGAAGTTGGTGTCGACACCCTCCACGACGATGCCGATCTGACGCTGCTCGAGCGAGATCGGGAAGCCCTGCTGCAGGATCGGCCAGATGAACACCCGCCCACCGATGACGACGCGCTGCCCGCCGTCGGGCTCGCCCGTCTTGGCGCCGGCCCCCCGACCGACGATGACGAGCGCCTGGTTCGGCGGTACGCGCTTGATCCGTCCGGCGACGAACGCGACGATCGCGAGCGCCACCACGACGAGTGCAATCACGGCGATCACCGTGATGTTGGTGGTGATGAAGTCCATAGGGCAGGTGCCTTCCCCTCGAGGGCGTGCTGGTGGATGGATGGAATCAGGGCTGCATGTCGGCAGCGGCTCCGCTCGATGCGGGTTCGACCTTCACGCGGGAGCCCTGGAGCTCGACCACGCGGATCCGGCTGCCCGTTTCGATCCGCGTGTCGGAGAACGCGAGGCGCGTCTCGATCTCGTGCGGGCCGTCGAGGCTGACCTCGCCGAAGGAACCGGAGATGGTCGACCGGGCGACGCCGTAGAGACCGAGCGGTGAGCTCGGCGTGCCGTCCTCCGAACGCTTGAAACTCCGGATCATCAGCTGGACGCCGACGAGCACGAGGACACCGATCACGGCGGAGATGACATACGCGGACCAGACGGGCAGCCCGTTCGCGAGCACGATCGCGCCGACCGCACCGAAGACGGTGAACGCGCTCCCGAGCGCGGTGGCCGAGACGGCCCCGTCCAGGAAGTCGAAGATCTCACCGAAGACCAGGGAGATGAGGACGATCACGAGACCGACGGCGCCGACGATGATGAACAGGGTCATGGCACCAACCCTACTGAACGCCCAGGCGACGTGCAGGAAAGCGGTCTCCCGCGATGGCGACGACGGGCTGCGGGCTCCTGTGGAGCGACTGCCGCTGCCCTCAGACCGTTGCGTCGAGCAGGTCCGTCAGCCAGCCGGCACCGCGCGTCGTCGCGCCCAGACCCTCGACGCGTTCCCGCAGCTCACGGTCCGAGGTGACCACGACGACCGCGCCGTCGAGCCCACGGACGACGTCCACGATTGCGTCGTCACCACTCCCCGCCGCGTCGACGACCGAGACGCCCGCCCGCAGCTCATGCCCGGGCTCTCGCACGTTGTCATCGGTGTGGACGCCACGGGCCTGTCCTTCGACGACGGCAACATAGGCCGGCCACCAGCGGTTGAAGTCGAGGTCGAGCGCCTGGGCGTCGAGTCCCTCGTGTGCGAGACGGCCGAGTCGCGCGACGAACCGCTGCGCGGCTCCGGCACGATCCTTCCACCACCCGTCCGGTCGCGATCCGACGACATTCGCGACGTCGACGACCACCGTGACGCGGCGCTCGAGCTGCGACCGCAGGCCCGGCCACGAATCGGCGAAGCCGGGGTGCAACGGCAACGTCTCGACCTCGGCGAGCGGCACCCAGGCGAGGGCGATGCTCTCCGGGTCGGAGACCACGGGTTCGAACGGCTCGACCGCCTCGACGATCACCGTCGTGTACGACCAGAACCCGAGATCGAGCACGGAGTCGAACCGCAGCTCGATCGACTCGGCGGGGACTCCCGCCTCCTCGTGGGACTCGCGGACCGCGCCGTCGACGGCACTCTCGAACTGGTGACGCGCACCGCCCGGGATGCCCCAGGTGCCGCCGAAGTGGCTCCAGCCGGCCCGATGCTGCAGCAGCACGCCGCGCTCTCGATCGTGCACCAGGAGTCCGGCTGCACCGAACCGCCCCCAGTACTTCCGGCCGTCTCCGGATTCGACCCAGGCATCCCCGGCGTCCCGGACGGGGCCGCCGGGAGGATGCGCATCAGTCATTGGACCAGCCTGGCACGAAACGCTGTGCGCCACCCCCTCGGCCAGGGTCATCTCCACCGCATCTGCGGAATATGTTATATATTGAACTCCAGTATTGCATCGGCCGCGCTCGCGCCCGCCGCACCGAACCCACGTGAAGGACCCTCATGGATGCACGTCAACGCCGGACGCGGGCACGGCTCGCGCGCACGATCCTGCAACTCGCCGCAGAACGCCCCACCTCCGAGATCTCCGTCTCGGAGATCGCCGCACGCGCAGGCATCAACCGATCGACCTTCTACCAGCACGCGGCGGCGCCGTGCGAGCTGCTCGAATCGGTCCTCGCCGAGGAGCTCACCGAACTGAGCATGACGCACCTGGCGACCGTCTCCGCGGACGACGCCCCGGCGGCGATCACCCGGGCCACGGTCGCCGCGCTCCGCCACATCGACGAGCGCGCCGACATCTACCGCGTCGGTCTCGGCGACGACCTCATCGGCGCGAGTCTGCAGCCCATGCTCAACCGGGTCTTCACCTCGACGGTACTCGACATCTTCGAGCGCGGGGCGATCACCCTCCCCCACGCCGAATGCCTGAGCGAGGAGCAGCGCGAGTTGTTCATGCGGTCGGCAGCGCACTTCGTCGCCGCGGGCTCCGTCGCGAGCTTCCGCGTCTGGCTCGACACCCCAGCACCACGCGACGTCGAGTCGTTCCTCGAGGTCATCGGCGAGCTCCTCCCGAGCTGGTGGCCGTTCGAGACCGAACACGGGCACGCCCTGGCGCCCGCCGACGAATCCGCCCTCGCTCGCTCCTGATCACGTCTCGACCAGTACGACGAAGGCCCGGGACCACTCCATCGAGTGGTCCCGGGCCTTCGTCGTCGCCGCCCGAGGCACGGACGCGGTGGATCAGCGCTGGCGCTTCTCGCGGACGCGCATGTTGACGTTGATCGGTGTGCCCTCGAAGCCCCAGATCTCGCGCAGGCGACGGATCACGTAGCGACGGTAACCGGGGTCGAGGAACCCGGTCGTGAAGAGCACGAAGGTCGGCGGACGGCTCGCGGCCTGCGTACCGAACAGGATGCGGGGCTGCTTCCCACCACGCAGCGGGTGCGGGTGCGCCGCCGTGAGCTCGGCGAGGAAGGCGTTGAACTTGCCCGTGGGGATACGCATGTCCCACGACTCGAGTGCGACCTCGAGGGCCGGGACGAGACGCTCCAGGTGGCGGCCCGTCCGCGCGGAGATGTTGACGCGCGGCGCCCACGACACGTGCGAGAGGTCCTGTTCGATCTCGCGCTCCAGGTACTTCCGGCGTTCGTCGTCGAGCTGGTCCCACTTGTTGAAGGCGAGCACGAGGGCGCGACCGCTCTCGAGGACGAGGTCGATGATGCGCACGTCCTGCTCGCTGATCACCTCGGTGACGTCGATGAGGACGACGGCCACCTCAGCCTTCTCGAGCGCCGTGCTCGTGCGGAGCGACGCGTAGAAATCGGCGCCCTGCGACAGGTGCACGCGACGACGGATACCCGCGGTGTCGACGAAGCGCCAGATCTTGCCGCCGAGCTCGATCTGCTCGTCGACCGGGTCGCGGGTGGTCCCGGCGAGGTCGTTGACGACGACGCGCTCCTCGCCTGCGGTCTTGTTGAGCAGGCTGGACTTGCCGACGTTCGGGCGCCCGAGGATCGCGACGCGGCGGGGTCCGCCGAACTCGTCCTTCGCGACGGCCGAGACCTGCGGGAGGACCTTGAGGATCTTGTCGAGGAGGTCGGCGACACCACGGCCGTGGATCGCGGAGACCGGGTGGGGCTCGCCGAGGCCGAGGTTCCAGAGCGCTGCGGCCTCCGGCTCCTGACGGGCGTCGTCGACCTTGTTGGCGACGAGGAAGACGGGGCGTCCGGTCTTGCGGAGCAGCTTGACGACCTGCTCGTCGGTCGCCGTGGCGCCGACCATGGCGTCGACCACGAAGATCACGACGTCGGAGAGGTCGATGGCGATCTCGGCCTGGGCCGCGACAGACGCGTCGATCCCCTTGGCGTCGGGCTCCCACCCACCGGTGTCGACGACCGTGAAGCGACGGTCGTTCCACTCGGCCTTGTAGTTCACGCGGTCGCGGGTGACACCGGGGGTGTCCTCCACGACGGCCTCACGACGGCCGAGGATGCGGTTCACCAGCGCGGACTTGCCCACGTTCGGGCGACCGACGATCGCCACGACGGGCAGCGCCGGCAGGAAGCGGATCTCGTCCGGGTCCTCCGTCGCGCCGTCGAGGATGTCGAGGTCGTCGCCCTCGAGGTCGTAGTCGGCCAGGCCGGAGCGGAGGGACGCGGCCCGCTGGGTCGCGAGCTCCTCGTCCATGTCCTGGAGGCGGTCCGCGAGGTCGTCGGGGCCTCCGTCGAACTGCTCGTCATCGTGAGCCATGGGAGTTCCTTGCTGTGAGGGATTCGGTGACGCGGACGACCGCGTCGACCGTCTCGTCGAAGTCGATGTGCGTGGAGTCGACCGTGGTCACTCCGTCCGCCGCGTTCATGAAGTCGACGACCCTGGAGTCCGCCCGATCACGCCGCTGCAGTTGTTCCGCGACGTCGCCGGCAGGGTGGCTCTCGAATTCCGCTGAACGCCTGGCCATTCTAGCCGCTTCGGATGCCGTGAGCAGGATCCGAGCCTGAGCATCCGGTGCGACCACCGTGGTGATGTCGCGTCCCTCGACGACGATGCCCGGGCGGTCGACGTTTGCGATGAGCGATCGGAAGGTCTCGTTGATCCACGCACGCACCTCCGGGACACGGGCGACGGCGGACACGACGGCCGTCACGCGAGGGCCGCGGATCTCGTCCGTGACGTCGCGATCCCCGAGCGTGAACGCGGTCACGTCCGGGTCGAGGGAGACGGTGAAGGCACCACCGAACGCGTCGAGCGAGCCGATCACCGCCGCCGAGTCCTCGGGGTCGACGTCCGCATCGAGCGTGTGGAGCGCGAGCGCGCGGTACCAGGCGCCCGTGTCGAGGTAGCGGTAGCCGAGCCGGCGGGCGACGGCCTTGCTCACGCTGGACTTGCCGCTGCCGGCCGGTCCGTCGATCGCGACCACGACGGGTGCGTCCGGCGTCGTCGACGCGTCGGTGCTGGTGGGGTGCTGTTCGGTCATGTCTCTTCCTATACTTCCGCGATGCGCCAGCCGCGCGACTCGAGGTCGTCGACGGTGCGCTGCTTCACCTCGGGGAGGACCTGGACCTCCGCGAGACCGATGTTCGCGCCGGGCGAGTGCTCCAGACGCAGGTCTTCGATGTTGACGCCGATCTCGCCCAGCTCGGTGAACAGGGCGCCCAGCTGGCCGGGGCGGTCGTCGAGGAGGACGACGATGCTCGCGAACCGGCGGTTCTGGCCGTGCTTGCCGGGGAGCCGTGCGACGCCGGTGTTGCCGGCGGCGATCGCGTCCGCGATCGTGCGGCGAGCGCCGGGCACCTCCGGGTCCCGGAGTGCCGAGATGACCGACGCGAGATCGGAGGAGAGCTGTTCCAGCACGGGGAGGACCTCGGCGTGGTTGGCGCTGAGGATCTGGACCCAGAGCTCCGGTGCGCTCGAGGCGATGCGGACGGTGTCGCGCAGGCCCTGTCCGGCGAGCTGGATGGCGCCCTCCTCGGCGTCCTGCAGCTGGGCGGCCAGGAGGCTCGCGACGAGTTGCGGCGTGTGCGAGACGAGCGCGACGAAGCGGTCGTGTTCGTCCGGCGTCATCTCCATCGGGATGGTGCCGAGGTCGAGCGCGAGGCCCTCCACCTGCGACAGCGCCCAGGCGGGCGTCTCGGCGTCGCGGCAGATCACCCAGGGGCGGCCGAGGAAGAGGTCGGCCCTGGCGGAGATCGCTCCCCCTCGCTCACGGCCGGCGAGCGGGTGGGAACCGATGTACCGGGTGAGGTCGACGCCGCGCTCGAGCAGTGCGCGGTACGGTTCGAGCTTCACGCTCGCGACGTCGGTCACGACGGCGCGCGGGAACGCGGCGAGTTCGGCCTCGATGACGCGGGCGGTGACGTCCGGTGGGACGCAGATGACGACGACGGACGGGTCGTCGGTGGGTTCCGCTGCACGACCCGCGCCGTAGTCGATGGCGAGGCGCAACTGGCTGGGCGACGCGTCGTCGAGGATGATGTCGACGCCCTTGGCGCGCAGCGCGAGTCCGATGCTCGCGCCGAGGAGGCCGGCTCCGACGATGCGGACCGACCCCTGCACGCGCGCGGGCGCGGAGCTCAGGTCGCTCATGCCGTCGGCTCCGACGCCTCCGCTGCCGTGCCGTCGGCCGCGCGGGCTTCAGGACCGTGAGCGCGGGCGATGGTCAGGATGGCGCCGAGTTCGTCCTTGCTCAGCTCGCGCAGCTGGCCGGATCCGAGGGTCCCGAGGTGCAGGGGGCCGAACTGACGGCGCACGAGGTCGACGACCGGGTGGCCGACCGCGTCGAGCATGCGACGGACGATGCGGTTCCGCCCGGAGTGCAGCGTGAGCTCCACGAGGCTGAAGCCGTCCTCGGTGCCGAGCAGGCGGGCCTTGTCGGCGGAGATCGGTCCGTCCTCGAGCTCGATGCCCGCGGTCAGCTTCGCGAGGACCTGCGCGGTGACCTTGCCGGTGACCTTCGCGATGTACGTCTTCTGCACACCGAACGACGGGTGCGCGAGCACGTGCGCGAGGTCGCCGTCGTTGGTGAGGATGAGCAGGCCGCTCGTCTCGGCGTCGAGGCGGCCCACGTTGAAGAGCCGTTCCTCGTACTGCTCGGTGAAGCGGCGCAGATCGGGGCGACCGCGGTCGTCCTTCAGCGAGCTGTAGATGCCCACCGGCTTGTTGAGCATGAGGTAGCGCTTCGAGGCGTCGAGCTGGATGGCGCTGCCGTCGACCGACACGAGGTCGTGCTCCGGATCGATCCGCGAGCCGAGCTCGGTGACGACGACGCCGTTCACCTCCACGCGGCCGTCCTCGATGAGCTGCTCCGACACACGCCTGGAGGCGACGCCGGCGTTCGCCAGCACCTTCTGCAAGCGGATGCCCTCTGATTCAGTGCTGGTCACTGTCGAATCCTTCCCGGCCATCGTCGAGCAACGGCGAGATCCGCGGCAGCTCCTCGATGGCGTTGATACCAAGTTGGGTGAGCAGGAGATCGGTGGTGCCGTAGTTGATGGCACCCGTCTCACTGTCGGTGAACATCTCCGTGATGAGTCCGCGCCCGAGAAGGGTGCGGACGACGGAGTCGACGTTGACGGCGCGGATCGAGGCGATCGCGCCGCGGCTGATCGGCTGCTTGTAGGCGATCACGGCCAGGGTCTCGAGCGCCGCCTGCGACAGCTTCGTCGGGTTCTGGGTCACGACGTAGTCGGTGACGAGCGCGTCGTAGTCGGCTCGGACGTAGATCCGCCAGCCGCCGCCGACCTCGCGGAGTTCGAACCCGCGTCGGACGCCACCGCGTTCGCCGTCGTAGTCGGCGACGAGTTCGGCGATGGCGCGTCGGACGGCGCCGACCGGGACGTGCACGGCGGCGGCGAGGTTCACGAGGCTCTGCGGTTCGTCGGCGACCATGAGGATCGCCTCGAGCGCCCTCGGGACGTCCGGGGCGGGCACCGGCGCGGGTTCGGCCGGCAGTCCCTGGGCGACGTCCGTCGGCCGCTCGATCGACTCGGGTGTCGCGTCAGGCATCGTAATCGGCTCCCAGGTTGGCGAGGCTGTCGTCGTTCCAGGTCTCGGCCGTCCAGCGCAGCGTGAGCTCGCCGAGCGGTTCGATCTGCTCGAAGGACAGCGCGGCATGCCGGTACAGTTCGAGCACGGCGATGAAGCGCGCGATGACCACGCCCTTCAGCTCCGCACCGGCCACGAGCTCGCGGAAGGTGTGGGACCCGCCGCGGCGCAGGATGGCGACGACGTGCGCAGCCTGCTCCCGGATGCTCACGAGCGGTGCGTGGAGGTGGTCGAGACCGACGGTCGGCACCTCGCGCGGCGTGAACGCGAGGGTCGCGAGTGCCCCGAAGTCCTGTGCGGTCAGCGTCCAGACGAGTTCCGGGGTCTGCTGGCGGTACTGCTCCTCCAGCCGGACCGCCCGGAAGTGGCGTG
Source organism: Plantibacter elymi (nom. nud.) (assembly GCF_900177795.1). Lineage (GTDB taxonomy): Bacteria > Actinomycetota > Actinomycetes > Actinomycetales > Microbacteriaceae > Plantibacter > Plantibacter elymi. Next base: position 62,947 of record NZ_FXWJ01000007.1, read on the forward strand.
CCGCCTCCAGGTCGAGGCGCTCCGCGAACCACGCCGACGCCTGCTTGAACGCGCGGTACTGCAGCAGGCGCGCGAACAGCAGGTCACGCGCCTCCAGCAGGGCGACGTCCTCCGCGTCGACGAGCTCCCCCTGCGGCAGCAGCCCCGCGATCTTGAGGTCGAGCAGGGTGGCCGCCACGACGAGGAACTCGCTCGCCTGGTCGAGTTCGTCGTCGGCCTCGAGCGTGCGCAGGTAGGCGATGAACTCGTCGGTCACGCGGCTGAGCGAGACCTCGGTGATGTCGAGTTCGTGCTTGCCGATGAGGGTCAGCAGGAGGTCGAAGGGCCCTTCGAAGCCCTCGAACGACACCCGGAACGACGGTGCCGGTGCGGGGTCGACGGTCGTCGCCTCATCGGAGCGCGAACCGGTGTCGCCGGCCGGAGGGAGGACGGCCACGGGCGTCCGCGCGGGATCAGGCGATCGCGCCACGGGAGATGAGCTCTCTCGCGAGCTGACGGTAGGCCTTCGCGGCGGCGTGCTCCGGTGCGAACTCGGTGATCGGGGTTCCGGCGACGCTCGCGTCGGGGAACTTCACGGTCCGTCCGATGACCGTCTCGAGGACCTTCTCGCCGAACGCGTCGACGACGCGCTCGAGGACCTCACGCGAGTGCAGGGTCCGGGAGTCGTACATGGTGGCGAGGATGCCGTCGAGCTCGATCGCCGGGTTGAGGCGGTCGCGCACCTTGTCGATGGTCTCGATGAGCAGCGCGACACCGCGGAGCGCGAAGAACTCGCACTCGAGCGGGATGAGGACCCCGTGGCTGGCGGTGAGGGCGTTGACCGTGAGCAGGCCGAGCGAGGGCTGGCAGTCGATCAGGATGACGTCGTAGTCGTCGGACACCTTGCGGAGCACCCGGGCCAGGATCGTCTCGCGCGCGACCTCGTTGACGAGGTGGACCTCGGCGGCCGAGAGGTCGATGTTGGCCGGGAGCACGTCGAGACCCTCGATGGCGGTGTGCTGGATGACCTCGGCCGGGTCCTTCACGGTGCCGAGCAGCAGGTCGTAGACGGTGTTGGAGTCGTGGGTGGAGATGCCGAGACCGGCGGACAGCGCGCCCTGCGGGTCGAAGTCGACGACGAGCACCCGGCGGCCGTATTCGGCCAGCGCGGCGGACAGACTGATGGTGGTCGTCGTCTTGCCGACGCCACCCTTCTGGTTGCAGAGCGAGATGATGCGTGCCGGACCGTGCTGCGCCAGCGTGGGCGGCACCGCGAACTCACGACGCGGGCGGCCGGTCGGGCCGTTCGGGTTCAGTTCGGCGGCGGTCTTGCGCGCAGAATCCTGCACTGCGCTCGTGTGCTTCGTACCGGCCACCGGTGTTGCCTCGCTCCCGCTTGCTGTCGTTCGAGTGACGAGTCTACCGGGCCACGGGTCAGGCCTGCGGTGCCGCTCCGCCCGTGGTCCATCTGGCCCGGGGATGGGACTGCGTGTACACGTCGCGGAGGTTGTCGACCGTCACCAGCGTGTACAGCTGCGTCGTCGCCACCGAGGAGTGACCGAGGAGTTCCTGCACGACGCGGACGTCGGCTCCGCCCTGCAGCAGGTGAGTCGCGAAGGAGTGTCGGAGGGTGTGCGGCGAGACGTGCGACTCGAGTCCTGCGCGCTCGGCGGCGCGTTGGAGGACGAGCCACGCGCTCTGCCGGGACAGCCGCGCACCGCGCTGCCCGAGGAAGAGCGCCGGCGTGGACCGGCCGAGGCCGGAGAAGACCGGCCGGACGCGCACGAGGTAACGGTCGACGGCGTCACGGGCGAAGCTGCCGAGCGGCACGATCCGCTGCTTGCCGCCCTTGCCGAGGAGCCGGACGATGTCGGTGTCGATGACGTCGTCGACGTTCAGGCCGACGGCCTCGGAGACGCGGGCCCCCGTCGCGTAGAGCAGTTCGAGGAGCGCCTTGTCGCGGACGGCCAGCAGGTCGTCGCCGTCGGTCGTCTCGAGCAGCGCGCGGACCTGGTCGATCGTGATCGCCTTCGGGAGTCGCCCCGGGAGCTTCGGCGGGCGGACCTCGCGCGCGACGTCGACCTCGACGAGCTGTTCGTCGAGCAGGAACCGGTGGAGACCGCGGATGGACGACAGCACCCTGGCGAGCGAGGACGCGCGCACCGGCTGACCCTCCGGTGTCCGGAGCGACGCCGTGTACTCCGACACGTGCGCGGCGGTGACGGCCGGTGCCTCGACGACGCCGTGCGCCCCGAGCCAGGCGAGGTAGCCCTCGAGATCCCGTCGGTAGGCGGCCTGCGTGTTGGCCGACAGGCCGCGCTCGATCGCGATGTGCCGCAGGTAGTCGGCGACCGCGCGATCGAGCGCCACGCCTCAGGCTCCGCCCGGCCCGATCGTGGAGTCGCCGCTGTCGCGCAGCGTCGACCACCCGCGATCGCGAGCCGCGGCGGCCGTGAGGACGCCGAGCATCAGGATCGAGTTGTGGAGCCGGCCGTCGAGCACCGCGGCCACGGCGTCGTCGAGGGGCACCCACTCCACGAGGATGTCCGCCTCCTCCTCAGCACGGGCGAAGGCCTCGGCGGTCGCGGTGAGGTCACGCGCGAGGTAGATGCGGATCGACTCGTTGCTGCCACCGGGCGTCGTGTAGAACTCGGTCAGCAGCTGCAGCGAACCGGCGACGAGGTCGGCCTCCTCCTCCAGCTCACGACCCGCGGCAACGGCCGGGTCCTCCCCCGCGATGTCGAGGAGGCCGGCGGGCAGCTCCCAGTCACGCTCACCGATCGGGTGTCGATACTGCTGGATGAGCAGGACGCGCTCGTCGGCGTCGAGCGCCAAGACCGCGACCGCCCCGGTGTGGTCGACGAACTCGCGCACGACCTCGCCGTCGCCGTAGCGGAACGACTCCCGACGGATGTCCCACACCTTGCCCGCGAACGCGCGCTCGGAGGACACCACCTCGACGGGGTGCGACTCGTCGCGCAACGACGCGGCGTCGCCGATCGACTCAACCATTGGCGACGTCGAACAGACGGCTCGCCTGCTGGCGCTCGAGCGAAGCACCGACGAGACCGGCGAACAGCGGGTGCGCGTGGTTCGGGCGCGACCGCAGCTCGGGGTGCGCCTGCGTCGCGACGTAGAACGGGTGCACCTCGCGCGGCAGCTCGACGTACTCGACGAGCGTGCCGTCGGGCGACAGGCCCGAGAACTGGAGGCCGGCGTCCGCGATCTGCTGGCGGTAGCCGTTGTTCACCTCGTAGCGGTGACGGTGACGCTCGGACACCTCGTCCGCACCGTACAGCTCGGCGACGATCGAGCCCTCGTCGAGCTTCGCCGCGTACAGACCGAGGCGCATCGTGCCGCCGAGGTCGCCGCCGGCGATGATCTCGACCTGCTCGGCCATCGTCGCGATGACGGGGAACTGCGTGTCGGGGTCGAACTCGGAGGAGCTGGCGCCCTCGAGCCCGACGACGTTCCTGGCGTACTCGATGACCATGCACTGTAGGCCGAGGCACAGGCCGAGCACCGGGATGCCGTTCTCGCGGGCGAACTTCAGGGCGCCGAGCTTGCCCTCGATGCCGCGGATGCCGAAGCCGCCGGGGACGCAGATGCCGTCGACGTCGGCGAGCGCCTTGATCGCTCCCTCGACGGTCTCGCAGTCGTCGGACGGAATCCAACGGATGCTGACCTTCGTGTCGTGGGCGAAGCCGCCGGCCTTGAGCGCCTCGGTCACCGACAGGTAGGCGTCGGGCAGGTCGATGTACTTGCCGACGAGGCCGATGGTGACGGCGTGCTTCGGGTGGTGGACGGCCTCGAGGAGGTCGGCCCAGCCGCTCCAGTCGACCTCGTTGGTGACGAGACCCAGGCGGTCGGCGATGTACGCGTCGAGGCCCTGGTCGTTCAGCATCGTGGGGATGTCGTAGATGCTCGGGACGTCGACCGCGTTCACGACCGCGTCCTCGTCGACGTCGCACATGAGTGCGATCTTGCGCTTGTTGCTCTCGGTCACCGGACGGTCGCTGCGGAGCACGAGTGCGTCGGGCTGGATGCCGATGGACCGGAGGGCCGCGACCGAGTGCTGCGTCGGCTTCGTCTTCTGCTCACCGGAGGCGCCCATGTACGGCACGAGGGACACGTGGACGAAGAACACGTTGTTCCGGCCGAGCTCGTGGCGGATCTGGCGAGCCGACTCGATGAACGGCTGCGACTCGATGTCGCCGACCGTGCCACCGATCTCGGTGATGATCACGTCGGGCTGGGGGGTCTCGGACGCCTGGAGGCGCATGCGGCGCTTGATCTCGTCCGTGATGTGCGGGATCACCTGCACGGTGTCGCCGAGGTACTCGCCACGGCGCTCCTTGGCGATGACGGTGGAGTAGATCTGACCGGTCGTCACGTTCGCGGCCTGGCTCAGCTCGATGTCGAGGAACCGCTCGTAGTGGCCGATGTCGAGGTCGGTCTCGGCGCCGTCGTCGGTCACGAAGACCTCGCCGTGCTGGAACGGGTTCATCGTGCCCGGGTCGACGTTGAGGTAGGGGTCGAGCTTCTGCATGACCACCCGGAGCCCGCGCGCCGTCAGCAGGTTGCCGAGGCTGGCTGCGGTGAGCCCCTTGCCCAACGAAGAAACGACACCACCAGTCACGAAGATGTGCTTGGTCGTGCCGTTGGAGCCCGAGACGATGCCGTCGATCGGAGAGTTCAGGTTGCCCGCTTCAGAAGTATTCACCACGGGCTTTTATCCTACCATCCAGTTCGGGTTCATGTGTCGCTTCCTTCGCGGTCGCGTCGTCAGGAGGCTGCGAGGGCGAGCAGTTCGCGGGCGTGGGCGAGGCCGCTGTCGGACTCCGCGAGCCCGGAGAGCAGCCGAGCCATCTCCGCCTCACGCTCGGCGCCGACGAGCTGGCGCACGCTCGACGCGGTCACCGAACCGTCTCCGCCCTTGACCACGCTCAGGTGGTTGTTGGCGAAGGCCGCGACCTGCGCGAGGTGGGTGACGACGATCACCTGCGAGCGTTCGGCGAGGGCCGCGAGGCGACGCCCGATCTCGATCGCCGCGGCTCCGCCGACGCCGGCGTCGACCTCGTCGAACACGAAGGTGGGCACGGGGTCCGCACCGGCGATGACGACCTCGAGGGCGAGCATCACGCGGGACAGCTCTCCACCCGAGGCGCCCTTGCCGAGCGGTCGGGGCTCGGCACCGGCGTGCGGCCGGAGGAGGAAGGCGATCACGTCCTTGCCGTGCAGCGTGAGGTCGTCGCGATCGGACACCTCGACGACGAGCTCCGCCTCGGCCATCGCGAGCGAGCGCAGTTCCGCGCTTGCGGCTGCGCCGAGTCGAGCGGCGGCTTCGATCCGGACGGCGCTCAACGTCGCGGCAGCGGCGTCGACCTCCCCGGAGAGTCGTTCGACGTCGCCCTCGAGCTGGGTGATGCGGTCGGAGTCGCCGTCGAGTTCCATCAGGCGGGTGCTGCCCGTCTCGAGCAGGTGCAGGACGTCCTCGGGCGTCGGCCCGTACTTCCTGGCGAGCGTCGCGAGGGTGGCGCGGCGCTCCTGGACGACCTCGAGTTCGCGAGCGCCGTCCTCGTCGAGTCCGGCGAGGTAGCTCGAGAGCTCGGCGGCGATCTCTGCGGCCAGGTAGCTCGCATTGGCGACACTCGCGGCGATCGCGCCGAGGGCGGGATCGTGCACCGAGGCCCGGTCGAGCTGCCGCCGCGCGCCTTCGAGCAGTCCGACGACGTCGCTCTCCTCGCCGGCCTCGGCCGAGACGAGTTCTCGGGCGCCGGCCGCCGAGAGACGGAGTTCTTCGAGGTTGGTCAGTCGATCGGCGCGCTCGGCCAGCTCGGCGTCCTCGCCGGGTTGCGGGTCGGCCTGCTCGATCTCCGCGAGCGCGACGCGCAGTTGCTCGGCCTCGAGGAGTCGCGTGTCGCGCTCGTTCGTCAGGGTCTCGAGTTCCGTCCGCAGCTCCAGGAGCTCCGTGTAGCGCCGCTGGTAGTCACCGAGGGCCAGCTGGAGTGGCTCACCGGCGAAGCGGTCCAGGGCGTCGCGCTGGGCCGGCGCGGCCCGCAGACGGATCTGGTCTGACTGCCCGTGCACGACGACGAGCTGCTCGCCGAGTTCGGAGAGGATCCCGATGGGCGCCGTCCGGCCGCCGACGATCGCGCGGCCGCGGCCCTCGGCGGTCACGATCCGGCCGAGCAGCAGCTCTGCCGCATCACCCGCGGGATCGAGGTCTCCCCCGGCCTCGCGGACGCGCTCGGCGACGACGCCGTCGCCCGGCACCAACCAGCGTCCCTGGACGCTCGTCTGCTTCTGGCCCGCTCGCACGACGCCGCTGTCCGACCGCTGACCGAGGAGCAGCCCGAGGGCGGTGACGACCATCGTCTTGCCTGCGCCGGTCTCGCCCGTCACTGCGGTGAAGCCGGGACCGAGCGGGAGTGTCCCGGACGCGATGACGCCGAGGTCGCGGATCTCGATCTCCTCGATCATGCGGTGCCCTCCTGATCGCTGTGGTGTCGGGTGGCCGTGGAGGCCGGGAGGTGGATCGTGCCGGTCATCGGCTCCTCGCGTCCGACGGGGCCGCGCCAACCGGTGACCGGTAGCCGGAACTTGTTGACGAGTCGATCGGTGAAGGTGCTCTCGTGGAGGCGCGCGAGGCGGACCGGCACCGACGAGCGTCTGACGACCACGCGGGCGCCCGGCTGGAGGTCCTTGGCCCGGCGGCCGTCACACCAGAGCACGCCGAGGCCGTCGGTGCGTTCCAGGACCTCGACGGCGAGGGACGACTCCGGGCCGACCACGAGCGGCTTCGCGAACAGGGCGTGCGCGCTGAGCGGGACGAGGGTGATGGCCTCCACCGACGGCCACACGACCGGCCCGCCCGCCGAGAAGTTGTAGGCGGTCGAGCCGGTCGGCGTCGAGATGACCACCCCGTCGCACCCGAAGGAGGAGAGCGGACGCTGATCGACCTCGATCACGACCTCGAGCATGCGTTCCCGGCTCGCCTTCTCGACCGTGGCCTCGTTGAGCGCCCACGTCTCGTAGACGACCTCCGCGCCGACCTTGACCCGGACGGAGAGCGTCATGCGCTCCTCCACGAAGTAGTCGCGACGCACGACCCGTTCGACCGTCTCGGCGAGGTCGTCGCGCTCGCTCTCGGCGAGGAAACCGATGTGACCGAGGTTCACCCCGAGCAGCGGCGCCGCCGATCCTCGCGTGACCTCGGCCGCGCGCAGGATCGTGCCGTCGCCGCCGAGGACGATCGCCAGTTCGATGTCGCCGAGGGAGACCTCCTCGTCGAGGATGGAGACGACGTCGAGATCCGGGTCGACCGCGATGAGGTCCGCCCGCTCCAGCGCGCTGAGGACCGGGCGGACGCCCGCCTCCAGGAGCAGCCTGGACACGAGCACGGCGGCATCGCGCGAGTCGTCGCGGCCGGTGTGCGCGACGACCAGGATGTTCCTCGCCGCGACCGCAGGATCGGTGGAATGTGCCATCGGGTTACGCTCCAGCCATCGAGGTGATCTGCTGCATCCATTCTGTCGGATTGGTTCCGTGCTCCGCCGATATCCACACCACGTACTCGCGGTTGCCGTGGGTGCCGACGATCGGCGACGGGATGAGCCCGGCCGTCCCGAGCCCGAGGTCCCAGGCCGCCCACAGGACGCCTGCGACGGCGTCGGCACGGAGCGCGGGATCGGTGACGACGCCCTCACGGACGCCACCACGACCGACCTCGAACTGCGGTTTGACAAGCAGGACGAGTTCCGCCGGTGACGCGACGACCGACACGAGTGCCGGGAGCACCTGGGTGAGGGAGATGAACGAGAGGTCGCCGACCACGAGCGACGGACGCTCGTCCAGACCGGTGAGGTCGCTGAGCTGCTCCGGCGTCAGGAAGCGGACGTTGCACCCCTCGACGACCCGCACCCGCTCATCGTCGCGGAGTTGCGGCACGAGCTGGTCGTGCCCGACGTCGAGGGCGATCACCCGACGCGCCCCACGCTCGAGCAGGACCTGGGTGAATCCACCGGTGGAGGCGCCGGCGTCGAGGACGAGTGCGTCGTCGACGACGACCGGGAAGGCGTCCAGGGCGGCGAGCAACTTGTGGGCGGCGCGACTGACGTAGTGGTCGGCGCCGGCGACGACGACCCGAGCATCCGGGTGGACCCGGTGGGAGGCCTTCACGATCGTGCGGTCGTCGACACTCACGAGCCCGTCGGCGATGAGCTGGGCCGCATGGGTCCTGGAGCGGGCGAGTCCTCGCGCGGCGAGGGCGGCGTCGAGGCGAGCGGGCTGCGCGGCGCCGTCCGGCGAATCGGCTGCAGCAGGCGGTTCGGGTGTGTTCTCCATGCGCTACGCCGAGGTCTTCGGCGAGTCGCTCCCCTCGAGCGTCGCCCGCAGTTCGTCGACGAGCTGGCTGTATGCGGCGGCCCGCTCCTCGAGCGGCTGCTCGTCGATGAGGTGGACGCGGGACACGAGGCCGTCGGTCGGGTGCTCCGGTTCGTTCGTCACAGGGCAACCCTACCGGCCGCCGCCCTCGCCACCCCCGGGAACCGCTGTGGGCGAACACCCGTGGCGACCCGCGCCTCCCGAGGGGCGGGCATCACTCCGCGTACAGGTGCTCCGGGACGTTGAGCCCGTAGATGGCACGGCCGGACGCCCAGATCGCGGCGCATGCGGCGCGCAACAGGTCGATCCGGGACGGGCCGTCCGACTCCACCACGACGTCGTTCCCACGGATCCGCACCGTGGCCGCACCGACCGTCGCCGCCTTGCCGTCGCGCGACATGGTGGTGGCCGGATACGGCTCGTGCAGCTGCCGCAGGTCCTCGAGGATGAAGGTCGGCCGGGAGTGCTGGTCGGCCGCGAGGACGTGCTTGGCTCGATCAATGCCGGTCAGGACGAGGGCTGACGCGATCCCGGCGCGGTTCGCGCCGAGGATGTCGGTGTCGAGTCGGTCTCCGATGAAGAGCGGCTTCGATGCGCCGAAACGCACCTTCGCCTCGTCGAAGATCGGTACCTCCGGCTTCCCGGCGACGGTCGCCAGACGGCCGACCGCCGTATGGACGGCCGACACCAGCGTGCCGTTTCCCGGAGCGATCCCACGAGCTTGCGGGATGGTCCAGTCCGTGTTCGTCGCGACCCACGGCAGCTCGGAACCGTCGGCGGTCGGCGTCTGCAGTGCGAACGCCGCTTCGGCCAGCTGTGACCAGCCGACCTCGGGAGCGAAGCCCTGGATCACCGCAGCCGGCGAGTCCTCAGCGGAGCTGGTGACGACGAAGCCACCCTTCTCGACCTCGTCGACGAGCCCGGCACCACCGACCACCAGGATCGTGGACCCGGCGGGCACCAGGCCGGCCAGCAGCCGGACCGCGGCCTGCGGGCTCGTGACGACCTCTGCCGGCGCGACGCTGAGGCCGAGGTCGGTGAGGTGCTGCGCGACGGAGGCGTCCGTCCGCGAGGCGTTGTTCGTGATGTATCCGACGCGAACGTGTTCAGCCGCCAGGTTCAGCGACTCCACTGCGTGCGGGATCGGGTTCGGACCGGCGTAGACCACGCCGTCCAGATCCGCGAGGACCACATCGACGCCGTCGAGCGGGGTCACGGGCTTAGGCCTTCTCGTCAGCAGCGGACTCACCGGAGGGCTCCTCCCCAGGCAGATCGTCGGATTTAGGGGCGCCAGCCGTGGGCGACTCGGGCTCGTCGTCGAACTCGAGGAACTCCTCCACGACCACCATCGTCTCGCCCTCGTCGTCCGCAGCGGACTGCTCGAGCGCTTCGGAGGCGATCATCGCGCGGTCGTGCCAGACGGCCGCCTCCTCCTCACGGCCGAGCACCTCGAGGGTCTCGGCGTATGCGTTGAACAGCGCCGGGCTGTAGGAGAACGCACGCTTCGGGTCGAGCTGCGGGATCTGGAGCTCGAGCAGCGCGTCCTCGGCCTGCCCGAGGTCGAGCCGGGCACCCGACATCGCGATCGCGAGGGCGACGCGGACAGGCACGTCGAGGGTCGAGCGATCGACGGACCGGCCGAGTTCCAAGGCACGCTCCGGTCGGCCGACGCCGCGTTCGCTGTCCACCATGAGTGGCAGCTGGTCGTCCTTGCCGGAGATACGGCGATAGGTCCGCAGCTCGCGAAGCGCGAGGGCGTAGTCTCCGGTCTCGTACGCGGTGATGGCGAGGGTCTCGCGGACCATCGCGATCCGGCCGGCGCGACGGGCGGCGGACATCGCGTGCAGATGAGCAAGCGCGGGATCGCTGTCGATCAGTCGCGCCGCCATCGCGAGGTGCTGGGAGACGCCGTCGGCGTTCTCCTTACTCAGGGTCTTCAGCTCGTTCCGCGCACCCTTGTCGAGGTCCTGTGGCGTGACGTCGTCGGGGATCTCCGGGTCGTCGTGGCGCGGACGGATCGACTTGAGCTCGAACGCGATGCGCTCTTCCTCGGTCAGCTCGCGCTCGCGACGGAACGCGTCGCGGTCGCCGCGGGCCGGAGCGCCATCGCGCGTCCACAGCTCGCGTCCACCGCTGTCGCGCCCGCGGTCGGGACGGCCACCTCGCTCCGAGGAGTGTCCGCGGTCGGTCCGGTTTCCGCGGTCCGGACGATCGCCGGACGACGGGCGGTCGCCGCTGCGTGCGGGACGGTCCGAGCGCTGCGGACGATCCCCCGACGACGGCCGGCCCTGCTGCCAGGCGGGACGGTCCGACCGTTGCGGACGGTCGCCGGACGTTGGACGATCCTTCTGCCACGCGGGACGATCAGAGCGCTGCTGTCGGTCGCCGGACGACGGGCGGTCGCCGCTGCGCGCGGGACGGTCCGAGCGCTGCGGGCGGTCCCCCGACGCCGGGCGATCCTTCTGCCAAGCCGGACGATCCGAACGCTGCGGACGATCCCCTGACGACGGACGATCACCACTCCGTGCTGGGCGGTCGGATCGCTGCGGACGGTCGGTGCCACGAGCGCGATCATCGCGCCGTGCAGCACCACCGTTCCCACGGTTGTCACCGGAAGATCTCGGAGGACGTCGCTCACCCTTGTCGGGCTGGTCTGCTGACTGGTCACTCACGATGATCTCCACGGTGCTCGGACGCCGTCACCCGGCGTCAACCTACTGTTGAATTCTTGTCCCACGGTACCCGTGAAACGACGACTTAACGCAAAATGGCCACCCAAGAACCTTGGGTGGCCATTTCAACGAAGAAGTCCGGCGGTGTCCTACTCTCCCACAGGGTCCCCCCTGCAGTACCATCGGCGCAAAGAGTCTTAGCTT
>NZ_FXWJ01000005.1 GCF_900177795.1 Plantibacter elymi (nom. nud.)
GTGGAGTACACGTCGACACCGGTGGAGACCTGCTCGGAGAACTCGCCCTTCAGGTGGTGCGCGAGACCGGTCGCGAACTCCACGACCTCCTGCCCACGGGTGATCTCGCCCAACGCGTCGGACACGACCTTGCCGTGCTCTTCGGTGATGATCTCCGCCAGCTCACCCTTCTTCGCCTCGAGCAGCTCACGGAACTTGAACACGATCTGCTGACGCTTCGCGAGCGGCAGGTCGCGCCAGGCGGGGAATGCCGCGGCGGCGGATGCGACGGCGTGGTCGATCTCCGACTGGTCCGCGAGCGCGACGTTCTTGGTCGCGACACCGAGTGCCGGGTCGTAGACCGGGGCGGTGCGACCCGAGGTGGACGGGGCCTCGGCTCCGTCGATCCAGTGCGGGACGACCGGCAGCGAACCGGCGTCGGTGGTGGGGGTGGTGCTCGTGGCGGTGGTGGTCATGCGGAGGGCTCCTGGGCGTCGTGGGGTGCAGGGGTGCTGGGTGCTGGTCGTGCCGGGACGGGTGCCGGGAGTCCCGACACCGAGTCCCAGAACGAGTCCGGGTCGCCGCTCATGCGCGCAGCTCGTCGAGGGCGGCATCGATGATTGCGATGCCCGAGGCGACCTCGTCGGCGGTCACGACGGCGGGCGGGACGACGTGGATGCGGTTCTCGCTGATGAACGGCAGGAGGCCGGCCTCGAGCAGGTATGACTTGAACCGACCCATCGCCGCCGCATCGAGCGGTGCGCGGGTGTCGCGGTCCTCGACGAGCTCGACCGCCCAGAACACGCCGCTGCCGCGAACCTCGCCGATGAGCTCGTGGCGCTCGGCGAGGGAGCGGAGCGCGGGCCCGATGTGGTCGGCGCCGATCGCCTTGGCGTGTTCGACGACGCCTTCCTCAGCCATCGCGGTGAGCGTCGCGACGACACTCGCGGCGGCGAGCGGGTGGCCGGAGTACGTGAGCCCACCGGGGAACACCTGCTCGTCGAAGACGCGGGCGATGTGCTCGGAGACGATGACGCCACCGAGCGGCACGTAGCCGGAGTTGACGCCCTTCGCGAAGGTGATGAGGTCGGGGCGCACGTCGAACGCGTCGAACGCGAACCACTCACCGGTGCGGGCGAAGCCGGCCATGACCTCGTCGAGGATGAGCATGATGCCGTAGCGGTCGGCGATCGCGCGGACCCCCGCGAGGTAGCCGGGCGGCGGGGTCAGGATGCCGGCGGTGCCCGGAACGGTCTCGAGGAGGATCGCGGCGATCGAGGTGGGGCCTTCCGCCTGGACGGTGCGCTCGAGGTGGCGGAGGGCGCGCTCCGACTCCTCCTCCGGCGTCGTCGCCCAGAACTCGGTGCGGTAGAGATACGGGCCGAACACGTGCACGTGACCGCGCGCGTACTCGTTGGGGATGCGGCGCCAGTCGCCCGTCGCCACGATGGCCGCGCCCGTGTTGCCGTGGTACGAGCGGTAGGTCGAGATGACCTTGTCGCGGCCGGTGGCGATGCGCGCCATGCGGATCGCGTTCTCGTTCGCGTCGGCGCCGCCATTGGTGAAGAAGACCTTCTCGAAGCCCTCGGGCGCACGCTCGAGGATGAGCCGCGCCGCCTCGGCACGGGTCGCGTTCGCCGCAGCGGGCGCGATCGTCGTGAGCTGCGCCGCCTGCTCCTGGATCGCCGCGACCACCTTCGGGTGCTGGTACCCGAGGTTCACGTTGACCAGCTGGCTGGAGAAGTCGAGGTAGTGGCGTCCGTCGTGGTCCCACACGGTGCTGCCGAGCCCACCCGCGATGGGGAGCGGCTTGAGCGTGCTCTGGGCGGACCAGGAGTGCAGCACGCGCTGGGTGTCGGCGTCGCGGACGCCGGCGTTGTCGAGGCCGGAGAGGAAGTCATTGATCACTCCTGCAGCCTGGCAAGCGACGCGACCGATGTACATGGCGGGATCGGTGATAGCTTCGGCACATGTCCACCACTTCAGTGATCGCTGGCGAGGTCGGCCGTGCATCCTCCAACGTGTCCCTGCGCACGCTCATGGCCGAACCGGTCTTCAAGCTCGGCCTCGTCGTCGCAGGAGACGCCGACGTCCTCGACCGCGACATCGCCTGGGTGCACAGCTCCGACCTCGGCGACCCGACGCCCTGGCTGGAGCCCGGTCAGCTACTCCTCACCGACGGCATGCAGTTCACCGGCGAGATGAGCGACGAGCTCGCCGACCGCCGCGCCGACGAGTACGTCCGCCGCCTCTCCGCCCGGGGCGTGCTCGCGCTCGGGTTCGCCACCGGGATCATCCACGCCGACATCCCGCAGCGGCTCGTCGAGGCATGCGAGCGTCACGGGTTCACTCTGCTCGAGGTGGGGGAGCGGACCCCGTTCATCGGCATCATCCGGTTCGTCGCCGACGCAGTCGCAGCCGCGCGCGTGGCGTCGCTCGAGTGGTCGCTCGCCGCCCAGCGTGCGGTCGCGAGGGCGGCGCTCCGACCCGACGGCCTGACGGCGATCCTCGCGGAACTGGGGCAGCAGCTCGGCTGCTGGGTCGCGCTCTACGACGCGCTCGGCAACCGGGTCACCACGAGGACGCGCGAGCCGGTGCCGGAGGGCGTGGAGGCCGCTGTCGCCGAGGTGCTGCGCCGCGGATCCCGAGCCGGCCTGCACCTCGCGGACGGAGCGGAGGGCGCGACGCTGCTGACGCTCGGTCGCCGGGGCGAGCTGCGGGGCATCCTCGCCGTCGGCTCCAGCGTGCCGCTCGACCACGCCGAGCACGACCTCGTCTCCAGCGTCATCGGCCTCGCGAGCATCGCCCTCGAGCAGCACAGCGCCCTCGACCTCGCACGCCGGCAGCTGCGCTCCGGGCTCCTCGAGCTGCTGCTCTCCGGGGACCGCGCCGTCGCCGAGCGCACCGCCCAGCGGCTCTGGGGGCCGCTGCCGCCCGACCCGATCCGCGTCGCCGTGGTCGACATCCCCGTGGGTGAGCTGGGCTTCCTCTCGGAACTCGACGTGCAGGCCGCGGCGCATGGCGGCAAGCTGTTCTTCGCCGAGCAGGACGAACGGATCGTCATCGTGTCGAGCGACGCGGACACCGGACTCTGGGACGCCGTCGTCGGCCGCCACGGGCTGTCGGGTGGGGTGTCGGCGATGACGAGCTGGGAGGGTTTGCGGAACGGGCTGGCCGAGGCGGAGCGGGCGCGCGCGTCGGCCGGGGAGACGCCGCGGCTCGTGCGATACGAGGCGCTCGCCGAGCAGGGGTTGCTCGGGTTGCTGAGCGCCTCGGGCGGGTCGGTGCTGGCGAACCGGCTGCTGGAGCCGTTGGGCGGGCTCGGAGCCGAGGCTCGGGCGGTCCACGTGGAGACGGCCCGGGCGTGGTTGGAGTCGAACTGCGTGACCGATCAGGCTGCTGGCCGACTCGGGATCCACCGGCAGACCCTCCGCGCGCGCATCACCACGCTGGAGTCGCTGCTCGACCTCGACCTCTCGCGCTTCGGCGACCGCGCCGAGCTGTGGAGCGCCCTCCAGCTCACCGACGGCTGACGGATTCGCGCGTCGTGCACCCTCGTTCCCAGAGCCACCCCTTCGGTCCCTGAGCTTGTCGAAGGGCGGTGGTCATCGGGGCGCGACTGCACTTCGACAGGCTCAGTGACCGGATGGGGCTCAGAGAGCGGGGGAGGGCCTCGGTGGGGGCTGTTGATCGACGAGCGTCAGTGCACGAGTTGGCTCACACGTTGCACTGAGACGCCGAAGACGGCCGCGGCGTCGCTCTGGCTGGCTCCCTTGGCGATGAGGCTCAGGACGGCCTCGCGGCGCTTCCGCGCTGCCTCGCGCACCTGCTGGCGTGCCTGCTCTTCAAGGGTGTTGGATTCGCTCCAGAGACCGACCGCCTCGTCCCGGACCGTCACAACGACGTCCCCGTCATAGTCATCGAGATCGAGCCACAGTGCCGCGACGTCGCGGGCCGCTGCAGCGATGTCCTTGAACCGCTTCGCTGAGCCCATGGCGACGATCCGGTGTCCCGCGCCTCGGGGGGAGTCGGTGGTGAGCGCGGGGATCTCGAACGTCCACCACTTGCCGTCGAGGTAGGTCACGACGTCGAGCGTCTTGGTCACGGTTGCTGCGGTCATGCGCGGGCCTCCTGATTGTCTGTCGGGGCGGTCGAGCGGTGCGGTGCTCTACTTCCACCCGCTCGGCGCATCCGGGAACATCTCGATGAGCTGCTTCACGATTCCGGCCGACGCCTCGTGATGTGGAATCGTCAGGTACTCGCGACCGTTCTCGGGATTCCCCCATTTCTCGTGGGAGCCCTTCTGCTGCCGGAGCAGCACCCAGCCTTTCGAGCTGAGGAACTTCACCACATCGCGGTACTTCTGTGGCCTCGGTATGATCGTACTCAAGCCCCCCATTGATTTCAAGATGAAGAGGGGTCTAGAGAGTTGATGCCACCGACGCAACTCGACCGTGCCCCAGACTGACGAGCCTCGCCCTCCTCGAAAGGCTAGCTCGCGACGTCATCGCACCTGATCGGGTGCGCACGCCCTGTGGACAACGGGAGTGATGCACGCCCTGTGGCGGACGTTCGGTTACCGAGCACAGCGCGGACACCGAGCTTGTCGAGGTGCGTACGAGGCACTTCGACAAGCTCAGTGTCCGGAAAGCGTTCCGCGGGTGAGGAGCGCGGTGAGCGGGTGCACCGTGTCCCGGTTTTCGCGCGCACCCCATTCCGGTCCCTGAGCTTGTCGAAGGGCGGTCGACATGGGGCGGGACCGCACTTCGACAGGCTCAGTGACCGGATGGCGGCGTCAGTGACCGGATGGCGGCGTCAGTGGCCGGACGGGGCGTCAGCGACCGGTGGTGCGAGCTCAGCGACCGGGGCCGACGCACCTACGCGATGCGGATGAGCTTCTTGTTGACGAACTCGTCCATCGCGGGCTTGCCCATCTCGCGGCCGGTGCCGGAGCGCTTGACGCCGCCGAAGGGCAGCTCCACCGCGTCGCCGAGGACGAGGTTGATCCACACCATGCCGGCGTCGATCCCGTCCGCGACCCGCAGCGCCTGCTCCTGGTCGGTCGTGTACACGTAGGAGCCGAGACCGAACGGGGTGTCGTTCGCGAGGCGCACGGCCTCCTCCTCGGACGCGACCCGGTACAGCGAGGCCACGGGACCGAAGAACTCCTCGTGGAACGCGTCCATCTCGGGCGTCACGTCGGTGAGCACGGCCGGCGGGAAGAAGTTCCCATCCGGTTCGCCCGATGCCAGGATCGTCGCGCCCTGCGCCTTCGCGCGGCCGAGCTGCTCGCCGAGTCGCTCGGTCGCGGCGGCCGACGACAGTGGGCCGAGCTGCGTGCTCTCCGCCATCGGGTCGGCCGGCGCGTTCGCGGTGAAGACCTCGGTGAACTTCGCGGCGAAGTCGTCGAACAGTTCGTCGATGATGATGAACCGCTTAGCGGCGTTGCAGGACTGACCGTTGTTGTCGATGCGGGCGTTGACGGCGTCCTGGACGGCGGCGTCGAGGTCGTCGGTCGACAGCAGGATGAACGGGTCGGACCCGCCGAGCTCGAGCACGACCTTCTTGAGGTGCTTGCCGGCCAGCTCGGCGACGGCGGAACCGGCGCGCTCCGAACCGGTGACCGAGACGCCCTGCACGCGCGGGTCGGCGATGACCGTCGCGATCTGGTCGTTCGTGGCGAAGATGTTCACGTACACGGAGTCGTGGGCGCCCAGCTCGGCTTCGGCGTCGTCGAAGATCTGCGCGATCGCCAGCGCCGACTCGGGGCACTGCGGGGCGTGCTTGAGGAGGATCGTGTTGCCGTTGACGACGTTCGGCCCGACGAACCGCGCCACCTGGTAGTACGGGAAGTTCCACGGCATGATGCCGAGCAGCACGCCCAGCGACGCACGACGGATGAACGCCGAGCCGGTGCCGTCGGACAGCTCGATCGGTTCGTCGGCGGAGAACGCCTCGCCGTTGTCGGCGTAGTACTGGTAGATCGCGGCGGCGAAGTCGACCTCACCGAGCGCCTGCTCGTAGGTCTTGCCCATCTCGCGGACGGCGATCTCGGCCAGCTGCTCGCGACGCTCCGTGTGCAGGGCGGCGACGCGGGCGATGAGCGCAGCGCGGTCGACGACGGGAGCGCGACGCGACCACTCCTCGTGGGCGGCGGACGCGGCGGTGATCGCCTGCTGCAGCTCCTCGTCCGTGATCGTCGGGTAGTCGCGGAGAGTCTCTCCGGTCGCGGGGTTGACGACGGCGTAGTCGCTCACTGGTGTGCTCCTTTGTCTGAGGTGCTGCTGGTGCGGTGCGGTGTCCGTTGCGGGCCGACGCGAGCTGTGCGGGTTCGACGTGAGCGGGACCACCACCTGCACCGTATCGAACCAGGCTCCGCCTGTCATGGGTTGGACTGCGGCTCCTGCGTCGAAACCCGGCTCAGGAGTCGAAGCCCAGCCCGACGGCGTCCATCGTGCGGAGCCAGAGCCCGCGCTTGCCCTCGTTGCGGTCGGCCCGGGCCATCTCCGACAGCGAGATGCGCGCGCCGATGAACGCGAGCGGGTCGGGCGGGAACGGCGTCGGCTTCTTCTGGACGAAGTCCATCGTCGTGCGCTCGGTCGGCGTGCCGGCGAGGAGGTCCAGCATGACGTTCGCGCCGTACCGCGTCGCCCCGACGCCGAGGCCGGTGAACCCGGCCGCGTGCGCGACCTTGCCGCCGTGCGCGGTCTCGAAGAAGGAGAAGAACCGCCCGCAGGTGTCGATCGCGCCGCCCCACTTATGGGAGAAGCCGAGGTCGGCGAGCTGCGGGTAGGTGTGGGCGAAGTGGGCGGCGAGCTTGAGGAAGGACTCCTCGCGCTGGTCGAACCGCGGCTCGACCCGCCCGCCGTAGTTGTAGACCGCGTCGTAGCCGCCGTACAGGATGCGGGTCGAGCCGTTCGCGTCGGTCGTGAGCCGCGAGTAGTGGAAGCGGTTGTCGAGGTCGGAGATGCCCTGCCGGCCCTTCCAACCCAGGCTCTCGAGCTGCTCGGCGGAGAGCGGGTTCGTCATGAGCGCGTAGTCGTAGACCGGCACCGTGTACTTCCGGGCACTCGGGATGAGGGCCTTGAAGACGTTGGTACCGAGGGCGACGTGCTTCGCGACGACCGAGCCGTGCGTCGTCGTGAGGGTGACCGACGTCGCGTCCGACCGGATCGAGCGGACGTGCGTGTACTCGTGGATCTCCACACCCAGGTCGAGGCAGACGCGTCGCAGCTCCCACGCCAGCTTGGCCGGGTTGACGAGCGCCGCACCGGTGGGCTCGAACAGGCCGGCCTGGAAGATCGGCGAGTGGACCTCCGCTTGCATCGCCTCGCGGTCGAGGAACCGGGCGCCGTGCTCCTCGGCGCTCTCCCGCAACCAGTCGACGTGGTGTGGGGCCGTCGCCGCCTGCAGCAGGCCCGTCTCCTCCCAGTCGCAGTCCATGCCGTACCGGGCGATGGTCTCGCCGATCTCGCGCAGGTTCTCGCGTCCCCGCTCCTCCAGGCGGTCGAACTCGTGCGGCAGGCGGCTCTTGCCGTTCGACGATCCGTGGGTGAGGCTCGGCTCGCAGAACCCGCCGTTGCGACCGGACGCCGCCCACGCGATGCGCCGGCCCTCGAGGAGCACGACCCGGCGGTCCGGGTCGCGCTCCTTCGCGAGCAGGGCGGTCCACAGGCCCGAGTACCCACCACCGACGATCGCCAGGTCCGTCTCGACGTCCGCTTCGAGGCGGGGGAGCGGAGCGGGCCGTGCCGGGTCGTCGAGCCAGTACGGCTCCGGTTCGGCCGACGCCAGCTGCTCCCGCAGGTGTGCGGTGTCGGCGAGCTCTTCGGCCAGTTCGTAGGTGGTTCTCATGGTGGGTCCCCTGTGGTGCGTGGTTCGGTGCGGTCGCGTGGTGCGCGGTCAGTCGGTGCGGGCGGCGTCGGTGCGTTCGGCGTCGGCACGCGGGGTTCCGGTGGATGCCCCGCCGGTCCCGAGCCCCGCGTCGCGCTTGGTGCTCCGCTGCACGAACAGCCAGATCACGACGCCCAGCGCGAGCAGCCCGAGCGCGATGCCGAGCTCGAGGAACCCGCCGTACCCCGTCGTGGAGAACCCGGTCGCGCCGACGATGAGGATGATCGCGAGGATGACCGACAGCACGACCGACAGCGGCACGAAGAAGCGCGGCAGGCGGATCGGGCGGACGGCGTCGGGGCGGTCCTTGCGCAGCAGGAAGAAGCCGGAGACGGCGAAGAAGTGCGTGAGGATGTAGCCGAGGTTGCCGGTCACGATGATCGCGAGCGGGTTCTGCAGCACGACGAGGATCACGACGTTCATGACGAGCATCACGTTGAGCGAGCGGAACGGCACACCGCGACGGTTCAGCACGCCGAGTGACGGGACGGTGACGCGCTCCTTGCCCATGTTGAACAGCACGCGCGAGGCGTCGGCCACCGAGGTGGTCATGATGAGCAGCAGCGAAGCGATGAGGCAGAGGACCATGACGTCCGCGGCGCCACCGACGAGCGAGGCGAAGCTGGCGACGAAGAAGGTCGCCGGGTTGTCGGCGATCGCCGCTTCACCCGCGTAGCCGCCGAGGGTCAGCGGGATGACGAAGAAGACGCCGAGGCAGAAGAGGACGGAGGCCTTGATCGCCTTGGTCGTGTCCTTCACCGAGTCGCGGTACTCCGGGGCGAAGGTCGCGCAGACCTCGATGCCGAAGGTGGTCCACGCCATGATGTACAGCCAGACGATCGCGGTGTGCAGGCCCTCGATGCCTTCGAGCTTCCAGGTGAGGTCGAGCGGTGCCCAGTCGGCGCTGAAGAGCGGGAAGACGATGAACACGAACAGCGGGATGAGCAGGATGCCCGCCGTGATGTAGACGAACGCCATCGTGACGCGGACGCCGATGACGTTGATGAGGTACATCACGCCGATGACGCCGAGCCCGACGAGGATCGGGAAGGTGATGGAGATCGGGCCGAGCTGGATCACCCAGTCCTCGTTCGGGAACCACTGCGCCTGGATGAGTGCACCGGTGACCGCACCGTAGGTGGCGAGGTTGGTGCCCCAGGGGAGCCAGTAGCCGACGCCCGTGATCGGTGCGACCCAGGGTGCACGCGACTTCCACGCTTCGGCCGCGTAGTGCGCGATGCCGCCTGAGGAGTTCGGGAACATGGTGGCGAGCTCGGTGTAGATCCAGTTCACGCCCATGGCGAGGATCATGGAGATCGCCCACAGGACGGCGGCCCCCCAGCCGCCGAGGCCGGTGATGGAGGCGCCGAGGGTGGCGATGAGCGCGGCTGGCATGGTCATCGCCATGGCGAAACCGTCGAACCAGCGCATCCGTTTGGGCAGGTGCGTGGTCTCGTCGGTGCTGGTGACGTGTTCGGTCGACATGGGCTCTTCTCGATTCGTGGGGACGGGACGTCGCTGTCTCGCTGCTGGTGCACTCAATGTGCCGAAGAATTGTTGTGACGACAAGATCGTGGCGGTCTCGTTGTTGTAATCGTAACTTTGACGAAACAATACTGCTTGTTCGAGGAATCGCAAGGTCCTAGGCTGATCCCACATTCTCCCGACGACATCCGCACGACGCTGTTCG
The DNA here is from genome assembly GCF_900177795.1 of Plantibacter elymi (nom. nud.). GTDB lineage: Bacteria > Actinomycetota > Actinomycetes > Actinomycetales > Microbacteriaceae > Plantibacter > Plantibacter elymi. The sequence continues at coordinate 9,563 of NZ_FXWJ01000005.1, forward strand.
GCGTCGTCGGCCCAGCCACGACACCAGGAGGTCCGGAATGACCACGTTGCCGACACCCACTCGCACCCAGCTCTTCATCGCCGGCGAGTTCACCGACGGATCCAGCTCGGAGCGCTCGGAGGTGATCAGCCCCGTCACCGGTGACGTCATCGCGTCGATCCCCGTCGCCGGCGCCGCCGAACTCGACGAGGCGGTGCGACGTGCGCACGAGGCGCAGCGGGAGTGGCGCAAGCTCGGCGTGTTCAAGCGCGCGGAGATCTGTCACCGGGTCGGCGACGCGATCAACGCCCGGGTGGAAGAGCTCGCTCGGCTGCAGACGCTGGAGCAGGGCAAGCCACTCGCCGAGTCGATCGCCGACATCGCCGAGGCCGCGCAGCTCTTCCACCTCCACGCCGAGGACGCCCTCCGCCTCTACGGCGAGACGCTGCCGTCGAGCGACATCGACAAGCGCATGTTCACCTGGCGCGCACCGGTCGGCGTCTGGGGCATCATCACGCCCTGGAACTTCCCGCTCCTCATGTTCAGCGAGTTCGTCGCCCCGGGCCTCGCGACCGGCAACGCCTGCATCGTCAAACCGCCGAGCAACACGCCCCTCGCGGTCCTCGCGGCGATGGACTGCCTCGTCGAGGCTGGCGTCCCGGCTGGGCTCGTCAGCGTCCTCCCCGGCGACGGCGCGTTCGGTTCGGAGCTCGTCTCCCACGACGGCATCGACGCGATCGGCTTCATCGGCTCGTCCGCCACCGGCGCGAAGATCGTCCGCACCGCCGGCCTCAAGCGCTCGCTCATGGAGTGCTCCGGCAACGGCCCGATCGTCGTCCTCGAGGACGCGAACATCGAACGCGCCGCGAAGGCCGCGGTCGACTCCGCCTTCTACAGCGGCGGGCAGGTCTGCTGTGCGACCGAGCGGCTCATCGTGCACCACAACGTCCACGACGCCTTCGTCGATGCGGCCCTCACCTACGCGAAGGCCACCGTGCGACTCGGCAACCCGTTCGACGAGGGGATCAACCTCGGCCCGCTCAACAACGAGGGCGTCGCCGCGAAGATGGACCGCCACCTCGACGAGGCCCGCGCGCTCGGCTTCGACATCCTGCTCGGCGGCGGTCGTGCCGCGGGCCACCCGACGGACCTCTACTACGACTTCACGATCGTCGACGGCGTCTCCGAGGACAGCCTGCTGTCGCGCGAGGAGTCGTTCGGTCCGGTCCTCCCCATCCTCACGGCGCAGGACGACGACGACATCCTCCGCATCGCCAACGCCGACGCGCTCGGCCTGCAGTCCGCGGTGTTCACCGAGAGCCTCTCGAAGGCCTACCGCTTCATGGAGGAGCTCGAGACCGGCCAGGTCATCGTGAACGACTCCAACGGCTGGTGGGACATCAATATGCCCTTCGGTGGCGCGGGCGGCAAGGGCACCGGCTGGGGTCGGATCGGCGGCATGTACACGCTGCACGACATGACCGACCTCCGCACCGGCGCGATCCACGTCCGCTAGTCGGACCGATCCGCCGATCGGTGACCTCCCTCGGTCCGCTCGATCGGCGACGCCTCGGTCGACCGCCCGCGTTCGGGTCGGTCGGTCGGTCGGGGCTCGTGGCTCGGGTGGGGCGGACACCGCACCCGAGCCGCACGGCTTCCCTCGCTACGCTTGCCAGATGACCATCCGCCCGCTGCCGGAGGAGCCACATGAACGACCTTGACGACATCGACCGTCGGCTGATCGCGATCCTGCAGCAGGACGGACGGAAGGCGTTCTCCGAGATCGCCACCGAGACCGGGCTGCCGGCGTCGTCCGTCCGCTATCGGATCCAGCGACTCGAGGACACCGGGATCCTGCAGATCGTCGGCATCGCGAACCCGCTGTCGATCGGCTTCGACCACCTGGCGCTCATCGGCATCCGCTGCGAGCCGGGGAGGGCGCGCGGGGTGTGCCAGGAGCTGTCGAAGCACGCGGAGACGAGCTACGTGGTGCTCACGAGCGGCGGCTTCGACGTGATGGTCGAGGCCGTGTGCCGCGACATGGACCACTACAAGACCTTCCTCCTCGACACCCTGCAGCCGACGCCCGGGGTGCGGTCGACCGAGACGTTCTTCGTGCTCGAAGCCCACAAGCTCGCCTACGGCTGGGGCGTCGGGTAGGTCGTCGGGCTGTGCCGACCCCGCTCGTCTCCGTCCTGCTCAGAGAGGTACCTCATGACCGACCATCTGCTCGCCCCCAACGCGGCGCTCCAGGGCGCCGACGTGGCGCTCGCCGACAACCCGCTGGCGCCCGAGGACGTCGTCTCGGGGTCGCCGCGCAGCGGCATCGTGTCGCTCGCGGCCGTCGGTGACACCGAGGTCGGTGTCTGGGAGCTGGGTGTCGGCGTCGTGCAGGACACCGAGATCGACGAGGTGTTCGTGGTCCTCTCGGGCGAGGCGACGGTCGACTTCACCGACGGCACCCCGTCGCTCGAGCTCCGTGCCGGCTCCATCGGCCGACTCGCCGCCGGCGCTCGCACCACCTGGACGGTCCGCGAGACCCTCCGCAAGGTCTACGTCGCCTGACCCGCCCGGCGCGGTCCTCCGGTCCCCGAGCTCAGCCTTCTCCGGTCCCTGAGCTCAGCCTTCTCCGGTCCCTGAGCTTGTCGAAGGGCTCCGGGCTGGCGTCTGCACGTCGGGTGATGTTCTCCGTGTGCACTTCGACAGGCTCAGTGACCGGTGGAGGGCTCAGTGACCGGGGTGGGTTCTCCGATCGGGTGTCTTCCTTCGGTCCCTGAGCTTGTCGAAGGGCCCCCGTGGTGGCCTCTGTTCGCCGGGTGGCGTTCTCCGTGTGCACTTCGACAGGCTCAGTGACCGGTGGAGGGCTCAGTGACCGGGGTTCGTTCTCCGATCGGGTGGCTTCTTTCGGTCCCTGAGCTTGTCGAAGGGCTCCGGGCTGGCTTCTGTTCGCCGGGTGGTGTTCTCGGTGTGCACTTCGACAGGCTCAGTGACCGGGGCTCCTTCTTCGACCGGGGTCCGTCACCGCGGCCCCAATAGGCTTGTCGCATGAACCTGCGCACCGTCGAGCTCGACCACACGGACCACGCCGCCCTCGACCTCTGGTGGGGTGCAGCGTCCCGCGGCTTCCTCTCGAAGCCCGAGACCGACGTGGCGGTGCGTGCCGAGCGGCGTCAGCTCCTCGTCGGCAGCTCGATCCTCGGGGTCTACGACGACACCGCGGCCGAACCGCTCGTCCCCGTCGGCACGCTCGGCTCCTTCCCGACCGCCCTGTCGATCCCTGGCGGCACCGTCCGTGCCCTGGCCATCACCGAGGTGACCGTCTCCACCTCCCACGAACGTCGCGGGATCGCCCGATCGCTGATGGAGAACCGACTTCACCACGCGAAGGCCACCGGTGCCGCAGTCGTCGCGCTCACCGCGAGTGAGGCGACCATCTACGGCCGCTACGGCTTCGCCCCGGCGACCTGGGAGTTCACGCACGAGGTCGACCCCAAGCGCGTCGCTTGGCGGGGTGCGCCGCCCGCCGGCCGCGTCCACACGCTCGACCCACGCTCGCTCGCCACCGTCGCACCCGGGCTGTTCGAGCGCTCCCGCGGCACCGGCGACATCGACCGCGGGGTCGCCTGGTGGAAGCAGGCCCTCCGTGAGGTGACCATCCGTCACTTCAGCCACGGTGAGGGTGACACGCTCGCCCTCCGCTACGACGACGCCGACGGCGAACCGCAGGGCTACGCGCTCTACCGCGTCGGCGAGGAGTGGGGCACGATCGTCGTCGACGACCTCGTCGCCACCACCCCGGAAGCCCGCTACGCGCTCTGGCGGCATCTCACCGGGATCAGCCTCACCACGAAGGTCACCTTCAACCAGGCGCCGACGGTCGAGGCCGTCCAGTGGCGACTCGTCGACCGTCGCGCCGTCAAGACCACCGCGCGAGCCGACTCCCTCTGGCTCCGCATCGTCGACGTGCCGACCGTGCTCGGTGCGCGCCGGTTCACCGTCCCTGGGGCGTCCGATCCTCGCGAGCACCTGCTCGACGTCGAGGACACCCTCGGGCTCGCAGGCGGTCGGTTCGCGCTCCGCATCGACGAGCACGGTGCCGCGGTCGCGGAACGCCTCGGCGACGTGCCGGAGTCGACCGACGACAACGACGCTGTGCGCCTCACCGTCAACGAGCTGTCGGCCGTCCTCCTCGGCGGCCCGCGCGTGTCGGCGCTCGCCGAAGCAGGGCTCATCACCGGGTCATCGGAGGCGGTCCGAGCGCTCGACCTCGCCTTCGCGACAGAGCAGGCGCCCTTCCTGCGGACGCACTTCTAGGGAGATCCTCGCACCGATTCCTCTGGTCGTTCAGGGCGCGATCGCTCAGGGCGCGGTCGCGCTGAGGAAGATCGCAGCGGCGGGGAGTCCGAGCAGGACGAACCAGCCGGTGATGAACGCGCCGACCAGGCCGGTCGCGAGTATGAAGCCGCCGATGGTGGCGGCTAGGGTGCGGAAGAGCTGGCGTTGCTCGGCCGGGATACTGCGGCGCAGGGTGCGGGGGAGTGCCGCGAGCTGCGGGCGTGGGGTGCGGATGGAGCCGGTGGAGGCAGGGTGCTGCAGGGTCGTCATCGGGGTCGGGTGGTTCCTGGTCGGGTTCGGGCGGGAGGTGCGTCTCGGTGTCCTGACCCGTCGGCGAGGATCTGCATCTCGAGGTGCAGATTTGTTATACACCGCGATGTGACCGCGTGCAACTCAAGCGGCGCCGCGCCTCGCCGATAGAGTGACATCCGTCGAGCAGAGGGGAGTGTCGCATGAAGATCGTCGTCGCAGGAGGCAGCGGGATGGTCGGGCGACACGTCGTCTCGGTAGCCCAGGAGCGCGGACACGGGGTGGTCGCGCTGTCGCGTGGCACCGGGGTCGACCTCGCCACCGGAGCCGGGCTCGCCCAGCAGTTGGAGGCCGCCGACGTCGTCATCGATGTGACGTCGACGGCCACGCAATCCGCCCAGCAGTCGCGCCAGTTCTTCGGGGCGGTCACCCGCAACCTGCTCGAGGCCGAGGGCACTGCCGGCGTGCCCCACCACGTCGCGCTGTCGATCGTCGGAAGCGACAAGGCGCCCTTCGGCTACTACGCGGGCAAGGCGCTGCAGGAGGAGCTCGTCAGCACCGGACGCATCCCGTGGACGATCCTCCGGGCGACGCAGTTCCACGAGTTCGCGCAGCAGATGGTCGAGCGGTTCCGCTTCGGGCCGGTCACGATGGTGCCGACGATGACCTCGCAGCCGGTCGCCGCGCGCGAGGTCGCCGAGCGCCTGGTGGAGCTGGCGGAGGGCGAGCCGCAGGGTCGTCCGGCCGATCTCGCGGGCCCCGAGGAACTGCGGATGACCTCGATGGTCAAGACCTACACGGCGGCCACGGGCATCCATGGCCCGGTCGTGCAGATCCCGCTGCCCGGCGGCTTCGGCAAGGCGATGCGCGACGGCACGACCATCGCCGGGCCAGATGCGCAGCGCGGCGTGCAGACGTTCGCGCAGTGGATCGACGGGATCAGCGCGACTCGCTGAGTCGCAACTGTCTGTCGGGCTCGATGGAGCGCTGCGGCCCGTAACCAGCTAGGAAGCCGGGCTGTACCAGTCGACCTGCGACCGCACTGACAGGGGATACTTCGCGTCGAGCTGCGGGTCGACGACGGCCCGGACGAGACCGTTGAAGAACGCCCCGCCGGCACCCCAGTAGGCGGGGATGATGAGCCAGCCGAGCCAACCGAATGCGCTGAGGGCGCCGCTCAACATGAGTGCGACCGTCCCGAAGGTGACCAAGATGCCGATGCCCCGGAACGCCAGCACGTAGCCACGCGCGGTGTTGTCGCGTCGCTCCTGCTCGTCGCGCTTGCGGATGTCGAGTCCATCCACGGACTCCTCGAACGATTTGGCCTGGACTCGGACGAACAATTCGCCGACGGTGACACCGAGTGCGTCCGCGATGAGCGCGATCGTCTCCAGGCTCGCGTCGTTGCCGGCTTCGAGTCGTTGAATGGTGCGTGCGGTGACACCGCTCTCGGTCGCCAGTCGCTCCTGCGTCCAACCCTTGGCGCGCCGGAGCTCTCCGATTCGTGTCTCGTTCATGTGCAGTCCTTTCCTGGAGGTCGATGAAGTAACCGTAGGAAGCAGTCGACGGACAGCACCACGACATCGACCCGACGATCACCCGACATCGACCCGACAGTTGAATTGCGAGAGGACGTGAGGCTCCTACGGCCGCACTCCATGCGACCTCAACAAAATATAACACATGTTGTATTTCAGATGTTTGGCGGCGATCGGGGCTCAGTGCGGCCTGCTGGCGTCAGCTCCGCTGAGCCGCCCGGATGTCCTGCAGGAGTCGAGGCGTACGCCACTCGCCGATCCGCTTGAACCACACGGACGGTGGGTAGGCGAGCCGGATGACGAAGTAGTTCACGTATTCGATGACGCCGAAGAGCCAGACGAACGGGATGCCGATGGCCGCGAAGGGGTGGGTGGGGAACCAGACGATGATGCCGACGAGTCCGGCGAGCAGCAGTGCCGCGTCGAGCACACGGAAGCCGCGATAGGTGGCGGCCAGTCCAGGAGGCATGGTGCCCTGCTTGACCCACCGCCGGGCGAGCAACCAGTAGACGCCGGCCTGCACGAGGATCACCAGCAGCGGTACGAGGGCCGACCAGAACGCGAGCGCATCGGTCGGCTGTTCGAGCAACGGGAGCGCCGAGACGAACGCGACCCAGATGAACACGACGGCGGCGAACAGCTCGCCGAGTCCGAGGCTCAGGTACCGGCCCCGGAGGGTCGTCCGGCGATCGTCGGTCATGTCACCAGCCTAAACACGGTGTGCCGGGCCGGTCGAGTGGGCTCGACAGGCCTTCAGGCGTTTAGAACGTGACGGTCGGCAGCGTCATGATCTCAGCGCCGTCCTCGGTGATCGCGATGGTGTGCTCGCTGTGGGCCGTGCGGCTGCCGGTCACGCTGCGGAGGGTCCAGCCGTCGGCGTCGGTGACGAGCTTGTCGGTGTCGGCCATGACCCACGGCTCGATCGCGAGGAGGAGGCCCGGGCGCAGCTTGTAGCCGCGGCCGGCGCGACCGTCGTTCGAGACGTGCGGGTCCTGGTGCATCGTCGTGCCGATGCCGTGGCCGCCGAACTCCATGTTGACCGGGTAGCCGGCGCCACGCAGCACGGTGCCGATCGCGAAGGAGATGTCGCCGATCTTCGCACCAGGCTTGGCGGCGGCGATGCCGGCGGCGAGGGCCTCCTGGGTGGTCTCGATGAGCGCGAGGTCCTCGGGAGTCGCCGAGCCGACGACGAAGCTGATGGCCGAGTCGGCGGCGATCCCGTCGAGCAGGACGGCGAGGTCGAGGGTGAGGAGGTCGCCGTCGGCCAGCGTGTAGTCGCGGGGGAGGCCGTGGAGGACGGCGTCGTTGACGGCGGTGCAGATGTAGTGGCCGAAGGGGCCGCGACCGAAGGAGGGGGCGTAGTCGACGTAGCAGGAGACGGCGCCGGCCTCGAGGATCATCGCCTTCGCCCAGCGGTCGATCTCCAAGAGATTCGTGCCTACCGTCACGCGGTGCTTGAGCGTGTGGAGGATGTTCGCGACGAGCTCGCCGGTGCGACGTGCCTTCGCGACCTCGGTGGGGGTGAAGATCTCGATCATGCGGGGCCCTTCCATCGGCGTGCTGCGTTCGTGGTGCGGTGGTGTTCGTGCCGCGAACGGCGCTCGACCAATAACTATACCGGTCAAACTATCCCGTACTACACTGGGCGCATGGTCCGCCTCCCGCTCACCCCCTCCGATGTCGAACGCGGTCAGCGCCTCGGTGCGCTCCTGCGCGAGGCCCGCGGTGAGCGATCGATGCTCGACATCGCCCTCGATGCCGGCCTCTCGCCGGAGACGCTGCGGAAGATCGAGTCCGGCCGGGTCGCGACGCCGGCGTTCTCAACGATCGCCGCCATCGCCGAGGTGCTCGGCCTCTCCCTCGACGAGGTCTGGGCGACGATCAGCCCGACCCGGCGGGACGCTGCCCCGTCCGGCGAACGCCTGCGCGAGCGACTCGTCTCCTAGGTCTCCGGTCGCTCCCGCTCCCTGAGCCTGTCGAAGGGCCCACGCAATCCCGCGGCAGTATCCGCCCGACGTGCCGCGCCGGTCCCTGAGCCTGTCGAAGGGCCCACGCAATCGCGCGGCCGTGTCTGCTCGACGCACCACACCGGTCCCTGAGCTTGTCGAAGGGCGCAGGAACCGGACGTCCGCGCGGCAGCAGGACACTCGCGTCCCATGTGTCCTGTTGCAGGGCGGTTCTCCTGCTGTCAGGAGGACGATCGCTACTGCGTGTCGCTCGTCGTCGGTTGGACCGGGCGGGTGAAGACGTTCTCGCTGATCTTCGTCCAGTCCTCGGCGGGATCGAGCGCGGTGTCGACGACGGCGTCGGAGAGCACCGTGTATTCGTTGACGCTGTCGCTCATGCTGACGCGGTCACCGCTACCGCAGGCTCGGAACGGCTGGGTCTCCGCGAACACGATGATGCAGATCCGAGATTGCCCCTGCTCGGTCGCCGACGCGAGGAAGATCTCCGTGTCGCCTTGGACGGCGACGAGTCGGGTCGATTCGGCGTCGATGGCGAGCGGGTCGTCGCTGCCGGCTCCGGTGGTGCTCGAGGGGAGACGATCCTTGTCGGCCTGGTCGCCTTCGAGGTCGGCGTAGCTCGTCACCCCTCCGGTGCATGCGCTCAGCCCGGCGGCGAGTGTGAGTGCGATGAGTCCTGATGCGATGCGTCGATGCATGTGACGTCCCCCGATGTCGATTCCCGACAGCCTACGACTCCTGCTCCCGGACGCCAGCCGCGACGGCTGACTCGCGGCTGGCGAGGGCGATGGCGACGATCCCGAGGAAGACGGGGCCGACGACACGGACCCACCCGTCGAGGATGACGATGATCGGGATGAAGAGGGACACGTTCGAACCCGCCGCCACGACGATGATCTGCTGGACGACCCACGATGCTGCGGTCACCGCCACGACCCACAGCGGCGCGAGGTTCCAGGGGCGGGCCACGATTCCGGCGCGCGCGATCTGCGTCGTCGCGATGGCCGCGAGCACGAACTGGATGAGCAGGTCGATGTAACCGAAGCTGAGGAAGGTCTCGACGGCGGCCGGGATCGTCGCCAGGCCGCGGACGAACGAGCTGATCGTCATCCAGACGCCGAGCGCGATGAGGGCGCCGGTGCCGAGCGGGCGCTTCGCGGTCACGCTGCTGGAACGGTCCGAGCCGATCGCGAACAGGGCGATCGAGAAGACGGACAAGAACGTCGCGAGGATGCCACCGGTCGGCCCGAGGAACGACCCGATCTGGACGAGTGGGCCGAGGAGGACCGACCCGACCAGGAGCGCTCCGGCGACGATCCACACCTGCTTGGACCCTGACGTGACTGCATTCGTTTCCCCCATGGGCGCCCAGTCTACGGACGGCCCTGTTTCGCCTCGTGGGTCCCCGGTCCGTGAGCCCGTCGAAGGACGCGCACCTGTCCTCGGTCCCTGAGCTGCGCCGCACTGAGCCTGCCGAAGTGTCGAAGGGCGCGCACCCCTTTCTGGTCCCTGAGCCTGTCGAAGGGCGCTCACCCCTTCCTGGTCCCTGAGCCTGTCGAAGGGCCTGCACGCAGGACCCGAGCTGTGTAGCGTGGCACGGATGACCGAGGAGCAAGCCGACCCGCACACCACCGGTTTCGTCGACGTGGACGGCGGAGCGTCGATCTTCGTCGAGGAGTCCGGCACCCCCGACGGCGTTCCCGCGCTCTGGTTGCACGGCGGCCCCGGCGGGTCGCTGGGCTCCGGTTGGTACCGATCGCACTTCGACCTGTCGCGGTACCGCCTCATCGGTATCGACCAGCGCGGGAGCGGCCGCAGCATCCCGAACATCGTGGACGCGCGCGACCAGCTCGACGAGCACACGACCCAGCGTCTGATCGCCGACATCGAGCAGGTGCGTGAGGCGCTGGGTGTGGAGCGCTGGGTCGTGGCGGGGGTCTCGTGGGGCACGACCCTCGCGCTCGCCTACGCGCAGGAGCATCCCGACCGGGTGATCGCGCTCGCCCTCGTCGCAGTGACGACCACGAGTCGCGACGAGGTCGACTGGATCACCGAGGGCGTCGGCCGCGTCTTCCCCGAGGAGTGGGCCCGGTTCGAAGCCGACAGCGACCGGCGGGACGGCGAGTGGGTCGTCGAGGCCTACGCGCGTCGTCTCCGCGAGGGCGACGCGACGGACCGCACACGCGCCGCGACCGCCTGGGACCGCTGGGAGAGCGCGCACGTGTCGCTCGACCACCCGGAACGCGTCGGCCAGTTATTCGCCGACGCGACCGTGCGCGAGGCGTTCGCGACGCTCGTCACCCACTACTGGAGTCACGACGGCTTCCTCACCGGCGACCGGGCGGTGCTGTCACGGATGGACCGGATCGCGCACCTCCCCGGAGCGCTGGTCCACGGCCGACGTGACATCAGCGGACCGGCCGCGACCGCCTGGCGCCTCCATCAGCTGTGGCCGGCGAGCGAACTGACGATCGTCGAGACCGAGGGCCACGGCGGCGCCGAGGAGAGCGCCGTGCTGCGTGCGGCGCTGGACCGCTTCGCGGCGCCGGGTCCCTGAGCCCAGCCCCGCTCGCTGAGCGCATCGCCGTTCCCTGAGCTTGTCGAAGGGTCCTCGGGTCCGGCTGTCCGGCACTAAGGCTTCAGCCGGGTTGGGTGCCCCTCGTGTGCACTTCGACAGGCTCAGTGACCGTAATTCGGTTCTGGGTCCCTGGTTCGGCGGTCGCGCTGCTCGCGCCCACCCTTCCGGTCCCTGAGCTTGTCGAAGGGCACCCCGGACTCACCACCTCCCAGCCGTGACAGCGGCGCATGGCACACTCGACCCATGGAACCCGAGGTCGTGATCCGTGTGGCCACGCCGGCCGACGCCGCCGGGCTCGCCGAGCTGAAGCTGCTGATGTCACCGCCGGCCGCCTCACTCGCCGACTGGGAACGGGCGCTGTTCGCCCATGACCTCGTCTCGTGGATCGCGGTCGACCCCGACTCCCGGGTGTGCATGGTCGCCGAGGTCGACGATCGGGTCGTCGGCATGGCATGGCTCGTCGTGTTCTCCCGCGCACCCAACATCGGCGCACTCCGCCGACTGACGGGCGACGTGCAGAGTGTCTTCGTCCGCCCGGAGTTCCGCGGTCGCGGCATCGCCGGCCGTCTCGTCGACGGACTCCTCGACGCCGCACGAGCTCGCGACATCGGCCGGGTCTCCGTCAGCTCGAACGACGCGGGAGCGCCGCTTTACCGCCGCGCCGGGTTCGAAGAAGCGCCGCTGCTCCTCGAATGGCGGGCCGACCCACCGGGCCACTGAACGACGAATCGCCCCGAATGGTCGCGCCAGGAGATCCTGGACGACCACTCGAGGCGATTCGCGATGCGCCGTGACTTACATGTCGCGGTAGCGCTTGGCCTCGGCGATGAGTTCACGCAGCTTGTCGGCGTCGACGTCGGGGCCGTAGCCGGGGGTGTCGCGCTGGATGCGCCATCCCTCGGAGAGCGCGCCGATGTCGAGCGGCTCGAACCCGAAGGAGTCGATGAGTGCGGCGACCGTGGCCTTCGCGTCGGCGTCGTCACCGGCGATGACGAGGGCCCGGCGGTTCGGGGTGCCGGACGGCTTGCCCTTGGTGGTGAGGTCGGCCGCGTAGATGTGGTTGAACGCCTTCACGACCTTCGACTCCGGGAGGTGCGCCTGCAGCATCTCGGCCGTGGTGGTGGTCTCCTCGTCGAGCTCGGCGATGTGGCCGTCGCGCTCGGGGTAGTAGTTGTTCGTGTCGATGACGACCTTGCCCGCGAGCGGCGCGACGGGGACGGTGTCGATCGCGTGCAGCGGGATGGTGACGATCACGATGTCGCCACGCTCGGCCGCGTCGAGGGCGGTGCCGGCCGTGGCGTGCTCGCCGAGCTCCGAGACGAGGTCGGTGAGCGTCTCCGGTCCGCGCGAGTTGGACACGATGACGTCGTGACCCTGCGCCACCGTGAGGCGAGCGAGCTGAGAGCCGATGTTTCCTGAACCGATGATTCCGATGGTTGTCATGTTCAGGGGAACGGCGGGTGTGGGGTTGGGCATTCCTGCTCCCGGTGATTCTCAGCGGACGTTCAACCGCGATTCCCGAGCTGCGTCCCAGTGCCGTGCCGTGCGTCTGGTCAGTCCGGAGCCGCGACGCCGAGGAGCGCGCCGATCGCCACGTCGAGTCGGGCGCGGACCTCGTCCTCCGGCTCGGGGGCGTAGGTGAGCTGGGAGGCGACGCCGCCCGCGAGCGCCCAGACGGCCCAGGCGGCGGTGTCGGGATCGACCCACGCGGGGATCTCGCCCTCAGCACGCCCGCGTGCCACGAGCGAGGCGATGAGGCCGCGGAGTCGGGTGTCGCTCTCGGTGATGGCGGCGGCGATGTCCGGGTCGATCAACGCGACCTGCGCGAACACCTCGCCCTGGCGGTGTGCGGCTCGGCGCGGTCTGTCGAGTGGGAGGACGCCGATGAACAGGTCGACGAGCCACCCGCGCAGGTTCGGGCGGCCCGGTTCGCCGGGTGGCAGGGGTGCCGAGGTGTCGCGGAGTCGGGTGAACGCCGCCGTCACCATCCGCTGCTTGCTCGGGAAGGCCTTCTGCACGGAACCGAGCGAGCAGTCGTCCTCACTCGCGACGGCGCGGAACGACAGTGCGCCCAGGCCGGACCGCGCGACGATCCGCAGCGCCGCATCGGCGAGTTGGGTTTGGCGCTCGGTCAGGTCCACGTTCTCAGGGTAGGGCTGGGGCGTCGGTCGTCGCTGCGCCGTCCGACCGCGAGGACGTTCGTCGCCCGAGGAGCACCGCGTAGCCGAGCATGACGACGCAGGCCGCGCCGAGTCCGATGAGTGACCGGCTGTCGGTCGCGTCACCGCCGATGAAGCTGACGAAGTTCCAAGCGGCGTGCCAGGCGATCGCGGGCCAGAGGCTGCCGGTGAGCACGAGGAGTTGGGCGGCGACGAGGCCGAACAGGGCTGCGAACGCCACCTGCATGATGGAGGATCCGACGTCCGCACCGCCCGCGAGGTTCGCCAGGTGCAGGACACCGAAGAAGACGGAACTGCCCACGATCGCCGTGCGGGTGCTGCGTGCGCGGAGGATCGCGAACACGATGCCGCGGAACCAGGTCTCCTCGTTCAGCGCGACGGCGACGACGAGGACCCCGCATGCCGCGACGGTCGGTGCGTCGACCCGGACGCCCTGGGTGCCGAGGATGATCAGGACGGTGGCTGCCGCCGGGGCGAACCAGAGTGCGGCGCGCGCTCGCCGCGGACGCCGGAAGCCGTAGTCGCGGACTCGAGGCGGCGACAGGCGCATGACGACCAGGCCGAGGATCGCGGAGACGGCGGCCCCGGCGGCGAGCGTGAGGGCTGCTCCGGCCTCGCTCGCCCCGGAGAGTTGCGCTGCTGCTGACGCGCCGGCCGTGAACACCACGGGGACGAGGGCGAAGGCGATGGCGGCGAGCCATGCTGTGCGCACGCGCCAGCTCGCGGTGGGGTGGTCGCCAGGCGGTCCTTGCTCGGGGGAGGGGGCCGGTGCCGAGGCTGAGTCGGGGAGGGAGTGCATGCCCAGAGAATACACATGTATTCCGAGCGGCGTGACTACCGGATGCGGTCGCGTACGGGGCGGCTCGCCCAAGCCGTCACTGAGTTCCCTTCGGTCACCGAGCTCCCCCGCCGGTCACTGAGCTTGTCGAAGTGCGCCCTTCGACCGGCTCAGTAACCGGGCTCGGCCGTCGCAACGCCCGCCTCACTCCACCGGCGGCAGCAGCTCGAACGCCAGCGGTTCGGTCGCGACCCCGTTCACCTGCAGCGCGATCCCGTGCGCACCCGGGTGGTAGCGACGGGTGGTGATCGCGCGGAACGAGTGCTCCCGCGTGAGGAGGATGTGCTCGCCGGGGGCCAGCTCGGTCGTCGTCAGCTTGAACGTCTTCGTCGTCTGCGAGCCGTTCGCCTTCTGGTGGTGGACGACGTAGTCGATCGCCAAGCGGGCCGTGTCGGTACCGGTGTTGCGGACGGTCGCGACGAATCGGACCGTGCCGCCGAACGGGATGTGCGCGCTGTCGACCGCGAAGCCCTCGACCTCCGTCGTCGCCGCGCCGAAGCCGAGGGCAGCGAGGGCGCCCGGGTTGCCGCGCTTCACGAGGGTACGCAGCGCGTGGCGGACGAGCGTCGGAGTGTTGGCGTCGGGGTCGGCGAGCCAGCGGCCGGCAGTTACGACGACGAGGTCGGGGTCGTCGCGGCTGAGGTCGTTGAGGTGATTGGCGACGGACCGGCGCACGTATTCGCTCGGGTCGCGGTAGAGGGCGTCGAGGATCGGGACGGTGACGCCCGGGTTCGCGACGATCTCCCGCACGCGCACGGCCCACGGCAGGTAGGGGCGGGTTCCTTCGCTGGCGAGGCGGCGGATGTGCTCGTTGTCGGAGATTGTCCAGTCGAGGACGATGGCGAGCGCGCGGTCGACGTCGTGGCGGAGCAGGGTGCGGATGGCGAACTCGGCGCTGAGGCGCTCGGTGAGTTCGGCGAGGAGCCGCAAGGCGTCGTCGAAGGCATCGGGGGTGCCCTCGTCGACAGCACGGGCCGCGACGGCGCTCGTCACCGGCCAGATCAGCCAGCCGGTGAACGCGGGGTTCGTCGCCTGGGCGGTACGGATGACGCCGGCGAGCGTCGCGTAGTCGCCCGGGACGTCCTGGAGCAGGGCGTCGCGCAGGAGGTCCGCGCGTTCGCGGAGAGCGAGGCCGTCGAGTCGCTCGGCAGCGTGGGCCGTGGCGACGAACGGGTTGCTCGGCGCGGTCTCCTGAAGCGAGCGGGTGAGGGTGCGGGCGACGGCGGTGCCGAGGAGCTCGTCTGCGAAGGGCATACGGCGATCATGGCGTGTGCCGCTGACAGGTTTGCCGCTGGGCCTGGGCTGAGTCGCCCGAATATGTTCCGTTTTCGCGCTATCTGCGACAGATCTGGGCGACTCAAGGTGCCTGGGCGTCGCCACCCGTGCTGAGTCGCCCGAAACTGTTCCAATCTCGCCCGATTCGCAACACATCAGGGCAACTCAAGGTGCCTGGGTGCCGCCGTCTCGGGAGTCAGCTGGGGTTGCCGTGAGTCGCCCGAAACTGTTCCAATATCGCCCGTTTTCCGACACATCCGGGCAACTCAGCGCGACGGCACGTTCTGCCTCCGTTCACCCGGTCGCGATAGCCTGGCGCGCATGACTGCATCGCTGACTGCCCTGGCCGAAGAACTCACGCGTCGGGGCCTCGTCGCCTCTCCGGAGATCGAGGACACCTTCGTCTACGGGCTCGCCCGCTTCGACGCGATCGATGCCGAGGTCATGCTCAACGTCGACCCCGAGCCCGAAGAGCAGGAGGGCGAGCCGGAGCCGGCGGCGCTCGCCGACTTGGCGCAGCGGGTGCTGTCGACGCCTGTGGCGGAATGGAAGGTGCTGCTCGACCGCGTGGCGTCGGAGATCGAAGAGGCCGTCGAGTCGGACGAGGTCATCGAGACCGCCGACCTGCGTGACGACCTCGTGCTGCGCTCGGTGATCGTCTTCATCGACGCCGTGCTGCTCTCGTTCGACGCGCCGAAGCAGTTCCCCGACAGCTCGGTGCTCGTGCAGCTCGACGCCGACCTCGCGTTCGAGGCCGTCGAGGTCGAGCCCGACGAGGACGACGAAGAGGGTGTCGAGTCGATCAAGTTCTCGACCGTCGAGGAGCTCGTGCGCCGCCTCTCGATGTGAGTGCGGCTGCCCCGATCCCTAAGCGTGCCGGAGGCCTGACATGGGCACGGTGACACATGCTCTCCGGCAACCGATCCTCTGGGTGCTGCTCGCCATCGCCGCCGCCTACGTGACGGTGGTACTGCTGTTCGACGCGTTCTTCGAGGGCAGCTGCCAGGAGTCCTATCCCGCCCGGTGCCCGGTAATGGAACTGGAACCCGCAGCATTGGTCGTCACAGCGCTCCTGCTCCTCGGTATCGCGGCTGTCGCAGGCGTCTTGACTCGTCGGCCCCGTTCGCGCGCTCAAGCCGCCCTCCTGCTCGCGTTGTTCGCTGCATCGATCGTCCTGAGCGTCGCGGGGTTCCACCTCTCGTTGAGCCCGGCCTGGGAGATCCGCTACTGATCTCTACTGATCGCTGCTTCTCCGCTGGTAGCGGTTCGATCAATTCCGGCCATTCGACGACAAGACCCCACGAACCGGCCGGAGCGGGTTGGTGGGGTCCTGAGCGACGACGGGCGAAGTGACTACTCGTTGAGGTCCATGCTCGAGGCGGAGCACGACGCCGATGCGTACGCGCCGGTCGAGGTGTTCTCTGCGAGCACCTTGCCGTCGACGGTGATCTTGCAGGAGATTTCACCCGCGTCGTCGGCGCCGTTCATCGCCATGACGTAGAAGGAGCTGTAGTCGAAGGTGCCACCGGCCTTGATGGTGAACTCCTTGGTGAAGGGGAGCGCCTGGTCGTTGGCCTGCTCGGTGCCGCTGTTGCCGTCGGTGAACGTCATGTACGTGATCGACGATGCGGCGGACGTGCCGGTCACCTCGTAGACCACGGTGACGTCGCGGTCGGCTTCAGCGGACGACTCGGCCTGCGCGGTCTTGATGCCTTCGCTCACGGCGCCGGCGAACCCGGCGGTGTAGGTGATCGCGAGGATGATGCTGAGGATCATCGCGATGAGCGACAGGACCGTGCCCGCGATGGCGAGGCCCTTCGACTTGTTCTTGAGGAAGAGAGCGATGATGCCGAGCACCAGGCCGACGAAGGCGAGGAAACCGGAGACGAAGTTCACGAACGGGATGAACGCGCCGATGAGCGCGACGACGCCGATGATGAGGGCGGCGAGTCCGAGGCCGTTGCCGGTCTTCGCGGGCGGCGGCGTCGGCTGGCCGAAACCGGGCTGGCCGTAGGGTGCCTGGCCATAGGGCTGCTGGCCCTGGGGTGCCTGGCCGTACGGCTGCTGACCGTAGGGCTCCTGCGGTGACGGAGGCTGCTCGGGGTAGGACATGGTGATGGTGCCTTTCTGCGGTGTTGACGGCCGGCGTGCTGGCGTCGGTCGGTGGTGCGGGGAAGCGAGTGGGAGGGCGCCTGGTCAGCGCTGCGTGCGCGACCAGGATGCCCGGCGGGTCAGTAGGGGTACGCGATGAGGCGCCGGTTGGCGGTGTCGACCTGGGACTGCATGGTGCAGAGGTCGATGATCCACCACACGAAGGCGGCAAGGATCGCGACGAAGCCGATGCCGAAGACGCTCAGCGCCCAGCCACCCCACCAGAGGGCGATGAAGCCGATGCCGGCCCCGACGTTGCCCAGATAGAACTGGTGCGCACCGAAGCCGCCGAGGAGGATCGCCAGCAGGTAGCCGGTGCCGCTCTCCTTGAGCGGACGGGCATACGGGACCGGTGCCGGGTAGGGCTGGTGGTTGTAGGGCATGGGCGCATACGCGGCCGGAGCAGCGGGCGCTCCGTACTGCGGTGGTGCGGGAAGCATCGACCTCGGCCCGGTCGGAGCGAGCGGTGCGACGGCCGAGGTCCAGGCGGTGCCGTCCCAGTACTGCTGCTGACCGGGTCGCTGCGGGTTCGGGTACCAACCAGCCGGGATGTGTCCGGGCTGCTGCGGAACGAGCGTCATCGAGGTGCTTTCGGAGAGGGCATGCACCGGCGGGAAATTCAGCGGGCAGGCGGCGAAGTCAGGTTCACGCCGTGAGGCCCCCTGTGTGTTCAGTCTGATGTCCGCACTGTGGGGGACATCAGTCCCAATGTAGGGCACGCGACCAACTTCGTGGAGGGGGGTATCCCCTGGTCTGGCCTCGGATCGCGTGTTCGTCGTCGCGGTGCGGGGCGACTGTTTCCTGCAGCGCTCGGAGCCCGTCGCTGCATGAGCGTTTCACCGTGCCGACAGGGTCATTTTGACTAGGTGAGAGAAGGTTTGGAAGTACGCTCTCGTCGCGCCACACTGGCCCGATCGTCATGACCGATTGGAGAACCATGCCCCACGCCGCCACCGAGCGTTCGACGCCTCACATCAGTACCCCTGCGCGTCGTTCGCGGCTCAGAAAGCGCGAGATCCTCCTGCTGATCGGCGCGGGTGTCGTCGACATCGCCACCCGTGTCGTGCTGGCGCGACTGACGGCCGATTTCGCGCCACAGCTGGTCGCGCTCTTCGTGAGCTTCGTGATGTACGGATTCTGACCCTGTGTGGTGAGACGGTGAAACATTCGCTACCACCGGCTACTCCCACACGGTGATCGCGACATCGGCTGACGTCTCGGTGAACTGCGTGACCTTCACTGCTGCGTAGCGACCCGTTTCCAGTCGCAGACACGTGGTGGGTTCGGCGAGCAGATGTGGCTCGAGGCTCGTCGTCTCGGCCCAGCCGGTCGCCGCCGCACAGGCTTCGAAGGAGGCTGGCCCATCATTGAGCACCAGTGCAGAAACGCCGTACCCGAGTCGGATGTTCGTGCCGTCGTACCAGATGGTGTCGGAGTACGGGGAGTTGTCTCCGCGACTGAAGTTCGGCAGGGTCGAATTCAGGTCGAGGCGGTCACCCTTCTTCGCAAGCGTGACTGAAGCTGCCGCCCGGATGTCATGTGCGTCCTCCGGGTCGACTTCGAACGGTACGAGCTGGCGGAGGTCACTGTTCTCCGATTTCAGGTCGGAGATCATCTCCTGGCGTGCCTCTGCTGTCGCCTCGGCGGCGGTGAGTTGCTCGGAGAGAGATGCGATCCGACCATCGCGGTCTGCGATGGTTGCCAGGGTTGGAATGAGCGAAATGGTCGCGGTGGTGGCGGTAAGGATTGTCGCACCGAGCGCAATGAGCGCTGTGCGATGTTGAAGGCGGCCGGTTGAGCGACCCATGCGGGTCAGTGAGGAAGTCATTCGACCATCTTTGCTCCGCACCGTGTCACTGAATGCCTAGACACGCTCATCTAGAGTATTAAACGATAGTCGTTGCGTTACGCGGCAATCTCTCGTTGCGTCCTCCTTCGCGGAGCCGCCCTACTTGTTCTCCGTCACCCCATCGACACCCGACGCGGAGCACGCCACCGACGCATACGCGCCGGTCGACGTCTGCTCGGCAACGACGTCACCATCGACCGTGATCTTGCAGGTGACGGACCCGGTGTCCTCGGCGCCGTTGGTCGCGACGAGTGAGAACGCGGTGAAGTCAGTGTCGCTGCCGGCCTTGACCGTGAGCTCCTTGATGAACGGGAGCGCCTGACCGGTGGACTGCTCCGTGCCGTTGGTGCCCGCCGTGTAGGTGGAGTAGACGATCGAGGCGTCGGTGGCGGTGCCGTTGACCTCGTAGACGACGGAGATCTCCTTGTTGGCGGCCTCGGAGGACTTCGCTTCGGCGGTCTTCACGGCGTCGCCGATGAGCCCGGCGAATCCAGCCGTGTACGTGATCGCGAGGATGATGCTCAGGACGATCGCGATGGCCGAGACGATCGTGCCGGCGACGGCGAAGCCCTTCTTCCGGTTCTTCAGGCACAGCGCGATGATGCCGAGCACGAGGCCGACGAGTCCGACGAACCCGGCGACGTAGTTCAGGATCGGGATGAACGCACCGATGAGCGCGAACCCGCCGACGATGAGGGCGGCGATGCCGAGTCCGTTGCCACGCTTGCCGGTCTTCACCGGAGCCGGGCCGGGCACCGGCAACGGGTAGGGCTGGCTCTGGGCTGGCGGCTGGTTCGAAGTGGACATGCGCGTGGTGCCTCTCTGCTGCGTTGGTTCCACCGTACCGAGGTCGACGCCGTGGTTCACTGCCGTCTTCGGTTCGTGGTCCATGCCGACAGCGAAGGGGCGGGGCATGTCAGCCCCGCCCCGTCGCTTGCCGACGCTCGGCGCTACCGGCTCGCGTCGCGCACGAGGGCCGTGTCGACGAACTGCTCGAAGCGCACGATGAGCCCACCGCGGACGACGAAGTGGTGGGCCACCCGGGCGTTCAGCTCCTTGCCCGTGTCGCGGTGCGTCGCCGTGTACCGCGCGAGCACCACGACGTTCTCGCCGTCGACCACATAGGTGTCGTCGTGCGCGGTCCAGTCGGCCCAGTCCGCACCGAGTCGTTCCATCACGTTGCTCGTGACGCCCTCCGGCGTCCGGTACGTTCCGGCGAGCGGGAAGCCGGCCATCTCGGTCCACTCGACATCGGGGGCGAGGGTCGCGCGCAGTGCGTCGAGGTCGCCTGCGGCAGAAGCGAGGTACTGCCTCCGCACGACGTCCCGTGGTGCCGAGGACGGCTCGGTCGCGGAGGTCTCGTTCAGCCCCATGTCATCTCACCCTTCGCGACCTTCGGGCCGATCTGGGCGGCGATGAGCATGCCCGAGGACGGGTACTGCTCGACGAGCGCCTGCGTCGCGGCCGCACCATCGGCGGACGCTGCGACGATCGTCTCGAACGCCTGCAGGTACGAGCGCGTGTAGTCGATGGCGGTCGCGTCGTTCGCGGTGTCGGGGAGGCGATGGCCGGCGATCACGAGCTGCGGGTCGAGAGCCTGCATCTCGTCGAGGAGCTCGATCCAGGCTGCGCGGAGTTCCGGCGTCGCCGTGTCTGCGGTCCACACATGCTCCTGCTGGAAGAGGAGGACGCCACCGAGGATGGCCCGGTGCTCCGTGTTCCAGAGGTACTGGCGGTCCGGGAGGGCGGCTGAAGAGCCCTTGAGCTCGAGGCGCTGGCCGTCAACGACGAGTGCGTCGCCGCTGAGCGGGGTGAGGGGGACGAGCCGGGTGGGCAGGTTCGCGCCGAGGGAGGCCCAGGCGGTCAGCTTGCCGTCGAACGACGCGTTGATGTGCTCGATGACGACGGGGGTGGCGACGAGCGCTGCGTCGGGGAACGCGTCCGCGACGACCTCGAGGCCGAAGTAGAAGTCGGGGTCGGCGTGGCTGACGAACACCGTGGTGAGTGTCTTACCGGAGTCGAGGATGGCCGCGACGAGGCGGTGGCCGTCGGCACGCGTGAAACCGGCGTCGACGAGGAGTGCCTCGGTTTCGCCGGTCACGAGGACGGCGGACTTGTTCTTCGAACCGGCAGGGAAGTCGAGGTCGAAGACGTCGAAGTTGAGCGTCATGGTGGTGGATCCTTCGGTTGGACGAGGCTCGGTGCGCCCGAGTCGATGCCGCGGTGCGGCGTACATGACGGTACAACAAAAGCTGACTCGTCAGCTATTCCCGATCCTCAGACAAAGATCTCCCGACCGATCGGCGGCCTGTCCCCGGCGTCTACTGTGGAGACGTGACGACTGAGAACGAGTTCGCTTCGGCGAAGGACGCCGCGAGTGATGCGCGCATCCTGGTGTTCGGTCGTCTGTTGGGCGCGGCCAACGGCCTCGAGTACCTGCTGGGCAAGGAGCTCGAGGAGCAGACGGGCCTCAGCCATTCGCTGTTCGAGCTGTTGCTGATCGTCGGTCGGGCCGGAGTCGGCGGGCTGTCGGTGCGGGACATCGCCCAGGCGAAGGTCGTCACGTCCGGTGGGGCGACGCGGCTCGTGCATCGCGCCGTCGAGCAGGGGCTGGTGAGTCGCCGGGCCTCTGCCGAGGATGGCCGGGTGCAGCTCATCGAGTTGACGGCGGAGGGTGAGCGGGCGGTCGTCGAGGCTGCTGGTCTGCATGCTCGGAACATCGAGCGTCTCATGCTGTCCGTCCTGCCGGCTGAGAACCGCGCGGTCTTCGAGGAGTCGGTGAAGACGTTGAGCAAGCACGCCTCGGGTGCTCTGCCGGTGATGCCGTAGGGCATGTCGGCTCGTGTCCGACCCGTTGGTTTCGGTGCCTGCCCTCTGGCTCGCCGAGCACCCGCTTGGCTAGGCTCGCCGCATGAGTAGCGATGTCCCTCTCGTCCCGGGCGAAGACGCCTTCCCGCTCCACATCTTCGACGCCCTCGGCTTGGATCCGGTGGTGTTCAAGGACCGCATCGGTGGGTCGGTGATGGTGATCGAGAAGCGTCCCGAGAACGGGCCGGTGACGATTCTCACCTCCGGGGTGTCACGGCTCGCGACCGACTCAGGTGAGCGGATCGAGCTCTCTGTCGAGGTCGTCGACGGTCAGCAGGGTGCCGCGATGGTCGCGCTGCGCATCGTGATCAACGAGATCGCGACCAACCGCCGGGTGCCCCCGGTGCTCGCCCCGTGGCGCAACGGCACGCCGTTCCTCAACGGGACGGAGATCTCCGCGCTCCTGGTGACGCCGTCGCGCTGGGGAGCGTCGTTCGACGAGATCCGGAACGAGGCCGGCCAGGTGGTCGGGCACGTGCGAACGCTGCGGTTGCTCACGGACGGTGAGGCCGCGGTCGCGGGGGAGCGTGGGTGGGATGCGCTCGTTACCGAGGTGGGGTCGGTGGATGCGTTGTTGGATGTGGAGCGGGCGGAGCAGTTCGGCAATCCGGGCGTGCAATAGCTCACCGCTCTCATCGATTGCCGCTGGTAGATTGACCGAATGGCGGACCCCTCACTGCGCGACGAGCTCGCCGATTTCGTGGCCGAGCGTGATTGGGCGCAGTTCCATACGCCGGAGAACCTTGCGAAGAGTATCTCCATCGAGGCAGCCGAGCTCCTCGAGTGCTTCCAGTGGGGACCGGATGCCGACACCGGTCGCGTGCGCGACGAGTTGGCCGATGTCCTCACCTACTGCTTGTTGTTGACGGATCGGCTCGGTCTCGATGCGGAGACCATCGTCCGCGACAAGCTCGAACGTACGCGGGAGAAATACCCGGTGGAGAAGGCGCGGGGGCGGTCTGCGAAGTATGACGAACTTTGAGATCACGAGTCTCGACTTCACAACGACCGAGGTAAAGCTCTGGGCGGCGGGCGATCGGCGGTTCAGCGATTGGCCTGTCGTGTATCTGTTGGATGGGCCGGTCGGGTCGTCCAAGGTTCCTTCGGCCTCGCGACGGAGGCGGGTCGGAGTCGCCGCCGAGCGTGATGTCTATGTCGGTGAGTCGCTCAACGTCGCTGCGCGTATGCGTCAGCACTTCGAGTCCACAGCGAAGGAACATCTCACCGGCCTTCGGGTGATCGTGGATGAGACATTCAACAAGTCGGTTTGTCTCGATCTCGAATCCTTCCTCATCCGCATGCTCGCCGGGGACGGCGCCTACCAGGTGCTCAATCGCAACGACGGCATCGTCGATGCCAACTATTTCGATCGCGACCGCTACCGCGAGTCCTTCGAGGACGTCTTCGATCGACTCAGGGCGGATGGTGTCTTCACTCGATCCCTTCCCGAGATCGAGAACAGCGACCTCTTCAAGCTGTCGCCGTTCAAAGCGCTCACACCTGATCAGACCATCGCTGTCGAAGGCGTGCTCGAGGGGCTCTTCGAAGACCTCACCCGGTCGCAACGAAGTACGACCGTCGTTCAAGGCGATCCCGGCACAGGCAAGACGGTCGTCGCGATCTACCTGCTGAAACTGATCGCTGACATCCGAGGCTCAGCTGCCCTCGACGAACCTGACGATGACACGCTTTTCTCGTCGTTCTTCACCGAGCGTCACCGCGAGCTGCTGCAGGGTTTCAAGGTCGGGATCGTTGTCCCGCAGCAGTCATTGCGCGCTTCGATCAAGCAGGTGTTCCGCAAGACGCCAGGCCTGCACCCGGACATGGTGATGACCGCGTTCGATGTGGGGGCATCCGACGAGGAATTCGATCTCCTCGTCGTCGATGAGGCGCACCGGCTCAATCGGCGTGCGAACCAACCATCCGCGGCACAGAACAAACAGTTCCGCGAAATCACGACCACATTGTTCGGCGCGGATGACAAGTCGAGGACTCAGCTCGACTGGATCATCGCGAAGAGCGCGCACCAGATCTTCCTGCTCGACGCCGGACAGAGTGTCCGTCCCGCGGATGTCCCCGCTGAGCACCTGCACGAGCTGGTCGCCAGAGCGCAGTCTGCTGATCGTTACGCCGGCCTTGCCTCGCAGATGCGTGTGCGCGCGGGGTCGGGTTACGTGGATTACGTCCGGAACATCCTCGGAAACCAGGTGGAGATCGAGCTGGCGCCGGACTTCGGCGAGTACGACCTCAGGTTGTTCGACGACCTCGCTGAGATGCGAGAGGAGATCCGCCAGCGGGACGCCGAGTTCGGACTCGCGCGAATGGTCGCGGGCTACGCCTGGGAGTGGAAGACGAAGAACGACAAGGACGCGTACGACATTGTGATCGACGATGTCTCCATGCGCTGGAACGGCACGCAGACCGACTGGATCGCGTCGCCGAAGGCGCTCGAGGAGGTCGGCTCGATCCACACAGTTCAGGGATACGACCTGAACTACGCAGGAGTGATCATCGGACCAGACCTGCGGTACGACGCTGAGACGAACCGCATCGTCTTCCATCGAGAGTCCTACTTCGACAAGAAAGGCAAGGAGAACAACCCGGCTCTCGGCCTGACCTACTCAGACGACGATCTCCTGCGGTACGTCACGAACATCTACACGGTGCTGTTGACGCGCGGTATTCGCGGGACGTACGTGTACGTGAGTGATCCTCCGCTAAAGGCCCATCTGGCGCGCGTCATCTCGTCAACGTCGCCAGCGACATAGCCGGCTATCTGGTGCCCCACCGTGAACATCGCGGCGACAGTGTGGCCAGTGCCCGGCATGTGAGTAGACAAGTGACGATGTATGCCCTTGCAGCTACCTTCTGAGTATGGAGGCGAAGAGTTGGGCGACCACCGCGGGCACACGCCGGAGCATGCGGAGCAATCGGGGGCGTGACACGAAGCCCGAGATCGCGGTGCGACGGTTGGTCCACGCCCAAGGCCTGCGATACCGAGTCAGCGCGCGGCCTGAACCGGATCTCCGGCGAACAGCCGACTTGTTGTTCACCCGTGCTCGCGTCGCTGTCTTCATAGACGGCTGCTACTGGCACGGATGTCCGGTCCATTACACCGCGCCCGTTGCGAATGGTCGATTCTGGGCCGAGAAGGTGGCGCGCAACCGAGAGCGGGATGGTGAAACCACAGCGGTACTGAAGTCACGTGATTGGACGGTGCTCCATTTCTGGGAGCACGAATCGGCCCATCTGGTGGCAGATGAAATCGTGGCCACGGTCCGGAACAGGCGGACTGTAGAGCTCGGCAGTGCTCGACGAGCTACTAAAGCCGGTGAAGTGACTCGGACGGATCAGAGTTGATCCGCAAGCACAGCTGCGACGGCTTGACCGAGAGGAATGGGTACGGCGTTTCCGATCTGCCGAGCGATGGCGGTCTTCGATCCTACGAACTTGTGGTCGTCAGGGAACCCCTGGAGCACGGCGGCCTCGTAGTGTGTGATCGCGCGGTCGGCAGACGGGTGCAGGTAGCGACCCTTCTCCGGCTTGAAGAACTCCGTGCGAATTGTCACCGAAGGACGGTCGACTCGCAGTCGCCCCATTACGTCGCCTGAGCCGGACTTGTGCTTCTTCCAGCAGTCGGCCAGCAACTCGTCCGGGAGGTCGAATCGGTTGCCACCAGCGGGGATGGCCGCAAACCTGGCACGGGACAGCTCCCCGTAGCGACGTCCTAGATGGAGCTCTTTCGAGGTGAACGGCCCGGCGAAGATTTTGCCAGCGAATGAAGTCTCGTCTGTATGGGGAAGGTCGATCCCGTCTGTTTCGATCAGGATCTCCGAGAATGCCTCGCCGACCGTCCGATGACGTCCGACATGCGTCGCGGCAGGGAACCCTGGAAAACCGAGGTCGCGACGGTACCCGATGATCACCGTGCGTTTGCGCGCCTGGAATGCGCCGAAATCGGCGGCATTGAAAATCTCATACTCGAACGCGTAGTCCTCCAAGATGCCCCCTGGGGACGTCGCCTCCTGAAAGTCTCGGAACTGCTTCGACTTTGCGAACGCAGCTACGTTCTCGACGACGAAGTACTTGGGCTTTGCTCGAACAATCGTCTCGGCGTAGTACTGCCACAACGAGTTCCGATCGTCCTCTTCGTCCTGCTTGCCGAGCGTGGAGAATCCTTGACAGGGAGGACCTCCCACGATGACGTCAACCTCGGGAACCGTCTCCGTCGCCAGCCAGTCTTGGATACTGCCGGGATAAACGATCCCTTCCCCGAATGTCGCCTCGTAGGATGCTGCTGCAGCCAGGTCCATCTCAACGGCCCGTACGGTCTTGAAGCGCTCGGAGGCGGCATGGAAGCCCGCAGTAAGTCCGCCAGCCCCGGCGAAGAGGTCGAGGACGCGGATCGGGTCAGTGCTCACTCTGGTCAGTGTAGCCGGCGGGGGCGACATCGTCGGATCGCGTAGCACGCGTGTTCGCCCCAGGATCGCGGCGACAGGAGCCGGGCATGCCTTGCGCGGGTGTGATCCGGCATCGATGGGTCGTAGGGCAGTCGAAGTGCCCAGGGATAGCTCGTTAACGGAACGAGACCATCGAGCATTGGGTCACCGTCTCGGACTAAAGTGATCGCAGAGTCAGGACAACGGGGTGGGGCAATGTCAGAATTTTATCCTATGTTCGCCAGTTGGGCGAAGAGTTTCGGGGTTGAACAAGCGACGAACAGGGCGAGGTCGCTGGTCCGCCTGTCGGGCGGCGAGGTGGCCGTGGTTGAAGAGATGGCGCTCAGATATCAAGCCGACGTCGCGAAGATTGAGTCCGGCGGACCCGCGATCATAGCCGCAGGCAAGCCCGCCTGGTATAGCGGGCCATCGGACGGTTCGATCTATTGGCCACCGGTCGGCGACTTTTTCGTGAACGAGGAGAATTGGCCAGCAAAAAGAATGGCGGACCTCAACCGAGCGAGCAACATAGTTGTCGCCCACACGCCGCGGACAGATTCTGCCACATTCAATTCGAGGGGTTTGGTGGTTGGGTATGTCCAGAGCGGCAAGACCACGAACTTCATTTCGGTCATCGCGAAAATGGCCGATGAAAACTATCGACTGATAATTGTGCTCTCCGGTGTTCACAATGGTCTGCGCAAGCAGACGCAACAAAGACTGTCACGTCAACTCAGCGAGACCCTGCCCGAGAAGTGGAAGCTACTGACCGACGAGACACGAGACTTTCACGCTCCGCCTGGAAACCCTTTGGCAACTCTCACACCGGACCAGACGGCGGTTGCTGTTGTAAAGAAAAATGCGGCAGTTCTTACAAGGCTTGTGAAGTGGCTGGAGCTGCAGCCATCCCAACAAGCTCTCCGCGCACTCCCGGTTCTGATTATTGACGACGAGGCGGACCAAGCTTCAGTCGCGACGAAATCAATCAACCCCCTGATTAGACGTCTTCTCAAATTGGCAAAAAAGTGCACCTACATCGGGTACACAGCCACTCCGTTCGCGAACGTATTCATTGATCCTGCGTCAGAAGATTTGTACCCCAAGGACTTCATCCTTAACTTGCCTCGACCGGAGGGGTACTTCGGTCCAGAGAAGATTTTTGGTCGGGATATCGTGGAGGGCGAGGACGATGAACCAGATGCAGCTGGGAGAGATATGATTCGAGTTGTCCCTCCGGAGACGCTCAACCTATTGCGCCCCTCTAGCGTCGCCGAAGTTTCTGGATTCGCGCCCTCGCTCACCAGCGAGCTAAAGGACGCGATCATCTGGTTTTGGCTCGCGACTGCCATCCGCAGGCACCGGGGCGATGTTGGCCACAGCACGATGTTGATGCATGTCTCTGAAAGGATCACCGTTCAGGAGGCGTACCGACAGCCTCTCCTCGAGTATCGTGATCAGATTCTCACCGGCGTGAAGGGTCAGGATGCCGACATTCTCCAGCAAATCAGACGGGTATGGGATCGAGAAGCTGTCGCCGTGCCGCGGCCTGACGCGCCACTGGATGTCGCGCTATTTGAGCAAATTCTGCACGGCTTACCACCAGTCATTGAATCGGTTCACGTGATTGTGGACAATTATCGGAGCAAGGATCGGCTCAATTACGGCGACGAGCCGCAAATCGCGATTGCCGTTGGTGGAAACACTCTTTCTCGAGGCCTGACGCTGGAAGGGCTAGTGGTGAGCTTCTTCGTACGAACGGCCAGAGCCTACGACACGTTGCTCCAGATGGGGCGGTGGTTTGGCTATCGTCCAGGATACGAAGATCTACCCCGTATTTGGATGACGGAAGAGCTTCGACTTAACTTCCGCCATCTCGCTTCTGTGGAAGCAGAGATGCGCGCCGACATCGAGGGGTATCAGCGAGTTGGTCTAACTCCCATGGACCTTGCCGTAAAGATACGCACCCATCCGGCTCTGCAAATCACCGCTAAGATGGGAGCCGCTCAACCTCAATTCATCTCGTTTGCTGGTCGTCGTTTACAGACCCGATTCTTCAAGTCCGAGGATCCTGAGTGGCTGGGTGCGAATAGAGTTGCAGCGGACAAGCTAATCAGGTCCGCGCTCAAGTATGGGCAAGAGGATGTTGAGGCGTCGCGTCGACTCGTTAGGGACGTTCCGGCCAGAATAATTCTTGACTTTTTCGAGAGTTACAGTGTTCACGAAGACTCACCTGATCTCGACCCAGCCTTGATTCGTAAATACATTGAGACTCAGACTTCATCTGGCGGTGGGCTTGATTATTGGACGATTGCTATTATGGAGAGTGACGCTGGTCAGGTACCTCTGGGGGGCATAAATGTGAGGGGCGTGACGCGCTCAAAGCTTGATGACGGTCGGCCGGGAAGGGCTGATATCAAGACACTGATGAGCAGGCGGGATCGCGTTCTTGATCTCGATGTGCGAGCTACCGAGGCCGGCACGTTAACTGAGCCGGAGCTCATGGCCCTTCGGAATAGTGATGCTCTGCACAAGAGCCGAGGTCTGCTCGTCGTCTACCCCATCGAGCCGATGAGTCCACCGATGGACCAAAGCAGGGATCGCGTACCTCTGGATGCTCAGGACTGGGTGGTCGGGATCGGAATCGTGTTCCCTGGCGAGGCCTCCGCGGGAACCCGCTTGAGTGCCACCCATCTAGCCGTCCCCCTCGACGATGTCGCACTGCTCGACGAGGCAGAGGCATACGAGACGGACACCGAGGAACCGTTCGATGCCTAGTCTGCAACTGACGACGATCAAGGCGGCCTGGGAGATGCTGGAGATTCCCACCGTATCTGAGCTGGTTGCTTTCCCTTTGCCAGTAGGCGGTCCAGACATCCGGCTTGCTGTCGACAGGAGGGGCGGCCGGCACCTCCTCGTGCAAGTGCAGGACGATACCGTGCAAGTCGGCCCGGGGACACACCTGGTCGAGGCTGTGAGGTCACTTGCATTCGCCGGGGGTGTGCACAGCTATTTGGACATCTCGGTATCGGACCATCGGCTCATGGACGAGTTCGACATGCTCGTGCTGGACGTATTGAACGGGCCTGATTTGCCATCCGCGCGCCGCATCCATGCGGCCTTGGAACGCTGGCGAACGTTGTTCCAGATCCTGGCTCGCCGCACGATGTCCCGTGAACAACTTCTGGGCTTGGCGGGGGAGTTGGCAATGCTCCGCTTGTTGCTAGAGCGGCGCCCGGAACTAGTTCGAGCTTGGAGAGGGCCCTTTGGTGCTCCGCATGACTTCGTGCTCGAAGGCGGGTGTTTTGAGGTCAAGTCCACCACGTTGGACTCGAAAACAGTCACGATCCACGGGCTAGAGCAGCTTGAACCCTATCCTGATCGACCACTGTTCCTCGTGGTATCGGTATTTGAGGAGGTAGATTTCGGACCCACGATGTCCGAACTCGTGGACGCGGTGAGAGACCTTGCGTGCGACCGCGTCGCGATCGACGAGGCACTTCGGCAAGCAGGCTGGTCCTCTTCGGCTCCTGACCTGAAATTCCTTGCCCGAGGCACCTTCGTTGTTCGAGTCTCGGACCTAACCCCACGTTTACGTCCAGCGACGTCAGGTGGAGTGCCAGTTGGAGTGGTCCACGCCGACTACAAAGTGGACGTGGAACGATTGGAGTCGATGTCCGAGTCGTTGACCTTGGAGTCGATCCTGGGGGATGTATTGGCATGACTGGTAGATGGTGGTCCCAACCGTTCGCAGAGGAGGGGTCTGCTACCGCGGACGGTATTCTGCGACAGCTCGGTCGACCAGGGCTCGACGAGCTTACGGTGCTGGTGCGCGAGGCCGCACAGAACAGCTGGGACGCACGGATTGGGACGTCGATCGAGTTCGGAGTTAGGATATGGCGCCTCGCTGATCGTCACGCGGCCTGGGCTGACGCCATGGGTTCCGGCGTTTCACAGCTGTCGGTAGATGAGCTCGGTAGTGTCTTTCAACCGGACTCCTATCTCATCTGCCTATCCGACCGCGGAACTGCCGGTTTGGGAGGACCAGTAAGGGCAAGCGTGCAACCGCTGCCAGGCGAGGAGAATGACTTTGTTCAATTCCTTCGGAATGTGGGCGAGCCTCGAGACACCCTCCTTGGGGGCGGAACATACGGATTTGGTAAGGGGATCCTCTACAGAGTCAGCCGTGTCAACACCATTCTCGTCGATACCCAGGCTCTAGTCGAAGGCAAGGTCCAGCGTCGTGTCATGGCTGCCTCGCTGGGGCAGCGATTCGATAGCGGCGGTGTACGTTTCACCGGTCGCCATTGGTGGGGGAGTATTGCAGAGGACGGAATACCTGACCCTCTGATTGACGATGAAGCGCACCATATAGGCAGGATCCTTGGCCTTCGCGGTTTTGATGGTGATGAGACTGGCACTGATGTGTACATTTTGGGTGCCGATTTCGGTGTGACCGTAGATGAAATAGATGATGACTCGGTCGAGCGGAGCCCGGAGGAGGCCGCTAGCTTCATCGCATCGGCAATTTCATGGAATCTATGGCCGAAGATGGTCGGCGATCCGGAGGAGATACGCTTCCGGGTTGAGCTGGAAGACAAGCCGGTGACGATTCCCAGTCCCAGTTCTGATGTTCAGCTACTCCCTTTTACGCGGGCGCTCCAATCGTTGCGATTAGGTCGTGGCCAAACCTACCTGCGGCCAAAGTTCGGGGAGGTCGGCAGGTTTGCAGTCGAGAGTGTCGTGGTTCCTCTCGGGGCTGAAGGATCGACCGACCCGGCTGCTAGGGCCTTCCAAGGCGCGAGTCATCACGTAGCACGGATGCGGGACACTGAGCTGGTGGTCGACTATCTGGAAGGTCCGGTGCCCTCCGACGTGTTGTTGCAGTATGGTGCCGTCTTTCGAGCGTCTCCGGAGGCCGACGAAGAATTTGCCAGCGCAGAGCCGCCCACACACGACAATTGGGTCGAACAAGGTTTAGCTCCGCCAGCGCTCGCCATCGTTCGGGGCGCACGTCACTGGATCCGGGGCAAGCTGCGATCTCTATACGAACCCTCGGGTGTCGAGGTCGATGGGATCGGGGGCCTCGGCGGGCTTTCGAGCCGCCTCGCGAGTTTGGCGCCAGCGCTGGAAGCGGGGGGCGCGGGTTGGGTCTCCGCCCGGACGCCCAACAAGGGAAATGCGGCGAGGCGAGGTGGTTCCATCCGTGTCGGACCGCCCAAGATCGAAGTACGCGATCAGTCGGCGGTCGTCGTAAGTGAGGTAAGCCTCGAGGTCGTCGATCGTCAGCGCAGACTGACCTGCGTTCCCTCAGTCGTGGTCGACGGCAGTCGGGAGGGTAGAGCGCCGGCAGGTCTTCGAGCCCCAAGAGTCCTTCGATGGGAGACCTGCAGTGGCGTGGCCCTGTCCTCGGGCGACACCTTAGATGTGGATGCGTCCTCACCCAAGTGTCTCATTGTCGTGACCGAGCTACTTCCTGACGCGGTCACGCGAATCGACGTACGGGAATCTGGGCTGCATGCGTGATCTGAGGCCGTATTTCGTTCCTGCCGAGGAGCTTGTGGTGGCTACGCCTTGGGCGCTCGCGGGCAAGGTTCTCCCTGATTTTCTCGAGGGGTGGGATCCCCAGACCGATCTGGAACTTTCCTGCGCTATCGCGGTAGAAGTGGATGAGTTCCTTACTATGGCTCGGCTACCCGCTGACACGCGCCTAAGACTCACTGTGTCCTGGTCCAGCTCAACGTCAGGCATGAGCGACTGGGTCTATCTGGAAGATCTCAGGCGAGCGCAGACTGTCGACGCACTTCTACCCGGAGAACGTATTGGCGGAACTGTTGTACTACGCACGACCATCACTCTGGCAGAAGACCGCCAACCCATGGGCCCGGGAGAGGTTCACCGAGCCGGCTCTGTCCTCTGGGAGAGGCTGCAGTCGGTCCGTTTGCATGGTGAGGGCTCGATGTTTCCCATCGGAGTGGCCGACTTCGCAGGTACGCCGTACGGTGCGAATGCGAGCTGGTATCTCCAAACCTCGGAAGATTTGTCCGCTCCTTTCCTGGGCACTTTTCTTCTTCTGGTCAACTCTCGAGACGAAGCGTTGATCGCGGCGATCAATCAGAAGAAGACCTCCCCGTTAGGTCAACAATTGCTCAGTAACCTGGAGGCGGGGGTGGCGATGATAATGATCGAGTTGGCATTGGGTCACGAGGGCGCCGATCTCGGCTCCTATTCCGACGATTCCGTCGGAAGCGTGCTGAGTCGATATCTAACTATGGCCCATGAGGAAGGCTTGACCTCAGCCGTTAGGGCGGATGATCCAGGTCGCTTTCGGTCGCTCGCGGAGAGCATCGTGCGGGCTCACGGCTACGGCAGGACATTTGAATGAAGGCTCTTTTGCCAAGGCTGCCAGCTGGTCTTGCCGCTAGTCTGTTCGACGACGGGGTGGCTAACCTGAAGCCGTCACTTTCCCACCCGGCTCAGGTCTATGCGCCTGTTGGCGGTGCGCGTGCTGATGAGCACAAGCTCGCGGAAGCGCGAACGATGCTGTTTGAGGTTGCTGTTGCGTTTGGCTTCCCGGATGTTCCTCCAGATGCAGGTCGCATTGCATTTGATCGTGCTGCTGCTGCTGTGATCGTTATTGCATTTGACTTGACTTGGGCCGAGGCGGGAGCTCGCGATGTTTGGTCCTTCGTGTCCCTCGTGCTTATGCCCGATATCACGCGGTGGCGTTTTAGCGATAGTGTCAACCGCGAGCGCTGGATTGCGACAGACCTCACGAGACACATGTGGAGTCGCCTATGGTGGCAGGGGACCATTTTCGGTAATGACGACGATCTACTACGTGCTCTCTCCGAAAGCGACCTGAACCAGCTACTGGAGAGACGTTCCATCGGGGGTGACCCCAACCTGGTACGCAGCTTGGGGAGGGCCGTGGTGCAGAGCGAGCGTCAAGTTACTCGTCGCGAGCTCATCCGCGAATCGACTGCGCGGATTCGACGAAGGTTGGCTTTCATCGACGCGAGGACGCTGAGCCAGCTGCAGCTGGATGCAATGTGCGCGGCGATCGTCGACGAAAGCGCAAGCGCGATCCTGGACTGGAAAGCTGCGTCAACCGAGGCAGTATCTCTGTGAGGGGTTGTTGACAGCATCCCTCTGTGGCTCTGTGGCTCTGTGGCTCTGTGGCTCTGTGGCTCTGTGACGTGCTTCGTCACAGGTCTGTAGGGTTTGCTGAGGTCGACAACACACCCTTGGGCTAACCGCCTTTGGCTTGCGTGACGGCTTGGTCCGAGCAGGATCGAAACGTGGTTTGAGGTCGCTAGGCCGTTGGCCCACCTACCCACTCGATGAAAGGCCGCAACCGTGGACGCTTCTGAACTCAACTCCATCGTCGGTCAGGGGCTGGAGCAGCTTGGATTGGGGCTTCTCCCCGTCGTCGAGGGCGCCTTTGCCGAGGCAGTTCCAGGGGTCGAGTGGACTCGGATCCTCGAGGAGAAGGACCGCGCAGCCGGGGGCGGGCATGGGCGGTACTCGGCGACCGACGTGTCGCTCATGCTTCGGGCGATGACCGAGCGGATCGGGGAGCTGGGGTACCCGTTCGACCGCGTGCTGTCGCGGAGCGCTCGCGGGTATGCGAGTGAGCTTCGGGAGGTCCGGAACGCCTGGGCGCATAACGCAGGGTTTACGGAGCAGTCGGCGTATCGGGCATTGGATTCGATGCAGTTATTGCTGGAGAGTGTTGGGGCGGCGGAGCAGGCTGCGGTTGTGGGGGAGTTGAAGGGGCGGGTGTTGAGCCCTTCGACAGGGTCGGGGACCGAGACGGGTGCGTTGACGAAGACGGCGAACGAAGACGAGATGGGCCCTTCGACAGGCTCAGGGACCGGAGCGGTTGCGTCGACAGGGTTGGCCGACGGTCGCGAAGCGGAAGATGGGCAGAGCGCCGCAGGCTCCATTTCGGTTGACGGCGCCGCCGGCTCCTTGTCTGCCGAAGGCACCGCATCCGCTGCAGGCCCCGCATCCGTCTCCATCCGCGTCAGCGCGACGCCGACGCTCAGCTACGCGATGGCGCACTGCAGCATCGCGGTGATCGACGAGATCGTCCTCGAGAACCACGGTGGGGAACGCCGGGCGGCGTCCGTCGAGATCGACGTCGTCACCGCCGACGGTGCCCTCGCCGACACCAAGGTGCTCCTCGCCGACCTCGGCGAAGACCGCACCACCCTCCTGCGCAGCCCCGAGGTCCTCCTCGACCCACGCCGCATGCTCCTCGTCGACGAACAGCGCCCCGGCGTCATCCGCGTCACCGTGCGCGACGCCGCAGGCACCCAGCTCGGCACCGTCGAGAGCCCCGTCACCGTGCTCGCGTCCAACCAGTGGATCGCCGCACCCATGCAGCTCGGCCTCGAACTCCTCGCCGCCCACGTGCAACCCAACGCTCTCGTCGTCAGCGAGCTCATGCTCGAGGTCTCCGACCTCCTCGACCAGCAGACCGGCAACAGCTCCCTCGCCACCTACCAACTCGACGACCCCGCCCGCATCGACGCCATCGTCGCCGCCGTCTGGGACGCCGCCCGCGCCCGCGACATCCGCTACGCCGAACCACCCGCCAGCTGGGGCCAGAGCGGCCAGAAGGTCCGCACCCCCGAGGAAGTCCTCACCAGCCACCTCGGCACCTGCCTCGACACCACCATCCTGCTCGCGTCCGTCCTCGAAGCCATCGGCATCCACCCCCTGCTCTGGCTGCTCAAGGACCACATCTTCCTCGGCTACTGGCGCGTCCAGACCACCCTCGACGTCGTCGCCAGCACCGACGTCTCCGAAGCCGTCAACTCCCTCGAACTCGGCCGCATCGGCGTCGTCGAGACCACCATGCTCACCGGCACCTCCGCCACCTTCGCCGACGCCTCCCGCCGGCCCCACACCGACCACCTCGCCGGCTCACTCGACGACTTCATCGGCGTCACCGACGTGGTCCAGGCTCGCCTCCGCAAGATCTACCCGCTGCCCAGCCGCCGCATCAACGCCGAGGGCGAACCCGTCGTCACCCTCTACCAGGCACCCGAAGCCCGCGCCCTCACGCAGGACGCCCCTGCCACCGCCGAGTCGACCGCCGCCGGCCACGGCCCCGACGTCCCGAAGCGCGTCTCCACCTGGAAGAACGCCCTCCTCGACCTCAGCCTCCGCAACAAGCTCATCAACTACACCGACCGATCCGGCTTCGAGCTCGCCGTCCCCGGTCCGGCGCTCGGCCGCCTCGAGGACAGCATCAATCACGGCACCCCCCTCACCCTGGTCGCCTCCGACAGCGTCGCCACGATCGACCAGCAGCGCGGCATCCGCTTCGGCCGCGACCTCGACGAAAGCGACCGCATCACCTTCCTCGAGGACAAGAAGAGCGCCTTCATCGACGTCACCGAGGCCGCCTACCCGACGAAGCTCCGCGCCCTCGCCTACAAGGCCAAGACGATCGTCGAGGAGACCGGCGCCAACAACCTCTACCTCGCGTTCGGCATGCTGAGCTGGCGCTTCGGCGACCGCGACCTCCGCTCACCCCTCGTGCTCGTGCCGGTCACGCTCACGACCACGAGCCGTGGCTCCTCCTACCGCCTCACCCTCGACGAGTCGGGCTCCTCCACGCCCAACTACTGCCTGCTCGAGAAGCTGCGGCTGAGCTTCGGTCTGGAGATCCCCGGACTCGCGAACCCCGTCGAGGACGGCTCCGGCATCGACCTCCCGGCCGCGTTCACCGCCGTGCGTCAGGCGATCCTCGACGCCGGCCTGCCGTTCCGCGTGGAGGAGACGGCGTCGCTGTCGATCCTCCAGTTCGCGAAGTACCGGCTGTGGAAGGACCTCGACGAGAACTGGGAGACCCTCGCCTCCAACAGCCTCGTCGACCACCTCATCAACTCGCCGCTCGAGGCCTACGCCGACCCCACGCCCGCGCAGACCGACACCGACCTCGACCGCCTCGGCCTCGACTGCCCGGTCGCCGCCGACTCCTCCCAGCTCGACGCCGTCGCCGAAGCGGTCGCCGGCCGCACCTTCGTGCTCGAAGGCCCTCCGGGCACCGGCAAGTCGCAGACCATCACCAACCTCCTCGCCCGCTCGCTCGCCGAGGGCAAGAAGGTCCTCTTCGTCGCCGAGAAGCGTGCGGCGCTCAACGTCGTCAAGCAGCGACTCGAAGACGTCGGACTCGGTGCGTTCTCGCTCGACCTCCACGACAAGGGCGCGCGGCCCAACGTCGTCCGCGCGCAAATCAAGACCGGCCTCGACCTCCGCACGAAGGCCGACATCGACGCGCTGAGCACCAACCGCGAGCTGTCCGAGTCCGGCCTCCGCACCCTCACCCGCTACGCCGACCGCCTCCACGAGGTCAACGCCGCCGGCTTCTCGCTCTACTCCGCGCGGAGTCGCCTGCTCGCGATGGACCACGACCTCGTCCCGATGGCGATGCCCGAGCAGCTCGTCGCCGCCGGAACGTCCGAGGCCTTCGAGCAGCTGCGGCAGGTGTTCCGCGACCTCCCCGAGCGCTCCGACCTCGCACGCCCGAGCACGACCCACCCGTGGGCGTTCCTCGACGGCCCGTCGGCTCCCGGGCTCGACGCCGCGACCGTGCAGCAGGCCGCACGCGCGCTGGACGCCGCTCTGGCTGCGACCCTCGACGCCGGCCTCCCGATCGACGCCCTGCGCCTCGCGACGCGCCCCGACCTCCTCGGCCTCTGGTCGACCGCGGTCGCCGCACCGCGCCTGCCGATCGGCGCGCTGATGGCTGGAACCAGGCCCGAGGACTTCACCCGGCTCGACGACGCCCTCGCGGCCGCCGAACAGCTCCGCGACGCCCAGGCCGAGTGGCGCTCGGCCTTCATGCCCGCCATCCTCGACCGCGACATCGCCGGCCCGCTCCACGCCGCCGAGCAGGCTGCCGCGTCGAGCTTCTTCGGTCGCAAGAAGCGGCTCCGGGCCGCGCTCGCCCGGCTGAGCGACGTGCTCGCCGTCGACGCGACCTCGTTCAAGGTCAAGCAGCTCGTGCCGCAGCTCACCGAGGCGAAGGCGGCGCAGGACCGCCTCGTCCAGCTGCGCGGCACGCTCCGCTCGACCGCCCTGCCGCTCGTCGGCGACCGTTGGAACCCGCTCGTCGAGCCGACCCAGCCCGTGCGCGAACTCCTCGGCTGGTACCGCTGGCTGTCGGAGGGCTTCCGCCTGCCTGGCACGCCCGACGACGCGTTCATCACCGCGGTCCGCGACCACTACGCCACGACCCAGCCGTCGCAGCAGGCGGCTCAGGCGCTGACGACGCTCGCGAGCACCTGGAGCGACTTCCTTCGCATCGCGTCGGTCAGCACCGAGCGCCTGTCGGCGTGGGCGGGTGGCGAGGGCTTCCTGCAGGCCTGGTGGTCGACGCGCGACGCCCGCCGTCTCGACGCCGCCGAGCCCGTCGTCCTCGAACGGTGGCTCGACCTCGTGCGGGTCATCGAACCGCTCCGCACCCATGGGCTCGACGACGTCCGCGCTGCGATCCTCGCCGGTCGCATCGAGACCGAGGACGCGACGCTCGCCTTCGAGAAGGGCCTCGCACAGGCGTCGATCGACGAGCGCGAGCGCACCACCACGCTCGACGCCTTCGACGCCACCGCGCACAACCGCAGCGTCACCCGCTTCACCACGAGCGTGAAGGCCGTGCGCGAGGAGTTGCCGCGGGCGATCCCGGCGTCGGTGCTCGGCTTGCGGACGTTCAGTTCGCAGTCGGAGAGCGGTCAGGTCGGCGGGCTGCGTCGACAGATCGACCGCCAGCGCGGTGGCATGAGCGTCCGTGCGCTGCTCGAGAACTTCGGCGAGCTCATCACCCAGATCATGCCGTGCACGCTCGCGAGCCCGGAGTCGGTCGCGCGCTTCTTCCCGGCCGCCGCCGAGCTGTTCGACATCGTCGTGTTCGATGAGGCGTCGCAGATCCGGGTCGCCGACGCGATCGGCGCGATGGGGCGTTCGCGCTCGGTCGTGGTCGTGGGCGACAGCAAGCAGATGCCGCCGACGACCTTCGCCGAGGCTGGCGCGACGATCGACGACGACGCCGACTACACGAGCGAGGTGCTGCAGGACGAGGAGTCGATCCTCTCCGAGTGCGTGCAGGCGCGGGTGCCCAGCAAGTGGCTGTCGTGGCACTACCGCAGCCAGGACGAGTCGCTCATCGCGTTCTCGAACCACCACTACTACGACAGCCAGTTGTCGTCGTTCCCGGCGCCGTTCGCGGGTGCGGGCGACGGTGGGGTCGCGGGTCACGGGCTGGCGTTCGTGCGGCTGGACGGGCAGTTCGAGCGGGGTGGCCGCGGCAAGTCGTTGCGGACCAACCCGGTGGAGGCTCAGGCGATCGTCGAGGAGATCTCGCGCCGCTTCGAAGCATCGCCGGAGGAGACGCCGTCGCTCGGGGTCATCACGTTCAACGCGCAGCAGCGGACGTTGATCGAGGACCTGCTGCGCGACAGCGCCGACCCGCGGATCGCGCTGGCGCTCGACGAGCAGGACGGGCTCTTCGTCAAGAACCTGGAGAACGTGCAGGGCGACGAGCGCGACACGATCCTGTTCTCGATCGCGTTCAGTGCGAACGAGAAGGGCGTGATCCCGTTGAACTTCGGTCCGCTCACGCGGGCGGGTGGCGAGCGGCGGTTGAACGTCGCGGTGACGCGGGCGCGGCGACAGGTGGTGCTGTTCGCGAGCTTCGACCCGTCGGAGCTGCGGGCGGAGCAGACCTCGTCGATCGGCATCAAACACCTGAAGGCGTACCTGGAGCTGGCGCAGCGGGGGAGCGAAGCAGCCGGCGAGGACGGGCGTCGTCAGGCGATCATCGACCGCCACCGCGACGAGATCGCCGACGAGCTGCGCTACGCCGGGCATGCGGTGCGGACGGACGTGGGGTTGTCTGACTTCCGGGTCGACATCAGCATCGCGACTGAAGCGGAGCCGGACCGACCGCTGGTGGCGGTGCTGCTCGATGGCGCGTCGTGGCGTGAGCGTCGGACGGTCGCGGACCGTGACGGACTGCCGGTCGAGGTGCTGAGCGGCCTGATGCGGTGGCCGGGCGTCGAGCGCGTGTGGTTGCCGGAGTGGTTGCACCACCGTGTGGAGGTGCTGGACCGGTTGGTCGCGGCGGTGGAGGCTGCGGCCGAGCGGGTTGCCGCGGGGAGTGCGGTGGCGGAGGTATCGGGTGTTGCGGAGTCGGATCCGGCTGATACGTCGGTTGCCGATGATGCGGACGCCGCCCCCGAAGATTCGGATGCACCCGCGCCTGCTCGCAGTGCCCGAGTGCGCGAGTGGTCGGAGCGGCTGGCGTCGCTGGAGACCCTGTCGGAGTTCCGCGACCGCAAGGTCGGTGCGGCGCAGCCCGTCGAGGCGGCGCCGGTAGCGGATACGTCCGCGCGCCACCCGGAGCTCTCGGAGTACCAGCCCTGGGACGCTCCCACGCTGGGCACGATCGAGGTACTCGACCGCTTGCCCGGGCGGCAGTCGGTCGTGGCGGTGCAGGGCGCGATCCGTGCTGCGGTCGAGGCTGAGGGGCCGATCCACGTGACGCGTCTGGCGAAGCTGGTCGCGGGTGCGTTCGGTCTCGACCGGGTAGCGGGTTCGCGGGCGAAGTCGATCCTCGACAAGGTCCCGGCCGAACTGTTGGGCCGCTCCGACGAGCCGTTCGCCTGGCCGACGTCGATCGACCCACTCACTTGGCGCGGAGCCCGTCAGTCCTCGGCGGAAGCGGCGCGTGCGATCGAGCACATCTCCCTGGTGGAGATCGCGAACGCGATGGCGATCGCCGCGGAGGAGTCCGCCGGCCTCTCGCCCGACGAACTCCGCCGAGAGACCCTGGCGATCTTCGGCGGCAAGCGCGTCACCACCGCGATCGGAGCCCGCCTCGACGAGGCGTTGGAGTTCGGGTTGGCCTCGGGGAGGTTGGCGCGCAGCGGCCCGGACACTATCGTCGCCAAGTAAGCCGACTGTTTAGGATCGCTGCGCCCGCCGGATGGGGGTGTTGATCCCGGTTCGATTCCATCCGGCAGCTCGGCCTATTCGAAGAAGTCGGCGTCGATCTCGACTGCGTGATAGAGGTGCTTCACCTGCACACCTACTCGGTACTTGATCATGAGATCGACGAGGCGTTCGCCGTCGATCAAGATAATTCTCGACGGGACTGCATCGGCGTACGTTGCGGCAGACGGCGTGAAGGCTGATGTGGTGAGGAAGACACCCCTGCTCGCGCCGAAGCCGTGGAGCGCTCCAACGAAGGCCTGGATGGTCTCCCGACTGATGTTGTTGCCGGCCTTGTAACGTTTCGCCTGAACATAGATCCGCTCAAGCCCTAGAGCATCCTGGTTGATGACGCCATCCACGCCGCCGTCTCCGGAGCCCCCGATGCGTTTGCCCCGCTGTTCCGCGCCTCCGTACCCCATCGCGAGAAGCAGATCGACCACGGCCTGTTCGAAGAAATCAGGGTGACTTTCACGGAGTCGTGAGAGCAGTTCTTGTCCGACTTCCGCCTCGATGCGAGAAACACCCGTTTCGATCTGTTCGATCGGATCCAATGAAGCGATCTCGGCAGTGGCCTGGGGATCTGTCGCGGGACTGGTTGTTCCCGACTTCGACGCAGGCCAGAATGGCGCGAATATCTCGCGCGCACTCGCGTAATCCAATCCATCGGGATAGCGAGCGAGTGCCCGGTGGCCTTCGTCATTGATTACATAGTGGCCCCGCATCGGGCGATCGATCCAAGATGCCTTCGTGAGGTGACTCAACGCCCAGCCGATTCGCTGCTCAGCACGGGATGAACCGGACGACAACGTCTCGGCGCGCGCTTCGGGAGAAAGGCCGGATGCTTCCGCGACAGCGTCGAAGATGTCCTTGCGGTGGCGAGTCTGTCCGTCGGCGAGAATTCGTAGGGTCGGAGTGACGAATGCCGGCCAGATTGGTACAAGAGAAGCGTCGTCGCCACTGTCGAGAGTCATGGCCTCCACCTTGCCCTATCTGCACTGAGATGCTGGGGGGCATCCCCTTCGATCATCTGCGTTCTGTCGATCATCGCTTTGAGTTGTCGTCAGGCTTCTTCTCGTCGCCTCGTCGACGGAGCATCCGCTCGGACATGCCGCCCAGCAGCGTCCCCGCTGCGACGCGAGCGCGGTCGACTCCTTCATTCCCGAGGCGGACCGCTGCGCCGACACCGGCTGCGCCGGTCTCGAGAGCGCTGTCGCGAACGTCGGCAGCCGCCTCGCCCCATCGCTTCACGTGCAGTGCCTCATGGTCACTCTCGATACCCAGTCGGCTTTCGAATTCCACGATGGCAGCCGATGCATGGTTGCTCGAATGAACGACCTTGCGAGCGGAGAACGGGTTCAACAACACCTTCCCATTCGCCAGCGTTGCTGCCGCGTTGATTCGAACGAGGAGGGCTTCGGTGGTCTTCGCGATGCGGTTCAAGCGGTTCCTTCGTGCGGCCTGCAGCCCCACCCGGTGAGCGTCGAGCTCTGCAGGTGAACCATCCAGCACCCGGTCGAGTTCGAGGATGGCGATGCCGTCCTGCAGCTGGAAGCATCGAGCGAGAACGGCGAGCCATTCGCCCACGGATGACTCGGCGGCCTTTGCCAGGACGGCGAGGTCGTCGACGTTCCCTTCCCGCTCCAACTTCTCCGCAATGGCGTCGAGCTGCAGCAGTGAATACGCCTGAGTGCGAGCGACAATGCCGGAAGAGTTCTGAATCTTCGACCAACCGGTCTCAGACACCCGTCCGGAATGCTCCCGGATCGTCATGGCCTCTTCGATCATGAGGTCGACGCCGATCATGTCGGCGAGAACAGAGTCTCGCTGACCGCGGAGGAGATCGTCGACCTTGGCGTCGATCTTCGCGAGGTAGTCAGTGATTTCATCCATGGCCTGCTGCATTGCGATCTGCGTC
The DNA here is from genome assembly GCF_900177795.1 of Plantibacter elymi (nom. nud.). Taxonomy (GTDB): domain Bacteria; phylum Actinomycetota; class Actinomycetes; order Actinomycetales; family Microbacteriaceae; genus Plantibacter; species Plantibacter elymi. The sequence goes on from NZ_FXWJ01000005.1 coordinate 51,728, forward strand.
ATGATGCCTGCCGCGCCAGCCAGGATCGCAGGGTTCGCGACGAGCGTTGCCGGACCCTTCACGAACTGGATGATCCCGTTGATCTTCCCGCCGTCCATCAATACGGCGCGACTGACGCCCGGAGACGAACCCTTCATCAGCGGGTACTTCTGCAGAGCCTTCGCGGATTCCTTCGTCAGCTTTACCCACCGGCCGGAGCCTGCGGCGATGTGAGATCCCACCTGAGCGGCGGTCGCGGCATGCCCCATAGCAGGACGAAGGCGCTCAAGCCCGAGGTGCTTTGACGTCAATCCCTCTGCTGTGATGAACCGTTCGACAGCAGCTGGATCGCCGATGACGGCCAGACCATCTTCGTCTGCGATCAGTTCGATCTCGTCACTCATGGGGTGATCCTTTGGTTGTGGGTTGGGCTCGTCAGTCAACCTAGACCGCCCGAGTACCGATGTCGCGAAGCACCGCGGCCGACGCGCGGACGCCGTCCATCGCGCCCTGGATGGTGGCTGGGTCGCCGCCCGAGACCGCTGTCGTCAGCGTGTCGAGGTTGGTCTGCAGTCCGACGAGGGCGGGTGCCCACTCGGCGGCGATCGACGCCGGCACGTCCAGCGATTCCAGCTGACCGAGGTTGAAGCTGATCTCAGCCGTGTTCGAGATCAACCGCCACGTGCCGCCCTCGGCCATGGTGGTGACCATGTCGTCGAGGTCTTTGTCGATGTCGGCGGTGTGCTTGCTCGCGCCCGCTTGGAAGGCGGCGACATCGACCACGGCCGGCGCAGCGGGCTCGGCGATGGGCTCGACCGTCGCTGTCGGAACGGGTGTCGGCGTTGCTGTCGGCGTCTGGGTTGCCGTCTGTGCGATGGCAACCGGCTCGGTCCGTCCACCGTTGATCGCGTTCGAGACACCACCGACAAGCAGGAGCGAACCGACGACAGCGCCAGCGATGATCCAACCCTTCGCCTTGCCACTCATGCCGGACGCGGTGCCTGGCTGTGCGGCGTACGGCGACGGAACCGGTGCGGCGGTGAACGCGGGCGGCGCGGACTTTTGCAGCTGGAGCGGCTGGTTGACGAGCGGAGCGGTCGCCGCCTGCTGCGGAGGTGTGACCGCGGCGGGCGCGGTGTGGGTGGTCCATGCGGCACCGTCCCAGTAGCGCTGCTGCGTCGGGTCCGCGTAGTCGGGGTACCAGCCGGCGGGCGTGACAGAGGGCGGGGTGGTCGAGCTCATGGGAACGGTCCTTGCATCGGGTCAACGCGACCCGCAGCAGCATCGGATCATCGACGGCAGGTGACGGACCCGCGAACCGGGCCAAGCACAGTCTGGCGGGGGAGGGGCGGGGGTCATCAGTCCCAGAATGGGTCACGCGCCCGAGTTGTGGGAGGGTAGCGGAAGGTGGATCGACGAGCCCGGCATCTGCCGGCCAGCATCGACCACTCCGACTCGACCCGATGGAGAGTGACCTCCGCATGTCCGAAGCGCAACCCGAAACGGATTCCGGGGGAGACGCACCCGCGCCGATGAAGTTCACGCAGACGACGGCGGGACGGTTTCTGATCGCATGCTCGATCATCGCGGCGATCGTTGCGATCGTCGTCGTCAGCGTTGTCGTCGGCGGATCGCGTCCTCCAGCAGTCGTGCAACCAAACAGCCAGTCGTCGGTGCAGTCGCCGCCAGCTGACGCTCCTCCGCTGCAGACTGCGGATGATCCCATAGAACAGGCACGCGAGGTGGTTGGCGGCTCGTATTCCTCCGAACGAGTGCAGCAGGCGACTGCCGCGGCGCTGGTCGCGACCGGTACGCCGGTGACGACCGACAACTTTTCCAGAGCTTGGAGTTCGGTCCTCGCTGCCACCGACAAGCTCGCCATCGAGCCGATGGACGTCATGTTGTGCGTGCCAGAGCTCGCTTCCTCCGAATCGGGCCTCACCTTTCCAGAGGTCGCTGCGCTCTGTGCCAGTGAGATCTATCTCGGCAAGCGGTAAGGGGGAGGGCGACCGGCGATCGACTTCGAGTAGATCCGCCGGCGGCGGGGTTCGTGTGGCCGTCGATGGCCTAGCGCGCAAGCTGACCCTGCAGCGTTCCGGCAGTGCGGCGAGCGACCGGTCGCTCGCCGCACTGTCACGTGTCGGTGACGCTCAGATGAGTCGTCTCACCGCGTGGGAGCACCGCCCTCGGAACTCGCCCCTCGTTCGGCGTTTTGTTCCGTCGGCGCGGCATCACGCTCTCGCGTCGGCGGACCTGATCGCGCAGCGATGATCGCCAGGAGCGTCAGTGCCCCAGCCATGGCGATGCCGATGTCGGGGGTGCCGTCTTCGCCGACTGAGGTCGTCAGGGCGAAGGCCGCGAAGATGATCGAGATGACGATCAGCATCCGCCTGATCTGTTCCGGAGACATCCTCATGACATCGCGTAGAACTGGTTCTCGAACCCCACCATGAACGTGCCACCGAGTGCGGGGCCGAGGGCGGTCACGACGGTTGCACGCACCGTCCACTTGATCGATTGGTACTCGGCATTGCGGAGGCCCGCGTAGTAGGCCTTCCGCGCTGCCTCGGTTCCCATCGCATGCGCGGACCCACCCATGGCGATCACGGCGATGATGATCGCGATGACGGGAACGGCTTGAGTATCGGCGTCGCTCGGGCTGACGTCGACCAGAGCCTCGTCTTCCGATACCTGTGTCGTGGCGCTCGACGAGTGAGCTGGATCCTCGTCGGTCAGCTGCGTCGCTCCCGCGCTCATTGCGCTGGTGATGGTCAGGGCTGCCGCCAGGCTGAGGCCCGTGCAGGTACTGACCATGCTGCGCTTCATCGTGTTCATGCTCACTCCCTTTGACTTCATCGACCGATTTGGCCGTGGCAAGAATGTAGAATGTTAAATTCCATCTCGGAACCCCTCACTTCTGAGGACGCACGACCGCATCTCGCAGCGAGGGGAGGAGTCTGGTGAGTAAGCCCTGGTGCATCTTCACGGTGGCCGTGGCGTGCGCCATCATGCTCACTTGGTTGGTTCAAGCGGTTCTCTGGCAGGAGCTCCCGCGGCCCATCATCAGCGCGGTCTATGTGGCCATCATCATTTCGGCAGGCCTGGGTTCAAGGATGCTCCGGGAGCATCTCCTCGCGGGGCATCGCGTCGACAAGTCGGGAGGTGTGGTGCGCGACCGGAACGTCGCGTCTCGTGTTGGCACCTTCAACGATCTCCTGGTCGTCTGCCTCGGGCTCGGCGGAATCTTCCTGCTCAGCGGCAACACCATCGCCGGACTCGGCTGCATCGGCGTGGTCATCATCGCGATCATCAGCGTCGAGACACGGGCGGCGCTGCTCAGACGTCGTCAGCCCGCGAACCGTTGAGATCAGGATCCGCGACCACCTCGACCTTGAAGCCCGCCTCGTTCTCAAGCCAGCCCGCGTAGTGCTGCTCGCCACCGGCGTGCGGATAGCGATCCGCATACAGCGGCCGCCAGCCGTGCTCGGGGCCCGCCGCCATGATCGCGTCGACAGCCTCCCGCGTGCCGCCGCGGAACGCGAGATGGTTCACGCCCGGCCGTCGCCGATCGTGCGACTCGGCGCTGAGGTTCGGCGACGCCGTCAGCGTGAGGTAGGTGTCGCCGGCCTCCCAAGACTCGCCGCCCGGCCATTCGCTCTCCTGGGAGAACCCGACGCGCGACAGCAGCCAGGCCCAGCTCGCACGCTCCGCCTCGACGTCCGCGAGCCACACCTCGACGTGATGCAACCCGGGGCCGGCCGGCACCGACGGACGCTCCCGCTGCAGCGCGTCAGCTCCGTCCTGCAGTCGCTCGAGCGTCCCCGCCACCGCGACCCGAGCCAGTGTATGAGGCCGCGCGAGCACGTCGATGTTGCGCGCGATCCGCACGTCCTCGAGCGGCACCAGCACCAGCCGCGGGTCGGCCCGCGGCGCCGTGTACCTCGGGAACAACGCCAGCAGCTCCCCGCCCACGATCAGCGACGCCGCCAGATGGTAGTCGTTCACCCGATGCGCCCGGTGGAACCGCACGCCCGCCGTCGCCTCGACCACCCCGAGCGCGACATCCGGCGCGAAGCCCGCGTGAGCGGCGATCCACGACTCGTCCGCGAGCTCTGCCGCCGACACCGATGACCGGCCCGCGAGCGGATGATCCACCGACATCGCCACGTCGAACGGCTCGCTCAACAGCGTCGTCACCGACAACTGTTCCGACGGCCAGGGCTCGTCGTGGTCCATCCGGTGCGCGATGACGAGGTCGTACTGATCGACGAGCTCGGCGAACTCGGGCTGCGCGACATCATGCTCGCCGAACACCAGCGACGGTCCACCCTCAGCGTCCTCCAGCAACCCCGGCAGCAACGCCTGCCCCGCACTCTGGAACGCCGCCACTCGCACCCGCGCCCCAGTGTCGCCGCCGTATTCGCGCACCGTCTCGGCCGCACGGTCGATCAGCGTGTGCACCGTGCCGGCCATCTCGGCGAGCGCCGTGCCTGCTTCGGTCAGCCGGATCTCGCGCCCCACCCGATACGTCAGCGCGACACCGAGCTCGCGATGCAGGGCGGCCAGCTGCTGCGAGATCGCCGGCGCCGTCACGTGCAGGTGCCGCGCGACCGCCGCGATCGTTCCGCGCTCGGCCAGTTCGCGCATGATCCGCATCTGAGAGAGATTCATCAGCTCAAGCTAACTGGTCACGTGGAAACCCTCAATATTCATGACGGATCGATCTGGCTACGTTGGTCACCAGGACAGCGCAAGGACGCCCGTCCGCGACAGCCGGTACCACCGGTCGCCGCCGCTCCCGCAGGAAGGAACGCCGTTGCTCGCCCTCTGGAAACGACCCGACACCGCCGGTTTCGAACTCGTCGAGCGTGCGATGCCGGCCATGGGTTCCGACGACGTCCTCATCCGCGTCCACCGCACGGGTATCTGCGGCACCGACCTCCACATCGAGTCGTGGGACCCGTGGGCGGCCGGCGCGGTCGACGCCCCGCTCGTCCCCGGCCACGAGTTCTCCGGCGAGGTCGTCGAGGTCGGCAGCCGCGTCGAAGGGATCCCTGTCGGCGCAGCGGTCTCCGGTGAGGGCCACCTCGTCTGCGGCACGTGCCGCAACTGCCGCTCCGGCCGCCGCCACCTCTGCCGCCACACCCGCGGCCTCGGCGTCAACCTCGACGGCGCCTTCGCCGAGTACGTCGTCCTGCCGGCCACCAACGTGTGGGTCCACGGCGACCAGGTCACCCCCGACCTCGGCGCCCTCTTCGACCCCCTCGGCAACGCCGTCCACACCGCGCTCAGCTTCCCGATCCTCGGCGAAGACGTCCTCATCACCGGCTGCGGCCCCATCGGGCTCATGGCCATCGCCGTCTGCCGGGTCGCCGGGGCGCGCAACATCGTCGCGACCGACGTCGTCGCCGACCGCCTCGAGAAAGCCCTCGCCGTCGGCGCGGACCGCGTCGTCGACGTCTCGAAGGAGCGGGTCGCCGACGCCCAGGCCGAGCTCGGCATGCTGGAGGGCTTCGACATCGGTCTCGAGATGTCGGGACAGGCTGCCGCGGCCAGTGAGCTCATCGAGAACCTCAACACCGGTGGCAAGGTCGCGCTCCTCGGTCTCCCGTCGACCAACATCGAGATCGACTGGACCAAGGTCATCACCCGCATGATCACCATCAAGGGCATCTACGGCCGGGAGATGTTCGACACCTGGCACCACGCGAGCGCGATGGTCGACCACAGCCCCGAGCTCCGCAACGCCCTCGAATCGCTCGTCACCGCCCGCTTCCCGCTCGCCTCCTGGCAGGACGCGTTCGACACCGCACGCGGGGGAGCGGCGGGCAAGGTGCTCATCGACTGGACCGACACCCGCGACGTCGTCATCACCGGCGTCATCGACGAACAGGCACCGGTCGCCGCCCACGCCGCGACCGCCGCCTGAGCGACCGCCACACTCAGCTCAACCGCCCACTCGACCCCGAGGAGACGACATGTACGGCACCATCAAGACGCAGCTGCGCGATCAGCTCGACCGCATCGAGGCCGACGACCTCACGAAGCGCGAGTTCGCGATCACGTCCCGCCAGGGCAGCCACGTGACGATCGACGGCCGCGAGGTGCGGAATTTCTGCGCCAACAACTACCTCGGCCTCGCCAACGAGCCGTCGATCGTCGATGCGGCGAAGCTGGCGCTCGACGAGTGGGGCTACGGGCTCGCGAGTGTCCGCTTCATCTGCGGCACGCAGCAGATCCACCGCGACCTCGAGCAGGAGCTGAGCGCGTTCCTCGGCACGGAGGACACCATCCTGTTCTCCTCCTGCTTCGACGCGAACGGAGCCGTCTTCGGGGCGCTGTTCGGCGAGCACGACGCGATCATCTCCGACGCGCTCAACCACGCGTCGCTCATCGACGGCATCCGTCTGAGCAAGGCCCGACGCCTGCGCTATCGCAACCGCAACATGGCCGACCTCGAACAGCAGCTCATGAATGCGGCCGACGCTCGTCGGACCGTCATCGTCACCGACGGCGTGTTCTCGATGGACGGCTTCTACGCACCCTTGGACGAGATCTGCGACCTCGCCGACCGCTACGGCGCGCTCGTCCTCGTCGACGACTCGCACGCCGTCGGCTTCGTCGGCCCGGGTGGTCGCGGAACGCCGGAGTTGTTCGGCGTGCAGGACCGCGTCGACATCCTCACCGGCACCCTCGGCAAGGCGCTCGGTGGTGCGTCGGGCGGGTATGTGAGCGCGAAGCAGGAGATCGTCGACGTGCTGCGGCAGTCGGGCCGGCCGTACCTGTTCTCGAACAGCCTGGCGCCGTCGCTGGTCGCCGGAGCGCGTCGGGCCGTGGAGCTCGCGGCGGAGGGTGACGAGCTGCGCGAGGGACTGTTCCGCAAAGCCGACCTGTTCCGTGCCCGCATGACCGAGGAGGGCTTCTGTCTGCTGGAAGGCTCGCACCCGATCATCCCGGTGATGTTCGACGACGAGCAGCAGGCGGTGCAGGTAGCGGCGCGGATGCTGGAGCAGGGCATCTACGTGATCCCGTTCAGCTTCCCGGTGGTGCCCCGCGGCGAGGCTCGCATCCGCGTGCAGATCAGTGCCGCCCACAGCGAGCAGGACATCGAGGACTGCGTCGCCGCGTTTGTAGCGGCGCGGGGGTAGGTGCGGCGGCTACTCAGTGAGGTGATCGGCGTCGCTGAGGCCGGCCGTCGATCGAAGTCGCATGCTCAGCACGTGCCGCACCGACCCGTTTGCTCCGAGGTCGTCGTCCACCCGTCGCATGCCGATCTTCTCCGCCACGCGCGACGACGCCCGGTTGTCGGGGTGGACGATCGCGACGAGCTCTGACGAGTCCGTGTGCTCCCGGGCGAAGTCCCGACTGGCGGAGGCGGCCTCGGTCGCGAACCCTCGACCCTGCCAGGCGGGGCTCACGTGGTACCCGACCTCGAGCTTCAGCTCGCCGTTGACCCGTTGCCACGTCAAGCCACAGTCACCGACGAAGTCGCCGTCGTGGGTCTCGAGGATCCACAGGCCGAGGCCGTACTGAGCGTAGTTGTCCTCGTTCCAGGCGATCCACGCCGCGGCCTGCTCGCGGGTCTTCGGTGACGGGTAGAACTCCATGACCGCAGGGTCGCCGAGGAGCTTCGCCATCTCGTCGAGGTCCGCCGGTGTCATGCGCCGGAAACGGAGGTGCTCCGTGTCGTGGGGAAGCGCCATCAACCGCGCCGCATGCTGCGCGCAGCGAACCCGTCGAGCGCTGCCAGAACGGGAGGCGCAGTCCAGAGACGGTTCCGCTGTCGCGACGAGCCGACCGTGAGGATGCCACGGTCGACGAGGGTGTCGAGGGTGTTGAAGACCGTGCGATCTGAGGCGTCGAGATGTTCGCGCACGAACCGACTGTTCATCACCGGATGTTCCAGTGCCAGTGCCGTGATGCGATGCGCGGCCGAATCGGCGCGGATGTCGCGCAAGGCCTGCTGCCATGCGGCCCGGATGGTCTCGATCTCCTCCACCAACGTCCGTCCGTTGGCGATCGCGAGGAACGCACCGTCGGCGAAGACGCGGACGATCGGCTCGACGTCGCCCTGCCGATAGCTGGTGAGTGCAGCGAAGTAGTCGTCGCGCTGCTGCAGGATGCCGGCTGAGATGGGTACAGTGACCCCGCTGGTCAGTCCGACTCGCCGGAGGGCGGCCTGCACCAGCGCTCGACCGGTGCGCCCGTTGCCGTCAGGGAACGGGTGGATGGTCTCGAATTGCGCGTGAGCGACGGCGATCGCAGCGAGCGGGAGGGGTGCCGGTCGGAGGGAGTAGGCGATGAAGTCGTCCATCGCCGCTGCGACACGGTCATGGTGCGGCGGAACGAAGTCTGCTTCATGCGGTCCGAAGTTGCCGCCCCCGATCCAGACCTGCTCGTCGCGATATCGGCCGGTGATCTCCGGTGCCGATGTGCCGAGGAGCTGCTCCTGCATGGCGATGATCGTCGTGTTGGAGAGCTCGTCCGATGCTGCGAGTGCTGCCTCGAGAGCTCGGACATTGGCGACGATGAGTGGGGCGTTCCCGGTGTCGCGCTCGTCCAACTCGGCCTCGGCGATCGCCTTCGCGCTGCTCGTCAGGTTCTCGATCTGCGAGCTCGACGCAGATTCGCTCCGCAGCAGGATCGACGAGAAGGGCGCGGTGACGTGACCGACCTCGTTGTCGAAACGGATGATCCGTTCCTGCGCTTCGCCCAGCAGCTCCACGAGATCATCCGACAAGCGGATGTCGAGGTCCGCGATCGGCGGCGGGACCGCGGCGTCGTATGGCTGTGCGAGGAGCAGCCGCTCGCGCTTCGGTAACGCGTCGGGAGCGATACGCGACCGCCAGGGCCGCTGTTCATACATGACAGCGGTTGTCATCGTTCCCTCCTGTTCCCGGCCGAAGTTGCAGTTGTGAGAGCCGTTAGTGAAGTTTAGACGCTTATCCTTCACTAAGGAACCTTCGGGGTGCAGTCTGGACGCCGATGTCAGCGGTTTGACTCTCCCGTAGGGGGAGGCGTGATGCTTGAAACATGTTGCACATCGGAGAGTTCGCAGGCATGACCGGGTTGAGCGTCAAGGCGCTCCGCCACTACGACGAGAAGGGCGTCCTGGTTCCGGCTGACGTCGATCCCGACTCCGGCTACCGCCGCTACGGCGAGGAGCAGGTGCGCTCGGGCGTGATCGTGAAGGCCCTCCGCGATGCCGGCGTCCCCCTCGCCGCGGTGGGTGTCTCCGTCGCAGGCGCCGACCCGTCGACCGCTCTCGACGTGCACCACCGCCTGGTCCTGGAGCAGCGGGAGCAGGAGGACCACGCGTTCGCGCAGGCCCGCTCGGTCGTCGCGTCGCTCGCGGCACCGGTCGAGATCGTCGAACGCGCGCTCCCGCCCCAGCCCTACGTCGGCCGGGTGCTCACCGTGCCGCGCGGCGACGAGGACGCCGTGACGGACGACGACGCGAACGAGCAGTTCTCACAGCTCTACGTCGCCCTGCAGGAGGCCGGGGTCGGTCCGACGGGCACGTTCTGGACCGCGCTCCGTCCGGGTGAGCAGGGGGCGGTCGAGATCGTCTGCTGCTGGCCGACCTCGTCGCAGTTCGAACCGAGGTGGGGTGGTGACGAGACCACGGTCGACGTGTTGCCCGAGCGGACCGAGCTCGCCGCGGTCTGGCGATCCGAACCGGGCGTCGAGCTCCCCGAGGGATCGACGCACCCCGCGGTGGTCGCCCTGTTCGACGCGATCGCGGAGCGCGGCATCACGATGCCGACCACCGAGCTGCGGCAGCGGGTGCTCGGCCAGACCGCCGACGAGTACACGGTCGAGGTGTCGATCACCCTGCCGTGAGGTCGCGGTCCCATCGCGCTTCCCGGGGGTGTGTCGGGCCGGGTCGTTAGGCTGGAGTCGTGGCCAACAGCAAAGATTTCGACACCCGGTACGAGCTCCGTGAGTTCCCGTTCGCGAACGGGGCCGACGGCGAACCGACGCCCGAGAGCCTTGCGGCCCTCGACGCCATCGGATTCGGCTTCCACGAGTCCACCCCGAAGCCGGAGGCGCGCAAGCGCAAGGTGAACGAACTCATCGCCGACGAAGCGGTGCTGCTCGGCGCCTACGTCCGCAAGCCGCAGCCCGGTTCGGTCGACGAGACCTGGCCCGCCGGCACCTTCTCCTGGTTCCCGAAGGCGCTCAGCTGGGGCGACGGCACCAGCATCAACACGCAGGCGATCTCCGACGTCACGGTCCGCCCGACCGAGCGTCGCCGCGGCATCCTGCGCCGCATGATGACGCAGGCTCTCGAGCGCGGCGTCGCCGACGGCTATGCGGTCGCGGCCCTCACCGCCAGCGAGGGCACGATCTACCGTCGCTTCGGATTCGGCTCCGCGATCCGCGAGCGCAACGTCGTCGTGAAGCGCGCGAAGGCCCTGCCGTTCCTCGCGCCGACGAGCGGCATCGTGTCGGTCGTCACGCCCGAGTACCTGGTCGACGGCGTCGCACGTCAGGTGTTCGACCGCTTCGACGAGCGTTCGATCGGGTCGATGGTCCGCAACACCGGGTCCTGGCCGCTGGTCCTCGGCACCTTGGGGCGCGACGGCGAACCGGCGAAGGACACCCGCGCCGCCGTGCACCGTCCCGCCGACGGCGAAGAGGTCGACGGCTACGTCACCTGGCGCATGGTCGAGCAGCCCGGCGGTCAGACCGGCATCGAGATCATCGACCTCGTCTACGCGACCGACGCGGCCTACCTGTCGCTGTGGGAGTTCCTGCTCTCCATCGACCTCAACGACGTCGTGAAGTACAACCGCGCCCGGCTCGACGACCCGATCGTGTCGGCCCTCGGCGACAACCGCGCCTACGACATCGAGCACGAAGAGGACCACGTGTGGCTGCGTGTCCTCGACCTCCCGGCCGTGCTCGCGTCACGGCCGTTCGCGGTCGACGGCACGTTGACGATCGCCGTGACCGACGCCCTCGGCTACGCGGCGGGCACCTTCCGCCTCGAGGTGACCGGTGGTCGTGGAACCGCCACGAAGCTGAGCGACGAGACCGACGCTGCCGGTGCCGACCTCGCGCTCGACGTCGCCGACCTCGGTTCGCTCCTGCTCGGCGCGGTCTCCCCGGTGTCGCTCGCCGCAGCCGGTGTGCTGCAGGCGGCCGACCCCGCTGCGCCGCTCCTGCTGCGATCGATGCTCCAGACGCCGCGCGCGCCGCACGGGATCACCTTCTTCTAGGGCGGTCCCGAGCAGCGACCCGCGGACATCGCGCTGTCGCGGATCAGTCGCGTTGCTCGATGAGGGTGAGCTGCGTGCCGTCGGGGTCGATGAGGAATCCGGCTCGGAGTCCCCAGTCCTGCATCCGGACCGGGTGCAGGCGAGGCGCGCCGACGGTCGCCTCGGCGACTCCTGAACGTCGGATGGCGTCGTAGAGCTCGTCGACGTTGGCCACACGCAGGCAGCACATGAAGCTGCTCGACGCGGGGTCGAGGTCGGGCGCCGGGAAGAACTCGAGCTGCAGACCACCGCGGACGAGGATCAACCAGCCCTCGTCTCGGAACGCGCGCTCGAAGCCGAACGCCGAGTAGAACGTCTCCGTCACGTCGAAGCTGCGGGACGGCAGGTTCGGTGTCGCGCGGTCGTGTCGTGTCGAGGTCATGGAGTCGATGATCGCAGCGCGACGGCCGGCTGGGAAGGTCAGGCCGACGCGGTCGGTGTCGCGAGACGTTCGCGGAGGAAGGCGACCACGCGCTTGCGTGCTTCGAACGCCGGGTGGCCGTCGCGCTCGCGGACCTCGCCGGTGAGGACCGAGTGCGCGGTCTTCGAGAAGCCGGCGGCGTTGCCGGGGGAGGAGTCGAGTTCGATGACCTCGAACGCGTCGCCGAGTTTGGCCGCGATGGTGGCGAAGCGCTCCCGCGGGACGGCCCGATCCTCGCTGAAGCGGAGGCCGAGTGCGCAGACCGAGCCCCGAGCCGCACGGGCTGCGACGGCGTCGAACTCGGCGGCGGACATCCCGGGGTCGATGCGGCGGGCCCGGCTGACGGGGAACGGCGTGGACGGCTGGCTCATGACGGACGCGAGGACGTGCTCGTCGACGGCCGCCGCGAGCGCGAATCCGCCGGTGAAGCACATGCCGATGACGCCGACGCCAGGACCCGGCGTGCGGGCGGCGAGGTCGGCGGCCAGTGCCCGGACGTGGTCGGCGACCGGTCGGTGGGCGCCGGTCGCGAACGCCTTGAACTCGGCGGAGACGCAGACCTTGCTGACGCTCGCGAGCGTGTAGCCGAGGGTCCCCTCGTGTCCAGGCGTCCCGAACGGTGACGGGATCGCGACGGTGAAGCCCTCCGCGACGAGGTGCTCCGCGAGCCCGAGGACCTCGGGCGTGAGCCCGGGCAGCTCGGGGATGAGGACGACGCCCGGCCCGGACCCCTTCTCGAAGCGGTCGTGCGTGACGCCGCCGCCGGTGAACGGGGTCCGCACCCAGCCGGTGAGGTCTGCGCGTGGAGCGGTGTCGGTGGTCGCGTCGTCGGTCATGGGGTGAGCGTAGTCCTGCGGACTGGAGCCACGGGCACTGTCGCGCACTCGGGGCACGTGGTACACGGCGTGCCCCGAGTGCGGAGGCGTGCCCCACTTGCCGGCACGTGCCCGAGCGCGAACGCACGTCCCGCCTGGGAAGCCACCCGCCGTTCACCTCCCGGTCACCGCCGCTCCTCCACCCGGCCACCCCACGCCGATGGGATGGGACACGATCCCCGTCCCTTCGTGCCCTGGAGACCCATGCCCCGCCTCAACCGCGTGTTGACGATGACCGCCGCGTGCGCCATCGGTGCAACCGCACTCATCGCGACGCCCGCCGCCGCCATCGCCGCCCCAGCGCCGGGGCTCCAGATCAACGAGGTCGAGTCCTCCGACGGCGTCCCCGGCGACTGGATCGAGTTCACCAACACCGCGACGACCGCCGTCACGCTCGACGGCTGGGTCGTGAGGGACAACAAGGACGACAAGCCCTACGCCTTCCCGGCCGGCACCGTCGTCGAGCCTGGCGCGTTCCTCGTCATCGACGACACGCAGTTCGGCTTCGGTCTCGGCAAGGACGACTCGGTCCGCCTGTTCGACCCGACCGCCGCGATCGCCGACGAGTACTCGTGGACCGCACACGCGCCGGTCACCTACGGCGTCACCGCCGACCGCGCCGGCTGGGCCGAGACCACCGAGTCGACGAAGGGCGCCGCGAACGTCTTCACCGCACCCGAGGTCCCGGAGACCGACGGTGAGATCCGCATCAACGAGATCGACTCGCAGCCATCCGACTGGGTCGAGTTCTTCAACCCCGGCACGACGGCGCTCGACATCTCGCGCTACGAGATCCGCGACAACTCCGACGACCACCGCTGGCAGTTCCTGCCCGGCACGTCGATCGCGCCCGGCGAGTTCCTCGTGGTCGACGAAGCGACGATCGGCCTGGTCGGCGGCACCGAGACGCAGGGCGCGTTCCGCGAACCGATCGGCATCGGCAGCGCCGACGAGATCCGCCTCTTCGACGCCGCCGGCACCCTCATCGACCGCTCGGGAACGTGGAGCGGCCACGCGGCCATCAACGGTGACTTCATCGCCGCGACGCTCGCCCGCTGCCCCGACGGCGAAGGCGACTTCACGCTCGCACGCATCACCAAGGGGGCCGCGAACGACTGCGTCCTCCCGAACGTCGCGATCAACGAGGTCGAGTCGAACAAGGACACGACCGACTGGGTCGAGATCGTCAACCTCGAGGCGACCGCGCTGGACATCTCCGGCTGGACGCTCATGGACAACGACCCGGTGAGCCACGCCGCTGACACGACCCCGCTGCCCGCGGGCACGATCCTCGAGCCCGGCGCCTACTTCGTCTTCGACCAGAACGTGAACTTCGCGTTCGGGCTCGGCAACGGCGACACCACCACCGTGCGGAACGCCACCGGCGCGACGGTCGCCGAGTACACTTACGCGGCCCACGCGGACGGCGTCTTCGCGCGCTGCCCCGACGGCACGGGCGAGTTCGTCGACACCGCCGTCTCCACCAAGGGCCTGCGCAACGCCTGCGGCAACCCGGTGCGCATCAACGAGGTCGAGTCCGACGGCGGGTCGCCCGACGACTGGATCGAGCTCGTCAACCCGACGGCCGCCGCCCTCGACGTCTCCGGCATCGTCGTGAAGGACGACGACGACACCCACGCCTACGCCATCCCCACCGGCACGACCATCGCGGCCGGCGGCTACCTCGTCATCGAGCGCGCAGCCCTCGGCTTCGGGCTCGGCGGCGGCGACACGGTCCGTCTGTTCGAGGGCGACGCACTGCTCGACTCGACCACCTGGGGCGAGGGACACCCGGCGAACACCTGGGGACGCTGCCCCGACGCGACCGGCGCCTTCGCAGCGACGGCCGAGGCCACCAAGGGCGCGGCCAACGTCTGCGCCGGTGAGATCCCGGTCGATCCGTGGCCCGGTTCGCCCGACGTGACGGTGCTCGACACCACGCCGATGTTCCTCGAGGACAGCTCGGGACTCGACACCCAGGTCACCGCCGACGGCGCGTTCCTCTGGGCGGTCGACAACGGCACCGGCTCGTTCTGGAAGCTCGCGATCGCCGCAGACGGTTCGGTCTCGTTCGTCGACGGTTGGGAGAACGGCAAGCGCGCCCGCTTCCAGAAGGACGCGTCGAACCCGTCCGCTGCCGGCCCCGACACCGAGGGCATCACCGTCGACGGGGCTGGTTCCGTCTATGTCGGTGTCGAGCGCGACAACAGTGTGAAGGGCACGACCCTCAACGCCGTGCTCAAGGTCGACCCGAACGCGCCCGGCCCCGACGTCGTCGCGTCGCAGGAGTGGGACCTCACGGCCCTGCTGCCGACGGTCGGTGCGAACCTCGGTGTCGAGGCCGTCGAGTGGGTGGCCGACGGCGACCTCGCCGGCAAGCTCTACGACGACAACACGAAGGCGACGTACGACCCGGCGGACTACGCGGGCCACGGTGACGGACTGTTCTTCGTCGGCGTCGAGGACACCGGCGACGTGTACGCGTTCGCACTGAACGCCGACGGCTCGGCCACGCTGATCTCGACGATCGACCCGGGGCTCCCGGCGGTCATGGCGCTCGACTACGACACGACGCTCGGCGTGCTGTGGGCCGTGTGCGACGACGGCTGTGCGGGTACCGGTGCACAGATCACGCTGAACGGGACCGAGCAGCCCGGGATCGCTCAGGTCGAGCGTCCGGCGGGACTGCCCAACCTCAACAACGAGGGCTTCGCGACCGCGCCGGCCTCGCTGTCGGTCGACGGCAAGCGTCCCGTGTACTGGTTCGCCGACGGCTACGCTTCCGAGGCCCTGCGCCTCGGTTCGCTGCCTGGGACCACGACGACACCGCCGACCGGTGGGGTCACGCCGCTTCCAGGGACGAGCCTCACCGAGGCCAACCGCGGTGCGATCACGCTGGCGGACTCCGTGCGACGGGGCGAGACCGTGACGGTCGGCCTCGAGGACCGATTCGCGGCGACGGCCGTCGAGGTGTGGCTGTACTCGACGCCGGCGCGAATCGCCACCGGCACGACGAACGCCGCCGCTGACCTGTCGGCCACGATCCCGGCCGACGCGACGCTGGGCGACCACCGGGTCGCGGTCTACGCGGCGGATGGCTCGCTCGTCGGCTGGACCGAGGTGCGGATCGTCGCGGCCGACGGGACGAGCGTCGACGGTTCGGCGTCAGGTGGGGCACTCGCGACGACGGGTACCGAGCTGTCGTTCGGCACGATCGGTGCGGGGGTCCTGCTGGTCCTCCTCGGTGGAGTCCTCGTCGCGATGCGTGCGCGTCGCCGGGCGGCCTGACCGACTGAACGTCCGACGGCCCCGGGAGCACACTGCTCCCGGGGCCGTTCGCGTCACCGGTCGGGCCTGCCCGGTGTGTGGTGGTGTTGCCAGCGCGGTGCTGTGACGTGAGCGCGGGTCTGGCGCGTGGGCGCGGGTCTCCGGAGGGGCGCGCTCGCGGGTGTGGGGTGCGCCCGCGCCGGGTCGGGTGCACTCGCGTCAGCGCACCGCGCTGGCAGCAGGCAGAGGACGCAGGTCGGGTCCGGGTGCGATGCTGGGTGGATGGACGAGCAAGGGAGGGCCGAGGGTGGCGTGACCGTCGGTCGGGCGGCGGCGGAGATCGGCGTCAGCGTGCGGACGCTGCACCACTGGGATGAACTCGGGGTCGCGCACCCGTCCGGAAGGAACCAGAGTGGCTACCGCTCCTACCTGCCCGTCGACATCGCCCGCCTCCGCCGCGTCCTGCTCCTCCGCGACCTCGGTGTCCCGCTCGCTCGCATCCCCGCCCTCCTCAGCGCACCGGCCGCGGAACGACGCGCGGAGCTCACACAGCGTCGGCGCGAACTCGGCGACACCATCAAACGGCTCGAAGCCGTCGCCCGGTCCGTCGACCGCCTGCTCGAAGCCGACGAGGTCGGCGTGCTCGTCCCCGAGGAGGAGCGCCAGGCGGTGTTCAGCGACGACTGGAACCCCACGATGGCCGAGACCGCCCGCGCCCGCTGGGGCGACTCCGCGCAGTGGGCCGAGTACGCCGAGCGGTCCGCGACCCGCACGCCGGACGACTGGCGTGCGCTGGTCGGGCCCATGCGTGACCTGGTCGACGAACTCGCCGAGGCCAAGCGCGCCGGTGTCGTCGCCGGGAGCGAGACGGCGAACACCCTCGCCGAACGGCATCGCGCCGCCCTCAGCGAGTACTTCCACTGCACGCCGTCCATGCACGTGATCACCGGCCGCCTCGCCCTCACGGAGCCCGGCATGGCCGACACCTACGACCGGATCGACCCCGGCCTCGCCGCGTGGCTCTCACTGGTCATCGACGCGAACGCACGCAACCACGGCGTGGACCCCGACACCGCCGTCTGGGAGTGAGGGGGAGCCGCCTCAGCCCAGCTCGCGGAGTGCCACCTCGATGATCGTCGCGCTCGGGACGTGCAGCGCCTCCGCGGCGGTCGTCCCCGTCGCTGACAGGTAGGCGTCGACGAGACGGTTGCCCGCTGCATACCCGGCACCCATCGGCAGACCGACCGGCTCGCCCCCGTATCGCAGCGCGGCTTCGTCGCCGTGCACCCACGAGACGAAGTGCTGCATCCCTCCGACGTGGAGACCCTCGACGACCCGGTCGAACACCGCGTCGTCGTCGAGGTGCGCGACACCGATCGGCGTGTAGCCGGACGGTCCGTACATCTGCCGGGCGAATGCGTCCGCGATCCCCTCCGACACCACCTGCTCACCGACCACGACGGTCGCCGGATCCCACACCACCCCACCCGGCGCGTATCGCAGGTTGTGGTTGAGTTCGTGGACGGCGGCCGCCTCGAGGCGCGCGAGGTTCTCCTCCGTCGGCCAGAGGATGAGGGAGATGAACCCGGTCGCGCTGCCGTTGCCGATGAACCCGCGGATCGACTCCATGAAGTAGGTGTCGTCGGGGTCGCCGAGGACGAGCAGGACGGTGATGTCGGGGACGACGAGGTTCGACACCGCCGCGAGCTGGGTGGCGACCGCCGCGTCGAGTGCCCGTGAGATCCGTCCCCATGCGTCCGCCGCGACGAGTCGATCGAGGGCGTCGACGACCCGATCCCGGCTCCGATCGATCGGGAAACCCGAGCCCATCGTGTGCATGGCGAGCAGGTCGACCTCGCCCGGGAAGTACCGGTACATGTCGGCGACGGGCTCGAGCATGGCGCGGAGTCGCGCGGGTCGTTCGGCTTCCGGCGCGTCGAGGACGGAACGCATGCCGCTGGCGGTGTCGAGGATCGTGATGGTCATGGCGACGACGCTAGAGCCTCACGCCGCGTGAGGGTCAAGTGCCCTACCCCGGGAAACTGCCAGCGCGGTGCGCTGACGCGAGTGTGGTGTACCCGGCGTGACCGGTGCACGACCGGCCCGGCCGCTGCACAACCGGCGTGGCCGCGCCCCGCGCGCGTGAGCGCGACCCTCCGGAGACCCGCGCTCACGCGTCAGACCCGCGGTCGCGTCAGCGCACCGCGCTGGCCCAAGGCGACGGCGGGCGGAGGAGCGGGCTACCGGGAGCGCAGCACGTCGAGCGCGTGGGGCGAGAGCGGTGACCCGGCGCGCTTCGCGGCGTACAGTGCGGCGCCGATCGCCGGACCCAAGAGCGGGGTCCGGAGTTCGTACCGGGCCGGCAGTGCCGCGATGGCCTGCTCGAAACCCGACCGCACCGGCTCAGCGGAGAACACCCCGCCCGAGTACGACACCGGAACGACCTCGTCGCCGCTGAAACCGAGCTCCACACGGGTCGCCTCGACGATCTCCGCCAGCTCCCCGCTCGCGTCGGCCAGGATCCGCGCCGCGACCTCGTCACCCTGCTCGGCCGCAGCGACGACCGTCTTCGCGAGATCCGCGATCCGGCCACGTTGACCCTTCCAGCGGTTCATGACGACGTCGATCACATCGAGGTCGCTCGTGATCTCGACCCTCGCTCGCACGAGGTCGACGAGCGGGCCGCGCGGCAGGCGGCCGTCGCTCATCCGCGTGAACGCGTTCAAGCCTCGAGCGGCGATCCAGTACGCCGAGCCCTCGTCGCCGAACAGCTCGCTCCAGCCGCCGACCCGGTGCCCGCGGCCACGGCGCTCGCCGTACGTCATGGAGCCCGTGCCGCTGATCACGTTGATCCCGTCGACGGCGCCGAGCGATCCGGCCCACCCGCACACCATGTCGTTGTCGCAGGAGAACCGGTCATGACCGAGCACGTCGCGCGGCAGCGCATCGAGGTGGACGATGTCGGAACTCACCTCGCCGTACCCGGGCAGACCGAAGAAGGCCTGATCGATGTCGGCGGTCGTGACACCCGCCTGCCGGCACACTTCCGAGACACCCTCGGTGAGGATGCGACCGACCAGCTCGATCCCCTCGTCGAAGTAGTAGCAGCTCGCCGTCCTCGCTTCCGCGAGCACCCGTCCGGCGTCGTCGAGCAGCACGAAGGCCGTCTTCGACCCGCCACCGTCGACGCCGAGGTACCGCGCCACGACTACTGCTCCTGCAGCTGAGCGGCGACACTCCGAGCGTCGTCGACGCCGTCGAACTCGTGGATCCGCACGCCCTGCACGACGCGGTTCACCGTGCCGCTCGGGAACGGGTTGTCCGGGGTCGCACCGAGCTGCAGCGAGTAGGACAGGCCGAGCAGCTGGGCCACGAGCACGTAGCCGATCGCGAGCTGCGCGTCGTCCAGGCCGGCGAGCTCGGGCAGCACCCAGTCGTACGCCGTGGCGCCGTCGACCGGCTCGGAGGAGATCGCGATCACGCGCTCCGGCGACAGCGTCGCGCGCAGTTCGGTGACGATGTCGAGGTCGTACCGCCGCGTGTACGGATCGGACGACAGGTAGACGACGACGAGCGTGCTGTCGTCGACGACCGCCTTCGGTCCGTGACGGAACCCGAGCGCCGAGTCGTAGTAGGTGACGATCCGTCCGGCGGTCAGCTCGAGCAACTTGAGCGCCGACTCGCGGGCCAGACCGGTGAGCGGGCCGCTACCGATGTAGACGACGCGTTCGCACCCTTCGTTGGCGAGCGCGCGGATGTCCACCTCGCGCTGGTCGAGGATCGTCGTCGCTCCGGCCGCGAGCGCCTGCACCGCGGCGTCGTCAGCACCGCCGAGGATGAGGAGGACCGAGAGCAGCATCGAGCTGAAGCTCGACGTCATCGCGAAGCCCTCGTCGTTCGACCGCAGGGGCATGAGGACGGTGAGCGACGAGGCGCGGTCGTGGTGGCGTCGGTACAGCTCGCCGGTCTCGTCGCACGTGATCACGAGGTGGTGCACCTCGGCGAGTGACTGGTCGGCGAGTTCCGTCGCAGCCACGCTCTCGGGGCTGTTGCCGGAGCGCGCGAACGACACGAGGAGCAGCGGGACGTCCTCGGCGAACGACTCCTGCGGGTTGGAGACGATGTCGGTGGTCGCGACGGCGTCGATCCGGCGACGGAGCGTCCGGGTCAGGGCCGGTGCCGCGATCTCGCCGATGAAGGCCGAGGTCCCCGCCCCGGTCAGGACGATGCGCAGCTCGGGCCGTGCCAGAAGCGGCGCGAGGAACGCGTCGATCTCCTCGCGGCGGGCGGCGATCACCGTCGACGCCTCGAGCCAGACGTCGGGCTGCTGGGTGATCTCGCGGACGGTGGCTTCCGAACCGACGATGGTGGTGATGGACACGGGTTGCTCCTGGGGTGGGTCGAGGTGACGAGGGGGAGTTGCGAGGTATCGATGTTGGTTGAGCGTTCGACGCGCGCGCGGCGATGGACGTGATCCTGCCACGCCGGGATCGGCGCCTACCCCTTGAGGCCTGAGAAGGTCATGGTCGCCACGAACTGCTTCTGGGCGAAGAGGAAGAACACGATCAGCGGGAGCGTGGCGACGACGTTGCCGGCCATGAGGAGCGCCCAGTCGGTGCGGCGCGCGCCCTGGAAGTTCGTGATGCCGAGCTGCAGCGTGAAGGCCTGGTCGTTGTTGATCGCGATGAGCGGCCAGACGAGGTCGTTCCACGAGCCCAGCAGGGTGAAGATCGCGAGCGTCGCCAGTGCGGGCTTCGCGAGCGGCAGGATCACCCGGAAGAACACCTGGAGTCGGGTGCAGCCGTCGATGAGCGCGGCCTCTTCGAGCTCCGCCGGCAGCGACAGGAAGAACTGCCGCATGAGGAAGATGCCGAACGCGGACGCCAGCCACGGCACGATCGCCGCCCCGAGGCTGTCGATGAGCCCGATCCGGGAGAACAGGATGTAGGTCGGGATCATGAGCAGCTGCGTCGGGATCATGATCGTCGCGACGATCATGAGGAAGCCCATCGTCTTCCCGCGGAACTTCAGGCGCGCGAACCCGTAGCCGGCGAGCGAGCAGAGCACGAGGTGGGACAGGACCGCGACCGTCGACACGATGACGGTGTTGCCGAGCCAGAGCAGGATGTTCGACTCGGAGAACAGCTTCGCGAACCCGTCGAAGGTGATGTGCGACGGGAGGATACGAGGCGGGTAGGTGTTGATCTCCGACTCCGGCGTCACCGAGGTGATGAACATCTGCACGAACGGGATGGCGAAGATGATCGCGATCGGTGCGAGCACGAAGTGCCAGGGGCTGAAGCGCCGACGCGTGCGTCGTTCGGCGGGCGGAGCGGTCACGGACGACTTGCCGGCGGCGGCGTCACCGCGTGGCGGGGTGGTCAGGACGGTCATCAGAATGCCTCCACGTTGGAACGGCGGGAGTACAGGACGACACCGATCGTGGCGATGAGTGTCACCACGAACAGCCCGTAGGCGACCGCGGAACCGTACCCGAACTGCAACTGTTTGAACGCCGCGTCCCAGAGGTAGAACACGATCGTCTGGGTGGCGCCGAGCGGGCCGCCCCTGGTGGTGGTGTACACGAGGTCGAACAGCTGGATCGCCTGGATGAACTGCCAGATGGCGACGAACACGGTGACCGGCCCGAGCTGCGGGAAGGTGATGCGCCAGAAGGACTGCCACGCGTTCGCACCGTCGATCCGCGCGGCCTCGAGCAGTTCGGAGGGGATGTCCTGCAGCGCCGCCAGGTAGATGACGGTCGTGAAGGCCGCCTGCCCCCAGAGCGACATGATCGTGATGACGACCATCGCCTGCCCCTGGTCTTCGAGCCAGCCCTGCGCCGGGAGTCCGAGGAACCGGAACACGGTGTTGAGCAGCCCGAACTGCGGGTTGAAGAGGTACGTCGTGAGGATGCCGGTCGCGGCCGCGGAGGCGACGAAGGGGACGAAGATCGCCGTGCGGTAGACGCCGATGAAGCGGATCCGGCGGTTGAGCGCGACGGCGAGGAAGAGTCCGAGCCCGAGCGAGGCGGGGACGAACAGCAGCGTGTAGACGACCGTGTGGATGACGGCCGCCTGCAGCTCGTCGTTGCCGATCATGCTGGCGTAGTTGTCCAGCCCGACCTGCTCCGGCTCGCTGAAGCCGTCCCACTTCTGGAGCGACAGGAAGAACGCCCAGATCGCGGGGAAGATCGACAGGCCCAGCACGATGAGCATGGCCGGGGCGACGAATCCCCACCCGGTGAGGTTGTCGCGGAGTCGGTTCTTGGCTCGCCGGGGCGGAGCCGGGAGGCGTTCGGGTCGCTCCGGCTCCGTCCTGGGGGTCGTGTCGCGTCCGGCGACCGTGGACATCAGTCCTCCGCCAGGGCGTCGTCGGCGGTCTTCGCGGCGTCCTCGAGGGCCTGCTTCGGGTCGCCCTGGCCCTGCAGCACCGAGGAGATCGCCTTGCCGATGGCCTCCGACAGGCCGACGTAGCCGGGCACCGTCGGACGGGCCTGCTTGGCGTTCACGCCGTTCTCGGCCATCACGTCGAGGCCGGGCAGCTGCTCGACCTGCGCCTGGAACTCGGGGGTGTCGATCTCGCTCGAGCGCAGCGGGAGGTTGCCGTAGGCGACGTTCCACTTGAGGTCCTGCTCCGAGTCGGTGAGCCACTTCGTGAACTCGTACGCCCAGTACTCGCGGTTCTTGTCCTTGTGGTCGAACAGCGCCCAGACGTCGGGGCCGGAGACGGTCTGGTGGTCGCCGTCGGTGCCGGGGAGGACGGTGACGCCGTACTTCGTGCCCTTCGTCTGCAGCGTCGACAGCTGCCACGGACCGGAGGTGATCATGCCGATGCGGTCGCTTGCGAAGAGGTCGCCGAACTTGGTGTCGGTCTGGTCGAGGTAGACGCTCTTGTCGTCGACCGCCATGTCGCGGAGGAAGGTCAGTGCGTCGACGCCCGCATCCGAGGCGAACTCGGCCGTCTTGGCGTCGTCGGAGATGATCGACCCGCCGTTCTGCCAGAGGTGCGGCCAGAACTGCCAGGTCGTCTCCTCGCTGCCGGAGACCGAGTACGCGTAGCCGTAGGTGTTCGTCGCCGGGTCGGTGAGCTGCTTCGACGCCTCGCGGAAGTCGTCCCAGGTCCAGTCGGCCGTGGGGTAGTCGACGCCGGCCGCATCGAACACGGTCGTGTTGTAGAGGAGGGAGATGTTGTCGACCACGGCGGGGAAGCCGATCGTCTTCTCGCCGGTCGGCTGCACCGTCTTGCGGGCCGCCTCGGAGAACTCGTCCCACTTCACGTCGGGCTCGGCCACCTGGTCGGTGATGTCGAGGGTGCGGCCGGACGCCTCGAGCCGGCTCGCCCAGGAGCCGAAGGCGTACGAGACGTCGGGGTAGTTGCCGCCCGCGAAGCTCGCGGAGAGCTTCTGCAGGAGGTCCTCCGTGGACGGCGCGCCCGAGGACACGTCGATGGTCACGTTGGGGTGCAGCTTCTCGAAGTCGTCGACGAGACCGGTGAGGATCTGCTGTGCGGCGTCGGCCTGCCCGGTCCAGAAGGTGAGCTTCACCTTCGCGTCCTTGTCGAGCGTGGTGGCGCCGGAGGATCCGCCGGCGCACCCGGAGAGCGCGAGCGCTCCGGCGGCGAGGACGGCGGTCGCGGTGATGAGGCGACGTGCCCGGCGGGCGTGCGGTGAGGTGGAAGCGTGGATCGTGGAACGGGGTGGGAACATCGGTGGTCGTCTCCTGTGTCGATCGTTCGGGAAGGATTCGGTTCGGCGGTGCTTCGGGTCGGTCAGAGGCGGTCGGCGGGGATGATCTCCCGCAGAGGCTCCGGCAGCAGCTCGCCGTGCGCGGCGACGAGGTCGTTGCACAGCTCCCAGATCTGCTCGGGCGTGAGGGTGGACGAGGCGTTCGGGTCCATGAGGACCGCCTGCCGGATGAGGGTCGGGTTGCCGGTGCGGGCGGCCTCGATCGTGAGTTCCGCGACGGAGACGTACGGGCGGTTGAGCGCGGCGCACTGCACGGGCAGGGCGCCCATGGGCTGCGGGACGATGCCGTTCCCGTCGACCTGGACGGGGACCTCGACGACGGCGCCCTGCGGCAGGTTGTCGATGAGGCCGCGGTTGACGACGTTCCCGTGGATGAGGCGCGGGGTGTCGGTCACGAGGGAGTGGATGAGCTGCGGGGCGTACTCGCTCGCCTCGTCCTCGAGCGTCAGCGGGGTCCCGGCGGCGAGAGCGGCCTTCGTCGCCTCGAACTCCGCGACGTTCTCCTCGCTGATGCCGAGGTACTCGAGCGGCTGGAGGCGGAACCGCTCGACCTGCTCGGGGGAGCGGAGGAACCATGACAGGTACTCGGAGGAGTGCTCGCTCGTCTCGGTCGGGTAGTAGCCGATGCGGCGGAACATCTCGACGCGCACGCGGCGGCTGAGCTCCGGGTCCTCGCGGATGCGGTCGCGCAGGGCCGGGTAGAGGTCGCGGCCCTCGTGGGTCCACTCGAGCAACCACGACTGGTGGTTGACGCCGGCTGCACGGTAGCTCGTGCCCTCGATCGGCACGCCGACGAGTTCGCAGAGGTCGTTCACCGTCCAGAACACGCTGTGGCAGAGGCCGATCGCGCTGATGTCGGGGGCGACGACCGACGCCCACCAGATGTTCATCGCCATCGGGTTGGTGTAGTTCAGCAGGTGGGCGTCGGGGCAGATCTCCCGCATGTCGGCGGTCAGCGCCGAGAGCAACGGGAAGGTGCGGAGGGCGCGGAAGACGCCGCCGACGCCGGTGGTGTCACCGATGGTCTGCAGGAGGCCGCGGGCCGCCGGGATCTCGAGGTCGGAGACGGTCGCGCGGATGCCGCCGACCTGGACCATGTTGATCACGAAGTCCGCGCCGGCGAGGGCGCGACGACGGTCGGACTCCGCGGAGATCGTCGCCCGGCCGTCGAGGCGCTCGTCGACGTGGCGGGCGGTGCCCTCGGCCACCGCGAGGCGTTCGGGGTCGATGTCGTGCAGGACGATCTCGAGGCCGGCGAGGTCGCGGTAGCGGAGGAGGTCGGCGATGAGTTGGCGGGTGAAGACGACGCTGCCCGCCCCGATGAAAGTCACTCGTGTCATGGAGTGATCATCGACTACAGTGATCGAACCGAGCAAGAACTTGATCGGAAATCGATTGAAATGATCACTTTCGCTGAGCAGAGCCGTCGGCGACGAGGGAGGGGTTCGCCGTGGGAGGACCGACCGCAGCCGAGCTCTCGCGACACGCTCCGTCCGGGAAACGCAGTCAGCGGATGCGCACCATCCTCGCGCTCCTCGCGGCGGAGGACGCCGTCGTCTCGATCGACGACCTCACGACCCGGCTCGACGTGTCGGCCCCGACGATTCGGCGCGACCTCGCCGACCTCGACGACCTCGGTCTCGTCCTCCGGACGCACGGTGGCGCTCGGGCGGTGGAGTCGCGCGACGAGGTGCCCGTACGGTTCCGCGACACGCAGTTCCGTGAGGCCAAGCGTCGGATCGCCTTGCGCGCGGCGGAGATGATCCCCGCGGGACCGTACGCGATCGCCCTGAGCGGTGGCACCACCACGGCGGCGGTCGCCAAGGAGCTGAGCAACCGTGCGGAACTGACGATCGTGACGAACTCGCTCACCACGGCGACCGAGATCGCCTCCCGGCCGAACCTGCAGGTGATCATGACGGGAGGACTGGTGCGCTCCTCGTCGTTCGAGGCGGTGGGGGCGCTCGCCGAGAACACCTTCAGCGCGATCAACGTGGGCACTGCGATCCTCGGGACCGACGGCATCAGTGCGCAGGGCGGTGCGACGACGCACGACGAGCGTGAGGCGCGGACGAACCTCGCGATGGTGCGGCACGCGCAGCGGGTCATCGTGGTCGCCGACGGCTCGAAGGTCGGGCGGGTCACGCTCGCGCGCATGGCCGAGTTGGGGCAGATCCACGACCTCGTGACGGACTCCTCCGCCGACCCCGACGAGCTCGAGCGCCTGGCGGCCGCGGACATCGCCGTCCACGTCGTCGCCCTCTGACCGCTCCATCCCTCCTCTGCGGCTTGTGCCAGCGCGGTGCGCTGACGTGAGCGCGGGCCTCCGACCTGAGCGCTGGTCTCTGGAGGGGCGCGCTCGCGGTTGTGGGGTGCGCCCGTGCCGAGTGGCGCACACTCGCGTCAGCGCACCGCGCCGACCTCAACCCCACAAATGTCGCGGGCACGGACGGCATTGTTCTAGTACCATTGCAAACATGTTGTTCCGCGTCGATCCCACCTCCGCGGTCTCGCTCGCCGAGCAGATCGCGGTGCAGGTGCGCTCCGGTATCGCGACGGGCGCGCTTGCGCCGGGAGAGCGCCTGCCGCCCGCTCGCGACCTCGCCCGAGCACTGCAGATCAACATGCACACGGTCCTCCGCGCCTACGGAGAGCTCCGCGACGACGGGCTCATCGGGATGCGTCAGGGCCGCGGTGCGTGGGTGAACGAGGACGCAGCGCCGGGCCTCGTCCGGGTCAACGAACTCGTCGCCCAGCTCGTCACCGAGGCACGCAAGTTCGGGATCACCCCGAAGGACCTCAGCCGGATGATCGAACGTACCTGACGATCTCCGACGCCAACCGCACGACCCCGACGGTCGACGACACCGACGATCAGACCACCTCAGCAGCTCAGGGGGAGCACATGCACGACACCACCACGCCGCCACCGGCAGCACCAGCGCGCGGACGGATCATCCTGGCCGGCCTCGCCATGGCCGTCCCGGCGATCGTGATCGCATTCACCCGGTTCGTCTGGGGCGATGCGCTCCCGGTCGACGTCGCCTCGCACTGGTCGGGCACCGGGGCGCCGGACGACTCCCTACCCGCCGCGGGCGTCTTCCTCGTGACACTGATCATCGCGTCCGTCGCCGCGATCTCGACGAGCGTCCTGCTCGCCCTGCCGAAGCCGGACATGCGGACCAAGCGGATGATCCTCCTGTTCCTCGGCATCCTCGCCGGCATGGCGGCGTCCGTCTGGGTCATCCCCACCTGGCTCACGCTGCAGGCCGGCTCGGTCGACGGCGCCGTCCTCGGCTGGTGGCTCCTCCCGCTCGGGGCGTGCAGCCTCTGGGGCGTCATCCCCGCCGCGCTGCTGCCCGCCCGACCGGTGTTCGCCGGCGCCGCCGCCCGGCCAGCGCCGATGGAGCTCGGCGAGACGGAGGTCGGTGCGTGGAGCCGCAGCCTCACCGCCCTCATGTTCGTGTGGCTGACCGTGATCGTCGTGACCATCGGCGCTGCCGCCTACACGCCTGTCCTCCTTGGAGGTGAGCCAGGTGCCGCGGTGTTCGGGCTGTCGATCGCCGTTGTCGCCGCCCTGCTCTGCGCCTCCTTCATCCGCCTCCGGGTGAGCGTGGACTGGCGCGGCCTCCGCGTCGTCTCCCTGTTCGGCATCCCGCTGAAGCGCATGTCCCTCGATCGGATCGACGTCGTCGAAGCCACCGACATCCGCCCCGGCGACTGGGGCGGCTGGGGCTACCGGATCATGCCGGGACGCTCGGCCGTCGTGCTGCGCTCCGGTCCCGGGCTCGTCGTCACGAGCACCTCGGGCAAGCAGTTCGCGATCACGATCGACGACCCCGAGTAACCCGCCGCACTCCTGCAGGCGCTCGCCGCCCGAGCCGGCTCGCGCGTCTGACGTTGCACCGCGTGACGAACCGGACGTCGAACCTGTCGTGAAGCCGTACGGTGAATCCATGAGCGAAGCACCCTTGTCCACGGAGCCGTCCACGACCACGCTGCCCTCGACCACGATCGGCGCGGGCGACACCGCCGCGGAGGTGGGAGCCATCGGGTACGGTGCGATGTCCATCGCCGGTACCTACGGGGCGATCGCCGACGCCGATGTCATCACCATCCTCGACGCCACCCTGGCGAGCGGCGTGAACCTCATCGACACCGCGAACGTCTACGGCGACGGCCGGAGCGAGGAACTCCTCGGCCGGTACCTGGCCGGGCGTCGCGACGACGTCTTCCTCGCGTCCAAGGTGGGCATCGTCACCGGCGGCGGTATCGGCAAACGAGGGATCCGCGGCGACCGTGCACACCTCCACGAGCAGATCGAAGGGACACTCACCCGCCTCGGCACCGATCACCTCGACCTCTACTACCAGCACCGCGTCGACCCCGACATCCCGATCGAGGAGACGGTGGGGGCGCTCGCGGAACTGGTCGCCGCCGGCAAGGTCCTCCGCATCGGTCTGTCCGAAGCGACGGGCGAGGAACTCCGTCGCGCCCACACCGTGCACCCGATCGCCGCGATCCAGTCCGAGTGGAGCATCGTCAGCCGCGACATCGAGACGTACGTGGTCCCGGCGGCGGCGGAGCTCGGCGTGACGGTCGTCGCGTTCTCGCCGCTGTCGCGCGGGCTGTTCACGGAGGACTTCACGGCCGAGACGGTACCGCTCGGTGGGACGCGAGCGAACTTCCCGCGCTTCCAGCCCGAGCACCTCACGGCGAACCTCGAACTGGCCGCACGCTTCCGCACCCTCGCCCACCGCATCGGGACGACCGCGGAGGCGCTCGCGCTCGCCTGGGTGCACGACCGAGGGCAGCAGCTCGGCGCGCGGGTCGTCTCGATCCCCGGCACCCGGAGCGTCGCGCACCTGCACGCGAACCTCGAGGCGTTCCAGGTGGAGCTGACGGACGAGATCCGAGCCGAGATCGACACCTACGCCGACCAGGTGAGTGGTCCGCGGGCCGCCGATCCGAACTGGGTGTCGGGCGGTCGCGAGGGGCTCATCTGATCGGGACCGAGCTCGAGCACGGTTCCGATCACGCGGTCAGCAGCCGATGGCTGGTTTGCCGGGGCGGCAGGGTTTGTCGACGCCGACGGTCGAGTTGCGGACGATCTGCACCGCGTGGGGTTCGTCGGTCGGGATCGACAGGGTTCCGACGACGGGAAGCCAGCCGCTGTCACCGATGCGGTACTCCGCGGCGTACTCGACCTCCGCGGTAATGGTCTTCGTCCCAACCGTCGTGTAGCGGTGGCTGGTCGGGGTCTTGGAGAACTCGGCGAGCCCGAGGGCGGCCCACGAGGATCCGCCGGTGCGGGTGGTGGTCGTGTCGCCGTCGCCGTAGTCGAAGGTGAAGGCGACGGGGATGAAGTTCACCTCCGCGACCTGGCCCAACAGGGTGCCGGTGCGGGTGTGGCCGGAAGCGGCTGCGATGACGTTGGTGTGGAGCCCGCGGACACCCCAGGCGGCGGGCTCGGTCGTGACGGTGGGTGCGGCGGGGGCGAAGCTGGCGACGTCGCGGATCGTGACCGGGGCGACAGGTGCTGCTCCGAGGTCGGTGCCGAGGTCGCCGGGCGTGAAGGTGTAACACTCGTCCGGCCGCATGAGGCTGCAGACCGTCCGTTCTCCGTTGGGCCCGTCGGTCACACCGGGCGGAAGCTCGGCGGAACCGCCACCGCTGTCTCCGCCCGTCCCGCCACCGGACCCGCCGCCAATACCAGGGCGTTCGACGCTGCCACCGATATCAACGGACCCATTGCCGACACAAGCGCCCTCCAGCTGGCCCTCCGAACCGCATGAGGTAGCGAACGCAGCGCTTGCGGGTGCGAGTGTGATCGCAACGAGCAGGGCCGTCGCGGTAGCGAGTGCGCATCTCAGATTTCGCATGACTCTCCTTCGGCGTCTACGTCGTGGTCGAGAAGAACGAAGTCGGACTTCCCATTGCCACCCACACCTACGTCGTACGCCCAAGTACGGGTCCGGGGGCGGTCAGGGCGTACCGTCGAGTTGCCTGCAGCGTCAAGAACGTCGACAGAGCTGAGATCGATGCAAGACTTCGCCTTCGCAATGACACCGAGGGAGTCTGGAGTGGAGTACCACTCTGCGATGCGGGTCGAGACGAGCGTCGGTGCGCCCACGAGGGTCTTTCCCGCAGTAGCGAGTTCGATGAGGCTGCCGTGCTCGAACTCAGCCAACTCGTCTCCGACGATGACATCGATTCGATCGACGTCGACACCCCCTTCGACGAGGATCGTGTTCGAGATCCGCATGAACTCCTGATACGTCTCCGTCACCGCCGCCAGTGCCTGTTCCTCGTTCTCGAAGACCGGAGGAGTCCTGCTCGGAGGGGGAGCAGGCTCGGCTGCAGTGCATGCGGTGAGGGCGAGGAGTCCCATCGTGAGAACGAATGTGGAGAGGGTTCGAGGTACGGAGATCGTTGGCATTCCTCGACGCTACGGGCGGTCGAGGTGGCCCCTCGGGTTATCCACAGAGCAGATATGCCTACACCGACATATGCCGCGGATGTCAGGGTCAGGAGCGGCCGAGCCACCAGGCAGGGGAGGCCGCGATGACGGTGCGGGCCGCGGCGTCGATGTCGTCGAGGTCGCCGGATCGGAGCCACTCCTCGATCGCCGCAACCGTGCCGGCGCCGGCGTAGGCCACGAGCATGCGCACGTGTCGCTCCGGCGTGATGCCGTCCTCGCGAGGTGGGGCGATGTGCGGGTGCCGGTCGAGATGGTGCGCGAGCGCCTGCTCGATTCGCTCGGTGAGGGCATCACGCAGGGGGCCGATGAGTCGGGGGTGCATCGAGTTCCGATAGATCGTCGCGTGCTCGGCCACGTGGCGCAGGAGGTCACGCTCTGACTCGTCGAAGACGCTCAGCGTCGAGTCGCTGTGCGCCGGCAGATCGGCGTGCGCACGGAGCGTCTCGTCCAGTTCCTCACCGAGCACGTCGGCGAGCAGGTGGACCGGTGTCGCGGCGTGGCGATAGAAGGTGTCGCGCGTGATCCCAGCCACCCGGGACACCTCCGCCACGGTCACCTGATCAATGCGCTTCGCCGCCGCGAGGGTGTGGATCGCGTCGCGGAGGGCACTGCGCGTTCGTGCCTGACGGGGGTCCATGCGTTCACTCTAGTGAGACTCGACCGGGCGGCTCGTGCCCCAAGTTGCACCACGGCTCGGAGAGTGCAATACTGCACTTCGTGATGCAGAGTGCAACTTCGACGAATCGGCTGTCCGACCGGATGGCCGCCACCGCTGCGCGCCTGACGACCGTGTCGCGTCGGCTCACGGCCACCCAGGGCCTCAACGGCTTCACCATCGAGGAACTCTGCGAGGAGGTCGGCGTCTCGCGTCGCACCTTCTTCAACTACTTCCCGAGCAAGGAGGACGCCGTCCTCGGCATCGACGAGACCGAGGAGACCGAGCGGTTCGCCACCGAGTTCCTCGCACTCGGCTCGCGGGGGTGGCGCGCCGTGCTCGACGACTTCATGCTCATCGCGGCCGGCCATGCGGAGCGGTCCGGGTTCGGTCTCGCCGAGCACGTCGACTTCCACGCCGCCCTCGAGCGCGAACCCAAGCTGCTGGTCCGGTTCATGGGTCTCAACCGCGAGCGCGAGCAACTGCTCGTCGAGCTCATCGCCGTGCGGGAAGGCGTCCCGGCAGACGACCCGCGTGCCCGCGCCTGCGCCGACCTCTTCGGGATGGCGATCAAGACGACGATGGCGCGCGTCTTCGGCAGCGGCGTCGCCGACCTCGGCCAGGGCGGCGAGTTCGACATCGTCGGCTCCATCCGCGACTGCCTCGCGACGTATCGCACCATCCTCGAGCCCGCCGACCCCGAATCCGCCGACGCCGGACCCACCGCCGCCGCGCCTCAGAACCCCCACACGAACCCCACTCCCCGAAAGGACCTCCCGTGACCGCCGCCACCGCCGCACCCACCGAGGGCCCGATGCTGCTCACCAAGCGCCGCATCTGGATCATCTTCGCCGCCCTCATCGCGGGCATGCTGCTCTCCAGCCTCGACCAGACGATCGTCTCGACCGCCATGCCGACGATCGTCGGACAGCTGGGCGGCGTCGATCACCAGGTCTGGCTCACCACCGCCTACCTCCTGGCGACCACGATCGTCATGCCCGTCTACGGCAAGTTCGGTGACGTCCTCGGTCGTCGTCGGCTCTTCCTCGTCGCGATCGCCCTGTTCACGATCGCCTCCGTCGGCTGTGCGTTCGCGGGTGACTTCACGCAGCTCATCGTCTGGCGCGCCGTCCAGGGCCTCGGTGGCGGTGGCCTCATGATCCTGTCGCAGGCGATCATCGCCGACATCGTGCCCGCCTCCGAGCGCGGCAAGTACCTCGGCCCGCTCGGCGCGGTGTTCGGTCTCTCCGCCGTCGGTGGCCCGCTCCTCGGTGGCTTCTTCGTCGACCACCTCACCTGGCAGTGGGCGTTCTACATCAACATCCCGGTCGGCATCGCTGCCTTCGCGATCGCGTTCTTCACGCTGAAGCTGCCGAACAAGAAGGCGACCGCGCCGATCGACCTCCTCGGCGTGATCTTCCTCTCGGCGTTCACCACCTGCCTCATCTTCTTCACCGACTTCGGTGGCGACGCCGCTCACGGTTGGGGTGCGATCGAGACCTGGATGTTCGGCATCGGCATGCTGCTCGCCGCGCTGCTCTTCGTCATCACCGAGGCGCGGGCCAAGGACCCGATCATCCCGCTGTCGCTCTTCAAGAACCCGACGTTCATCAACGCGACCGCGATCGGCCTCACCCTCGGCCTCGGCATGTTCTCGGCGATCGGCTTCGTGCCGACCTTCCTGCAGATGTCGTCCGGTACCTCGGCAGCCGCATCGGGTCTCCTGATGATCCCGATGATGGTCGGCCTCATCGGTACCTCGATCGTCTCGGGGAACCTGATCACGAGGACCGGTCGCTACCGGATGTTCCCGGTCATCGGTACGCTCGTCACCGCCGCCTCCATGGTCGCGTTCACGACGCTCACGGCGGACACCCCGATCTGGCTGATCTGCGTCTTCCTGTTCTTCTTCGGCGCCGGTCTCGGCCTGATCATGCAGGTCGTCGTGCTCGTCGCCCAGAACTCGGTGGACGCGTCGATGGTCGGAACCGCGACCAGCACGAACAACTACTTCCGCGAGGTCGGGGCGTCACTTGGCGTCGCCGTGTTCGGCACGATCTTCACCACGCGCCTCACGGCCAACCTGAAGGACGTGTTCGCCAGTTCGGGTGCAAGTGCAGGTGACGCCTCCAATGCGGCGGCGACGATCGATCCGCAGACGCTCAGCCAGCTTCCGCCAGGCATCCGCGACGGTGTCGTGACCGCCTACGCCGACGCTCTGGCCCCGGTGTTCTGGTACCTGCTGCCGTTCATCGGTGCGGCCTTCCTGCTGTCGTTGTTCCTCAAGCAGATCCCGTTGTCCGACGTCGCCGGGCTCGTCGCCCGCGGTGAGGCGGTCGGTGGGGACGAGGCGGAGTCGCTCGAGGCCGCAGCGCGTGGCAAGATGCCTGCTTCGACCGCCGGGGCGCCCTCGTTCGACCGGGCCTCGTCGACCGACGACAGTGAGCTGGCGGACGCTGATCGCGAGCAGTCACCGCGGTAGGACTCGCCGCTGCCCGACGCCGGCCCTGGGACACACCGTCTCGGGGCCGGCGTCGTCATGCTGCCGGGTCGGTTGGAACTATCTGACATGTGACTTATAGATGCGTATGCTGGAGGTGCTCGCCAGAGCCGGCGAGCAGAATGGAGCCGCATCATGTCGAATGAATCCATCCAGGGCCGGTTCGCCGGCAAGGTCGCGATCGTCACCGGGGGCGTGTCCGGCATCGGGGCGAAGATCACCGAACGGCTGGTCGCCGAGGGTGCCTCGGTCGTCGTCGCGGACATCAACGCCGAGCTGATCGCGAGCGCCGCCGAGACCTTCGGCGATCGTGTGTGGGGTCGGCGCACCGACGTGACCGACGAGGCGGACTTCTGCGCGTTGGTCGCCGAGACCGTCGAACGCTTCGGCACGCTCGACACGCTCTTCAACGTCGCCGGTGGATCACGTGCCGGGACGATCACCGACATCTCCTTCGAGGACTGGGACTTCACCGTCCGGCTGAACCTCTACAGCGCCTTCAATGGGACACGGCTCGCCGCCCGTCAGTTCCTCGCGGAGGGAAAGGCCGGGTCGATCGTCAACATCGCTTCGCTCAACTCGCTCGTCCCCATGCACTTCGGCGTCGGTTACACGGCGTCGAAGGCCGGCGCGGTCATGTTGACCAAGCAGGCGGCCCTCGAGCTCGGTGAGCACGGCATCCGCGTGAACGCCGTGTCGCCAGGTCTCGTCGCGACGCCGTTGACGAAGTCGTTGACCGACATCCCCGGTGTGCAGGCCGCGTACGACGAGCGCATCCCGCTTCGTCGTGCCGCTGCGCCGGAGGAGATCGCCGCAGCCGCCCTGTTCCTCGCGAGCGACGACGCGTCGTACATCTCGGGCGACAACCTCGTCGTCGACGGCGCCTGGCAGACCACGGGGTACCCGGACCTGCGACCGTTCATGAGCTGATCGATCTCG
Source organism: Plantibacter elymi (nom. nud.) (assembly GCF_900177795.1). GTDB lineage: Bacteria > Actinomycetota > Actinomycetes > Actinomycetales > Microbacteriaceae > Plantibacter > Plantibacter elymi. The sequence goes on from NZ_FXWJ01000005.1 coordinate 85,856, forward strand.
GGTGGGGCCGACGGCTAGCCTTTCGGGGAGACGACCTTGATGCGGGAGTGACCCGAGGGGCCGCCGGTCGACTCGATGTAGGTCTCGAACGCCTCGAGCGTTCCGCGGACGGCCCGTCCGGCGAGCCCGAGCGCCGCAGCGGTCCGTTCGACCGCGGACACCGGCTTCCAGTGCACCGTGACGTCCACGCGGGTCTGCTGTTTGTCGATCGCGTCGAAGGTGGCGTCGCCACTGAACCAGACGTCGCCCTCGATGGTGCGCCAGACCAGACGCTCCTCGGGGAGCTGCTCCAGGATCTCGACGAGGAACTGCCGCGAGAGCTTGCTGATCGCGACAGTCCAACGGCTGTAGACCTCGCCGGTCGTCGTCACCTCGCGCACCGCCGGGAGGAACTCCGGGTACGACTCGAAGTCGACCCACTGCTTGTAGACGGCGGCGATGGGCAGGTCGACGACGATGCTGTGCTGCACGGTCGAGACCCCGTCCTCCGCCGTGCGGGTTCGCTTCGCCGTCTCTTCGTCCCCGGGCTCGAACGATCCGTCGTCGGGCACGGAGTCCGTGCTTCCTCGTCGCTTCATTTGTCCTTCTTGTCCTTGTCCTTGCCGTTGTTGCCGTTGTCGCCCTTGTTCCCGTTGTTCCCGTTGTTCCCGGAATCGTCCCCGCCTCCGTCGTCTTCGACCGGTGCAACGGGTTCGGCCGGCGCGACCGAACTGGGTTCCGGGGTCGGTGCCGGGGTCTCGACCGCGGGGGAGAGGTCGGCGCGGACGAGCGCGATCGCCGCACGGATGTCCGCGGCTCGGGTCGCCGAAACGGTCCCAGCCGCCTCAGCAGCGGCCAGCTGCGCCTCGAGCGCGTCGAGAGCCGCGAGCGCACCCGCAGTGTCGCCGTCGGCGGCTGCGTTCGCGGCCACGAGCACACGACTCTGCAGGTCGCGGCCGGTGTTCGCGTCGAGGTCTGCAGCCGGTCCGGCGCAGCCACTCAGGAGGGCGACGACGACCAACGGTGCTGCGAACAGCCGGAGCCCTCGGTTCCAGGAGTTCCTCATGGCGTCACCTCCCGCAGGAGTTCATCCAGATGCGTCGACAACGGTTCGGGCAGGGTGGGCAGCGTCGGGGCAGGCGGCTGTGCCTGGGACACGATGAACCAGACGACGGCGACCGCGATCACCAGCAGCACGGCCGCGAGGATCAGCCAGCGTCGAAGGCGCCGCGGCTGGTGCGCTGCGGCCTGTCGCCGTGCACCACCGTCGAGACGTCGCTCCGAGCGGCGAGTGCCGTCGAGCACCGCGGTCGGGCCGGTCTCGGCGGGCGCGCCTGTCATCGGCGCGAACGGTGTCGTCGAACCGAGCGGTTCGGTCGCGGCCGTCGGTGACGGGTAGGCGGTCGTCGTCATCGCAGGTGCCGAGGTCGCCACGGTCGCATCCGCCGGGTCGAGCACGGGGTCCATCGCGCGGACGGTCGTCGCGACGTCGAGGGCGGTGGGGCGCTGCGCCGGATCGGCGGCGGTCATCGAGGTGAGCACCGACTTCCACTGGTAGCCGAGCTCGCCGGGGATCGTCGGCGACGCGTTGAGGCGTGCCATGAGCGACTCGTGCGTGGTGGTCTGCGGGTAGGCGCGACGACCGGTCAGGGCTTCGAGGAGTACGAGTCCGAGGGCGTACACGTCGGCCGGAGGGGCCGGATCCGCACCACGGACGAGTTCAGGACTGAGGTAGGCGACCGTGCCCATCAACGAGCCGGGCGCGGTCATCCGGGTGCTGTCGATGAGGTAGGCGATGCCGAAGTCGGCGAGCTTCGCGCGGTACTCCTGGTGGGGCAGGATCGTCGGTCGCAGCAGCACGTTGGACGGCTTGATGTCGCGATGGACGACCCGCGCCGCGTGCACCGTGTGGAGTGCCTCCGCGAGGTCGACGGCCATCGCGGCGACCTCGGACGACGGAAGCGGCGACCGAGCGATGCGCTGGGACAGCGTTGGGCCGTCGACGTGCTCCATGACGAGGTAGGAACCGTCGCCCGCCACGACCCTGGCGTCGAAGAGGGTGACGAGGGCCGGGTGGTTCAGGGACGCGAGCAGACGCGTCTCCGAGGCGGTCCTGGCGCCGTCGGTCGCATCGGTCGTTCCCGGGCGGAACAGCTTCACCGCCACCTTGCGCCCGAGCACCTCGTCGGTAGCCAGATGGACGGTCGCCATCCCGCCGGCACCGATCGGTCGCTCGAGTCGATACCGACCGTCCAGCAGTTCGCCGCTCTGGGACGGCGCGGTAGCGGGTTCGGTCATGGGTGGTGCGGCCGGTCCGGTCGTCAGAGGACGGGGCCGTCGTTGTCGGTCGTGCTGCGGCGGGTGACGCGTTCGCCGCTACCGGGGTCCACTGCGGAGCGCGTGGTCGAGGAGACCTGTCGACGGCGGAGCACGAGCACGAGCGAGATGAGGAACACCACTGCGCCGGCGGCCATGAGGATGTACCCGATGAGCGTGAGGTCCACAGCGGGGACGTCGACGTTCACGGCGAAGGCGAGGATGGCGCCGATGACGATCAGGGCGATTCCGGTTCCGAGACCCATGAGTAGCTCCTCTTCTCGACGACCGTGAGTTCGAGCGGATCGCTCAAGGGGTGTTCACGGACGACTCAGCCTATTATTGAGTCAATGACGGTTGAGTCAACGGGGGTTGTGTCGGTGGAGTCGCTGGCGGTAAGGGCGTCCAAGTTCGCCGCGCTCTCGGAGCCGGCGCGGCTGCGCATCGTGGACCTTCTCGCGCTCGGCGACCTCTCACCGACCGAGATCCAGCTCGCCCTCGGGATCGGGTCGAACCTCGTCTCCCATCACCTCAGCGTCCTCCAGCGAGCGGGGATCCTCTCGCGCTCACGATCCGAGTCCGATGGACGCCGCAACTACGTGCGGCTCGTCCCGGGGGCGTTCGACCGCCTCGCGCCCGAACCGATCAGCGCCCCGGCGCGGGTCGTCTTCGTCTGCACGGCGAACTCGGCGCGGTCGCAGATGGCGGAGGCACTCTGGCAGGACCGCAGTGACGTCCCCGTCGCATCCGCGGGCAGCCGGCCGGCGAGCGAGGTCAACCCGGGCGCCGTTCGGGCGGCGGCACGCCATGGCGTCCGGATCAGCCCGAGCGTTCCACGCGCGACGGCGGAGGTCCTCCGGCACGGCGACTTCGTCATCACCGTGTGCAACCGGGCGCACGAGGAGCTCGGCGGGCTGGACGACCTGCACTGGTCGATCCCCGACCCTGCCGCGCCTGCGACCGACGAGGCGTTCGACGAAGCGTTCCGGGACATCCGGCTGCGCGTCGACGAGTTCGTCAGTCGGCTGGCACCGGGCGCCGGGTAGGACCGGAACGCCCGGCGGTGGCAGCTGGTCGCGGCACCGACCTCATCCGGCGTCGGGCAGGAGTTCCGGGCACTCGCCGCCGGGGACGGTGGCCAACTCGAAGTGCCAGATCTCGTTCGCGTAGGTCTGGCAGAGGCCGTAGTCGGCGCCGTGCTCGATGAGCCAGTAGTCGGCGTCCGTCGCACCGATGTCGACTGCCGCCCCGCGCGTGTGCGAGGAGCCGTCCGGCGTCGCGACGTACTGCCGGGCGGCCGCCTCACTGCCGTACTGGAGGATCGCCTCGTCGAGCAGGTGCTGCTGGTACGCCGTGCTCCGCCAGCCGGAGCTCACGTACAGCGCGACGTCGTCCTGCGCCGCTGCGTCGGTCGCTTGCTGGACGGCCTCCAGGAGGGCCGCATCGAGGTTCGCGATGGCCGGGAGATCGGTGTCGTAGGCCGAGTACCGGTTCTCCTCCAACACGCCGTCGTCGGTTCCGAACGCGCCATCCGTCGTGGTCGTGGTTCCGGCACCCGCGTCTGCGGACGGGCGCTCGGCCAGCGCGGTGATCCCGCGGGTGATGGTCGGCGCGACGCCCGTGCACGCGACCAGGGCGATCGCGGCGGTGAGGGCGACGGCCGTGGCGGCGAGGATGACGACGGCTCGGTTGGAGCCCCTCCGGGCGACGGTGCTCCGTCGGCCCGGGTGCCGGTGCTGCTGCTGCTGGATGTCGTGGTGCATGGTTCCTCCTCGGTCGGTCGTCGGTGTTCGGCACGCGACGACCAGGCCTCCAGTCCAGCTCGACGGCGGTTGCGCGGGCGTCGGACGATCACCAGACGGTTCCGAAACACGGTGCCGCCTACGATCGACACGACGCCCATCGCGGGCGCCGGAGCGACGCCATCGACGCGTCATCCGTCCCGAACGCCGGAGGTCCCATGCGTGTCCTGATCGCCGAGGACGAGCAGTACCTCGCCGAGAGCATCCTCGAGGGCCTGCAGCACGAGGGGCTCGCCGCCGACCTCGTGTTCGACGGCGACACCGCGCTCGAGCGGCTCGCCGTCAACGCCTACGACGTCGTGGTGCTCGACCGCGACCTCCCTGGCACGCACGGCGACGACGTCTGTCGCTGGATCATCGCCCAGGAACTGCCCTGCCGGGTGCTCATGCTCACCGCGGCCGCCGACCTCGACGACAAGGAGAGCGGCTTCGAGATCGGCGCCGACGACTACCTGACCAAGCCGTTCGAGCTGCGTGAGCTCGTCCTCCGGCTCCGCTCGCTGGCGCGTCGACCCAAGGCGTCGCTCCCGCCCGTCCTCGAATACGCCGGTGTGCGGCTCGACCCGTTCCGCCGCGAGGTCTACCGCAACGGCCGGTACGTGCGCCTGGCGAAGAAGCAGTTCGCGGTGCTGGAGATCCTGCTCGCGGCCAAGGGTGGCGTCGTGAGTGCCGAAGAGCTGCTCGAGCGCGCCTGGGATGAGCACGCCGACCCGTTCACGAACGCCGTGCGGGTGACGATGTCCACGCTCCGGAAGGTGCTCGGCGAGCCGTGGATCATCCACACCGTGCCGGCCGTCGGCTACCGGGTCCTGCCGCCAGGTGAGGCTCCCGCCGAGACGAGCGGCGCGGACGCCGACGACGAGGACGACGAGGTGGGCGAATGACCGCCGCTCCGGCCATCGGTGACAACGCCCGGCCGACGTGGATGACCGCTCGCGTCAAACTCACCGCGACCTATGCCGCCTTCACCGTCATGACGGGACTCATCGCGCTCATCGTCATCAACGTCATCATCTGGCGGTTCCCCAGCTATCCGCTCGCGCCCGCCGGCGACAGTCGACAGATCTACGCCATCTCCCGCGGCGAGATCCGCGACTCGCTCATCAACTACTCGATGCTCGCACTCATCGCGATGGCCGTGATCGGCACCGGCGTCGGCTGGATCGTCGCCGGACGGGTTCTGCGGCCGCTGCGGGACCTCAACGCGGCCGTGCGCGCGGCGGCGGAGGGCTCGCTCGACCACCGCATCGCGATGACTGGTCGCCGCGACGAGTTCCGTGAGCTCGCCGACCGCTTCGACGACATGCTCGCACGCCTCGAGCAGTCGTTCCTGACGCAGAAGCGGTTCGCGGCCAACGCCTCGCACGAACTGCGGACACCGCTCGCGACGATGAAGATGCTCATCGAAGTCGCCCAGGCCGACCCGGAGGGCCGCGACGTCGACCGCGCGCTGCGGCGGCTGCACGAGACGAACGAGCGGGGGATCGCGATCGTCGAGGCGCTCCTGCAGCTGAACCAGCTCGATCGCCGACCGCTCGTGACCTCGCCCGTCGACCTCGCGTCGGTGGCTCGCGACGCGTCGCAGCTCATCTCGCCGGAGGCCGCCGACGCCGGGATCACGATCTCGTCGACCCTCCGGAGCTCATCCGTGCGCGGCAACCGCGTGCTCCTCCAGCAGCTGTTGACCAACCTGCTGTCGAACGCCGTGCGATACAACCGCGGTGCGGACGGTTGGGTCTCGGTGTGGGTCGGACCCGACCCGCATGCGCCGGGACGCGCCGTCGTCGTGGTCAGCAACTCGGGGCCGCTGCTCGACGAGGCCGAGGTGGCGCGGTTCGTGGAGCCGTTCGACCGGCGGGACGCGCGGATGGCGCGGGCTGCCGGTCGCGATCGGGGGAACGGCCTCGGGCTCACCCTGGGTGCCCGCATCGTCGAGCTGCACGGCGGGTCGCTGCGGCTGGCGCCGCTGCCGGCGGGTGGACTCGAAGTGACGGTGCTGCTGCCGGCTCACGACGCCGACCCGGCCGGAGTCTGACTGCGGAACGACGGAACCCGGAACGACGGAACGGCCGACCGATCATCGGATCGGCCGGCCGCTCAGGTCGGTGCGGCGGTCACTGCACGGCGCAGGCCCTGGCCTCATCGAACAGGTCCTCCGGCAGGTCCCACACCCCGTTCGCATCCGGGTCCGGGACGTCGAACCCCTGGTCGCGCAGGCACTGGGCGCGGAGCCGGAGCTCGTCGGAGAGCTCCGCCTTGCTGGGCTGATCGGGGTTCGCGGGCGGCGGGCCGAGTTCGTCGGCGCAGGCGTCGTAGGCCGTGTTCATCGCCTCGTCGCCGTCGAGGGTGATCGCGGTGCCGGGTTCCGGGTCCTCGACGTCGAACCCCTGGTCGCGCAGGCAGCCGGCGAGGGAGATGGTGTAGTCGTCGAACGCCTCGGCGTAGGAGTCGGCGGTCGACGGCGATCCACCGCTCGACGGGGCTTCCGCGGATCCGGAGCAGGCGGTGAGCCCCAGCATGAGGGCGAGGACGGGGACGGCGAAGCCGAGGGCTGTGGGTCGGCGCATGGGTGGACCTTTCTGACGGGCGACCGGTGTCGGTCACCCAGCCATCCCATCAACCGGCCTGTTCCGTCCTCGTCTCCCGATCACCAGACGTTCCCAACATCCCGCCCCTGCCCGCGAACTGTCACCAACGGCTAGTTGGGGCGGCCCGGACTGGCAGCAAGTGACAGTTCGCGGGCAGGGGAGGGGTCAGTTCATGCGTGTGACGATCCAGACGATCAGCGTCCCGACGACGAAGGCGACGGGGATCCACGTCCCGGATCGTCGCAACCTGCGGCCGGACGGAGCGACACCCGGCGGCGGGGTGAGCAGTCCGACCGCGGGTGAGGCGGTCTGAGCGCCGGGTGCGCGCTGGTGATCCACCGCTCCGGTCACCTGCGACAGAAGGCGGTCGTCCCGCCACCGAGCCCACTGGTCGAGCTTCGTCATCAGCGCGTCGACGACGCTGAACAGCCAGGCCCAGGTGTCGGGGTCGAGGGTCGACACCTCCCGTTTCGTGTAGAGGAACATCCAGTCGTCGATGATCTCGACGTCGAGCTCAGCGGCGTGGTCGATGAACCTCGCCATGATGTCCGGCGTGAACAGGTACAGGGCGTCGCGTTCGTAGCCGGCGGGACAGTAGAGCGTGAAGTGCCGGTCGAAGTCGCCTTCCAAGGACAGCCGCTGGGCCCGCTGGAACGCCGCCGGGAGGTTCGAGCCGAAGCCGTTGTTGCCGATCGCATCGAGCACGATGTTCGGCAGCGGGACGTCGAGCTTCACCGCGACGTACCCCCAGCGGTGCGTCGTCGAGCTCTTCCCGTGACGGACCGTGTACCGGTAATTGCCGAACTCCACGGGGCGGGGACGGTCACCCCGCAGCACGTCGGTCGACTGCCGCGACGATCCGATCCCGAAGATCATGCCGGGGAACGGCGGGTAGCTGAGGTCTGAGGTGTAGGTCATCCCGTTGGCCGCGGCGAACTGGGAGAGGCGGAAGCGCTTGATGCGCCTCGTCCGCCAGGAGAGGACCGCAACCACCGCGACGGCGGCGGCCGCGAGGAGTCCGATCCCGAGCAGCGGTGTCGGGCCGGATCCACCCCGTGAGGGCGTGGGCAGCGTTCCCAACAGGACGAACCCGCCGACGGCGACCACGACGATCCCCGCGATCAGGCCGATGAACAGCCGGGCGGACGGCGCGCGATGGTACGAGGGCGCCTTCGCCATGGCGTCGCGGTCGATGGGGTCGATGAGCGCTCGGGTGTCGATCGTGCCGTCCATCCCCACACGCTACCTGCCCGCGAACTGTCACTAACTGCTAGTTGGAGCGGTCCGGACTAGCAGCAAGTGACAGTTCGCGGGCAGGGGGGAGGGGATCACATCGAGCGGCGGAGCCAGCTTTCGACGCCGGAGACATGGACCGTGACCAGCGCGCGGGTCAACTCGGTGTCGCGCTTCTCGAGGGCGTCGACGATCGCGTGGTGCTCCTGCAGGGTGCGAGCGACGGCCTTCTCCTCGGTGAGGCCGCGCCAGATACGGGCCCGGACCGTCTTGCTGCCGAGCGCGGCGAGCAGGCTCGCGAGATAGGCGTTGCCGCTCAGCTCGATCACGCGGGCGTGGAACTGCAGGTCGTGCGCGACGAGGTCCTCGACCGTCGTGGACTCGTCGACCTCGTCGACCATGCTGCGCAGCTCGGCGATCCGCTCGTCGTCGAGGTGCTGGATCGCCATCACCGACGCGGAGGGTTCGAGGATGCGGCGCACCTCGAACATCTCGATGAGGGAGGCGTCGGCGTGCATGTCGATGACGAACGACATCGCCTCGTGCAGCAGGCTCGGCTCCAGCGTCGTGACGTAGGTGCCGTCGCCGCGACGGACGTCGAGCACGCGGATGAGCTCCAGCGCCTTCACCGCCTCGCGGAGAGAACTGCGGGAGAGCCCCAGGGTCTCGCTGAGCTCCTTCTCCGGAGGCAGGCGCTGGCCGGGTGTGAGATCGCCGGCGACGATCATCGCCTGGATCCGCGCGATCGCTTCGTCCGTGACTGCCATGCGACCCCCTGCTCGAGCGAGACGGTCACGTGGAACACCGCCTCGCGCCATGATACATCCGACGTTTCCGCGGGCCGCGCCCCGACCAGGCTCCACGCACCGGCGACACCGGGCACCTTGTGTTACGTCAGGTTGAGCGCCCTCTCGCGGCCCGTCCGATCACTCCCTACTGTTGCTGCAACCCGACGTCCCGGTGCACCCCGTCCGCACCGACAGCGGACATCGGCACGCTCCACCACCCCCCCGCACCGTCCCGCACCCCACCGTCATCTGGAGTCCCCATGCGTCGTCGATCGCGCCTCGCGCTGTCTCTTGTCACCCTGGCCGTCGTGGCCGGCCTGGCCACCGGTTGTTCGCTCAAGCAGTCCTCGTCCAGCGAGTCGACGAGCGGCGCCGCTGCCAGCTCCGCCGCCTCCGACGTCGACGTCCCCTCGCTCAAGGGGAAGACCGTCGGCGTCGCCGCCAAGGACGTCGTCCGCGACTTCGGCCGCCTCACCTACCAGGGTGTGCAGGACCGCCTGGAGGAGCTGGGCGCCAAGGTCGTCGCCACCCAGGCCGACGCACAGGACGACAAGCACCTGGCCAACGTCGAGAACCTCGTCTCGCAGAAGGTCGATGCGATCGTCGTCATCCTCGGGGACGCGACCACGCTCGCCCCGGCGTTGCAGCAGGCGAAGGACGCCGGCATCCCGGTCTTCACGATCGACCACGCCAGCGAGAACTCGGTGAACAACATCGGTTCCGACAACTGGCAGATCGGCTCCACCCTCGCCCGGACCCTCGCCGAGGACATCGGTGGGAAGGGCAAGGTGCTCGTCTTCAACGGCTTCTACGACGTCACCCCCTGCCAGATCCGTTACGACGAGTTCAAGCTCGTGCTGAAGAACTACCCGAACATCGAGATCATCGAGCCCGAGCTGCAGGACATCTACGAGGGCACCATCGAGGACGCCAAGCAGAAGACGAACGACGCGCTCACCCGCTACCCCAAGGGCGAGATCTCGGCCGTGTGGTCATGCTGGGACCTCCCGGCGATCGGTGCCTCGCAGGCCATCGACGCGGCGGGCCGCGATGAGATCAAGGTCTACGGCGTCGACGCGGAGCCCGGAGCGCTCGACCTCATCCAGGACCCCGACTCGGTCTACCAGTTCACGGTCGCGCAGCAGCCGACCCTGTTCGGGACGACGAGCGCGAACAACGTCGCCCTGTACCTCGGTGGCAAGCAGGACGAGGTGCCGCTGAGCACCTACCTCGACGCCGTGTTCATCGACAAGGCGAACGTCGCCGACGAGCGCAAGCGACTCGGCCTGGAATGACGCACGACACCTCGATCGACGGTCGGACCGCCCAGCGCGCGCCGGGCGGTCCGACCGGTGCGGCCACGACCGAAGTCTCGGCTCCCGCCGTGAGCATGCGTGGCATCGCGAAGGACTTCGGCGGTGTCCGGGTGCTGGACGACGTCGACCTCGAGGTGCACCCCGGCGAGGTCGTCGCGCTCGTCGGCGAGAACGGCGCGGGCAAGTCGACGCTCATCAAGATCCTCACCGGCCTCTACACGGCGAGCGAGGGCGCGATCGAGATCGACGGCGAACCGGTCGTCATCCGCAACCCGGGTGATGCCGAACGCCTCGGTGTCCGCGTCATCCACCAGGACCGCCACCTGGCGGGTCGACTCACGGTCGCGGAGCAGCTCTTCCTCGGGTCGCGCTCCGCGTTCCTCACCGGCCGGCAGCTCGACCGGCGCGCCGAGCGCGAGCTGCTCGACCTCGTCGGGCTGGACGTACCGGGGAAGACCCTCGTCGACGAGCTGAGCGTCGCCGAGCAGCAACTCCTGCAGCTCGCGATCGCGACGATCACGCGCCCACGGGTCCTCGTGCTCGACGAACCCACCGCACCGCTCGCCGCCGGCGACGTGGAGCGGCTGTTCCGCACCGTCCGGACCCTGCAGGGCCAGGGCGTCGCCGTCATCTACATCTCCCACTACCTGCAGGAGGTGCGCGACATCGCTTCCCGCGTCGTCGTGCTCCGCAACGGTGAACGCGTCGGCGCGCTCGACCTCGCCGATCCCGACGCGACCCTCGACGCCATCGTCCAGCTCATGGTGGGGCGGAGCGTCGAGGAGTTCGGCGACCGCGAACGCATCGTCGCCGAGGCCAGCGCCGAACCGGTCCTCGCGATCGACGGCCTGACGGTCGCGGAACGGCTGCACGGCATCTCGATCGCCGTCCGTCCGGGCGAGATCGTGGGCGTCACGGGTCTCGTCGGCTCGGGCCTCGAGGAACTGGCCGACGCGGTCACCGGCTTGCGCGCGCACGGCGGAACCGTGCGGCTCGGCCGGGCGACGATCCGCTCGCCGCGGGCCTTCGTCCGGGCCGGTGGGGCGTACGTCCCGGCCAACCGCCACCGCGACGGCATCCTGAACCGTCAGTCCGTCCGCGAGAACCTCACGCTCGCCGCGCTCGACCGCATCACCGGTCTCGGCGGCATTCTGCGTGGTCGACGCGAGCGGGAGATCGCCGCCGACCTCGTCACGAGACTCGACGTCCGGCCCGCGAACGACACCGCGGTGGCCGGAAGCCTGTCCGGCGGCAATCAGCAGAAGGTCGTGCTCGGTCGGTGGCTCGCGGCCGGGTCGACCGTGTTCGTGCTCGACCAGCCGACCTCCGGCGTCGACATCGGGTCGCGCCAACAGATCTACGCGGAGATCGACGCGCTCGTCGCGCAGGGCGCCGGCGTCCTGCTCGTGAGCGTCGACCTCGAGGAACTGATCGGGCTCGCCGACCGCGTCCTCGTGCTGTACCGCGGGACGATCCGGACGGAGCTGCCCCGATCGCAGGCGACCGCCGACACGATCCTCGCCTGGTCGACGGGCGCCACCGAGGTCGCGTCCACGCCGCCGGCCCCCTCTGTCCCGCCGGCCCCTTCGGTCCCTGAGCTTGTCGAAGGGCCCACGTCGTCGACGCAGGCTGATCCCGACCGGCCCGGCCCCGCGGGATCCGCCGGAGGCGCCACGCCACCCACCAGAGGAGCCTCCGCATGACCGCCCTCTCCGCTCCACCCGCCGCGCCCTCGGCCGCGGCGGAGTCCACGACGAAGCGTCGCCCGGTCTCCCGGTTGGGACTCATCGGCTACGCGATCGTCGTCATCGAGGTCGTCGTCTTCGCGGTCGCCTCGCCCGGCTTCCTCGACCCGGCCAACCTCGCGACGATCCTCACCCAGTCGGCGGTCTACGCGATCGCGGCCTTCGGCCTGTCCATCGTCGTCGTCACGGGCGGTGAGGACGTCGTCCGCGGCGGCATCGACCTCTCGATCGGCGCCGTCCTCGGCTTCTCCGGCGCCCTCGTCGCGGTACTCCTGCAGGCCGAGCTCGGTCTGCCGCTCGCGCTGCTCATCGGGCTCGGAGCCACGGCGGTCATCGGGCTCGTGAACGGGCTCGTCGTCGTCGCCGGGATCCGCCCGCTCCTCGTCACCCTCGCGATGATGAGCATCGTCACGAGCCTCACGATCGTCATCACGAACAACGTCAAGGTGCCGGTCTCCGACGCCGGGCTGGTCTGGTTGCGGAGCGGACACGTCGTCGGTGTGCCTGCCGCGGTCGTCGTGCTGCTCCTCGTCTTCGCGGTCGTCGCCTTCGCCACCGGGTGCACCAGCTGGGGCGTGAAGAACGCCGCGGTCGGGCAGAACCCGACGGCCGCCCGGGTGGCCGGGATCGACGTCAACCGCCACATCGTCGTCAGCTACGTCCTCGCGGCGGTCCTCGCGGGGATCGCGGGCGTCCTCATGACCAGTCGACTGTCCGCGGCGCTTCCCGGCATCGGCGAGCAGTCGCTCATCGACATCCTCCTCGCGACGTTCCTGTCCATCGCGTTCTCCCGTCGGCTCGTCGTCACGATCTCGGGGACGCTGTTCAGTGCCGTGTTCGTCGCGATCCTCACCAACGGCTTCAGTCAGCTCGGCGTCCCGAGCCAGTGGATCGGCATCACCAAGGGTGTGCTGATCCTGCTGGTCCTCGCGGTCGCCGCGATCCGCGAACGGAGCGTCAAGCGATGAGTGTCGACACGCGCACGCAGTCCTCCGCCACCACCGGAGCCTCCGTCCCGAACGCCGGATCGGCTGGACCGGGAGGCGGCGGCGACAAGCGTCCCGGCGGCCCGCTCTCGAGCCTGACGGTCCGTGGCCTCGGCGCCGCGGTCCCGCAGGCGCTCGCCCCCGCCGTGCTGGCCGTGCTGCTCATCGTGTTCGCGGTGCTGTCGCCGTCGTTCCTGACCGCCGACAACCTGCTCGGGGTGCTCAACCAGAACGCGCTGCTCCTGCTCGCGGCCGTCGCGATGACGGTCGTCGTCCGCGCCGGTGGCATCGATCTCTCGATCGGTGTCGCCATCGACCTCGCGGCGCTCACCGCGTCGGCACTCCTGGCCGACGACTACGTGGCTTGGGTCGCGATCGTCGGCGGTCTGGTGGTCGGCCTGCTCGTCGGGGCCGTGAACGCGTTCCTCATCGTGGTGCTGCGCATCCGGCCGTTCCTGGCGACGCTGAGCGTCTGGTTCATCGGTGGTGGCGTGCAGCAGGTCGCGACCGACGGCGGGTCACCCATCTACCTGTCGCGGAGCAGTGTGCCGGACGAGTTCGCGTGGCTGGGTGCCGGAACCGTGCTCGGTGTCGCCGCGCCGATCGTCGTCGCCGTGCTCGTGCTGATCATCGTCTGGGCTGCGCTCGAACGGAGTCGCTGGGGTCGGGTACTGACGGCCGCGGGGGAGCAGCCGACGGCGACCCGGATCTCCGGGCGGCTGGCGGGGACGTCGATGGCGACGGCGTTCATCTTCGCCGCCGGGATCGCGGCCATCGCCGGGCTGATCCTGGCCTCGCGCAGCCAGGGCTTCGTCGCGAACAGCGGTCAGCTCTACGTGCTCGACTCCATCGGTGCGGTGTTCATCGGGACGACGCTGAGTCGGACGGGGCGGCCGAACCTCTTCGGGACGCTCGTCGGCGTGCTCATCTTCGCGCTGCTGACGAACGGGATGAACCTCATCGGGCTGTCCTTCTACTGGCAGGGTCTCGCCCGCGGTGTCGTCCTCATCCTGATCCTGCTCCTCGGTGTCCTCCTGGCGCGCGACCGCGCCCGCAAACCCCTCACCTGACGCCCGTCCGAGTCCCGCTGTGGTGGTGGGGTTGCGCCAGCGCGGTGCGCTGACGCGAGGAGGAGCGACTCGGCGTGGGCGCGACCCACACGCGTGAGCGCGGGTCTCTGGAGACCCGCGCTCACGCCCATGCCCCGCGGTGACGTCAGCGCACCGCGCTGGCATCACCCGAAGGGACGGATCAGACCCGGAGGTCGAGCCAGGCGACCTGCTCCGGGGTCAGCTTCAGCGACAGGGCGTCGGTCGACGAACGCGTCTCCTCGATGGACCGCGGGCCGATGAGGGCGAAGGTCGGGAAGTCCTGCGCCAGCACATAGGCCAGGGCGATCGCGGTCGGCGCGACACCCAGCTCGGTGCCCAGCTGACGGGCGCGGGCCAACCGCTCGAAGTTGTCGTCGCTGTAGTAGCAGCGCACGAGATCCGGGTCCGACAGGTCCTCGGGTTCGGCACGCCCGGTGAAGAACCCACGTGCCTGCGACGACCACGGCAGCAGCGGCGTCTTCGTCTCCTCGAGCCACGCCCGGCTCGTCGGATCCGTCACCTCCACGCACCCGGCCCACGGCACGTCGAGTGCGCGGGCGAGACCGAAGTGGTTGCTCAGCGCCGCGAACCCCCGCTTCCCGTTGGCCGCCGCATAGGCGTTCGCCTCCTCGAACCGCTCGATCGACCAGTTGGAGCCACCGAACGCACGGATACGACCGGCCTCGGCGTGCTCGTTCAGCACGTCGACGAACTCGCCCACCGGCACCTCGACGTTGTCGCGGTGCATCAGGTACAGGTCGAGGTGGTCGGTGCCGAGCCGCTCCAGGCTCTCGAACAGCTGACGCGAGATCGACTCCGGGTCGCAGAACGGCGTGTGCGCACCCTTGCCGATCACCACGACGTCGTCGCGGAGGCCACGGTTGGCGAGCCAGCGTCCGAGCAGCTGCTCCTGCAGGCCGTCGCCGTACAGCCAGGCCGTGTCGAAGGCGTTGCCGCCGCGCTCGAAGAAGTCGTCGAACATCGCCGACGCATGCGAGAGGGTCTGCTGGTTGTCGACACCCATCACGAGCCGCGAGATGTCGTGGTCGATGCCCGCGATGCGACCGGTCGGCATCGGGAGCTCGGCGCGGACGGCGAGCGGCCGGCCGGAACCGGTCGGGATGTCGGTGTCGATCGACTCGAACGGGTACTCGAGGCCGACCGCCTCGCGCCAGCGGTCGAGGGTCGCCGCGTTGCCGAGCGAGTCCGCCCAGCGCATCTGGGGTGCCTGACCGGCGTCGGCGAACGCAGCGACCGCGTCGGCCTGGAACGCGTACTGCGGTGCGCCTGGGATGTGGATCGACTCCGTGCCCGAGATGGTACGGACCTCGATCGTCGAGCCGTCCTCGACCGACGGCAGCCACGGGTCGGACACGATGATCTGGCCCGTCGAGCCCGTGACGACGACGCGGTTGTCGTCCTGCACGCGCACGCCGCTCGTGACGTGCGCCGTGATGCCCGACGGGAAGACGAGCGACGCGCTGGCCCACTCGTCGACACCGGTGGAACCGATGGCGCCGTTCCCGGTGACCTCGGTCGGGTCGGCGAACGGCGCACCCACGGCGGCGCCGGCGACGAGGCGCGAGATGGAGACGGGGTAGCCGCCGACGTCGAGGATGCCGCCGCCCGCCAGCTCCGGGTTCATGAGCCGGTGCTCGGCCGGCAGGTTCGCGGCGAACGCGAACGACGCCTCGATGTGCTGGACGTCGCCGATCGCGCCGGACGACACGAGCTCGACGAGCTTGGCGGTCTGCGGGTGGAACCGGTACATGAACGCCTCGGCGAGGTACACGCCGGCACGACGGGCTGCCTCGATCGCGAGCATCGCACCCGCGCGGTTCACCGAGAGCGGCTTCTCGCTGACGATGTGCTTGCCGGCTTCGGCCGCTTCGATGACCAGCCGGACGTGCTCCGTGTGCGGGGTCGCGATGTAGACCGCGTCGACGCCGGGGTCGGCCAGCAACTCGGCGACCGAGCCGTACCCGCGGACGGGAGCCGTGCCGTCGCCGAAGCGCTCGCCGAACTCCGCGGCACGCGACGCGTCACGACTGGCGACGGCGGCGAGTCGACCGGTGCGACTCGCGTGCAGCTCGGTCGCGAACCGTTCGGCGATCGTTCCGGGTCCGATGATCCCCCAGGCGACGTGTTCCATATGGTGGTGCTCCTCAACGTTGATCGGCGGTGCAGTGGTCGGTGGCGAACGTCACCGTGAACGTTCACGGTGCGAGCGTATCAGTACGATGTGACCATGACCAGGCCCCGCGATGATCACGCTCCGGCGCGAGCGACGATCATCGACGTCGCCCGGGTCGCCGGTGTCTCGCGCCAGACCGTGACCCGCGCACTCAACGGGATGCGCGACGTCAGCGACGCCACCAGACAACGGGTCGTCGAGGTCGCGGCCTCGCTGAACTACCGTCCGAACCGCGCCGCGCAGCACCTGGTGAGCGGCCGGACCACGACGCTCGGACTTGTCGTCGACGACCTGCGGAACCCCTACTACCCGGAGCTCGCGGCCGCGCTCGTGCAGCAGGCGGCCGAGCGGGGATGGACCGTGTTGGTCGCCGAGGTCGGGGGAGCGGCGAACGCATCGGGCGAGCGGCCCGCCGCCGCGGATCGTGGACCGGACCTCCCCGACGCGGAACGTGCGCAGCTCGCCGAACTCGCACGGCAGGTCGACGCGGTCGTCGGGCGCAACGGTGCCGACCACGGAGCGCTCCAGGGCGCCTTCGCCACGATCCCGTTCGTCTCCCTCGGCGACCACCGGCCAGACGAGTCCGAGGCCGGAGCGGACTCGTCCGGCTCGGAACCCGCGCTGCAGGTGGCGGGCGTCGACATCGACTTCGAGGACGGCATCCGACAGGCGCTCGCCCACTTCGTCGCGACCGGCCGCCGGTCGATCGCCATGATCGACGCCTCGGCGGAACCGTCCGGACGGCGTCTCGCGTACCGCGCGTTCCTCGAGGAGCACGGCTTGCCGTGGTCGGAGGCGTCGGAGACCTGGGCGGAGGACACCCACCAGGGCGGGGTCTCGGCCGCCCTGCGGTGCCGCGCCGCGATGCCCGACGTCGACGCCGTGCTCGTCTTCAACGACGTCATGGCGGTCGGCGTGCTCAAGGGCCTCGCCCGTGCCGGGGTCAGCGTGCCGGAGGACGTCGCCGTCATCGGTATCGACGGACTCGACCTCGGTCGCTTCGTCACCCCTGAGCTCACGAGCGTGGCCGTCGACAAGGGCGACATTGCACGGCACAGTCTCGAACTGCTCGACGGCATGATGTCCGGCACGCTCCCGCTCTCGGGGCCGTCCGTCCGACGCTCGGTGGGTGTCTCGCTCGTCGTCCGCGAGTCCGCCTGAGCCAGTCCGCCTGGCCGCTCCGCAGGGCCCTCCGCCTGAGCCGCACCGGCCCCGTCGTCGGGACGGTCGCGGAGGACACGGCAGACTGGTCACATGTCTGAACTCCTCGCCCTCTGTCGCGTCGAAGCCCTCCAGATGGACGACGGCTCGATCGGTGTCACCGCGATCGACAAGCGCCCGGTCGACGAACCGCTGCACGTGCGGCCGATGGGGTTGTACGGCGACGTGCAGGCCGACCGTAAACACCACGGCGGCCTCACGAAGGCGCTCTACGCCTACGCCGAGGAGGACGCGCGGTTCTGGGAGGGCGAGCTCGGTCGGCAGATCACGCCGGGGCTGTTCGGCGAGAACCTCCGCACGCAGGGGCTCGACGTGAACGGTGCCGAGATCGGTGAACGCTGGCGGATCGGCGACACCCTCGTCGTCGAGGTGACCTGCCCGCGCACCCCGTGCGGCACCTTCCAGCGGCGCTTGGGTGAGCCCCGATGGGTGAAGCGCTTCGCCGACGCAGCACGGCCCGGCGCCTACCTCAAGGTGGTCAAGAGTGGGACGGTGCAGGCAGGCGACCCGATCGAGATCGTCCGACAGCCCGGCCACGGCGTGACCATCGCGTCCTGGTTCGCCGCGGCGGACGAGGCGCAGGCGGTCGCCCTCGAGCAGTCGGAGCAGTCCGGCACCGTGGCGCTGGCCCCCGAGATCCACGAATCGATCAAGCAGCTCCGCCGCAAGCGCTGAATCGCCCCGCGCGGGCACGTGTCCAGGTTCGCGGCACTGCGTGCAAGGCGTGCCGCGAGCGCGGGCACGTGCCAGGAAGCTGAGTGCAAGCTGGGCACCCGGAACAGTCCGGAAGCGGACGCTGTTGCATACCATGGAGCCGAAGACCGGAGCACGCGGGGACCCCGCACGGTGCTCGGCACGAAGGAGGAGTCACGATGAGTGCAGCAGACGAGCAGAGCACGACGACCGAGCGCGCGGTGCTGGCCGGCGGATGCTTCTGGGGCATGGAAGACCTCGTCCGGAAGATGCCGGGTGTGAAGTCGACGCGCGTGGGCTACAGCGGTGGCGACGTCGCCAACGCCACCTACCGCAACCACGGCACCCACGCGGAGGCCCTCGAGGTCGTCTTCGACCCGAGCAAGCTGTCCTTCCGCGAACTCCTGGAGTTCTTCTTCCAGATCCACGACCCGTCGACGAAGAACCGTCAGGGCAACGACGTCGGCCTGAGCTACCGTTCGGCGATCTTCTTCACCTCGCCCGAGCAGGAGCGCGTCGCGCGCGACACGATCGCCGACGTCGACGCCTCAGGGCTGTGGCCCGGCAAGGTCGTCACCGAGGTCGAGCCGGTGTCCGAGTTCTGGGAGGCCGAGCCGGAGCACCAGGACTACCTGGAGCGCATCCCGTGGGGCTACACCTGCCACTTCGTGCGCCCGGGCTGGAAGCTCCCGCGCCGCGCCGAGGTCGCGGAGCAGGCCACCGCGTAAGCACGTCCACAGCGCCCGGCACCTCGGTGTCGGGCGCTGTGCTGTGCGTGGACCGGCAGGCTTAGACGCCGTCGGCCCGCGAGGAGTTGACGGCGTCGGACGCCAATCGTGGCGCGAACCGCGGGTCGAACTGCAGCGGTGGATCGTCTGGTGATGCCAGTGACGGCTTCCCGAGGCGGACCCACTCGAGGTACTGGAGATAGGGGTCGGACCCGGCATCGACCGGCGCATCGACGATGCGCTTGCGTCCCCACGGCCACTTCCACCCCACGATCAGCATCCTACGGAGGGTTCCTGAAGATCTGCGGACCATCGCGCCACGATCTCGCAACGATGGCGTCGAGGCGCGCTCGTTTCGTCTGATGGATATGGAGTTGTCCATCGGACGTCGGTGCTGTCATGATGAAGCACGGCGGAGATAGCTAGACAGTCGAGATACTTCGAGGGGTTGTCCGGATCCGGTCGCTGCACCCGCCGAGAGAGGTCGTCCCATGGGCTCCACCGGCAGCGAGACGTCTGAACTCCGTCGAGCCTGGGTCGAGCAGCTCACGGCCGACCGCTTCGGCGTCTTCGTGGGCGACCGGCGCATCGGGTTCATCGACGTGGACTGGCCGTTGCACGTCGCCTTGCGCGGAACCGATTACGAGACGGCCGTCGAGGTCGATCGCGCGATCCGGTTCGATCAGGCGCTGCGTGCCGTCCTCGCCGCCTGAGTCGCCTCCGGTGTCCGGCGACTATGATCGCAGCACGGTTCGGGTGGGCGGTCCGCCGGGCGGTACCCGGTGGACCTGCGAGACGGAGGGGGGCTGACATGACCGACTCCAGTGCCGAGCCCTGGGCATCCGGCCTCCCAGTCCTCGAACTGCCGATGTTCCCCCTCGGCTCCGTGCTGTTCCCGCACATGCCGCTCGCCCTGCGGCTCTTCGAGGAGCGCTACCTCACCATGCTCGCCCACCTGCTCGAGGCCGAGGATCCGGCGTTCGGCGTGGTGCTCATCGAACGCGGGCGGGAGACGGGCGGCGGTGAGCATCGCTTCCGCACCGGGACCGTGGCCGAGATCGTCGAGGTCGACGGCGGCGAGGGATTCGTCGCGGTGATCGCCGAGGGTGGTCAGCGCTTCGAGGTGACCGACTGGTTGCCCGACGACCCGTACCCACGTGCCGAGATCCGAACGCTCGACGACCTGGAGTGGGAGGAGCGCTGGGAGCCGCTGCGGGACGAGACCGAGGCGGCGGTTCGGCGTTCGCTCGCCGTGGCCAGCGAGTTCAGTGAGCAGCAGTGGGCCTCGGTCGTGGAGCTCGCCGACGACCCGCTGGAGTCGTCGTGGCAGCTGGCGGGCATCGCGCCGGTGAGCGAGATCGACCAGATGCGGTTCCTCTCGGCTGGGTCGCTCGAGGAACTCCTGGTCGGTGTGCGCGATCGCGCCACCGAGGCCGGCGAGGCCTTCATCGCGGGCGGCATCGCCGACGCGGACGACGAGGACTGGGACATCCTCGGCGGCTGAGCCCCGTCGTCGCACCTCGACAGGCTCGGTGACCGGCAGTGCACTCGGCCACCGGAGGGTGGCTTCCCCCGGATCGCTGAGCCCCCGCCGGTCACTGGGTCTCCCTCCGCCGGTCACTGAGTCTCCCTCCGCCGGTCACTGAGTCTCCCTCCGCCGGTCACTGAGCTTGTCGAAGTGCCCTTGCGGATTCGTGGAAACGCTTTACTATTTCCTATAGGATCTTTTTGACCGGGAGCACCAGCCCCGAGCAGTCCCTGAGCGCAATGGAGCATCATGACGGATACGACCGCGACCGCGTCGACCCCCCGGTGGACCGCCGACACCTGGCCCATCGCCACCTGCCTGCACGGCATCCCGCCCGTCGACCGCAACGGCGTCTCCCTGCACGACGCGGAACCCGAAGCCTGGGACGACCTCTTCGCGCAGGTCGCCGGCGTCGGGTTCACGCTCGCCGAACTGCCCGACAGCCACGTCCGGCCCGCCGACCTCGAACCGTCCCGTCGCGACGAGTTCCTCGCGATCGCGAAGTCGCACGGCGTCGGCGTCCCGTCCGTCCACCTGCAGCGACAGAGCGTGATCATGCCGGGCCACGAGGAACGCAACCTCGAGTACGCGCACCGCACGATCGACGCTGCCGCCGAGTGGGGGATGCAGGTCTTCTCCACGGGCCTGCACCAGCCCTTCAACGACGCGCAGCGCAAGGCGCTGTGGTTCTGGACCGCGCAGGGCCCGAAGGACCCCGACGACCCAGAGGTCTGGAACGCCGCCGTCAGCCGCATCCGCGAACTCGGCAAGCACGCGGCCGACGTGGGCCTGCCGCTCGCACTCGAGCTCTACGAGGACACCTATCTCGGCACCGCCGACAGCGCGGTCCGGTTCGTGGAAGAGGTCGGGCTCGACAACGTCGGCCTGAACCCAGACGTCGCGAACCTCATCCGCCTGCACCGCCCGGTGGAGGACTGGCGCGAGCTGTTCGCCAAGACCCTGCCGTACGCCAACTACATGCACGTGAAGAACTACACCCGCGACGAGGCGGCCGACGGCAGCTGGGCGACGTCCGTGCCCTCCACCATGGAGGCCGGGCTCATCAACTACCGCCAGGTCTTCCGCGACGCCGTCGAGCTCGGCTTCAACGGCATCATCCTGGCCGAGCACTACGGCGGCGACAGCCTCGGGATGTGCTCCACCAACCAGAAGTACATCAGGACCCTGCTGCCGCAGGCCTGATCCAGACGACCACAGGAGAGCTTCATCATGACCACACACACCATCGCCGTCGTCGGATCGGGGTACATGGGCGGCGGCATCGCCCAGGTGCTCGCGCTGTCCGGCGCCACCGTCCGCATCGCCGACATCTCAGAGGAGATCGCGCGCAAGAACTACGACCGCCTCATCGCCGAGGCCGAGCAGTTCGTCGCCGACGGACTCTTCCCCGCCGACGCCGTGGATCGGATCCGCGCCAACGTCTCGCCCGCCGCGTCCATCGAGGAGGCCGTCACCGGAGCCGACTTCATCGAGGAGGCCGTCCCCGAGAAGATCGAGATCAAGCACGAGACCCTCCGTCGCATCAGCGCCGCCGCTTCGCCCGACGCCATCATCGGCTCGAACACCTCGACCATCCTCATCGGTTCGCTCGCCGAGGCCGTCACGAACCCGGAGCGGTTCCTCGGCGTCCACTTCTCGAACCCGGCCCCGTTCATCCCCGGTGTCGAACTCATCCCGCACGAGACCACCGCCGATGCGGCGATCGCCACCGTCGAGGAGATCGTCGCAGCGACCGGCAAGGAGACCGCCCGCGTCAAGGACGCGACCGGCTTCGTGCTCAACCGCCTGCAGTACGCGCTGTTCCACGAGGCGACGCAGCTCGTCGAGGAGGGCGTCGCGACGCCCGAGGACATCGACACGATCGTCCGCACCACCTTCGGCTTCCGGCTCCCCGTCTTCGGTCCGTTCGCGATCGCCGACATGGCCGGACTCGACGTGTACTCGTTCTGCTACGCGTCGCTCCAGACCCGGTGGCCCGAACGGTTCGCCACCCCGGACTCCCTCAAGGAGCTCGTCGACGCCGGCAAGTTCGGCACCAAGTCGGGTGCCGGCTACCTCGACGTCCCGGCCGACCGCACCCCCGAGCTGATCGCCTATCGCAACAAGGCGTACGTCGCGATCAAACAGCTCATGGACGAGCTCGGCCCCGCGCCCATCAACTGAGCACGGCGCCGACCGAGCGCAACGTCCGACTCGATCGGACACCGACTTCTCCACTCCCACGCAGAAAGGCCGGCCATGACCGCCACCACCTTCCCCGAATCCAAGACCGTCGTCCTCACCGGCGCAGCCTCCCCGCGCGGCATCGGTCGCGCCTCAGCCCACCACCTCGCCGAACTCGGCTGGAACATCGGGATCATCGACCTCGACGAGGCTGCGGCGCAGGCGGTCGCCGCCGAGATCGCGGAGCAGCACGGGGTGCAGGCGGCCGGCGCCGGCGCGAACGTCGCCGACGAGGCGCAGGTGCGTGCCGCGTTCGACGCGCTCGAAGCCGCCCTCCCACAGCTCGTCGCCCTCGTGAACCTCGCGGGCGTCGCCTCACCCGTGCCCTACCTCGAGGTGAGCGCCGACGAGTGGAAGCGCGTCATCGACATCAACCTCAACGGCGTCCACTACACGACCCGCCGTGCGGTCGAGTCGATGGTGTCGAACGGCGTCGGTCGCGTCGTCAGCCTGTCGTCCGTCTCCGCCCAGCGCGGCGGCGGCACCTTCAGCAAGACGGCCTACTCGGCGGCGAAGGCCGGCGTGATCGGCTTCACCCGCAGCGTCGCCCGCGAGCTCGGCCACGACGGCATCACGGTCAACGCCATCTCGCCCGGACCCATCGACACCGACATCATGAGCGGCACCCTCACCGAGGAACGCAAGACGGCCATGGCCGCCGACGGCGTCCTGCCCCGCATCGGCACCCCACGCGACATCGCCGCCGCCATCGCCTACCTCATCAGTGAGGACGCCGGCTTCGTCACCGGTCAGACGCTGAACGTCGACGGCGGCCTCTACATGCACTGATCCACCACACGCACCACGAGCGAACGGAGCAGTACCATGCAGCACCTCACCGGTCAGTGGACCAAGTCCCGGTTGATCTTCCTCGGTCTCGGCGTCGTCTTCGTCGGCATCGGCCTCTGGATGATCATCCCCTCGATGGTCTCCTGACCACCGCCAGCAGCAGCAGCAGCAGTAGCGCCAGCAGCACCCACCCGCACCAGTCATCTCAAAGGAGAGTGTCTTGTCCACACCCAATCCGCCGGCGATCGGATCGACCAACGATCCGGCGCTGAAGTCGGCGATCCGCAAGGCGTCGAAGCACCTCATGCCGATGCTCGTCATCCTGTACTTCGTCGCGTTCCTGGACCGCACGAACGTCGGCTTCGCCGAGGAGGCGCTCAGCGTCGACCGCGGCATCTCGAACGGTGCCTTCGCCCTCGGCGCCGGCATCTTCTTCATCGGCTACGCGATCTTCGAGATCCCGAGCAACCTGCTGCTGAAGAAGTTCGGCGCCCGGTTCTGGCTCGCCCGCATCGCGGTGACCTGGGGCATCGTCGCCGCAGCCTTCGCGTTCACCACGAACGACACGATGTTCATCGTCCTGCGCTTCCTGCTCGGCGTGACCGAGGCCGGGCTCTTCCCCGGCGTCATCATGTTCCTGTCGGAGTGGTTCCCGAACAAGGTCCGCGTCCAGATGTTCTCGATCTTCTACCTGGCGCAGCCGTTCTCGCAGATGCTCGGCGCCCCGCTGAGTGGTGGCCTCATCAGCTTCGGTGACGCCCTGACCCCGTGGCACGGCTGGCAGGTGATGTTCTTCGCCGAGGGCATGCTGGCGATCCTGGCCGGGTTCGCAGCGCTGTACTTCCTCACCAACTCGCCACAACAGGCGAAGTGGCTGGACCAACAGGAGAAGGACTCGTTGACGGCCGCGATGGAACGCGAGGACACCGTCCGGCAGTCGGACGGCCCGACCGGTATCGCCAAGGCGATGACGAGTTGGAAGGTGTGGTACTTCACCATCATCTACTTCTGCCTGCAGATCGCGGTGTACGGCACGACGTTCTACCTCCCGCAGCAGGTGTCGAACCTCATCGGTCAGGACGTCGGCTGGCAGGTCGGTCTCGTGGCGGCCATCCCGTGGCTTGTGGGTCTGTTCGCCTGCTACTACGTGGGGCGGAACGCGAACACGGTCGTCCGTCGTCGCACCTGGGGAACGATGTTCTACCTCTCCACCGGCGTCTTCATCCTGGCCTCGGCCTGGGCCGGCGCGAACAACCAGCCGATCCTCGGCATCCTGTTCATCACCATCGCGGTGGCGAGCTTCCTCTCGGTCGGGCCGATCACGTGGGCCTACCCGACGGCGTTCCTCACCGGAACGGCTGCAGCGGCGGGCATCGGCCTCATCAACTCGCTCGGTAACCTCGGTGGCTTCGTCGCCCCGATCATGCGCACCGGCATCAACGAGAGCGTCCCGACCGACAGCGGCGTGTGGGGCGTGGTCTCGCTCGGGGTGTTCGCGTTCCTCGCAGCCGCGATGCTCTACTGCACCCGGTTCTTCCGTGGGGCGAAGGCGGACGAACTGCTGGAGACGACGGCGAACCGCACGGCGCACTAGTCACGACGCAACACCCGGACGGGGTCGATCGCTCAGGCGGTCGGCCCCGTTCTGCGCCCTTCGACAGGCTCAGGGACCGGAGGAGGGCGGCTCGGGGACCGAAGCTGGGCGGCTCGGGGACCGGAGGACTCGGTCCCTGAGCCTGTCGAAGGGCGGCTCAGTGCTCGGCGTCGCTGCGGGCGCGGGTGCGCACGAGCTCGATGTGCGAGCGCATGGCCGCCGCGGCGGCCTCGGGGCCGTCGGAGAACGCGTCGAGGATGGCGCGGTGCTCGACGACCGCCTGGTCGGCGTCGGTGACACCCGTCTCGACCGTCTGGCGCATGCGGTGCACGCGGGTGGAGATGCCCTCGGACATGTCGAGGAGGAACGGGTTGCGGGTGCCCTCGAAGATGAGGTGGTGGAAGTTCCAGTCCACCGCGAAGTACTCGCGGAGGAGTGCGACGGGGATCTCGCCGGCCGACGTAGCGGCGCGGACCCTGGCGGTCATCTCGACGTGCTGCTCAAGGGCGACCTCGAGGGCCGGAACGAGCTCGTCGGCATGGGCGGCGGCCAGCGCGGTGGCACCGCTCTCGAGCACGATGCGGGCGTCGAACAGCGACTCGAGCTGGTCGTCGGCGAGCGGCGGTGCCACCCGGTAGCCCTTGTGGGTGACCCGGGTGACGAGCCCGGTGCGCTCGAGCTGGACGAGTGCCTCGCGGACCGGCGTCGGCGAGACGTCGAGATCGCGGGCGATGGCGTCGATCGACAGGCGGGCACCCGGTTCGATGCCGGAGCTCAAGAGCATGTCGAGCACCAGCTCGTAGACGCGGTCGCGGAGACCGCGGCGCTCGAGCGAGGAGGAGGCGCCGAGTGGGAAGACGGCATCAACCACGGCAGCCTCCGAAGGGTGTGCTCGAGGCGTCGTCACGGAGGGGAACCTCCGGTCGAGCGGCCGCGATGATCGTCGAGGACCAGTTTACGGGGCCTCCAGGCGTCATCGCGGCAGGTCGGAGCCCGCGCGGTCGAGGCCGTCCACCTCGTCGAGCACCAGCGAGAGGGCAGCCGGATCGTGGGCGAAGCGGCCGAGGAAGACCCCGTCGACCGCGTCGCCGATCGTCGTGAGTAGGCCGGGTCCGGCGCTCCCGCCGTAGATGACGGCCGACGAGGTGTCGACCAGACCCCTTGTGGCGAGGACGTCGAGGTGGCCGCGCAGCCGGAGGCACACCGCGCGGATGTGGGCTGGACTCGCGGCTTCGGTGGCGCCGATGGCCCAGTGCGGTTCGTAGGCGACGATGATGCGGCCCACGATCCCGGCACCGACCGCCCCTGCCAGGGCGTCGTCGAGCTGTGCGACGCACTCCGCGGCCGCCACCTCGGCGTATCCGTGCTCGGCCTCCCCGATGCACAGCACCGGCGCGAGCCTGTTGCGGAGCGCGGCGGTCGTCTTCGCGCGGACGACGTCGGGCGTCTCGCCGAACAGTCGGCGTCGCTCGGCGTGCCCGACCTCGACGACCTCGCAGCCGACCTCGCGGAGCTCGGCGCCGCTCACCTCGCCGGTGAACGCCCCGGCGTCCTCGGTCGCGAGGTCCTGAGCCCCCACGGCTGCGACGCCGCGGAGTCGCTCCACCGCGCCGATCACCGAGAGGTATCCGGGGATGACGAACAGCTCCGCAGCGCCGGATCGGAGTGCGTGGTGCTCGGCCGACACCCCCGCGACGACCGAGCACCAGTCGAGCGTCTGCGCGTGCCCGAAGTACATCTTCAGGCTCACGCCGACGAGTCTGGGACGTCCTGACATCAGGACGCTTCGTACGCGCTGATCTCCTGCACCTTGTCGTTCGACGCGCTCGAGGCGTCGAACTCGTAGGTGAGCCACTCGCGCACGTTGCGGCGGGCGAGTTCGATGCCGACGACCCGCTGGCCCATGCAGAGCACCTGGGCGTCGTTCGAGAGCACCCCGCGTTCGACGGAGAAGCCGTCATGCGCGGTGACGGCTCGGATGCCCTGGACCTTGTTCGCCGCGATCGCGACGCCGAGGCCCGTGCCGCAGATGAGCAGTGCGCGGTCGGCCTCGCCGCGGGCGACGATCTCGGCAGCGGTCACCGCGACGGTCGGGTAGTTGGTGTGGCCGTCGGCGTCGACCCCGACGTCGACCACTGAGGCGACCAGGTCGCTCGCCTCGAGGTCGCGCTTGAGGATCTCCTTGTAGTCGTAGCCGGCGTCATCGGAGCCGATGACGA
This sequence comes from Plantibacter elymi (nom. nud.), assembly GCF_900177795.1. Classification (GTDB taxonomy): domain Bacteria; phylum Actinomycetota; class Actinomycetes; order Actinomycetales; family Microbacteriaceae; genus Plantibacter; species Plantibacter elymi. The sequence goes on from NZ_FXWJ01000005.1 coordinate 112,910, forward strand.
TTCGCCAGGTGCGGGTCATGGTGTGCCTTTCGTGGTTGGCCCTTCGACAAGCTCAGGGACCGGGGTGTCGCTTCAGGGACGGAGATGTCGCTTCAGGGAGCGGGGTGTCTGTTCAGGGAGCGGGGTGTCTGTTCAGGGAGCGGAGTGTCTGTCGGTGGAGCGGGCGTCAGCGCTCGGCGAGCAGGGTGCCGACACGCTCGACGATGAGGGCGAGGGAGACGGCTCCGGGGTCCTCGACGCCGACGGCCTTCGAGCCGTGCGAGCGGGCTCGGCCCATGCCGGGCATGAGACCGGCCGTGTCGTGTGCCGCGGTGGTGGCCGCTGCCGCCGCCGTGGTCCAGGCGGTCGAGAGGTCGTCGCCGGCGGTGACGCGCTCGGCGAGCGTGTCGGCGAACGGGACGAGGGCGTCGACGAGCGTCTTGTCGCCGACGGAGGCCTTGCCATAGCGCATGACGGCGTCCTTCGCTGCGGTCACGCCCTCGCTCACGGCGGTGGCGGTCGGGCGCTCGGCGTCGCCGAGGCGCTCGCCGAGGGTGCGGAGCATGACGCCCCACAGGGCGCCCGAGGTGCCACCGGCGCGGTCCGACCAGGCGTCGCCCGAGCGGTCGAGGACGGTCGCCACGCCGGCCCCGGCCTCGCGCAGGCGCTCGGCCTCGGCGGCGGCGGCGGTCGCCCCGCGGTCCATGCCGATGCCGTGGTCGCCGTCGCCGACGATGGCGTCGAGGCGTCCCAGCTCGTCCGCGTGTTCCGCAAGCAGCTCGTGGATCGCGGAGATCGCGGCGGCAACCACGGCCGCCGACTCCTGCGACTCGGGCGAGGCGTCCGGGACCACGAAGGCGACGTCCTCGGTGTCGTCGGCAGCGACAGTCTCGAGTGCGCCGGAGTCGACGGCGCCCGTGCGGAACGCGGGCGTGTCCGCAGCAGCACTCCACAGTCGCTCCAGCTCCTCGTCCACCCAGAGCAGGGTGAGTGAGACGCCGGCCATGTCGAAGCTCGTGCAGAACTCACCGACCTGCGGGTCGACGAGGGTGATCCCGGCGTCCTCCAGCAGGGAGGCGATGCGGTCGTAGACGACGAACAGCTCCTCCGACTTCACGGAGCCGAGGCCGTTGAGGATCGGGACGACGCGTGCGCCGTTCGGCGTGATGCCCTCCGGGATCTCGGCCTCGTTCAGGAGGTGGTGCACGAACAACTCCGCCAATCCGTCCGCGGAGGGGATGTCGGTCTCGTCGATACCGGGCTCGCCGTGGATGCCGAGCCCGACGGCCATCCGTCCCTCCGGTACGGAGAACAACGGTTCGTCGGCACCGGGCAGCGTGCACCCGGAGAACGCGACGCCCATCGAACGGGTCCGGGCGTTGGCGAGGATCGCCACGCGCTCGACGTCGTCGATGGAGTACCCACCAGCGGCAGCGCCGCCCGCGACCTTGAAGACGGTGAGGTCGCCCGCGATCCCGCGCCGCTTCTCGAGTTCGGTGGGCGGGGCGCTGAAGATGTCGTCGGTCACGGTGACGGTGCGGCAGTCGATGCCGTCGGCGCGCACGGCGTCCTGGGCGGCGGTGAAGTGCAAGACGTCGCCGGCGTAGTTGCCGTAGCTGAGGAGGACACCCCGTCCCTGTTCGCTCGCGCGGACGACGCTCTCCACCTGGTGTGCCGACGGTGAGGCGAAGAGGTTGCCCATGGCCGCACCGTGGGCGAGTCCCGGTCCGACGAGGCCGGCGAAAGCGGGGTAGTGCCCGGATCCGCCACCGATCACGAGGGCGACCTCCGGTTCCGCGGACTTCGTGGAGCGCGACACCCCGCCGGAGACCTTGCGTACCCAGCGTCCGTTGGCTCGGACGAAGCCGTCCACCATCTCATCCGCGAAGTCGGCCGGTCGGTTCCAGAGCCTGGTCATCTGCATCTCCTCGTCATCGAGTCCGTCGATCCGGCGCAAGCCGGCACATCGCGATAATCCTATAGGATATTGGAACCGACCGGAACCCTGGCAGTGCCCCAACTCAGGACCGCTGCGGCGTGTCGCCGTCTGACCGGGGGCCAGAGCCACGACGCGCCGCGCCGATCCTGAGTTGGGGGAAGCGACAGGCAGGTGGGGAAGGCGCCGGGTGGAGGAGCAGGACGGGAGCGAAGCAGGGACGTCCGTCCAGGCGGCTGAACCTGCCGAGGTGCGTGTGGGGGAGACACGGCCCCGGCAGGTTCGGCCGCCCGGACGGGCGATCAGCTCCGGCCGGTGCTGCCCGCCGTCCGCTCGGCGCGACGTGCGGCGAGGAGCGAGGGCGTGATCGCGAAGGTGATGCTCGACGACCGCCGCGGTGCGGTCGCCCGAAGGAAGCCGAGCCGCTCGGCGAGGGCGATGGACCTGGTGTTCTCCGGCTCGATGACGGCCGTCACCGTCTTCGCCCCGACCTCGCGGAAGGCCAGGTCGATCATCGCCGCCGAAGCCTCGCTCGCGAGACCACGTCCGCCGACGGCGGGGTCGAGGACCCATCCGATCTCGACCGAGCGCTCGGCGGGCTGGACGTCGCGGAGGTGCAGCGAGACGTCTCCGACGAGCCGCCCGTCGTGCTCGACGGCCAGGGCGAGGAAGTCGCCCGACTGCCAGAGGCGGCTGTGCCGGACGCGGTGACGCAGGTGCTCGCGGGACGCCTCCCGATCGCGGACGGGCCACGGCAGGTGCTCGACGACCTCGGGCGTGGACTGGATGCGGTACCAGGCCTCGGCGTCCTCCAACCGGTGGCGACGCAGGACGAGCCGGTCGGTGCGGATCGGGTGCGCGTCGACCGGAACCTCGATCCGCGGCCCGCGGAGGAACCGAGGACGTGAGACACCTGCCGGCAACAAGGGACGCAGAGCATGGACCGCGGCGGCGAGCCCGCTCCGGACCCGGTCCGCAGGCTCGGCCGTCGCTCCGGCCGTCCGACGACGGCTGGGGGCGAACGACGTGCCCAGGGGCTCTGCTCGGGTCATGTCCTCCACGGTAGGCACCGCGCCCATGGGCTCGGCCTGAAAAGATATGAGGCCTCTATGAATCGCCCGTCGCTCCCGCGCCTCGCAGCTCGACGACGGATAATCGACCCATGCCCTCCGACCTGCCCACGCAGATCGTCGACTCGGGGCGCCGCCGGGCGGTCCTCGCCAAGCTACCGCGGATGTACCGGGCCGACGGTTCACCCATCCGCGTCCTCCTCGTCGACGACGAAGCGGTCCTGACCGACCTCGTGAGCCTGGCCCTCGGCTATGAGGGGTGGGTCGTGGACGTCGCCACCAACGGTCGCGAGGCCGTCCAGCGCTACCGCACGGAACGTCCGGACGTCGTGGTCCTCGACATCATGCTGCCCGACATGGACGGGCTGAGCGTCCTCCGTCAGCTCCGCAGCTTCTCGCAGGGGGAGCCGGAATCGGGCACCCCGACGCTGTTCCTCACCGCACGCGACTCGGTGGACGACCGCATCATGGGACTCACCGCCGGCGGCGACGACTACATGACGAAGCCGTTCTCGCTGGAGGAACTCGTCGCCCGCCTCCGGGGTCTCCTCCGCCGCACCGCGCACGTCGTGTCCGACGACGACTCCCGCATCACGATCGGCGGGCTCTTCCTCGACGAGCGCAGCTACGAGGTCAGCCGCGACGGCGAGCCGGTGGCGCTCACGACGACGGAGTTCGAGCTGCTCCGCTACTTCATGCGCAACCCGAAGCGCGTGCTGAGTCGCGCCCAGATCCTCGACCGCGTGTGGAACTACGACTTCGCCGGCAAGGCCAGCATCGTCGACCTCTACGTCTCCTACCTCCGCAAGAAGATCGACGCCGACCGGGCGCCGATGATCCACACCGTCCGCGGTGTCGGGTACGTGCTGCGGCCGGTCGAATGAGCACCGCATCGGTTCCGACCGCTGGCGCGCCGACGCCCCGGGTGGACCGGCGGCACCCGTGGACGCTCCAGCGACGGCTGGTGACGGGCATCGCTGCGGTCATCGCAGCGGTCCTCGCGGTGTCGGGCATCCTGACGATCGTCACGGTCGAAGGGTCGGTCACCGCCGTCGTCGACACCCAGCTCACCGGGTCGATGGAGGCCTTCGAGCACTCCGTGGTGAAGTTCCATGATCAGCAGGCCGGTGGGGGAGCCGTGGTCGACCCCGATGCCACGCGCGGCGAGCCCGGCTACGTCAAGCCGTTCGTGGACTACGTCGGCCATGGTCCCGGCACGCTCATCGCGCTCGTCGCGGACGGTGGGGTCGTCGACTCCGCGCGCTTCACCCAGTCCAACGCCACAGCGCTCGACGTGCGGACGAAAGCGCTCATCGAGGAGGCCGTCGCGGCCGACAGCTCCGAGCGACAGAACATCGAGTTGGGGTCGCTCGGCGGATACCGACTCGAGTTCCTCGACCACGGCGACGGCGAGACCCTCGTGGCCGGCGTCTCGCTCGCCACCCCGCGAGCAGCCGTCCAGCAGGAGGCGATCGTCATCGCGATCCTCGCCGTGCTCGCGCTCGCGGTCACCATCATCGGGGCGATCATCGTGGTCCGCCTCGGGCTCCGACCGTTGTCGCGCGTGGCCGCCGCCGCCGAGGAGGTGTCCACGCTGCAACTCGAGCGTGGCGACACCGGGATCGACGTGCGGGTCGATCAGGCCGACACCGATCCCCGGACGGAGATCGGCAAGGTCGGCGAGGCGCTCAACGGCCTCATCGACCACGTCGACCGCGCACTCGCCGTCCGTGCCGCGACCGACAAGCGCATGCGTCGGTTCGTCACCGATGCGAGCCACGAACTCCGGACGCCACTCGCCGCGATCCAGGGCTACGCCGAGCTCACCCGCCAGGACAGCGAGAGCCTCCCGCCCATGACGGAGCATGCGCTCGCCCGCATCGAGTCGGAGGCGACCCGGATGAGCTCGCTCGTCAGCGAGTTGCTCCTGCTGGCGCGTCTCGACGAGGGGCAGGACCTGCACCTCGACGACGTCGACCTGAGCGACCTCGTGGCCGCCGCCGTGAGTGACGCGGCCGTCTCGGCACCGGCGCACCACTGGTCGGTCGACGTGCCGGAGCGCGCGATCATCGTGCGCGGCGACCGGGAGCGCCTGCACCAGCTCGTCGTGAACCTGCTGTCGAACGCCGCCGTGCACACCCCGGCCGGCACCTCCGTGGTCACCCGCATCAGCGCACCGAAGAGTCGCGACGAGCCGCAGCGCGCCTCGCTGACGATCGCCGACGACGGACCCGGCATCGACGAGGCCTTCCTCCCCGAACTCTTCAACCGGTTCGCCCGGGCCGACTCGTCGCGCTCGCGTGCCGCCGGCAGCACGGGCCTCGGCCTGGCGATCGCGCTGTCCATCGCCGAGGGCCACGAGGGCTCGATCGAGGTCGCCTCGTCGTCCGCCGGCACGACGTTCACGGTGACGCTGCCGTGGGCGGGCCCGTCCGAGGAGCACCCAGCGGTCCGGCCGGCGGCCGCCGCCGCCGCAGCGATGCGACCGGAGGCGGTCACCTCGACGCGAGGCTGACGGCCCGTCCTGTCGTCGAGTTGCACCCGGTGACCGAGCCGCACCCGGTCGCCGAGCGCCACCCGGTCGCCGAGCGCCACCCGGTCAACGAGCGCCACCCGGTCACCGAGCTTGTCGAGGTGCCCTTCGACAGGCTCAGGGACCGGACGGGGTGGCTCAGGGACCGGAAGGGGTGGCTCAGGGACCTGTCGGGGCGCCCTTCGACAGACTCAGGGACCGGAAGGGGTGGCTCAGGGGCCGAGCTCAGGGGGCCGACCGGCGGAGCGCGATGAGCTGCTCCGCCGAGTGCGCGAGGTGGGCGCGGAGCTCCGCCTCGCCGTGGTCGCCGATGAGGGCGTCGACGAGTCGGTCGTGCTGGTCGATGAGTTCCTCGGGCGGGAGGACGCTCCGGAGCTGCACCATGAACAGGCTGAGCTCGGCGAGGAGTGCAGCGTGCGCCTCGCTCAGTCGAGGGCTCCGGGCCGCGGCGACGATCGCGTGGTGCAGCTCGGCGTGCGCGACTTCGATGGCGCGGTGATCGGCGGGTCGGTCGACGCAGATGCGTCGGAGACTGTCGTTCGCCGCGATGATCGAGGCCGGTGGGCGCGATGACGGCTCCGCACGCGTTCGCAGCAGCCGGACCGCCTCTGCCTCGATCGCCGTCCGGTACTCCATCAGGGCGAGCACGTCCGCATCGCTGAACGACCGCACCCGTGCACCGCGGTAGGCCTCGAACGTGACGAGGCGCTCCGCCGCGAGCGCCTGGAGCGCCGCTCGGACGGTGTGCCGGTTGACGCCGAACCGGGCGGTGAGGGCGGTCTCCCGCAACGGCTCGTCCGCGCCGAGCCGTCCGTCGAGGATGTCGTCGCGCAGCGCGTCCGCGACGGCGTCGACCGCGGTCATCGGGGGACCTCGCGACGGTCGATGCGCTTCGGTACGACGAGGATCGCGAGTCCGGTCACGAGCAGCGCGGCACCGACGACGGTGGACGGCCCGAAGGACTCTCCGAGGAGCAGGATGCCGAGGAGCGTCGCCGTCAGCGGCTCGAAGAGCGTGAGCGTCGCGACCCGAGACGCGGGCAGCCCGCCGAGCGCGTAGCCGAACAGCAGGTACCCCGCCACCGTGTTCACGAGCGCGAGCCACGCGACCGCGAGTGCGCCGGGTGCGGTGAGGATCCATGCGGTCTCAGTGGTGAGGAGGATCGGCACCGAGACGAGCGCCGCTGCGCCGAAGAGCGCCGCCATGGTGCCGAGCGGTGTCCACCCGTGCTCGATGAGTGCCTTGCTGCAGAGCGTGTACAGGGCGTAGGAGGCTCCGGCGCCGACGGAGGCGAGCAGCCCGTCCGCCGAGACGGTGCCGATCCCGCCACCCGTCACCCCGGACAGGACGGCGACACCGGCTGCGGCGACGATCGTGGCCAGGAACCAGCGGGCGCTCGGGCGTCTGCGATGGATCGCCCATTCGAGGAGGCCGGTGATCGCGGGTGCGGAGCCGAGTGCCGTGAGGGTCCCGATCGCGACACCGTTACGTTCCACTCCGAGGAAGAAGAACGGCTGGTACGCGGTGACACCGATCGTGCCCACGACGACGGCGACGACCAGCGCGGGCCTCCCGAGTTTCGCTGCGTGGGTCCGAGGTGGCGTGGACCTCGGGCGGCGGGCGAAGGCCACCCACACGAGGACGAGGAGCGCTCCGCCGAAGACGATGCGTGCGGCGCCGAACGCGACCGAGCCCACCTCGATCGGCAGGAGCGCGTGAGCCGTCCCCGTCGTCCCGAAGCACACGGCGGCGAGGATCGCGGCGGCGACGGGCAGGCGCCCGGCGGCGGTGTTGTCGGCAGTCGACGGGGTGTCCGTCGGCGAACGGGTCATGGGGACAGCTTGCCGCAGGATTGTGTAACAATCAACGGCTGATCGGGATGTCCGGGAGACAAGCCACGACGCCCGCCCGCTCGAGGAGCGGACGGGCGTCGGGTGGGAGACCGGGTCAGCCGGCGTAGCCGCTGCTGATCACCGACACTCCGAGCAGCAGGGCTGCACCGGCGGCGACGATCAGGGCGAGCGCCAGCATGGTGCCGGAGATGATGACGGCGGTGAGGGCGAAGCCCTTCGACTTCGGCTTGCGGGCGAGCGCGATGATGCCGAGCACGAGCGAGGCGATCGGCAGGAGCACGAACGACGGGGCGACGACCGCGGCGATCGACAGGGCGAACGCGATGATCGACAGCGTCTGGGTCGAGCTCTCGCGGTCGGCGGTCGTCGCAGCAGGCACGGGGGCAAGGGGCACGGGGGTCGTCGGCTGAGTCGGCGCGACCTCCTGCACGGGCGTGGCCTGGGTGAGCGGTTCGGGGCCGAACGCTTCGGTCGGGGCGTCTGCCAGGGTCACGTCCTCGGCGGGCGAGATCGTGGTGGACTCGGTGGTGGCTGAGGCGGACATGAGCTGGTTCCTTCCTCCGCGGTGTGCGGAGCTGATCGGTTGATGGTTCCAGCCTCCTCGGATCGCCGCCGGGGCGCGTCGCCCGCGCGCCCGATCTCCTATCCACCTGCGGGACGATCCACTGCGCCTCGCGCATGGGTCTGAGGTGCCGTAGCCCCGCCATACCACGCTGCGCGGTGACCCTCGCAAACCGGACAGCGGGATTCCGGAGACGTCCGGCGTCCGTTTATCCTGACGCCCATGACCCGCCGCATCGGAGCCGCTGTGCTCGCCCTGCTCGGAGCCTCCGCGCTCGCCCTCACCGCAGCCGTCCCGGCAGCCTCCGCCGCGACCACCTCGAGTTGGGCGACGTGGTCCGAGCTCTCCGGCGGATCGGGGTCGTACCAGGGCACGATGACCCTTGCTGGGCAACCCGAGCTCACCGCGGCGTTGACGAGCGACTCGGTCGGCGGAGGCAGCATCGGCGTCATCCCCGGCACCACGACTTGGCTGGCCGCGTCCACCCCCGTCGGTGCGAAGTACGGCAGCAGCCGCGGTCAGGCCTACCTGAACCTCCGGCCGAAGGCGAACAACGCGGCGTCGCCCTCGACCACGACCTACTCCTTCGCGACGCCGACACCGCCGTCCGGCTGGACCTTCGTCCTCGGTGACATCGACGCCGACCAGGTCACCGTGACGGCGATCGGCCCCGACGGCTCCGCGCTCACCCCCGACGAGCTCGGGTTCAACGGTGGCTTCAACTACTGCGCACCAGGTCTCGTCGGCAAGCCGTCCTGCACCGGTTCCGCAACGGACGTCCCCACCTGGGACCCGGCGACGCAGGTGCTGCGCGGCAACGACGCCGCAGCGGACACCGCCGGCGCGGCGGGCTGGTTCGAGCCCTCCGTCCCGATCTCCAGTCTCACGTTCACCTTCCAGCAGCGTCTCGGCGCGCCTGTCTACCAGGCGTGGTTCGCGTCGATCGCGCGTGACGTGACCGGCACGGTGACCGACCAGACCACGGGCCCGTTGGACGGCGTCGGCGTCCGGCTCATCGACCGCGACGGCCGGGTGGTGGCCTCGACCACGACCGCCGGAGGCGGCGCCTACGCCTTCGCCGGCTACTTCGCGACCGACGGCTACACGGTGCAACTCGTCCCGCCGACCGGCAAGATCGCCGTTGGTCCCGCACGAGCTGCCGCGGACCTCACAGACGCCGACGATGTCGCGGACTTCACCGTCCGTGACATCGTGCCCGTCGCCGTGTCCGGGACCGCGCTCGACACCGACGGCGTCCCGATCGTCGGTGCCACCGTCACGATCGTCGGTGTCGGCAGCGTCACCACCGACACCGACGGGAACTACCTCTTCGACACCGTGCCGGTCGGCGACCACACGGTGCTCCTCACGCCGCCCGATGGTTACGCGGTGCAGAACGCGCCGGCGCCGTTCACCGTCTCGGCGGGCAACGAGACAGTCATCACCGAGCAGGACTTCGTGCTCGTCGCGAACCCCAGTCTCGGCGGGGTGATCACGTCCGGTGGGGTCGGTGTGGCCGGCGTCACCGTGAGCGTCGACGGTCCGAACGGTGTCGAGAGCGCCGTCACGGCCGCCGACGGTTCCTACCGCTTCCCGCTCCTGCCCGCGGGGCCGTACGAGGTCTCGATCGTCGCGCCGGAGGGGTACGTCGTCTCCGGAGCGGCCACCCGGGAGGAGGAGCTCGCCGGAACCGATCTCGACGCGGTCGACTTCGAGCTCGCTCGGCTCGGCACCGTCATCGGCGACGTCCGGACGGACAGCGACGCCCCGGTGCCCGCAGCGACGGTCACGGTGACGACGCCGGGCGGCCCGGTCGCCCTGATCACGACGGCCGAGGGCTCCTACGGGCTCGCCGACCTGGCGCCGGGCAGCTACGAGGTCACGCTGACCGTCCCGGCCGGGTACTCGGTGCCCGCGGGTGGCGCCACGACCGCCACCGTCGTCGTCGGCACGGACGGTGCGGTCCAGACGGTGCCCACCTTCGTGCTCGTCGCCGACGCCGTCGTCCCCGTGCCGTCGACGAACCCGAGCGACCCCGCGGTTCCGAGCAACGCGGGTCGTCTGCCCTCGACCGGTGCGGACGCGATGCCGTGGATCGTCGCGGCCGGAGCGCTCTTCGTGCTCGGTGCCGCAGGTGTCGTCACCGCGGCCGTCCTGCGTCGTCGACGCGCGAATCGGGACGAGCTGTCCGGCGAATGACCGTTTGAACGACCCCTCGGGGATAGGAGGGTGCGGCTCGTCCGTAGACTTGGGCGAGCCGCGCCCCGCCCTGGAGTGCGGGTCGCACTGCTGAACGGGGATCCGTGGACATCATCGGGTGGGTGAACGACGCCGCGACGGCGCTGCCCGATCCGGTGATCTGGCTCATCGGACTCCTGTTCACGACCGCCGAGTCCGGCCTCTGGCTCGGCCTCGTCGTCCCCGGTGAACCGGTGGTGCTCCTCCTCGCGGCCATGCTCGACTCCGCCCCCGGTGCCCTCGTGCTGTTCCTCGCGGTCGCCCTCGGCGGGTCGCTCGGGGACCAGCTCGGCTACCTCGTCGGTCGTCGTTCCGGTGGTCGCCTCCGTGACTCGGCCATCGTCCGGCGTCTCGGCGTCGATGGCTGGGACCGCGCGGTCGAGGCGCTCGAGCGACGCGGGGCCCAGGCCGTCTTCCTCACGAGGCTCGTCCCCGTGCTCCGGTGCCTGACACCGACCGCCGCAGGGGTCGCCCGCGTGCCCTACCGGTCGTTCCTCGCGGCATCGCTGCTGGGTTCCCTCCTCTGGTCCGCCGTCTACGTCGGGGTCGGCTCCCTCGTCCGCGCCACGCTCGACACGGTCCGCCAGTACCTGGGCGCCACCGGCTGGGTGCTGCTGTTCGCGCTCGTCGTGGTGGTCACGGTGGTCGCGATCGCCCGATTCCGCCGAGGTACCGCGATCCCCGGCGACGAGGCGATGATCCCGGTGACCCTGCACGAGAAGACGCCCCTCGCGCGCCTCCGGACGCAGCTGTTCTCCGACGACGACTGGAAGAACCTGCCGAACGCGATCACGGCGGGACGTATCGTCCTGCTCCCGGTCTTCGCCGCCCTCGTGATCACCGGCTCCTACTGGGCTGCGCTCGTCGTCGGCGCGGTCGTGTTCCTGAGCGACGTCGCCGACGGGCAGATCGCGCGCCGCATGGGCACGGTCTCCGCGCTCGGCACCTGGCTCGACGGGGTCGCCGACCGCCTGACCGTGGTCGTGGTCGCCGCGTCGTTCGCCATCGCCCAGATCATCCCGTGGCAGGTGTTCGTGGTCATGATCGTCCCCGACCTCCTGCTCGCGTTCGTCGCCGTCGTCGCGTTCCGAGGGACGCCCGAGGTGCCGGTGAGCATCGCCGGCAAGATCCGGACGGTGTTCCTCTTCGTCGGCTTCTTCGCGCTGCTCACGGGCCTCGCGCTCGGAGGCGGGGATCCGACGTCGGCGCTCTATCGGGTCTTCGGCGGGGTCGGCTTCGTGGCGATCCTCCTCGGACTCCTCGGCCACTTCGTCGCGGCGACCCAGTATGCGCGACGCATGGTCGTCACCTGGCAGCGACAGGGCGTCCGCGCGGCCCGCTGACCGCCGCGGCAGGTCGCCGCCGGATGGCGCACGGCGTCAGCGCAGGCGGCGTCGTTTAGGCTCGGAGCATGCCAGTCGACTATCCGGACCTCGTCATCTTCGACTGCGACGGCACGCTCGTCGACACGGAACGCATCTCCGTCCGGGTGAACCTGCAGCTGCTCAACGAGGTCGGCGGTGACTACACCGAGGCCGAGGTGCGGGAGCTCTTCGTCGGCGCCTCGCTCGAGACGTACGCGACGCTCGTCGAGCAGCGGCTCGGGAAGCCGCTCGAGGCCGACTGGATCCAGCGCTGGAGCGACATGTTCCGCGGCATCTGCGAGCGCGAGCTCGAGGCGGTCGACGGTGTCGTCGACGCCCTCGACGGCATCGCTGCGACCGGGGTGCAGCTGTGCGTCGCCTCGAACGGGATGCTGCACGACGTCGTCCGCAACCTCGGGCAGGTGGGCATCCACGACCGCTTCGACGGGCGCATCTTCAGCGCGACCGACGTCGCCGTCGGCAAGCCCGCCCCCGACCTCTTCCTGCACGCCGCCGCCGACTTCGACACGGCCCCCGAGCGGTGCGCGGTCGTCGAGGACAGCGTCGTCGGCGTCCTGGCTGCCCGCGCGGCCGGCATGACGGTCTACGCCTACGCCGGTGGCATGACGCCCGCCGAGCGGCTCGTCGGCGACGGCACCCACGTGTTCGACGACATGCGCCTGCTGCCCGACCTCATCCGCGACACCTGGGCGACCTCCGCCGCACGCTAGACGAACTGCACGAGCCGCAACGCGCTAGCTGCGACTGCGGAGCTCGGGGAAGGCGTCCTCATCGTCGGGGACGGCCTGCGACGCGACGGTCGGTGCCGCCGTCGGATTGGGCGATGCCGACACGTCCTGCTCCTCGGCGCGACGCCGGGTGCGTTCGCCGCCGCGCTTGACGGCACGGTCGAAGAGCTGTGGGCCGGTCGTCGCCAGGCGCCTCCAGGGGAGGGTGCCCTCGATCTCGATCTGCAGGGAGAAGCTCAGCAGGGTGCGGATGACGACGATGATCGCCAGGACGAGTGCGTCGGTCAGCGAGGGCGTCGACGTGACCGTCTTCACGAGGTCGGCGGCCACGAGGATCTCCAGCCCGAGCAGGATGACCGAGCCGATCGTCTCCCGCAGCATCCGGAAGGCCCGAGCGCCGTCGCGCGTGCTCCACCACAGGCGGGCCGAGAGGGTGACGGCGATCACGAAGCCCACGACCATCGCCCCGACACCGGCGACCTCGAAGACGATGGTGACCAGCTCGAAGAAGTCCATCCCTTCATCATCCTCGCCCGCCCGCTGGACCGGAAGCCGGGCCGACCCGCTAGGGTGGTCGCGAGTGACACGGGGTGCCGATCCCACGACGATCGGCTGAGAACACACCCGTCGAACCTGATCTCGTTAGTCCGAGCGAAGGGATGTCGCGAATGAGCATTCGCACACCGCAGCAGTCTGCCCACCCGTCCACCGACGAGCCGTCCGTCGGCGAATTCGCGAGCGCGTCCGGGGACCTCCTCGACCGCCTGCGCGAGCGCACACCGCTCGTCCAATCGATCACGAACGCCGTGGTGACCAACTTCACCGCGAACGTCCTGCTCGCCATCGGCGCCGCCCCGGCGATGACCGACATCCCCACCGAGGCCGGGCCGTTCGCCCGCATCGCCTCCGGGGTCCTCCTCAATCTCGGGACGCCGCAGGCGGAGCAGCGCGAGGCGATGGTCGAGGCCGCCTCCGCCGCGAACGACGCCGGCACACCGTGGGTGCTCGACCCCGTCGCCGTCGGCTTCCTGCCGGTGCGGACGGCGCTCGCCGCCGAACTCCTCGCTCTCCGGCCGACGATCGTCCGCGGCAACGCCAGCGAGATCATCGCGCTCGCCGGACTGGGCGCCGGCGGTCGCGGGGTCGACAGCACCGACGCGGTGGACAGCGCGATCGAGGCGGCCACTGCGATCGCACGCACCTCGGGTGCCGTCGTCGCCGTCTCCGGCCCGACGGACGTCATCACCGACGGTGAGCGCATCGTCCGCTGCTCGAACGGCCACGCCTGGCTCACCCTCGTGACGGGCGGTGGCTGTGCCCTCGGTGCCGTGCTCGCCGCCTTCGCGTCACTCGACGACGACCGGCTGCTGACGACGGTCGCGGCGACCACCGCGTACACGGTCGCCGCGCAGCTGGCGGCCGCGGAGAGCCGTGGCCCCGGCTCCTTCGCTCCCGCCTTCCTCGACCACCTGCACCTCCTCGATGCCGACACCGTCCGCAGCCTGGCGGTGATCGCGTGAGCGCCTCGACCACCGCGGACCGGGTCCTCGTGGCCCGTTCGCACGACGAGCTCGTGCGCCGCGGTATCGCCACCTACCTCGTCACGGATGCTTCGGCCAGCGGGGATCGCGGTGTCCTCGACGTCGTGCGCCGAGCTGTCGACGGCGGGGTGACCGCAGTCCAGCTGCGGGAGAAGACCGCATCGGCGCGAGAGTTGTTCGACCTGACCGTGCGTGCGGCGGAGGTCGTCGCCGGGCGGGCGCTGCTCCTCGTCGACGACCGGGTGGACGTGTTCCTCGCCGCCCGTTCCGCCGGTGCCGTCGTCCACGGCGTCCATGTGGGTCAGAGCGATCTCCCGGTCGACGCCGTGCGTCGCATCCTGGGACAGGCCGCCGTCGTGGGGCTGACGGCGAACACCCCGGCGCACCTCGACGCGGTCGCGGCCCTGCCAGCTGGGACGGTCGACTACCTGGGCGTCGGCGTCATCCGCCCGACGACGACCAAGCCGGACCACCCGGCGCCGCTCGGCATGGAGGGGTTCGCCGCGATCGCCGCCGCGACCCCCTTCCCGTGCGTCGCGATCGGCGGTGTCTCTCTGGAGGACACGGTCGAGCTGCACGCCGCCGGTGCCGCCGGGCTCGCCGTGGTCTCGGCCATCTGCGCCGCCGACGATCCGGCCGAGGCCGCCCGAGCGTTCCGCAGCGCCTGGACCGAGGTCTCCGCATGAGCGCCGTGGAACAGACGACGACGCCGGCGTCGTCGAACTCGAACCGGGTGCACGGTCGACGACCCGTCACCATGCGGGACACACCCCGGGTGCTGAGCATCGCCGGCACCGACCCGACCGGCGGGGCCGGGATCCAGGCCGACCTCAAGAGCATCGCCGCGAACGGCGGATACGGCATGGCGGTCGTCACCGCGCTCGTCGCGCAGAACACCCGGGGTGTCCGATCCGTGCACACCCCGCCCGTCGGGTTCCTCCGCGAGCAGTTGGACGCGGTCGCGGACGACGTGGTGATCGACGCGGTCAAGATCGGGATGCTGGGCGATGTCGCGATCATCGACACCGTGTCGACCTGGCTGCAGGAGACCGAGACCGGACCCGTCGTCCTCGACCCGGTGATGGTCGCGACGAGCGGCGACCGCCTCCTCCACCGCGACGCTGAGGCTGCCATGCGCGCGCTCCTGCCGCACGTCGACCTCGTGACCCCGAATCTGCCGGAGCTCGCCGTCCTCGCGGACGAGCCGGTGGCGACGAGCTGGGCCGACGCACTCGCCCAGGCGGAACGGGTCTCGGTGCAAGCGGGCGTGATCGTGCTCGTGAAGGGTGGGCACCTGACGGGGACGACCGCGTGCCCGGATGCGCTCGTCGACGCCACCGGTGGTCTGGGCGACGACCGATCACTCGTCGAGTTCGACGGTCTTCGAGTCGACACACGGAACACCCACGGGACCGGGTGCTCCCTGTCGAGCGCGATGGCGACCCTCGTCGTCCGTTCGGGGTCCTGGACCGAGGCGCTCGGCGAGGCGAAGTCGTGGCTCACGTCGAGCCTCCGGCACGCGGACGCGCTCGAGGTCGGCTCGGGCAACGGCCCGATCAGCCACTTCGCCGAGCTCTGGGCGTCGGCCGGGATGACCTCGGGTCGCCAGGACGGCGCCGGCATCCTCACGGGCTGGTGGGAGGACATCGCCGAGCTGCGGGACCGGATCGACCACCTGCCGTTCGTGACGAGGCTCGCGGACGGCACCCTCGATCCGGCCCGGTTCGCGTGGTACCTGCTGCAGGACGCGATCTACCTGCGGGACTACTCGCGGGTCCTCGCGAGAGCGAGTGCCTTGGCGCCGACGGCCGAGGAACAGGTGTTCTGGGCGACCGGCGCGGCGGGCTCCATCGAGGCCGAGATGGAGCTGCACCGCACCTGGCTCAGCACGTATGCCGTCAGCGGTATGGATGCGGAACCGTCGGCGACGACCACGGCGTACCTCGACCACCTGCACGCGGCGACGGTCGACGGCGACTACGGGCGGGTGGTCGCCGCTGTGTTGCCCTGCTACTGGATCTATCAGGATCTCGGTGAGCGACTGGTCGGCGCATCACACGCGGAGCACCCGTTCGCGGCGTGGCTCGACACGTACGCCGACCCCGCGTTCGCGACGGCGAACGCCCGGGCGATCGAGATCGTCGCCGGGGCGGCAGCTCGCGCGGACGAGACCGGCCGCGACACGATGCGACGGGCGTTCCTGGCCTCGGCCGCGCACGAGGAGGCGTTCTTCGCCGAGCCGATACGATGAAGGCCGGATCCGCCGCCGCGATCCCGGACCACGACGAGAGGCCCCTGATGCTGACGAGCAATGAGTACTTCGACGGCAACGTGAAGTCGATCGGCTTCACCACGAACGAGCCCGGTGCGGAGTCGGCCAGCGTCGGCGTGATGGAGCCGGGGCAGTACACCTTCACCACGGGCAAGGCCGAGGAGATGTCCGTGATCTCCGGCAAGCTCCGCGTGCTGCTGCCGAACACGAGTGCCTGGCAGGACTTCGGGCCCGACGCGCAGTTCAGTGTCCCGGGGAGCAGCAGCTTCCAGGTCGAGGTCGAGGTCACCACCGCGTACCTCTGCCGCTACCTCAACATCTGAGCGCTGTTCGACCGGTCACCGAGCTAGAAGACGCCGAGGGTAGTGGACAGAGCGATGTGAGGCGACCTGCAGAACTGAGAGGGGGACCGACGCGATGAGTCGGTCCCCCTCGTTAAGAATTGGTCTAGCCAGTGATCGTGTCGGTGGGAGAGCCGCTAACGCAAAGGCCCCCAGTCGTGAGTACTGATCCGCCCGCAATCGTAGAGATTGGCAGGCCCTCGATCACCTGGGTATCGATGAACCTGGTTTCGAACCACCTCTCGGCTCCCCAGGAGGGCAGGCCACTGAAGTCGAAGCTCTCGAAATCGATGCTCGAGTAAACGGCGACCGACCAGACGTGGCTTACGGGAAGTCCGAATTTGGCCTGGATGTCGTAGCCGGTGTAGACGCTGCGGTAGCCCTCTTTGCCGCTCAGATAGACCCATGAACTGCCGCAGTTTCCGACGACGCGATCCCGTGTCGAGGCGCCGCTCTCCTCTGCAATCGGGACTGCATGTGTGAAGTCTCCGTCCGGCGTGCCCGCGTCCATGGCCCACTGCTGCCCGTCCGAGTCTGTGCGGACCGCGTAGCCGTAGGCGACGGCGTTGTCGGCCGTGAGTTTGATGGCCTCCATCGGAGAGGAAACAGCGCTGGTGCCATCGTCCTGCACGTCTGATGCCAGGGCGGATGAGCTCGCTCCGCCAAGACTCAGTCCAAGCATGGCGACACCGACAAGCATGTTCCGGAACGATCGGACAGATTTCATGAAGCCTCCTTTGGGTTGCTGCCATCTACCCGTCCAGAGTGGCATCTCATGCGCTCAAATACTAGTTCTCTGTGTGAGAAACCTGTGATACGGGGAATGTGAAGTCGGAGGGGCCCTGAGGTGCGTTCGCGAGAGGGCTGGGGCCCGCCTGGAGCCCGATCGTCGAGAGGGCGTAGGAGATGACATCCAAAATGGAACCCCGAGAGGGCGTCGGAACCGAGTAGATATCCGCGGCGAGTACAGCGCCCGAATCTACGCGGAGCAGCTCCACATCCCAGCTCTCCATCTTGTCATCTCTGGCGATCAACACCGCCCTGACGTGAGAGGCAAGAGCACGTTCCTCGCCCCGAAGCGCAGCAATGGGCTTTGACATTTTAGTCCCTCCAGTCTCGTATACAGGACTATAGCCTCCGCCTGCTCCGGATGAGATTCGCCGGCCTGATGCCCGTCCATCCGTCCTCGGCGTGTGACGCCCATCCGCGGACATCAAGCACGCGGGGTCTGTTGCCTTGTCAACTCCGGATGTCCCGGCAAGCCAGCGGGCCGCCATGGCTCGCTCCGCGAGCCTTTCCCTCGATGGAGAAGTGGTCCGGCATTTGAGGGAGAGGATGCAGATGTTGGTTTGGTTCGAAAGGGACCGGTTGGAGTGCGCCCTTCGACAGGCTCAGGGACCGGTTGGAGCGTCCCCGGCTCAGGACCGGTCGACGACCTCGAGCGTGAGGACGACGGTCGAATCGTCGGAGCTGTTCGTCAGCGTCACCGTCGTGCTCCCGACCTCGAGCGGCTGCAGACCGGGGTTGAACGACGCGCCGCCGCGGGATCCGCCCGGCACGTACTCCGCGATCGACGGATCCTCGACCTCCGCGGACCAGACGGTCGGATCGACGGCGACGAGGTCCACCACATTGTCGAGGCCGACCGTGACGGTGCGGCCGTCCTGATCGACGAGCTGCACGATGACGGGTGCGATCACGCCGGCCTCGCTCGCGGAGCTCTGACCGGAGGGCGAGTCCGCGCCACCGGTGCAGGCACTCGTGCCGAGCACGGCGCCGACGATCGCGATCACGGTCAGCCCACGGGTGGCACGGCGCATGGCGGTCCTCTCTCGACGTGACCTCACCCTACCGCCGGGCGACGGTGAGCCTCAGGACCGCAAGGCCAGCGCGTCGGCGGCGGCGCTGAGTCGACCGTCCTCCATGACGAGCACCTGGTCCATGCGGTCGAGGTGGCTCCGATCGTGGGTGACCAGCAGCGTCGCGGCGCCCGAGGTCGCGGTGAGTTCGAGGATGAGCTCGATGATCGCGGACCCGCGCTCGTGGTCGAGCGCACTGGTCGGCTCATCCACGACGAGCGCATCGGGCTCGTTCATGAGGGCGCGCGCGATGTTGACCCGCTGCCGCTGACCACCCGAGAGCTGATGCGGCCGCTTGCCGGCCTGGTCGGCGAGACCGACCGCGGCGAGCAGCATCGCGGCCCGTTCGCGGGTGCGCGTCCGGTCGGCCCGCGATGCGCGGCCGCCGAGCGTCCCGAGAACGCACAGCTGCTCGAGGGCCGTGAGCGATGGCAGCAGGTTGGCCTGCTGGAACACGATGCCGAGCCTCGTACGGCGGAAGTCGGTGGCCGCACGGCGGTCGAGGGAGGTGACGTCGACCCCGGCCACCTCCACGAGGCCGCTGTCGGGCCGGATCAGGCCGGCCGCGACGGCGAGCACACTCGACTTCCCGGAGCCCGACGGCCCGGTGAGCGCGGTGACGGTCCCGGCCGGGACGGTGAGGGTCGCGCGGTCGACGGCGGTGACGCGGTGGTCGCCGTCGGGGAAGGTGAGGGTGACGTCGGTGAGCGAGATCATGCGGTGACTCCGATGGTGACGAGGGTGGGTGCGAGGAAGGACGCAGGGAGGGTGGGCGCGTTCACCGGTTGCCGCCGAGCGCGGTCAACGGGTCGGCCGAGAGGATCGACCGCAGGGCGAACGCGGCGCCGATCAGGCCGAGGGCGATCATGATCACCCCGGGCACGAGCGTCGTCAGTGGGCTGAGCACGAAGGGCAGCGCCGTGCCAGCCGCGGAACCGAGTGCGGCGGTGATGCCGATGCCGAGTCCGACGCCGAGGACGAGGAGGACGAGCGCCTGGCCGAGCGCATCGAGCGACAGCCGACGGGTCGTCGCGCCCAGCGCTTTGAGGATCGCCACGTCGCCCGCGCGCTGCATGGTCCACACCGTGAAGAAGGCTCCGATGACGAGCGCGGAGATCCCGAACAGCATGGCGACCATGAGGAGGAGCGATCCGATCTCCGAGCGGAACGAGCCGATTGCGAGCAGGGACGACAGGACGTCCTTCGACACCGTGCCGGTGGCCTGCTCCGCTCCCGCCACCGCATCGGCGCTCGGGTTCCCGGTGATGGCGAGCGCGGTCGCTCCGTCGCCGGTGGACCCTTGCGCGGCCTGCAGCGACCGCCACTCCGACAGGCTCGTCCAGACGACCGGCGTGTGGCTGTACCACTGGTCGTCGACGACCGAACCGACCTCGAGTTCGCTGCCACCGATCGAGACGGTGTCGCCTCGGGAGACGTGGAGGGCCTCCGCGGCGGTCCGACTCAGGCGGGCGGTCCCGTCGGCGGGCACCTCGGCTGCGCGACCCGCGACGGCGTCACCACTGATCCCGAACAGTGCCACGGAGGTGCGCGCATCGTCCGCGGTCAGCCGCGTCTGGCTGATGCCGAGCTCCTGGACACCGTCCACTCCGGGGACCGCAGCCCACGTGGTGGCCGCGTCCGCGTCGATCGCGGAGTCCGCGAACGTCGCCTGCTCGCCGTCGGCCGGGGCCGCGAGGACGATGCTCGACGCATCCAGCCCGGTGATCGCCGAGATGTTCTGGTTCGCCAGTCCAGCGGTGAGGCCGCTGAGGAATCCGACGAGCAGGGTGATGAGGGCGACGACCGCCCCGATCAGCACGAAGCGACCGGTGGCGAAGCGCATGTCGCGCCAGGCGACGAACATGGGGACTCCTTGTCAGCCGCCCGACGGCGTCTCCGTGGTGCGGCAGGATTCCAGCCTCGTCGCCTCGCCGACGCCGGGCATCGTCGAACGGGACGGTCCTCCGGCGCGGTCAGGTGGAGGCGACGTTCCACCTTTCTGATGATTCGCGAGGACGATCCCCGCCGTACGCTGGGCGGATGAAGCACTCGGCACTCAGCCCCGTGTTCACCGGCCTGCAGCTCGGCCTCCACGGCCTCGTCACCGCACTCATCGTGCTCGTGATCGCGCGATCCGTCTCGGTCGGTGGCCAAACGGCCCTCGCGGCGATCGTCCTCGCCGTCGTCATACTGCTCACCTACGCCGCTGGCGCGATCCTCGGCGTCCGGTTCCGCCGAGCGGTGGCCGCCAGCGGAGGGACCGACCGCGCCACCGTGTCGGCGGGCGTCCGTCGAGGTCGGCTGTCCGTCCTCGCCTGGTTGGTGGTGCTCAGCGTCGAGTGGGTGGTCCTCGTCCTGCTCAGCCCGGATGCCGCCTACCTCGTCTTCCCGTTGTTCTTCCTCTATCTGCACCTCCTCCCCAGGGCCGTCGCGGTGCCCGCCGTCGTGATCGCCACCATCGCCGCGGTCGTGGCGATCGGCCTGCACGCCGGCTTCAGCGTCGGGGGAGTGGTCGGGCCGCTCGTCGGTGCGGCCGTGGCCGTCGCGATCGGACTCGGCTACGAGGCGCTGGCCCGGGAAGCGGCCGAGCGGGAGCGGCTCATCGCCGAGCTCGTCGAAGCACGCGAGGAGCTCGCCGAGCGGGGTCGGCAGGCGGGCAAGCTGGCGGAGCGCGAGCGCCTCGCCGCGGACCTCCACGACACGGTCGCCCAGGCCCTGTCGAGCATCCAACTGCTCCTGCACGCGGCCGAACGCTCCGCGGTCGAGCAGCCGGGCACGGAGCAGCTGCGCTCGCACATCGGGCTGGCGCGGGAAGCCGCAGCGACGGCCCTCGCCGAGACGCGCAGTCTCATCGACGAGCTGAGCCCGCCGGCGTTGGTCGGCGCGACGATCGCGGACGCGCTCGGACGGCTCGCCGAGACGACGACCGCCGAAAGCGGCACGCCGGTCTCCACGACGGTCACCGGCGATGCGTTCGTCCTCGGCACGCCGGTGACGACCGCGCTCCTCCGGGCCGCGCAGAGCAGTCTCGCGAACGTCGTCCGGCATGCCGCAGCGAGCCGGGCGGACGTCACGCTCACCTACCTCGACGAGGAGGTCATCCTCGACATCGACGACGACGGGACGGGGTTCGATCCGGCGAGGGTCGCCGAGCGCACTGCGGGCGGTTCGTTCGGCATGATGTCCATGCGCCGTCGCATCACCGAGTTGGGTGGCGACGTCGAGGTGCGGAGCGCGCCGGGCGCCGGCACGACCATCACCGTGCGGTTCGCGGCACCAGGAGCTGAGGGGGACGTCCATGCGTGACGATGCGACGGATGCCGGGGAGCCGCAGGTCATCCGGGTCGTGGTGGCGGACGACCACCCGATCGTCCGAGCCGGACTCCTCGCGGTGCTCGCGCCGATCGCCGACATCGAGGTGGTCGGGACCGCGTCGACCGCAGCCGAGGCCGTGGCCGCCGCACCCGGCGCGGACCTCGTCCTCATGGACCTGAGCTTCGGCGACGGTCCGACGGGGATCGACGCGACGAAGGAGATCGTGGCATTGCCGGGCGGTCCGTCGGTCCTCGTGCTGACGAACTACGACTCCGACGCCGACATCCTCGGCGCGATCGAAGCCGGAGCCGCGGGGTATCTGTTGAAGGACGCCGCCCCGGAGGACCTCATCGACGGCATCCGCTCAGCGGCCGGCGGGAACTCGGTGCTCGGGCCGGCCGTGGCGACCCGGCTGGTCGCTCGGGTGAGTGCACCGCAACAGGCGCTGAGCGCGCGCGAGATCGAGGTGCTCGCGCGGGCGGCCGAGGGGCTCACCAACCTGGAGATCGCCGGGCGACTCCACGTGGGGGAGACGACGGTGAAGTCGCACCTCGCGCACATCTACACGAAGCTCGACGTCTCGAACCGCTCGGCGGCGATCGCCGCGGCCCAGCGTGCCGGTCTCTTCCGCACCCGCTGAGCGCCCTTCGACAGGCTCAGGGACCGGTTCACCCGGTCACTGAGCCCCACCCCGGTCCCCGAGCGCCCACGCCGGTCCCTGAGCTTGTCGAAGGGGCGACTGTCTCAGGGGCCAATCCACCCGGTCACTGAGCCGAATCCCGGTCCCTGAGCCTGTCGAAGGGTCGAAGAACGACGGCCCGGAGCTACGCCCCCTTGACCTGCTCGTACGCCGCGAGCGCAGCCTGCCTCGTCTCGCCGAGGTCGACGATCGGCTCGGGGTAGTCGGGCGTCCCGAACTCGGGCACCCATCGCTTGATGTACGCGTCGTCGGCGTCGAAGCGTTCACGCTGCCGCTCCGGGTTGAAGATCCGGAAGTAGGGCGAGGCGTCGAAGCCGCTGCCGGCCACCCACTGCCAGTTGAACGGATTGGACGCCGGGTCGGCGTCGACGAGCGTGTCCCAGAACCAGTCCTCGCCGAGCTTCCAGTGGATGAGCAGGTTCTTGGTGAGAAACGACGCCGTCACCATCCGGATCCGGTTGTGCATGGTGCCCGTCGCCCACAACTCCCGCATGCCGGCGTCGACGAGCGGGATCCCGGTCTTCCCGGCGGTCCAGGCGTCGAAGGCGTCCTGGTCGACGTCCGGCCAGGGGAACCGGTCGAAGGCCTGACGCCAGTTGCGCGTCGCAAGGTCCGGGAAGGCGAAGAGGCAGTGGTATGCGAACTCGCGCCAGCCGAGCTCCTTGAGGAAGGTCGCGCCGTCGTCGCCGAGGTGCCGCCGGCCGTCGCGGGCGGCGTGCCAGATCTGCGGCGAGCTGATCTCGCCGAAGCGGAGGTGCGGGGAGAGCCCGGAGGTCGACGGCTGGGCCGGGAAGTCGCGGTCCTCCGCGTAGCCCGTGACGCCGTCGTCGAGGAACTCGGCGAGCCGCGCGTCGGCGCCGGCCTCGCCGGGCGTCCACTGCTCGCGGAGTCCGGCCGCCCAGTCCGGCTTCGTCGGGAGCAGGTTCCAGGAGCCGAGCTCGTTGCCCGAGGGCGGTTCGGCCATGGCGGTCAGTGCGGTCGGCGCGGGGAGGGGGTGTCTCGGCGGGTTCGCCGCGTGGCGCTGCAGCGACGCCTTCCAGAACGGGGTGAACACCGAATACGGCTGCCCCTGTCCGGTGACGACCTCCCATGGCTCGGCGAGGAGGTTCGCGGCGAAGCTGCGTGCGTCGAGCCCGGCGTCCTTCAGCTCCGATTTGATCCCGGCGTCGATCTCCCGTTCGGCCGCGCCGTAACGACGGTTCCACAGGACGGCGCCGGCACCGATCGAGTGGGCGAGCTCGGGCACGATGGTCGCCGCGCTTCCGGACCGCAGGAGCAGCGTGCCGCCGAGACCGCGGATGTCGTCGCCGAGCGCCTCGAGGCTGTGGTGCAACCACCAGCGGGACGCGCCGCCGAGCGGCCGCAGCTCTTCGCTGTCGTCGAGGACGAACAGGAAGAGGATCGGTGAACCGAGCTCGACCGCCGCGTGCAGCGCGGGGTTGTCCGCCAGGCGGAGGTCGTCACGGAACCATACGATCGTCGGGGCAGCAGCCATCCAGTCAGCCTACGCGGACGATCCGTTCGGTCCGCAGGGTTGACCGGACCCGCCCGTCCCGGTCATTGAACTCTTCCGGTCACTGGGCCCCTCTTCCGGTCACTGAGCCCCTCTTCCGGTCCCTGAGCCCCTCTTCCGGGCACTGAGCCCCTCTTCCGGTCACTGAGCCCCTCTTCCGGTCCCTGAGCCCCTCTTCCGGTCACTGAGCTTGTCGAAGTGCCCCGGTGTGACGCCGCCCTTCGACAGGCTCAGGGACCGTGGGCGGGTTCTCCCCGTCTGGACGGGTGCCCTCGTGTTCCGCTGTCTTCTTCTCCGGTCACTGAGCTTGTCGAAGTGCCCACGGGGAGGCGCCGCCCTTCGACAGGCTCAGGGACCGTGGGCGGGTTCTCCCGGTCTGGACGGGTGCCCTCGTGGTCCGGTGTTTCCTCTTCCGGTCACTGAGCCCCTCTTCCGGTCACTGAGCTTGTCGAAGTGCCCACGGGGAGGCGCCGCCCTTCGACAGGCTCAGGGACCGTGGGCGGGTTCTCCCGGTCTGGACGGGTGCCCTCGTGTTCCGCTGTCTCCTTCTCCGGTCACTGAGCCCCTCTTCCGGTCACTGAGCTTGTCGAAGTGCCCACGGGGAGGCGCCGCCCTTCGACAGGCTCAGGGACCGTGGGCGGGTTCTCCCGGTCTGGACGGGTGCCCTCGTGGTCCGGTGTTTCCTCTTCCGGTCACTGAGCCCCTCTTCCGGTCACTGAGCTTGTCGAAGTGCCCACGGGGAGGCGCCGCCCTTCGACAGGCTCAGGGACCGTGGATGGGTGCTCGGGGACCGGTGGTCCCTCTTCCCGTGCCCGCTCAGCTCAGCGCGGCCTCGCGGTCGAGCAACGACCGCTTGACGTCGAGTCCCCAGGCGAACCCGCCGAGCGTCCCGTCGGTTCGGAGGACGCGGTGACACGGGACGAACAGGGCGGGGGCGTTCGTCGCGCAGGCGCTCGCCGCAGCGCGGACCGCCGACGGCCGACCGCTCGCCGCGGCGAACTCCGTGTACGTCACCGGGTGTCCGGCAGCGATCGTCCGCAGCACCGTCCAGGCGTGCGTACGGAACGGGCCGCCGAACTGGGCGACGGGTACGAGGTCGATCGCCGCCAGGTCGCCGTCGTAGTACGCGCGGACGGCGTCCATCGCCGCGATCGTCCCCGCCACGGTCTCGCCGGGGCGGTCGGCGGGCCGGATCCGTTCGAGCATGACGCCGATGTCGTCGGACCACCCTGAGGAGAGGACCGCCCCGTCCTCCCGCGCGAGGATCGTGAAGGGGCCGTCCGGGGTGTCGACGGTCTGGCTGGTCGCGGTGAGCTGCGCGCCGGATGCCTGGCCGTCACCGCGGCGGGCGCTCGTGCTGGAGATGATGGTGGTCATGCTGCTGGACCTTTCTCGAGGGCTGAGGGTGCGGCGGTCGGTGCCGGCGTGGAGGCCGCCTTCCACAGGTGGAGGCAGAGGTAGGAGCGCCACGGGGCGAAGGCCTCGGCCTCCGCGGTGAGGGTGCGGGCGTCGGAAGGCAAGCCGAGCCGGCCGGCACCGGTGCGGACGGCGACGTCACCGGGCAGGAAGGCGTCGGGGTTGCCGAGCACCCGCATGCTGACGTAGTCGGCGGTCCAGGGGCCGATCCCCTTCATGGCGAGCAGACGGGCTCGGAGCTCGTCGCGGTCGTCGCCGAAGCCGATCGTGAGTTCACCGGACACGAGTGCCCGCGCGACGCCGAGCAGGCTGTCGATCCGCGCTCGGGGCCCGACGAGTGCGGCCTCCCCGCCGTTCGCGATCTGCGTCGCCGTCGGGAAGAGCCGGTGCAGCCCGTGTCGTTCGGGGACCGTCGTGCTCACCTCGTCCGCGAGACGGCGGAGCTGGGTGCGCGCCGCGGCCACAGTGATCTGCTGGCCGACCATCGCCCGGACCAGCATCTCCTCCGGGTCGACCGCCCCGGGGAGTCGGATGCCGGGGGTGGCCGCGACCGACGCGGCGAGACGCGGGTCGGTCGCGAGGACGGCGTCGGCGGACGTCGGGTCGGCGTCGAGGTCGAAGAGCCGTCGGACCCGCGAGACGAGCACCGGCAGGTCGGCGAGGTCCGTCACCTCGGCGGTGAGCCGGAGGTCGTCACCGACTTGCCGGACCTCGAACCACGCCGTGCCGCCGGGGAGGGCGAGGAGCCGGGCGTAGTGGTCTGGGCCCGCGAGCTCGACCCCGTCCACCGCCCGTGGCGCGAGCCACGCGAAGACGCCCGCTGCGTCGAACGGGCGGCGGAACGGCAGGGACAGGGTGATCGAGCCGGGGGCGTGTTCGCCGACCGTCCGGTGTTTCGCGCGCAGCTCACCGGGGGTGAGCTCGAACACCTCCCGCATCGTGTCGTTGAACTGCCGAATGCTCGAGAACCCGGCGGCGAAGGCGATGTCACCGAAGGGGAGGTCGGTGCCGGTCAGCAGCTGTCGTGCGCCCTGCGCCCGATGCGCCCGGGCGAGGGCGAGCGGACCGGCGCCCAACTCGGCGCTGAGGATCCGTGTCAGATGGCGGCTCGAGTACCCGAGGCGCGAGGCGAGTCCGGGGACGCCCTCGCGTTCGACGACACCGTCGGCGATGAGGCGCATGGTGCGCGCGGCGACGTCGTTGCCGAGGTTCCAGGCCGGGGTTCCGGGGACCGCCTCGGGCAGGCACCGCTTGCAGGCGCGGAAACCGGCCTCGTGCGCTGCCGCGCTCGTCGCGTAGAAGGTGACGTTCTCCGGCTTCGGGGTCCGAGCCGGGCAGGACGGCCGGCAGTAGATCCCCGTGGAGCTCACGGCCGTGATGAACTGCCCGTCGAAGCGCGGGTCGCGGGCTTGGATCGCGCGGTAGCGTTCGGCGAAGTCCATGCTCCGGGTGTCGTCCATGATCCGAGTCTGACATGCGCCACCGGGTCGGACGAGCGGAAATCGGACACGGCAGTGGGGCCGTGCGCGCCGGATCAGTCGGCGCGGGTCACGCTCCGCGGAGCTTGTCGCTGAGCGCCGCGAGGGTCGCCATCTCCTGCGGGCTGAGCGAGGTGGTCACGCGTTCGGCGATCGTCGCGCCGTGGGCGATGGCGACCGCGCGGTAGACCTCGTAGCCCGCGTCGGTCATGCGGACAAGGGTGCCGCGGCCGTCGTCCGGGTCGGGACATTTGCCGACCAGTCCGCGCGCGACGAGCCGATCGACCAGGCGACTGATGCTCGGCTGGGAGAGCAGCACGCTCGAGTTGAGGTCGCGCAGACGGATGCGACGATCGGGCTCCCGCGACATCGTGTGCAGGACGTCGTACTCGTTGAGTGAGATGCCGTGGCTCGGGAAGTCGTGCGAGATGTGGCGCATGACGTCGACCTGCGCGCGGAACAGTGACTCCCACGCGGCGATCGCGAGTCGCCTCTCGTCCATACCCGCTCCCGCTGCCGTCCGACGATCCACCACCTGAATCTATCCTGGACGGCCGTCGAGCGGTGCGTCGAGGTGGGGTGGTTGCGCTCCGTATCGTCTCCGGACATGACGAGAGCCGGTCGCAGAGGCTACGACCGGCTCTCTTTCCCTTGCACCAAGAGTGTCCTGCAATCACATTCCGTCAGCTGCCACAGCAAAACAACTAACGTTCCAAAACCATATAACGGATCGGTAACGAGCGGTAGTTATCAGAACGTTATTTTTGCTGGGAGTTGTCCGAGTGCGCTACCAGAGCGAAGCGCAGCGGCTTCGGGTCGACAGGATCACACTTCCCTACGTGTGTTTGTTATGTTATTCTCTGAAATACCACCCGATCAAACGTTACCGAAACGAGAACCCATGTCCATCCTGCACCGGCCCCGACGCCGGAACGCCGCCGCCTCGGCAGGAGCCGTCGTTGCGCTCGCCGCCCTGCTGACCGGCACGGTCGCTGCACCGGCGGCGGCGACCGACCTCCCGACCGACGAACCGACGGAAACCGCGCCTGTCGATGAGCCCACCGAGAACGGCCAGCTCGACACGGAGGAGCCGTCATCCGATAGCGACTCCGACAAGACGGCGACGCCACCGACGACGCCGCCGACCGAACCCGCCGCCGCTCCCAACGCCGTGGCCCCGAACGCCGACCTCGCACTGCAGATTGCGCTCGCCAGCGTCGCCACCGGCACCGCCCCGTTCGACGCGGACGACGCCCCCGGCCAAGACAGCAGTGCGACGAACGACATTGTCCGCACGCACGACACGGTCACCTACCGCGTCGAGGTCCAACTCGACGGTGCCGCTGCGGGCGACCTCGTGACCGTCAGACAAGCCCTCCCCGACGGCCTGCGTTGGCCGTCCATCGCCGGACTCCCGGCATACTGCGGTGCCGGATCGACCGTCAGCGAGGACCAGCGCGTCCTCGACTGCGTCGTGGCCGGTGTCCTGCCCAACTCGGTCACGTCCTACGACCTCGTGGCGACGGCCGAGAGCATGCCGCACGGCTCGGTCCTCGAAGCCGCGCCAGGCGCGATCCGCGCGAGCGCGTCAGACGCATCCTCCGGCGCCCCCGCCGAGGACTCCGCCGACGTCCCGTCGATCACCGCGAGCAGCGGCCCGCGCGTGAACCTCGGTGTGCGTCCCTCGGTGATCAGCAACACCTCCCAGCAGGGCGGGGTCCCCGGGTTCCTCGTCTACTACGACGCCTATCTCGACCTCGCCGGATACAACGCCGCGGGCGGCCTCGGCGCGCGCGGACAGTCGAACGTCGTCGACGACGTCACCTTCGTCATCGACCTCGACGACGTGAGCCCGAACTCCCGGCTCTCCGACAACACGGCCTGCTCCGCCGGTGCCCGGGAAGTTCGGATCTTCCCGAAGGCCGGCGGTGGCGGCGACGACGCCGTCACGGACTCGGGTACCTGGTCGTGCCGTGTGGATCCGAACGATCCGCGTCGCATCACCATGACCGTCTCCGGCGCCGACCTCAGCGCGGACCACATCCCGACGAAGACCGCCAACGGCGGGTCCATCCCGCTCCGCGGCTACCTCGCGCTCGGCAAGTTCGGCATCTTCACCCCGCGCGACGACGTGCCCGCGGATGGTTCCATCACGACGCGGATCGCACTCCGCGACCTCATCGCCACCGGGACCGACGCCGCTGGGGGTCTCATCTCCAACGTGCAGGAACCGCTCGACGACAACTCGGCGACCGCATCCCTCATCCGTCGTCCGGACGGGAACCACGGCACGCGCTACGTGGATGAGAGGACGACCTCCCTGGTCCCGGTCCCCGGTCAGTTCCTCCCCGGCACGGGCGACGGCGTCGTGGTCCCCGGCCAGCAATACCGCGCGCTGACGATGTTCGACAACCGCGGTGGAACCGAGTTCACCGGCCAGGTGTTCTGTCAGGTCTTCGACACGAAGACGCAGCATGCGGCCGTCGGTCTCGACGGTGTGCCCGCCCGCTCGCACGGTACGACGGACATCGTCATCGAATACGGCACCCGACCGACCGTGGACGCGAGCGCCGACGACGCCACCCGATGGGGTCAGATGACCGACACGACCTGCGCCGACGGCGACGACACCTGGACGACCGATCCCTCGACGATCGCCGTCGAGGACATCACGAAGATCCGCTACCGGAGCGCGAACGGCGTCATCGCCATCGGCGCGACGGTGATGGCCTCCGTGACCCTCGCCATGAACGACGGCGTGCCGGCTGGCACGATCCTCGCCGAGACCTACTCGCTGTACAGCCCGGAGCAGTACCCGGACGACCGTGAGACCAGCAAATGGTATGCGAAGGACGGCTGGTACCACGGCAAGTACGACCCTGCAAACGCGACGAACGCGGACTACTCCCGCGGCGACCGTCTGACCGCCGCCAACGCGGTCATCGCCATCGGCAAGCGGGCGATCGAGCCGTCCGTTGACCCTGGTTCCCCCGCCCAACTCCTCGCAGGTGACCGGGTGCGCTTCGAGGTGACGCCGCAGATCACGAGCGTGCCCGGACAGGGCGACGCCGCACGCGACGTCGTCGTGGTCGACCGACTGCCCGCCGGACTCGTCTACGACCCGACCGAGGTGTCGCATGTGCCCGACTCGGTCGAGGTCGCTGAGGACGGCACCACCTTGCTCACCTGGAGACTCGGGCAGATCGAGCGCGGCGCTGAGCCCGTCATCCGCTACTGGGCGACCTCCGACGCGACGGTCGTCGGCGACCTGGTCAACCAGGTGGTCGTCGCTAGCCCCGACGACCCGGGTTCACTCGACGAGGTCCCAGCGGACGCCACGACGCAGGACGCGCACTACGGACGCCAGACGGTGTCGTTGCGCGCCCCCGGAGGCCTCCGTATCCAGAAGAGCGTCGAACAGCGCGTCATCGAGTCCGGCGACCGGATCGACTACCGCCTCGCCTACGCCAACATGAACGCCACCGTTGCTCAGGAGGACGTCGCCCTGGTGGACGTGCTCCCGTTCGTCGGCGACAGCCGTGGGTCGACCGCGGCGGGCGTGCTGGCCGACGAGATCGAGGCCGCCGACGGGGACCGAGTGCTCTACACCTCCGCCGACCCGGCCGCGGTGCAGGCGGCGTCCTCCATCGACGGCGCCGACACCTCTCGGGAGCTTCCGGGCGGCTTCGAGTGGTGCACCGCCGACGACTTCGGTGCAGATGCCTGCCCCGATTCGCTCGCCGACGTCACGGCCTTCCGCGTGGAGGTCGCCGAACTCGACGCCCTCGAGCGTCATGAGATCGCTGTCGAGCTCACGACCGATGGGACGGTCTCCGGCGCTGAGTACCGGAACGACGCGACGGTGCGTTCCGCCTCGCAGATGCTCGGAGCGCGCTCTCCGCTCGTGGTGACGACCGTCGTCTCCTCGTCCATCGGCGAGCGCCTCTGGTGGGACCGTGACGGCGACGGACTCGACGACGACGGCACCGACGGACAGCCCGGCGACGGCGTGGCCGGCGTGCCACTCCTGCTGACCGGCGTCGACAAGCATGGTGTCGAGGTCTCCGAGGAGACCGAGACGGACGCCGACGGCCGGTACCGCTTCAGTGGCCTCGTGTCGGGTGCCTACACGATCAGCGTCGACCTGCCCGAAGGTGCGGAGATCACCGGCTTCCGGGTCGGCGATGACGGCCTCGTGAACTCGGCTCTCGACCCGGAGTCGTCCACCATGGACGACATCATCGTGGTCGACCCGACGCCGACCGGCGCGGACGCGGTCGACCTCACCTGGAACGGCGGCATCGTCGAAGCCGAACTGCCGGTCGCTCCACCGGTGACCGATCCCGAGGAACCGACGCCGACGCCGTCCGAGGCGCCGCAGGCGACCCCGGAACGTCCGTCCGGAACGCAGGGTCCGCTGGCCACGACCGGCGTGCTCTGGCTCGACCAGGCGATGATCGCCGCGATGCTCCTGCTCGTGATCGGCGGGGCGGCACTCCTCGTCGTGCGTGCGCGTCGCGCCCGCAGTGACGCCGAGGAGTCGAGCGGCTGAGTCGAGGGGCCGCATCAGATCGAGCGCGCACGATCCCGGATCGGGACCGTGCGCGCTCGTGTCAGTCCTGGGAGCCGCTCGGGACGACGTCGATCACGCGGACGGTGATGGACGGCGCGCCCTCGCCGGCGGACGAGGGGAGCTGCTCCACGATGGCGCGGTGGACCGCCTGCGCGACGGCAGGGGATGCCGCCTCCGCTGCCACGGAGATGTTGGTGTGGACGGTCAGGACGCCTCGGACGCGCTTGACGCTCACCCGTGCCTGCTGTTCGGGCGAGCCGAGCAGTGCACCGACGCCCTCCTTCGCGGCCCGGAGCAGCGTGGGTTCGACGGCGGTCAACCCGTCGACGCCCGGTATCGACAGGATCACGTCGTCGAGCGAGCTCGCGAGCGCTCCGAGGTCGTCGTCCGTCTCCGTCAGGTCATGCATCGTCCCCCACCTCTCCGATCTCGTCGGCCTCGAAGTGCAGGTCGTCGACGACGATGTCGAGTCCTTCCACGACGAGGTCCGTGTGCTGCTGGAGGCTTGCGGCGACCTCCTCGCGGAACAACGAGACCGTCTCGGCGACCGACTTGCCCCAACCGATGCTCACGGTGACGTGGAGCATGATCGGTTCGCCGACCACGGTGACGTCGCCCTCGAGCACGCAGCGACCCACGAGCACGCCGGGGGTGCGGTCGCCGGCACCGCGGACCAGCCCGCGGACCGTGCCCTCGGTGATGACGAGCGCCGCATCGTCGTCGGAGGCGGCGAACGGGATGTCGCGTCCGGCCTTCGCCTCACGGCCGATGTTCTCCATGATCCCGCGGATCCAGTCCTGGTCCAGTGCGGTGACCGCCGCCTCGTCCGCCTCCAGTAATGGCGTGGCGAGCGAGCGGACCCGTCGCAGTGACCGGAGGATCCGCTGGCATTCGGGCGAGTCGTCGATCGACGGGTCGGCCGGCAGCATGTCGCGTTCGAGGTAGTCCGTGAGGGCGTCGATGCCGTGCGCGCAACCGCTCGGTTCGCCCGGTCCGGAGCCCGGAATCTCGGTGTTCATCGCCACCCCTCCATGTCCTTGACCAGTGTCGCCCGAGCCCGTGCGAGACTCCCGCGGACGCTGGCGACGCTCTGCCCCAGCTGTTCGGCGATCTCCTCGTACGAGTATCCGCCGATCTCGCGGAGCACCCACGCCTGGTGCTGTCCGTGCGGCAGTCTGTCGAGTGCTGCTGACAGTGCTCCCAGCTGCGACGACGCTTCGGCCCTCCGCTCGGGTCCGTCACGTTCGGGAGCCTCCACCATGACGTCGTCCGTGGATTCGGTGTCCTTGCGCTGTCGCATGAGGTCGATCGCCCGGCGGCTGACGATCCGCATCAGCCAGCTCTTCACCATCGCGCCGTCCTCGAGCGTGTCGATCCGCTTCCAAGCCGAGATCAGCGCCTCCTGGACGACGTCGTCGCCGTCCGCCGAGGAGCGCGTGAGTCGCACGGCATAGGCCTTCATCATCCGGCCGTAGCGCGTGATGAGCACCTGGAACGCGCGGGTGTCACCGTCGACGCACCGTTCGACGAGGGTCCGGTCGGTCGCCTGCTCGAGGAGGCCACCCGACGTGCGCACTGGATCGACACCCACCGCCTGCCACCTCTCTGTGCCGGCCGAGACAACTTCCGGCGGTTTCGTCACACCCGACCGTGACATCTGCGAGCCGGGCTCCGTCTCACTACTGTAGGCACAGAGCGGCGATCCATGTGAACGCCCCCAGCATCACGATCGCAGCATCACGATCGCATCACCACCGAGGAGACCGCACGATGAAGACCCCCAAACTCCGGTTGCCCGGGTTCTCCTCCACCCCGGAGGAGCGCGAGGCCAGGCGCGCCAAGCACCAGGAGGCCAAGCAGGAACGCGCGGCGAAGGCCGCAGCCTCCTCACCGCCGTCGGCCGCCGTGGTCGCGGCCCTCCAGCCCTCGGCTCCGAGTGTGCGCATCAACGCGTTCCGCATCGGCCTCGTCGGCGGTATCGGCGTGCTCGTCGCGCTCGTGATCGGGAGCATCGTGTCGCAGCTCAGCACCACGCTGATCTACGTCGGCGTCGCGCTGTTCATCGCGCTCGGCCTGGACCCGCTCGTGTCGTGGCTCGAGCAGAAGCTGCCGCGCGGCCTCGCCATCGCCGTCGTGTTCCTCGCTGTGATCGGCGCGTTCGTCGGGATCATCTTCGCCATCGTGCCGCTGCTCGTGACCCAGATCTCGAACTTCGTGAGCGACTATCCGCGGATCTCGCAGCAGTTCCTGAACAGCGACTTCGTCGCGTGGGTGCAGAACACGATCGGGAACACCCTCGACATCGACTCGGCGCTCAACGACGCGTTCTCCTTCCTGAAGGACCCCAACAACCTGCTCAACATCGGTGGCGGCATCGTCGCGGTCGGTGCGGGCGTCGCCTCGGGTATCACCGGCTCGATCATCGTCCTCATCCTGACCCTGTACTTCCTCGCGTCGCTGCGCTCGATGAAGGCCGTCACGTACCGCTTCCTCCCCGCCTACCGCCGCGAGGGCTTCGCGCAGGTGCTCGAGGAGATCACGCAGGCCGTCGGGCGCTACGTCGTCGGACAGGTCGGGCTCGCGCTCGTCAACGGTGTGTTGAGCTTCATCTTCCTCAGCATCATCGGAGCGCCCTTCCCGCCGCTGCTCGCCCTACTGGCCTTCATCGGCTCGATGATCCCGCTCGTCGGAACGCTGAGCGCCTCGATCGTGAACAGCGCGCTCTGCCTCTTCGTCTCGCCGGTCACAGCACTCATCGCGATCATCTACTACCTGATCTACATGCAGATCGAGGCGTACGTCCTGAGCCCGCGCATCATGAACAAGGCGGTCGCCGTCCCCGGCGCCCTCGTCGTCATCGCGGCCTTCGGTGGCGGTGCCCTCGGCGGCATCCTCGGCGCCCTCGTCGCGATCCCGGTCGCCGCGTCGATCATCATCATCGTGCAGAAGGTCGTCTTCCCGAGCCAGGACTCCAAGGTGGTACCGGAGAACAAACTCGGTGACGCCGAGACGGCGGCCGTCGGCACGAGTGCGGCGGCGAAGTGATGGCGGCCACGTCGTTCCCGGTCCTGGCGGCCGGTGCCCTCCTGCTGTCGGGTACGGCAGGCGTCGTCGCGCAGTCGGCTCGGACGGCCGTCGACCTGGACATCCCCACGATCAGCGTCACGCCGTACCAGGCGATCGGCATCCCGATCGCCCTCGTCGGCGCCTTCTTCCTGGCGGTGGGGACCCAGCTCCAGTCCCGGGGCGTCGGGAAGGTCGAGGCGGCATCGTCGGCGTTCGGGCTGAAGCAGCTCCCGCAGCTGCTCGGTCGCCCGTCCTGGCTCATCGGCACGCTGCTGCTCGGCCTGGCCATCGTCTTCCAGCTCGTCGCGCTGGCCTTCGCTCCGCTCATCGTCGTGCAGCCGCTCGGGGCGATCGCCCTCGTGATCACGGCGTTGTTGAACGCCAGGGTCACCCGGGTCAAGATCACCAAGGAGCAGACCCGCGCGATGGTGCTCTGCGTCGCCGGTATCGGCCTCTTCGTGATCGTCGCAGCACTCTACGCGGTCGAGGAGCCGATCCGTCAGCCGCAGCTCATCATCATCCTCATCATGCTGACCGTGGTGACCCTCGCCCTCGCGGGCGCCTATGCCCTGTGGCGCCGGAAGCTGCACACGGTGTTCTACGTCGTCGCGGCAGGCGTCCTGTACGGCTTCGTCGTGACCCTCGCGAAGGTCGTCATCAACCGGGTCATCACCCAGAACTTCGAGGGCCTCACCGTCGTCGGCATCATCGCGCTGCTCGTCGCAGCCGGAGTGGGCGGGTTCTTCGTCCAGAAGGCCCACCAGAGCGGACAGCCGGACCTGGTGGTCGCAGGCCTCACGGTCGTCGACCCACTCGTCGCCGTCGGCATCGGCATCGTCGTGCTCGGCGAGGCGGCCAGCGCTCCCTGGTTCGCGCTCGTGCTCTTCGTCGTCGCCGGTGCGATCGCCGTCTTCGGCGTGTGGAAGCTCGCGATGCGCCCGGTCCCGGCACCGGGCGAGAAGCCGAAGAAGCCCCGCGTCATCTGACGCTGGACGTCCGACGGGCCCGGCGAGTGGAACACCCACTCACCGGGCCCGTCAGTGTTCTCCTCCCAGTGACAGAGTGTCTATTGACATTGAACGTCAATCTTCGGACTATATATGTATGAAACTGACGGCCGAACAAGCCGCCCGCGAGCTCGGCATCAGTGCGCGGCAGGTCCGCCGAGCCGCTGCCAGCGGGCGCATTGAGGCCGCACGTCACGGCTCTGCTCATGCGGTCTCCGCGAAGCACGTTCGTATGGCCGCGAGGACGTCCCACCATGGTCGTGACTGGTCCGACACGACCTGCTCCGCGGCATTGGATCTCCTGTCGAGTCGAATGACGTCGGAGGTCGAGGGGTCCACGCGAAGTCGGCTGAAGGGTCGGATCCGGCAGATGGAGGCCGGTGCATTGGCTGGCCAGATCCTCCGCGGACGGGCTGAGCTTCGGAGGGCGACGAGTGACGACATCAAGCGGCAGTTCACGCCCAGGCTCGTCCTCGAGCTTGGATTGTCCTTCTCCGGAGGGACGGGTGTCCTCGTCGCTGAGAACATCGGCGTAGCGGCGCGGAGCGCTCGACTGGGAAGGGACGACGAGGGCGACATCGTCGCCATCGAGGGGATCGCGCGACACCGTGAGGTCCTGGAAGCGCTTGCGCTCATCGCCTACGGGGATACGCGTGAGAGCGAAGCGGCGTCACGATGGATCCACGCCAAACAGGTGTCGGTGTGACCCGCCCGCTGATCACGATCGCCGGCCGGATGGGTTCCTGGGAGGAGCCGCCGTGGCCGGTGGCATGCGACTTGGCACGCGCTCTCCCCGCCGGTTCATGGACGCTGATCGGTGGCCTGATGGTGAAGCTTCACGCGGAGCTCGCCTCCTTGCCTCCTTCTCGATCGACGGTGGACGTTGACTCCGCGTTGCACCTCGAAACGAATCGGGTCACGTTCGGTCAGGTCGCTGGAACGTTAGAGGGCTCCGGCTACGTGCTTGACCCGACGACGCGTTTCGCCTACCGGTTCACGAGGGGCTCGGACCGTGTCGATGTGATGTGCGCCGACCGCTTCGCGATCTGGCGGAGCCCCAAGTTCAACGGTCGTCCGCTCTTCGGCGTTCCTGGAGGTACACGGGCATTGCAGCAGACGATGGACGTCGACTTGGAGACATCGACGGGGTCTGTTCGAATCAGCCTTCCATCGCTCCGTGGCGCATTGGTCTTGAAGGGTGCGGCGTTCCTCGAGGATTCTCGCGAACGAGATCGCCACGCGGAGGACGGCGTCATGCTGCTGGCGTGTCTGTCTGATGTGACGGAGGTGTTGGTGGGGCTCAGTCAGCGAAGTCGTCGCAGAATCCGTGCACTTCTCAACGCTCTCGACGGCCGCGAGAGCCCTTGGGTCGCGCACGATCCGGTCGTCCAATCGCTCGCGCGTGAGTCTTGGGAAGACCTCGCTTCGAAGCTCGGGCTCCCCGCGCACTGATCGAGCACTCGACCAGTGCGGCCTAGAACAGGTCGGGCGACGGGGTGCTGGCGTAGCGGATGGAAACGTCCGCGTGGCGGTCGAAGCGGTAGCCGACGCCGCGCACGGTGCGGACGATGTCCTCGTAGCGGCCGAGCTTGGCGCGGAGGCGACGCACGTGGACGTCGATGGTCCGCTCGTTCGGGACCTCTTCGTCGTCGCCGGCGCGCCACAGCGAGGAGATGAGCTCGGCGCGCTCGATCGTGCGCCCTTCGCGGAGGACGAGGTACTGGAGGAGCTCGAACTCCTTGTACGTGAGCGGCGCAGCTTCGTTGTCGAGGACGAGGCGCTTCCGGGAGATGTCGACCACGACACCGGCGTGGGCGCGGTCCTGCTC
The DNA here is from genome assembly GCF_900177795.1 of Plantibacter elymi (nom. nud.). Classification (GTDB taxonomy): domain Bacteria; phylum Actinomycetota; class Actinomycetes; order Actinomycetales; family Microbacteriaceae; genus Plantibacter; species Plantibacter elymi. The sequence continues at coordinate 150,103 of NZ_FXWJ01000005.1, forward strand.
CTCCTCGTCGACCTCGTCGCGGTGGGCCGCGAGAGCCGAGGGGTCCTGCAGGGCGAGCCGGACGACGTCGAGGTCGCGTCCGCCGGCACCGCGAGGGGCGAGGGCGACGGCCGCGTGCGTCTCGGCTTCCGGAGCGAACTGGGCCGTCAGGGCCTTGATGGCCTCGACGATCTCACCGAGGCTCGTGCCGGCGGCGGCCGCCTTCGCCTCGTCGAGGCCGACGTAGAGGACGAAGCCTCGGGCTTCGGGACCGGCCGGAACGGCGCGGACGTGCGGGGTCGCGGCCCGTGGTGCGTCCTCGACGGCGGTGAGCTGGCGGGTGGGGCGGGTGGTCTGAACGGCTGCAAGAGACATGAGTGCGAAGTCCTCGGGAGTGATGATGCTACGACGGATCGTGCGCGGTGCGCTCGGGGTGATCCCGCCTGCCGGTGGGCAGTTGCGGTCCCGCGATCCGGGAAGTGGCGCGTCGGCCGGGTACGGACGGGGTACGTCCGGGAGTCGGCTCACCTGGTGGGGGAGCGGCGGACTCGGAGGTGCTGGGAGCAGTGGAGCGGATCCGTGTGGATCGCTACCGGTGCTGGAGGAGTCGGATCAGCGACACATTCGACAGCACATGACAGCGCGGCCGGGCATCATCATGCCGGCGTTCCCAGGGGCCTCGAAGGAGGTCGGGGTGGGCGCGTTGGTCGTCATAGTCCGCAATACAACAGGAATCCCCCGGATCCTGTCAAGTGCGAGTGGAAGATGACGTTGTGTTACTCGGGGATTGCCAGCTGGCGGCACAACTGAAATGAGGCGGATCGTCGTCCATCGCGGGGATGGACGACGATCCGCCTCATGTCGGCGGGAGCAGGGGTCAGACGACGCCGTAGAGGCGGTCGCCGGCGTCGCCGAGCCCGGGGACGATGTACCCGTTCTCGTCGAGCTTCTCGTCGAGGGCGCCCAGGACGATGGTGACGTCCTTGCCGACCGTCTCGGCCTCGAGGCGCTCGAGGCCTTCGGGGGCAGCGAGCAGGCAGATGGCGGTGACGTGCATCGCGCCGCGCTGGAAGAGGAAGTCGATGGCCGCCGCGAGCGAGCCACCGGTCGCGAGCATCGGGTCGAGCACGAAGCACTGGCGGTCGGACAGGTCGTCGGGGAGGCGCTCCGCGTACGTGGTGGGTTCGAGGGTCTCCTCGTTGCGCACCATGCCGAGGAAGCCGACCTCGGCGGTGGGGAGCAGCTTCACCATGCCCTCGAGCATGCCGAGGCCGGCCCGCAGGATCGGGACCACGAGCGGACGCGGCTCGCTGATCTTGACGCCGACCGTCTCGGTGACGGGCGTCTGGATCGTGATCTCCTCGACCGTGACGCCGCGCGTCGCCTCGTAGGCGAGCAGCGTGACGAGCTCCTCGGTGAGGGCACGGAACACCGGTGACGGTGTCGTCTTGTCGCGGAGCACCGTGAGCTTGTGGGTGATGAGGGGGTGGTCGGCTACGTGCACTCGCATACGATCAATCTAGTCGCTCGCGCGGCGACCAGGATTTCGGGGAGATGACGGATGCACGCACCGGCCGAGTTCGCCGCGTGGATGGACCTCGCCATCGCCGAGGCCGAGGCGGCCCTGGCCAGCGACGACGTCCCGGTGGGTGCGGTGCTCGTCGCCCCGGACGGCACGGTCGTCTCCGTCGGGCGCAACGAACGCGAGCTGCACACCGATCCGACCGCCCACGCCGAGGTGGTCGCCATCCGCGCCGCCGCGGCCGCGCTGGCCGACTGGCACCTCACGGAGCTGACGCTCGTCGTCACGCTCGAACCCTGCGTCATGTGCGCCGGCGCGATCCTCGCCGCCCGGATCCCGCGGGTCGTCTTCGGGGCCTGGGACGAGAAGGCCGGCGCGGTCGGTTCCGTCTACGACGTCCTGCGCGACCGGCGCCTGCAGCACCGTGTCGAGGTCTACGCGGGGGTCGAGGCCGAGCGCTGCTCGGCGCTCCTCACCGACTTCTTCCGGGGTGCGGGCGGCGTCGGAGCCCCCTGAGGGCGTACACGGCCCGGAGATCCCAGCACCTCGCCAGGCTCGGTGACCGGATGCGGCTGCTCCCAGCACTTCCGGAGCCCGTTGTCGGCGGGTGATGGCAGGATCGCAGGATGCAACCCGGCGTGATCCTCGACATCATCCTCGTCGTCGTCCTGATCGGCTTCCTGATCCGCGGGTGGCGTGCGGGGCTCCTCGGGAGCCTCGGCGGGCTCGTCGGGCTGGCGGCCGGTGGGGTCGGCGCCTTCTTCGCGATCCCGCTCGTCGCCTCGTGGGTGCCGGACGCGGCGTGGCGTGGCTGGGCGGCGGTCGCGGCGGCGGTGGTCGTCCTCGCCGTCGGGTACACGATCGGTGCGTTCATCGGTGGGGCCATCGGCTCCGTCGTCCGCAAGACCCCCCTGCGCGGTCTGGAACGCCTGCTCGGTGCCGCCCTCAACCTCGTCGTCACCGCGCTCGTCCTCGTGACCGCGGCCCTCGGTGTCGGATCCCTCGGTATCCCGCTGCTCGCCCAGGCGGTCGGGTCGTCCGCGGTGATCGGCACGATCGACCGCGTCACGCCCGTGCAGGTGAAGAGCACGCTCGCGCAGCTCCGCTCCACGGTGGTCGACGGTGGGGCCCAACGCGTCATCGAGGCCTTCGGTGGAACCGCGGACGTGCCCGCCGCCCCGCAGCTCGACACCTCGACGCCGGCGCTGCAGACGGCCTCCGCGTCCGTAGTCCGCATCAGCGGCACCGCCGAGTCCTGCTCGCGGAGCCTCACCGGAAGCGGCTTCGTCTTCGCCGACGACCTGGTCATGACGAACGCGCACGTCCTCGCCGGCGTGACGAACCCGGTCGTCGAGGTCCCGGGGGCCATGCCCAGGGAAGGACGAATCGTCTACTTCGATCCGGTCGACGACCTCGCCGTCATCCGCGTCGACGACCTCGGCGCCCGATCGCTGCCGCTCGCACCGAATCCGGCGCCCGGTTCGAACGCCGTCGTCGCCGGGTATCCGTTCGGTGGCCCGTACACGGCCGGTGGCGCGCAGGTCATCGTGGTGGGGCCGAGCCTCGTCGCCGACATCAGCGGGAACAACCCGACGAGCCGTCAGGTCGTGACGCTGTCCGGGACGGTGCAGCCGGGCAACTCCGGTGGCCCGCTCCTCACCGAGTCCGGTGAGGTTGCGGGCGTGATCTTCGCCCGCGACGCGAACTCCGCTCCGGTCGGGTACGCGCTCGCGATGGACGAGGTCCTGCCGGTCGTCGCGCTCGCCGGGTCACTGCAGTCCGCGGTCCCGTCGGGCGCCTGCCTCGCAGACTGACGCGGCCGGGCACGTGCCGCCGAGCATGCAGGTGCCTAGACTCGCAGGGTGAGTGAAACGATCAGCCTGCCCAGCATCGCCATCCTCGGAGCCGGTTCGATGGGAGGGGCCGTCCTGCGCGGTCTCGTCCAGCCGGGTGTCGAGGTCGACGGTGGCATCACGGTGACGAACCGGACGATCGCCAAAGCGGAGGCGCTGGCCGAGCTGCGCGGCGTCACCTCGATCGCCCTCGAGCAGGACGCAGACGGCAACCGTCGGGCGGCAGCCGCGGCGAAGATCGTCCTGATCGGCGTGAAGCCCTACCTGGTCGCCGACCTCCTCGCCGAGATCGCCGACACGTTGCAGCCGGGCACGATCGTCGTGAGCCTCGCGGCCGGTATCCGCGGTGCTGCGTTCGAGGCCGCCCTGCCGGAGTCGGTCTCCGTGTTGCGTTCCATGCCGAACACCCCGTCCTATGTGGGGCTCGGCGTCACCGGGCTCGCGCCGGGTACTCGGTCGAGCGAGGATGACCTCGCCGTCGTCACCGCGCTCTTCGAGACCGTCGGCCAGGTGGTCGTCATCCCCGAATCGAAGATCGACGCCCTCAGTGCCATCTCCGGCTCCGGTCCCGCGTACGTCTACTACCTCATCGAGGAACTGACCCGTACGGCGATCGGCCTCGGGTTCACCCCCGAGCAGGCGTCCGTGATGGTCGACGGAACCTTCCGCGGCGCGACGGAACTCCTCGCGACGACGGGGGAGAGCGCCGAGCAGCTGCGGATCAACGTCACGAGCCCCAAGGGGACGACGGAACGGGCGCTCGCCGTGCTCGCCGAGGCCGGCTTCAGCGAGACGTTCGACCGTGCTGCGGCAGCCGCCATCGCACGCGCCGAGGAGCTGTCGGCGTCCTGACCCGACGGCGACCGGCTCAGTCGAAGGACCGCACGAAGCAGTCGAGGCCGGGTCTGCCGTCCCAGGAAGCGACCGCGACGAAGCCGGACCGCCGGTAGAGCCCGATCGCGGCCGAGCGCCAGTGCCACACCGAGAGACGCACCGCGTCGTCGCCCCGCTGCCGCGAGACGGTCGTCGCGGCCTCGAGCAGGGTTGCGGCCACGCCCCTGCGACGAGCGTCGGGGGCGACCCAGAGCCGCTTGAGCTCCGGCGACGGGCCGTCCGTCAGGACGACGCAGCCGAGCACCCGGTCGTCCTCGACGGCCAGGAGGATCTCGTCGGAGGCGAAGGCGGTGCTCGGGTCGGTGATCTCGGTCCGGTAGCGGTCGGGGAGGGTGATCGTCGGAGTGGGCTCGTCCGGACGCGGCGCTCGGCCGACGAGTTTCTCGTACTCGGTCCGGCGGTGGTACTCCTCGAGGAGCTCGGCGAACCGTTCCCGGTGATGAGCCGGAGCATCCGCCCACCGTTCCACGACGATCATGCATGGCTCGTCTCGTCGAGTCCGAGGACGAGCAGCAGCCGGTCCAGCGCGGCGAGCTGGGCCGCGGCGTCGTAGTGGTCGTCGTCGGCCGTGCTCAGGGTGCTGACGCCCTCGATGAATCCGACGACGACGGTGGCCGTCGCGGCGACCTCGGCCTCGGTGAGCTCGGGGCGGATCTCGGCCACGAGGCGCCGGGTGCGCGCGACGAACACGCCATGACCCGCACGGTGCCGTTCGGCCAGCACCTCGTCGTCGAGCGCCGCCGCGAGGTAGCCGAGCCAGACGCGGGCCTCCTGGCGCGTCTCGTCCGTGAGGGACAGGGCCTGCCGGAGGACTGCGTTCAGAGCGTCACGCGGGGTCTCGGCTGCGGCTTCGAGCGCCTCGGTCCGCTCCGCCGTCCGCTCGTGGAGCAGGTCGCGAGCGTGCAGGAGGAGCGCGCGCTTGTCGGGGAAGCGATGCAGGACGAGGCCCGTCGTGCACCCGGCTTGCTCCGCGACCGCGCGGAGGGTCAACCCGTGCGGCCCTCGTTCACCCAGCACCTCCCAGACCGCGTGCGAGATCCGTGCCTGGGCATCGGGGTCCTTCGTCCTGGCCATGTCGTCACCACCTCGGAACCGATGTTACCGTAATGCTTGTTACGGAATGACTGGAGGATGCGCATGACGATCACGATCAGCCGGGTGGCCTGGGACGATGAGGCGGGAACCGTCCTGCGGGCCGCCCAACGCCGCGAACTCGACGCACGCTACGGGAGCGACGATCACGAACCCGGCACGCCGCCGACCGCAGCCGACATCACGCTCTTCCTGGTCGCCACCGACGTCGACGGCGTCCCGCTCGGCTGCGGCGGTCTGCGGATGCTCGGCGAGGACCGCGCGGAGATCAAGCGCATGTTCGTCGTGCAGCATGCCCGGGGGACCGGCGTCGCCACCGCGCTCCTGCGGGCACTGGAGGACGAAGCGCGTTCACGTGGTCTCAGCGAACTCCTCTTGGAGACGGGCACGGAGCAGCCGGACGCGATGCGCTTCTACGAGCGCGAGGGATACCACCCGATCGACGCGTTCGGGCCGTACGTCGACGAGCCGCAGTCGCGCTGCTACGCGCGCAGCCTCACCTGAAGCGGCGTCAGCCCTCGAGCGAGGCGAAGCGTTCGATGTCGGCCGACGTGCCGGAGACGATGATGAGGTCGTGGTTCGACACGACGGTGTCGGCGGTGGCGTAGGTGAAGGGCTTCCCCGGTGACTTCACCCCGACGACCGTAATCCGATACTTCGTCCGGACGCCCGACTCCGTCAGGTTCAGCCCGCGGATGGGCTTCGGCGGGTACATCTTGACGAGCGCGAAGTCGTCGTCGAACTGGATGAAGTCGAGCATGCGCCCCGACACGAGGTGGGCGACGCGTTCGCCGGCCTCGCGCTCGGGGTAGATGACGTGGCTCGCCCCCACCCGGGCGAGGATCTTGCCGTGCGACTGCGAGACCGCCTTGGCCCAGATCTGCGGGATCTTGAGGTCGACGAGGTTGGCGGTGATGAGCACGCTCGCCTCGATCGAGGAGCCGACCGCGACGACCGCGACCGAGAAGTCCTGCGCGCCGATCTGCCGCAGTGCCTCGATGTTCTTCGCGTCGGCCTGCACGGTGTGCGTGACCCGGTCGGACCACTTCTGCACGAGATCGGAGTTGTCGTCGATCGCGAGCACCTCGCGGTCGAGTCGGTCGAGTTCGCCGGCGCAGGCCGCACCGAACCGACCGAGTCCGATGACGAGGACCGGGGCGTCGTGCTTGATGCGGTCAACCAACGATGGGCCTCTCTTCGGGTCGTTTGAACAGCTGGCCGCTCTGACTCGCGGCCACGGCTGCAGCGAGTGTCACTGTACCAACGCGGCCCAGGAACATGGTGACGGCGAGGACGTACACCCCGGCGTCGGGCAGGTCCGCGACGAGTCCGGTGCTCAGCCCGACGGTCGCGAAGGCGGAGATGACGTCGAACAGCACGTGGTCGAGCGGGGCCTTGGTCATCTGCAGGATGACGATCGTCGACAGGGCGACGATCGTCGCACCCCAGAGGACGACGCTCACCGCGACGCGGAGCACGTCCTGCGGGATCCGGCGGCGGAAGACCTCCACGCCCTCGCGGCCCCGGGCCTCCGCGAACGCCGCCAGGAACAGGACGGCGAGCGTCGTGACCTTGATCCCGCCGGCGGTCGAGGCGGAACCACCGCCGATGAACATGAGCATGTCGGCGACGAGCAGGGTCGAGCCGTTGAGGTCGCCGATGTCCACGGTGGAGAAGCCGCCCGACCGCGTCATGGCCGACAGGAAGAACCCCTGGAAGATCGTGTCCCAGAGGTTCCACTTGTTCCAGGTCTCGGGGTTGTTGAACTCGAGCAGGATGAACGCGAGCGCCCCGGCGAAGAACAGGATGATCGTCGTGACGAGCGTGAGCTTGACGTGCAGCGACCATCGGCTCGGCCGACGGAAGTTCCGGCTCAGTGCGTAGATGACCGGGAAGCCGATGCTGCCGAGGAAGACCCCGAGCATGAGGATGCTGAGGAACCAGTAATCGTTCTCGAAGGCCGCGAGGCCCTCGGCGTTCGGCGTGAAGCCGGTGTTGGTGAAGGCCATGGCCGCGTAGTAGACGCTGTTCCAGGCGGCGTCCCAGGGGTTGATGCCGTCGAGCAGCATGCGCGGGAAGAGCAGGACCGCCAGAGCCGCCTCGATCACGAGGGCGCTGACGGCGACGGTGACGAGCAGGTTGCCGATCTCCCCGAGGCGGACCGCCTGACCCTCGGCCACGGGACCGTGGTGCGACCGCAGGGGGTTCGTGTCGCTCGCCGCCATGAGCTTCTGGCGGAGCCCGAGTCGTCGGGCGATCACGAACCCGAGGATCGAGGCCAGAGTCAAGACGCCGAGGGCGCCGATCTGGACGCCGATGAACACGAGCACGTGACCGAACAGCGACCAGTGCGTGGCCATGTCGACGGTCGAGAGCCCGGTGACGCAGATGACGGAGACGGCGGTGAAGAGGGCGTCGGCGATCGGGGTCACCTGGCGGTCGGCGCTCGCGATGGGGAGCGAGAACAGCATCGTGAAGACGAAGATCAGGAAGCTGAACACGAGGATGGCGAACCGGGAGGTCGACTTCGCGGCGAAGTCGCTGACGGCTTCCCTGACCCTCGCGAGGCCGTGGCGCACGATGATCTCGGGACGACGCCCCATGGCATTGCCGCTCATCTGACCCCTCAACACCTCAGGACTGCGCCGGAGGCAATGGTACTCCGTGCGCTCCATCACTATCGTTGGACCATGGCCGACATTTTCGACGTGATCGCTGACACCACCAGGCGGGACATCCTCGCGCTGCTGCTCGAACGGCACGGTGGCACCGGGACGAGCGTCTCCGAGATCGTCGCGCAGCTCGGCCTCAGCCAACCGACGGTGTCGAAACACCTCAAGGTCCTGCGCGAAGCAGAGCTCGTGGAGGTACGCGAGGAGGGCCAGCACCGCTACTACAGCCTGGACTCGGCGCCGCTCGAGGATGTGGAGGACTGGCTCATCCCGTTCCTCAGCGTCGACTATCAGGACGACGGTGTCGATTTCGCGGCGCTGTCGCTGCCGGACCAGGCCAAGGCGGTCGCGGGATCGGTCGGCAAGGTCGCTGCGGACGTGACCCACGCCGTGCAGTCGGTCACGAAGAAGCTGCGCCCGTAGCCCGGCCCCATATCGTTCACACAGGGGATGTACAGGACGGCCGTCGGCCATCTAGAGTTGCCCTGCGGCGTTCCGGTCCTCGGAGCGCCGTTCAAGCGGGTTTCCAGAGGCGCAGGAGGGGTTCGATGACGCAGGACACTGCCGACGTCCGCTTCCTCACCGTGGCCGAAGTCGCCGAGATGATGCGGGTGTCCAAGATGACCGTGTATCGCCTGGTGCATTCGGGGGAACTCCCGGCCATCCGGTTCGGGAAGTCGTTCCGGGTGCCGGAGACCGCCGTCGACGCCGTCCGGCAGCGCCCGGTCGCCGACGTCGGCTGAGGCGTTTCCCGCTCCTAGCAGCCTGCAGGCGTACGGCGTGTGAACGACGCGCGCTGCAATCGGCTAGACTGGCAACAAGACTTGTTCTCTTCGGTCGCGATCCCTGCGGCCAAGCCCCCCAATTCTGTGAGGTAAATCCGTGGGTTCTGTTATCAAGAAGCGCCGCAAGCGTATGGCGAAGAAGAAGCACCGCAAGCTGCTTCGCAAGACCCGTCACCAGCGCCGCAACAAGAAGTAGCCGGCTGCTCCGTTCGGAGCGCCTGACGACTCTTCGTCCACCGGAAGCGCCTGCCCATTGGGGTACGGCGCTTTCTGGCGTTGTCGAGGTGATCGTCTCGTTCGCCGGTCGTGGCGTGTGGGCTCCGTGGGTCGAGCGGCGTCGAGGTTCCTCCACAGGCGAGGCCGTACGGGACTGATCCACAGCGCGTCGCGGCACGCGGTCCGTCGTCCCGAGATCGTCGGCGGTCCTTCGTAGGTTCGTCGCATGACCCGCGATCTCCCGCCAACCGTCCGCCGCAACCGACGCGAGCTCGCGTACCGGGTGCCGTTCGTCGTCGAACGAGACGACGCACCTCGCTATCGACTCCGGAACGTCGGTGACGAAGCCGTCCACTGGGTCGTGCTGCGCCTGATCGGGCCTGGATTCCTCGCTCCACTGGAACCGTGTCGCCTGACGCCGGGGAGCGCCCTGGAGTTCGAGGTGTTGGGCACCGAGCTGGCCCGCGCGACCAGTGTGCAGGTGTCCTGGTTCCGTCCCGGTGGTCACCAGTACCTCTGGCGGGTCACCTTCTGATGGACGCCAGCGGGTGGAGGGGAGTGGTCTCCGACGCGCGGGTCAGCGTTCCTGGTCGCGGCGAGCGGCCAGCAGATCGCGCGCCGTCAGCTTGTGCGCCCGCCCCGGGTACATGTCGGCGTTGAGGCCGGTGATGAACGGGGCCGGGTCGAGGTCGAGCGCGGTACTCAGTCGGACGAGCGTCTCCACGCTCGGGTGCACCTGCCCTCGCTCGATCTTGCCGATGTTCGTCCAGTGCATCCCGGCCAGCACGCCCAGGTCCTCGAGGGTCAGCTGTCGCTCGTTGCGGGCGGCCCGCAACCGCTCGCCGAGGATGGTCGCGGCTTCCGAATGTGTAGGCATCACTCAATGACAACGGACCTCGACCGGCGCATGCCAGAGTGTCTGAGTCCGGTGGATTCAACACATATGGTTCTCAACCCTGGGTTCAACGGCATCATCATCCCGGCATCGTGTCAGATGTCTCCGTGAAACACCACATGTGTCGGCTCCCCGGACGTGCTGCGACCTCGGGCACCCCGTACAGTTGAGGAGGTGTCCACTCTGCACGTCACGCTCATCGGCAAGCCCGGCTGTCACCTCTGCGACGACGCCCGTGCCGTGATCGACGAGGTGGTCGCAGGCCTCCCGTCCGACGGCCCGACGATCGAACGCGAGGAGCTCTCGATCCTCGATGATCCCGCGCTCCACGACCGCCACTGGGAGGAGATCCCCGTCGTCCTCATCGACGGCAGGGTCCACAACTACTGGCGGATCGACCCCGACCGCCTGCGGTCCGCGTTGCTCGCCGACTGATCCGCACGTCCATCCATCCACATCGACCCTTGGGGGCCCAGTGACCATCCGCCACATCGTCAGTTGGAAGCTGGCAGCAACGGACGACGCCGAGCGCGACGCGGCGTTCGCCACGATGCAGTCCGAACTCGAGGCACTCGCCGGGTTCATGCCGGACGACATCGAGCGCCTCCAGGTCGGACGCAACATCGCCTACCCCGAGAGCAACTGGGACGTCGTGCTGGTCGGTGACTACCCGAGCCTCGAAGCGCTGGAGCGGTACCAGGTCCACCCGGAGCACGTCCGCGTGGTGCAGATCGTCCGTCAGCTCGTCGTCGAGCGCTCCGCGGTCGACTTCCAGCTCGACTGAGCCCGGCGCCCGCAGGACTCAGGCCATGACACCGACGGCGACGGTGCCGTCGAGCTCGTCGTCGCGGACGATCGACGCCGTGAGGCCCGCTGCCCGCATGAGCGCGGCGGTCTCGGGGGCCTGACGTTCGCTCGTCTCGATCAGGACGGCGCCGGTCGGCGCAAGCCAGTCCGGGGCCAGCGCGATGATCCGACGCTGCACGTCGAGACCGTCGGCACCACCGTCGAGGGCGATCGCGGCCTCGTGCTCCCGAGCCTCCGGGGGCATCGTCGCCATCGACGCCGTCGGGACATAGGGGGCGTTCGCGAGCAAGAGGTCGACGCGCCCCGCGAGCGCCCCGGGGAGCCCGTCGAACAGGTCTCCGGGCAGGGCGTGCCCACCGAGCGGCCCGAGGTTGCGTCGTGCGCAGTCCACCGCCGCGAGGTCGATGTCCGACGCCCAGACGTCGATCGGGTCGGGCGCCTCGGTGAGGAGGGCACTCCCGACAGCCGCGGCGCCGCAGCAGAGCTCGACGACCACCGAACCGTTCCGGAGGCGCGGCAGGGCGGCGTCGACCAGGAGCTCGGTCCGTCTCCTCGGCACGAAGACCCCGTCCTCGACGACCACCCGGCGTCCTCGGAACGCGACCCAGCCGAGGACGTGTTCGAGCGGCCGGCCGGCGACCCGTGCCGCGACCATCCGTTCCAGTCGATCCGGATCGTCCGACTCGGCGAGGAGCAGCGCCGCCTCGTCCTCGGCGAAGACGCACCCCGCCGCACGAAGGCGCAGGACCACGGATTCGGCGGTCGCGTTCATCTGGCTCACCCCTCGCTCACGTGCGAGGGCGCCGCACGGCCGGTGCGAGTCAGGCTACCGTCGCGTTCGGGCACGCACCAGAGCGGTGGTCAGAGCTGTTCTGCGGCGGCGAGCACGCCGGGCAGCCAGGCGAGCGCGACGTCCTTCTTGCGCTCGAACCCGCCGTCGTCGTGCAGACCGAACTCGCCGAAGCGGGTCGCGCCGTGCTCGGTGAGGATGGCGTCGAGCAGCGAGCTGCCCTGGTTGTACGTGTCCTCGTAACTGCTGTCGCCCAGCCCGAAGATGGCGTACCGGAGCCCGTCGAGCTCCACGTCGGACTCCTCGAGCGCCTCGTAGAAGATCTGGCCGGTCTCACCGAGCAGGCCGTCGCCGTACGTCGAGGTGATGAAGATGTGGATCTCGTCGGTCGACAGCTCGGCGGGGTCGACGTCGCCGAGGTCGACGACGCGCCACTGGTGCTGTGAGCCGATGGCCTTGCCGATGTCGCCGGCGAGGCGTTCGGCGTTGCCGGATTCGGTCCCGTACAGGATGACGATCTGCATGGCGTCCTTCTTGCGGGGTTACGGGGCGAGGCGGGTCGGGCCGCGGAACAGGTAGGTGACCTCGCGGATGGAGGTCTCGTGCAGCATGAGCATGAGCACACGGGCGAGGCCCATGCCGAAGCCGCCATGCGCCGGGACGCCGTAGCGGAAGAAGTCGAGGTAGAACTCGAGCTCCTCGGGCTCCAGGCCCTTCTCCTTGGCCTGCTCGACGAGGACGTCGACGCGGTGTTCGCGCTGCGCGCCCGTGGAGATCTCGACGCCGTTGTAGATGAGGTCGTAGCTGTTGGTGAGCGAACCGTCCTCGGCGTTGCGCATGTGGTAGAACGGCCGGATGCTCGACGCGTAGTCGGTCAGGAACACGAAGTCGTGACCGAAGGTCTCCTTGACGTAGGCAGCGATCTGACGCTCGCCCTCGGGGTCCATGTCGTCGTCGGCGCGGGGGATCTCGTAGCCGCGCTCGGCGACGATGCGCTTGGCCTCGGCCAGCGGGATGCGCGGGAACGGACGGGACGGGACCTCGAGCTCGATGCCGAAGAGCTCGGCGATCTGCTCGCCGTGCTTCTCCTTGACCGCCGTGAAGCCGGCGACGAGGAGCTCCTCGTGCAGCTGCATGACGTCCTCGTGGGATTCGATCCAGCTGATCTCGGCGTCGACGCTCGTGAACTCGGTCGCGTGTCGGCTGGTGAACGAGGGGTCGGCGCGGAATGCCGGTCCGACCTCGAACACCTTGCCGAAGCCGGCGGACTGCGCCATCTGCTTGAAGAACTGCGGCGACTGCGCAAGGTACGCCTTGCCCTCGAAGTAGTCGACCTCGAAGAGCTCGGCGCGCGACTCGCTCGCGCTGGCCATGAGCTTCGGGGTGTGGATCTCGATGAAGTCGTTGTCGATCCAGTACTGACGCAGGGCGTGCTCGAACGTGGTCTGGATGCGGAAGATCAAGGCCTGCTTCGGCTGCCGCAGGTCGAGGAAGCGCCAGTCGAGCCGCTTGTCGAGCGAGGAGTCCGCAGCGATCGGCGTCTCGGGGTTGGCCGCGGTGACGACCTCGAGCGTCGCGACCTTGACCTCGATGCCGCCGAGCTTGACGCGCTCGTCGTGCTTGAGCTCGCCGGTGACGGTGATGAAGGAGCCGTGTGCGAGGGCGGAGATGGCCTCGGTGGTGGCGAAGCGCTCGGCGGAGCCCTCGACCTCCGGGTCGACCTCGCGGACAGCCGGGTTCACCAGCTGGACGGCGCCGCTCTCGTCGCGGAGGACGACGAACTGCACCTTCTTCTGGTCGCGGACGGTCTCGACCCATCCGGAGACGGTGACGGGACCGTCGGACAGGGCGGCCAGGTTCTTCACAACGACGCGTTCACTCACCCCGACAGCTTAGCCGTCGCTCGTGGCTCGGACCTGGACGGAGGTCACGGTGAATCCGCAGCTTGGGGAAACGTACACTTGAAGGGTGGTAGCCGACCAGATCCATCTCGTGCGTCACGGCGAGGTGCACAATCCTTCTCGTGTGCTCTACGGTCGACTCCCCGCATTCCGACTGTCGGAGCTCGGCGAGCGCATGGCGCAGGCCGCCGCGGACGACCTCGTGAGCCGTGATCGCACGGTGGGTGCGCTCTACGCGTCGCCGCTGCAGCGCACCCAGGAGTCCGCAGCGCCGGTCGCCGCCGCGTTCGGCCTCGCCGTCGTCTCCGAGCCGCGCGTGATCGAACCGTTCAACGAGTTCGAGGGCAAGCGCATGAGCCGCGCCCTGAAGAACCCGCTCAACTGGCCCAAGCTCCGGAACCCGTCCCGCCCGAGCTGGGGCGAGCCGTACGCGTCGATCGTCAACCGCATGACCGCGGCCGTCGAGGACGCTTGGCGCGCGACGCCGTCGGGCGACGTCGTCATCGTCAGTCACCAGCTGCCGATCTGGATGCTGCACAGCTCCGTCGTCGGGGCGCCGTATCGTCACGACCCGCGGAAGCGGCGGTGCGCCCTGTCGAGCATCACCACCTTCGAGCGGACCGAGCAGGGCTTCGTCGAGGTCGGCTACGTCGATCCGGCCGCCCGTCTGTCGTCCGGCGCGACCGATGTCGGGGCCGTCTGATGGCCCGCCGATCGAGGGCGTTCGCCGTCGCCGCCGTGCTGGCCGTCGGGGCACTCCTGCTCACGGCGTGCGGGAGCGACCCGCTCGCCGAGCAGTACCGCGAGGGCAGTAGCAAGGGGTACGTCGCGGGCGACGGCAGCGTGACCGAGGTCGCCCTCGACGACCGCGGTGAGTCGATCAGCTTCTCGGGCGTCGGCGAGGACGGCGAGCAGATCTCCTCCGCGGACCACGCGGGCCAGGTCCTCGTCGTGAACTTCTGGTATGCCGCCTGCGCCCCCTGCCGCGCGGAGGCGAAGGACCTGCAGGCGCTCAACGAGGCCTACACCGACCAGGGCGCCACCTTCATCGGCGTCAACGTCCGCGATACCGCCGACACCGCGAAGGCGTTCAACGGCACCTTCGGCATCACCTACCCCTCCATCCTCGACGTCGACAGCGGGGAGGCGAAGCTCGCCTTCACGGGCAGTGTCCCGCCGAACGCGGTGCCGACCACCATCGTCCTCGACGCCGAAGGTCGGGTCGCCGCACGCATCCTCGGGCAGCTGCAGGACCGCACCATCCTCGACACCCTCATCCGCGACACGATCGCCGAGAGCGCCCCAGAGTGAGCCCCGGCGAGCTCGTCTACGGCGGCCAGCTCCTCGTGGCGATCCCGATCGCCATCGCGGCCGGTCTGCTGTCCTTCCTCTCGCCGTGCGTCCTGCCGCTCGTCCCCGGCTACCTCGGATACGTCGGCGGCATGACGACGGTCGAGGAGGGGCGCTCCGGTGCGGGCCGCCGCCGCGTGCTGCTCGGCGTCAGTCTCTTCATCCTCGGCTTCACCGTCGTGTTCGTGGCGATCGCGGCGTTCGTCGGAACGATCGGCGCCTGGTTCGTCGAGTGGGAGGGCGTCATCACCCGCGTCCTCGGCGCGGTCGTCATCCTCATGGGGCTCATCTTCATCGGGCAGTTCTCGCGGCTGCAGCGCACGGTGCGCACCAGCTGGGCACCCGCCACCGGCCTCGCCGGCGCGCCGCTGCTCGGCTTCGTCTTCGCCATCGGCTGGACGCCCTGCCTCGGCCCGACCCTCACCGCGATCAGCGCGCTCTCGCTCTCGGGCGGCTCCGCCTGGCGCGGGGCGCTCCTCGGGCTGTTCTACTGCCTCGGTCTCGGCATCCCCTTCCTGCTCGTCGCGCTCGGACTCGGTTGGGTCACGGGGTCGTTGGCGTTCCTCAAACGGCACATCCGCACGATCAACATCATCGGCGGCGTGCTCCTCATCGTGATCGGTGTGTTGATGGTGTCTGGTCTCTGGTCCGCTTGGATGTACTCGTTGCAGGGGGTGATGAGCGGCCTTGTCACGCCCCTCTGATCACATCGATTCCGCCGCACCGGCTCCGGCCGACGGCATCAACCAGCCGAAACTCGGCTTCGTCGGCTGGCTCCGCTTCTTCTGGCGTCAGCTCACGAGCATGCGCACGGCGCTGTTCCTGCTCCTCCTCCTCGCGATCGCCGCGGTGCCCGGTTCGCTGGTCCCGCAACGGTCGAGCGACCCGAACGGCGTCACCCAGTACTTCACCGACAACCCGGACCTCGCGCCGATCCTCGACAAGGTGCAGGCGTTCGACGTCTACAGCTCGGCCTGGTTCTCCGCGATCTACCTGCTGCTGTTCATCTCGCTCATCGGTTGTGTGATCCCGCGGACGAAGCACCACTGGCTCGCCCTGCGCTCCCGCCCGCCGCGGACGCCCGCGCGCCTGTCACGGCTCTCCGCGTTCGAGCGTCGCAGCGACGACAGCGGCGCGACCGCCACCGAGCTCATCGACGACGCGACGAAGCAGTTGAAGCGCCAGGGCTACCGTGTCGAGCGCTACGACGCCGAGGGATCCGCATCGGTGTCCGCCGAGCGCGGCTTCCTCCGTGAGACCGGCAACCTCGTCTTCCACTCGGCTCTCGTCGGCATCCTCGTGACGGTCGGCTTCGGCGGCGGCTTCGGGTTCTCCGGTCAGCGCGTGCTCGTCGAGGGTCAGACCTTCGTCAACACCCTGCTCGACTACGACTCGTTCAACCCCGGCCGCTTCTTCAACGAGTCGGAACTGGCCCCCTACAAGTTGACGCTCGACGAGTTCGGCGTCACCTACGAGACCGAGAACCTCGACGCGTACGGTCAGGCGATCGACTACCGCGCGAAGGTCACGACGACCTCGCCCGGCGGGAAGCCGCAGGACGCGACGATCAAGGTCAACGATCCGCTGCGGTTCGAGGGCACCGACGTCTACCTGCTCGGCAACGGCTACGCGCCGACGATCACCGTGCGCGACCCCGAGGGCAAGGTCGTGTTCAGCGACTCCATCCCCTTCCTGCCGCAGGACGCCCAGCTCACCTCGCTCGGCATCGTCAAGGTCCCGGACGGACTGGCGGAGCAGCTCGGCATGATCGGGTTCTTCTACCCGACGCAGGCCGCGTCCAAGCCGCCGTTCTTCTCGTCCTACCCCGACCTCGCCTACCCGGTGCTGACGCTCAACGTCTACTCCGGCGACCTCGGGATCAACGCCGGTGCTCCGAAGTCGGTCTACGCGCTCGACGTCGACGACATGAAGCAGCTCACGGGCGGCGACACCGGCGTCGAGTCGATCGAACTCACGCCGGGGCAGATCACCGACCTGCCGAATGGACTCGGCACGGTGTCCTTCGACAACGTCGCCGCCAACCCGTCGACCGAGAACTACGCCGGCTCCGTCAAGCGGTTCGCCTCGTTCGACGTGCACCACGACCCGACCCAGCTGTGGGTGCTCGCGTTCGCCATCCTCGCCCTGTCCGGCCTCATCACCTCGCTCTTCGTCGCCAGACGTCGCGTCTGGGTGAAGGCCGTGACCGGGAGCGACGGCACCGTCTCCCTTGAATACGCCGGGCTCGCCCGCGGCGAGGACCCCGGCCTCGAAGCGGCCGTCGCGGCGATCGCAGAAGCGCACAGTCCAACGCCTGTCCCGTCCGAACCCGAAGGTAGAATCACCCCGTGACCCTCGTCGAAATCTCGAACCTCTGCCTCTGGTCGGCCGTCGCCGTCTACGCACTGGCGTTCATCGCCTTCACGTTCGACCTCGCGCGCCGCAGCGCCGAGGTCACCGCGGCGATCGACGCGGCCGAGCGGGCCGAGCTGGAACGTTCGGCAGCCGCCGAGGAACGCGTCGGTGCACTCACCTCCGCCTCGGCGCGGACCGCTGCACCGATCGTCACGAGCGACGGTGTCCCGCGCAAGACCCGCCGTCCCTCGGACGAGCCCGAGCAGCAGGCGTCGCGCAAGTCGCCGAGCCTCCGGGTCGGGGTCTCGCTCACGGTCATCGCCTTCCTCCTCCACCTCGTTGCGGACGTGACGCGCGGTATCGCCGCCGGTCGTGTCCCGTGGGCGAACATGTACGAGTTCGCGATGACGGGCACGCTGCTCATCGTCGCGGTGTTCCTCGTGGTCATCGCGCGGGTGGACCTCCGGTTCCTCGGTAGCTTCGTGATCGGCCTCGTGACCGTGCTCCTCGGCCTCGCGACCGCGAACTTCTACGTCGAGGTCGTCCCGCTGCCGCCGGCGCTGCAGTCGGCGTGGCTCGTCATCCACGTGTTCGTCGCGAGCCTCGGCACGGCGTTCTTCGCCATCGGCTTCGCGTTGAGCGTCGTGCAGCTCCTGCAGGGGCGTCGCGAGCGCCGGCTCGGGCTCGTGCAGCCGGCCCAGGGCTCAGGGCGTCTCCGCTTCCTGCTCACCCTCCCGAACGCGGAGCGCCTCGAGAACCTCGCCTACCGCGTCAACATCATCGGCTTCATCTTCTGGACGTTCACGCTCATGGCCGGTGCCATCTGGGCGGAGCGCGCCTGGGGTCGGTACTGGGGCTGGGACACCAAAGAGGTGTGGACCTTCATCATCTGGGTGATCTTCGCCGGCTACATCCACGCCCGGGCGACGCGCGGCTGGCGCGGATCACGCGCGGCCACGCTCGCGATCATCGGCTTCAGCGCCGTGATGTTCAACTTCGTCGTCGTGAACGTGTTCTTCAAGGGTCTGCACGCCTACAGCGGCCTGTAGGACCCTGCACCGGTCCTCAGCCCAGTAACGCGTGGGTGCGGCGGAGCCGGTCGAGCCACCACGCCGTGCGCTCCGGTGACGCCGTGAAGTGCTCGAGGAGATCGACGTCCACCTCGACGCGCCGGACGGCGATGCCGCCGTCCACGGGATCGAGCGGCGCGGTCGTCACATCGCCGCCGAGGAGCGCGGTGGTGGCGAGGCCGCAGTCGTAGTCGAGTTCCGGCAGGGCCGCCGCGAGGTGGGCACCCATGGAGATGCCGACGGAGGTGTCCAGCGCGCTCGAGACGACGATCGGCAGGCCGGCCTCGCCCGCGATGCGGAGCGCGGCGTGCACGCCGCCGAGCGGCTGCGCCTTCACGACGAGCAGGTCGGCGGCGCCGGCGCGAGCCACGGCCAGGGGGTCCTCGGCTTTGCGGACGCTCTCGTCCGCCGCGATGGCGACGTCCAGGGAGG
The DNA here is from genome assembly GCF_900177795.1 of Plantibacter elymi (nom. nud.). Lineage (GTDB taxonomy): Bacteria > Actinomycetota > Actinomycetes > Actinomycetales > Microbacteriaceae > Plantibacter > Plantibacter elymi. The sequence continues at coordinate 168,716 of NZ_FXWJ01000005.1, forward strand.
AGACCCGTTCACGGATCTCGGCAAGTTCCGCGACGGTCGCGCAGGGCTGCTCGACGTACTCGAGGTCGAAGGGTTCGAGGGCGCGGATGGCGTGTTCGGCCTCGTCGACGTTCCAGTTGGTGTTGGCGTCCACGCGCAGTCGACCCTCGGGCCCGATGGCCCGCCGGACGGCGGCGACGCGCGCGACGTCGTCGGCGAGCACCTGCCCGCGCTCGGCCACCTTCACCTTCGCGGTCCGGCAGCCCGGGAAGCGGGAGAGGATCGACGGCACGTCCGCCGCGTCCACCGCCGGGACCGTCGCGTTCACGAGGATACGATCCCGGTGGAGGGGCGGGAGGTCCGACCAGCCGAAGTCGATGGCGGCCCGGAGCCAAGCGGCCGACTCCTGGTCGTCGTACTCGACGAAGGGGGAGAACTCCGTCCACCCGGCGGGCCCACGGAAGAGGACGGCCTCGCGGGTGTCGATGCCCCGGAACCGGACGCGGAGGGGGATGGAGACCACACGGGCGGTGGCGAGGACGTCGTCGAGGGTCGCTTGCATGTCCCCATCCTGCACCCGGACGTCGGAAGCCGTCGCGGGACGCCCGTGACACAATCGATCCCGTGCCGCTGTTCTCCCGACGCAAGCCGCCGCCCGGCGATCGGCGAAGCGTGCCCGCGGACGAACCCACTGCCTTCTCGGTGCCCGAGCCGATCTTCGAGCCGAGCCCCGAGGCCGAGGTGCTCCCGGTGATCGAGGAATCGCCCGGCGGATCCTCCGACGAGCCGCGCGATCCGAACGCCCCGCCGATCCCCGGGGCGCCGCCGGCAGCCGCGTCCTCGGCCGCGCCAGCACCGGCCACCCCGGAACGCACGCCCGAGGAGCTGGAGGCGGAGACCGCAAGGTTCCGTCGTCCGGGGTCCCGAGGGCGACGGACGCCACGGCAGCCCGCATCGCGGAAGCCGTCGTCGCGCCGTCAACGGAAGTCGGCGGAGCGCGCGGCCGCCTCGCAACCCGAGTCCACGGCGATCCCGGCCGATGACGGCGAGCGGAGTCCGGCGGCCCACCCGCCTGCCGCCGGTGCATCCCCGACGGGTCGGGACGAGCTCGGCGCACGGAGTCGGGGTGTCGTCGCCTCCTTCTCGCCGCTCGCCCTGCTCGGCGCGGTGGTGGCCGTCACCCTTTTCACCGTCCTGCTGGCCGTGAGCTACCGGCCCGGCGAGGGGGCCTGGGCCATCCTCGTGGCGTTCGTCCTCGTCGTCGTGGTGCAGATCGTGCTGCTCATCGGGAGTGTCATCGTCATCCGCCGGAAGGTGCGGCGCCGCTGGGGCGTGCTGGCGTTGGTGCTTCTCCTCGTCGTCAACCCGGGCACCGCGATGGCGGTCAGCGCCCTCTCCACGGACCGGGCAGGGGGTGGCTCCTCCGTCGGCGGCAGCGGTGACGAGGAGCACGACCCGATCTGGGACACCTACCCGGGATCCGCCTACGTCGATGCGAAGGAGACCCTCGACGGGCCGAGCTACGAGGACTTCGTCGGGACGTCCGACGAGATGCTCGCGGAGATCCGGACGGCGTTGACCGCCGAGTTCGGCTTCGACTGGGTGGAGCGACAGCCCGCCGAGACGGAGGTCGATCAGAACGGGTACGGCGGGGACTCCATGCTCTTCGAGTACACGGCACCGGTGTGGCAGACGACGACGACCGTGCGCACCTTCGAGGAGAAGTCGCGGGTGGTCGAGCTGATCCGGCAGGTCCTGCTCCGCTACGGCATCGCGAACCTCGACATGCAGAACGCACCGTCCTCCTGGCGTGAGCCGGGCGAGCTCACCGAGCGGTACGGCGGCGAGACCCTCGACACGCAGGCGCTGTGGGACCTGCACACCTACAACGCCATCACGGGGGCCGGCGACTTCCGGACGAGCATCGTCGATCTCACGCTCGATTCGGCCGGCACGGTCGCGAAGGACCGTGAGTTCGACGTCGACTACTACGACATGGCGGCGGAGGGTGTCGAGCTGCACCTCGACTCCTATGCGCTCCTGAAGGAGGCAGACCGCGCCGACTACCTGGAGGCGCTCAAGCCCTATGCGGACCTCGACAAGCCGAAGTAGTGCCTAGGCTGGACGCATGAGCGATCGAGTGTCCGAACTGTTCGACCCGGAGATCTGGGACGTCGTACCGGGGTTCGAGGACCTCACCGATCTGACGTACCACGTGGCGCGCGAGGGCGGCTTCGTGCGCATCGCGTTCGACCGCCCAGAGGTGCGCAACGCCTTCCGCCCGCACACCGTCGACGAGCTGTACCGCGCGCTCGACCACGCGCGCCAGAGCCCGACGGTCGGCGTGGTGCTGCTCACCGGCAACGGTCCGAGCGCGAAGGACGGCGGCTGGGCGTTCTGCTCGGGCGGCGACCAGCGCATCCGCGGTCGCGACGGCTACCGCTACGCGAGCGACGACGCCGCAGACGACGAGACGGCGAGCGGCATCGACGCCGCGCGCAACGGGCGCCTGCACATCCTCGAGGTCCAGCGCCTCATCCGCTTCATGCCGAAGGTCGTCATCAACCTCGTTCCCGGGTGGTCTGCGGGCGGCGGGCACTCCCTCGGCGTCGTGTGCGACCTGTCGATCGCGAGTCGAGAGCACGCGCGGTTCAAGCAGACCGACGCCGACGTCGGTTCCTTCGACGCGGGGTACGGGAGCGCGTACTTCGCCAAGCAGGTGGGCCAGAAGTTCGCCCGTGAGGTGTTCTTCCTCGCCCAGGAGTACGACGCGGAGCGCGCGCTGCAGGCGGGCGCGATCAACGCGGTCGTCCCGCACGCGGAGCTCGAGCAGACGGGGGTCGCCTGGGCCCGCACCATCCTCGGCAAGTCGCCGACCGCCATCCGCATGCTGAAGTTCGCGTTCAACGCCGTCGACGACGGTCTCGTCGGCCAGCAGGTCTTCGCGGGCGAGGCCACCCGCCTCGCCTACGGCACCGACGAGGCGGTGGAGGGGCGCGACGCCTTCCTGGAGAAGCGTAAGCCGGACTGGGCTCCGTTCCCCTGGCAGTTCTGAGCTCCGTGACGTCGAGGGGTCCGCGGCGCTCCGACGCACCCGGCGTACGCTGAATCCATGACCCGTCAGCTGCTCCCCGTCGACGCGTCCGCCTCGGTGATGCTCGCGGCCCTGGAGACGGCGCTCGACGGTTCCGGACCCGCGGTCCTGCCGATGCAACCCGGATCGTCCGCGGCACCGGCCGTGGTCGACGACCGGGTGGCCCTCGTGATCGAGACGTCCGGCTCGACGGGCGTACCGAAGCGGGTCGCCCTCGCGGCTGACGCCCTCCTCGCGAGCGCGGCCGGTTCCGCAGTGGCCCTGGGCGGCGCTGAGGCCCATCGCCGTTCCTCGCAGTGGATCCTGGCCCTCCCGACGCACTACATCGCCGGCGTGAACGTGCTGCTCCGGTCGATCGTCGCCGGGACCAGGCCGGTCGAGGCCCCGGCGGGATCGTTCGACGCCCGGGCGTTCTGCGGACTCGTCGAGCGGCTCGACGCCGATGCCGGCTTCGCCGCCCTCGTGCCGGCACAACTGCGCATGCTCGTCGACGCCGCCGAGACGAGCGCCTCCGTGCGTGACGCGCTCGCCGGACTCGCCGGGCTGCTCGTCGGGGGACAGGCCACCCCGGTTCCGCTGCTGGAGCGGTCCGCTGCGCTCGGCATCCGCGTCGTGCGGAGCTACGGTTCCAGTGAGACGTCCGGCGGCTGTCTGTACGACGGCGTGCCGTTCCCCGGTGTCGAACCCCGGCTGGTGAACGGAGAGCTCCTCATCGCCGGGCCCGTGCTCGCCGAGGGCTACCTCGGCGAACCGGACCGCACGGCGACCGCCTTCCCGGACGACGGCGGCCGACGGTGGTACCGCACCGGCGACACCGCCGAGTTCGTCGACGGCGTCGTCCGAGTGACCGGGCGGGCGGACAACGTGATCATCAGCGGCGGCGTGAACATCTCCCTCGACCGAGTGCAGGCCGTCGTCCGGTCGGTGCCCGGGCTGGCCGAGGCCGTCGTCGTCGCCGTCCCCGACGAGCGGTTCGGTCAGGCGTCCGCGATCGTGACCGGGGTCGGGACCCCCTCGGACCAACGCGAGGACGACGCGCTGCTGCGGACCGCCCGGCACGCCGTCGCGGAGGCGCTCGGACGCCCTGCGCGCCCCGCCCGACTCGTCCGTCTGGCCGAGCTGCCGCTGCTCGCGAGCGGCAAACCCGACCTCGTCGCACTCCGCTCACGACTGGGTTGAGCCCGTCCTCCGCGTGACCGTGAGGGCCGGTTTGCAGGCGGTTGTCGCATAGGGCATGCTCTCCCATGCGCGTCGACGAGCGACCGCAGCCGGGGGACGACGACAGGTGACAACGGGGACCGACACGGGCGCTGCGCCCACGAGGCCGACCACGGCGTTCCGCGCCGACATCCAGGGGATGCGGGCGCTCGCCGTGACCGCGGTGATCCTCGCCCACGCGACCGGCTGGCCAGCCGGCGGCTTCGTGGGCGTGGACGTGTTCTTCGTGATCTCCGGCTTCCTCATCACCGGGTTGCTCCTGCGCGAGCACGAGCGCTCCGGACGCATCTCCCTGCCGGCCTTCTTCGGTCGGCGGATCAAGCGGATCCTGCCCGCGTCGCTCGTCGTCCTGGCCGCGACCGTCGCGCTGGCGTCCTGGCTCTTCAACGCGCCGCGGGGGCTCACGACCTGGTGGGACGCGGTGTCGGCCGCGCTGCTCGTCTCGAACTGGCGCTTCGAGGCATCGGGAACCGACTACTTCCACGCGACGGACGCCGCGTCGCCGCTGCAGCACTTCTGGTCACTCTCGATCGAGGAGCAGTTCTACCTCGTGTGGCCGGTCCTGCTCCTCGTCCTGCTCGCGGTCGCGGCCCGGGGAACACGACCCGTGCTGCGCTCGCGCATCGTCGTCGGTGGTGTCCTCGTCGTCCTCATCGCGGCCTCGTTGGCCGTCGCCGTGTGGCAGTCCGGGGCGGCTCCGCAGGCCGCCTACTTCGCGACCGGCGCGCGGGTCTGGGAGCTGGGGGCCGGCGCACTCCTGGCCGTGTCCGCTCCGCTCCTCGGCCGGCTGCCGCTGGCGCTCCGGGTGGTCGCCGGATGGGCGGGGCTCGTCGGCATCGTCGCGTCCGCGCTGCTCATCACCGGGTCGATCGGGTTCCCCGGCCCCTGGGCGGTCGCCCCCGTCGCCGCCGCGATGCTGCTCATCGCCGCCGGGACCGGAGCCGGCCCGGCGTACTCGCGCTGGATGTTCCCGCTCGCGAACCCGCTGAGCCGTGGCGTCGGAGCGATCTCCTACTCGCTCTACCTCTGGCACCTCCCGATCCTCGTCTTCGTGCCGATGCTCGTCCCCGACACCGCCCTCAGCTCTGTCCCGGGGATGCTCGGGCTCATCCTCGGGGTCTCGGTGCTCTCCTTCCTGCTCATCGAACAGCCGTTGCACCGCACGCCGCTCGTGGGTTCTTTCGACGGCGACCGCGACGCACGCGACGCCGCCTGGACCGCCTGGCGCGAACGGTTCGCCTCCCAGTTCCTGTACTCGGCGGTCGGACTCGTGATCGTCGCCGGGCTCGCGGTGATCGCCATCGGTCCCGCGCTCCGCATGCCGGTCACCACCGGGGGACCGGCGGCCGTCGCGGCACCGGCCGGAGACCCGCTCCAGGGCATCGCCGCCGAGCTGCAACTCGCGAGCCAGGCCTCCGCGTGGCCCGACAACCTCTCGCCGAGCCTCGACGACGCGATCCGCGCGACCTCGAGCACCAACCCCGCCCGGGCCTGTTTCGACCTGGGTTCGACGCCAGACGACGGTTCGTGCACCTGGGGTGATGCGTCCGCGCCGAAGCACGTCTACCTCGTCGGCGACTCGACCGCGCTCGCCTACGCGCCGGCGTTCCGCGCGATCGCGGATCAGAGCGGTGGGGCGGTGCGGATCACCACCATCGGCCTCTACGGGTGCCGTTTCACGCAGGACCTCATCCAGAACAGCGGCGCCGGGGTCATGGACGACTGCCCGACGCGCAAGCACGACATCGCCGAACGCATCGCCGCGGACCAGCCCGACCTCGTGATCGTCTCGAACGCGTTCGCCGCAGGCCGCACCACCGACGGCCGATCGCTCGACACGACGTCGATGGTCGCGTCGGCGCTCGCCGAGACGGCGGGGTATCAGGTCCCCGGCCGCGTCGTGTTCCTCGCGCCGCCGCCGCTCGGTGCGGATCTCGGTTCCTGCTACTCGCGGGTGTCCAGCCCGCAGGACTGCGCCGTCGGCGTCGACGCGGCCTGGAACGACTTCGCCGCGGCGACCGAGTCGGCGGCGGGAGCAGCCGGGGAGCGCTTCGTCTCGTCGCTCCCGTTCAGCTGTTCGGAGGGCGTGTGCCCGGCGTTCGCGGGGACGACGCCGACGAAGTACGACAGCGTGCACCTCACCCCGGCGTTCGCCGAGCACATCGCTCCGGCGATCCTCCAGACGCTCCAGGCCGCCGGGGCCCTGTGACGCCGTCCGCCCTGAGGCGCCGCGGGTAGACTCGCCGTCGTGGCACATGGAGCACGGCCGGCAGCGCCGAAACAGCAGAAGACGTCCGCACAGCGCCCCACGGCGGGTCGTGGCGCGAACGGTGGACGATCGGGCAACCCCGCACGCGGTGGCGGTCGCAAGGTCCCGCTCGCGAAGCCGGCGACCTTCGGCGATTGGGTCGGGGCGGCGCGGATCCGTACGCTGCCGATGGCCGTCGCCCCCGTGCTCATCGGCACCGGCGCCGCGACGATCATCGCGGGACCCGGCGTCTACCACCCGGTCCGGGCGCTGCTCTGCCTCGTCGTCGCGCTCGCGCTGCAGATCGGCGTCAACTACGCCAACGATTACTCCGACGGCATCCGCGGAACGGACGACCTGCGGGTCGGCCCGAGCCGACTGACCGGTTCCGGCGCGGCGAAGCCCAAGACGGTCCTGGCCGTCGCGCTCGTGTTCTTCGGTATCGCGGCGGTCGCTGGCATCGTCCTCACGATCCTCACCCAGTTCTGGTGGCTGCTCCTCGTCGGGGCGGTCGCGATCGTCGCCGCCTGGTTCTACACGGGCGGGAAGCGGCCCTACGGGTACTTCGCGCTCGGCGAGGTCTTCGTCTTCGTGTTCTTCGGCCTCGTCGCCACGCTCGGCACGACCTTCGTCCAGGTCGGGACGGTGAACCAGGAGGCATGGTTCGGCGCGATCGGCGCTGGCCTCATCGCCTGCGCGGCGCTCGTCGTCAACAACCTCCGCGACCTCGAACAGGACAAGGCGGTCGGGAAGCGCACCCTGTCGACGTTCATCGGCAGGATCGCGTCGAAGGTGCTCTACTGCGTCCTGCTGCTCGTGCCGTTCGGCATCGCCGCGTTCCTCGCGCTCTTCTACCCGATCGCCTGGTTCGCGATGTTCGCACTGCTGGCCGCCATCCCGGCATGCGTGATCGTGCTGTTCTCCACGACGGCCAGGGAGCAGATCCTGGCGCTCAAGCTGACGGGGCTCGTGCAGCTAGCGTTCGGGGTGATCCTCGGTCTGGCGTTCTTCACCACGCCCGCGCTGATCGGCAGCTGACGACGCTTCCGGTGTCGCCGCGCTCGCATCGAGCGCCGCGTCCTCGGAGTCCTCGTCGTCGTGCGGCGTCGGCTTGTCGCCGTGCCGACGGGCGTACAGCTCCTGCGCGACGGTCTCCCGCGGGGTGCGCAGAAAGATGTAGGACACGCAGAGCCCGATGATCGCGGCGATGATCGCGGCGACCCAGGGCTGCAGACCCGTGAGGAAGACGAGGAGCAGGAGCGGCACCACGAAGGCCAGCAGGCGGAGGATGGTGTACCGGACGGCGGCGGGAACGCGTTTCACCAGACAAGTCTAGGCGTCCCGCCTGAAGGCAACCCCAGGTAATCACGTCACCTGGCGTTTACGATGGAGACATGGTTCGTCTCTGGATCGGCCTCGCCGTCGCGGCAGTCGTCTTCATCGTGTATTCGGTGGTTGACTGCGCCACGATGCCGCGCGACCGCGTCCGAGGGATCAGCAAGACCTCATGGATCATCGCCATCCTCCTCCTGCCGGTCATCGGCGGAGTCCTCTGGTGGATCATCGGCCGAGTTCGCGCTCCGAAGGCCGTGCCCCGCGGCTCAGCGCCGGACGACGACCCCGACTTCCTCAAGAAGCTCGACGCCGATCGCGCGCAGACGAAGCGCATCCGCGACCTCGAGGACGAGCTCAACCGCTTCGACGACGAGTCGGGCGACAGCCCGGATGCGACGACGCACGACGACCCCACCCCAGGATCCGACACGCCCGACGACGGCTCCGGCCGCAGACCGCCTGGCGCCCCGAGCGCCTCGTGAACCCGTCCGCCGCTCCCGAGCCCGTCGGCTCGGCTCCCTCGTCGAGCCCGGCCAGTGCGTCCGCGTGGGCACTCCTCGACGCGTTCGTCGCCGCGGGTGTCTCCGACGTCGTCGTCTGTCCCGGTTCCCGGTCGCAGGCGCTCGCGCTCGCCGCTGCCGAGCTGGCCGCCTCCGGACGGATCGCCCTGCACGTGCGCATCGACGAGCGGGTCGCCGGCTTCCTCGCCTTGGGCCTCGGCGTCGAGACCGACCGTCCGGCCGTCGTGATCACGACCTCGGGCACGGCGACCGCGAATCTGCATCCGGCGGTCCTCGAGGCGCATCACTCGCGCGTCCCGCTCATCGTCCTCACCGCCGACCGGCCGGCCGAAGCGCATGGCATCCGCGCGAACCAGACGACGAAGCAGGACGACCTCTACGGGTTCGCAGCGCGCCTCGCCGTGGTCGTCGAGGCCCCGACCGGTGACGCCGGTGAGCAGGACGCCGCCCGCGATCTCGCCCAGCGGGCGTACCTCGCAGCGACGGACGTCCTCGATCCGGGCCCGGTGCACCTGAACCTCGCCTTCCGGGAGCCGCTCTCGGGCAGCTTCGACCCGGTCGTCGCCGAGGCTGTCTCCGACGTCCTGGACGAGACGGACGCCACCACGGAAGCACCGCTCTACCCGGGGCGACCGCATCTGGTGCTGGAGCGCGGACCCAGGACCCTCGTCGTCGCCGGGCACCACGCCGGCCCGGCTGCCGAGCAGCTCGCAGCCGACGGCGGGTGGCCGCTCATCGCGGAGGTGTCGAGCGGATCCCGGTTCGGGCGGAACGTCATCGCCGCCTACCGGGAGCTGCTACGCGAGGAGGACTACCGCGAGGCCGTCGAGCGCGTCGTCGTCTTCGGCCACCCGACCCTCAGCCGCGAGGTCCCTCTCCTGCTCCAGCAGCCGCAGGTCGAGACGATCGTCGTCGCCCCGGCAGGAGCCGAGGTCTACAACCCCGGTCGACGGGCCGACCGGATCGTGTCCTCCGTCGCCGTCGAGGCGGGGCCCGCGGATCGCGCTTGGCTCGGAGCCTGGGTCGTCGGATCCCGCGAACGGGTGGTGGACCCGTCGCCTGCAGCCCCCGATCTCGACGGGCTGCACTCGACGACACCCGCCGAGCGACTGGCCTCCGTCCGGGCCGAGCTCGACGCCGTCCGTCTCCCGGTCACCCGCGAGGTCCTCGTCGACGCGGTCTGGCGTGCCACCTGGCCGCACGACCGCCTCGTCGTCGGCGCGTCGAGGCTCATCCGCGTGGCCGACGGTCTCGTCCCCGGCCGCAAGATCAGCGTGCACGCCAACCGCGGACTCGCGGGCATCGACGGCACCATCGCCACCGCCACGGGGGTCGCGCTGGCGAGCCAGGCCGACGGTGGTCCCGGTGTGACGCGGGTGCTCCTCGGCGACCTCGCCTTCCTCCACGACGTCGGCGCGCTGCTCCTGGACGACGGCGTCGCGCCGCGTCTCCAGGTGATCGTCGGCAACGACGGGGGTGGCACCATCTTCGACGCGCTCGAAGTCGCCCAGAGTGCACCCGGAGCGCTCTTCGACCGCGTCCAGTACACGCCGCAGCACGTCCGGCTCGAGTCGCTCGCGACCGCCTACGGGTGGGAGTACCGCTCGGCTCGCACGCGCACGGAGCTCGACCAGGCGTTCACCGCGCCGGTGACCGGTCCCGTCCTCATCGAGGTCCCGCTCCCGCGCGCCTGATCCGCTGATCCCTGAGCTCCATCCCGGTCCCTGAGCTTGTCGAAGGGCGGCCGTCGCAGGGGTCGACTTCCGACCCGACCTCCAGCCAGAATGGGCGGATGACGGCATCGAAGCACGCATCGACCTGGACCGCACCGCCCCGAGACACGCTGCGCGTGGGGGAGGGGTTCAGCCTCGCCGACATCGATCCCCGGTCGACACCAGGCTTCGAGGGCGACAAGCAGCAGGGCCGGCTCGAGCTCGACGCGGGGGTACCCGCCCTGTCCGAACTGCAGGAGCGACTCTTCGCGGCGAGCACGCAGGGAGCCCCGGAGGCGGTGCTCCTCGTCCTGCAGGCGATGGACACGGCGGGCAAGGGCGGCATCGTCAAGCACGTCGTCGGCTCCGTCGACCCGCAGGGCGTGCACCACTACGCCTTCAAGAAGCCCACGGAGGAGGAGCGCTCCCACGACTTCCTCTGGCGGGTGGAGCCGCACCTGCCGAAGCCCGGGCAGATCGGCGTCTTCGACCGTTCGCACTACGAGGACGTCCTCATCGGTCGGGTGCGTCAGCTCGCGGAGCCGGACGAGATCGAGCGTCGGTACGGGGCGATCAACGACTTCGAGGCGGGCATCGTCGCGAGCGGGACCCGCATCGTCAAGGTGATGCTGCAGATCAGCGCCGACGAGCAGAAGGAACGGCTCGCCGACCGGCTCGCGCGTCCGGACAAGCACTGGAAGTACAACCCCGGCGATGTGGACGAACGCGAGCTGTGGCCGGCCTATCAGGACGCGTACCAGGTGGCGTTCGAGCGCACGAGCACCGAGGCCGCCCCGTGGTTCGTCGTGCCGGCGGACCGCAAGTGGTACGCGCGCATCGCGGTCCAGCGTCTACTGCTCGACGCCCTCGAGGACATCGATCCGCAGTGGCCGGCGGCCGACTACGACATCGCCGTCGAGCAGGCACGACTCGCGGCGAGCTGAAGCGGTGGGGCCTCGGCTCAGCCGAAGGCCTCCACGATCGGACGGAACTTCATCTTCGTCTCGACGAGCTCCGTCGCGGCGTCCGAGTCGGCGACGATGCCGCAGCCGGCGTAGGCCGTGATGTCACCGTCCGGCGCGATCTGCGCACACCGGAGGGCCACCGCCCACTCGCCGTCGCCCGAGGCGTCCACCCACCCGACCGGACCGGCGTAGCGACCGCGGTCGAACGGTTCCAGCTCGCGGATGAGGGCGACGGCGTCGCGCGTCGGGGTTCCGGCGACAGCGGCGGTCGGGTGCAGGCCGTCCATGAGGTCGAGCGAGGACGAGCCGTCCGAGAGTCGTCCGTCGATGTCGGTCGCGAGGTGCCAGAGGTTCGGCAGTTTGAGGGTGAACGGGACCTCGCTGCGGCGCAACTGCGGGCTGTGGGCCTGCAGGGCGGTCAGCACCGACTGCACGGCGAACTGGTGCTCACCCTGGTCCTTCGCGCTCGTCATGAGTGCGACGGCCTGGTCGTGGTCGCTCTCGGCGTCGGGACCACGCGAGATCGTGCCGGCGAGGACGCGCGCCGAGACGGCACCCCGATCCACTCGGACGAGCGTCTCCGGGCTCGAGCCGATGAAGCCGTCGACCGCGTAGGTCCAGCAGTCGGGGTAGCCGAGGGCGAGGTCGTGGAGCACCCGGCGGCGGTCCGCTTCCGCGGGGAGGTGCCCGGCGAGGTCGCGTGCGAGCACCACCTTGCTGAGGCCGCCGGCCTGGATGCGGGCGATGGCGCGCTCGGCCGAGTCGAGGTAGCCCTCGCGGCTCTGCACGCCGGGGGTCAGCTGGATACGGTACTCGGGCCCGTACGCCGTGGTCACGGGATCGATGTCCTCGGAGCCGTCGCCGAGGGAGACCCGCGTGATGAAGCTCGCGTCGGGGTACCGACCGATGATCGTGCGCGGCACGATGAGGACGCTCGTCGCGGAGGACTCGTCGTCGAAGGCGAACGTGCCGAAGGCGACCAGGCCGGACCCGGGCCGCCGGACCTCGTCCGTCACCACCGCTGCGGCGGAGACGTCCCGCCAGGCCGCCGCGGCACGCGTGAACCGGTCGGGACCCGAGAACTCCAGGCGGAGCGCCTCACCCAGTCCGACCAGCCCGTATCCCTTCCGCACCCAGAGGAGCGGCGAGGTCTGGTCGGCGAACGGGAGGAGCTGGCGCGGGTCGTCGATGGCGACGGTCTGGGCGACCAGTGACGAGGTCAGGGGAATGGTCACCGTTCAACCCTACGCCCGCGCAGGAGGGGTCCCTCCCCGCCGCAGCCCGATCGGTGGAGGGTCGGTCACGGCCTCGTCGGCGGGGCGTTCACCGGCCGGACGTCCCGATCGTCTGCAACCCGGTGACCCCGAGCAGTGCGAGTTTCGCCGCATCCTCGGTGCCCGGTGCCGCCGTGTACACGACGATGCGCAGGTCGCCGCCCGGTGTGGACAGGACGTCGCAGTCGACGGTGATCGGTCCGACCGGCGTCCGCGTGACCGTCTTGCGGCTCGCCCGGTGCTCCGCGACCCTGGCCTCCGCCCAGTGCCGCTCGAACTCGGGCGACACCGATCGCAGCCGGGCCACGAGTCGCGTGAGCTCGTCGTCCCGCGGGTAGCGCCCGACCGCCGCCCGGAGGTCTGCGGCGAGGTCGCTCGCGAACTCCTCCTCGTGCTGCTCGTCGAAGTCGGTGCCGTCGTGCCCCGCGGTGAAGTGCCGCCACACCAGGTTGCGATCGTCGCCGACGAGGGCGGAGGGGTCACCGTTCACCGCGGCCCACAGCGGGTTCCAGAGCAGGATGTCGTGGGCGGCGGAGAAGACCGCCAGCGGCACGTCGCCGAGCCGGTCGACGATGCGCTGCACGCCCGGACCGATGTGCCGGGGGACGACCCCGGGTGGTGGTGGAGCGGCTCCGGCGACCCGGTAGAGGTGGTCGCGCTCCTGATCCGTCAGTCGCAGTGCGACCGCGAGGGCCCGCAGCAGTTGCGGTGAGGGATTCCGAGCGCGGCCCTGCTCGAGCCTGACGATGTAGTCCACGCTGATGCCGGCGAGGGCCGAGAGCTCCTCGCGACGCAGGCCGGCCGTCCGTCTTCCTGGGCCGGCGGGGAGACCGACCTCCGCAGGGGAGACCCGTTCGCGCCAGGCCCGGAGCACACCGGCGAATTCGTCCATCCGGCCATTGTGCCCCCGGTGGCGGTCCGCATCCTGGTACTGCCGGTCCCCCTGTCGACCGGGGCCTGGCGGACCGATCATGCCGGGCGGAGCATGGACCCATGACCACCACACTCATCACCGGGGCCAACAAGAGCCTCGGACTCGAAACCGCACGCCGACTGATCGACGCCGGCCACACCGTCTACGCCGGCATGCGCGACCTGGGCCGTGGCGATGCCGTCACCGCGCTCGGCGCCCACCCCGTCCAGCTCGACGTCACCGATCAGGCGAGCGTCGACGCGGCGCTCGCCGCGCTTCCGGAGCTCGACGTGCTCGTCAACAACGCCGGCGTGCTCGGTACCTCCTTCGGTGTGGACGACCTCACCCCGGAGACGATGCAGGACGTCCTCGACACGAACGTCGTCGGTCTCGTCCGCGTCACCCAGGCTGCGTTGCCCCTCCTGCGCCGTTCGTCCCGACCCGTCATCGTGAACGTCGCCTCGGGGGTGGGATGGCCGCGCTTCCTCACCTCCGAGGAGGCCGACGAGTTCGCGGTGCCGACGATCCCGTACGCCGCGTCGAAGGCGGCCGTCATCACGCTCACCGTGCAGTACGCGAAGAACCTGCCCGGGTTCCGGGTGAACGTGAGCGACCCGGGCTACACCGCGACCGACTTCAACGGACACGGAGGCCACCAGACGGTGACCGAGGGGACGGATGCGACCGTCGCGCTCGCCCTGCTCGGTCCGGACGGTCCCACCGGCGAGTTCCACAACCGGCACGGACGCATCGACTACTGAGTGCGAGCCTGGGAGCCGTGCTCGGACGGCCGGCTCCCAGCGGCGCGGACGTAGGATGGACGGGTGAACCGCGCCGACCTCTCCAAGCAGCCCGAGCAGGTCTCGGCCATGTTCGACGACGTCTCGACGAAGTACGACCGCATGAACGCGGTCCTCTCCGTCGGGAACGACGCCCTGTGGCGCATCGCGACCACTCGTGCGGTCGGTCCGGCCGCCGGTGAGCGCATCCTCGACCTCGCAGCCGGCACGGGCACGTCCTCCGCGGCGCTGGCACGCAACGGTGCACAGGTCGTGGCCGCCGACTTCTCGCCCGGCATGATCGCCGTGGGCCGCGAGAAGTACGCCGACCGCTCCGACATCCAGTTCGTCGAGGCCGACGCGACCGCACTGCCCTTCGCCGACGAGGAGTTCGACGCCACGACGATCTCCTTCGGCCTCCGCAACGTCGTCCGCCCGAAGGACGCCCTCGCCGAGATGCTCCGGGTCACGAAGCCCGGCGGCCGGATCGTCATCTGCGAGTTCTCCACGCCGACGCTCGCCCCGATGCGCGCCGCCTACAACCTCTATCTCGAGCGGGTCATGCCGCTCGTCGCCGGAGTGGCCTCCTCGAACGCCGAGGCGTACACCTACCTGAACGACTCGATCCGCGCCTGGCCGAGCCAGCCGGAGCTGGCCGCCTGGCTGCGCGAAGCGGGCTACGAGCACGTCGCCTACCGCAACCTCACCGGTGGGATCGTCGCCCTGCACCGCGGACTCAAGCCGGCCTGAGTCTCCTCACCATCGGGGTTCGTCTCGGCATTCTCGAGGGGTGGAACCTGTTGATCCCGTCACTTCCCGCGAGTCGGCGCGACTGATTCCGTAGCCCGGTCCCGAACGGGAGCATTGACACACGGGTGCGCCCGGCCCTACCGTTCCGTCATGACAGCACAGGACACGGCCCGCGGGTCGCAGCCGGCATCACCCACCGGCGGCAAGGGTCTCGCCACCGGCACCCTCGGCCTCTTCGGCTCCGTGATCATCGGCCTGGCGTCGACCGCGCCGGTGTACTCGCTCGTCGCGACGCTCGGGTTCGTCGTGCTCGCCGTGGGTGCACAGGCGCCGATCGCCTTCATCGTCGCCTTCATCCCGATGCTGTTCATCGCGTTCGCCTACCGCGAGCTGAACCGCGACGTGCCGGACTGCGGCACCACCTTCACCTGGGCGACGAAGGCCTTCGGCCCGGTCACCGGCTGGATCGGCGGGTGGGGCGTCGCGCTCGCCGGCATCGTGGTGCTCGCCAACCTCGCACAGATCGCGGGGCAGTACCTGTGGTTGCTCATCGGTGACGGTTCCCTCGCCTCGAACGTCCCGCTCGTCACCGCGACCGGTGTCGTGTTCATCGCCCTGATGACGTGGGTGTCGTACCGCGGCATCGAACTGGGGGAGCGGATCCAGAACATCCTCCTGGCGGTCCAGTACCTCGCACTCGTGCTCTTCGCCGTGTTCGCCTTCATCGGAGCGTCGAACGGCACCGCGCCCGACGCGACGCCGATCTCGCTCGACTGGTTCAACCCGTTCGCGTTCACCGATTACCACGGCTTCATCGAGGCGGTGCTGCTCGCACTCTTCATCTACTGGGGTTGGGACACCTGCCT
Source organism: Plantibacter elymi (nom. nud.) (assembly GCF_900177795.1). GTDB lineage: Bacteria > Actinomycetota > Actinomycetes > Actinomycetales > Microbacteriaceae > Plantibacter > Plantibacter elymi. Next base: position 184,370 of record NZ_FXWJ01000005.1, read on the forward strand.
CGCCCTGAACGAGGAGACGAAGGACCCGCAGAAGATCCCGGGCCGCGCGGCGGTCATCTCCACGGTCATCCTGCTGGTCACCTACGTCACCGTCACGGTCGCCGCGATGGTCTACGCCGGACTCGGGACCACAGGCACCGGCCTCGCCAACGAGGACAACGCGAACGACATCTTCCTGGCGCTGAAGGACCTCGTGCTCGGACCGTGGGCGTGGATCCTGGTCGTCGCCGTGCTCATCTCGGCGGTGTCGTCGACGCAGACGACGATCCTCCCGACAGCGCGCGGCACGCTCGCGATGGCGGCCTACAAGGCCCTGCCGAAACGGTTCGCGACCGTGCACCCGACGTTCAAGACGCCGTCCTTCTCGACGCTCGTCATGGGCATCGTCGCCATCGTCTACTACGTCGGCATGACGCTCGTGAGCGAGAACATCCTGGCGGACTCGATCCTCTCCCTCGGACTCGCGATCGCCTTCTACTACGGCATCACCGGGTATGCGTGCGTCTGGTACTTCCGGAAGGTGCTCTTCCGCTCCGCGCAGGACTTCTTCTTCAAGGGTCTCTTCCCGCTCCTCGGGGCGCTCATGCTCACCTTCGCCTTCGTGCAGAGCTGCATCGACATGTTCGACGTCGACTACGGCTACACCGTCCTGTTCGGCGTCGGCGGCACGTTCGTCATCGGCGTCGGTTCGTTGGCCTTCGGTTTCGTGCTCATGCTGCTCTGGTACAGCCGGAAGTCCTCGCGGCCCTTCTTCCGCGGGGAGAGCCTCAACCGCGACACCGAGGTCCTCGTGCCCGACGAGCCGATCGAGTACGGCCGCTCCGTCGACGGAGGCCTCACCTGACCTCCGGTCCCTGAGCCTCCGTCCGGTCCCTGAGCTCCCCTCCGCTCCCTGAGCTCCCCTCCGCTCCCTGAACTCCCTCCGCTCCCTGAGCTCCCTCCGGTCCCTGAGTCTGTCGAGGGGCGCATCTCCCGGTGTCGTCCAGGCGGGCCGGGCATACTGGTGGGATGTTGGACACCCTGCCAGGCGGCCCGTGGATCTGGGGCGTCGCGATCGTCGGTCTCGTGCTCGTCGTCATCCTCCTGAACGCCAGGCGGGCGAAGTCCGCGTTCGCGAAGCCCTACGAGCGCTACGACACCACCGAGATCCCGCCGGACACCCCGGGTACCCGCGAGTTCATCGTGCGAGACGACGCGACCGGTGCGCGGCTCCAGTTCGTGGCGTCCGGGCCGTCGGCCAGGATCGCCCTCGTCGTCGTGCCGCCGAAACACCTCGGGACCGGCGTCGAAGCCGGCCTCTTCCGCGCCGCGTTGCCGACTGCCCAGGGCGTCGACGCCTGGACGTGGCCGCCGCTCAACACCGACGGATACTCGATGCTGCTCGACCTCGCGCACGAGTTCCCGCATCTGGCGTTCTACGACGCCGAGGGCGTGCGACTCCGCTGAATCGAGTCGTGTGGTCCGACCACAGCTGCCAATCGCCTGATCGCGCCCGTGGATTCCGGTCCTCCGGCACAGGTGACGGGCTGCCCCGGCTAGGCTAGAGCTGTGAATCCCAGCGCGACCCGCCGTGTCAGCAACCTGGCCAGCCAGGCCGGGCTTGCCGAACGCATGTTCGCGACCGGTGCAGACCGCAAGCTCGCCAAGACCATCGACGACGGCGTGGCCCGCCTCGAGATCGGTCTGGAGGAGCAGCTCGGGTTCACCGACGACCTCGTCGACGTCACCGCACGCTACCTGCTCGAGGCCGGCGGCAAGCGGGTCCGCCCGCTGCTCACGATGCTCATCGCCCAGCTCGGCGACGGCATCACCGACAACGTCCTGCGGGCGGCCGAGGCGATCGAGATCACACACCTCGGCTCGCTGTACCACGACGACGTCATGGACGACGCCGACAAACGTCGAGGCGTGCCCAGCGCCCACCAGGTGTTCGGCAACAACACCGCCATCCTCACCGGCGACCTCCTGTTCGCGCGTGCCAGCCAGATCATGGCCGACCTCGGCGAGCGGGCGATCCGGATCCAGGCCGCCACGTTCGAGCGCCTCGTGCTGGGGCAGCTGCACGAGACCACCGGTCCTCGCGAGGGTCAGGACGAGGTCGAGCACTACATCCAGGTCCTCGCCGACAAGACCGGCTCGCTCATCGCCGCCGCGGCCCGGAGCGGCGTCATCTTCTCCAACGCCCCCGAGGTGTACGAGAGCGCGGTCGTCGAGTTCGGCGAGAAGGTCGGCATCGCCTTCCAGCTCATCGACGACGTCATCGACCTGTCGCCGCAACCCGAGGAGACCGGCAAGGTCCCCGGCACCGACCTGCGGGCCGGCGTCGTCACCCTCCCCATGCTCTACCTGCGCCGCGAGGCGGTCGCCGACCCCGAGGCCGCGGCCCTCGTCGCCCGTCTCGACGCCGAGGTCGCCGAGACGGACCACGATCCCGTCCGGTTCGCCGCGCTCGTCGCCACCCTGCGCGACCACGCCGTGACCGCACGGACCTTCGCCGAGGCCCGGCAGTGGGCCGACGAAGCGATCGCGGCACTGGCACCGCTGCCCGACGGCTCGGTCAAGAAGGCGCTCGTGCACTTCGCGAAGGCGATCGTCGATCGAAGGAGTTGATGGCGGCGCCGCCCCACCGGAGCGGCACGGCATCCCAGACGCGCATGCATGACGGCCGGAGCGCTCCGCCGGCCGCACCCGGAACCCCGCATGGGGACACGAAAGGAACCACCGTGACCAAGCTCAGGCTGGCCATCGTCGGCGCAGGACCCGCAGGCATCTACGCGGCAGACATCCTCCTGAAGGCGGAACGGAAGTTCGACGTCTCCATCGACCTCTTCGAGCAGCTTCCGGCCCCGTACGGCCTGGTCCGCTACGGCGTCGCGCCCGACCACCCGCGTATCAAGGGGATCATCAACGCCCTCCGCGACGTCCTCGACCGAGGCGACATCCGGATCTTCGGCAACGTCCGCTTCGGTGTCGACATCACGCTCGACGACCTCAAGCACCACTACAACGCCGTGATCTTCTCCACGGGTGCCGTCGAGGACGCCCCGCTCGACATCCCGGGCATCGACCTCGACGGGTCGTACGGCGCCGCCGAGTTCGTGAGCTGGTTCGACGGACACCCCGACGTCCCCCGCACCTGGCCACTCGAAGCGGAGTCGATCGCCGTGATCGGCAACGGCAACGTCGCGCTCGACGTCGCACGCATGCTCGCGAAGCACCCGGAGGACCTGCTCCCGACCGAGATCCCGGCCAACGTCCACGAGGGGCTGCAGCAGTCGCCCGTGACCGACGTGCACGTCTTCGGGCGTCGTGGGCCCGCACAGGTGAAGTTCACGCCGCTGGAACTCCGCGAACTCGGGGAACTCAACGACGTCGACATGATCCTCGCCGATGAGGACTTCGACTACGACGAGGCGTCGAAGGCGGCGGTGGCGAGCAACAAGCAGGTCATGGTCATCGACCGCGTCCTGCAGCACTGGCGGAAGCGCGAGACCGGCCAGGCCTCGCGCCGACTGCACCTGCACTTCTACGCGAAGCCGCTCGAGGTCGTCGACGACGGTTCCGGCAAGGTCGCCGCTTTCCGGTACGAGCGGACGAGGCCCGACGGTCAGGGCGGGGTCGAGGGCACGGGTGAGATCCGCGAGGTCCCGATCCAGGCGCTCTATCGCGCGGTGGGGTACTTCGGAAGCCCACTGCCCGGCGTGCCCTTCGACTCGCGGCACGGCGTCATCCCCAACCACGAGGGCAAGGTCCTCCACCCCGAGAGTAACGAGCGCGTCCCGGGCGTCTACGCGACCGGTTGGATCAAGCGCGGTCCGGTCGGCCTCATCGGCCACACGAAGTCGGACGCGATGGAGACCATCAGTCACGTCATCAACGACCAGGCGGACTGGTGGGCGCCGGCCGAACCCGAGGAGGAGGCCGTCGTCGCGCTGCTCGAGTCGCGCGGCGTGGCCTACACGGACCTCGAGGGCTGGCACCTCCTCGACCAGCATGAGATCGCGCTCGGTGAACCACAGGGTCGCGCCCGCATCAAGGTGGTGCCGCGTGAGGAGATGGTCGCGATCTCACGTGCGCAGCCGTCTGGCACCGGGACACCCTCCGCCTGAGCCGCGCTCGCGATCCCGCCGATCGCGTCGCGTCAAGCCGCTCGACGGAACCCGGTTCCAACGGGTGCCGGTCACTATGCTGGACGGATGACCGACCCCAACGCGCCCCAGAACGTCCCGTCGGAGCAGCCGACGTCCGTACCGCCGTCCGAGCCGCCGGCCTTCGTCGCCGACGGCCAGCAGCAGCAACAGCAGCAGCCGCGCTACGGCGAGATGCACCCGGATCCCGTGCAGCAGCAGTGGGACCAGACGGGGCAGCAGACTCCGGCGCCGCAGCAGGGTGGCCAGTGGGGTCAGCCGCAGACCGGTGAGCAGGCGGGCCAGTGGGGTCAGCCGCAGCAGGGCCAGTACGGCCAGCCGCAGCACCCGGGCCAGCCGCAGCACACCGGCCAGTACGGCCAGGACACCGGTCAGTACGGCCAGCCGCAGCAGACCGGTCAGTACGGAGCCCCCCAGGGCCAGTACGGTCAGCCGCAGCAGGGCCAGTACGGTCAGCCGCAGCAGTACGCGCAGGCTCAGCAGAAGGCGCCGAACCCCCGTGCACGCGAGACGCGTCTCGCGCTCGTGTCGGTCGGGATCGCAGCGGGTATCGCCGCGGCCGTCGCACTGGTCAGCCTCATCGGGTCCTTCTTCAGCATCTCCGAGTACTACCCCGTCGGCGACGTCCTGCTGGGCTTCGGTGCCAACCTCGTGAACATCGCCCTCTGGGGCGCGGGAGCGGCTCTCATCCTCATCATGGTCCGACCGCTCACGCGCGTCCGCACCGCTCGCGACCTCATCCAGGCGGTCGGCATCGCCGCAGCCGTCGGAACCGGTGTCATGCTGCTCGTCGTGCTCATCGTCACCATCGTGCGTGGCGTCGTCGAGCAGTACGGCACGCCGGCGTTCTTCGTCAACCAGGGCTTCCTCTCGCCGATCCTCTACGGGGTCACCCTCGCGGGCTTCCTCACGATCGGTGCCGTGCTCGTGACGCGCTTCGTCGCACCCGAGGGATTCGCCGACGCCCCGCACGAGCAGCACAGCGGTCAGCAGCACGGTCAGCAGTTCCTGCAGGGTCAGCACGAGCAGCAGGGGCCGCAGCAGCACGGTCAGGCGCAGCAGCCCTACGGACAGCAGCCGCAGGCTCCGCAGCAGCACAACCCGTACCAGCAGTAGTCGGAGGGTCGGGTGGTCGGCGCGCGAGCCCGACCATCCGACCACCGATCACCGGGCGCGGTAACGTGACGGTATGGCCGGATCTCGAGGGTGGACCGCCGACATCCTCGGCGAGGGCTTCCAGCAGCGCACGCTGACCCTCGAACCGGACGATGAGGGCGACGTCGTCGCGACCCTCGTCCGCTACCGGATGCCGCCGCTCGAGCAGCTCGGCGAGTTCCTGCTGCCCGACGTCGCGGACGGCATCGACGTCCTGTACGTCCACGGCTGGTCCGACTACTTCTTCCAACGCCACCTCGCGCGATTCTGGGCCAGGCTCGGCGCGCGGTTCTACGCGCTCGACCTGCGCAAGTACGGCCGGAGTCTCCGCCCGCACCAGACTCCGGGATACGTCGACGACCTCCGCACCTACGACGAGGACATCGAGGCCGCGCTCGCGGTGATGGGACACGGCTCCGACGAGCAGGCCGCCGGGCGGCGGACCCGGCGCAGACTCGTCCTCCTCGGGCACTCGACCGGCGGGCTCACCCTGAGTCTCTGGACGGCCCGGAACCAGGATCGCGTCGCCGGTCTCGTCCTGAACAGTCCGTGGCTCGAATTCCAGGCGAGGCAGCTCGGGCGACTCGCGATCGCTCCGCTCGTCCAAGCCGGATCGCGGATCGACCCACGTGCGCAGCTCCCCGTCGTCGACCTCGGGTTCTACACCCGCTCCGTGTCGAGCACGATGGACGGCGCCTGGGACTACGACTTCGCCTGGCGTCCGCTCCACGGCTTCCCGTTGCATCCCGGGTGGTTGAACGCGATCCTGCGAGGGCATCGGCTCGTCGACGCGGGCCTGCAGCTGCGTGTGCCGGCACTCACGCTGCTGTCGGCACGGAGTGTCCTGCTGCCGCGGTGGAACGACGCGATGATGCGGAGTGACACGGCGCTCGACGTCGATGCGGTCGCGGAACGCGCACTCGACCTCGGCGAGACCGTCACGATCGTGCGCCTCGACGGCGCCCTGCACGACGTCTTCCTGTCCGAGGAGCCCGTCCGACAGCGTGCGTTCGAGCAGATCGTCGCTTGGGGACGCGGCTACCTCACGAAGCCGACGGCCGTCGACCGCTAGCGTTCAGCGGGCGGCAGGTGCCGCCGCGAGCCCATCGGACGCCGCGGATCCGGTCGCCCGGCGGCGAGCCAGTCGGCGTAGCTGTGATTCGCGCCGATGGCGCACCAACACGGGACACCGACCTCCTGGCCGGCGCGCGAGGTCCGGAAGAGTTCGAGATGCGACCCGTCCGCGGGTCTCTGGTGATCCACTGCTCCACCCCAACCATCGAGCCCGCTCGTGCGGGTACGGCTCGTCCGGCGCCGTGCCGAACGGGAGCCCGCTGATCGGGTGCTCCGGTGAAGAGAGTGGTGCGGGGGTCGATCATGACGCGATCGAGGTGATCGACCGCGTCCGACCCGCTAGCGGTAGTTGACGAACTGGAGGTCGATGTCGAGGTCGGCACCCTTGAGCAGCGCCATGGTGGCCTGGAGATCGTCACGGCTCTTCGACGAGACGCGGAGCTCGTCGCCCTGGATCTGCGACTTGACCGACTTCGGGCCCTCGTCGCGGATGAGCTTGTTGGCCTTCTTCGCGATCTCCTGGCTGATGCCCTCCTTGAGGGTCGCCTCGATCCGGTACTCCTTGCCGCTCGCGAACGGGTCGCCGACCTCGAGGCTCTTGAGCGAGATGCCGCGCTTGATGAGCTTGGACTCGAAGACGTCGAGGATCGCCTTCACGCGCTCCTCGGTGTTGGCCTTCATGAGGATCTTCTCGCCGCTCCAAGCGATCGAGGCACCGACGTTCTTGAAGTCGTACCGCTGCTCGACCTCCTTGTGCGCCTGGTTGAGGGCGTTGTCCGCCTCCATCTTGTCGACCTTGCTCACGACGTCAAACGATGAATCTGCCATGTGGACCATGGTAGCGCCGGTGCCGCTCAGGCTGGTGTGGTTGGCTGGATGCGATGCGCAGCCCGATGAAGCAGGACCAGCGGACCGTCGTCGGACGACGAGGGGCGCTCGCGGGAGCGACCCTCGTGATCGGTGTGCTCGTGTTGAGCGGTTGCACTCCCGAGTCCGACCCCGTCCCGTATGCGGTTCCCGTCGAGCTCCCGCCGAAGAGCGACGCCCCCGACGGTGGTGTCGCGAACGTCGACCTCGCAGATCCCCAGTGGATCACCGATGTCGCCGAGGCGAGTGGCATCCCCGAGCGCGCCCTGCGTTCCTATGCCGGTGCCGCCATCCGCAAGGCCGAGCTGACGCCGGAGTGCGGCATCGGCTGGACGACGATCGCGGCCGTCGGGTTCGCCGAGAGCGACCACGGTCGCCACGACGGCTCGAAGCTCGGCGAGGACGGCGTCGTGTCGCCGCCGATCTTCGGTGTGCCACTGAAGGGTGGCGAGACCGAGGAGATCACCGACACCGACCAGGGGGTCATCGACGGCGATCCGGTCCACGACCGAGCCGTCGGTCCGTTCCAGTTCATCCCGCAGTCGTGGGAGAACTGGGGGACCGACGCGAGTGGTGACGGCGTGCTCGACCCGCAGAACCTCGACGACGCCGCGATGGCGGCCGCGAACTACCTCTGCCGGGCGAGCGACTACGACATGCGGACGGAGGACGGCTGGCTGAGCGGGATCCGGGCGTACAACTCGTCACCCGAGTACCTCCGGCGGGTCGCCGCCGCGGCGAACGAGTACGCCGAAGCCGCGCCGTCCGACAAGCGCTGAGCGGCCCGGCGACGGATGCCGATGCTGATTTCGCGTCCGGCGGTCTGACGGCTATATTGGTCAAGCGCTTTCGGTTGGCTGTTCGAAAGTCGGTCGGGCGCGCTTGGCGAGTTACCCTAGCGGCCAAAGGGATCTGACTGTAAATCAGACGGCTCAGCCTTCGGGGGTTCGAATCCCTCACTCGCCACGGACAAATCGCCTCATCCTTCGGATGGGGCGATTTTTCGTCGTGTCGCTCGGACGGTCGTGCACCCATCCGCTCCCTGCGCTGCGCTGAGCCGGTCGAAGCGTCGGAGGGCACGCGAGAATCCCGCCAATCCGCCTCGCCTCCGCCTCGCCTCCGCCGGTCCCTGAGTAACCCTCTCCGGTCCCTGAGTAACCCTCTCCGGTCCCTGAGTAACCCTCTCCGGTCCCTGAGCAACCCTCTCCGGTCCCTGAGCAACCCTCTCCGGTCCCTGAGCTTGTCGAAGGGTACACGGAGAACCCCGCGAATCCGGCATGCCTCTTCCGGTCCCTGAGCTTGTCGAAGGGCGTTCGTAGGCACTTCGACAAGCTCAGTGACCGGAAGAGGTGCTCCCGCATTCATTTCGGTCTCCGGGTGACCCTCGCCGGTCCCTGAGCCTGTCGAAGGGCACACGAGCAACTTCCACAGCCATCCCGACTCAGCATCTGGAATGTCAGTGGTCCGTAGTGGACTGGTTCCATGACTGAGACCACCGCGACACCCGACGGGAAGCAGTATCGGACCGAGCCGGATCCCGCACCGTTCTGACCTGCCTCGGTGTCCTCAGATCGAAGGGTTCCATGTGGGCACTTCGACAAGCTCAGTGACCGGGAAAAGTCTGTCCGCACCGTTTCGGTCCTCGAGCCGTGCCGCACTTCGACAGGCTCAGTGACCGGGAGCGGTGTGCCCGGCGCGGTGAGGGTTTTTTGTGGGCACTTCGACAAGCTCAGTGACCGGGCTGGACTGCTTCCGGATCGCTCCGGTCCCTGAGCTTGTCGAAGGGTACTCGGGTCGCGCCGGGTCGGTTTGCGGAGGAGGTGTGCCCGGGTTGGCTTCGGTTCCTGAGCTGCACCGCACTGAGCCCGTCGACATGTCGAAGGGCGGCAGGGGTCGCCCTAGGGTGGTGGGGTGACCGGACACGAAGAGCTCCTCCAGATCGCCGCCGACATCGCCGCAGAGGCCGGCGAACTGATCCTGCGCCGACGCCGGGAGGGTGTCGAGATCGCCGCGAGCAAGTCGTCGGTCGAAGACGTCGTGACCCGAGCCGACCGCGAGTCCGAGCAGTTCATCCGCGAGCGCCTCCTCGCAGCACGCCCGAACGACGGATTCCTCGGCGAGGAGACCGGCGCGGAGGGCGGATCGACGGGAACCTCCGGTCTGACCTGGGTCGTCGACCCCATCGACGGCACCGTCAACTACCTCTACGACATCCCCGCGTACGCCGTCAGCATCGGGGTCGTCGAGGGGGAACCGGACCCGGCCACCTGGACCGCCCTCGCCGGAGCCGTGGTGAACCCGGTCCTGGGTGAGCACTACACCGCCTCCCGTGGCGGGGGAGCGCGACTGAACGGCCGCGTCCTCGAGGTCAACCGAGACGTGGCACCGAACGTGGCGCTGCTCGGCACCGGCTTCTCCTACACCGCCTCGCGGCGCATGGAGCAGGCGGCCGTGCTCGGTGCCCTCCTCGGGACGTTCCGCGACGTCCGTCGGATCGGCTCCGCCGCACTCGACCTGTGCAGCGTCGCGTCCGGCCGTCTCGACGCCTACTACGAGAGTGGCCTGAAGCCGTGGGACCAGGTCGCAGGTGCGCTCATCGCTGCCGAGGCGGGCGCGACGGTCGCCGGCTTCGACGGTGCTCCGGCCACCACGCAGCTCATCATGGCCGCCGATGCGCCGCTGCTCGCGGTCCTCGAACGGCTCCTCGTCGAGCAGGGCTTCGCGACGCCGATCGGGTGACACTCCATGCGCGTTGCCGCCGCTCGCGGTAACGCTCCGGTGGCGACTCGTTCATAAGAGAACTCTCATATAGCCGCTGACCAGGGCTTTATCGAGTAAAACCGAGCACTGCCATGGCTTTTTCAGCCTCCCGTTGCTAGCATTTATGCATTCGTTACCTTCGCGTTCCCCCGCGCGGACGGACGTCGAGATCTTCCTGCTAGCCCATTGAAAGGCCCCCGCCCCCTTGTCACGCCATGCCAGCCCTGAGGACACCCCTGTGCTTCCCGACCCTCAGGACCCGCAGAACACGTCTGTCGAGAACGACGCTGCATCCGTGCAGACGCCGCCCCTCAGCCGCCGTGAACTCCGCGAACGTGAGCGTCAGGCGGCGGCCGCCCTGGAGCACCAGGAGTCCGTGCTGCAGGAGCCGACGCATGAGGCCAGCGCCGACCAGGAGGAGACGGCCGCGGCCGTCGACCCGGTCGACCAGATGATCGCGGAGGCGATCGACGCCGTGCACACCACCGACGTCGCCGACATCGCACCGGTCGAGGCAGAGCCGCTCATCACCGAACCGGCCGTGGCTTCCGACACCACTCCGGCCACCGAGTCCATCACCGTGCCGGTCGACGCGTCCACGATCGACGCTCCCCGCGTGCGCCGCGCCGCTGCGCCGAAGCCGGCCTCGAAGCCCCGCGCATCGTCCCGTCCGGCCGCCGCACCGGCGTCGCCTCGCCCGAAGACCATCGCGCGCAAGCGTCGCATCACCACCAAGATCTTCGCGGGTGCCGCGATGGGCTTCGTCGCCCTCATGGCCGTGGCCACCTCGGTGCCCGCCAATGCGCTGCTCACCGCTGAAGACGTCGCGACATCGGTGGCCGAGGCCTCGCAGGCCGAGCTCGGCGACGGCAACGGGCTGAGCAACCAGGCGTCGCAGTCGCTCGACAGCGAGGGTTCGGCAGAGCTGACCTTCACCCGCGACGACTACACGACGAGCACGGTCGAGGAAGCCGCCGCCGCGATGGGTATCCGCCCGGCGAACACCTTCACGAACAACCCGAACGGGACCATCCAGTGGCCGTTCGCGGTCGGTGTCACCATCGGTGACCGCTTCGGTGCCCGCGACTGCGCCGGCTGCTCCAGCGACCACCACGGCCAGGACTTCAACCCCGGCAACGGCGCTCCCATCCAGGTCATCGCCGACGGCGTCGTCCGCCACGTCGAAGACGGCGAAGGTTCGCTCGGCGTCAACGTCATCGTCGACCACACCATCAACGGCCGCCTCGTCTCCAGCGTCTACGCGCACATGCAGCACGGCTCAGTTCGCGTCGTCGAGGGCCAGGCGATCAAGGTCGGCACCATCCTCGGACTGACCGGCAGCACCGGCATGTCCACGGGCCCGCACCTCCACTTTGAGATCCGACTCGACGGCGTCACCTGGGTCGACCCGCTCGAGTGGCTCTACGCGAACGTCGACTAGACGCCGCCCATCCCGAACACTTCGACTGCCTCGCCCGATCCCGGGCGGGGCAGTCGTGTTTCACCCCGAGGGCGGGTGCCCTTCGACAGGCTCAGGGACCGGGGTGGGTGTCCGAGACTGCGGATGGGGTTCTCGTGTGGTGCGGCGTACTTCCTTCGGTCACTGAGCTTGTCGAAGTGTCTACGAGGTACGCCGCCCTTCGACAGGCTCAGGGACCGGGGTTGGGGCTCAGGGACCGGTGGTGGGCGTCCGGGGTTGGGGATGGGGTCCTCGTGGTGCGGGGTACTTCCTTCGGTCACTGAGGTTGTCGAAGTGCCCACGGGGTACGCCGCCCTTCGACAGGCTCAGGGACCGGGGTTGGGGCTCAGGGACCGGGGTGGGTGTCCGAGACTGCGGATGGGGTTCTCGTGGTGCGGGGTACTTCCTTCGGTCACTGAGCTTGTCGAAGTGCCCACGGGGTACGCCGCCCTTCGACAGGCTCAGGGACCGGGGTTGGGGCTCAGGGACCGGTGGTGGGGCTGAGGGGCCGGTGGTGAGAACTCAGGGACCGGGCAGGGAACGTCGAAGGCCCGCCCGGCTGATGCCGGACGGGCCTTCGTGACGGAGTCTGAGGGTTACTGACCCTGCTCCTGGTACTTCGCCTCGGTGGCGGCCTTCTGCGGCTTCCACCACGACTCGTTGTCACGGTACCAGGCGATCGTGTCGGCGAGACCCGCCTCGAAGTCGCTGAACGCCGGGGTCCAGCCGAGCTCCGTGCGCAGCTTCGACGAGTCGATCGCGTAGCGGAGGTCGTGGCCGGGACGGTCGTTCACGTGGTCGTAGGCGTCCGCCGGCTGACCGAGCTGCGTGAGGATGAGCTCGACGACGTCCTTGTTGTTCTTCTCGCCGTCGGCACCGATGAGGTACGTCTCACCGATGACGCCCTTGTCGAGGATCGTGAGGACGGCGGACGAGTGGTCGTTCGCGTGGATCCAGTCGCGGACGTTCTCGCCCGTGCCGTACAGCTTCGGGCGCTCACCGCCGAGCACGTTGGTGATCTGGCGCGGGATGAACTTCTCCACGTGCTGGTACGGACCGTAGTTGTTGGAGCAGTTGGAGATGGTCGCCTTGACGCCGAAGGAACGCACCCACGCGCGGACGAGGAGGTCGCTGCCGGCCTTCGTCGAGGAGTACGGGCTCGACGGGTTGTACGGCGTCTGCTCGGTGAAGCGCTCCGGGTCGTCGAGCTCGAGGTCGCCGTAGACCTCGTCCGTCGAGATGTGGTGGAACCGCGTGCCGTGCTTGCGAGCCGCCTCGAGCAGCGTGTATGTGCCGATGATGTTCGTGTCGAGGAACGGGCGCGGGTCGTGCAGGGAGTTGTCGTTGTGCGACTCGGCCGCGTAGTGCACGACGGCGTCGTGGCGGGCGAAGAGCTCGTCGACGAGCGTCGCGTCCTGGATGTCGCCGACGACCAGCTCGAAACGATCGGCCGGGAGGCCGTCGAGGGAGGCGCGGTTGCCCGCGTAGGTCATCTTGTCGAGGACGGTCACCGAGTGATCGGTGTTGTTCAGGACGTAGTGGACGAAGTTCGAGCCGATGAATCCGGCGCCGCCGGTAACGAGAAGTCTGGACACGGTAGACGAGTCTACCCGGCGGTCTCTGGATACCGCGGGGGAATCCGGACGTCGCTCAGTGACCGGGCAGGATGCGGCGCAACAGGTTCGTGTTCGCGAGGTCGAGCAGTTCATCGCCGCGGCCCGACATGACGGTGCGCAACGCGTACAGGGTGAACCCCTTCATCTGCTCGGCCGTGATCGTCGGCGGGATCGACAGCTCCTGCCTGGCGGTCACGACGTCGACGAGCGCCGGACCGTCGTGATCGAAGGCCCGACGGATGGCGCCCTCCAACTCGCTGGCCCGCTCGACGCGTTCGCCGTAGATGCCCATGCCCTCAGCCACCCGCGCGAAATCGGGGTTCTCGAGGTCGGTACCGTAGTTGACGAACCCGGCCGCCTTCATCTCGAGCTCCACGAAGTTGAGCGAGGAGTTGTTGATCACGATGATCTTCACGGGCAGCTTGTTCTGCGTGAGTGAGATGAGCTCGCCGAGCAGCATGGTGAGTCCACCGTCGCCCGCGAGCGCGACGACCTGACGACCCGGGTGCGAGGCTTGCGCGCCGAGCCCGTGGGAGACGGCGTTCGCCATGCTGCCGTGGCTGAACGATCCGATGAGTCGACGCCGTCCGTTCATGGTGAGGTAGCGCGAGGCCCAGACGACGGGGGAGCCGACGTCGGGGATGAACACGGCGTCGTCCGTCGCCAGTTCGTCGACGACCTTGGCGAGGTACTGCGGGTGGATCGCCTGGCCGTCGTGGTCGGCCGTCGCCAGCTCGTCGAGCCCCTTCCGCGAGCTGCGGTAGTGCTTGAGGGACTCCTCGAGGTGCTTGCGGTGGGTCTTGCGCTCGAGCTTCGGCAGCAGCGCGTCGAGGGTGTCGCGGACGGTGCCGACGAGTGGGAGGTCCACCGGGTGTCGGCGCCCGATCTGCTCACCACGGATGTCGACCTGGATGACGGTCGCATCCTCGGGGAAGAACTGCGGGTAGGGGAAGTCGGTGCCGAGCATGAGGAGGACGTCGCACGACAGCATCGCGTGGTAGCCGCTGGCGAATCCGAGGAGGCCGGTCATGCCGACGTCGAACGGGTTGTCGTACTCGACGTGCTCCTTGCCCCGGAGGGCGTGCACGATCGGGGCGGCGAGGGCGTCGGCCGTGTCGATGAGCTGCGCGTGGGCGCCCGCGACGCCCGCACCGGCCAGGATCGTGACGCGCTTGCCGGCGTTGAGGATGCGTGCGGCTTCGTCGAGCTCGCGCTCCGACGGCAGGATCCGAGGCTGCGTGGCACGGATGGCGGAGACGTGCTCGCTCACGGCCCGCTGCAGCATGACGTCGCCCGGCACGACGACGACGGCGACGCCGCGGCGCTCGACGGCGGTGCGCATCGCGATCTCGAGCACCCGCGGCAGCTGCTCCGGGACGGACACGAGCTCGACGTAGACGCTGCACTCCCGGAACAGTTCCTGGGGGTGGGTCTCCTGGAAGTAGGTGCTGCCGATCTCGGAACTCGGGATGTGCGCGGCGATCGCCAGCACCGGTACCCGCGAGCGGTTCGCGTCGAAGAGACCGTTGATGAGGTGGAGGTTGCCGGGGCCGCAGCTCGCCGCGACGACCGCCAGCTCACCGGTCAACTCCGCTTCCGCGGCTGCGGCGAAGGCGGCCGCCTCCTCGTGGCGCACGTGCACCCAGTCGATGCCGCCCGAGGATCGGAGGGCGTCGGTGAAGCCGTTCAGGGAGTCGCCCGGGAGCCCGTAGACGCGTTGCACACCGCTGGCCTGGAGGGTTGCGACGACGGTTTCGGCGACAGTGGACATGGGTGCTCCTCGCAGCAGACGACTCGGCCCGGGTTCCCAGGCCCCCTCCATGGTCCTCGTCGGGGTTCGGCGCCCGCAAGGGAGCATCGTGGTCTTGCAGACGCCTACCAGGTGCGCTAGCCGTTCTCAACACTCCGACACGAATCCGGCTGAACGACGAACGCCTTGTAACGTGGTTGCTGGAACAGCCTGCCGAGAACACGGTGGCGCGGCCAACATCGACTGCACCGTGAAGGGGGCGGCCGTGAGCGACTCCCTGCACCGACCGCCGGCACACGCCGGATCGATCACCGATCCAGCTGCGATGTTCACCGAGCACACCGAGACTGTCGTCACCGGTGTCAGCCTGTCGAACGGGCGTTACAGCATCGGCGAGCAGCTCGGCTCCGGCGGGTCCGCCAACGTCTACCGGGCACGCGACGAACTGCTCTCCCGCCCCGTCGCCGTGAAGCTCTTCCGCGACGAGGCTGCGACCGCGAACGACCGGCTGCGCCAGGAACGGGAGATCCGTCTGCTCGGCGAACTCCGCCACCCGGGCCTCGTCGAGCTGTACGACTCCGGTTCCGTCGTCCACCGCGGCGTCGAGCACCGGTTCCTCGTCATGGAGTACATCCCGGGCGCCACGCTCACCGACAAGCTGCAGGCCGGCCCGATGCTCCCGCGCGACGCCGCCGCGCTCGGTGCGCAGGTCGCGGACGCGCTGTCCTTCATCCACACGCGGTCGATCGTGCACCGCGACATCAAGCCCGACAACATGCTCTTCAGCGACATCGCCGCGTTCGGGCACGCGAACCTCGTGAAGCTGTCCGACTTCGGGATCGCGCACTTCGTGGGCGGGTCGCGCCTCACGAACACCGAGGCCATCTCCGGCACGGCGTCCTACCTGTCGCCCGAGCAAGCCCTCGGCGACACCGTCGGCACCGAGACGGACATCTACTCGCTCGGCCTCGTCCTGCTCGAGGCCGTCACCGGTCGCCGGGAGTTCGACGGAGGTCTCGTCGAGGCCGCCATCGCCCGTCTGCACCGCGACCCGGTGATCCCGCCCGAGCTCCCCGCCGCCTGGCACCCGCTGCTGCGGTCGATGACCGCCCGCAAGCCGGAGGACCGACCCGCCGCGCACGAGGTCGCGGCCAGCCTGCGCGAGATCTGGTCGGAGTCCCGCGTCCGCCGGGTCCGTCGGGTGCGTGCGCGCCTCGGCCTCGTCGTCGACCAGGGCGTCGACCCGCGGATCGCCTTGCTCCTCGCCGCCGCGACAGCCGCCGCGGGGCTCGCCATCGGTGTCGCGATCGGCATCTTCGCGTTCTGATCGGCCCATTACCACGTTTCGCCCGGATCCGGGGAAGTCATCCGGCCGGTGTACCGTCTCAACAACGATCGATCCCTTCGAGTGAAAGGGCGCCATGACGCTCTCGACCCCCTATCCGCTCGGCGTCACCCTTCGGGGCGATGGTGCGAACGTCGCCATCTACTCGGAGACCGCCGACGCCGTCACTGTGTGCATCTTCCCCGAGGGCGGCGAGGAGCAGCAGACGCGCCTCGAACAGCGCACCGGACACGTGTTCCACGGGCTGGTGGAGGGCCTCGTCCCCGGGACGCGGTACGGCATCCGCGTCGACGGTCCGTGGGACCCCACGAACGGTCTCCGCCACAACCCGGCGAAGGTGCTGCTCGACCCGCACGCGACGGCGGTCACGGGGCGTTACGACCTCGGCCAGGCGCAGTTCAGCCACCGCCTGGACGCACCGGAGACGATGGACGACACCGACTCCGCGGGCCACGTCGCGCTCGGCGTGGTCACCGACCCGTCCTCGTTCGACTGGGACGCCGACGGCCAGGACGTCGCTCCGCGCATCCCGCTCGCCGAGACGATCGTGTACGAGGTCCACGTGAAGGGCTTCACCAAGCAGCTCGCCGAGGTGCCCGAGGAGATCCGCGGCACCTACGCCGGCCTCGCCCACCCGGCTGCCATCCGCTACCTCACCGACCTCGGCGTGACCGCGGTCGAACTCCTCCCGGTGCACCAGTTCGTGCAGGACAGCCACCTCGAGGAGAAGGGCCTGCGCAACTACTGGGGCTACAACTCCATCGGCTTCTTCGCCCCGCATGGCGAGTACGCGGCCGCCGGCGACGCCGGTGGGCAGGTCGACGAGTTCAAGGCCATGGTCAAGGCGATGCACGCGGCCGGCCTCGAGGTCATCCTCGACGTCGTCTACAACCACACGGCCGAGGGCAACCACATGGGCCCGACCCTGTCGTTCAAGGGCATCGACAACGCGGCCTACTACCGTCTCGTCGACGAAGACCGCGAGCACTACTTCGACACCACGGGCACGGGCAACAGCGTCAACGTCGGCCACCCTGCGGCGCTCGGCCTCATCATGGACTCCCTGCGCTACTGGGTGACCGAGATGCACGTCGACGGCTTCCGCTTCGACCTCGCGACGACGCTCACCCGCCAGGACGGCTCCGCCGAGATCCACAGCGCGTTCCTGTCGCTCATCGAGCAGGACCCGGTCCTCGCCCCGATCAAGATGATCGCGGAGCCATGGGACACCGCCGGCTACCAGGTCGGTGGCTTCCCCGCGAGCTGGTCCGAGTGGAACGGGAAGTTCCGCGACGACGTGCGCGACTTCTGGAACGGCGCCGACAGCGTGCTCGGCACCATGTCGCAGCGCGTCCTCGGCAGCCCGGACGTCTACGAGGCGTCCCGGCGCTCGCCGCTGTCCAGCGTCAACTTCGTCACCGCGCACGACGGCTTCACCCTCGCCGACCTCACGGCGTACTCGATGAAGCACAACGCGGCGAACGGCGAGGACAACAACGACGGTGAGAGTGACAACCGCTCCAGCAACAACGGTGCGGAGGGCCCGACGGATGACCCCGCAGTGAACGCGCGCCGCGATCGCCAGCGTCGCAACTTCCTCGCGACGGTCCTGCTGTCGGCCGGTGTCCCGATGATCCTCGGCGGCGACGAGATCGCCCGCACCCAGGGCGGCAACAACAACGCGTACTGCCAGGACAACGAGGTGTCGTGGTTCGACTGGGAGCACGCCGACCACGACCTGCTCGGCTTCACGAAGCGGCTGATCGCCCTGCGCCTCGCCGAGCCGGCGCTGCGACCCGACTGGTTCCGCCAGGGGCCGGGCTCCAAAGCCGACGACCGGGTCTTCATCACCCGGTCCGACGACGAACCCTTCGCCGACGAGGACTGGGACAACCCCGACGCCCGCTCGATCACCTTCGTGTTCCGTCACGCCGGATCGGCGTCCTTCGCCCTGCTGCTCAACGCGGCCGAGAACGGCGTGGAGTTCAGCCTGCCGAAGGCTCCCGGCCTGCCATGGACGCTCGTCGAGTCGAGCGACCCGGAGCAGATGCTCGCCGAGGGGTCGACGACGGTGATCGTGCAGGGGACCTCCTTCACCCTCCTGTGGTCGGGGGTCGCATCATGACGACCGTGTCCGGCGGGAGGCCACAGCGTTCCGCTGTGCCCGTCTCGACCTACCGTCTCCAGCTGACCGCGGACTTCCGGCTCCAGGACGCCGCGGCACTCGTCGACTACCTCCAGGCCCTCGGCGCCGACTGGGTCTACCTGTCGCCGATCCTCCGAGCGGAACCCGGATCCACCCACGGCTACGACGTCGTCGACCACACCGAAGTCGACCCGGAACGCGGCGGTGCCGAGGGGCTCACGGCGCTCGCCGAAGCGGCCCACGCGGCGGGCCTCGGCGTCCTCATCGACACCGTCCCCAACCACATGGGCGTCGCGACACCGGTGGAGAACGCCTGGTGGTGGGACCTGCTCCAGCATGGCCGGGACGCGGAGCACGCCGCGGCGTTCGACGTCGACTGGGAGGCCGGCGACGGTCGGATCCGCGTGCCGATCCTCGGCGACGACGAGGACGGCCGCAGCGCGCTCGACGACCTCAGCATCGAGGACGGCGAGCTCCGCTACTTCGACCACCGACTGCCCATCGCCCCCGGGACGGCCGACGACGACGCGAGCCCGCGCGAGGTGCACGACCGGCAGCACTACGAACTCGTCAATTGGCGCCGAGCCGACAGCGAACTGAACTACCGACGGTTCTTCGCCGTCAACACGCTCGCCGCGATCCGGGTCGAGGACCCGGCGGTCTTCGACGGCTCGCACGTCGAGATCGGTCGCTGGTTCGACGACGGCCTCGCCGACGGGATCCGCGTGGACCACCCGGACGGACTCCTCGACCCCGGTGCCTACCTCGACCGCTTGTCCGAGCGCATCGGTGGAGCACCCATCTGGGTGGAGAAGATCCTGGAGGGCGAAGAGGACCTCCCGGCCGAGTGGGCCACGCTCGGCACCACCGGCTACGACGCCCTGGGCGACGTCGACCGCGTGCTCGTCGACCCGGACGGGCTGTCCACGCTCGGTCAGCTCGCGGGGATCGAGCTGACGCGTGACGCCTGGGACGACCTCGTGCACACCACCAAGCGAGGCATCGCCGACGGGATCCTCGGTTCCGAGGTCCGACGCCTCGCGAGGCTCGTCCCCGAGGTGCCGGACGCCGTCGACGCGCTCGCCGAGATCCTGACCGCGTTCCCCGTCTACCGTTCCTACCTGCCGCTCGGCGACGAGTACCTGGACGCCGCACTCGACGAGGCGGAGACGCGCCGGCCGGAGCTCGCGGAGGCCTTCGCCGCGCTGGCTCCGCGCCTGCGCAGCTCGACCGATCCGCTCGCCGCGCGGTTCCAGCAGACCTCGGGCATGGTGATGGCGAAGGGCGTCGAGGACACCGCGTTCTACCGCTACACGGCCCTCACCTCGCTGACCGAGGTCGGTGGCGACCCCGCCGAGACCGACATCAGCGTCGCCGAGTTCCACCACCGCCAGGCACGGCGGCAGGCGGAGTGGCCGTCCTCCATGACGACGCTCAGCACCCACGACACGAAGCGCAGCGAGGACGTCCGCGCCCGCATCGACGCCCTGAGCGAGGTCGCGGACCGGTGGGCGGAGCACGCCGTCGCCCTCCACACCTCGAACGGCTTCCCCGACCGGCAGCTCGAGCAGCTGGTCTGGCAGGCGGCCGTCGGTGCGTGGCCGATCGAGCGCGAACGACTGCACGCCTATGTCGAGAAGGCCGCCCGTGAGGCCGGCGACTCGACCACCTGGACCGCACCGGACGAGACGTTCGAGGCCGCTCTGCATGCCGCGGTCGACGGACTGTACGACAGCCGTCGTGCGAACGCCGCGCTGCTCGACGCCGTTGCGGACGTCGAGGCGGCCGGCTGGTCGAACAGTCTGGTCGCCAAAGCGATCCAGCTGACGATGCCCGGCGTGCCGGACGTGTACCAGGGCAGCGAGCTCTGGGACCGATCGCTCGTAGACCCCGACAACCGTCGTCCGGTCGACTACGCCGAGCGTCGCGCGGTGCTCGCCCGTCTCGACGAGGGGTGGCTGCCGCCGGTCGACGCCGAGGGCGCGGCGAAGCTGCTCGTGACCAGCCGGCTCCTCCGCCTGCGACGGGAGCACCCGTCGCGCTTCACCGAGTACACGCCCATCGGGGCGGACGGACCGGCCGCCGACCACGTCGTCGCGTTCTCGCGCGGTGGCGTGACCACGGTCGCGACCCGGCTCTCGCTCCGGCTCGCGGAGCACGGTGGCTGGAAGTCGACCACGGTCACCCTGCCGGAAGGCCGGCTCGTCGACGTGCTGACCGGCCGTGAGTTGCAGGGCGGAGAGGTCCGCCTCGCGGCGCTGCTGGAGCAGTATCCCGTCGCCGTCCTCACACGGCCCGACGATGCGGCCGAGGCCGCGAGCGAGGAGTGAGCACGATGACGACCAGCACCACGAGTCCGGCCGACGGGTTCCGCGTCTGGGCACCCGAGGCCCAGCGCGTCGACCTCGTCCTGGGCGGTGAGCAGCACCCGATGGACCGCGACGTCGCCGAGGGGTGGTGGATCGCGCTCGACGGTGCCGAGCCCCGCGCGGCGGTCGTCGACAGCGACTACCGCTACCTCGTCGACGGTGAGGGTCCGTTCGCCGATCCGCGCTCGCGTCGGCAGCCGGAGGGCGTCCACGGCCCGTCGCGCGTCGTCGCATCCGACCCCGTGCCGTGCGACGGGACCGGCTGGCGGGGTCGCTCGCTCATCGGTGCCGTGCTCTACGAACTCCACATCGGCACCTTCACCGAGGCGGCGACCTTCGACGGGGCGATCGAACGGCTCGACGACCTGGTCGAGCTGGGCGTGGACGCCGTCGAGATCCTGCCGGTCAACGCGTTCAACGGTGTCTGGAACTGGGGCTACGACGGCGTCTTCTGGTCGGCGGTCCACGAGGCCTACGGCGGACCGGACGGCTACCGTCGCTTTGTCGCCGCGTGCCATGAGCGCGGGCTCGCCGTTATCCAGGACGTCGTGTACAACCACCTCGGCCCCTCCGGCAACGTCCTGCCCCGCTTCGGCCCCTACCTCGCGGACGGCGCCGGCAACACCTGGGGCGACAGCCTCAACCTCGACGGGCCGAACTCCGACGAGGTGCGTCGGTACATCATCGACAGCGCGCTGCTGTGGTTCGAGGAGTACGGGGTGGACGGCCTGCGCCTCGACGCCGTACACGCCCTGCACGACACCCGTGCGATCCACCTCCTCGAGGAACTCGACGCCGCGGTGGATGCGCTCAGCGCCGACCTCGACCGACCGTTCACGCTGATCGCTGAATCGGACCTGAACGATCCGAAGCTCATCACGCCTCGGGGCCCCGGCGGTGCCGGCGGGTACGGTCTCGACGCGCAGTGGAGCGACGACTTCCACCACGCCCTCCATGTCGCGCTCACCGGCGAGGTGTCCGGCTATTACGCCGACTTCGCCCCGCTTGGCGCGCTCAGCAAGGTCATGGAGGAGGGGTTCTTCCACAACGGCACGTGGTCGAGCTTCCGCAAGCGCCACCACGGCCGCCGCATCGACCTCGAACGGACGCCGAGCTGGCGGCTCGTCGTGTCCGACCAGAACCACGACCAGATCGGGAACCGGGCGACTGGCGACCGGCTGGCCGCGACCCTCGACGACGGGCAACTCGCCATCGCCGCCGCCGTCACGCTGCTGGGGCCGTTCACCCCGATGCTGTTCATGGGGGAGGAGTGGGCCGCCTCGACGCCCTGGCAGTTCTTCACCTCGCACCCGGAACCCGAGCTCGGTGAGGCGACGGCGAAGGGCCGGATCGCCGAGTTCGCACGGATGGGTTGGAACGAGGCCGACGTGCCGGATCCCCAGGATCCCGAGACCTACCGTCGGTCGGTGCTCGACTGGTCGGAGCGGTCCCGTGGACGGCACGCGACGCTGCTGACCTGGTACCGCCGGGTGATCGAGCTGCGACGCACGGTCCCGGCGTTCACCGATCCGGCGTTCGCCGACACGACGGCGATCGTCGACGAGGCGACCGGCTCGTTCGTCCTGCGTCGTGGCTCGGCCACCCTGGCGGTCAACTTCGGGACGGAGCCGGTCGAGCTCGCATTGCGGGTCGGTGAGCTGCTCGACAGCTTCGGTGAGGTCGTCACGACGGACGGATCACTCCGGCTCGGCGCCCACGCGGTCGCGATCCTCCACCACTGACCTGACGGCCCTCGGGCCAGCGCGGTGCGCTGGCCCGAGCGCGGGTCTACGGCGTGAGCGCGCCCTCCAGAGGGGCGCGCTCACTCGCACGCCCCGCGGCGGGGCCGATTCCGGCGCGCTCACGTCAGCGCACCGCGCCGGTGCCGAAACGCCCGCGGTCACGTCGGCGCACCGCGCTGGCGCACCGGCCGGCGGAGTGTCTCAGGCGACGGGCAGGGTCGAGGGCGTCGTGAACCAGACCGTCGTGTCGCCGTGGATGGTCCTGCCGTCGAAGGGTCCGCTCGCGACGAGCACGGCCGAGTCCGCGAGCGACGAGGGCACGGCGATGTCGTCGGCACCGGTGTTCGCGACGACCGTGACCGCGCCGTTGGTCAGCGCGAGAATGGTGTCGGGTGCCCCTTCGATCCAGGCGATCGAACCGAGTCCCAGCGTATGCTCGCGGCGCAGGCGGAGCAGCGTGCGGTACAGCTCCAGCGTCGAACCGGGGATGCCGGCCTGTGCGTCGCGCGAGTAGTCGTTCCAGTCGTCGGGCTGCGGCAGCCAGGACGCACCGGTCGTGTTGAAGCCGTACGCGGGGTGGCCGGCCTCCCACGGGATCGGCACGCGGCAACCGTCGCGGCCGTACCGCTCGTGGTTCGTGCGGAACCAGGTCGGGTCCTGTCGGGCGTCATCCGGCAGGTCGATGACCTCGGGGAGCCCGAGCTCCTCGCCCTGGTAGAGGTACGCCCCACCGGGCAGGCTCAGCATGAGGGCGGTCGCCGCCCTGGCCCGCTGCAACCCGAGTGCCCGATCCGGCTGGCCCGGGGTGTTCGGACCGACGCCGTAGCCCTGGGGGTTCTCCTCCGTGAGCGCGAGACGGGAAGCGTGCCGGACGACGTCGTGGTTGGACAGCACCCACGTGCTCGGAGCGCCGACCTGCGCGAAGGCCCGCAGCGATTCGCCGATGACCGCCTTGAGGTCCGCGGCGTTCCACGGGGTCTCGAGGTACGGGAAGTTGAACGCCTGCTGCATCTCATCGGGACGCACCCACAGGGCCATCTTGTCGAGCGGGTCGACCCAGGCCTCGGCGCACAGCACGCGGTCGCCGTCGTACGTCTCCAGGAGCTCGTGCCAGTCGCGGTAGATCTCGTGCACGCCGTCCTGACCCCAGTACGGCGCGGTCTCCGGCCACGAGGCGGGCCCGGTGCTGATGCCGGGTTCGAGAGCGACGCCCGCCGAGGCGCCACCCATGCTGCCGCCCTCGGCCGGTGGGGTGTAGTCGGGCAGGCCGTCGGCCTTGATCATGCCGTGCGCCACGTCGACGCGGAACCCGTCGACGCCGCGGTCGAGCCAGAACCGGAGGATGTCGCGGAACTGCTCGCGGACCCACGGGTTCGTCCAGTCGAAGTCGGGCTGCGAGGAGTCGAAGATGTGCAGGTACCACTGGCCAGGCGTGCCGTCGGCCTCGGTGACGCGCGTCCAGGCCGGACCGCCGAAGACGGACTCCCAGTTGTTGGGGGCGATCTCGCCGTGCTCACCCGTGCCGTCGCGGAACATGTACCGGGCGCGCTCCGCCGAGCCGGGGCCGGCCGCGAGGGCCTCCTGGAACCAGCGGTGGGCGCTCGAGGAGTGGTTGGGGACGAGGTCGACGATGACGCGGATGCCGGCAGCGTGCGCGGCGGCGGTCATCGCGTCGAAGTCGGCGAGCGTGCCGAAGATGGGGTCGACGTCGCAGTAGTCGGCGACGTCGTAGCCGGCGTCCTTCTGCGGGCTCGTCATGAAAGGGGACAGCCAGATGGCGTCGACGCCGAGCTCCTGCAAGGCGCCGAGGCGGGAGGTGATCCCGGGCAGGTCGCCGAGGCCGTCGCCGTTCGCGTCCGCGAAGGATCGCGGGTAGATCTGGTAGATGACGGCGGAGCGCCACCACTCCGAACCGGGGGTGGAGCCTCCTGCGGGGGAGGCGTGCTGAGCTGCGGTCGCCGACGTGGTCGGGAGGGCGGAGTCCATGTCGCTACCCTAGGCCATCCACGGGGCCCGTCGCCGCTCGTGGACTGGCCAGCGCGGTGCGCTGACACGAGTGCGGTGCATGGCGGCGAGCGCGGCGCTCCGGAGGGGTGCGGTCGCGCCGGCACCCCGCGCTCACGTCGGTTCGGTCACACGGGAGTCACGTCGATTCGGACCGGATTCCCGGCCACCGACCTGCGCGCTCTCCGTAGAGTGGGGAGATGACCACGGAATCGGACGGCTCGGCCCGCAGCACGGCGAAGCGCGTCGCCGCACAGGCGGGAGGCATCGCCGGATCAGCGGCCCGGACGACGCGTGGCATCATCCGTCGGAATCCGACCGCGAACCGGGTGTACCGGGCGGGCGTCGGAGTCGTCGGCGGCGGCACCGTGGCCCTCGGCGTGGCCCTGATCCCGCTCCCCGGACCGGGAGCATTGATCGCCGTCGGCGGGCTCGCCGTCCTCGCCTCGGAGTTCGAGAGTGCGAAGCGCGCTAGCACGAAGGCGAACGCCGCCGCCAAGAAGGGCGTCGCCGTCGCGAAAGACCTTCGGGCGAAGCGCCAGGCCAAGCAGGCCGCGAAGGCTGCGCCGGAGCACTGACCCCACGGCGCACGGCGCCGACCGACGCGCGGGTACGGTGGACCGGTGGGGACATCGGCGAAGGGGAATGGTGCGCGTCGGCCCGCACAACGCAAGACCGCTGCGCCCGGACGGCGCACGACCAGCGCCACCCGTTCGACGCGGAAGCCGCGGTCCAGGCCGTCCGGCGCGCGCAACCGCTCCCGACGCCCCGTCGCACCGACGCGCCGGAACCGTCGGTCGGGCATCCGTGTGGGATGGCTCGTCGCCGGCGGAGCGGTCGCGATCGTCGGTCTCGCCGTCATCGTGGCAGCGGTCGTCTGGGGGCCGGAGCTCATCAGTCGGGCGGAAGCACGGGACTCTACCCTCGGAACCGCGCCACATGCTGCCGTCGAGGGACCGGGCATCCCCGCCGCGGGGTCGGCTGGAACAGCGCCGGCGGCGATCACCGACCGCGTGGACCGTGCCTGGGCGACGGCCACGGCGCTCCGCCTCGGCATCCCCGAGCGGGCGATGGTCGCCTACGCCGGTGCGGCGCTCGCCGTCGCGGAGACGCAGCCGGGCTGCGGGATCGCCTGGAACACCCTGGCTGCGCTCGGGAGCGTCGAGTCCGGCCACGGCACGATCTTCGGTGGTGCGCTCGACGACACCGGTCGGGCCGTTCCACCCATCGTCGGCCCGGCGCTCACCGGCACCGAGTTCGACGCCGTCACCGACACGGACCGCGGCGCCTTCGACGGCGACGCCAGATGGGACCGCGCGGTCGGCCCGATGCAGTTCATCCCGTCCACCTGGCAGCGGTGGGGAGCGGACGGGAACGGCGACGGCGTCGCGGACCCGCAGCAGATCGACGACGCGGCGCTCGCCGCAGCGCACTACCTGTGCCACGGCGGCCGGGACCTCCGCATCGAAGCCGACTGGATTGCGGCGATCGGGTCGTACAACGGGGCCGCGTCGTACCTGCAGAAGGTCGTCCACGCTGCGGACACCTTCGCCGCGAACTGATCCCGATCCGGTGTACGAAGCACCCCTCGCGGGATGCTAGTCTCTACTGGTGCCATTTCCGCGTGAGCGGTCTGGTTCGCGCTCCGATAGCTCAGTGGTAGAGCACTTCCTTGGTAAGGAAGAGGTCGCGGGTTCAAGTCCCGCTCGGGGCTCGTTCTCTCCGTCACTGCTCTCGCCGGCATACGGAGAGACGTGGCAGGGTAGCTCAGTTGGTGAGAGCGCACGACTCATAATCGTGAGGTCGAGAGTTCGAATCTCTCTCCTGCTACCAGATCAGCTGTTCAAGAGAGAAGCACCGGAGATTTCTCCGGTGCTTTTCTGTTTTGCTGTGGCGGTCACTCCATCGTCCTCGGTGACGACCAAGGTCTCGGCCCCGCAACCCCCGGCTACGACCGCGACCTGGAGTATTTCAATGCCCGACCGTGCTGAGACCTACACCTGCCCGGTGTGCGGTTACCCCGGGCTCGACAGCCCGCCCTCTCGCGACGGGCTCGCCTTCTGGGACATCTGCCCGAGCTGCGGCACCGAGTTCGGCAACGACGACGCGAACCGCACCCACGAGCAGTTACGCGAGGCGTGGATCGCCAAGGGGATGCCGTGGTGGAGCACCAGTCCGCGGGACCCGCCGCCGGAGGGCTGGGATCCCGCCGCCCAGCTGATCGCCGCCGGCTTCTAGCTGTACTCGGTCAGACCGTGGGTGGAACTCGGCCGCTGGTCGTTGACCGTGCGTCAGCGCTTGTCGCGCCGGAAGCGGGCCTCGCGACTCGCGACGAGTACACCGAAGCCTGTCGTCCCCGCATCGAAGGCGGTGATCAGCGTGAAGAACGCGAGCTCGTCTCCTGCACCGTAGGCGAACGCGGCGACAAGCAGTGCGACCGAGGCCGCGACGACGAGCAGCCCGCCGACCATCTCGCCCCGGCTTCCCACCATCTCTCGCATGACCCCATGCGTGCAGCAGGGGCCGTGGAACCGCAATGCCTGTTCGGCGGCAGGTGATCCGCGCCGTCTGCCGCGCAACCCGTCGGACGCCTCTGCCCACAACCGTCCGAGTGCTGAGCGACATTCCCGGCAGGTCGATCCAGTCATCGTTGTTCGCGCCGAACACGGGTGGGCAGGACGACGCTCCACGAGGTCGGAGTCACATCGTCGTCGGCGTGAGGGCCCTCAACCGCCCGAGGTCGCGAACGTCGTGACCGGCGAGCCGTTGGCTTCGCAGGCGTCTCGCATGTCGTTCTGGAGTCCACCGAACTCATCGGTCGTCGAGTCGAACCGTGCGCCAGACGGCAACGCCTCATGAGTCGTCATGTAGTCGGTCAGTCCACTGAGCTCGTCCTGGAGACCCCAATCGCGGAACCTGCGTATGCCGTCGAGATCCGTCTTGGCAAGGTTGGTCATGGCAACCCACTCCGCCTCCGTGATGCGGCCGGCCCTGAAGTCCGAGTCTGCGCTCTGGAGGTTCGCGAAGATGACGGACACAGCGCCGCAGGTCGTAGCTGCCGCGACTGCCGAGCCGGATCCGCCTGCCGTGGCTGTCTGTTCAGGCGACGACGATGAGGTACAGCCGGCAATGCTCACGCTGAGGACGACGGCTGCGGACACGACGGCGATGCATCGCACGGACGAGTGTTTCATGCGTTTCCCCCTGGTGTGATGCCGCCCCACCGTGAGGGCGTGCGTGCACTGAGCGTGCCCGCCCACGCGGCGAGGATGTCATCGAGGCTACTGGTTCTCAGAGCGATCCGGTCATCCCAGTGCGTCGTCGAGTTGCCGGAGCCACTGCTGGAACGCGCCGGGACCCGAGAAGTGGACTCCGGGCACCCGAGCGACCTCCTCCGCAGCATCGGGGCCGTCGACGACGAGTGCATACCCGCCGCTGGCCAACGCCACGCGGAACGCAGGCAGGTCCCCGCGGTCGTCACCGGCGTATGCGACAACACGCAAACCATCAGCCCGGATGATCCTCTGCAGCGCCGTGCCTTTGTCCTCATCCAAGGGCATCCGCAGCTCTTCGACGCACTTGCCGGGTTCCCGCCTGAGCCCGAACTCGTCGATGATGCGCGCGACGAGCGGCTCCACCAATTGCTCGGCCGCAGCGCGGTCGAGTGCACGGCGCCAGTGGACTGCGACGGCGAGGGACTTCTCTTCGACGTCGACACCGTCGATGCTGTCGAGTTCTCGGTGGAGTTCGCGTGTCGCGGCTTGGACAGCAGCCGTCCACTCCTGGGCTTCGGGCACGACGTCGATGCCGCCGTCGGTGAGACGTTCGAGACCGTACGAGCCGTAGAGGTCGACGCCGGGGATCATGGCGCGGTCGGCGAGGAAACCCACCGGGCGCCCAGAGAGGAGCGCGACCGTGGAGAGCTTCCCAGCCAGCCTCTCGAGCGTCTGCGCTGTGCCAGGCAGCAACTCGCTGAGAGCTGGCTCGTCGGTGATCGGGGAGAGGACACCGTCGAAATCCATCACGAGTCCTGCATCGGAACCAGCGGCAATGGCTTGAATCACTTCGTCATCGGAGCTCATCGACCAAGCCTAGCTTTGCCCCGCGCCCGCGGACGGTCGAGCAGACGGGCACGGTCCGCCGGCGCGGCTAGCGGTGGTCCCTTCCTCCTCCAGTGGGACGCCGAGATCGCCCTCAGATCTCCCCGCGTCTCGTGCGGCGCCGGGTGAGCAGCCCGCCGACGAGCAGGGCGATGGTCGCGGCCGTCGCCAGGAGAGCGACGGCCTCCGTGTCGACCCCCGTGGACGCCAGGCCGTCCCTCGGGCCAGCGCCGCTGGCGGCGTCACCACCCGACGACGAACCCGGTTCCGCCGCTGGCGGGGTGGACGGCTCGGGTCCACCCGGCAGCACGCCCCCTGCCCGCACGGTGACGGTGACGTCGACCGGCGTGCGGGCATCATCTGCCGCCGTTCCCGACACGGTGAAGCTGCCGGGCGCACCATACTGATCGGCTTGTACGGCCGCCCAGTCAACGGGGACCGTCTCGATCGAACCGTCCACCTTCGTCAGCACGGCTGACGGCAGGCTCGGAGCCGTACCCACCGCGGTGACGACGTCGGATACCGAGACGTCCTGGACGGCGACAGCCGGGGCGTAGGCGGTCAAGAGACGTTCGTACTCGGCACGGGTCACGGGGATGACCGTGCCGTGCCTCGGCTTTCCGCCGTCCGCGTTCTGAGGAAGGTTCTCCCGGAGCTTGGCCCCCAACGGCTCCCAGGAGTCGCCGTCGTCGAGGGAGTCGGTCCCGAACGGGATGTAGTGGTTCGGGCCACCGTGGTAGTCGGGTTGGTCGATGAACAGGTACCAGTCGAGCCCGTTCACGTCGCCGGGATTCGCGGGGAAGACACTCGGGCCCTCACCGTTCAGGTAGACACCACCCGGCTCGCCGTTCGGCAATCCGGAGGCGACCTGGTCCTTGACGAGACTCCACTGGTCGGCAGGTCCTCCCGCACCGGGCAGGGTCCCCGTCTCGGTGGCGAGGAGATCCGTCGACCGCTCCTCGCGGATGGTCAGCGTCCCCTCGTCCTTCGTGAACCGGTAGTAGTAGTCGCCCGACTTCGTGACCGAGGAGTCGATCGTGCCGAGACCGGGCCCACGCGAGACGTCGATCCACGGCTCGGGATCGGAGAAGGTGATGAAGTCGTCCGTCGTCGCGTACATCATCCGGTTGTAGGTCACGTTCGTCCGCTGGCTCTCGTCCGTGGTGTCGTACAGGTTCGAGGCCCAGAACACGACGAAGGTGTCCAGCTTGTCGTCCCAGTAGGCTTCGGGCGCCCAGGTGTTCCCGGCGAAGTCCGAGGAGACCTTCACATGCCGTTGCTCGGACCAGGTGACCAGGTCGTTCGACTCCCAGACCTCGATGTACCGCGACCCACTGATCTGGGCCGTGGCGAAGCCGCCGGGAAGACCGTCGATCTTCAGGTCGGTGGCGATCATGAAGAACCGGTCGCCATCGGGGGAGCGGAGGATGAACGGGTCGCGCAGACCGGTCGTGCCCTGGGTCGACGTGAAGATCGGCTTGCCCTCGTTCAGCGTGTTCCAGCTCAACGCGTCGTTGCCCTTGGATGCGGCGAGGCTGACCTGCTCGGCACCACTGCCCTCCCCGGTGAAGAACGCCCACACATAGGCCTCGGGATCCGGCTGGTCCGCCGGCAGCGGCTGGACGGTCACAGTGATGTCCCGCGTCAGTTCGGACCCGGCGATGCCCGCGGTGGCGCGGAGCGTCACGGTCACGGCACTCCCGGTGGCGGGGCGTACGACGTCGATGGTCTTCGACGATCCGTCGACGCCCGCGCGGACCGTCGCCGTCTCGCTACCGCCGATGACGGACCAGGTGAAAGACGATCCGTTCGGGCCCGCGCCCGGGACCGAGAAGTTGGACCGGATGTCACCCGAATTGGTGATCCGGATGCCCTCCAGGTCGAGGGCGAGCTTCTCAGCGTCGGACAGGTCGGCGGCGACACGGACGGGGAATGTCAGGGTCTCCTGCCGGCCCCCGGCGGTCGCCGTGGCAGTGAGGGTCACGGTGGCGTCCTGCTCGCCACTCGTCGGCCGGACGACCCGCGCGAGCCCGTCCTCCACGACGATGGCGGCGTCATCCGAGGTCCAGCTCAGACGCGTGCCATAGGAGGTCGAGGGGAGTGGGAAGTCGCTCGTCGCCTCCGTCGGTACGCGCAGCCCGGACGACGCCTTCTCGATCGACTGCTCGATGAACGCATCCTGGACCTCCGTCGCCGTCATCGCGACATCGCTCAGGACGACCTCGTCGATGGAGCCCTTCCACCCGGCGTCCGCGTAGGTGGAGCGGCCGAGGTAGGCGACGAGGTCCGGGCCGAAGGACGCCATGTCGCGCGTGATGGCGGTCTGCGCGATGCGCTCACCGTTCACGTAGCTCGTCAACGTGCCGGCCGGGCCGTCGATCACGGTCGTGTAGAGCGCCATCCCCGTCGGGGTCCGGAGCCCGCTGGTGGGCGCGTTGGTCGAACCGGCACCCACCTCGGTCGTCCAGGGGGCTCCGGGGTTCACCGAATCCGTGATGACGGACTTGACGTACCCGTTCGGATTCGCCGGATTGAGCAACCAGTAGCCCGCTGAGAACTGGCCATCGCCGACCGGGGCGCCGATGAAGGCTGCAGCGGTGTTCCCAGCTGGTGACTGCGACTCGAGCCAGATGCTCGAGGTCAACGTCTGCACCCCGGTCAGCTCGTCGGTCGGGATGTCGAGATAGGGCGCCGAGTCGGCCGAGCCGCCGGGCAGGGTGAGCAGGCCATCAGCGACCATGCCGCCCACGTTCCTGAGCGTCCCGTCGTTGCCGTTACCGCTCACATCCGGCACCACACCGTTCGCAGCCGTGTCGAATCGATAGTGCAGCAGCGTGCTCGGGTCGGCGGCTGCCGTCGCCGGCGCGGCGCCCAGAGCGGAGAGGACTCCTACCATGATCATCGCGCCCCAGGCAGCGGCCCGCTGCGGTGAAGCCGCCGGCGGGGTTGTCCGGTCATGGAAGAGGTGCCGGGGTCGAATGGTCGATACGCGTTGTGGACTCACCTGGAAACTCCATCGTCTCGGGATCTGGTTCACCGATTGTGATCGCTCACATCGTGATGTCGACCCTGGCGCATGCGGACCTGGTCCGTCAAGAGTAAGGAGCTGTACGAGTCGACCCGGTGGACGAGATGCTCGGACGTGGGGTGACCTCGGTCACCGCACGGTCACGGCTTCGAGATCCCCTCGGGGTCGGGCCCCCGACCTGCACGGAGCAGGACGCCGACGAGCATCGCGATGCCGATCAGGAGACTCGCGCCGGTCAGCACGACACCGATGCCGACGACGGAGGTCCCCGGCCCGTCGTAACCCTCGAGTACCGCCGTGCCGGGATCGTCCGCTCGATAGATCACGGTGACGACGTCGCCGACGGCGGGTTTGCCGTCGAGGGGCCAGTCCGCCCAGACGCGCTGCTCCGTACCGTCGGGTGCCAGGTAGTCGGTCCTGAACCGGTGGTCCGACGCCTGCCTGCCGTCATCCACCTCGGTGACCGTCCCACTCGTCCGCTCCCCGTTCTGCAACAGGTCACTGTCGGCAGCCATCATGAAGGAACCGACGACCACAGCCACCGGACCGGCCAACAGCATCAGGACGATCGCCACCGTCTGGAACACCCTGCTGTGCAGGAAGCCCCGTGTGTCGCCCGTCGCGCGCTTGCTTGCCGTCATCAGTGCACCACCGTCCCGCTTCGAAGCTCCTGCATCAGTGGTTCCCAGTGAGGGAAAGACTCAGCATGATGATGGCGGGCACGATCAGGCCGATCGCGACGCCACCGGCCGCCGCCCAGAGCCCGATGCTGACGTGAGGGCTCATGCGAGGACGCAGACCGAGTTCCTCGCCGATCTCCTTGATGCGCGCGCGTTCGTTCTCGGGACTGAACGCGATCTCGAACCCGCCGGGGGAGGTCCCGAGCATGATGACCCTGCCGTAGCGGACCCGGCCGGACTGCCAGGAGAACGACCAGGAGAGGCGCGGCACGAAGCCGGAGACACCAGCCGACCAGCTCATCCGCTTGACCGTGTCGGTGATGCTGAACCGCTGACGTCGCTCATCGACCCGCACGGTGTAGGTGATGCTGTCGGACACCTCGTTCAGCTGCAGGACGTTCCACCAGCGGGCGTCGGCGAGGTCGTATCCGACCTGGAACCCGTCGGGGAGGCGGGTGACGATGAACGGGGTGTTCTGCAGCTCGGCCTCGACGGCCCACTGGTAGTCCTGCAGCACGCCCGTCGGCGCAACGTCGGTTCCACTCACGGACTCAGTATGGCAACGCGGCGAGAGTCCGCGACGATCGTCGGATGGGCAGTGCTCCCCATCGCGCACTGGCCCCGAACGGTCATCGCTCCCAGATGCGACGGTAACCGGGCATGAAGGCGATCATCGCCGCGAGCAGGGTGCCGAGATTGAGGAGTGGCAGGGCAGGTCCGATGGTCCAGGGCGAGTCGGCATAGACCCCCATCAGCATCACCATCCAGGCGCCGATGTTGCCGAGGATGAGCACGATGATGAAGGTGACCGCAGTCGCTCCCGCTCGCGACGAGACCCGCTTGCCCGCGAGCATCGGCGCGGTGCAGATCGTGCCGATGATCACCACGATGAGCACCAGGAACGCACTCGCGAACAGGATCGAGGCGGCCTCCGGGTCGCCGTCGTCGTCACGATCGGCGAATCCCGCGAGGAAGAAGAACAGGTTGAAGGCCTCGGGGTCCTCATCCGTCTTCGTCTGGTTCGCGTAGGGGACGAACAGCGAGAGGATGAGCGCGATCTCGAGCAGCAGCATCGGGACCGAGATCAGGATCGACTCGATGCCCGCCACGCGCTCCTCGAGCCGGGTGCGCGCCGCCTGGGCGGCGACCGACTCGGTCGCGGTCGCTGGGCTCTGCTTCGCTGACCCCTGTTTCACTGGTTCACTCATCGCTGACCCCCGGATCGGGAGTCGGGCTCAGGCGTGCCCGACTCGGCTGCCGTGGAGGCGAGCGACCGGTTGCGCCCTCGACCTCCGACGTGGTCATGGTAGCCGCGATGGGCCGACCATGCCGGATGGCGTCAGGCGGCGTCCAGCTCGGCCGGAAGCTCCTCGCGCAGCGCAGGGCAGTGCTCTGGTGTCGGGTGGAGGGTGATGTCGATGACCGCTTCCAAGCGGGCGCGTGCTGCTTCGAGGTCGGCCATCTGCGCGGTGATGCGGTCGCGTTCGGTCCGAAGCAGCTCCAGGGACTCCGGCGTCGCGACTCCCGCATCGACGCAGGGGAGCAGCTGGACGATCGTGCGGCTCGGCAGTCCGGCCGCGAAGAGCTGCTGCACGAGCTCGACGCGTTCCACCGCTGCCCGATCGTAGGTCCGCTGGCCACTCGTCGTGCGGGTGGCGGTGAGCAGCCCCTGCTCCTCGTAATACCGGAGCGAGCGGACGCTCACCCCGGTCCGAGCCGCGAGATCTCCGATGCGCATCGAGCTTCCGTTCCTGGCTTGCACCTGACATTGATGTGAGGTCTTAGCCTAACCAGGCTGCTGTGGGATCGCCCCACACGCGGAAGGGAATCATGGACATCGCAGGATCCGTCGCACTCGTCACCGGCTCGAACAGGGGCATCGGACGCAGGTTCGTCGTGCAGCTGCTCGAGCGCGGGGCCTCGAAGGTGTATGCCACCGCACGGCGCCCGGAACTCGTCGACATCCCGGGTGTGGAGGTGCTGCAGCTCGACATCACCGATCAAGCGTCCGTCGATGCGGCGGCCGAGATCGCGACCGACGTCACCCTGCTCATCAACAACGCCGGGATCGCCACGCAGGGCTCGATGCTGACCGACGACCTCGCGAACGCCCGGCGGGAGATGGACACGCACTACTGGGGCAACCTCGCCATGGTGCGTGCGTTCGCGCCGGTGATCGAGGCGAACGGCGGAGGGGCGATCGTCAACGTGCTCTCCGCCCTGAGCTGGTTCGCGCATCCCGGCTCCGGCGGATACGCCGCGGCAAAGGCGGCGGAGTGGAACATGACGAACGCGGTCCGCTTGGAACTCGCCCCGAAGGGTGTCACGGTGCAGGGGCTCCACCTCGGGGCCGCCGACACCGACATCATGGCCGGTTACGACGGCCCGATGGTCGACCCCGCGGACGTCGCGCGGGCCAGCCTCGACGGCGTCGCAGGCGGCGCTTCCGAGGTCGTCGTCGACGAGTGGAGTGCCATGGTCAAGGCGTCGCTCGCCCATGACCCGGACGCGTTCTACGCACAGTTCGCCTGAGCATGGAGCCTGGGCGCTGTGCACGGGACGTGCACGGTGCAGAATGGAGGAAGCCCCCGAGCAGTTACGGTCTGCTCGGGGGCTTCCTCATGTTTGCGCGGCTACCGCGCGGCCGCGACGAGGTCGGCGATGCGCTGGCCTCGGGCGTTCGCCTCGGCGACGAGCGTCTTCACCTGGTCCTCGGTCAGGCCGGCGACCTGTCCGTAGGCCTTCGTGTTGGCGGCGATGGACGACCCCTGGACGCCGCTGGTGGACGTGTACATGGTGCCGAACGTCTCACTGACGAGCGCGATGGTGCCGCCCGGCACACTGATGATCTTGGGCATGTCTGACTCCTTGAATGGTTGGACTGGATCGTCGCCGTTCAGGCGAGCGTTGATGAACCGATACGGATCGGTGGTGACGCCGATGTCGGCGTTGTTCCACGTGCCGTCCGCGGTGAAGGTGATGGTGAGGTGCAGATGGGCTCCGCTGGAAGCGGATCCGGTGTTCCCGACGACACCGACGGGTTCACCACGGACGATCGCTGCGCCGACCTGGTGCGGTGAGGCGGTCGCCAGGTGCGAGTAGCCCGAGTACATCCCGTCGGGGTGGGCGATGACCAGGACGTTGCCCAGGGCCGCGTTCCAGCGGTTGGCGGAGACGACGCCGACGGCGACCGCCGGGATCGTGGCTCCGGCGCCGGGCTGGTAGTCCAGCCCGCGGTGCGGTTGGGTCCGCCCGCCGGCCATGGATCCCCAGCCGTCGGCGAGGTCGATCTGAGCGAACGGGTGCTGATACTTGAGAACCATGAGGCTCCTTTCGTGGTGCCGATGGGGATGCCCCCGAGCAGTTACGGTCTGCTCGGGGGCATCGGGGCGCGTCGCTAGGAGAAGTCGCCGGTCTTGGTGCCGGGGTAGCTCTTCCAGAACGCCGTCCACTGCGCGGCCGTGACCTGAGCGCCGAATCGATCGCGCGGGTCCTGGAATTCGGTGTTCGTCGGCGAGAGCCCGTAGATCACCACATGCGCCCGAACGGCACTGTTGATGTCGGTCTTGTCAGTCAGTGCGACTGCCTGACCACCCGGGTAGAGGAGCGCAGTGCGCACCTTTCCGGTCGTCTTCTCGGTCTCGTAATCGCGAACGATTGCTGCGTCTCGGTTTGCTGCCATGTCGTCGAGTTCTTCCTGTGTTGGGGCGGAAGGTCCGCCGGTGTTGCCTGGGTCGTCGCCGTTGAGGCGAGCATTGATGAATGCGTACGGGTCGACGGTGACGTTGATGTCGCCGTTGTTCCATGTCCCGTCCGCGGTGTAGGTGATGGTGAGGTGCAGATGTGGGGCCTTCGACGCCGTGCCGGTGCTCCCGACGTAGCCGACGTGCTGGCCCCGTGTGATCGCCGCCCCCAGCGAATGCGGCGACGGGTCACGCATGTGCGAGTATCCCGAGTACATGCCATCCGGATGAGCGATCACGAGGACGTGGCCGAGTGCCGAGTTCCAGTCGTTGTACGACACCGTCCCGGTGGCCACTGCGGGAATCGACGCGTTGGCACCTGGTTGGTAGTCGACGCCTCGATGAGCCTGTTTACGGCCGCCCGCCCACGAGTTCCAGCCGTCAGTCGCCTGATCCGTCTGCGCGAACGGTTGCTGATACTTCAGAACCATGAGCCCTCCTTTCTGTTTCGTGGAGGAAGTGTCCTCCGACATTCGAACGTGTGTTCGAGAGAGACTCTACGACCATCTCGTCATCTTGTCCAGTTCATTTTGCCGATTCATCATGAAATTCTTTCTTCAGCGACAGATTCGACGTCTGAATCGAGTCGAGCATGGCGCGGTGTGGATCCTGCGCTCAGTCTCGTCAGGAACCCGTTCACGCCGGGGATCGCCATGATCCGGGCCAGTGCTGCGGCGATCGCCGCCGTCGTGGCCACGGCTGCCGCCGCCCAGGCGTAGACGTCGTCCGGGAGGAGTTCCCGGATCGCCTCCAGGAGCTGTGGCGCGATGATGCTCGCGGTGGTGATGCACGCCACCGAACTCAGGATCACGGCCGCAGTCGTCTGGATCACGGTGCGGATGATCCGCTGTGCCGGAAACGGAACGGGCGGTGGGGTCGGTGGCGTGGGTGGTGGTTCGGGAGCGGGCCGGTGTTCGGTCATGGTGCCTCCTCAGGCGTCGTGGGTGGTGATGGACGACCTGGATGGTTTCCAGAAGTTGTCTCATCTGGCATCATTCAGGTCGGAGGTGACACTATAGAGCGCATGGGACAGGTTTTCTGCCGCTCACGACAGGGTTTCTGGCTACGATCGAAGCGTGAACGCAGCAGAGGCGATGGTCAATCAGGCGTTGGCGGACGAACTCGTCGCCGCCTACAAGCGGCGACGCATGAATCAGCGCGCCCTGGCTGAGGCGACGGGGATGAGTCCGACGACGCTGCAACGTGTCCTCGCCGGTCGCAGCGAGATCAGTGGCCCGACCTTCGTCACGCTCTGCGCGGCGACCGGCGCCGATCCGGTGCGCCTCCTGGCCGACGCGCTGCAAGCCGTCGGGGGGATGAGTCGGATCGAGGCCGAACTGCGGGCGAGCGACGACGAGCGTGTGGCTCCGGTGTCGGACACCACTGCTACGAATGACGAGCTGGATCGCAGACGCCGGCAGAGGGAAGCTGCGTCGTGGACGACGGAGCAGTTGGAGGGGGAACGTGGGGCGGCAATCACCGATGGAGAACTGGAGCAACCCGAGCCGGAAGCCCCGTGAGCGTGGGCGCGCCTACGACCCGTATGCGCACGCGGAGGAGCTCGGTCTCGCCGTGATCTTCCGGCCCCTTCGGGTGTCCCATGAGCGCTGGCTGCCGTCCGCGCACACGATCGTCATCCAGGAGTCGCTCCGGTCCGTCCACCGGCGGAACGCCCTCGCGCACGGCATCGCGCACTGCGTGCTCGGCCACGAGGACGACCGACCGAAGCACGAGGTGCAGGCCGACCGCTTCGCCGCGTCGAACCTCATCGACCTCGACGAGTTCCGGGCCATCGCGCGTTGGGCGCCGGACCTCGAGCATCTCGTCGCGGAACTCGGCGTCACGAAGCGTCTGGCCCGGGCGTTCGTCGCGCAGCATGCGGACCTGGCCCAGCACGCCGACCTCGCGTAGCGGCGCGCGCATACTGGGACCATGACCGACGAAGCCGCACCGGACCCGACGCCTGCGGCAGCCGTGGACGACGACCTCCTGGAGTCGACGATGCTGGACCTGCTGGGGAAGCGGGCCGCGACCTCGTCCATCTGTCCGTCCGACGTCGCGCGAGCCGTCGGCGGCGACGATTGGCGAGCGCTGATGGACGACACCCGTCGGGTCGCCTGGCGCCTGGTCGACGAAGGCCGGGTGCGGATCACGCAGGGCGACGAGGCGGTCGACCGCGCGACGGTCCGCGGACCCATCCGGATCCGATGGGCCAAGGACATCGGCGACGAGCAGTAAGCCCCATGTCGCGGTGAAGGCCGGAGGAGCTCGGTCCGGCGCCGGTTAGGCTTGAGACATGACCATCGCCCTCATCCGTCACGGACAGACCGCCTGGAACTTCGAACGACGGCTGCAGGGCACGACGGACATCCCCCTGAACGACACCGGGCGGGAGCAGGCGGCGACGGTCGCCCCGCGGCTCACCGGCACCTGGGACGTCGTCGTCAGCTCCCCGTTGGGGCGCGCACGCGAGACCGCGCAGATCATCGCGGACGCGCTCGGTCTCGAACTCGGCCCCACCTACCCCGACGTCGTCGAGCGCCACTACGGCGACGCCGAGGGCGCGACGGCGCAGATGGTCCTCGAGAACTGGCCAGACCACCAGTACCCGAACCTCGAGACCGAGGAGTCGGTCATCGAGCGCGGACTCCGCGGCATCGACGCCATCGCACGCGACTTCCCCGGGCAGAACGTCCTCGTCGTGAGCCACGGCACGCTCATCCGACTCACGCTCAGCCACCTCTCCGGCACGACGGTCCCGCCCCTGGAGAACTGCTCCGTGTCGGTAATCGAGGCGACGGACGCCGGCTGGTCGCTCCTGGACGCCGGTACCGCTCGCACGACGCCCTCGCTCGAGACGGCGCTGTCCGGCTCCAGCGCGCAGTGAGCGGGAGCGACTCGACCGGCCGTCCGGTCCGCTCCCCGTCGGGCATCGCCTGGCTCATCGGCATCGGACTGACCGCCGGATTCCTCTCCGGGCTGTTCGGGGTCGGCGGCGGTATCCTGATCGTCCCCGCCGTCGTCTTCCTGCTCGGGTTCGGCCAGCGGCTCGCGGCTGGGACGTCGCTCGCCGCGATCGTCCCGACCTCGCTCGTCGGCGTCGTGTCCTACGCGGTGAACGGGACCGTCGACTGGGTGGCGGCGATCCTCTTGGCGATCGGTGCGATCGGCGGGGCACAACTCGGCAGTTACCTCCTCTCCAAGCTCCCCAAGAAGGCCCTCCAGTGGGGTTTCATCGGCTTCCTGCTCGTCGTGGTGGTCTCGCTGTTCCTCATCGTCCCGTCCCGCACTGCCGAGATCGATCTGCACGTCGGCTCGATCATCGGCCTCATCGTGCTCGGCTTCCTGACCGGTGTCCTGTCGGGGCTGCTCGGCATCGGCGGCGGGGTCGTCGTCGTGCCGATGCTCATCCTGCTGTTCGGTGCGAGCGACCTCATCGCCAAGGGCACCTCGTTGCTCATGATGGTGCCGACCGCGATCTCCGGCACCATCGGCAACGTCCGGCGAGGCAACGTCGACCTGACGGCTGCAGCGATCATCGGTGTCGCCGCGTGCACGACCACCGCCCTCGGCGCCATCGTCGCGTCGGTCGTCCCGCCGTTCGTCGGCAACCTGCTCTTCGCGGCGTTCCTCGTGGTCATCGCCATCCGCATGGTGTTCCAGGCGCTCAAGCGCTCCTGACCGACCGCTGCCGGTCCGGCCGTGCCCGGTCGCCCGGCCGGGGCAGCGGGTAGGCTGGAGGGCGTGTCAGTGAACCCAGAGCTCGCCGGTCGGGTCTTCCCGCCCGTCGCCCCGTACCTGGTCGGACGCGAGAAGATCCGCGAGTTCTCGCGGGCCGTCTTCGCGACGAACCCGATCAACCTCGATCCGGAGGCGGCGCGCGCCGCAGGATACGCCGATGTCGTGGCGCCGCCCACGTTCGCCGTCGTCGTCCAGGAGCACACACTCCAGCAACTGCTCGCCGCACCCGACGCGGGTATCGACTTCAGCCGGGTGGTCCACGGCGACCAGCGCTTCGTGCACCACCGTCCGATCGTCGCCGGCGACGAGCTCACCGCGCAGCTCACCGTCACCGCGGTGAAGTCCCTGGGCGGCCACTCGATGGTGACGTGCGACTCGGTCATGACCGACGCCACCGGCGAGCCGGTGGTCACCGCGACCTCGACGCTCGTGGTGCGAGGAGACGAAGGATGAGCGACGTGCAGCAGACCCCGACCATGCCGGCTGTCGGAGACGTCGTCGCGGAGCGGACCGTCCACCTGACGCGCGACGCCCTCGTGCGGTACGCCGGCGCCTCCGGAGACTTCAACCCCATCCACTACCGCGACGACGTCGCCGCATCCGTCGGGCTGCCGGGCGTGCTCGCCCACGGCATGCTGACGATGGGCATCGCGGCCCAGCCGGTGGTCGACTGGATCGGCGATCCCGGTCGGGTGCTCGAGTACCAGGTGCGGTTCACCCGACCGGTCGTCGTCGACCCCGAGGCCGGCGCCGACCTCCAGATCGCGGCCAAGGTCGGCAAGGTCGACGAGGAAGCCCGCACCGCGCGTGTCGACCTCACCGTCACCTACGCCGAGCAGACGGTGCTCGGCAAGGCGCAGCTCGTCGTCAGCTTCGCCTGACTCGGAGGACCATGACCGACACCATCCGTCTGAGCGAACTCACCACCCTCGGGGTGGGTGGGCCCGCCACAGCCTTCGTGGAGTGCACGAGCGAGGCCGAGCTGATCGAGGCCGTGCTCGACGTCTGGAACACCGACCAGCCGTGGCTGTTGCTGGGAGGCGGGTCGAACCTGCTGATCGGCGACGAGCCCATCGACGCGACCGTCATCCGGGCGGCCAACCGCGGCATCGAACGCCTCGACGCACCGTCCGGCCGCGTCCGCCTGCGCGTGCAGGCCGGCGAGGGCTGGGACGAGCTCGTCGCCTTCACCGTGGAGCACGGCTGGGCGGGGATCGAGGCACTGTCCGGCATCCCGGGGTCCTGCGGGGCCGCGCCCGTGCAGAACATCGGCGCCTACGGGCAGGAGATCGTGTCGTCGCTCGTCGCCGTCG
Source organism: Plantibacter elymi (nom. nud.) (assembly GCF_900177795.1). GTDB lineage: Bacteria > Actinomycetota > Actinomycetes > Actinomycetales > Microbacteriaceae > Plantibacter > Plantibacter elymi. Next base: position 225,410 of record NZ_FXWJ01000005.1, read on the forward strand.
ACCTGCTCGACGAGGAGTCGCAGACCGTCGAACGCGTTCCGGCCGCGGAGCTCGATCTCGGGTACCGGACGTCGGTCCTGAAGCGCCACGGTGGCGGAGAGCCTGAGCGCTCCGGCGTGGTCGTGGCGATCATCATCGACCTCGACGACGTCGGCGTCGACGGCCTCGCCGCACCGATCGCCTACCAGCAGCTCGCCTTCGCGCTCGGCGTGGAGCTCGGCGAGCAGGTCCGCCTGGCCCAGGTGCGCACGACGGTCCTGGCGCTCCGGGCGTCGAAGGGGATGGTCCTCGATCCCGACGACCCCGACACCGCCAGTGCCGGGTCGTTCTTCACGAACCCGATCGTGTCCGAGCACGTCGCCCGGTCGCTGCCAGGGGACGCCCCGTGGTGGCCGGTCGACCCGGCGGCCGACGACGACACCGAGTACGTCTTCCCGCTCGGGGAGGTCGTCAACCCGCCTCGCCCGGCTCCCGTGGAGCGCCTGGCGAAGCTCTCGGCCGCGTGGCTGATCGAGCGTGCCGGTGTCCGTCGCGGGTTCGCGCTTCCCGGATCGCGCGCCGCGGTGTCCACGAAGCACACCCTCGCGCTCACGAACCGTGGGGGAGCGACCGCGACCGAGATCGCGGAACTCGCCCGCTTCGTACAGGCGCGCGTTCACGCCGAGTTCGGCGTCCTCCTGCAGCCCGAGCCCGTGGTGGTCGGCGTCTCGATCTGACGCTGATGCGAGGTCCGCTCGCCCGGAGACGAGCGAGCGGACCTCGGGTCAGGACACGAAGAGCCGCTGCAGCCGCTGGACGCCCTCGAGGAGCTGGTCGTCGCCGAGTGCGTAGCTGAAGCGCAGGTAGCCGGACGGCCCGAACGCCTCGCCGGGCACGGCCGCGACCTCGGCCTGGTCGAGCATGAGGTCGGCGAGTTCGAGGGACGTCGTGGGCGTCACGCCGCCGAACGTGCGGCCGAGCAGGGCCCGGACGTCGGGGTAGACGTAGAAGGCGCCCTGCGGGGTCGGCGTCTCGAAGCCGTCGATCTTGTTGAGCTCGCCGACGATGAGCTTGCGGCGGCGGTCGAACGCCTCACGCATCGCCTCAGCGGCGTCCTGCGGACCGGTGAGGGCCGCGATCGCCGCGCGCTGCGCGATGTTGTTCACGTTGCCGGAGAGGTGCGACTGGAGGTTGCCGAGCGCCTTGATCGCGTCCGCCGGGCCCACGGTCCACCCGACGCGCCAGCCCGTCATCGCGTACGTCTTGGCGACGCCGTTCACGAGGAGCGTCTGCTCGGCGAGCTCGGGGACCGCTTCGACGATCGACGTCGCGCGGACGCCGTCGTAGGTGAGGTTCTGGTAGATCTCGTCGGTGATGACCCAGATGCCGTGCTCGAGCGCCCACTCGCCGATCGCCTTCGTCTGCTCGGGGGAGTAGACGGAGCCGGTCGGGTTCGAGGGGGAGACGAACAGGAGGACCTTGGTGCGCGGGGTGCGTGCCGCCTCGAGCTGTTCGACGGTGACCTGGTAGTTCTGCGAGGCGTCCGCGAAGACGTCGACCGCGACACCGTCGGCGAGCGCGATGGCCTCGGGGTAGGTGGTCCAGAACGGCGTCGGCACGATGACCTCGTCGCCCGGGTTCAGGAGGACCTGGAACGCCTCGTACACCGACTGCTTGCCGCCGTTGGTGACGATGACGCGGCTCGGGTCGACCTCGAGACCGGAGTCGCGGAGCGTCTTCTCCGCGATGGCGGCGCGGAGGTCCGGCAGGCCGGCCGCTGGGGTGTACCGGTGCGCCTTCGGGTCGCGGGCGGCGACGAGCGCCGCCTCGACGATGTGCTCGGGCGTCGGGAAGTCCGGCTCGCCCGCCGCATAGGAGATCACGGGCCGGCCTTGCGCCTGCAGCGCCTTCGCCTTCGCGTCCACCTTCAGCGTGGCGGACTCGGCGATCGCTGAGATCTTCGTGGACAGGCGGGGCGTGGGAGTCGATTCAGGCACGAGTCCGAGCGTACCGAACCCGGTGTCGAGAGGACAGTCTGTGTCCTGCAGCGAGGTGAGGCACCTCGTCGCCCGGAGCGCCCGGGAACGACGACGTGCCTCACCTCGGCCCTCATGCGGGGTCGACGAGGTACCGCGTGTACGCCGGGACGGTGAGGAAGGTCGGGAACTCGTCGCGGAGTGCCACCTCGCGGAACAGCTCGGCGGCGTCGTCGAAGCGGTCGTCCGCGGTGCGGGGCAGCGAGGCGAGGAGCTCGTCGAGGAGGTCCTCGACCCGCTCACGGGTGATCGGACGGCCGTCGTCGGTCGCGACGTCCTGGTGGATCCACTGCCACACCTGCGATCGACTGATCTCCGCCGTCGCCGCATCCTCCATCAAGCCGTCGATGGCCGCGGCGCCGATCCCGCGGAGCCAGGAGTCGAGGTAGCGGACGGCGATCGACACGTTGTCGCGGAGACCGGCGTCCGTGACCGCTCGACCGATGCGCACGTCGAGGAGCTGCGACGGTGTCACCGACACATCCTCACGCAGTCGGTCGAGCTGGTTCGGACGATCGCCGAGGACCGCGTCGAACTCGGTCCTGGCGGTCTCGATCAGTTCCGGGTGCGCCACCCAGGTCCCGTCGAAGCCGTCGCCCGCCTCGCGGCGCTTGTCGGCTGAGACCTTCTCGATGGCGCGCGCCGTCGCCTCCGGATCGCGCCGGTTCGGGATGAACGCGGACATCCCGCCGATCGCGTGCGCGCCGCGGCGGTGGCACGTCTGCACGAGGAGCTCGGTGTACGCGCGCATGAACGGCACCGTCATCGTCACCTCGCTGCGGTCGGGCAGGACGAACCGGGCACCGCGCCCCCGGTAGTTCTTGATGATCGAGAAGATGTAGTCCCACCGACCGGCGTTGAGGCCGGCGCAGTGGTCGCGGAGCGCGTAGAGGATCTCGTCCATCTCGAACGCCGCCGGGAGCGTCTCGATGAGCACGGTGGCGCGGATCGTGCCGTGGTCGAGACCCAGGCGTTGCTCGGTGAACGTGAAGACGTCGTCCCAGAGGTGCGCCTCCTCGCTCGACTCCAACTTCGGGAGGTAGAAGTAGGGCCCGCGGCCGGTGTCGATGAGCGTTCGGGCGTTGTGGAAGACGTAGAGGCCGTAGTCGACGAGGCTCCCGGAGGCCGCCATCGCCGCCCCGGAGCGGTCGATGAACCGCAGGTGTTTCTCCACGAGGTGCCAGCCGCGCGGGCGCATGACGATCGTCGGCGTCTCCGTCGCGGTGACGCGGTACACCTTCCCCGCCTCGTTCGTGAACGTCAGTTCGCCGCGGACGGCGTCACGCAGCGAGAGCTGACCGCCGATGACGTTGGCCCACGTCGGGCTCGTCGCGTCCTCCTGGTCGGCGAGCCAGACGTTCGCGCCGGAGTTGAGGGCGTTGATCGTCATCTTCGGATCGGTGGGGCCGGTGATCTCGACCCGACGGTCCTCGAGACCGGGCCCGGCGCCGGCGACCCGCCAGGAGCGGTCCTCCCGGATCGCCGCGGTGTCGTCGCGGAACCGCGGGTCGCGGCCGTTCCCGATCTCGAAGCGTCGGCGCATGCGCTCGGCGAGGCGGTCGTGCCGCGCACCCGCGAACCGCTGGTGCAGTTCGGCGAGGAAGGCGAGGGCGTCCGGGGTGAGGATCTCGTCGTACCGGTCACCGAGCCGACCGACGACCTCGATGGCCGGGCCGGTGCGCTGCGTGGGCACCGGCGCGGTGGTGGGTGTGGACGGGGAAGCGAGCATGGTGTTCATGGGGTGACTCCGTTTCGGATGGTCGTGCGTCGGATGGCCCTTCGACAGGCTCAGGGGCCGGGTGCAGGAACTGGGTGTGGGCGCAGGGAACGCGTCTGCGCATGGATCAGTGGAACTGTTGTTCCTCGGTCGACCCGGCGAGGGCGAGGGTGGCGCTGCCGGGGTTGAGGGCGGTCGCGACGAGGTCGAAGTAGCCGGTACCGACTTCGCGCTGGTGCTTGGTGGCCGTGTAGCCGCTGGCTTCCGCGGCGAACTCGGCTTCCTGGAGGTCGACGTAGGCGCTCATCGCCCGCTCCTTGTAGTCGCTCGCCAGCGTGAACATCGAGTGGTTCAACGCGTGGAAGCCGGCGAGGGTGATGAACTGGAACGCGTATCCCATGGCGGCGAGCTCCCGCTGGAAGGACGCGATCTGCGCATCGTCGAGGTGCGACTTCCAGTTGAACGACGGCGAGCAGTTGTAGGCGAGCAGCTTGCCCGGGAACCGCTCGTGGACGGCCTCGGCGAACCGACGGGCGAGGTCGAGGTCGGGTTGCGCCGACTCGACCCAGAGCAGGTCGGCGTACTCCGCGTAGGCGAGGCCGCGCGCGAGCACCGGACCGATGCCGCTCTCCACCTCGTAGAAGCCCTCCGGGGTCCGGTTCCCGTTCAGGAACGGCAGATCGCGCTCGTCGATGTCGCTCGTGAGGAGCGTGGCTGCCAGCGCATCGGTGCGGGCGATGACGATGGTCGGGACGCCGGCGACGTCCGCCGCCAGCCGGGCCGCATTGAGCGTCCGGATGTGCTGGCTCGTCGGCACCAGCACCTTGCCGCCCATGTGGCCGCACTTCTTCTCAGCCGCGAGCTGGTCCTCCCAGTGGACGCCCGCGGCGCCGGCCTGGATCATGCCGGCCATGAGTTCGTAGGCGTTGAGCGGCCCACCGAAGCCGGCTTCGGCGTCGGCGACGATCGGCGCGAGCCAGTCGATCGCCTCGGGTCCCGGCGTCTCCCCGACGGCTCGCTCGGCGAAGTCGATCTGCTCAGCCCGGAGCAGCGCGTTGTTGATCCGCCGGACGACCGCCGGAACCGAGTTCGCCGGGTAGAGGCTCTGGTCGGGGTAGGTCTGCCCGGAGAGGTTCGCGTCGGCGGCGACCTGCCAGCCGGAGAGGTAGATCGCCTGCAGGCCAGCCCGGACCTGCTGCACGGCCTGGTTGCCGGTCAGCGCGCCGAGTGCAGGAACCCACTCCTCGGTGTGGAGGAGGTTCCACAGCCGCTCCGCGCCTCGGCGGGCGAGCGTCGGTTCCTCCCGGACACCGCCACGCAGGCGGACGACGTCCTCGGCGGTGTAGTCGCGGCGGACCCCGTCCCAGCGTGGCTCGGTGTCCCACTCGCGCTGCAGTTCCTCGGCCGTCTGCGTCTGGTCGCCGGCGCGGAGGGGCGTGCGGTGGTCGGTCGGTCGGGTGGCTTCGTTGCTCACGATGACTCCTGTGGTGTCGAGGTCGGTGGGGCGGGTCGTGCTGTGGGAACGATCCTGCGCTCGCCGCAACCCCGACGGACGTCATCCGTGGACAGAAGAACGGCCGACCTTCTGTTTGCCGGAACAACCGGCGCGTGTGAGCATGATCACCATGACCAGCACCGCCGCTGCTCCACCCGCCTCCGCCACCCCTGGTGACGGACCTGCTCCGCACGCGGACGCCCTCGTCCTCGGGCGCCGGATCCGCGATGCCCGATCGCGCGCGGGCCTCACGCTCGACGACCTCGCGCAGGCGATCGACCGAGCACCGTCCCAGGCGTCGGCGATCGAGAACGGGCACCGGGAGCCGAGCCTGTCGATGCTACGCATTATCGCCGCGGCCCTCGGCACCACCGTCGACGACCTGCTCCGCGACGAACCGCCGAGCGACCGGGCCGCTCTGGAGATCGCCGTCGAACGTGCCCAGCGGGGCCCCGTCTTCTCCGCCCTCGGGATCGCACCCATCCGCGTCTCGAAGGGGACCGCGGACGAGACGCTCCGCACGGTGCTGGCGCTGCACGACGAGGTCGCCCGCCTGCATCGGGAGCGAGCGGCGACGCCGGAGGAGGCGCGCCGGGCCAACGCGGTCCTCCGGGCGGACATGCGGGCGGCCGACAACCACTTCCCCGACCTCGAGGCCGTCGCGAAGGGGCTGCTCGACGCCGTCGGCTACACCGGAGGGCCGGTCTCGCACCAGACGGTCGCGGAGATGGCACAGCACCTCGGGTTCTCACTCCACTACGTGGGCGACCTGCCGCACTCGACGCGTTCGGTCACCGACCGGCGCAACGGTCGGATCTACCTGCCGACTGAACCCTCGATGTCCCGTGATTCGCGTTCCCCCATCCTCCAGGCGTTCGCCAGCCACCTGTGTGGGCACGAGGAGCCGGGAAACTACGCGGACTTTCTGCGGCAGCGCGTCGAGACCAACTACCTCACGGCGGCCATCCTGCTGCCCGAGCGCGACGCCGTGCGCGTCCTCGGCGAGGCGAAACAGCTCCGGCGCATCTCGATGGAGGACCTGCGCGACGCGTTCGCGGTGTCGTATGAGACCGCCGCGCACCGCTTCACGAACCTTGCGACGAGGCACCTCGGACTCCCGGTGCACTTCATGAAGGTGCACGAGTCGGGGACGATCATCAAGGCGTACGAGAACGACGGGGTCACGTTCCCGTCCGACGTCCTCGGGGCGGTGGAGGGCTCGCTCGTCTGCCGCAACTGGACGGCCAGGACCGTCTTCGACGTCGAGGACCGATTCAGCCCCTGGTATCAGTACACCGACATGGACACCGGCACCTTCTGGTGCACCTCGCGGATCGAGAAGGCCAAGGAGGGCGAGTACTCGGTCAGCGTCGGCGTCCCGTTCGCGCACGTGAAGTGGTTCCGCGGACGCGAGACGCCGCATCGGTCGACTTCGAACTGCCCCGACGAGCGATGCTGTCGTCGGGCGTCACCGGCGCTCGCCGAACGGTGGGAGGGGAACGCCTGGCCGGCGGCGCGGACGCCGACGAGTCTGCTGGCCGCGCTGCCGACCGGATCGTTCCCGGGGGTCGACTCCGTCGAGGTGTACGAGTTCCTCGAGTCGCACGCGCCCCGGGTGGACTGAGGTGAGGCACCTCGTCGCTGCGCAGTGCGTCGAGCGACGAGATGCATCACCTCAGCGTGCTCAGCTCGCGAGGCGCGGGTAGTCGGTGTAGCCCTCGGCGCCCGGGCCGTAGAAGGTGGCCGGGTTCGGCGTGTTCTCCTCGTGCTCGCCCGCCCAGCGCTCGACGAGGTCGGGGTTCGCGATGGCGAGACGCCCGACGGCGACGGCGTCGGCGTGCGCGTGCTCGACGAGGGCGATCGCCTCGTCGCGCGTCGTGACGGTGCCGAAGCCGCTGTTGACGATGAGCTTGCCGCCGAAGTGCCCGCGCAGGTCCTGGACGAGTGCACCGGCCGGGTCCTCGTGGAGGATGCTGACGTAGGCGAGGCCGAGCGGTGCCAGGGCGTCGAGCAGTGCCTCGTAGGTCGCGCGGACGTCGGCCTCGTCGGTCTCCGCCGTGTCTCCGGCGCCGTTCATCGGGGAGATGCGGATGCCGACGCGCGCTGCACCGACCGCCTCGGCGACGGCGCTGACGACCTCGGCGACGTACGACGCGCGGGCCTCCGGGCTGCCTCCGGCGCGGTCGTCGCGCACGTTGGAGACGGGGGAGAGGAACTGGTGCAGCAGGTAGCCGTTCGCGGCGTGGAGCTCGACACCGTCGAGGCCTGCCTCGATCGCGTTGCGGGCGGCCTGGACGAACTCCTCGCGGACCGTGTCGAGCTCCTCGGTGGTCAGCGCGTGCGGGACGGGGTACGGCTGGGCGCCCGCCGGCGTCCGGACCTCGCCGGCGATGGCGATCGCGCTCGGCGCGACGATGCGGTCGGTGCCCGTGATGTCGGTGTGCGAGACGCGGCCGCCGTTCATGAGCTGCATGACGATGAGCCCGCCTGCTCCGTGCACGGCCTCCGCGACGCCCCGCCAACCCTCGACCTGCTCGGGGGTGACGATGCCGGGCTGGCCCGGGTAGGAGCGCGACTCGGCGCTCGGGTAGGTGCCCTCCGTGATGATGAGCCCGAGTCCTGCGCGCTGGCTGTAGTGCTCGGCGACGAGGTCGCCGGGGACGCCGTCGGCTCCGGACCGCATGCGGGTGAGCGGGGCCATGACGACGCGGTTGGCGAGTTCGAGGTCGCCGAGTCGGACGGGGGCGAAGAGATCCATACGGGTGATGCCTTTCGTGGGGGTGCGGCACGCGGAGGACGCGGCCTCCGGACGCAACCCGGCGGCGGCTGTCGATATTCCGATGATGCTTCTGGACCTTGTGCATCTGGAATACTTCTTGCTAGGCTCACGGTGTGGTCGTCGGGCTCTGTCCCCGCAGCTCGCGACGAGCACGACCCGGTGTCGACGAATCCGAGGGGGAGGCGTCGGCACCGGGAACCCTGCCAGGATACGAAGATGCCCGCCCCCAGATTCGGCCTCGTCTCCGATCTCCGTCGTCCGGAGTCCGGTGAACGCGCCGAGCGCGTCACGTTCGTCGAGTTGTTCTTCGACCTCGTCTTCGTCTTCGCACTCACCCAGCTGAGCAAGCTCATCGCCGACGACCAGAGCGTCACTGCCGCGCTCGAGTCGATCGTCCTCATCCTGGCGCTCTGGTGGTCGTGGGTGTCCACGAGCTGGGTGACGAACTGGCTCGACCCGGAGCGGCTCGCGGTGCGACTCGCGCTCATCGGCTTCGGCCTGTTGGCGTTCGTCGCGGCGGTGTCGGTGTCGGCGTCGTTCACCGACCGTGCGCTCGCGTTCGCCGTCGCCTACGTCGTGCTCCAGCTCGTCCGGACGCTGTTCATGGTCGTGGCGACCTGGCGGCACGACCGCGACGTGGCGCTGAGCTTCGCACGCGTCCTCGTCTGGACCGCGTTCGCCGCCGTCTTCTGGATCGCCGGCGCGCTGGTGCCTGCCGACTGGCAACTGGTGTTCTGGATCTGCGCCGTCGCCATCGAGTACGGCGGCGGGGCCCTCGGATTCCGGCTGCCGGGTGTGCGGGCCTCGAAGGTCGAGAGCTGGGAGCTCTCCGGTGCGCACCTCTCCGAGCGGGCGTCGCTGTTCATCATCATCGCGATCGGCGAGTCACTGCTCGTCACCGGGTTCGCGTTCGTCGAGCTCGAGACGTCGGCTGCCGCCGTCGTCGGGATGTTGAGCGCCTTCGTCTCCGCGGTCGCGCTGTGGTGGTTGTACTTCCACCGCACGGAGGCGGCGGGACGCCGAGCGGTCGAGGCCGCCGAGGAGGAGGGGGACCGCGCCGACCGCGACGAAGGCCGTCCCGGCCGACGGGGACCGGGACGTCTCGGACGCATCGCGCGCGACGGATACAGCTACGCCCACGTCGTGATCGTCGCCGGGATCGTGCTCGTCTCGGTGGGGGACAAGGAGATCCTCGACCGACCGGCCGACGCCGTCGAACTCGCCGGGGGCGTCGTGATCCTCGGCGGCCCGGTCCTCTATCTCCTCGGGCTGTCGCTGTTCCGGTTCGTCGTCGATCGCGCCGTTCCACTCGCGCCGGTCATCGGCCTCGCGATGCTGGCGGGCTGCGCGGTCGCCGCGTTCCTCGTGCCGCAGCTCGGGGAGCTCGCCCTCGGGTGTCTCTGCACGGTCGTGCTCGTCCTCGCCGCGATAGCCGACACGGTCCTCCCGGGCCGACGGGTCACTGCGGAGCGTCGGCAGGCTTGATCTGGGCGCCCTCTCGGTTCGGCCCCGTGTCGTAGCGGGCACCGCCCCGGTCGCTCGGCTGCGCCGCGAGCCAGATGAAGAAGAACCACCCGAAGATCGGGACCAGGTTGATGAGCTGCCACCAGCCGCTGTGGTCCGTGTCGTGCATGCGGCGCGCGTTCAGCGATAGCCCCGGGATGATCGTCGCGAGGCCCCAGATCCCGGACAGGATGCTCTGGACACCCCAGGCGGGGCCTTCGGTGATCTGACCCTCCCAGAAACCGGTCGTCACCCCGGTCGCGACGTCGACACCGCGTCCGATCACCAGGAGCGCGGTGACGATGACGGCGTGGACGACCACCCACCACCAGAACTCGCTCCGGCTGGCCCGCCCGGTGAAGATCGGATACCGCTTCCAGAAGCGGAGGAACGCCTGCATCGGGCCGGCGCCCGGGAGCGGGCTGTCATCCGCGAACCGGGCCGGGATCCGGCGATCGTCCTCACCGTTCGTCTCCGCCGCCTTCGCGGTCGTCGGGTATTCGTCTGCGCTGCTCATCGGTCCCCCAGGGTCGAGTCGTCGTGCGTTCGAAGGAGCAACCCTACGCGAGCACGCGCTCCGAGGGCAGGGCGAGATCGAGCCCTCGCCAGCGCGACCTGTCGCTGGTTTTACAGCCGGGCGACCGTGCCGTACACTGGATGGAGGTAGTTGAAATCTGCCATGATTTTCTGCGCCTGTTTTCACCCGTGTGGTGAGGCAACGCTCAGGAGGTCAGGGTAGCTTCGACCCCTCCGGTGCGTCAGCACTGAAGGGCGGTGGCTCAATTGGTAGAGCAGCGGTCTCCAAAACCGCAGGTTGCAGGTTCAAGTCCTGTCCGCCCTGCGAGTCGGTGCGTATGCACCGGCACACGAAAGGTGTAACGAGTGGCCCCGAAGAGTACCGACACGCCCGGCGAGGACGTCGTCGTCAAGGCGAAGGCGGACCGTGCCGAACGGCGCGGCTTCTTCTCGGGCATCGTCCTGTTCCTGAAGCAGGTCTTCGCGGAACTCAAGAAGGTCGTCACGCCGACGCGGAAGGAACTCCTCAGCTACACGGCTGTGGTGCTCGTCTTCGTCTGCATCATGATGGCGCTCGTCTACGGCATCGACTTCGTCTTCGCCTGGGTCGTCACGCTGGTGTTCGGTACCGCGAGCTAGTTCCGCTCAGGTTCCGGTGCTCCGGTCCGGCACCCGGGTTCCACAATCACAGACGGCGACGCAGTCGTCACGCGCCAGGATCTGGCGCCGCGGTCGGGGATCACCCACGATCCGCACAACAGAAACGGAATGGAAATCAGTGTCTGAGCGAAACTCGAACGACGTCGACTGGGCAACCGCTGCCGAGCAGTCCTCGGAGGACGACGAGGCCCAGGAGGGCAACGTGCTCTCGGCCGACGAGCACTCCGTCGACCCCGCTGAGCACAACGCCGTCCACGTCGAGGAGACCGGCGACACCGAGGTCGACCTCGACGCCGTGCTCGACGCGATGGCCGAGGCCGTCGACCCCGAGGCCGACGCCGTCGTCGACGACGCCCTCGAACTCGACGAAGCAGCCGAGGTCGAAGCCGCAGCAGAGGCCATCGCCGAAGAAGAGGCAGACCCCACCGACGCCGACGCCGAGCCCGCCGAGGAGTCCGAGGAAGACCCCTACGACGCGTTCCGCAAGGAACTCCGCTTCCTGCCCGGCAAGTGGTACGTCATCCACTCCTACGCCGGTTTCGAGCGCAAGGTGAAGGCCAACATCGAGCAGCGCAAGTCGACGCTCGAGGTCGCGGACTACATCTACCAGGTCGAGGTCCCCATGGAAGACGTGGTCGAGATCAAGAACGGCCAGCGCAAGATGGTCACCCGTGTGCGCATCCCCGGCTACGTGCTCGTCCGCATGGACCTCAACGAGGACAGCTGGTCGGTCGTCCGCCACACGCCTGGCGTCACCGGCTTCGTCGGCAACGCGCACAACCCCACGCCGCTCCGCTTCGAAGAGTCCTTCAACATGTTGAAGTCGCTCGTCGAGGTCAAGGAGACCGCGCCCGTCAAGGGCTCCGGCACCAAGGGCAGCGCCACGCAGCAGCGTGTCATCCCCGCCGAGGTCGACTTCGAGATCGGCGAGACCATCACGATCAAGGAAGGCTCGTTCGCGGGCCTCCCCGGCTCCATCAGCGAGATCAAGCCCGAGAGCGGCAAGCTCACGGTGCTCGTCTCCCTCTTCGAGCGCGAGACGCCGGTCGAGCTCAGCTTCGACCAGGTCACCAAGCTCTAAGCCGCACGGCTCCACAGTCCACCGCCGCCCGACGGGCGCGCGGGAGAGCGCACATCATCCGATGGCGTTCGAACCCCAGAAGAAGGAAGAAACATGGCACCGAAGAAGAAGGTCACGGGTCTCATCAAGCTGCAGATCCAGGCCGGCGCCGCAAACCCTGCTCCCCCCATCGGCCCCGCCCTTGGTCAGCACGGCGTCAACATCATGGAGTTCTGCAAGGCGTACAACGCGGCCACCGAGTCGCAGCGCGGCAACGTCATCCCCGTCGAGATCACCGTCTACGAGGACCGTTCGTTCACCTTCATCCTGAAGACCCCGCCCGCAGCGGAGCTCATCAAGAAGGCCGCCGGCGTCGCCAAGGGCTCCGGTACCCCGCACACCGTCAAGGTCGCGAAGCTCACCAAGGAGCAGGTCCGTCAGATCGCCGAGCAGAAGGCTCCCGACCTGAACTCGAACGACATCGACGCAGCCGCGAAGATCATCGCCGGCACCGCCCGCTCCATGGGCATCACGGTCGAGGGCTAGTCCTTCCGACCCGCACAGGGTGAGCCGTCCAGGCACACCCTCGCACCTTTCTTTTTCACTCGTGGCAGCGCCGGCCAGGCGCAGATGACCACATTTCTCATAGGAGAACGCACATGGCACAGAAGTCGAAGGCCTACCGGGCCGCAGCCGAGAAGATCGAGGCTGACAAGTTCTACACCCCGAACGAGGCCGTCGCCCTCGCCAAGGAGACCGGTTCAGCCAAGTTCAACAGCACCGTCGAGGTCGCCCTCAAGCTCGGTGTCGACCCGCGCAAGGCCGACCAGATGGTCCGCGGCACGGTCATCCTCCCGCACGGCACGGGCAAGACCGCCCGCGTCATCGTCTTCGCGACGGGCCCGGCAGCAGAGGCCGCGATCGCGGCCGGTGCTGACGAGGTCGGCGGCGACGAGCTCATCGCGAAGGTCGCCGAGGGCTACACCTCGTTCGACTCCGCGGTCTCCACCCCGGAGCTCATGGGCAAGGTCGGTCGTCTCGGTAAGGTCCTCGGTCCCCGTGGCCTCATGCCGAACCCCAAGACCGGCACCGTGACGCCGGACGTGGCCAAGGCCGTGTCCGACATCAAGGGCGGCAAGATCGAGTTCCGCGTCGACAAGCACTCCAACGTGCACTTCGTCGTCGGCAAGGCCTCGTTCGACGCATCGCAGCTCGAGGAGAACATCAACACCGCGCTCGAGGAGATCCTCCGCCTCAAGCCGTCCTCCTCGAAGGGCCGTTACATCCAGAAGGGCGCCGTGTCGACCACGTTCGGCCCCGGCATCCCGCTGGACGTCAACTCCATCTAGTCTCACCAGCACGAAGGCCCGGTCGCGTCACGCGACCGGGCCTTCGTCGTCCGACGGGATGGCGTCGTACGATGCAGGGATGGTCTCCACCCGCACCGCCACGGCCGACGACGCCGCCACCCTCGCCACGCTCGCCGCAGCGACCTTCGCCCTCGCCTGCCCACCCGGCACCGCGCAAGAGCACATCGACGCGTTCATCGCCGAGCACTTCACCCTCGACCGGTTCACCGGCTACCTGGCCGATCCCGGACGTGTGCTCCGGCTCCTGGTGGACGACGACGACGGCACGGCCATCGGCTACACGATGCTCGTCTTCGGTGATCCGATCGACCCCGACGTACGCGCCGCGGTCTCACACCACCCGACGGTGGAACTCAGCAAGCTGTACGTGCTCCCCGCGATCCACGGTGCCGGCGGAGCTCGCACGCTCATGGAGGCGACCCTCGACGACGCCCGGTCCCGGGGCGTCACGTCGGTGTGGCTCGGGGTGAACCAGCAGAACGCCAGGGCGATCCGGTTCTACGGCAAGAGCGGGTTCGCGATCGTCGGGACCAAGACGTTCCTCGTCGGACCCGAACGGCACGATGACTTCGTGATGGAGCAGGTCTTCGGGGACGCACTTCGACAGGCTCAGTGACCGGTCCTCCGGCCCCTGAGCCTGTCGAAGGGCGGTCCTCCGGCCCCTGAGCTTGTCGAAGGGCGGTCCGCCGGCCTTCGAGCCGGTCGACGGGCGGGCGGACTCAGCCGTCGGCGACCTTGAGGACGATCTTGCCGCGTGAGTGTCCGCCTTCGAGGAGCATGTGGGCCTGCCGGACGGCGTCGAGGTCGAACACCTGGTCGACGAACACCCGGACGTCCCCGGACTCCAGCAGCCGACTGATGGTGTCGAGTGTGGCGCCGTCGGGGGCCACGGTGAACCGCGTCGCGCGGACGCCCGCGGCCCGGGCCTCCTCCTCGAGCGTCGGCCAGGAACCGGTCGGCGCATTGATGATGAGCCCGCCGGGGCGCAGGACCCGCAGGGAACGCGACCCCGTGTCCTCCACGGTGTTGCCCACGAGGTCGATCACGACGTCGACCTGGTCGACGACGTCCTCGAACCGGTGCAACTCGTGGTCGACCGCCTGATGGGCGCCGAGCTCGCGCAGCCAACCGACGTTCCGACCGGAGCCGGTGGCGATCACCCGCGCACCGAAGTAGGTGGCGAACTGCACGGCGAAGTGCCCGACACCGCCGCTCCCGGCGTGGATGAGGATGCGCTGCCCCTCGTGCGCCTTCGCGACGTCGACGACCATGCCCCACGCGGTCAGCGCGGCGAGGGGGACCCCGGCGGCCTCGACGTGCGACAGCGTCGTCGGCTTCCGCGTCAGGCTCAGGGACGACACCGTCACGTACTCGGCGTAGCTGCCGCTCGTCCGCGGGAAGCTCGTCATGCCGTAGACCTCGTCGCCGGGCAGGAGGCCGGCAGCCGCGAAGGGTGACTCGACCACGATGCCGCTGAAGTCGTACCCGAGCACGGCCGGCATCGCCGTGATGGCGGAGGAGACGCCCCGGCCCGCGCGGGTCTTGGCGTCGACCGGGTTCACGCCGGCCGCGACGACCTTCACGAGGAACTCCGCCATGACCGGGCGCGGTGTCGGCACGGTCTCCATCCGGAGAACCTCAGGGCTGCCGACGGCGTCGATCACCGCGGCTCGCATGGTCTCCGGTGCCGGCTTCACCGCGTCCGCGGTTGTCGCCAGAGACCAGGAGTGTCCGACTCCTTGACGCATCGAGTACTCCTTCGTCGTTCATCCCCCGAAAGCTCCACCCGGCGGAGGTCGGCTCGGCGACGAGTCTCGCTCCGGTGCGTGGTCCGGCTCTGTTCTCATCAAAGCCGTCGAATGAGTCGGCGCTGTTACGGGGGTGTCAATTGGCTGGAAACGATTCCCTCTCTTCGGGGGACACGGCGGCCCGGCGGTCGCCCGATCGTCGGGCGCGTGCTTCCGATACAGTGGCGCAATGCGCGCACTGTTCGGAGTCATCAGGATCATCGCGGGTGGGGTGATCATCGCCGCCATCGTCGGCCAGTTCGTCTACACCCTGTCCTTCGGTGATGCGCCCGACGACTTCTTCGTCAACTTCTTCAGCTACTTCACGATCCTGTCGAACGCGCTGAGTGCGATCGTCCTGTTGGTCGGTGCCGGGTACTGCTTCCGGCTGCGACGCGATCCGGCCTGGTACAACCTCGTCCTCGGCTGCGTCGTCACCTACATGGCGACCACCGGCGTCGTCTACAACCTGTTGCTGCGCGGCATCGCCCTCGACCAGGGGCACACCCTCGGTTGGTCGAACGAGGTGCTGCACCTCATCGCACCGATCTATCTGGTGCTCGTCTGGATCGTGACGCCCGGCAAGTCCCGCCTGGAATGGCGTCAGGTGTGGGCGATCATCGCGTTCCCGCTCGTCTGGACCGTCTACACGATGATCCGCGGATCGATCGTCGGCTGGTACCCGTACCCGTTCCTCAACCCGGCGCAGCCCGGCGGCTGGGGAGCCGTCGTCGTCTACATGATCGCCATCGCCGGGTTCATCGGCCTGATGGGCTGCGCCGTCATCGCGTTGAGCCGGACGAGGCTCATCCGCGGATGACGGGGGCAACATCAGACCAGCGGGTGTCTCGCCCGTCGGCCGTCCGTCGACGCCGGACCGTCGCCCTCGGGTTCGCGATCATCGGTGGCGTGCTCGTCGTGGTCGCCACGGTCATGATCTGGGCCGCGCGTCTCAGTCTCGGGAAGAACAGCTATGTGAGCGGCCTCGGTGCCACCGGCGAGGTGACGGCTCCGGTCTTCAACACGGCACTGCTCATGGTCGCGGTCGGTGGTCTCAGCATCGCCGTGGCGCTGCAGCGAGTCGTTCCGTCCCGCGAGCCCGGTCAGCGCCGCACGAGGGTGGGACTGCTGCTCGTCCCCTGGCTGCTCGTGGGACTGTCGAGCCTGTGCTTCCTCGTGGCGTCCCGGGTGACCTGCACCTACGAGTGCCCGATCCCGTCGAATCCGCTGTTCACGCTCCAGGACGCGGTGCACATCTCCTTCGCGGTGCTGGGCTTCGCGCTCGCCTGCCTGGCGATGATCGGGTCGGCCCTCGGATCACGGCTGCGCGTCGTCCGGCGGTTGTCCTGGTTCGCCGGGTCCGCCGTCGCGGTGATCGCGGGGCTCGGCGGCCTGCTCTCGCTCGCCGAGGTCGGGCAGCAGGTCGGGAGTTGGCTGGAGTTCGCGGCGATGACCATCGCCCTGTTCTGGCTCGTCGGGTACGGCCTGGCGGAGGTGCTCGCCGTCGGGAAGGCGGACGACGTCGGACGCCCTGGTTCCGCAGCGGAGGACGCGCGTCAGGTCGATGCGGCGTCGAGCGCCCGGGGCTGACTCATCGCGTCGATCGCCGGTGCGGACAGGGCGTCTCGCAGCACCATGATCGCCGCTCCCAACACCCCGGCCTCCTCGCCGGCCGTCGAGGTGACGATGCCGAGGTGCCCGGTGGCGAGCGGCATCGACCGGCGATAGACCACCTCGCGGACACCGGTGAGGAGATGTCCACCCGCCCGGGTCATCGTCCCGCCGAGCACGATCACCGAGGGGTTCAGGAGGTTCACCACGACACTGAGTACTTCACCGATCTCCCGGCCGGCCTGTCGCGTGGTCTCGATGGCGGTCCGGTCGCCCGCGCGGATGAGCGCTGCGACGTCGCGACTGCTCACGGCGTCGATCCCATGGGCGCGGAGCTCGGTCGCGATCGCCGGCCCGCTCGCGATGGCCTCGAGGTCGCGCTCGTCGTCCGCAGCACGCGGGGAGTCCCTGCCGACGGGGACCTGGACGTGCCCGATGTCGCCGGCCGCACCGAGTGCGCCGCGCTGCAGCTCGCCACCCGCGATGATGCCCGCACCGATACCCGTGGACACCTTCACGTAGACGAGGTCGTCGGTGTCCGGCCAGGAGATCGCGTGCTCGCCGAGCGCGAGGACGTTGACGTCGTTGTCGACGAGGACCGGGACGTCGATGGTCCGTCGGATGTAAGCGGGGACGTCGAAACGGTCCCAGCCCGGCATGATCGGTGGGTTGGTCGGCCGTCCGGTGGAGTGCTCGACCGGTCCCGGGAGGCCGATCCCGATCCCGATGACCGGGGGAGCGACCGGCTGGGGTGTGGCCCAGGTCTGCGGAGCGGCCAGCAGGGCCGACGCCGCTTCGACCACCCAGTCGAGGACGGGCTCGGGTCCTGCGGCGATCTGCAGCTCCGCTCGGCTCGTCGCGAGGATCGCTCCGGCCAGGTCGGTGACGGCCACCGTCCCGTGCGTCGCCCCGAGGTCGACGGCGACGACGACGCGCGCGAGCGGGTTGAACGCGATCCGTGCGGGCGGGCGACCACCCGAGGAGGCCGCCTCTCCAGCGGGACGGAGCAGGTCCGCGGCCACGAGGGCGTCGATCCGGAGGGAGACGGTGGAGCGGGCCAGGCCGGTCAGGGCGCACAGCTCCGACTTCGTGCGTGCCTCACCGCCGCGGAAGAGTTGGAAGAGGTCGCCGGCGCCCGGTGCTCCGGGGGAGGGGCGTAGCGGCTCGGTCATGGCGACAGTCAACCACCTCGGCCGACTTCTGTCGACTCGTCGTCAGAAGTCGAGGCTCAGCAGGGGTTCCCGGAGCGGACGAGTGACGGGCGTGGGCTCCGGCAGGACCGGTCGCCGGGCGGCTGGATTGGTGCGGTGGTACAGCTCGTCGATGAGTGCGTTCGCGAGGCCGACCAGCTTCGCGATCTCGGCGTCGTCGCGCTCGACCCACCGACAGAGCGGTTCGTCGTCGATGGGGACGAAGTCCTTGTGCTCCTCCCAGACCACGAGCGTCCGCTCCGCGCCGATCACGTACTGCTGCCACCACACCTGACGCAGGTAGTTGCGGGGGATCGAGCGCCAGGACTTCGTCGTGGTCTTGATCTCCGCGAGCACGACGGCCCCGCGCTCGGTCACGGCGATACCGTCGGGGGTGGCGAGGTGACGGTGTTCGACCTCGGCCCGGAAGAGCGCCGACGAGGGGTTGATCCCGTGCGTCGCGGCGACCCACCGGGCGATCTCCGGCTCGCGGGCTCGCCCGTGGTCGGTGAAGGCGTTCCCGGAGAAGCCCGTCCTGCCGAGCTTCGCGTCGGCCGCTCGCTGGATCGAGGCCGGGGTCGAAAGGGTGGCGACGTCGGTCGCGGTGATCCCGCGCGAACGAGCCCGCAACCACGAGATGCGGTCGCTGGAGTCAGCGACGATCCGGGAGAGCAGAGCTGAGTTCACCTGACCATTGTCCCCCACGCTTCCGACTCCTGCGGTATTCGTCGCCGGGGGAGCGGCGACCGGTGGGAGACTTTTGTTTGACCACCGACAGAAGTGTGGTTAGCCTGGATCTCGCAGCAGCGGCTGCCTGACACCATCATCATTGAGGAGCATCGTGTCGACTTCCCAACTCTCTGTCCAGCTCTACTCGGTACGGGAGCCGCTCACCGCGGATCGTGCCGCAGCGCTGCAGCGCCTGACCGAGATCGGTTTCCGCCAGGCCGAGCCGTTCGGCTTCGGTCCCGGCGTCAGCCTGCAGGACATCCACGATGCCGGCCTCGTCACGCCGAGCGCGCACGGCAAGGTCATCGCCGACGACATCGACCTGTCGGCGGCCTTCGGCGCGGCGGCTGAGCAGGGCGTGCAGGTCCTCATCGATCCCGCCATCGCCGAAGAGCGCTTCGCAACGGCCGAGACGGTCGCATCGATCGCCGACGAGCTGAACGCCGCGGCAGCGGTCGCCGCCGGTCACGGGGTCCAGGTGGGCTACCACAACCACTGGTGGGAGCTCGAGGGCGACGTCGCGGGCACCAGCCCGCTCGAGCACCTCGCCGCGCTCACCGACCCGGCCGTCCTGTTCGAGGTCGACACCTACTGGGTCGAGGTCGGCGGACGCCGCGCGGTCGACGTCCTCGGCGCGATCGGCGATCGTGTGCGCTTCATCCACGTCAAGGACGGCGACGCCTCCCGCGACACGCTGAAGCAGCTGCCCGCGGGTGCCGGGGTCGTCCCGGTGCTCGACATCCTCGCCGCGGCACCGCAGGCTCTGCGCGTCGTCGAGTTCGACGCGTTCGACGGCGACATCTTCCAGGGGCTCGAGCAGAGCTTCACCTACCTCACCACGAACGGAGTCCAGGCATGAGCAACAGCACCGGAACGGTCGGTGTCGGCCTCATCGGCGCCGGCGTCATCAGCGACCAGTACCTCAGCAACCTGGTCACCTTCCCCGACCTCGACGTCCGGTTCGTCGCCGACCTCGACCTCGAGCGGGCGAAGACGCAGGCCGAGAAGTACGGGGTGCCCGGCCACGGCTCGGTCGCCGAACTCCTGGCCGACCCCGAGATCGAGATCGTCGTCAACCTGACCATCCCGAAGGTCCACGTCGAGGTCGCCATGCAGATCCTCGACGCCGGCAAGCACGTGTGGAGCGAGAAGCCCTTCGCGCTCGACCGTGAGAGCGGGCAGGCCCTGCTGGCCGCCGCGAAGGAGAAGCGGCTCCGCGTCGCCACGGCTCCCGACACCTTCCTCGGCGCCGGCATCCAGTCCGCCCGCCGACTCGTCGAGGCCGGCGGCATCGGCCAGCCCCTCACCGCGCTGACCCTCATGCAGAGCCCCGGCCCGGAGTCGTGGCACCCGAACCCCGACTTCCTGTTCCAGGACGGCGCCGGTCCGCTCTTCGACATCGGCCCGTACTACATCACGGCGCTCGTGCAGCTGTTCGGTCCGATCGCCCGCGTCACCGCGCTGGCCTCGCAGGCCTTCCCGCAGCGGACGATCGGTTCCGGCCCGCGCGCCGGTCAGTCGTTCGACGTGACGGTGCCGACGCACGTGAGCGCCCTCTTCGAGTTCGAGAGCGGCCAGCTCGCGCAGAGCGTCTTCAGCTTCGACTCCAAGCTCGGCCGCACGCAGTTCGAGGTCGCCGGCTCGACCGGCACGCTCGTCGTCCCCGACCCGAACACCTTCGAGGGCGACCTGCTCGTCTACGGCGGTGGCGAGGAGCCCGAGGCGATCCCGTCGACCGGTCCGACGCAGGGACGCGGGACCGGGGTGGTCGAGCTCGCCCAGGCGATCCGCGCCGGTCGTCCCGAGCGCGCCTCCGGTGAGCTCGCGTACCACGTGCTCGACGTGATGGTCTCGACGGCCGAGTCGGGTCTCAGCCGCACCTCGGTCGACGTCGTCAGCACCGTGGAGCTCGCTCCCGCGCTGCCCGAGTCGTGGACCCCGGCGGACGGCACGTTCGGAGCATGACCGTGGCCGGTCCCGGTATCGCCGTGGTGGGCGGTGGCTTCATGGCCACCGTCCACAGCCGGGCGGCCCGCGCTGCGGGTGCCCGGCTGGTCGGAGTCGTCGCCTCGACGCCCGAACGCTCGCGGGAGGTCGCCGCGAGCCTCGGGTTCGAGCGCGGATACGGCTCGCTCGACGAGCTGCTGGCCGACCCGTCGGTCGACGTGGTGCACGTCTGCACGCCGAACGCACTCCACGCCGAGCAGGCACTCGCGGCCATCGCGGCCGGCAAGCACGTCGTCTGCGAGAAACCCCTCGCGACCGACGCTGCGACCGCCGAGCGTCTCGTCGTCGCCGCCGCCGAGGCCGGTGTCGTCGGCACGGTGCCGTTCGTGTACCGCTTCCACCCGCTCGTCCGGGAGGCCCGCGCGCGTGTCGCCGCCGGCGACCTCGGGACCCTGCTCACGATCAGCGGGTCGTACCTCCAGGACTGGTTGCTCGCGCAGGCCGACGACAACTGGCGGGTCGACTCGGCGGCCGGGGGCCGTTCGCGCGCCTTCGCCGACATCGGTTCGCACCTCGTCGACCTCCTGGAGTTCATCACGGGCACGCGCATCACCGAGCTGACTTCGACGGTCCGCACCTTCTTCGCCGAACGCGCGAACACCCCGGAGGTCACGACCGAGGACGCGGCCGCGGTCGTCATCCGGCTCGAGGGCGGCGCCATCGGCACGCTGCTCGTCTCGCAGGTCGCGCCCGGTCGGAAGAACCGGCTGCACCTCGAGGTCGCCGGGACCGAGCTCAGCATCGGCTTCGACCAGGAAGCACCCGAGACGCTCTGGCTCGGACGTCGGTCGGGGACGCAGGTGCTGCCT
Source organism: Plantibacter elymi (nom. nud.) (assembly GCF_900177795.1). Lineage (GTDB taxonomy): Bacteria > Actinomycetota > Actinomycetes > Actinomycetales > Microbacteriaceae > Plantibacter > Plantibacter elymi. The sequence continues at coordinate 246,658 of NZ_FXWJ01000005.1, forward strand.
CGCGACGCCGACCAGCTGCACCCGGACGCCGCACGCCTGTCCATCGTCCCCTCGGGGCACCCGATGGGCTACCAGGACGCCTTCAACGCCTTCGTGGCCGACAGCTATGCGGCGATGGCCGGACAGTCGCCGGACGGCCTGCCCGTCTTCGCCGACGGACTCCGCACCGCGCGCATCACCGAGGCCGTCCTCGACGCGGCCGACACCGGTCGCTGGGAAGCGATCGCCACCTCCACCGACGACGAGCAGAGGATCATCGCATGACCGACACCACCGACAAGCAGTACGCGAGCCGCCTCCCGGTGACCCTGTTCACCGGACAGTGGGCGGACCTCCCCTTCGAGGAGGTCGCCCGCCTCGCCGCCTCCTGGGGCTACGACGGGCTCGAGATCGCGGCCTCGGGCGACCACCTCGACCTCAAGCGCGCGGATGAGGACGACGCCTACCTGCAGTCCCGCCTCGACATCCTCGACCGGCACGGCCTCGAGGTCTTCGCGATCTCGAACCACCTCACCGGCCAAGCCGTCTGCGACGACCCGATCGACTTCCGCCACCAGGCGATCGTCCGTGACTACACGTGGGGCGACGGCGACGCGGAGGGGGTGCGTCAGCGGGCAGCCGAGGACATGAAGCGGTCCGCGCGGGTCGCGCGCAAGCTCGGCGTCGACACGGTCGTCGGCTTCACGGGGTCGAAGATCTGGCAGTACTCCGCGATGTTCCCACCGGTGCCGGCCTCCGTCATCGACGCCGGGTACGAGGACTTCGCGACCCGCTGGAACCCGATCCTCGACGTCTTCGACGCCGAAGGCGTCCGCTTCGCACACGAGGTGCACCCGTCCGAGATCGCCTACGACTACTGGACGAGTGTCCGCACTCTCGAAGCGATCGACCACCGTCCGGCGTTCGGTTTCAACTGGGACCCGTCGCACATGATGTGGCAGGGCATCGACCCGGTGGGGTTCATCGTCGAGTTCGCGAACCGGATCTACCACGTCGACTGCAAGGACACCCGGATCCGGCCCGCCACCGGTCACGCCGGCATCGTCGGCTCGCACCTGCCCTGGGGCGACCCGCGACGCGGCTGGGACTTCGTGTCGACCGGTCACGGCGACGTGCCGTGGGAGGACGCCTTCCGCGCCCTGTCGAGCATCGGCTACGCCGGGCCGATCTCGATCGAGTGGGAGGACGCCGGCATGGACCGCCTGCACGGCGCCGAGGAGGCCGTCGGGTACATCCGGAACCTGCTCTGGAAGCTGCCCGAGCAGTCCTTCGATGCGGCGTTCAGTACCCAGTAGCCCCGGTCCCTGAGCTTGGAACCCGGTCCCTGAGCCTGTCGAAGGGCTACAACGCCTTCGCCGCCGCGACGAGCACCTGGTTGAGCGTGGGCGCACCCGTCGCACGGAACACCTCGGTGCCGTCGTCGGCCGTGATGATGACGGTCGGGGTGGAACGGATGCCGTCGGCCTCCGCCTCCGCCGACCGGAAGGCGACGTCGCGCTCCTCGACGACGGCGCCGGCCACGAGCGCCGGGACCTCGGCCAGGACGGCGCGAGCCTGCATGCAGGGGGCGCAGAACGCGGAGGTGTACAGGGTGAGCTTCACGTCTCGTCCAACGCGACCCGGCGGTCGACCATTCCGCTTCGGTCGCCCGATCCTGGGGGAGTTGTCAATCGTCCACGCGATCACGGGTTGATGGACCAGGATGGGCGTCATGAGAATCGCAGTGACGGGAGGCTCGGGCAAGCTCGGGCGAACAGTGGTCGGCCACCTTCGGGAGCACGGTCACCTGGTGATCAACCTCGACCAGGCGGGAGAGCGCGGCGAGGGTTTCGTCCGCATCGACCTGCGTGACGCGGGCCAGGTGTTCGACGCCCTCACCGGTGTCGACGAGCAGGCGCCCGACGGGTTCGACGCGGTCGTCCACCTGAGCGCCATCCCCGCGCCGGGGCTCTCGACGAACACCGCGACCTTCCAGAACAACATCCTCAGCACGTACAACGTGTTCAACGCCGCCATCAAGGCCGGCATCACGAACATCGTCACGGCGTCGAGCGAGACCGTCCTCGGGCTGCCGTTCGACACCCCGCCGCCCTACATCCCCGTCGACGAGGCCTACGCCGCCCGACCCGAGTCGACGTACTCGCTGTCGAAGCACCTCGAGGAGCAGCTGGCGATCGAGCTCACGCGGTGGCACCCCGAGCTCAAGATCATCGCGCTCCGCTTCTCCAACGTGATGGACGAGGCCGACTACGCGGCGTTCCCGTCGTTCGACGCCGACGCCACCCTCCGCAAGTGGAACCTCTGGGGCTACATCGACGGACGCGACGGCGCCCAGGCCGTGCGGCTCGCGCTCGAGCACCAGGCCACCGGGTTCGACCGGTTCATCATCGCGGCGGCCGACACGGTCATGTCGCGAGACAACGTCGAGCTCGTCGCGGAGGTCTTCCCGGACGTGCCCGTCAACGGCGACATCGCCGGCAACGGGACGCTGCTCTCGATCGACCACGCCCGCGAGGTCCTCGGGTACGACCCGAAGCACAGCTGGCGCTGACCCGTTCTCAGGAGTTCCTCGGCGCGTCGCTCGCTCGCGAGCCCGGCGCTCCGGAGGACTCCTGAGTAAGGGACTTCAGAGGGCGCCGTTGAGCTTCGCGAGGAGTTCGGCGAGCCGCCGCACCTCGGCCTCGTCCCAGGATGAGAGCTGCTGGTAGAGCATCGCCTGGTCGTTGGCCCGTGTCGACTCCATCCGGCGCTCGCCCTCGGCGGTCGCGACGACGAGGCTCGCACGGCCGTCCTCGGGGTCCGGCGTCCTCGTCACGAGGCCGAGCTCCTCCAACTGGTGGATGAGGCGGCTCACCGCGCTCTTGTCGGTCGCGAGCATCTCGGCCAGGGCACCGGCGCGGATCGCTCCGGAGCGCGAGACCATGCTGAGCAGCTTGTAGCCGGCCGGCTGGAGTCCGGGGGAGATCCGCTCGGCGCGGTCGCGGATCCCGTTGCGGATGCGGTTGACGAGGAGGGCGAACTGCTCCTCCACGGCACCGATCGCGAGGTCGTGCGCGGTGCCGGCCGCTGCGTCGTCGGCAGCGGCCGGCCCGGCCTGGGCGTCGTGATCGATGGACATCGTTCGCATTGTACGGACTAGCGGCCGTGGCGGGGGCTGTGCGCCTCGGCCTCCGAGCCGCTGTCGGCGTCGGCGGTCTCGTCCCGTCCTCGCTCGAGTCGGGTGTCCGCCTCGCCACCGATCATGGCCTCGGCCACGTCGAGCGCACCGGTCGCGAACGACTGGGTCGACGTGGACGCGGTGGCCGTCGTGACGGAACCGGTGGCCGCGCCGACGAGGGCCGGCTCCCCGGCGCCTTGCTCGGCCATGCGTTGCACGGCGTTCTTCGAACCGAGCTTCTTGTTCGGGAGGAAGATCACGGCGATGATCGTCAGGATTGCGAGCGGTGCGGCGACGAGGAAGATGTCGGCCACCGCGTCACCGTAGACGGATTCGATGATGGTCCGTACCGACTCGGGCAGCGTGCTCACCTTCGGGATCGTGCCGCTGGAGAGCGTCTCGGCGATCTTGGCGCCGGGAGCACCGAGGGCGACGATGGCCGCCTGCAGGTCGTCCTGTCGATCGGAGAGCATGTCGGTGACCTTCGTCGCGAGCACCGAGCCCATGACCGAGACGCCGATCGTGCCGCCGAGGCTACGGAAGAACGCGACACCCGCGCTCGCCGTCCCCAGCTGCTGCGGCAGGACGTCGTTCTGCACCACGAGCACGAGGTTCTGCATGACCATGCCGACACCGGCGCCGAGGATGAACATGTACACGGAGACGAGCAGGTAGTTCGAGTCGTAGTGGATCGTGCTCATGAGGAACAGGCCGACGGTTAGGAGGATCGAACCCACGATGAGGTACGGCTTCCAGTGCCCGAAGCGGGAGATGAACTGCCCGACCACGATGGAGGCGATCAGGAGGCCGCCGATCATCGGGAGCGTCAGCAGGCCCGACTCGGTCGGCGTCGCTCCACGCGCCAGCTGCATGTACTGGCTGAGGAACACCGAGGTGCCGAACATCGCCACACCCACCGAGATGCTCGCGACGACCGCGAGGGTGAAGGTGCGGTTCTTGAACAGCGACATCGGGATGATCGGCTCGTCGACCTTGATCTCGACGATGACCGCGGCGGCGAGCAGGAGGACGGAGATGCCCACCATGACGAGCGTCGTGAAGCTCGCCCACTCGAACTGCGTCCCCGCCAGGGTGACCCAGATGAGCAGCAGCGAGACGCCGCCGGCGATGAGGGCGGCGCCCAGGTAGTCGATCTTGACCTTGCCGACGTTCCGCTTCGGGAGGTGGAGCGTGCGCTGCAGGAGGAAGATCGCGGCGATCGCGAAGGGGACGCCGACGAAGAAGTTCCAGCGCCAGCCGAGCGAGTCGGTGAGGAGACCGCCGAAGAGCGGGCCGCCGACCGTGCCGACCGCCATGACCGCACCGAACAGGCCCATGTACCGCCCACGCTCACGCGGGCTGATGATGTCGGCCATGATGATCTGGCTGAGCGCCGTGAGACCACCGGCGCCGAGGCCCTGCAGGACGCGGAAGCCGATGAGCGTGCCGGTGTCCTGCGAGAAGCCGGCGAGCGCCGAACCGAGGACGAAGACGCCGAGCGCCAACTGGATGAGCAGCTTGCGGTTGAAGAGGTCGGCGAACTTGCCCCAGATGGGCGTCGAGACGGTGGTGGCGAGCAACGTGGCCGTGACGACCCAGGTGAACGCCGTCTGGTCGCCGTTCAGGTCGGAGATGATCCGGGGGAGGGAGGTCGAGACGACGGTTCCGGCGAGGATCGACACGAACATGCCGAGGAGGAGGCCGGAGAGGGCCTCGAGCACCTGGCGATGCGTCATGCCGTTGTCCGCGCGAGCGGGCGTGGCTGTTGAAGAGGTGGTGTGTGACATGGGCTCCGCGATCGTGATGACGTCAGCTAGTTGATATGCGTCAACTATATGAGAAGTAGTTGATCAGTGTCAACCAATCACGACGGCGGGGTATTCCCGTGGCCCTTCGACAGGCTCAGGGACCGGGGAGGGGCGGCTCAGGGACCGGGGAGGGGCGGCTCAGGGATCGGGCGCGTCGGCCCAGGGACCGGGTGTGGGTGGCTCGGGGAGCGGATGGGAGATGCTCCCCGAGCCTGCCGACGGGCCGGTCAGCGCCGAGTCGTGACGTCCTTGAGCTTCCCGTTCGCGAGGTGCAGACGACGCTCGGCGCGCTTGGCGACCGCGGTGTCGTGCGTCACCACCACGACCGTGAGCCCGCGGTCGCGCCACAGGCCCTCGAGGAGGTCCATGATCTCGTCGCGGGTCTCCTCGTCGAGGTTGCCGGTCGGTTCGTCGGCGAGCAGCACCCCGGGCTCTTTGACGAGCGCACGGGCGATCGCGACCCGCTGCTGCTGCCCGCCCGACAGCTCGGTGGGGAGGTGCGAACCCCGCTCCGCGAGTCCGACGGACGCGAGCGCCGCACGAGCCCTGGTCTCGCGTTCGGCCCGCGGGGTGCCGATCGGGACCAGGGCCATCTCGACGTTCTCCTGAGCCGTCAGCGTCGGGATGAGGTTGAAGCCCTGGAACACGAAGCCGATCTCCGTGGCGCGGATCCTGCCGAGCTTCGTCTCGCTGAGCGTCGAGAGGTCGTCGCCGGCGAGGGAGATGCTGCCGGCGGTCGGTCGGTCCAGCGCGCCGAGCATCTGGAGGAGCGTCGACTTGCCGCCGCCCGTCGGGCCCTGGATGGCGACGAGCTGTCCGTCGGGGATCTCGAGGTCGACGCCGTCGAGCGCCGTGACGGAGCGCTTCGCCTGGCGGTACTGCTTGGTGAGGCCGGTGATCGTGTACATGGGGTCCTTCGTTCTGCTGGTCGGAGTGAGGAGTGGGACCGCCGGGTGGTCGCGGGGGAGACGACCACCCGGCGGCGTCTGGTGCGTCGCCTAGGCGACGGAGCGGAGCGCCTCGGCCGGGCGCAGTCGTGAGGCGCGCCACCCGCCGATGGCACCGGCGAGCAGCCCGCCGAGGATGGCGATCCCGACGGCGATGACGATGATCCACCCGGTCACGGGGGCCTGGAGGACGATGTCGGTGGTGGTCGCGGCCGCAGCGCCCGGGGCACCGCCGAACCCACCGGCCGCTCCCGCCGCCGCGTCCGACGGCATGCCCGCGGCACCACCGGGGCCGCCGAGTCCGCCACCGGCCGAGGTCGTCGCCGCCGCGCTGAGGGTCGGGGCGGCGAGGTTCACGACGAGGATGCCGACGAGGCCGACCGCGACACCGACGGCACCGCCGATGAGCGACTGTACGACGGACTCACCCGCGACCTGGCCGACGATGCGCCGGTTGCTCCACCCGATCGCCTTGAGCGTGCCGAACTCGCGGGTGCGGCGCGTGACGCCGGAGATCGTGAACAGGATCGCGATGAGGAACGCGGCGGCGAGCACGATGAGCGACAGCCAGGTGCCGAGGTTCGACACGAGCGTCGACGCCGAGGCGAGCGAGCCGGACACGGTGGACGCGAGGTCCTCCTGGGTGCTCACGGTCGCGTCGGGCAGAGCCGTCTCGATGTCCGTCTGCACCTGCGTGATGTCGGTCGACGAGGCGGCCTGCACGTACACGTCGCTGACCTGGCCGTCGAGTCCCGCGAGCGTCTGCGCGACATCGAGCGGGATGTAGACGTTCGACGCGGTCGTGGCGTCGGCTCCGGAGGCGGTCACCGTGCCGACCACGCTGAACGTGGTGCCCGCGATGTCGATCGTGTCGCCGGTGGCGATCCCCGCCTCGGTCGCGTAGGAGGCGTCGAGGACGGCGACGTCCGTACCCGCGTCGTCGGCTGCGAGCGAGCGACCGTCGCTGAGGGTGACGGCCGAGAGCGGACCGACGGCGTCACCTGAGGGGTCGAGACCGAGGACCGTGAAGGAGTCGACGCCGAAGGAACTCCCGCCTGCGCCGTCCGGACCGCCCTGCGGCGGGTTCGCGCCGGTCGTGTCATCGCCCGGCACGCCTGCCGTCCCGCCGGATCCCTGCGCCTGGGAGAAGTCGGGCAGCTCGCCCGTGAAGGTCGTGTTCGTGAGCGACAGGGTGGCTGCGGCGGCCTCGACGTTGGCGACGTCGGTGATCGTGCCGAGCGCCGTCGCGTCGAAGGTCGACGTGCCACGCGCCGCTTCGAGCCGCGACTGGTTGACGGTCGTCGTGCCGTCGCTCGTCGACCCGTCGCCGGAGCCGAAGTCGAAGTTCTGGCCGGGGCCGCCGCCCTCCGTCGGTGCTTCGGCGGCCTGACTGACGGTGATGTCCGTTCCGACCCCGTAGACGGATTCCAGCACCGACGCCTGCGCCGTCTTCACGCCGGCTGCGACGGAGTTGACGATGATCACGAGGGCGATGGCGAGCGCCATCCCGATGGCGATGATGATGGTCTGTTTACGACGACCGACGAGTTCCCGCCGGAGATAGGTTCCGAACATGTGCGCGTTTCCTTCTGCTCTGGTGCCACGTGCCGGCGTCCCCGTTGCGCGACGCCGACGATCCGCACGTCGCGGATGACTTGGACCGGACGCTACGGAGGCCCGCTTGGCCTGCGCCTCGGCGACGCTATGAATCGGCCCAGGTCGATGCGGGCGCTTCGCCGGCTCGGGGAGGGCACAGCATCCGTCTGGTCGGTTCATAGACAGCTCATAGGGCGGAGGCGAATACTGAACCCGTGAACATCCCGACCCAGGCGCCCGGTGCCGCGCGAAGCGCACTCAAACGGGCCGACGGCACCGCCGTCCGTGTGCTCGTCGTCGACGACGAGGCGACGCTCACGGACCTTCTGCAGATGGCCCTGCGCTACGAGGGCTGGGAGATCCGGACCGCCGCCGACGGCCGCGAAGCCCTCACGATCGCCCGCGACTTCCGCCCGGACGCCATCGTGCTCGACATCATGCTGCCGGACCTGGACGGCCTGCAGGTGCTGAACCGCCTGCGGACCTCGGGGAGCGACGTCCCCGTCCTCTTCCTCACCGCCAAGGACTCTCTCGACGACCGCATCGCCGGCCTCACCGCCGGCGGCGACGACTACGTGACGAAGCCGTTCAGCCTCGAGGAGGTCGTCGCCCGGCTGCGCGGGCTCATCCGCCGCTCGACCCTCCTGGCCGCCGACGAGTCCGGGCCGGACATCGTGGTCGGCGACCTCGTGCTCAATGAGGACAGCCACGAGGTGACACGCGACGGCGAGCCCATCGAACTCACCGCGACCGAGTTCGAGCTGCTGCGGTTCCTCATGCGGAACCCGCGCCGGGTGCTGAGCAAGGCCCAGATCCTCGACCGGGTCTGGAGCTACGACTTCGGCGGTCGCGCGAGCGTCGTCGAGATCTACATCTCCTACCTGCGGAAGAAGATCGACGCCGGGCGCGAGCCCATGATCCACACCGTGCGCGGCGCCGGGTACATGTTGAAGATCCCGACGGTCGGTTCGTGACCACGAGCGCTCCCGCCCCCGACGCAGTCACGACGACCGCCGGCTCCACCCACCCCAAGCGCGCTCCGTGGACACTCCGTCGACGCCTCATGGTCGTCGTCGTCGGGCTCCTCGCCCTCGGCAGCGCCATCGTCGGTGTCGCGAGCGCGGTGGCGGTGAGCGGCCTCCTCACCGAGGGCGTCGACAACCAGCTCACGAAGGCCGCCGAGCGGATCGTCGACTACGGCCGCAACGGTCAACTCCCCGCGTCGGACTCCATCCCCGACGCCGCGATCCCGGACGGCTACGGCGGTGGTTCGGGCACGCGCGAGCCGCCCGCCTTCATCGGCGCCCCAGGCCTCGGGCCCGGCGCACTCGGTGCGATCGTCGTCGACGGCACCATCGTCAACGCCGGATACCTGAACGCCGACGGCAGCACGGTCCCGTGCACCGAGAGTCAGGACGCCATGATCCTCACGGTGTCGGCCGGTGACCGACCGTCGACCATCAACCTCGGGGAGCACCTCGGCGACTACCGCGTCGTCGCCGTCACCGACGCGAGCGGCGCGACGAGGATCATCGGGCTTCCGCTCGCCGAGGTCGCGTCGACGGTCATGCAGCTCGTCACCCTCATCGCGATCATGAGCGTCGTGGTCCTGCTGCTCGCCGGACTGGCGGCGTTCGCGATCGTGCGGTACTCGCTCCGCCCGCTCGACCGGGTCGTCGCGACGGCCGCGGTCGTCGCCGAACTGCCCCTCGACCGCGGTGAGGTGGCGCTCGCCGTCCGGGTACCGGAGTCGGACACCGACCCGCGCACCGAGGTCGGACGCGTCGGATCGGCGATCAACCGCATGCTCGGGCACGTCTCGTCCGCGCTGAACGCCCGGCAGGCGAGCGAGAACAAGGTGCGCCGGTTCGTCTCGGACGCGAGCCACGAGCTCCGGACCCCGCTGGCGTCCATCGCCGGCTACTCGGAACTCGCCGCCCGGAAGTCGGACGCACTGCCGGAGGACGTCACCCACTCCCTCGGCCGGATCCGCTCCGAGGCCGGTCGCATGACCACGATCGTCGAGGACCTGCTGCTCCTGGCGCGGTTGGACGAGGGACGCGAACTCGCGAAGCGCCCCGTCGACCTCACCGAACTCGTCATCCACACCGTCGGCGACGCCCATGTCGCCGGGCCGGACCACGTGTTCGAACTCGACTTCCCCGAGGAGCCCGTCCTCGTCACGGGTGATGCGTCCCGGCTGCAGCAGGTGATCGTCAACCTGCTGGCCAACGCGCGCACCCACACGCCCGCCGGGACGACCGTGCGGACGGGACTGGCGGTCGAGAGCGGTCCTGCGGGCGAGATCGCCGTGCTGACCGTGTCGGACGACGGCCCCGGCATCGACCCTGCGCTGCAGCCCAACCTCTTCGAGCGCTTCGTCCGTGGTGACGACTCCCGCTCCCGGGCCACGGGGAGCACCGGCCTCGGGCTCGCGATCGTGCACGCCGTCGTGGCCGCGCACCACGGCACGGTCAGGTGCGAGAGCACACCCGGACGGACGGTGTTCCGCGTCGAGCTGCCGGCCGTCGCCACCCCGGACGTCCTCGTCCCGACGGCGGAGTGATCCGTGCGGCCGGGTAGCGTGGTCCCCATGTGGGTGAAGGTGTGCGGTCTGTCCGAGGCGTCCGACGTCGCTGCGGCGGTGGACGCCGGAGTCGACGCGATCGGCTTCGTCTTCGCGCCGGGGTCGCCCCGGACCGTCGAGCCCGAACGCGTCGCCTCGCTGCTCGCCGACGTCCCCGAGTCGGTGCTGACGGTCGGCGTCTTCCGGCGGCAGTCGGTCGAGGAGGTCTCGCGGATCGCCGGTGCTGCCGGGGTGCAGGCCGTCCAGCTCCACGGCGATGAACCACCCGAGGCGTTCCACGAGCTGCAGGCCATGGGGTGGCGGACGCTCCGGGCGACCTCGGCGGTGCACTACGCCTCCGAGAACGCCGCCGAGCGCGCCGCCTCCGCGGAGGAGCTGCTGCTCCTCGACGCACCGGACCCGGGAGCCGGGAAGACCTTCGACACGATCGCCCTGGTGGCGAACCCACCCACCCGCACCTGGATCCTCGCCGGCGGTCTCACGCCGGAGAACGTCCAGGGCCTCGTCGCGGAGCTCCGGCCCTGGGGGGTCGACGTGTCCAGCGGGGTCGAGTCCTCGCGCGGGGTGAAGTCGCCGGAGCTCATCCGGTCGTTCGTGCACGCCGCCCGTACCGCCCGGGCGGTCTGAGCGTCTGCGGGACACCCGCTGGTCCGGGGTGCGACCCGCGCGCTACATTCGTCGGATGAAGCGGTCGGTCGACCGCGACGACGACAAGGAGCGCCTCCACCGTGTTCGACACCATCCTGCTCGCCGCGGACGACAACGGTCGTGCCGCCATCGAGTTCATGAACGCCCCCGCCAACGTCTTCGGCGGCATCATCGGCTACGCCCTGTTCGTCGCATCCGTCTGGGGCATGTTCGAGAAGTCGGGCCGCTCCGGCTGGACCGCGATCATCCCGATCTACAACTGGTACGTCGTCGTGAAGCTCGCCGGCTTCTCCGGCGCGGCGACCATCCTCTACTTCATCCCGCTCGTGAACATCGTGTTCGGCTGGATCGTCGGATGGCACATCGGCAAGCAGTTCGACAAGAGCACGGTGTTCCGGATCTTCGGACTCATCCTGTTCCAGCTGATCGGGTTCTTCATCCTCAGCTACGGTTCGGACCGCTACCTGGGCAAGCAGGCCGACCGCGCCTAGTCGGCGGTCACCGGGGCCGGACGCTCACCGCGACGGCCAGGCCCACGGCGGCGTCGACAGCAGGCCCTGATCCTCGACGGTCGTCTCGCCGAGTCGCTTCACCAGCCGGTGCTCGTGCACCTCGCCCGCCTCGAGCATGGCCTCGATGAGCGGGCGGGCATGGGAGACGACCACGAGCTGCGTGTCGGCGCTGGCCGCAGTGATCAGTCGAGCGAGCTGGGGGAGCAGGTCGCCGTGCAGGCTCGTCTCCGGCTCGTTCAGCACCATGAGCTCGGGCGGGCGCGGCGTGAGGAGCGCCGCGACGAGCAGCAGGTAGCGGAGCGTGCCGTCGGACAGCTCGCCGGCCGAGAGCGGACGGAGCATCCCGGGCTGTTCGAGCTCCAGCCGGAACACCCCGTCGTCGACGCGCACGCGCAGGACGCTGCCGGGGAACGCGTCGTCGACGGCGGCATCGAGACGGTCCCGACCGCCGGACTCGATGATCGTCTGCACCGCTGCGGCGAGGTCTGCGCCGTCGTGTCCGAGCACGGGCGTCCTCGTCCCGACCTGCGGCGCACGCGCCGGGGACTCGCGGTCGGTCCGAAACTGGTCGTAGAACCGCCAGCCGCGCACCTGACCGCGCACGCGGAGGACCTCGGGCGTCGCGTCGGCGTCCGAGAACTCGGTGAGGATGCTCTCCGAGGTGCCGAGCGTTCGACCGATCGGACGCCATGAGCCGTCGCGGACGCGGACCGCCGGACCGTGCCGGTCGACGAGCAGGCTGCTCGGTTTGGCCAAAGCGCCGGCGAAGATCTGCTCCCGCTTGATCTCGGGGTCGCGACCGAACAGGGTCGTGGACGGCTGCGGGATCCCGAGGTCGACGAGATACCCCAGCGTGTCCGTCGCGAATCCGAGTCGCAGGCTGATCGGACCCGAGCGGCGCGTGCCCTGGACGGGGACGGAGCCGTCGACCATGGCCCGACTCACGTGCTCGGGGCCGGCCCAGAGCGTCGAGGAGAGCCCGCCGTCGCGCGCGAGGGATCCGACGACATCGCCGTCGCCCGCACTCGCGAGGAGTCGGAGTGCCCGGTAGAGGTTGGACTTGCCGGTGCCGTTCGCGCCGGTCACGACGTCGAGGCCGTGCAGCGGCAGCACGGTGTCTCGGATGGACCGGTAGCCGGAGATGGCGAGCGTCTGGATCATGGCTCCATGGTGCCGGGCGCCTCGGACATCCGGACGGGCGGTCGTGGCGCTCTGTGCACGCCTGTCGGAACGGGGCCGGGGGTGTGTTATGGTTGTCGAAACCAAAGACCGCCGGTCACTGTCGCGTGCAAACGAGACAGTCGAAGGTTCTCATGACGAGACGTCCAGCGCAGGTGTATGAAGATCTGATCGAGGCTCGCCTCTCCCCAGCTCCGTGCGCTTGCGCCGGAGCTTTTTTCATGCCTGAACCCTTCGCCGGCCCGGCGGTTGGTGTGTGCGGCCTCCGCTGCATGCATTCAAGATTCGAAAAGGAGTGGCCATGGCGAACAAGGAAGCCTCGGTTGCCGAACTCACGGAGAAGTTCCAGAGCTCGACCGCCGTTCTGCTGACCGAGTACCGCGGCCTCACTGTTGCTCAGCTCAAGAACCTGCGCAAGAGCATCAGTGCGGACGCAACCTACGCCGTGGTGAAGAACACGCTGACCAAGATCGCGGCGAACAACGCCGGCATCTCGTCGTTCGACGACGAGCTCGCCGGTCCGTCCGCGATCGCATTCGTGCACGGTGACCCGGTCACCGTCGCGAAGGCTCTTCGTGACTTCGCCAAGGCAAACCCTCTCCTCGTGGTCAAGGGCGGTTACTTCGACGGTAACCCGCTGACCGCTGAAGAAGTCGGCAAGCTCGCCGACCTCGAGTCCCGTGAAGTGCTGCTGGCAAAGCTTGCCGGCGCCGTCAAGGCCTCGCTGTTCGGAGCTGCCTACCTCTTCAACGCACCGCTCTCGAAGGCCGTTCGCACGGTCGAGGCGCTGCGCGAGAAGCAGGAGTCCGCGGCCGAGTAATTCGGTTCCGCGAACAATCAACCCCGTACCTGTCCGCCGCGTGATGCGGTTGCAGGGCATGAAACAAGGAGAACAATCATGGCAAAGCTGTCAAACGAAGAACTGATCAACGCGTTCAAGGAGCTCACGCTCATCGAGCTCAGCGAGTTCGTCAAGCTGTTCGAGGAGACCTTCGAGGTCACCGCTGCTGCTCCCGTCGCCGTTGCCGGCCCGGCTGCTGCCGGCGGCGCTGCTGCTGAAGAGGTCGAGGAGAAGACCGACTTCGACGTCATCCTCGAGGCTGCTGGCGACAAGAAGATCCAGGTCATCAAGACGGTCCGCGAGCTCACCTCGCTCGGCCTCGGCGAGGCCAAGGCTCTCGTCGACGGCGCTCCGGCTGCCGTCCTCGAAGGCGCCAACAAGGAAGCCGCTGACAAGGCGAAGGAAGCCCTCGAGGCTGCCGGCGCCACCGTCACGCTCAAGTAGTCGGTCCCCTGCGGGGGACAACCACTGGGCTGGCGACCGACTCCGGTCGGTCGCCGCTGACGATCGCGGATCTTCCTGAGACGAGTGCTGTACGCACTCGGCAGAGACATCCGTGATCGGAGGGCATCGCCCCCGATTCGTTCGGGAGCGGTGCCCTCCGTCGGTTAACCGGAGGGCTTGCGATTCGTCGCGTCACTCCACCCGGACGCGGATGCTCTGCACCCGTCGACGACGTTCGTCGACGGTTCACGCAGGTATCCGCGTCGTCGTCCCGCTCAGTGTGAGTGTGGGCTGTCGGTGCGGTGCCCGAATCGGGAGAACCCACCACCATGAACACCCACGCACGCTGGCGTGCAACCATCACCTGGATCCGAGCCCAGCTCGCATCCGCCTTCACCGAGTCGGAGCGGGCGAGCGACGCCCACCCGCCCGATCCGAGGGTCGGCCAGTCCTTCACCACCTGGATGCGCTGACCCTCGGACCACCCCTTCCCCAACTCAGGAACACCGCGGCGTGTCGCCTTGGGCACCCGGTGCTGCCGGGGGACACGCCGCCGATCTCCTGAGTTGGGGAAGTGGCGCAGGGGAGTGCATAGCTTGGCTATGTATACTGGATGGATCATGACCGAGAACCGTACGCATTCACCCCTGCACACCATCCTCGGCGACCTCATCACGGCATCGCATCGGCTCACCCGCCTTGCCGCCCAGGCCACCGGATCCTCCGAATCGCCCGCCGTCTGGCGCACGCTCTCCGTGCTCACCACGGTCGGCCCCGTCCGGGTCGGCGAACTGGCCCGCCAGAGCCGGGTGTCCCAACCCACGATGACGAAGCTCGTGCAGAGCCTCGACGAGCGCGACTGGATCAAGCGGATCGCCGACGTCGACGACCACCGCGCGTGGCTCATCGCCATCGCCCCCAAGGGGACGGCCGCCCTCCTCGCCTGGCGCGACGAGCTCACCGACGCCCTGGAGCCGGCCTTCACCGACCTCGAGGACGACGACCTCGCCGCGATCGCCAGGACCGTCGAGATCATCCAGGCCCGTGTGGCCGTCGAGGTCGCCTCGGAGCTGACGGCATGAGCGCCGACACCAGCGCACGCACGTCGTCCACGCCCACGGCGTCGAGCCACGGCCACGGCGCCGGCCACAGTGCCGGCCTCAGCGGCATCCTGCACCAGCCGAAGGCCGTCTGGGCGGTCGCCTTCGCGAGCGTCATCGCCTTCATGGGCATCGGCCTCGTCGACCCGATCCTCCCCGCGATCGCAGAAGACCTCCAGGCGACGCCCACCCAGGCCGAGATGCTCTTCACGAGCTACCTGCTCGTCACCGGCGTGGCCATGCTGTTCACGAGCTGGCTGTCGAGCCGGATCGGTGCCAAGCGCACGCTCCTCATCGGACTCGCACTCGTCGTCCTGTTCGCGCTCCTCGCGGGCCTGTCCGACTCCGTCGGTGCCGTCATCGGCTTCCGGGCCGGCTGGGGCCTCGGTAACGCGCTCTTCATCTCGACGGCACTCGCCACCATCGTCGGAGCTGCAGCGGGCGGCCGCGCCAACGCGATCATCCTGTACGAGGCCGCACTCGGGCTCGGCATCGCGATCGGACCGCTGCTCGGCGGTCTCCTCGGCGGCATCGGCTGGAAATGGCCGTTCTTCGGCACTGCGACGCTCATGGCCGTCGGGTTCATCGCGATCGTCACCCTGCTGAAGACCGAGGGACCGAAGCCCGCGCCGCTCAAGCTGTCCGCGCCGTTCAAGGCGCTGGCGATCCCGTCGCTGGGCATCCTCGCGGCAGCCGCCCTGTTCTACAACATCGGCTTCTTCACGCTCCTCGCGTACTCGCCGTTCCCGCTCGGCCTCGATGCGATGGGCCTCGGGTTCACGTTCTTCGGCTGGGGTGTCGCGCTGGCGATCACGAGCGTGTTCGTCGCGCCGCTGCTCACGGCTCGGATGCGCCGCACCTCCGTGATCAAGCTGGTCCTGCCGTTGCTTGCGCTGGACCTCGTCGCCGCCGGACTCCTCGTGCAGTCCACCGCCGGCCTCATCATCTGCATCGTCGTCGGCGGGCTCCTGCTCGGCGTCATGAACACGGTGCTGACCGAGTCGGTCATGGAGGCGACGGACCTGCCGAGCAACGTCGCATCCTCGGCGTACTCGTCCGTACGGTTCCTCGGTGGGGCCATCGCGCCGCCGGCCGCCGCGGAGATCGCGAAGCTCCTCTCGCCCGCCGCGCCCTACTACGTGGCCGCAGGCTCGCTCATCGTCGCGGTCCTCATCGTCGTCCTCGGTCGCAAACACCTCGCCCGCGTCGACGGCCCGGTGGAGAGCGAGCTCGACGAGGCCATCGCGATCACCGCAGCCGACGCGAGCTGATCCGACCCGTCACCGCGCCCCACTGACGCGAGCGCTGCCCTCCGGGGGCCCGCGCTCACGTCAGTGGGGCACGCTCGCGTCAGCGCACCGCGCTGGGAGCGCAGCCGGGGGAGGGGCTACTCAGCGGACTCGGGGCGCGTCGTGGTCTGTCGGATCACCAGACGGGTCGGCCAGCGCACCTCGGAGACGGTGCTGCCCGGCTCCCCGGAGTCCGGGGCCTGCGCGCGTCGCTCGTCCTCCAGGTCCTGGAGGAGGATCTCGACGGCATGCCGCCCCTGCGCGCGGGGCTCCTGCTCGAACGTGGTGAGCGCGAACATCTCCGCGTAGGAGTGCCCGTCGATCCCGATGACCGACAGCTCCGCCGGAACGGTGATCCCGAGGCGTCGTGCGGCGATGATGATGCCGATCGCCACCTCGTCCGTCGATGCGAACACCGCCGTCGGGCGGATCCTCGCGTCCCGCAGCAGCTGCGCCGCGGCCTCGTACCCGCCCGGCAACGAGTGGACTGCGGGCAGGACGTGCACGGCCGAGGTGAGCCCTGCATCCTCCATCGCCGCCAGGTAGCCGGCCAGGCGCCTGCCGTGCACGGTGTCGGTCTGAAGCTCGGCGTCGTGACCGGTGATGTGGGCGATGCGCGTGTGCCCGAGCGTGATCAGGTGCTCCGTCGCCTCGCGGCCGAGCGCCTGGTCGTCGATGTTGATGGAGTGGGCCCCGCGGATGTTGCCGCCGATCGACACCAGTGGACGAGGGTTGGCGAGCAGGCGCGCGATCTCGTCCTGCGAGGCCTCGATCCCGATCGAGATCATGCCGTCGAAGCGCTTGTTCGTGAGGTACGAGTCGAAGATGCGGTCGCGTTCCGGGGAGTCGGGCGGCAGATGGTGGAGCGTCAGGTCGTAGCCGCGCGCACGGAGGGCGCCCTCGGCACCTTCCAGGACCTCCCCGAAGTACCAGCGGTTGAGGAACGAGGTGAGGACGCCGATGGCCAGCGTGCGGCCGGTGGAGAGGCTCGCGGCGATGGGCGAGGCGACGTACCCGATCGTGGCCGCGGCCTGCACGACCCGTTCCCGGGTCTCGGCCGACACGTATCCGCGCCCGGTGAGCGCTCGCGAGGCCGTCGCTTTCGAGACGCCGGCGAGGGCCGCGACATCGCTGATGGCACCACTCATGCCGACTCCCTCCGTTGGGTAGCACCACCATAGCGAATCTGGAACAGACCTGGAACTGCCGACTGGAACTGATCCATAACATCTGGAACACGAATGGTCCGCCTGGCCGCGTGATTTCGGTGGGAGCGCTCTCACTGTCTATTTCGTTATGTTCTCGTGCTTGCATCCTGTCGCCGGGTGAAGTACTTTGACGCATGGAAACGGTTCCGCATCCGGACCGATTCCGCACCAGTGCATCATCGGAACGGCTCGACCCTGGAGACGTTCGAACCTGCAGCACTCAATGAGGAGGACACAGATGAGTTTCATTCGGACCCGCCGGACGGCCCTGCCGCTGGCCGTCCTGGCCGTCGCGGGCGTCGCGCTCACCGCTTGTTCAGGCGGATCGGGCAGCAGCGGCGGTGGCGACGACGACAAGACCGTCACCATCTACGGGACGATCGCCGACACCGAGGCGAAGCTGCTCGAGGAGAGCTGGGCCGACTTCGAGAAGGAGAGCGGCATCACGATCAAGTACGAGTCCTCCAAGGAGTTCGAGTCGCAGATCGGTATCCGCGCCCAGGGTGGTAACCCGCCCGACCTCGCGATCTTCCCGCAGCCCGGCCTGCTGGCCGACCTCGCCAAGCGCGACTACCTGAAGCCCGCGCCCGACAGCGTGAAGGCGAACATCGAGAAGTACTGGTCGAAGGACTGGGCCGCCTACGGCACCGTCAACGACACCGTCTACGGCGCTCCGCTCATGGCGAGCGTCAAGGGCCTCGTCTGGTACCAGCCGGCCAAGTTCACGGAGTGGGGCGTCGAGGTCCCGAAGACCTGGGACGAGCTGCTCACGCTGACCAAGACCATCCAGGAGAAGACGGGTGCAGCTCCCTGGTGCGCCGGCTTCGGCTCCGGCGACGCCTCGGGCTGGCCCGGCACCGACTGGATCGAAGACCTCGTCCTGCGTCAGCAGGGCCCGGACGTCTACGACGACTGGGTGGCCAACAAGGTCAAGTTCACCGACCCGAAGATCAAGGAAGCGTTCGACTCGGTCGGCGAGATCCTCAAGAACCCGGAGTACGTGAACGCGAGCTTCGGCGACGTGTCCTCGATCAACTCGACCGAGTTCGGTGACGTCGCTCCGGCCCTCGCCTCCGGCGCGTGCGCACTGCACCACCAGGCATCGTTCTTCTCCGGCTTCCTCGAGGACGCCGGCGCGACCGTCGCTCCCGACGGTGACGTGTGGGCCTTCGTGACCCCCGGCATCAAGGAGGGCGAGACCGCTGTCACCGGTGGTGGCGAGATCGTCGGCGCGTTCAGCGACGACGAGAGCACCGTCAAGGTCCAGGAGTACCTCTCGAGCCCTGAGTGGGCGAACAAGCGGGTCAAGCTCGGCGGCGTCATCTCCGCCAACAACGGCCTCGACCCGGCGAACGCCTCGACCCCGATCCTCAGCCAGGCGATCGAGATCCTGCAGGACGAGAAGACCACGTTCCGCTTCGACGCCTCCGACCTGATGCCCGGTGCCGTCGGCGCCGGAACGTTCTGGAAGGGCCTCGTGAACTGGATCAACGGCGACGAGACCGACCAGGTCCTCAAGGACATCGAAGCCGGCTGGCCCTCCAGCGAGTAATCGATATCCGGAACTGCTGCTCGTGAGCGGGAGCGCCGGAGGGTGATCACCACCCTCCGGCGCTTCCGCCTCGGCAGTGGAACCCCCTAGGGTTCACTCAGGGTCCAACGCCGTACTCGAAAGGCCAGCTATGTCAGGTTTCCTCAACTGGTTGGGCGGACTGCCACCGCTCGCCCAGATCCCGATCGTCGTCATCGCCTTCGGCGCGGTGGTGGCCCTCCTCCTCTTCTTCGTGGACATCGCGCCACGCAAGGGCACCCTCTACACGGTCATCCGTCTGGCGTTCTGCGTCCTGGTGCCCGTCATCGTCGTCCTCTTCTTCGGCTCGTTCCTGTGGGCCGCGGCCGTCGCAGCCGTCCTGGGGGGCGTGCTCTTCCTCCTCGACTACCGGTCCAAGAAGGGCGTCGGGTACCTCGTCCAGCTCGTCGGCTTCCTCGCACCGGCGTTCCTGCTGCTGCTGATCGGTCTGATCCTGCCGTCGATCAACACGACGATCGCCGCGTTCATGTCGGCGTCCGGTAAGAACTTCGTCGGGCTGAACAACTTCATCTGGCTGTTCACGCAGCCGAGCGCGATCCGCACCGTGATCAACACGATCATCTGGGTGCTGCTCGTCCCGTCGCTGTCGACGGCCTTCGGCCTCGCCTACGCGGTGTTCATCGACAAGTCCCGCGGCGAGAAGTACTTCAAGATCCTCGTCTTCATGCCGATGGCGATCTCCTTCGTCGGCGCATCGATCATCTGGCGCTTCATCTACGCCTACCGTGAGGCCGGCGCGACCCAGATCGGTCTGCTCAACCAGATCGTCGTGTGGTTCGGCGGCACCCCGGTGCAGTGGCTGCAGAACGAGCCGTGGAACACCCTGTTCCTCATCGTCGTGCTCATCTGGGTGCAGACCGGGTTCGCGATGGTCGTCCTGTCCGCCGCGATCAAGGGTGTCCCCACCGAGCAGATCGAGGCCGCCGAGCTCGACGGCACGAACGGCTGGCAGCGTTTCACCAACGTCATCGTCCCCGGCATCCGCTCCTCGCTGGTCGTCGTCGTCACGACGATCTCCATCGCGTCGCTGAAGGTCTTCGACATCGTCCGCACCATGACCGCCGGCAACAACGGCACCTCGGTCATCGCGAATGAGATGTACACCCAGTTCAAGAACTTCGAGAACGGCCGGAGTGCGGCGTTCGCCGTGATCCTGTTCATCCTCGTGCTGCCGATCGTCATCTACAACGCACGGCAGATCAAGAAGCAGAGGGAGATCCGATGAGTGCTGTGCAGCCGATCGAACTACCGATCGACGAGTCCACGAAGGAGCAGCTCGCGAAGGGTGAGCGCGGCATCGAGGCCGCGAGCCGACGGACGAAGAAGCGGCTCACGAGCCGTGGCGCGACCATCGCGGCCGTGGTCATCGCGGTGCTGTGGACGATCCCGACCTTCGGTCTCTTCGTCTCCTCGTTCCGGCCTGAGCAGCAGGTGAAGACCACCGGTTGGTGGACGATCTTCTCCGACTTCCAGGTCACCATCGACAACTACGTGCAGGTGCTGCAGGCCGGCAACTCGACTCTGAACCTCGCGGGCTCGTGGGTCAACTCCATCGCCATCGCGGTCCCGGCGACCCTGATCCCGCTGGTGGTGGCGAGCCTCGCGGCGTACGCGTTCGCGTGGATCGACTTCCGGGGCAAGAACTTCCTGTTCATCCTCGTGTTCGCGCTGCAGGTGGTGCCGATCCAGATGGCGCTCGTCCCGCTGCTGTCGACGTTCTCGCGTGGCCTGAACATCTTCGGTCTGCAGGTCGGCGAGGGACTGGACGCGAGCGGCACGTTCGCCCAGGTGTGGATCGCGCACACCATGTTCGCGCTGCCGCTGGCGATCTTCCTGCTGCACAACTTCGTCGCGGAGATCCCCGGCGAGGTCATCGAAGCGGCACGCGTGGACGGCGCGGGTCACGGTCAGATCTTCTTCCGGATCGTGCTGCCCCTGACCATGCCCGCCATCGCGTCGTTCGCCATCTTCCAGTTCCTGTGGGTGTGGAACGACCTGCTGGTCGCGCTCATCTTCGCGGACGGCGAGGTCGCACCGATCACGAAGCTGCTGGCGGAGATCACCGGCACGCGTGGCAACGAGTGGCACCTGCTCACGGCCGGCGCGTTCATCTCGATCCTCGTCCCGCTCGTCGTGTTCTTCGCGCTGCAGCGGTACTTCGTCCGCGGGCTCCTGGCCGGTTCGACGAAGGGCTGACCTGACACGCGGTTCGATCCTCCGATCGACAGCGTCGTCGGTGCGCGAACGCCCCGGGAGCTCACGCCCCCGGGGCGTCCGTGCGTCTGCGGGTCGTCTTGTCTGGCGATCGACATGGTCCTTTCTCAGGAGAGTTGCGGTGCGTCGTGCCGGAATCCGCCCGGCGCGCCGGAAGAGTCCTGAGAAAGGGACGGAGCTGAATTCTGGCCGACGCGTGACTGGGATGGCCCTTTCTCAGGAGAGCTGCGGTGCGTCGTGCCGGGGTACGCCCGGCGCGCCGGGGGAGTCCTGAGAAAGGGACGGAGTGCAGGCTGGCAGGTGCGAGGGTGATCGGATCCGCTCAGCGGGGCCTCGGACGGCCCTGCGCGAGCGCGGCGCGGACTGCTCCGATGACCGCGTACCAGTCGTCCATCACCATGCGATAGGTGAAACGGAGCGAGCGGTAGCCGCGGATCGCCAACTGAGCGTCGCGCCAGCGGTCCTGTTCATGGGCGTCGGGCGTGTCGTGGAACGCGCGCCCATCCCACTCGACCACCAGCCAGCCCTCGATCAGCTCGTCGACGCGTCCGACGCCCGGAATCTCGACCTGGTGTCGACCGACGATCCCAGAGCGTTCGAGTCGGATGCGACCGATGCTCTCGAGGAAGCTCTCGCATCCGGCCTCGAGACGGGGAAGCCTGCGTCTGCGGGCACAAGGCAGCTCGTCGAGCCAAGCCCGGAGATCGCGACGGCGGTGGGGCTCTCGGTGCAGCACCGAGTCCAAGATCGCGCCGGCGACGTCAGGGTGCTGGCAGGTGACGATCTGACGAACTGCCGACTCACGGCTCACCACGAGGAGCGGCGCGATCGAACCGCCCCGAGGGACCACCGGTTGATCGTCGTCCCAGTGCAGGACCGTGTCGTCCCGGTCCTGCGCGGGCGGATGACATCGGCGGTCGCTCACATCGCGGAGGCGTCCCGCGTTCGACGGGACGGCGACGTGTATGCGCCGGTCTTCCGGTGTGGCCCAGCCGAACCATGCGGCCGCCGAGATGCACGCGAGTCTCCCGCCGACCCGAACGGCTTGGACGATCTCCGGGGGTGCACCGGGGTCCGCGTACCAGCCTCGTTTCACCCTGATCAGCTCGGCCATCTCGACCGCGAGTCGGAGCGACCGTTTGGAATGGCCGCGAGCCCGAAGCTGATGGACCGTGGCGATACCGTACGCCGGGCGTAAGGCGTAGGTTCCTCCTGTCATTGGTCGATCGTCCACCCGGTGTCGCAGGACCGCCGAGTCACGCTGCTCATCTGGGGATGATCCGCCCCGCAGTGGACCTGGGGAGCGGACTCGTGGTGGTGGCCCTTTCTCAGGAGACTTACGGCGGGTCGGAGAGCGGGCGAGGCGACGCGCCGGCGGACTCCTGAGAAAGGACACGGAGCGGGAAGCATACGGGGACGGGGAGAGGGGCGGGAGGGACGGTGGGCGGGGATAGGGTGGCGGGATGAGCATGCACGGCGGACGGGGCGGGCCACGCGGCGGTGCACCCGGGGGCGGCGGGCCCCGCGCGGGCAGCCGCGTCAGCGGTGGCGACATGGCGGCGCAGAAGGCGCTCAACGCCGAGGCACCGAGGATCCCGAACCTTGGCAAGCGCATCGTCGCGCTGTTCGTGCCGTTCCGCGCGAAGATCATCCTCACGATGGTCCTCGTCGTCATCGGTGCCGCCCTCGCGGTGCTCCCACCGCTGCTGGTCAAGCAGGCGTTCGACGTCGGCCTGTTCCCGACCGACGGCGGCAGCCCGAACCTCGTCGCCCTCGCGGAGATCGTGGGTGTGATGGTGGCGCTGTTCATCATCGCCGCCCTGCTCGGCGTCTGGCAGACCTACCTCACGGCGACCGTCGGCAACAGCGTCATGGGTGCCCTGCGCATCAAGCTGTTCTCGCAACTGCAGGCGATGGAACTGAGCTTCTTCACCCGCACCAAGACGGGCATCATCCAGTCGCGCCTCCAGAACGACGTCGGCGGCGTCGCGAACGTCCTGACCAACACCGTGTCGAGCGTGCTCGGCAACACCGTGACGGTGATCTCCGCGCTCGTCGCGATGCTCATCCTCAACTGGCAGCTGACGATCGTCGCCCTCATCCTCATGCCGATCCTCGTGATCGCGCAGCGCCGCGTCGGTCAGGTCCGGGCACGGATCGCGACGAAGACGCAGGAGTCGCTGTCGGAGATGACCGCGATCACCCAGGAGGCCCTGAGCGTCTCCGGTGTGCTCCTCGCGAAGAGCTTCAACCGCCAGGACACCGAGGTCGAGCGCTACAGCGCCGAGAACCGCACCCAGATCCGCCTCCAGGTCAGCCAGGCGATGAGCGGTCAGTGGTTCTTCGCGATGGTGAGCATCTTCCTGTCGTCCATCCCCGCGATCGTGTACCTCGTGGCCGGCTGGCTCATCACCGGCGGCGCGGTGGACGTCACCGCCGGCTCGATCGTGGCCTTCACCACCATCCAGGCCCGCCTGCTGTTCCCACTCATGGGTGTCATGCGCGTCGCCCTCGACCTGCAGACCTCCGGCGCCCTCTTCGCGCGGATCTTCGAGTACCTCGACCTCAAGCCCGCGATCGCCGACCGCCCCGGAGCCGCACCGCTCCCGAGCGTCGCACCGCAGATCCGCTTCGACGACGTCACCTTCCGGTACGCCGACGCCCAGGACGACTCGACCCCCACCCTCGACGGCGTCTCCTTCACGATCGAACCCGGACAGTTCGCTGCGTTCGTCGGGCCCTCGGGAGCGGGCAAGACGACCATCTCCTACCTCATCCCGCGCTTCCAGGAGGTGTCGGGCGGCCGGGTCATGGTGGCGGGTGCCGACGTCCGCGACGTCACGCAGGAGTCGCTCGTCTCCCGCATCGGGATCGTCAGCCAGGAGACCTACCTCTTCCATGCGACGATCGCGGAGAACCTCCGCTACGCGAAGCCCGACGCGACCCTCGCCGAGCTCGAGACGGCCTGCCGCGCGGCGAACATCCACGAGACGATCGCTCGGTTCGAGGACGGCTACGATACGCTCGTCGGGGAACGCGGCTACCGCTTGTCCGGCGGCGAGAAGCAGCGCATCGCCATCGCGCGCGTACTGCTGAAGGACCCGGAGGTGCTCATCCTCGACGAGGCGACGAGCGCCCTCGACACGATCTCCGAACGGGTCGTCCAGGTCGCCCTCGATGACGCGACCCGCGGACGCACCACGGTGTCGATCGCCCACCGCCTGTCGACCATCGTGCACGCCGACGTCATCTTCGTCCTCGACCGCGGGCGCATCGTGGAGCGCGGCACCCACCAGGAACTGCTCGCCGCCGGCGGCGTGTACGCGACCCTCTACGCCCAGCAGGCCGTCACCGTCTGAGCGGTCCAGCCCATTGTGCGCGTGTGGCACGGGTGGCTAGAGTGAGCGCCATCGTGACCCCCGAAGGAGGGGGTGACCGTGCACCGCCGGATCGAGTAGGGGACTCGTCGATGACCGCAGCTGTGGACGCACCATCCGGACCCTCGCCAGACGGCGCCGCGCCGACAGGCCGGTCTGGCCCGCCGATTCCACCGGCACCCTCCTCGGCCGCCAGATCCCGCAGGTTCGGCCGCGGACGGTTCGGTCGCCCCGGCTTCAGCATCCAGTCGAAGCTGCTCGTCATGCTGCTGCTCGTCAGTGTGGGGGCGTCGATCGTCACCGGGATCGTCGGCTATCTGTCCGGCAGTGACTCGCTGCGCCAGGCGTCCTTCGAGCGGCTGACCGAGGTCCGGGAGTCCCGCGCCCGAGAGATCACGAACTACTACGACCAGACGCGGGACTCCCTCGTCGTCTACACCCGGGGAACCACGGTGGTCGACGCGATGAACGGTTTCCACGACGCCTTCCACGAGTTGGAGGAGCAGCCGGTGGACCCGGCGCGCGCGTCGACGGTGACGTCGTTCTACGAGGACACGTTCGCGCCGGAGCTCGCCGAACGCACCGGTGACGAGGCGGATCCCGCCGCGTTCATCCCGACGAACCCGGCCGAGACCTACCTGCAGTCGGTGTACACGCCGGGCGACCTCGACTACGACACCGCCATCACCGTCGACGACGCCGGTGACGGGAGCGCCTGGTCGTCCGTGCACGCGCAGTACCACGACTACTTCCGCGAGATCATCGACCGCTTCGGCTACGAGGACGCCCTGCTCATCGACGACGAGGGCGACGTCGTCTACAGCGCCTACAAGGGTCCGGACCTCGGCACGAACGTCCTCACCGGCCCCTACAAGGGCGGGGTGCTCGAGGACGGCTTCACCGCGGCGCTCCGGTCGAACGCGATCGACTACGTGGGCATCACCGACTTCGAGCGCTACCAGCCGTCGCTCAACGTCCCGACGCAGTGGATCTTCTCACCGGTCGGCGAGAACGGTCGGATCGACGGGGTGATGGCGCTGCAGGTCCCGATCGAGGCGATCAACGACATCATGACCGGCTCCGGCCAGTGGGAGCAGGACGGCCTGGGGGAGACCGGCGAGACGTACCTCGCCGGGCCCGATCAACTCATGCGCTCGACCTCCCGCCTGCTGATCGAGGACCCGAAGGCGTACGAGCGGGCCGCGGTCGCCGCCGGCACACCGCCGGAGACCGCCGAGCGTGCCGTGGCCGTCGCCGGGACGATCCAGATCCAACCGACCCGCACCGTCTCGGTCGAGCGTGCGCTCGCGGGCGAGACCGGCACGACCATCGGGCGCGGCTACCTCGGTGAGGAGAACCTGACGGCGTACACACCGCTCGACATCGACGGGCTCCAGTGGGTGCTCGTCGCACGGATCGACGCGTCTGAAGCCTTTGCGCCGGTGACCGACTTCACCCGCAACCTCGTCATCTCGGTGCTCGCCATCGTCGTTGTGGTGTCGTTGCTCTCCCTGCTCCTGGCGCAGGTGTTCGCCCGGCCGGTCCGGGCGCTCGTCGGCGCGGTGCGGCGCGTGGCCGGTGGCGACTACAGCGTCGAGGTGCCGAACACCCGACGCGACGAGTTCGGCGATCTCGGCACGGCCTTCAACAACATGAGCCGCAGCCTGAGACTCAAGCAGGAGCTCATCGAGGAGCAGCGAGCGGAGAACGAGAAGCTGCTGCTCACCCTCATGCCGGCGTCGGTCGCCAAGCGTTACAAGGACGGTGAGGAGACGATCTCCGAGGTCCACCAGGACGTGTCCGTCATCTTCGCCGACCTCGTCGGGTTCGACGACCTGACCCGCGGCCTCGATCCGGAGCGGGAGCTGTCGATGCTCAACGCGCTGGTCCGCAGCTTCGACGAGGCGGCCGAACGGCTCGGGATCGAGCAGGTGCGGACGCTGCGGGAAGGGTATCTCGCGAGCTGCGGGCTGATCGTCCCACGTGTCGACAACGTGCGTCGGACCCTCGACTTCGCGCTCGAGATGCGCACGATCGTCGAACGCTTCAACGCGCAGCACCAGGCGAACCTCACCCTGCGGGTCGGTGTGGACGCCGGTGTCGTGACGAGCGGCCTCGTCGGCCGGACGAGCCTCGCCTACGACATGTGGGGCGACGCGGTCAGTCTCGCCAACCAGGTGCAGTCGGTCTCCGGGACGGCCGGCATCTTCGTGAGTCAGCGGGTTCGTGACCGCATGCAGGACACCGTGGCGTTCGAGGCCGCCGGCACCGTGGAGACGCGCGGGGGTCCGCAGGCCGTCTGGCAGGTCGTCTCGGGGCCGAAGTCATGACGCAGGTGTGGCAGGAGGCGTGGTTCCCCTGGGCCGTGGCGCTGGCCGTCGGCGTCCCCGTGCTGCTCATCGTTCTGACCGAGGTGCTCGGTGCGCTCAACCGCCGGAAGCACGCGGCGGCGAAACCGATCCGTCTGTTGCGGAACTACGTGGTGCCGGTCGGCGCGGTGTTCGCGCTCCTGGTGTTCGCCACGGCGCGGGCGGACGACAGCACCTGGGTGCGGATCGTCGGAACCCTCCTCGGGTTCCTCGTGATCCTGCTCATCCTCTCCGCGTTCAACGTCGCCCTGTTCGCGAACGCCGAGGAGGGGTCGTGGCGCGACCGGATCCCGTCGATCTTCGTCGACCTGGCGCGGCTGGCCCTCATCCTCATCAGCCTCGCGATCCTGTTCTCCTGGGTGTGGGGAGCCGACATCGGCGGGCTCGTCACCGCGCTCGGCGTGACGTCGATCGTGATCGGCCTCGCCCTGCAGAACGCGGTCGGCGGGGTCATCTCCGGACTGCTGCTGCTGTTCGAGCAGCCGTTCCGGCTCGGCGACTGGCTCGACACCGGAAGCGTCCGCGGTCGCGTGGTCGAGGTGAACTGGCGTGCGGTCCACCTCGACACCGGCAACGGCATCCAGATCGTGCCGAACTCCTCACTCGCCGGGGCGTCGTTCACGAACCTCAGTCAGCCGGTCGGTGCGTACACCGCGAGCGTCGAGGTGACCTTCTCGACCGACGACCCGCCGGACGACGTGCTCCGACTGCTCCGCGAGGTCGGGTCGGGCCTCCCGATGCTCGAGCCGGGGGATGTCGTGTCCGCCTCCTACCTCGGTGCCGCGCGGTTCTCCGTCACGCTGCCGGTGTCCGGGCCCTCCACGGCCGACGCCGCCGTCGCCCTGTTCCGCGCCTGGCTCTGGTACGCCTCGCGGCGCCGCGGTCTCGCGCTCGACGGCGACGGCACCGACCCGATCGCGACGCCGGAGCGCTTGCGGAGTGCCATCGCCGCATTGGCACCGACCCTCCACGCGCGGGAGGAGGACTACGACGACCTCGCCCGGACGTGCACACTCGAGCGGTACGGGCCGGGGGAGACGATCCAGCAGGCGGGCACCATCCCCGGCGCGATGCGGTTCCTCGTCGAGGGCGGCGTCCACCTCGCCGTGCCGACGACGGACGGGCTCATCACCTTCCAACGACTCGGCGTCGGCGACTTCATCGGCCAGACGGCGCTGACGAGAGAGGTCGCCATGGCCGCCGCGATCGCCGACGGGACGACCCTGGTCCTGCGGATGCCGCTGTCCACCATCGACCAGCTCGTGCGCAGCAAGCCCCGTCTGGCCCAGGAGATCGGCGCCTCGATCGACAACAAGCACCGGCAGGCGCAGGCGGCGCTCGCCGAGGCGGGGATCGTCCGCGGTACGATCGGCCGGTAGCCAGCAGCCGTCCCCAGCCGAGCGAGGAACCGATGCCGAACCCCGATGGACCGTCCGGGTCGCGGCCGTCGCCTGTCGGCGATTCCGTGACCGAGCGGATCCGCAACGCGATCTACGACGGGACGCTCGCCTCCGGTGAGCTGCTCATCGAGGAGGAACTCCGGGTGTGGCTCGGCGCTCCGATGGATGCGATCGACGCAGCACTCCGGGAACTCGAGCGCGTCGGACTGGTCGAGACGGCTCCGCAGCGGCACACCCGTGTCGCGCAGCCACGGGCCGAGGACCGGACAGCCGTGCTGCAGACCCTCGGAGCGCTCGTCAGCGGCGTCGTCCGGGTCACCGTCCCGACCTTGACCGCGGGGCAACGGGCCGAGCTCCTGGCGTTCGTCGAGCACACGATGACGACGGTGACGGCGGAGGACGCGGATGCGCACGGCCGCTGCGTCTGGGGGCTCGTGGATCGGTTCCTGAAGCACTGCGAGAACCCGGTCCTCGTCACGGCGACGAAGGACGTGATCGGCGCCCTGATCTACCGCGTCGCGGCGACGCGGTCGGCTGAGACGGTGGACTGGTCGGATCTGCGGGTCGGGTACCCGCACCTCCGCTCCGCGATCGCCTCGGGCGACGCCGTCGGCGCGGAACTCGCGATCGAGCACGTCTTCCGGCTCCAGGTCCCGCTCCACGACCTGGAGGTGCACTGACGGACGACGACATGCGGACCGCGGGCTGTCGCCGGTGGGACGCCTGGCAATAGTCTGCTGGTGACGCGGTGGCCGCCAGTCGACCGCGTCCACGTCGTCACCACGAGCGAGAAGAGTCCAGATGTCCTCCCCGGAAGTCCCACCCTCCGTCGAACCGACGACCGCATCGCAGCTGCTCGCCGAGGTCGCGGGCACCTTCCTGCTGGTCTTCGGTCTGGTGGGGACAGCGACCTTCTCCGCGTTCTTCGGCGAGGAGACGTCCAACCCCCTGGGCGTCGGTTTCCTCGGGGTGGCGATCGCCCTCGGCCTCTCGGTGACCATCGCCGCCTACGCGTTCGGCCCCATCTCGGGCGGGCACTTCAACCCGGCGGTGACGCTCGGGCTGGCCGCCGCCGGTCGGTTCCCCTGGCGTGCGACGTGGACGTTCATCCTCGCGCAGCTCGTCGGAGCGTTCCTCGGCGCGCTCACGGTGTTCGGCCTCGCGGCCGGCGGCCCGGCAGGCTTCCTCGACAAGGCCGTCGCGAGCGGCTTCGTCTCGAACGGCTTCGGTGAGCTCTCGCCCGGCGGATTCGGACTCGTCTCGGCGATCGTGATCGAGGTCGTCATCACCGCACTCTTCCTCTACGTCATCCTGGGCGTCACGCACACGCGGGCCGCCGCGGGCTTCGCGCCGATCGCCATCGGCGGCACGCTCACGCTGTTCCTGTTGATCGCGATCCCGATCGACAACGGCTCGATCAACCCGGCGCGCTCCATCGCGACCGCCATCTTCGGCGGAGGCGACTGGCTCGCGCAGGTCTGGGTGTTCATCGTGTTCCCGATCATCGGCGCGCTGATCGCCGGATTCAGCTACCGCATCCTGTTCGAGGGGACCCGCCCGGTGGGTTCCCGTCCGGTCGTGAACCGCAGCTGAGTCGTCCGAGCGTCGCCCGCACCCCGTCCGCCCTGGTGGACGGGGTGCGTCGTTTCGGGCCGGCACCCCGCGAACGCGGGCAACCCGCATTGGGGGACGCGCTTTCCACGGGCACCGAGCATGCTTGAGGTTCGAGCGCCGGAACCTTGGAGGGGCGATGACGATGACCGAACGCGACGCCCCCACGAACGCGTGGGTGGGTCCGCTGCAGGACGGCGGCAGCATGCCCGATGCGCCGCTGCCACCGGACGTCGCCTGGGAGCTCCTCCGGGAGGCGCTCGTCGAGGACTTCATCGACGACCTCCCGCGTCCGGTCCGGACGGCGGAACTCGCCGCGCGGCTCCATGTGAGCCGAGCGTCCCTGATGACCAACATCCGTCGTGGCAATGTCGTCGCGAACCGTCGCGCCGGCCGATGGGAGATCGACACCGTCGCGAGCCGCACCTATCTGCGGTCGGCCATCCTCAGCCTGGGTGAACGTCGTCGGGCGCTGAGCGGTGTCGATGAAGACCGCTCCGCGACCGTGCAACTGACGCTCAGCGGACGCGCGTCAGAGGTCCTCTCGGACCTCATGCAGGACACGCACCTGTCCGCTCCCGAGCTCGTCGCCATCGCGCTCGACCGGTTCCGGAGCAATCCCGTCGACGCCGGCGTCGGCATCGACGGACACTGACCGACCCGGAGTGACGATCGACCGCTGACCGCCACAGACGCGAACGGCCGGGCGCCCATCGGGACCCCCGGCCGTCACACGCCTCGAGCGGTCGGACTACTCGTTGCCGACGGCCTTGTCCGCTGCGTCGCGGGCCCCGTCGATCTGCTCGTCGAACTTGCCGCCGGTGACCTTCTTGGCCGCGTCGGCCACGCTGCCGAGGAGTTTGTCGCTGATGTCCTCGGCCTGTTCGCTCTTCAGCGCGTCCTTGACCTTGTTGTCCTTCAGGAATTCCTGAGCCTTCTTGGTGATGTCGTCGAGTGCCATTCGTCGCTCCTGTTCATCGGGCCCGTTCGGGCGTCGGGATCATTCTTCGCCGTCGGCCGGGGTTCTGGCTAGCCCCTTGTCGGAGCTCGCAGGTCGCCCGGGCGGTCGACGGGAGGCCTCAGTCGGCGAGGTCGACCGGCCCGCCCCGGTCGTCGAGCATGCCGGTCATGAGTTCGATCTCCGCCTGCTGGCTCGCGATCACTGCTCGTGTGAAGGCTAGCGCTGTCGCGTTCGTGGTCCGCGGCTGCAAGGCCTCGGCCATCTCGACCGCGCCCTGATGGTGGGCGATCATCAGGGTGAGGAACACCCGCTCCGCCTGGAGACCGGACGCCGCCGTCAGCTGGTCGATCTGGGCGGGTGTGGCGAGGCCCGGCATCGGGTCGCCCGGGGTGTGGGTGGACCCCGGCGTCGCCGTGTCGCCGCCATGCGCGTGGCCGCTCGCACCGGTGAGCGTGGGCAGCGTCATCCACGTCATGTCCGGCTGCCGTGAACCCTGCGGCAGGTTCCACTGGACGAGCCAGTCGTACAACTGGCCCGACTGCTGCGCCTGGGTGGTCGCGATGTCGTACGCGAGGGTGCGTACGTCGATCGCGTCCGTCCGGTCGCGGATGATCATGGCGAGTTCCACGCCCTGGTTGTGGTGCACCTGCATGTCGCGCGAGAAGCCCGCTTCGGCACTCGTCGTGGTGGGTGTCGGGTCGGCGAGCGTGCTGAGCCGACCGACCGAGAAACCGATCGCCGCGGCGACCATGATCGCGACGACGGCCATCGCGGCGATGACGACGCGGGTCCGGCTGGAGCCGTCGGGGGAGCCTTGCGCCTCCCAGGCGGCGAGTTCCTCGTCGGTCACGCCGCCGTCGGCCGGTTCACCGGTCGCCGGGGCGTCGGATGTGCTCGCCGGGGTCAACGGATCAGACCTTGCCGGGGCCGTCGATCGCGCCGGTGCAGGCCGCGCCGGGCTCCGGGACGTTGTTGCTCTTCCAGAACTCCTCGAAGAAGTCGGCGATGCGCGCGTCACTCGCGTTGTTGACCTGCAGCTGTGAGTTCCAGCCGCTCAGCACGATGGGCGAGGGGAGGTCGGACTTCGGCGACAGGACGACGTAGGTGGTGGGGAGCAGCTCCTTGAGCTTCGTGAGCTCCGCGTCGCTGAGGGACGGGTCGTAGGTGACCCAGATCGCGCCGTGCTCGAGGGAGTGGACCGCGTTCTCGTTGGTCTGCTCCTCGGTGTAGACACCGCAGTTCAGCCAGTACTGGTTGTGCGGGCCACCGGCCGGCGGGTTCTGCGGGTAGTCGACCGTGCCCTCGACGTGCTCCGAGGTGTTCTGGAACAGTTCCACGCCCGCGATGTCCTGGCCGGTGCCGGTGCCGCCGCCGGGGTAGCTGGCGTTCTTCGGCAGGGTGAGGACGACGCTCGTGATGAGGACGGCGATGACGGCCACGCCGCCCACGACACCGGCCCAGATCCCGATGCGGCGGTTGCGGTTCTTCCGCTTCTGCGCCTGCTTGAACGCCGCGACCTTGGCCTGACGCTGGGCTTCGCGCTCCTGCTTCACGCTCTGCTGCTTGACGGCGGGCGGGACGGGGGTGTTCTTGGGGCGATCTGCTGCAGGGGTCACGGGGGCCTCTCGAAAAAGTTGTATGCGTAACTATCGAACCAGATGTGCTTCCAGGGGCCGTTCCGGCGCCTGACGATGCGCAGTCGATTCTCAGGCTCATCCAAGCAGACGGCGGGTGAATCCAAGAGTTAGCCTCGTCTAACAAATGTAGCGCGGTATTGCTAACATGGCCGACGTGACCACTGACCTCACCGCTCCGACGACCCGCGCGCCCCGCGGACCACGACTCCTGTTCCTCCTCGGGCCCGCCTTCGTGGCGGCGATCGCCTACGTCGATCCCGGGAACGTCGCGGCGAACCTCACGGCGGGAGCCCAGTACGGCTACCTGCTCGTCTGGGTGCTCGTCGCCGCGAACGCGATGGCCGTGCTCGTCCAGTACCTCTCCGCCAAGCTCGGCCTCGTCACCGGGCAGAGCCTGCCCGAGCTGCTCGGCTCGCGACTGCGCACCGGGCCGCGTCGGCTCTACTGGGTGCAGGCGGAACTCGTCGCCGCCGCGACCGACCTCGCCGAAGTGATCGGCGGCGCCGTGGCGCTGTACCTGCTGTTCGGGATCCCGCTCGTGCTCGGCGGCGTCATCGTCGGGGTCTTCTCGATCGTGCTGCTCGCCGTGCAGAACCGGTACGGCCAACGGCACTTCGAGTTCGCGATCCTGACGCTCCTCGCCGTCATCGCCGTCGGCTTCCTCGCCGGCCTGTTCGTCAGTCCCGTCGACTGGGGTGCCGCGGCCGGTGGCCTCGTGCCGCGGTTCGAGGGCACGGCGACGGTCCTGCTCGCCGCGAGCATGCTGGGCGCGACGGTCATGCCGCACGCGATCTACCTCCACTCCTCGCTCAGTCGGGACCGGCACGGCGTCCAGACCAGCGACGGTGCCATCCGTCGGCTCATCGTGGCGACCCGCTGGGACGTCGCCGCGGCACTCGTCCTCGCCGGAGCGGTGAACATCGCGATGCTGCTGCTCGCGGCCGCATCGCTCGGCGGCGTCGAGGGGACGGACTCGATCGAGGGCGCGCACGCGGCGATCACCGCTGCGCTCGGGCCCGTCATCGGCGTGATCTTCGCCATCGGGCTGCTCGCCTCCGGGCTCGCCTCGACCTCGGTGGGCGCCTACGCGGGAGCGGCGATCATGGGCGGGCTCCTCAAGGTGCGCATCCCGTTGCTCGCCCGACGGGTGATCACCCTCATCCCGGCGCTCGTCATCCTGGCGGCGGGCATCGACCCGACCACCGCGCTCGTGCTCAGCCAGGTGTTCCTCAGCCTCGGCATCCCCTTCGCGCTCATCCCGCTCGTGCGCTACACGGGCGACCGTCGGATCATGGGTGTCCACGTCGACCAGCTCGCCACCCGGGTGTTCGCCTGGATCGTGGTCGCGCTCATCGTCACGCTGAACGTCGCGCTCATCGTGCTGACGTTCTTCGGGTGATCCGCTCGGCGGTTCGCTCGCCCGAACCTGGGCGAACGGCGATGTCGGCGATCAGGCGACGACCGTCACCCAGACGGCATCCGCGGCGAGGCGACCGAGTGTGAGGCGCGTGCCGGTGGACGTGAGCCGGAGTTCCAGTTCGCCGGCGAACGCACGGTGGTCGTCCACGCTGAGCTCGGTGTCGAGGACGATGCCGAGGGTGCTCAGGTGGCGGAGGGTCTCCGGGTCGGCGTCCGAGATGCGACACACCGTCAGCGGGCTGTCGGACGGAGCCTCGTTCAACCGGACCGCGTCCGGGCGGTGCGGGGTGCCGTCGGCCGAGGGGATCGGGTCACCGTGCGGATCGCGGATCGGGTGGCCGAGCGCGGCGTCGATGCGCTCGATCATCGTGTCGCTCGCCGCGTGCTCGAGGATCTCCGCCTCGTCATGGACCTCGTCCCAGCCGTAACCGAGCATCTCGACGAGGAAGGTCTCGATGAGCCGGTGCCGCCGCACCATCGCGACCGCGTGCGCCTGCCCGGCGGGGGTGAGCTCGATGCTGCCGTAGGGCTCGTGCACGACGAGTCCCTGGGCGGCGAGTCGCTTCACGGCGTCGGAGGCGGTCGCGGGACGGACACCCATGCGATCAGCGAGCAGCTTGACGGTGGCCGACTCGTCGGCCCACTCGGAGGTCGTCCAGATCGTCTTGAGGTAGTCCTGGGAGACGGCGGAGAGGCCGGAGACGGTCATGCCTCCAGTCTAGAGAGCACGGTGCGCGTCCATCATGCGTCCGTCGGCAGGCCACCGGGTGTTCACGCCCGCCTGGCAGAATGGGCACCGGCACCCCCGAACAGGGCACCCGACTGCTACGGTCGAGTCCTCGCACCCGCGAACACCGATCCAACCGACGAGAAGGGCCACGTGATGTCCCAGGCGCTGCGCACCTCGACTGCACGGCTCGGATCCGGCGCCCGCGCCACGCTCGAACTCGTCGCTGCTGCGATGGCGGGCGAAGGGCACCTGGAGGCACCCGAGGGGGACGGGACGCCCCGTCGTCGTCCGGTCGAGCTCGCGCTGCGCCGGCTCCCGGCGCTCCTCGCGGTGCTGCTGCTCGCCGCGGTCGTGCTCACGGTCATCGGCGTCCTCATGGTGCTGACCCTCGCCGTCCGGCTGGTGTCCTCGGCTGTCTCGGCACTCGGTCCGCGGCAGCGACTCGTCGCGATCCACTGACGCCGGATCGGCCCCGTCATCCGGCTGCGTTCCCTGCACTCGCCGGGTAGGGTGGTCTGCATGCGTCTCCGCCTGTCGTGTTCCTGCTGTCCCCGCTGAACCGTCCCTGCCGGGATGCCGCCTCAGCCGCCCCAGCCATCCGGTGACGCACGCGAGAGTCGTGCGGTGACGCACCACAGGAACAGATTGCAGACATGAACTACGCAGACTCCGTCCTCGATCTCATCGGGAACACGCCGCTCGTCAAGCTCAACCGGGTCACCGAGGGCATCGCGGCCACCGTGCTCGTCAAGGTCGAGTACCTCAACCCGGGCGGCTCCTCGAAGGACCGCATCGCGACGCGCATCATCGACGCCGCCGAGGCCTCGGGCGACCTCAAGCCGGGCGGCACGATCGTCGAGCCCACCTCCGGCAACACCGGTGTCGGCCTCGCCCTCGTCGCCCAGCAGCGCGGGTACCGCTGCGTGTTCGTGCTGCCCGACAAGGTCGGCGAGGACAAGCGGAACGTGCTCACCGCCTACGGTGCGGAGATCGTCGTCACGCCCACCTCCGTCGCCCCCGACAGCCCCGACTCCTACTACAGCGTGTCCGACCGCCTCACCGCCGAGATCCCGGGCGCATTCAAGCCCAACCAGTACGCGAACCCGAACGGGCCGCGCAGCCACTACGAGTCGACCGGTCCCGAGATCTGGCGCGACACCGAGGGCGAGATCACCCACTTCGTCGCGGGCGTCGGCACCGGAGGCACCATCTCCGGGACGGGCAAGTACCTCAAGGAGGTCTCCGAGGGCGGCGTGCGCATCATCGGCGCAGACCCGGAGGGCTCGGTCTACTCGGGCGGCACCGGTCGCCCGTACCTCGTCGAGGGCGTCGGCGAGGACTTCTGGCCGACCGCGTACGACCCGTCCATCCCCGACGAGATCATCGCCGTCACCGACGCCGAGTCGTTCGCGATGACGCGTCGCCTCGCCCGTGAGGAGGGGCTGCTCGTGGGCGGCTCCAGCGGCATGGCGGTCCAGGCGGCTCTCGTCGCGGCCCGCGACCTCCCGGCGTCCGCCGTGGTCGTCGTCCTCCTGCCCGACGGCGGGCGCGGCTACCTCGGCAAGATCTTCAACGACTCCTGGCTGCAGTCCTACGGCTTCAGCGAGGTCGCCGACGACCGCACCGTGGGCGACATCCTCCGTGGCAAGGGCTCGGAGATGCCGGACCTCGTGCACGTGCACCCGAGCGACACCGTCCGCGACGTCGTCGACATCATGACCGAGTACGGCGTCTCGCAGCTCCCGGTGCTGAGCGCCGAGCCACCCGTGGTGATGGGCGAGGTCGTCGGCGCGATCGACGAGGCGAGCCTCATGGACGCCGTCTTCAGCGGCGCGGCCAAGATGAACGACGCCGCGAGCGCGTTCGTCGGCGACCCGCTGCCGCTCATCGGTCTCGGCGAGTCCATCCCGGCTGCGCGCGCCGCGCTCGGTTCCGCCCCGGCGTTCCTCGTCACCGACGGCGGCAAGCCGATCGGCGTCATCACGCGACACGACCTCCTCACCTACCTGGCGGGTTGAGCATGGGCGGCATGCGGGTCGTGTGGGCTGCGTCCGGGCGATGTCCCGACCACGCCCGACCCCGGTGACCCCGTCCGACCGGTCGCCCACCCAGACACCTCCCCGAATCCTGAATCGAAAGAGTCACCCATGAGCAAGCACGACCACGGCTTCGCCACCCGCAGCATCCACGCCGGACAGGAGTTCGACCCCACCACCGGGGCGATCATCCCGCCGATCTACCAGACGTCGACCTTCGTCCAGGACGGCGTCGGCGGGCTCCGCGGCGGCTACGAGTACAGCCGCTCCGCCAACCCGACCCGCACGGCGCTCGAGACGCAGCTCGCCGCCCTCGAGGGTGCGAAGCACGGCTTCTCCTTCGCCTCCGGCCTCGCCGCCGAGGATGCGCTCATCCGCACGGCGCTCCGCCCCGGCGACCACATCGTCATCGGCAACGACGTCTACGGCGGCACCTACCGGCTGATCAACCGGGTACACGGCGCCTGGGGGATCGAGCACACGGTCGTGGACCTCGGCGACCTCGAGGCCGTCGAAGCGGCGATCATCCCGGGCCGCACGAAGCTGCTGTGGGTCGAGACGCCGAGCAACCCGCTCATGAAGATCAGCGACATCGCAGCGCTCGCGGCCCTCGCGCACCGCCACGAGGTGCTCTCCGTGGTGGACAACACCTTCGCCTCGCCGGCGCTGCAGCAGCCGCTCTCGCTCGGGGCCGACATCGTCGTGCACTCGACGACCAAGTACCTCGGCGGTCACTCCGACGTCCTCGGTGGCGCCATCATCATGAACGACGACGAGCTCGCCGAGCAGCTCGGCTTCGTGCAGTTCGCCGCGGGCGCGGTCTCGGCCCCGCTCGACGCGTGGCTCACGACGCGTGGCATCAAGACGCTCGCGGTGCGCATGCGTCAGCACAGCGCGAACGCGCAGGCGATCGCGGAGTTCCTCGACGGCCACGCCGCCGTCGAGCGCGTCTACTACCCGGGCCTCGAGAGCCACCCCGGCCACGAGCTCGCCGCCCGCCAGATGTCCGGGTTCGGCGGCATGCTGTCGCTCGCACTCGTCGGTGGCCCGGCTGCAGCCACGCGCCTCGTCGAGAAGACGAAGCTGTTCGCGCTCGCCGAGTCGCTCGGCGGCGTCGAGTCGCTCATCGGCCTGCCGGCGCAGATGACGCACGCCTCGGTGAAGGGCACGGAGCTGGCGGTCCCCGAGAACGTCGTCCGGCTGTCGGTGGGCATCGAGGACGTCGCCGACCTCATCGCCGACCTCGACCGCGCGCTCGCGAAGGTCCTGAAGGCGAGCGCCAAGCACTAGCGGGCCGTCCCGGCTCGTTCGCAATCGATCCTCCTTCCTCCCTAACTCAGGACGCCCACGGCGTGTCGCGCGCTGAGGCCGACGTCGGCCGGCGACGCGCCTGGGCCGTCCTGAGTTAGGGATGGGTGCGGGGGTGGCGGGCGCTTGACCTCAAGTCACGTTGAGGTTCTAGGCTCGGAATCGTGACCACAGCGACGACCCCCGAGCCCGCGACCGGAGCAGACCCGACGCCCCGCGATCGCGGGATCTTCAGCCGCCGCTTCGTCCTCGTCACCATCGGTGCGTGCGCGCTCGTGTTCCTCGGCGCCTTCGAGTCCCTCGCCGTCACGACGATCATGCCGCTCGTGAGTGGCGAGCTCGGCGGCGAGCAGCTCTACGCGCTCGCCTTCGCCGGCCCGCTCGCCGTGAGTGTCATCGGCATGGTCGCCGCGGGCTCGGTCGCCGACCGCATCGGTCCAGTCCAGCCGCTGCTCGCGTCCGTCGTCCTGTTCCTCGTCGGTCTCCTCCTGGCTGGAACCGCGACCACCATGTGGGCCGTCGTCGCCGGACGGCTCGTCCAGAGCCTCGGTTCGGGAGCGATGACCGTCGCCCTGTACGTCCTCGTCGCCCGCATCTACCCACCGGCCCTGCACCCGCGGATCTTCGCCGGGTTCGCGGCCGCCTGGGTCGTCCCCTCCCTGATCGGGCCGTTCCTCGCCGGGGTGGTCGCCGAGCGGTTCAGCTGGCACTGGGTCTTCCTCGGGGTCGTCGGCCTCGTGGTCGTCGCGACGCTCCTCCTCCTGCCGGCGCTCCGGATGCTCCGCGCCTCCGCAACCGAACGCGCGGAGCGGCAGGCCGCCGAGCAGGAGTCGGCGAAGGAGAGCGGCGAGGCGGCCATCGTCGCGCGCACGGTCGCGGAGCTGCGTCGACTGGGGTGGGCGGTACTCGTCGCGGCGGCGGTCCTCGCGGTCAACCTCTCGACGGAGTTCTCGGGATGGACCGCCTGGGCCCTCCCGGTCGTCGGTGCGGTCGTCGCGATCCTCGCCCTCCGCCCCCTCATCCCGCTCGGCACGCTCACCGCACGCCGTGGGCTCCCGACGGTCATCCTGGTGCGCGGACTCACCTCCGCCGCGTTCTTCGGTGCCGAGGTGTACGTGCCGTACCTGCTGACCCGCGAGCACGGGCTCACGCCGGCGCTCGCCGGACTCGCGCTCACCGGTGGGGCGATCGCGTGGTCGCTGTCGTCCTGGTTGCAGGGGCGCCTCGGGGACCGGCTGTCGAACGCGAACGCCGTGCAGATCGGGTCGTCCCTCGTCACGGTCGCCGTCGCGATCGCCCTGTCCGCCGCCCTCGTGGGCCTGCCGCCGGCGGTGCCGATCGTCGCCTGGGTGGTGAGCGGCGGCGGGATGGGCCTCATGTTCCCGAGACTCAGCGTCATGACGCTCGCCTACTCCGACGAGCGCTCGCAGGGGTTCAACAGCGCGGCGATGTCGATCGGCGACGCGATCGGCGGTGCCCTCGCGCTCGCGGCGACCGGGCTGGCGTTCACGGCACTCGACGGTTCCGGTGCGTTCGCAGGGTTGGGCTGGATCGCTCCCGGCGGGATCGCGTTCGCCGGGTGCTTCGCGATCGCGCTGGTCGCCGGTGTCGTGGCGGTCGTCGTCGCGCGTCGGGTGAGCCGACCGGCGGAGCCAGGCGCGACCGGGTGAGCCGAGACGCCGTCGCCTGGGTAGTGCTGCGGTGCGTGGGGGGTAGCGTCGCCCACGCATCGCTGCAGTGTCCAGGCGGCGGCCACGAGGTCGACCGCGATGCATCGGGTATGATTGATGCAGATATTCCGCGGGTCCCCGACATGCGTCGTCAGTTGCGCTCGCCCAGACGAGGAGCGCCATGCAGGACCCGACGATCGCCCGCCCGGCACGGCCCGTACGGCGGCCGCCCGTCTGGCCGCATCTCGTCGCACTCGTCATCGTCGCGGCGACGCTGGTCAGCGGCCTGGTGGCGTACCCGTCCGCTCCTGATCCGATGCCGGTGCACTTCGACGCCGCACTCCAGCCGGACGCCTGGGCGGACAAGAGCATCGGCGGGTTCCTGCTCCCGGTCATCATCGGCGCCGTGGTCGTGGCGATCTTCTGGATCATCGCCGCCTGCCTGCCGCTCACCGGAACGACGCGATCGGACGACGGCCCCCACCCATCGGCCACTGCATCGACGTGGTCCACGCAACTGTCGCCTCGTCCCGAGGTGACAGCGGCCACGACGGCGGCCACGACGCGGCTGCTGGGCGACATGTCGATCGCGACCGCCGCGCTCATCGCCGTCGTCGCACTCACCACCTGGCTCGGCGTGCCCGCGTGGATGGCGCCCTGGCTCCTCCCGGTGCTGATGGCGGTGTTCTTCGGATCACTCGCCGTGTCGTGCGTCCGGGTGTTCCGGGCGCAGCGCGGGCTCGGTTGACGGCGCCCGCGTCCACGAGGGGTGCCGAAGCCGCGTACCCTTGATGCGTACGTCTCGGCTCGTCCCCCCAGTGACCCGCTCCTCGTGTCTCGGAGCCGGACTGCAGAAGGACTCTCTTGAGCGACGAATGCAAACACGGTTTCGACAACGGCCTCTGCGCGACCTGCTTCCCGCCGCCGCCCCGCGAGGTGCCGGTCGCTGAACCACCCGCTCCCAAGGTCCGTCGGTCGACGGTCGCGCCCTCGCTCCGCGAGCCGGCCCCGACCCGTGTGCGGACCGCGGCCACCGCGAAGACGATGACGAAGGCGGCGGCCGCCCTCCCTGTCGTGCGTGTCGGCGAGCAGCGGCTCTACCACGTCACCCACATCCGCAACCTCGAGCGCATCCTCGAGACCGGCAGCATCCTGCCGGTGGCCTCCCCGGCGCTCCTTGACGGACCGGTCGTCGACATCGCCGCCGCGAGCCACCGCGAAGCGCGACGCACGATGGTCCTCGCCGGCACCGACGACCTCACGCCCGCCGATTTCGTCCCGTTCTTCCTGACCCCGGACGCCGACCTCTGGGCGGGCATCCGCGCGGGCGAGCACGACGTCCGTCTGTCCGCCGAGGCGTTCGCGTCATCGGTCAACGACTACGTCGTGCTCGTCACCACGATCGACGGCGCAGCCGTGCACCCGGGCGAGTTCGATGCCGACACCGGTCGGCCCTCCCGCGCACGGGTCGTGGTCGCCGATGGCGACGCCTCCCACGTGCTCACGAGCATCGGCGCCAACGCGATGACCGCCGACCGCATGGTGCAGCGCTTCGCGACCGACGAGGACCCCGCGGCCCTCCGACGCGCCGAGGTGCTCGTC
This sequence comes from Plantibacter elymi (nom. nud.), assembly GCF_900177795.1. GTDB lineage: Bacteria > Actinomycetota > Actinomycetes > Actinomycetales > Microbacteriaceae > Plantibacter > Plantibacter elymi. Next base: position 287,899 of record NZ_FXWJ01000005.1, read on the forward strand.
GCCGATGCCGTGCCGTTCGACCGCGTCACCGTGATCGGGGTCGCGACGGTCAACGTCCGCGAGCACGTCAAGCGACTCGTCGCGGGCGCCGGCCACCGCACCAAGGTCGCCGCTTACACCCCGTGGTTCCAGGAGCACGTCGCCGACTGAGCACTGTCCCGCGTTCACAACTCCTGCTGGACGGCGCCGGAAGCCGGCTGCCGGCGCCGTGTCGGGCGGTCCAGCCGCCCTCAGCAGGAGTTGTGCGCGGAAACGAGTGCGCACCTCGGCCGCGCGGAGGTGAACGCGTCCCCTGCCGACGGCACCAGGCTCAGGGCGTGCTGCTGTCCGCAACTCCTGCTGCTTGGCGCCAAAACCACCGTGTCGGACGCTGCACGCCCCGATCGGGGCGAGCTGCAGGAGTTGCGCACGGATGAACGCCCCGGGGGAGGGGACGGACTGGCGGGTCAGGCGCGCGGCGGCGTGCTCTCGCGGAGGAGGACCGTCGCGCCGACGGGCTCCGTCGTCGTGCTGTCCGTCGCCGGGTCGAGGGCCAGCCGCACCGCGTGCTCACCGACCGCCTCGAGCGGCACGGCGACCGTCGTGAGCGCCGGGGTGACGTCGCGAGAGGTCGCGATGTCGTCGTAGCCGGCGACCGCGAGGTCTTCGGGCAGGCGGAGTCCGGCCGCACGGAACGCCGACATCGCCCCGATCGCCATCACGTCGTTGACGGCGAAGACCAGGTCGACGTCGTCGAGTCCCACGTTCAGGAGCTCGGCGGCACCCTGGCGCCCGCCGTCGCGGGTGAACTCGGCCCGGACGATCCTCGACGGGTGGATCGCGATGCCGTGCTCGGCCAAGCCTTCGGCGAACCCGCTCACGCGCTCGCGGGAGGTGAGCAGACGGTCGTCACCGGCGATGACGGCGAAGCGGCGGTACCCGGCACCGACGAGCTCCCGGGCCAGCTCGCGGGCACCGGTCGCGTTGCCGAGCTGCACCGTGGCGAACGGGAGCGTCCGCTGCGAGACGAGGACGACGCGTCCGCCCGTCGACTCGTAGGCCGCGAGCTCATCCGACAGCCGGTGCTCCGATGCCACCCCGTCCCAGCGGCTGCCCGTCAGGATGATGGCGCGTGGCCGTTGCCCGCGGAGCACCCGCACGAGTTCGAGTTCGCGCTCGTGGTCGCGGTGCGTCACGGCCATGGTCGTGGCGATGCGCTGCTCGTCGGCCGCGCGGATGGCCCCGGCCGCGATGGACGAGAAGTACGGGTCGGCGATGTCGCTGACGAGGAGCGAGATCGTCGACGACAGCCCCTTCGCGACCGCCTGGGCCGACAGGTTCGGTGTGTAGTTCAGCCGGAGTGCGGCGTCGAGCACCCGCCGACGGAACGTCTCGTTGACCGTCCTGGTGCTCCCGTTGAGCGCGCGCGACGCGGTGGCGAGGGAGACCCCCGCCTCACGGGCGACGTCGTGCAGCGTCGGTGGGACCGGCGTCGCCCGGTGCTCGTCGACCGACATGGCGCTCCTTCGTACTGGCGGCTGCTGAGACACACTCTGCCACAGGGCGACCGCGGCGATCAGGGGTGGTGGATCGCGTCGTCGTCGTGGTCGAGGTGCGGGACGACCGTCGCCTGGAACGCGTCGACGGTGCGATCGACCACCTGCTGGAACGGGCTGTCCCAGATGTCCTGGTTGAAGAGCTCGACCTCGATGTCGCCGGTGTACCCCGCCGCCTCGACGGCACGGGTGAGCGAACCGAAGTCGACGACGCCGTCGCCCGGGTAGTGCCGGGAGAGGAGGACGTCCGCGGCGAGTGGTGTCGCCCAGTCGCACGCCTGGTAGCTGGAGATCCGACCGGTCGCACCCGCGCGGGCGATCTGCTCGAGCACCTGCGGGTCCCACCAGATGTGGAAGGTGTCGACGACCACCCCGACGGCCTCCGGAGCGAACTGCTCGGCGATGTCGAGGGCCTGACCGAGCGTCGAGACGACCGCGCGGTCCGAGGCGTACATCGGATGCAGCGGCTCGATGGCGAGCTGTACGCCGGACTCGAGGGCGTGGTCGGTGAGCTCACCGATCGCATCACGGACGAGCTCGCGGGCGCCGATGAGGTCGCGGGACCCGGCAGGGAGGCCGCCGACCACGAGGACGAGGGCCGGGGCGCCCAGGGCGGCGGCCTCGTCGATCGCGGCCCGGTTGTCGTCGATCGACGTCCGGCGAGCCGGTCCCTCGGGCATGGTGAAGAAACCACCACGGCAGAGGCTCGAGACGCGCAGCCCGCTGTCCGTGAGGAGGCTCGCCGAGGCTGCGACGCCGTACTCCTGCACCGGCTCGCGCCAGGCGCCGAAGCTCGTGACGCCGGCCGCGGTGACGGCCGCGACCGCCTCCGGGAGGGTGGCGTACTTGATCGTGGCCTGGTTGACCGAGAGTCGCGGATGCGGCGTGGTGCTACCGCTCGCCGGTCCCTGAACTTGTCCCGCCGGTCCTTGACCCTGTCCCGCCGGTCCCTGAGCCTGTCCCGCCGGTCCCTGAGCCTGTCGAAGGGCGGTGGCGCTCATCGGGCTCCTCCCGCAGTGGTCAGCGCGCCGACGACACCGGCCGTGCGCAGCAGGCCCGTCCAGCGCTCGGCGGCGAGCTCCGGGTGCTCGAGTGCGCCGGCCGCGTCGGCCAGGCGCACGATCTCCGACAGGTGCGGCAGGCTCCGGGCCGCGTGCAAGCCGCCGACCATCGAGAACGCCGGCTGGTGGCCGTTCAACCAACTGAGGAAGGCGATGCCCGTCTTGTAGTAGTAGGTCGGTGCGGCGAAGATCTGCCGCGACAGGGCCTCGGTCGGTCGGAGGATCCGCTCGTAGGCGGCCGGGTCGCCGGCGTCGAGCGCCTGGATCGCGGCCGACGCGGCCGGAGCGATCGCGGTGAACGCACCGAGCAGGGCGTCGGAATGTCCGACCGCGTCACCGGCGATGAGGTCGACGTAGTTGAAGTCGTCCCCGGTGAACATCGTCGTGCCGGCCGGGAGGCGACGTCGGACGGCGATCTCCGCGTCGGCGTCGAGGAGGCTCATCTTGACCCCGGCGACCTGGTCGACGTGGTCGGTCATGATGCGCAGCAGGGTGTCCGAGGCCTCGGCGACGTCGCTTGCGCCGAAGTACCCCTCGAGGCTCGGGTCGAACGCCGTGCCGAGCCAGTGCAGGACCACCGGCGACTGCGCGGCCGACAGGACCCGGTCGTAGACGCGACGGTAGTCGTCGGCGGACTGCGCCGCCCTCGCCAGGTGTCGGCTGGCCATGAGCACGGTCCCGGCGCCCGCGTCCTCGGCGAACGCGAGTTGTTCGAGGTAGGCGTCGGCGACCGCGTCGAGCGAGACGGTCTCGTCGGCGAGATGGTCGGTGTTGACGCCGACGACGAGCGCGCCGCCGACGGAGGCGGCCTCCGCGGCGCTCCGGGTGATCAACTCGCGCGTGGCGGCGGTGTCGAGCCCCATGTTCCGCTGGGCGGTGTCCATCGCGTCCGCGACGCCGAGGCCGTACGACCACACGTGGTGGCGGTAGGCGAGCGTCGCGTCCCAGTCGAGCTCGGCGGGCGCGCCCGGCACGTTGTCGCCCCAGGCCGTCGGGACGACGTGTGCCGCGGCGTAGGCGGTGCGGCTCGTCAGGGGAGTGGTCGGGCGCTCGGCCGCGACGGGCTCGCGGAGCTCCAGCGCGATGACCGTGCCGTCGGTCGAGAGCAGCGGGACGGACGTCATCGTGCGACCGAGGCCTCGAGCGACGCCAGCTCCTCGTCCGCGCCGGCGGTGTCGCCCGTGCTTCCGAGCGTCACCTCGGGCAGGTCGAGGCGGCGGCCGGTGCGCGAGCTCTCGAGGCCGAGCTCCGCGAGCAGGACGCCACGCGCGCCGGCGAGGAGGTCGTACTCATAGGGGCCGTCCTCGACGACGTGGCGGAGGAACTCCTCCCACTGCGTCTTGAAGCCGTTCTCGAACACGTCGTTCGTCGGCACGTCCTGCCAGTCGCCCGCGTAGTCGTGGTCGTCGGCGAGGTCGGGGTTCCACACCGGCTTCGGGGTGACGTTCCGCGGCTGCACCTTGCAACCGAAGAGACCGGCGACGGCGGAGCCATGCGTGCCGTCGACCTGGAACTGCACGAGCTCATCGCGGTCGACGCGGACCGTCCAGCTCGAGTTGAGCTGGGCGATCACGCCGCCCTCGAGCTCGAAGACCCCGTAGGCGGCGTCGTCGGCGGTGGCCGCGTAGGCCTCGCCCCGCTCGTCGAAGCGCTCCGGAATGTGCGTCGTCGCCTTCGCGTACACGGACTCGACCCGACCGAAGAGGTTCTCGAGCACGTAGCTCCAGTGCGGGAACATGTCGACGACGATGCCGCCGCCGTCCTCGGCGCGGTAGTTCCAGCTCGGGCGCTGCGCCGGCTGCCAGTCACCCTCGAACACCCAGTAGCCGAACTCGCCACGGACGGAGAGGATCCGACCGAAGAAGCCCGAGTCGATCAGGCGCTTGAGCTTGCGCAGCCCCGGCAGGTAGAGCTTGTCGTGCACGACGCCGTTCTTCACACCGGCCTCGGCGGCGAGGCGTGCGAGCTCCAGCGCCTCCTCGAAGGTCTCCGCCGTCGGCTTCTCGGTGTAGATGGTCTTGCCGGCGGCAATCGCCTTGCGCAGCGCGGTGGCGCGGGCCTTGGTGACGAGGAAGTCGGCGTAGATGTCCCAGCGAGGGTCGGCGAGGACCGCGTCGAGGTCGGTCGAGGTGTGCTCGATGCCGTGCCGCGCGGCGAGCTCGTCGAGGGTCACCTGGTTGCGGCCGACGAGGATCAACTCGATCTGGCGGCGGGTGCCGTCGGACAGCTGCACGCCGCCCTGCTCCTGGATGGCCAGCAGCGAGCGCACGAGGTGCTGCCGGTAGCCCATGCGCCCGGTGGCGCCGTTGACGATGATCCCGATGGTCTGCTCTGACACGGTGGCTCTTCCTCTGGTTCGTGTTCCGGTCCCGGCGGCCGCGGGCCAACCGGAAAGCGTTTACCGGGTCACTGTAGAACGGCGCGCGCGGTCAAGGCAAGCGTTCGAACCGATTCGGTCGCAGGTGATCACAGATCGGACACGGATGCGGATTGAATCGTTGCATCGTCCGACGGGGCCGTGATAGAACTTGATGCAGCTCAGCCGGGAAACGCTTTCCGGGAAGTCATCAACGACGATCGACAAGGAGGTCCGACGTGGTCCGTGCAACTCCAGGAGCGCCCAGGACGACACTCGCGAGGGGTGTTCGGTGAGCGCGCTCGGCGAGCTCCGCAAGCTCAGCGCCGGCAAACGCCCGCAGACGGCGGCCGAGAAGGCCTTCATCAAGAAGGACAACCGCCGCGACAACAAGGCCGCCTACCTGTTCCTCCTCCCGTGGCTCATCGGACTCGCCGTCATCACCGTCGGCCCGATGGTCGCCTCGCTCGCGCTCTCCTTCACGAAGTACAACCTGCTGCAGGCGCCCAAGTTCATCGGCCTCGACAACTTCATCCGCATGATGGGCGACGAGCGGCTCCACAACTCGCTCGGCGTCACCTTCGTGTACGTCTTCGTGTCGGTGCCGCTCCAACTCGCCGCGGCCCTGGCGCTGGCCGCCCTGCTCGACCGCGGTCTCCGCGGCCTCGCGATCTACCGGTCCGTGTACTACCTGCCGTCGCTCCTCGGCTCCTCCGTCGCCATCGCGGTGCTGTGGAAGCAGGTGTTCGGCGGCGAAGGCCTCGTGAACCAGTTCATCGCGATCTTCGGGATCGAGGGCCGCAGCTGGATCGCCGACCCGTCGACCGCCCTCTCGACCCTCATCACGCTCAACGTGTGGACCTTCGGCGCACCGATGGTGATCTTCCTCGCCGGTCTCCGCCAGATCCCCGTCATGTACCACGAGGCGGCGCAGATGGACGGAGCGACGAAGTGGCAGCGCTTCACCAAGATCACCCTGCCGCTGCTCACCCCGATCATCTTCTTCAACCTCGTGCTGCAGATCATCCACGCGTTCCAGGCCTTCACGCAGGCCTTCATCGTGTCGGGCGGGACGGGCGGCCCAGCCGACTCGACGCTCTTCTACACGCTGTACCTCTACAACCGCGGCTTCTCGAACTTCGACATGGGCTACGCCTCGGCCATGGCCTGGTTCCTGCTCCTCATCATCGGAGTCTTCACCGCGATCAACTTCTGGGCCTCGAAATACTGGGTGAACTACGATGACTGACACGCTGACCACACGGTCCATCACGACGGACAGCAAGAACCGCAGTCGCGAGGCCAAGGAGGCCGAACGCCAGTACCGCCGCGCTCGTGGCTGGTCGCCCTGGAAGTCGGTCCTGAAGCACATCGGCCTCATCCTCGTCGGCTTCATCATGCTCTACCCGGTGATCTGGCTCGTCGTCTCCTCGCTCCGCCCGACGGAGGAGATCTTCCGGAACCCCGGTATCGTCCTCGACAGCTTCGAGGTGAGCAACTACAGCGAGGGCTGGAACACCCTCTCCGAGCCGTTCCACGTGTTCCTGCTGAACTCCGTGCTCATCGTCCTCGGCTGCATCGTCGGCAACCTCGTGTCCTGCTCGATGGCCGCCTACGCCTTCGCCCGGCTGAAGTTCAGCGGCAAACGCTGGTGGTTCGCGGCGATGCTCATGACACTCATGCTGCCGATCCACGTCATCATCGTGCCGCAGTACATCATGTTCTCCCAGCTCGGCTTCGTGAACACGTACCTGCCGCTGATCCTGCCGAAGATCCTCGCGACCGACGCGTTCTTCGTCTTCCTCATGGTGCAGTTCATCCGGGGCATCCCGAAGGAACTCGACGAGGCGGCCCGCATCGACGGTTGCGGCCACCCCCGCATCTTCGGCGTCATCATCCTGCCGCTCATGGTGCCGGCGCTCGCGACGACCGCCATCTTCACCTTCATCTGGACCTGGAACGACTTCTTCAGTCAGCTCCTGTACCTGACGAAACCGGAGATGTACACGGTGCCGCTCGCCCTGCGGGCGTTCATGGACGCGCAATCCTCCACCTCATGGGGGCCGATGTTCGCCATGAGTGTCGTCTCGCTCCTGCCGATCTTCCTCGTCTTCCTGTTCGGTCAGCGGTTCCTGTTGAAGGGCATCGCGACGACCGGCGGCAAGTGAGGCCCGACCCACCGACCAGCACCACCGCAGCACCCGCACCAGACCACCAGCACCAGACCCAGCACCACCGGATCCAGCAGCTCCGGATCCGGATCGATCGATTCGAAAGGGAACAGCATGAGCATCAGCAAGCACGGCAGAGCCGCCGGCTTCATCGCGACGGGAGCCGTCGCAGCCCTCCTCCTCGCCGGCTGCAGCGCCGGGGGCGACGCCGCCACCGAACTGTCCGACGAGCCCGTCACCCTCCGCTTCACCTGGTGGGGCAACGACGCCCGCACGGCGGCCACCCAGGAGGTCATCGCGGCCTTCGAGAAGGAGTATCCGAACATCACCATCGAGCCGCAGTTCACGGACTGGGCCGGCTACTGGGACAAGCTCGCCACCGAGACGGCGGCGAACGACACCCCCGACATCATCCAGATGGACGAGAAGTACATCGCCACCTACGGCGACCGGGGCGCACTCCTCGACCTGAACACGGTCACCGACCAGCTCGACCTCGGCGACTTCCCCAAGGAGACGCTGACGTCCGGCACGGTCAACGATTCGCTCTACGGCGTCCCCTCGGGCATCACGAGCTACTCCTTCGTCGTGAACCCCGACCTCCTCGCTTCGGCCGGCATCGAGATGCCCGACGACGAGACCTGGACGTGGGACGACTTCACCGAGCTGAGCGAGCAGGTCTCGGCAGCCGGTGGCGGGTCGATCTACGGCTTCCAGCCCTTCGGCTTCGAGGACGGCGGCCTGAACAACTGGGCGCGTCAGCACGGCGACGAGCTGTACAACGACAAGGGTGAGGTCTCCATCAAGCCGGAGACCCTGTCCTCCTGGTGGGCGTACCTCCTCGACCTCGTGAACGCGGGAGCGACGCCGTCGCCGTCCGCGATCATCGAGAAGCAGGCCGGCGGGCTCGCCGAGTCGTTCACCGCGACCAACTCGGCTGCGTTCGCCCCCTGGTGGAACAGCCAGCTGACGGCCCTGACGGAGGCGAGCGGTTCGCCGCTCGAGCTCCTGCGGGTGCCGACGGTGGACGGCGGCGCCGATGGTTCCGCGTACTACAAGCCGTCGATGTACTGGTCGGCGTCCGCCCGGACCGAGCACCCCGCCGAGGCCGCGCTGTTCATCGACTTCCTCGCCAACAGCGAGACCGCGGCCGACTCGCTCCTCACCGAGCGCGGCGTCCCGGCCAACACGAAGATCCGTGAGTACATCACGCCGAAGCTGGCGGAGACCGACCAGGCGGTCGTCGAGTTCCTCGACGGGCTCGCCGACGACATCGGTGAGCCGCCGACCGTCACGCCCGCCGGTGGCAGCGCGATCGAGGCGCTCGTGAAGCAGTACACCGAGCAGGTCCTCTTCGGGAAGAACACGCCCGACCAGGCCGCCGAGGGGTTCATCAAGGACCTCAAGGCCGCGGTCGCAGCCGGCTGACCCGGCCACAGTCCTTCGACAGGCTCGGGGAACCGCTTCGGTCCCTGAGCCTGTCGATCGGCAGCTCCACCACCGCTTCATCCGAGGGGATCCCGTGACCACCGCCCACCGCCCCCGTTCGACCGGTCTCGCGCTGACGCACGAGGTCGGTTCGGCCATCACCGTGCACCTCGACGGGATCGACATCCTGCGGTACACCTACCGTCCGGACACGGTCCAGCGCGAGTCGCCGAAGCCGTACCTCCACCCCGTGCGGACTGCCGGCGGGGCACTCGTGACCCTGGCCAGACCGCACGACCACGTCTGGCACACCGGGATCGCCTGGGCCCTCCCGCACGTCGGCGACGACAACTTCTGGGGCGGCCCGACCTTCACCGGGACCGCCTACGAACAACTCGCGAACAACGGCCGCTCCGAACACGTCGCCGTCACGGAGGCCCGCGCCGACCCGGACGAGGTGCGGTTCGCCCACGCGCTCGCCTGGATCACGGAGGACGGTCGGCACCTCGTCGACGAGGAGCGTGCGCTCACCGTGCGACCGGCCGCCGGCGACTGGACGCTGACCTTCGAGACCCGGATGCGCAACGTCTCCGGCCGGGACCTGTCCATCGGGTCGCCCACGACGAAAGGCCGGGAGAACGCCGGCTACGGTGGTCTCTTCTGGCGCGGCCCGCGATCCTTCACCGGCGGCACCCTGCACACCCCCGACGGGAGCGGCGGCGAGGAGCTCCGAGGCACCCGCCACGCGTGGATGGGATTCACCGGCCTCCACGACGGAACGGCCGCGGCGTCGAGCATCGTCATCGTCGACGACGTGCGGAACCCCGCGCACCCGCCGCAGTGGTTCGCGCGCACCGAGGAGTTCGCCGGCCTCTGCCCGGCCCCGTTCTTCAGCGAGGAGCTGCCGTTCGGCGCCGACGAGACCCTCGCGTTCCGCTACGCCGTCGTCGTCGCCGACGGTGCAGCCGGGGACGGCCGGGCCGCGGCGCTCGCCACATCCGGTCGAGACGCGCTCGAGCGGTCGCGTTCGGGCAGTGCCGACCACGACGACAGCGCGCCCACCACGGCGCCCGCCGCACCGACCCGGAAGGACCCACACGCATGACCACGACCCGCGAACGCTACGCCCTCGTCGGCACCGGACACCGCTCGCAGATGTACCTCGACGCCATCGTCGGCCCGCACGCCGACGTCGCCGAGCTCGTCGCCTGGAGCGACAGCAATCCCGGCCGGCTCGACCACTACGAAGGGGTCCTCGCCGAGCAGGGTGTCCCGATTCCGGTTCGATACGGCCCGGACGACGTCGAGCGGCTCATCGTCGAGCAGCGCGTCGACCGCGTGATCGTGACGACCCCCGACTTCACGCACGCCGAGATCGTCTCGCGCGCGCTCCTCGCCGGTGCCGACGTCGTCGTCGAGAAGCCGCTCACCATCGATCGGGAAGGCGTCGAGCGCATCGCGGCGGCCGTGGCCGAGAGCGGCCGGAACGTCATCACGACCTTCAACTACCGCTACAGCCCGCGCAACTCGGAGCTGCGCCGCATCGTGCAGGACGGCGGGATCGGCCGGGTGACGAGCGTGCACTTCGAGTGGGTGCTCGACACCGTGCACGGCGCCGACTACTTTCGCCGCTGGCACCGCGAGAAGGAGCACTCCGGCGGGCTCCTCATCCACAAGGCGTCGCACCACTTCGACCTCGTCAACTGGTGGATCGGGGCTCGGCCGGCCTCCGTCTACGCCACCGGAGGCCTCCGCTTCTACGGTGACGCCAACGCGGCCGAGCGCGGGCTCGCGGCGCGTCCGGGGCGTGGATCGGTGCCGGACGACGCCGAGGCGGCGGCTCGTGAGCGCCCGAACGACCCGTTCGCCCTCGACCTGCGCGACGACCCTCGGCTCGAGTCGCTCTACCTGCGGGCCGAGCAGCACGACGGATACCTGCGCGACCGCGACGTCTTCTCACCCGGGATCGACATCGAGGACAACCTGTCCGTCCTCGTCGAGTACGACGGTGGCGCCTCGCTCAGCTACTCCCTGAACGCCCACGCGCCGTGGGAGGGGTACCGCGTCGCCATCAACGGGACGGAAGGCAGGGTCGAGCTCGAGGTCGTGGAGCGCGCCGCCGTGCTCGTGGGGGCCGACGGGCGCGTCGTCCTCGACCCGAGCCTGAGCGGCGACGGCGAGACCGCGGACGGCGCTGCGTCCGTCGCGCCGGTGCGCTCGCGCGGGGAACGCCTCGTGCTGCAACGCCACTGGGAGGAGGCCCGGGAGATCGAGATCCCCGAGGGCGTCGGCGGACACGGCGGCGGCGACGCGTTCCTGCTGCGGCACCTCTTCGACCGCGTCACCGAGGACGAACTGGGACGGCCCGCCGGCTACGACGACGGGGTGCGGGCGATCTCGGTCGGCATCGCCGGGAACGAGTCGCTGCTGACCGGGCGTCCGGTCGCGACGATCGCGCCGTGAGCTCCGGCCCGGATGCCGGCGCCGGCGCTGACTCGGACCTCGGGTCGACGCCGGGTACTGGCCCCGTCCCTGTCAACGGACACGTCCGGGTCCGAGGGTCTGTCCCGGTCGACGGCCCCGTCCCGGTCGCCGAGTCTGTCCCGGTCACCGAGCCGGTCGAGGTGCGGTCCCGACCGGTCACAGCGCCACCTGCGCGCGACCCCGGTCTGCGGGCGCTCGCCGCCCGCTTCCGCGAGTCGATCCGGCGCGTCAGTACCGCAGACGGATCGCTCGACGCCACGCGCACGCGCCTCGCCGAGGTCCTCGGCCTCCTCCCGCGACCGGCGCAGCCCGAACCGGCCGAGGATCTCGGATGTTGGACCCGTGACGGCGTCGACGGGGTGGAGCTCCGCTGGTCCACCGGGTTCGGCGCACCGACGTCGGCGTGGCTCCTGCGTCCGGCCGGCGAGACCGGCGCGCTCCCGGGCGCGCTGGCCCTGCACGACCACGGTGGGTTCACCCGCGTCGGGCGGGAGAAACTCGCGGACGGACCCGATGGCGTCCCCGCGACGTCGACCGTCGGACGCGAGGAGGTGCAGGCGTTCCGCGACCGCTACTACGGAGGCCGCGCCGTCGCGTCCGACCTCGCGCGTGACGGGTTCGCCGTGCTCGTCCACGATGCGTTCGGGTGGGGCTCCCGGCGGATCCCGGACGAGGCCGTCGCCGAACGCCTCCATCGGACCGTCGACCTGCAGCTGGCCGGTCGTCGGGCCGCGCCGGTGCAGCGCGGGGAGCAGGCCACGGCGGTGTCGGCCGGGCAACGGTCCGAGCTCATCGCGGCTGTGAACGAACCGCAGCTCGCGAAGGAGCTGGGCGTCCTGGGCACGTCGTTCGCCGGGCTCGTCCTCCGCGACGACCTCATCGCGCTCGACCAGCTGGCGGCCACGCCCGGGGTCCGTTCCGGCGCCCTCGCGTGCTTCGGCCTCTCCGGTGGCGGTGCCCGGGCGGTCCTCCTCGCTGCCATGGACGACCGGATCCGTGCTGCCGGCGTGGTCGCGATGATGTCGACGTTCGACGGTGTGCTCGACGGGCACGCCGATCAACACTCGTGGTCGTTCCTCTCACCAGGACTGTCACGGGTCGGCGACTGGCCGGAGCTCGCATCCCTGCGCCCCCGCTTGCCGCTGCTCGTCCAGTACGCCGAGCGCGACGAACTCTTCGAGCCGGCCGGCATGCGTGACGCGCACGCGATCCTCACGGAGCGGTACCGGTCCGGTGCCGAGCGCTCGGCCTACACGGGCACCTTCCACGACGAACCGCACAGCTGGTCCGCGCCGATGCAGGCCGAGCTGCGCACCTGGCTCGCCGCCACCCTCGCCTGACCGGCCCTGGTCCCGTCCCCAACTCAGGAGACCTGCGGCGTGTCGGGGCTGGGCTGGGGCGGCGCACCGGGGGAGTCCTGAGTTGGGGACGGCGGTCACAGTGTTCGCAATTCAGGACGGGTGTGGTGTGTCGGGCCCGGGGCGGTGCTGGGGTGGGTGGCGCGCCGGGTGTGTCCTGAGTTGTGAACGTGGGCGGTGGGGTGTCCCCAATTCAGGAGATGTCCGGTGTGTCGTACTCCGGCTGGGGCGGCGCACCGGGGGAGTCCTGAATTGGGGACGGCGGTCACGGTGTTCGCAATTCAGGACGGGTGCGGCGTGTCGGGCACGGGGCGGGTGGTGCGGTGGGTGGCGCGCCGGGTGCGTCCTGAGTTGTGAACATGGGCGATGGAGTGTCCCTAACTCAGGAGACCTCGGGTGTGTCGGGGCAGGGTTGCGGCGGCGCGCCGGCGGAGTCCTGAGTTGGGGACGGACAGGACGGCTGGTCAGGCGCGGGCTGCGGTGGGGAGCTCCAGGACGCCGTCGACGCGGCGGGGGAGACGGAGCGGGTTCGCCTCGTGCAGGGCCTCGGGGAGCACACGCTCGGGTGCGTCCTGGTAGACGATCGGACGCTGGAAGCGGCGCACCGCCGACGCACCCACCGAGGTGTGGAGCGAGGTCGTCGCCGGCCACGGTCCGCCGTGGTGCTGCGCCCAGCCGACCGCGACACCCGTCGGCCAGCCACCGAAGAGCACCCGGCCGGCGATCGACTCGAGCCGTGCCACGAGAGCGGTGACGTCCTCTCCTGGGGCGGCGTGCACGGTCGCCGTGAGCGCGCCACCGACCTCGGCCAGGACGGCGTGCAGCTCGGCGTCGTCCGCGACCTCGATGACGAGTGTCGCCGGCCCGAAGATCTCCTCGAGCAGGACGTCGGGCGCGTCGAGCACCGTCGCCGCGGTGGTCGCGAGGACGGTCGGAACGCCGGAATCCGCAGCCGCCGTCTCGCCGCCGAGGAGCGTCCGCACCCCGGGGTGGCCGGCGGCGCGAGTGGTACCCGCGGCATAGGCCTGGGCGATGCCCGGCGTCAGCATGCGCCCGGCGACGGTGTCCGCCGCCGCCTGCGCGACGAGCTCGGCGAACCCGCTGCCGCTCGGCACGAGGACGAGACCGGGGTTCGTGCAGAACTGCCCCACGCCGAGCGTGAACGACGCCGCCAGCCCGCGCGCGAGTTCACCCGCGGCCTCGCCCTGCAGCGCGGTCTCCGTGATGACGACCGGGTTCGTGCTGCCGAGTTCGCCGTAGAAGGGGATCGGGGCCGGCCGCTGCGACGCCAGGTCGAACAGGGCGCGCCCGCCGGCGAGTGAGCCCGTGAACCCGACCGCGGTGATCGCCGGGTGCCGCACGAGGGCGGTGCCCTGCTCGCGACCCTCGACGAGCGCGAACGTGCCGTCCGGGGCGCCGGCCGAGCGCAACGCCTCGACCACGATCGCCGCGGTCAGTCGTGAGAGCCTCGGGTGGGCGGAGTGCGCCTTCACGATGACCGGACATCCGGCCGCCAGCGCCGACGCCGTGTCGCCACCGGCGACCGAGAACGCGAACGGGAAGTTCGACGCGCTGAAGACCGCGACCGGCCCGGTCGGCCGGAGCATCCGTCGCAGCTCCGGCTTGGGCGGGGTGGCGGAGGCGTCGGCGTGGTCGATGACGACCTCGAGGAATGCGCCGTCGCGGAGGACAGCGGCGAACAGTCGCAGCTGGCCCGTGGTCCGAGCGACCTCGCCCGTGAGGCGCGCGGTCCCGAGATGGGACTCCTCGTCGGCGAGTGCGACGAGCTCGTCGACCCGGGCGTCGAGGGCGTCGGCGACCGCCTCGAGCCAGGCGGCCCGGGTCGACGGCACGGTGGACGCGAGATCGGAAGCGGCCGCGGCTGCTGCCGAAGCGACCTCGTCGACGGTCCGGACGGCGGCACGGTCCGCGTCGGAGGCGATGCCGGCGGTTCCCGCGGCGCTCGCGGCCGAGCTGCCGGTGCGTCCGCTGTCGCTGTCGCCGTCGGGTCCAGCGGTCCTGGCGGTGGTGCCCTGCAGGTCGGCCTCGGTGCGGTCGATCGTGTCGGTGCTGTGGTCGGTGTCGTGCATGGTGATGACTCCTCGGGGATGCGGATGCGGCTGGATCGGGCGAGTGGCGGACCGGGCGGCGGACGGGGTCAGTGCGCGACGGCAGTGGTCTCCGCGGCCCGGTCGCGGATCACGAAGCCGAGGCCGGGGCGCTGCTCGACCTGCACCAGGCCCTCCGCGATGGTGACCGGCCCGGGCTGGTCGATGGCCCCGATCGCGACGAAGCCCGCGTCCTCGACGTCCTCGACCTCGGTGACCTGCGGGAGGGCGAGTGCGAGCTGACCGGAGAGGTCGGGGAGCAGGTGCGGCGCGAGCGTGAGTCCAGCGTCGTCGACGAGTGCGGCGATCGCGAGGAAGGGGGTGATGCCGCCGACGCGGACCACGTTCGGCTGCAGGACGTCGGCGACGCCGCGGTCGACGAGGTCACGGAACCGGTGGATCGTGTGCACGTTCTCGCCCAGCGCGATCGGGATGTCGGTCGCCTGACGCAACCGTTCGTACCCCGCGGTGTCGTCGGACCGCAGCGGCTCCTCGATCCACGCCGGGTCGACGACGCCGAGCCGTTCCAAGGACGAGACCGCGCGGTCGACGTCCCAGCGCTGGTTCGCGTCGATCATGAGCCGGCGGTCCGGTCCGAGCAGTTCGCGCACCATCGTCACGCGGTCGACGTCCTCGGCGAGGTCGGGCTTGCCGACTTTGATCTTGACGGCGTCGTAGCCCGCCGCGATCCACCGCTCGACCTGCTCGGCGAGCGAAGCCTCGTCCACATGCAGGTTCACGCCGCTGCCGTACGCCCGGACCGTGTCGCGTCGACGGCCGAGGAGGTCGGGGAGCCCGAGACCGACCCGTCGCCCGCGGAGGTCCCAGAGCGCGGTGTCGAGCCCGGCGAGCGCGATCGTGGTGATCCCGCCACCACCGGCCTCGTGCAGATGTGCCCACAGCCGCGGCCAGAGTGCATCGGGGTCGGTCGTCGCTCCGAGGGCGGCGGCCGTGATGTCGTCGTCGAGCAGCGCGCGGACGGCCGTCGCTCCGATCGTCGGCGTCCACGTGAAGCCCGACCCCGTGGCCCCCTCGTCGTCGACGACGTCCACGCGGATGAGATGCAGCCACGGCGCCTCGGGCACCCAGGGACGCGGCATGGTGAATCGGCCGAGCGAGGTGGTGATGGACGCGATCCGGGTCATCGTCAGCGTCCTGCGGCCAGCGTCGCGTGCTCGGCGACGAGGTCGGCACCGGTCGCGAGGAGCGCCTCCAGGCGGTCGGTCTGCTCGGGGGTCGGGTCGACGAAGGGCGACCGCACGGAACCGACCGGCAGGCCTCCGAGCCGGACGCCGGCCTTGATGAGTGACACGGCGAAGCCGGGGGTCTCGTCGCGGAGGGCGACCAGTGGACGGTAGAACTCGCGGAGCAGGCGCTCGCGCAGCGGCTCATCGTGCTCGGTGTACGCGCGGTAGAACAGCGTCGCGAGCTCCGGCAGCATGGCGAAGACGGCCGAGGAGTAGAGCGGGATGCCGATGCCGCGGTAGGCGGCCTGCGTGAGCTCGGCGGTGAGGAGGCCGTTGAAGAAGGCGAAATCGTCGCGTCCCTCCTCGTGCACCGCCAGCACGATGTCCTGGGCGGCCGCGACGTCGCCGACGCCGTCCTTGAAGCCGACGACCTGCGGGTTGCGGGCGAGGTGACGCATCGTCGCCGTCGTGTACCGGGCGTTATTCCGGTGGTAGACGATCGCTGGGAGGCTCGTCGCCGAGAGGACGTCCTCGACGTACGCCTGCAGCCCGGCCGCCGGCCCGGAGACGAGGTACGGCGGCATGAGCAGGATCGCGTCGGCGCCCGCCTCTTCGGCCGCCACGGCGAGCTCCTTGGCGGTCGCCACGCCTCCTCCGGCGCCACCGATGACCGGGACGGCGCCGTCGACGACCTCGACGGTCCGCTGGACGACGCGGGCGGCCTCCGACGGCGACATCGCGTGCAGCTCGCCGGTGCCGCAGGCGGGGAACACCCCTCCCGGGCGGTGTTCGAGTCGCGACTCGAGGTGGGTGCCGAGGAGCCCCAGGTCGACCTCGCCCGCGGCGTCGAAGGGGGTGATCGGGAAGTACAGGACGCCGTCGAAGGCGAGCGGTGCTGGCATGGTGGAGGTCCTCGTCATCGTGGGGCTGGGGCTGGAACAGGAGTGGTGGCCGGCCGGCCGGTGTCGGCGGCGAGCAGGTCGGTGAGGCGGGCCGCCTCGGCAGGGCTGAGTGCGGATCGCCAGTCGTGCTCCGGGCGCCACCCGAGGTGGGCGGTGGCCTTCGCGCTGCTGAAGGCGGCGGCTCGGTCGACGAGTCCGTCGGCGAACCCGGCGGTGCTCGGGACCTGCGCGGGCAGCAGGGTGGACAGGGGTGCGAGCGCCAGGGCGTCGTCGGCGCCGACGAAGTACACCTCGCCGGAGTGTCGGGCTTCGGCACGATCGATCCAGGCGGCGACGAACCGGCCGGCGTCACGCGCATCCACGTAGTTGTAGAGGGAGACGGCCGCGAGTGCGGGATCGGCGAGCCGGTCGACGATGGTGTGCCCCTGCTGCGTCGGCGCGCCCTCCCACTCCTCCGGGGAGACGACGAAGCACGGCCGAAACGCGCCGGTGATGACGGCGTCACTGTGGGCTCGGGCCAGCATCGCGACCGTCGACTCGATCGCGACCTTCGACAGTGCGTAGGCGTTCCACGGGGCGACCCGGTGCTCCTCGGTGATGGGGAGCGCCTCGGGCGTCCACCCGTGCGGGGCGCCGTAGCCGATGACGGTCGGGCTGCTCGCGGCCAGCAGCCTGGTCGCCCGGGCGGCGATCCCGGCGGTGAGGGCGGTGAAGGCGAGCGTCTGGTTGGTCGCCAGGATGACGTGCTCCGGCGCGCTGAACGGCACCGCGATCGCCGCCAGGTGCACGACGGCGTCGGGCCGCAGGGTGGCGAAGAGCTCATGGGTGGCGTCGTGGTCGAGGAGGTCCGCGGTCCGGCCTTCGACGCCGGGGAGTCCGGGGTCGGTCCGATCGACGGAGACGACCTCGTGGCCTGCTTCGCCGAGGGCGCTCGCGACGCTCCGCCCGAGTCGTCCTGCGCCGCCGGTGACGATGATGCGCATCGGTGTCCTCTCTGACCACGTCCGGGTCGACGAGGCCGACCGCGAGAACCGAGAAACCGGTTTCTTGCTGCGAGCCTATAGGATGATTGATGACGGCACCACCTGTGACGAGTTGAACGAGGACGTATGAGCAACCGGTTCCCCAGCGCTGGACCGACACCGACGATCTCCGACGTCGCCGAGCAGGCAGGCGTCTCGAAGGCCACCGTGTCGCGCGTCCTCAATGGCAAGGCGACCGTCGACGCGACGATAGCCGACCGCGTCCTCGCCGCGGTGGACGCCCTCGGCTACCGCCCGAGCATGCTGGCCCGAAGCCTGTCGCTCGGCCGCACGAACACCATCGGGGTCGTCGTACCCGACCTCGAGAACCCGATGTTCCAGGAGATCCTGCGCGGGGTCACCCGGGCCGCGGCGGCCGACGGCTACCGCGTCCTCGTGACCGACACCGAGGAGGACCCGGCCGACGAGGCGGCGGCGGCCCGCGAAGCCCGTCGTCGCTGCGACGCGATCGTCCTCTGCTCACCCCGCCTGGCCGAACCGGAGCTTCGAGCGCTGCTCGCCGAACTGCACCCGGTCGTGCTCGTCAACCGCGAGCTCGCCGACTCGCCCGTGCCGTCGGTGTCCATCGACTACGCCAGCGGCATGGAGCAGGTGCTCGCCGAGCTGCACGCACTCGGGCACCGGCACATCCTGTACCTCGCGGGTCCCACCGCGAGTCAGGGCGATCGCCTCCGACGGGTCGGCATCGCCCGCGCACGCTCGGACCACGACGATCTCTCCGTCGACATCGTGCCGGCCGGTTCTGCGCTGGTGGACGGCGCGGCGGTCGTCGACACGGTGGTGCAGCACGATGCGACCGCCGTCGTCGCCTTCAACGACCTCGTCGCCCTCGGGCTCGTCTCGGCGCTCCGCGGTGCCGGTGTGTCCGTCCCCTCGGCGCTCAGTGTGGTCGGCTTCGACGACATCCCGTTCGCGGCGTTCGCGGTGCCGGCGCTCAGTACGGTGTCCGTCCCGCGACGCGAGCTCGGCGCCGAGGCGTGGACCAGACTGCGCGACACCATCGGCGGCGCAGAGGGTGGACACCCGCTCGTCTTCCGACCGCGGTTCGTCGCGCGGGAGAGCACCGCAGCCCGCCCGGCCGCGACTCCGCCGGTCTGGCGCGGAACCGGGCAGCACCCCGCCTCACCGGAGCTGACCGCCCGGCTCGGCGACCGCGAGGTCCTCGTCCTTCAGGACGGCAGCGGCCTCGAACCGACCGATGCCCCGCGACCGTTCGCGCACCCCGTCACTTCGCTCGGCGGGACCGTCGTCACGGAATCCGCTCCCGACGACCACCCCCACCATGTCGGTCTCTCGATGGCCGTCGCCGACGTCGACGGTGTCTCCTACTGGGGCGGTCGCACCTACGTCGCCGGGCAGGGGTCGACGATGCTCGACAACCACGGTGTCCAGCGCGTCACCGAGACCGACGTGGACGCCGGTGTGCTGCGTCAGTCCCTCGACTGGGTCGGGCGCGACGGGACGACGCAGCTGCGCGAATCGCGCACCACGGTCGTCGAGGAGTTCGCCGTGCCTGGCCTCGGCAGCGGGGTGCCGGCCCTGCGCGTCGCCGTCTCCAGCGTCCTCCAGACGACGGGATCGACGGTGACGATCGGCTCGCCGGCCACCAACGGCCGCGAAGGTGCCGGCTACGGCGGATGGTTCTGGCGATTGCCCGCGGACGCCCACCGGTCCGTCCTCAGCGCTGACGGACCGGGGGAGTCGACCGCGCACGGCTCGAGTGCGGCCTGGGTCGCCTTCGTCCTCGACGCCGATGGGAGCGCTGACGCGGAGACGGGCGACACCACCGAGCCCGCCCCGACGCCGGCTCGACGCCCCACCACCGTCCTGTTCCGACAGCCCGCAGGGAACGCCTTCCCCTGGTTCCTCCGCGCGGCCGAGTACCCGGGTGTCGGGGTCTCGCTCGCCGCCGCCACCCGAACCACCATCACCGCCGACACCCCGCTCGTCACCGGTCTGGAGGCGGTCGTCGTCGACGGCGCTCTGGACGCGGAGCAGGCGAAGGCCATCCACCGCGCGCTCCTCACCGCCGAGGAACGCGGCACCGAACCGCGCAGCACCGAACCGCGCAGCACAGGGAGTGACGCATGACCAGCACCGACCACGCCACCGCCACCACCGCCCCGACCGTCGTGGTCGTCGGGATCCACGGCCATGGCGCCAGCCATGTGGCGGCAGCCAGGGCGCTCGCCGCGACCGGCGCGATCCGCCTCGTCGGCCTCGTCGACCGGACCTTCACCGAGGAGGACCGCGCTGCCGGGGACGCACCGCTCCGCGACTCGCTCGAGGAGTGCTTCGCCGCCGGGCGGGTGGATGTCGTCATCCTCTCGACCCCGATCCACACGCACCTGGACCTCGCCGTCGCCGCACTCGAGCACGGCGCCGACGTTCTGCTCGAGAAGCCCCCGGTGACCTCGAACGACGAACTCGATCGACTGCAGGCCACCGCCGCCCGCACCGGCGGGCTCGTGCAGGTCGGGTTCCAGAGCCTCGGATCGCACGCGATCGGCGAGATCGCCGACATCGTCGCCGGCGGGGAGATCGGGGCCGTGACAGCACTCGAAGCGAGAGGCACCTGGGTCCGCACCGTCGGGTACTGGACGCGTGCCGCGTGGTCGGGCCGGCGCACCCTTGACGGCACACCCGTCGTGGACGGCGTCGTCACCAACCCCTTCGCGCACGCGGTCCAGACCATGCTCCGGCTCGGCGGCACGACCGACCGTGCGGCGATCGCCACCATCGACCTCGACCAATACCGGGCGAACGACATCGAGGCGGACGACACCTCCGTCGTCCGCATCACCCCACAGCGCGGCCCGATCATGACCGCGGCGCTCACCCTGTGCGCGCAGGAGACGACCGACCCGGTGGTCACTGTCCACGGGGAGCTCGGCTCGGTCCGGTTCCACTACACGCGCGACGAGGTCGAGGTGGTCGTCGACGGCGTCACCGCGCGACGCTGGACGACAGGCCGGACCGACCTGCTCCCCGACCTCCTCCGCGCGCGCGAGGCGGTCCGGGCGGGTGAGGACGCCGCACTCGTCAGCTCCCTGGCCGACGCGTCCGCCTTCACCGCCGTCCTCGACGAGGTCCGGTCGGCCCCAGCGCCACACCGCATCCCCGCTGATCTCGTCGAGTGGCTCGGGACGGGCGACGACCGCCGCCCGGTCATCCCGAGGATCGAGGAGCTCGTCGCGGAAGCGGCCGCCACCGGCAGGACCTTCGCCGAGCTCGGGACCGATTGGGCTCGGCGATGAGTGACGAGCGGCCCGGGCCGGACGAGGTCGACCGCCGTCGCAAGCACGCCCGACTCGTGTCGCTCCTTGAGGCCCGTGGAGCCGGCACGATCGTGCTGCGGTCCGCCGCCGCGGTCAGCTGGTACCTCGACGGCTCGCGCGTCCACGTGAGCCTCGCGGCCGACCCGATCGTCGCGGTCGTGGTCTCGCCGGGCGACGCGTGGCTCGTCGCGACCTCGAACGAGGTGGAGCGGCTGCAGGCCGAGGAGCTGCCCGACATCCGGGTCCGGACGGTGCCGTGGCACACGCCGATCGACGCGGTGCTGCCGAGTGGGGACGGGGTGCTGCAGGAGGCCGATGTCGCCGCCGAGCTTCGGGCGGCGCGCGCCTCGCTCCTCCCGGCCGAACTCGCGCGCTTCCGTTCGCTCGGGCGGGAGACGACGTCGGCGCTCGAGGCGCTCGTCGGCGAGCTCGACCCCGCCCGGACGGAACGCGCGGTCGCGGCGGACCTCGCCGGGCGCCTCGTCGCGGCCGGGATCGACCCGCTCGTCCTCCTCGTCGCCGGGGAGGGCAGACTCGCCCACCGGCACCCGCTGCCGACCGAGGGGCGACTCGGCTCCCGGGCCATGCTCGTCGCCTGCGGCCGCCGCGACGGGCTCATCGTGAACCTCACGCGGTGGTTCGACGAGGGCGGCACCCCGGCGGAGCCGTTCGCCACCGACATGCATCGCATCCGTGCCGTCGAACGCGCCTATCTCGACGCCACCGTGCCGGGTGCCTCGCTCGCCGACATCCTCCGGACGGGGAGTGCGGCCTACGCCGAGCAGGGCTTCGACGCCGACGAGTGGACGAAGCACCATCAGGGCGGTGCGGCCGGGTACGCGGGACGCGATCCGCGCGCCACGCCTGAGGCGACCGACGTCGTCCAGCCATGGCAGGCCTTCGCCTGGAACCCGACCGCCCCCGCCGTGAAGGTCGAGGACACCGTCGTGGTCACGCCGGACGGCGTCGAGGTGCTGACGACGAGCGCGGCCTCGACCCACCCGACCCCGACCACCGTGGGAGGCTGAAGACATGACCCGGCACATCGTCATCGCACCGGACTCGTTCAAGGGCACGGCGACCGCCGCGGAGGTCGCCGAGGCGATCGCCGACGGGTGGCGGACCGTCCGGCCCGACGACATCCTGCAGTCGCTCCCCATGGCCGACGGCGGGGAGGGCACGCTCGACGCGTTCGCGGCAGCAGTTCCTGGCGCGCGTCGGCACCCGATCACGGTCACCGGCCCGGTCGGTGACCCGGTGGACGCCGAGTGGCTCGAGTTGCCCGACGGCTCGGCGGTCGTGGAACTCGCGCAGACGAGCGGTCTCACCCTGCTCGACCCGCTGCAGCCGTTCGCGGCGCACACCGTCGGCTTCGGTGAGGCCATCGCGGCCGCGCTGGACCACGGTGCTCGACGCCTCCTGCTCGCGATCGGGGGAAGCTCCAGCACGGATGGCGGAGCCGGGCTGCTCACTGCGCTCGGAGCGCGGCTGGTGGACACCGACGGGGGACCGGTTGCCGCCGGCAACGTCGGACTCGCGACGCTCCGCGACATCGACACCGCCGGACTCCGCGCGCTGCCGCCGGACGGCGCGGTCATCCTCAGCGACGTGACCAACCCGCTGCTCGGTGACCGCGGTGCCGCTGCGGTCTTCGGTCCGCAGAAGGGCGCGACCACCGCCGACGTCGCGGTCCTCGACGCCAACCTGGCAAGGTTCGTGAGCCGCGCTGCGGAGGCGTTCGGGCGGGACCACGCGGAACGCGCAGCGGTCGAACCCGGCGCCGGTGCGGCGGGCGGTGCGGGCTACGGCCTCCTGCTGTGGGGCGCCACAGCCACCTCGGGCGCGCGCGGCGTCGGTGAGGCGATCGCCCTCCCGGAAGCGGCCGCGGCGGCATCGATCGTGATCACGGGCGAGGGCCGCTTCGACGACCAGACGGCCGACGGCAAGGTCGCCTCCTGGGTCGCTGGGCTCGCGGCGGACCGGACCATGCTCGTCGCCGGGGCGATCCAGGCACCCACCGAGGGCATCTTCCTCGCGGCGGCATCACTCACGGAGCTGGCCGGCGGTGTCGAGGCGGCGATGGCCGAACCGCTCGTCCACCTGCGTGCGGCAGGGGCGGCACTGGCCACCCAGTACCGCCCCTGATCACCTCACCTGGCGGTGACGTACGTCATGCGGTGACTTCGATGAGGACCTTCCCGACCGTGTCGTCCTCGACGGCGGCGTGAGCCGCAGCCGTCTCCGCGAGCGGGAACACCGTCAGCGCCAGACCGTGGTCCTCGCCGACGTGGAGCGCGCCGTCCTCGATCGCTGCGGTGATGTCCTCGGCCGCGGCGTGGAGTGCGGCGTCACCGACCGTGTAGAGCAGCATGAACTGGAGCCGCGTGTTGAGCCCCATGTGCGGACGGATGTCGAGCGTGACCTGGTCACCGCCGTTGTTGGCGTAGCTGACGACCGTGCCGCGCGGGGCGAGGACCGCCTGGTCGAGGGGGAGGTTCTGCGCGATCGCGACCTCCACGACGAGGTCGACGCCGCCGGGTGCCACCTCGCGGATCGCCGCGGCGGTGTCGCCCTCGCGGTAGTTCACGACGTGGTGTGCTCCCGCGGCGGTCGCGAGGCGGGCCTTCTCGTCGCTGCTGATGGTGCTGATCACCGTCGCGCCGGCCCAGCGGGCGAGCTGGATCGCGGCGTTGCCGACGGCGCCGGCGCCACCCTGGACGAGGACCGTTCGGCCGTCGAGGGCTCCGGGGGCGAGGCGCGTCGGGCCGTCCTGCGCGACGGTGAGCGCGCGGTGCGCGGTCATCGCGGGGACGCCGAGGCTGGCGCCGAGCTCGAACGAAGCGCCGTCGGGCAGGGGGACCACGCGGGATACGGGCTGGACCGTGAACTCCTGGGCCGTGCCCAGCGGGCTCTCGTGCGCCGCGAGGTACACCCAGACGCGGTCGCCGACGGCGAAGGTGGTCGTGGACGCCGCGTCGCCGGCGGCGGGGCCGACCGCGTCGATCACGCCGGCACCGTCGAGGTTCGGGACGACCTCGGGGAAGGGCATGCCACCCGAGGGGCCGCCGCCGCGCCTGGTCTTCCAGTCGGTCGGGTTGACGCCGGAGAACGCGAGCTTGACGCGGACCTCGCCGGGGCCGGGCTCGGGGAGCTCGCGCTCGACGAGTTGGAGGACGGACGGGTCACCGTTGGTGGAGTAGACGATCGATCGCATACCGGGGCCAACGTCTCCGCCCGCCGGATGATTCCACGCTGGCACTTCGACAGGCTCAGTGACCGGGGAAGAATTACTCGGTGACCGGGGAGGAGATACCCGTTCCCTGAGCTTGTCGAAGGGCCCCCGGGGTGGCGTTGCGTCTCGGGAGGCTTCTGCGTGTGGCACTTCGACAGGCTCAGTGACCGGGGGATGTTCGCTCAGTGACCGGGTGGTGCTCGGTGACCGAGGGAAGGGATACCCGTTCCCTGAGCTTGTCGAAGGGCCCCCGGGGTGGCGTTGCGTCTCGGGAGGCTTCTGCGTGTGGCACTTCGACAGGCTCAGTGACCGGGTGGTGCTCGGTGACCGAAGAGGGGATGCCCGTTCCCTGAGCTTGTCGAAGGGCCCCCGGGGAGCGTTGTGGGTCTGGGGGCTCCGGTATGTGGCACTTCGACAGGCTCAGTGACCGGGAGGGGGCGGCTCAGTGACCGGGAGGAGGTCTGCTCAGTGAGCGGCCGAGGTTCAGGCTCGGGCGGCGTACTGCTCCCGCGCGATCCCGGACGCGTCGGCAGCGACAGCCCGGACCGCCCCGTCGTCGGCCCCCACCGCAGCCCACGCCGGGCGAGTGCCACTCAGCGCCCAGGCCGCCTGCACCGCGGCGCCGTCGGCGACGTACTCCCCGGGGGCCGGCACGACGACCGGCACGTCGAAGACCTCGCGCGCGATCGCCTGCACCGCCGGGTTCTGAGCCGCACCACCGATGAGGAGGACGCGCTCCGCCGTGACGCCCTGCGCGAGCACCGCGTCGAGGCCGTCGGCGAGTCCGCAGAGCAGCCCCTCGATCGCCGCGCGAGCGAGACCCTCGCGCGTCGTCGACTCCAGGGTCATGCCGAAGAGGGTCGCCGTCGCGTCCGGCCGGTTCGGGGTGCGCTCGCCCTCGAAGTACGGCTGGAGCACGAGACCACGTGCCCCGGCCTCGGCCTCGAGCGCGAGTCGACCGAGTTCCGTGTGGTCGACGCTGAGCAGCGCGGCCACCGCGTCGAGGATCCGGGCGGCGTTGAGTGTCGCGATGAGCGGCAGGAACGCGCCGTCGGCCGAGGCGAACCCGGCGACGGTGCCCGTGCTGTCGCGGACCACGGCCGGCGTCACGGCGAACACCGTCCCGCTCGTGCCGATCGACACGACGACATCGCCGGCCGTCGCACCGAGCCCGAGGGCGGCTCCGGCGTTGTCGCCGGCGCCCGCCCCGATGACGGTGTCCGGCCCGATGAGGCCGCCGTCGACACCGGTCCCGGCGGACTCCTCCGGCGCGAGCACGCGCGGGAGGATCGCATCGTGGCCGAGTGCTGCGACGAGCAGCTCGCGGTCGTACTCGCCGTCGGCGGGGGACCAGTAGCCGGTGCCGGAGGCGTCGGAGCGGTCGGTCGTCAGCTCGGCGAGATCCGCGCCGAGTGGGCTCTCGTCGGCCGGACCGAAGCCGCGCAGACGCCAGCTCAGCCAGTCGTGGGGGAGCGCGACGGCGGCGACCTCGGCGGCGTTCCCCGGTTCGGCGTCGCGCAGCCAACGCAGCTTCGTGATCGTGAAGGAGGCGACGGGGACGCACCCGGTCCGCTGGGCGAGCTCCGCAGCGCCGAACTCGGCGATGAGGTCCGTCGCGGCCTGCGCGCTCCGGGTGTCGTTCCAGAGGAGCGCCGGACGGATGACGCGACCGTCGACGTCGAGCGCGACCATGCCGTGCTGCTGGGCCGCGACCGACACCGCTGCGACGTCGGCCAACCCGCCGGCGGCGGCGGCCGCCTCCTGGAGCGCCTGCCACCACGCTGCCGGGTCGACCTCGGTGCCGGCGGGGTGCGCTGCGCGTCCTTCGCGCACGAGCGCTCCGGTCTCGGCGTCGCGGATGACGACCTTGCAGCTCTGGGTGGACGAATCGATGCCGGCGACGAGCGTCATCGCTCTCCCTGTTCTCGGTGGTGGGCGGTCGGGTGACCGCCGGGTCTGCTGTGGGGGTGGAACGCGGAACGGCGTTCCGCCCCTGATCCTCTCGGATCAGGAGACGGAACGCCAGGTTCGCGGGTGTCGGCTAGCGCGCGCCCATGAGGTGGTCGACGGCCAGCTGCTGCAGGCGGACGAACCCGAAGCCCTTGCCGCCGAAGTAGGCGTCGGCGTCGAAGTCCTCGTACGACGAGCGGTCGGCGAGCAACTGCTGGACGGTCTCGCCGGGGTTGAGCGTCGGCTCGCGCAGCTCGGGCACGCGGGCGGCGGCCAGCGCCTCCTGCACCTCGGGGTCGGCGCGGAACGCCTCGGCGCGCTCCTTGAGCAGCAGGTACATGCGCATGTTGGCGGCTGCGGAGTCCCACACGCCCGTGATGTCCTCGGTGCGGCTCGGCTTGTAGTCGAAGTGACGCGGGCCGTCGTACGCGGGGCCGCCGTTCACGCCACCGTGCTCGAGGAGGTCGACGAGCGAGAACGCGTTCTGCAGGTCGCCGTGACCGAAGACGAGGTCCTGGTCGTACTTGATGCCCCGCTGGCCGTTGAGGTCGATGTGGTAGAGCTTGCCCTGGTAGAGCGCCTGGGCGATGCCGGCGGTGAAGTTGAGGCCCGCCATCTGCTCGTGGCCGACCTCGGGGTTGATGCCGACGAGCTCCGGGCGCTCGAGGGTCTCGATGAACGCCATCGCGTGGCCGAGCGTCGGGAGCAGGATGTCCCCACGGGGCTCGTTGGGCTTCGGCTCGATCGCGAAGCGGATGTCGTAGCCCTTGTCGGTCACGTAGTCACCGAGGAAGTTGACCGCCTCGCGGTAACGCTCGAGCGCCGCCTGCACGTCCTTCGCGGAGTCGTACTCGGCGCCCTCGCGGCCGCCCCACATGACGAAGGTCTTGGCGCCGAGCTCGGCGGCGAGGTCGAGGTTGCGGAGCACCTTGCGGAGGGCGAAGCGACGGACGGCGCGGTCGTTCGAGGTGAAGCCGCCGTCCTTGAAGACGGGCGCGCTGAACAGGTTGGTGGTCACCATCGGCACGATGACGCCGGTGTCGGCGAGCGCCTGCTTGAGACGGTCGATCTGCTTCTGGCGTTCGGCGTCGGTCGAACCGAAGGCGAAGAGGTCGTCGTCGTGGAAGGTGAGGCCGTAGGCGCCGAGGTCGTTCAGGCGGGTGACGGCCTCGACCACGTCGAGGTTCGGGCGGGTGGGGCCACCGAACGGGTCGGTCCCGTTGTAGCCGATCGTCCAGAGGCCGAAGGAGAACCGATCGGCTTTGGCGGGGGTGAGGCTCATGCGTGCAGTCCTTCAACGTCGTTGGTGAGCGGATGATTTGTTGTTAACCACAACTTATAATCGAGACTAGCAGATCGTCGGCCGCGCGTCACCGGTCGAGTGTCGCGAAATATTTCGTTAGCATGGGCAGAACTTCTCGCTGCTGAGACGGCCGTCCGGCCCGACCGAGAGGGATCGGAGGACTCGGATGAGCGACGACCTCGCGGTGCAGGCCGCCGGACCCGGCGGCGTCGGCGGGCGCGCGACCCTGTCGCGCATCGCCAGGGAGGCCTCCGTGTCGGTGTCGACGGCCTCGAAGGTGCTCAACGGGCGACCGGGGGTGTCGCCGGACACCCGGGAGATCGTCGAGCGATTGCTGGA
This sequence comes from Plantibacter elymi (nom. nud.), assembly GCF_900177795.1. Lineage (GTDB taxonomy): Bacteria > Actinomycetota > Actinomycetes > Actinomycetales > Microbacteriaceae > Plantibacter > Plantibacter elymi. The sequence goes on from NZ_FXWJ01000005.1 coordinate 315,634, forward strand.
CCGCCACGGCTACAGCCGCCGCGGTGCGGAGCTCGCGCAGGGCTCGCTCATCGAGCTCGTCTTCGAGTACATCGACAGCTCCTGGTCGCTCGAGATCATCCGCGGTGTCGAGAAGGTCGCGCGTCAGCACGGCATGAGCGTCACCCTGACCGAGACGGGGGCCCGGCGCTCGACCGGTGAGGGCTGGGTCGAGAGCATCATCGGGAGGAAGCCGGTCGGGGTCATCCTCGTGTTCTCGGACATCGACCCGGCGTACCGGCGCCAGCTCCACACGCGCAACATCCCGGTCGTCGTGGTCGACCCGGCGGGGGACCCGGGTCCGGAGGTCGCCGCCATCGGCTCCACGAACTGGTCCGGTGGGATGGCCGCGACGCGCCACCTCATCGAGCTCGGACACCGCAGGATCGGCCTGATCTCGGGCCCGCAGGACCTCATGTGCTCGCGGGCGCGGGTCTCCGGCTACCGATCCGCGCTCGAGGAGGCCGGGATCCCGCTCGACGAGACCATCCTGCGGCGCGGTGAGTTCATCCCGGAGGCAGGACGCGTCCTGGCCCTCGAACTGTTGCAGCGCGAGGATCGCCCGACCGCGATCTTCGCCGGCAACGACATGCAGGCGTTCGGTGTCTACGAGGCGGCGCGCTCGCTCGGGATCTCGATCCCGGAGCAGCTGTCGGTCGTCGGGTACGACGACGTCCCGCCGGCCAAGTGGGTCGGTCCGGCCCTCACGACCATCCGGCAGCCCCTCATCGAGATGGCCGAGGAGGCCACCCGCCTGGTGCTGAAGCTGCGTTCCGAGACGGTCGACAACATCCGCCTCGACCTCGCCACCTCCCTCGTCGTCCGGGGTTCGACCGCTGCCCCGTCCACCCCCTAGCCCGCGAACTGTCACTCGCTGCTAGTCCGAGCGGCCGGGACTGTGCCGGAGTGACAGTTCGCGGGCAGGGGTGGGGATGGGCGGGACGGGCGGGCGCGAAAAGTTTCCAATGCGGGATGGGGAAGTTGCGGGGAGACAGGCGGCGGGGCTAGCTTCAGGGCACCGCAGCGAAGCGATCCGGAACCCCGGGGCCGCCGCTGCGCGAGCAGCTCGGGAGCATTGCACATGGCGGGAAGCGGACGGCCGGAACTCCGGGTCGCGATGATCGGATACGGCTTCATGGGAGCCGCGCACTCGCAGGCTTGGCGCACCGCACCGCGCTTCTTCGACCTCGACGCGGAACCGGTCATGGCCACGATCGTCGGCCGCAACGCCGAAGCACTCGAAGCGGCCCGCGTGAAGTTCGGCTGGGAGTCGGCCTCGACCGATTGGCGGAGCGTCATCGCCGACCCGTCCATCGACATCGTCGACGTCTGCACACCCGGCTCCTCGCACGTCGAGATCGCGATCGCCGCCCTCGAAGCCGGCAAGCACGTCCTCTGCGAGAAGCCGCTCGCCAACAGCGTCGAGGAGGCGGAGCTGATGGTCGCCGCGGCCGAGGCGGCGAGGGCTCGCGGTGTCCGCTCCATGGTCGGCTTCAGCTACCGTCGTGTGCCCGCCATCGGCTACGCCCGTCAGCTCATCGCGGAGGGCGCGCTCGGGGACGTCCGCCAGATCCGCGCGCTCTACCTCCAGGACTGGCTGAGCGACGCCGAGGGCCCGATGACGTGGCGCCTCGACAAGGACCAGGCCGGCTCCGGCTCGCTCGGCGACATCGGTGCGCACGCCATCGACCTCGTGCAGCACCTGACCGGCGCCCGACTCGACACCGTCAGCGGGACGCTCGCCACCTTCGTCACAGAGCGACCACTCCTCGGCGAGACCGTCGGCCTGAGCGGGACCGCCTCCGAGGAGCGCGGCGCGGTCACCGTCGACGACGCCGCCTGGTTCACCGCGAAGCTGACGGGCGGACTCGCGGACGGTGCCATCGGCGCCTTCGAGGCCACCCGCTACGCGACCGGCCGGAAGAACGCGCTCCGCATCGAGCTGAGTGGCTCCCGCGGAGCCATCGCCTTCGACCTCGAGCGGATGAACGAGCTCGAGGTCTACGACGCCACCGCTCCCGCCGGCAAGCAGGGCTTCACGCGCATCGTCGTCACCGAGCCGGAGCACCCGTACATGGCCGCCTGGTGGCCGACCGGCCACGGCATCGGCTACGAGCACCCGTTCTCGCACCAGGTGCGCGACCTCGTCCAGGCCATCACCGGCGGCACCGACCCCGAGCCGTCCTTCGCCGACGGGCTGCAGGTCCAGCGGGTCCTGCGCGCCGTCGAGTCCAGCGCCGCGAACGGCAGCGCCTGGACGCCCACCGACTGATCCGTCCCCATCGCACCACCAGCAGCAGCACCCACCAAGGAGAGAACGCAATGACGCTTCGTACTTCATCCCGCCGTCGGACCCGACTGGCCGCAGTCGCCCTCGGCGTCTCGGCCCTCATGCTCGGCGCGACCGCCTGCTCCAGCGGCGGCGGCGCCCCGAGTGGCAGCGCCACCCTCTGGGGCCTCACCGGCACCGACGAGGACACCGTCCTCGGCCCGTCGCTCAAGGAGTGGAACGGCGCCAACGCCGATGGCCAGATCGCAGCGACCTACTTCCAGAACGACGCCTACAAGACCAAGATCCGCACCGCCGTCGGCGCGGGCAGCGCTCCGACCATCATCTACAGCTGGGCGGGCGGGACCCTGAACTCCTACGTGGACGCCGGCAAGGTCGCCGACATCACCTCGGAGACCGCGGACGCCAAGGGCAAGTTCCTCGAGTCCGTCTGGAACCAGGGCGTCATCGACGACAAGGTCTACGCGGTGCCGATGAACGCCACCACGCCGATCATGTTCTATTACAACAAGGACGTCCTGAAGGCCGCCGGCGTCGAGGTCCCGACGACCTTCGACGAGATCGTCGACGCCATCCCCAAGCTCAAGGCCGCAGGCGTGGCCCCGTTCTCGCTCGCCGGCGCTTCCAAGTGGCCGTCGCTCATGTGGGAGGAGTACCTCGTCGACCGTGTCGCCGGCCCCGAGGCCTTCAACAAGATCATGGCCGGTGAAGCCGACGCGTGGAGCGACCCCGGCATCATCGAGGCGAACGAGAAGATCCAGGAGCTCGTGAAGGCCGGTGCCTTCGTCGACGGCTACGCCTCGGTCACCGCCGACAGCAACGCCGACGTCGCCCTGCTCTACACGGGCAAGGCCGCGATGATGCTCCAGGGCGCCTGGGTCATGACGACCTTCAAGCAGCAGGCGGCCGAGTTCGCCGAGAAGGGTCTCGGTTACACGACCTTCCCCGCCGTCACCGGTGGCAAGGGCGACCCGTCGAACATCGTGGGCAACCCGTCCGGGTACTTCTCCATCTCCGCCTCGGCGACGAAGGAGCAGAAGGCCAGCGCGCTCAAGTACCTCACCGAGGGTGTGTTCGACAAGGGCTACATCGACCGCATGGTCGAGGCCGGTCAGGTGCCGCCGATCACGGGTATCGACGACCAGATCGCGGACGCCGGCGGCGACTTCGGCACGACCGTCTACGACCTGACGAAGAACGCGAAGAACTTCCAGATGTCCTGGGACCAGGCGCTCCCGCCCGCACAGGCGACCGCGCTGCTGACGAACCTCGACCAGCTGTTCAACCTGCAGATCACGCCGCAGGAGTTCTCCGACAACATGAACAAGACGATCGGACAGTGATCTCCCGATGACCGTCACCCGTCCATTGAACGGGGCCCGAGGGGCCGGTGCGGCAGCGATGCGCCGCCGCACCGGCCCCAGTGGCTGGATGGTCGCGCCGGCGCTGGGCTTCTTCCTCGTCTTCGCGATCATCCCGCTCATCGTCGCCCTGTACCTGAGCTTCACCCGCTGGGACGCGATCACCGATCCCGCGTGGGTCGGCCTCGACAACTGGGCCTCGGTCCTCGTCGACCCGGTCGCGATCGACGCCCTCGTCCTGACCCTCAAGGTCATCGTGATCTCCTGGATCGTCCAGACCCCGATCAGCCTGCTGCTCGGGACCTGGACCGCCGGCAAGCAGCGCAACCGGGCCGTCCTCGGCGCGATCTTCTTCCTGCCGCTCCTGCTGTCGTCGGCGGCGACGGCCATCGCGTTCAAGGCGATCCTCGACCCGAACTTCGGCCTGTCGGCGTCGCTCGGCATCCCGTTCCTCAAGCAGGACTGGCTCGGCAACCAGCAGCTCGTGCTCTTCGTCGTGATCTTCATCATCGCGTGGCAGTTCGTGCCCTTCCACACGCTCCTGTTCCAGGGTGGCGTGCGACAGATCCCGGCGTCCCTCTACGAGGCGGCCGAGATCGACGGCGCGGGGACGGTCAAGCAGTTCTTCCACATCACGCTCCCGCAGCTGCGGTACACGCTCGTGACGTCCTCCACGCTCATGATCATCGGTTCGCTCACCTACTTCGACGTGATCTTCGTGCTCACCGGCGGCGTTCCGAGCGCGGGCACCCGCATCCTCCCGATCCTCATGTACGTGACGGGCTTCTCCGCGAGCCAGTTCGGGCAGGCGAGCGTCATGGCGATCATCCTGGCCGTCATCGGTCTCGCCATCGCCCTGCTGCTCACCAAGCTCAGCGGCTTCGCCAAGATGGACAGCCAACAGGAGGGCCTGTGATGTCAGCGACCAACCGACTCACGAAGCCCGGCGCACTGCCGACCGGGAGCCTCGACACCGTCAGCGTTTCGACCGCCGGTTCGCGACGCGGCCGCCCGGCCGAGCACGAGACGCGAGGCAAGCGCCCCCGAGGTGCCCGCCGCAAACCGAACATCATCGGCGGTATCGGCGCCTGGATCTGGCTGCTCATCATCGTGCTGCCGATCTACTACATCGTCATCACGAGCGTGCGTCCGCAGGCCGGGTTCTTCTCGAGCAACCAGCTCATCCCACCGACCGATCCGACGCTCGACGGCTACGCCCTCGTCCTGCAGAGCGACTTCTTCCTGTACCTCGGGAACAGCGTCATCATCACCGTCGCGAGCGTCGCCGTCACCGTGTTCGTCTGCCTCATGGCGTCGTACGCGATCGTCCGGACCAACTCGCGGTTCACGCGGGGAGCGTTCTCGTTCTTCCTGCTCGGCCTCGCGATCCCGCTGCAGGCGACGATCATCCCGCTGTTCTACATGCTCAGCAAGGCGGGACTCTACGACACCCTCCTGGCGCTGATCCTGCCGTCGATCGGCTTCGCGTTGCCCGTCACCGTGCTCATCCTGTCGAACTTCATCCGCGACATCCCCAAGGAGCTGTTCGAGTCGATGACCGTCGACGGGGCGTCGAGCTGGCGGACCCTCGTCTCGCTCGTCCTCCCGCTCGCCCGGCCGGCGATCGTCACCGTCGCGCTCTACAACGCGCTCAACGTGTGGAACGGGTTCCTGTTCCCACTCGTGCTCACGCAGTCGCCGAGCAACCGCGTGCTGCCGTTGTCGCTGTGGACGTTCCAGGGCTCGTTCAGCGTGAACGTGCCGGCGGTGCTCGCCGCCGTGGTCCTGTCGACCCTGCCGATCTTCATCCTGTACCTGTTCGGCCGACGCCAGTTGATCAGTGGCATGACCGCCGGCTTCAGCAAGTAGTGCTGGTCTCGAGCCGACCAATGACCGAACCATCCCCTGAGAGGAACACATGACTGACAAGCAGGCGCTCGTGGTGCGAGGCGGCTGGGACGGGCACATGCCCGTCGAGACGACCGCGGCCTTCATCCCCTTCCTGGAGGCGAACGGGTTCACCGTCCGCGTCGAGGACGGGACCACCGTCTACACGGACACCGACTACCTCGACACGGTCGACCTCATCGTGCAGATCAACACGATGAACACCATCGAGCCGGAGGAGTTCGCCTGCCTGCAACGCGCCGTCCTGAACGGGACGGGCATGGCCGGTTGGCACGGCGGGATCGCGGACTCGTACCGCAACAACGCCGACTATCTCCACATGATCGGTGGCCAGTTCGCGCACCACGCCGGCAAGGACCCGGCCGAGCGGACGGGGGAGCAGTCCGACAACTACATCCCTTACACCGTCCATATCACCGAGTACGGCCGGACGCACCCCATCACGGAGGGGATCGACGACTTCGACCTCGTCACCGAGCAGTACTGGGTGCTGAGCGACGAGTACAACGACGTCCTCGCGACGACGACGCAGGAGGTGCGGCCCTGGGACGCGTGGAACCGTCCCGTCACGGCGCCCGCCATCTGGACGCGGCAGTGGGGGAAGGGAAGGATCTTCGTGTCCGCTCCCGGCCACCGCATCGAGATCGTGGAAGACCCGAACGTCCGCACCATCATCGAAAGGGGCCTGCTGTGGGCAGCACGCTGAACGGAGTGTCCGAGACCGCAGGAGGATCCGTCTTCCGGGTCGGTGTCATCGGCGTCGGCAACATCTCGAAGCAGTACTTCGCCGAGTTCCCGAAACTGCCGAACCTCGAGCTCGTCGTCGTCGCGGACCTCGACCTCGCCCGCGCTGCGGAGGTCGCCGCCGAACAGGGCGTGCGGTCGTCGAGCGTCGACGAGCTGCTCGCCGACCCCGAGGTCGACGTCGTCCTGAACCTCACCATCCCGGCCGCGCACGCCGAGGTCGCGCTCCGAGCCCTCGAGGCCGGCAAGCACGTCTACGGGGAGAAGCCCCTGGCCCTGTCGACCGCCGAGGCGCGACCGGTGCTCGAGCTCGCGGCGGCGAAGGGACTCCGCGTCGGCAGCGCACCGGACACCGTCCTCGGGTCGGGCGTCCAGACGGCGCTCGCCGTGCTCGACAGCGGCGCCATCGGTCGGCCGATCGCCGCAGCCGTCGCCTGGAGCGCCCCGGGACACGAGCTGTGGCACCCGGCCCCCGCGTTCTACTACCAGCCGGGTGGCGGACCGCTCCTCGACATGGGCCCGTACTACCTGACGAGCCTCGTGTCGTTCTTCGGTCCCGTCGTACGGGTGTCGGGCGCGGTCGCGCGGTCGGATCGTGAGCGGACGGTGGCGACGGGGGCGCTGGCCGGGACGCCGATCCCGGTGCACGAGGAGGTCGACACGCACGTCACCGCGATCCTCGAGCACGCGAGCGGGGTGGTCTCGACCGTGACGGTGTCGTTCGAGGTGTGGGCGAGCCGCGTGCCGCTCTTCGAGGTCTACGGGACGGGCGGGACGGTCGCCGTGCCCGACCCGAACCGGTTCTCGGACCCGGTGGAGATCGCGACGGCCGACGACCGCACGTGGCGTGCCGTCCCCGACAGTGCCGGATTCGTCGACGCCGGGCGCGGCGTGGGCCTGTCCGACCTGGCCGAGGCGATCGAACAGGGCCGACCGCATCGGGCCTCGGGTGACCTCGCGTTCCACGTGTTGGAGATCATGGAGGCGATCATCGTCGCCGGTCGTGAGCACCGCGTCGTGGAGCTGACGAGCACCGTCCCCCGCCCGGCACCGGTGGCCCGCGAACTGTCACTTCAGCACAGTTCCAGCCGCTCGGACTAGCGTCGAGTGACAGTTCGCGGGCAGGGGAGGGGACCGGATGGTGTGCGAGGATGGGCTGATCCGAGCACACATTTGGGGGAATGATGTCGTTCACACGAGCACACCGACGTCCGGTCGTCACCGTCCTGACGATCGCCGCAGCACTGGCGTTGGCCGGCTGTTCGGGCGGCGCGGGAGCATCGACGCCCGCACCGACCGAGACCGTGACCACGACGGCCACGCCGACATCGTCGCCGACGCCGACCGGTCCCGACCTCGCCGATCCCGCGTCCTGGATCGTGTCGTTCACCGGGCTCGGCCCGATCGAGGTCGGCGCGCCGATCGAGGGCACGGCGTCGTTCATGACCGCCTTCACCGTGGCGACGCAGGAGGCCTGCCCGTGGGTGACCGCCTACGCCGCCGACGGACTGCCTTCCGTCTGGCTCCCCGATCCGCAGAGCACCGGCGTCGTGAACCAGATCGTCCTGCAGGCATGGGGCGGGCCCGCGTCTGCGGTGGTCGCCGCCTCGCCGACGACCGCTGAGGGCGTCGGCGTCGGATCCACCCTCGAGGAACTGCGGGCCGCCTACCCGGCGCTCACCGAGCAGCAGGGCAAGTACGCCGTCTTCTACGCCGTCACCGACGACGCCGGACACTGGATCAACTTCTCGGTGACCGACGACCTCGTCGACGGCATCGTGGTCCGCGACGAAGCGAAGATCGACAGCGAGTACTGCGGCTGATCCGCCTCAGCGGGTGACCGGGACGACCCGGACGTCCCTGAGCGCGCCGTCTTCAACCCGAGCGGTCATCATCGTGCACTCCGGTTGACGACGGCGGTCCGTCGGCGAGCCGGGGTTGAGCAGACGCAGGCCGGCGGACGAGACCGAATCCCACGGGATGTGGCTGTGCCCGAAGACCAGGACGTCGGTGTCGGGGAAGGCCTCGTCGGCCCGTCGCTCGCGACCGGTCGCCGCCCCGGTCTCGTGGACGACGGCGAACCGCAAGCCGTCGAGCTCGAAGCGCGCGACCTCGGGGAGACGCGCGCGGAGGCCTGGGCCGTCATTGTTGCCGAAGACGCCAATGAGGTGGGCCGAGCGTGCATCGAGGGCGTCGAGGGTCGCCTCATCGACCCAGTCACCCGCGTGGACGACGACGTCCGCTGCGTCGACGGCGGCCCAGACCGCGTCGGGCAGGACCTTCGCCCGCTTCGGCAGGTGGGTGTCGGCGAGGAGGAGCAGCGAAGTCGGCATGTTCCCACGGAAGCGGATCGCGCCGACGCCGTCAACCGGGTGGTGGTCCCGCGCCCGTCGACAGGCTCAGGGACCGGAGTGGGTTCAGGGACCGGAGCGGGTTCAGGGACCGGACGAGGCTCAGGGACCGGCGCGGGTTCAGGGACAGGACCAGGCTGGGCGACCGGGCTGCGGACCGCCGTTCACGGACGCTCCTGCAGGAGGGGCGACTAGGGTGATCCCATGCCCGCAACCGACCTTCGTTTCTCCGGGAGGATCGCCGGCTACGGCACCACGGGCGGCGTCCGCATCGTCCTCGGGCTCTGGTCCACCTCGCCGTTCGGCTCGTTCGCCGACGCGATGATCGAGGACTCCCGCGGCAAACGCCTGCTGCTCGCGCCGACGCAGGAGATCGCCGACTTCATCTCCTCCACGTACACCTTCGACGACGTCGAGATCGGCACCGTCGGCTGGACGCGCCTGCCGACGGGGCTCCGCTTCGTGGGCGGTCCGCTCGACACGACCCTCCGCATCGGCGGGAGCTCTCCGCTCGGCCGGGCGCTGCGGGTCGTCCCCAAACCCGTGGCCGTCAACCCTGTCTGGTTGCAGACCATCGACCCCCTCGCTCGCGTGCTCCAACCCGGCGCCCGGACGGCAGGCTCCGCCGGCAACGGTCGACGCGAGTACTACGGCGTGACCGGCGCTCGCCGCATCACCGCCGCCACCGCGAGCTGGTCCGGAGCGGACCTCGGCACCCTCGCCCGACTCGACCCACCTGTGCGCTTCGGCTTCGGCTCCGCGCCGGCCGACCCGCACCTCGTCGACATCGTCACCACGGTCCGCCAGCCGGCCTGAGCGGCTCCGGCGTCGCGCGGCTCACCCGCTAGCCGGTGCCGGCGTCGCGGGAGGAGATCCGCGTGGTGGCAGGACGTTCCTCTGCCGGACGTCCTGCTGCGGTGCCGATCTCCTGCTGCCGCACCGCTGGGTGTTCAGCCCCGGCGGACCATCCAGACGTCGACCTCGTCCTCGCGTTCGAGCGTGAAGCCGTGGCGCTCGTAGAGGCGGCGGGCCGGGCTGCGCTGCAGGACGTTGAGACGGAACGGGCGCGGGTCACCGTCGTCGGTCAGGAGCCGCGCGAGCACCGCGGTGCCGAGGCCAACGCCCTGGTGCTCGGGTGCGAGGTAGAAGTGCTCGAGCCACCGCTCGTCGGCTTCCGGGCGGAGGGCGACCAGCCCGGCCGTGACGCCGTCGACCTCGATCACCGAGGTGTGTTCCGGTCGATATCCGTCGAGGAAGCGCTGGCGCACGCGGGTCTCGTCGTAGCGACCGAGGCGCTCGAGGTCGGGCCGCATGACGACGGCGCGCAGCTCGGCCATCCAGGTCGAGTCGTCGATGGTGGCGGGGCGGAGCGTCCAGGCGGCGGGCATCCGTCCAGTCAACCATCCACGGCCGGAGGCGGGTGAACCGGCACGTGCCCGGGCTCGGGGCACTCCGTGGAAGGCGTGCCCCGAGGGGGTGTGAGTGCCGGGTGAACCGGCACGCGCCCGGATAGGGAACACTGGAGGGATCGAGCAGAGGGTGTGCGTGTGAGCGAGTCGACAGCGGTCGGGGCGGGTCCGGCGGGCGGATCCGGCATGGGGAGCGGACTCGACTCGGTGCGCCGCCGGAACCTCGGGCGGATCGTCGAGCTCGTGCACCAGGGCGGCGTGCAGTCGAGGTCGGCGCTCACGAAGGCGACCGGGCTCAACCGGTCGACGGTCGCCGCGCTCGTCACGGAACTCGCCTCGATCGGCATCGTCACGGAGTCGGTCCCGGTCGGCGGCCAGGGTGTCGGACGGCCGTCGCCGCTCGTCTCGGCCGGTCCGCGAGCCGTCGCGTTCGCGGCGAACCCGGAACTCGACGCGATCACGGTGGCGGCCGTGCGAATCGGCGGAGAAGTCGTCGAGCGCGTGCGTCGCGAGGTCGACACGACACCGACGGCGGCCGAGGCGACGGCCATCATCGCGGAGCTGGTCGCGGAACTCGCCGACCGCCTGCCCGACGAGGCGCGCGGTGGCGGCGGGATCGGGCTGGCGATCCCCGGTCTCGTCCGGGACGCCGACGGGGTCGTCCGGCTCGCACCGCACCTCGGATGGGTCGACGAGCCCCTGGTCGAACGGCTGCGTGGCGCGACCGGTCGTGCGGTGTTCGCGGCCAACGACGCGAGCCTCGGCGCTCGGGCGGAGCGGACCTTCGGGGCGGGCCGCGGTATCGACGACCTCGTCTACCTGAACGGTGGCGCGAGCGGTATCGGTGGTGGCATCATCGCCGGCGGCCGACCCGTCGGTGGTGCGCGCGGCTACGCGGGGGAGTTCGGTCACACCTCGGCGACGGCCGCCGGCAATGCGCTCGAAGACGCGGTCCGACGCAGTGAGCTGCTCCGCGTCGCCGGCCTCGCCGCGGGGGACGACGCGGTCCTCGAAGCGGCGCTCGCCGAGGGCATCGCGGCCGATCCGGCTGGGGTGATGCGGGAGGAGGTCGTCCGGCAGGCCAGGACGCTCGGGCGGGCGCTCGCCGGAACGGTGAACATCCTCGACCCCGAACTCGTCGTCCTCGGTGGGCATCTCGGGATCGTGCTCGAACTGGCGTCGGAGGAGTTGCACGACGCGGTCCGTGAGCGGGCGCTCGTCCCGCCGTTCGAGGACGTCACGATCGTGCGTGCGGAGCTCGGCCAGGACCTCCTGCTCATCGGTGCCGCGGAACTCGCGTTCGATCGACTCATCGCGGACCCCGCCGCCTGGTGATCGTCGCCTCGGGTGCTGTCGGCCTGGTGGTCAGCGCGGTGCGCTGGCGTGGGACGTGCTCACCCGGCGTCAGCGCGGTGCGCTGACGCGAGATCGCCCGAGTCGGCGTGGGCGCGGCGTGTGGACTCGAGCGCGGGCCTCCAGAGGGGTGCGCTCACGCGTGTGACCCGCGCTCACGTCAGCGCACCGCGCTGGCGCCACCACCACACACCAGACCACGACCACGAGGGGTCAGAAGGCCGGACGACCCGTCGACTTCCGCACGATCAGCTCCGGCTCGATCGTTCCGCGGTAGCCGACGGCGTCGACTTCGAGGTTGCCGAGCAATCGCGCGACACAGCGACGCCCCAGCTCGTCGAAGTCCTGCCGCACCGTCGTGAGCGGTGGCCAGAAGTGCGGCGCCTCCGGGATGTCGTCGAACCCCACGATCGACACGTCCCGGGGTACGTCGTACCCCTCGTCGCGGATCGCGTGGATGAGGCCGAGCGCCATCTGGTCGTTCGACGAGAAGATCGCCGTGAAGTCGCGCACCCGCATGAGTTCGATCCCGGCGCGATAGCCGAAGTCGGCGGTCCAGTCACCGAGGATCGGCGCGGTCGTCGGCACGTCCTGCGCACTCATCTCGGCGAGGAACCCGTGCATGCGCGCCTCCGCCTCGATCCAGTCCTGCGGCCCCGCGAGGTGGTAGATGTTCCGGTGGCCGAGCTCGATGAGGTGCCTCGTCGCCAAGCGTCCACCGGCGACCTGGTCGACACCGATCGAGTGGTCGTCGAGGTCGCCGCCGGACTGCACCGCGATGAACGGCACCCGCACCTGCAACTCCTCGATCGCCCGGAACACCCGGACCTGCGGCGCGATGACGACGATGCCGTCGACCGACTGCGCGAGCAGATGCTCGACGGCGGCGACGATCGACGCGTCGGAGACGTCGGGCAGGTTCGCCGTGCTGACGAGGTACCCGGCGTCCTTGCTCGCGTTCTCGATCGCCTGGATCATGCTCGCCGGACCGTACTGCGACCGCTGGCTCGCGAGCACGCCGATGGTCCGCGATCGACTCGTCACGAGCGCCCTGGCCGCCCGGTTTGGACGGTAGTTGACCTCGTCCATGACGGCGAGGACCCGGTCGCGGGTGGAGTCGCGGATGCTCGGGTGGTTGTTGAGCACTCGTGAGACCGTCTGGTGGGAGACCCCGGCCAGGCGTGCGACATCACGGATATTGGGGGCTCGCCCCCGTTCGGCGTCGTCGCTCACGGATTCCTCGGACCTCGATGTGCACGGTCACATTTCGTGCTGCACCCATTATGCACACGCCTCAGGCCCCCGACGGATCGGGTCCCCCAGGGTGCGTGGAGTCACGGAGGGGTCCGCGACGGTACCGTTGGGGGATGGATACCGAAAGCGTCGCCCGCGTCATCGAAGCCACCGACTTCTCGGGCGTCGTGCTCGTCAAACGCGGTGACGAGACGCTCTTCGAGGCCGCCCGAGGCCTCGCCTCGCGGGAGCGCGACGAGCCCATCACGCTCGACACCCGCTTCGACACGGCGTCCATCTCGAAGCTCTTCACCGCCGCCGCCGTGCTCCAGCAGGTCGACGCCGGACACATCGACCTCGACGAGTCGATCCACGAGTACGTCGACCTCGACGGCACCACCATCCGCCGCGACGTCCAGCTGCTCCACCTGCTCACCCACACCTCCGGCATCGCCGACGACGCCGACGAGACGGCCGGCGAGAGCTACGACGACCTCTGGGCCGAGCGCCCGGCCTCGTCGATCCGCGAGACCGCCGACCTCCTGCCACTCTTCGCCGACAAGGAGCCGCTCGCGGCCCCCGGCGAGGAGGCGAACTACGTCAACGCGGGCTACGTGCTGCTCGGGCTCGCGCTCGAGGGCGTGACGGGGCTGCCCTACCGCCAGCTCATCGAGCAGCAGGTGTTCGCGCTGCTCGGCATGGACCACTCGGGCTTCGTCGACCGTCGGACGGGCGAGCCCGGCCTGGCCGAGGGCGGCGACGTCGACGACGACGGCGTCTGGCACTCGAACGCCGACGCGTTCCCGCCGCTCGGCGGCCCGGACGCCGGCGCGCAGTCCACCGCGGCCGACCTCATCACCTTCCTGCGGGCCGCCCGCGACGCGAAGATCCTCACCGCCGAACTGACCGAGGAGTTCACCTCCCCGCAGATCGAGGTCGACGAGGAGATCTCCTACGGCTTCGGCTTCGAGTTCGACGTCGACGAGGACGGCCAGGTGCGATCGATGTACCTCGACGGTGTCAACCCCGGCGCGAGCGGCATCGTCCGCACGTACTTCGGCCCGACCGCCGCCGACGCCATCGACGTCGTCGTGCTGTCGAACTCCGAGGACGGCGCCTGGGACGTCATCCGCGCGATCGACGCCGAACTCTAGTCACCCACTGGGATCGACCGGGCACGCGTCCGGGTTCGCGGCACGTCGTGCGAGGCGTGCCCATGACCCTGGCACGTGCCCGGTGCAGCATCCTGAGAGCGCGACCATGCCCCGACGGTCGCCGGTTATGAAAATGAGACCCATCCCGACTTGACATCAGGTGGAGGTCTGGGGCTATCGTGTGACACACAATGTGAACGGTCACATTCGGAGTGACGAGGAAGTCGACGTGGGAACGAAGCGCAATGGAGCGAGCAGGTCGGCGATGAGCCACCTCCCGATCCACGGCACCGATCGATCCGACCACGACTCCCTCTCGGCCCGGCTCTCCGCCGGCCACCTCTCCCTGCACCCTCGCCGGCACCACGACGAGGCGTCCGCACCCGCACCCGCGAACGCCACGTAGCCGACGAGCGGCCTCGATGAGCTGGACACATCGATGCCGACAGACCTGCGCATGACAATGACGTCCAAGCAACTCCCTAGGGAAGGAACCACACAGTGAAGAAGAGAATGCTCCTCGCCACGCTGGCCGCAGGCACGATGGTCGTGTCGCTCGCCGGTTGCTCCGGCGGCGCAAGCGGCGGATCGAGCGGCGGCGAAGGCGACGGCAAGCTCGTCGGCGTCGCGATGCCCACCAAGAGCTCCGAGCGCTGGATCCAGGACGGCAACGCCGTCAAGGAGCAGCTGGAGAAGGAGGGCTTCAAGGTCGACCTGCAGTACGCCGAGGACGACATCCCGACCCAGGTCTCGCAGATCGAGAACATGATCACCAAGGGCGCTTCCGTCCTGATCATCGCCTCGATCGACGGCACCACGCTCACGAGCGTGCTGCAGGAGGCCAAGGACGGCGACATCCCCGTCATCGCCTACGACCGCCTGATCCGCGACAGCGAGAACGTCGACTACTACGCGTCGTTCGACAACTACAAGGTCGGCGTGCAGCAGGCCAACTCGGTCCTCAACGGCCTCGGCCTCGTCGACCTCGAGGGCAAGCCCACCGAGGGCGCACCCGCCGGTCCGTTCAACATCGAGATGTTCGCCGGCTCGCCCGACGACAACAACGCCACGTTCTTCTGGGACGGCGCTCAGGACACCCTGAAGCCGTTCATCGACGCGGGCACCCTCAAGGTCGCCAGCGGCCAGACCTCCTTCGAGCAGGCTGCAACGCTCCGTTGGGACGGTGAGACCGCGCAGAAGCGTATGGAGAACATCCTCACGTCGACCTACTCCGACGGCAGCAAGGTCAACGCGGTCCTGTCGCCCTACGACGGCATCTCGCGAGGCATCATCTCGGCGCTGACCGACGCCGGCTACTCGGTGGGCGACGGCTGGCCCGTCATCTCCGGTCAGGACGCCGAGCTCGACTCGGTCAAGGCCATCGAGTCCGGCGAGCAGTACGCGACCATCTTCAAGGACACCCGCCAGCTGGCGAGCGAAGCCGTCAAGATGGCCGTCGCCGTGCTGAACGGTGAGAAGCCCGAGGTCAACAACACCGAGGACTACGACAACGGCAAGAAGGTCGTCCCGTCCTTCCTCCTCGAGTCGCAGATCGTCGTCAAGGACAACATCCAGGAGGTCCTCGTGGACTCCGGTTACTGGACCGAAGACGAGATCAAGGGCTAGTCAGTCCTGCAACACCCCTTTCGACAGGCTCAGGGAACGGAATCACTTCCGATCCCTGAGCCTGTCGGAGGGCCCGGTTCAACGACGATCACCTGTAAGGAGACACGGTGTCAGGCGAGACCACGAGCATCCTCGAGATGCGCAACATCATCAAGACCTTCCCCGGCGTCAAGGCCCTCTCGAACGTCACGCTCGATGTGCAGCGCGGTACCGTGCACGCCATCTGCGGTGAGAACGGCGCCGGCAAGTCGACGCTCATGAAGGTGTTGTCCGGCGTCTACCCGTTCGGCACCTACGAGGGCGACATCGTCTTCGAGGGCGAGACGATGGAGTTCAAGGACATCCGCGACTCGGAGTCCAAGGGCATCGTCATCATCCACCAGGAGCTGGCCCTCAGCCCCTACCTCTCCATCGCGGAGAACATCTTCCTCAACAACGAGCTGAAGGGGCCGCTCGGCCTCATCGACTGGAACCGCACCAACCAGGAGGCGGCAGCCCTGCTCGCCCGGGTCGGCCTGCGGGAGAACCCGACGACCAAGATCCTCGAGATCGGCGTCGGCAAGCAGCAGCTCGTCGAGATCGCGAAGGCCCTCTCGAAGCGCGTGAAGCTCCTCATCCTCGACGAGCCGACCGCCGCACTGAACGACGAGGACTCCGACCACCTGCTCGACCTGATCCTGCACCTCAAGGAGCAGGGCATCACGTCGATCATCATCAGCCATAAGCTCAACGAGATCAAGAAGGTCGCCGACACCGTCACCGTCATCCGCGACGGCAAGACCATCGAGACGATCGTGAAGAACGACGTCACCGAAGAGCGCATCATCAAGGACATGGTCGGCCGCGACCTCGAGCACCGCTACCCGGACCACACGCCGAACATCGGCGAGGAGATCCTGCGCGTCGAGGACTGGACCGCCCACCACCCGCAGGACCCGACCCGCGTGATGGTCGACGCCGTCAACCTCAACGTCCGCGCCGGTGAGATCGTCGGCATCGCCGGCCTCATGGGCGCCGGCCGCACGGAGTTCGCGATGAGCTTGTTCGGACAGTCGTACGGCAGTCGCATCAGCGGCAAGGTCTACAAGAACGGCACCGAGATCCGCACCCGCACGGTGTCGGAGGCGATCGACAACGGCCTCGCGTACGCCACCGAGGACCGCAAGTACTACGGCCTCAACCTCATCGAGGACATCAAGCGGAACATCTCGATGGCCTCGCTGAAGAAGCTCGAACGCGGCGGACTCGTCAACGACAACGAGGAGTACAAGGTCGCCGAGGAGTACCGGAAGAGCATGAACATCAAGGCTCCGAACGTGCTCGCGAAGACTGGGAAGCTCTCGGGCGGCAACCAGCAGAAGGTCGTCCTGTCGAAGTGGATCTACTCCGACCCCGACGTCCTCATCCTCGATGAGCCCACCCGCGGCATCGACGTCGGTGCGAAGTACGAGATCTACACGATCATCAACCGCCTCGCCGCCGAGGGGAAGGGCGTCATCGTCATCTCCTCCGAGCTCCCCGAGCTCATCGGCATCTGCGACCGCATCTACGCCCTCAGCGAGGGCCGCATCACCGGCGAACTGCCGATCGAGGAAGCGAACCCCGAAGCGCTCCTCAAACTCATGACCATGGAGAAGCCCCGCTGACGCGGGCGCGGACGGATCGAAGGAGAACCGCAATGTCCGATCTGGACACCAAACCCACCGTCCCGGCAGGCGACGGCACCGCCGCCGGCGGCCTCGTCAACCCGGCCACCAACCGCTTCACGAGCTGGCTGACCCACATCCTCAGCGACCTCGGCAAGAACGGCATCTTCATCGCCCTCCTGCTCGTCGTCGTGTTCTTCGCCGTCATCACCGACGGCATCCTGCTGCGGCCGCAGAACATCTCCAACCTGATCGTGCAGAACGGGTACATCCTCGTCCTCGCGATCGGCATGGTGATGGTCATCATCGCCGGCCACATCGACCTGTCGGTCGGTTCCGTCGCGGCCTTCGTCGGTGCGGTCTCCGGTGTGTTCGCCGTGCAGATGCAGATGCCGTGGTGGATCGCGATCATCCTGTCGCTCGCCATCGGCGCGCTCGTCGGTGTCTGGCAGGGCTTCTGGATCGCGTACGTCGGGATCCCGGCGTTCATCGTGACACTGGCCGGCATGCTCATCTTCCGCGGCCTCGCGCTCGTGGTCCTCGGCAACGCCAACATCGGTTCCTTCCCGGCGGAGTACCGCGCGCTCGGCAACGGCTTCCTGAACGACGTGTTCGGTGACTTCCCGATCGACCCACTGACGCTCGGTATCGGCGTCATCGCCGTCGTCGGCCTCGTCGTACAGCAGGTCCGCACGCGCCTCGGCCGTCAGAAGTACGGCCAGGACACCGAGCCGTTCCCGTGGTTCGTCGCCAAGCTCGTCCTCATCATCGCGGGCATCGGCTTCTTCGTGTACGCCCTCGCCGCGTACAAGGGCATCCCGGTCACGCTCATCGTGCTGGCCGTCCTCGTGCTCGTCTACGGCATCGTCATGAACCGCTCGGTCTTCGGCCGCCACATCTACGCGATCGGTGGCAACCGTCACGCCGCGGAGCTGTCCGGTATCAAGACCCGCAAGGTCGACTTCTTCCTGTTCGTCAACATGGGCTTCCTCGCGGCGCTCGCCGGCCTCATCTTCACGGCCCGCCTGAACCTCGCCGGTCCGAAGGCCGGTGACGGCTTCGAGCTCGAGGCGATCTCCGCCGCCTTCATCGGTGGAGCCGCGGTGCAGGGTGGCGTCGGTACCATCGGCGGCGCGATCATCGGTGGTCTCATCATCGGGGTGCTGAACAACGGCATGTCGATCATCGGCCTCGGCATCGAGTGGCAGCAGGCCGTCAAGGGCCTCGTGCTGCTGCTGGCCGTCGCGTTCGACGTCTACAACAAGCGCCGCAGCGGCGGACGCTGATCCCGAGGTCCGCGACAGCGGAACCCGGATCGATCCGACGCATGGACATCCACCACGGAGGCGAGAGCACCGGCGACCTGGCCGGTGCCCTCGCCTCCGTGCGTGGTGGCGAGGAGACCGCTGAGCGCGAGTCCTCATCGGCCCCGCCAGCGGCGCTCGCGATCCTGCGGGACGGTCGGCCGCTGCTCGAGGTGTCCGTCGGTACGGTGCACGCCGTGCTCGGACCGGTCTCCACGCTCCGGCACCTGATCGCGCGGTTGTCCGGGACGTCTCCCGCCCCGCGCGGCGCGGCCAGGGCGTCCGGTTCCGAGACGGTGCTCGTCGCCGGCAGGCCGGCGCGGTTGTCGTCCCGGGCTACGTCGAGTGCCTCCGGGGTGGCCGTCGTGACGGCCGGGCAGGCCATCAGCTGGTCGCAGACCATCGGTGAGAACGTGCTGCTCGGGTCCGAGCGTGCGGCGGGACTGCGGGAGACGGTCATGCGCCTCCTCCGAGGACCGTCCGCCGACGGGACGTCCGTGGGGCAGAGCGATGCCGCGCGGATCCACCGCGCCCTGAGTATCGTCGGGCTCGACCGGTCACCCGCGGACTCCGCCGGCGCCCTGTCGGTCGTGGAGCGTCGGCTCGTTGAGCTGGCCAGGGCGGTCGCCGCTGAGGCGTCGCTCATCGTGATCGACGACAGTGGCCCCGCACTTCGAGCGGACGAGGTCGAGCGTTGGCGACAGGCGATGGTCGAGGTGGCCCGAGCTCCTCGAACCGCCGACCCCGCACCCGGTGTCCTGCTCGCGACCGGGGCCGTGACCGGGCTGGCGAGCGTCGCATCGGCCGCGACCGTGATCGCCGTCGGTGGCGACCCGTCGCCCCCGATCCGGCTGTCGGCCGTGGACGGTGAACGTGAGGTGGTCGCCGCGTTGGCCGCCGGGGTGGGCGGCGTCGACGCGTTCCGTCCGCTTGCCGGCGGTTCATCGACGTCGGGGCGTGCCTCGTCGATCGCGTCCTCGGTGACGGCTGCCGGCCTCGCCGTCGAACACTGGACCGCGAGCCACCCGGCGGACCCCGAGTGGACCGTCGTCGACGACCTGTCCTTCACCTGCGCGCCGGGGGAGGTGCTCGGGCTGTTCGGTCCGCCCGACTCCGGTGCCGGGGAGGTGCTGCTGAGCGTCTTCGGGCGGTCGTACGGGGCACGGACCCGCGGCACGGTCGCGCTCGACGGTGCGGTGGTCGACGTCTCGACGACGGAGCTGGCGCGCGCTGCGGGGGTCCTCTACACGACCGAGCATCCGATCCGCTTCGACCTCTCCTTCCTCGGCGGGGTGCCGTCGAGCGTCTCCCCGGACGCCCTCACGAGGATGGTCAGGCTCGGTGTGGCCGACCCGCGCCGCGACTACCGGGCGACCACCGTGCCGAGCGGCCTGGTCGCCGCACTCCCCGGCGCACACCGTGGGCCGGACGCCGACCAGTTCACCGAGTCGCTCCGCGTCGTCGCGGACACGGGGGCGCGTGCCGTGCTGCTCGCCGAACCGTTCGGTGCGGCGGGAGCGCCCGGCTCCGAGGACGGACGTCGGCGGGCTGAGCGGTGCGCCCTGATCCGTTCGCTCGCGGCGTCCGGCCGCGCGGTCGTCGTCTCGAGCGAGGACCCTGCGGTGCTCGCGGCCGTCTGTGACCGGGTCCTCGCCATCCGCGCGGGCCGGATCGTGGGGACCGTGGGCGCGGTCGGCGTCGCGGATGCCGAACGGCTCGACACGCGTGCCATCCTCGAGGCGATGGGCGGTCTCGCATGAGTCGAGATCGCATCGTCCTGTCCATGGCCACGGCAATATACAACGTTGTACACTGGAGCGCGGCCCAGCCCTGATCCACCCGACCGAGCAGCCGCCCCCACCCGCTTGCATCACAGCATCGCGAACCAACCGAGCACCAGATCGACGAAGGAGTCCCACCGGTGAACACCGAGCAGAACCCGGCCGCCAGCGCCCACGAGCAGGCGACAGCCACACACGCAGAGACCTACACGATCGGCGTCGACTTCGGCACGCTGTCCGGCCGAGCCGTCGTCGTGCGTGTGTCCGACGGTGCCGAGCTCGGGTCGGCGGTGCTCGACTACCCGCACGCCGTGATGGACCGTGAGCTCGCCTCGACCGGTGCCGCGCTGCCGCCCGACTGGGCGCTGCAGGTGCCGGCCGACTACGTCGCCGTCATGCAGTCCGCCGTGCCGCGCGCTGTCGAGGCCGCCGGGATCGACCCCGCCGCCGTCATCGGCATCGGCACCGACTTCACCGCCTGCACGATGGTCCCCGTCATCGCCGACGGGACGCCGCTCAACGAGCTGCCCGAGTACGCCGACCGCCCGCACGCCTACGTGAAGCTGTGGAAGCACCACTCCGCGCAGCCGCAGGCGGACCGCATCAACGAACTCGCCGCCGAGCGGGGCGAGTCCTGGCTGCCGCGCTACGGCGGCCTCATCTCCAGCGAGTGGGAGTTCGCCAAGGGACTCCAGCTCCTCGAGGAGGACCCCGAACTCTACGAGCGCATGGACCACTGGGTCGAGGCGGCCGACTGGATCATCTGGCAGCTCACCGGCACGTACGTGCGCAACGCGTGCACCGCCGGCTACAAGGGCATCTACCAGGACGGTGCCTACCCGAGCCACGAGTTCCTCGCGGCCCTCAACCCCGCCTTCGAGCGCTTCGCAGACGACAAGGTCGCCCACGAGATCGGTGAACTGGGCGCCGCCGCCGGCACCCTGTCGGCCGAAGCCGCTGCGTGGACCGGTCTCCGCGAGGGCATCGCGGTCGCCGTCGGGAACGTCGACGCGCACGTCGCGGCACCCGCGGCGCAGGCCGTCTCGCCCGGCCAGATGGTCGCGATCATGGGCACCTCCACCTGCCACGTCATGAACGGCGACGTCCTCCGCGAGGTCCCGGGCATGTGCGGCGTCGTCGACGGCGGCATCATCGCCGGCCTCTACGGCTACGAGGCCGGGCAGTCGGGCGTCGGCGACATCTTCGCCTGGTACGTCGCGAACCAGGTCCCCGCCCGATACACCGAGGAGGCCGCGGCGCGTGGTGTCAGCATCCACGAGCACCTCACCTCGCTCATCCAGGACCAGCCCGTCGGCGCGCACGGGCTCGTCGCCCTCGACTGGCACTCGGGCAACCGCTCGGTCCTCGTCGACCACGAGCTCTCCGGCACCGTCCTCGGCCTGACACTCACGACCCGCACCGAGGAGGTCTACCGCGCATTGTTCGAGGCGACCGCGTTCGGCACCCGGAAGATCGTCGAGACGTTCAACGCCTCGGGCGTCCCCGTCACCGAGTTCATCGTCGCCGGCGGTCTGCAGCGGAACCCGTTCCTCATGCAGACGTACTCCGACATCCTCCGCCTGCCGATCTCCATCACGGCGAGCGACCAGGGGCCCGCGCTCGGCTCGGCCATCCACGCCGCCGTCGCCGCCGGGGCCTACCCGGACGTCCCGGCCGCCAGTGCCGCCATGGGCAAGGTGAACCGCGCCGTCTACGCGCCGAACGAGGCCGCTGCCGACGCGTACGACCTGCTCTACGCGGAGTACGCGACGCTCCACGACTACTTCGGTCGTGGCGCCAACGACGTCATGAAGCGCCTGAAGCGCATCCGCCGAGCCGCCCTCGGTGGCGGCGTCGACAGCCTGCCGACCGACACCGAGACCACCGCCCTCGAAGGAGCAACCGCGTGAACACCTACTCGCCTGAAATCGAGGTCGCGATCGCGCGCGTCCGGTCCGACGTCGCCAAGCTGCACGGCGAGCTCGTCCGGTACGGGCTCGTCATCTGGACCGGCGGCAACGTCTCCGGGCGGGTGCCGGGAGCCGACCTCTTCGTCATCAAGCCCTCCGGCGTCGACTACGACGACCTCGCACCCGAGAACATGATCCTCTGCGACCTCGACGGCAACGTCATCCCGGGCACGCCCGGTGCTGAGCGCTCGCCGTCGAGCGACACCGCGGCGCACGCATACGTCTATCGGCATATGCCCGAGGTCGGCGGCGTCGTGCACACCCACTCCACCTACGCGGTGGCGTGGGCGGCACGCGCCGAGCCCATCCCGTGCGTCATCACGGCGATGGCCGACGAGTTCGGCGGAGAGGTCCCGATCGGTCCGTTCTCGATCATCGGCGACGACTCGATCGGACGCGGCATCGTCGAGACGCTCACCGGCCACCGCTCCCGCGCCGTGCTCATGCAGAACCACGGTCCGTTCACGATCGGGAAGGACGCCCGCGACGCCGTGAAGGCCGCGGTCATGGTCGAGGACGTCGCCCGCACCGTGCACATCTCGCGTCAGCTCGGCGAGCCGAAGCCCATGCCGACCGAGGCGATCGACGCCCTGTTCGACCGCTACCAGAACGTCTACGGCCAGGCGCCGCAGGGCGCGCTCTAACCAGAACGACCTCCGGTCCGATCCCGGTCCCTGACACCCTCCCGGTCCCTGAGCTTGTCGAAGGGCCACCCCACCACGGTCCCGCCCTTCGACAGGCTCAGGGATCGAAACGACCTCAAGAAAGAACACACCCATGCCGAAGCCCACCACCACGCTCGACCACTACACCGTCTGGTTCCTCACCGGCAGCCAGAACCTCTACGGCGAGGAGACCCTCCGTCAGGTCGCCGAGCAGTCCCAGGCCATCGCCGCCGAGCTCGGCGCCGCCGCCGACGTCCCCGTGCGGATCGAGTGGAAGCCCGTCCTCAAGGACTCCGAGTCGATCCGTCGCGCCATGCTCGACGCGAACGCCGACGACAGCGTCATCGGTCTCGTCACCTGGATGCACACCTTCAGCCCGGCCAAGATGTGGATCGCCGGCCTCGACGCGCTGCAGAAGCCGCTGCTCCACCTCCACACGCAGGCGAACGTCGAGCTGCCGTGGTCGGAGATCGACTTCGACTTCATGAACCTCAACCAGGCCGCGCACGGCGACCGCGAGTTCGGGTACATCCAGACGCGTCTGGGCGTCGCCCGCAAGACGGTCGTCGGCCACGTCTCCGACCCGCGCGTCCAGCGTGAGGTCGGCACCTGGCAGCGCGCCGCCGCGGGTTGGGCGGCCACCCACGAGCTCAAGCTCGCACGCTTCGGCGACAACATGCGTTACGTCGCCGTCACCGAAGGTGACAAGACCGAGGCCGAGCTGCGCTTCGGTGTGCAGGTCAACACGTGGAGCGTCAACGAGCTGGCTGAGGCCGTGCACGCATCGACGGACGCCGACATCGACGCGCTCGTCGCCGAGTACGAGGAGCTGTACGACGTCGTCCCCGAGCTGCGGAAGGGCGGCGAGCGGCACGAGTCGCTCCGCTACGGCGCCGCGATCGAGCTGGGGCTGCGCTCCTTCCTCGAGGCCGGCGACTTCGCCGCGTTCACGACGAGCTTCGAAGACCTCGGCGAGCTGCGTCAGCTGCCGGGCCTCGCCGTCCAGCGCCTCATGGCCGACGGCTACGGCTTCGGTGCGGAGGGCGACTGGAAGACCGCCGTCCTCGTGCGCGCCGCGTCCGTCATGGGTGCCGGCCTCCCCGGTGGCGCCTCGCTCATGGAGGATTACACGTACCACATGGAGCCCGGCAACGAGCTCATCCTCGGTGCGCACATGCTCGAGGTCAGCCCGACGCTCTCCTCGGCTCGTGCCACCCTCGAGGTGCACCCGCTCGGCATCGGCGGCAAGGAGGACCCGGTGCGCCTCGTCTTCACGGCCGACTCCGGCCCCGCCGTGGTCGTCGCGATGAGCGACATGCGCGACCGCTTCCGGCTGACGGCGAACGTCGTCGAGGTCGTCCAGCCCATCGAGGCCCTGCCGAAGCTGCCCGTCGGGCGCGCCGTGTGGAAGCCGGCTCCGGACTTCGCGACCTCGGCCGCTGCCTGGCTCACCGCCGGTGCCGCGCACCACACCGTCATGTCGACCGCGGTCGGGGTCGAGGTGTTCGCCGACTTCGCGGAGATCGCCAAGACCGAGCTCCTCGTGATCGACGAGTCGACCACCACGCGCGACTTCCAGCGCGAGGTCCGCTGGAACAACGCGTACTACCGCCTCGCCCAGGGGTTCTAGCCAACCCTCCCGGGCACGTGCCCGCTCTCGCGGCACGCCTTGCACGGCGTGCCGCGAGAGCGGAGCAGTGCCTGTGGCTTCGGACGAGTGTGCGTCACAGGGCGAGCGGAGGGCGCTCGCTCCACAAGGGCGACATCTGAAGCTCGCGACGCTGCACCGCCGAGCAGACTCGGACCATGGACGATGCGATCACGGTCTGCGAGGCGCGCCGAGGCGGTCTTGTGCTCACCGCCGACCTCAACGACCTGGGCGTCACGACGCAACAGATCCGCGACGGCATCCATCTCGGTGTCCTGGCGTGCGTTCGGCGAGGTGTCTTCGTCCGCGCAGCACGCTGGGAGGCACTGCGGCCCGAGGAACGGCACCGCGAACTCGTGCGGTCCATCCGACACACCAGCGGACGTGACCTGACCGTGTGCCGACGGTCGGCTGCTGTCATGCACGGGCTGCCGGTCTTCGGCACGATCCCCGACCGCGTGCATGCGATCGACCCGGACGCGGCCGGAGGCAGTTCGAACCGCTTCCTCGCCAGCCATCGCGGTGAGCCGGACGACCCTGACGCCATCGTCATCGACGGAGTGCGCGTGACCTCGCTGGCCCGCACGGTGATCGACCTCGCCATCCACTCGCCCATGCTCTCCAGCGTGCCTGCGCTCGATCAGGCGTTGCGCATCGCGCATGAGACCTGCGGCGGGCACTGGACCGGCCGCCCGGAACCCGGGCAGCTCATCGAACTGCTCGACGAACTCGCACCGCGTCGTGGGCGCAGACGCGCCATCGATGCCATCGGGTTCGCCGACGCTGATTCGATGAGCGTCGGCGAGAGCGTGAGCCGCGTGCAGATGCATCGACTCGGGTTCGCTGCACCGGAACTGCAGCACCGGTTCACCCTGCGCCGTGGACAGGTCGCCGAAGTGGACTTCTGGTGGCGGGCCGTGCGTGCGATCGGTGAGTTCGACGGACAGATCAAGTACCTCGATCCCCGGTTCCGCGAAGGCAGATCCGCCGCCGAGGTCGTGCTTCGTGAGAAGCAGCGCGAAGACGAACTGCGTCGTCAGAGCGACCGCTTCCTCCGGTGGGACTGGGCGTGCGCTCTCGACAGTGCGCGGTTCGGGGCACTCCTGTCTGCTCATGGGATTCCGCGCCGATGATCGTGCGGGCACGTTTCCGCGTTCGCGGCCCGTCTTGCACGGCGTGCCGCGAACGCCGAGGAGTGCCTGCCCGGCTCAGGAACGGAGCCCGATGATCGTGCCGACGACGAACAGCCCGATGGCGCTCCACATGAGGATGTCGTCGACGCTCATCCGGACCCTGAGGCGCTGACCACGGGTGCTGACGCGACCGGCCGCCGAGGCCGCGGCCAAGGCCGACTCGTCGGCCTTGGCACTTCGCCGGTCACCCCGTGTCTCCCGCCACCGCGCCCAGCGTTCGACGCGGTCGTCCACGGCGTCGACAGCGGCGGCGATGTCCTGCCAATCGTCGACCTTCGTCGTGACGAGGTCGTCGGTGGTCACGAGGAGGAGCCAGTCGTCGACGATCTCCACGTCGAAGCCGCGCACGTGGTCGAGGAGCCGCGCCATCACGTCGGGCGTGAACAGGTAGAGGGCGTCGGCCTCGTAGCCGACCGGGCAGTAGAGATGGAAGTGCCGGTCGAACCCGCCCTCGAGGCTGAGTCGTTGCGCATCGGCCGGGGCGCCGGCACCACTCATGCCGCGGCGACGGCCGTCCTGGGCGCGGAGCAGGATGTGGGGGAGTGCGACGGGCATCCGGAGCGCGCAGTAGCCGCCGAAGGGGGCCGCGAGGTTCTTGCGGTTGCCGATGACCTCGTAGTCGGCGATCTCGATGCCGCGCGGCTCCCTGCTCCGGAGGACTCGGTGGAGGTTCACCGACCCGCGGCTCCGCCAGGGCATGTCGCGCTGGAGGGCGATGGGACCGACGCGGTAGTCGAACCCGTTGGCTTCGGCGAAGCTGGCGAGGCGGAGGTGTGTGCGCCGCAGGGTCCTGCGGGACCAGACCCGGATCGTCATGCGGACGAGGATCACGGCGAGGACGACCATGGCCACCGCAAACGTGCCCATGCCGAAGGCGATCCCTCCCGCGTTCCTGCCGCCTTGAGCGTAGGCGAGCAGGCCGACCATGCCGAAGAAGAAGATGCCGAACAGCCCACCGATCGCGCCGACGGTGGTGGTGAGGCGTCGGACGCGCCCGATGCGATCGCGGGCGCCGGGGTCCTCCCTGACGAAGGCTCGCCACTGCTCTTGAACCTCGTGTCGGGGAAGCGGCCGGGTGAGCGCACTCGTGTCGAGTGGTTCGGGAAGCGCCTGCACGCCCTCCAGCCTAGTATCCCAGGCGCTGATCTTTTCGGCCTCGTGCCGGCCTCTGAGAGCACTCAGTCGGGGGCGTCCGTCGGAGCCTCGTATCCCCTCGGCAGCTCAGGGACGGTGCTCGTGCCGGCGTGGAACGCGGTGACCGCGAGGAGTGTCGGTACCGGTGCTTCCCAGGCGCGGCCCGCCTCGTCGGTGCTGTCGGGGACGAGCGCGATCGTCAGCCGATCGGTCGTGACCGGTTCGAACACGTGCACCCTCGAGACGCCGACGGAACCCGCTTCGACGAGCGTGCGGCCCTCCGCTGTCCGGACCTCGTGGCCGTCGATGAGCTGCCCGGCGGTGAGGTCCTCGTGCAGCCGGAGGTGATCGACGGTGACCGGTCCCGCGAACGTGACGGTGACCGTCGACCCGTCGGTGGTCAGCGTTCCCGGGATCGGTCGCGCGAAGCGTCGGTCGCGCTCCGCGGCCCAGGCGGTCACGCGTTCCACGTCGGCATCGGGGAGGAGCCCGCGGGTGTCTGGTGGGAGGTTGAGGAGGAGGTTCGCGCCGAGTCCGATGGACCGGTAGTAGATCGCGAGCAGATGCTCGACCGACTTCGGCTCGTCGTCCGCGTGCCAGAACCAGCCGCGGCGGAGCGAGACGTCGCACTCGGGCGGCAGGTAGAGGGCCTCCTCGAACCGGCTGGTGACGACGGTGTAGTTGCTGAAGTCGGTGTGGTCGACGACGTACCGCACCGGGTCTTCGGCGAGACCGTTCTCGTTGCCCACCCAGCGGATCGTCGGGGCACCCATGTTGAACACCATGGCCTGCGGCTGGAGCCGTTCGATGATCGCGGAGATGCCGGGCCAGTCGTAGGTGTACCCCTCGGACCCGGCGCCGTCGAACCACAGCTCGACGAGCTCGCCGTAGTTCGTGCACAGTTCGGTGAGCTGCCGGGCGTACACCTCGGCGTAGCGCGCCTCGTCGGCGTACTCGGGAGCGTGGCGATCCCACGGCGAGAGGTACAGCCCCAGTCCGAGACCCGCTTCGCGACAGGCTGCTGCGAGCTCGGCCACGATGTCGCCGTGGCCGTCCCGCCACGGTGAGGATGCGACGCTGTAATCGGTCGTCGTGGTCGGCCAGAGACAGAATCCGTCGTGATGCTTCGCGGTGAGGATGACGTATCCGGCGCCGATCGAGGCCGCGACGCGCACCCACTGCCGCACATCGAGGTCGCTCGGATCGAAGCTCGAGGCGGGCAGGGTGCCGTCGCTCCATTCCTTGCCGGCGAAGGTGTTGACCCCGAAGTGGAAGAACACGCCGAAGCCGTCCTGTTGCCAACGCAACTGGCCCTCGGTCGGGACGGGACGGTGCTCGTGGTGGTGCGGCTGTTGACTCACTTGACTCCTCCTGCTGCGACGCCTCGGTGGAACCATCGTTGCAGCACGATGAACACCACGAGGACGGGGACGACGGCGATGATGGATCCGGCCATCACGACCCTGGGGTCGAACCCGAACGACGACGCCGAAAGTCGTGCGAGTCCGAGCGAGACGGTGAACGACGACTCGCTCCGCAGGACGAGGAGCGGCCAGAGGAAGTCGTCCCACGCGGTGATGAACGAGTTGACGACGACGACCAGCATCGCGCCGATGGACGACGGCAGGAACAGGGCGGTGAACCGCTGCCACTCCGAAGCGCCGTCGAGGAACGCGGCGTCTTCGATCTCGTCGGGCACCGCCGTGAACGCGGCCCGCATGATGAGGACGTTCATCGCGGAGACCGCACCGGGGAGCCACGCGCCGACGAGGGTGTCGAGCAGGCCGAGCTCCTGGGTCATGAGGAAGAGCGACACCATGATCGACTCGAACGGCACGACCATCGACACGATCAGGACGGTGAAGGTGACCCGCCGCCCGCGCCAGCCGCGTCGGGAGAGCATGTACCCGGCTGCGGTCGGCAGCACCACCTGGGAGGCGATGGTGAGCGCGCAGACGATCGCGCTGTTCGTCAGGTACGCGTCCATCGGGATCTGCCGGAAGATCGTGACGTAGGCGTCGAGCGTCGGCGACTGCGGGAACAGGGTGGCGTCGCGCCCGAAGAGTGCTTCGCCGGAGCCCTTGAGTGACGACAGGAACTGCCACAGCAGCGGGCCGACGGAGATGACGAGCACGAAAAGGAGGAGCGCGTACCGCACCGGTGTCGTCCTCGACCAGCGCCGACGCCGACGCCGCAGGAGCGGTCGTGCGGGCGGTTGCTCGATGCGCGCGCTCATGCGTCCTTCTCCCCGCCGAAGCGCTGCGCCAGCACGGCGAACACGGCGGTGAGTGCGAAGAGCGCCACGCTCGCGGCCGCACCGTAGCCCGCGTTGCCGGTGATGGGGTCGAGCGCTGCGTCGCGGATGAAGAACGGGAGTGTCCGTGCCTCGCCTCCCGGACCACCGGTGGCGCCGCCGAGCAGGTAGACCTCGCTGAACACGCGGAGCGACCCGATGCCGGCGAGGAGCCCGACGAGGAGCATCGTGAGGCGGGTGCCCGGCACCGTGATGGTGAGGAACCGTCGCGTCGGGCCGGCGCCGTCGAGCTCGGCCGCCTCGTACAGCTCACGGGGGATGTTGGAGAGCGCCGCCAGGTAGAAGATCAGGTACCACCCGAGCCCACGCCACACCGTGAGGGCGATGGCGCTGAGCAGGATGAGCGACCCCTCGGAGAGGAACGGCACCGCCTGCTGGATGAGACCGACCCGCTGGAGCGCCGTGTTCACGGGCCCCTGTTCACCGAGGAGGTTCTGCCAGACCAGCCCGACCGCGACGACGGACGCCACGATCGGAGCGGCGTAGGCGGAGCGGAAGAACCCCATCCCGGGGAGCCGGGTGTGGACGAGCTGCGCGAGCAGCAGCGGGAGGACGATCAGCAACGGGACGGCGATGATCGCGTACAGCACACTGTTGCCGGTCGCGGACCAGAACGCGGGATCCTGCAGGATCGAGCGGTAGTTGTCGAGGCCGACGAACGCTCCACCCATGCCGAGCGGGGACGTGTCGGTGAACGACAGTGCGATGGTCCCGACGAAGGGCCCGACGCTCCAGATCGTGATCATCAGCAGCGCGGGTGCGCACCACAGCAGCGGCACCCAGGGCGGTCGATAGCGCGCCGCCCCGTTGAGGTGGATCGCGGTCGTCATCGAGCATCGGCTCCGATGACCCGGTTGGCAGCGTCCTGGGCGGCCTGGAGTGCCTCACGCGGCGCTTTCTTCCCGGTGAGCGCCAGCTGGAGCTCGGCGTTGACCGCGTTCGCGACCGCGTCGCTCCACTGCACGATGGTGACGATCTCCGCTTCGTTGGCGAGGTCGACGGCGAGACGGTTCGCCTCGTCGATGGGTGCGGTGCCGGTGATGTCCGTGAGCTTCGGGATGCCGAGCGACTCGGTGGTGCTCGGGAAGTTCTGGATGCGTGGGTCGCTGATGAAGCGGTTCTGCTGCTCGGCGGCGAGGAGGAACCGCGCGAACGCGATGGCGGTGGCCGGGTTGGTGCTCGTGCTCGGGACACCGATGGTCTGCACCTCGGCGATCGCCGTGCCGCGGCGGTCGAGCAGGGACGAGACGCCCACGTGCTCATAGACGCCCGGATTGCCCTCCTGCACGTACCGGAGCGAGGAGGCGTTCGGCGAGCCCCAGACGGTCGCGCCCTGGGTGAACAGGGCGGTGGGCTCGTCATCGGACGCGATCGAGTCCTTCGGGATGCCACCGGCCAGCGCGAGTCGCGTCATGCGCTCGGTCCACTCCTGCACGGCCGGATCGTCGGCGAAGACGAACGCCGAACCGTCGTCCGCGATGACCTCGGCCTCCTGCAGCTGCCACTCGAGCGGGAGTCGCAGACCGAGACTCGCGGAGAAGGCACTGAATTCGCCGTTCGACCGTTCGGCGACCTGATCGGCCGCGTCGAAGAGTTCCTCGAAGGTGGTCGGCGGCTGCTCCGGGTCGAGCCCGGCGCGCTGCATGAGCTCGGTGTTGTACGTCTGGAGGCCGATGAGGCCCCAGTACCAGGGGAGCACGTAGTGGTGGTCGTCGCCGGGAAGGACCAGGCTGTCCCAGAGGCTCGGGATGAAGTCGTCGCCGATGCCCGGTGACGCGGCGTCGAGGTCGGCGAGGAAGCCCTGTTCGCGGAGCCCGCCGGCGGTGGCGAGCGGCATGTTCACGACGTCTGCCAGCGAGCATGCCTGCGCGTCCGCGACGAGCCGGGTGGCGAAGCTGCCGTCGCCAGGGTCGTCCTCCCAGATGACGGTCGTGCCGGGGTAGGCGGCCTCGAAGTCCTCGATGAGTTCGGTGAAGTACTCGGAGAACGAGGCCTTCAGCGCGGTGGTCTGGAAGGTGATCTCACCGGACGGCGTCGCGTCGACCGGCGTTCCAGCGGCGAACTCGTCTGCGACCGCGCAGCGACCGACACGCTCGCCCCCGGAGTCGCCCGTGCACGCGGAGAGCACGGCCAGCGTGGCGGCTGCAGCGGCGATCGACAGGGTTCGTTGGTGCTTCATGGGGGCTCTCCTCGTCCGCGGACGGGTTCGTCAGCCGTCCTTGCATATCGAGGATAGGCATGAGGTATGTGATATGCAAGCCCTGTGTACAAAAGCCTCATGAGGGCTGCTTGTGGAGTGCGCTCAGCCGTCGAGTCGACGGAACCCCACGGTCATGGCCGGATATCGGTGGCCCATGGCCGGGAATCCCTCGGCAAGGTTTGCGGCCCCCGCCAGAATGAGAGCATGACCGAACAACGCGCCGTCCTCGATGCCACCGTCAGCTTCCTGAACGGCGGCGGTCTCGCCGTCGAGGACTTCCGTCTCGACCTGCCGCCCGCCATCGCGCAGGCGAAGGGGAAGGCGCAGCAGCAGGAGGTCGGTCGGCTGCTCGTCACGCACCTCGGTCTCGCGATGGTCGGCGAGATCCGCATCACCAAGCTCGAGATCGTGCGCGAGCAGCACAAGGGCTCCCGCGGGATCCTGGCAGCGGCAGCGGCTGCCGGGCTCGAGATCCCGGCAGCCGCAGCGCAGGCGGACGCCGGGCGGCCCCGTCCGGAGGGCGCGCTCGTCGAACTCAGCCACCCGATCCGTGCCGGCCTCCGCACCTACCCGGGGCTGCCGGAGCCGGTGATCCGTCCGTTCCTCACGCGTGAGGACTCGCGCCCGAAGTACGCCGAGGGCACCGAGTTCGCGATGGACATCATCGAGATGGTCGGCAACACCGGCACCTACCTCGACAGCCCGTACCACCGCTACGCCGGCGGTGGGGACCTCGCGAGCCTGACGCTCGAACAGCTCGTCGACCTCCCGGCCGAGGTGTTCCACCTCCAGGACTCCACCGAACGCGGCATCGGCGCGAACGCCCTCCTCGACCGCGAGCTGCGCGGGACCGCCGTCCTCCTGCACACCGGGTGGGACCGTCACTTCGCGACCGAGGCCTACACGAAGGACGCTCCCTACCTCGCCGAGGACGGGGTGCGGTACCTCGTCGAGCAGGGCGTGGTGCTGGTCGGCATCGACTCCATCAACATCGACGACACCGAGCCGGGATCCGGTGGCGCGCGTCCGGCCCACTCGCTGCTCCTCGAGGCCGGGATCCAGGTGGTCGAGCACCTCACCGGCCTCGAGCAGCTCCCCGCGAGCGGCGCCGCCTTCACTGCGACGCCGCCACTCGTCGAGGACTTCGCGACCTTCCCCGTCCGCGCCTTCGCGCGACTGCCCTAGGCGCGGTCCGAAGACCGTCCTCGCGGTGCCGCCGACACGCTGAGGACGGTCCCGATCACTCCTCGATCTCGGCCCGGAGCAGCGCGGCATCGGTGTGCTGCTCCAAGCGCTCGTACGCGTCCGCGAGCTCGGCCGTGACCGTCGTCCAGTCGGGCGAGCCTGCAGGCAGGCGTCCGCGAGCCGAACGGAACAGGTCGACGGCACCGGCGTGGTCGTCGACGGCGACCCGCGACCTCGCCGCGAACACCTCGGCCACCGCCGCGCCGTTCTCGTCGCCGGCGGCCACGAACCCCGCAGCGGCGAGCCGAGCCGTCGCCGTCGCGTCGTCGGCGCGTCCGAGCGCACCGAGCGAGCGGGCCTCCGAATCGGTGATGTCGGCCACGAGCCACGCGGCCTCGTGCGCCGAGGCGATGTCACGAGCCTCCGAGTAGAGCGGCAGCCCGGTGTCGTCGCCGAAGGCCGCCCGTGCGCTCGCCGCGCGCTGGAGCGCCTGGACGAGGAGCTGCGGGTCGCCCAGACGACGAGCGGCGGCGAGCGCCTGGTCGATGACCTCGATCGCGTCGTCGTCCTCGAACTGGACGAGGAGCGTGCTCAACCCGAAGCCGGTGCGGATGACCACCTGGTCGTTCCCGACGGACGCGGCGTCGTCGATCGCGGCGCGCCACACGCCGTACGCCATGCCGTGTTCACCGATCATGCGCGCGGCCTCGCCCATGTTGGCGAGCAGGTCCGCGAGCTCACCCGGCGCGGCGTGCTCGCGCTTCGTCTGGTAGACCTCGTCGTAGTGCTCGAGTGCCGTGGCGGCATCACCTGCGAACTGGAGGTACCGCGCGAGTTGGAGCGTGAGCGAGTCGAGGTCGGCGTACTCCGCCCGCTTCGCGTGGGTGATCGCGAGCTGCATGCGGGCCGCGGCCTCGCGATCGCGGTCGGCGTCGCTCAGAAGCGCCGCCGAGAGGGAGCACGCCTGGATGATGCCGAGTCGGTTGCCGAGGAGTGTCTGGAGCGCGACGAGTTCGTCGGCGAGCGCGACCCCCTCGGCGAACGCCCCGGCCCCGCCGAGCATCCGGGTGCGGAGCGTCAGTGCCGGCAGACGGACCGACGCCCGCTGCCCGGGCTCGAGGAGCGGGTCGAGGAGCTCTGCCGCCTCCTCGATCCGGCCGGTCACGGCGAAGAGGTGTGCGTGCAGGAGACGGGCAGGCGGACCTGCCTCACCCGGGTCGTCGACCGCGGCGGCGAGCACGGCCTCACCCGCGAGCCGATCGGCGATCCCCATGAACCGTTCCGCCGACTCCTGCTCG
The DNA here is from genome assembly GCF_900177795.1 of Plantibacter elymi (nom. nud.). Taxonomy (GTDB): domain Bacteria; phylum Actinomycetota; class Actinomycetes; order Actinomycetales; family Microbacteriaceae; genus Plantibacter; species Plantibacter elymi. The sequence goes on from NZ_FXWJ01000005.1 coordinate 349,419, forward strand.
GTCTGCGCTCCCGCGAGCTCGAACGCATGGCGCGCGGTGACGACGAGCGTGTGGATGAGCCGGTCCGCGTCGACGGGGACGAGACGGGCGTCGTCGAGCTCGGCGAGCAGGAGGGTGAGTCGGTCCTCGGTCGCCGTGCCGAGGAGCGCCACGCCGAAGCGGGCCTCGACGTCGGCGACCGCGATGCGTCCTGCTGCACGGAGCGCCGTGTCGCGGTCGGCCCAGGCCGCCCCCGCGCGGTCGTCGTCGCCCTCGATGACCGCTGCCTGCGCGATCGCGCCGAGGAGCCCGGCGCGGAGGTTCTCGTCGGGATCCGCGTCGTCCGCGAGGAGCGCGAGGCCCTGCTCGGCGGCGACGATCGCAGCGCGTGGATCGGCGCTCTGCAGGAGCGCGGAGGTCCGTTCGCGCCACTCGGCGGCCGTGGTCGCCGGTTCCGGCTCGGCGACGGGTGCTGCGAACCCCTCGACCGACAGCGGGAGGTCCCAGTGTTCCGTCGCGAGTGCCCGCGCGGCCTCGAGCCGCTCAGTGCGGAAGCCGTTGCCGTTGCGTTCGTCGAAGGCGCGGGTCAGGTGCTCGGCGGCTGCCCAGGCGCGCGCCGCGACCGCGGTGACGGTCCAGTCGGCGGCGGCGGTCGACTCGGTGCCGAGGTACCGGGCGAGGTCCGGGGCGTCGGCACCGCGGACGGGCAGATCACCGTGACCGGCTCGGGCGACGGCATCCAGCAGGACGCCGACCGCGATGAGCCCGTCGGCGTGCCCGGACAGGTTGATGGGGTCGTTGACGAGGGCCGGCAGGTGGCGTTCGAGCATCGCCAGGCCGCGCGCCTCGTTGCCCGTGACGGCACAGAACACGAGGTGGTCGGCGATGATGCCGAATCCGTCGGCGTTGGAACGGGCGACCCGGTAGCTGCGCTGGTGCGCCGCCTTGGCATCGTCGAACCGGCCGGCGCGGAGGTAGGGGAGGAGCGCCTGTGCCTCGCTCGTCTCCGGCTCCTCACCACAGCTCATGCGGTTCTCGAACATCTCGTCGTAGATCCGGATCGCATCGTCGTCGTGCCCGCGGAGCTGATGGAACCAGGCGTCCTCGTTGCGCACGCACGCTTCGCAGTGGCTGTACCGGTCGTCCTCGATGGTCGAGCGGCGTTCCAGGAACGCGGCGGCCTCGTCGAGGCGGCCGGTCACCGTCGCGATGTGGAACTGCGACTGCACCACGCCGCTCATGGTGGCGCCCGCTGCCGCGTACCTCGCCCGCATGTCCTCGTGCATGGCCTCGATCTGCGCGAGTGAGAAGGTCGGGTTCGTCGAGAGCCGGCCGGCCATCCACTTGTACTGGAACAGCAGGTCGCAGCCGTCGACCGTGATCGGGAAGCGCTCCGGGTCCGCGTCGTGCTTGCCGACGCACCAGCCGAAGGAGCTGAACATGGTGTCGGTGTCGCCCGTCATGTGCGCCGACTGCGTCAACCGCATGCGGGTCGCGTACGCGGCCTCCTCGTCGCCGGCGGCCTCAGCTCGCCGGAGCGCCTCGTCGAGCAGTGCTCGCTCGGCGGGACCACAGGGCAGGGTGTCTGCCTCCTCGAGGAGGTCCTGGACGCTCGCGTCGGGGTCGATGTCGTTCACGGGGATGGCGGTGGTGTCGGTCATCGGAGTTCCTTGTCGTCGAGACCGACACTGAGGCCGATCAGGTCGGTCATGGCTGCGTCGAGCATGCGGCGGTCGCGTGCTTCGAGGGGGCGGTGCCCGGCGAGGAGCGCCTGGACGTAGAGCAGTTGGATGCTGCGCTCGAAGACGAGGTCGTCGTCGAGCGTCGCCAAGCGGCGGACGAGCGCCGCGTTCCAGTTGAGGCAGAGCCGGGCTGCGGTGTCCGTCTCAGCGCCTCCCGGGCCGGCGTCGGCGAGGAAGGAGTCGACGGCCCCGACGACCTGCGACCAGATGCCCGGCGCGACCGAGGCGGCCCGGTGCCGCTCGAGCCGTCGGAGCACGGACGGGTCGGCGACGTACAGGGCGGCGAGGTCGTCCGGCCGGTACCGGCGCACCGAGACCCGGCACTCGACCTCGGCGAGCACGCGGCTGGCGCGGTCCTCGAGTGCCGTCGTCGCGGCCAGATCGTCCAGGTGCGGCGGCTCGAGGTTGTCGAGCTCGTCGGCGACCGTCACCCGTTCGACCCGCACGCCGTCGATCAGGTGGGGCAGCCGCTCCAGGATCTCCTGGTCGTACACGTACCCGCCGTTGACGATCGGCGAGGCCGGATCGACGACCGCGGCGATCTGACGGAACTCGTCGCGGGATGCCGTGTACCGGATGACGCCGGTCTGCGACAGATGTTCGTCGATGGTCATCGTGCCGGCAGAGGTCTCGATCGGGAGCCACCGGACGACGGCGCTCGCGAGGTCGTCGTCGTGCGCGGCGATCGCCTTGATGCCGAGCTGGTGGACGCCGATGAACTCCTGGAGTCGGTGCGGCCGTTGGCGGGCGAGGTCGAGGATCCACCGTCGCAGGGCTGATCCGATGGCCTCGCGGGTGAACTCCAACGCGTCGTCCTGCACGAGCTGCTCGCGCGACGCCGTCGGGCGGAGTCCCGTCGTGTCGACGATGCAGCGCACGAAGAACGCCCACTCGGGCAGCAGGTCGTCGATCTGTTCGCTCAGCAGCATGCCGCCGAGGTAGACCCGGCTCGCCTGCCGGGCGCCCGGCGGAGGCGGCGAGGGGAGGACGAAGGCGGTGCCGCGGGTGCCGGTGCCGGGGACCACGATCTCGACGGCGTCGAACGGGCGCGTCCCGAGGAGGTCCTCCCCGAACGCCAGGAGTGCCTCGCGAGTGGTCGCCTCAGCCGTCCGGAACACCGGGTCGACGTTGATGCGCACCGGGTGGTCGGGTGCGGAGGGATCCACCACCTCGACGTCGAGGTCGAGGAACCGTCCGAAGGTCGTGGCGAGGCCGCGCACCGTGCCGTGCCCGAGCAGACTGCCGTCGTGCAGTGGGCCGTCGATGCGTGGGTCGAGCACGACCTCCGAGCCGATCGGCATGGCGGCGGTCGTGGCGTCGTCGAGCTCTCGGATCGTGAACGTGCCGTCGGCGTCGCCGATCCACTCGATGGCCGGACCGCCACGAGCCGAGCGGCTGCGGACGGTGATGGTGTCGGCGACCATGAAGCAGCTCAGCAGCCCGATGCCGAACCGCCCGAGGTAGTCGCCGCGCTGGAGTTCGTCGAGGTCGCCGCGCTTGGAGCTGCGGCCGACCGTCGCCAGCAGCTCGGCGGCTTCGTCTCGGGTCAGCCCGACACCGTCGTCGCGGAATCGGAACGGCGAGCCCGCCTCCGAGCCGGACGGCGGCACGTGCGGGGTGATCAGGAGTCTGCCGGGAGGAGCCGTCGCGTCCTCGGCGCGACGGGCTGCGACGGCGTCGCGTCCGTTCTGCAGGAGCTCGCGGAGGTAGACGCGCGGTCCCGAGTAGATGTGGCGGCTGAGGAGGTCGACGACTCCGCGGAGGTCGACCTGAAACGGCAGCGGGGCTCGGGAGTGGTCTGGCATGGCTCTCTTCCGTCGGCGGCTACGGGGCCTGCATCGGGGGCGTACGCAAGGTGGATCGGGCTCCGGACAGGCGGCCCGCGACCGGTTCGCCTGCAGCCGGATCAGCCTAGCGAACGTCGTGAAACGGATGCTGGGCGGTCACCTGGGAGTCGTCGAGACGACCCTGCTCCCCAGGGGCTGTGGAGCGAGGTCGACGCCGATCGGTCGTCCGGGGGTGTCGCGAAAACGCGTCCCCGGCTGCTAGCCTTGACGCCGCTTCTCGAATCGATTCGACATCGGTTCGGGTCACCCCTCCCACCTCCGCACCTCGCTAGGAATCCGTTCACCAGTGCACACCGCAGGAATCACCGTCGTCCACCCCGGGGACTCGCTCTCGGGCAGGCAGCGCCTCGTCTACATCCTCGTGCTCGGCGCACTCACCGCGCTCGGGCCGTTCACCATCGACCTCTACCTGCCGGCGTTCCCGATCCTCGAACAGGACCTCGACGTCCCGGTCAGCCTCATCCAGCTCACCCTCACCGGGACCACGATCGGCTTCGCGGTGGGCCAGCTCTTCATGGGGCCCTGGAGCGACAAGGTCGGCCGGCGTCTCCCGCTCATCCTCGCGACGAGCATCCACATCCTGGCCTCGGTCGGCGCCGCGTTCGCGCCCGACATCGGGTGGCTCATGGTGTTCCGCGTGCTGCAGGGTGCCGGTGCGGCGGCCGGTGGTGTCGTCGCGATGGCGATGGTCCGCGATCTCTTCGGCGGGAAGCCGCTCGTGCGGATGCTGTCGCGACTCGCGCTCGTGAACGGGCTCGCGCCGATCGCCGCCCCCGTCATCGGTTCGCAGCTCCTCCTCGTCCTCGACTGGCGCGGCCTCTTCGTGTTCCTCGCCGCCTACGGACTGTTCGTCGTCATCGCGGTGTCGCTCTGGATCGTCGAGACCCTGCCGCCGGCGCGGCGTCGCGACGCCGGACACAGCACCGTCCGCGACCGCTACCGCTCGGTGTTCAGCGACCGCGTGTTCGTCGGTGTCGCCCTCATCGGTGGCATGAGCTTCTCGGGCTTGTTCGCCTACCTCTCGAGCTCGTCGTTCCTCTTCCAGGAGGTCTACGACTTCGACGCACAGGAGTACGGTCTCCTGTTCGCGGTGAACTCGCTCGGCATCGTCGCCGGCGTGCAGATCTCGTCCCGCCTCATGCGCTGGTACGGGCCGCAGTGGATCCTGGCCTGCACGACCATCGTGCAGCTCATCTCGGCGGTCACGATCGTCGCGCTGACGATGGCCGACGTCGGGCTGTTCGGTGTGCTGGTGCCGCTGTTCTTCTTCATCCTGTCGTGCGGCTTCGGCTTCCCGGCGGTGCAGGTGCTCGCCCTCGCGAACCACGGGCACGAGGCCGGGACGGCGGCGTCGCTCCTCGGGGCGCTCAACTTCGGCCTCGCGGGACTCATCTCGCCCATCGTCGGGGTGCTGGGGATCGGTACCGCGATCCCCATGGGCGCCGTGATGGCCGCGACCTCGGTCGTGTCGGTGTGTGCGCTCTGGTTCATCGTGCAGCCGAAGAAGGTCCCGGCTCTCGCTGGCTGACCTGGCGGGTTGCGCCAGCGCGGTGCGCTGACGTGAGCGCGGGTCTGTGGCGTGAGCGCGGGTCTCCGGAGCGGCGCGCTCGGCGCTGCGATCCGCGGTCACGCCGGTTCGGGCTCACTCGGGTGGCCGCACCGCGCTGACGCCGGTTCGGGGCGGTTCGGGCCAGCGCACCGCGCTGACACCGGCTCGGGGCCGGGCCGGGCGAGCGGGTCCCGGTCAGGCGGAGGGGTCCAAGCCGTCGACGTAGGTCCAGGCGCCGGTGTCCTTCGAGAACCGACTCCGTTCATGCTGGCTCCCGGCGGAGCCCCGCACGCCGGGAACCTTGTGGTGCGCGACGAACTCGACCATCCCCTCGGTGTCGAGCAGCCCACCGCGGGAGGTCGCGACGATGTCGAGCCGGTACCAGCGGAGCGAGTGGTCCAGCTCGAGCGACGCCGGCTTGGTCGACGGATGCCACGTGCGCAGCAGGTACTCGGCGTCGCCGACCGCGAAGGCCGAGAACCGCGACCGCATGAGCGCCTCCGCGGTCGCCGCCCCCGACTCGCCTCGGTGCAGTCGCCCGCAGCAGGCGCCGTACGTCTCACCGGACAGACAGGGGCACCGCGCGTCGTCGGCGAGAGGGGCGGTTCGGGAGTCGGTCGTCACCGCTCCAGTATCGCCCGTCAGACTCGCGGGTCGTGCTCGTCGGCCGTCCCCGTCGCCAGTGCCCGTCGGGGCGCGTCCGGAGGCGCATCGGCGCGGCGATCAGCGCGTCATCCTCCCGGCGCAAGCCCACGCGCGAGACATACCCGACACGGCATGATGGGACGATGACGGCACCCGACGACCACGACGACCCAGCAGTTGCACCGGCTCCCGAGGTGCACGAGGCGGTCTCGCCAGCCCTCGACGAGTCGGGTGCACTCGCGATGGATCCGGACCCGGCGTCGATCCGGCCCGATCCGAAGCTCGCCGCGAAGGTCTCCCGACGGTGGCCGTTGATCAGCGGGGCGATCGCCGTGGTCCTCGTCCTCCTGCTCGGCGTGCTGCTCTTCCAGCGCGGTCCGAACGCCCCGTTCGGGTTCGACGAGGAGTGGATGCAGGAGGTACTCGAGGAGCGGTCGCCGTGGCTCGTCCAGGCTGCGCTCGTCATGAACTGGCTCGGCGGCGGGGTCGTCGCGATCTTCGTCGTGCCGCTGCTCGGGATCGCCGTCCTCCTGCTGCTTCGCCGACCGTGGGCCGCCCTCTATTTCGCGATCGTCTCCGCCCTGAGCGCCGGAGCGGTGCAGATCATCAAGAACATCGTCGGTCGATCGCGGCCCGAGGACATCCTGGTCCACGCGGACTTCGGTTCCTTCCCCTCGGGGCACAGTGCGAACGCGGCGACCATCGCCGTCGCGTTCGGGATCATCTTCCCGCGGGTCTGGGTGTGGTTGATCGGCGTCGCCTACACGCTGCTGATGATGCTGTCGCGGACCTATCTCGGCGCCCACTGGGTGAGCGACACGATCGGCGGGCTGCTGCTCGGTGCCGGTGTCGCGCTCATCATCGCGGTGCCGTTGCTGCACCGGATGTCGACCGAACCGAAGAAACGGGTCCCGCTCACTGACGGCTGATCGAGCGGACGCCCGTCGCTCGACGCATGTCGTCTACCGGCCGTCGTTCGTGTTCGGTCCTGACGCCAGCGCGGTGCGCTGACCCCAGACCGCTCGGATGGGCGTGAGCGCGGGTCCACCGCGCGGGCGCGCCCCTCCGGAGGCCCGCGCTCACGCCAGAGACCCGCGCTCGCGTCAGCGCACCGCGCTGGCGGCCACGACACCCCGTGCCGGCGGAGCGGTAGTCTGCTGACAGCCGGGAGCCGGCCGGGGGAGGAGACGCGTGTCGATCACGATGCACGACGTCGCCGCACGCGCGGGCGTCTCGATCAAGACCGTCTCGAACGTCGTCAACGACTACCCGCACGTGAGCGATGCGACCCGCTCCAAGGTCGAGCGCGCGATCGCCGAGCTCGGCTACCGCCCCAACCTCTCGGCCCGGAGTCTCCGCTCCGGCCGGTCCGGCGTGATCAGCCTCATCATCCCCGACCTCCGCAACGCCTACTTCGCGGAGCTCGCCGATGCGGTCATGCGTCAGGCTCGTGCGCGCGGGCTCTCGGTGCTCATCGAGCAGGTGGCCGGCGGTCGCGACGTCGAGCTCGAGATCCTTCGCGGGCCGCGCATGCAGCTCGTCGACGGCATCCTCTACAGTCCGCTCAGCCTCGACCGCGACGACAGTGCGCTGATCCCGGACGGGCCCATGGTGATCCTCGGAGAGCAACTGTTCGACGGCGACCGCGACCACGTGACGATGGCCAACGTCGACGGAGCCCGCGCGGCGACCGAACACCTGCTCGCGCAGGGTAGACGCCGCATCGTCGCACTCGGCACCGACCCGCACGACACCCTGGGGCCGGCCGCCCTCCGTCTCCAGGGGTATCGCGAGGCGCTCGAAGCCGCGGGCATCCCGGCCGATCCCGCCTACGTCAGCACCGTCGTCAGCTGGCACCGCAGCGACGGGGCGAACGCGATGCGCGAGGTCATCGCCGCGGGCCTGCCGTTCGACGGCGTCGTCGCCTTCAACGATGCGATGGCCCTCGGTGCCATGCGCGTCCTCCAGGACGCCGGGCTCCGCATCCCCGACGACGTCGCGATCATCGGCTTCGACGACCTGGACGAGACGCGCTACGCCCTCCCCACCCTGTCGACGGTCGACATCGGCCGGGAGGAGATCGCCGAGCGCGCCGTCGAGCTCCTGATCGAGCGGATCGCCGCGCCCGGGCAGCCGGAGGAGCCGCGCGCGATCGTCAGCGGATACCGCGTCGTCCCGAGGGAGTCCACCGGTTCCGTCACCGCTCACGAACCCGGATCCAGAGCCGCTCCTTCAACGTTGTAGAGTGCGTACAGGGCGGCCGGGGATGCCGCCGCCGAGGAGGATCATGGCGACCACCCTGCACGACGTGGCGAAGCTCGCCGGGGTGTCCGCCAAGACCGTCTCGAACGTCGTCAACGACTACCCCCACATCAAGCAGGCGACGAAGGAGCGGGTGCTCGCGGCGATCGCCGAGCTCGGCTACCGTCCGAACCTCTCCGCGCGCGGGCTCCGCTCGGGCCGGTCCGGCGTCATCAGCCTGATCATCCCCGACCTCCGGAACTCCTACTTCGCCGAGCTCGCCGACGCCGTCATGCACGCCGCCGACCAGCTCGGCCTGTCGGTGCTGATCGAGCTGAGCGGCGGCGACCGGGCACGCGAGGCCGAGCTGCTGCGCGGCGCACGACTCCGCGCGGTCGACGGTGTCCTCTACAGCGCGCTCCACCTCGGCGACGAGGACCTCGCCGTCGTGGAGGAGGTCACCATCCCGATGGTGCTCCTCGGTGAGCGCATGTTCAACGCCCCGAACGACCACGTGACGATGCGCAACACCGAGGGAGCGCGTGCTGCGACGGAGCATCTGATCGGGCTCGGTCGGACGCGGATCGTCGCCTTCGGAGCGCACCGCGCCGACATCGTCGGTTCGGCCAGTCTGCGTCTCGCCGGGTATCGAGCCGCGCTGGAGGCTGCCGGCATGGCGTTCGACCCGGTACTCGTCCGCGAGGTCCCGATCTGGGGTCGCTTCGACGGAGCAGTGGCGATGCGCGCGATGCTCGACGAGGGTGTCGTGTTCGACGGCATCGTCGCGTTCAACGACGCCCTGGCGCTCGGGGCCATGCGCGTCCTGAGTGAACGAGGCGTCGCCATGCCCGACGAGGTCGCGGTCATCGGCTTCGACGACATCGACGAGGGTCGCTACTCCCTGCCGTCGCTGTCGACGATCGCACCGGGGCGGGAGCAGATCGCGAGGACCGCCGTGTCGCTGCTCGTCGAGCGGATCGCCGGCGGCGTCGACGACGTGCCACTCCGTCGGGTCTACGCCGACTTCGAACTGGTGCGACGTGAGTCGACCGCGTCCTCGCCCGACGGCGCCGACTCCTCATCCGCAGAGGTGTCTTGACAGCTGCCGATCGGCACACGAGACTGCTTCTACAACGTTTACCTTCAACGTTGTACAAACCTGGACGACGACGTCCCCGGAGAGGACCCCAATGACCACCGCACGCATCGCCATCGACCCGAACGTCACGGTCGCCCCCGTCAACCGTCGGATCTTCGGCTCGTTCGTGGAGCACCTGGGCCGCTGCGTCTATGACGGCATCTACGAGCCGGGCCACCCCACCGCCGACGCCGACGGCTTCCGCGGCGATGTGGTCGACCTCGTCACCGAGCTCGGCACGAGCACCATCCGCTACCCCGGTGGCAACTTCGTCTCCGGCTACCGCTGGGAGGACGGCGTCGGGCCGCGCGAGCACCGCCCCGTGCGCCGCGACCTGGCCTGGCACTCGCTCGAGACCAACCAGGTCGGCGTCGACGAGTTCGCCAAGTGGTGCAAGCTCACCGGCAGCGAGATGATGATGGCCGTCAACCTCGGCACACGCGGGGTGCTCGAAGCGCTCGACCTCCTCGAATACACGAACCACCCGAGCGGCACGGCGCTGTCCGACCAGCGGATCGCGAACGGCGCACCCGAGCCCTACGGCATCAGCATGTGGTGTCTCGGCAACGAGATGGACGGGCCGTGGCAGGTCGGCGCCATGTCCGCCGACGACTACGGCAAGCTGGCCGCCCGGACCGCGTCGGCGATGAAGATGGTCGACCCGAAGCTCGAACTCGTCGTCTGCGGTTCGTCGAGTTCCTCGATGCCGACCTTCGGCGACTGGGAGCGCACCGTCCTCGAGCACAGCTTCGACTCGGTGGACTACATCTCCTGCCACGCGTACTACCAGGAGCGTGACGGCGACCTTGGGTCGTTCCTCGCGTCGTCCCTCAACATGGAGTACTTCATCCGGACGGTCGTCGCGGCCGCCGACCACGTCCAGCACAAGCGTCACTCCGACAAGCAGATCCAGCTCTCGTTCGACGAGTGGAACGTCTGGTACCTCGACGAGTGGAACGCGATCGAGGGCACGATCGAGGAGTGGGCCTACGCGCCCCGCCTCATCGAGGACGTCTACTCGGTCGCCGACGCGGTCGTGTTCGGCAACCTGCTGATGACGCTCCTCAAGCACAGCGACCGCGTCGGTTCCGCGAGCCTCGCGCAGCTCGTGAACGTCATCGCCCCGATCATGACCGAGCCGGGCGGTGGTGCGTGGCGGCAGACGACGTTCTTCCCGTTCTCGGTCACCAGCCGGCTCGCGTCGGGTGTCGTGATCGCGCCGCGCATCGAGGTCGGCAGCTACGCCACGAAGGTCCACGGTGACGCACCGCTCGTCGACTCGGTCGCGACGTACGACGCCGAGGCCGGGACCGCGGCCGTGTTCCTCGTGAACCGTCACCAGGACGAGGCGATCACGGTGACCGTCGACGTCTCGGCGCTCGGCGTCGGTTCGATCGTCGAGGCGAACGGCATCCACGACGAGGACGTCTACGCGAAGAACACGATCGACGACCGCGAGCGCGTCGGTCTCGTCGCGAACGAGAGCGCGTCGCTCGCCGACGGCACCCTCACGATCACGCTCCCGCCCGTGTCGTGGACGGCGGTCGCGCTCGGCGCCTGAGTCGGGCTGCGGGCTGCGGGGAGGGGTCTCGACGTTCGCAACTCAGGACGATCGCGGCGGGTCTGCCGCGCTCGCGGTGTTCGCCGAACGGCGCGGCGGGCCCGTCCTGCGTTGCGGACGTCTCGGCGCCGGCGGTGGGTGGGTGAATCCCATCCGCCGTCGTCGCCGTGCGGCCCTACAATCGGCACATGACGGCACGGGGCTCCTACGCGAAAGGTGTTGCGCGCCGGCAGGAGATCCTGCGCGTCGCGCTCGCGGTGTTCGCGCGAGAGGGCTACCGCGGCACGTCGCTCCGTGAGGTCGCGCGTGAGGTCGGCGTCAGTCTGCCGGGGCTCATGCACTACTTCGAATCCAAGGAACACCTGTTCGCGGCGATCCTGCGGGAGCGCGACGCCGTCGACTACGAGGAGTTCGCCGCGGCCGGGTCGCAGGACGCGATCGAGGGTCTGGTCGCCGTCATGCGGCACAACAGCGATGTCCCGGGCCTCGTCGAGCTGTACCTGACGATGGCGGCGGCCGCCGGAGATGCGGAACACCCGGTGCGCGGGTTCTTCGTCGATCACGTCACGGCGGTGCGCCGGAGCATCGCCGACGTCGTCCGGGATCGCCAGGCTTCCGGGCGGGTCGCCGCGGGCATCGATCCCGATCACGTGGCGCGCGTCATGGTCGCCCTCGCCGACGGGCTGCAGGTGCAGTGGACGCTCGACCCCTCCGTCGACATGGCCGGCGACCTCGAGCGCGCCTGGGCCCTCCTCGTCGGTGACGCCGGCGCGGTGCGCTGACCCGAGCGCGGGTCTGTGGGGCCCGGCGCGGTGCGGTGACGCGAGCGCCGCGGAATCGGCGGGGGCGCGCCCCGGGCGCGTGAGCGCGACCCTCCGGAGACCCGCGCTCACGCGGCTGGGGTGCGCTCGCGTCAGCGCACCGCGCTGGCAGCGTCACCCGACAGGTTTCGTGAAAACCTATTGACCACTCGGGTTTCGCGCCTATACTCAAAGCCGTGCAGTGATCGGTTTCCCGATCCTGCCGGGACAGCACCACCCGCGGGCCAGAGCCGGTCCGCAGCTCAGCGTTGAGAGGAACTCGGATGTCCAACCCACCCCGCCGCCCCAAACCCACCGGTCAGCGTGCCTCGAGCGGCCCCTACGTCAGCCTCGTCACCGGCCCGTCGGGACCGACGGAACGGGCATCGAAGCGTGTCGTCACCACCATGGCGCTCGCCCAGTTCGGTCTGTTCGTGGCCCTGCTCGCCCCGGTCACCGTGAGCCTGGCCCTCAAGACGCAGCAGCTCGTCCCCGGTGACCAGGCGGCGGTCGTCAACGGCAACGTCCTCTCCATCGCCGCCCTGTTCGCCCTCGTCGCGAACCCGGTGATCGGCCGCCTGTCCGACATCACGCTCTCGCGCTTCGGTCGCCGCCGCCCGTGGATGTTCCTCGGCGCCATCGGCTTCGTCGCCTCGCTCACGATCGTCGCGCTCGCTCCGAACGTCCCGGTCCTCATCGCCGGGTGGTGCCTCGCCCAGCTGACCGGCAACGCCATCCTCGGCCCGCTCCTCGCGACCATCGCCGACCAGGTCCCGCCGGAGCAGCGCGGGAGCGTCTCCGCGAACGTCGGCGTGATGCAGAACGTCGGCATCCTCGCGGCGGCCTTCGTGGCCAGCTGGTTCGTCACCGACATGCTGCTGCTCTTCGTCGCACCCGCCGTCTTCGCCCTCATCACCGTGTGGCTGTACTGCTTCGTCCTGCCCGACCGCGCGATCACCACCCGTCCGGACGTCGGCGGATGGAAGGGTCTGCTCTTCACCTTCTGGGTGAACCCGCTCAAGCACCCGGACTTCGGCTGGGTCTGGCTCTCACGGTTCCTCCTGACGCTCGCGTCGTTCCTCTTCGTCGCGTTCCGCCTGTTCTTCCTGCAGGAGGAGGTCGGGCTGTCGCAGCAGGGCGCCGTCGACACCCTGACCATGGGTGTGCTGATCTACACGATCGCGCTCGTCATCACCGCGAAGCTCGGCGGTTGGCTGTCGGACCGGATGCTCAACCGCAAGGTGTTCGTCATCGGCTCCACGGCGGTGTTCGCGGTCGGACTCATCCTGCTCGCCCACACCACGACCGTGCCCATGTTCTACGTCGTCGAGGCGATCATGGGAGCGGCGTACGGCGTGTACGTCGCGGTCGACACCGCCCTCGTCGTGGACGTCCTGCCGAACCCCGACGACGCGGCGAAGGACCTCGGCGTCCTCAACATCGCGAACGCCCTGCCGCAGTCGCTCGCCGGCGCGGTGGGCGCGTTCCTCCTCGGACTCGGCGCGGTCGGCAACAACTACACGGCCCTGTTCTGGGGCGCCGGGGTGATCGCCGTGCTCGGCGCCCTGACGATCCTGCCGGTCCGACACCGCATGACCCGGAACGCCGACGGGACGATCACCGGATCGATCGCGACCCGTGGGTGACCCCGGTCACACCTCCCGCACCCCGATCACCAGCTCCACTCCATCACCCAGCGACGCCAAGGACGGCGTCAGAACGGACGGCAACACCATGACCGCACCAGCGCTCTCCGTGCAGCTCTACAGCATCAAGGAGCACCTCGACCAGGGACTCGACGACGCCCTCGCCCGGCTCGCCGGCATGGGCCTGCGCGAGGTCGAGGCCTTCGACTTCGTCTCCCGAGCGCCTCAACTCCGTGAGGCCTTCGACCGCCACGGGCTCGCCGCCCGCACCGGGCACGCGACCCTCCTCTCCGACGAGATCCGCTTCGGCGACCAGGTCATGCCGGTCTCCTCGCAGGAGGACGTCTTCACGGCAGCGAAGGCCCTCGGCCTCGAGATCGTCATCGACTCCTTCGTGAGCCCCGACCGCTGGCTCGACGAAGCTGCCGTCGCCGACACGGCGTCCCGCCTGAACGCCGCAGCGGAGCGCGCCGCCGACCACGGTCTCCGCGTCGGGTACCACAACCACTCCCAGGAGTTCGTCGCATCGTTCGGCGGACGCAGCGCGTTCGAGGTCTTCGCCGACCAGCTGCGTGACGACGTCGCCCTCGAGGTCGACCTGTTCTGGGCGGCGACCGCCGGCCAGGACGTCCCCGCGCTGCTCGGCCGCCTCGGCGACCGCGTCCAGGCACTCCATATCAAGGACGGCCTGCTGCCCGCCGACCCGTTCGCACCGGGAGCCGCGCCCTTCGTGCCGACGAGTCTCGACCAGCGACCGTTCGGGCAGGGCGAGGTCCCGCTGCGTGAGTCCCTCGCCGCAGCGCCCTCGGCGCGGTTCGCGATCATCGAGTTCGACCACTACGGCGCCGGCGACATCTTCGACGGCATCCAGGCGAGCGTCGACGCGCTCGTCGCCGAACAGCTCGTCTCGACCGAAGCGGTGGTCCGCTGATGCCCGCGGCCGCGCAGGGCACGACGGCACGCGCACCGCAGGGCAGCGGCCCGGTCGGCGTCGGGTTCATCGGCACCGGCATGATCAGCGACACCTACCTCGAGCATCTCACCGCGTTCCCCGACGTCCGCGTCGTGATCCTCGGCGACCTCGACGTCGACCGCGCGAAGGTACAGGCGGAGAAGTGGGGCGTCGGCGAGTGGGGGACCGCCGACGACGTCCTCGCGCACCCGGACGTCGAGCTCGTCGTGAACCTCACGATCCCCGCCGTCCACGCGCAGGTCGCGTCGCAGGTGCTCGCCGCCGGGAAGCACGTGTGGACGGAGAAGCCGATCAGCGTCGACCGTGCGAGCGGGCTCGCGCTCCTCGAGCAGGCCGATGCCGCGGGACTCCTCGTCGGGATCGCCCCGGACACGGTGCTGGGCCCGGGCGTCCAGTCCGCGCGTCGCGCCATCGCCCGCGGTGACATCGGTCAGCCGCTCACCGCCCAGACCGTCATGCAGTACGCCGGGCCGGACATCTTCCACCCGAACCCGGAGTTCCTGTTCGCGAAGGGTGGCGGGCCGCTGTTCGACATGGGGCCGTACTACCTGACGACGCTCGTGCAGGTGTTCGGTTCGGTCGCCTCGGTATCGGCGGCCGGCTCCCGTGGGCGTGCGACGCGGACGATCCAGCAGGGCGACCGCGTCGGCACCGAGTTCGCCGTCGAGGTGCCGACGCACGTCAGCGCCATCGCCCGCTTCGTGGACGGCGGCGTGAGCCAGAGCGTCTTCAGCTTCGAGTCGCCGCTCGCGAAGATGGGCGTCGTCGAGATCACCGGCACCGAGGGGACACTCGTGATCCCCGACCCGAACATGTTCACGGGCGAGGTGCGGATCACCCGCGCGGCGCCCATCGAGCGGATGCAGCAGGACCCGGAGTGGGAGATCGTGCCGACCGAGGGCGTCCTCGCCGGCCGCGGGACCGGGGTCCTCGACCTCGCCCGGGCGATCCGTTCCGGCGGCACGCCGCTCGCCTCGGGTGCCCTCGGCTACCACGTGCTCGACACGCTCGTCTCGATCGACGAGTCCGTGGTGTCCGGTCAGACCGTCGACGTGGCGAGCCGGGTCGCGCCGGTCCCGCTCGTCGCGGAGGACTGGGACCCGTTCGCCGCGACGCTCTGAGCGCGGTGAATCGGGCAGCGCACCGCAGAACCGAACCCAGCAGCATCATCGGACCAGCCTGAGCAAGCCCCCGGTGGTGTCCGTCGCCCCACGTACGCTGAGGCGATGGACACCACCGGCCGGAGTGCCGCCGAGCACGACGACGAAGCGACCGCCGGCCGACGACGGTGGATCCTCACCGGCCAGCTCGGCCCGGCGTTCGACGACGGCGGACCGATCCTCCTCATCGAATCGAAGTCCACCTTCACCAAGCGACCGATGCACCGGGCGAAGGCGCACCTCTTCCTCTCGGCCATCCGACATCGTGCGGCGGAACTCGGCGACCGGGCGGAGTTCCACCAGGTCGACCGCTACGAGGAGGTCGTCGAGGCCGGCGCCGACCTCGAGGTGATCGACCCACCCTCGTGGACGGCTCGGCGCTTCGTCCGTGAGCGCGGCCTCCGGGTGCTCCCGAGCCGCGGCTTCGTGACCTCGGAGCGGGACTTCGCGGCCTGGGCGTCGACGCGGGACGGCAAGCGGCTCCTCCTGGAGGACTTCTACCGCACGGTGCGGGAGCGGACCGGGATCCTCATGCGCGGCGACCAGCCGGAGGGCGGCCGCTGGAACTACGACCACGACAACCGGAACCCGCCGCCGAAGGGTGCCGCCCGGCTCGGTCTGCCCGAGCCGCTCTGGCCCGAGGAGGACGACATCGACGCGGAGGTCCGGGAGGACCTCGACCGGTGGCAGCGCGACGGACTGGTCCAGCTGGTCGGCGACGACGGGCCCCGGCGCTTCGCGGCCACCGCGGCCGAGGCGGAGGCGGCGCTGGCGGACTTCATCGAGACCAGGCTCGGCGACTTCGGCCCGTTCGAGGACGCCATGCTCGGCGGCGACTGGACGATGGCGCACTCCCTGCTGAGCGCCCCGCTCAACCTCGGCCTGCTCGACCCACGCGACGCCGTCGAGACCGTGGTCGCCGAGTACCACGCCGGTCGCGCACCGCTGTCGAGCGTCGAGGGCTTCACCCGTCAGATCATCGGCTGGCGCGACTACGTCTGGCATCTCTACTGGCACCTCGGCGAGCCGTACCGGACGAGTCACAACGCCCTCGGAGCGCATGAGCCGCTCCCTCGCCGGTTCCGCGAACTCGATTCCGCCGCCATCCAGTCCAACTGCCTCCGCGAGACGATCGACGGGATGCGTCGTCACGGGTGGGCGCACCACATCCAGCGGCTCATGGTGCTCGGCAACTGGGCGCTGCAGCACGGATACGACCCGGTCGCACTCAACGACTGGTTCATCGACATGTTCGTCGACGGCACCCCCTGGGTGATGCCCGCGAACGTCATCGGCATGTCGCAGCACGCGGATGGCGGCATCGTCGCGACGAAGCCCTACGCCTCGGGTGGTGCGTACATCGACAAGATGTCCGACTACTGCGGGGGCTGCGTCTTCAATCCCAAAGTGCGGCTGGGCGAGGACGCCTGCCCCTTCACCGCCGGGTACTGGGCCTTCCTCGACCGCGTCGAACCGCGTATCCGGCACAACACGCGCATGGCACAACCGCTGGCCGGAATGCGCCGACTGTCCGACCTGCGTGCCGTCGTCGACCAGGAGCGCACCCGCGAACAGTGGTGATCGGAGCAGTCGTCCAGCCCGCGCGCGACCCCTCGACCCGTGGGGAGCGCGTCGCTAGGCTCGGCACATGACGCCCAGTGATGCAGCATCCGACCCGCAGATCGCCGCACTCCAGGCTGCCGCCGCCCACGCGCAGGCCGAGCTCGAAGCCGCCCAGGCGCAGGCGGCGCTCGCCGCAGCGAAGGTGAAGGCGGCCGAAGCGGCAGCGGCGCTCGCCGGGGCCGGGATCACCGCGTCGGGCGGGGCCACTGGGATGGTGTCACAGGTCGAGCCGGCGGCCTCCGATTCTGCGAGTGACGCAGCGGCCGCCGAGGCCCCGGCCGACGTCCCAACCGACGACGCGGTCGGTGCCGACACCAGCAGCACCGCCCCCAGCAGCAGCAGCGGCGACGGCGCCACCGGCACCGACGACCTCAGCGCCGACACCATCGGCCTGGGCCCGCTCGGCCTCGACGACGTGCTGAAGATCCGCGACGGCTACCTCGTGCACGGCCCGGCGCTCGAGATGGGTGCCCTGGTCAACGGGGAACCGGTGCCCGGGGTGCAGGTCCGCATCCCGCTCAGCGTCATGAACCGGCACGGGCTCGTCGCCGGCGCCACCGGGACCGGGAAGACCCGCACCCTCCAGGGCCTCGTCGAGCAGCTCTCGGCCGCCGGTGTCCCCGTGTTCGCCGCGGACATCAAGGGTGACCTCTCGGGCATCGCGACCCCGGGGGAGTCGAACGAGAAGCTCCTCGACCGCACCCGCGGCATCGGCCAGGACTGGACGCCGGCGGCCACCCCGACGGAGTACTTCGCGCTCGGCGGCGTCGGCAAGGGCGTCCCGATCCGAGCCACCATCGCCGCCTTCGGCCCGCTGCTGCTGAGCAAGGTCCTCGGCCTCAACGCCACACAGGAGTCCAGCCTCGGTCTCGTCTTCCACTACGCCGACAAGGCGGGCCTGCCGCTCCTCGACCTGAGCGACCTGCGCGCGGTCCTCACCTACCTCGCGAGCGACGACGGCAAGGGTGAGCTGCAGGAGCTCGGCGGGCTGTCGGGCGCCACCGTCGGGGTGATCCTGCGGGAACTCATCACCTTCGCCGACCAGGGCGCCGACGTCTTCTTCGGCGAACCCGAGATCGACACCGCCGACTTCATCCGCCTCGACCCGAGTGGCAAAGGCATCGTCAGCCTGCTCGAGGTGCCGGGCGTCCAGAACCAGCCGGCCCTCTACTCGACGTTCCTCATGTGGTTGCTCGCCGACCTCTTCAACACCCTCCCCGAGGTGGGCGACCCCGAGAAGCCGAAGCTCGTGTTCTTCTTCGACGAGGCGCACCTGCTGTTCCGCGACGCGTCGAAGGACTTCCTCGCGCAGATCACGCAGACGGTCCGGCTCATCAGGTCGAAGGGTGTCGGGATCTTCTTCGTCACCCAGACACCGAAGGACGTCCCGGGCGAGGTGCTCGCGCAACTCGGTTCGCGCGTGCAGCACGCCCTCCGTGCGTTCACCCCGGATGACGCGAAAGCGCTCAAAGCGACGGTGTCGACCTACCCGACCTCCGGCTACGAGCTCGGCGAGGTCCTCACCTCCCTCGGCACCGGTGAGGCGGTCGTCACCGTGATGAACGAGAAGGGGGCGCCATCGCCGGTCGCGTGGACGAGACTGCGGGCGCCGCAGGGACTCATGTCGCCCAGTGCCGACACCGCGATCGACGCGGCGATCGCGGCCTCACCGTTGCTCGCGCGGTACGGGACGCCCGTCGACCGTGAGTCGGCGAGGGAGATCCTGACGGCGAAGCTCGAGGAGGCGAACCAAGCCGCCCTCGCCGCCGAGGCCGAACTCGAGCGGCAGCGCATCGCGGCGGAACTCGCGAAGCAGCAGGCCGCCGCCGACAAGGCGCAGGCCGCGGCGCAGAAAAAGGCCGACGCCGAGTACGAACGGTTGCTCCGGAAGACCGCCGGCACGACCCGCCGGACGTCGACGAGGTCGTCGTCGACGTCGTCGAAGAGTCCGCTCGAGGAGATCCTCGGGTCGAAGGCGACGCGGTCGATCCTCACCGGCGTCGTCGAGGGCATCTTCGGGACGCGTCGTCGCCGCTGAGCTGCTGCGTTACCCGAGCGGTGTCCCGTTCCCTGAGTGGAGTCCCGGTCCCAGAAGGTTCCCCCGTTCCCTGAGCGGTTTCCCGGTCCCTGAGCGGTTCCCCGTCCCCTGGGCGGTTCCCCGTACCCTGAGCGGTTCCCCGTACCCTGAGCGGTTCCCCGTACCCTGAGCGGTTCCCCGTACCCTGAGCGGTTCCCCGTACCCTGAGCGGTTCCCCGGTCCCTGAGCGGTTCCCCGGTCCCTGAGCTTGTCGAAGGGCGTGAACCTACCGGAGGGCGTCCTCGGCGAGGCGACCGAGCTCGACGGTGGCCCGGGCGTCGTCGAGCAGCCCGTCCTGCAGCGACCACACGGCGGACAGCGCGGAGCGCGCGACCACCCACTCGAGGAGGACGGTTCGCGATAGGCCGAGCGATCGACTCACCAGCGCCACCCGCTCGGCGAACAGCCGCGGGCTCCGCGCCGTCGCGGGATCGGGGTTGCTGAACAGCGCTGTGGCGTCGAAGGCGCGGTGGCCGACGATGCCCTTGGGATCGATCGCCCGCCAGTCAGCGGGAGCGAACTCGAGCACGTTCATGTGGTGGAGGTCCCCGTGGAGCACGACGACGTCGGCGGGGGTCGTGGTGTCGAGCAGCCGACCGGCGAGCTCCCGCCCGCGCTCGAGGAAGGCGGCGCTCGCCGGATCACCGAGGAGGGTGCCGAGGGCCGATGCATCGTCGCTGAGCAGCTCGCGGAACCATCGGCGGAGCGTGGGGAGTTCGGCGATGACATCACCGGCATCGGTCGGCGTCGGGGCAGGGATCGCCGTGTGCAGGGTGTCGAGCACGGAGCACAGGATCGCGACGGCTCCGAGGTCGTCGCCTGCGCGGGTCAGTGAGGCGAGATCGCGGCCGCCCGTCGCGCGTTCCAGGACGATCGCGTGGTCGTCGCCTGCGAACACCGCTGCACACCCGGCGCCGTCCCACGCCGCGAGCAGCTGGCCGCCGAGCGCCTCCTCGTGGACGAGCGGCACCTTGAGGATCGCCGGTCGTCCGTGGTGTGTCACGGGGAGCAGCCGGCTCGACGGCGTCACGATGAGCTCGCCGTCGGGCACGAGCCGCCACTGCTTGACGGCCGCGTCGATGCTCCCTGGTCGCCATGTCACAGGACTCAGCCTAGGCAGCAACCCCTCGATCGCTGAGCGGCACTTCGGTCCCTGAGCCTGTCGAAGGGCCTCCGGACGACTGCTGCCCTTCGGTCCCTGGGCCGTAGCTCGGTCGGACCCGTGGTCGCGCTTCGGTCCCTGAGCCGCACCTCGATCGGTCCCTGAGCTTGTCGAAGGGCACACGGGTGGACACCGCCCTTCGACAGGCTCAGGGACCGGGATGGTGGTGGACGGGCACACGGAGGAACGTCGCCCTTCGACAAGCTCAGGGACCGGGAGGGTGGGGCTCAGGGACCGGGAGGGTGGGGCTCGGGGACCGGGGAACGCCGGTTAGGCTGGCGCGGTGACCGACATCCGCTCGTACCGACCGTCCGACCGCGCCGCCGTGGCGGCGATCTGCACCCGAACGGGCGACTCGGGGGCGGATGCGACCGGACAGTTCAGCACGGACGACCTTCTGCCCGACATCTATGCCGTGCCCTACGTCGAGCACGAGCCCGAGTTGGCGCTGCTCGTCGACGCCGGTGCGGGTCCGATCGGCTACATCCTGGGCACCGCGGACACGACCGCCTTCGACCGTTGGTTCGTCGAGCGCTGGTGGCCGACCGTCGAGGGGAAGTACGCGGCCTCTGCGGCCTCCGGTGCCGCCTCGGAGGCTGAACGCGGCATCGTCCGATCCGCGACCGACCGCGGCGGACTGGCCCCGGAACTCCTCGCGCAGTACCCGGCGCACCTGCACATCGACCTGCTGCCGGAGACGCAGGGGATGGGTGTCGGCAGACGGCTCATCGACGCGTTCTGCGGGCTCCTCGCGGAGCGCGGTGTCCCGGGCGTGCACCTCGGCGTCGGCGTCTCGAACACCGGGGCGCAGCAGTTCTACCAGCGGACGGGCTTCACCCGAGTGGAAGGCGACCCCGGGGCCCACTGGTACGCGAAGGCGCTCTGACCCGGGCTGCATCCCACCCGAGCCGGATCCCGCGCGGACCGACGGTACCCTCGCTCAGCGAGAGCAGTTCGGCTAGAGCAGTTCGGCGCGTGCCCAGCGCAGCCGCTCGAGCGGGGTGAGCAGGTCGGGGTGGTCTTCGCGGAGGTCGTCGAGCGAGACCGGCTGTCGAGGTCGCTCCACCGGGCCGTCGTAGGCGGCGACGACGGCCGCGATGCTGTCCGTGCTCCATCGGTTGCTGCGCATGCGCAGGAGTGGTCGGTTCTCGGAGTCACAGACGAAGAACTGCGAGCTCGCTTGCAACCCCCGACCCCGGAACTCGAAGAGCAGGCTGCGGCCGATCGCCTCCCGCGGAACGAACCGCTGCCGCCCGACGATGGGCTGCTCGATGAACCCGTCACGACACACGACGATGCGTTGGCGTCGAGACAGGACGGCGACGCCGAGCAGCACGACCATGCCGATGATCCCGAGCGTGATGACCCACGTGCGTTCGACACTCGGGGTCGGGCCGACGAGCCAGAGTGAGACGCCCCAGACGGGGAGGACGACGATGGCAGCGCTCAGGACGGCGCTCCAGAGCACGCGCGGATGCGGTCTGACCGTCACCGGTTCGTCACCCCGTCGCACCACGCGCTCACCCCCGCAGATCATCGTGGCCTGCTTTCAGTGGGCGGACAATCCGCCATCTGGGGGACAAGTAGGACGAATACCCCACTCTTCGAGGCGGCTCGCCCGATTGCGCCGCTGCGCTTGACTTCTCGGTCCGGCGATGTGCAATATATTGCATGCCCGCTCCCGCTCAAGCCAACCCGCAGCGCCGAGCGCTCCTCCGCGACGACGTCTATCAGTCGCTGCGCAACGCGATCGTCGACGGGACGTTCATTCCGGGCGAGAAGCTCGTCGACACCGAACTCGAGCGCTGGCTCGGCGTGAGTCGCACACCCATCCGCGAAGCCGTCCTGCGTCTCGCCCGGAGCGGGCTCGTCATCGCGAAACCGGGACGGTCGACCGTCGTCGCCCCGCTCGACAGCCGCGCGACGCTGCAGGCTCAGGCGGTTGCCGCGGCCATGCACGAACTCGCGGTCCGCGAGGCGGTGCCGCACCTGAGTGCGGCCGACCTCGACCGCATGCGCGCGGCGAACCGCGACTTCGCAGCCGCGCTGCAACGTGACGACGCCGACGCCGCGCTCGCAGCGGACGACGCCTTCCATGCCGTGGCCGTGGACGTCGCCGGGAACCCGTTCATCCGGGACGCGCTGGAGGCGGTCACCCCGCTGCTGCGCCGGATCGAACGGTTGCGGTTCTCCTCGGTCGCCGCGCGCGGGTCGATCGCGCAGCACGACGCCGTCATCGAGCGCTGTGCGGAGGGGGACGTCGACGCGGCGGCCGCGCTCGTCCGGGGCAACTGGACGACCCTCGCCGACCTCGTCCTCGCCCACCTCGACGAGGACTGAGCAGCGCCCACCACCCGACCCGTTCCCCGGCACCGATCGCCACCACTCAGCCGCACCACCGAGACCCAGGAGCCACCACATGTCCCTCAGCGACTTCTCCCGCTACCCGCTCACCTTCGGACCGAGTCCCGTCCACGAACTCAACCGCCTCACCGCGCACCTCGGTGGCGCGACGATCTGGGCCAAGCGCGAGGACGTCAACAGCGGTCTCGCCTATGGCGGCAACAAGACACGCAAACTGGAGTACCTCATCCCCGACGCGATCGCGCAGGGCGCCGACACGCTCGTGTCGATCGGTGGCTACCAGTCCAACCACACGCGTCAGGTCGCGGCGGTCGCGGCGAAGCTCGGGATGCAGGCAGTCCTCGTGCAGGAGAACTGGGTGGACTGGCCCGACTCCGTGAACGACCGGGTCGGCAACATCATGCTGTCGCGGATCATGGGGGCCGAGGTCCGTCTCGATCCCGCGGGCTTCGGCATCGGCTTCAAGTCGAGTTGGGAACGTGCCCTCGACGACGTGCGCGAACGCGGCGGCACCCCGTACGCGATCCCGGCCGGGGCGTCGGACCACCGGCTCGGTGGCCTGGGGTTCGCGAACTGGGCAGCCGAGGTCGAGCAGCAGGAGCGTGAACTCGGGGTGTTCTTCGACACCATCGTCGTCTGCAGCGTCACCGGGTCCACGCACGCCGGCATGATCGCCGGGTTCGCCGGGCAGGACCGACCGCGCCGGGTGATCGGCATCGACGCCTCGGCGAAGATCCAGGAGACCCGCGACCAAGTCGCGCGCATCGCCCGCAACACGGCGGAGCTCATCGGCCTCGAACGCGAGCTCCGCGACGACGAGATCACGGTGTTGGAGGGGTGGGCGGGCGACCTCTACGGGATCCCGGTCGAGTCGACGATGGAGGCGATCCGCCTGACCGGTCGGCTCGAGGGCGTCATCATCGACCCGGTCTACGAGGGGAAGTCGATGGCGGGGCTCATCGACCTCGTGACGAGTGGTGACATCCCGGCGTCCAGCAACGTCCTCTACGCGCACCTCGGTGGGCAGCCGGCGATCAACGCCTACAGCGCCCTCTTCCGCGACTGAGTCGGTGCCCGGTACCTCGCCCGAGTGGGGTGCCGGCGCGGTGCGCTGACGCGAACCTGAGGGAACCGGCGTGAGCGCGGGTCAGGCGACCGAGCGCGCCCCTCCGGAGACCCACGCCCACGTCGATGACCCGCGCTCGCGTCAGCGCACCGCGCTGACGCACTACCAGGGTCGATGGTCGGGGTCCAGGGGCGGGCGGCGGCGCGTGGCGGTGCGAGACTTGGACCTCCACGACGCGAGGAGGTCGCATGCGCGCACCGATGGAACCCCGACACCAGACGCGGATCGCATGATCCGTCTGCAGTCGACCGCCTGGCCCACCAGCGGCACCTCCCTCGACCTCGGCGCCCTGCACGACGCAGCGACAGGGTCATTGGCGAGCATCGAGTCGCGCCTGGCCTTCACCTCCACAGCCGTGCGACTCGTCGGCCCGCTCGAACAACACACCGCCGGGCGGGTCTTCGCGGGACTCGGCGCGATCGCGGCGGTCGACGTCACGCTCGCACGCGTCGTCGAACCGCACCTCGACGCGCTCGCCATCCTGCACCAGGCCGACCTCGAACCCCCGGCCGTCTCCACCTGGGGGGTCTTCGCGGCCGAGGCACCCGGGCTGCGTCTCGACGCGACCCTGGTCGACGACGCCTGGCAGCTGACCGGTACCAAGCCGTGGTGCTCCCTCGCGTCCCACCTGAGCGACGCCCTCGTCACCGCCCATACCGCGCCGGGGGAGCGGCGGCTGTTCGCCGTCGCGCTCACCGACCCCGGGGTCACCAACGACGACAGCGCGTGGCTCGCCCGCGGACTGCCGCTCGTCCCGAGTGGTCCGGTCGGCTTCGACGGGGTCCCCGCCTCCCCGGTCGGCGACGACGGGTGGTACCTGCGGCGCCCCGGCTTCTCCTGGGGCGGGATCGGCGTCGCCGCCTGCTGGTGGGGAGGTGCGGTCACGCTCGTCGACCGCCTGCTCGCCGCGGCACGCACGCGACCCGACGCCGACCTCCTCCTCCGCACGCTCGGCGCCGCGGCCATCGACCTCTCGATCGCCGAACAGGCGATCGCCGACGCGGCCCAGGCCATCGAGCACGGCCACGCCGACGACACGGCCGGTCCACGCCTCGCCCAACGTGTGCGGTCGACGGTCCGCGGTCGGGTCGACGCCATCCGCGCCGGGGTGCTCGGAGCACTCGGCCCCGGCCCGCTCACCTCCGAACCCGCGTATCTCGCGCGGATGTCCGACCTCGAGCTCTACGTCCAGCAGGACCACGGCGACCGCGACCTCGCGCGCTACGGCCGCATGCTGGTGGAGGCCGACTGATGCCCGCGTTCGACCACCGCGACCCCGGCACGTCGGCAGCCGCCTGGGCGACCCGCCTGCACGAGCTCGACCTGCCCGTCTGGGACGGCTGGCGGCACGCCACCGGCGTCGTCGTCCTGTCGCCGCACCCCGACGACGAGTCGCTCGGAGCCGGCGGGCTGATCGCCGCAGCCGCCGCCGCCGGGATTTCGGTCGAGGTCCTCCTCGTGACCCTCGGCGAGGGATCGCATCCCGACTCACCGACCACCACGCCCGAGGAACTCGCCCCGCGCCGGGAGGCCGAGTTCATCGATGCGGTCGGTCGTCTCCACCCGACGGTCGGGTACGACGTCCTGCACATCCCGGACGGCGGCCTCGACGCCGAACGCGCGGGCATCGCGGAGCGACTGCGGGCAGCCGTCGTCACCGCCGGATCGCGACCGCTCATCGTCGCCCCCTGGCGCGGCGACGGGCACCGCGACCACCGGATCGCGGGCGAACTCGCCACGGCCCTCGCGACCGAGCTCGACCTCGCGCTCGTGGAGTTCCCCATCTGGCTCTGGCACTGGGCCGACACCGACGACGCGACCCTGCCGTGGGCCGAGGCGCGCATCGTCCCGCTCGACGCCGTGGCGCACGGGGCGAAGATCGCCGCGATGGACGCCTACCCCTCGCAGACGGAGCCCCTCTCGGACGCACCGGGCGACGAGGCGATCGTCGACCATCACCACCTGCAGCACTACGCGCGGCGGTTCGAGGTGCTGTTCCCGAACGGACGTGCGCTGGATCTCGCGGCGGGTTCGGACCCGGATGCAGGTGCGGCGGCGGACACCGACATCGCCACCGACGCAGCGACCGCTGATGCGACCTCGCGCTCGAAGGAGTCGTTCGAGGACCACTACCGCGACCACCCCGACGGCTGGGACTTCGGCTCCTGGTACGAGGAGCGCAAACGTCGGGTCCTCCTCGCCGCCCTGCCCCGCCAGCGCTACGGCTCGGTACTCGAACTCGGCTGCGCGACGGGGGTGCTCACGGAGCGGCTCGCGGACCGCAGCGACGACGTGCTCGGGGTCGACATCGCCGAAGCGCCTCTCGAGATCGCCCGTCGACGGGTGCCCGCGGCCCGGTTCGAGCGGCGCACGCTCCCCGATGACTGGCCGAGTGGCGCCTTCGACCTCGTGGTGATGTCGGAGGTCGGCTACTACCTGTCGGCGACCGACCTCGACCGGGTGATCGACCGCCTCCTCGGCTCGCTCACGCCCGGCGGGAGCATCGTCGCGTGTCACTGGCGGCACCCCGACGATCACGCCACGACCTCGGCCGAGTTCGTCCATCGCCGGTTGCTCGAACGCTGGCCCGGCCGTCGGTCGATCCAGCACGTCGAGGACGACTTCCTGCTCGACGTCCTCGTGCCTGCCGATGAGGCGAGCGTCGCCGCGGTGGACGGTCTGACGGGCTGATGCTGCGACGGATCGATGCCGTCGTGCCCGCGCACGACGAGGAGGAGCTGATCGGGGCATGCCTCGACGCGCTGCTCGTCGCGCGTGCCGCCGTGCTGCGTCTCCGTCCCGAGCTGCAGGTGGGGATCGTGGTGGTGCTCGACGACTGCCGCGACGACACGGCGCGGATCGTCCGGGAGCGGTTGGCGGGCTTCGATCCCGAGGAGGCGGTCACCGTCGTCATCGACGAGCGCAGTGTCGGGGCGGCCCGGCGCGCGGGTGTCGCGGCCGCTGTGCGATCGGGAGCTGTCGGACCGACGGCTGCTCACGTCTCCGAACGGTGGATCGCCAACACCGACGCCGACTCGCGCGTTCCGGAGGACTGGTTCTCCGTGCACGCCGATGCCTTCGACGACGGTGTCGACGTCCTCCTGGGGACCGTCCGTCCCGACTTCACGGACTTCTCCGAGGAGGACGTGGAGCGGTGGTCGCTGACGCACCCGCCCGGACATCTGCCGGGCAACGTGCACGGGGCCAATCTCGGGGTCAGAGCCGATCGGCTCGACGAACTCGGCGGCTTCCGTGAGCTGGCCGAGCATGAGGACGTCGATCTCGTCGAGCGTGCCCGGGCAGCGGGTCTCCGGGTCGTGCCGACGCTGGATGCGCCCGTCGAGACCTCGGGTCGGCGACGTGGCCGGACCCCTGGGGGCTACGCCGCGTTCCTCGCCGAGACCTACCCGCGATCCTGACGGTCGCGCGCGCCTGAAGCCGCGGTCCGTGTTGTCGGGTCGGATCCGTCCGACTGCGGGTCGACGATGACCTCGGTGACCTCGCCGAGGTCGAGCACCGGGTACCGGGAGACGGCTCCGACCTTCTCCTCGCTCGCCAGGACGTAGACGT
The DNA here is from genome assembly GCF_900177795.1 of Plantibacter elymi (nom. nud.). GTDB lineage: Bacteria > Actinomycetota > Actinomycetes > Actinomycetales > Microbacteriaceae > Plantibacter > Plantibacter elymi. The sequence goes on from NZ_FXWJ01000005.1 coordinate 376,622, forward strand.
CGGTGCTGCGTTCGGCGAGGGCGCGCTTCGTCGCGGCGTCGTCGAGGTCGCCGGTGGTGAGGCCGTGTTCGGGATGGAAGCCCGTGACGCCGAGGAAGCAGGCGTCGGCGCTCAGGTGACGGATGGCCTCCGCGGCGAGGGCACCGCCCGCGACCATCGAGTGACGTCCGAGTTCGCCGCCGATCATGATGACGCGTGCCGGTGAGTGCTCCGCCACGGCGAGGGCGACCGCCGGGCTCGGGGTGATGACGGTGAGGGTCGGGTCGTTCGGGAGGAGTCGCGCGAGCGCGAGCGCGGTGGTGCCGGCGTCGATGATGACGGTGCTGCCGGGTCGGATCCGCTCGGCGGCGATGCGGGCGACGCGCTCCTTGCTCGCCGTCCCGAGGGACAGGCGATCCCGGAACGGGCGGTCGGCCGCTGGGACCGGGAGCGCGCCGCCGTAGACGCGGACGCAGAGGCCGGCTTCGGCGAGTTCGCGGAGGTCTCGGCGGATCGAGTCTTCCGAGAGCCCGAGCGCCGCAGCGGCGTCCTTCGCGACGATCCGGCCGTCGCGGTCGAGGAGGTCGAGCAGGTGTGACCGTCGTTGGGCGCTCAACATACGTGCTCCTTCATGGTGTTGCACGATCGTGCACGGTTAACGCTACAGTGCTGGACATGACAACGCCACTCCTCATCCTCATCGCCGGCCCCTACCGTTCCGGGACCGGTGGTGATCCCGACGCCATCGCCCGCAACCTGGAACGACTCGAAGCCGCTGCGGCGCCCATCTACGCCCTCGGTCACGTCCCGATGATCGGGGAGTGGGTCGCGCTGCCGATCCTGCGTGGGATCGACACCGCGTCGGGTGACGGCGACGTGATGTACGAGACGGCGAGGCGGCTGCTCCAGCACTGCGACGCCGTGCTCCGGCTGCCGGGGGAGTCGTCCGGTGCCGACACCGACGTCGCGATCGCCCGTGAGCGCGGGATCCCCGTGTACACCGACCTCTCGGAGATACCGGCGTTCAAGGGCTGAGGTCGCTTGACCGCGGCGGCGTCCCCGCGCTCCGGCTAGGCTGACGCGCGTGCTCGACGACCTCCGGATCCGCCCCTACCGCGACACCGACGCGCGAGCGACCAGGTCGATCTTCCAGCGCGCGGTGCGGGTGACCGCTGCCGCTCACTACACGGCCGAGCAGCTCGCCGCATGGGTGCCGGACGACCCGGCAGTCGCCGTGCTGGACGACTGGGCCGCCCGACGTGCCGCGGTGACGACGTGGGTGGCGGAGCTCGACGACTCGGCGGTCGGATTCACCGACCTGGACATCGAGACCGGCTACCTCGACATGCTGTTCGTCGACCCGGGCGCGGGACGACGCGGCGTCGGATCCGCGCTCATCCGTCAGGTGCTCGACGAGGCGCGGGCGGTGGGGCTCCGGGAGGTGACCGTGCAGGCGAGTCGGACGGCGCAGCCGGTGTTCGAGCGCCACGGCTTCGTCGTGGTCCGCGAGCAGCGCGTCGAGCGTCGTGGGGTGCTCATCGAGAACGCGGTGATGCGGATACCCCTGGACGCCCCGGCGGGGTGATGTTCCCGGGATGTCCCGCGCGCCCGGCGGGGTGTCGCCAGCGCGGTGCGCCGACCCGAGCGCGGTGGTGTGGGCGCCGGCGCGGTGCGCCGGCGTGAGATCGCTGCAATCGGCGTGAGCGCGGGTCGTGGCGGTGGGGGCGGCCCTCTGGAGACCCGCGCCCACGCGTGTGACCCGCGCTCACGCCAGCGCACCGCGCTGGCCGTCCGTCAGGCGTCGGCGAGTTGCGCGTCGGCACGCTCCGGGGAGCCGGCTGCGAGCCCACGATCGATGGCGCTTCGTGAGCCGAGCCAGAGCAGGACGCCGACCAGGAAGACGATGACCTCCGTGACGGTGAGCGACCAGACGATGCCACCGAGTCCGAACCACAGGTTGCCGAAGAGGACGATCGGGACGAACAGCACGCCCTGGGTGACGGCCATGACCGCCGCGGGGAGTGCTCGCCCGGTCGCTTGGAAGAGCGAGGTGATGAGCCCGGTGAACCCGTTGGCGATCATCGCGGTGAGCTGGGCGACGAGGATCGTGACGCCGAGACCGAGGACGGCGGGGTCGGCGATGAACGCGGAGACGATCGGCTCACGCAGGACGAAGACGACGCCGGCGAAGAGGACCGAGATCCCACCGACCGTGAGTGCCGAGGCGCGGAGAGCGGACCGGAGGCGCGCGCCGTCGCCCTTGCCGAACGCGTAGGCGAGCAGGGGGAGCACGCCGAAGGTGACCCCCATGACGAGGAACTCGGGTACCTGGGCGATCCGGACCGCGACGCCCATGGCTGCGAGCGGGGCGTCTCCGTAGGCTGCGGCCAACGTGTTCAACACGAGTGCGGTGACGATGAGGAACCCCGACTGCAGGAGCGTGCTGACACCGACCCCGAGGACCGGCTTGAGGATCGTCGGCGACAGCGTGAACCAGCGCGGTGCCAGGCTGACGTGCTCGCTGTTGCGCTGCAACCACGCCACGAAGTAGACGAGGACACCGAGGTTCGCGAGTCCCATCGCAAGCGCCGCACCGGCGACGCCCCAGCCGAACCCGAGGATGAAGACGAGATCGAGGACGAGGTTCGCCACGGCCGACGCGATGAGGGCGATCATCACCTGGCGGGCGGCGCCCTCGGCCCGCACGAGCTGTTCCAGACAGAACGCGGTGGCCATGACGGGGACGAACGCGAGCATGACGCCGATGAACGCCGAGGTCGCCGGGGCGGTGACCGCGTCCGCCCCGAGCAGTGACACGAGTGGGCCGAGGAAGACGAGGCCGATCCCGCCCAGCACGGCGCCCGTCAGGAACGCGCCCCAGACGGAGAAGGCGGCGGCTCGTTTGATGTCCCCGGCCTGTGCCGGGTCGTGTTCCGAGGCGCCCAGGAGTCTGGAGATGAGCGCGCCGCCACCGACGCCGAACAGGTCGCCGATGGCCATGATCAGTCCGAGGATCGGGGCTCCGAGGGTGATCGCGGCGAGCAGGGTGGTGTCGTGCAGCGAGCCGACGACGCCTGCGTTGATGAGGTTGTAGACGGCGCTGACGACCAGGGCTGCCGCCATCGGGACGCACAGGTGGATCAGTGCCCGGATGATCGGGGCGGTCGCGAGGTACCAGCGGTTGCTCCCGACGGTGTCGGCTGCGGTGGAGGGTGCGGCGTCGGTCGATGGTGCGGTGGCCGTCGACGGTGCGGTGCTGCTGGGGACGGGTGTTCCGGTGGTGGGATCGGTGTGGTGTTCGGGGTGCATGGCAGGCTCCGTTTCGGGCAGGTTCCGGGCGCGACGATGAGCGCCGGCGCGGCGAGGGTTCGGTGATGGGGGTGATCGTCCGGCGCGGGCTGAGCGGACGGGCTCAGCAGGCGTCCGGGCGCGACGGACAGCGCCGTCGTGGCGTTCGCGGTCGCCATCGTGCGCGGCGGTCGGTGGAGGGCGCGGCGAGTGGTCTCGGCGCGTGGTCAGGGAGCTCGGGTTCCCCGAGCGGTGATCAGCGGGTCGGCTGCGGCAGGTGCGCCGTGAGCTTCGTGAGCAGAGCGTGCAGGGTGTCGCGTTCGCTCTGGTCCAGCGGGGTGAGGATGATGTCGTCGGCTTCGGCCATCGCGGTCTCGAACCCGGCGATGAGGTCGGTGCCGAGCGCGGTGGCGTAGACGCGCTTGGTGCGTGCGTTTCCGTCTTCCGTGCGGCGTTCGACGAGGTCCCGACGTTCGAGTCCCTGCAGGAGGCTCGAGACGCTGGCGGCGCTCGTCCGGCTCACCTCGGCGATGTCGCGTTGACTCGATCCTGGATGCCGGACGAGGTGGCCGAGGACGAAGGCCTGTTCGTGGCTGAGCTCGCGGGCTCGGATCCAGTCCTCGCCGGCTTTGCGCTGTGCCCACCCGATCCAGCGGACCAGTTCGAGTGTGCTGCTGAGGGTGGGTGTCTCGTCGTCCATAGTTAGAACGCTAACGCTTTGAGTTCTAACTGTCAACCCTCGAATGATCGAGTTGTCCAGCGCGGTGCGCTGGCACGAAACCGACGAGTTCGGCGTGGGCGCGGGTCGTAGCCCTGAGCGCGCCCCTCCGGAGACCCGCGCTCACGCGTGTGACCCGCGCTCACGTCAGCGCACCGCGCTGGCAACCCGAGAGCACACGCCGTCGGGGTGCTCCGGAAACGCAGAACGCCCCTCGCGGTGGGCGAAGGGCGTTCTGTCAAGCTGGCGGAGAATGGGGGATTCGAACCCCCGAGGGCGTTAACCCAACACGCTTTCCAAGCGTGCGCCATAGGCCACTAGGCGAATTCTCCATGGCTGTTTGTGAAAAACGGCCAGATAGCAGCATACCTGGTTCCCGGACCGCCGCGCGCCACCCTGCCCCGCCGCCGCGCTCCGAGCCCGGCCGAGCCCGAACGCCCGCGTCGGGGACACCGGCAGGGAGCGCCGATCGTGTCAGCTCGCAGCAGGCGGTCGCCAGTCGACCCGTTGGTCGCGGCGCAGCACGAGCGACCGGGGGAGGACGGCAGCGAGGACACGTTCGAGCGGCTGACTCGCCGACCGCAGCGCCGCCTTCGCCTCAGCCAACGCCGCGTCGACCGAACCGGCGCTCGCCCCACCACCAGTCGAGGAGCCGATCCGGGGATCGCCCCCACCCTCGCTGTCACGTCGCTCTCCAGCACTCGGCGCATAGCTCTCCCGCTCGACCGCCGCCACGAGCCGGTCGACGGCCGGCGACTCGATCCGGAACTGCCCGCGCAGCCTCGACGCGAACCCGCGTGGTGACTCCGCCGACGTCACGGGGAATCCGAGGTCGCGGGCGGTGTCGAGGAACTCCGCCCAGGCCCAGCCCGCCGAGGTCCCGTCGGCCAGCGCACGCCGACGCCCGGTCGCACGCCGGAGACCCCGGGCGATCGACGGGGTGGCGAGCAGCACGAGGACGCCGAGCAGGATCGCGAGCGGGACGAGGGCCGCGGTGAAGGCCCCGCCTGACTGGGTCGAGGTCGGCCCGCCGAGTGCATCCGCGGTGGGGGTGGGGGTCGACGCCGCGGTCGGAGCCGGACGGCTGTCGGGATTCACCGATCCGCTGCCGGGCGTCGCCGTGCTCGCGTCGCTGAACTGCGTCACGACCCCACGGCTGGCCGTCGGCTCGAACGGCACCCAGCCCACGCCCTCGAAGTACAACTCCGGCCAGGCGTGCAACTGGTCCGAGGTCACGATGTAGGTGTCGCGGTTCGCCGGGGTGTTGTCGATCGTCGTTCCCGGCAGGTACCCGATGGCGATGCGCGCGGGGATGCCGAGGACACGCGACATCACGGCCATCGCGGACGAGAAGTGGATGCAGTAGCCGGCCTTGCGCTCCAGGAACGTCGCGATGACCTCGGCTCCGCTGCCGTCGAAGCCCTCCTCGACGGGCGCCGACTCCGAGTACTCGAAGGTGCTGCGGAAGTAGCGCTGCAGGGCGATCGCGCGGTCGTAGTCGGTGGAGGCGGTCGCGGTGACGTCGGCGGCCGTGTCACGGATGATCTGCGGCAGGTCGTCGGGCAACTCGAGGTAGGGGGCGGCTGACGCCGGGTCGGCGACCGGCGGGACGTCGCGCATCTGCTGTGCCGTCGGCAGGATCGCCGTGCTCGTCGCCGTGTACGTCTGCCCGCGGGTGGATCCGCGCTCCGCCATCGCGGTCAGCCCGGCGGCCTCGAACCGCCAGTCACCGCGGAGCCCCTCGACCTGCTTCGTCGGATACGGCAGCGGCAGCCACGGGCTCGACAGCGAGTCCACCGTGACCGTCGTCTCGAAGGTCTCCACCGGGATCGCCTCGCTGAGCCCGGCCGGCGCGGGGAAGGCGTCGAGCGTGTTGCCGTCGTTGTAGCCCGAGTTGTCCGGTCCCCAGACCGTACCCGTGAAGTCGCGGAGGTCGGTGACCTTGAGGTAGGGGGCGTCGTCGGCGGTGGTCGTGTATTCGAGTGCAGTCGTGTTCGCGGGGCGCCGCAGACTCTGGCCGAGCGAGATGAGCGGGTTGATGCCGTTCACGAACGGACCGCTGCCACGGGCGCCGGCGGTCACGTCCCGGACGGCGAGGTCGGGGAGCACGGCCGGCGTGAGGAGGGCGACCACCACGGCCACGGCACTGACGAGGACGGCCGGGCCGAGGCCTCCGAAACGACCGGCACCGGTCATCGCCGACGGGCCGACGCCGCGTCCATCGCCGGCTGCCCGGGCCGAGGCGAGCGCTCGCAGCAGCTCCCGGCGTCGGACGTCCTCGCGGAGCAGCCAGAGGAAGGAGAGCGCGACGAATGCGAACACCCATGGATCGAGGGGGAACGACACGGCGACGGTCGGCCCGGCGTACACGGCGAACACCAGGACGGCCGCGAGCACCGGTGCGTGGCGGCCGAGCACGAGCCACGCGACCGCCAGCGCGACGAGGCCGCCGCCCGCGGCCATGACGAAGACCACGCCAGCGTCGGTGTCGAGTGGGGCCGAGCCGTCGTGGAAGGTGTGGAACCCGGCGTCACGCAGCCGTTCGAAGGCGCCGAGCGTCGTCTGGGTCGGGACGATGCCGATGATGGCCGTCTCACTGGCGAAGAACAGCGTGATCGTCAGCAGCCATGCGACGCCAGCGCCGAGCCACACGAACACCGCCGGCAGTCTCGTGCGCCGGAGGAGGATGGCCGTGGCGAGGACGATCGCGATGACGAGGTTCGTGACGAACCACCAGTCGAGCGCGTCGAGCACCCGCCCGAACCCGAGACCACCCGTCGCGAGGAGCAGGAAGGCGGCGAGGCCCAGACGCAGGTCGCCGACGTTCGCGGTGTCGCGCGGGTCGTCGCGGCGTTTGCCAGCGCTTCCCGACCACGAACCGCCACCGGTTCCGCCGAGGGACGGGCGTCGAGGGTTCGCCGAGCCGGCACCAGGACGGACGCCCGATGGCACGCCTCCGCGAGACGACACTCGGCCACGGGCGGCGGCCGCCGCCCGGCGTTCCTCAGCGACGGACATATGCACCTCCGGCAGCCCGACGACCGCCCTGGCCGCCCCGACCACCGCGGCCGGTCGACGGCGCCAGCGTGGTGGTCGCCGGACCGCTCGTGCCGGACCACAGGGCCTGGAACGATGCGCCGCGCTCGCCGACGTGGCAGCGCCACCCGGCGGACTCCAAGAGCTCGATGCTCCGACGCCGGGCGCCGGCCGGGAGGAGCGCGACGGGGAGTGGTGAGAGGTGCGCGACCGCGGTCAGCTCACCGAGGTCGCCCTCCTCGACGTCGCCGAGGATCGCGATGACCGGTTGCGACCGGCGCGCGGCGATGACGGGGGAGAGGTCGAGGAACCGATTGGGCTGCACCGACGGGCGTAGGAGGGCCAGATCGAGCAGGGCGGCGTCGAGGTCGTCCTCCTCGAGATGCTGCCCGCCGCGGGCGAGCGCGTCGCCCATGTCGCCGACGGGACTGGAACGCAGGCCACCGGCGGCGGACCTCGCACCGATCTCGCGGGAGAGCTCCTCGGTGCCGGCGCCGACCAGGTTGACGCGGTAGTCGGCGTCGACGAGGTGGGCGGTGATCGAGGCAGCGAGCGACACGGCCTGCTCGAACGCCGGCAGGTACGACGGATCGTCGTCGGGCCAGGCCCAGTGAGCTGCGGCGGTGTCGAGGAGGACGGTCGCCTCGGGGTCGTTGCGCTGCTCCTCCTGCCGCACCATCAGCTCGCCGTGGTGCGCGCTCGCCCGCCAGTGCAGTCGGCGGATCGCGTCCCCCGGCAGGTAGGGGCGCGCGATGATGTCGTCTTCACCCGCACCGACGTGCAGCGACGACGGGCGCGTGGAACCGTCGCGGCTGGCGGTGAGTGCGGGGATCTCCGGCAGGACGACGACTTCCGGCAGGACGACGACCGCATGCGTCCCGCCGACGTCGCGGCGACGGACGACGAGGCCGAACGGGTCGCTCACGGTCAGCCCGAGCGGGCCGAGCTCGTGTTCCCCGCGACGCAGCGCCGTCACGGTGTACTCGGCCGTCCGACGGCGCGAACCGATGCCGGCGACGCCGGTACTCGGCAGGGTGCCCTCGGCGCTGCCTGCGAGTCCGGCCGGCACGCGGTCCTTCCACTCCGTGTGGACGTGGGGGAGCGCGCTCGTCTCGGCGATCGTGACCTCGACGGAGATCCGCCCGCCGACCGCGACGAGATCGGGCCGGGTGGTGCGGTCGACCCGCAGCGACGGCCGCTCGAGGTAGACCGCGCCGAAACTGGCGGCGACGAGCGCGACGAGCAGTCCGGCCGCCGCGAGCAACTCCGGAGAGCCGATTCCGCGCGCGAAGATGAGGCACACGCCGGCCGCGACGAGCACACCGACCGCGCGTCTCGTCAACGGCACGCGACGCTTCATGGGCTCAGGACCTCCGGTGCCGGATCACGGCGATCCGGCGGTCGCGGTGCGGGGCCATCGGATCAGGACCTCAGTTCGGTGCGTCCGGAGTGCGGCACGGGTGTCCGCTCCAGCAGCTCGACGAGCACTTCGGAGACCGCCTGCACGCCGGAGCGGTCGTGGGCGCTCACCGCGCGGCGGGTGGGGATGAGCCGGTGGGCGAGGACCGGTGCCAGCAGTTGGTCGATGTCGTCGGGGAGGACGAACTCGCGGCCGTCGAGCGCGGCGAGCACCTTGGCCGCGCGGACGAGCTGCAGGGTGGCGCGCGGGCTCGCGCCGAGCCGGAGTTCGGGGTGCACGCGGGTCGCCTGCACGAGTGAGACGCAGTACTGCTCGACGATCGGCGACACGAAGACACCGCGGGCCCAGGCGATGAGGCGTTCGACGTCGCCGCGTGACGCGACCGGGCCGATGGTGTCGAGCGGGTTGACCGTGTCACGCTGGCGGAGCATCGCGAGCTCCGCGGACGCGTCGGGGTACCCCATCGAGATACGCGCCATGAAGCGGTCGCGCTGGGCCTCGGGCAGGGCGTAGGTGCCCTCCATCTCGAGCGGGTTCTGGGTGGCGACGACCGTGAACGGCGACGGGAGGGCGTGCGTCTCACCGTCGACCGTGACCTGACGCTCCTCCATCGACTCGAGCAACGCCGACTGGGTCTTCGGCGAGGAGCGGTTGATCTCGTCGGCGATGACGATGTTCGCGAACACCGCTCCGGGCTTGAACTCGAACTCGCGGTCGACCTGGTTGAAGATCGAGACGCCGGTGACGTCCGACGGGAGCAGGTCGGGCGTGAACTGGATGCGGCGGACGGTGCTGCCGACGGACGCGGCGAGGGCCTTCGCGAGGACCGTCTTGCCGACACCGGGGACGTCCTCGATGAGCAGGTGACCCTCGGCGAGCATCACGATGAGCGCCATCCGGGCCGCGAACGGCTTGCCGTCGAGGACGCGCTCGACGTTGTCGAGGATGCGCTCGGCCAGCACCTGGAACTCCTCGGCGTTCAGCGCCGGCTTCAGTTCGGCGACGGTGTCCCGTGGGGCGCGGCTGGTGTTGCTCTGCTCGGTCATGGTCGGCTCCTGCGGTCGTGGTCGAGCATGCGCTTGAACAGCAGCGCGACGATGGTGGCGAGGCCGATCGTGATGAGGGTCGGGGCGAGTGCTCCGAGGAACTGCATCCAGAGGTAGTTGTCGGTCGGGCCGCTGTCGCCGACGAACCCGCGGTACAGCAGCGTGAACGATTGCCACAGCCCCACGCCGCCACCGAGTGTGAGGACGACCCCGACGATCCAGAGGGCCCGTTCCCAGACGACGGCGCGGACGCGGTGGGCGTCGGCGGCGTCGAGGTACTCCTCGTACCGCTCCTGGTCGAGCTGGGTCTGCTGCGCGTCGGGACCTGCCACCGCAGGCTGATCGGCGACCGCCGTGGTGTCGCCGGTCCGGGCTTCGAACGGGTGGACGCGACGGTCTGCCTGCGACGGCATGCCACGGGACGGCCGGGCGCGCGGGCCGTCGTCGAACCGGTCGTCGGTCGGCGGGCGGACGGGGCGACCGTCGGTGGGCGGCTGGATGAGCTGCGGGGCGATCTCCTCGAGCGAGGCGAGGTGGCTGCGGCGGCCGGTGTCACCGACGTTCGGGCGCGTGCGCTCGTCGGTGTGTCCGCGCTGGAACGCGGGGTCGTAGCGTTGGTCCATCGTCGGCCTCCGTCGCGCTGCGTACATCGTCCGGGCCGGAACCCGTTGCCCGATCCTAGGACTGATAACGAACAGGTAACACCCCTGGACGTGTCGCCCACAGGAACTCCATATGTGCGCCAGGTCGCGCGCACACGGTGCCGGTGCCGGTCAGGGAACTCTTCGGAGCCGTCGGGTGCATCGGTTGTGAGGACGCGAGCACTGAGCACGTACCCGGTCGGTGAGACGTCTTCCGGTCCCTGAAACCCTCCCCGGTCCCTGAAGCCCTCTCCGGTCCCTGAGCTTGTCGAAGGGCAGGGTGTCCCGTGTGCACTTCGACAGGCTCAGTGACCGGTGTTCGTTGCCCGTCCCAGTTCCGGTCCCTGGAGACCTCCACGGTCCCTGGATCCCTCCACGGTCCCTGAAAACCCATTCCGGTCCCTGAGCTTGTCGAAGGGTGGGGTGTCCCGTGTGCACTTCGACAGGCTCAGTGACCGGTGTTCGTTGCCCGTCCCAGTTCCGGTCCCTGGAGACCTCTCCGGTCCCTGAAACCCTCTCCGGTCCCTGAGCTTGTCGAAGGGTGGGGTGTCCCGTGTGCACTTCGACAGGCTCAGTGACCGGTGTTCGTTGCCCGTCCCAGTTCCGGTCCCTGGAGTCCTCCACGGTTCCTGGAACCCTCTCCGGTCCCTGAGCTTGTCGAAGGGTGGGGTGTCCCGTGTGCACTTCGACAGGCTCAGTGACCGGTGTTCGTTGCCCGTCCCCGCTCAGGGACCGGACTGACCTACAGCGCCGCGAGCGCCTCGCGGATCGGCGTCTCGCCGCCGATGACCTCGAACTGCGTGCGGGACGCCGCGCCCGACTCGATGAGGGCGAACAGCACGGCGGCGACATCGGCGCGCGGGATCGAGCCGCGGTCGGTGGTCGTCGCGGCGGTGATCGTGCCGGTCGGGGCGTCGTCGGTCAGACCGCCCGGACGGACGATCGTCCAGTCGAGGTCGCGCCCGCGGAGGTCGGCGTCGGCTTCGGACTTCGCCCGCAGGTAGACCTGGAACACGTCGTCCGACTCCGGGTCGAAGTCGTCGGTGCTCATCGCCGACACCATGAGGTAGCGGGGGACCTTGGCGAGCTCGGCCGCCTCGGCGAGGAGGATGGCGCCGTCGCGGTCGAGGGTGAGCTTGCGGTCGGCGCCGCTGTTCGGACCGGCTCCCGCCGCGAACACGACGACGTCGGCTCCGGCGAGTTCGTCGGCGAGTTCGGCTGCCGAGGAGTGCTCGAGGTCGAGGACGATGGCGCGGGACCCGATGCCCTGAAGTTCGCCGACCTGCTCGGGGTTGCGGATGATGCCGGCGGGGGAGTGTCCTGCTTCGGCGAGCAGTCGCTGCAGGTGCAGGGCGATCTGTCCGTGTCCTCCGGCGATGACGACGTCGGTCATGTGGGTCCTCTCGTTCGATGCGGTCCCGATCGGTGCGCCGTCCGTTCGTGGGGACGGCGGTCGATCGGTGGTCTGGGTCCAGTGGTCCCAGATCCGCCAGTCAACGCCTCAACCGGGGCGTACGCAACCCGGTCGCGGCTCGGGTACACTAGGTGACGGCTCCCCGCGTGGCGCCATCCAGGCCAACTCCCCCAGGGCGGAAACGCAGCAAGGGTAACCGGGCTCTGGCGGGTGCGCGGGGAGTCTTTTCGTGCCCGCGGTGCCTGCGGTGTCTGTCTCCGGCCCTGCACGATCGGCCCCGCGCCGCCGCAGCAGGACATCCGCCCGGCAGCAGGATGCCCGGCGCCGCTGCCTCCTGCGCTCGCGCGGATCGCCTGCTCCGGCACCGGTCTCCCGTCGCCCGCCAATGACGAAGCCCCGGAGCCATGCGGTGGCAGGACTCCGGGGCTCGAGCACATCAGATCAGCTGAGCTGGGCGCGACGCTTCCGGACGGCGACCAGCGCGAGGCCGCCGAGGAGCAGCATCGCGGCGAGGCCGAGCGGTGCCGTGGTGTCGGCGCCGGTCTCCGCGAGGGTCGGGCCGTGACCGGACGTCGCGGATGCCGTTGCGGCGAGCGTGAACTGCACCGGTGCCGACGGGAGCGAGGTGACCTGTGGGACGGCCGCGTTCGGATCGTAGACGAGTGACGCGACCGCGGTGTAGTCGCCCGGGGCGACGGCGACCGTCACCGACCAGCGGCCGTCTTCGCCGACAAGGATCGGCGCACGCGGGTCGACCGGTGCTGCATCCTGCCCCTCAGGGAGGGCGAGGCGGGCATTGTCGCCGGTGCCGTTCGCGATGTCCTCGAGCTCGTTCTGAAGCGCGTTGTAGAACGCGGTCGGCAAGAGGGCCACCGCGATGTAGTGGTTCGGCGTCGCGGTGCCGGAGAAGGTGACGACGTCACCGACGAGCGCCTGACCCGGGGTCGGTGTCTCGATGACCGGTGCCGGGAAGAGTTCCGGCTCGGGGAGGAGGAAGGTGACACCGGTGGACCCTCTGGAGAAGCCATCGGTGGCGACGACGCTCACCGTCTGGACGCGTCCGGATGTCTCCGGGAAGACCTGGGTGTAGCTCCAGGCGCCACCGGTGACGGTGATCGGGGAGCTCTCACCGGCGGCGGTGAAGACGGTGAGTCGGAGCTCGACGTCGGTCTCGGTGACGCCTGAGATGGTGACCGTCCGGGTGTCGAACTGCTGCATCGGAGTCGGGGTCAGCATCTTCAGACCCCACAGCTCGGCTTGGCTCGGCAGGGTGATGTTGAACTCGACCACGGTGTCCGCACCATCGGTCTGCTGGGTGGACGAGATGGCGACCTCCACCGATTCGACCAGAGGCAGGTCGAGGGTGACCGACCACGCACCGTCGACGACCGGCACGTCTTCCGCGAAGGGCTCCAGCTCGAAGTAGTTCCAGTCCTTCGCCGCGATGTCCACGAGCGTTCCGGACTCACCGACGCCGGAGAAGGTGATCGTCTGCGTGGTGAAGACATCGCCCATCTCGGGCGTGAGCACCTCGAAGGCCGGCGCAGGTGCGGCGGCCGCGGATGGTGCTGCTGGGGCGTCCCCACCCGGCACGGTGGGCTCGTCCGTCACGGGCGGTGCGTCGTCAGCGGGGGCAGGGGCATCGCTCGACGCCGATGGTTCCGACTCGGTCGGCGTCGGGGATTCAGCCGGCGCCGGCGACTCGGTCGGCGTGGCGGTCTCGGAGGTCGACGGGACCGGCTCGGTCGCAGCGGACGCGGGTCCGGCGGTGAGGAGCGCGCCACCGAGGGCGAGCGAGATGACGACGGGCAGCGAAAGCGCTTTCCGCCAGGACGAAATGCGAGACAAGGTGTTCCCCCCCAGAGAAAGTCCTGCCGCGGCACGGAGGCCGAAGCAGGACGGATGTGACAGCTGTTGTTCCTGAACCTAGCAGTTTCCTGTGAGCTGGCATTGGGGTTTGCCCTATGGTCTGGAGACCTTCGCGCAGGCCGACCGATCATCGCCCGGCGACCACGACACTGTGCGCTTACCCAGCCCCCGCCGAGCCCGCCCCCGTAGGCTGGAAACCGTGGCGCGAAGCATTTACATCATCTCTGCCGAAGGACACTCCGGGAAGTCGACGGTGGCCCTCGGGGTCCTCGACACCCTGAGCCATCAGATCGAGCGGATCGGGGTGTTCCGCCCCATCGCACGGTCCACGACGAAACCCGACTACGTGCTGCAGCTGCTGCTCGAGCACGACGGCGTCGACCTCGCCTACGAGGACTGCATCGGCGTCAGCTACGACGACGTGCACACCGATCCCGAGGCGGCGCTCTCGCGCATCGTCCAGCGGTACAAGCACATCGAGGCGCAGTGTGACGCGGTCGTCATCCTCGGTTCCGACTACACCGACGTCGGCAGCCCCACGGAGCTCGGCTACAACGCCCGGATCGCCACCAACCTCGGCGCGCCGGTGCTCCTCGTCCTCGGCGGTCGCGCCGGTCAGGGTGCGGGGGAGCAGCTCGGCCAGTCCGTCGCCCGCACGCCCGACGACATGCGCAACATCGCCGAACTCGCGCTGGGTGAGCTCGCCGACGCCCACGCCCAATTGCTCGCCGTCGTCGCGAACCGCGCCGATCCCGACAAGCTCCTCGAGATCACCGCCGCGATCAGCGACGCCATCCACCCGAACGGCTCCGCGAACGGTTCCGTCGTCGCCCCGGCCGGTCACGCCGCCGGTGCCGCGATGGTCCCGGTCTGGGCCATCCCCGAAGACACCTTCCTCATCGCCCCGACGATGGACAGCATCCTCGAGGCCGTCGACGGCACCCTCGTGAAGGGCAGCGAGGAGCTGCTCACGCGAGAGGCGCTCGGCGTGGTCGTGGCGGGCATGTCCATGGTGAACGTGCTCCCGCGCATCACCGAGGGATCCGTCATCGTCATCCCGGCCGACCGCACCGAAGTGCTGCTCGCCGCGCTCATGGCCAACGCCTCCGGCACGTTCCCGTCCATCGCGGGCATCGTGCTCAACGGCGGGTTCCCGCTGCCCGAGGTCGTGGAGGAACTCATCTCCGGTCTCGGCGAGATCCCGCCGATCGTCAGCACCGACCTCGGCACCTACGACACCGCGGTCCGCGTCATGAACACCCGTGGCCGTCTCGCCGCCGACTCGCAGCGCAAGTACGACACCGCGCTCGCGCTGTTCGAGCAGAACGTCGACGCACCGCTCCTGCTCGAGCTGCTCAACGTGGCGCGCGCCGACGTCGTAACGCCCCTCATGTTCGAGTACGGCCTGCTGGAGCGCGCGCGGTCGAACCGCAAGCACATCGTGCTGCCGGAGGGCGATGACGACCGCATCCTCCGCGCGGCCGGCACTCTGCTCGCTCGCGAGGTCGCCGACCTCACCATCCTCGGTGAGGAGATCGAGGTGCGCTCGCGGGCCATCGAGCTCGGCATCGACCTCAGCAAGGCGACCATCGTCAGCCCCTTCGACGCGGTCCTGCGCCTCAAGTTCGCCGAGGAGTACGCGAGGTTGCGGGCCCACAAGGGCGTCACGATCGACATGGCGAGCGACGCGGTCACCGACGTCTCCTACTTCGGCACGATGATGGTGCACCTCGGGCTCGCCGACGGCATGGTCTCGGGTGCCGCCCACACGACGGCGCACACCATCCGGCCGTCGTTCGAGATCATCAAGACGAAGCCCGGCGTCTCCGTGGTGTCGAGCGTGTTCCTCATGGCGCTCGCCGACCGCGTACTCGTCTACGGCGACTGCGCGGTGAACCCCGACCCGACCGACGCCCAGCTCGCCGACATCGCGATCTCTTCGGCCGAGACGGCGGAGCAGTTCGGGATCGAGCAGCGCATCGCGATGCTGTCGTACTCCACCGGTGACTCCGGTGCGGGTGCCGACGTCGAGAAGGTCCGCTCCGCGACCCGGCAGGTGCGCGAGCGTCGTCCCGACCTCCTCGTCGAGGGCCCGATCCAGTACGACGCCGCTGCCGACGCCGCGGTCGCCGCGACGAAGATGCCCGACTCGCAGGTCGCCGGCCGCGCGACGGTGTTCATCTTCCCCGACCTCAACACCGGCAACAACACGTACAAGGCGGTGCAGCGTTCCGCGGGCGCCGTCGCGATCGGTCCGGTGCTGCAGGGCCTCAACAAGCCGATCAACGACCTGTCGCGCGGCGCGCTCGTGCAGGACATCGTCAACACCGTCGCGATCACCGCCATCCAGGCGCAGGAACAGGAATAGGTCCAGACACACATGCCCACCGTCCTCGTGGTGAACTCCGGTTCCTCGTCGTTCAAGTACCAGCTCATCGATGTCGAGACGGAGCGGACGCTCGCCAGCGGGCTCGTCGAACGCATCGGCGACGCGACGGGTGCCGCCGGGCACCGGTCCTACCTCCCGGATGCGGCCGGCGCGACGACGCCGCCCATCGAGGAGCGCTGGGTCATCGAGCGTGAGATCCCCGACCACACGGCCGGGTTCCGGGTCATGCTCGACGCGTTCGCGGAGCACGGGCCGTCGCTCGACGAGCACGCGCCGATCGCGGTCGGCCACCGGGTGGTGCACGGCGGGAAGCGCTTCTTCGAGCCGACGGTGGTGACGGACCTCGTGAAGATCAACATCGAGGACATCTCCGAGCTCGCGCCGCTGCACAACCCGGCGAACCTGCAGGGCATCAACGCGGCGCAGGTCGCGTTCCCCGACGTCCCGCACGTGGCGGTGTTCGACACGGCGTTCCACCAGACCATCCCGGCGGCGGCGTACACGTACGCGATCGACGCGGAACTGGCGGCGAAGCACCGCGTGCGTCGGTACGGCTTCCACGGCACCTCGCACAAGTTCGTGTCGGAGGCGGCTGCAGCCTTCCTCGACCGCCCGCTCGGTGAGCTGAAGCAGATCGTCTTCCACCTCGGCAACGGTGCGTCGGCGTGCGCGATCGACGGCGGGCGCTCGGTCGACACCTCGATGGGCATGACGCCCCTCGAAGGACTCGTCATGGGCACGCGCTCCGGCGACCTCGACCCCGCGGTGCTGTTCCACCTGCATCGCAAGGCGGGGCTCGGGTTCGACGAGCTCGACACGCTGCTCAACCGCCGCAGTGGTCTGCTGGGGCTGTCGGGCACCGGCGACATGCGCGACGTCACCGAGTCGGCGTCGAAGGGCGACGAAGCGGCGCAGCTCGCACTCGACGTGACCGTCCACCGCTTGCGGCACTACCTCGGGGCGTACCTCGCGGTCCTCGGTGGGCTCGACGTGGTGGTGTTCACGGCGGGCGTCGGCGAGAACGCACCGTTGATCCGCGCGGGTGCGGTGCAGGGGCTCGAGGGGCTCGGCATCATCCTCGACGAGGACCGCAACGCCGAGCGTGCGCGTGGTATCCGGGTGATCTCGACGGACGACTCCCCGGTGACCGTCCTCGTCGTCCCCACGAACGAGGAACTCGAGATCGCCCGCCAAACGGTCGCCGCCCTGGCGTAGTCCCGGCGCCGCGGTCCCTGAGCAGCTCCTCTTCCGGTCCCTGAGCGGCACCTCTTCCGGTCCCTGAGCGGCACCTCTTCCGGTCCCTGAGCTTGTCGAAGGGCTTGCGAGCGACCCTCTGCTGGACCGGGTTCCTCGTGTGCACTTCGACAGGCTCAGTGACCGAAGTCGTCCTCAAGTACCTCTGCCGGTCCCTGAGCACCTCTTCCGGTCCCTGAGCACCTCTTCCGGTCCCTGAGCTTGTCGAAGGGCGCCCCTGTCCCCTGTGCGGAGGACAAAAGAATGAGTGGTTCCCCCTATTAACTTTCCCTGAGAATCCGCTTAGTCTCAGAAAACCAACAGGTACGTCGCGCCTGTCGGACCCCTAGACGAAAGTACTCACCTCAGTGAATTTGAAGACGTCACGCCGCACTGCGGCTCTCGCCACCGGCCTCGCAGTTGTCGCCGGATCCACCCTCCTCATCGCCGGACCCGCGTCCGCAGCGGAGATCCAGGTCACCGCAGATCAGATCGCTCCGAACGAGGCGAACTACGCCGGCTGGCACGAGGGTGTCGCCACGCCCGGTGCCCCGGCCGTCCTGAGCGACGCCGGTCTCACCATGACCGGTGACTCGCAGATCATCTACGGCTTCAACAACACCGGCGGTGTCCCGGTCGAGGCTGGCGGCTTCCTCGACGCAGCGGCGAGCATCAGCTACGCGTCTGTCGAAGACGACCTGTACTTCCAGATCCCCGTTTTCGCAGACGGCACTTCCGACACCTTCACAACCCTGCGTCCTGTGGCGCCGGGCGTCGAGAACCTCGGTGGCGACTGGGTCGTCAGCCAGAACGTTCCGGGTCTCGCAACCGACGCGACCTACACGCCCGCAGAGCTCAGCGAAGCGCTCGGCGACTTCAACCTGCTCGCGTTCGGTGTCTTCGCCAACGCCGGCACCGTTGACACGCTGCAGTCGGTGACCTTCGGTGCGGACACGTACAACTTCGCCGCTCCGGTCGTCGCTCCTGATGAGCCGTCCGTCGCCATCAACCCGGAGACGATCTTCTTCTCCGATGTCCGCCCCGGCGGCTCTGGCTTCACGGTCACCATCGCGGGCTTCACGCCTGGCGACACGCTGTCGATCGCGGTCACCGACCCGAATGGCGAGATCTTCGGTGCTGCTGACGGTGGGAACACCTTCATCGCCGACGAGAACGGTGGAGCCGTTCTGCCAGGCCTCACCCTGCAGGGCGAGGGCATCCAGGTCGGTACCTACACGTTCACGGTGACCGACACCGCGGGTGTGCCTGCGGCCGACTCCATCGCCGTCATCGCCGATCCGGTCGCCGCTGGCGCTCCGGTCCCGACGCTGGCTGACACCGGCTCGGACTCGGGTGTCCTCGTCGGTGGCGCTGCCGCGCTGCTGCTCCTCGGCGCTGCCGGCATGCTGTTCGCAGCTGCTCGCCGCAAGGGCGCGCAGGTCACGGCCTAGTCTCACCCTGCGAAGCCCCGTCCCCGACTCCGGTCGAGGGCGGGGCTTCGTGCTGTCGCCGGGGTGCCGACGCGTCGACAGCCTCAGTGACCGATCCCCGCCCCGTTCCCTGAGCCTGTCGAAGGGTTGTCCGTGGTGCATTTCGACAGGCTCAATGACCGGTCTCCGTTCCGGAGTGCTTCCTCCGGTCCCTGAGCTTGTCGAAGGGCGAGGTTTCTCGTGTGCACTTCGACAGGCTCAGTGACCGATACCCGCCCCGTTCCCTGAGCGTGTCGAAGGGTTGTCCGTGGTGCATTTCGACAGGCTCAATGACCGGTCTCCGTCCCGGAGTGCTTCCTCCGGTCCCTGAGCTTGTCGAAGGGCGAGGTTTCTCGTGTGCATTTCGACAGGCTCAGTCACCGATACCCCCCCCCGTTCCCTGAGCGTGTCGAAGGGTTGTCCGTGGTGCATTTTGACAGGCTCAATGACCGGTCTCCGTTCCGGAGTGCTTCCTCCGGTCCCTGAGCTTGTCGAAGGGCGAGGTTTCTCGTGTGCACTTCGACAGGCTCAGTGACCGACACCCCCCCGTTCCCTGAGCTTGTCGAAGAGCCCACGGATGACTTCTTGGCTCGAGCCGGCCGGGGAGGAAGGCGGAGCGGCAGCTCCGTTGCTGCACTCCGCCCGGTCGCATGTGCCGGGGCCGCTTGACCCAGGCCATGCGCGCCGGCCATTTGCGCATTCGGGTAACGAAAATGACCGGAACCCATACTTCGGAGCGCTCCGCAGACTGGTTTGGATCAAAGTCGGAGCACGAAGGATTCGTCAGGCGGCGCGCAGTCTCGGCTTGCCGCCGCGTCGTGGAATGCGATGCGGGTCGATATGCGCGGGCGGGATGAACCAGGGCACGTGGTCGCGCACGATGACCTCCCATCCGTCGTTGTGGATGCGATGGTGATGGAAGCCGCACAACAGGATGCCGTTGGACAGGTCGGTCGGTCCGCCTCGTGACCACCAGACGAGGTGATGGGCCTCGGTATACGACGGTGGATGGGTGCAGCCGGTCCAGGCGCAGCCGCCATCGCGCTCGGCGAGGGCCATCTTCTGGTTCTTGGTGAACAATCGTGTGCCAACTCCGAGGTCGAGCACCTGCGACGGCCCGCCGAGCACCATGGGGATGACCCGGCCATCGGCCGCCATGCACCGCGCGGTGCCGGCGGAGATCGGTTCGGAGACGCCGTCGATGTAGGCCTTGCCGTCGGACCACTGGCCGTCGTCGGCCAGATCGGGTTCGTCCATGCGGATGATGAGGGAGACGGGCGCCAGTTCCATGACCGCCGACTCGCAACCCGCGGCGTGACGGAAGACCCCGACGAGGGCTTCCACTCGGCGCTCGTCCATCGTGCGGGTGTCGGGCATCTCTGCGGCCGGAACGTAGGCGTCGTCGAGGGGATCCGCGGAGGGCAGCTCGCTGCTGGTTGCTGCCGCCGCGGCCGTTTCATCGGAGGGATCGACGAACCGGACCTGCCGCAGCTGCTTGCCGACGACGGCGTCCATCGTCGCGCGGACCCATCCCGCCGCCTCGGGTGCGAGGAAGGCGCGGAGCTCGGTCATGCCGTCGGGGAGTTCGCGGAGGGTGCAGCGCTGCTGCTTCCGGAGGGCGATCTCCCGTGGCACCGGCCCGTCTTGGTTGAGGCTGGTGCGGACGAGCTTCGAGAGACTGGTGACCTCGGCGAGGGGCGCGCCGTCGCAGTGCTCGATGCCGGCGCTGACGGCTCGGTGGATGCGTTCGTCGTCGACCCCGGAGCCCACCAGCCGCAGCTCGCGCAGCAGGATGCCCGCACCCTCGACGCTGAGGGCGGACCGGACGAAGCCGGATGGGGTGGTCGCCTCGTCGTGGTCGACCGTGCACGTCGGGTTGTCGCCTTCGGACAGCGGCAGGCACGGGGCGTCGGCGGCTGGCCGGGGTTCGATGGCCGCGGCGATCTCGGGGCGGTCGCATTCGATGACGTCGCCGGTGAGGGCGCGCTTGGGGGTGATCGCCTGGGCGACCGAGGTGATCGTGGCGGCGCGTCCGCGAGGCATGCGCCACCGCTCCGAGAGCATGACGGCCGGCGTCGCATACCCGTGGCTGCGGGCCAACGGGTCGTGGCCGACGATGCCGCTGCGGGAGCGCTCCGACACCGAACCCATGACTCGTGCGGCGAGGACCTCGACCACGTGCTGCACGGCACCCAGCTGGTCGAGCACGCGGACCACGCCGGCGTCGTTCATGCCGGCGAGCTGCTCGATGGCGTCGTCGCCCGGTCGGATCGGGTCGAGCGCGCCCGACCAGGTGCGGAGGAACTCGGATACCGTCTCGCCCAGCGTGCCCAAGGGGTCGGCGGAGACCGGACCGAGGGGAACGCGTGGGCTGCTGGACATGGGACCATCCAAACACGAGCCACTGACATTCGAACGCGGACCGATTATGCCGCTGATCTGGGGTATATAGCCAACAGATGTTGCGCGTAGGTGCCTCGTTGGGGTCGGCGAGCGGGGAGGGGCTTCTCGCGCGGCCCGCGTACACTCGCCGTATGCGCTCCCTGTCCGCTCGCGAGCGCGACCTCATGGTCGCCCTGATCACCCGCGGAACCGATCACGGTGCAGACCGGGCCGTCGCCGCCGTTGATCGGGAACGATGGGCGTGGCAACTCGCAGGCGTCTCGGTGCACGGGACGTGCGGCTGCGGCAGCTGCCCGTCGATCGACTTGACTCCCGACAGCGGCAACCGGCCGACCGCGACGCGTCAGACGGTCCTCGAGGCGAGTACCTCGAACGCGTTCCTCCTCCTCTTCATCGAGGACGACCGGCCGACGTACCTGGAACTCGCCCCGTTCGGCGATGAACCGATCACCGAGTTCCCGTTGGTGGCGGACGTCGAGTTCTGAGGTCGCACCTCGACGGGGGTCGCCGCCCTTCGACAGGCTCAGGGACCGGTGGGGGTGCTCAGGCACCGGGAGTGGTACTCGGGGACCGGGAGCGGTGCGCGGGGACCGGAACGGATGCTCGGGGACCGCGAGGGGTGCTCGGGGACCGGGAGGGGTGCTCAGGGATCGGGTGGGGTGTTCAGACCGGGAGGATGCTCAAGGACAAGGCGGGGTGCGCAGGGACCGGGAGCGGTGCGGAGAGAACCGGAGCGTTCGCATCCGTCGCGATCCGGTTCGGTCCCTGAGCTTGTCGAAGGGCACCACCGCCCGGTCAGTCCCGCGTGCCGAACAGTCCTTCGCCGTGCTTCGTCAGCACCTCGTACGCGTCGGCGTAGTTGTCCGGCAGCGGGGCGCCGGGTTCGTACTTCGCGAGGAGGATCCCGATGAGTCCGAGGGCCGGCGGTGTGAGTGGTCGCTTGCGGTCCTTGTCCTTGTCGGCCCGCGCGTTCGCCTCGGGGTTCGGCGGCACGTAGGCGGGCGTCACCGTCGGCCACAGCACCGGTTGCCGTGGGGACGTGAGGTTCACGGCGTTGAAGATGCTCGTGGCGGTGCGGTCGCGTTCGGTCAGCGGATCGAGGCCGTGCAGTTCGGCGAGGGTCTTCATGAGTGAGCCGTGGTGCATCTCCTCGTTGATGACACCGCCGGCCTTCGTGTACGCGGAGATGACGATGGTGGGCACCCGCAGTCCGAGGCGGTCGAAGGTGAAGCCCATCTCGCCGGCCTCCGGCTTCCCTGACGGCGGGGTCGCCTTGGGTGGTGCGACGTGGTCGTAGATGCCGCCGTGTTCGTCGAAAGTGACGAGCATGACCGTGTTCATCGCGTTCGAGCCGGTGGTCGACGCCCCGTGCTTGATCGCCGTGTAGACCTCGCCGAGGAGTTGCTCGCCGGCGCGCATGTCGGAGTAGGCCGAGTCGAGCTCCGGGTCGACGTCGTCGCGGCCCGGATTGTCGGGACGGACGACCGGCGGGTGCATGTCGTTGTGGTCGAACACCATGCGTGGTTCGACGAAGGCGTAGTCGGGAAGGTCACCGTTCGCCGCGTCCTCGTGGAACTGCTCCATGCTGCGGAAGTTGCTCTTCCAGTACTGCTCGATCGACGGCGCGCTCAGGAGACCGGTGAGGGACACGACCTGTTGGGCGTCGTAGTAGACGCGCCAGGTCTTGCCGGCTTCCTCGAGTCGGTTGAACACGGTGGGGACGGCCGGTGCGCTCAGCCACTTGCCGATGCCGTCGCCCTCGATGTTGGTGACGTAGCCGTGGGAGGTGCTCGCGTGGAAGAAGGAGCGGTTGCAGAAGGTCTGGGAGGGGACCGCCGCGTACCAGTGGTCGTAGACGCCGAAGTTCTTGGCGAGCGTGGACAGCACCGGCAGCATCTCGGGGGAGAAGCCGCCCATCACGGTGGAGTACTCCTCGGGCGTCGGCTTGCGTCCACGGGCGAGCGTCGAGTTGACGATGTAGTCCTTGACGAAGCCGTCGTTCTTGGGGGAGGAGGTGTCGGCGGGGAGGTTCCACGGCGGCTGCAGCGGATTGCGGAGGTCGCCGTTGCTCTCGGGGTCGATGGTGCCGAAGAGCTGCGTGTTGACGTGTGGGTAGAACTCGCCGGGGTCCGGGTCGGGCTGGGCCATGATCTGGTCGGTGGGGCCCGTGTAGACGTGGGCGCGGACGGCTTCGCCGGACTCGCCGGGGTTGCTGTAGTCGCCCTGGGCGAGGCCGTCGAAGGTTTGACCGGCCGGCTCGCCACCCGCGGGGTACAGCCATCCGAGCATGTGGTCGAAGGAGCGATTCTCGAACATCACGACGACGACGTGGTCGAAGCCCGGTTCGCTGCGCTTGGGGAGAGGCGTGAAGCCGTAGTCCTCCTGCGGGTTGGACGCGGTGGCCGCTGCGATCCCGCCGGCGACGGCACCACCCGCCGCTAGCCCCGCGACGCCGAAGCCCGCGGCGCGAAAGAAGTCGCGGCGGGAGGTGGGGCGTTTGGGGTGGGCAGTGGGGGCACCCTCGGCTGCCGGCGTGGAATCTCTGCCTGCTGCCATTCTTTCCTTCTTCGCTCTCGACGGCGTTACCGTGCTGTTAGTAGCGTAAGCCGCTTCGAAGAGATCCACGTGAAAGCGCTCGCGCATCGGGCTGGGTTACGTCGATCTTGTGGTCGTGTTGCACGCCGACGCGAATCGAGCTGGTCAGAGCTTCGCACCCACCGTGGGCAACCGCTACAAACGGCTGCCCACCGCTGGCTGAAAGCGCCATGGTGCAGTTGCTCGTGCGGTAACCTCCGGTGACGCAATCGAAACTTGGGGAGTTCTATTTGTCGCGCACTGCCGCTTTGCCAACGCTCGAGCTTGTGTTCAACCCCAAGCTCAACGCCCTGAACGCGATTCGTCTGCTTCTTGCTGCGAGCGTCATCGTTGCGCACTCGTGGCCGCTCACCGGAAGAGAATTCGGGGGACACCTCATCACACTCGGGGTGGACGGATTCTTCATCCTGTCGGCTATCTCATTGCTGGCAGCTGGGCCCGTCGGCCAGATTGGCGAGCGTTCCTCCTCGCCCGTGCGCGGCGCATCCTTCCCGGCTTCTGGGTGGCGCTCCTCGTTACCGCCTTCGTGCTGGCGCCAGTCGGAGTTGCGCTGCAGGGGAGTGACGGATGGAAGCTGATTTCGTCCGGAGAATCAGTTTCATATGTCGCTCAGAATGCGGCGCTTTACATATTCCAACACTCCATCGGGAACACTCCGAGCGGTGTGCCGTACCCGGGCGTCTGGAACGGGTCGCTGTGGACGCTCCAATGGGAGGCATTCTGCTACTTGGGGCTACTTGCCCTCGGCCTCACCGGGTTGCTCGCTCGTAAGTGGGTCGTGCCAGTGCTCACTGTTGGCTGCTGGGCGCTCTACGTGGCTCTGCAAGGTCGACTCGACGCAGACTCATTCGTGCTAAGCCGTATGGCGGACGGCCTTCGGTTTGCCCTGCTGTTCCTGGTCGGTGTCTTGATCTTCACGATTGGCCGAAGACTGCCTGTGACCTGGCCGATCGTCACCTTGGCCGCTGCGTTGTTCGTCGGATCCCTGTTTCTGCCTGACTATCGGACTCTTGGGGTTTGGCCGTACGCGTACCTCTTGGTGTCCGTCGGCGCACTGACGAAAGTGCGGTGGCTCACGATGAGGAACGACCTCTCGTATGGCCTCTACATTTACGCTTTTCCGATTCAGCAAGTAATGGCTGGAACGATCCTCGCGAGCTTGCCGGTCGCGGCGTTCGCCGGTCTGGCTGTGGCTTCGACTATTCCGTTGGCTGCGGCAAGTTGGTTCTTCGTGGAAAAGCCGTCGTCAAGACTCTTCACCCAACGGAGGCCGGATCTGGCACCGACCGTGGGGCCGCTGTCGTCAGCGACAGGTGAACCTCGCTAAAGCGCGCTCTCGGTGTCGGTGCATAATGCACGCTGTGGCGCCCGTCTCGAACTGCGCGGACGTAGCTGGATGGGCCGCGGGGCAACCTCAGGTCAGGTGCGCGTCGCGCGGCGGCCGCTTCAGGAGGAACAGGCAGAACGCCTGCACCGCGATACCGACGAGTTCCGCGCAGAGGCCGCCGAGCTGCGCGCCCGGTGCGCCGAGCGGGCCCGTGAGGGCGAACGTGGTCGCCACGCCGGCGATGGCCGCGAGGACGTTCGCCAGGGCAATCCAGTTGGCTCGGCCCTCAGCGACGAGCGACAGTCCGAACCCTCGCGAAGCACAGATCGCGAACAGGATCGCGCCACCGAGGACGGCGACCTGCCAGACGATGTCGATCGTTCCCGAGAAGACCAGGTTCGCGACGAAGGGGACGAGCACCGCGAAGCCCACGCCGGAGATAGCACCGAGAGCGGCGTTCATGAGCAGCGACTGTCGGCTTCGTTTGACGCGCCCATCCTCGGGAGCGCTACCGACCCAGCTCTGCAGACGGCTAGGAACGCCGCCGAGGATCGCGAGGGCCATCCGCATGAGTCGGTCGACGGCCGCGAACACCGCCACCGCAGAAGGATTCACCAACCCCACGATCGCGATCGGCAGCGAGGTGTAGACCACGCTCACGGCGCGTCCCCCGGTGAGCGGGAGCTGCTGCTTGATGATCGCCCCACCACTCGTGAATGCTGAGAGCCGCGGCAGGAGTCGCTGACCGAAGCGAAGCGATACCGCGACCTGGGTGAAGATGACCGCGACGAGGGTGCCGATTCCGTAGACGAGCAACGGCGCTCCGGCGAGCAGGAGCCCGGCCACCCCGGCCATGATGAGCAAGCGGGGGATGCCTTCGAATGCCAGGATGGCGAGGGGCCGGTTCGCGCCTACGAGGAACCAACCCGGGCTGAGGCAGGTCGCCACGGAGGCGGCAGCCAGGACCGCGGCGGCAGGCTTGTAGTCGGTGGCGATGACTGCGGCAGCGACCGCCGCGACAGGAGCACCGACCAGCGTTGCAAGGAGCTTGGTCGCCAACGCCGATTGATAGAGCGAGGCGCGCTCAGCCGTCTGTGCTCTCGCGACCCGTTGCGGGCCGAGCACGCTCCACCCGAGCTCGCAGATGGTCGCACCGGCCAGGCCGAGCGACTGCGCGACGGCGACCGCAGCGAAGCCGGTGCTCCCGTACTGAGCCGTCAACGCCGGGTAGACCAGCAGTGGAGTGGCCGCTCCGAGGCCCGGGATGAGCAGGTACAAAAGGAGGTTCGAGGCTTGGCGCAGTCTTCTCATCAGATGTGGGCACGCATCCTGATCAGGCGACGAGCGCGCTGGCGTGCTTCACGACGTCGGTCAGCGGTGCGCCGAGTTTCGTGATGAACGTGGAGTCGAATCCGGCAGGTTCGCTCGATCGGGCCATCTCAATGGCGTCGTTCAGGCGCTGTCCGAGGAGTGTGGGATCAGGTTCGGCGGTGAGCAGTCGTGGGTGCAGCGCGGCCCTGGTGCCAGCCAGTTCATTCGTCACGGTGATGCCACCGGAGACGACCGAATCGAGGGGTGGGTGAGACGGGTGGGGGCTGTGCTGCAGTGAGAACATCACATCCGTGTTCGAGAGCAGCTCGAAGTATCCCTGCCAGGACAACTTCCCGCGCGACGCAAGCGTGGTGGTGCCTGACAGTGCGACGGTCGCGTGCGATTCTCCGACGGACGAATAGGAGACTCCACTACCCGCCGGCGATGTGGCGGAGAGCTTCAAGGCGGAGATTCCGATCGCGAAGAGGTTGCGGGGCTTGTTCGGTCTTCCGTAGAACATCACGGACGGCTGCGCGTACTTCCGACGATTCGCAGCCGATTCCTCGAGGCGTCCGAGGTCGAGGCTCGGCGCGAACACCAGTGCGGGATCGACGTCGAGCTGCTCTGTATCCCGGAGGTACGCAGCGAGTGGTTCGGAGTTCACCACCAGTCGGAAACCGGCGTGGTAGGTGGCACGAGCAATGGCGAATTCCGTCGACCAGGGATAGAAGCCAGGCTCGTAGTCCTGAGCAAGGTAGATGACGCGGTCCGGTCGGATCACGTTGAGTCGAGCAGCGACGTCCAGCGGGTGGACCGTGGTCCAATGCGTGCCGATCCACAGTTCGTCCGCGCTGACGGCCAGACCGGTGAGCGCTGACACGTGGAGGACCTCGGCCTCGGCCCAGCGCGAGAGTCCGAACTCATCCCGCAGGAATTCCCGGATGCTGGCCGACGCCCGCGGGTTGGGCTCATCCCACAGCGCGAAGATGCGGAGTGGCAGCTCGAGCGAGTTCGCGACACCGACACTGACCTCCAGCGCCGTGCGGATCCCGGCGAAGATGGCTTCGGCCTTGATCTCGGGCACGATCAGCGAGACACGAGACGCGACCTGGTCGCTCGGTCGGACCGATGCAACGGCAAGGCTCATCGGGTTGAGGCCTGCGAAGGCGTTGGCTCCCGGAACACGAGCGGATGCTTCGATGAAGCCCCGCTCAACTCGATCCCGCTTCGCCTTGCGTCTGGCTCGCATCGCGAGTGTTCGCGCCTGGTTGATGACAGCGTTCACTTGGTACCCGTCTCCTGCGAGAACCGACGAACGGCGCCCTCGCATATCGCCCGAAATGCGTCTTGGTGTGCTTCGACCGTGAACAACGCGAGGGCACGTTCCCGCGCCTGTTGTCCCAACGACGTCCGGGTGTCCGGAGACGCCACCTCGCCGAGCGCCGAAGCGAGCGCCGAGACCGACGACGGTTCCACCGTCAGGCCGCCGGATCCCACTGCCCAGGTCATGGGTTCGATGTCGCTTACGATGACCGCGCGGCCGGCGAGCATGGCGTCCATCAACTTCGCCGGGAGCTGACCGTGGGCGTATCCGTCGTCCTTGCTCGGGATCACCACAATGTCCGCGTTCTCGACCAGCGCGAGGCCCTCATCGAAGGAGGTCATTCCGACCCACTGTTCCCAGGGGCGAGCGTCCTCAGGCGCTTCGTCGGTGAGCTTGAGCGTGATGCCAAGATCCTGACGGTTCTCGACCGCCTCACGCAGGATGTCGACGCCCTTGTGCTTCCGATTCGTTCCGACGAATGCGATGGAGGGCTTGGAGCTGGTGTGCGGTGCTCCGAAGCCGCGGTCATCGCGAACGTGGGGAACGATGGGCCCGCCGTAAATGGCTTGGAGGACCGGATTGCTCACGATGGTGTCCGCCTGCAGTGCGAGCCGCTTCAGCTCCGTGTTCTTGCGCACGGCGCTGAACTTCAGGATGCTCTTCGCAAAGCGGCGCAGCGGGCGCCGCCACGACAGCGCGGCTTCGAGATCCGGGTCGTCGACATCGAGAAGGAGCGGCCGTTGTGCAGCGCGCGCGAGGCGTCTTGCGCGCCCGAAGGAGGTCTCCACCGGCTTGACTGCGAGGACCAAGTCGGCAGCTTCGACAGCCGCAAGGAGTTCGGGATCATCCTCGTCGACCGCGCGGCAGTTCGTGGCGAAGTCTCCGCCGCGCAGCGGACCCCATATCTCGCCGCCACGTGGCGCGAACACCTCGGTCTCCCAGCCGTTGGCCCGCATCAGCAACCAGAGGCAGTACGTGCGACCAAGCGAGTTCGACGTGATGTCGGGGGTGAAGATCGCGATTCTCATGCGTCCTTCTCACCTCGAGAGAGCTCCGGGAAGCACAGCCGACCCATACAAGATGCCTTTCAGGGCGAAGCGGGAACAAATGGCGTGATCTCAGCACTGTCCTGAGCATGATGGTGCGTCCCAGACTACCAACGGGGTACATCACTGAACATCGCATCACTCATCCGGAATGCCGGTCATTCTGCGGGGTGTCGCTCGTCCCATCGATATCGGAGAGAACTCCCGGGACCACTGGTCGGGTGAGACATACTGGACCAGTGAACAATCGCGGGGTGGTCTGGGGGATCGGCGGTGCTATCGCCACAGCGGTCCTGGTGCTCGCCTGCCTTCGTTTTCTCTCTCCAGTGATCTCCCTGCTGCTCCTCGGGGCTGGGCTGCTGATCGTGTGGGCACTCTTCAAACCGCTCCAAGCGGCGTGCGTGCTCGCCTTCTTGACGGCAGCGTTCCCGAAAGCCGGAATCAAGGTCGACGGATTCCCCTTCCCTGTGTTCTTGTTCGGGCTCATCCTCGCTGTCGGCCTCGCCACGATCGCACTCGGATGGAAGCGTCGCGCGCCGACGATGGACATCCTGCTGCTGATCTACCTGGTCTGGGTCCTGTGCCGGGTCGTCGCAGTCGGGCTCCCGGCCGGTTTCACACCTGCATTCCAGTTGCTCGCCTGGTCGGCGATCCCAGTCGTCCTCCTCGTCATCACGACTCACCTCAAGGGTGACGGGACGCCCATTCGAAAGAGCTTGGAGCGCGGATTCCTGGTTGCCTGCGTATATGCGCTGGTCCAGTTCGTCGGTGGAGTGGTCGAGACAGCGATTCCCGGCCTTTCCTACGCTCTGGGCGACGACATCCTGGAGAAGAACAACGTCATCTACTCGAGCACTGTCGCCGACTTCTCCAAGATCCCGTCGACCTACCAGAACGGCAACATCTTCGGGCTGGCGGCCGCAGTGTTCTTCTCAGCCGCACTGTTGCGGATCGCGAAGAAGCAATCCAGCGTTCAAGACGTCGTCGTCCTCCTGGGGGCGCTCGCGGCGATCGCGCTCTCTGGCTCCAGGACGGCCATCCTCGCGGCCGTGATCGTGACGCTTGTGGTGTTCCTGCGCGGAGGAAGCCTCAGCCGCAAACTCGCCATCTCTGCCGTGGCAGTGGGCGTCGTGATGACCGTGGTCACGATTCAGCCAGGCTTCATCGAGCGGTACTCGATCGACAACATCCTCGCATCAGGTGGTGCCGGCAGGAGCGATGTCTGGTCCATGGTGTTGTCGCAGCTGACACCGCTCGAGTACTTCTTCGGGATGGCGACCTGGCGAACTCCCGCGGAGGGGATCATCGGGATGATGATGCAGATCGGCATCTTCGGGATGATCCTGCTCGTCGCCATCATCGCGCGTTCCATCTCGCGCCGAAGCGGCATGTGGGTCGTGTGGTTGACGCTCGCTATTGGAGCGAGCATCGATTCCAGCTACATGCTGTTCCCGACCTGGTTCATCCCCGCAGCACTCGCGGCCGCAGCGGTGACGGCCCCGGCTCGTCCGGCGGAGAGTCAGCCCAAGATGGTTCTCCCGAAGTCAACGACCTGGACGAGAGCGACCGGCCCGTCTCGAACTGCGGCCGGAACGTCGTCGGTCTGAGACTCGGCTTGGAGCAACACCCTGCAAGCTCGATGTGAGTGACGACGGTCCGACACAACCGAGGCCGTTACGGCGATCAGATCGACGGGACGAACAACCATCGATCAGCGGCAAGTCGACCGTCGACCTGAGGGAGATCGTCTAGTACAGCCGAGCGCGGCCGCCGGGATTGGAGGGCGTCGACGACTGCGGCCGCTAGCGCGCTTCGCGGAGTGTGAGGTGCCAGCACCCGATGTCCGTGCTGCTCGAGCCAGCCAGCAATGCCGGTCTCCGAGCTGGCGACGATCTCAGTTCCGACGCTCAGACCCTCAACGATCGGCAGGCCGATCTGCTCTTTCCAGTTGGTGAAGGGTTGCGAAAGCAGGACGGCGACGTCCGCGTGGCGCTGCGCCTCGAAGATAATGTCACGGGTGGGGTCGATGACGACGGTCGTGCGCGGAGCGGTCTGCGCCCATTCGAGAACCTCAGCTTCAAGAGACCCCTTGCCGAGGATCTGCAGTTCGGCGTCCGGCGAAGCGGCCAACACGTCTGACCAGCTGTCCATGAGCTGGCGAATCCCCTTCCGCTCGTCGAGCGCACCCACGAACAGCACCTTCGATGCCGGCCCGTCGCTGTCGACGGTGAGAGCGGACGGGTGGGCTGTCGGCAGGCCCCAGATCAAGGTCGTCTCCGGTGGACGACGCTTCATCCGAGCGCCAAGGAGGGCTTCGTAGTTCGTCTCCGCGTCGGCGGTGCCGAAGACGACGCGAGTCAGTGACCGGTAGCAGAATCCAACCGTCAGACGGAGCAACGCTCGGGTCACGACGACTGGCAGATGTGTGCTTGCGGCGACCTTCCGCGGCAGGTCGGCGTTCTCGATCGCGTAGGTCACGAGCTGCGTTGGCTGCCGATGAAACACTCGGCCGATACGTGCCGCCGCCGAGAGAACCAGGTTTTGCGGCAGTGCGCTCGGAGCGTACGGTTCGACGATTTCCAACCTCGAGTAGGTGCCCTTGAGGACCAATGCCGCGATGTGCACGAAGGACGTCTGTTCGACCCGGACTCCTGCAGGAGCTCGCGTCATGTCGAAGTCGTACATCGGCTTCTGATAGAAGAAGTCGCCCGGGGCGCTGTCGTGCAGCCGCTCGAGGTGCGTCGTTCGCGCGCCGCGGTAATACCGGGCGGTGGGTTTCTGGGTCATCGGGGCCAAGCGTCCTTCGTCACACGTTCGAAAGCAGGCTGTTCCGTCTGGCGCAGACCGTCTTGATACGCCAGCCAGATGTCAGCACCGAAGCGGAATCGGCCTGCGGCGACGCGTTTGCCAACACGCAGCGTCGCGCGGATGACGGACGCCAGGAGGAAGTGCCGCTGACGCGCAGCGACACGGCCGAGTCCATACGCCGAGTAGAGCTGGACTCGGTCGCCGGCGATGCTGTGCGACGACGAGACCGCATGAGCGACGGTCGCGTCGGGTGCGATCGCAACCCCGAAACCCGCGGCGCGGGCGCGGTAGCCGAACTCCACGTCCTCCCAGTACATGAAGAAGGTCTCGTCCAGCAGGCCGATCGTCTCCAGAAGTCGTCGGGAGACCAGGACACACGCCCAGGTCACGAAGTCGGGGCTCGTCGACCCCGCCGTCTCGTCGATCCGCAATGGGAACCCGATGGCCGGGCCGAGCGCCTGGAGTGAGCCGTCCTCATTGAGAATCGCCGGGCCGACGATTCCCACACTCGCATCGCGTTCGAACTTCGCCAGCATCGCGGACAACGCCCCCTCGTGCAGCCGAGCATCGTTGTTGATGACGAGCGCGAAGTCTGCGCCAGCGTCGAGGGCGTAGCGCAAACCGACGTTGACTCCGGCGGAGAAACCGCCGTTCTCCGACCGTTCGAGCAAGACGTGATCCGGAGCGTCCGACGTGTCGAGCGCTTGCCGAAGCGTGCCGTCCGCCTCGTTGTCGACGATGACGATCTGGTTCAGGCCGCCGTCCTGTGCGAGCGAGGCGATGCACGCGCTCGTATTCGCGGCGTCGCGCCAGTTCAGGACGACCGCGGCAATCGACGGTTGGGGCGAGGAGACCGCTTCAGGACGATCCATCAACGCTCTCGCAACACGTTCGAGACGATCTCGGCCGTCCGGTCCCAGCTGTAGGTCGCCGCGAGCGCGTCCGCACGGGGTCGTTCGACAAGGGCGCGTTCCATCGAGTTTGCCCAGGCCAGGTCGTCGTGCGCGTCACCGACCGGGAACCCCTGTCCGCTCGAGATCTCGGCGATCGACTCGCAGCCCTCCCAGAAGATCACCGGGGTTCCGCAGGCGATACTCTCGACAGCCGGAAGCCCGAACCCTTCGACCAGTGACGGGAAGACTGTCGCGACTGCGCCGCGGTAGAGGTCGGCGAGCTCCGGGTCGGTCAGGTCACTCCACACTTCCACGCGATCTGCCACGCCGAGTTCGCCTGCACGACGCTCGGCGCCCTCACGATCGTTCATGACGACGACGAGCTTGGCGTCGGGAACGCGAGCCAAGGCACGGAACACCACATCGACGTTCTTGTGCGCCCGCAGGTTGCCGACGTAGAGGAAATATGGCTCGGAGACGTCAGTAACCGGGGTCTCGCCCGGGTGGAATGCCTCCGACAGCCCGTTGCCGGCGTTGACGACCTGGACGCGATCGTCGTCGACCCACTCCTCGATCGCGCGCTTCGACGTCTCCGACACGGTCAGCACCAGTCGGTTCCTGCGGATGATCGGGCGCAGGACAGCCGAATAGTGAGCGAGGTACACGGCACGACGGTTCGTCGTCGGATGCAGATGGATGAGGTCGTGCACCGTCACCACCTGTGGCGAGCGCGCGAGGAACCCGTTGTAGCCGGGGGAGTAGATCGTCTCGCCGCCGGGTGTCCGGCGCACGCGGAGGAAGTCCTGCGGGTCGGACGGCTTGCCGCTTACCTCGAGCGGCGACCAATCGATGCTCAACCGCGGGAGCACTTCGGACGCGTAACGACCGATGCCGTGGACGCCGCTCCACCTGGTGTCGGCAAGGATCATGAGGCGAGGGTCCGATCGGTTCCGTCAGTGCGGGCGGAATGACCGACCCAGCCGGTGAGCTTGGTGGCGAAGGCGGCGGAGCCGAACAGCGCGTTGACGCGCTCCTGCGCCGGAACCATGTCGACCAAGAGGGCGCGCTCGACCGCCTCGCGCAGCGTCGCGTCGTCGAGCGTATCGACGACGACACCGCCGTCGATGGCGAGCACGCTCTCGGACGCGCCACCTTCGGACAACACGAGCGCGGGCGTGCCGAGGGCCATCGCCTCGACGGGCATGATGCCGAAGTCCTCCACTGCTGCGAACACGAGGAGTGACGCCGCCTGGTAGAGCGCGAAGAGCAACTCGTCGCTCGGCCTCGACATGATGATGACCGGCACCGTCGCGGCGTCTGCCAGTGCTTGCAGTTCGGCATGCTGCGGCCCGGCGCCCGCGAGCACGACCGGCAGACCGGCGAGTTCACCGGCGCGGATTGCGACGTCGAGTCGCTTGTAGTCGACGAAGCGGGAGGCGCCGAGGACGAACTCTGACGGCAGCGTCGAGAACAGGTAAGCGTCCTCGGCGCTCAGGCGGTCAGCCCAGGACGGCACGCTCTGGAGGTACTCGACGCGGACCGGCGGATGGATGACCTCGGCCTCGACGTCCCACGAGCGTTCCATCCGCTGGCGGATGTAGTCGCTGTTGGCGGCGAACGTCGCGCCGTCCTGCGCGCGCTTGCGGTCGACTCGACGGAGTGCGGGCGCGAGTGCGCGGGCAGCGAGGCTGCCGCCGCGGACGTCCAGCTCGGGGGCCCAGAGGTATCGAGCAGGCGTGTGGACGTAGACGAACCGCTGCGGGCCGTCCGCTCCCTGCCGTCCGCCGGCGTGGTGCGCGAACGCGTGCGAGCTGATGAGGACGAAGTCGGCGGCGGAGACGTCGGTCCTCGCCCACGTGGTCGGCATGAACGGCAGCGCGGCTGCCTTGCTCTTGCGGAGTGGTGTGCGGGCGATCCAGGATTCACTCACGGAATGGCCGGGGAAGCGATCGGGCGCGTTGCTCCACAGGCAGTGGATGTCGGCGTCGGGATAGGCGGCGGCCATCGCATCGACGACGTTTTCAGAACCACCGTGCCGCTCGATCCACTCGTGGATGATGAGCCCCGGCATCAGTGGGCTTCCTTGCCCGGAGCCACGACGGCCCGGATCGTGCGCCAGAGGATGATGACGTCGCCGGTCAACGACCAGTTCTCGACGTAGTACAGATCCAATCGGATCGCGTCCTCCCAGCTGAGTGCTGAGCGCCCGCTGACCTGCCAGAGTCCGGTCATGCCGGGCTGCACGATGAGGCGACGCTTCGCCGCGGAGTCGTAGAGCGCGACCTCGCCCTCACGCTGTGGGCGCGGACCGACCAGGCTCATATCACCGCGGAAGACGTTGATGAGCTGGGGGAACTCGTCGAGTGAGAACTTCCGCAGGGTGGCACCGACACGGGTGAGGCGCGGGTCGTTCTGCACCTTGAACAGCGGGCGATCGCTCGTGCCCTGCTGGGCAAGCAACGTGGCCAGCTCGGCGTCGGCGTTCACTCGCATGGAGCGGAACTTCAGCATGTTGAACGGCTCACCGTTCAGGCCGATGCGCTCCTGGCGGTACAGGACCGGTCCCGGACTGGTGAACTTCACCAGGAGGGCGACCACCAGCAGGATGGGCGAGGCGACGAGCAGGATGAGGCCGGAACCGAGGATGTCGAAAGCGCGCTTGGAGAAGCGCTTGCGACCCTCGTAGCGCGGTGTCTCCACATGGATGAGCGGTAGACCCGCCACCGGCCGGGT
Organism: Plantibacter elymi (nom. nud.); assembly: GCF_900177795.1. GTDB lineage: Bacteria > Actinomycetota > Actinomycetes > Actinomycetales > Microbacteriaceae > Plantibacter > Plantibacter elymi. Next base: position 411,564 of record NZ_FXWJ01000005.1, read on the forward strand.
GTGGATGCGTGGGCCACCGACGTCGGTCAGGCTCGGGGCTACGATGAGGTGCTGACGTCCTGGTTCGAGGCTCCAGCTCAGCTCTCGGACGCGCACCGGGGTGAGCTCGTCGGAGCTTGTGATGATGATCGTGTCAGCGCCAGTGACCGAGATCGCCTCGAGCACGGTGTCCACCGTTCCGGACACGGGGATGCCCGTGTCACCGAGCGTTCCACCGACCTTGCCCGTCGGGACGCAGGCGCCGACCACTCGGTAACCGGCGTCCGTGTTGCGGGTGAGTTCTTTGGCGATGTGTTCGGCCGAGTCAGCCGATCCCACGAGGAGGACCAGTGACGCGTACCGACCGTGCGCACGTTGAACCGACAGCCACTGGCGCCACATCCACCGTGAAAGCAGCAGAACGAGGATCCCGAGGGGGAAGGCCAGCAGGAAGTATCCGCGCGCGAGATCGAGTTTCACGAGGAAGGCGATGATCGCGATGATGCCGAAGAGGCGGATGCTCGCGTCGGCGATGAGCCGGTACTCCGCGTTCCCACTCCCGACCACTCGGTACTCCCGAGTGCCGAAGATGCGAAGCGTCACGAGCCAGGCGACGATGAGGGTGATCGAGATGACGGTGTAGTTCACGACAACGCGTGTCATGTCGAAACCGACCGAGGTCGTCTCCTGATCGAAGTCGAACCAGAACAGCTGGGTGCCGAAGACGATCCAGATGAGGACGATCGCATCGGTGACAGCGAGACGACGTGCGTAGACCCGTCGCCAATCGCGCGCGACAGTGCGAGTTGGGTCGGGGGGAGTGCTCGCAGGCGTCGTTGGCAGCGGCACGGAAGGCTGCGACAGCATGCGGTCTCCGTGGTGGAACACGTAAGTACTACGGGTGACGAGGGAAGAGCTTTGTCGTTCGATACGCGGATGTATCCATCCTGTTGCTGAGGATAGCGGTCGACGTACCCGACATCTGTCCTCCTTTTAGCGATTGACCCCCAGTCGGGGTCAATCGGCAACAAGTGTAGGGAAAACCCTATCCCCAGGTGACGCCCCCGTCTGCCGAGCGGTACAGCTGGTCGCCGACCCAGAGCCACGCGCCCTGGCCAGCGATCGTGAGTGCAGCGGGCGCTGAGGCGTCGGCTCCGTCGATGCAGCCGACGAGCGGGGCGCTCGCGAACGCTGCGGGGACCCCATTGATCGCCAGCGCGCCCAGGCCGTTGCACCCGGGGACACCGCGGGCTACGAACATGAGGCGGTCGCCCTCGGTGGCAAGCGCGTGCACGCCGGCGTACGGGGTGGTGTTCCACGATCCGGTGGTCGGGTCCCATTCCGCCATGACGGCCGCACAAGCGGTCACGGTCCTGTCGGTCGTCGCACTCATGACGTCGACGGCTGGGCAGGGAAGCCCGACTCCCTGGCCCGACACGACGATGGCCGCGTCATCAGGGGTCGGGTAACTGATCTCGCCGGGCAGAGCGGCATCCGGTGCCCAGGAGTCACCGGCATCTGAAGAGGAGAAGCCTCCGACCGCACAGGCTTCGCCGGTTGCACCGATGATCTCGATCTCCCCATCGTCGCCGGTCGTGAGAGCGAGCACCTGACGGAGGTCGAATGCGCTCGTCGCCAGCGGTGTCCAGGTCTCCCCGGCGTCGACGCTCCGCTCGACGACTGCGGGCGTCGATGAGCAGGCGCCCGCAGTGGCACGCCAGAGGGTCTGGCCGTCCACCGTGGTGATGAAGCGCTTGCCGTCCGCTGCGGCGTCGCCCGTCGGCTCCGCCGATGCGCCAGGCGCGGGTTCCGGCTCAGGCGTCGTGTTGAAGGTGACGAGTGGCCGCGGTGTGCGGTCAGCTGTCGGTGCACGGTTCGCCGTGAGGGCGAGCCCAACGAGGATCACATCGACGATGAGGAACAGCACCAGACCGATGATGACCAGCACTCGCTGGCTGGAACTCAGGGAATCGCGCCACCGCGACCGGACGTTCGCCGATCGGAATGTGGAGCGTCCGCGCTTCGTGCTCACCGCCGATCGCCCGACTGCGCCAAGTGCTTCGCGATGATGTCGATGAACTCATTGATCTGCGCACCGACTCGCTCGTACGTTTCCGAGCTGCGACGGTACGGGTCTTCGATGTCGTCGTCGTCAGGGTTCACCGGAGGTGGCACCAGGCCGCGTTCGGCCGCGACCGACGCGACGAGCTCCCGGAGATCGGCGGCTGGTTCAGTCTCCGCGATCAAGCGAGCGAACTGCGGGACGGTGAATGTCACTCGCGAGGCACGGGGGAGGAGACGGGCGACATCGCTCCGGTGCTCTCGCGTCGCCGTGAGGATGAGATCCGCTTCCGCGACGATGTCCCGGTCGAGCTGCCGCGCGACGTGGTTGCTCGGATCTCCGCCGAAACGACGTGACTGCTCGACGACCTCCGGCGGCATGGTCAGCTCAGGTTGCATCCCCGTGCCTGCACTCGACACGCGGATGAGGTGGCCACCCGCGGTGACGCCGGCACCATCGAGCCGTACCTTGAGGAGCTGGGCACCAAGCGCCGACCGGCAGATGTTCCCGGTGCAGACGAAGAGCACCGAGAACGGACGGGTGACCGCCATCGTGGCTTCGGTCACGCCTTCACGTCCTCGGCGTAGCCGTAGCCGGCGCCGTAACCGTAGCGCGCGTATCCGTAGGCGTCCGGGCCCTTCGTCGGGACCATCGTCATGACGAGACCGGCAACCGAGGCGTTCACGTGGACGAGCGCCTCGAGCGCACCCTTCAGTTGGTTCTTGTGGGTCCGACCGGCAGCGACGACGACCAATGCGCCGCCAGTGTGGCGAGCCAGCAGGGCGCCATCCGTGACGGGCAGGAGCGGCGGAGCATCGATGAGCACGTAGTCGAACTGCTTCTCGAGACCGGAGATGAGCTTCTGCATAACGCTCGAGCCGAGGAGCTCGCTCGGGTTCGGCGGGATCGCGCCGGCAGGGAGGATGGTGAGCGCACCGCGACCCCATGGCTGCATGGTGTCCTCCAGCGTCGCGCGACGGATGAGGACGTCGCTGAGGCCGACGGCCCCTTCAATGTCGAAATAGGTCGCGAGCTTGGGTCGACGGAGGTCGGCGTCGATGATGATGACGCGGTGGCCGGCGTCCGACAGGGCAATCGCGAGGTTCGCCGCCGTCGTGCTCTTGCCCTCGCTCTGGATCGATGAGGTGACGACGTAGCTGCGCGGTTGATCGCTGACGTCGAGGAACTGGAGGTTCGTTCGGAGGCTGCGGAACGATTCGGCGCGCGGGCTCTTCGGATCGGCTTGGACGATCAGGGGGCGCTGCTTCGCCTTCGGATCGAACGCGATGCCGCCCATGATCGGGATCTCGGTGAGACCCTCGATGTCGCGTTCGTTCCGGATGCGGGTGTCGAGCGTTTCACGCAGGACCGCGAAGGCGATGCCGAGAGCGAGGCCGACGAGGACACCGAGGGCGAGATTGAGTGGCACGTTCGGGCTGCCCGGCGTCGTCGGCACGTTCGCCTCTTGCACACGGGTCAGTTTCACCGGGCTGGTCGCACCGTCGTCGGTGCTCTCGATCTTCGCGACGACACCGGTCAAGCTCTCGGCGGTGGTGTTCGCGAGCTCGGCGGCGAGAACGGGGTCCTCACTCGTCGCAGTGATCTGGATGATCGTGGTGTCGGGCGTGGCCACGGCGGACACTTGCCCACCGAGCTGACCGGCGGTGATGTTGAGTTCGAGCGCCGCGATGACCGGCTGGAGCACGATCGGTGTGCTCACGAGGTTGACGTACGTCTTGACCCGCTGCTGCGAGTAGGTGTTCCCCTGCGTGAGGTCCGACACGTTGTCACTCGACTGTGTCGACACGAACACCTTCGCGGACGAGCTGTATTCGGGCGTTTTCGCAAGAGAGTAGGCAGCGGCTGCGGCAACGCCGACGAGCACGAGCGCAACGATGAGCACCCAGTACTTGCGAAGGACACGGAGATAGTCGGTGAGCTCCACGCGGTGGCTTCCGTTCGATGAGGAGAGCGGTTCACCCTGATGCCAAGGCGTGCCCCGAACAGGGCGTTGGGAGCCATGCTGCCATAAACCGACGCCTGTTCCCGAGCGACCACGTCATGAGCGTGACCGATTGCCGTAGTTTGCTCTCGTGACGATCCCAGGTGAGACCACTCCGCGCGATGAGCAGCAGGCGGCTCGGGCGCGCCTCGTCGTCGCGACGATCGGATTCGCAGCGACCGTGGTGATCGCGCTGGGATTCCCGGGCGGTGTCCGGATCGTCGGGCCGTTCTCCCCGCTCGGCGGATATCTGCTCGTGTGGCTTCCACTCGTGCTGACCCTCGTCATCGTCCTGCTCGTCCCCAGCCTGCGCCCGATGGCTCCGTCCGCCGTCCGGTGGAGCATCCGCCCTATCGACCTTCTCTGGGGTGCGGCTGCCGGCCTCCTCCTACGGATCATCGTGAGCTCGCTCGAGGTGCTCTCCTATGGCGGACTCCCGGCTACCGCCGGGAACGCTGTGCCTCTCGCGACCGCGGACGAGGTGGTGTACGTCATCGTCGCGCTGCTTTCAGTGGTCCTCATCGCGCCGGTCATCGAGGAGTCCTTCTTCCGTGGACTCGTCCTCCCGTCGATCATCGGAATACTCCGCGGCGGGCGATGGATCGCGGTCGTGATCAGTGCGTTGCTCTTCGCCGTCTTGCACCTCCTCGCCGTCGCCACCGTCGCACAGGCGATCGTCGTCGGGGTCGGGACCCTCCTCGTCGGACTGGGCGCGGGAAGCCTCGCGGTGCTGACCGGTCGGCTGGGCCCCGCGATCGTGACGCACGTCGTGTTCAATGGGTCGATCCTCGCGCTCGGTCTGTCCGCCGTAACCGGCGGCACCGGCGTCGTGATTGAATAACCCCCATGCCGGCACCCGAATCCGACAATCGTCGTTCGCCTTCTTCAGGCCCACCGAGAACCTCCTCCCGGGGGTCCGGAAGCCGGCGAGCTACGAGCGCGCGCTCCCGCGCTCGACGACGGGAGAACGCTGACCCCGAGCGGCTGCGTGCTCGACGCCGGAGGACCGCGCTCATCGTCTCCGGTGTGCTCGTCCTGTTGTTGGCGGTCGTTGCATGGATCGGTGTCCGTGCGTTCCTCGCCAAGGGGGAGCTGGAAGCGGCGGTGCCTTTGGCCCAGCAGGTCCGCGAGCAAGTGCTCGGCGGAGACGCAGCTGCTGCAGGAAAGACCGCTCGTGAGCTCGCATCCCACGCCCGCGAGGCCGCTGCGCTGACGAGCGACCCGATCTGGCGCGCCGCCGAGATCGTGCCGTGGGTCGGGCCGAACCTCGCAGCAGTTCGGAACCTGGCGGGTGCCACCGATGAGGTCGCGGTCGGAGCGATCGCTCCGCTGGTGAACCTCTCCGGATCCCTTCGCCCCGACCTGTTCAAGCCTGTTGACGGTGCGGTGCCGCTACAGCCGATGATCGATGCTCAGCAGGACGTCCGCTCAGCCGACGATGCTCTTGAGGGCGCGGCCAAACGCGTCCGAGGGATTGACCAGACCAGCCTCATCAGCCAGGTGTCCTCGGCGGTCGACCAGCTCGGACCGGTCCTCACGGAGACCGCTGACACGGTCGATGCGGCACGCCGCGCGATCGACCTGCTGCCGACGATGCTCGGCGCGGACGGTCCACGCAACTACCTGATCATGTTCCAGAACCCGGCCGAGCCGCGCGCGAGCGGCGGTAACCCTGGTGCTCTGGCCTTGATCGGCACGGACGGGGGCCGCATCTCGCTCCTGCAGCAGGCGACCTCAGGTGATTTTCCGCGGTTCCCGGAGCCGGTTCTGCCGCTGTCGACGGAGACCGCCGGCATCTACGGCAACATCACCGGCCGTTTCATCCAGGACGTCACGCTGACACCCCGGTTCGACGTGTCCGCCGAGCTTGCATCGGAGATGTGGTTCCAACGGTTCGGTACCCGCGTCGATGGCGTCCTCAGTATCGACCCGGTCGCCCTGGGATACCTGCTCGCGGCGACGGGGCCGATCGACCTTCCCTCGGGTGATCAGCTCACGACCGAGAACGCCGCAGATCTGCTGCTGAACCAGGTGTACCAGCGCTACCCCGCCGGTGCCGAGCAGGATGCCTTCTTTGCAGCAGCGTCGGCTGCGGTCTTCGACCGCATCTCGACTGGTAACTTCGACGCCACGAAGCTGGTGGCGGCACTCGCCAAGTCTGGCGACGAACGACGTGTTCTGGTGTGGAGCGCTGCTGAAGCGGAGCAGGTGCTCTTGGCCGGAACCACGTTGACCGACATGCTCCCGACCGAGGAGCAGCAGGCCGACGCGTTCGGCGTCTACATCAACGACTCCACCGGTAGCAAGATGGGGTACTACCTCGACGTGGAGACGCAGAGTGGCATAGCACAGTGCGGTGCCGCAGGACAGGTCTTGGGTTTGCGTCTGAAGATTACGAACACGGCTCCGGCTGACGCAGCCAGCTCGCTGAGTGACTACATCACCGGCGCTGGCATCTACGGGGTCACGCCAGGCAACTTCAACTTCAAGGTCGCGGTCTACTCGCCTCCAGGTTCCTACACCGAGGGAGTTCAGCGTGATGGCGCTGATCTCTCGGTGCAGCCGGGGCTCGACGGTGATTTCCCGGTCTCACAATTCAGGCTCGAGTTGGCTCCAGGTGAGAGCACGACGATCGACGTGGGGGTTTCGACGTCCGGCGTGTCGAAGCAGCCTTTTGTCGTCTCGACCCCGAAACTTCATCTTTCCGAAACACAACAGCTGGTGCCTACCTGCAAATTTGCCGTACAGTAATGCGTGTTGTCGGATTTGAGCCGTTTTCGGGGGGTATCAGAGTCGGCTCAATATTCTTCGTCACGACGCCGCTGGTTGTGACGGTAGCTACAGCTATGCCAGCACAGCACTGCTAACTGACAAGTCTCCAAGGGGAATCCACATGCTCAAGAAAATCACCGCGGTCTTCGCGCTGGCCCTCGCTGGCCTGTTCGTCGCTCCGCTCGCTGCAAACGCTTCCTACGTTCCCGGCGCCGACATCGTCGTCTCCGGCAACGTCGCTCCCGGTGGAACGTTCGACGTCACGTTCACGGATGGCGCTTTCCAGCCGAACGAGGACGTGTCCCTCGCCCTCACCGGTGAGAATGCGACCGGCGCGACGCTCGCAGCCGTCGACACCAAGACGCTCGTCAAGACCGCCTCGGCCACCGGGTCCGTCGTCCTGACCGTCACGCTCCCGACTAACGCGACCGGCACGTACACGGTCACCGGCACCGGCCTCTCCTCGCAGCTCATCGGCACCATCACGGTCACCGTGAAGGCGGCTGCTGCAGGTGACGGCGCCGGCAACGGCGGGCTCGCCGACACCGGTTTCAACACCCCGGCCTTCCTCGTGTGGGGTGCTGCCGGAGCAGTCGTCCTCGGCGCAGCGCTCATCGCGGTCTTCGTGATGATCCGCCGCCAGCGCGCAGGCGTCGCAGCGTAACAATCCTCTCGACCTTCGGGTCAACAAGAACGGCCGGTGCATCCGCACCGGCCGTTCTTGTTTGTGTCCGAGACCCTACGCGTCGTCGCTCGGGTGGTCGGGGTCTTCTTCCTGGTTGAAGTTCGAGGCGTCGGGGTCGTGCCCCACCGCGAGGCCGTCCTCGCTGTTGGGGATGGTCTGGTTCTCGCCCAGGCCGCCCGGCTTCGGCGTTCCCTCGCTGCTGTTCTGGTCGGTGTCGTTCGTGTCGTTCGTCATGGGGAACAGGTTAAGAGGTACGGGATCGCGGGTGAGCGGGCTTGACAGGGTGCCTGGGCGGCGGTTTCGGGCCCTTCGACAGGCTCAGGGACCGGGTAGGAGGGCTCAGGGACCGGGAGGAGTGCTCGGGGAGCGGGGCCCTTCGACAGGCTCAGGGACCGGAAGGAGCGCTGAGGGACCAGGCCTTTCGACAGGCTCAGGGACCGGGAGGGGTCGGCTATCTTGCGGAAATCGGATAGGCCGGGACATACCTCCCTTCCGGGGGACAGGTGATGGGCAATACAGTTCCAGCAGCCTGGGTCCGGTCGTCGGATCCTCCACGACCGAAACGAGCATCATGACCATGACCATCGGCAAGAAGACCGTCCCGACGCCCATCGCCGTCTCCTTCTGGCTGTGGGTGGTCGTCGCCGTCCTCCTCGTCATCACCGGCATCATCACCGCCACCTCGCCCGCCGAACAGACCGCCGCCGCCAACCTCAAGCTGCCCGTGCCCACCGAGGTCATGACCATCTCCTCCGGCATCGGCTCGATCATCGGCGCCGCACTCCACGTGCTGTTCGCGTGGTTCATGGTCCAGGGCCGCAACTGGGCGCGCGTCGTCCTCACGATCTTCGGGGTCCTGTCCGTGCTCGGTTCCATCGCCACGATCTTCACCGGCAACATCCTCGCGATCATCGTCGTGATCGTCACGATCGTCGCCGTCGTCGAGATGTACCTGCCGGCAGCCCGCGCGCACTTCTCCCGCCCCGTCCGATGACCCAGGAACGGACCGACTCGCCGCTGACCCCGCGCCAGCAGCGCGCCGAGGATCGCCGGGCGGCCGCGGCCCTGCCGTACACCCCGGCGGACGGCAGTCGGTGGGGCGCCGGCACCGCGCTCGTGGTGCTCGCCATCACCCTGGCCCTGCTGGTCGTGCTCCGCATCGTGCTCCCGGCGACCCTCGGGGACACCCAGCTCGCCGACCTCCTCCTCTGGACCGTCTTCTACGCCGGCATCCTCGTGGCGATGGGCGTCGTCTGCAAACGGCTCGGCACGGGTTCCTGGGTCACCGACTTCGGTCTGCGGTTCCGCTGGTTCGACGTCTTCATCGGCCTGGGCTCGGCGATCGGCATCCGTCTCGTCGCCGGCATGATCGACGGCGTCGTCATCACCCTCATGGGTGGAACGCCGAAGTCCAACATGGCACCACCGGCACCCGAGATCGGGTGGGTCATCCTCAACTCGGTGATCGCGGTCGCCATCGTCGCGCCCTTCTGTGAGGAGCTCCTCTTCCGCGGCCTGCTCCTGCGCGGCTTCCGGAACACGATCCTCCGCGGACGGTCCACCGGAGCGGTGCGCGGTGGCGCTGCGACGCCGTCCACCTCCCGTCGCCGGACCGCGGCCGTCGTCTCCGTCGGGGTGAGCGCGCTGCTCTTCGCCGCCGTGCACCTCTATGAAGGATGGGGGAGTCCGGTGACGATGGTCACGCTGGGCCTCAGCATCCTCGTGCTCGGCATCGTCAACGGCGTCTACGCCGCGACCACGAAGCGCCTCGGCCCCGGCATCTGGACGCACGTGTGGTTCAACGGGATGGCCGCCGCGACGGTGATCGCGACCGCGATGAGCTGACGGACCGAGGGGTTCGGGGCGGGGCTGCTCGGAGCGGAGAGGTGTGCTCGGGGGCCCTTCGACAGGCTCAGGGAACGGGCGAAGGCTCGGGGACCTGGCCGGGGCTCAGGGACTGGGGGCTCGGGACCGGAACTGGAGCGGGCAATGGGCCGTGGGCCTCCTGCGGGTTCAGCCGACGATGGTGCACGTCGGATTCGAGGCGAGCGCGCCGGTGGACACCTGCACAATGGCCCACTGCGACGCCCAGATCTGGTCGCGAGTGACCGGCGAAACGATGTAACTGGCTGGCGCGGTGCGGACACCGAGGTAGCCGGTCCCGCCGAGCAGACCCGTGAGCAGTCCGTCCAATAGCCCGCGGTTGAACGTGAGCGAGTACTGCCTGTTCGGGTTCGGCGTGGGTGCCGATGCCATCGGCGTGTTCGCGACTGAGGCGAGGACCATCGCCTGCTGCACGGTCACACCGGCCGCGGGCTGGTTGGCGCTGCCGACCTGGATGTCCGCCGCACCGTAGCCCTCCGGCATGGTGAACGTCAGCGTGTAGGAGTTGAGGACAAGACCGATGCCGAGCACGGATGTCGCCGAGATGGAGCACCCGTTCGCTCCAGGAAGGTATACCGGCTTCGGAACCGTGAGCGCACCGAAGGTAGCCGCGCCGAATCCAGCGCTCTGCCACGCGGCTTCCGACTGCTGCGGTGTCGACGCGGCCGAGACTCCGATGGCCGTCAGCGCAACGAACACCGCGACGAACTTTCGGCGCGCCCACCTCATCTCGAGCCCCTCGCGGAGCGCGAGTGCTGACGCAGCGCGCCGAACCACGCGCCGACGAGACCGATCAGGATCGCGCCGGCAGCGGTCCACACGGCGAACTCGATGCTCGCACCGGTCCGGGGGAGCGTGGTGATCGGTCCGGGCGAGACCGAGACGTCGTCACCGATGCCTTCGGCCGTGACCGTGAGGGCGACCGAGGCGTTCGCCACCGCTGCGCCGGACGGCATCCGGACGTCGAACTTCAGCCACCACGCCTCCGAGCTGCGCATCGAGAGGACCGCACGCTCGACGCCGTCGACGGGCACCGCCATCTCGTCGAACAGGTGGGTGATGGTGCCGACGCATCCGGCCGCTGTCCACTGGACGGAGCAGGCGTCGACCACCATGACGAGCCCGAGCTCGGGAGAGCCGGAGCCGACCATGGTCACGTCGATGGAGCCCGGTGTGGCTTCGGGCTTGGTGCTGATGCCCACCTCCCAGGGCGTCGACCGACCGGGGGCGAGGGACCGCATGGCCGACGGGTCGCCGATCGAGGTGAGGACGACCGCCTCACCGGCGATGACGTCGACCGTCGGTTCGGCCTGCGCAGGAGCCGATCCACCGATCGCGAGGCCGGCTCCGAGGAGCAGGGCGACCGGTGAGCAGCGGAGCGCGGCGTGGCGGGCCGGTCGTGGTCCGGCTCCGTCGGCCGTGGTGGAGCGGCGTCGGGAAGCAGCACGACCGTTTTCGCCGGTCCCTCCCGAGTCACCTGGCGGGCGCTTGCGGTCGGAGCGCGGCCAGAACGCCCACATGACGAGGGCCGAACAGCTGAGCGTCAGCCCGGCCAGGACCCACGGGTTGGACAGCCACACCACGAGGTACGCGAGCCCGGGGACCGAGGCGAGCACGATGCGGACCGTCGAGACGGTGTACGGCTCGGGGTCCTCCGACAGGTTCGCGTCGCCCTGCATGGTGATCGTCCGCTGTGGTCCTGCGGTGTCGACACCGCCGGTCACCGAGGTGACGCGGTGAGTGACCGGCAGCTGACCAGCGCGATCCACCGTCACCACATCGCCGACCGCGATGTCGGACGCGGGGATCTCGCGGACGAGCGCGAGTGAGCCGGTGGGGATCGTCGGGCTCATGGAACCGGTCTTGAACATGATGAGGGTGATGTTGAAGCAGGTCGCGAGGATGACGAGCACGATGCAGACCACCCCGCCGACGGCGGCGAGGTTCAGCAGGGTGCTGCCGACGATCGACGCCACCGAGCGGCGGGGTTGCTGCCGCTCGGTGGCGTCGATCGCTTCCGTGGAGGGTCGGGTCACGGTGCTCCGATCAGGAACTGGAGGTGCTGGTGATCTGCCATGTCGCCGACGCCGTCCCGCCCTGGAAGCTGGAGGCGGTGCCGGCCTTCACCCGCACGTCGAAGCAGAAGCGCACGGTGGAGTTGCCCGCCGCGGTGAGCGCTCCGGTCGCGGTCGGCGGAGCCGTGCCCGTCGAGAGCGACGCGGTGTACGCGGGGACCGTCGGGGAGGTGAACGCGGCGGCGTTACATGCTGTGCCCGCAGCCGTCGTGACCACGCGGTACTCGAGCTGCGGCAGGAGGGTGCCCGTCGCCACCGAGACCGCTGACAGCGCCGCCGTCCCGCCGATGTTCGTCGCGGCGGTCGTGCGGATGTCGATGAAGGCGAACTGGGAGAGCCCTGGCGACATGGCGGTGGCGTTGAAGACCAACGTGGCGGGGTTCGCCGCCTCGTGGGCCGCCCAGGTCGACGACGAGGTCTGCGATTCCACGGCGAAGGTGCTCGCCGCGAAGGTCGCCGTTCCGAACTCGTCGTCGCTCCAGGCCGCGAGGGTGAGCGAGGTCCCGACGCCGAGCACGAGCGCTGCTGCGAGGGCCGCTCTGGCCTTCGTGTAGCGCGACGTGCTCCGTTGTTCAGCGGGGCGGTGGTGCCTCCCCGCCGCCGGTGTGTGTCGTCCCATGATCGCCGTCCCGCCGCGGGTCAGGGCAGCGGGGTGGTGGACTCGGCCGCGAACTCCCAGACCACGGTGCCGCTCGGCGACGACTGCGGGAGGCTCGCCGCCGGGGTGACCTCGAAGCAGAGGAACACGGGCGTGGTGACGGCACCGAGCGTGAAGATGTCCGCGGCCGTGCTCGACGTCGTCGCGGCGTCCGTCACGAGCGCGGTGCCGGCGGCGAAACTCGCAGCATCGCAGCCGAAGGTGGCGGTGGTCACAACCGAGTAGGTGAGGGACGAGGCGATGGTGGCGCCGCTCGTGGCGGTGATGTCGACCGTGCCGGCGTACGTCGACGCGGCGGTCAGCTGCACGGCGAAGCCGGCGTAGACGGGCTCCTCAGGTGCCAGGTTGTCGGCTTCCACCGCGAAGGTGAGCGGGGCGGCCGCAGCCTCGGTCGGGTGCTCGGTGAACGCGGTGCCGTCGGTGCTGCCCTCGATGCCGAACCCACCACCGGCGAAGATCCCGGTCGCGAACTCGGAGTCGTTCCAGGCCGCGAGCGTGATGGCCGCACCGACGCCGAGCACCAGGCCGCCGGCGAGGATCGCCTTCGCCCGCTTGCTGCGCTGGCCGCGGACGGGCGCGTCGGTGCCGGTGGCCGCTGGGGCCTCGGTGCTGGTGTCGATGGTCATGGAAGCCCCCTGGAGTCCGCCGGTGACGGCTGGCGTCACCACAGGTGTCGGGCGTGCGGAGACGGCCTCCGCGCGTCTCACGACACTCTCAGGACGATAGGCAGCGGGCTGACGGTTGTAACCAGTAGTGGGGTACTGGGATCGACGGACGCTACCGAGAAAACTGCTGAACCGCGCCGCGGGGCCCGATCCGGGGGTCAGGCTTGACGCTGCGAGGACTGCGCGACGAGGCGGCCGAGGTCGCGCCGTCTCCCCGCACCCAGCTTCGTCCGTGCTTGGAGCACGTGCGACTCGACGGTGCGGACGCTGAGGAAGAGCCGCGTCGCGATCTCCTGATTGCTCAGTCCTTGCGCGATGAGCAGGGCCACCTCCAGCTCCCGCCGGGTGAGCGCGCTCAGGTCGGCCGAGGCGGTCTCCTGATCGGAGTCCACGGGTCCCAGCGAGAGGTAGGCCAGCGGAGCGTGTGTCGACGGCGGCTCCACTGGGACGGTGCGCTCGACCGGCGCCGTCTCCTCGGTCGCCTCCGCCCGGTAGGTGGAGAACACCGGTGACGGATGCGCGAGCGGGGTCCGTCGGGCGGCCGCATCCGCAGCGGTGCCGGGAACGGGACCCACGAGTTCGGCGGCCCGCTCCGCGCAACGGTGAGCGTGCTGCAGTCGACCCTGGGCCGCATGGAGTCGTTCTGCGAGCAGATGGGCCCCGATCGCCCGGTGCCGCGCTCCGACCTCCTCGAGCGAACAGGCGGCCTCTTCGACGCGGCTCGCGTCGCCGGCGGCGCCGGCCTCGAGGAGCAGCATGAGCGACGCCTGCAGTGGCGTGAGCTCCTGCGTTCGGGCGTCCACGACCCAGGACAGGGTCTCGGACAAGTCGGCGCCGGCCGCGGAGGCCAGGCTCGCGGAGTAGACCCGCTCGGTCAGTGGCTTCCGGATGTCCTGCGCGAGCCGGCGCAGGTGATCCCGGGCGTCCATGACACGACCTCCTGCCATCAGCAGGCCGAAGTCGGCGATGTCCGCCAGATAGGAGAGGACCGTGGAGGCGGCGATGAGGCGTTCGTCCTCGGCGGCTCGCCGTTCCGTCGCCTCCTCGACCTCGCCCGTCTGGGCGAGAGCGCCGACGAAGAGCAGCGCGGTCTGCGTGTGCACCTCGGGCGGGACGGTCGAGTCGAGCAGACGCTCGACGACCCGGAGGTCGGCCACGGTGCGGTCCGGGCGGCCGTCGAAGAATGCCAACTGGGCTCCGAGGATCCCGACGATGCACTGGTCCGTCGTCGCCAGGCGCCCGGTCCCGCGCTCGGCGCGAGCGACGAACTCGTCGATGTAGCGCGCGAAGCCGGCCCAGGAGAGACCGGTGAGCAGGCGGATGGTGCCGGCCGACAGGACGTACATGGCGCTCGCGTCGCGCAGGGCGTGTGACAACGGCCGCGCTGCGCTGTAGGGCACCGACCGGTAGACGGCGTCACCCAGCTGGAGCAGCTCCCGCAGCTCGGACGGTGGCAGCCGGAGGCCGAGCCGGGTCACGAGCGCAGCGGCGGCATAGAGTCGCGAGGACTGCGCGGCGTCGACGTCGCGCAGGACCTTCCAGAAGACGGCATCGCTCTCGGACGGCTCCTGCCGATCCTGGTCTCGCCAGGTCTCGACCATCAGGATGCGCTGGGACAGCACGCGGCTGTGCTCCTCCTGCTCCGTCAGCTCCTGCGCACAGGTGCGTTCGGACCAGCGATCGAGGGTCGCCCGCCAACTCAAGACCTCCGCCTGCATGTCCTCGTCGGAGTCGGCCGCGGGATCGACCTCGAGGACCCGCTGAGCCCCTTCACCGTCGCCCAGCATGGCGAGCGACCGCGACCATTGCAGTGCCGCTGCCACGGACGGGCGCCAGGTGTACGCGCGTTCCGCGAGCAGACGACCGTCCTCAGCGAGGCCGGAGACGTTCGCGACGTGCGCCGCCTCGAGGAAGGTGCGGGCCATCGTGAGCGACTCGAACCCCTCGTCGAGCTCGGTGTGCGGGGCCGTCAGCCAGTACCGGCCGAGGATGAAGGACTCGTTCGGGGTGAGACGGGCACCGCCACGGAGGTCCGAGATGAGCGTCCGTTGGACGCGGTCGTGGCGGTGCAGTCGTCCGCTGTGGCGCCACTCCGCGAGTGCCGACCACGCGTGCAGTTCGTCGGCGACGATGCGGTCCTGGTTCGAGCCGTCGTTCCGCGCGAGTCCGAGCCGGAGGAGCGCGTGCAACTGGTGCTCGCCGAGCAGGCGGATCGCGCGCGAGTAGGGGACCGGGCCGAGCTTCGCCAGCATGACCAGCGCGTAGCGACCCTCGTCCTCGAGCCGCGAGAGCTGGGGTTCCGTGAGGTCATGCACCCGCGGTGAGACCCCTGCGACCCCGAGCGAGAGGATGCTGCGCGGCAGGTAGAACTCCCCGCCCGTCTCGAGGGCGTCCTTCGTGAGCTCGTGCACGAGTCGCGGAGAGCCGTTGCTCAGCCGCACGATGACGGCTTTGGCCATGTCGTCGAGGACCGCGTCGTCGGCGGCCTCGTCCACCATCGCCGAGGCTTCGAACCCATCGAGCGCCGGGAGGTCGATCCGGGTGAGCGATCCGCTCCGCCAGACGGCGAGGAGCCGATCGGCGGACTCGTCGCCGCGCCCCTGCAACCCGGCGAGCTCCTGCTCCAGCGTCACCAGGGCGACCTGCTCACGCGACCGCGAGAGTTCGATGATGTCGGCGAGGCTCGCCGGGTGGAGGTTCGCGCCGTCGTCGACGATGAAGACGGCGCCGCTCGGCGCCCTACGCCAGTCGCTCAGCGTGTGCGAGGCGTCCCGTGACGCACCCGACACGTGGATGACCGGACGTCCGTCCTCGTGCATCCGTCGCCCGATCGCATCCGAGGTGAAGGTCTTGCCGTAGCCGTGTGGTCCGACGAGGAGCGTGCTGGTCCGGTTCGCGATGAGTGACGTCATCCGGGTGATCGCCGCCGATCGACCGCTCGGTTGGGCGGGAGCGCGGGTGGCGGACTGGCGGAACTCGCCGGAGCGACGGGTGGGCGATGCGGCTGACCGCGCGCCGCCGCTGAACCGATGCGCACCCGGGTTCATGGGATGACCTGCTCGGCCGACCTCGGATGTGGCTTTCGCTCCACTGCCGTCGCAACCGGTTCTTCCATATCGCAGCCCCCTCAAGCTCCGTCAGGACGACGGGACCCGCATCACCAGGGACGCTGCGAATACTCCGTCGGATGCCCCATTATCCGTAATCCCTGAGTGCTTCCGCAGCCCTAAGAGAGCGTTCTCAGTAGAAACTACGCACCCCACTCGGGGGTAAACCCCCGGCCGGTGAGGGTTATCTCTCAACCGTCATCGATGACATGACACGGATGGAACCAACTGCACTGGAGCCCCGCCACCGATGACGGGTCGGAGGCCCCCGGGACCGATCGAAACCCGGCGTCCTGCGCCGCCGCCTCGCACTGCGGAGGCCAGTACCGGTTTTCGATCCGGCACTACGGAGGTTGGGGTCCCTCCTCTGGGGGACAGGGACACCCGCCCATAGATTGGCCGGGATCGACGCCAGTCGCGGGTCTGCCCGTGCACCGAAGAAAGGGTTCCACCGTGGGGGAACAGCAACGCAGCATCCTCGGCCGAGGCCGTGCATGGAAGGTCGCGGCGATGGCCGTGGTCGGCACGGTCATCGCCATGGGATCGACGACGGCGGCCACAGCAGCCCCGTCCGACGTGTCCGACGGCTTCGGCCGCTTCCTCGGTGGACAGGCGGCCGGGATCAACCTCGACGCCCTCGCCGCAGTCGCCGGCGCCCGTGCCGAGAACCCGAGCGGGGTGCACCCCGTCGCCGCGAACCCGCTGTCCGCCGACGTGCTGAACACCCTCGGCGTCGACCTCGGCAGCTCGCTCCAACTGTTCGGTGCCAACGGTGTCATCGAGCTCGGTGCCGTCGCCCAGTACGGATCCGCCGCCGACAACGGCGACGCGATCGCCGGTTCCGGCGCGGTCACCGACCAGGGCGGCGTCTCGATCGGTGGACCCGATGCCCCGCCGGCGAACGCCGAACTCGACCTCACCGGTCTGCTCGGCCGGGTCGGGACCCCGACCGGCGGCATCCTCAGCGACCTCTCCCTCAGCCTCGGTGCCCTCGCCTCCACGATCTCGCAGACGGGTGGCGCCACGGCCGTTCCCGACTACCAGATCGCCGGTGCGACGCTCACCTTCCAGAGCCCGCTCGTGCAGAACGTCGGGACGCAGGTGACCGGCCTCCTCCCGCCGCTGCAGACCACCCTCAACGGGCTGACGTCGGCGCTCAACACGGCACTGAACGCGAATCTCATCGGCGTCCTCCGCGTGAGCGCGACGGCGACGGTCACCCCGCCGAACCTCGCGACCGTCGTCAACGGCATCCTCACCACCCAGGCGTCGCAGTCGGCGGCGACCGGTGTCTCCGTCAACCTGCTCACCGGCGCGGTGACCGTCGACCTCGCGACCCTCCTCGCGAACGACCCGAACCTGCCGGACCTCAACGACCTGCCGCCGAACACCTCGCTGCTGTCCGGCCCGATCGGTGCCGCCATCGCCGCGGCGATCACCTCGGCGATCACCGCGCAGGTCACGGCCGTGTCGGCCGGCGTCCAGGCAGCCGTTGACGGCACACGCATCCAGGTCACCGGCAACGTCACGACGAACGTCGTCGTCACGCAGGTCCCGGTCATCTCCCTGTCACTCGACTCGACCCTCGGTGCGGTCCAGAACGGGACCGCCGCCTTCACCTCTGCGGGGCTCCTCCCGAACGTGCTGAACCCGATCCTCGCGACTCTCAACCTGAGCCTGGACCAGGTCGTCAACCTCGTCCTCAACCTTGTGAAGAACACGGTCGCCACGGCCTACACCGGTCTCGGAACGCTCGGCACCGGCCTGAACGGCATCACCGGTGGTCTCGCCGCGAACGTGGTCGGCCCCATTCTGAACATCGTGCGGCTCGTCGCCGACGTCACCGCCAACGTGCAACCGGCGACCGGCGACCTCGGTGACGGGTCGGCGACCGTCCGAGCGGTGCAGATCTCCCTCGTCCCGGCGATCTCGCTGGCGACGGTGAATCTCGCGTCGTCCTCCGTCCGCGGCACGCTCGTCGTGTACGACACGGCGATCACCGCCACACCGGCGACGGTCAACCCCGGCCAGTCCACCGTGATCGACGGCACCGGGTTCGCGGCGAACGAGCAGGTCACCATCACCGCGCCAGGCCTCGACC
This sequence comes from Plantibacter elymi (nom. nud.), assembly GCF_900177795.1. Taxonomy (GTDB): domain Bacteria; phylum Actinomycetota; class Actinomycetes; order Actinomycetales; family Microbacteriaceae; genus Plantibacter; species Plantibacter elymi. The sequence goes on from NZ_FXWJ01000005.1 coordinate 429,554, forward strand.
CGGTCGTCACGACGTCGGATGCCGCCGGTGTGATCAGCCAGAGCGTCGCGATCCCCGCCGGCTTCACCCCGGCGACCCTGACGTTCACCGCCACCGGTGCGACCTCCGACACCCCGGCCACCGCCGACCTCGTCGTCGCGCCGTTCGTGACCGCCATCACCGCCGACCCGGCGACGATCGCTCCCGGCGGCAGCACCACGATCACCGGCACCGGGTTCCTCCCCGGCGAGTCGGTGTCGATCACCGTCCCCGGCCTCACCGACCCGGTCGTCACCACCGCGACGGGCACCGGCACGATCTCCACCAGCCTCACGCTCCCGGCGGACTTCCCGCTCGGCCCCGTGACGGTCACGGCGACCGGTGCCTCCTCGGCCAGCCCCGCGACCACGACGGTCACCGTCGAGGCGACCCAGTACGTCACCGCCATCACCGCCGACCCGGCCAGTGTCGTCGCCGGTGGGACCACGACGATCACCGGCACCGGCTTCGCCTCGGGCGAGACGGTCTCCGTCTCGATCCCCGGCGTCGACCCGGTCACCACGACGGCCACCGGAACCGGCACGATCTCGGTCGACCTCGATATTCCCGCCGACTACGCCGCAGGCCCGGTCGTCGTGACCGCGCTCGGTGAGACGTCCGACACCCCGGCCACCACCAACCTCACCGTGGTCTACGAGACCTCGATCGTCGCCGTCCCGGCCACGGTCGCGGGTGGCACGACCACGATCATCAACGGCGCGGGCTTCGCGCCCGGCGAGGACGTCGTCGTGACGTTCCCCGGCCTCGATCCGATCACCGTCACCGCCACCGCACTCGGCGCGATCGGCACCCCCATCGCGATCCCGCAGGACTTCGCGGTCGGCGACGTCACGGTCACCGCGCTCGGTGCCGTGTCCGCGACCGAAGCGACCACCGTCGTGACCGTCACTGCGACGGTCTACGACACCGCCATCACGCTGGACCCGACGTCGCTCGTCCCCGGGAACACCACGACCGTGACCGGCACCAGCTTCCTGCCCGGCGAGACGGTCACCGTCGGCTACCCGGGCGGCACCCCGGTGACCGTCGAGGCGGACGGCGACGGCGGCTTCACCGTCGACCTGCCCGTCCCGGCCGGCACGCCGGCCGCGACGCTCGTCGTCACCGCCACCGGCGAGACCTCCGCCACCCCGGCGACCGCCGACCTCGAGGTGCTGCCGTACGACACGGCCATCACCGCCGACCCGGCCTCGCTCCTCCCCGGCAACTCGACCACCATCACCGGTACCGGCTTCGCCGCGAACGAGTCGGTCTCCGTCTCCTACCCGGACGGCACGCCTGTCGTCGTGACGGCTGACGGCGACGGCGGGTTCTCGGCCATCCTGCCGATCCCGTCGGGTACGCCCGCCGGCCAGCTGACGGTCACCGCCACCGGCGCGGTCTCCGCGACGCCGGCCGAGACGGTCATCACCGTCGAGGCGTACGACACCGCGATCGCGCTCGACCCGGCGACCATCGCCCCCGGCGGCAGCACCGTCGTCACCGGTTCCGGCTTCGTCCCGCTCGAGTCCGTCTCGATCACCATCCCCGGTCTTGCCACACCCGTGACCACCACGGCGAACGGCGACGGTGAGATCACGGTCAGTGTCACGCTGCCTGCGGACTTCCCGCTCGGCGACGTCACCGTCACCGCCACCGGCGCCGTCTCGGCCACCCCGGCCACGGCGACGCTCGCCGTGGAGGCGACCACTTACGTGACGGCCATCACGGTCGACCCGACGACCGTCGTCGCGGGGGAGAGCACGCTCGTCACCGGTACCGGCTTCGAGCCCGACGAGACCGTCACTGTCTCCATCCCCGGTGCGCCCGCGGTCACCACGCAGGCGTCGGCGACCGGCACCATCTCCGTCTTGCTCCCGGTCCCGGCGGACTACGCGGAGGGCACGGTCGTCGTGACCGCCCTCGGCGAGGTCTCCGAGACCCCCGCCACGACGAACCTCGCGGTCGACGTCGTCTACACCCCGACGATCACCGCCGACCCGGCCACGGTCCCCGGCGGCACCAGCACGGAGATCTCGGGCACCGGCTTCGCGCCGAGCGAGAGCGTCACGGTCACCTTCCCCGGCCTCGGCCCGATCACCGTCACGTCGAACGCAGCGGGTGAGATCACGACCACCATCGACGTCCCGCAGAACTTCGCGGTCGGTCCGGTCACGGTCACCGCCCTCGGCGTCGTCTCCGCGACCGAAGCGACCACCACCGTCGCGGTCGAGGCGACGGTCTACGACACGGCGATCACCGCCGACCCCGACACGCTCCTCCCCGGCGGCAGCACCACCGTCACCGGAACGGGCTTCCTGCCCGGCGAATCGGTCTCCGTCTCCGTCCCCGGCGGCACGCCCGTCGTGGTGACGGCCGGCCCGGACGGCGACATCACCGCCATCCTGCCGATCCTGCCCGGCACCCCCGCCGGCCCCGTCGTCGTGACGGCCGTCGGAGCCGTGTCGAACACACCCGCCACTGCGACCATCACGGTCGAGGCGTTCGACACGACGCTCACCGCGACGCCGTCCACCCTGAACCCCGGTGACTCGACGATCCTGTCCGGTACCGGCTACGCCGCGAACGAGTCGGTGACCATCTCGGCTCCCGGCTTCGACGACGTCGTCACCACCGCCAACGGGCTCGGCGAGATCAGCCAGGTCGTCGCCTTCCCGGCGGACTTCGTCCCCGCGACGGTGACGTTCACGGCCACGGGCGCTCTGTCGCTCACCCCGGCGCAGACCTCGGTCCTCGTCGAGGCCGTCGTGTACGACACGGCGATCACGGTGGACCCGACGACGGTCAACCCGGGTGGCACGACCACCGTTACGGGCACCGGCTTCGCACCGAACGAGACCGTCATCATCACCATCCCGGGCGGCGATCCCGTCACGGTGACGACCAACGGTGACGGCGACTTCACGCAGCCCATCACGATCCCCGCCGGAACCCCGGCCGGACCGATCACGATCACCGCGACCGGCGAGACCTCGAACACACCGGCCGATGCTGACGTGACCGTGGCGCCGTACGAGACCGCGATCACCGCGGACCCCGACACGCTGCTCCCCGGCACTTCGACCACGATCACCGGTACCGGCTTCGCGCCGAACGAGTCCGTCTCGGTCTCGATCCCCGGTGGCACGCCGGTCGTCGTGACGGCGAACGGTGACGGTGGCTTCACCGCCGCCCTGCCGATCCCGTCGGGAACGCCGGCCGGACCGCTGGTCGTCACCGCGACCGGCGCCGTCTCCGCGACGGACGCGACCGCGACGGTCACCGTCGAGGCCTACGAGACCTCGATCACGGTCGACCCGACGACGGTCGCCCCTGGCGGCAGCACCACGGTCACCGGCGACGGCTTCGCGCCGAACGAGGCCGTGAGCGTCACCGTCCCGGGCATCGCGACGCCGATCCCCACCACGTCGAACGGCAACGGTGAGATATCCGTGAGCGTCGACCTCCCGGCGGACTTCCCGCTCGGACCCGTGACCGTCACCGCCACCGGGGCCGTCTCGGCGACGCCGGCCACGGCGACGCTCACCGTCGAGTCCACGACCTACGTCACGGCCATCACCGCCGACCCGACCACCGTCGTCGCGGGTGCCAGCACCCTCGTCACCGGCACCGGCTTCGCACCGAACGAGAGCGTCGCGGTCTCGATCCCCGGCGCCGACCCGGTGACCACCACGGCGACGGCGACGGGCACCATCTCGGTGTCGCTGCCCGTGCCGGCCGACTACGCCGAGGGCGTGGTCGTGGTGACCGCGCTCGGTGCCACGTCCGACACCCCTGCGACGACGAACCTCACGGTCGACGTGGTCTACACGCCGACGATCGTCGCCGACCCCGCGACGGTCCCTGGCGGCACCTCGACGGAGATCTCGGGGAGCGGCTTCGCTCCGACCGAGAGCGTGACGGTCACCTTCCCCGGCCTGGAGCCGGTGACGGTCACCTCGAACGCCGACGGTGAGATCACCACGACGTTCGCCGTCCCGCAGGGCTTCGCGACCGGTCCGGTCACGGTCACGGCACTCGGCGTCGTCTCGGCGACCGAGGCGACCACCACCGTCACGGTCGAGGCGACGGTCTACGACACGGCGATCACCCTCACACCGGACACGGTGAACCCGGGCCAGACCACCACGGTCACCGGTACCGGCTTCCAGCCGAACGAGTCGGTCAGCGTCTCGATCCCCGGCGGCGACCCCGTCGTGGTGACGGCGGACGGCGACGGCGGCTTCACCGCGACGCTGCCGGTGCCGCCCGGAACGCCCGCCGGCCCGGTCACGGTGACCGCAGTCGGTGAGACCTCGGCGACGCCCGCTGAGGCGGAGCTCACGGTCGAGGCCTACGAGACGGCGATCACCGCCGAGCCGAGCACGGTCACGGCCGGCGGAGCGACGCTGGTCACGGGTACCGGCTTCGCGCCGAACGAGTCCGTCACGGTCACGGTCCCGGGTGGCACGGCTGTCCCGGCGACCACGAACGGTGCCGGCGAGTTCTCGGTCGGGATCACGGTCCCGGCGAACGCGCCGGTCGGCCCGCTGGTCGTCACGGCGGAGGGAGCGGTGTCGCAGACGCCGGCCACCGCGACCGTCACGGTCACCGCCATCGTGTTCTCGCCTGTCATCACCGCCTCCCCGGACGCGCTGATCGCCGGTAACACGACGGTCATCACCGGATCGGGTTTCGCAGCCAACGAGACGGTCACGGTGTCGATCCCGGGCGCCCCGGTCGTCACGCAGGTGACGAACGCCGGCGGCGGCTTCACGGTGACCCTGCCGGTCCCCGACGGATACGCGCTCGGCGACGTCACGGTGACGGCACTCGGTGCTGCATCGGACGAGCCGGCGACGACGATCATCGAGGTCCTCGCGTACGACACGGCCATCACGGTCGACCCGTCCTCGGTGCTGCCCGGTGAGACGGTCACGGTCGATGGGACGGGCTTCGCCGGAGGGGAGACCGTCACGGTCTCGATCCCAGGCGCACCGTCGGTCACCGTGGTGACGAACCCCGACGGCTCCTTCTCCGTCGAGCTGCCGATCCCGGACGACTACACGCCTGGCCCGGTCACCGTCACGGCCGAGGGCGACGTCTCCGAGACGCCGGCCGAGTCCGAGGTCACCATCGAGGACGGAGCGGTCGACGTCGACACCGACACTGCGGCGGTCGACGTGGACGCTGCTGCCGATGTGGATGCCGACGTGGACGTCGATGCCGCCGCTGACACCGACGCTGCGACTGACGTGGACGCCGCGGCTGATGTGGACGCTGCTGCCGACACTGATGCTGCGACTGATGTGGACGCTGCCGCCGATACCGACGCTGCGGCCGATGTGGATGCTGCTGCCGACACGGACGCTGCTGCCGACACGGATGCTGCTGCTGATGTGGATGCTGCTGCGGACACCGACGCTGCGACTGACGTGGACGCCGCGGCTGATGTGGACGCTGCTGCCGATACCGACGCTGCTGCGGATGTGGATGCTGCGGCGGATGTGGATGCTGCTGCCGACACGGATGCCGCTGCTGACACGGATGCTGCGGCGGATGTGGATGCTGCTGCCGACACGGATGCCGCTGCTGACACTGACGCTGCGGCCGATGTGGATGCTGCTGCGGACGTGGACGCTGCGGCTGACACGGATGCTGCTGCCGACGTCGATGCTGCTGCTGATGTGGATGCTGCGGCTGACACGGATGCTGCGGCTGACGTGGACGCTGCGGCTGACACGGACGCTGCGGCTGATGTGGATGCCGCTGCTGACACGGATGCTGCGGCTGACGTCGATGCTGCCGCCGACACGGATGCCGCTGCTGACACTGACGCTGCGGCCGATGTGGATGCTGCTGCGGACGTGGACGCTGCGGCTGACACGGATGCTGCTGCGGACGTCGATGCTGCTGCTGATGTGGATGCTGCCGCGGACACCGACGCTGCGGCTGACGTGGACGCTGCGGCTGACACGGACGCTGCGGCTGATGTGGATGCCGCTGCCGACACGGATGCTGCGGCTGACGTCGATGCTGCCGCCGACACGGACGCTGCCGCCGACACGGATGCCGCTGCTGACACGGATGCTGCGGCTGACGTCGATGCTGCCGCCGACACGGATGCCGCTGCTGACACTGACGCTGCGGCCGATGTGGATGCTGCGGCTGACGTCGATGCTGCCGCTGACACGGACGCTGCTGCGGACACGGATGCTGCTGCGGACACGGATGCTGCTGCCGACACCGATGTTGCGGCTGACGTGGACGCCGCTGCCGACACCGCCGCTGACGGCACCGACCTCGACCTCAACGCCGACGCGGACACCGCGACTGACGCCGACACCGCGACTGACGCAGACACGGCGGCCGACGCCGACGGCGACACCGACGCCGGTGACGAGCGTCAGGCGACCGTCAAGTACTCGACGATCGTCCGCGACACGGGTGTGATCCAGGAGGTCTACGCCACCGGCTTCGAGCCCGGCGAGACCGTCTCGGCCACCGTCTTCTCGACGCCGTTCGCCCTGACGCCCGTCGTCGCAGACGCCTCCGGCAACGCCACCTTCACCTTCCCGGTCGACTCGTCGCTCGAGCTGGGTGCCCACCGGGTGGAGCTCTCCGGATCCGTGACCGGCGACCTGCCGCTCGACCGCGAGGCGACCGCCTTCACGGTCACCGCGGTGGCCGCTGCAGCACCGGGGTCACGCCCCGGTCTGCCGAGCACCGGCTTCGACGGCCTGTGGCTCGGGGGACTCGGCGCCATGATGCTCCTCCTCGGAGGTGGCTTCGTGGCTACGCGACGGGCGCGTCTGGAGTGACGCGCCGAGTGGGCCGCGCCGCATTCGGGTCGGCGCGGCCCACTCCTTCCCCCGCGGACGGCACCACCGAACGGGTGCCCCGCGGTTCATCACCACCCAGCACCAAGGAGGAACCGTGACTCCCATCACACGTACACCCGTCGAGGGTCGGTCTGACACCCTTCGACAGGCTCAGGGACCGGAAGGGGCTCAGGGACCGGAAGGGGCTCAGGGACCGGAAGGGGCTCAGGGACCGGAAGGGGCTCAGGGGCCGGACGGGGCCGAGGGGCTCGAGGCCGGGCAACCGGTACCTGAGCCTGTCGAAGGGCAGGCTTCGGCGGAGACCCTTCGACAAGCTCAGGGACCGAAGGGCGCTCAGGGACCGAGCGGCGGTCAGGGAGCGGAGTCGGCGGCCCCGCCGAAGCGGGCCGCGCGCATCGCCGCCGCGGTCTCGATCGCCCTCGTCGGCGTCTACGTCGCCGGCACCCTCGTCATCGTCTCGCCGACCACACCCGTCCGCGGTGCCGTCGTCGCCGCGGCGGGCCCGTACTTCACGCAGAAGTGGAACGTCTTCGCGCCGAGCATCATGAAGACGAACATCACCTTCTCCGTCCAGGCGCAGTGGCGCGACGCCGACGGGACGCTCGTGAAGTCCGACTGGGTGAACGTCACGAAGCTCGAGCAGCAGGCGGTCCCCGGCCACGCAGAGCCCTCGCGGATCCAGAAGTCCTCGTGGAACGCGATGCTCGCCTACAACGCCCGCTACCTCGCGCTCGATGCCCAGCAACGCGAGCTCGTCCGCGACACCTTCATCCAGCGAGCCGACGGTGGCGGGTACCGCGCGCAGTCGGCCGAGTCGCTCATCGCCGACCTCGACGCCGTCAGCACGACGCCGGGCTCAGGGCAGGGCGACGTCGTCCGGTTCCTCCGCTACGACTACATGCTCAAGGAGTACGCGACCGCGTTCTCCACGGCGTACTTCGATCAGGACGTCGAGCGCGTCCGGTGGCGGATCGACCGCACGCGCCCGAACGACTTCGAGAACCGCTTCTCCGAGGAGCAGCAGTTCGACGACACCGCCGTCACCTTCGGCTGGCGGCACGTCGACGACGTCATCGACCCGGAGACCCTCGCCGTCTACCGGGATGTCATCGCCCGCTACGGAGGTGCACGATGAACGCCGTCCGAGCAACATTCGACCGGTTCGCCGGCTGGGTCACGGGCGCCAAGCACGCCGGCTACAGCCTCTCCGCCCTGCGGATCCTCTACGGTGTCGCGATCGTCAGCTTCCTGTTCACGAGCCTCGCCGACCGCCACTACCTGTGGGGCGTCGCGTCGAAGTGGGTCGACCCGGAGGCGAACCGTCGCGCCTGGTTCCCGCTGTTCGAGCTCGTCTTCACGAAGGACAGCGCCTTCGTCTTCGACCTCGCCTACGGGGTGCTCATCGTGCTCGGGCTGCTGTTCCTCATCGGCTGGCAGACCCGGTTCGTCACGCCCGTCCTGCTCGTGTTCTGGGTGGGGCTCGCGACCAACAGCACGGTGCTGACCAACGGCGGCGACACGATCATCCGCATCACGCTGCTGTTCCTGGTGTTCGCGGACCTGTCGCGTCACTGGTCCGTCGACGCGTGGCTCGCCAAGCGACGGGGCCGAGCGCTGCGCCCGATCCTGCGCGGTCGGTTCGCGATTCCGGCGTGGCTCGCGAACGCCGCCAACAACACCGCAGTCCTCCTCTGCGCCTACCAGATCATGCTCGTCTACATGAACTCCGGCATCTACAAGCTCATGGGTCCCGAGTGGCGGGAGGGGACCGCGTTCTACTACTCGCTCGTCCTCGACGTGTTCCGGCCGTTCCCCGCGCTGAGCGACCTCGCCTGGCAGGTCGGTCCGTTCGTCTGGGTCGCCACGTTCCTGTCCGTCTGGGTGCAGCTGCTGTTCCCGGTGCTGATCCTGTGGCGACCGACGCGCATCCTCGCGCTCGGTTTCACGATCCTGATGCACCTCGGTATCGGCCTCTTCCTCGGGCTGTGGCCGTTCTCGCTCGCGATGATCGCGCTCGACCTGCTGTTCGTCCGCGACCGCAGCTGGGTCGCCGTCGGTCGGTGGGCGTCGCACGCCGGGGGAGTGCTCCGCCAGTTGTTGCCGGAGCGCCAGGCGACGGAGAGACCTGTCACGACGTCGGCCGGTTCGCCGTCGTGACACCAGCCGTCTCGCGCGTTCGGGTGCGAGACGAACCGGCGGTCGGCGCCACGGTTGCGCCGACCGCCACCCCTCCTGTTCGAGGTGGTGCCGGTGGTGGGAAACCTGCCACCCGTGCCACCGGCCCGAGACCTAGGCTGGTGCGATGGTGGATGCGGTGGTCGTCGGGAGCGGGCCGAACGGACTCGCCGCTGCCGTCACCCTCGCCCGCGCCGGCCTCGAGGTCGAGATCCACGAGGCAGCCGACACCATCGGCGGAGGACTGCGGACGCAGGAGCTGACCGAACCGGGCTTCCGACACGACGTCTGCTCGGCGATCCACCCCATGGTGCTCACCTCGCCGTTCTTCCGGGCCTGGAAGGCGACCGAGCGCGTCGAGTACCTCGTGCCGGAGGCGTCCTACGGGCACCCGCTCGATCGCGGTCGCGCGGGCATCGCCTATCGTGACCTCGATCGGACGGCCGCGACCCTCGGCGTCGACGGCGTGGCCTGGCGGGAGCTGCTGCAGCCCATCGTCGACCGCATGGACGCGGTGACCGAGTTCACGCTCAATCCGTTCCTCCCGGTCCCGAAGCGGCTGTTCGACGTCGTGCCGTTCGGCCTGCGGGTCCTGGAGCAGGGGACGCGCACCTGGCTGCGACGCTTCGAGGGCACCGTCGCCCCTGGCCTGCTCACGGGCGTCATGGCGCACACGATCACGAGACTGCCGGGGTTGCCGGCCGCAGGAGCCGGCCTCGTCCTCGCGGCGACCGCGCACGCCGACGGCTGGCCCCTCCCGATCGGCGGGGCGCAGTCGCTCGCCGACGCGATGGTCCGCGACCTGGAGGCCCACGGTGGTCGTGTCATCACCGGGCACCGGGTCACCTCGACCTCGGAGCTCCCACTGGCGGCGGCCGTCCTCTTCGACACCTCGCCACGCGACCTGGTCGCCGCCGTCGGCTCGCGGCTCCCTGCCGACTACGTGCGCGCTCTGGAACGGTTCCGGTACGGCAACGCCGTCTTCAAACTCGACCTCGCCGTCTCGTCGCCGATCCCGTGGCGCAACCGGGCACTGCTCGACGCCCCGACCGTCCACCTCGGCGGCACGGCGCAGGAGATCGCGGCGTCGGAGAACGCGGTCGCGGCGGGCAAGCACCCGGAGCAGCCCTACGTCCTGTTGGCGCAGCCGTCGCTCTTCGACGCCACCCGCGCGCCCGCGGGGAAGCACACGGTCTGGGCATACTGCCACGTGCCGAAGGGTTCTCGGGTGGACCGGTCCGAGGCGATCATCGATCAGATCGAACGCTTCGCGCCGGGGTTCCGCGACACGATCATCGCCCAGGCCGGACGTGACACCGTCGTCGTCGAGCGGGAGAACCCGAACGACCTCGGTGGCGACATCTCCGGGGGAGAGCCGTCCGTGCGGCAGCTGCTGCGGCGCCCAGTCGTGCGTCGCGAACCGTGGCGGACGCCCGCGGCCGGGGTCTACCTCTGCTCGAGCTCGGCCGCGCCGGGCATGGGCGTCCACGGCATGGCCGGGTTCCTGGCGGCGCAGTCCGCGCTGCGGCACACCTTCCGCTTGCCGGTCCCGTCCCTCGCGCCCTGAGGTCCCCATTCGTTCGCCCATCTTTGGGCGAGGGAACGCTCCATCGCCCAAAGATGGGCGAATGAACGCACCTGGATCTGTGTTTCTCTGCGTTTGTGTGATACTTTCTTCGCACTGCAAGCCTGCAACACCGGAAACGAAGGTCAAGGACGACGCATGTACGCGACGGAGCGGCACGAGCACATCACCAGCCGGGTGAAGACGAGCGGACGGGTCTCCGTCGCCGACGTCTCCCGTGAGCTGGGCGTCACCGCCGAGACGATCCGCCGCGACCTCGACCAGCTCGAAACCTCCGGTGTCCTGCGCCGCGTCCACGGCGGTGCCGTCTCCGCCGCACGTGCCTCCGTCGCCGAGGCCAGCCTCGCCGATCGCCAGGGCCAGCGGAGCGACGCGAAGGCCACGATCGCCCGTGCAGCCCTCCGGCTCATCCCGTCGACGTTCAGCGGCTCGATCGTCATCGACGCCGGGACGACCACGGCCCACCTCGCCGACCTCCTCGTCACCTGGCGCCCGGCCACCGCCGGCCAGACGCTCACGGTCATCACCAACTCCGTACCGATCGCCGCGACGCTCCACCACTGCGACCACGTCGAACTGCACCTCCTCGGTGGCCGGGTCCGTGGCATCACGAGCGCGGCGGTCGGCAGCACGACCGTTGACGAGCTCGGCCGGTTCCGCCCGGACATCGCCTTCGTCGGCGCCAACGGGGTCAGTGCCGACTTCGGCCTCAGCACGCCCGACGAGCTCGAGGGCGCCGTGAAGTCGGCGATCGTCCGCGGTTCGCGCCGGGCCGTCGTCCTCGCCGACGCCGCGAAGCTCGGTGAGGAAGCGCTCATCCGCTTCGCCGCCCTCGACGAGATCGACACCGTCATCACCGACGAGGTCGTTCCGACGACCCTCGGGGACGCCCTCGAGGCTGCGGGTGTCGAGGTGGTCGTCGCATGATCATCACCCTGACCGCCAACCCCTCGCTCGACCACACGGTGGAGCTCCCCGGCATCGTCGAGCGCGGCGAGGTCCTCCGTGCCCTCGCCAGCCGGGAGCAGCCGGGCGGCAAGGGCGTCAACGTCTCGCGGGCCATCGCCGCCGCCGAGTTGGCGACCATCGCCGTCCTCCCCGGCGAATCGACCGACCCGATGATCGAGTCGCTCCGCGCGCAGGGCATCGACGTCCTCGCCGTCCCGACCGGGCAGCCCGTGCGTCGCAACATCACGCTGACCGAGCCCGACGGCACCACCACCAAGATCAACGAGCCGGGTCCGCTCCTCACCGAGGACGATGCGGCACGCCTCGTCGACGCGACCGCTCGTGCCGCTGCGAGTGCCGAGTGGCTCGTCATCGCCGGTTCGCTGCCACCCGGACTGCCGGCCGACTTCTACGCACGGATCGTCCGGGCCGCTCGCGCCCTCACCGACGGCGCCCGCCCGCTCGTCGCCGTCGACAGCTCGGGGGAGCCGCTCGCCGCCCTCCTCGCCGCCTTCGCCGCCACCGGGGAACGCATCGACCTCATCAAGCCGAACGGTGCCGAACTCGCCGAACTCACCGGCACCGCGTCCGGCGACGAGATCGAGGCGGACCCGGCACTCGCCGCGTCCGTCGCCGCCGCGCTCGTCGGCACCACGGACCGGCCCGGCCCGGTCGCCGCCGTCCTCGTCACGCTCGGCTCCCGAGGTGCCGTGCTGGTGGAGGGCGACACCGCCTGGTCGGCTCGGGCCCCGAAGATCGTCGCGCGCAGCACCGTCGGCGCGGGGGACTCCTCCCTCGCCGGCTACCTGATCGCCCGAACCGCAGGTCTCGCACCTGCAGCACGCCTCGCGCAGGCCGTCGCCCACGGAGCCGCAGCCGCGGCACTCCCCGGCAGCGACGTACCGGCGCTCAGCGGGACGGACGCCGCCGCCATCGACGTCGTCCAGCTCCCGCAGCGGATCCCCTCCGCCCCCTGACCGCCCACCCCGGTCCCTGACCGCCCACCCCGGTCCCTGAGCTTGTCGAAGGGCCGCCCCGACCACCCGAAGCACCAGCATCCGTTTCGAAGGAGAACCCAGATGTCCACCCCACTCATCACCCCAGGGCTCGTCGCCCTCGACGCCGACCTCGGCACCGATCGCGCGGGTGTCATCCGCGCGCTCGCCGAGCTCGTCGTCCGCGCCGGCCGTGCCACCGACACCGAGGCCCTCTTCGCCGACGCCTGGGCGCGGGAGAGCAAGACCGACACCGGCATCCCCGGCGGCATCGCGATCCCGCACTGCCGTTCAGCCGCTGTCACCGAGCCGACGCTCGCGATGGCCCGCGTCTCGCCGCTCGTCGACTTCGGTTCCGACGACGGCCCGGCCGACCTCCTCTTCTTCATCGCAGCCCCGGACGGCGCCGACCAGGCGCACCTCGCCCTGCTGTCGAAGCTCGCGCGCTCGCTCATCAAGGCCGAGTTCGTGACCTCGCTGCGTGAGGCGCCCGACGCCGCCGCGGTGGTCGCCCTCGTCGATGGTGCACTCAGCGACGCACCCAAGCCGGCAGCGGCTCCTGCCGCCGAGCGCGCCGCGACGGCTCCCGTCGAGGCAGGCGACCAGGCCGCACGGCCCGTGCTCATCGCGGTCACCTCGTGCGCGACGGGTATCGCCCACACCTACATGGCGGCCGACTCGCTCGCCGCCACCGCGAAGCGCCTCGGTGTCGAGCTCCACGTCGAGACGCAGGGCGCCTCCGGTGCGACCCCGCTGCCCGCCGACGTCGTCGCGAAGGCACAGGCGGTCATCTTCGCCGTCGACGTGGACGTCCGCGACGTCACCCGCTTCGCCGGGAAGCCCGTCATCAAGGCTCCCGTGAAGCGCGGCATCGACGCCCCGGAACAGCTCATCAACGACGCGGTCGCCGCGATCTCGAACCCGAACGCCCCACGGGTCGCCGCAGCTGCCGGTGAGGCCTCCGCGTCGACGTCGGACAAGAAGGACGCCAACGTCGGTCAGTCGATCAAGCGCTGGCTGCTCACCGGTGTGAGCTACATGATCCCGTTCGTCGCGGGTGGCGGGCTGCTCATCGCCCTCGGCTTCCTCCTCGGTGGATACAACATCACCGAGAACGCCGGCAAGATCATCGTCGAGAACAGCCTCGCGAACCTGCCGGCCGGCGGCCTGGGCGCCTACCTCGGTGCGGTCGCATTCTCCATCGGCGCCGCCTCGATGGGCTTCCTCGTCCCCGCTCTCGCGGGCTTCATCGCCTTCGCCATCGCCGACCGACCGGGCATCGCGCCCGGGTTCGTCGCCGGTGCCGTCGCCCTCCTCATGAGCGCCGGCTTCCTCGGCGGACTCGTCGGTGGTCTGCTCGCCGGTGGTGTCGCCTACGGCCTCGGTCGCCTGAACGTGCCGCGGTGGCTGCGTGGGCTGATGCCCGTCGTGATCATCCCGCTGATCGGCTCGATCGTCGCGTCCGGCCTCATGATCCTCGTCCTCGGCGGCCCGATCGCCGCGCTCATGGGCGGGCTCAACTCCTGGCTCTCCGGCCTCACCGGTGTCTCCGCGATCCTGCTCGGCGTGATCCTCGGCACGATGATGGCCTTCGACCTCGGTGGCCCCGTCAACAAGGTCGCGTACTCGTTCGCCGTCGCCGGTCTCGGTGCTGGCACGCTCGCCAACCAGGCACCGTGGCAGATCATGGCCGCTGTGATGGCCGCCGGCATGGTGCCGCCGCTCGCGATGGCACTCGCCTCGACCGTCCTCAGCCGTCGTTCGTTCACCGCGGTCGAGCGGGAGAACGGTAAGGCAGCCTGGCTGCTCGGCGCCGCGTTCATCAGCGAGGGTGCGATCCCGTTCGCCGCGGCCGACCTGTTCCGCGTCATCCCGGCGTCGATCCTCGGTGGTGCCGCCACCGGTGCGCTCATCATGGCGACCGGCGTCACCTCGCAGGCACCGCACGGTGGCATCTTCGTGTTCTTCGCCATCGGCAACATCGGGATGTTCATCCTGTCGGTCGCCGTCGGCACGGTCATCACCGCCGTCGCCGTCATCCTGCTCAAGCGGTTCGCCCGTCGTCGTCCGGTGGAGGGTGCCGACACGGCAGCCCCCGCGGTCGCCACCGAGCCCGCGACCGTCTGATCCGTACCCGTCCGATCCACAGCCTGACCTGATCCACTGGTCCGGCCGGCACCAACCGAACCGCAGAAGGAGCATCATCATGGCCGAACGCCAAGCCACCATCGCCAGCCGCGTCGGGCTGCACGCCCGCCCCGCCAAGCTCTTCATCGAGACGGTCAAGCGCCAGCCGGTGCCCGTCACGATCGAGCTGGGCGACTCTGGCCCGCTCGACGCCTCGAGCATCCTCACGATCATGAGCCTCGGCGCCACCAACGGCGACGTCGTCACCCTCCGCGCTGAGGGCGAGGGCGCCGACGAGGCGCTCGCCGAGCTCGCCGGTCTCCTTGAGACGGACCTCGACGCCGAGTAGTCACCCTGCACCACGAAGCCCCGCCGCCCGAGTCATCTCGGACGGCGGGGTTTCCTCGTGGGCCCTTCGACAGGCTCAGGGAGCGTGGAACCGTTTCGGTCACTGAGCTTGTCGAAGTGCCCTCGGGGAACCGTTTCGTGTCGTGCGTGGTTGCTCGTGGGCCCGTCGACAGTCTCAGGGAGCGTGGAACCGTTCCGGTCACTGAGCTTGTCGAAGTGCCCTCGGGGACCGTGGCGTGTCGTGCGTGGTTGCTCGTGGGCCCTTCGACAGGCTCAGGGAGCGGGCTTTCGCGGGTTCAGCGATGCTCGGGCGGACGGACGATGCCGCGCTGTCGAGCCGCAGCGATGGCGGCGCCGCGACCGTCCACCCCGAGTTTCGTGTAGATGTGCGCGAGGTGGGTCTTGACGGTCGTCTCGCTGATGAACAGCCGACGCGCCAGTTCGCGGTTGCCGAGACCGTCCGTGAGCAACTCCAGGATCTCGGCCTCGCGCGGGGTCAGGGCTTCCTGGCGATGTTGCAGGTGATGCATGAGCCGTGATGCCACCTGTGTGCTCAGCGCGCTCTGTCCCATCGCTGCCGTTCGCACCGCGCGGAAGATCTCCTCGGGCGACGACGTCTTGAGCACATACCCGACGGCTCCTGCGTCGACGGCCCGGACGATGTCGGCATCCGTGTCGTATGTGGTGAAGATCAGTACCTGCGGTGCCGGGCTGAGCGCGCGGAGACGCCTGGTCGTCTCGATCCCGCCGATCCCGTCGCCCATCGCGAGATCGACGACCACGAGGTCCGGCTGCACCTCGGCGACCAGTGGAACCGCGTTCTCGCCGGACGACGCCTCACCCACGATCTCGAGGTCGGGTTGGGTCTGCAGGATCAGGCGCAGACCCGCTCGCACCACGGCATGATCGTCGACCAGGACGAGCCTCAGCACGTCGACCCCGCATCGGTCGGGAGCTGGGCGACGATCACGGTGCCGTCACCGGGGGCACTCTCCACCGTGAACCGACCGCCGAGTTGCTCGATCCGCTGTCGCATCGCCCGCAGCCCGTAGCCGCCGGTGCTCGACGGTTCGGGGACCGCCGACGCATCGAATCCGACCCCGTCGTCGGCGATGTCGACGACGACCTGGTCGGCCAGACAGCTGAGGGTGACGTGGATCGCCGATGCGCCGGCATGGTGATCGGCGTTCTGCACGGCACTCTGACAGACGCGCAGGATCGCGTGGGCGATCTCAGGCGGGTAGGGCCTCGGCTCGCCGTCGATGCGCAGCTGGGCGGAGGGGGTCTCCGCGACCAGATGTCCGAGCGCGGATGCGAGACTGATGCCGTCGAGCCGGGGTGAACCGAGGTCGTGGACGAGGTTCCGCGCCTCGCCGAGCGTCGAGCGGATCAGCTCGACCGCCTCGCGCAGACGGGCGCGGCTGGTGGCCGGAGACGTGTCGATCGTCTGCGCGGTGGCCTCCATGATGAGGAGCGAACTCGCGAGTCCCTGGGTCACGGAGTCGTGGAGTTCGCTCGACACCCGTGCCCGCTCCTGAGCGATCCCGGCTTGTCGCTCGGTCGCGGCGAGTCGCTCCTGGGCTTCCGTCAGTCGACGGATGAGCGCCGCCTGTGTCCGGTTGTCCGACTCGATCCGTGAGGTGACGACGCTCACGAGCGCAGCCACCACCGCTGTCCCCACCACGATCGTCCAGTCGAAGCCGCCGGTGAGGACGAGGAGCGAGCGCGCGCAGACAGCGGCGAGACCGACGGCGATCCACGCGGTCGGGAAGGCGCGGCGTGCGAGGAAGTAGACCGAGAACGCCGTCCACCAGAAGCTCGGGGCGATGAGCACGAGCAGCGTCCACAGTGCGAGCAGGATCACGACGAGGATCCGGTGTCGGACGCCCGTCTTCCGCGTGGCGAGGAGGTAGGCGGCCGCGGTCGCGACGGTCAGTGCAGCGACGGTCCAGTTCACCGCCTCGACCCCGTGACTCATGACGTATCGCACGGCCGAGGTCACGAGCAGCGCGAAGAAGGTGAGGTTGAGCACGACGTCGAGGGGCGTCGCGCCGAGGGCTGCGGCTCGGCGGTACGGGCGGGAGTCCGGGGTCGGTTGGGCTGATGTTCGAGCGTCTGACATGGGACCTTTCCGGCGATCCCTCCATGCTAGGCGAGCCTTCGAGGGCCTGCCTCATCCGAAGGGATGAGGGCCGGTCCGCCATCGGCCCGACCGGATCCGGGCGGCGCGGACGAGGTGGAGGCAGCACCGCCCGGACGAGAGTTGTCGGAGCGCATCATCCGATGCCGAAGCACGAACAACCCAGAGGAACACCATGAAATCGTCACGCACCGCACGCCTCGGCACCATCGTCGCCGGACTCGCCGTCCTTGGAACCTTGACCGCCTGCACCGGCCCCGCCTCGTCGACGACCGCGACCTCGGCGTCGCCGGTGGCCGAGGCCGCGGAATCCCGGACCGTCGAGCTTCCGCGACTGTCCGCCGACGCAGCATTGGAAGCTGCGACCGCCGCGCTGGACTCGTGTCGAGCGAGCGGGGTCGGGTTCGTCACCGTCTCCGTCGTCGACCGCTTCGGTCAAGTGCAGGCCGTGGTCCGCGGTGACGGCGCTGCGGAGCACACCCTCTCGGCGTCGGCCGAGAAGGGATACACGGCGGCGGCGTTCGGAGCCAACACCTCCGAGCTGACGGAGCGCCTGCCGGAGGGCGGCGGGGCGACGCTTCGCGACCTCGAGGGGACCCTGTTCCTGGCAGGCGGGGTGCCGATCAAGGTCGGTACGGCGACGATCGCGGGCATCGGCGTCGGTGGAGCCCCGGACGGCATGGTCGACGAGGGTTGTGCGGCGGCCGGCGCTGCGGTCCTGGCGGAGGACGCGGCGAGCTGACGGTCGGCTCACCGGAACGCGAACGCCCGTTCGCCCACGTTTGGGCGAACGGGCGTTGCGTCGCCCGAAGATGGGCGAATGGAGGGCTAGCTGGCTGTGCGACGGCGACGCGCGAGCAGCACCGAAGCGAAGCCGACGAGGCCGAGGAGCAGCGCGACGAGCCCGATGCTCGACACGTCCACACCCGTGCGCGACAGCGAGTCGGCGCCGGCGGCCGAACCACCCGAAGGCGAGCTCGTAAGGAGCATCATCATGGCCGAACGCCAAGCCACCATCGCCAGCCGCGTCGGGCTGCACGCCCGCCCCGCCAAGCTCTTCATCGAGACGGTCAAGCGCCAGCCGGTGCCCGTCACGATCGAGCTGGGCGACTCTGGCCCGCTCGACGCCTCGAGCATCCTCACGATCATGAGCCTCGGCGCCACCAACGGCGACGTCGTCACCCTCCGCGCTGAGGGCGAGGGTGCCGACGAGGCGCTTGCCGAGCTCGCCGGTCTCCTCGAGACGGACCTCGACGCCGAGTAGTCACCCTGCACCACGAAGCCCCGCCGCCCGAGTCATCTCGGACGGCGGGGCTTCCTCGTGGGCCTGTCCTGAGCTCGTCGACGCGCGGTGTTCGCTTCGATCCTGCGGCCGGTATCGGGGAATGTGCACGCTGAACTCATGCACTCCACCCGTCGAGCGTGTCGATGTGCATCACGGGAGCGCGACGATCGGGTCAGCACGTCAAGCAGCTGGTCCGACCGGATGAACCGAGCTGAGGTGAGTGATGTTGTGATCGCACGAGGTGATGCGGAGGAACCCGTCGTCAGCGAAGCGTTTTGCATGCAGTGCCGCGTAGGTTTGCCGGTCGGCAATGCCCCAACTGTCGGTGGGGTCGAGCACGGTGATGAATGACAGAGCCGAAGAGGGGACGGAGACCCACCCGAGAGTGGTCAAGGCGTCGGTCAGACGCGCATGCTCTCGCCGCATGTGGTCGTGGCGAGCGATCGCTCGACCACGCCATGCGGGAGAGAGGAGAACTTCTGCGGCCGCCAGCTGCAGCGTATTCAAGGCGAACGGGGACTCCTCGGCCGTGTAACCGGGGTCGTGCGTCGCGAGGACGATCCCGCCGAGGCGTACGCCAGCAAGACCCTCGGTTTTTGAGCAGGAGAAGATCACGTTGTACTGGCTTTCACTCCGTGCGACCAGAGCGGAGAACTCGTTAGAAAAGATGGACAGGTACGTGGCGTCCACTGTCCAACTCACCTGATCAGACGCAAGGGGGACCGGCAGAGAATCCATCCCGATGGGATTGCCTGGCCAGGTGAGGATCACGTGGGCCGGGCGGACATCCACGAGCGTGCGAATCCGTTCCACGTCGAGCACTGCCTGGTATTCGTGAGTGGCGCAACGATTTCGTGCGGCGGCCAGCCGATATCCCGGGTACGCGGGAGACGGGATATACAGCGACGAGGCAGCAGGCAGGAACCGGGTCACCAGATCGACAGCTCCGTCAGCGCCGCTCGTGAATCGGATCCGTTCGACATCGATGCCCAGGAGCTCGGCCATTCTGCTGCGCGCGCGGTCTGGTTGCGAGACGGGGTACAGGCGCCAGGGTTGGTCCATCGCCTGCTTCAGGACAGCCTCTTTGAAGTCGACCGGCCACTCGACCGAGGACTCCGTGTAGTCGACGCCAGGCCGCCGGGGTCGGAACAACCGGGTCATGCCACGAGCTCTGTTCGGCGTCTGCTCGCTCTCACGAGCCCAACCCAGACGCACGCGCAGAAGGCGCCGCGAGCGGTGAGCAGCACCGCCCAGATAGTGGGGAGGGATAGCGCCCCCGCAGCGCTTCCGATCGCGATCACGGGCAGGGTGAGGCCCCACATGCAGATCGTCAGCGGGAGAAGGACCGCTGTCGGTTTCACGATGACCTTCAGCATCGCTGAACCGACTCCCGCGATCGGTTCGAGCATGAGCTGGAACCCCACGAGTCGAACCACGAGCTCGGTGTCATGCCCTTGGGGGAGTCCGAGGACGTGCTGAAGGGGCCAAGGAGCCAGAGCCAGAGCTGCTCCGACGGGGACGAGGACGTACGCTACCGTGCCGATCGCTTGTCGGATGAGTCCCGAATCGATGAGGCGACGATCGGAGCGGTGAACGACGAGCCGCCCGCCGACCAGCCCGATGCTCTTGAGCGGAATGACGACCGAGCGTACGAACGCGATGGCGGTGACGGTCACCGCGCCGGGAAGTGGACCGACGCTCGCGGCGAGCTGGGACACGAGCGCGAACGTGCTGAGCAACACGACGCCGTCATATGCTCCCGCGGCGGTGCGGGGAACGTTGCGAAGCGTCTGAGCAGGGCTCGACGTGAACACTGACCATCCGGCCCGGATGATGCCGCGGTCTCGTTCGCCGAGGCTGTCGCGTCGCCGAGCGAAGCCCCAGGCCTCCGCGGCTATTCCACTCAGGCCGATGGACAGGAGTGCCGTGGTGGCGTCTGGCGCAACTCCAGTGCCGAGCAGCGCAAGGCCCGTGCCGATGACGAATGTCTCGAACGAATGTTGTGTGCTGAGCCGCTCCAGTCCGAGGAACTGCTGCTTTCCGGCAAGACACTGCCCGAGCGGCAGGAGGATCGCGCCCACCGTGGCGGCCGCGTAGGCCAAGACATATTGACCACGATCACCGGGTATGAGAGCGGTGCTGATGGCTCCGAAGCCGCAGGTGAGCACCACGAGCACGAATGTCGAGGCCCAAGCCGTCGAGATGATCTCCGTGAACTGCTCGCTGCCCGCTGCGTCGCTCTGCCCTCGCATGCGTAGATGGCTGAGTCGTGAGACAACAGCGATGCCGTGCCCCGCGCACAGAACGACGGCTATGCCGTACACGTTCACGGCGATGCCGTACGTGGAGACGGTTGTGGGTCCGAACTCTGCAAGGGCGATGATCGTGACCATTGCACGCACACCACCGAACGCCGAGCCCAGCGCCATGAGCGAGCCGCGGCGGAGGAAGTCTCGCCGAAACCTCCGTTTCGACTCGCTCATGGACACTGGCGCGCTTGTCCGTCAGACCGAGACCGGCGAGCCGAGCGCGTTGACTTCGTCGAGTGAGAGACCAAGCTCCTGGCGGAGGAACTGCACCACGGACCAGTGTGACGCGCTTGGCTCCGTGAACGGTCCGAATCGGGACGTGTAGTCAGGAATCCATTCCACGAACTGTGCGACGGCCTCTCTGCGGCCGATCCGCTGAGCGAAACCATCGATGCCGATGGACTCATGATGGATATATCGTCCGCCCGGAAGTGCCTCGCACAGATCGAAGTATGACTGTGTCTGCACGATCATCTCGTGCCAGATCTCATCCGCTTCACGAGT
Organism: Plantibacter elymi (nom. nud.); assembly: GCF_900177795.1. Lineage (GTDB taxonomy): Bacteria > Actinomycetota > Actinomycetes > Actinomycetales > Microbacteriaceae > Plantibacter > Plantibacter elymi. The sequence continues at coordinate 450,830 of NZ_FXWJ01000005.1, forward strand.
CAACGGGATGAACCGCGCGCGCGAACCCTCCGAGAGAATCGTGAGGTATTTGAGTACCTCGCCGATCTGCTCGTCAACCAGCTCCATACTTCGGTCCGGGAACTCAGCTGCGATGTGATTTCGGTAGTCGTCGTCGATCAAGATGGTCTCCTTCCTCATCACATTCGGCCGCCCGTCCTCACTGGTCGGGTCCTGGGCTCGGAGCACCGCCGCAACAACTTTGTGCGTGATTTCTGAGCGCGTCGAAGTGCCGATCCAAGATGCGGTCGATCAGGAGCTCCATAGTGTTCTTCCTTTCGTCAGCAGCGATTCGCGAATGCGAACTCAATCACCGTACAAGCTGCGAATATGTTAAGCAAGAATTTGTGCATAGAATATATATTATCTCTTATGATCTTGGGCGAGGGCGCCGACGAGGCGCTCGCCGAATTCGCCGGCCTCCTCGAGACGGACCTCGACGCCGAGTAGTCACCTGCAACGACGGAACCCCGCCACCCGAGCTGACTCGGGTGGCGGGGTTCCGTCGTCGTGCCCTTCGACAGGCTCAGGGACCGGGGTGATGCGGTCGGCTACGCCGAGCGACGGCGACGCGCGAGCAGCACCGACGCGAAGCCGACGAGGCCGAGGAGCAGCGCGACGAGCCCGATGCTCGACACGTCCACACCCGTGCGCGACAGCGAGTCGGCGCCGGCGGCCGAACCACCCGAGGGGGAGCTCGTGCCGTCACCGCCACCGGCCGTGCCACCACCGGAGCCGGTGCCAGGACCGGTACCGGGGTTCGTCCCCGGGTCGGTGCCGGGGTCGGTCCCCGGGTCCACCGCGGCGGCGAGCACCGTCACCGGCGTGGACGTCGTCTCGACCGGCGCGAAGCCATCGGCCGAGACCGTGACCCGCACCGCGAGTGCCGCACCAGCGCTGCCGGTGGGTGGCGTGAACGTCGCCGTGTCGGCCCCGTCCACGACCTCGTCGTCGAGCAGCCACGCGTAGACGACGGCCGCGTCCTCCGGGTCCACGACGACTGCCGCGGTCGTCGGCACGCCCTCGCGGGCCGTGCTCGACAGCGTCGCGGTCGCGACCGCCGTCCGGGCGAAGGTAATGGTCGTCGACTGCGTGGTCACCCCGTCAGCCGCCGTCACCGTGATGACGACCCCGTCGGTCGCGTCAGCCGCAGCGCGAGCAGCAGCCGCCGGTGCCGCTTCGAGTGCCTCGATCGTGACCGTCGCGTCGCGGTCGGCGGGGATGGCGTCGACCACCGGGTCGGCGGACCCTGCCAGCGGCACCTCGTACTCGAGGACGCCGGCGTCGAAGCCCTCGACCGGCGTTCCGTTCACCCGCAGCGCGGCGAGGCTCGCCTCGGTCGCGACCGACGGTGCGAGCGCGTAGATCTCGACCTCCGAGACGACCAGGTGCGTGTTCGCATACGCCGTCATGACGACTCGGACGGCACTCGTCGTGACGCCGTCGAGGTCGACGTCGACGACCGGAGCCGTCCCATCGGTCGGGACCGGCACGGCGACCGCCCCACCCGGAGCGTCGATCCACGCGCCGCCGGCGTCGCGGACCTGCACGGTCAGTGCACTCGGCCAGCTGTTGGTGCTCCCGTCCTTGTAGGCGTAGAAGGTGACGTGCTCGATCGTGTGCTCACCGCCGAGCTCGTAGCTCAGGGTGTCGCTCGCCGGCTTGTTCGACGAGCGCCAGTTCGACCAGCCCTTGTCGTTGCGCACACCGTTCTTCGTGTTGCTCGCCGGGTAGCCGGACTCGGTGGACGTCGCACTCGCGACGGTCGTGGCGTCCGGAGCGATGTTCCGCTCACCGGGCGCCGTGACGATGATCGACAGGAGTGCGTCGACCGGTGCCGCGGCCGGGTCGTTCGATGCGGCCGCACCGCGCACCTGCACCACACCGGTGTCGGCGAGGTCGGCGTCGTCGAGGGTGCTGAAGTCCCACGTGACGGCCGTGTCGAAGCGGTTGGCACTCGCACCGATCTGCGCCGGGACCGTCGTCGGTGCCGCAGCGATGACGGCGCTCGCCGGGGACCCCGCCGCGACCGTCAGGGAGACCGGTTCGGTGGTCGTGAAGCCGCCGATGTCGACGGTGGCCTGTGCGGTGAACGCCGCGCCCCACCCGTCGGTGCCGGAACCGTTCACGACGATCGTTCCCGGCGTGTTCCAGTCCACGCCCGAGGTGTCCCAGGTGACCGGAACCGGAGCGCCCTGGACCGCGCCGTACAGTGGCACTACGGTCGCGGGCAGCGCCGCCGGAACACCGGCGACGGTCTGCAGCGCGACCGGCTGCACTCCCGTCAGGGCGGTGTCGACGATGTTCCACGTCTGGTTCGCGCCGTTGTTCGACTGGTAGACGCCGACGGCGGCACCCGTGGTGGTGGACTGCCCGCCGACCTCGAGGGCCTGGCTCGTCCCGACGTTCACGAGGCTCCACTCGGAGCCGTTGGTCGTCGTCGGGATCCACTGCAGCGAGGGGTCGGCCGCAGCCTGTTCCCGCGTCGCAGCGACGAGCGAGGTGCCGGCGGAGTTCGCGGCGAGGAGTGCCCCGGACGAGCTGCGGACGGCGTAGCGGTCGGTGTTCGTGCCGCCGCCCGAGAGGAGCTCGGCGGTCCACACCTGTGCGGCACCGGTCGTGGCGTCGGAGGCGCGCGGGGTGATCGTGCCGGCCGGGACGGTCCCGGTCGTGGCCGCGGCGGTGAACGCCTTCGCGCTCTGCTTGCCGACGAGCTGGTAGGCGTGTCCGTCCTGGAACGGCGCCGCGTCGGCTGCGACACCGGTCGCACCGTCGACGAGGAAGGTGGTGACGGACTTCGCCGGGACGGTGAGCGTCGCCTGCTTCGTCACCGGGTCGATCGACACGGCGTCGCCCTGCACGAGTGCGTTGGCGGTGACGTCGTCCGCGGGGGACTCCGTCGTCACGATCGGCGTGACCGTCGCCCCGGGAGCGATGTCCGCGAACTTCGACAGGTCGATGGTGATCGTCCGAGCCGAGGTCGACGGGTTGGCGTGCACGAGGGTCGCGCCGGTGCCGTCGGCACGGAGTGCCGTGGTGGTCTGCGCGTCGGTGGACGGGATGAGGTGGTCACCGGGCTGCACGTAGTGGGTGAAGTTGCGGAGCGTGTTGTACTTCGCGTTCGTCTTCACGGAGCAGCTCGGGTCGGCGTCACCGTCGGCGATGCGTCGCTCGGAGTCGCCCTCGGCGTTGCAGTCGAAGTCGATGAGGACGCTGCCCCAGTTGAGCTTCTCGACCTTCTCCATGTTGTAGAGGTCCTCGACGGGCTGCCACAGCACCCACGCCGTCGGCTCCAGGTTGCGGAGGTCGTCGATGAGGTGCGTCGCCATACCGATGCCGTTGTCGATGTTCGTGAGGTTGTGCTTGCCACTGGAGTCCCAGTTGCCCTCGACCTCGCTCATCCACAGCGGCTTGCCGGCGGTCTTCGCGATGTCGCGTGCGACGACGCTGCCGCCCTGGCCGTAGCTGTGGACGTTGAGCTGCGTGACGAGGTCCTTGGCGGTCTGTGACCAGCCGTTCCAGTTCGTCGCGAAGATGCCGGGGTTGGTCTCGTCCATGGCCGCGATGACGGCCTCGGTCGAGGTGCCCTCGGCGGCGAGGCGCTCGGCGAGGGCCTTGATGACGGTGTCCTGCATGGCCGGGCCGATGTGCGCGCCCTCCTGGCGTCCGCCGCTCGGCCAACCGGTGCTCTGGTCGATCGTCGTGCCCCAGTAGTTGGTGTTCGGCTCGTTGAACGGGTCGATGGTGTCGAAGTCGATGCCCGTGTCGGCCTCGAGGTGGTCGACGACGGTCGTGAGGTACGCGACGAAGTCGCCGACGCTCTCCGGCTTCAGCTGCTCGTCGGCGGCGTTGAAGTTGCCCGACGCATAGCCGCTCTCGGTCATGAAGTAGGGCGGGGAGTTGCTGAAGGCCTCCCACTTGGTGATCTTGTCCTTGAGGGCCGTGAGCCACCAGCGCTGGGTCTCATCGGCGTCGAAGTCGTAGGAGGCCGGGTCGTCGGCGTCCCAGGCGGCGGCGTAGCGGTCGCGGTCGGCGTAGTCGGAGGTGATGGGGCCGTCGGAGTCGCTCGCGGCGAGGTCCGGGTTCCACCAGCCGTCGACCGCGCCGCCGGCCCGCAGGTAAGGCGGGACGTCGCTCGCGTTGCCGCCACCGATGTTGTAGCGCGCGATGTTGAGGTTGAGGCCGTCCTCACCGAACACCTTGTCGAAGAGGTCCTGGCGGACGTCCGCGGGGTAGTTCCCGGTCGCGTTGGCGAACCAGACCAGGCTCGTGCCCCAGCCTTCGAACGCCTCGTTCTGGTAGGCCGGGTTGGGGGTGATGGTGAGGGGAGTGCTCTCCGCGGCGGCCGCAGGTGCGGCCTCCACGGTGGCGAGTGCTGGTGCGATCGCGGCGATGCCGAGGGCGACGGCGACGGTCGCTCCGATCGTTCGTCGGCGGACTGGTGACGGCAGTGTCATCGGTGGTTCCTTCGTTGGAGGCCGTGGTGCAGGGGATGTTCACGTGAACATCCGGCGGCGTCGAACCACCGTGTTCACGTCAACATTTCCGACGAGTATGGGCGACCCCTCGCTCGGGTGTCAAGGCTGGCCCGGTCGCTGAGGTCCCCGTTCCGGTCCTTTCCGGTCACTGAGGCCCCTACGCCGGTCACTGAGGTCCCCGTTCCGGTCACTGAGGTCCCCGTTCCGGTCACTGAGCCTGTCGAAGTGCGGAGGTGGGCATGTCGACCGGCGCAAAGACCGGGGCTTCGTTCGCCGAGCTGGTCGAGGTGTCGCCGGGGGCATTTCGACAGGCTCAATGACCGCGTGGAGTGTCTCGCTCGCCTCAGCGCGCGGGCGGGGGAGCGGTGCTCGCGCGGACCACGAGGGAGGTCGGGGTGAGGGGCTCGGTGGAGAGCTGCGGCCCCTCCTCGATCTCGCGGAGGAGCGTGGTGATCGCCCGGCGTCCGATCTCGTCGAAGTCCTGGTGCACTGTCGTGAGCGGCGGCCAGAACGAGTCCGACTCCGGGGTGTCGTCGAAGCCGACGACGCTGATCGACTCCGGCACGGCCCGCCCGCGCTCGTGCAGGGCTCGCAGGAGTCCGAGCGCCATCTGGTCGTTCGAGGCGAAGACGGCCGTGATCTCCGGGCGCTCGGCGATCTCGAGGCCGATCTCGTACCCCGAGGTCGTCGACCAGTCGCCACGGAACGCGGGCGGCGGCGTGATCCCGGCCTCGCGCAGGGTGTCGGCCCAGCTCTGCTCGCGACGAGCCGCCGAGTACGAGGTGCGGGGGCCGGCGATGTGCCAGACGCCCTGGTGCCCGAGGTCGAGGAGGTGCTGGGTGGCGAGTGCCGCACCCTGCGCCTGATCGTTGTCGACGACGGGGTAGTCGGTGCGTGCCGCGGAGTCGATGACGACGACGGGGAGACCTGCGGGCAGTTCGACGTCTGCGCCGTCGACGATGTGCGACTCGATGACGATGATGAGTCCGTCGACGTCCTGCTCGCGCAGGCTGTCGAGGGCGACCGCGACGTCGCGTTGCGTCGGGTACTCGACCGGGACGACCGTGACTGAATAGCCGGCCCGTGCGGCCTGGACCGTGATCGCGTCCAGGGTGCGCATGTTGCCGTAGGAGGAGAGCGTGAACATTGTGATCCCGATGCTGCGGGTGCGACCCGATCGCAACGCCCGCGCGGCCTTGTTGGGACGGTAGCCGAGCTCGGTCATCGCCTCCAGCACGCGGTCGCGGGTGCCGTCGTCGACGTTGGTCAGCCCGTTCGCGACGCGGGAGACGGTCTGGGAGGAGACGCCGGCGTGCGCCGCGACGTCCGCCATCGACGGTGCTCGCCTGGCGCGGCCAGGCGCTCTCCGGGTGGTGTCCGTCATGGTCTCCCTATCGTCGCATCCATCCTTGCATGTTGACGTGAACATGCTATGGTACCGATCAGATGTTGACGTAAACATCCACCGCGATCCCTCCCCCGCACGGCTCCACCGCACGACGGTTCCGCCCGAATCCCAGCAAGGAAGCTGCCCATGACCACCACGACCGCTCGCACCGGCCGGCCACCAGCGGTCCGTGTCCACCGACGCGACCGCCGGGATTGGAAGGGCTGGGCGTTCATCGCCCCCTTCATGATCGTCTTCGCGCTGATGATCATCGCCCCGCTCGTCTACGCGCTCTACCTCAGCTTCTTCCAGGAGAAGCTCATCGGCGGCAACGCCTTCGTCGGCTTCGACAACTACGCCCAGGTGCTCCAGGACCCGAAGTTCTGGGAGCCGTTCGGTCGCGTCGCACTGTTCTTCGTCGTGCAGGTGCCGATCATGCTCGCCCTGTCGCTCACCGCGGCGCTCGCGCTCGACAGCGCCAGGCTTCACGGCGCCGCCTTCTTCCGCATCGCGCTCTTCCTGCCGTACGCCGTCCCGGGCGTCGTCGCGGCGCTCATCTGGGGCTTCATCTACGGCGACCAGTTCGGTCTCGCCGGCAGCTTCAACGACCTCGTCGGCGCCCAGATCCTCGAGCCGTTCAGCTCCCAGGCCGTCCTCGCCTCCATCGGCAACATCGTGACGTGGGAGTTCATGGGCTACAACATGCTCATCTTCTACGCCGCCCTCCGCGTCGTGCCCGGTGAGATCTATGAGGCGGCCGAGATCGACGGGGCCGGACAGTTCCGCACCGTCTTCAGCATCAAGATCCCCGCCCTCCGCGGAGCGCTCGTCATCGCGACGATCTTCTCCGTCATCGGCTCCTTCCAGCTCTTCAACGAGCCGAACCTGCTGAAGAACCTCGCGCCCAACGTGATCACGAGCAACTTCACGCCGAACATGTACGCCTACAACCTGTCCTTCGCCGGTCAGCAGTTCAACCTCGCGGCGACGGTCGCGATCATCATGGGCGTCATCACCGCCGTCATCGCCTACGTCGTGCAGGTGCGCGGCTCCCGACAGGAGAACAGCTGATGGCCACCGTCTCGAACCCGACCGTCCGCCCGCAGACCGTGTCGACCCGGACCGCCCGCAACCCGCGCGCCTTCGACCGGCCCACCCGGAAGCGCCACGACCCGCGCCGCAAGCGCTCGATCGTCCTCACGATCGTCATGGCCGTGTTCCTCCTCTACTCGGTCGTCCCGATCCTGTGGCTCCTGATCAACGCGACGAAGTCCCAGCCCGACCTCTTCTCGTCCTTCGGCCTCTGGTTCGGCGACGGCGGGTTCAACCTCTGGCAGAACATCGTCGACACGCTCACCTACCGCGACGGGCAGTTCGTCGGCTGGTTCGGCAACACACTGCTCTACGTCGTCGTCGGCGCCGGTGGGGCGACGCTGCTCGCCACGATCGGCGGGTACGGCCTCGCCAAGTTCCGGTTCCCGGGCAAGCGCGCCGTGTTCGCGATCATCCTCGGCTCCATCGCGGTGCCGGGAACCGCGCTCGCCGTCCCGACCTTCCTGCTGTTCAGCCAGGTCGGCCTGACGAACACGCCGTGGGCGGTCATCCTGCCCTCGCTCGTCAGCCCCTTCGGCCTGTACCTCATCTGGACATACGCGGTGGATGCGGTCCCGACCGAACTGCTCGAGGCCGCCCGCATGGACGGCGCGGGGGAGTTCCGCACCTTCTTCACGATCTCGCTGCGACTCCTCGGCCCCGGCATCGTCACGGTGCTCCTCTTCGCGATCGTCGCGACCTGGAACAACTACTTCCTGCCGCTCATCATGCTGTCGGAGCCGACCTGGTATCCGCTCACCGTCGGCCTCAGCCAGTGGAGCGCCCAGGCCACCGGTGTCGCCGCGCAACCGATCTTCAACCTCGTGATCACCGGATCGCTCCTGACCATCGTCCCGATCGTCATCGCGTTCCTCTTCCTGCAGCGCTTCTGGCAGTCGGGCCTCAGCGCCGGCAGCGTCAAGGGCTGATCCTTCCTGCGGTCTCGGTTCCTGAGCTTGTCGAAGGGCCACCCGCACCCAACCCGCTTTCCCACCGGTCCCTGAGCTTGTCGAAGGGCCACCCGCATCACCTCCTCCTCCCAACGCAGTGAAAGGAAACACCCATGAAGCGCATCTCACCGTCTCGCACGGTTCTGCGCCGCGCGGCCACGGCGGCCGTCGCGTCCGCGATGATCGGAGCCTCGCTCGTCGCCTGCTCGTCCGGCGGCGGCAGCACCGCCTCGGGCGACGCCAAGGACATCGAGTCCGCCCTCGAAGCCGGTGGCGAGATCACCTACTGGTCCTGGACGCCCTCCGCCGAGGCGCAGGTCGCCGCGTTCGAGAAGGCCTACCCCAAGGTCAAGGTCAACCTCGTCAACGCCGGCACCAACACCACCGAGTACACGAAGCTGCAGAACGCGATCAAGGCCGGTAAGGGTGCCCCCGACGTCGCGCAGGTCGAGTACTACGCCATCCCGCAGTTCGCGCTCAGCGACTCCCTCGTCGACCTCAACGCCTACGGTTTCGGCGACCTCAAGGACGACTACAGCCCCGGCCCGTGGAGCTCCGTCAACATCGGCGACGGCCTCTACGCCCTCCCGCAGGACTCCGGCCCCATGGCCATGTTCTACAACAAGACGGTGTTCGACCAGTACGGCATCGCCGTGCCGACCACCTGGGACGAGTACATCGCGGCAGCCGCACAGCTGCACGCGGCCGACCCGTCGAAGTACATCACCAACGACTCCGGTGACTCCGGCTTCGCGACCAGCATGATCTGGCAGGCCGGTGGACGTCCGTTCACCGCCGACGGCACCAAGGTGAGCGTCAACCTCGCCGACGAGGGCTCCAAGAAGTGGGCCGACACCTGGAACCAGCTCGTCGAGGGCGACCTGCTCTCCAGCGTCCCCGGGTGGAGCGACGACTGGTACAAGTCGCTCGGCAACGGCAGCATCGCGACGCTCATCACGGGCGCCTGGATGCCCGGTGTGCTCGAGTCGTCCGTCGCCGAGGCCTCCGGCCAGTGGCGCGTCGCCCCGATCCCGACCTACGACGGCAAGCCCGCCAACGCCGAGAACGGTGGCGGTGGCCAGGTCGTGCTGAAGCAGAGCAAGAACCCGGCGCTCGCCGCGGGCTTCCTCAAGTGGCTGAACAACGACGAGGACAGCGTCAAGGTCTTCCTCGACAACGGTGGCTTCCCGGCGACGACCGCCGACCTCAACTCCGACGAGTTCCTCTCCGCAGCTCCCGAGTACTTCGGTGGCCAGAAGATCAACGAGGTCCTCGTGCAGGGCGCGAAGGACGTGTCGACCGGTTGGCAGTACCTGCCGTACCAGGTCTACGCGAACAGCATCTTCGCCGACACCGTCGGACAGTCCTACGCGAACAAGGCCGACCTGAACGACGGTCTCGCCGACTGGCAGAAGCAGCTCGTCGAGTACGGCAACACGCAGGGCTTCACGGTCACCGAGAAGTAGTCGAACGGCACCTGTAGCACCAGCACCATCGACCGCGGCCGGTCGGAGGGTCCTCCGGGATCCGCTCCGGCCGGCCGTGGTCGCTCCATCCGCACCCCTTCATCACGGAGCCCCAGCATGCCCACCTTCTCCATCGGCGCCGACGACTTCCTGCTCGACGGCCGGCCGTTCCGGATCCTCTCCGGAGCCCTCCACTACTTCCGGGTGCACCCCGAGCAGTGGGCGGACCGCATCGCGAAGGCGAAGCTCATGGGCCTCAACACCATCGAGACCTACGTCGCGTGGAACCAGCACAGCCCCGAGCGCGGCGTGTTCGACACCACGGGCGTGAACGACCTCGAGCGCTTCCTCGGCCTCGTCGCCGACGCCGGCATGTACGCGATCGTGCGTCCCGGCCCCTACATCTGCGCCGAGTGGGACAACGGCGGCCTGCCCGGCTGGCTGCTGCACGACCCCGAACTCGGCCTCCGTCGCAGCGAACCGCGCTACCTGGCCGCCGTCCGCGAGTACTTCGAGGCGCTGCTCCCGATCGTCGCCCCGCTGCAGATCGACCGCGGCGGTCCCGTCATCCTCGTGCAGGTCGAGAACGAGTACGGCGCCTACGGCGACGACCACGACTACCTCCGCACGCTGACCGCGTGGACCCGCGAGCTCGGCATCACCGTGCCGCTGACGACCGTCGACCAGCCCACGGCCCAGATGCTCGAGGACGGCAGCATCCCCGAACTCCACAAGACGGGCTCCTTCGGCAGCCGCTCGCTCGAACGCCTCGCGACCCTGCGTGAGCACCAGCCGACCGGGCCGCTCATGTGCTCGGAGTTCTGGGACGGCTGGTTCGACCACTGGGGCGAGCACCACCACACGACGCCGGTGGCGGAGACGGCAGCCGACCTCGACGCGCTGCTCGCGGCCGGCGCGTCCGTGAACATCTACATGTTCCACGGCGGCACGAACTTCGGGTTCACCGGCGGCGCGAACGACAAGGGGCAGTACCGCTCGCACGTCACCTCCTACGACTACGACGCGCCCCTCGACGAGGCCGGCCATCCGACGGAGAAGTTCTTCGCCTTCCGCGACGTGATCGCGAAGTACGCCGAGGTGCCGACCGAGATTCCGCCCGCTGCGACGGACGCCCCGGCGTTCACCGCGTCCTTCGGGCAGGAGGTCCCGTTCGCGGACGTGGCCGACGAGATCGCGCCGCTCCAGGCGTTCGACCGGATCCCCACGATGGACGAACTCGGAGCGTTCAGCGGTCTGGCGCGCTACCGGGCGTCGCTCGGTGGACGCGGCGGGGTGCTCAGGTTCGCCGAGGTGCGCGACCGCGTGGTCGTCTCCGTCGACGGCGTGCCGGTCGGCGCGCTCACCCGCGAGTTCAAGGAGCGATCGATCGTGATCCCGGCGGGTGAGACGCTCGAACTCCTCCTCGAGAACCAGGGTCGCGTCAACTACGGCAAGCGCCTGGGAGAGCCGAAGGGGATCATCGGGCCCGTGTCGCTCGACGGCGTGGAACTCACGTCGTGGGGCATCGCCCCCGTGGCCCTCGACCGTCTCGACGCCGTCGTGGACGCCGCAGTCACGCGCACGGCTGACGCGCCGATCAGCGGTGCCGGGCCGGTCCTCCTCACCGCCAACGTCACGCTCGACGCGCCCACCGACCTGTTCCTCGACACCGCGGCCTGGGGCAAGGGGCTCGTCTGGGTGAACGGCTTCCTGCTCGGTCGCTACTGGTCGCGGGGGCCGCAGCACACGCTGTACGTCCCCGGTGGTCAGCTCCGTGCCGGGGAGAACCGCTTCACGGTGTTCGAGTTCCACGCGCTCACGACGCCGACGCTCTCCTTCCTCGCCCGCCCCTCGCTCGGCCCGACCGAGTTCTAGCCGCCCACCCGCCCCGGTCCCTGACCCCAATCCCGGTCCCTGAGCTTGTCGAAGGGCCCCAAAACCGCTCCCCGCCCTTCGACAGGCTCAGGGACCGATCCAAACGCAGCACCGCAACCCCGGTCCTTGACCGCAACAACCCCGGTCCCTGACCTCAACCCCGGTCCCTGAGCTTGTCGAAGGGCCAGCGCACCACCCCGCAGCACCCCACGATGACGTGAAAGGACGCCGCAGCATGCGACGAGCGACGAGACGACCCGACCGATCGACACCGGATGGAGGTGCCGCCGTCCTGCGGCGGGGCGGTCTCGCCGCCGGTCTCCTGACGGTCGCGATCGTCGGAGCCACCGCCCTGACGGCCGGGAGCGCGACCGCTGCCGAGGCGCCCGCGGCGACCCTGCTCAGCTGGGGCGACCCGGCGGCTCCCGCGGAGCTCGTCGGCACTCCGGTCACCGGTGTCGCCGCCGGTCTGGGCCACGCCGTAGCGCTCGGCGCGGACGGCACCGTGCTCGCGTGGGGCGCCGACGGCTTCGGCCAGGCGACCGTCCCGAGCCTCACCGGGACGATCACCCAGGTGGCAGCCGGCACGAACCACTCGCTCGCGCTCGCCGCCGACGGCACCGTCACCGCCTGGGGTCGCGACGCCGACGGCCAGGCCACGGTCCCCGCAGGACTCGACCGGGTCCTCCGTGTCGCCGCCGGCGGACCGAACTCGGCCGCCGTCCGCGCCGACGGCACGCTCGCGCTCTGGGGTGACGACGCGTTCGGACAGAACGACCTCCCGACCGCGCTCGACGGTGCACGCGTCACCGACGTCGCCATCGGATCCGGCTTCACCGTCGCCCTCACCGACGACGGCACGGTCGTCCCCTGGGGCCGGAGCGACGCCGGGCAGCTCGAGCTCCCGACGGCGCTCGCCGACGAGGACGTCGTGCAGCTCGCCGCCGGCACCGACCACACGCTCGCCCTCGCCGACGACGGCACCGTCCTCGCCTGGGGTGCGGACGGCTCCGGCCAGACCGAGGTGCCGGCGTCCCTCGACGGGGTCGACGTCGTGCGTGTCTTCGCTGGTCCGTACCTGTCCGGGGCGATCGCCGCCGACGGATCGGTCACCGTCTGGGGCGCCGACGACGCTCGTGCGGCACTGCCCGACGGTCTACTCGCGGCCGGTGTCGCGCTCAGCGAGACGGGAGCTGTCGCCGCGGCCGGTGCGGTCCCCGTCGCCGGTGGCACGAACGGCGGCCCGGGCAACACCGTCGACTCCCTGCCAGGCGGCACCGATCCCGGAACCGGGTCGGGCGGCGAGCCCGGGGCGAACCCTGGGGCCGGTCAGGCGGGTTCGGGCACGAACGCGGGCGGCGCCGGTGGGCTCGCCGTGTCGGGCGTCTCGATCGCCGCCGCGGTGATCGTGGCCGCGGTGCTCCTGCTCGCGGGGGCGCTGCTCATCCTCCGCCGCCGTCGGATCGCAGCCTCGAGCGCCGCCGAGGACGCCTCCTCCAGCGGCGGTGTCGGACGCAGTGGCGTCGCGGGCGCGGTCGTCCTCGCCCTCGGGCTCTCCGGTGCCCTCGTCACGGCGGACGCACCACGTGCCGAGGCCGCACCGAGCTACCCCAGCCCGACGGTCGACGAACTCGTCGCGAACGACTTCGTCCTCTACTTCGCGAACGCCGGCAGCACGGTGACCGACGCGGTCTCCGCCGGCGACCACATCGGGCTGTACCAGTCACGCACCGACCAGGCCTACGGGGTCGACGCCGCCACCGGCGCGTCCTGGGGATTCGTCGCCGACGAGAACAGCAACCCGACGCCCAACAGCTCCTCCGGGACCGAGAAGACCGCCTCCCTCCGGTACGACGCACCGCCCGCGGGCAGCTCACTCCCGACGCGGTCGGTCGACTACGCCTTCGACCTCCCTGCCGGCGACTACGAGGTCACCCTCGGGTTCAACCTGCCGAGTGGCTGGGCGGCACGACCGCTCGACCTCCGGGCCGAGGGCGAGACGCTCGCCCAGGTCATCGCGCCGGCTGGCGCCCTCCTCGAGCAGCAGCTCACCGTGAGTGTCGACGACGGCACCCTCGACCTCGAGGTCCACAGCCCCGCGGGTCGGACCAACACCTACACGGACCCCGCGGTCAACTCCATCGTCATCCGGGCACCACACACGGCGTCCACCGAGGTGCTCGCGGCGAAGATCCGAGCCGTCACGCTCGACGAAGGGCAGCGCGCCGGTTACGTCGCCGACTCGCTCGCCGTCCTCGACGCGGCGATCGCCGACGCCCAGGCGCTCGTGGACGCCGGGTCGACCGACACCGCGGCACTCACGGCCGCCTACGACGCGCTCGGGGCCGCACTCACCGCACTCCGGCCGATCGTCACCTACGACTCGTTCCGCCCGGGCCAGGCCTGGGTCGACGACCAGGGCAACCCGATCCAGGCGCACGGCGGGCAGGTCGTGCCGTCGACGGACGCCGACGGCCAGCCGATCTACTACTGGTACGGCGAAGACCGGTGGAACGGCTACGCGAGCAGCCGCGGGGTGCACGTGTACTCCTCGCGCGACCTCTACAACTGGACCGACGAGGGCCTCGCGCTGCAGGCCCTGTCGACCGCCGACCAGCTCACGACCGATCCGGCCGCAGCCGAGCTGTACGCCGACTACACAGCCCGGCAACGCGCGGCGGTCGTCCGCGACCTCCTGACGGTCCCGAGCGACCCGGCCGTCCCGGCGGCGATCCTCGAGCGGCCGAAGGTCATGTACAACGCCGCCACCGAGCAGTGGGTCATGTGGATCCACACCGACGGACCGAGCGCGACGTCCGACGCGCAGTACGCGAAGGCGACCGCCGGGGTCGCGGTCTCCGACTCACCGACCGGCCCGTTCCGCTACGTGGACAGCTACCGCCTGAACGTCGCGCCCGAGGGCGAGCCGAACTACCAGCCCGACAGCCCCGGTATGGCGCGCGACATGAACCTCTTCACCGACGTCGACGGCACCGGCTACATCATCTACGCGAGCGAGGAGAACCTGACCCTCTTCATCTCCAAGCTGTCGTCGAACTTCATGTTCCTGTCGGCACCCGTCGACCGCGCCGTGAAGGGCGAGGACTTCACCCGCACCTACATCGGTGGGCAGCGCGAGGCGCCGGCGGTGTTCGTCTACGACGGCACGTACTACCTGATCACCTCGGGCGCGACCGGCTGGAACCCCAACCCGGCCAAGTACGCCACCGCCGACTCGATGCTCGGGGAGTGGACCGACCACGGCAACCCGGTGACCGGCTCCGGTGCGTCGACCACCCACGGCAGCCAGAGCACGTCGGTGATCCCCATCGACGCGGCCGCCGGCAAGTTCATCTACCTGGGCGACCGCTGGACGCCGTCCGACCTCCGAAACGCGCCGGCCGTCTGGCTCCCGCTCGAGTTCGGCGACGACGGGTCCCTGTCGCTGAAGTGGTACGACGAGTGGACGCTCGCGGACCTCGAGGGGAAGGGCAAGGTCGCGGTCGACGTCGACGTGCCGGCGACCGTCCGGCTCGGCGACGCGAGCACCCTGCCGAGCGAGGCGCAGGTCACGGAGGGCGGCACGACGACCACGCGGACGATCACGTGGGACACCGCGGCGCTCGCCGTCCCCGGCCCGGTCTCGCTGACCGGCACGGTCGAGGGCGTGTCCCGCCCGGTGACCCGGCAGGTGACGGTCGTCCCGAAGGACCTCGTCTACCTCGTCGACGCCGGGGGATCGGCGTCGCCCGAGTACGACGCGATCCGCTCGGTGGCGGACGCCGACGGCACCCTGCTCAACTCGACGTTCGACCGCACGCTCGGGGCCGACCCGGCCACCGGCGCGAACTGGGGCGTCGTCGGCGCGGAGACAGGCACGACCGACGGGCCGTTCTCGGAGTCGCTCCGCTACGTCGCGAGTTCCGCGACCGACCGCACGCTGGAGTACGCGTTCGACTCCCTCGACGCGGGGAGCTACGACGTGTACGTCGGGCTCTACGACCCGTGGTCGCAGTGGGCGGACAACCGGCGGGCGGACATCGGGGCGAACGGGACGACGCTGCTCAGCGCACAACCGATCACCGGCACCCCGACCGTGGCGACCCTGTCGTCCGTGCAGCCGGACGCGGACGGACGCCTGTCGATCACCCTCGACCCGGTCGGCTCCGGTGGCGGCACCGACGTGCAGCTCTCCTGGATCATGATCGTCCGACGCTGACGGCATCCGCCTGAGGCACACGTTCCCTCGCCCATTCCCGGGCGAGGGAACGTCCGTCCGCCCGAATCCGGGCGAACGGACGGACCGGCGCGGGACGTCAGCTCGGGTGGTCGGACTCGTCGAGCCACCGGAAGGTGTGCGCGACGGCGTCGACGAGGGCGACGAGGACTTCGATCGCCGACTGCGGGAGACGTTCGGACCCGACACGCCCGAGGACGCTGCAGGACAACACGAGGGCGAGGGAGCGAGGCCGGTCGACCTGCCGGGGGACGAAGTAGTCGATGCGCACCAGGTCGAGCGGCTTCCCGTCGGCGGTCTCGCGGTCGACCCGAAGCGCCCGGGTCACGGGCAGCGGCCCGAACCACTCATCGGTGATCGTCACCGGGCGGCCGCCGACGGGAGGCCGGGACCAACGCTCGGGCAGCCGGTCGTCGAGGTACCCGAGTCGGGCCTCCGCCGTCGCCTGCGCCACGAGGATGTTGGCTGGGATCATGGCGCCGCCGCGAGGAGCGACGGGCAACAGCACATCGACGCCGCCGTTCGCCGCGGCGTTCGAACGGAGCGCTCGCAGCTGGTCGCGGAGGACCGCTCTGAGCCTGGCGATCTCCGTCGACGACGCGCGAGCAGGGTCCGACGGCACCAGCCGATCGACGATCGCCTCGATGGGCTCCTCCGCCGGCAGATGGGCCCAACCGGGCGGGAGGACGAAGCCGTAGCGTCCGACAGCGGCACTCCGGGTGGCGCCCCCGTGTGTCGGCATGGTCATGGGTGCTCCGTTCCGGTTGTCCGGAGGTCGCGCGCGGCGTCGGCCGCGCGGCGCTCGGCCCAGAACGCGACGAGCTGACCGACGACGATCGCGGCGAGGCCGAGCCACACCGCGACGGCGAGATCGTGCGGCCACCCGGGGTCGAACGGGAGCTTCGCCTCGACGCGCTGCGAGACCAGCACCCCGGCGAGCTGGATGCCGCCGAAGACGCCGGCGAAGGCCTGTCCGGTACGTCGGTGCCGCCCCCACCAGGCGAGGCGCAGGGTGGGGACCAGGAGCGCGACCGGGAAGACCGCGTACCACCACGCCGCCGGCGTCCACGGTCTCGGACCGTCGCCGGGGAAGGCGAGGGGGACGACCGCCGCGATCAGCCACGTCACGATGAGGACGCCGGTTGCGAGCAGCGCGACGAGGACCGATCGGGGGACGGCGACGCGGGTCGATCCGGTCGCGGTCACGAGCGCCCCGCCTCCGGATCACCGGGAGCGGCGGACCCGCGAAGCACCTCGTCGAATGCCAGCGACCTCGCGAGGACGTCGAGTTCGGGCTGCAGTCGCGCCATGAGTGACAGGTCGTAGTCGGCATAGGCGATCGACACATAGGCCGTCTGGAGCCGCCAGCCGTAGCTGCGCACCGCCGTGAGCGTGCCGTCTGCCGCACGACGACGCTTCACCGCGACGACTCCGTCGCCGAGATGCGGCGAGACGAACGGCTCGATCTCCGGTACCCCGTCGAGCCCCGGCTGGTCCAGCTGGAGGAACGACTCGAGCGAGCGGTACGGACCGAGACGGGAATCCGTCGCGGTGATGCGGACGATGCGGGCCGGTCGGCTGAGATCCGGGGCGTAGGCCACGGACCAGGCGGTGCCGGTGCCGTCTCGACTCAGCGACAGCTGGATGAGGTCGTCCCGCAGGGCGGTCCGCTTGAGGAAGGCGAACCGTGAGCGCTTGGCCACCCGTCTGGACACGGCGTCCGCCCAGGAGCGCGGCTCGTCGAAGTCGCCGAAGGGCCACACGTGCGGGACCCAGTGCCAACGGTCGAGATCGATGCCGCGCAGGTGCACGGTGAGGACGGCCGGGTGGACCTCGGCGCCGCCTCGGGAGCCGTCGGTCACGGTCCGTCTCCGTCCGTCGTCCCTGCTCCGCTCAGCGAGGGGAAGGTCTGCGGTTCGATCAGGTCGAAGGCGAACGGTCCGTCGGGCGCCGGCCGGACGATGCCGTTGTGGCCGCCCGAATCGGTCGCCGTGTACGACCCTTCGAAGTCGGGCACCGTGGGCACGAGCGCGTACTCGTCGACCTGTTCGCGCTGCGTGTCGCCCGTGAGCGGGATCAGGGGGATCGGCTCCTGATGGGCGGCTGGAGCGCGATCGTTGGGTGCCAGGTCGGGCAATGCGCTGGGCGAGCCCGCGGCGATCGCCCTGCCCGTCGTCGTGCCGATCATCGCGAAGATGTCGATCTTGTTCGTGAGGTAGTACTCGGCGGCCGCCTGCTGATCCGCGCCCTGCCGTACGAGGGTGTCGAGGAAGTCGTCGGCGTTCGCGTTTCTCGACGTGGTCGTGGGGATGCCGGAGAGCGATCCGACACCTCCGGGCGGAGCATCCATGTTGCGGAGGAGCGCTTTGATCGGCCCCTTCGCGAAGCGGCTGAACGGGATGAGCCCGATGAGGTCCCACGTGAGCTGTGACTCCAGGCCGCGTTCGCCGGTTGCCATCGCGGCACCGGTCATGCCGGCTTGGAGCAGGCCGACCCCGAGTCCCATCGCACCGACGATCCCGATGGCGATCGGGATGCCGGGTACGGCGGCCAGGCCACCCGTCACGACGGTCGCGACGACGAGCGCGGCGATGGCGAGGACGGCGGCGATGACGAGGACGACGACCGCCGCCACCGTGAGGAAGTCGTAGACGGCACGACCCCAGTCGTCCCACCAGGTGTCGTTCATACCGTCGCCGTCGACGGCGGTGGTGATCATCGACGCGGCGGTGCGACCGGCGTTCTCTGCTCGGATCGTCGCGTTCTCCAGGTCGACCTGCGCCTGCGACTGGGCGATCCGTGCGAGTTCCAGGCGGTTCCAGGCCAGGTTCGACGTCTCCCGGGTGGACGCCGCGTCCGTCGCCGCAGGGTCTGCCTGCGCAGTCGCAGCGGCCTCGAACTTCTCCAGGTAGTCGGTGTTGGCGCTCGCATGCTCGCTGTCTGCGGCCTCAGCGGCGGCGATGGCGTCGCGTTCGTCCTGTTGCGCGGCTTCGAGCTCGGTCGCGTAGTAGTCGAGCGCCTGCTGCACCGCGCGGTAGCGGGGCTCGGTGAGCGCCAGGTTCTCTCCGAGGTACTCGGCGTTGTTCCGGTACTCGATGACCGCGAGGCTCGTCTGCTCGCCGAGCTCGATGGACTGCAGCTGGGCGGCCGCCTCGGTGATGGTGTCGGCGATGCTGCCGTACGTGCCCGCCCAGGTGCGGAGAGCAGCCGGGTCTCCTGCGATGGGGCTCATCCTTCGTCCTCGGTTCCTGCAGCGGCCGCCGCGCTGTCGGTCTCCCAGCTGTCGACCTCGTCGGCGATCGCGGTGCCGAGTCCGTTGAGCGTGGTGATGGCCTCGGAGAAGTCCTTTCGGCGGCTGTCCCAGCCTGCCGCGAACTCCTGCAGGGTCCTGGCGAGCAGCTCGTGCGGCACGAGGTCGCCGGCCGTGGCGGTGTTCTGCTCGGCCTCGTCGAACTCCGCTTTGATCACCGCGAGATTGGCGGTGGTGTCACGGATGAGCCCGGTGTCGACCACGAACTGGTCCATCGATACTCCTTTCGGCGGAAGCATCCAGTCTATGAAGCCGGGAACGCGCCCTCCATGGGGAGGACTCCCCACGCCCGTCGTCGGGTCCCGGGATCGGGCCGCGATGTCGGGGGCGACGGCTACCATTGGTGGGTGGTCACAGCTCTGTATCGCCGGTATCGGCCCGAGACGTTCGCCGACTTGATCGGTCAGGCGCAGGTGACCGATCCCCTCATGACGGCCCTGCGCACCAACCGCGTCAACCACGCGTACCTGTTCAGTGGTCCACGTGGTTGCGGCAAGACGACGTCCGCGCGCATCCTCGCCCGTTGCCTCAACTGCGCCGAGGGCCCGACCGACACCCCGTGCGGTGTCTGCGCGAGCTGCGTCGACCTCTCCCGCGACGGCTCCGGCTCGCTCGACGTCGTCGAGATCGACGCAGCCAGCCACAACGGTGTCGACGACGCCCGCGACCTCCGCGAGCGCGCGATCTTCGCGCCCGCGCGCGACCGCTACAAGATCTTCATCCTCGACGAGGCGCACATGGTCACCCCGCAGGGCTTCAACGCCCTGCTGAAGATCGTCGAGGAGCCACCGGAGCACGTGAAGTTCATCTTCGCGACGACCGAGCCCGACAAAGTGATCGGCACGATCCGCTCGCGCACCCACCACTACCCCTTCCGGCTCATCCCGCCGGCACAGATGCTCGACTACGTCCAGCAGCTGTGCGAGAGCGAGCACGTGGGTGTCGAGGCCGGCGTGCTGCCGCTCGTCGTCCGGGCCGGTGGCGGTTCCGCCCGCGACACGCTGTCCCTGCTCGACCAGCTGATGGCCGGCTCCGAGGGCGACTCCGTCGACTACGAGCGCGCGGTCGCCCTGCTCGGCTACACCCACACGGCGCTGCTCGACGAAGTGGTCGACGCCCTGGCCACCCGCGATTCCAGTGCCGCCTTCAGCACGGTGGACCGCGTCATCCAGACCGGCCAAGACCCACGTCGCTTCGTCGACGACCTGCTCGAGCGACTCCGCGACCTCATCGTCGTGGCCGCCACGGGCGAGAACGCGGCAGCGGTCCTCCGAGGGCTCCCGCAGGACGAACTCGACAAGATGCTGGCCCAGGCGCGGGCGTTCGGCATCGCCGAGCTGTCGCGCACGGCCGACGTCGTGAACGAGGCGCTCACCCAGATGACGGGCGCGACGTCGCCCCGGCTCCACCTCGAGCTCATGATGGCGCGCATCCTCGTGCCCGCAGCCGACGACTCCGCTCGTGGTGCGTTGGCACGGGTGGAGCGGCTCGAACGTCGCATCGGCGTCGAAGGAGCTGCCGCCGAGGGCGGCCAGGCAGCGGTCACGGCACAGCCTGCGGTCTCGGCGCAGACCGTGGTCGCCGACCGCGCTCCGGCCCCTGCCGGCGCGGTGCCCACGAGCACCGCGGCTCCCACCCCGACCACCGGTTCCACCGCGCCCGCACCTTCCGGCCCGTCCGCGGCTCCCGATCGTCGACCGGTGCAGGAGTCCGACCACGCGCAGCCCGCCGCCCCTCGGGTCGGCCCGGTCACCCTGCAGCACATCCGCGACGCCTGGCCCGAGATCGTGGCGCGGGTCGAGAAGGCCGACCGCAAGGCATGGATGATCGTCGTCAACACCCAGGTCGGCGGGTACTCGGACGACGACGTCCTGACGCTCGTCTTCGCGAACAACAGCGACCTCAACGACTTCAAGGCACGTCACGCCCCCGGCACCGGTGTCGCGGAGGTCCTGCGCACGGCGGTCCTCGACGTCCTCGGCGTGCGGGTGAAGTACCTCGCCAAGGTCGCCGGTGCCGACGAGCCGCCGGCACCGCGGGCCACTGCGCCCGCCACCGGCGCTCCGTCGTCGGAGTCGTCCGCCTGGTCGACCCCGAGCCTCCCGCAGACGGTCGCCGCCCCCGCCGCCCCGGAGTCGTCCGGCGGCACCGGCGGGTCGGGAGCCCGCTCCTCGTGGCCCACCGTCGCACCAGCCGGTGGCGAGTCCCCAGCCGCCGAGCCGACGAACGCCGATCCGTCGGCTGCTGCGTCGTCGGCACCCGCGTCGTCGGTCACCGCCCCGGTCGAGGAGCAGACCTCCGTGTCCGCTTCCTCGTGGGCGACGGTCGCGCCGCCGGCTGACGAGTCCGAGCCGTCCCCGGTCCCTGAGCCGTCTGCGGTCCCTGAGCCGTCTGCGGTCCCTGAACCTGTCGAAGGCCCCACGTCATCGCCCACGCCTGCCTCGGCGTCCCAGCCGTCCCCGGTCCCTGAGCCTGTCGAAGGGCCCACGTCGTCTGCCGCGCCTGCTTCGGCGACCCGGCCGTCTTCGGTCCCTGAGCCTGTCGAAGGGCAGCCCGGACGACCCGCCGGATCCGGAGCACCCGAGACGCCGGCCGGCTCACCCGCGCAGCGGCAGCCGTCGACCCCGCCGCGCCAGCAGGCACCAGCCCGAGGCCCGTCCAACGGCGACGCGCTCGGCTCGCGCACCGTCACCTGGGACGTCGTCTCGATCCCGTCAGACGACGACGCACCGCCGCCGGACGACGAGCCGCCGTACCCCGACCCGTTCGAGTCGTCGGCTCCTGCTCCGTCCCCTGCGGCCGGCGCGCCAGCAGTAGGTCCCGCCGGCGCACCGCAGGCCGCATCGGCTGCCGCGCCCGTCGCCGAGCAGCGCCCGCAGCCCCCGGTCCGGATGCGCCAGGCGCCTCCGGTGCCGACCACCCACCCCGCGGGCGACAACCGGTACGGCGAGAGCGTCGTCCGCGAGCTCCTCGGCGCCACATTCATCGAGGAGCAGCCGCACGAGCCGCGCTCCGGAGGGCGGTAGGCCATGTACGAGGGAATCGTCCAAGATCTGATCGACGAGTTCGGGCGGCTGCCCGGTATCGGTCCGAAGTCGGCGCAGCGCATCGCGTTCCACATCCTCCAAACGGAGTCGTTCGACGTGTCGAAGCTCGCCGAGTTGCTCACCGTCGTCCGCGAGAAGGTCAAGTTCTGCGAGATCTGCGGCAACATCTCCGAGCAGAACCTCTGCAGTGTGTGCCGCGACCCGCGCCGTAACCCGGCTCTGATCTGCGTCGTCGAGGAGCCGAAGGACGTCGTCGCCATCGAGCGCACGCGTGAGTTCCGCGGCTTCTACCATGTGCTCGGCGGCGCGATCAGTCCGATCGACGGCGTCGGCCCCGACGACCTGAACATCCGTCGCCTCATGCAGCGCCTCGCCGACGGCACCGTCACCGAGGTCATCATCGCGACCGACCCGAACCTCGAGGGGGAGGCGACCGCCACCTACCTCAGCCGGCTGCTCCTGCCGATGGGCATCCGTATCACGCGCCTCGCCTCCGGTCTCCCCGTCGGCGGCGACCTCGAGTACGCCGACGAGGTCACCCTCGGTCGTGCCTTCGAGGGTCGCACCGTCGTCAGCGGCTGATCACCCCGCCTCGTCGCCCGCCCCTCCACCCCCTCTTCTTGCCATCGGTCCGTTCTCAGGAGTCGGCCGGTGTGTCGGGGCTGGTGGGTTCCGCCGCGCCGACGGACTCCTGAGTCAGGGCAGCCGGGCGCGCCTCAGGCGTCGGCAGAGGGCGCCGGCCACTCGGCGACCACCGGGCGGGCCGACAGTTGTCGGCCGATGGCGGAGAAGCCGAGCTTGCGGGCGACGGCGCGTGAGCCGGGGTTCGTGTCGGCGGCCCGCCACTGGGGGAGGAGTCCGGCGGCGAGTGCGTGCTCGACCGCGGTCGAGGCGAGCCGGGTCGCGAGGCCGGTCCCACGAGCCTCCGGGGCGGTCAACGCCGTCACGTGCGCGACGCCCAACGGCCACGACCGGTAGCCGGCGACGGCGAGGACCCGACCGTGCTCGCGCACCGAGAACAGCGGAGACGTGATGCCGAAGATCCCGCTCTCCGAGGCCTCGTCGTCGCCCACCTTCGACAGCAGCGACTCGATGGCAGGGTCACTCGCCTTGCTCGCCACCACGTCGATCTCCTCGGCCGGTCGGAACCGCCCGGGCAGCAGGTAGTCGAGTGTCGCCGGTCCGAGGACCTCCGCGACCTGCACCCGTGAGCGGAGGAACTCGACCGTCCCGACGCTCCTCGGGGATTCGTCCTCGATGGCGAGCCGCCTGGCGGTGTCCTCGTCGGGCACGATCGCGAGGGCACTGCCGTCGATCTCGACGACGCCGATCCATCCGGGCGGGCACGCCATCGAGCCGGCGTTCACGACGACGGCGACGCGGCCGGCGGAGAACCGTGCGGTCGGCGAGGCGAGTCCCTGCCAGAGGCGTCGCACCGTCGCGAGCACCCGCGCGTCTTCCTGCTGCATAGGCCAACCCTACCGAGGCCCAACCGTCTCACCGCCGCAGGAGATCGGGCCGACAGCAGGACCGGACGGGCCGAAGCATCCTGCTGCCGGGCGGATCTCCTGCCTCTGAGCGGGTGAGGGTGCCCTTCGTCACATGAACGGCGCGGAATGCCCGGATGGGTAGGATGATCGCTGGGCCGCTCGTGCCCGCACCGACTTCCCCAGGAGATCCGATGGCATTGATCGTGCAGAAGTTCGGCGGGTCCTCCGTCGCGGACGCCGAGAGCATCAAGCGCGTGGCGAAGCGCATCGTGGAGACCCGCAAGGCGGGCAACGAGGTCGTCGTCGCCGTCTCGGCGATGGGCGACACGACCGACGAACTGCTCGACCTCGCCCACGAGGTGACGCCCATCCCGGCGCCCCGCGAGCTCGACATGCTGCTGTCCAGCGGTGAGCGCATCTCGATGGCGCTCCTCGCGATGGCGATCAGCAGCATGGGCTACGTCGCACGCTCCTTCACCGGCAGCCAGGCCGGCATGATCACCGACGCCCAGCACGGCGCCGCACGCATCGTCGACGTCACCCCCGTGCGCCTGCGCGAGGCCCTCGACGACGGTGCCATCGTCATCGTCGCCGGTTTCCAGGGCTTCAACCGCGACACCCGCGACATCACCACGCTCGGTCGCGGCGGCTCCGACACCACGGCCGTCGCGCTCGCCGCAGCCCTCGACGCCGACGTCTGCGAGATCTACACCGACGTCGACGGCATCTTCACCTCCGACCCCCGCGTCGTCCCGAAAGCCCGGAAGATCGACCGCATCTCCAGCGAGGAGATGCTGGAGCTCGCGGCCTCGGGTGCCAAAGTCCTCTACATCCGCGCCGTCGAGTACGCACGCCGCCACGGCGTCACCCTCCACGTCCGGTCGTCCTTCAACAACAACGAAGGCACGCTCGTCCTCAACGACGCGAGCCGCAACAACCCAGGAGCAGGTGAGGCACCCATGGAGCAGCCCATCGTCGCCGGAGTCGCGACCGACCTCAGCGAAGCCAAGATCACCGTCGTCGGTGTCCCCGACCTGCCGGGCAAGGCGGCGGAGATCTTCACGATCGTCGCGAAGTCGGGTGGCAATGTCGACATGATCGTCCAGAACGTGTCGACCGCCGTCTCCGGCGTCACGGACATCTCGTTCACCCTGCCGAAGCCCGAGGCGCAGCAGGTCCTCCGCGCGCTCGCGGCCGAGCAGGAGCGGGTGGGCTTCTCGGCCATCCAGCACGACGACCAGATCGGCAAGCTCGCCCTCGTCGGGGCCGGCATGCGCACGAACACCGGCGTCTCGGCGAAACTCTTCGAGGCACTCAGCGCAGCGGGCATCAACATCGAGATGATCTCCACCAGCGAGATCCGCATCTCGGTCGTGACGCGCGCCGACACCCTCAACAAGGCCGCCAACGTGGTCCACTCCGCGTTCGGTCTCGACGGCGAGGACGAAGCCGTCGTCCACGGCGGCACCGGCCGCTGAGCCGGCCCTTTCGGCAAGCCGAGCCGACCGAGGACCGACGGGCGCGATCCCGCCGATCCTGATGCAAGATGGTTCACAACAACCCCCTGAAACCAGAGGAATCCCCATGAGCAACGGTGTACGTGTCGGTGTCGTCGGAGCGACCGGTCAGGTCGGCAAGGTCATGCGCCGCCTGCTGGAGGAACGCGAGTTCCCGATCAGCGAGATCCGCTTCTTCGCGACGGCTCGCTCGGCGGGCACGACGCTCCCGTTCCGTGGCCAGGACATCGTGGTCGAGGACGTCGAGACGGCCGACCCGAGCGGCATCGACATCGCCCTGTTCTCGGCCGGCGCCACCGGCTCCCGCACGCAGGCTCCGCGGTTCGCCGCTGCCGGTGCACTCGTCATCGACAACTCGAGCGCGTGGCGGATGGACCCCGAGGTCCCGCTCGTCGTCAGCGAGGTGAACCCGCACGCCATCAAGGATGCGGTCAAGGGCATCGTCGCGAACCCCAACTGCACGACCATGGCGGCCATGCCGGTCCTCAAGGTCCTCGACGCCGAGGCCGGGCTCACGCGCCTCATCGTCAACACCTACCAGGCCGTCTCCGGGTCCGGGCTCGCCGGTGCGGCTGAACTCGCCGGCCAGATCGAGGCCGCGGTCGCTCAGGGCGACCTCACCCGACTCGTCCACGATGGTTCGGCGATCGACTTCCCGGCCCCCGAGAAGTACGTCGCCCCGATCGCCTTCGACGTCATCCCGCTCGCCGGTTCGATCGTCGACGACGGACTGGGCGAGACCGACGAGGAGAAGAAGCTCCGCAACGAGAGCCGGAAGATCCTCGAGCTCCCCGAGCTGCTCGTGTCGGGTACCTGCGTACGCGTGCCGGTGTTCACGGGCCACTCGCTCTCCATCAACGCCGAGTTCTCGCGCGACCTGTCGGCGGAACGAGCGATCGAGCTGCTCCGCGATGCTCCGGGCGTCCAGCTGTCGGACGTTCCGACGCCGCTCGAGGCCGCCGGTGCGGACCCGTCGTTCGTGGGGCGCATCCGTCCGGATCAGAGTGCGCCGGCCGGGAAGGGCCTCGCGCTGTTCATCTCGAACGACAACCTCCGCAAGGGTGCCGCCCTCAACGCGGTGCAGATCGCCGAGATCGTCGCCGCCGAGCTGCTCGCACAGCCCGCAACGGTCTGACCGGCCTTCCCTCCATCCGATCGGGGACGACGACATGGCCCGCCAGCGACCACGCCTGCGCCGACGGTGGTTGGCCGCGTTCATCGCGGCGGCCATCGCCGTCACCGCGGTGATCACCGTGAGTGGTCTGCGTGCCGACGTCCAGCAGACGACGGTCGCGCGCGCCGACACGGCCGGCTCCGAGGTCGCCGTCGGACCACTCGTCGCGTTCTACGGCGACTCGTACACGAAGGGCTCGGCGGCGTCGTCGCCGGCCGCCCGCTGGTCATCGCTCGTCGCGCAGGCCGAGGGTTGGACGGAGTACAACGCCGGCTACCCGGGTCTCGGGTTCGTCCGCAAGCGCGACAAGGTCGGCGACGTCACGGGCGATGTCATCGCGCAGCACCCCGAGGTCCTCATCGTCGCGCTCGGCATCAACGACAACTTCGAGTGGACCGGCAACGAGCAGGCGATCCAGGAGGCGATCCTGCCGGAGTTCCAGCGGCTGCGCGACGGGCTGCCCGGCACCCGCATCATCGTGGTGGAGCCCTGGTGGTACACCGCTGAGCGGCCGGCGTCCGTCGATCAGATCATCGGATGGGTGCACGACGCCGCCGACACCATCGGGGCCGACTACATCTCCGGTGCGTCGCACTGGCTGGACGAGGACCCGGCGACCTGGATCTCAGCCGACGGCCTCCACCCGAGCGACGCCGGGTACGCGCACCTCGCGCAGCGCATGCTCGAGGAGCTCGACGCCCTCACCCCTGCGCTCCCCGGACGCTGAGCCGGCGGCCAGGCAGTCGGGACGAAGTGTCTCGACATCGAGCGATCTCACCGCACGCGATCAGCGACAGCACGCGGGTGGAGAGCTCGGGCCTCGCCGCGACTAGACTGCTCTGGTGACCGAAACCATCGACGTAGCCCTCATTGGTGGTGGCATCATGAGCGCCACGCTCGCCGCCCTCATCCACCAGGTGCAGCCTGACTGGAAGGTCGAGGTGTACGAGCGCCTGAGCGACGTCGCACTCGAGAGCTCCAACCCCTGGAACAACGCCGGGACGGGCCACGCCGCGCTGTGCGAGCTCAACTACATGCCGCAGGACGCCCACGGCCAGGTCGACCCGGCGAAGGCCATCGGCATCAACGAGCAGTTCCAGCTCAGCCGTCAGTTCTGGTCGCACCTCGTCGAGGAGGGCCTGCTCGGCGCACCCGACACCTTCATCAACCCGACCCCGCACATGACCTTCGTGCGCGGCGAGAAGGACGTGGAATACCTCCGGAAGCGCTACGAGGCACTCAAGGACCAGCCGCTCTTCGCCGGCATCGAGTTCTCGGAGGACCCGGCCGTCATCGCCGAGTGGGCTCCGCTCCTCATCAACCGTCGTGCCGTCGGGGAACGCATCGCGGCCACCCGGATCACCGCGGGCACCGACGTCGACTTCGGTTCGCTGACGCACAAGCTCTTCGGTGCGGCACCGAACACGCACGTCCGCACCAACCACGAGGTCCGGTCGCTCAAGCGGCTGAAGGACGGCACGTGGCGCATCCGTGGCCGCCAGACCCTCGGTCGTTCACCGATGGAGATCAACGCCCGCTTCGTCTTCGTCGGCGCCGGCGGATGGGCGCTCAAGCTGTTGCAGAAGTCCGGCATCCCCGAGATCAAGGGCTACGGCGTCTTCCCCATCGGCGGGCAGTTCCTCCGCACCGACAACCCTGCAGTGGTCTCGAAGCACCAGGCCAAGGTCTACAGCCAGGCCTCGGTGGGCGCGCCGCCGATGTCGGTCCCACACCTCGACACCCGCGTCGTCGACGGTCAGGCGAGCCTCCTCTTCGGTCCGTACGCGACGTTCAGCCCGAAGTTCCTCAAGCGCGGATCGATGCTCGACCTCGTCACCCAGGTACGCCCGCACAACCTCCTCCCGATGCTGGCGGTCGCCAAGGACAACCCGAGCCTCATCACGTACCTCATCGGCCAGCTCCTGCAGTCCCGCAAGCAGAAGATGGACAGCCTCCGCGAATTCCTGCCGACGGCGAAGGACGAGGACTGGTACCTCATCGAGGCCGGGCAGCGCGCCCAGGTCATGAAGAAGGACAAGGCCAAGGGCGGCGTCCTGCAGTTCGGCACCGAGGTCATCACGGGCGCGGACGGCACGATCGCGGGACTGCTGGGCGCTTCCCCCGGCGCGTCGACGGCCGTACCCATCATGCTCGACGTCCTGCGCAAGTGCTTCCCCGACCGGATGACCGCGTGGGAGCCGAGGCTCCGCGAGATGATCCCGACCTACGGCTCGACGCTGAACGACGTGCCCGCGACGGCCGCGAAGGTCCTCGAGAGCACCGCCGAAGCCCTCGACATCTCGCTGTAGCCGCTGCACGGGCGCTCGCCCGGTCTGTCGTCGGATGCCACAGGTGTAGCTCGGGAACCCTAAGCTTGCCTGGTGGCGAAACTGTACTTCCGATACGGGGCGATGAACTCCGGCAAGAGCACCGCTTTGCTCCAGGCGGCGTTCAACTACGAGGAGCGCGGCCACCGCGTCCTCCTCGCCAAGCCCTCCCTCGACACCAAGGGCGATGCCGCCATCGTCAGTCGCCTCGGCGTGACCCGCGACGCCGACTTCCTTCTCGGTCCTGACGACGACGCCGTCCGGGTGTTCGCGGAGCACCGTCGCCGCGTGGCGCAGGAGACCAGCCAGGACGTCAGCTGCCTGCTCGTCGACGAAGCCCAGTTCCTCCACGGGGAGCAGGTGGACGACCTGCTGCGGATCGCGCTGCTCGAGGGCATCCCGGTCCTCGCCTACGGCATCCGGACCGACTTCCAGACCGTCGCGTTCCCCGGGAGCCGCCGCCTCCTCGAAGTGGCCCACAGCCTCGAGGAACTCAAGACGATCTGCCGGTGTGGTCGGAAGGCGATCTTCAACGGTCGGCGGTTCGGCGACACCTTCGTGTTCGACGGCGACCAGGTCGCCATCGACGGCACCACCGTCACCTACGAATCGCTCTGCGGCGTCTGCTACCTGCAGGAGTCCGGCGGACGTCTCTCCAGCACCCCCACCGCTCGTCCCACCAACGAAGGATCACACGCATGAAGCTCTCCGTCATCGGCTGCGGCTACCTCGGGGCAGTGCACGCCGCCGCCATGGCATCGATCGGGCACGAGGTCGTCGGTATCGACGTCGACCCGGCCAAGATCGAGGCGCTCGCCGCCGGGCGCTCACCGATCTTCGAGCCCGGCCTACCGGGGCTGCTGCTGGCAGGCGTCGAGTCGGGCCGCCTGCGGTTCAGCACGGACATGGCCGATGCGGCCGGGGCCACCATGCACTTCGTCGCGGTCGGCACGCCGCAGAAGGCCGGCTCCAACGCGGCCGACCTGCGCTACGTTGACGCGGCGGTGACGGCACTCCTGCCGCATCTGTCGGCAGGCGACGTCGTCGTCGGCAAGTCGACCGTCCCCGTCGGCACCGCTGCGCGGCTCGCTGAACTCGTCGCCCCGACCGGCGCCGTACTCGCATGGAACCCCGAGTTCCTGCGGGAAGGCTTCGCCGTACAGGACACCATCGCGCCCGACCGACTCGTGTACGGGCTGCCGCCGGCTCCCGAGGACGCCGCCGTCGCGCGAGCCGCCTTCGACGAGGTCTACGCCCAGGCACTCTCGACCGGCACACCGCTCGTTGCCACCGGGTACTCGACCGCGGAGCTCGTGAAGGTCGCCGCGAACGCGTTCCTCGCCACGAAGATCTCCTTCATCAACGCGATGGCGGAGATCGCCGAGGTCACCGACGCCGACGTCACGGAGCTCGCCGACGCGATCGGCTACGACGCCCGGATCGGTCGCCGCTTCCTCAACGCCGGTGTCGGGTTCGGCGGCGGCTGCCTGCCGAAGGACATCCGCGCCTTCACCGCTCGCGCCGAGGAGCTCGGTCGTGGGGAGTCGGTCGCCTTCCTCAAGGAGGTCGACGCGATCAACCTGCGTCGCCGCCAGCGCGTCATCGACCTCGTCGTCGAGGAGCTCGGCGGGAGCGCCTACCAGAAGCGGGTCGCGGTGCTCGGGCTCGCCTTCAAGCCCGACAGCGACGACGTCCGCGACTCGCCGGCCCTCGACGTCGCCGTCGGCCTCAACGGCCTCGGCGCAGTGGTGCTCGCCTTCGATCCGGAAGCCGTCCCCAACGCGCGTCGGCTCCACCCGCAGCTGACGTTCGCGGACTCGGCCGAGCAGGCCGTGACGGACGCGGACATCGTCGTCGTCGTGACCGAGTGGAAGGCGTTCCGCGCCTTGGACCCGTCGGCCGTCGCCGAGTTGACCGCGGGCAAGACGATCGTGGACGGACGCAACTGCCTCGACGTGGACGCCTGGCGGGGCGCCGGGTGGCGTTACATCGGTCTCGGTCGTCCGTGACCGGCGACGAGTAGCCGGACGACGAGCACGATCGTCGCGCCGAGCAGTCCTCCGGCCGCATTGGCGTAGACGTCGGCGATCGTCGCGACGCGCTCGGGGAGCAGGGTCTGTCCGAGTTCGATCACGACCGAGAACAGGGTCGTCGTCAGCGGCGCGATCCACCAGAGCCGCAGCGGCAGCTCCAGGGCGAGCAGGGCACCGAGCGGGATGAACAGCACGACGTTCGCGGCGGATTCGACGAAGCGGTAGTCGAACCATGCCGGGGCACCGGCGGCCTGCAACCGGTCGAGGATCGCGAGCAGCGTCGTCCGGCCGTCGGCGTCGACTGGCGTCGGCCAGAATGCGATGCCGAGCATGACGCACAGGCAGAGCAGCAGCAGGATCCCGATCACGATGCGCGGCGTGCGGGTCATCTGCGGTGCGGCTCCGGATCGGTCGACAAGGGTGCTGACAGCACCCCGTAATCGTAGGCCATGAGCGGCCGTGAACCCGGTTGTCGCGTGCGCCGTCCACCCCTGAAAGGGGGCGTGCACCGACCCTCGGAAGCCGTCACCCGGCGGTTAGGCTGTGCCTACCCGAACAAGGAGCACTCTTGGCTGACCCACGCCCGGCGACGGCCGGCATCCGCCTGCCCGGCCGTCGGCGTTCGCGTCTGTGGTGGATCGCACTCGCCGTCCTCCTCGTCGTCCTCGCGCTCGGAGCATGGCTCGGCATCCGGGCGTCTCTGGCGAAGAACGCGCTCGAAGCCGCCCAGTCGGAGGCGAAGTCGCTCCAGTCGGCCGTGCTCGCGGGCGACGCGAGCGGCACCGAGGCCACGCAGCGAGCACTCACCAAGCACACCGGCGAGGCGGTGTCCCTGACGAGCGATCCCATCTGGCGGGCGGCCGAGGCGGTCCCCTTCCTCGGCGTGAACTTCTCCGCGGTGCGACAGGCTGCCGCCGCGACCGCCGACGTGGCGGTCGATGTCGTGCCGAAGGTCGTCGAGATCGCCGATCAGGTCAACCTGTCGTCCCTGCTCCCCGGGGACGGCTCGATCGCGACGGAGCCGCTCCGCGCCGTCGCGCCGACCGTGGCCGAGGCGGCAGCATCGGCCGACGCCATCGCCGGGCGCGTGGACACGATCGGCACGGACGGCGCGCTGCCGGTGGTCGCCGACGCCGTCGAGAAGCTCACCCGGACGATCACCGGTGCCTCCACGATGCTCGACACCGCGGCGCGGGCCACGGCGCTCCTGCCGGACATGGCGGGTGGAGCCGGCCCCCGGAACATCATGGTGATGATCCAGAACAACGCGGAGCTGCGCTCGAGCGGTGGCATCGCCGGGGCGGTGGCCCTCATCCACGCGGAGAACGGCGTCATCTCCTTCGTCGGCACCCGGGGGAGCGACGACTTCTCCGGGTTCCCCGCCCCCGTGCTGCCACTCACCCCGTTCGAGCAGAACGTCTACACCGACAACCTCGGTCGGTACATCCAGGACACCAACCTCACGGTCGACTTCAGCCGCACCGGGGAGCTCGCCGCAGCCATGGGGACCCAGGTGTTCGGCGTGCCCATCGACACCGTGGTCGCCGTCGACCCCTACGTCCTCGCACACCTGCTGGAGGCGACCGGACCCGTCGCCCTTCCGGACGGCACCGAGCTCACCGCCGACAACGCCGCGAAGACGCTGCTGAGCGACGTCTACGCCCGGTTCCCCGACCGGCTCGTCCAGGACGCGTTCTTCGCCGCGGTCTCGGGTGCGGTGTTCGAGGGCATGATCTCCCGCTCGCCCGACCCCGGGGCGCTCGTCCAGGCCCTGTCCGAGTCCGGCGCGGAGAACCGTCTCCACGTGTGGAGTGCGGTCCCCGCCGAACAGGCGTTGATCGCCCAGACGAGCCTCGCCGGGATCCCACCGGCGACCGATGACGCGGCCGTGTACACCGGGGTCTACCTCGAGGACCTGACCCGCGCGAAGATGGACTACTACCTGGAGACGAAGGTCGACATCCGCGACGCCCGGTGCACGAAGCAGGGCGCCGAGTACGTCGTCGCCGTGACCCTGACGTCCACCGCGCCGGCGGATGCCGCGACTTCGCTGCCGGACTACGTGACCGCGGGCGGGCGCTTCGGCACCCCCGCGGGAGACATCGCGACGCGCGTCGTGATCCACGGTCCGCTCGGCGCAACCCTGCTCGGTGCGAGCGACGGCGAGGACCTGCCGGTCAAGGCCGTGGCCGACCCGAACGGGCGTCTCTACGCCCAGACCGACGTGACCCTCACTCCGGGGGCGACAACGGAACTCGTCTTCACGGTGCTCGCTCCGAAGGCCTCCGACGTACCCCCAAACCTGGTCACAACCCCCGGAATCACGGGCAAAACGACCATTTCGGCCTTCCCTCGGTGCGGCTCCTGACATAGCATGACAACACCTCAGGAAGCCACGCACCCGAATTCGTGACCCTGGGGAACCTCGCGCGGACGCCCACCCGAAATCGGCGGACGCAGGGGGTATTCGACGTTCCTTGGGGATATCAACATGAAGCGCACCCTTGCCCTAGCATCGCTCTGCCTCCTGGCAGTCTTCGCGGCCCCGACCGCCGCGAGTGCAGCGACCGACTCGTCCACCTACGGCCCTGCCGGCTGTGCGACCCTCACACCGGTGTCGGTGACCCAGGGGGAGTCGACCGTCTTCCGCTGCGACGGCACCTTCGATCCCGGCACTCCGGTGACGGTCACGGTCGCCGGGCCCGGCTGCAGCATTCCCGCTGCGAAGCCGAACACCGCCGGCGCGACCGAACAGGCCGCCGAACAGAGCGCCGTCCCGACGTCCGGCACGTTCAGCACCGACGCCGCCCGCGCGTTCGCGGTGACGATCGAGACCAGCAAGACCGCCTCCGGCACCTGCATGGTCACGGCGACCCAGGGCGCGACCACGGAGAGCGCCTCCTTCCAGGTCTCGGAGCGCGAGTTCGCCTCGACCGGCTTCGACGGTGGAGCGCTGCCGTGGATCGGCGGAGGCCTCCTCGTCGTCGGTGCCGGCGTCGTCGGCGCGATGGCGATCCGTCGCCGCAAGACGGCCTGATCCGTCGGTCGGGATGCGTGGTCCGGGCGGTCATCCGCTCGGACCACCGATCCCGACGGGAGGGCACCTCACCCTCCTGGACGGCGGCGTGGCACGGTTCTCGCCCGGCTTGGCGTCAGACGGACAGGTCGTACCCCCAAAGGTGGTCACATCCGCGGAATTCCGCGGTTTTTCAGCCCTCGTGAGATGACGGCTGCCCTAGCATGATGACGGCCATGGAGGCCACGAGTGATCAGTGCTCGGCTCCAGGCCGTGTCCGCATGTCGCATCACGCAGCGCATGCGCCATCCGCACACCTAGGGGCCCGCACATGAAACGAACTCTCTCCGCCGCCGCACTCGTCCTCCTCGCCGTCGTCGCGCTGCCCACCGCAGCCAACGCGCTCGAGGGCGACAGCTACGGTCCTGGCAGCTGCAACTCGATCACACCGGCGAGCGTCGCGCGCGGCGCGGCCGTCTCATACTCGTGCTCGGACTTCTGGGCGGCGAACCAGACGGTGTCGATCACCATCGACTCCTCCGCGGCCGGCGCCTCCGCTCGCACGCTGTCGACCGTCGCCGACGCCGCCGGCGACATCCAGGTCTCCATCGACACCGCTGCGGACCCTGCCGGCACCTACACGCTGACCGCGACCCAGGGTGCCGTGACCGACTCGTCGGACTTCACCGTGCTGGACCCCGCAGATGCTGCTGCGGCCGCCGCATCAGCATCCGACCCGTCTGCCGGAGGCAACGCCCTCGCCGACACCGGGTTCGCCGGAACCGCCCTCCCGTGGGTCGCCGGCGGGCTCCTCGCCGTCGGTGCCGCCGCGCTCGGTACCGTGGTCGTTCGTCGCCGCCAGCAGGCGTGAGAGCACGGGTCGGCCGGGCGGCGATGGCGGCGTCCGGCTGATCCGGTCCGGGATCCACCGATTCCAGGAAGTGGCGAACAGCCGCTGAAAAATCGGCTATCCTAGACAAGGCCTTCGGGCCATCGGGGTGTGGCGCAGTTTGGTAGCGCGCTTCGTTCGGGACGAAGAGGTCGTGGGTTCAAATCCCGCTACCCCGACAGCAAAGCCCGGTCAGACGAGAAATCGTCTGGCCGGGCTTCTCTGTTTCCTCGGCTGGTGGTCCGCCGGGCTGGCGGGTTGCACATCCCGCTACCCCGACAGTACAAGCCCGGCAGATACGCAAGTATCCGCCGGGCTTCTCTGTTTCTCCGGGGGTCCCGGTCCCTGAGCCTGTCGAAGGGCGGCCACCACCGGGGGTCTCGGTCCCTGAGCTTGTCGAAGGGCAGCACTTCGACAAGCTCAGTGACCGGCGGAGGGCGCTCAGTGACCGGCGGAGGGCGCTCGATACCAGCGGAGGATGCTCGGTCCCGGGGGTCTCGGTCCCTGAGCCTGTCGAAGGGCGGCCACCGCCGGGGGTCCCGGTCCCTGAGCCTGTCGAAGGGCAGCCACCACCGGGGGTCTCGGTCCCTGAGCTTGTCGAAGGGCAGCACTTCGACAAGCTCAGTGACCGGCGGAGGGCGCTCAGTGACCGGCGGAGGGCGCTCGGTCCCGGGGGTCCCGGTCCCTGAGCCTGTCGAAGGGCAGTCGGCCCCGGTCAGACCACCGTGCGACGGGGGAGGAGCGTCACGAGCGACGCCTCCGGCCGACAGGCGAAGCGCACGGGCGCATAGATGGACGTCCCGACACCCGCCGAGACGTTCAGGTACGCCGAGCGGAGGGCATGACGCCAGACGCTGAGCCCCTTCACCTGCTTGCGAGGGATGTCGCAGTTCGTCACGAGTGCCCCGTAGCCCGGCACACAGACCTGGCCGCCGTGGGTGTGCCCCGCGAAGATGAACTGCGCCCCCTGCGTCACGAACGCGTCGAGCACGCGCCGATACGGAGCGTGCATCACGCCCACGGTCACGGTGTGCGCCAGCGACGGGTCGTCGGTCTCCAACGTCTCCGCGTCCAACCGTTCGTCGATGAGCGCCGTGAGCGTGTCCAGGCGGTCGAAGTGCTTGTGCGGGTCGTCGACGCCGAACAGGTCGAGGCGGGTCCCGCGGACCGAGATCTCACCGACCGCGTTGTTGAGGTCGATCCAGCCGAGTTCGTCCATGAAGAACCGCTCGAGCGCGCCAGTGTCGAGGGTCGTCGGGGAGACGTGCTTCGAGGAGGTCTGTGTGAAGTACTTGAAGGGGTTCTTCGCAGACGGCCCGTAGTAGTCGTTCGAGCCGTGCACGAACGCCCCCGGAATCCCGGCGAACACCGAGAGCGCAGCCCGGATCCCGTCGATGCCCTGCTCGTGTCCCAGATTGTCGCCCGTGTTGATCACGACGTCCGGCCGGAGATCCGCCAGCGACCGCAGCCAGGCCTGCTTCCGGCGCTGCCAGGGCGCCATGTGGAGGTCGGACAGGTGCAGCACGGTGATCGGCTCGGCGTCGTGTGGGAGGACCGGGGCGGTCACCCGGCGCAGCGTGAACGCGTTGCGCTCGATGACCGACGCGTACCCGAAGGTGAGGGCCCCGAGCCCTGCCGCGACGGCCGCTGCCGTTCCGAGTCTGCCGCCGGTGCTCATGGGTGCCGCCATCGATCGTCTCCTCCTCGGTCGCAGAGTGGTGCCGACCGTCCCACGAGCGTACCCGCTGGCCCCTCCGAAGACGCCCGGAGCGGTCCCCGCACAGACGACGGAGGGCCCGATCGAATCCGATCGGGCCCTCCATGCTGGCGTCAGGACGCTAACAGCTGGTCTTGGAGACCGTCACCGTCACCTTGCCGTCCTTGCGCGCCGCCGTACCGGCCGGTGGATCGACGCCGGTCACCTTCGGGGTCGTCGCCGCGGGATCGACCACGCATTTCTGGCCGACGTTCGCGAAGCCGGCACCCTGGAGGGCCGCCTTCGCCTCGTCGTACGTCGCGGCGCCGCTCACGTCGGGGACGGTCGCCAGGAGGCCGTTGCTGGTGTACACGGTCACGATGGAACCCTTCGGCACCGTGCCCGACGGGTTCGTGCTTGCGGCCTGGCCTGCTGGCAGTGCAGAGTCGCCGGCGCCGCCGTTCGCGAAGCCGAACCCTGCGTCCTCGAGGAGCTTCTGCGCTTCCTCGATCGTCTTCCCAGCGACGTCCGGCACCTGCACCGACTGGCCGTTGATGAGCGACGGGTCCGCTTCACCGAACGCGTCGCCGCCGAACTTCGCGTTGGCAACAGCCATGATCTTCGGCCAGATCTCGTGACGCAGCACCGCTACCTGCGTTCCGCTGAAGTAGGTCCGGCGCAGGTTCACGTGCCCGCTCGCGTTGAAGACGCCGACCACGGTGGCAGCCTTGGTGCTCGCACCGCTCATCCAGGTGGCTTCGTTGTTGTCGGTCGTGCCGGTCTTGCCGATGAGCGGGATACCGTCGCCGATGCGCGAGCTGACGGCGGTTCCGCCGCCGGAGAACGTCGACTGGAGCGCGACGTTCGCCGTCGCAGCCACGTTCGTCTCGAGTCCCTGGCGACAGTTCGCCGCAGGTACGGGGATCTCGGTGCCGTCGGGCTTCACGACGCGATCGATCGCGATCGGGTCGCAGGTGATTCCACCCGCAGCGAAACTCGCGAAGGCGGTCGCCATGCTGAGCGGAGCGATCTCATTCGTGCCGAGCACGGTCGCCGGGGTCTGCACCAGCGGAGTACCGTCTGCGCGGTGGACCCCCATGGCTTCGGCGGTCTTGCGGATGCCGCAGAGGTCCAGCTGCTTCGCCATCGCGATGAAGCCGGTGTTGATCGACGCCTTGGTGGACTGTGCTGCCGTGTACTGGCCGCCGTTACCGCCCTCGTCGTTGCCGGGGTTCCAGTCGGACCCGGCGTAGACGGTGCCGCCGTCGGCGCACGAGTCCTTGAACGTGCCCCAAGGGGAGCGCTTGCGTCCGTCGACGCCCTCGTTCAGGCCGTGACCCTCCTTGAGCCATTCGGCCAGCGTGAAGGTCTTGTACGTCGATCCGGGTTGGAAGC
Organism: Plantibacter elymi (nom. nud.); assembly: GCF_900177795.1. GTDB lineage: Bacteria > Actinomycetota > Actinomycetes > Actinomycetales > Microbacteriaceae > Plantibacter > Plantibacter elymi. The sequence continues at coordinate 488,227 of NZ_FXWJ01000005.1, forward strand.
CGGTCGAGCCGCCGTACTCTTCGTCGGTGTTGTAGTTGACTGCAGAGAAGTTCGCTCCGGTGGCCAGGACGTCGGGGTCGTTCGAGTAGTCCTTGTTCTGCGCCATCGCGAGGATGCGGCCGGTGCCTGGCTGAACCGTGACCCCGACTGCGCCGATGTCGAGCTGTTCGCTGACCTTCGGGATGTACTCGTCGACCGCATTCTGCGCCGCGGCCTGAAGATCGAGGTCGAGCGTCGTGAACACGCTGTAGCCGCCACGGTTGAAGGCCGCCCAGCGCTCATCCTCGGTGGCGCCGAAGATCGGGTTGTTCTGGAACACGCGTGTGACGTAGTCGCAGAAGAATCCGGCGCCAGGGCTGACGTTGACCGCCGTCTGGCAACCCGTGCTCGCCGGGTTGATGGTGGGCGTGATCGCCGTCACGATCGCGGCGTCGTACTGCGCCTGCGTGATCTTGCTCTCCTTGATCATCTGATCGAGGACGTAGTTCCGGCGTTCGAGGGTGAGCGCATAGCCGTTCGCCGCGCCGTTCGTCTCGCTCTCCGGACGGTCGAGACGCAGGGTCTCCGGGTTGTTCACGATCGCCATCAGTGCAGCGGCCTGCTCGAGGGTGAGGTTGGCGGCGGAGGTCGCGAAGTAGTAGTTGGCCGCAGCCTCGATGCCGTAGGTGCGGCCGCCGAAGCCGGCGATGTTGAGGTAGCCGCGCAGGATGTCCTGCTTGCCGTAGCGCTTCTCGAGGCCGATGGCCATGCGCATCTCCTTGAGCTTGCGCTCCGGGGTCGCCTTCGTCGCCTCTTCGTACGCGGCCTTCATCTTGGCCTCGTCGGTGATCGCTTCGGCCTTCTGCACGAGCACGTTCTTCACGTACTGCTGGGTGATGGACGAACCACCCTGCAGGTCGCGGCCGGTCGCGCTGATCGCGACGGCGCGGATGGTACCCGTGAGGTCGACGCCACCGTGCTCGTAGAAGCGCGGGTCTTCAGCGGACACCGCGGCGTCCTTGACGAACTGGTTGATCTGGTCCCAGCCGACCTCGATGCGGTTCTGCTGGTAGAAGGACGCGAGCAGCTGCGGGGTTCCGGCACTGTCGGTCGCGTAGATGCTCGACTTCTGCGCCAGCTCGTCGAGGCCCAGGTAGTCGGGGATGCCGTCGAAGATGTTGATCGTGCTGTTGGTCGCCATCCCGGTGACAGCGAGCGCCGGCGTGATGGTGGCGGTGACGAGGACACCCGCTGCGACGCTCAGCCCGAGAAAGCCGAGGAAGCCGCCGAGCACACCGGTGGCCGTGCGATGTTGTTGAGGCATGGATCGATGCTAAGCGACAATCCTGAAAAAGGCCCGCTCAGCGCCGCGTTGAAACCGGATCGTTGCCGCCGCGCGATGGTCTGCGGCTGCCGGGGACGAAGTGTCCGGCAGCCGCATCCGATCACCCGGGTGAGCCGTTCCCGTTGCCGTTCCCGGCACCGCCGCCGTTCCCATTACCGTTCCCCGGGGCTGCAGGCCCGCCGTCCTCGCCGGTCCCATCGGTGTCCCCGCCGTCGCCCGGCGCCGGTGTCGGTGCCTCGCTCGGGGCTTGCGTCGGGTCGGACGTGGGCGTCGGGGCGGGGGTCGAGTCCTCGTCGCTGCCGCCGGAACCGTCGCCCTGCAGCGTGGCTCGATCGGCTTCGGGGAAGTCGCCGCCCGGGTACTTGGCGAGCGCGGCCGACATGACCGCCGGCCAGATGTAGTGCCGCATGGACGCCACCTGGGTGCCGCCGATGTAGGTGTCGCGGAGGTTGACGTGCCCGCTGACGTTGAAGGTGCCGACGACCGTCGCTACGGTCGTGCTCGCGCCGCTCATCCAGGTCGCCTCGGCGTTGTCGGTGGTCCCTGTCTTGCCGATGAGCTCACCATCACCGCGGGTTCGGTTCCCCGACTCTGAAGCCGTACCGTTGGTCACGACGCCCTGGAGCACGTCGTCAGCGGCCGCCGCAACCTTCGCATCGACGGATTGACGGCAGTTGGCGGAAGGGACCTCGGCGGTTGAGCCGTCGGGCTTCGTGATCGAGTCGATCGCGATCGGGTCGCACGTCTTGCCGCCGGCGGCGAGCGTCGCGAAGGCGGTCGCCATGCTCAGCGGAGCGACCTCGTTGGTGCCGAGCACGGTCGCGGGGGAGTTGTTCAGTGGCGCGCCGTCGGCACGGTGCACGCCCATCGACTCGGCGGTCTTGCTGATGTCGCAGAGGTCGAGTTCCTGTGCCATCGCGATGAACGCGGTGTTGATCGACTGCTGCGTGGCGCGTCTTACGGTGTAGGACCCGGATTCGCCCTCGTCGTTCCGCGGACTCCACCCGGCCTCGGCTTGTTCCGTCCCGCCCGGCACGCAACTGTTGGTGAAGGTGCCCCAGTCGGATCTCCGGTTGGCGTTGATCGACTCGTTGACGCCCTTGCCCGACTTCAGCCAGTCCGTCAGCGTGAAGATCTTGTACGTCGAACCGGGCTGGAAGCCACCCGAACCGCCGTACGCCTGATCGGTGTTGTAGTTGATCGCGCTGTAGTTGGCGCCGGTCGCGAGGACGTCGGGGTCCTGCGAGTAGTCCTTGTTCTGGGCCATCGCGAGGATCCGCCCGCTCCCCGGTTGCACGCTCACCGAAACGGCACCGAGGTCGAGCTCCGTCGTGGTCTTCGGCACGTACTCGTCGATCGCGGCCTGCGAGGCGTTCTGGAGGTCGAGGTCGAGGGTCGTGAAGACGCTGTACCCGCCACGCTTGAAGTTCGTCCACCGTTCGTCCTGCGTCGCGCCGAAGATCTCGTTGTTCTGCAGCACCTGGGTCACGTAGTCGCAGAAGTAGGCGGACGACCCGGCCGCGGAACAGCCGGTGATAGGAGGCACGATCGTCGGGGTGATCGGGATCGCCACCGCGGCGTCGTGCTGCTCCTGGGAGATCTTCTGCTCCTTGAGCATCTGATCGAGCACGTAGTCGCGTCGCGCCTTCGTCAGGGCGTAGCCGTTCGCCGCGCCGTTGTCGGCGCTGTCGGGCTTGTCGATCCTGAGGTTCTCGGGGTTGTTGACGATGGCCAGCAGCGTCGCAGCCTGCTCCAGCGTGAGGTTCGCCGCCGTGGTGTTGAAGTAGTAGTTGGACGCGGCCTCGATGCCGTAGACGCGTCCCCCGAAGCCGGAGATGTTGAGGTAGCCGCGGAGGATGTCCTCCTTGCCGTAGGTCTTCTCGAGCCCGATCGCGAGCCGCATCTCCTTGAGCTTGCGCTCCGGGGTCGTCGCGGTCGCCTCCTCGTAGGCCGCGTCGCTCTCCTTCTTGTCGGGGATCGCCTCGGCCTTCTGCACCAGGACGTTCTTCACGTACTGCTGGGTGATGGAGGAGCCACCCTGCGTCGATCCTCCGGCGGCGTTGTTGACGACCGCGCGGACGGTGCCCGCGAGGTCGATGCCACCGTGCTCGAAGAAGCGGGGGTCCTCAGCCGAGACCGCCGCGTCCTTGGCGAACTGGGAGATCTGGTCCCAGCTGTCCTCGATGCGGTTCTGGTCGTAGAAGGACGCGAGCAGCACCGGGTTGCCGGCGGAGTCCTTGGCGTAGATGCTCGACTTCTGCGCGAGCGAGTCGAGTTGGAGGTAGTCGGGGAGGCCGTCGAAGACGGAGATGCCCGTGGAGGTGGCGAGGCCGGTCATCGCGATGGCAGGGGTGACTGCGGCGGTGGCGAGGACACCGGCGGCGACGCTCAAGCCGACGAAGCCGAGGACGCTCTGCGCGACCGTCTTCGCGGGGGTACGTGGTTCAGGCATAGGATCGAAGGTAAGCGGGGAAACTGTGAGCGAGCTTCACTTGGGGCTCGCCATGAAGATCCCCTGCGCGTCCGCCTCTCCGTGCGGAGCGCCCGATCGAGGAGAGACATGACCCGCTGGGAGTACCTCACCACGCCGTTGATGATCCACAACACGGCTGCCATTCTGAACAACTGGGGCGGGGAGGGTTGGGAGCTCGTCCAGGTCGTCACCGGTCCGGAGGGTGGGCTCGTCGCCTACCTCAAGCGCCCCATCGCCGACTGACCCGACGCCCGGAGGAACCCCCATGTCCCAGATCGCCGACCGACTCGCCGAGCTCGGTATCACCCTGCCCACCGTCGTCCCGCCCGTCGCCGCCTACATTCCGGCGGTGGTCTCAGGCGACCACGTCTTCACCTCGGGCCAGCTGCCCATGACCGACGGCAAGCTCCCCGCCACCGGCAAGGTCGGTGAGGGCGACGGACTCGTCTCGCCCGCCGACGCCAAGGCGTACGCCCGGACGTGCGCGCTCAACGCGCTCGCCGCGGTGGAGAGCCAGATCGGCTCGCTCGACCGCGTCACCCGCATTGTGAAGGTCGTCGGCTTCGTCGCCTCCGACCCGGCGTTCACCGGCCAGCCCGGTGTCATCAACGGTGCGTCAGAGGTCCTCGGCGAGATCTTCGGCGATCTCGGCGTGCACGCCAGATCCGCCGTCGGCGTCGCCGTGCTCCCGCTCGACTCGCCCGTCGAGGTGGAGCTCATCGTCGAGTTCGCGTAGCGCCTCCCCGCGCCACATGCACGAGAGCCGGGCGGAATGACTGATTCCGTCCGGCTCTCGTGCTTGGAACGTCGGGTTACGTGCTCTTCACCATTTTGTCGGTGATGATCTGCATGACCGTCGTGTCGGCGAGCGTCGTGGTGTCGCCCACCTCGCGGCCCTCGGCCACGTCGCGGAGGAGACGGCGCATGATCTTGCCCGAGCGCGTCTTCGGCAGTTCGTTCACGAGGTAGACCTCCCGTGGGCGGGCGATCGGACCGATCTGTTCGCCGACCCAGCTGCGGAGCGCCCCGGTGATGTCCGCGAGTCCGGACGCCTGCTCGAGGTGGGACTCCTTGATGATGACGAAGGCGACGACCGCCTGCCCGGTGGTCTCGTCGGCCGCACCGACCACGGCGGACTCGGCCACCATCTCGTTGGCGACGAGTGCCGACTCGATCTCAGCGGTCGAGAGTCGGTGCCCGGAGACGTTCATGACGTCGTCGACACGGCCGAGCAGCCAGACGTCGCGGTCCGAGTCGAGTCGGGCGCCGTCGCCGGCGAAGTAGAACGGGCCGCCCTCGACGTTCCAGAACTTCTCCCAGTAGGTCTCCTTGAACCGCTCGGGGTCGCCCCAGATGCCGCGCAGCATCGACGGCCAGGGCTCGGTCACGACCAGGAGTCCGCCGCCGCCGGCACCGACCGCGTCACCGGCGTCGTCGACGACGTCGATGGCGATGCCCGGGATCGGGACCTGCGCGCTGCCGGGCTTGGTCGACGTCACACCGGGGAGGGCCGACACCATGATCGCCCCGGTCTCCGTCTGCCACCAGGTGTCGACGATCGGCGCGACCTTGTTGCCGATGATCTTGCGGTACCACATCCACGCCTCGGGATTGATGGGCTCACCCACCGAGCCGAGCAGGCGGAGCGACGACAGGTCGAACTGCTTCGGGATCTTGCGACCGAGCTTCATGAAGGAGCGGATCGCCGTCGGAGCGGTGTAGAAGATGCTCACGCCGTACTTCTCGATGATCTCCCACCAGCGTCCCGGGTGTGGGGCGTCCGGCGTTCCCTCGTAGAGCACCTGCGTCGCGCCGTTCGCGAGGGGTCCGTAGGTGACGTAGCTGTGACCGGTGATCCAACCGATGTCGGCCGTGCACCAGTACACGTCGGTCTCGGGGTGCAGGTCGAAGACGTTCTTGTGGGTGAACGCCGTCTGCGTCAGGTAGCCGCCCGAGGTGTGCAGGATGCCCTTCGGCTTCCCGGTGGTGCCGGAGGTGTAGAGGATGAAGAGCGGCTGCTCGGCGGGGAAGGGCTGCGCCTCGTGCTCGGGTTCGGCGTCGGCGATGGCCTCGTGCCACCAGAGGTCGCGCCCGGCCGTCCAGTCGACCTCGTTCTCGCCGCGACGGACGACGAGCACGTGGTCCACGGTCGCCTGCTCGGGCAGCTCGCCGCGGCTCGCGAGTGCCGCGTCGACGGCGGGTTTGAGCGCGGAGACCTTGCCCTTGCGGTACCCGCCATCGGCGGTGATGACGAGCTTGGCCTCCGCGTCGTCGATGCGGGAGCGCAGGCTGTCGGCGCTGAACCCGCCGAAGACGACCGAGTGGACCGCGCCGATGCGCGCGACGGCGAGCATCGAGACGATCGCCTCCGGGATCATCGGCAGGTAGATGGCGACCCGGTCGCCGGCTTCGACGCCGAGGCTGGTGAACAGGTTGGCCGCGCGCTTGACCTCGGCCGTGAGCTCGGCATAGGTGATCGTGCGGGTGTCGCCGGGCTCGCCCTCCCAGTGGAGGGCGACGCGGTCGCCGTTGCCGGCTTCGACGTGCCGGTCGAGGCAGTTGTAGGCGACGTTCAGCTCGCCGTCGTCGAACCAGGTCGCGAAGGGAGGGTTCGACCAGTCGAGGGTCTTCGTGAACGGCTTGCTCCACGTGAGGAGCTCGCGGGACTGGTCGGACCAGAAGGCGAGCCGGTCACTCGACGCCCGCTCGTAGAGCTCGGCGCTGGCGATCGCCTGCGCGGCGAACTCCTCCGACGGTGGGAATCGTCGGTCTTCGTGCAGCAGGCTGTCGATCTGAGTGCTCATCGTGTGTGTCTCGCTCCCTTGCGAATCCGCGTTCCTGACCCGACCTGCCGAGGCGGGTCGAGTCCGTGCCATGCACGAGCGTAGCGCGTTCTCGGTTGCGGATTTGTCACTCATCCGAACAAACTCGTTGGCCCAGTCTGTGAATGATCTGGGCATGGTAGGGAAACCACTCGATCTGGGGTCGTCTGAGTGCTTGTGTTCACCGTCGACTGGCGTACACTTGGACCCGGCCGAATACACATTCGTGCATGCAGTGCCAGCGATTCCCCCCAATCCGGCACTGTAGAGGCGGCACCCATTCCCCCCAATGGGTGCCGCCTTCTTCTGTCTCCGGCGCCGGCTGCAGGCGGCCGAGGTCGATCATCGGAATATTGCTTATAGTTCTGCCACTATCAGCTCTATGCTTCTGACATGACCGATCTCGTGCTGGCCGTCGTCGTCGACATCGTCGGTTCCCGCCGTCTCGACGATCGCAACCGCGCTCAACGCGCGATCCAGGACGTCTTCCTCCAGGTGGAGGCCACCTGGCAGGCCGAGCAGCCGCTGCGTCCCACGGTCGGCGACGAGTTCCAGGTCGTGTACGCGGACGTCGCGACCGCGCTGCGGGCCACCACCCTCGCGCGGCTCCTGTTCCCCGAGGGGGTCGACTGCCGGTTCGGCCTCGGCTGGGGCGAAGTCACGGACATCGACGCCGGGCAGGACGCCATCATCCAGGACGGCTCCGCCTGGTGGCGGGCCCGAGCCGCCATCGACGAGGCGCATCGTCGGGAGGACAAACGTCAGCCGTACCTGCGATCGTGGTTCGAGGGCGAAGCGCCCCAGGACGGAGACGCCATCGTGAACGCACTCCTCACCTTGCGCGACCACACGATCGATCAGATGCGGAACCCCCGACAGCGACAGCTCGCCGCGGGCGCGCTCCTCGGCCGATCGCAGGAGTCGATGGCGGCCGACGTCGGCATCTCGCAGTCCGCGGTGTCGCAGAACCTGCAACGATCGGGCGGCGCCGCGCTCGTCTCGGCCCTCGACCTGCTCGCCGGAGCGCCGACTCGATGACCACGGCCGTCCTGCTGCTCATGATCGGGGTCGTCGACATCTGTCGTGGACTGATCCGCGGCCCGCGCTGGTCGCCGGCGGTCGGGCTGGTGGTGGTCTGGCTGCTCGCCGTGTCGGGCCTCGGGCTCGACTGGTGGTGGCCGACGCTGACCGCCCTCGTCGCCCTCGGATGGATCGTGGCCATGCCGTCCTCGGACACCTCGCGACCACGCGGACTCTGGCCCGTGCTCCTGCTCGGTCTCCTCGTCGTCGCCTCCGCACTCGTGTTCGGTGCGGGCGGGACAGCCGACAGCCCCGCAGCGCAGGTGTACGCGGGGTTCGACCTCGGCGTGCTGCAGGAGGTGCCCCTGGCCCTCGCCGTCGCAGCCGGATCCACGCTCGTCTTCCTCACGCGGAGCAGCAACCTCATCGTGCGGGCGTCGCTGCGCCGCGCGCGTGAGGACGATGAGCCGCAACCGACCGCGACGCCCGCCTCCGCTTGGACGGTCAAGATCCGCGGTCGCGAATGGGGGAGCGTCGAGCAGGGCGGCGTGCCGCGGCGTCCGACGACCCAGCTGCTCGGCGGCCGACTCATCGGCCCGCTCGAACGGGTCTTCATCGTCGTCCTCGCGCTGAGTGGCACCGGCATGGTGATCGCCGCCCTCGTCGCGGCCAAGGGCATCGTGCGCTTCCCGGAGATCTCCGAGGATCGCGGGGTCGGCGGCAAGGCGGAGGAGTTCCTCGTCGGCAGCTTCACGAGCTGGGCGATCGCCGCTGCTGCGGTGCTCTACCTCTGGGTGATCGCGGCCGGGTGAGGCGCCACGGGGTCCCGCATCGGTTCGCGCGGGACCCCGTGCCTCATCGCTGCTCGAGGAAGGCCGCGAGCTGCTGCTGGTCGGGGTACGACGCCTGGGCGCCGGCCCCGGTCGCCGCGTAGCTGCCGACGGTCGAGGCGAATCGAGCCGCGTCGACGAGTTCGTCGCCGGCAGCGAGTCGCAGCGCGAGGGCGCCCATGAACGCGTCGCCGCAGCCGGTGGTGTCGACGGCGTCCACCGTCGGCGACGGCACCGACGTCGGGTCGGCCTCGCCGTCGATCACGACACTGCCTGCGGCCCCGGTCGTGACGACGGCTCGTCGGATGCCGTGACTGCGCAGCGCCGTGGCGGTCGCCTCCCACCCGGCCTCCTCCGGGTCGACCCCTGCCAGGTCGGCCGCCTCGTGCTCGTTCACGAGCAGGACGCCGGTCGACTGGAGGAGCTCCTCGGGCACCGGACCGTAGGGGGAGAGGTTGAGGAGCACGAGCGCGCCGGCCGCAGCGCCCCGCCGGGCCGTCTCGAGCACGGTGTCGATCGGCACCTCGAGGCACAGGCAGGCGACGCCGGCACCGTCGAGCGCCGTCCACGCCTCGCCGATCCGATCCTGCGTGAGGGTGCCGTTCGCCCCGGGCGACACGATGATCGTGTTCTCCCCGGCGTCGTCGACGGTGATGACCGCGGTACCCGTCGCGGCGTCGTCACGTCGGGCGATCCGGGTGACGTCGACCCCGGAGCTCGAGAGCGACTCGAGCAGGAGGGCCCCGTGTGGGTCGTCGCCGACCGCGCCGACCATGGTGACGTCGCCGCCGAGTCTGCCCGCGGCGACCGCCTGGTTGGCGCCCTTGCCGCCGGGGATGACGGCCAGTTCGGATCCCGTGAGCGTCTCCCCGGGCTGCGGGAAGCGTGCCGTGCGGACGACGAGGTCCGCGTTCAAGGACCCGACGACGACGATGCGTGGACTCTGCATGATGACCTTCCTACGCTGCCGAGGCGGTCTCGGCCGGACGGACCTCGGCGCTCGCGGGTTTCGGGATGAGGAACGACACCAGCAGGGCGACCGCGGTGATGCCCGCGCCGACCAGCATGGCACTCGTGTACCCGGCCGTCGACGTCCCTCCGGCGGGCGCGACGGCGATCTGGACGGCGGGGAGGACGACGAAGCTGAGGCCGGCGCCCAGGTTGAAGGCGCCCGCGTTCAGCCCGGGCAGGAAGCCCGGGTTCTCCTTCGGTGACAGGACGATGCCCAGCCCGTTGAGCATGATGTTGCCGATGCCCGCGTACGTCGCACCGATGAGGACGGTCGTCGCGATGAGGACGGGGAGCGAGTGCACGCCGACGAGCGCCATGATGACGATCGAGACGATGCTGCCGATGAGGCCGATGCGGAGCACGTTCAGGTAGCCGAGCGTGGGCGCGAGACGACCGGCGAACGGGCCGACGAGCCAACCGACGAGGGCGACCACGATGAACCCGCCGACGAGCAGCCAGTCCGCCGCCGCGAGCTTGCCGGCCTCGTTGAACGCGGTGAGCAGTGCGGCGATCGACACGACGAGCGGGAGCACGCCCCACCAGTCCATCCTCGTGCCCTTCGAAGGCTGCGAGTTCGCGGCCCACAGGACGACGAAGACGATCGCGACGGCTGCGATGACAGCCATGGTCCAGAAGACGGAACGGAAGCCGTGGTTCGTGACGAGCCATCCGCCGGCGAGGGCGTCGATCCCGGCGATGCCGCCGTTGACCGCGGTGATGAGGCCCATCATGGCGCCGTACCGCTTGGGGTCGGTGACCTCGGCGCGCAGCATGAGCAGGGTGATGGGCACGACCGGCCCGGACACGCCCTGGATGATGCGGCCGACGAACAGCATGTCGACGTTCACAGCGAGGGCCGCGACGACGGTGCCGACGAGCATGACGACGAGCATGCCGGTCAGGACGCGCTTCCGGCCGATGATGTCGCTGAGGCGGGGGAGGAAGACGGAGAACAGCGCCGCCGTGGTGAAGAACATGGTCTGCGACAGGCCGATGGTGGCGTCGTCGGTCTGCAGCTCACGCGCCATGCTCACGAGCGCGGGGCTCAGCATGCTGGCGTTCAACTGGAAGGCGACGCACGCGGCGAGCAACGCCGTCATGAGGGCGCCGATGCGGACGGCGGGCTTCGTGGAGCTCAGGAGGTCGCTCACAGCTCGATCTCCCCGATGTTCTCGAGGGCGTCGGTGACGAGGCCCCAGAAGCGTGCGTGGTCGAGCTCGGTCGCGGCCCAGGTGCTGCAGTCGTCCGGAGCCGGGCTGCGGAAGTCGGCGACCGTCATGCCGAGGGTGAGCGTGCCCGTGAGTTCGATGTCGATCGGCACCTTGACGGTGCGCACGATCGTCGGGTCGATCACGTAGGCGACGGCGCACGGGTCGTGCACGGGCGGGCTGTCGAAGCCCTGTGCGTCTTTGTAGGTGGTGCCGAAGAACTCGAGCAGCTCCTCGACGAAGCGTGCCGGGCCGGTGCCGATCGCGGCGATCCGCTCGACGACCTCCGGGGTGGCGAGGGCCTGGTGTGTGAGGTCGAGGCCGACCATGACGACGGGCCAGCTCTCGTTGAAGACGATGTGCGCGGCCTCGGGGTCGATCTTGATGTTGAACTCGGCCACCGCCGACCAGTTGCCGACGTGGTAGCCGCCGCCCATGAGGACGACCTCCTTGACGCGCTCCACGATGCGCGGCTCCTTGCGGGCTGCGAGAGCGATGTTCGTCAGGCCGCCGGTCGGGACGAGGGTGATCTCGCCCGGTTCGTGCGACATGACGAGGTCGATGATGAGGTCGATGGCGTGCCGGTCGTCGAGGGCGATCGCCGGTTCGGGGAGGACGGGGCCGTCCATGCCCGATTCGCCGTGGATGTCCGGCGCGTTCTCGAGCGGGCGCACGAGCGGGCGGTCGGCACCGGCGGCGAACGGCACGTCGGTGATCCCGGCGATGCGGGCGACGGCGAGGGCGTTCCGGGTGACCTTCGGGAGCGTCTGGTTGCCGACGACGGTCGTGACGGCGAGCAGCTCGATCTCGGGGTTGCCGTGTGCCAGGAGGATGGCGATCGCGTCGTCGTGGCCTGGGTCGCAGTCGAGGATGATCTTGCGGGGCATGGTTCTCCACATCGTTGGGGTGCTGGGGAAGCGGGCGACAGGGCACGTAAAGCGCTTCAGGTCCGCCGGGAGCAGCCTACGTCAAGCGCTTTAGGTTCGCCAAACCGGGTCGTTCGGCCCAGGGTTCCGCGGCCCCGATACGATCGACGGGTGCCCCTCGAACCGAACGATCTCCAGCCACGCGCCGCCCGTCGTGTGACGGCGGCGATGGTGGCGGAGCGGGCCGGGACGTCGGTAGCGACCGTGTCGCTCGTCGCCAACGGCAAGGATGCCGGTCACGTGTCGGCGCAGAACGCCGAACGGGTGCGCCAGGCGATCGCGGAGCTCGGCTACGTCGCCGACCACGCTGCGCGGGCGCTCGCGAGCGGGTCGAGCAACCTGGTCGTGTTCGTGACGCCGGATGCGTCGAACCCCTACTTCGGCGCGGTGATCCGCGGGCTCAGGGCCGGCCTCGGCGACGCGTACCAGCTGCTCGTGTCGGTGACCGGGGAGGGCGACGTGCCCACGGCGGCGGCGCTCGGCCGATTGGCGGCCCTCCGGCCGGCCGGGGTCGTGGTCGACGCGCCGAGCGAGGCCTTCCTCGAGGAGCTCCGGCTCGACACCGCGCTCGTGTTGCTCGACGCACCCCGCCTCCCGACGACGACGGCGGAGGCCGCGTCCGGGGCCGTCGCCGCCGACCGTCGTGCCGTCTCCGTCGACTTCGACCTCCTCGGCGGTGTCCGAGCACTCCTCGACCACCTCCACGTCCTGGGTCACCGGCAGCTCGGGTACCTCGGCGGCCGCACGGCGACGGACACGTTCCTCCTGCGTCGACTGCTGCTCGAGCGTGAGGCCGCCGTGCGCGGGATGCGGGTGCATGCGGACGATCGCGCGGAGAGCATCATCGACCTCGAAGCGGCGGCCGCGGCGTTCGTCGACAGCTGGCCGCGGTGGCGCGACGCCGGGGTGACCGCGCTGGTCTGCGCGACCGACACGCATGCGTACGGGGTGCTGCAGTCGGCGCGGGCGATGGGCATGCCGGTGCCGGGGGAGCTCGCGGTGGTCGGGTTCGACGACCTGGCGTCGTCGGTGGTGAGCGACCCGCCGTTGACGAGTGTGCGGTTGCCCGGCGAGGCGCTCGGTCGCGCAGGCGCCGAGCAACTCCTCGCCCGGATCGAGGGCCGGACGGTGGCACCCGCCCCGGTGATCGGTGCGGACCTCGTCATCCGCGCTTCGACGATCGGCCGCTGACACGGGTCGATGTCCGCCTGACGCCGCTCCACAACCGGGGTCCGATGCGTGAGGTCGCGGGATCCGCGCCCCGCGCCTCGCGGCTCGAGCCGGCGCTTCTACGCTCGCCACATGCCCGATCGCTTCGTCGTCTCCGTCCCGCCCGACGCCGCTCCGCCTGACCCTCCGGAAGCGGCGGTCGACGCCGAACCCGCGCGTGCGGGCGAGTCGCGCGGGGTCACGGCGCTCGCCGACTTCGGGGCTCTCGCTCCCTACCTCGCCGATCCGGGGGTCACCGACCTCTTCGTCAACGGCTCGTCCGGCCTCTGGCTCGACCACGGTGCCGGGCTCGTCCGCGAGGCGGGGTGGCGCTCAGACGAGGCGACCATCCGTGCGCTCGCGGTCCGTCTGGTGGCGAGAGGCGGGCGGCATGTCGACGAGGCGACGCCGTGTGTCGACGTGCGTCTGCAGGACGGGGTGCGGGTCCACGTGGTGTTACCGCCGGTGTCGACCCGGGGGACGCTCCTGTCCATCCGGGTGCCGCGGGACGAAGCGCTGGGGTTCGATGCGTTGCAGGCCGCCGGGATGTTCCCTGCGGCGGTCGCCGAGCTGCTGCGCGACGCGGTCGCCGCCCGGACGAACATCCTCATCACCGGCGCGGGCGGCTCCGGGAAGACGACGCTGCTCGGCGCACTGCTCGGCCTCGCCTCACCCGCCGAGCGGCTCGTCGTGATCGAGGACGTCGCGGAGCTGCGGATCCTCCATCCCCATGTCGTCGCGCTGCAGTCGCGCCAGGCCAACCTGGAGGGGGCCGGCGGCATCGACCTCGAGCGCCTGCTGCGCGAAGCCCTCCGCATGCGCCCCGACCGGCTCGTCCTCGGCGAGTGCCGCGGGCCCGAGGTGCGCGAGCTGCTGTCGGCGCTCAACACCGGGCACGACGGTGGTGCCGGAACCCTCCACGCGAACTCCGTGACCGACGTTCCCGCCCGATTGGAGGCGCTCGGTGCGCTCGCCGGTATGAGTCAGGAGGCCGTCGCCCGTCAGGCGACGAGTGCCATCGGACTCATCGTGCACCTGGCGCGACTTCCCGTCGGACGGCAGGTGGTCGCCGTCGGCCGTCTCCTGATCGACGAACACGACCGCCTCTCGGTCGAGGAGTTGCCGTGAGCCGGCTGCGGGTCCTGCGGCGGGTGATCGCGGCGCTTCCCGGCGCGGCCCCACCCGATGACGACGGTCCCGCCCGCGTGGCGCGCACCACCCGTCGTCTGGCCGTGCTGCTGGGTGCCGGCGTCGCACCCGGCAGCGCCTGGAAGCATCTCGCTCTGGAGGCCGACGCCGATGCGCGGACCCGATCAGCAGCGGTGTCCGTCGGCCTCGCGACGGGTGAACCGGACGATGAAGCCTGCCCGACGAGGGATCATCGGGCCGACGCGGCGGTGTTGTCAGCGGTGGCCGATGCTGCAGCGCGTGGCGGCGATCTGCCGGCGGCGATCGCCGCCATCGCTGATCAGGAGACGGGTGCTGGCGCCCGGACGGCCTGGGCGGGCCTGGCCGCCGCTTGGCAGGTCGCTGCGATCAGCGGTGCACCACTCGGTGTCTGTCTGCGGGACCTCGCCGGGTCGCTGCGCGAATTGGACCGCATCGGTCGCGACGTCGGCACGGCGCTCGCCGGGCCGTCCGCGACCGCGAGGCTGGTGCTCTGGTTGCCGCTCGTCGCCGTCCTCCTCGGGATGGCCCTCGGCTTCGACACGCTGCGGACGCTCTTCGCGACGCCTCCTGGGCTCTGCTGTCTCGCGGCCGGTGTGGCGTTCCTCATCCTCGGCGCGCGCTGGAGTTCGGCGCTCAGTGCGCGGGCGGGCAGGCGCGACCCCGCACCGGGGTTGTCGCTCGACCTCGTCGCGGTGGCGATGGCGGGTGGGGGAGCGGCGCCGGCGGCCCGGTCGATCGTCGAGGAAGCGTGCGAGCGGTTCGCCGTCCCCTACGACGGTGCCACGATCACGAGCGTCCTCGCCCTGTCGGCCAGGGCGGGCATCCCCGCCGGTGAGCTGCTGCGTAGCGAGGCGGAGCAGCAGCGTGATCAGGCGCGGTCCGATGGCGAGCGTGCTGCAGCGATCCTCGCGACCCGCCTCATGATCCCGCTCGGGGTCTGCATCCTGCCGGCCTTCCTCCTCGTCGGTGTGGCTCCGCTCCTCCTCAGCGTCATCACCTGGACGACGCTCGGGTTCTGACGATCCGGTCGACGCCGAACTGCCTGCTTCCGTCGCGGGACTGCTTCAGCCGCGGGAGCGTGGGAGTGCGCGCCAGCAGCGTGCTCCGATGAGCACGGCGATGGCGATGATCACGATCGGCACGAGGATCCACGCGACGTCGCCGGACCAGCCAACGCCGATGCCGTCCTCGTCGGCGAAGGCGAGTACGTCGACGAAGAAGAACCGTGCGTGCGCTTCATCGAGCGTCGACTGCTCGACCACCGAGAGCATCCCGAGGGTGAACAGGGCGAACGAGAACCAGTAGGCGAGGATCGCGACACCGCCCCAGATGATCCCGATCGACCAGGTCGGTCGCAAGCGGGCCGGGTCGTCGGCGTAGCGGGCGGCCAGGGCGCGTGGTGAGCCGAGGTCAGCCAGGGCGATCGTCATCGGTCGCTGATCGACCGAGAGTTCGTCTCGGAGCGACCGGATGATCGAGCGGCGTTCCCGCCCCGTGACCACGGCCTCGAGGTGCCAGTCGAGGCGCTGCAGGTACGAGTCACGTCGCCAGCGGTCCGCGAGGCTCAGTCCGCGTGCAGCGCGCTCGGCGAGCAGGTCGTCCGCTGTGGGGCGCTTCTGATCGATCATGCTGATGCTCCTTCAGGGTCGATTCCTCGTTCGGCGATGTCGGTCATCGCCCTCCAACGGGCGATGGCGTCGAGCCTCGCCGCGTCTCCTCGTTCGGTGATCGCGTAGTACTTCCGTGCTGGGCCGCCCGAGGAGGCGACCCGACGTGCGGTCACCAGTCCGTCTCGTTCGAACCGGCTGAGGACCGGATACACGACGCCGGTCGCCAGGTCGGCCAGGCCGAGGGCTCGGAGTCGTTCGACGAGCTCGTACCCGTAGGTCTCGCCGCGGTGCACGGTGGACAGGATGAGCATCGGCAACACGCCCCGGAGGAGTTGCGAGTCGCGTACCGCCAACTGTTCATCCATGACTATTACTCAAGCATGAATAGCCGCTGGGTGCAAGGCGAGTTCGCTCCACAACCGACCTGTCGACCCGGCCTGTCGCCGTCGTCGGCTCCGCCCGCGCGTAGCTGGACGCGTTCGCCGAACATGGAGGTGTTCGTGCCACGAGCGCAGCACTCCGGTGCGGGGAAGGAACATCATGATCACGATCGGTCGTCGAGTCGAGCAGAGCATCACGCGCGAGGTGCGGCGCGTCCTGCAGGACGAACGGGGATCCGCCACGGCGGAGTACGCGGTGGCCACGATGGCGGCCGTCGGGTTCGCAGGACTCCTCGTCGCCATCCTTCGCGGAGACGAGGTGCGGGGCATCCTCACCGACCTCATCCGACGAGCCCTGACGGCGAACGGTTGAGTCGTGCGGCTGAAGGTTCCGACATGGCGTTCGGAGCACGGCGCGGTGACGGCGGAGTTCGCAGTGGTCGTGCCGGCCGTCGTCCTCGTGCTGGCGATGGGGCTCTCCGCGGTGCAGGTGGGGCTGACCCAGCTCCGCGCGACCGACGCGGCGGCGGACGCCGCCCGGAGCCTGGGGCGAGGCGACGACGCCGGGACCGCGGCGGGTCGGGTCGCGCGCGTCCTCCCAGGGGCGACCATGACGAGCGGCGTGGAGGGCGACCTCGTCTGCGTGCGCGTCGACGCGGTGGGCGGATCCGGCCTCGCCGGCGTCATCCCGGTGTCCGCATCCTCCTGCGCCATGGGCGGCGGCCGATGAGCGTGAGGTGGCGCCTCCTGGTCCTCCGCGCGAAGGACGGGATCCAGGAGGAGAGCGGGGCCGGGTCGGTTCTCGCGGCAGGCATCCTCGGCGCCCTGGTCGCCGTCCTCCTGGCGATTCTGCCCGTCGCGACGCTGTTCGCCGCTCATCAGCGAGCGGCGAATGCGGCCGACGCAGCCGCGTTGGCGGCAGCCGACACCGCGTCCGGCCGTCTCCCAGGCTTCCCCTGCGAAACTGCTCGCATGGTCGCGGCGCGCAATGACGCGTCGCTCGGCACCTGCAGTGTGGAGGGCGTCACCGTCCTCGTCGACGCCACTGTCGACACGGCCTTCGGCGCCATCACGGTCGCCGCGAGAGCCGGACCTCCTCCGGAGGCGTCCGGTGAAGTCGTCGGGGTGCCCGTGACCGCCACCTATTAAGAGGTAGCGGCGCGAACGGTCAGCCCTGACCGGAGTCGGTCGTGAAGACCGCCTCCAGGAAGCGGTAGTCGACGGCGCTCGGGGCACCGGAGTCGTCGTACTCCTCGCCGGTCGTCCGGGCGTACCGGTAGACCTTGCCGGCGGTGCCGCTCGGCACGTCGACGGTGGGCGTCGGTGATCCGTGGTCGCTGAGTCGGGCGCTGATCGTCTTGCCCTCCAGTGGACCGTCGGTCAACTTCACGGTGTAACTCGTCTGGGTACTCATGGCAGACATTCTGCTCCGAACGCCGCAGAACGCAAGGGGATGGACACGCGCGTGGCCTCCCCACGATTGGACAAGCCTGCTGTGCACGTGTGTATGGTGTGCCTGATGGAAGGAGCCTCGTGGCAGGCAAGAAACTCGTGATCGTAGAGTCACCGACCAAGATGAAGTCGATCGCCGGATATCTCGGTGACGACTACGAGGTGCTGTCCTCGGTCGGTCACATCCGCGACCTCATCGAGCCGAAGAACCTTCCCGCCGAGCTCAAGAAGGGCTCGCTCGGCAAGTTCTCGGTCGACGTCGACAACGGCTTCGAGCCGTACTACGTCGTCTCCGACGCGAAGAAGAAGACCGTCGCGGACCTCAAGCGCGCGCTCAAGAACGCCGACGAACTCCTCCTCGCGACTGATGAGGACCGCGAAGGCGAGGCCATCGCGTGGCACCTCCTGCAGGTCCTGCAGCCCAAGGTCCCCGTCAGCCGCATGGTCTTCCACGAGATCACCAAGGACGCCATCCTCGCCGCGAAGGACAAGACGCGGCCCCTCGACACCGACCTCGTCGACGCCCAGGAGACCCGCCGGATCCTCGACCGTCTGTACGGGTACGAGATCTCGCCCGTGCTCTGGCGCAAGGTCGGCCCCGGACTGAGCGCCGGACGCGTGCAGTCCGCCGCCACCCGACTCGTCGTCGACCGGGAGCGCGAGCGCCTCGCCTTCCGCGCCGCCTCCTACTGGGACGTCATCGCCCGCTTCCTCCCCGAAGCCGACGCCACCGGAGCGCCCTTCACCGCACGTCTCGTCCGGCTCGACGGCGACCGCGTCGCCACCGGCCGCGACTTCGACGACCTCGGACAGCTCAAGGGCAGTGCCGTCCCGCTCGACGAACAGCGGGCCACGGCGCTCGCCGCAGCACTCGAGCAGTCCAAGGCGACCGTCCTCTCCGTCGAGTCCAAGCCGTACTCCCGCCGGCCGGCGGCTCCCTTCACGACCTCCACGCTCCAGCAGGAGGCCGGTCGCAAGCTCCGGTTCTCCGCTCGCCAGACGATGAGTGTCGCGCAGTCGCTGTACGAGAACGGTTACATCACGTACATGCGTACCGACTCGCCCTCGCTGAGCAAGCAGGCGATCGACGCGGCCCGGAAGCAGGCTGCTGCCCTCTACGGTGCCGAGACGGTGCCCGACAAGCCTCGCCTCTACAGCGGCAAGAGCAAGAACGCGCAGGAGGCGCACGAGGCGATCCGCCCCTCGGGCGACACCTTCCGCACGCCGTCCTCGCTCGCCTCGACGCTCCGCGGCAACGACTTCAAGCTGTACGACCTGATCTGGAAGCGCACCGTCGCAAGCCAGATGGCCGACGCGAAGGGCTCCACCGCGACGATCACGCTCGAGTCGAAGACCGACGCGGGCCGCGCCGAGTTCACCGCTTCCGGCACCGTCATCACCTTCCGCGGCTTCCTCGCCGCCTACGAAGAGGGTCAGGACGAGGACCGCAATTCGCAGGACGACGCGTCCGAGGCGAAGTTGCCGCCCCTCACCGAAGGCCAGCAGCTCGGTATCGAGGACCCGGAGGCGAAGGGGCACGAGACCTCGCCGCCCCCGCGCTACACCGAGGCCAGCCTGGTGAAGCGGCTCGAGGAGCTCGGTATCGGCCGTCCGTCCACGTTCGCATCGATCATCTCCACGATCATCGACCGCGGCTACGTGACGCAGCGCGGCCAGGCGCTCATCCCGAGCTGGGTGGCGTTCAGCGTCGTCCGTCTCCTGGAGGAGTACTTCGAGGAGCTCGTCGAGTACGACTTCACTGCTGAGATGGAGAACGACCTCGACCGGATCGCCGGCGGCTCGGTCGACCGCGTCGACTGGCTCAAGGGCTTCTACTTCGGCGACGACTCGGGTCGCGGCCTGCGTCAGGTCATCGACAACCTCGGCGACATCGACGCCCGCCGCATCAACTCGATCGTCATCGACGACGGCGTCACGCTCCGCATCGGCAAGTACGGCCCGTACCTCGAGGTCACGCCCGACGGTCCGCCGCCGGCCGAGGGAGAGGAAGCCCCGACGCCGCGTCGGGTCAACCTTCCCGAGGACCTCGCGCCCGACGAGCTGACGCCCGCGAAGGCGCACGAGCTCATCGACGCACCCGTCGTCGGCGATCGCGTCATCGGCGTGAACCCGACGACCGGCAAGGAGATCGTCGCGAAGGACGGACGCTTCGGCCCGTACATCACCGAGGTCGACCCGGAGCCCGAGGCGGAGCTCTCCGTCGACACGGCGACCGGCGAGGTGACCGAGCCTGCTGCGGGTGCCAAGAAGAAGGCCCCCGCCAAGAAGAAGGCGGCGGCCGAGAAGCCCCGCACCGCGTCGCTCTTCAAGTCGATGGACCTCGCGACCATCGACCTCGAGACCGCGCTCAAGCTCCTCGACCTGCCGCGGGTCGTCGGTGCCGACCCCGAGTCGGGTGAGGAGATCCTCGCGCAGAACGGTCGCTACGGTCCGTACCTGAAGAAGGGCACCGACACCCGGTCGCTCACTTCCGAGGACGACATCTTCGCGGTCGACCTTCCTGGCGCTATCGAGCTGTTCGCACAGCCCAAGTACGGAGCCCGGAAGGCGTCGAGCGCCCTCAAGGAGTTCGAGGCCGACCCCGAGAGCGGCAAACCGATCAAGATCAAGGACGGCCGCTTCGGCGCCTACGTGACGGACGGCGTGACCAACGCGACGATCCCTCGTGGCGAGGAGGTCGACGACGTCGACTTCGAGCGAGCGGTCCAGCTCCTCGCGGACAAGCGTGCGAAGGGCCCGGCGAAGCCGAAGGCCGGTCGCAAGGCTCCCGCGAAGAAGGCACCCGCGAAGAAGGCTCCGGCCAAGAAGACACCCGCGGCGAAGACGGGGGCCGCCAAGACGGCTGCCACGAAGTCCGCGACTGCCACGTCGACCGCCCGTTCGGAAGCGGCGAAGAAGGCTGCCGCGACCCGTGCTGCGAACAAGGCGGCTGCGGCGAAGGCCGACGCCGTCACGTGAGCGGGGGAGGACGCCCTCGGGGCCTGTTCATCACCCTCGAGGGCGGCGACGGTGTCGGGAAGTCGACGCAGGCGCGACTCCTGAGCGACTGGTTCGAGCAGCAGGGGCGGACGGTCGTCCGGACTCGCGAGCCGGGCGGCAGTGAGCTCGGTGTCGAGATCCGCGAGATCGTGCTGCATCACCGAGGCGACATCAGCCCGCGTGCCGAGGCCCTGCTCTACGCGGCGGACCGCGCTCACCACATCGCCACCGTGGTGCGCCCGGCCCTCGCGAGGGGCGAGGTCGTCCTGCAGGACCGGTACCTCGACTCGTCGGTCGCCTATCAGGGCAGCGGGCGCGTGCTCGACGCCGAGCAGATCCGCGGCATCTCCCTCTGGGCTGCCGAAGACCTCCTGCCCGACGTGACCGTGCTCCTCGATCTGGACGTCGCGGTCGCGCGCGGTCGTCTCGACAACGCCAACAAGCGCTTCGACCGGCTCGAGGCCGAGGCGCAGGACTTCCACACCCGGGTGCGGGAGTCGTTCCTCGCCCTCGCGGCCGCGGAGGCCGAGCGGTTCCTCGTCGTCGACGCTGCGCTCCCACCTGAGCAGCTCGCCGCCGACATCCAGGCTCGCATCGCGCCGCTCCTCTGAGCGCACACCATCCCGCTCCTCTGAGCGCACACCCCTCCGGTCCCTGAGCCTGTCGAAGGGCGCACCCCTCCGGTCCCTGAGCCTGTCGAAGGGCGCACCCCTCCGGTCCCTGAGCCTGTCGAAGGGCGCACCCTTCCGGTCCCTGAGCCTGTCGAAGGGCGAGCGTGTGTGGTCTGCACTTCGACAAGCTCAGTGACCGTGGGTCGGTTCAGTGGCCGTGGTTCGGCGCAGTGACCGGCACGCACCCCGCCGGCTCAGGTCGGTACCGCCCGGTATCGTAGACGTATGGCTTCCTGGACCGACTTGACGGGTCAACGCGACGCGATCGAGCTCCTCCAGTCGGCGTCGGACCCGGTCACGCCCAAGGGCCTCACCCACGCCTGGCTGATCACCGGGCCGCCCGGTTCCGGCCGGTCGACCCTCGCCTACGCGTTCGCCGCCGCGCTGCTCAGTCGTGAGCCCGGGGGCGACGACGTCACCCGTCGTCAGGTGGAGGCGCGCACCCATCCCGACCTCTCCGCACTGAGTACCGATCGCGTCATCATCACGATCGACGAGGTCCGCGACCTCGTCCGCAACGCCTACCGCGCGCCGTCCGTCGGTCGCTTCCGCGTCATGGTCGTCGAGGACGCCGACCGCATGACCGAGCGCACCTCCAACCTGCTCTTGAAGTCGCTCGAGGAACCGCCGAGCAGCACGATCTGGGTGCTGTGCGCGCCGAGCGAGGCCGACCTGTTGCCCACCATCCGGTCGCGCGTCCGCTCGGTCCGCCTCGGCGTCCCCACCATCGACGACGTCGCCGAGCTGCTGGAACGGCGCGACGGTGTGGCGCCCGACCTCGCCGAGCGTGCCGCCCGTGAGGCGCAGAGCCACGTCGGCATGGCCCACCGCCTCGCGACCGACCCCGGCGCACGGCAGCGCCGTGAGTCCACGCTCCGTGCCGTGCTCGACATCCGCAGTGCCGGCCAGGCTGTCGTCACCGCTGGCCGCCTCCTCGAGCTGGCGGGCGATGACGCGAAGGCGTACACCTCGCTCCGCGACGAGGCCGAGCGCGAGAGCACCCTGCGCTCACTCGGCGTCGAGCCCGGTCAATCGGTCCCACCGGCCCTCCGCTCGCAGGTGCGGGCGATGGAGGAGGACCAGAAGCGGCGCGCCACCCGCAGCCTGCGCGACGGGCTCGACCGGATCATGGTCGACCTGCTCTCGCTGTACCGCGACATCGTGCTCCTGCAGCTGGGGCACGACGCCACGATCATCAACCGTGAATTGCGTCCGGAACTCGAGGAAGCCGCTCGCCGGACGACGCCTGCGGTTACGATCGAAACCTTGGAGGCGATCTCCGTCGCCCGCACACGAATCGAAGGGAACGTCGCCCCGGCGCTGGCCTTGGAGGCCATGCTCGTGTCGGCGGTCCGGTAGGGAGCCTCTATGACTTCGCCCAGGCAGCAGCCGTCGGACTCGACGGGATCGACCGGTGCACCCCGTCGCAGGGGTCCCGGTGCGCGCCGTGCGGCGCGGGTCGCCCTGGTGGCTGGTCTCGCGGTTGCGGCGCTCACCCTGAGTGGGTGCGTGACGGCCTTCCTGCCACCGAAGGCCGCTGAGCCGACGACGTCGTCCTCGTCGCCCGCGACGAGCGACGTCGCCGCCGAGCTGAAGCCCTTCTACGAGCAGAAGCTCGACTGGAAGACCAGTGGCTGTGCCGACGGCTTCGAGTGCGCCACGGCGAAGGCGCCCATCGACTGGGACAACCCCTCGGACGGCGAGCTCTCCCTGGCGCTCGTGCGGCACCAGGCGACGAACGGCAAGCCGATCGGCTCGCTCTTCATGAACCCGGGTGGCCCGGGTGGTTCCGGGTACAGCCTCGTCGCCGACAGCCTCGACTTCGCGGTCGACAAGGACCTCCAGGAGAACTTCGACGTCGTCGGCTTCGACCCGCGCGGTGTCGGTAAGTCGACGCCGGTGACCTGCCTGACCGACTCCGAGATGGACGCGTACCTGTACGACGTGACGCCGGGGAAGCGCGGCTCCGACGAGTGGATCGCCGCGAACGAGAAGGCTGCGAAGGACTTCGGCGACGCCTGTGCGGAGGAGACGGGCAAGATGCTCGAGTTCGTCGACACGCAGAGCGCTGCGAAGGACCTCGACATGCTGCGCGCGGCCGTCGGCGACAAGCAGCTCTACTACCTCGGGTACTCGTACGGCACCTTCCTCGGCGCGACCTACGCGGAGCTCTTCCCGAAGAACGTCGGCCGACTCGTGCTCGACGGTGCGATCGACCCGTCGACGTCGAACTTCGAGGTCGTCAAGGAGCAGGCCAAGGGCTTCGAAAGTGCTTTGCGTGCCTACCTCGAGGACTGCATGACGGGTAAGGACTGCCCGTTCAAGGGCTCAGTCGACAGCGCGATGACCGAGATCAAGACGCTCCTCGACGAGGTCGACGCGAACCCGATCCCCGGCGACGACGGACGTGAGCTGGGCGGCAACACGCTGCTCACTGCGATCATCTACCCGCTGTACCAGGCCGATGCGTGGCCGTACCTCAGCAAGATGTTCGCCGAGGTCATGCAGGGTGGGACCGACATCGCGTTCCAGTTCGCCGACGGCTACAACGGTCGCAACGAGTCCGGCAAGTACGCCGACAATCAGACCGAGGCCTTCAACGCGATCAACTGCCTCGACTACAGCTACGACGACGACAAGACGAAGATGGCCGACGAGGCGAAGCAGCTGGAGGAGGCGGCTCCCGTGATCGGCGAGTACATGGCCTACGGCGACACGTTCTGCGCGAACTGGCCGTACCAGACGCGGACCGAGCGTGGGGAGATCCACGCGAAGGGTGCTGCGCCGATCCTCGTCGTCGGGACGACGAACGACCCGGCCACGCCGTACGTCTGGGCGCAGAACCTCGCGGAGCAGCTCGACAAAGGTCAGTTGATCACCTACAAGGGTGAGGGTCACACGGGCTACAACAAGGGCAGCGACTGCGTGAACCAGGCGGTCGATCAGTACCTCATCGACGGCACGGTGCCGTCGAAGGACCCGATGTGCAGTTGACGGCGGGATCCTGATGACCATGACGGCGCCGGCTGAACTCGGGCTCCGCGAGCGGAAGCGGCTCGCGACGCGTCGGGCGATCCAGCATGCGGTGCTGACGCTCGCGAGTGAGCAGGGGCTCGAGAACGTGACGGTCGAGGAGGTGAGCCGTCGAGCGGAGGTCTCGCCGCGGACCTTCTTCAACTACTTCGGGACGAAGGAGGAGGCGCTGATCGGCGACATCCCGCTGATCCCAGATGGAGACGCCCTGCACGCCTTCCTCACCGCGGGGCCCGCCACCGACGTACTCACCGATCTGGGGGAGCTCCTGGCCCGGACCGTGGGTGACGCCGACGAGGACGTCGAGATCCACCATCTCCGCAAGGACGTCCTGCGCGACCACCCGCACCTGCTCGGTGCGCGGATCGCGAGCATGCGCGGCTTCGAGGAGGGCCTCTACAAGGTCGTCGAGCGGCGGGTGCTGAACGACGACCCGACGCTCGCGGAGGACGCGGAGGCGCTGTTCGACCGCTGCTGGATGGTGACGATGGTGGGCTTCGCCGGCCTGCGTCATGCCTGGCGCTGCTGGGCCGATGCGCCGACCCCCGGCTCCCTCGCCGAGCGGATCCGTCGTTCTTTCGCCGAGCTGTACACGACGGTCCAAAAGCTGCGCTAACATGGATACTCGTGCGCCGGGCGACCAGCGCACGCGCCGCCCTAGCTCAGTCGGCAGAGCATCTCACTCGTAATGAGAAGGTCAAGGGTTCGATTCCCTTGGGCGGCTCCACCAGCATCACCCGGCCGTTGCCCTGGAACACCCAGGTCAGCGGCTTTTTTCTTGCCCCCTCGTAAGCCGGTCCGACCGGCCAAACTGGGCGACAGCTGCCGAATAGGCGTGAAAATGTAGCAACGCGTGTAGCAACGCATGTAGCAACGACGCCGCGAACGGCAGCGAACAACGGTGAACGTGCATGGTCATTCCGGTCCTGCGGCGGGGGAGTCGAGCGCGGCGTTCATCGCGTCTGAGGCGTTCCGAAGGGTCGTCGGTGCGACGTGGGAGTAGATGTCGGAGGTGATCGCCATATTGGCGTGCCCGAGGATCTCCATGACCGTGCGCATCTGCACGCCCTGGGCCAGAAGGAGCGATGCGCAGGTGTGGCGCATGTCGTGGAAACGGATCCGGCGCACGTCTGCAGCGGTGATCTCTTTGTCGAAGCTGCGCCGGAGGTTGCTCGGTTCGATGGGTGTGCCTGTCCGTGTGGTGAAGACGAGTCCGGAATCGGTCCAGGCACCGCCAGCGGCGCGCTGATCCGAAAGTTGGTTCGCGGCTCGAGTCTTGAGCGCTGTCATGGCTCGCGCTGGTAAGGGCAGGGTCCGACGCGAGCGAGCGGTTTTCGTCGGACCGATTGAGATCCCTTGGCCGGTTCCCGCGCGGTGAGCGGTCTGCCGGATGCGGAGCTGTGTCCGCTCTGCGTTGATGTCTGCCCAGCGCAGGCCGAGCAGCTCTCCCCGGCGAAGTCCGAGCGTCAGCGCGAGTACGTAGAGTTCGGCGAATTGTGAGTCTCGGCTGGACTCCATGAAGGTGGAAGCCTCCTCTGCGGTCCACGGATCGACTTCCTGGTGCTCGATCTTGGGCGCGCGGACGAGTGATGCGACGTTGCGCCCGATGCGCTGCTCGCGGGCTGCTTCGGCGAGGATACTGCGGAGCACGGCGTGAGCAAGTCGCACGGTGTGGGCTGAGACGCCCGTGCGCGCGATGTCGGTGTGCATTTCGCGGACCTGTTGTGGTGTCAGCTGTTCGAGCTTCTTCGTGCCCAGCGATGGGAGCACGTGTTTGTGCAGAACCCACTCGTAGTTGGCCCTGGTCGTCGGGCGGAGCACGCTCGGTGCGATGTGGGTGAGCCAGTGCTCGGAGTAGGTCCTCACGGTCCAACCAGAGACGGCGGTTGGGACGCCGGCGTCTGTCTGGGTGATGAGGTCGCGGAGCTTGGCGGCTACCTGCGCTTTGGTGTGTCCGTAGACGGTCCGACGTTTTCGTGCTCCGTTCGCGGCCAGCACGTACGCTGCGCCAGTCCACTGGCCGTCGTCGCGTTTGTAGATTGACCCCTCACCGTTTGCGCGCTGACTCACGCCTGGTCTTCACCTGCGAGCTGGCGGGTAAAGCGGTGCAGCGCGGCGACGGGGATGCGTCTGGCGCGTCCGATCTTGACGCTGGACAGGTGGCCGAGCCTCATGAGGTCGTAGACGGTGGAGCGACCCACTCCGAGTGATTCTGCTGCCTCTTCGGCGGTGAGCAGGAGCTTGTCGATTGGCATGATGATCCGATCAGTCGTTGGGCGTCCGAGTAGGTTCCCTGCGACTGCTCTTGCCGGTAGGCGCCGTAAGCGGCGGACCTCCGCGGATTACGCCATCCATCGGCTCTCCGAGGTTGGTTTCAGGCCCGGTTGGGTTTCAGGGATGATCCAACAACTCGATGGCGCCCTGAGCTGACCAGCTCGCGGACGCACGATTGGGCGCCAGCACATCTTCGTCGAGCCTCGAGCGATGCCCTTGCTGGAATTTACATCCCGGTAACGATCCCGATACGTCTTCGTCGCGGACACCTGATTGCCTGAGGGTGTCCTCGGCGAGGGCGCCCACCGATTCGACGGATGTCCGGTGGGGAGGCACTCTCGATCGTATGCATCGACATCTTGGGTCTAACGCGCCGGTTCGTAGGCCAACCACGGCCGCGCGGTCCCATTGCCTGTGACCGCGTAATACCTGCCGAGCAAGGAGACGAAATGTCCAGCGCGTTACTCGTGATCGACATGCAGAACGGTTTCATCCACCCTGAGGGTTCGTTGCCGAGTCTGGGTATGGGAATGCCCAACATCGACTCGGTGATAGCCGAGAACGCCGAAGCCATCGCTGCGGCGCGCACCACGGGTGTGCCGGTCATCTACACCCGGAGTGTCTTCCGGCCTGGGATGGTCGACCTTCCACTGAGGATGGAGGGCTTCCTTCCGCCGAACTTCGAGATGCTCGAGCGCGGCAGCTGGGATGCGGAGATCCACACTGCCTTGACACCTCAGGAGGGTGAGGCTGTCATCGACAAGAACCGGTATGACGCTTTCCTGAACACCCCGCTCGAGCAGCTCCTGCGAACGCTGGGTGCCACGACCGTACTGGTCCTCGGAACGGTGACATCGATCTGTGTCGAGTCGACGGTCCGTTCCGGGTACATGCGTGACTTCGACATGTACGTCGCGTCCGATGGTGTCGCGGGGGCGCCGGGGCAGCACGAGGCTTCGCTCGACATCATGGGCGCCGCGTTCGCGACCGTTCTTCCTTGGCGAGAGGCGATCGCTGCCATCACGGCTCCGGTGGCGCTCGCGGGCCCGTCCGTAAGCACTGCCGGGTAACGGGCCGGCGGGATCCGTCGGCGCGCACCTCGGTCCGATGAAACAGACGGTCTGCGACGCCACATGGCTTCGGAGACCGTCTGTTTGTTTCAGATGGTTAGTGGACAGGCGCTGCGGGCGAAGCCTCTGCTCCGTCAATGAGGTCGTCTTGTCGCCTGACCATCGGAGGGTTAGGCGTAGAAGGAGGGACGTTCAGGCAGGGCGACTGGCACCGGGCCGTCGGTGGTAAGGGCTGCGACGCCGGCTTCACAAGCGAGCGCAACCTTGTAGCCGTCCCAAGCGTTCGGGCCGTCAACGAGCGCGCCGGAGCGGACGGCATTTACCCAGCGCTGTACCTGCGCGTCATAGGCGGATGCGAAGCGTGTTACGAAACTCGTGTGCTCACCGACGCCGAAGCGTCCGCCCTGCCAGAGCTGCAGGCCGGAAGGCTGGCCGATGCGCGCGACAGCCTGACTGAAGACGGCTTCTGTGCCGACCTGGTAGCCGAACTGGGCACTGACGTTCATCTCGACGTCGACGAGCACACCGTTCTCAAGCCCGATGAGCACGAGTATGGGTTCGCGGAGGTGTCGAGGAGCCGACGCATTGCGGCGGGGGAACTTTACCTCCACGCTCGTGACTGTCGATCCGGCAACCCACGGCAGTACGTCGAACTCGTGAACGACGGAGTCGGTGATAAGCATTGTTTGCGTATAGCTCTCAGCCACGCTTGCATTGCGATGCACCCCACGGAGCATGAGGAGTTCTCCGGCCTCGCCGGAGTCGACGAGTGCGCGCAGTTGCTGGTACTCGGCGTCGAACCGGCGCATGAACCCGACCTGGATGTGCGGGCGGTCGAGCTGCTGCTCGGCCTCCATCACTTTCAAGGACGAGACGGGGCTCGGGGTGAGCGGCTTCTCGCACAGAATGGGGAGGCCGGCCGCGAGTGCCGGCAGGAGCACGGGTTCGTGGAATTGGCCCGGAGTGGCGATCAGCACGGCATCGACGGCCTGCGCGGCGATCGCGTCCTCGAGGCTCGTGAACGCGGCCGAGCCGGGCGCAGCCGCAACAGCCGCGGCAGCGCGTCCGGTGTCGGGCTCGATGACGGCGGAAACGACGGCACCGCTGACCCGCTCGGTGATCCTTTTGACGTGGTCGGCACCCATGACACCGGCGCCGATGACACCGACACGGATGTCGCCCGGCTCTCGCTCGGTGTCGGTGGGACTGGTAATGGTCGAGGTGATGCGCATGGCTGAGATGCCTTTCGTGATCGGAGGTGGAACGGGTGTCAGCTGACGCGGGCAGCGGCGGTCTCGCCGAAGATGTGCTCGCGTGTGCGCTTGGCGATGGGGAACGGGCGATCGATCGAGCAGCCGTACATGTCCTGCTCGACGATCCCGAAGATCTGCGGGTCGAGTGCCGCGACGCGCTCGATGATCGGGCCGAGCTCCGGTACGCCGAACGGCGGCTCGACCATGATCTCCTGGGTGACAGCCTCAGCGAACGGCACGTCGTTCTTCAGCACGTCGAAGAGCAGGCTCGTGTCGACCTGCTTGAGGTGCAGGTAACCGATCCGCGACGGGTGGTCGTCGATGAGCTTGAGGTTGTCGCCGCCGTAGTAGGAGAAGTGGCCGGTGTCGAGGCAGAGGTTCGTGTATCGCTCGTCGGTCGCGGCGAGGAAGCGCTCGACCTCCCTGGTCGTCCCGACGTGGCTGTCGGCGTGGGAGTGGAACTGCTGCTTGATCCCGAACTCCTCGAGGAGGGCCTTGCCGAGACGATCGTGACCGGCGGCGAGCTTCGTCCACTGCCCATCGTCGAGCGTGCGGGACTCGAGGACCTCACTCGTCGCGTCGCTCCGCCACAGGTCCGGGATCACGACGAGGTGCTCGGCCCCGAGCTTCGAGACGAGGCCGGCGATGTCGAGCGCCTGGTCCCAGGCACGCTTCCACTGGTCGTCGCCCTTGTGGAAGCCGGTGAAGACGGTCCCCGCCGAGAGCTTGAGCCCTCGGGAGCCGAGTTCGTCGGCGAGCTGGTTCGGGTCGGTGGGGAGGTAGCCGTACGGTCCGAGTTCGATCCACTCGTATCCGGAGGCGACGACCTCATCCAGGAATCGCTCCCACGGGACCTGCTTCGGGTCGTCGGGGAACCAGACACCCCACGAGTCGGGGGCGGTGCCGATGCGGATCGACGGAGTGGTGGCGGGTTCTGACATGGGGTTCCTTCGGTACTCGTTCGTGGGATTCTGGTCGGGCACTCAGCCGAGCAGCGGCTTCTGGGTGGCCTTGATCTCGGCGTACTCCTCGTACGCACGCTGCGTGCTCGGTAGCTCGGAAACTGCCGGGACGGGGACGTCCCACCAACCCTCGCCATCTGGTGCGTACAGCAGCGGGTCGCTGTTGATGTGGATGAGCGTCGTCCGGTCGGAGGCCTTCGCAGTCGCCATGGCCGCCCTAAGGTCGTCGATCGACGAGGCGCCGGGCTCGACCTCGATCACGTCGACGCCGTAGCTGCGCGCGTTGGCGGCGAGGTCGACGGGCAGGATCTGCTCGCCCTGGAAGTTGCGGGCCTCGGGATCGAGGCTGCGGTACCAGGTGCCGAAGCGCTCGGAACCGACCGTCTCCGACAGATGTCCGATCGAGGCGTACCCGTGATTCTGGATGAGGACGACGATGAGCTTGATGCCCTCGGCGACCGCGGTCACGAGCTCCGTGTGCAGCATGAGGTACGACCCGTCGCCCACCATCACGACCACGTCACGGTCGGACCCGCTCGCCTCGGCACCTCGCTTCACGCCGAGACCGCCGGCGATCTCGTACCCCATGCAGGAGAAGGCGTACTCGACGTGGTAGCCGAGGGCGTCCCGCACGCGCCACAACTTGTGGAGGTCACCGGGGAGTGATCCCGCCGCCTGGACGATGACGTCCTCAGGCTCGGTCGACGACTGGACGGCACCGATGATCTCGGCTTGTCCGGGGAGGGCGAGTCCCGACGGCTCGAAAGCGGCGTCGACGGTCGCGTCCCATGCCGCCTTTTCACGGCGGACGGTCTCGGCGTAGTCGGCAGCGACTCGGAACCGAGCGAGCTCACCATGGAGCGCTTCGACCGTCTCCCGTGCGTCGGCGACGACGGCGATCTGCGTCCCGTGCTTGTAGGCGTCGAAGCTCGCGACATTGACGTTGACGAAGGTCACGCCCTCGGCTTGGAACGCCGTGCGGCTCGCCGTGGTGAAATCGCTGTAGCGAGTGCCGATGCCGATCACGACGTCTGCTTCCGCTGCGAGACGGTTCGCCGCAGTGGTCCCGGTGGCACCGATCGCGCCGACGTTCTGCGGGTGGTTCCACACGAGCGACCCACCACCGGCCTGCGAGGTGCCGACGGGGATGCCGGTCGCCTCGACGAGCAGCCGCAGCGCCTCCTCGGCGTTCGAGTAGATCACGCCCCCGCCGGCGATGATGATCGGACGCTTCGCCCCGCGGATCGCAGCTATGGCGCGGGCAAGTGCAGCTCGTTCCGGCAGCGGACGGCGCAGGTGCCATTCACGGTTCTGCAGGAATTCGAGTGGGACGTCGACGGTCTCCGCCTGCACGTCCTCCGGGAGAGCGATCGTGACCGCGCCGGTCTCGGCCGGGTCAGTGAGTACGCGCATGGCTGCAAGGGCGATCGAGAACAATTGCTCCGGTCGCTGCACCCGGTCGAAGAAGCGAGACAGCGGACGGAACGCGTCGTTGACGGTGATGCCGATGTCGTGCGGCAGCTCGAGCTGTTGGAGGACCGGGTCAGCGACGCGCGTCGCGAAGGTGTCGCTGGGCAGCAGGAGCGCCGGAAGGCGGTTCGTGGTGGCGAGGGCCGCACCCGTCAGCATGTTCGCGGCACCTGGGCCGACCGAGGCCGCACTCGCGAAGGTACCGAGGCGGCGGTGCATGCGGGCGTACCCGACGGACTGGTGCACCATCGCCTGCTCGTTGCGCGCCTGGAAGTACGGCATGAGGTCGGGATCGAGTGCGTTCGCCTGTTTGAGCGCCTGCCCGAGACCCGCGACGTTGCCGTGCCCGAAGATACCGAACACGCCGGGGATGGTCCGCTCACGGTGGTCGCCGTCCACGGTCCACTGGTGACCGAGGAACTCGACGAGCGCCTGGCTCACCGTCATCCGCTTCGTCCTGGAGTTCGTCGCCATCACTGCCGTCCTTCTGCGTCGATGCTGTCGTTCGAGTGGTGCGGTGCCGCGTCGGCCGTGTACGGCAGGCGTGGGTCGACCTCCTGGCCGACCCAGCTTTGGCGGATCCACGCGTGTGCGGGGTCGTCGCTGATGTGCCAGACCCGTTCGTCGTCTGGACCTGCCATCACGTTCAGGTAGTAGAGGTCGTATCCCGGAGCCGCGACCGCCGGCCCGTGGTAACCGAACGGCACGAGCGCAATGTCGCCCGTGCGGACGATCGCGGTGATGTCGATCTCCCCGGCGGGCGAGGAGTACGTGGCGAACATGCCGAAGGGGTCTGCGGACGCCGGTGCCGTCAGCCCCTTCGACACGGCGGACTCGAAGTAGTAGATCTCCTCGAGTAGCGACTCCTCGCCGGGTACCGACTCGTCGTGCTTGTGTGCGGGGTACGACGACCAGTTCTCCGCCGGGGTGACGACCTCGCAGACGATGAGCTTCGCCGCATCGAGTGCGTCCGGCGTGCCGAAGTTGTGGACCTGCCGGCTGGACCGCCCGGCACCGCGCAACTCGACGGGCACCTCGTCGGCGCGCACGTGGCGGGTCGGGAGCGCGGTGCTCGCTGGAGCCTCGGCGACGGCGACCCGGCCGGAACCGCGGAGCGTCCCGGCCGCCCCGACGCCGAGGTACAGGACATCGGTGGGGCCGTCGAAGACGGACGCTCGACCGTCGAGCACCGCGGTGTCGGCGTTCCCCTCGCCGTCCGACCACTGCACGGAGAACGAGCCGGCGAGCGGGATGACGATGCGCTCCACCGCACCGGCCGGGAGCCCGAGCTCGTCGTCACCCGAGAGTTCGGCGACGCGGAGACCGGTGTGCTGCCAACCCTCGGTCGCCCCGTCGACGACGCTCTCCCAGCCGTCGCGGGAGAGGTCGCCCTGCTCGTACATCCACTGCATGGTGTTCACTCCGTCGTGTGTGATTCGATCTTGCCGCTCGGTCCTGCCCTTCGACAGGATCCGGGGGGGGGCTGCCCTTCGACGGGCTCAGGACCCGCTTGTCGAAGGCCGGCCGGGGTGCCTCAGTTCTGGGGGAAGCCGAGGTTGATGCCGCCGTGGGAGGGGTCGAGCCAGCGGGAGGTGATGGCCTTCTGCTGGGTGAAGAAGCGGACGCCCTCGGCGCCGTGGGCCTTGGTGTCGCCGAAGAGGGAGTCCTTCCACCCGCCGAAGGAGAACGTCGCGACCGGGACGGGGATGGGCACGTTGATGCCGATCATGCCGACCTGGATCTCGTTCTGGAACCGTCGGGCGGCGCCGCCGTCGTTGGTGAAGATCGCGGTCCCGTTCCCGAACGCGCCGCCGTTGATGAGTGCAACACCCTCCTCATATGAGGCCACGCGGACGACGGCGAGGACGGGTCCGAAGATCTCCTCCGTGTACACCTTCGACGTCGTTGGGACGTTGTCGATGAGGGTCGGGCCGAGCCAGAACCCGTTCGGGTCGCCGTCGATCGGGGTGTTGCGGCCGTCGACGACGATCGTCGCCCCATCGGCTTTGGCGACGTCGAGGTAGGAGGCGACCTTGTCGCGGTGCACCTTCGTCACGAGCGGGCCCATGTCGCAGTTCCGGCGGCCGTCACCGATCCGCAGGGTCGCTGCGCGTTCGGCGATCTTGCCGATGAGTTCGTCCGCGACGGGCTCCACGGCGACGACGACGGAGATCGCCATGCACCGTTCGCCCGCGGAGCCGAAGCCGGCGTTGATGGCGGAGTCGGCGACGAGGTCGAGGTCGGCGTCGGGCAGCACGAGCATGTGGTTCTTCGCCCCGCCGAGCGCCTGCACGCGCTTGCCGTGCGCGGTGCCGGTCTCGTACACGTACTTCGC
>NZ_FXWJ01000003.1 GCF_900177795.1 Plantibacter elymi (nom. nud.)
TTTTGGCATTTGACATTGTGCACGCTGTTGAGTTCTCAAGGATCGGATGCTCCTGCCTTTGGCCATCACGACCGCCCTGCAGGGCAACTTCTCTAACTTACCACTTCTTCGGTTCTTGTCAAGTCGAACCAGGAGCTGATCTGAGTGGACCGGAGTCCGTCTGATCCTCACCGCTTCGATGACCCGAGAGCTGTGAAGTTCCAACCTAGTCTTGAAGTGAGACGATCTCAAGTGTGAGTTTGACTCACGTGGAGATGCTCGGCTTTTGGCTGGGTATCAGTCCCACTTGAGGCCGGGAAGCTCTTCCGCTTCCCGCACCTTTGGGGTGACGAGTGATTACTTTACGCAGACCGCCAGGGGCTGGCAAATCATCGCTGCATCCCGGGCGTGTCGCCCGGATCCACGCGCTTCAGTCCCGATCAGCGTCACCGATGCCGAGGACAGCCGCCGAGTCGGAACCGGCCGCGACGACCGTCGCGACGGCGAGTGGGCTTCCGCCCCAGGCGGTGAACGAGTACTCGTCTCCGGCGGAGTCGACCGACCAACTGCGCTCGCCCGTGTTCGCGTCGATCCCGACGAGCGTGTCGTCGAGCGTGAGCAGGAGGGTCCGGTCGCTGTATCCGACGAGGCTGCCCTCGGCGTCCTGCTCCTCGTATCGGATCTCGCCGTCTCGAGCGCCGACCCCGGTGTATCCGCCTTCGCCGTCACCGAGCATGATCGTGTCGCCCACGGTGTAGGCGCCGTCCCAGGTGCTCGTCAGTCCGCTGCGCCACTCGACCTCGCCGGATCGCGGGTCGAGGCGGCGGACCCGCTCCCCCGACTGGTCGGCGACGACCAACAGCCCGCTCGCGTCGAGCACCACCGGCAGCGCCCCGGCCGCCTTCCAGCGCTCGGCGCCGGTGCGGTCGTCCACCCCGCGGATCGTGGTGTCGTTGCCGGAGTAGTCGATCGCGACGAGATCGCCGCCCACCTGCTGGTAGTACCAGGAGAGGTCGCCCTGCCAGTCGATGGTCGATCCGTCGTCGAGCGAGTAGACCGCACCGTCGTAGAAGAGCTTGTCGCCCGCGGTGGTCGCCCGCTCGCCGGCGTCACCGCTGACCTCCCAGACCGGGTCGGTCAGGTCCGTCGACCGGTAGCGGCCGACCGTCCCGGTGCCGTCGGCCGTGGTCGACGAGATGAGCAGGTCACCCTCGAGACCCGGGACGAAGGCCGCCGGCGCGGCGAAGTCGGCGAAGCCGATCCCCTCGACACTCGAGTGCTCTTGCGAGGTGGACACCACGTGCCCGTCGCGACGGCTCACGGCCACCATGAGGTCGCCCTGACTCAGCACGATCGCGGCCGCATCGGGTGGGGAGACGACCACCGGTGCGTCGAAGCGGTCGAACTCCGGAGAGAGCTCGGTGACGCGACGGTCCCAGAGCGTGTGGCCGTTCGCCGTGTTCACCAGGGAGACCACCGTCTCGCCCGGAGCGTCGTCGAGGGTCGTCTGATCCAGTGGCCGGTCGGTTGACCAGACGAGCAGCGCGGTGTTGGGGCTCGCGGTGTACCCGTTCAGGTAGAGCTCGTCGCCCGCGGGCACCTCGTCATCCAGCGGATGCGTGAGTTCCCACGTTCCGACGGTCGGCTTCGTCGGGAGGTCGCGGAGGAGCGCGAGCCCCTCGACGCGGTGGGGAACGGCCGCGACCACGATGAGCACGACCGCGATGATCGCAGCGACCACGGCCAGCGCGAGTCCGCCGAGGAGGAACCATCGTCGGCGCGAGGGGGTCCGCTTGACCGTGGTGGGCAACGAATCGGGGTGCCAGAGGGCACGGGGCGCGGTCGGTTCCCCAGGTGCCTCCCCCGCGGCGCTTGCCGAAGCCGGCTCGTCCGCAGCGGCTGTCGCCGGGAGCGGAGTCGACGCCTGCGCCGGCGCCGGGTTGGTGGATTCGGGATCCGGGACCGGTGTCGGCACCGCGCTCGGCGCGATCGACGTCGCGGTACCTGGTGTCGTGGGCTCAGTCGTGTCGACGTCCGGCGACGGCAGTCGATCGGCTTCCGCTGCGGGGGCACCGGTCTCGACGTGGGGTGCATCGGTCTCGACGAGGTCGCCGTCGTCGGCCGGCGTGGGCCGGGCGTCCATCGACTCCGACTCGGGCTCGTCCGCCAGCTCCGGCTCCGGCTCTGCCGCCTCGGCCTCGGCCAGGGTCTCCACCGTCGACAGCTCGCCCGTGCGCAGCGGCAGCATGGCCCCACAACTCGGGCACACACCGTCGCGGCGGTCGACGATCTCGGTCCCGCACGCCTCGCAGAGCTGCACTCGGAGCATCCCCTTCAGGTTCGATGACGACGACGATGCCGTCGTCGGCGGATCAGGCGGGCGCTCCGTCGAGGAACAGCCCGGCGAGGGTGCGCTTGCCGCGGCGCAGCACGGCCACCCCGCCCGTGAGGAACCGGTCGTCCAGGGTCGCGTCGACGTCGTCGATCTTGCGGTTGTTCACCGAGACGCCTCCCTGGGCGACCGCGCGTCGAGCCTCACCGAGGCTCGAGCACAGCTCCGTGTCGACGAGCGCCTGGATGACGAGCGTCTCCGCGGCCACCCGCGCGTTCGGCAACTCCGTGACGGCCGACCGCAGCGTGTCCGCGTCGAGTGCGTCCAGATCGCCCTGACCGAAGAGCGCGGCCGACGCGGCGATGGCCGCATCCGTCGCGGCGACGCCGTGGACGAGCGCGGTGACGGCGTAGGCGAGGGTCTTCTGTGCCTCCCGCCTGAACGGTTCCGCCTCGGTCGCAGCCGCCAGTCGCTCGATCTCCACCCGATCGAGGAACGTGAACACCTTCAGCCGGGCGATGACGTCCGCATCGTCGGTGTTGACCCAGAACTGGTAGAACGCGTACGGGCTCGTCATGCTCGGGTCGAGCCAGACCGCGTTGCCTTCGCTCTTCCCGAACTTCGTGCCGTCCGAGTTCGTGATCAGCGGGGTCCCGATCGCGTGGACGGTGGCCCGCTCGACCCGGTGGATGAGGTCGGTGCCGCTCGTGAGGTTGCCCCACTGGTCGCTCCCGCCGGTCTGCAGGACGCAGCCGTATTCGCGGTACAGCTCGAGGTAGTCCATCCCCTGGAGGATCTGGTAACTGAACTCGGTGTAGCTGATCCCCGCCTCCGAATTGAGGCGGGCGCTGACCGCGTCCTTCTTCAGCATCGTGCCGACGCGGTAGTGCTTGCCGATCTCCCGCAGGAAGTCGATCGCGGAGAGCGGTGCGGTCCAATCGAGGTTGTTGACCATGCGCGCGGCGTTGTCGCCCTCGAAGCTGAGGAAGCGTTCGATCTGCGCGCGGAGCGACTGCACCCACTCGGCGACGGTGTCCGGCGTGTTCAGCGTGCGCTCAGCGGTCGGTCGTGGGTCGCCGATGAGGCCGGTCGAACCGCCCACGAGCCCGAGCGGGCGATGTCCGGCCAGCTGCAGCCGACGCATGACGAGCAGCTGGACCAGGTTGCCCAGGTGGAGGCTCGCAGCCGTCGGGTCGAACCCGCAGTAGTAGGTGATCGGCGCTCCACCGAGCAGACGCTTCAGCTCCTGCTGATCCGTCGACACGTGGACGAGCCCGCGCCAGACGAGTTCGTCCCAGACGTCCTCGAAGGTCGGATCGTTGCGCTGGTCAGGAAGAGCGAGGTTCGGCACGCTTGCAAGGCTATCAGCGCGGCATCCGCTGCCGGATCGGGCGCATCGGCCTCGGCGCGATCGCGGCGACGGTGACGTGCAGGAATTCCTCTCATTCGTCAGAGTTGTGGAAATACCTGCATGTTGCGGCTAGGGTGATCGAGCCGAGCCACCGCCGAGAGGAGAGCCGTGTACGTGCTGACCGTCGACCAGATCGCGAGCCGGACCGGCCCTGATCGCGCAGCCGGTGTCATCGAGTCGGTCAACGAACGGTTCCCGGAGAGCCTGCTCCTCCAGGCCGAACGCACGGCGGGCGACGAGTTCCAGCTCGCCACCGAGGACGCCGAGGTCGCGCTCGCCATCGCCCTCGACCTCCTCCGGGATCGCGGCTGGAGCGTGGGCATCGGACAAGGCGACGTCCGACGTCCGCTCCCCGATTCGACCCGTGCCGCGACCGGTCAGGCCTTCTACGCCGCCCGGGAGGCCGTCACGCGGGCCAAGCGGGCGCCCTTCCGGTTCGCGCTCGAGGCGGCCGACCAGCAGGGCGGCGCCGACGTCGAAGCGCTCATCGTGCTCCTCCTCCACCTCCGCGACCGGAGGACCGCCGGCGGATGGGAGGTCGCCGACCTGCTCGCGGCCGGCGTGACCCAGTCCGAGGCCGCGGCACGACTCGGCATCACCGAGAGTTCGGTCAGTCGCCGGGTCGCGGCCGCCGGAGTCCGAGCCGAAGCCGCGGCGACCACCGCGCTCATCCGCCTCTTGACGAAGCTCGACCAGGACGCCTCCGTGCACCACCCCGACGACCGAAAGGACGAGCGATGAACCTCGTCACGCTCACGCCCATCACCTGGCCGACCGTCATCGGCCTCCTCGGAAGCGCGCTCGTCTTCCTCCTGCTGGCCCGGGTGCTGAGCGCGCGTCTCGCGGATCGTCTCATGGTCGTGGCGACGGCCCTCATGGTGATCGGGGCCCTCCTGGTCGCGCTCGTCCCCTCGGTTCCGCCGACCGGTCCGGCTCTCGTGCTCCTCGGCGTCTTCGTCCTCGCTGTCGCGGTCACCGGCGGTGGTCCGGTCGCCTCCTTCGTCCTCGCCCTCGCGACCAAGGGCAGCGTCGCCCCCGGGATCCACGGCGGCATCCTCGTGGAGCACCGGAACCCGAGCGCATCGCAGGTCGTCGGACGTCCCATCGAGGTGCTGCGCGGCGGGACCGCGATCGGGATCCTCGAACGGCTCGCCCTCGTCGCCGCGTTGTTCTCCGGCTATCCGGAGGCGATCGCGGTCATCGTCGCGGTGAAGGGTGTCGGACGTTTCACCGAACTCGACTCGGCCGAGGCGCGCGAGCGGTTCATCATCGGCTCGCTCGCCAGCCTCCTCTGGGCTGCCGGGGTGGCGTCGATCCTGCTGCTCGCGCGAGGCTGAGTCGGCGGGTCAGTCCACGGCCCTGGGCGAGCGGCGGTAGGGCGAGACGGTCGTCTCCCCCGGCAGCACGAACCGCCACGGGTAGGCGGCTCCCCCACCGACCCCGCTGACGCCCGTCCGCGGACCGGCCGCCGAGGCGAGCGGGCGCTCGGGCAGGAGCAGATCGAGGGGCGGCTCGGCGAGGTCGTCACCCGACTGGTCGAGCGCGATCCCGAGCGACACGGTGAGCCGCGCCGGCCCTCTGGCCAGGTCGCGATCCGGCACCCGGTCACCGCGTCGCAGCCGCGCGAGCTCCAGCCCCGCGACGACCTCGCCGGCACGCAGGAGCACGGCCGACGCCGTGCCGACCGGTGAGCACACGACGTTGATGCAGACGTGCATGCCGTAGCTGAAGTATGCGTACAGATGCCCGGGCGGACCGAACATCGGACTCGTGCGCGGCGTCGGACCGCGGTGCGCGTGGGATCCGGGATCCTCGCCGACCCCGAGATAGGCCTCGACCTCCGTGAGGCGGACCGACACGGTGCCCTCGGGCGTCGTGTGGGACAGCACCGCTCCGAGCAGCGCGGGCGCGACCTCGAGGGCCGATCCCGAGGTCAGCGCCCGCAGCGGACCGGCCGTCGTCATCGGACCCCGCCCCGTCTAGAGCGAGAGGGCCTGCGACAGCGCGCCCACCCGCCCGACGAGCGTCACGAGCTGGTCCTGGACCCGCTCCGGCGCAGTCCCACCGGCGCCGAGTCGGCTACCGATCGAGCCGTCGACGGTCAGGACGCTCCGCACGTCCGGCGTGAGATGTTCAGAGACACCCGCCAGTGCGGCGTCGTCCGGTTCGTCGAGTGCCAGCCCGCGCTCCTCGCAGTACCGCACGAGCTCGCCGCTGATCTCGTGCGCGTCGCGGAAGGCCACACCCTGCTTGACGAGCCACTCGGCGACATCTGTCGCGAGGGAGAACCCCTCCGGTGCCAGCTCGCGCAGCCGTGCCGTGTCGAAGCGGAGCGTCGCCACCATCCCGGTGAACGCCGGCAGCAACACCTCGAGCTGGTTCACGGAGTCGAACACCGGTTCCTTGTCCTCCTGCAGGTCGCGGTTGTACGCGAGCGGCAGCGCCTTCAGCGTCGCCAGCAGCCCGGTCAGGTTCCCGATGAGTCGCCCGGACTTCCCGCGGGCGAGTTCGGCGATGTCGGGGTTCTTCTTCTGCGGCATGATGCTCGAGCCGGTCGAGTAGGCGTCGTCGAGGGTCACGAACCCGAACTCACGGGTGTTCCAGACGATGATCTCCTCAGCGAACCGGGACAGGTTGATCCCGATCAGCGAGGTGATGAACGCGAACTCGGCGACCACGTCGCG
Organism: Plantibacter elymi (nom. nud.); assembly: GCF_900177795.1. Taxonomy (GTDB): domain Bacteria; phylum Actinomycetota; class Actinomycetes; order Actinomycetales; family Microbacteriaceae; genus Plantibacter; species Plantibacter elymi. Next base: position 6,407 of record NZ_FXWJ01000003.1, read on the forward strand.
GCTGGCGGTGGCGTCGATCGAGTTCTCGGTCGGCCGGTCGAGCCCGAGCTCGTGCGCGACGAGCACCGGGTCGAGCCCGAGGGAACTGCCGGCGAGCGCTCCGGAACCGTACGGCGAGGCGCTCGCCCGGGCGAGCCAGTCGCGGAGCCGTTCCAGGTCGCGGGTGAGCGGCCAGGCGTGCGCGAGCAGCTGGTGGGCGAGCAGCACCGGCTGCGCGTGCTGCAGGTGCGTGCGGCCGGGCATCACCGCGTCAGGGTGTGCTTCGGCCTGGGAGACGATCGCGTCGATCAGGTGGATGACGTCGCGGGCGATCACCCGTCCGTGATCGATGAGGTAGAGGCGCACGAGCGTCGCGATCTGGTCGTTCCGGCTTCGTCCGGCGCGCAGCTTCCCACCGAGTTCCTTGCCGGCCCGTTCGACGAGCCCGCGTTCCAGCGCCGAGTGGACGTCCTCATCGCTCTCCGCCGCGACGAACGTCCCGTCGGCCACGTCGGCGTCCAGGACGTCGAGGGCGGCGAGCATCCCACCGAGCTCGTCCTCGTCGAGATACCCCGCCGACGCGAGCGCCTTGGCATGGGCGCGGGAACCCGCGATGTCGTATGCGGCGAGGACCCAGTCGAACTGTGTGGACTTGCTCAGACGGGCGAGTTCCGGCGACGGTCCGCTCGCGAAGCGTCCACCCCAGAGGGCCCCGGATTCGCCTGCTCGGTTCTGCTGATCTGCCACGATGGGCCTCCTGTACTGCTGGCGTCCGGAGTGCTCCGGACTGGTCGGTCGGCCGCAGCCGGGGAAGGGTCAGGCCGCGGAGCCGGTGTGCTGCTGCTCGAGCAGCCACACGAGCAGGGCCTTCTGCGCGTGGAGGCGGTTCTCCGCCTCGTCCCAGATGATGCTCTGCGCCCCGTCGATGACCTCGGCCTCGACCTCGAAGCCGCGATCGGCGGGCAGGCAGTGCATGAAGACGGCGTCGGACGCCGCGAGCCCCATGAGCCTGCGGTCGACCCGGTAGCCGCCGAAGATGGCGACGCGTTGCGCCTTCTCGTCCTCCTTGCCCATCGACACCCAGGTGTCGGTGATCATCACGTCGGCATCCGCCGCCGCTGCGTCGGGGTCGGTGGTCACGAGCACGGAGCCGCCCGTCGCCCGGGCGATGCGCTCCGCGTCGGCGACGACGTCCGCAGCCGGGGCGAACTCGGCCGGGGCGGCGATGCGGACGTGCATCCCCGCCGTCGCGCCGGCCAACAGGTAGGAGTGGGCCATGTTGCTCGCTCCGTCGCCGAAGAACGACATCGTCAGACCGGCGAGCTCGCCCTTGTGCTCGCGGATCGTGAGGAGGTCGGCGAGGAGCTGGCACGGGTGGAAGTCGTCGGACAGCGCGTTGACGACGGGCACGGTCGTCCCGGCCGAGATCTCCTCGAGACCGGACTGGGCGTAGGTCCGCCAGACGATCGCCGCGACCTGACGTTCGAGGACCCGAGCGGTGTCGGCGGCCGTCTCCTTGCCGCCGAGCTGGCTGTTGGCCGTCGAGATGATGAGCGGTGATCCGCCGAGGTCGGCGATCCCCACGGCGAAGGAGACGCGTGTCCGCGTCGAGGACTTGTCGAAGATGACCGCGACGGTCTGCGGGCCTTCGAGCGGCTTCCGCGACCAGCGGTCGCGCTTCAGCTCGGTGGCGAGGTCGAGGATCTCGGCCTGCTCGGCCGGGCTGAGGTCGTCGTCGCGGAGGAAGTGACGGGTCATGGCTGGTGGTCCTGTTCGTGTGGGTCGATGGCCGGTCAGGCCTGGACGGCGTCGAGCGCCGCGCGGAAGAGGGAGGTGAACTCGTCGATCTCGGCGTCGCCGATGATGAGCGGCGGCGCGATCCGGATGCTCGTCGCGTTCGGGGCGTTGATGATGAGCCCTCGGTCGAACGCCGCGGCCGACAGCTCGGCTGCCACCGGGGCGCTCAAGCCGATGCCGATGAGCAGCCCGTGTCCGCGGACCTCCTCGACGAGCGGGGAACCGATGGCGGTGATGACGGCCCGCAACTGCTCACCGCGCGCGGCGGCGTTCTGCACGAGACCGGCGCGCTCGATCTCCTCGAGCACCGCGTTCGCCGTCGCGGTCGCGAGCGGGTTGCCTCCGAAGGTGCTGCCGTGCTGGCCGGGTCCGAACAGCTCGGAGGCGGCACCGAAGGTGACGAGGGCGCCGATCGGCATGCCACCGCCGATCCCCTTGGCGACGGTGATCGCGTCCGGGACGATGCCGTCCCGCTGGAACGCGAACCACTCCCCCGTCCGACCGGCCCCGGTCTGGATCTCATCGATGATGAGCAGCACGCCGTGCGCCTCGGTGAGTGCCCTGGCACGGGCGAGGTAGCCCTCCGGCAGGTCGATGACGCCGGCTTCGCCCTTGATCGGTTCGAGGATCAGCGCGGCGACCCGGTCGTCGATCGCCGCCTCGAGTGCCTCGATCGTCGTCGGGATGTGCTCGACGCCGCCCGGGAGCGGGTGGAACCCCTCCTGCAGGGCGGGCTTGCCGGTCAGGGCGAGCGCCCCGAAGGTCCGCCCGTGGAAGGAGTTCTCCAGGGTGAGGACCCGGGTCCGCGACCCGTCGCCGTGGTTAAGTCGAGCGAGCTTGAACGCCGCCTCGTTCGCCTCGGCACCGGAGTTCGCGAAGTACACCCGACCGCCCTCGTCCGCTCCGGCGAGACGCTTCAGTCGGGCCGCGAGCTCGAGCTGCGGCGGACTCGAGAAGTAGTTGGAGACGTGCGCGAGCGTGCTCGCCTGTCGCGTGATCGCACCGACGAACGCCGGATGCGCATGTCCCAGTGCGTTCACCGCGATGCCCGCGAGGAAGTCGAGGTAGCGGTTGCCCTCGGCGTCCCAGACATGGCATCCCTCACCGCGCGTCAGCATGGCGATCGGCGTGTTGAACGTCCGCATCATGTCGCGGTCGACGCGGCTCTTCCAGTCGCTCATGAGTCCTCCGGGACGACCTCGGTGCCGGAGCCGTTCTGGGTGAACACCTCGAGCAGGATGGAGTGGGGCACGCGGCCGTCGATGATGGCGGCCTTGGCGACCCCGCCGTCGACGGCGTCGAGGCAGGCGGTCATCTTCGGGATCATGCCCGATTCGAGCGTGGGCAGCATGGCTCGCAACTCACTCGTCGTGATCTGCGAGACGAGCGAGTCGCGGTTGGGCCAGTCGCTGTACAGCCCGGCGACATCGGTCAGGATGACGAGCTTCGCGGCACCGAGTGCGACGGCGAGCGCCGCGGCGGCCGCATCGGCGTTCACGTTGAGCGTCTGGCCGGGCTGGTCGAGGTCGGGGGCGATCGAGGAGACCACCGGGATGTTGCCGGCGTCGAGGTAGGCCTGCACCGAGGTCGGGTCGACGCTGACGACGTCGCCGACGAGCCCGATGTCCACGGTCTCGCCGTCGACGACGATCGAGCGACGACGCCCGCCGAACAGGCCCGCGTCCTCGCCGGACAGTCCTGCGGCGAGCGGGCCGTGTTCGTTGATCCGCCCCACGAGCTCGGGGTTGACCTGACCGGTGAGGACCATGCGGACGACCTCCATGGCCTCGGGCGTCGTGACCCGGTACCCGCCGCGGAACTCGCTGTGGATGTCGAGCCGCTCGAGCATCGCGGAGATCTGCGGGCCTCCACCGTGCACGACGACGGGCTTCAGCCCCGCGTAGCGCAGGTAGACCATGTCCTCCGCGAACGCCTGCGCGAGTTCGTCGCTCACCATCGCGTTGCCGCCGAACTTGACGACGATCGTCTGGTCGCGGAAGGTCTTCAGCCAGGGAAGCGACTCGATGAGGGTGGCGGCCTTGATCGCCGCCTCCTCGGGAGAGTTGTCTCGATACTGGGTCATCATCAGCTCGCGTACGCGCTGTTCTCGTGCACGTAGTCGTGCGTGAGGTCGTTCGTCCAGATGGTGGCTCCCGTGTCACCGGCGTGGAGGTCGATGAGCACGTGCACGGCGCGCGGTGAGAGGTCGACGAGGTCGCGCGACTGATCCGGCTCGCCGGCGGTGCACACCTGGACGCCGTTCATGGCCACGTCGATCCCGTACGGGTCGAACTCGGCGCCCGTGGTCCCGACGGCCGCGAGCACCCGGCCCCAGTTCGGGTCGTTGCCGAAGATGGCCGCCTTGAAGAGGTTGCTGCGGGAGACCGCGCGGGCGACTTCGACCGCGTCGTCCTCGGACACCGCGCCGACGACCTCGATCGCGACGTCGTGGGCCGCGCCCTCGGCATCGGCCTGCAACTGCAGGGTGAGGTCGCGACAGACCTCCGTCAGCGCCTCGGTGAAGGCCGACAGCTCCGGGGTGACGCCGCTCGACCCGGACGCGAGGAGCGACACCGTGTCGTTGGTGGACATGCAGCCGTCGGAGTCGAGGCGGTCGAAGGTGACACGGGTCGCGCTGCGGAGCGCCTGGTCGAGCTGTGCCGGCTCGAGCACGGCGTCGGTCGTGATGACGACGAGCATCGTCGCGAGCCCGGGGGCGAGCATGCCCGCGCCCTTCGCCATGCCGCCGACGGTCCAGCCGTCCGCACTCCGAACGGCCTGTTTCGGCTTCGTGTCGGTCGTCATGATCGCGGTCGCCGCGGCGAGCCCGGCCGCTTCGCTCGCACCGTCCTCGTCGGCGACCGCGCGGGTGGCGTCCCAGACGCCCGCGGTCAGTTTGTCGAGGTCCAGCTGTTCGCCGATGAGCCCCGTGGAGCAGACGAGGACGTCGCCGGCCGAGATGGCGAGTCGCTCTGCGACGGCCTCCGCGGTCGCGTGCGTCGTCTGGAAACCGCGCGTCCCCGTGTAGCAGTTCGCGCCGCCGGAGTTCAGGACGATCGCCGAGACGATGCCGTCCTGCATGACCTGCTCGCTCCAGAGGATCGGGTTGGCCTTGCACCGGTTGCTCGTGAACACCGTCGCCGCGTGCTGCAGCGGACCGACGTTGTGGACCACCGCGAGGTCGAGGCCCCCGGAGGTCTTGAGGCCGCAGGCGACGCCCGCCGCGAGGAACCCTGCTGCTGCTGTCACACTCACGGTGCCACTCCATTCACACTCAAGCCGGTCGTCTCGGGGAGCCCGAGCGCGATGTTCGCCGATTGGATCGCCGCGCCGGCGGTCCCCTTCACGAGGTTGTCGACGGCGGTCACGACGACGACCCGTCCCACCGTCTCGTCGACGGCGAGTCCGATCAGCGCGGTGTTGGCGCCGAGGACGTCGGCCGTCCGGGGGAACGAGCCCTCCGGCAGCACCTGGACGAACGGCTCGTCGGCGTAGGCCGTCTCCCAGGCCTCGCGGACCGCTGCCGCCGTGGTGCCCGGGACGATGCGTGCCGTCGAGGTGGCCAGGATGCCGCGCGACATCGGGACGATGACCGGGGTGAACGAGATGGATGCGCGATCGGCACCGGCCGCCCGGAGGCTCTGCGTGATCTCGGGGATGTGCCGGTGGGTACCGCCGACGGCGTAGGGGTTGGCCGTGCCGAGCACCTCGCTCGCGAGCAGGTTGACCTTCAGGCTCTTCCCCGCACCGGACGGCCCGACGGCGAGCACGGAGACGAGGTCGAGCGGCTCGATCACCCCCGCGGCGATGCCGGGCGCGAGGGACAGGGCGACGGTGCTGGCGTTGCACCCGGGAGCGGCGATCCGCTTGGCGCCCGCGAGAGCGTCGCGCCCCCGCCCGGTGGACGTCTGGAGCTCCGGCACGCCGTAGGCCCAGGCGCCGAAGTGGTCGCCGCCGTAGAAGGCGTCCCAGTCGGCCTCGTCGACGAGCCGGTGGTCGGCTCCGCAGTCGACGACGAGGGTATCCGGTGGAAGCGATGCCGTGACCTCGCCAGACTTGCCGTGCGGCAGGGCGAGGAAGACGACGTCGTGTCCCGCGAGCACGTCCGGCGTCGTCGCTTCGAGGACGAGATGCCGGAGGGAGCGGAGGTGTGGCTGGTGGTCGACGAGCGGTTGACCGGCGTTCGCGTGCGCGGTCACCGTCCGGACGTCGAAGTCGGGGTGGTCGGCGAGCAGCCGAAGCAGCTCGCCTCCTGCGTAGCCGGATGCTCCGGCCACCGCTACAGAGAAGGACATGGCTCTACCTTATTGAGTGGACGCTCGAGGGGCGGAGGCGGCGACTCCTGGACGACTGCACGGTCACCTGGACCGTGCGAGCACCGGGGTCGCCTATCGTCGCTCTGCGGTAGCGCGTGCGGACACGGGACGGCGGAGGGCGCGGAGCGTGATCGCCCGCGAAGAACCCTGTGCCTGGAAACGTGCCATGTCGAGAGCGTACTACGACGACGAGGATGCCGACGAATCCGCGCCCGGCGCCGCCCGCTCGGCGATGAGCGCGGCCTGCACCCGCGACCGGGCGTCGAGCTTCACGAGGATCCGGGACACGTGTGTGCGGGCCGTCGCCTCCGACAGCCCGAGCACGGTCGCGATCCCCGCGTTGCTCAGTCCCGCGCGCAGCTGCTCGAGGACCTCACGCTCCCGCGGTGTCAGTGTGGCCAGACCGGGGTGCGGCGTTGCCGGCTCCGGCACGACCGGAGGTTTGGCCGCGGCGAGACGTTCGAGGACTCGGCGGGTCACCTCAGGGGCGAGCACCGCCTCGCCCGCATGCACTCGTCGGATCGCGTCGACGAGGCCGGCAGCGGAGACCGTCTTCACCAGGAAGGCGTTCGCCCCGGCCGCCAGCGCCTCGTCGACGTACCGGTCGAGCGCGAAGGTGGTGAGCATGATGATGCTCGGCGGCGGGGTGGCCGCAGCGAGGATGGCCGGGATCGCGTCGATCCCGGAGGCACGCGGCATCTGGACGTCGAGCAACACGACGTCCGGTCGATGTCGCGCGGCTTGCGCGACGACGGCCTCCCCGTCCGCCGCCTCGGCGATGACCAGGATGTCGTCCGGCTCGTCGAGCAGTGCTCCGAGACCCGCTCTGACGGCCGCGTGGTCGTCCGCGATGAGGACCGTGATGGTCATGACGCCCCTCCTGCGGTGACGACCGCGGGAGTGGCCGGCGACACCGGGGTCGGCACGGTGAGCGCCGTCCGCCAGTCGGGACCGTCCGGCCCCGCGACGAGGTCGCCTCCGACGAGACGTGCCCGCTCGGCCAGGCCGACGAGGCCGACCCCACCGGACCCGGCGAGCACCGAAGACGCAGTCGCCGTCGGCAGCGGGTTGCTGAGCGTGACGGACAGCGCACCGGGCGGGAGCGAGACCTCGACCCGCACGGAGGCACCCGGTGCGTGCTTCGCGGTGTTCGTCAGGCCTTCGACGAGCGTGCGGAGCCCGACGATCGAGGTCTGTGCGGGGACCTCGGCGAGCGCCGCGTCGTCCGGTGCCTGTACCTCCACCTCCAGTCCGTTGGCACGGGCGACCTCGACCGCGCGGCGGACCGACTCGGCCGTGAGTCGATCTGGTGCCTGGGTCAGCTCGTCGGTCGACTGGTCACCGCGGAGCACGTCGATCATGGTGCGCATGTCGGCGAGCGCGTCGAGACTGCTGGTCCGGACGAGCGTGAGGCTGCGCCGCAGCGCCACCGGGTCGGTGCCGTCGCGTCGTTCCAGGGCCGCCGCCGACTGCATCGCGATCGCCGAGAGGTGACCGGCGATGACGTCGTGCAGCTCCCGGCTGAGCTCGAGCCGTTCACGGGTCACGGCGTCCTGCCGGAGCGCAGCCGCTGCCTGGGCGATCGTGTCCGCGCGCTCGCGCTGGCGTTCGGCCTCGAGACGTGGGTACCGGACCATCCTGCCGTACCAGATCGAACTCGCCAGGATGACCGGGACGATGATGAGCGAGCCGAGGACCACGCCGCGACCGAGCCGGGTGACGGCCTCGACGTCGTCGGTGAACCAGATCACCGCGAAGACACCGACCGACACGACGGCGAGCGCGGTGCAGGCGAACGCGGCGACGTCCATGACCCGGGACCGCGAGTAGAGCGCCGCCGCATAGGCGAGGTCGGACACGATGATGAGCATCCCGAGGCCGCTGCCTCCAGTGGTGAGCGCCTCGGCGAGGGCGATCAGGACGCCGACGGCCAGCGTGGTCAACGGGCGTCGGCGGCGGAGCAGGTGCACCGCCAGGATGGCCGCGAGGAAGACGAGTGTGAGGAGGAGCGGCGGTTCCGACACGGTCGCCCCCCATGGGACATGGATCCCGAGGAGGGCGAACAGGAGTCCCATGGCTGCGCACACCGTGGTGATGACCGGCTCGCGGTGTCGATCCACCCATGCGCGCGGTCCTTCGAGAGCAGCCATGCCTCCATCACACCAGCTCGAGCCGCCCGGCGCGAGCGTCGGGGGGACGAGCCCTCGTACGCAGTTCCGCTGACCCCGTCGCCGGAGGATCAGCAGCACGGTCGATGTGGCACGGCATCACCCCGCGACACCATCGGAACATGGACAGCTTCACTGAACTCTTCGGCACGAGCCCACTCATCTGGGCCATCCTCGGCGCGGAGGCCGCGTTCTGGATCCTCCTCTTCGGCGGGCTCGCGGTCCGTTACCTCCTCCGGCGGCGCCGGCTCAGCGCGATCATGTTGATCGGTGTACCGGTCGTGGACCTCGTCCTCCTGGTCCTGACCGCGACCGACCTCACGTCCGGCGAGGAGCCGAACGTCACGCACCTCCTCGCGACCATCTACCTGGGCTTCACCGTGGCGTTCGGCCACGCGCTCATCACGAAGGCGGACGTGTGGTTCGCACACCGGTTCGCGGGCGGTCCAGCACCGCGGCCGAAGCCGAAGTCCGGGCCAGCATACGTCCGGGCCGCCTGGTCGGAGTGGCGTCGGGTGGTCCTCGCCGTCGCGATCGCGGTCGCCGGGCTCCTCGCGATGCAGGCCATGGTCGGCTGGACCGTCCCCGCGTCCTTCGCCCTCGCGAACGAGGACGTCATCTGGGGCATGATCATCAAGCTCGTCGCGATCACCGGCATCTGGTTCGCCGCAGGCCCGGTGTACGCCGTCCTCTTCCGGAGCTCCGACCCCTCGCCTGACGCCACGGAGCGGGTTTCGGATTCCATTCGGACACCTCAGGGGCGCCCCTAACGGCGCTCTATCTCATATCTGAGATAGAGTGACGACATGGAAGACACGGCAACGTTTGAACGAACGGACCCTGCGGCACCGCTCCGGCAGGTCGGAGCACTCATCCGCGGCGCCCGTCAGGGACGCAAACTCACCCAGGCCCAGCTGGCGGAACGCGTCGGCACGAGCCAGAGCGCGATCAACCGGATCGAGCAGGGCAGTCAGAACATCAGCATCGACCTCCTGAGCCGGATCAGCACCGCGCTCGAGAGTGAGATCGTCAGTTTCGGCGAACAGAAGAAGAACTCGCACCTCCGCGTCCAGGGCGGCCGACAGCTGCACGGAACCATCGCGGTGCGTTCGAGCAAGAACGCCTCGGTCGCGCTCCTGTGCGCCGCGCTCATGAACCGCGGCCGCACCACGCTGCACGGCATCGCCCGGATCGTCGAGGTCGACCGCATCATCGACGTCCTGCGCAGCCTGGGCGTCTCCGTGGTCTGGTCGCCCGACGGCCAGGACGTCGAGATCCACGTCCCGGACGACCTCTCACTCGAGAGCATCGACGAGGACGCCGGTCGCCGGACCCGCAGTGTGCTCATGTTCCTCGGTCCGCTGCTCGGCCGCTACGACACCTTCGCCCTCCCCTACGCCGGTGGTTGCGACCTCGGGACCCGGACCGTCGAACCGCACCTCATCGCGCTCCGGCCGTTCGGCCTGTCCATCGAGGCGACCGCCGGCTGGTACCAGGCCACCGTCGCCCCCGACGTGCCCGAGGAGCTGAGCGTCGTGCTCACCGAGCGCGGCGACACCGTGACCGAGAACGCCATCATGGCCGCCGCGGTGCGCGACGGCGTGACGACCATCCGCAACGCCAGCCCGAACTACATGGTGCAGGACCTCTGCTTCTACCTGGAGCTCCTCGGCATCACCATCGACGGCATCGGGAGCACGACGCTCCGGATCACCGGCCGCAGCGTCATCAACGAGGACGTGGACTACTGGCCGAGTGAGGACCCGGTGGAGGCGATGAGTCTGCTCACCGCCGGGATCGTCACCGACTCGGAGATCACCGTCACGCGCGTGCCGATCGAGTTCATGGAGATCGAGCTCGCGACGCTCGGCGAGATGGGACTGCGCTACACCCGCTCCCCCGAGTACGCGGCGGCGAACGGCCGGACCCGACTCGTCGACGTCACCGTGCACCCCTCGAAGCTGCACGCCCCGATCGACAAGATCCACCCCATGCCGTTCCCAGGGCTGAACATCGACAACCTCCCGTTCTTCGCGGTCATCGCGGCCTGCGCCGAGGGCGACACGCTCATCCACGACTGGGTGTACGAGGGCAGGGCGATCCACCTCACCGACCTGACGCGACTCGGCGCGAACGTCCGCCTGCGCGACCCGCACCGCATCGACGTCTCCGGGCCGACGCACTGGTCAGGCGCCGAGGTGAGCTGCCCTCCCGCGCTGCGACCGGCCGTCGTCATCCTGCTCGCCATGCTCGCCGCGAAGGGCACGAGCGTGCTCCGGAACGTGGACATCATCGCTCGCGGGTACGAGCAGCTGCAGGAGCGACTCATCACCCTGGGTGCGTCGATCGAGACCTTCCGCGACTGAGTCCGTCCCGTCCGACGGACGCGGCCCCGCAGATCATCGATCCGCGGGGCCGCTGTCGTCCGGTACGACCGGCTCAGTCCCGGATGCTCGCGCCGAAGCGCTCGGCCGCGACTGCCGCGCCGGCCAGCTTCGCGTCGCTCGCCTCCGCCGCGGTGAGCGTGCGGTCCGGCGCGCGGAACCGCAGGGCGAAGGTCAGGCTCTTGCCGCCCTCGGGGACGCCCGAACCGCGGTAGTCGTCGACGAGGCGGATGTGCTCGAGCAGCGAACCGGCTCCGACCCGGACGGCGTCGAGAACCTCACCGGCTGAGACCGTCGCGGGGACGAGCAGCGAGAGGTCCTGCGTCGCCGCGGGCAGGGTTCCGATGCCGACGGCCTCGGGCAGTGCGTCGCCGAGCGCGATGATGCGATCCAGATCGAGTTCCGCGACCGCCACGACCCGCGGCAGGTTCGCCTCCTCGGCGACGGCCGGGTGCACCTCCCCCGCGTACCCCACCAGGACGTCGCCGACATGCAGCGCCGCAGTCCGTCCGGGGTGCAGCGCCTGATGGCTGCCCTGCGAGACGGTGATGTCGACGCCGGTCGCCACCGCGACGGCCTGGACGGCCTCGAGCGCGTCGGCGATACCGGCCGCGACCGCGGGCTGGCCCGGCTGCTTCGGGACGGCGTTGCCGACCGCGAGGAAACCGAGATGACGCGGTTGGGCCGGGACGCCCGCCTCGAGCTCCTCGAGCTGGGCCTCGCTCGGCCGGGCCGCCGCCTGCGGGAGTTCGGCCTGGCCGAACGCACCATGACGGGACGGACGGAACACCGCGCCGACCTCGAAGATCGAGAGGTCGGTCAGACCACGCGAGACGTTCCGGTGGGCCACCGCGAGGAGACCGGGCAGGATCGACGCACGGAGGAATGGGGCCTTCGCGTCCAGCGGGTTCGCGAGCTTCACAGCTGGGAACACACCAGGCTGCGGAGCGCCGAACCGGGCGTTCTCCTCGGCGGAGACGAACGGGTAGGCCAACACCTCGGTGGCGCCGCCGTAGGCGAGCGCATCGGCGACCCCACGGCGCAACCGCTGCGAGCGCGAGAGCCCGCGTCCCGGAGGCGCGACGGGGAGCACCGACGGGATGCGGTCGTACCCGAGGATCCGCGCCACCTCCTCGGCGAGGTCCTCCTTGCCGGTGATGTCGTGGCGCCAGCTCGGCGGCGTCACGAGCAGGCCGCCATCGGTCGCCTCGACGGCCGCGCCGATCTCGGCGAGCGCGGACCGTGTCTCGTCCGCCCCGAACGTGACGCCGATGAGGCCGTTGATGTAGTCGTCGGGGAGCAGGATCGGCTCGCGATCCGGCGCCGTGGTGACGGTTGAGCCGAGGTCGTCTGTCCGGCCACCGGCCAGGTCGACGAGCAGCTGCGCGACGCGACCGGCGGCCGCGACGGCGATCTGCGGATCGACACCGCGCTCGAACCGCTTCGAGGCCTCGCTCGGCAGCTTGTGGCGGCGCGCGCTCCGCGCGATGGACACCTGGTCGAAGTTCGCGGCCTCGATGAGGACGTTGCGCGTGGCATCGGTGATCTCGGTGTCGAGGCCACCCATCACGCCCGCGAGCCCGATCGGGCCCGAATCGTCGGTGATCAACAGGTCCTCGTCGTGGAGCTTCCGCTCCTGGCCGTCGAGCGTGACGAAGGTCTCGCCGGACCGCGCGCGCCGGACGACGATGCCGCCCGTGAGCTTGTCGAGGTCGTACCCGTGGATCGGCTGTCCGAGCTCGAGCATGACGTAGTTCGTGATGTCGACGACGAGCGACAGTGAGCGGATGCCGGCGAGCTTCAACCGCGCCACCATCCACGGTGGGGTCGGCTTCGTCGGGTCGACGTCGCGCACGACGCGGGTGACGAAGACGCTCGACCCGACGCGATCGCGGATCGGCGCCGCATCCTCGATCGTGACGGGGAAGCCGTCGAGTGGTCCGGTGAAGGCTTCGGGAACGCTCGCCGCCGGGTCACGGAAGGCCGCCCCGGTCGCGTGCGAGTACTCGCGTGCGACCCCTCGGATCGAGAACGCGTACCCGCGATCGGGCGTCACGTTGAGCTCGACCGCAGCGTCGTCGAGACCGAGCAGGCTGATCGCGTCGGTGCCGACGGGTGCCTCGACCCCGATCGTCGAGAGGCGCAGGATCCCGTCGTGGTCCTCACCGAGACCGAGCTCGCGAGCCGAGGCGATCATGCCGTCCGACACGTGGCCGTAGGTCTTGCGAGCGGCGATCGGGAAGGGACCGGGCAGCACGGCGCCGGGCAGAGTGACGACCACCTGGTCGCCGACGAAGAAGTTGCCGGCGCCGCAGACGATGCCCCGCACGGCCCCCTCGGCGTCACCCTCGGCGACACGGACCTGGCACCAGCGGATGGTCTTGCCGTTGGACTGCGGCTCCTCGACGAACTCGAGGACCTCGCCGACCACGATGGGACCGGTCAGCTCGAAGCGGTGGACGTCCTCCTCCTCGAGCCCGACGCGCACGAGTGCCGCGTGGACGTCTTCGGGGGTGGTCCCCGGGGCGAGTTCGACGAACTCCCCGAGCCAGCTCAATGGAACACGCACGACTACACCACCATCCCGAACTGCTGGGAGAAGCGGACGTCGCCCTCCACCATCTCTCGCATGTCCTGCACGCCGTCACGCAGCATCAGGCCGCGCTCGACGCCCATCCCGAAGGCGAAGCCCGAGTAGACCTCGGGGTCGATACCGGCGGACCGGAGCACGTTCGGGTTGATCATGCCGCACCCACCCCACTCGATCCAGCGCGGTCCGTCCTTGAAGGTCGGGTGCCAGAAGTCGAGCTCGGCGCTCGGCTCGGTGAAGGGGAAGTAGCTGGGACGCAGGCGGACCTTCGCGTCGTCGCCGAAGACGCTCTTCACGAAGTGGTCGAGCGTTCCGCGCAGGTGCGCCATCGTCAGGCCTTTGTCGACGGCGAGACCCTCGAACTGCATGAAGACGGGCGTGTGCGTCGCGTCGAGCTCGTCGGTGCGGTAGACGCGCCCGGGGGCCAGCACGTAGACGGGGAGCTCGCGCTCGAGCAGCGAGCGCACCTGGACCGGCGAGGTGTGCGTCCGTAGGACGAGGTGCGACTCCAGCGGCTCCACGAAGAAGGTGTCCTGCATCGCGCGGGCCGGGTGGTCGGCGTCGAAGTTCAAGGCGTCGAAGTTGAACCACTCGCTCTCGACCTCGGGCCCCTCGGCGATCTCCCACCCCATGCCGACGAAGATGTCGGACACGCGGTCCTGGAGCAGCGTGAGGGGGTGCCGGGCACCGGGCACGCGTCGCAGCGGCACGGCGGTGACGTCGATCGCCTCGGCGGCGAGGCGTGCCTCCGTCTCGGCGGCGACGATTTCTCCCTCGCGCTCGCTCAACGCCTTCGAGACGCGCCCGCGAGCCTGACCGACCAGCTTGCCGAGCGCGGCCTTCTGGTCGTTCGGCACGCTGCGGAGCGATCCGTTGAGGGCGGCGAGCGGTGACGCTTCGCCGGCGTGGGCTGATCGGACCGCTTTCAGGGCGGCCGAGTCGGTGGCTGCGGCGATCGCTTCGAGAGCGGCGTCGACCGCGGCGTTCACCGCTGGTTCGGAGATTGGGGATGCGTCGGACACGAGAGCCAAGTCTACCCAGGCGGTCGGCCCGCATGGGCGACCGTCCTCGCCCCGAGGGGGACCCGGTCGCCCGGGATCCGTCAGGACGAGGTCAGATGCTCGCGCCGGACGACTGGTTCCCCGCCTGGATGCCGAGGATCTTGGTCGTCGTGTCTTCCGTCACGGCCTGTTCCTTCGGCGTCCGTGGCGACCGTCGGGTACGCACCTCGACGATCTTCGCGACGCCCGAGAGGATCAGGCAGAGCACGATGTAGATCGAGCCCATCACGATGATCGAGGGGATGATCGGGCTGCCGTAGAGCGCCTGCGAACCGAACTGCTTCGCGAGGTAGAGGAGCTCCTGGTAGGTGATCAGGAAGCCGAGTGCCGTGTCCTTGAGGGCGACGACGAGCTGGGCGATGATGACCGGCAGCATCGCGCGGATCGCCTGCGGGAACAGGATGAGGCGCAGGACCGCGGACTTCCGCAGGCCGATGGCGTAGGCGGCCTCGCCCTGCCCCTTCGGCAACGACTCGATACCCGCTCGGAAGATCTCGGAGAACACCGCGCCGTTGTACAGCGTCAGCGCGATCGCGACCGCGACGAACGGCGTCACGAAGGTGAAGCCGAGGGGCGGCAGCCCGTAGTACATGAGCATCATCAGGATGAGGACCGGGACAGCCCGGAAGAACTCGATGAAGATCGTGAAGGGGACATTGATGACCTTGTGGTCGGAGAGCCGGCCGATCGCCAGCACCAGTCCGAGGACGACGCTGCAGACGGCCGCGACCGCGAACGCGGACAGGGTCGCACCCGTCGCCTGGAGGATCTGCTCCCAGACGCGCGGGAAGGTGAAGAGCTTCCACTTCGAGGCGGTGAACTGTCCGGTCTCGATGAAGCGGAAGACGACGAAGGCGAGGATGCCGGCGACGACGAGCACCGTCGCCACACCGATCCAGCGATAGCGGACGATGGCCTTCGGGCCGGGGGTGTCGAACAGGACGGAGCTCATCGCGCGATCCTCCACTTCTTCTCGAAGGCCCGTTGGGCGAGGGACAGGAGCGACACGAGGGCCACGAAGATGAGGGCCACCCACAGCAGTCCGATGAGGAGCGGCTCGCCGCGCTCGGACAGGTTCGCGCGGATCGCGCCCGCTTCGGCGACGGAGAAGCCGGCGGCGACCGTCGTATTCTTGAGCAGGGCGATGAGCACGCTGAACAGCGGAGGCAGCACGGCACGGAACGCCTGCGGCAGGATGACGAGCGTCATGGTCTGTCCGAACGGCAGCCCGATCGCGCGTGCGGCCTCGGCCTGACCGATCGGCACCGTGTTGACGCCGGACCGCAGGACCTCCGCGACGTAGGTCGCGGTGTAGAGGCTCAACCCGATGATCGCGAGCGTCGTGTAGCTCACTTCGGGGAGCCCGAGCTTCGGGTAGCCGAAGGCGAAGAAGAAGAGGATGAGAGTCAGCGGGGTGTTGCGCACCGTGTTGACGTACACGGTGCCGAAGAGGCGCATCGCCGGGACCGGCGAGACCCGCATGGCACCGACGATGGTGCCGAGGATGAGCGCGAAGAACCCCGACACCACGAAGAGCAGCAGGGTGTTGCGGAAGCCCGTGACGAAGAGGTCGAGGTTGTCGAGCAGGACGTTCATGTCGCGCACGCCTTTCGGGAGGGGGACGCCCGTGGCGGGCGCCTGGGCGGAGTCGACGGGACAGCTCCCCCGGACGGCCGCTGGTCGGCGGCCGCCCGGGGCGCTGCTTAGTAGTCGTCGACCGCCGGCTGGGTCACCTTGGTGCCGGAGGCGCCGAGGGTGGCGTCGTAGATCTTGGTCCAGGTGTCGCCGCCATCGGTGAACATCGTGTTGATGAAGTGGCGGAGGGCGTCGTCACCCTTCGGCAGACCGATGCCGTACAGCTCGGTGCTGAACGGCTCGCCCACGACCTTGAGGTCGTCGGGGAACTGCGCCGCGTACCCGATCAGGATCGCCTGGTCGGTCGTGACCGCGTCGACCTTGCCGTCGTTCAGGGCCTCGACACACTGCGAGTAGGTGTCGAACTCCTCCGTCTTGGTGTCGGGGAAGTTGTCCTTGATGTTCTGGATGGGCGTGGAGCCCGTCGCCGAACACACGGTCTTGCCGGCGAGGTCGTCCTCGCCCTTGATGTCGTCGTTGTCCGCGGCGACGAGCAGGCCCTGGCCGGTCTCGAAGTACGGTCCGGCGAAGTCGATCTGCTCCTTGCGCTTGTCGGTGATCGAGTAGGTGCCGACGTAGTAGTCGATGTCACCGTTCACGATGGCCGACTCGCGGTTGGCGCTCGGGATCGCCTTGAACTCGATCTTGTCGGCGTCGAAGCCGAGCGACGCGGCGATCCAGGTGGCCATCTCGACGTCGAAGCCGGAACGCTCGCCGGTGGCGGCGTCGAGGTAACCGAGACCGGGCTGGTCCTCCTTGACGCCGATGCGGACCTTGTCGGCCTTCACCATCGCGTCGTACGTGGGGCTGCCCTCGAGCTGGACGTCGGAGGCGACCTCGAAGAGTGCGCCGCCGTCGGACGCGCCGTCGGTCGATCCGGTGCCGGCGTCGCCGCCGCTGCACCCGCTGAGCGCGAGCGCTGCTGCAGCGACTCCCGCGGTGATGAACATGAGCCTCTTGCGCATGTTTTCCTTCCTTCCTTGGTGCCCGGGACGGGCCGATCGGTTGGTCAGTTCCGGGTCGCCGCGCGGGTCGCGCGATCCGGAGTCGGATGGGTCAGTGGGTGAGGAGCTTCGACAGGAAGTCCTTCGCCCGCTCGGACTGCGGGTTCGTGAAGAACGACTCGGGGTCGGTGTCCTCGAGGATCTCGCCGTCGGCCATGAAGACGACGCGGTCGGCGGCCTTCCTGGCGAAGCCCATCTCGTGGGTGACGACGATCATGGTCATGCCCTCGCTGGCGAGCTGCACCATGACGTCGAGGACCTCGTTGATCATCTCGGGGTCGAGGGCCGAGGTCGGCTCGTCGAACAGCATGACCTTCGGCTTCATCGCGAGGGCGCGGGCGATCGCGACGCGCTGCTGCTGCCCGCCGGACAACTGTGCCGGCAGCTTGTCGGCCTGCACGCCGATGCCGACGCGCTCGAGCAGCACCTTCGCCGCATCGTCGGCGTCGCGCTTCTTCTGCTTGCGTACCTTGATCGGGCCGAGCGTGACGTTCTCGCGGATCGTCTTGTGCGCGAACAGGTTGAACGACTGGAACACCATGCCGACGTCGGCGCGCAGCTCGGCGAGCTGTTTGCCCTCCTCCGGCAGTTTCTTGCCGTCGATCCGGATCTCGCCCGAGCTGATCGTCTCGAGCCGGTTGATCGTCCGGCAGAGCGTCGACTTGCCGGACCCGGACGGTCCGATCACGACGACGACCTCACCCTTGTTGACGGTGAGGTTGATGTCCTTCAGGGCGTGGAACTCGCCGTAGTGCTTCTCGACGTTCTCCATGACGACGAGGGGCTCGCCGCGCCCTGCCTGGATCGGGTTGCTCGTGGTCTCGTATGCGCCGGCGGCACCATGCGAGGCTGCTGCATCGGGTTCCGTCGGGCCGGAGTTCGGGGACACTGTTGGCTCCATGTAACCCAAACTAGGTGACCGTGTGTTTCGTGCGCATGACGGAAGCGCTACGGTTACCGTTTCGTAACCTCGACAGACGATGCCTCAGGTGCTCAGGCGTGCTGCGCGAACGCGCTCTCGAAGACGCACACCGAAGCCGCCGTGGCCAGGTTCATGCTCTCGGCACGGCCGTAGATCGGTACCGTAACCGCACGGTCGACGAGCTCGAGGTGCTCGTCGGTGAGTCCCCTGGCCTCGTTGCCGAACACCCATGCCGTCGGCCGCGCGAGCACGCCTTCCGACCGGGCCACGAGGAGGTCCTCGCCCTTGATGTCGGCCGCGAGCGTCTGCAGTCCTGCTGCACGGGCTCGTTCCAGCACGGCGGGCAGCTCGACACCGACCGCGACGGGCAGGTGGAAGAGCGAGCCGGTCGTGGAGCGCACGACCTTCGGGTTGTAGAGGTCGACGGTCCGTCCGCTCAGGACGACGGCGTCCGCGCCGGCGGCGTCGGCGGCTCGGATGATCGTCCCGAGGTTGCCCGGATCGCGGACCTCCTCCAGGATGACGACGAGCTGCGGCTCTCCGGCGAAGATGTCCTTGATCGAGGTCGGGAACTGCTGCGCGACCGCGATGAACCCCTGCGGGGTGACGGTGTCGGCCATCGACTCGAGGACCTGCTCGGTGACGAACTCGATCTCGAGTCCCGCATCGGTGGCCGCGGCCCCGATGTCGGTGTAGCGCTCGAGGGCGGTCGGCGTCGCGTACAGCTCGAGGATCAGGTCGGGCCGGAACTGCAGGGCCTCCGAGACCGCCTGTGGTCCTTCGAGGAGGAACAGGCCGGTCTCCTGTCTCGCCGGACGCTTGGCGAGTTTGGCGACGGATCGGACGCGCGGTGACCGCGGATTGTCAAGCACGCACCCATCCTATGGGTCGCGCTCCGGACAGACGAAACGGCCCGATCCCTGGTGGGAGCGGGCCGTTCGAACACATCGTCCGGGCGGACGCAGGGCTTCCGACTACGCGGAGACCTTGGGCGCCGAGGTGTCGGCGGGCAGCGCGGCCTTGGCCGACGCGACGAGGGCCGCGAAGGTGGCGGGCTCGTGCACCGCGAGGTCCGCGAGGATACGGCGGTCGACCTCGATCCCGGCGAGGCCGAGACCCTGGATGAAGCGGTTGTACGTCATGCCGTTGGCACGCGAAGCCGCGTTGATGCGCTGGATCCAGAGGCGACGGAAGTCACCCTTGCGCGCACGACGGTCGCGGTACGAGTAGACGAGGGAGTGAGTGACCTGCTCCTTGGCCTTGCGGTACAGACGCGAACGCTGACCGCGGTAACCGGCGGCGCGCTCGAGGATGACGCGACGCTTCTTGTGAGCGTTGACCGCCCTTTTGACTCTTGCCATGTTCCTAGTTCCTTACGGGTAAACGGTCTAGCGACCGAGCAGCTTCTTCATGACCTTGGCGTCGGCGGGCGCCAGCACCTGGTCCTGGTTCAGGCGACGGGTGCGACGGCTGGACTTGCTCTCCAGGTTGTGTCGCATACCGGCCTGCTGCTTCATCAGCTTGCCGCTGCCGGTGACCTTGAATCGCTTCTTGGCCCCGGAGTGGGTCTTCTGCTTCGGCATGGGATTCCTCGTTTCTTATCGGTTCTCGTCGGCGGATGACTCCGCCGGAGCAGCCTCGTCGGCGTCGTCGGCGTCAGCCGGACGTGCCTTGGATGCCGCACGTTGTGCGTTGGCTTCGGCTTTCGCCTCGGACTTGTTCTTGAGTGGACCGACGACCATCACCATGTTGCGACCGTCGACCATGGGGGTGGACTCGACGGTGCCCCACTCGGACACGTCCTCGGCGAACTTCTGGAGCAGGCGGACGCCCTGCTCTGGGCGGGACTGCTCGCGGCCTCGGAACTGGATCATGGCTTTCACCTTGTCACCGGCCTTGAGGAAGCCCTCGGCGCGCTTGCGCTTGGTCTCGTAGTCGTGCTGGTCGATCTTGAGGCGGAACCGGACCTCTTTGAGGATCGTGTTCGCCTGGTTGCGCCGGGCCTCTTTGGCCTTCTGCGCAGCCTCGTACTTGAACTTGCCGTAGTCCATGATCTTCGCAACGGGCGGCTTGGAGTTGGGTGCGACCTCGACGAGGTCGAGATCCGCTTCCTGCGCGAGGCGAAGGGCGACCTCGATTTTGACGACGCCGACCTGTTCTCCGCCGGGACCGACGAGTCGGACCTCCGGGACGCGGATACGGTCATTGGTACGGGGATCGCTGATGCGGAGCTCCTCTGACTGGGTGGGATGCCACGCGACCAGGTCCGATACCTGCGACGCGACGAAATCGGTTCACCACACACCCGTACCCTCCGCCGGTGTTCAGAACACCTGTCGGAAGGCACCACACCCTACTACCCGAAGCGGTGAAGCGACAGGCGGAGCGTGACAACCCGGTAACCTTATGAAGCGGTCAAGCGCGGGTGGGAGAATCTCCTCTTTCGTACCGAGACATGTCTCGGAGCACCGCACGAGTCTAACAGAGGATCCACGTGAACAACACCACCAGCCCGTACGACCACGACGACGAGTCGGGAGGGGCCGATCAGGCCACCCGGGACATCGCCGACGTCCCCGCCGTCGAGGTCATCACCACCGCCGCGGTGCACCTCATGAGCGCTGCAGCGGTCAAGTGCGGCCTCGCGGACGCCCCCGACGCCCAGACGGACCTCGACGAAGCGCGCAAGCTCATCAACGCCCTCGCCGGGCTCATCACCGCGGGTGCCCCGGAGATCAGCGACATGCACGCCCGCTCGCTGCGCGACGGCCTGCGGTCCCTGCAGCTCGCCTTCCGGGAGGCGTCCACCATCCAGGATCCCATCGGCAAGGGTCCCGGCGAGAAGTGGACCGGCCCGGTCACCTGATCGCAGCGCGGCGCTCCGCCTCGCCGATCAGTCGGCGGGGCGGAGCGACACCGCGAGGGAGTCGACGCGCGTCGCGATGACCTCGTCCGCGGCCCAGCGCTGAGCGAGCCGCGCGAGCACCGCATCGAGCTCCTGCTGGGTCAGTCCCTGCAGCAGGCCGAGCTCGACCACGAGCTCGGATCCGGCGAGCTTCGCCTCCGGGTCTCCGGCTCGCAGTCGCACACTCACGACCGCGAGCTCCTGCTCGATCGATCGCTCGAACGCGCCGCGCACCAGCGGGTCCGCGAAGCTGGGCGTCCACGGCTGCGACTGCGCGATCGCCCACAGCGCGGGGCGGCGTACGGCGAACTCGGTGCTCGACGTCGGATCGAGGACCACCACGTCCGTCTGCTCACTCGCGGCCGCCAGGGCGACCCGGACGCCGTCGGCCGGGATCGGCCTCGCCGTCGGGTTCCACGCGGACATCGCCTGCACCGAGCTGAACACCGGGAGCACGGTGCGGCCGTCCGGCCCCGTCACGGTCACGATGGACAGCTCCTGCGACTTGTCGACCAGTTGGCCGTACTCGTTCTCGCCGGCCTCACCGAGGTGAGCCACGAGCGGGATGAGCAGGCGGGAGTCCCGGAACGCGTCGACGACCTCCGCCTCCCCGACCTCGCCGGTCCGGAAGCGTCGGAGGGACTCGATCAGCCGCTCGGGCGCACTGCCGTCGTCACCGGAACTCGCGTTCGGCTGGAAGCTCCGACCGGCCCAGGGCTGGCCCGCCGAATCGGCGCCACCCACCGCACGGTGGGCATGCCCGCCCGACGGACCGTGCCGGTCGGGCTCGGAGGATTCGTCAGCGGCCCGAGACATCCAGCGCCTCGGCCAGGGTGAACGCGCCGTTGTAGAGCGCCTTCCCGATGATGGCCCCTTCCAGCCCCAGGGGGACCAGCTCGCGCAGCGCGACCAGGTCGTCCAGGCTCGAGATGCCGCCGGAGGCCACCACCGGCCGCTCCGTGCGCTCGAGCACCTGTCGGAGCAGCTCGATGTTCGGCCCCTGCATCGTGCCGTCCTTCGTGACGTCCGTCACGACGTAGCGTGCGCAGCCCGCCTCCTCGAGGCGGTCGAGGACGGTCCACAGGTCACCGGCGTCCTGGGTCCACCCGCGAGCGGCGAGCGTCGTGCCACGGACGTCGAGGCCGACCGCGATCGCCTCGCCGTACTGGGCGATGACGCTCGCGGCCCACTCGGGGTTCTCGAGCGCCGCGGTCCCGAGGTTGACGCGTGCGACGCCTGTCTCGAGCGCCTGCTCGAGGGAGGCGTCGTCGCGGATGCCGCCCGACAGCTCGATGTTGACACCGCGCGCCTTCGAGATGACCTTGCGGATGATCGACCGGTTGTCGCCACGGCCGAACGCGGCGTCGAGGTCGACGAGGTGGATCCACTCCGCCCCCTGACGAGCCCAGTCCAGGGCCGCGTCGACGGGCTCACCGTAGTTCGTCTCCGAACCGGCCTCGCCGCGCGTCAACCGGACCGCCTTGCCGTCCACGATGTCGATCGCGGGGAGCAGCGTCAGTCCGGCCGTCGTGTTGAACTCGTTCATGATCCACCGTCTCTTCGGGAGCTGCGAGCCCCTCGGTTCCCGGCGCACAGCATGCCTCGTGGCACAAGCACCTGATCCTAGTCGGCTACAGGGTGCCGAGCCAGTTGGACAGCAGGCGGATACCGGCGTCGCCCGACTTCTCCGGGTGGAACTGCGTCGCCGACAGCGGACCGTTCTCGACGGCCGCGAGGAACGGCACCCCGTGGGTCGCCCAGGTGAGGCGCGGCTCGGGGAACGGCGGCATGACTTCGAGGGTCCACTGCTGAGCGGCATAGGAGTGGACGAAGTAGAAGCGTTCGTCGGCGAGTCCGTCGAAGAGCACGGACCCCGCGTCCGGCGACACCGTGTTCCATCCCATGTGCGGCAGGACGGGCGCCTCGAGTTCTGTGACCGCTCCCGGCCACTCCCCCAGGCCGTCGGCCTCGGACCCACGCTCCAAGCCGCGCTCGAACATGACCTGCATCCCCACGCAGATGCCGAGGACCGGACGGCCTCCCGCGAGACGGCGGTCGATGACCTCGTCGCCGTGCGAGACACGGAGGGCGCCGATCACCGCGTCGAAGGCACCGACCCCTGGCACCACGAGTCCGTCGGCGGCCTGGGCGGCCTGGCGGTCACCCGTCAGTACGACGTCGGCGCCGGCGAGCTCGAGGGCCTTGACGGCGGAGTGCACGTTGCCGGAGCCGTAGTCGAGGACGACCACCGACGGGCGTGCGCTCACAGCGCGCCCTTGGTCGACGGGATGCCCTGGACCAGGGGGTCGAACGCCTTCGCCTGTCGGAAGGCCCGCGCGAACGCCTTGAACTCCGCTTCGGCGATGTGGTGCGGATCGCGACCGCCGAGGACGTTCACGTGCACGGTGAGGCCCGCGTTGAAGGTGAGCGCCTCGAAGACGTGACGCACCATCGAACCCGTGAAATGCCCGCCGATGAGGTGGAACTCGAATCCGGCCGGCTCCCCGCCGTGCACGAGGTACGGACGGCCGGAGATGTCGACGACGGCCTGCACGAGCGCCTCGTCGAGCGGGACCAGCGCGTCGCCGTACCGCGAGATGCCGGCCTTGTCGCCGAGCGCCTGACGGATCGCCTGACCCAGGACGATACCGACGTCCTCGACCGTGTGGTGGACGTCGATGTCGACATCGCCCGTCGCCCGGACGGTCAGGTCGGTCAGCGAGTGCTTCGCGAAGGCCGTGAGCAGGTGGTTGTAGAACGGGACGGAGGTCTCGATGCTGCTCGTGCCGGTGCCGTCGAGGTCCAGTTCCAGCTCGATGCTGGACTCGCTCGTCGCGCGCTGGATCCGGGCCGTGCGCTGCTGGGTGGTCATGGGATCCAGTGTAACGAGCGCACCGACGCTGCACGCCGTGTGTCGACGGGTGGGCATCGTCGCGTCATGCGGCTGCACCAGGCCGTGCCGACGCCTATCGTTGAGAGGTCATGACTTCCACACCCAGCATCGACCCGGCCGTTCTACTCGACGCGACGGAGATCGCCGCTCTCCGTGAACGGTTCCCGATCCTCGCCCGGGAGATGAACGGACACCCGCTCGTCTATCTGGACTCCGGAGCCACTTCGCAACGCCCGATCGAGGTCATCGACGCGGAGCGTGACTACGCGACGCACCAGAACGCAGCCGTCCACCGTGGCGCCCACCTCCTCGCCGCCGAGGCGACGGAGCTCTTCGAGGACGCTCGCGCCACGGTCGCCGCGTTCATCGGTGCCGACGAGCGGGAACTCGTCTGGACCTCCGGTGCGACCGCAGCCCTCAACCTCATCGCCGGGGCCATCGGGAACGCGAGCGCCGGTCTCGGCGGTGCTGCCGCCGAACGGTTCCGACTCGGTCCAGGCGATGAGATCGTCGTCACGGAACTCGAACACCACGCGAACCTCATCCCCTGGCAGCAACTCGCCGCACGCACCGGTGCAACCCTCCGTCACCTCCCGGTCGACGACCGCGGCGTGCTGCGCTTGGACGCCGCAGACGACGTCATCGGCGAACGCACGCGCATCATCGCTTTCGCACACGTGTCCAACGTCACCGGGGCGATCGCGCCGGTCTCCGAACTCGTCGCCCTCGCCGAACGCGTCGGCGCGCTGACCGTGCTCGACGCCTGCCAGTCCGTGCCGCACCTGCCCGTCGACGTCGCGTCCCTCGGCGTCGACTTCCTCGTGTTCTCCGGTCACAAGATGCTCGGTCCGAACGGCATCGGGGCCCTGTGGGGTCGCCGCCGGCTGCTCGACGCCCTTCCCCCCTTCCTCACCGGGGGGTCGATGATCACGACCGTCACGCTCGACGGCGCGGAGTTCCTGCCCGCCCCGCAACGGTTCGAGGCCGGGACCCAGCCGGTGTCGCAGGCGATCGCCCTCGCGAGCGCCGTCCGATTCCTGCAAGCGGTCGGCATGGACCGTGTCCACGCCACCGAGGCGGCCTACGGACAGCGACTCGCGGCCGGACTCGCCGCCATCCCCGGCGTCACGCTCATCGGCCCGCCGCCCGGGACGCCTCGCGCCGGGCTGGCGAGCTTCGACCTCGCCGGTGTACACGCCCACGACGTGGGTCAGTTCTTCGACGACCGGGGCATCGCGGTCCGCGTCGGTCACCACTGCGCGCAACCGCTCCACCGCCGGTTGGGCCTCACCGCGTCCACCCGCGCCAGCAGCTACCTCTACACGACGGAGGCCGAGATCGACGCCTTCCTCGAGGCGGCCACCCTCGTCGGTCCGTTCTTCGGGGTGTCCCGATGAGCGGCCTGGAGAGCCTCTACCAGGAGCTCATCCTCGACCACGCCCGCCAGCGCCACGGCTTCGGGTTGCGGGACGCGCCCGCCGCCGAGTCGCACCAGCTCAACCCCACCTGCGGCGACGAGGTCACCCTGCAGCTCCATCCCGGGCCCGACGGTCGTCTCGCACCGATCGCCTGGGAGGGACACGGCTGCTCGATCTCGCAGGCGTCGAGCTCCTGCTTGAGCGACCTCGCGGCAGGCCTCACACCGTCCGAGCTCCAGGCCCTGGTCGACGAGTTCCGGACGGTCATCCGCTCGCGGGGCACGCTCGAGTTCGACGAGGAACGGTTCGGAGACGCCGCGGCGTTCAGTGGCGTCTCGCGCTACATCGCCCGCGTGAAGTGCGCCATGCTCCCCTGGGTCGCCGCCGAGGAGGCCATCACCCGCTTGCCGTGAGCAGGCGCCCCGCCTCCGCCAGGCCGAGGCCTGTTCAGGCGGGACTGATCGCCGCCAGGGCCTCGAGGAACGCGGTCGTCTCCGCTTCGGTGCCCGCGGTCACCCGCAGGTGGTTCGGGATGCCGACGTCACGGATGAGGATCCCGCGCGCGAAGAGCGCCTCGAAGGCCGCGTGCGGATCGGCGACACCGCCGAACAGGACGAAGTTGGATCCGCTCCGCTTCGGGTCGTAGCCGAGACGCCCGAGCTCGACCACGAGACGATCACGCTGGGTCCGGATGTCGTCGACCATCGCCAGCATCTCGTCGGCGTGCCGGAGCGCGGCGGTCGCGGCCGCCTGCGTCAGGGCGCTCAGGTGGTACGGGAGCCGGACGAGTCTCAGTGCGTCGACGACCGCGGGGTCGGCGGCGAGGTACCCGAGGCGGACCCCGGCGAAGGCGAAGGCCTTGCTCATCGTCCTGGAGACGATCAGGCGCGGACGCCCCTCCAACAGCGTGAGCGCGCTCGCCTCGTCGTCCGGTGCGAACTCCGCATACGCTTCGTCGACGATCACCATGCCCCGCGACGCCTCGTACACCGCGGTGATGGTCTCGAGCGACAACGGTGTTCCGGTGGGGTTGTTGGGCGAGCAGAGGAACACGAGGTCGGGATCCGCCTCGGCCACCTGGCGCGCGGCGGTCTCGGGTGAGAGCTCGAACTCGGCGTCGCGCGTCGCGGGGATCCACCTGGTGCCGACGCCGGCGGCCAGGAGCGGATACATCGAGTACGTCGGCGTGAACCCGAGAAGTGATCGCCCGGGACCGCCGAACGCCTGCAGGATGTGCTGCAGCACTTCGTTCGACCCGTTCCCCGCCCAGATCTGCCCCGGGGTCACCCCGTGACCCAGGTATCCCGCCAGCGCCTCCCTGAGTTCCGTGAACTCACGATCGGGGTATCGGTTCACCGTGAGGACCGCCGAGGCGAGGGATGCGACGATGTCGTGCGCGACCGCTTCAGGGATCGGGTGCGTGTTCTCGTTGACATTGAGCGCCACCGGCACCAGGGCCTGGGGAGCGCCGTACGGGCGCTGTCCTCGGAGGTCGTCGCGGATGGGGAGGTCGTCGAGAGCGGTCACTCCACAATGCTAGCCACTCCGACCGGCGCGCTCACTCCGCCTGACGCTCCCGACGAAGGACCTCGTGCCGGGGGCTCGCCGGGTTCAACAGCGAGTGGCGTCGCCCGTAGGCGAAGTACACGATGAGACCGATCACGAGCCAGACGCCGAACCGCAGCCAGGTCTCCCAGTGCAACTGCAGGATCAGGAAGCCGGACGCCAGGACGCCGAACGCCGGAACGAACGGCATCAACGGCAACCGGAAGGAGCGGGGCTCGTCCGGCTTCGTGTACCGGAACACGATCACGGACACGCAGACCACGATGAAGGCGGCCAGGATGCCGATGTTCGTGAGGTCGGCGACCTGCTTGATCGGGAACACGCCGGCGAAGACGGCGGCCGCGCCGCCGGCGATCCAGGTCACCCGCTGCGGCACGCCTCGCCGGTCCGTGCGCGAGAACCACCGCGGAAGGAGACCGTCGCGACTCATCGAGAACCAGACGCGGGTGACGCCCAACAGGAACGTCAACATCACGGTGAGGATCGACAGGACGGCGAACACGGAGATGATCGTCGCCACCACGGGCAGCCCGACGCTCTGGAACGCCGATGCGAACCCGGCCGTGGGGTCGATGTCGGTGTAGTTCTGCATGCCGGTCAGCACGAGGGTGGCCGCGACGTACAGGAGCATCGCGATGATGAGGGAGAGGATGATCGCCTTCGGCATGTGCTTCTTGCCGTCCTTCGCCTCCTCGGCCGCCGTACTCATCGCGTCGTATCCGAAGACCGCGAAGAAGACCGTCGCGGCACCGGCGAACACCGGCCCGAACCCGCTGGGGAGGAACGGATCGTAGTTCTCCGCGTCGATGTAGAAGACACCGAGGCCGATGATGAACAGGATGAGCAGGACCTTGATCCCGACCGCGACGAGCTCGAATCGACCGAAGGCTTTCGTCCCGCGACTTAGGATGAAGGTCACGAGGAGACAGACGAAGATGGCGGGGAGATTGACGAGGCCACCCTTCCCCTCGTCCGCGGTGGAGGTCATCCAGGCCGGCATGTGGATTCCGATGCCGGACAGGAAGGCGTCGAAGTAGCCGGAGATCCCGATCGCGACCACCGCGACGATCGCGATGTACTCGAGCAACAGGTCCCAGCCGATGAACCACCCGATGATCTCGCCGAGCGCCACATACCCGTAGGTGTAGGCGGACCCGGCCCTCGGGATCATGCCGGCGAACTCCGCGTACGACAACGCTGCGGCCGCGGAGGCGAGACCCGCGATCAGGAACGAGAAGAGGACTGCCGGCCCGACAGCGGGCGAGGTCTCGCTCCCATGAGCGACGAGTCCGGCAAGTGAGAAGATCCCCACGCCGATGATGCCACCGACCCCGATGGCCGTGAGTTGCCAGAGCCCGAGGCTCTTGAACAGCTTCGAACCGGAGGTCTCATCCTCGATCTCCGCGATCGGCTTCTTCCGGAGCAGCGAGCGGCTCCGATCGTCTGTACTCATGCTTGCCTCCGACGATGCTGCGGGCGTCGTTGCACCGCGCCATCTACGATAGCTGAGAACCAGCGCGGAGTGACCCGCCGATTGTCGGCCTACTCGGCCGCGTACCGCTGCGGGATCGCCAGGCGCTGCCCGGGCTCGACACCGGCGGTGCTCAGCTGATTGAGGTTCATGATCTCGGCGATGACGTCGCGCGGGTCGGCGTCGGGTGCGATGGACTCGGCCAGCTGCCAGAGCGACTCGCCCGGGTCGACCGTGATGTACGTGAACGTGGCGCCCGCCGCCGCCGTGTTGGCCGCGGCCCCGCCTGCGGAGAGCCCGACGACCGCGACGCCGATGACCAGCGGGATGGCGGCGAGCGTGGTGAAGACGACGCGACCGCGCTTCGTCAGGCGGAGTCGGCGTGTGGACGGTGCGTCCGACGTCGGTGCCTGCGCCGTCCGTGCGGGAAGCGCCCGGTGGGACCCGATCAGTGCTGCGCTCATGTCAACCCTCCAAGAGTGTGCTCATCGTGTGATGAGGACTCGTACCCGACACTCGACCAGGAGTGCCGGATACGAACCTGTGTTCCGAATATATCTTCGATTGTTCGAATACTCAACCCTGTCTTCGTACCTGAGACGCGCGGGATCGGCGACACGCTCGAACAGATGTTTGTCTGGACGAGCTGGTGCGGATACAGTTTCGAGTGTTGGAAGCAGTACACCACCACCCACCGACATCGGTCACCGACAGCCGATCAGGGCAGGAGCGAAGATGGCAGCGAACACGGCGGGCGACGGAGCCCGGGAGCGCCAGATCGGCGGCACCCGGCGACGGAAGAGCCTGAGCGACAAGCAGCTGGCGATCCTCGACGTCATCCAGCGCTCGGTCTCGCAGCGCGGATATCCGCCGAGCATGCGCGAGATCGGCGACGCCGTCGGGCTCGCCTCCCTGTCGAGTGTCACGCACCAACTCGGACAGCTCGAACTCAGCGGATACCTCCGACGCGATCCCAACCGTCCCCGCGCCATCGAGGTGCTCATCGACCTGCCGAGCGCCGTCGAGGGCAGCGACCCCGACTCCGCTCCCCCGGTCGGCGACGCCGCCATGGTCCCGCTCGTCGGTCGCATCGCCGCAGGCATCCCGATCACGGCCGAGCAGCAGGTCGAGGAGATCTTCCCCCTGCCGCGTCAGCTGGTCGGCAAGGGCAGTCTGTTCATGCTGAAGGTCGTCGGCGACTCGATGGTCGACGCCGCGATCTGCGACGGCGACTGGGTCGTCATCCGCGAGCAGAAGACCGCCGAGAACGGCGAGATCGTCGCGGCCATGCTCGACGAGGAGGCGACCGTGAAGGTGTTCCGCCAGCGCGACGGTCACACCTGGCTGCTCCCCCGGAACTCGGCCTTCGAACCGATCCTCGGCGACCACGCCGAGGTCCTCGGCAAGGTCGTCGCCGTGCTCCGGACGGTCTGACCGCCCGGACCACTCCGCGACACCGATGAGGGCCGGGACGATCCATGGATCGTCCCGGCCCTCGTCCGTGCCGGACCGACGACGTCAGCCGGTCGCACCGACCCGTGCGCGGACCGCACGCGTGGCCTCGACGATGTTGGCGAGGGAGGCGACCGTCTCCTCGTAGCCTCGCGTCTTGAGTCCGCAGTCCGGGTTCACCCAGACCTGGCGCTGCGGGATCCCCTCCAGTGCGATCTCGAGCAGCGCCGTCACCTCCGCGACGCTCGGCACCCGAGGCGAGTGGATGTCGTAGACACCCGGGCCGATGCCGTGGTCGAAACCACTCGCCCGGATGTCGGACACGACCTCCATCCGAGACCGTGCCGCCTCGATGCTCGTCACGTCGGCGTCCAGGCGTCGGATCGCGTCGATCACCACGCCGAACTCGGAGTAGCAGAGGTGGGTGTGGATCTGCGTCTCGGCCCGCACGCCCGCGGTCGCCAGCCGGAAGGAGCCCACCGACCAGTCGAGGTACCGCCCCTGGTCGGCCCGCCGGAGCGGGAGCAGTTCGCGGAGTGCGGGTTCGTCGACCTGGATGATGCGGATGCCGGCCCGCTCCAGGTCGGCGATCTCGTCACGCAGGGCGAGGGCGACCTGGTTCGCCGTCTCGGCGAGCGGTTGGTCGTCGCGCACGAACGACCAGGCGAGGATCGTCACCGGACCCGTGAGCATCCCCTTCACCGGCTTGGTGGTCAACGACTGCGTGTAGGCCGACCACTCGACCGTGATCGGCGCCGGCCGTGAGACGTCACCCCACAGGATCGACGGACGGGTGCATCGCGAACCGTAGGACTGCACCCACCCGTGCTCCGTCACGGCGAACCCGTCGAGGTGCTCGGCGAAGTACTGGACCATGTCGTTGCGCTCGGGCTCACCGTGGACGACGACGTCGATGCCGAGGTCCTCCTGCAGCGCCACGACGCGCCCGATCTCCGCGCGCATCGTCGCGACGTAGGCCTCCTCGTCGAGCGTCCCGGCGACCCGCTGCGCGCGGGCGCGACGGATGTCGCCGGTCTGCGGGAAGGAGCCGATCGTGGTCGTCGGGAGGAACGGCAGGCCGAGCGCCTGCTCCTGCGCCGTGGCGCGCTCCTGGTAGTCGTCTCGGGTGAAGTCCGCTGGTGCGAGCGCTGCCGTCCGTGCGCGGATGGCGGCATCGACGACCCCGGGCGCGGCGAGCCGATCGTCGAGCGCGGCCGACGCTGCGGTGAGCTCGTCCGCGATGGACGCACGCCCCCGGGTGAGACCACGTGCGAGGACCGCGATCTGATCCACCTTCTGGTCGGCGAAGGCGAGCCAGCTCCGCAAACGCGGGTCGAGCTTCGTCTCCACCGACACGTCGTGCGGGACGTGCAGGAGGGACGTCGAGGTGGACACCGCGAGCTGCGGGAAGCGCTGCGCCGCGCTCGCGAGCAGGTCGGCCGCGGCCACGAGGTCGCCGCGCCACACGTTGTGGCCGTCGATCACTCCCGCGACGACGGTCTTCGACGCGAGTCCGGGAGACGAGTCCGGCAGGCCTCCTCGGATGAGGTCGACACCGACCGCCTCGACCCCCGAGTCGGCCAGCACCGGGAGGGCGTCGCCCAAGGCGCCGTAGGGAGCCGCGACGAAGATCGACGGACGGTCGGACACGGCGGACAGGACGGCCGTCGATCGCTCGATCGCCGCAAGGACCGTCGCCCTCGGCACGTCGAACGTCTCCGACACGAGTGCGGGTTCGTCGAGCTGTACCCAGGGCGCGCCGGCAGCGGCCAGACGCTGGAGGAGTTCCGCGTAGACGGGCAGCAGCGCCTCCAGTCGATCGATCGGGGCGAACCCCTCGGAGGCCCCGTCGGCCGCCTTCGACAGCAGCAGGAACGTCACGGGGCCCACGATCACCGGCCGCGTCACGTAGCCCTCGGCGAGGCCCTCGCGGAACTGTTCGATCACTCGGTCGTCGGCGAGCGCGAACGGCGTCGACTCGCCGATCTCCGGGACGAGGTAGTGGTAATTCGAGTCGAACCACTTCGTCATCTCGAGCGGGGCGAGGTCGCCGGCGCCACGAGCGATCGTGAACGCCCCGGCGAGATCGACCCGACCGTCGGCCCCGAGGAGCGACGAGAAGCGCTCCGGGACGGCGCCGACGGTGAGCGCGGCGTCCAGGACCTGGTCGTAGAACGAGAAGCTCTCGGGGATCGCGGCGTTCGTCGGGTCGAGGCCGAGCCCAGCGAGGCGGGCACGCGTGGCGGCGCGCAGCTCGGAGGCCGTCCGCTCGAGCGCCTCGGCATCGATCCGGCCGGCCCAGAAGGACTCGACGGCGCGCTTCAACTCCCGGTTCGGCCCGATGCGCGGGTAGCCGAGGATGGTGCCGACGGGGAATGCGGAGGTGGGGTTCATCGTGCGTCCTTGCTGGTGAGTGGATCGGGGATGGGATGGCGGACCGGTCGGTCGTCGTGCACGGGGATGCCGGCGCGGTGCAACACGTCGAGCACCGTCCGATGCTGGTTGAAGGCGTAGAGGTGGACGCCCGGCGCGCCGCCCGCGACGACGTCGCGGATGAGTCGGGCGGAGTAGTCGGTGCCGATGTCGATCCGTCCCGCTTCGTCCGGCTCGACCTCCAGCGCGATGGCCAGGTCGCTCGGGAGCGCCTCGCCGCTGAGCTCGAGCACCCGACGCAGTCGCGCCGGACTCGTGATGGGCATCACGCCCGGCAGGATCGGCATGGTGACGCCGTGACGTCTCGCACGTTCGGCGAAGGCGAGGTAGTCGTCGGCATGGAAGAAGAGCTGGGTGATGGCGAGCGTCGCCCCCGCCGCCTGCTTGGCCAACAGGGTGTCGAGGTCCTGCGTCGTCGACCGTGAGCGCGGGTGGCCGTTGGGGAACGCCGCGACGGCGATCCGCGGCCGATGGCGTCGCCCGAGCTGCACCGCGCCCGGGAGGCCGACCAGCGACCCCTCGGCGTACGGCTCGTGCTCGGCACTGACCCGGCCGATGAGCTGCACGAGTTCCGCGGCACTCCCCAGATCACCGAGGAAGGCGTCCCCTTCGACGGCTCCGGCGGGCGGGTCGCCGCGGAGCGCGAGGAAACTGTGCACCCCGGCATCGAGGAAGTCCTTGATGAGCCGGCTGGCCTGCGCGTGCGTCGATCCGACGCACGTGAGATGGGCCATCGGGTCCACCGAGGTCGACGTCCGGATGCTCCGCAGCACATCGAGGCTGGCCGTTCGCGAGGAACCACCGGCGCCGAAGGTGACCGAGATGAACTCCGGGCCGGCGGCGGCCAGGTGCTCGACCGTCCGTGCGAGCGCGAGGCCGCCGTCGAGCGTCTTCGGCGGGTACAGCTCGAACGAGAAGGGGGTACGCCTGGGACAGGCCGGCTCCGTCGTGGTCATGAGGTCTCGTCTCGGTGGCAGCGGATCGAGAGCCGGCGACCACGCAGCACGCAGCGGTTCCGCTGGTGTGTCGTGGGCGGGTGCCGGGCTCGGCTGTCGCTCCGAATCCGCCGGTGAGGGCGGGTACGATGCGCACGACGATAGCAACGCCGGACGATCCGCGCGACGGACATCTGTCCGACAGCGTCATCCTGCGACACATTCCCCCCGGCGGCGCTCTGGTCCTACGCTGATGCCATGACCGTGGGCACCAGGCACCGGGGCGACGAGCGCCGAGTACCCGGTTCGCGCGTCATCGCGTCCTGCGTGGCGGTGGTGATCGCCCTGTCCGGGTGCACGACCGCCGGCTCGCCCGTGCCGACGGCGACACGCGCAGCCTCAGCGGAGGACCTCGTGGTCGAGTTCCGTCAGAACCGGGACCAGTACGCGAGCGACGCCGCGATCGTCCGGGTCGGCAACCGCGGCGACCACGACATCACGATCGTCGGACTCGAGCTGGCGGGGTCGGCGTTCACCGCGACGACCGTCCGGGACCGCTCCTCGACGATCCGCGCTGGACAGACCACGGACCTCGCCGTCGAGCTGCCCCCGATCGACTGCGACGCCCGGGACGGGGAGTCGCAGGTCGATCTCCTGCTCCGACTCGACGACGGCGCGGTCCTGTCCGCCGCCGACCTCCCCGATCCGACGGACGCGCTGCCGCGGATCCGTGCCGCCACGTGCACGGTGGCGGCGGTGCAGCGCATCGCCGAGGTGGCGGCCGCACCCGGGATCCGCCTCGAGGGAGCCGGGGCCACGACGGTCGCCGTCCTGACGATCACGGCCGTGCCGACCGGCGCTCCGGGCCGGCTGGAGCTCGTCGCGCTGCGGTCGACGGTCCTGTTGCGACCGGCGCCGACCGACGGCGGCGGTGACCCGCCCCAGGACTGGCCGCTCGGCCTGACCGTCGACGCCGCCGACGGCCCGCAGTCCATCGAACTGCGGATCGTGCCGACGCGGTGCGACCCGCACGCCCTGGCGGAGGACAAGGTGGGGACCCTCTTCCCACTCGTCGTGCGGATCGACGACGGCCCGGAGGCGGTCATGACCCTGCCGCTCGACGCCGACACGGCGGAGGCGCTCAAGGATGCCGTCCGCGCGCGCTGCGCGTGAGGGTTCGGCTCAGCCGGCCACGGCGGGTGCCGGGACGACCTCGGCGAACGGCGCGAGGGCGGCGGCGAGCTCGGCACCGACCAGGGCGTGCACGATCGTTCCACGCTCGTCGTAGTCCGTCGACAGCACCTTGCCGCGTTCGTGCAGCAGCGTGACCAGGTCTCCGCGGTCGAAGGGCACGATGACGTGGACCTCGTTGCTCGGCGACGGGATCAGCGTCTCGATGCGCTCCATGAGCTCGTCGATCCCGAGACCGGTGCGGGCCGACACGAAGACGGCGTCCGGGACGAGACCGCGGAGCACGAGCAGCTGGCC
Organism: Plantibacter elymi (nom. nud.); assembly: GCF_900177795.1. Taxonomy (GTDB): domain Bacteria; phylum Actinomycetota; class Actinomycetes; order Actinomycetales; family Microbacteriaceae; genus Plantibacter; species Plantibacter elymi. Next base: position 40,824 of record NZ_FXWJ01000003.1, read on the forward strand.
GTCGTCCACGAGGTCGGCCTTGTTGAACACGACCAGCTCGGGGATGTGCCGAGCTCCGACCTCACCGATGACATCGCGCACGGTGGCGATCTGGCCGGCAGGATCGGGGTGCGCGGCATCGACGACGTGCACGATGACGTCGCTGTCGGCGACCTCCTCGAGCGTCGAGCGGAAGGCCTCGACCAGCTGGTGCGGCAGGTTGCGCACGAAGCCGACCGTGTCGGCCAGGGTGTATTCGCGTCCGTCGGAGGTCACGTTGCGTCGGACCGTCGCGTCGAGTGTCGCGAAGAGCGAGTTCTCGACCAGGACGCCGGCCTTCGTGATGCGGTTCAGCAGGCTCGACTTGCCGGCGTTCGTGTACCCCGCGATCGCGACCGACGGCACCGTGTTACGACGACGGTTGGCCCGCTTGGCCTCGCGCGCCGGCTTCATCGCCGTGATCGACTTGCGCAGTTTCGCCATACGGGTGTGGATGCGGCGTCGGTCGAGTTCGATCTTCGTCTCACCGGGGCCCCTCGAACCCATACCGGCACCGGCACCACCGACCTGGCCACCGGCCTGACGGCTCATGGACTCACCCCAGCCGCGGAGGCGGGGCAGGAGGTACTCGAGTTGGGCGAGCTCGACCTGTGCCTTGCCCTCTCGGCTCTTCGCGTGCTGGCTGAAGATGTCGAGGATGACCGCCGTGCGGTCGATCACCTTCACGCCGACCGCGTCCTCGAGGGCGCGACGCTGGCTGGGTGCGAGTTCCGTGTCGGCGATCACCGTGTCGGCGCCGAGCGCCTGGACGATGGACTTCAGTTCCTGGGCCTTGCCGCGACCGAGATAGGTGCTCGGGTCGGGGTGCGGTTTGCGCTGCAGGAGCCCGTCGAGGACGACGGCGCCGGCGGTCTCCGCGAGCGCTGCGAGTTCGCGCAGGGAGTTCTCCGCGTCGTGGAGCGCACCCTGCGGGTAGACGCCGATGATGACGACGTTCTCGAGCCGGAGCTGCCGGTACTCGACCTCGGTGACGTCCTCGAGCTCGGTCGAGAGCCCGGCGACGCGACGGAGGGCCTGTCGGTCCTCGCGATCGTACTGCTCGCCGTCGTCGGAGCTGCCGCCCGAGGCATCACCCGTCTGCAGGGCCGCGGCACCGCTGCCGAACAGGGTGTACCCGCTCGATCGGGACGCGGCGCTCGTGAGCACGCGCGCGACGACGTCGTCGGGATCGGTGGCCGAGGCGTCGTCCACCACCGCCTCGACATCGACATCGGTGTCGTTTGCGTGGTCCTGGGGTGCGTCCATCGGTGGTCTAGGCATCGCGTTAACCCTACTTCCTCCTGGTCCGGTACCGTTCCTGTATGTCGAACGAGCACTACTTCACCGCCGAACCCGCGAGCGAGTTGCAGCTCAAACCGATCACCGCACGCCTCGGCGGCGTCGACCGTTCGCTCGTCTCGGCGGGCGGCGTCTTCAGTCCGGGCCACCTCGATCAGGGCACCCAGGTGCTGCTCGCGAACACCCCTCCTCCCCCGCCGACGGGCGACCTCCTCGACATCGGCTGTGGCTGGGGCCCGATCGCCCTGTCGCTCGGGCTCGCGTCGCCGGACGCGACCGTCTGGGCGGTCGACGTCAACGAACGGGCGCTCGACCTGACCCGGATCAATGCGGAACGCCTCGGGCTCGTCAACATCCGTGCCGTCCTCCCCGACGACGTCCCCGACACGGTCCGCTTCGCGACCATCTGGTCGAACCCGCCGATCCGCGTCGGCAAGGACGAGCTGCACCGCATGCTGATGCACTGGTTGCCGCGGCTCGAGGACGAGGGTGACGCCTGGCTCGTCGTGCAGAAGAACCTCGGCTCGGACTCACTGCAGAAGTGGTTGCAGGAGCAGCTTCCGACGTCGTTCCACGTCGGACGTGCGGCCATGGCCAAGGGCTTCCGCGTCCTGCACACCCGGCGCCGGGAGCTCCGTTCAGCCTGACCGGCTCAGGCCAGGGTGATCGTCCCGGAGTAGACGAGCGTCGCCGGACCGGCCAGCACCACGTGCTCGCCGTCTGCGCCGGGAACCATGCGCACCCCGAGCACTCCGCCCGGCACCTCGACGCGCCAGTCGTTCGGAGCCGCCGCGCCCGCCCAGTGGCGGAACGCGAGCGCCGCGGCAGCCGTCCCGGTGCCACAGCTCAGGGTCTCACCGCTCCCGCGCTCGTGGACGCGCATGCGGATCCGGGCCACGCCGTCGGCGATGAGCGGCTCACCCGGGACGACCAGCTCGACGTTGGCACCGTGCGGCGGTACGGGGTCGAGCTGTGGCACATACTCCAGTTCCGCACCGTCGAGTTCGGCGGCGTCGGCGACCGCGACGACGATGTGCGGGTTGCCGACGTCGATCCCGATCCCCGGGCGCGCCACGGGCAGCCCCTTCACCCGGACGAGCGTCTCCCGCTCGTCGAGGCTCCAGCGGCCGAGGTCGACGACGTAGCCGAGCGGGTCGTAGCCGACCATCCGGACGCCGGCGCGGGTTCCGATGGCGAGCTGTTCGCCGGGAGCCAGCTCAACGAGCCCGCTCTCGAGCAGGTAGTGGAGGAACACCCGGATGCCGTTGCCGCACATCTCCGCGACCGAACCGTCGGCGTTGTGGTAGTCCATGAACCACTCCGCGGCAGGGTCTTCAGCGAGCACGGCAGCCCCGGCATCGAGGTGCGCGGACCGGACGGCGCGGATGACGCCGTCGGCGCCGATCCCGAAGTGCCGGTCGCAGAGCGCCGCGATCTGGCCCGGATCGAGGGCCTCCTGGCCGTCGGGATCGGAGAAGAGCACGAAGTCGTTGCCCGTGCCGTGGCCCTTCGTGAAGGAGAGTGTCGACGCCATCCGACCAGTCTACGGGCGCACTCGGCGGGCCAGCTCACTCGCCTCGGCGCTGCCGCCCTCCACCCAGGTGATCGCCGGATAGCGCTTGAACCAGCTGACCTGACGGCGCGCGTACCGCCTCGTCAAGCGCTGGGTCTCGGCGATCGCCTCCGCTTCGCTGAGTTCCGACCGCAGTTGCGCCACCGCTTGGGCGTACCCGATCGCACGGCCGGCGGTGACACCCTGCTCGAGGCCGTGCTCGAGCAGCTCGGCCGTCTCCGCGACGAGTCCTGCGTCCCACATCATCTCGACGCGCCGGTCGAGGCGCTCGACGAGGACCTCTCGCGGTGTCGAGACCCCGATGACCTCGACCGGCCGCCAGGGGACGGGGCGTTCCGGAAGCGCTGCACCGTGGCCGCGCTCGGCCAACTCGTGGACTTCGAGTGCGCGCACGACCCGGCGGGCGTTCGCCGCATCGATGCGGTCGGCGGTCGCGGGATCGGCCACGCGGAGCCGCTCGATGAGCGCCGGGAGCCCCTCCTCCTCGAGTTCTCGTTCCAGGCGCTCGCGCAGGGCGCGGTCTCTCGGGGGGAATCGGAAGTCATGGATGACGCTCGAGACGTACAGCCCTGAGCCGCCGACGAGGATCGGCGTCACCCCACGCGCGGTGAGCTCGTCGATCATCGCACGAGCCGTCGGCTGGTACCAGGCGACGGACGCCTCCTCCGTGACGTCCAGGACGTCGAAGAGGTGGTGCGGGATCCCGCGCCGCTCCTCCATGGGCAGCTTCGCGGTCCCGATGTCCATGCCGCGATAGAACTGCATGGCATCGGCGTTGACGATCTCGGCAGGACGCCCCGCCTCACGGAGAGCGGTCGCCAGGTCGAGCGACAGTGCGGACTTCCCCGTCCCGGTCGCTCCGACGACCGCGAGGAAGCCGGTCACCGACGTTCGCCGTCGCTCGGGTCGTAGATGGGAGACGTGGTCACGCCGACGGTCGGTGCCCCGATGCGCAGGCCCGGCAAGCCGAGCGAGACGCGGCCTGGCTCCCCCGCGGCGGCCGTCGTCGGCACACCGCAGGAGTCGGCCTGAGCTCGATCCCAGGCGTCTCCGGCACGCGTCCGACGGACACGCAGGGGTTCACCGCCGGGTGCGTCGGCGATGAGGTGGAACGACGCTGCCTCGGTGATGGTCACCGTCACGACGTCGCCCGGTCGCGGCACCTCGGAGCCCGCCGGCACCTCGAAGTGGACGAGCCGGGAGTCCTCGGCCCGCCCGCTCAGTCGATGCGTGGCGTCGTTCTTGCGCCCCTCGCCGACCGCGACGAGCAACTCGACCTGCCGCCCCACCTGGCGCTGGTTCTCCTCGAGACTGAGGCGGTCCTGCAACGCGATGAGGCGCTCGTACCGCTCCTGCACGACGGCCTTCGGGACCTGATCGGGCATGGTGGCCGCCGGTGTACCGGCACGGATCGAGTACTGGAAAGTGAAGGCGCTGGCGAACCGTGCGGCCTCGACCACGCGGAGGGTCTCCTGGAAGTCCTCCTCCGTCTCACCGGGGAACCCGACGATGATGTCGGTCGAGATGGCCGCGTGCGGGATTCTGGCACGAACCCGGTCGAGGATCCCGAGGAAGCGATCGGACCGGTAGGAGCGACGCATCGCCTTGAGGATGCGGTCGGACCCCGATTGCAGCGGCATGTGGAGTTGCGGCATCACGTTCGGCGTCTCGGCCATCGCGTCGATCACGTCGTCGGTGAAGGCGGCCGGGTGCGGGCTCGTGAACCGGACGCGCTCCAAGCCCTCGATCGTGCCGGCCGCCCGCAGGAGCTTGCCGAACGCCTGACGATCCCCGAACTCGACACCGTAGGAGTTCACGTTCTGCCCGAGCAGCGTCACCTCGATGGCGCCGTCCTCGACGAGCGCGCGCAGCTCACCGAGGATCTCGCCCGGGCGACGGTCCTTCTCCTTGCCACGGAGCGACGGCACGATGCAGAAGGTGCACGTGTTGTTGCATCCGACGGAGATCGAGACCCAGCCGCTGTAGCTGGAATCACGTTTGGTCGGGAGGGTGGAGGGGAAGGTGTCGAGCGACTCCAGGATCTCCAGCTGCGCCTCGTCATTGTGCCGGGCCCGCTCCAGCAGCGACGGCAGTGAGCCCATGTTGTGCGTCCCGAAGACGACGTCCACCCACGGGGCCTTCCGGAGGATGACCTCTTTGTCCTTCTGCGCCAGACAACCGCCGACGGCGATCTGCATACCGCTGCGCTGCTTCTTGATCGATGCCAGGTGGCCGAGGTTGCCGTACAACTTGTTGTCGGCGTTCTCTCGGACCGCGCAGGTGTTGATGACCACGATGTCGGCCTGCTCGCCGTCCGCCTTGACGTAACCGGCGGCCTCGAGTGACCCGCTGAGCCGCTCGGAGTCGTGCACGTTCATCTGGCACCCGTAGGTGCGGACCTCATAGCTCCGCTGCCGACCTGACTCATCGATCGCGGCGGGTGAGGCGCTGATGACCGTGGGCGTCTCGACGATGCTGCTCATACCGGCAGTCTACGCGCGGCCTGAGGCGCCTCCGGTCAGCGGAAACTCACGCCGGAACGCTTCGATCCCGACAGGGCACGCGAGCACGCCTCACGGATGATCGCCGAGCCGTATCCACGTCTCGCGAGATAGGCCGACAGACGTCGCTCGGCCGTCGCCTGATCGAGGGAGCGGAGTTGACCGGCACGCTTCTCGGCGACGACCAGCGCTCGTCGGAGCTCGTCGTCGTCGTCGATGGTTTCGAGGGCCTCGGAGACGATCGAGGCGTCGATGCGTCGCGAGGAGAGCTCGCGGCCGATCACCGCGCGGGACTGCCCCTTGCGGGTGTGCAGGCTCTCGACGAGCTGACGGGCGAGCTCGGCGTCGTCGAGGTAGCCGCGTCGGCGGAGTTCGGCGACGACGTGCTCGACCTCGTCGGGCGCGGCGTCGTGGCCTCGGAGGAGTTCCGCGATCTCCCACTCGGAACACCCGCGGCGGGCGAGTCGTCGCACGGCGAGCAGGTCGAGTTCGGCCAGCCGGACCTCCGGATCGACCGGAGCCTCGACCTCATCGGCTTCGGCTGCGTCCTCGTCTTCCGGCGCCCCGACGACCGAGGTCCAGGCGAGCGTCCGCGCGGCGGGCTCGGGTGGCGTCGTCGGGCTCGTCGCCGCGGGGGCATCGCTCGACACGTCATCCGGCGTCGTGGTCGCCGTCGTGGTGCGCTCGGTGGGCGTCCGCCGCAACGGAGCGACGGGACGCACGACGGGCTCGGCCGCGACCGGAGCGTCGTCGGTCTGCCCGACGAACCAACCGTCGGGCTCGGCGGCTACCTCTGGCGCTGAACGGCGACCGAACAGCGAGGTCACGGGGGCCACGTACTCCGGCGACTCGTCGGCCGGACCGGCGGGAGGGAAGGAGACGACCATGGTGACCTCGCTGTTCGGGGCGCGCGTTACGCGCTGCGCTTCGCGGCGGACTTCGGTGCGCCGGCGGCGGCGAGCTGCGGGGCTCCACCGGTCGCTGCTTCGAGCGCGGCGGCCTCGGCAGCAGCGACCTCGGCTGCGGCGGCATCCGCGGCCTTCTTGGTGGCGGCACCCTCGGCCCCGACACCGAGCTTGCCGAGGATCCGGCGCTCGATCTCAGCGGCGATGTCCGGGTTCTTCAGCAGGAAGTTCCGGGCGTTCTCCTTGCCCTGTCCGAGCTGATCGCCCTCGTAGGTGTACCAGGCGCCGGCCTTCTTGACGATGGCGTGCTCGACACCGAAGTCGATCAACGACCCCTCGCGCGAGATGCCCACGCCGTACAGGATGTCGAACTCGGCCTGCCGGAAGGGCGGAGCCATCTTGTTCTTGACGACCTTCACACGCGTACGGTTGCCCACGGCCTCCGTGCCGTCCTTCAGCGTCTCGATGCGACGGATGTCGAGGCGGACCGAGGCGTAGAACTTCAGGGCCTTACCACCGGCGGTCGTCTCGGGGCTGCCGAACATCACACCGATCTTCTCGCGCAGCTGGTTGATGAAGATCATCGTCGTGTTCGTCTGGTTCAGGCCACCGGTCAGCTTGCGCAGGGCCTGCGACATGAGGCGGGCCTGCAGACCGACGTGCGAGTCGCCCATGTCTCCCTCGATCTCGGCGCGGGGCACGAGCGCGGCGACGGAGTCGATCACGATGAGGTCGATGGAACCCGAGCGCACGAGCATGTCCGCGATCTCGAGCGCCTGCTCACCAGTGTCGGGCTGGGAGACGAGCAGCGAGTCGATGTCGACGCCGAGCTTCTTGGCGTACTCGGGGTCGAGTGCGTGCTCCGCGTCGATGAAGGCGGCGATGCCGCCGGCACGCTGGGCGTTCGCGATGGCGTGCAGCGTGAGCGTCGTCTTACCTGAGGACTCAGGCCCGTAGATCTCGACGATGCGGCCTCGCGGGAGCCCTCCGATGCCGAGCGCGACGTCGAGGGCGATCGAGCCGGTGGAGACGACCTCGACCGGTGCGCGCTCGTCGCTGCCGAGGCGCATCACCGAGCCCTTGCCGAACTGACGGTCGATCTGGGCGAGTGCGGTTTCGAGGGACTTCTCGCGTTCAGCTGGACTTGGCATGGTGTGCTTCTCTCTGCTCGGTGTCGGGTGCCTATAGGCTGTCGCCGCGTGTTCCGGGACCCGCTTCTGCTGAAGGTCGGGGCCCGAGGGCGACAAGGCGTCGGTCGTTCCTGATGTCTCCGACGGTACGCGCCACCACCGACATGCATCGGTGGACGGCTCGATCCGTGCAGAACGCACTCACGAATGATCCTGTGGAGGACACTAGCACCACTAGAACGGATGTTCGATACCGATCGGGCGGCGTGTCGAAGACCGCTTCGCCCGTGACTCGGAACGCGCTACGCGCCCGGCTGCAGTCGTCCGACTCCGTGGCGTCGCTCGTCCGGCACGTCGGTCGCGGTACAGAGCGCGATCCAGACGTCGCGGGGCGGGACACCGGCGCGCAACGCCTCCTCGGCGGTCTTCGAGCCGAACTCGGTGAGTCCGAGGTCACCGGTGAGCACCGCTCCGTAGGCCGCGCCGAACTCGTCGGCGACGGCCGTCCTGAACTCACTCAGCTTCATTCCTGCTCCTGTCCCTTCCTCCGTCGTCCGTCCGGACGCGGAAACGCCCCGGGAGAGGGATCCCGGGGCGTTCTGCTGCCGTGCTCGCTCGATCAGCGGGAGACGAGTTCGTCCAGCTCGTTGACCAGTTCGTCCGGAACGGTGTCCGGGATGTTCGGGGAGAGACCCTCGATGACCGCGAGGCGGTCGCCGACCTCTCGCATGATGACGGAGATGGGGGTGTCGAGGGCGTCGGCCACCGAGGCGAGGATCTCGCTCGACGCCTCCTTCTGGCCTCGTTCGACCTCGCTCAGGTATCCGAGTGCGACGCTCGCCTTGCTCGCCACCTGGCGGAGCGTGCGACCCTTCTGCAACCGGAAGTCCCTCAGCACGTCGCCGATCTCTTGACGGACTAGAACCACGTGACCCTCCCTCTGTGCTCTACGACCTCGTGTCGTACAGCGTTCTGCTTCTGCAACGCGGATTCACGTCGTCCCAGCTGATCGCCGTCTCGTTCGTGGATGGCCAACATTACAACCACCGTATGCCGAACAGTAACCAGGATCACTGGGCTTTTCTTGTGAATACGTCATCTGTAACGCGATGGAAACGGACGGTATTCCGCCGATCGGAGTCGGCGTTCACTCGAGTGCGCCGAGTTCGCGCACGAGGGCTTCCAAGGCCAGCTCCACGGTCCGGTGTCGGATCTCTTGACGGCCGCCGTCCAGGGTGAGCGGCACCACCCGTCCACCCGCGCGCGTCACGATGCCGACGAAGACCGTCCCGACGGCCTGGCCGTCCTGTGGGTCGGGTCCTGCGACGCCGGTCGTGGCGATACCGACGTCTGCCGGCAGCCCGTCGATCGCCAGGGCACGGCGCACGCCGTCGGCCATCTGGAGGGCCACCTCCGGGTGCACGGCGCCATGGAGCGCGAGGAGGCCGGCGTCGACTCCGAGCAACGAGTGCTTCAGGCGGGTGTCGTACGCGACCACACCGCCTCGGACCGTGGCGGACGCGCCGGGGACGCTGATGAGCGCCGCGGCCAGCAGCCCGCCGGTCAGGGACTCCGCGACACCGATCGTCAACCGGGCGTCGATGAGGGCGTGGACCGCCGAGGCGGCACCGGCGTCGGCCGACTCGACGGCATCGGACGTCATCGCTTGACCTGCCGGTCGGCGCGCGACCCTCGGACGGCGGTGACGACGTAGTCGATGCCGCTCGCGATGGTCAGGAGCACGGCGATCGTCATGAAGACCCCGTTCACCCAGAGCACCCAGTCACCGAGGAGCACCCAGAACGGCGCGAGGGCGAGTGAGATCGCAACGGCCTGTGCGAGAGTCTTGAGCTTCCCCATCCACGCGGCGGCGACGACATGGTCGGAGATCACGATGAAGCGGTGGACGGTGATGCCGATCTCGCGCACGAGCACGACGATCGTGACCCACCACGGCAGTTCGCCGAGGATCGACAACGCGACGAGCGCTCCGCCCGTCAGCACCTTGTCGGCGATCGGGTCGAGGATCTTACCGAGGTCCGTCACGAGGTTGCGACTGCGGGCGATGTGTCCGTCGATGCCGTCGCTCGCGATCGCGATGACGAAGAGCAGGGCGGCCCACCACCGCAGTGCGCCGTCGGAACCGTCGTCCGCCAGCAGCATCCACATGAACACCGGTGCGAGCACGATCCTCGCGACGGTGATCGCGTTCGGGAGGTTCCAGTTCGAGATGCGCGGCTCAGCAGCCGACGCGTTCGATGCCGTCATGTCTACTCCCGACCGGTGAGACTCCAGGCGTCTTCGTCAGAACCGCCCTCGACCTCAGGATAGTCCTGGAACTGGGCCTCGACCGGGTCCGCACCGTAGCGGTCGGGCTCGACGCCGCCGGCAGCGCCGACGACCGGGGCTGCCGCGGCGGCTGTCGCGGGCGCCGCTGCGGGGGCCGGAGCGGCGGAACCGTCGTCCTCGCCGCGCAGACGGGCCAGGACACCAGGCAGCTGCTCCGCCGTGACGAGGACGTCGCGGGCCTTCGAGCCCTCGGACGGGCCGACGATCTCGCGCGACTCCATGAGGTCCATGAGCCGGCCGGCCTTCGCGAAACCGACCCGGAGCTTCCGCTGCAGCATCGAGGTCGATCCGAACTGCGTCGACACCACGAGCTCCGCTGCGGCGAGCAGGAGTTCGAGATCGTCACCGATGTCCGCGTCGATCTCCTTGCGCTCCGCGACGGCCTGGACGTCCTTCCGGTACTCCGGCCGCGCCTGGTTCGTGACGTGTTCGACGACCCGCTGGATCTCGTTCTCGCCGACCCATGCACCCTGCACGCGGATGGACTTGTTCGCACCCATCGGCAGGAACAGGGCGTCGCCCTGACCGATGAGCTTGTCGGCGCCCGGCTGGTCGAGGATGACCCGCGAGTCGGTGACGCTCGTGACGGCGAAGGCGAGGCGGGAGGGGACGTTCGCCTTGATGAGGCCGGTGACGACGTCGACCGACGGACGCTGCGTCGCGAGGACGAGGTGGATACCGGACGCACGGGCCAGCTGCGTGATGCGGACGATGGAGTCCTCGACGTCGCGGGGGGCGACCATCATCAGGTCGGCGAGCTCGTCGACGACGACCAACAGGTAGGGGTAGGGCTTCAGGACGCGTTCGCTGCCCGCGGGGAGGACGATCTCGTTGGCCACGACGGCCTTGTTGAAGTCGTCGATGTGCCGGTACCCGAAGCTCGCGAGGTCGTCGTACCGCATGTCCATCTCCTTCACGACCCACTGCAGCGCTTCCGCCGCCTTCTTCGGGTTCGTGATGATGGGCGTGATGAGGTGCGGGACGCCCGCGTACGGCGCGAGCTCGACGCGCTTGGGGTCGATGAGGACCATGCGCACCTCGCTCGGCTTGGCGCGCATGAGCAGCGAGGTGATCATGGAGTTCACGAAGACCGACTTGCCGGAGCCGGTCGACCCGGCGACCAGGAGGTGCGGCATCTTCGCGAGGTTCGCGACGACGTAGCCGCCGCCGACGTCCTTGCCGACGCCGATCGTCATCGGGTGGTTGCTGTTCGTGGCCGCCGTCGAGCGCAGGATGTCGCCGAGGGTGACGATCTCGCGGTCGGTGTTCGGGATCTCGATACCGATGGCGCTCTTCCCCGGGATGGGCGAGAGGATACGGACCTCGTTGGACGCCACGGCGTAGGAGAGGTTCTTGCTGAGCGCCGTCACCCGTTCGACCTTGACGCCCGGGCCGAGCTCGATCTCGTACTGCGTCACGGTCGGGCCGCGGGAGAAGCCCGTGACCTTCGCGTCGACGCCGAACTGGTCGAGGACGCTCGTGATCGCAGCGACCGCTTCGTCGTTGGCCGCGCTGTGCGTCTTCGCGGGCTCACCCGCCGCCAGGGTCCCTGCGGACGGGAGACGGTACGGCGTGTCGTCCTGGCCCTGCTGCGCCATCGGGCGCGCCGAGAAGTCGATCTGGTCGGGTGCGCCGAGGAGCGCCGGGTCGAGGTCTTGGATGACCTCGGTCGCGCCGGGGATGCTGTCGTCGTGCAGACCCGTCTGCGGCTTGATCTCGCCAGTGTTGAACCGCTTGACGGCGCTCTCCGCCGCTTCGAGGTCGCCGAGGAGCTCGGAGCCGAAGGCGTCGTGCACCGGCGCGGCTTTCGGCGACGCGGCTGGCGCGGCCACCGGTTCGAGCGGCGAGTCGAACCCGCCGGACGGCTTCTCGAGGCCGAGGAGCTCGGTCATGTTGTCGCCCATGAGCGGGTCCTCGAACGTCGGGTCGTCCTCGCGGCGGCTCGTGTTGCGACGCCACCACGGCAGGGCCGCCGGCTCGTCCGGTTCCTCGTTGAGGTCGTCGAGTCGCTTCGTCCGCGCGCTCTTCGGCTCTGCGGGCTCTCCCTCTGGTGCCTCCGGCTGCTCGCCGAACATCCAGGTGGAGAACTGCCGCACGCGGGCACCGACGCGGTTCGGCGGCGTCTTGGTCACGATGAAGAGACTGAGGAGGATGAGGAGCGAGATGAGGACGGTCGCGCCGATCGGGGTGATGATCGCCGCGAGCGGAGCGCCGAGGATCCACCCGAGGAGACCGCCGGCCTGCGCCAGCGCGGGCAGGCCCTGACTCGGGTTCGGCTGACCGCCGTGGATGTGGCAGAGCGCCGAGATGCTGATCAGGAGCAGACCGAGGCCGATGCTGATGCGGCCGTTGTCGTCGACCGAGGCCGGGTGCCGGAACAGCCAGACCGCGAACACGATCATGATGACCGGGAGCACGAAGGCGAGTCGGCCGAAGAGGCCGCCGAACGACCAGGCGTCGAAGGTCTGGGCGATCGGGTCGGCCGCGCCGAACCACTCGACGACGGCACCGACGACGGCCAGCAGGAAGAGCAGGAAAGGGAAGCCGTCGCGACGGTCCTCCTTGGCGATACGCTCGGGACCGAGGGCGCGGACCGCTCCACCGACGCCGTGCGCGAGACCGAGCCACATCGAGGTCAGCACACTGCGCTGCTCCTCGGCAGCCGGATAGGCCACGGTCTTCTGCTGCTTCGTCGTCGACGCGCCCGCCTTGGGGCCGGGCTTGGTGTTCGTCTTCGTGCTCGTGGTGCGCGACGAAGCGCCACTCGGCGAGGAAGCGCTGCGCGAACGGCTGGTCGAGTTGGAACGTGCGGCCATGCGTTCACGGTACTCGTCGCCACCGACGCAGCCCGGCAAGCTGGCGGGGTGTCCACGATCCGCGATCCGCCGGGTGGTCAGCGCAGATTCAGGACCATCGTGTCGCGGGTCCCCCGCCGGTCGACGGTCGCGAACCCCTCGGTGCGGTACAGGGAGACGGCGTGGTTCGCCCGCTCCACGCTCAGGCTGATGCGCTGGTACCCGGCCGCTCTGGCGAGCTGCACGGTCGAACGGAGCAACTGCCGTCCGACGCCCTGGGCGCGGTGGATCGGGCTGACCCCGAGGATGAGTTCAGGGACCCCGCCCGCCACATAGCCGAAGCCGGGTGCATCGGACGGGAAGAGTCGATACCAGCACGCGCCAACGGGCGCACCGTCCTGCCCGACGGCGACGACCCCGGCGTCGCCGGGTCGACGCCAGCCGTGCACATACCGGGTGTGCTGCGCGTCGGCGAGGACGGCGGACCGGGGACGGGGCGCGACGGCGTTCCAGTTCGCCGCCTCGACCATCATGTCGGTGAGGACGCGCACATCAGCCACCGCGGCTTCGCGGATCGAGTAGACCGCCATGGACGGATGGTACGCCACCGGTGTTTCGAGCAGATGACGCGTGAGGGGTCGCCGACGCTCAGTACCGGATGGCGTCGATCACCTTCACGCGGACGGCGACGAGCGCCGGGAGGAGCCCGGCGATCGCCCCGACGGCCGTGGCACTGACCAGCCCGAGGACCGCCGCCTCGATGGGGAACGGCGGGAAGTCCGTCACGAGCCCTTGACCGATGAACTGCTCGACGATCGGACTCTTCACGACGGCGACGGCGAGCATGACGCCGATGACCCCGGCGACGAAGGTGGCGACGACACTCTCCATCATCACGGCGAAGAACACCCGCGGCGCGGTCGCCCCGAAACTGCGTCGGATCCCGATCTCGCGGATCCGCTGGCGGACGGTGACGAGCGAGAGGTTGATCAGCCCGAGGGCGCCGAGCAGGAGGATGAGCCCGGCGACCGCGCCGACCACGAGCTTCAACGACAGGAGCGGGTCCTCCCCCGTCTGGCCGAAGTCGTTGCGGAACACGTCGACGCTGTACGCGTCACCGAGTTCGGCACGCAGGTCGGACTGGATCCGCTGGGTGAAGGCCTCGGCGTCCGCGTTCGGGACCCAGAACTCGAACTGCGGCAGCTGACCGGGCTGCCCCACGCCCTCCTCGGTACCGGACACCGGACCGATGAGCGCCGTCCCCGCGGGCAGGATCGACAGCTGCGGTTCGGTGTCCCACTCGTTGCTCGCGTACACCCCGACGATCACGGCCGTGACCGGGTGCTCACCGTGGACCGTGACCGTGGGGTGCGTCTCGATGGATGGTGACCCCAGGCGCTGCCAGAACGCCGGGTTCACGACGATCGCGGGTGCGAGGCGGTCGCCGTCGTCCTCCTGGAACCAGGCGCCCTCGTCGAGTCTGATGCGGTGCATCTCGCCGTACGGGACGTCGACGACGGTGGACTGCACCGGCACCGTCCCGTCGGCGAACTGCACGTTCAACTGGGTGCTGCCGGATTGCGAGACGTACCCGATGCCGTACCGCTCGGCGAGGTCGTGCACCGCCGTGATGTAGGTCTCCGGGTCGGGTTGCTCCGTTCCGGTGCCGTAGGCCGAGGCCATGAGCGTGGCGGGCCGGCCGCCGTAGCGTTCCTGCGACTCGGTCTGGGCCTGCGCCGCGAGCGACGACATGCCGACCATGCTCGTGAGGGCGCACACTGCGACGCCGACACCGATGAGCGAGAGGATGACCCGGCCACGATGGATCCGCAGCTCCTGGGCGGCCTCGACGACCGCTCCGACGATCGAGGTCAGGATCCTAGACATCCGCGGCCTCCAATTCGTGATCGGGGGTGAGCACGCCGTGGTCGAGACGATGGTGGGTCGTCGCGAGTCGGGCGATCGCCCGGTCGTGGGTGATCGTCACGAGGGCGGCCCCCGTGGAGGTCGCCACCTCGTCGAGCAGGGACATGACGGAGGTGCCGGTCTCGACGTCGAGAGCACCGGTCGGCTCGTCCGCCAGGATGAGCCGCGGCCCGCGGACGAGTGAGCGCGCGATAGCGACGCGCTGCTGCTCGCCACCGGACAGTTTCGTGGGCATCGCGTCGAGGCGGTCGCCGAGACCGACGCGTTCGAGCATCGCGGCGGCGATCTCCCGGCGACGCCAGAACGAGCGTCCACTCGCGTAGAGGAGCGGTGTCGTGACGTTCTCGAGCGCGGTCCGGCCCGGCAGGAGGTTGAACTGTTGGAAGACGAAGCCGATCTGGGCGCCGCGCAGTCGGTCGCGCGCACCGGAGCCGAGGCGTTCCGCCGGCCGACCGTCGAAGACGAGCGACCCGGAGGTCGGCTTGTCGAGCAGGCCGAGGAGGTTCAGGAGCGTCGACTTGCCCGAACCCGATCGGCCGACGATGGAGACGCGATCACCCTCGTGTACCTCGAGGTCGACACCGTCGAGGATCGTCAGCGGCGGCGCATCGGGGATCTGGACGACCCTGGTGACCCCGCGGAGTTCGAGGAGCGTCACCCGACCGACCCGTCGCAAGCCATGCTGCCGTCTGGAAGCGTGGTGCACCCCTCGGGCACCGGTGCGACGGCGCCAGGGACGAACTGGAGCACCGAGTCGCCTTCGGCGACACCGTCGATGATCTGCACCTGCTGTCCGTCGTTCAGTCCGAGCGTGACCGGCCGTTCCTCCTGCGCTCCGTCGGCGCCGACGACCCAGACGGTCCCGGTTCCGGCCGAACCCTTGACCGCGGTCGTCGGGAGCACGAGGACGTTCTCGGCGACACCGCCCGCGAGTTCGATCGTCGCGGCGAGTCCGGCGAAGACCCGGACGTCGCCGGGCACCGCGCAGGTGACGGAGGTTCCGCCGGCACCGGGTGTCTGCCCGGATCCACCGCCCGTCGTCGGCTCCTCCTCGTCGCCACCGCTCGACGGCGTCGTGACGCGGACCGCCGGACAGACGAACGGGGCCGGGCCGCCGTTGATGGTGACCGTCGCCTCACCGGGGATGGTGAGCAGGCGGTACTGCTTGTCGGCGCTCAACGCCCCGGTGATGGAGAACGTGGCCGGCGACACCTGCGCCACCGCGTCGCCGATCTGCACGGACTGCCCGTGGATGAGCTTGACGTTGCCGAGGGTGCCCGCGACCGGTGCGGTCACCTGCACGTACCGCTCCTTGCCCTCCTCGTCGATCGTCTTGACGTCGAGGATGGGATCACCCTCCGCGAGGACGGCCCCCTTCGCGGCGAACACCTCGTCGACGGTGCCGGCGACGGTCGACTTCGCCGTGCTGGCCGGGTCGGCGACGACCTGGCCCTCCACCGAGACGGTGTTGACCACAGTGCCGAGCGCCGCCTGCACCTGCGGTTCCACGAGGCTCCCGGTCGGCTGTGTCGGGCCCTCTTCCTGCGGCGTGTCCGGGAAGAACGCGACCTTGACGAGCGCCACCGCGATCGCGGCGAAGACGAGCAGTTTCAGAATGGGGAACACCCAGGTGCGGACAACGCCCACGCCGACCTCCGGAATCCACCGCAGTCGGAGTGACGAGCGGCCATAGGGATTCCACGGTAGCAACGCGGAAGGCGGCCGGACATCACCCTCGCGAATGATGTTCGACCGCCTCCTGGCGGGTGGGACCGAGCGGACCCGACCGGTGATCAGGCCTCGATGACGAGCGGCACGATCATCGGGCGGCGACGGAAGGACGTGTTGACCCAGCGGCCGACGGTCCGACGGATCACCTGCGACAGCGCGTGCGTGTCGCGGACGCCGTTCTCCGCCGCCTCGGCGAGTGCCTTGGCGACCTTCGGCTTGATGTCGGCGAAGACCTTGTCGTCCTCGGCGAAGCCCTTCGCGTGCACCTCGGGGCCGGAGATGATGTGCCCGGTCTTCGAGTCGACGACGACGATGACCGAGATGAAGCCCTCCTCCGCCAGGATGCGACGGTCCTTGAGGTCGGCGTCGGTGATCTCGCCGACGGTCGAGCCGTCGACGTAGACGAGCCCGACGTCGAGCTGCCCGACGACCTTCGCGACGCCGTCCTTCAGGTCGATGACGATGCCGTCCTCACCGATGAAGGTGTTCTGCGCCGGAACGCCGCTGTCGATCGCGAGCTTCTGGTTCGCGACGAGGTGACGGTACTCACCGTGGACCGGCAGCACGTTCTTCGGCTGGAGGATGTTGTAGCAGTAGAGCAGCTCACCGGCGGCCGCGTGCCCGGAGACGTGGACCTTCGCGTTGCCCTTGTGGACGACGTTGGCTCCGAGCTTCGTCAGGCCGTCGATGACCCGGTAGACCGCGTTCTCGTTGCCCGGGATGAGGCTCGAGGCGAGGATGACGGTGTCACCCGGGCCCGGCTCGATCGCGTGGTCGAGGTTCGCCATCCGGCTGAGGACGGCCATCGGCTCGCCCTGAGAACCGGTCGACATGTAGACGATCTTGTCCTCGGGGAGGTCCTTCGCCTTCTTGTAGTCGATGAGCAGGCCCTCGGGGACGTTCAGGTAACCGAGGTCGGCTGCGATCCCCATGTTGCGCACCATGGAACGACCGAGGAACGCGACGCGGCGGCCGTGGGCGTGTGCCGCGTCGAGCACCTGCTGGACGCGGTGCACGTGACTCGAGAAGCTCGCGACGATGACGCGGCGCTCGGACTTCGCGATGACCTGGTCGAGGACCGGCCCGATGGACCGCTCGAGCGGCGTGAATCCCGGGACGTCGGCGTTCGTCGAGTCGACGAGGAAGAGGTCGACGCCTTCTTCACCGAGGCGGGCGAAGGCACGGAGGTCCGTCAGGCGGCCGTCGAGCGGCAGCTGGTCCATCTTGAAGTCACCCGTGACGAGGACGGTGCCGGCGTCGGTGTCGATGAACACCGCGAGTGCGTCCGGGATCGAGTGGTTGACCGCGACGAACTCGAGGTCGAACGGACCCAGCGCCTCGATCTGGCCCTCCTTCACCGGCAGGGTGTAGGGGACGATGCGGTGCTCCTTGAGCTTCGCCTCGATGAGCGCGAGCGTCAGGCCGGAACCGATCAGCGGGATGTCCTTGCGGAGCTTCAGGAGGTACGGCACGGCACCGATGTGGTCCTCGTGACCGTGCGTGAGCACGACGCCGACGATGTCGTCGAGCCGGTCCTTGATGGAGGTGAAGTCGGGCAGGATCAGGTCGACGCCCGGCTGGTGCTCTTCGGGGAAGAGCACGCCGCAGTCGACGATCAGGATCTTGCCGTCGATCTCGAAGCAGGTCATGTTCCTGCCGATCTCGCCGAGTCCTCCGATGGGGATGACGCGGAGCGTCCCCGGCTCGAGGACTGGCGGATCGATGATGGTATTGGGCATGTAGCCCCCCTCTGGTTTGTCTAGCGAGTCGTACCGGCGACCTTGGGCAGCGCGCCACCGGCGGCGGCGTTGCGGTCTGGCCGGAAGTTGCGGAAGTCGACGCCTGGGATGTCCTTCACCAGGTCGATCTCATCCTCGATCTGCGCGGCCTCCCACTCCTCCGGACCGACCAGCGGAAGACGTACCCGCGGGCTCTGGATCCGGCCGAGGCCGTGCAAGATGTATTTGGCGGCGACGGTGCCGGGGACGTGGGTCATGACCGCGCGCACGAGCGGCTCGAGCTGCCGGTGCGCCGCGGTCGCCGCGACGAGGTCGCCGGAGTTCACCGCGTCGACCATGTGTCGGTAGGGCGTCGGTGCGATGTTGGCCGTGACGCCGATGAGGCCGGTGCCGCCGATGGCGAGCGTCGGCAGGGCGTTGGCGTCGTCGCCCGCGAAGTACATGAGGTCCGTCTGGTTCATGACCCGGCTCACCTCGCTGAGGTCGCCCTTGGCGTCCTTCACCGCGAGGATGTTCGGGTGCTTGGCCGCACGCAGGATCGTCTCGTACGTGATGGGGATGCCGGTTCGCCCCGGGATGTCGTAGAGGATGACGGGCAGATCCGTGGAGTCCGCGATCATGCGGAAGTGGGTCAGCACGCCGGCCTGGGTGGGCTTGTTGTAGTACGGGGTGACGATCATGTTGCCGTCGGCGCCCGCCTGCTCGCTCTTCTTCGCGAGCTCGATCGCGTGGGCCGTCTCGTTGGAGCCACCACCGGTGATGATCTTCGCGCGCCCGCCCGCGACGGCTTTGCCGACCTCGACGAGCTTGACCTTCTCCGGGTCCGTCAGCGTGGACGTCTCACCCGTGGTGCCGGTGACGACGATGCCGTCGGCCCCCGCGGTCACGACGTCGTCGATGTGTCGCTCGACGGCCTTCCAGTCGACCTCGCCGTCGGCGGTGAACGGCGTCACCAGGGCGACGAGGACTTGACCGAAGGGGTTCTCTGCACGCGACACCCTCTCAGGCTATCGGGTTTCCCTCTGCCGGGTCACCATCCGCACGGCCGTCACCTCCCGTCACACTGACGCGGGGACCGGCACCCGGAACCTATGCTGACGAACACCATGTCCCCGCTGCTCGCCGTCTCGCTGATCATCGTCCTCGTCCTGTCCACGACGGCGGCGGGTCTGATCGTGCGTGCACGGAGCGGGCGTGTAACGCACCGCGCCGACGGGCACCGCATCTCGTCGGCGGCACTCGGAACGACCGCTCCACTCGGCCGATCGGCGACCCTGGTGCAGTTCAGCACCGAGTTCTGCGCACAGTGTCCCGGGACCAGACGACTGCTGCACGAGCTGGCCGACGGGGAGCCGGGTGTGGGCGTCCTCGACGTCGACCTGACCCACCGTCCCGACCTCGCCGACCGCTTCTCCGTTCTACAGACGCCCACCGTCCTCCTCCTCGACCGCGCGGGGGTCGTGCGCGGTCGGTTCTCCGGCGCCGCACGCCGCGCGGTGCTCGCCGGCGAGCTCCAGTCCGTCCTCAGGAGACCAGCATGACCTCGAACCCGCCAGCGGCACAGCCGACCGGCATCGACCCGCGCAGCCCGCGGTTCGGCGCGACCATCACCGCCGCGCTCCTCCTCGTCGCCGTCTTCCTCGCGCTGACGGCGCCGTTCGCCGACACGCTGGCCGTGCGGGCAGGCCAACCGGCCTTCGTCCTCCTCAGCGTCATCGCGGCTCTGTTCGCGTGGGGCGCGTTCGCCGGGATCCGACGTCACCCGTACGGCGTCGTCTTCCGGCGCCTCATCCGTCCGAGGCTCGGCCCGCCCGTCGGACTCGAGGCGCCCGAACCACCGACCTTCGCGCAAGGCGTCGGGCTGGTGGTGGTCGCGATCGGACTCGTGCTGCACCTCATCGGGGTGCCGGGATCCCTCGTCGTCTCCGCCGGTGCAGCATTCGTCGCCGCCTTCCTCAACGCGGCGTTGGGGTTCTGCCTCGGCTGCCGGCTGTATGTGCTCCTCCTCCGAGCCCGCGTCGTCGGACGACAGGCGTGACGGTGGCCTGCAGCACCTGACGACACCATTTGTCGACGGGGTGACCGCCCAGGTCGATCCGGTTAGGCTGACCCCACGAACACCAGCGCCGATGCGCTCCTGCACGGCCCGACGATGGAGGTTGCACCATGGCGGTAACAAGCGAAGCCACGACGGTCTGGAACGGCACGCTCTTCGAGGGGTCCGGGCACACGAGCCTCGACACCTCCGAGGCGGCCGAGTTCGCCGTCGACTGGAAGGCCCGCTCCGAGGGCTCCAACACGACGACGACCCCGGAGGAACTGCTCGGGGCTGCGCACGCCTCCTGCTACTCGATGGCGTTCGCCAACGAGCTCACCAGCGCCGGCTTCCCGCCGGAGCGCATCCAGGCGACCGCAGCGGTCTCCTTCACCCCCGGCACCGGCATCACCGGCAGCCACCTGCTCGTCAGCGCGGTCGTGCCCGGCATCTCCGAGGCCGACTTCGAGCGCATCGCCACGGCGGCGAAGGACGGCTGCCCGGTCTCGCAGGCGCTCGCCGGTATCCCGATCACCCTCGAGGCCAGCCTCGCGTAACCACCACCGTCCAGCAGCACGACCAGGAAGGCGACGCGCATGCGCATCGTGATCGGCGGAGCCTCCGGGCTCATCGGAACGGCGCTCGGGCGCTCCCTCGAGACCGACGGCCATGACGTCGTCCGGCTCGTGCGACGTCCGGCGCGCGGTGCCGGAGAAGCGGAGTGGGATCCGCTGGCAGGCGTGCTGGATCCGGCGGTCGTGAGCGGCGCCGACGCGGTCGTCAACCTCTCCGGCGCCTCCCTCGGCAAACTGCCGTGGACGGCGGCCTACCGCTCCACGATCCTCTGGTCACGACTCAGCGCGACCCGGACCCTCGTCGACGCCATGAACCGGGCCGAGCAGCCACCGGCCGCCTTCCTCAGCGGGTCGGCGGTCGGGTACTACGGCGACCGTCCCGGAGAGACCCTCACGGAGGACTCCTCCAGAGGGGCCGGATTCCTCGCCGACGTCGTCGTCGCCTGGGAGGACTCGGCGCTCGCGGCGCCCGACGCCGTCCGCACCGTGCTGCTCCGCAACGGCATCGTCGTCGACCTGGCCGGCGTGCTCAAGCCGCTGGCACCGCTCACCAGGTTCGGGGTCGCCGGTCCGCTCGGTTCGGGCCGCCAGTTCTGGCCGTGGATCGGGTTGCAGGACGAGGTCCGTGCGATCACCCACCTCCTGACCTCGACGCTCTCCGGACCGGTGAACCTGTGCGGTCCGCAGGCCGCCCGCGCCGACGACCTCATGTTCGAGCTCGCCAGACGGATGAACCGGCCCTACCTGCTCCGCGTCCCGACGTTCGCCCTCAAGGCGCTCCTCGGAGACGCCGCCGACGGACTGCTGCTGAGCGATCAGCGCGTCGAGCCTCGTCGACTCCTGGACGACGGCTTCACGTTCAGCACGCCGACCGTCGAGCAGGCGTTGGCCGAAGCACTCGCCCGCGACTGAACGGGGGGACGCCGTCGCTCGGGTCAGCGCCGCGAGAGCCGGATCGCCTGCCGGATGGCCTGCCGTGCGCGGCGACGGTCTCCGGCACCGTCGTAGACGAGTCCGAGGCGGTACCAGGATCGCCAGTCGTCGGGAGCGGCCTCTGCCGCGTCACGGTACTTCGGGAACAGCTCGTCTGCGGCATCACGCATCGGCCGGCCGCTCTCGCGGGTCTCGACCTGCTCGGGCGGAAGGCCGCCCTCGGCCTCGAGGCGGACTCCGAGGCGCTCGGCGCCCACCCCGAAGGCGATCTCGCGCCACAGCGCCCAGACGCCGAGGATCGGCAGGACGATGAGCGCGGCACCCATGGCGATGCCGACAGGCTCGCCGGTGCCGAGGAGGACGACGGCACGGTACCCGACGAGGACGATGTAGAGGACGAGCAGGGCCGCGATGATCGCGACCATGACGCGGGTCTTCACAGGGCGCTGGCCGCCGCGGCTTGACCGGAGACGTGCTCGGGCGCCCCCTGGGCGGGCCGCCGACCCGCCGGCCCTGGGCGATCGAGTCCGAGGTCGAGCAGACTGTCGAGACCGACGGTGACCCCCCGAGCGTCGCGGGCGGCGACGAGGGCGAGCCGGATGCCCCGCTCGTAGGATGCGGGCGAGATCGTGTCGTGCGTGATCGTGACGAGTTCGTCGACGCCACCGAACACGACCTCCTGGCGGGCGACGACGCCCTGGAGCCGCAGGCTGTGGATCGGGATGCTCGAAACCTGCTGTCCCCTCGCCCGCTGGTCGGTGTGCGGAGCGGCGACGGGCCCACGGTCGCCACGAGCGGCCATCATCAACTCGGCGGTGCGCACGGCGGTGCCGGAGGGCGAGTCCACTTTCGTGTCGCGGTGGGACTCGATGATCTCGATCGAGTCGAAGAAGCGCGCAGCGACGGTCGCGAGACTCGTCGACAGGACGGACCCCAGCGAGAAGTTGGGGATGATGACGACGCCCTGCTCGGGCAGCTCGGCGAGCCGGCGGTCGAGTCGCTGGATACGCTCGGCCGACCAACCGCTCGTCCCGACGAGCACGTTGATGCCCTGAGCGACGGCGTGGTCGACGATCCGCTGGCTGACGCCCGGCACCGTGACGTCGACGACGAGGTCCGCCCCGTCCATCTCGCTCAGCTCGCTCGAGGAACCGAGCGACGCGACCAGCTCGAAGTCGTCGAGTGAACCGATGATGCTGGTGAACAGTCGGCCCATCTTGCCGCTCGCGCCGGCCAGCGCCACTCGTGTCGTCATGCCCTCAGCTTACGTGCTGCCCGTCCGGGAGGAGGCGGGCCGCCCGGGCTAGACGATGTGCGGCTCGGGAAGACCCGTGCGAAGCTCCATGGGGAGGTGCGCGAGGTCGTTGTGGGTGATGAGGCTCCACGGACGCCCGGCGCGCTGGTGCAGCACCGTCAGTCCGCCGTTGGCCTGGTTGATGCTCACCCAGCGCCATGCGGGCGCCTGGAGCGCCTCGCGGACGAGCCACCCGATCACGAAGTTGTGCGTGATGAGCAGCTCGTGATGGTCACCGCGCTTCGGCGAGAGGAACTCGGCGGCGGCGTCGGCCATCTGCGCTTCGCCCGCTTCGACCTCCGCTTCGGTGATCGAGCCGAAGAAGGGGTCGAACGCCGACGGCGTCTCCGGTGTGCGACCGCTCGGGACGCAGTCGAAGAGCAGTGACGACGGCTCCGGGGTGACCGCCGGCATCCGCTCGGCGATGATCTGGGCGGTCTCCGCGGCACGCTGCAACGGCGAGTGCCACGCCGCGGTCATCGGGACACCACCGAGGCGCTCCGCGAGCAGCTGTGCCTGACGCCGACCGCGTGCCGACAGTGGTCCGTCGGGCAAGCCGTGCTCAGCGTGTTGCTGCTCGCCGTGTCTGACGAGATACAGGTAATGGGACATTCAACGCACCCCCGCGATGATCGGAGCGAAGGTGTCCTCGTCGACGGCTCCGACCGCCGACACCGTGATGGGCTGCGCGGCGAGGTGCTGCGCGAGCTGCTGGACGTCGTCCTGACCGACGGACTGCAGGCGACGGATGCTCTCGTCGAGGTCGATGAACTCGCCGAGGGTCAGCTCCGCTCGACCGAGGCGGCTCATACGCGAGTCCGAATCCTCCAGCGCCAGCGCCGAGGCGCCGCTCAGCTGGCCGAGCGCGCGCGACAACTCCTCGTCCGTCACACCGTGCTCGGCGAGCCGGTGGAGCTCGGCGAGCATGAGCTCGGCCACGGTCGCCGCCTTCGCCGTGGAGCAGGCGGCAGCGAGGCCGAAGACGCCGGCGTCCGAGTAGCTGCCGGCGAACGAGTAGACGGAGTAGGCGAGCCCGCGCCGTTCTCGGATCTCCTGGAACAGGCGGCTGGACATGCCGCCGCCGAGGATGGAGTTGAGCATGCTCATGGCGAATCGTCGCTCGTCGCCCGCGATGAGGCCCGCTCCGCCGATCTGCAGGTGGACCTGCTCGGTGGGTCGGTGCACGACCGAAAGCGGCGATCCGCCGACGACGGCAGCAGGAGCGAGGGTCCGACGCGCGACCGGTGCGGCCACCGCGTCCGCCGGCCAGCCCGCTTGCACGAGCGCCCCCGACACCTGGGCGACGAGCGCGTCGTGGTCGACGGCGCCGGCCGCCGTCACGATGACATCGTTCGCGCGGTAATTGGCTCGGTAGTGCGCCACGACGGCGTCCCGGCCAACGTCGATGATCGACTGCGGGTGACCGCCGATGGGACGCCCGAGCGGGTGCTCGCCGAGCACGCGCTCGAAGAACCGCTCGTTGGCGACGTCCCCTGGATCGTCGTCCATCATCGCGAGCTCTTCGAGGATGACCCCGCGTTCGTTCTCGAACTCCTCCGGGTCGAGCAGCGAGGAGGTGAGCATGTCGGTGATGACGTCCACCGCCATCGGCAGGTCGCGATCGCGCACCTTGGCGTAGTAGCAGGTGTGTTCCTTGGCCGTGAGCGCGTTGTGCTCGCCGCCGACGGCGTCGAAGGCGACCGCGATGTCGAGGGCGGAACGCGACGGCGTGCCCTTGAACAGGAGGTGCTCCAGGAAGTGCGTCGAGCCGAAGGTCGCCGGTCGATCGGCGGTCGCCGGTTGTTCGTCGCGGGAACCGACGGCCACCCAGTAGCCGATCGTCGCGCTGCGGCTGCCCGGCATGTGTTCGCTCAGGATCCGCAGCCCGTTGGGCAGGACCGTCCGGCGGACGAGCGCGTCCCCGGATGCGGTGAACGCGAGCTCGGGACGAGTGAGCGGAAAGTCGACGGCGGCGTTCATCACCCCAACCATACGTCAGGTTCCCGGGCGTCGCGCGCGAGCGACCGTGCGCAGGCGACCGCCGGTCGACTCAGCGCAAGCGACCGGAGACGCGGTCGAGCTCGAGGATCTGCCCGCGGCTCAGCCGCACGTCGGCCGCCGCGATGAGCGAGTCGACGTGAGCCGGCTGGGACGCGCTCGCGATGGGCGCGACGACGCCGGGCCGCGACATGGCCCAGGCGAGTGCGGCCGAGGCGACCGTGCAGCGGTTCTCCTCCGCGATCTCGTCGAGGACGTGCAGGACCCGCAGTCCACGGCGGTGGAGATGGGTCGCGGCGCGACTGCCGCGGGTGCTCGGGTCGAGGTCGGAGCGGGTGCGGTAGCGGCCTGTCAGGAAGCCGTTCGCGAGGGCGAAGTAGGGCAGGACACCGAGGTGCTGGGCCGTCGCGACGAGCGCGAGGGTGCTCTCGTACGGCTCCCGGTGCATGAGGCTGTAGTGCGTCTCGAGCGCGACGAACTGGGTGAAGCCGCTCGCCGAGAGGATCCGTGCCTCCATCAGCCGCTCGGGGGTCGTGTTCGAGGTGCCGAGGTAGCGGACCTTGCCGGTCTCGATCAACCAGTCGACCGTCCCGAGGCTGTCGGCCAACGGGATGCTCGGGTCGTCGTCGTGGAAGGACAGCAGGTCGATGTGGTCGGTCTGCAACCGTTCGAGCGCCGCCTCGACCGCACGGATGATGCTCACCGAGCCGAGACCCGGGTAGTCGGGGTGCCGGCCGATCTTCGTCGCGACGACCATGTCGTCCCGGTTGCGGCGCTTCCGCATCCAGTTGCCGATGAGGATCTCGCTGCGGCCGCCCGCGTAGCTGTCGGCGGTGTCCACCATGTTGCCGCCGGAGTCGTGGAACCGGTCGAGGATGTCCGACGTCGTGTCGGGGTCGACGGTCCACCCGAACACGCTCCCGCCGAGCACGACCGGGAAGACCGACAACTCGGAGTCGCCGATCGTGCGCCTCGGTGCCTCAGAGGGCTCGGGGTCCTGGACGGGCGTCGGGAAGGACGGGTGCGGGACGAGCTGCTCGGGACGCCGACTCGCGTCGTCGTCGACGCCGTCCGCTGCTCCGCCGACGAGAGAACTGCCACGGGTGCTCGACGAGCGCCAGAGGTGTGGCATCCCCTGCCCCTCTCTCGGTCCGCCGACCGGTGACGCGCTGCACCGTCGGGATCCGTGCGTGGCGCGACGGGCCGGTGCTTGCTCACCAGGCTAGAGGAGACCGGCGACTTCGGCTGGACGACATCACGACCGGGTGGCAACTGATTCGTAACGATTGCGGGAGTCGGTCGATCACCTCGGATCGACGGACACCTCGGCACGGGCGAGCACGAGTCGCGCGTGCCGCAGGAGCGGCTCGTCGACCATGCGTCCCTCGTGCCGGAACACGCCGGCGGCTCCCGCTGCGGCGTCGAGCAGCGCACGCGCCGCTGTCACTGATCGGGAGTCCGGGCGGTAGGCGGCGCGAACGGTCGGGACCTGACCAGGGTGGATGCACGCGGAGGCGACACAGCCGACGGCGGCCGCGTCCGCCGCCTCGTCCGCGAGCCCGTCGAGATCGTCGATGTCGAGGTGGACCGCGTCGATCGAGGCCACCCCGGCGGCTCCCGCGGCGAGCAGCACCGACGACCGCGCGTGTCTGACGACGTCCCGGTATCGCCCGTCGGCCCGCCGACTGCTCGTGCCGCCCAGGGAGGCGATGAGGTCTTCAGATCCCCACATGAGCGCGACGACCGCAGGATGGGCGGCCAACGCGGGTGCCTGCACGACACCGGCAGCGGTCTCGCACAGCGCGATGATCCGGGCGTCCGGGATCGCGTCCACGAGCCGGTCGAGCGCCGCGGTCGTCTCCGTCTTCGCCAGCATGACCGTGCGATAGGCGGTGTCCGCGAGCGCCGCGACGTCCTCGTCGAAATCGACGGTCCCAGCCGGGTCGACCCGGACGACCGTGCGCGAGGGATCGAGCGGATGGTCGACGATCGCCCGGCGGGCGGCCGGCTTGTCGGCCGGGGCCACGGCGTCCTCGAGATCGAGGATGACGGCATCCGCACGCTCGGCCGCTTTCGCGAAGCGATCCGGACGGTCTGCTGGGACGAAGAGGATCGCCGGCCCCAGGTCGAACGCCGCGGCGCCGGTCACGATGCACCCGAGCACTGGACGAGCGTGCTCCTGGTCGCGGTCGCGACGACGACGCCGTCCTGGTTCCGACCCGTGTGGAGCAGGGTGACGACACCCTCGCCCGGCCTCGACGACGACAGTCGTTTGGCCGTCACGAGCGTCTCGGCGTACAGCGTGTCGCCGTGGTGCATCGGGTTCGGGAAGGCGATGTCGGTGAAGCCCAGGTTGGCGACGATCGTCTGCTCGGTGAGCTGCGCGACCGACAGCCCCACGAGCGTGGAGAGCGTCAGCATCGAGTTCACGAGCCGTTCCCCGAAGGGCCCGGTCGCAGACCACTCGGCATCCACGTGCAGTGATTGCCCATTCATCGTGAGGGTCGAGAACAGGACGTTGTCGGCTTCCGTGAGGGTGCGCCCGGGGCGATGGCGGTAGGTCGCACCCACCACGAACTCCTCGAAGTACAGGCCTCGCTGCTCGATCACGGGGCCGGACGACGTCTCGGACGAGTCGGTCATCATGACCTCACGACGCGAAGCCGAGTTCGCGGGCGATGATCATGAGCTGCACCTCGGTGGTGCCCTCACCGATCTCGAGGATCTTCGAGTCCCGGTAGTGCCGCGCCACCGGGTTCTCGTTGAGGAACCCGTAGCCGCCGAAGATCTGGGTCGCGTCACGGGCGTTGTCCATCGCGGCTTCCCCGGCGACCATCTTCGCGATGGAGGCCTCCATCTTGTAGGGCGCTCCCCGGAGCATGCGCGACGCGGCGTCGTAGTACGCCTGCCTGGCGGTGTGGACCCGCGCCTGCATCTTCGCGATCCGGAAGGCGATCCACTGGTTGTCACCGATCGCCCGACCGAACACGACCCGCTCCTTGGCGTAGCGGATCGCCTCCTCGAGGCAGCCCTGGGCCGCTCCGACGGCGAGCGCGGCCACGGCGATCCGTCCACCGTCGAGCGCTGTGAGGAAGTTGGCGTACCCGCGCCCGCGTTCGCCGAGCAGATTGCCCTCCGGTACGCGGACGTCCTCGAACCGCAGCGGGTGGGTGTCGGAGGTGTGCCACCCGACCTTGTCGTAGGGCGGTAGCGCGGTGAAGCCCGGCGTCGGGACCGGCACGAGGATCGACGACAGCTCCTTCGTCACCCGGCCGTCGGATCGAACCCGCTCCCCCGTGACGGCCGTGACCGTCACGAGACGGGTGATCTCGCTTCCGGAGTTAGTGATGAACTGCTTCGTGCCGTTGATCACCCACTCACCGTCGACGAGCTCGGCAGTGGTCTCCGTCGCGCCTGCATCACTGCCGGCACGCGCCTCGGTGAGGCCGAACGCGGCGAGCGCCTGCCCGCTCGCGAGCTGCGGGATCCATTCCTCGCGCTGGGCGTCGGTGCCGTACAGGTAGATCGGCATCGCTCCGAGGCCCACGCCGGCCTCGAGGGTGACGCCGATGCTCTGGTCGACGCGTCCGAGCTGCTCGACGGCGAGGCAGAGCGCGAAGTAGTCCATCCCCCCGCCGCCGAGTTCCTTCGGGAACGGCAGCCCGAAGAGTCCCAGCTCCCCCATCTGCGCGATGATGTCGTACGGCAGACGGCGTTCGGTGTCGTACTGATAGGCGGCGGGCGCGACGACCTCGTCGGCGAACGCCTTGACCGTGTCGACGATCCGCTGGTGCTCGGGGCTGAGCTCGGTGTTCATGCTGATGCTCCGTTCGTGGGTGCTGCATCGGTTGAGGCTGCGTTCAGGTGTGCTGTGACGGGGTCTGGGGCGATCGTCGCGACCGACTGGCGGGTGGCGACCGTGCCGCCCGTGGTGACGTGGAGGGTGACCGTGCCGTCGGTCGTGGCGGTGAGGAGGTGCTCCATCTTCATCGCTTCGACGGTGACGAGCGGCTGACCGGCCGTGACGCTGTCGCCGCTCGTGACGTGCACGGCGGTGACGGTGCCGGGCATCGGCGTCCGCACCTCCGGATCGACCGCCCCGGCCGCGGTCGGATCCCCGCCTGCGGGGAGCGCCTCACGCGGGACCACCTCGATCACACTGATGGCACCGTCGAGCGCGATCCATCGTTCGTCCCCCACGCGCACGGTCTCCAACGGGGCGCTGACGCCGTCGTGCTCGAACCGCAGGGTGCCGTCCGACCGGCTGAGGACTGCGGCCCGGGTCGGTGCCGCGTCACCGACGGAGACGCTCGCGTCGTCGCTCGACCCATGCACCTCGATGCGGACGATGCGTCCGTCCTCAAGACGCAGGTGCTGTCGCGTCGGTGCTGCCGCGCCGAGGCGCCACCCACCGGGATCCGACCACGGCGTCCCGAATCCGGCGGTCCGTGCTGCGGCCTCGGATCGCCGGTCGTCCGTTTCGGCGAGCGCCACGGCGGTCAGGACCCGCTCGGACGTCGCGGCGGACGGGCTGTCGTCGAGCAGGTCGGCGATGAGACCGGTGTGCAGTCGTCCCGCGACGACGTCCTCGTCGGCGAGGAGCCGCCGGAGGAAGCCGAGGTTCGTGCGGACACCGAAGACCACCGTCGCCGCGAGCGCGGCGTCGAGTCGCCGGAGCGCGGTCCCGCGATCCTCGGCCCAGCACACGATCTTCGCGAGCATGGGGTCGTACCAGGGGCCGACGAACTGCCCGGCGACGATGCCGCCGTCGACGCGGACGCCCGGCCCGTGCGGCAGACGCACCCGCTCGAGCACCCCGGTCTGGGGCAGGAAGCCGCTCGACGGGTCCTCCGCGTACAGCCGCGCCTCCACCGCGTGACCACGCAGGACGACGTCGTCCTGCGTCATCGTCAGCGGTTCACCGGCGGCGACGCGCACCTGCCACTCCACGAGGTCGAGCCCCGTGACGAGCTCGGTGACCGGATGCTCCACCTGCAACCGCGTGTTCATCTCGAGGAAGGCGAACTCGTCGGGTCGGTCGTCGGCGACGAGGAACTCGACGGTCCCCACCCCTCGGTAGCCGACGCTCCGGGCGACCGTGCAGGCCGCCTCGCCGAGTCGCGCCCGCTGCCGGTCGTCGATGAGCGGCGACGGGGACTCCTCCACCACCTTCTGGTGCCGACGCTGAAGCGAGCACTCGCGCTCCCCGAGGTGCACGACCGCACCGTGGGCGTCCGCGAGCACCTGCACCTCGATGTGCCGGGGTCTCGTGACGAACCGCTCGAGGAGGAGCGTGGCGTCGCCGAAGGCCGCCTCGGCCACCCGGTGCGCGGAGGCGATGGCCGATGGGAGTTCCTCGGCGCGCTCCACCACCTGCATCCCCTTGCCGCCGCCACCGCCGGCCGGTTTGACGATGAGCGGGAAGCCGATGGCGACGCCGGCACGGACGAGCGCGTCGTCGTCGAGCGAGGCGTCCGCGACGCCCTCGATGATCGGGACGCCTCGAGCCGCGACATGATCCTTCGCCCGGATCTTGTCGCCCATGAGGACCAGGGCGCGCTCGTCCGGTCCGATGAAGACGATCCCGGCAGCGGCGAGCGCCCTCGCGAGCGCGGGTTGTTCGGACAGGAAGCCGTAGCCCGGGTGCACCGCCTCGGCCCCGGTCGCGACGGCGGCCCGGACGACGGCGTCGACGTCGAGGTAGCTGTCCGAGGCCGGCGGGGGTCCCAGGCGGACGGCGCGGTCCGCGAGCCGGACGTGTGGGGCGTCGCGGTCAGCGTCGCTGAAGACCGCGATGCTCTCGATGTCCATCGCTGTGAGCGTGCGGATCACCCGACAGGCGATCTCGCCGCGGTTCGCGACGAGGACGGAGCGGAAGGGACGCGCGGATGCGTGGCCCGGCCGGTTCGGTGTCTGGATCGTCATGCCGTCACATCCTGAAGAGGCCGAAGCCGGGTTCTGGCAGGGGCGCGCGGGAGCACACCTCGAGCGCGAGTCCGAGGACCGTGCGGGTCTGGGCGGGATCGATGATGCCGTCGTCCCAGAGCCGTGCGGTCGAGTAGTACGGGTTGCCCTGCTCCTCGAAGTCGGCGAGGATCGGCGCCCGGAAGTCCTCCTCCGCCTGGGCGGTCCACGCCTCACCGCGAGCCTCGAGTTGGTCGCGCTTGACGGTCGCGAGGACACTCGCAGCCTGCTGTCCCCCCATGACGGAGATGCGCGCGCCCGGCCACATCCAGAGGAACCGGGGATCGTAGGCCCGGCCGCACATGGAGTAGTTGCCGGCGCCGAACGAACCGCCGATCACGACCGTCAGCTTCGGCACCCGGGTGGTCGCGACCGCGGTGACCATCTTCGCGCCGTGCTTGGCGATGCCTCCGGCCTCGGCGTCACTGCCGACCATGAAGCCCGAGATGTTCTGGAGGAACAGCAAGGGGATGCCGCGCTGGTCGGCGAGCTCGATGAAGTGAGCGCCCTTGAGGGCCGACTCGCTGAAGAGCACGCCGTTGTTCGCGATGATGCCGACGGGGTGCCCGTGCAGCCTCGCGAACCCGGTCACGAGGGTGTCGCCGTACTCGCGCTTGAACTCCGAGAAGTCACTGCCGTCGACGAGCCGCGCGATCACCTCACGGACGTCGTAGGCCGTCTGCAGCTCCGCCGGGACGACGCCGTACAGTTCCGCCTCCGGGACGACCGGCGGCACGCTCGGACGCACCTCCCACGCGCGCTGGTGGGGCGCCGGCAGCGTCGCCACCGCGTCCCGGAGGATGTCGAGCGCGTGCGCGTCGTCGTCGGCGAGGTGGTCGGTGACCCCCGACACCCGGGCGTGGAGGTCGCCGCCGCCGAGCTGCTCCGGCGTCACGAGCTCGCCGATTGCGGCCTTCACGAGGGGTGGACCGCCCAGGAAGATCGTGCCCTGGCCGCGCACGATCACGTTCTCGTCGCTCATGGCGGGGACGTACGCACCTCCGGCGGTGCAGGACCCGAGTACGGCGGCGAGTTGCGGGATGCCGGCCGCCGACATCCGGGCCTGGTTGAAGAAGATCCGGCCGAAGTGGTCCCGATCGGGGAAGACCTCGTCCTGCGTCGGGAGGTTCGCTCCCCCGGAGTCGACGAGGTACAGGCAGGGCAGCCGGTTCGCGGCAGCGATCTCCTGGGCCCGGAGGTGCTTCTTCACCGTCATCGGGAAGTACGAGCCGCCCTTCGCGGTCGCATCGTTCGACACGACGAGCACGTGTCGTCCGTGGACGAGGCCGATCCCGGCGATGACCCCGGCGCCGGGAGTCGCGGCGTCGTACATGCCGTGCGCGGCCAAAGGCGCGATCTCCAGGAAGGGGCTCCCCTCGTCGAGCAGGCGGTCGACCCGATCGCGCGGCAGCAGCTTCCCCCGCGCGACGTGCCGGGCCCGCGACGCCTCCGGTCCGCCCAGGGCCGCGGTCGCCATCGTCTGTTCGAGCGCTGTCACGAGCTCCCGTTGCGCCGCCTCCTGCTCGCGGAATCGGGCTGAGGTGGGATCGGCACCGCTCGTGAGGATGGGCACTCGGGCTCCTGTCGTCGTCGACCGTGAGTGCATTCAGTTACTCATCACTCACTGAAAGAGAGGTTACAGTTCATTAACTGAAAAAGTCCACCCCGAGGAGATCCGATGACCGGTCGTGACACACCGTCCCCGAACCCGCCGCATCTCGGGCGCTCGGAGGCGAAGGCGGCACGTCGCTCCGCCCTCCTGCGGTCGGCAGCCGGGCTCTTCGCCGAGCGCGGCTTCGCCGGGGTGTCGATGGAGGACCTCGGAACGGCCGTCGGCATGAGCGGACCCGCCGTCTACCGCCACTTCCCGAGCAAGCAGGCCGTCCTCGCAGCACTCCTCGTCGGCGTCAGTCAGGACCTGCTGGATGGCGGGACCCGCGAGGTCGAGCAGGCTCCGGACAGCGATCGAGCACTGCGTTCGTTGGTCACCTTCCACGTGGCTTTCGCCCTCGACAACCCCGACGTGATCCGCATCCAGGACCACGACCTCGACAGCCTGGCACCGGACGACCGCCGCGCGGTCCGCACCCTCCAGCGGCGCTACGTCGAGCGGTGGGTGGATGTCCTCACGACGCTGCATCCCACGATCCCAGCGGCGGAACTGCGGGTCCGGGCGCTCGCGGGCTTCGGACTGATCAACTCCACGTCCCACAGCACCTCCCTCGGCAGGAACGAGGCCGGGACACCCGACCGCGAGGCGGTGCGCTCGACGCTCGAGCGGATGGCACTGGCCGCCCTGCTCGCCGCGTGAGGACGCGGAGCAGCGTCAGTCGACGAGCACGGACAGGACGTTCCCCGCTGGATCGGTGAACCAGGCGATGTCCGGGCCGTTCCCGCGCATGATCCCCTTCGCGTCCGTCGGCAGGACGTCGTCGGGGTACAGCTTCGTCACCACACCCCGGGCCTGCAGCTCGTCGACCGCCGTGTCGATGTCGTCGACCACGAGGTTCAGCACGGTGAACGAGGCTGGTGTGTGGTCCGGCTTGCCGTAGACGAGCACCGACCCGCCGGCGGGCAGCGCTACGTCCAGGAATCCCATGGCGTTGTCGGTGACCGTGAGACCGAGGACGTCCCGGTAGAACGCCCTCGCCGCGTCGATGTCGTCGACCGAGAACCCGCTGAAGACATCCGTGTAGGTGACCATGAGCCGCTCCTTTGCTGATTCCCGATGCGTACACGATGCACGATGCCACGTCGCGGTCGTCGCGTCCAGGCCCGAACGGCCGCCGGGGCGGGCGAGCGCGAGGGCCTGGACTCGACGATCACACCATCGTCAGGACCATCGCCGGATCGGAGAGCATCGTTCCGAGGTCGACGAGGAACCGGGACCCCTGCTCTCCGTCGATGAGCCGATGGTCGAACGACAGCGACAGTGTCACGACGTGTCGCAGCGCGACCTGCCCCTCGAACTCCCACGGCTGGCGACGGACGGCACCGAACGCGATGATCACCGCCTCACCGGGGTTGAGGATGGGCGTCCCCGCATCGACGCCGAAGACGCCGACGTTGGAGATCGTGATCGTCCCCCCTCGCAGTTCCGCCGGAGCGGTGCGTCCCTCGCGGGCCGTGCGGACGAGGTCCGCCACGGCGTCCGCGAGTTCGAACAGGCTGAGCTCCTCCGCCCGAGCGATGTTCGGGACGAGGAGTCCCCGCGGCGTCGCTGCGGCGATCCCGAGTCCGACGTGTCCGTACTCGACGATCTCCCCGGCAGCCTCGTCCCAGCTCGCGTTGACCGCGGGGGTGCGTCTCACGGCGATGCACACCGCTTTGGCGAGGACGGTCAGGATGTTGACCCGGTGGTCCCCGGTCCGAGGCGAGCGGGCGAGCGCGTCCAGCAGCGACATCGTCGGCGTCACGTCGACCGTCAGGAACTCCGTCACGTGGGGAGCCGTGAACGCGCTGCTCACCATCGCCTCGGCGGTCCGACGCCTGACACCCGTGATCGGCCGACGCACCGACCCGTCGGCCGCCGTGGCCGTCGCCTCTGGGGTCCCGTCCGGTGCCGCTGCCGCTCCGCGAGCACGCTCCGGCAGCTGCCCACTCAAGCCGGTCGCAGCGCGCTCGACCTCCTCACGCGCGATCCGACCACCGACGCCGGTGCCGACGAGCGTTCCGAGGTCGACGCCCAGATCACGGGCGAGTCGCCGGACCGGCGGTGTCGCGCGGGGCCGGGAACGCGCCGGCACCGGGGCGGTGTGCGCCGGGGCAGGTGTGTCATCGCCGGCGGACCGGGCACGGCGCCGTGGCCGTTCACCGCTCGCCGTGCGAGGGCCATAGCCGACGAGGACCGGCTCGCGGTCCGCCGCTCCACTCGGGCGGTCGACCTCCGCCGTGTCGGCCTCGGGGACCGACGGGGACGGAGTGGTATCGCCATCGGGCGTGAAGTCGACGAGCGCCTCGCCGACGAGGACCGTCGTCCCCGGTTCGACGTGGAGCCTCGTGACCACGCCGGCGGTCGGCGCGGGCAGTTCGACGAGCGCCTTCGCGGTCTCGACCTCGGCGATCACCTGGTTGAGCTCGACGTGGTCGCCGACGGCGACGCGCCAGGACACGAGTTCGCTCTCGGTCAGACCTTCACCGAGATCGGGTAGGGAGAACCGCTTCATCGCCGTCCCTCCCCACCGGTCGTCGAACGGGCGTCGGCCCCACCGACGGCCGAGGCGGAGGACCGACGCCCCAGTGCGCGATCCACCCCGTCCAGGATCCGGTCGAGGTCCGGGAGGAAGTGATCCTCGAGCGCCGAAGCGGGATAGGGCGTGTCGAACCCCGTCACTCGCACCGGGGCCTCTTCGAGGAGGTCGAAGCAGCGTTCGGTGATCGAGGCCGCCAGTTCGGCTCCGACCCCTCCCGAGCGTTGCGCCTCGTGCGTGATGACGAGTCGCCCTGTCTTCTCGACCGAGGCGGCGACCGCGTCGACGTCCAGGGGCGCGAGGGATCGGAGGTCGATCACCTCCAGGTCGACACCCTCGTCGGCCGCGGCCTCCGCAGCCTCGAGCGCCGTCTGGACGAGCGGACCGTAGGCGACCAGCGTCGCGTCCGTGCCGGCGCGAACGGTCCGCGCACGGGTGAACGCGAGCGGATCGGCGGGGAGGTCGTCGAGGACCTCGCCCTTCGTCCAGTACCGCCGCTTCGGTTCGAAGAACAGCACCGGGTCGTCGCACGCGATCGCCTGACGGATCATGGTGTGCGCGTCCTGGGGGTCCGAGCACGTCACCACGCGGAGCCCAGCCGTGTGCGCGAAGTACGCCTCCGGGGACTCGGAGTGGTGCTCGACGGCGCCGATGCCTCCGCCGTACGGCACCCGGATGGTGACCGGCATTCGCACAGCACCCTTCGTCCGGTAGTGCAGCTTCGCCAACTGCGCGACGATCTGGTCGAAGCCCGGATAGATGAACCCGTCGAACTGGATCTCGCACACCGGGCGGAAGCCTCGGAACGCCAGACCGATCGCCGCTCCGATGATCGCGGACTCCGCCAGCGGCATGTCGACGACGCGATCGGCACCGAACTCCGCCTGGAGGCCGTCGGTCACCCGGAACACCCCACCGAGTCGGCCGATGTCCTCACCGAGCAACAGGACCCGGTCGTCCTCGGCGAGGGCGTGGTGCAGCCCGGTGTTGATCGCCTTGCTGAGCGTGAGCGTGGTCATCGGGCACCACCCTCGAACATCGCGAGGTACGAGCGGTACTCCTCGCGTTGCCGTTCGAGCCCGGGGTGGGCGGTGGCGTAGACCTCGTCGAAGAGCGAGAGCGGGTCAGGAGCAGGTAAGGCGAGGCACCCCGCGCGGACCCGGGCGGCCGCGGCGTCGGCGACGGACGCGACGTGGGCTCGGGCCGTCTCGTCGAGGACCCCCTCGGACTCCAGCAGACGCTCGAGACGGGTGATCGGGTCCTTCGCACGCCACGACGCGACCTCGCTCTCGTCCCGGTATCGCGTCGGATCGTCCGAGGTGGTGTGCGGCCCCATACGGTAGGTGACGGCCTCGATGAAGGTCGGCCCACCACCGGTCCGTGCGCGATCGACGGCGATCCGCATCGCCGCCGTCACGGCGAGCACGTCGTTGCCGTCGACCCGCATGCTCGGCACCCCGAAGCCCGGTGCCCGGTCCGCGATGGGGCGCTGGGCCTGCAGCCCGACGGGCTCGGAGATCGCGTACTGGTTGTTCTGGCAGAAGAAGACCACGGGTGCCTGGAAGCTCGCGGCCAGTACCAGCGCCTCATTCACGTCGCCCTGGCTCGTCGCCCCGTCGCCGAAGTAGGCCACAGCGACCGCGTCGGAACCGTCGCGCTGACAGCCCATCGCGTAGCCGGTCGCATGGAGCGTCTGGGCCCCGATGATGACCGCCGGCGTCGCCATGCCGACCGCGAACGGGTCCCAGCCCGACAGCGCGGTCCCCCGCCACATCGCCATCAGCTGGTCGAGTTCGACGCCACGGCAATAGGCGACGGCCTGTTCGCGGTAGCTCGTGAAGACGAAGTCCCCGCGCCGCAGGACCCGCGCCGACCCCACCTGGGCGGCCTCCTGCCCGAGCGACGGTGGCCACAGACCGATCTCGCCCTGCCGTTGGAGGGCGGTCGCCTCCGTGTCGATGCGACGCGTGACGACCATGTCTTCGTAGAGCGCGAGCAGCTCGGTGTGACCGAGGTCGGCGACGAAGAGGTCGTAGAGGGCGTCCTCCTGACGGACGCCGTCCGGATCGAGGAGCTGGACGCACCCGTGGTCGACCGGGACCGGTTCGCGTGCATCACCGCCCCGCTCGTCGGAATCCTGCGGGAATTGGGTGTGAGTCTCCATCGACACGATGCACGCCGCCTTGAGTTCGGTGACCTCACGGCGGTGCCTCGTGAGCGATGCCGTGCCCTCGCGTCATCGCGAGGTGGTCCGAGGCTACGCCGGATCACCCTGGCGCTCAACCGTCGACACTCCGCGCAACGGCGAACGCCCGCCCCGCGGAAGCGGGACGGGCGTTCGGGTGCAGCTGGAGGGACCTAGCCTTCGGCCGGGGCCTCAGGACCCTCGCTGGCAGCGTCGCTGCCGTGCGTGTCGGCCTCATCGGCCACGACCGGAGCAAGCGAGAGCTTGCCGCGGTCGTCGATCTTCGTGATCTCGACGAGGATCTTCTGGCCGACGCCGAGCACGTCTTCGACGTTCTCCACACGCTTGCCACCGGCGAGCTTGCGGACCTCGGAGATGTGCAGCAGGCCGTCCTTGCCCGGGAGCAGCGAGACGAACGCGCCGAACGCGGCGATCTTGACGACGGTTCCGAGGAACTGCTCGCCGACCTCCGGGTTGGTGGGGTTCGCGATCGCGTTGACCTGGGCACGAGCGGCCTCGGCCGACGGACCGTCGACGGCGCCGATGTAGACGGTGCCGTCCTCCTCGATGGAGATGTCCGCGCCGGTCTCGTCCTGGATCGAGTTGATCGTCTTGCCCTTCGGGCCGATCAGCTCGCCGATCTTGTCGACGGGGATCTGGACGCTGATGACGCGAGGCGCGGTCGGCGCCATCTCGTCGGGAGCGTCGATCGCCGCGTTCAGGACGGAGAGGATCGTCGTGCGGGCGTCCTTGGCCTGCTGGAGCGCACCGGTCAGGACCGAGGTCGGGATGCCGTCGAGCTTCGTGTCGAGCTGGATGGCCGTGACGAACTCGGAGGTACCGGCGACCTTGAAGTCCATGTCGCCCAGGGCGTCTTCGGCGCCGAGGATGTCGGTGAGCGCCGCGTAGCGGGTCTCACCGTCGACGACGTCGGAGATGAGGCCCATGGCGATACCGGCGACGGGTGCGCGGAGCGGCACTCCGGCGTTCAGCAGCGACAGGGTCGAGGCGCAGACGGAACCCATCGAGGTCGAACCGTTGGACCCGAGGGCCTCGGAGACCTGACGGATCGCGTAGGGGAACTCCTCGCGGCTCGGCAGCACCGGCACGAGTGCGCGCTCGGCGAGGAAGCCGTGCCCGATCTCGCGACGCTTCGGCGAACCGACCCGGCCGGTCTCACCGGTCGAGTAGGGCGGGAAGTTGTAGTGGTGCAGGTAGCGCTTCTTCGTGACGGGCGACAGCGAGTCGATCTGCTGCTCCATCTTGAGCATGTTCAGCGTGGTGACACCCAGGATCTGGGTCTCGCCGCGCTGGAAGATCGCGGAACCGTGGACGCGCGGGATGACCTGCACCTCGGCGTCGAGCGGACGGATGTCGGTCAGGCCACGGCCGTCGATGCGGATGCCCTCGCGGAGGACACGGCCGCGCATGACCACCTTCGAGACGGACTTGTACGCCGCCGAGAACTGGGTGAGCACCTCGGCGTCGAGCGAACCGGCCTCGACGCGCTCGGTGATCTCCGCCTTGACGCGGTCCTTGAGGGCGTCGTCGGCGTTCTGGCGCTCGATCTTGTCGGCGATCTGGTAGACGTTCACCAGTTCGTCGTGTGCGAGACCGGCGACGGCGTCGTAGCTCTCCTGCGTGTACGGGAGGAACACGGGGTAGGCCGCGATCTCCTTGGCCGCCTGAGCGGCGAGTTCGCTCTGCGCCTTGACGAGCTGCTTGAGGAACGGCTTGGAGGCCTCGAGACCGGCCGCGACGACCGCCTCGTCGGGCTTCGTGGCGCCGCCCTTGATGAGGTTCCAGCTGTTCTCGGTGGCTTCCGCCTCGACCATCATGATCGCGACGTCTTCGTTGCCGTTGGCGTCGGTCACGATGCGACCGGCGACGATGATGTCGAAGACGGCCTCCTCGAGCTGGTCGACCTTCGGGAAGGCGACCCACTGGTCGGCCTCGCCGGCCTGGCCGGGGATCAGCGCGAGACGGACGGCGCCGATCGGACCGGAGAACGGCAGACCCGAGATCTGGGTGGACATCGACGCCGCGTTGATCGCGAGGGCGTCGTAGAACTCACCCGGAGCGATCGAGAGGACGGTGATGACGATCTGGACCTCGTTGCGGAGGCCGGTGACGAACGACGGGCGCAGCGGCCGGTCGATGAGGCGGCAGACGAGGATCGCCTCGGTCGAGGGGCGGCCCTCACGACGGAAGAACGAACCGGGGATCTTGCCGGCGGCGTAGGAACGCTCCTCGACGTCCACCGTGAGGGGGAAGAAGTCGAAGTTGTCCTTGGGGTGCTTTCCGGCCGAGGTGGCCGAGAGGAGCATGGTCTCCTCGTCGAGGTACGCGGCGATCGCGCCCTGTGCCTGCTGCGCGAGGCGGCCGGCTTCGAACCGGACCGTGCGCTTGCCGAACTTGCCGTTGTCGAGAACGGCCTCGGCGAACTTGATTTCTGGACCTTCCACAGGTCTCTCCTTCGTACGTGTGCGCTCCCGTCGAGTGACGGGCCGCGCGTCCCGAATGGACGCGCCGTCGAGCGCGGTCGTGCATGATGCAGCGCGCAACACAGCCGCAGTACTTGCTCAAGCCGCCCGGTCTTCCGGGACTTGGCTGGCCACCAGTAGAACACCACCCGCGGATCGCGAGGGATACACCACCGAGGACCAGCTTCCTGTCGGCTGGCTGTGCGCGGAGCGGACCATCACGGTCCGCCGTCGGTCAGCCTAGCAGAGGGGGGTTCGGCGATCCCCGAAACGACACGGATCCTCAGGTGATGGGCGGGGCGCCAGGGGCATTCGGAGACGCCGCGTGTCGGCGGTCGCGTCCCCAGGACACGAGCAGGAGGAGCATCGCGATGGCCGCGCCGAGGAAGGTGTCGAGCACGCGCTCCCCCACGATCGCGAGCACCGGCTGCGTCGACGAGGACGTGCTGATGATGAGCACGAGCGGCGTGATGAAGACGAGCGCCAACGCGTAGTGCCGGATGACGACGAGCTCGATCGTGAACTGCAGGGCGGCAAGCACGAGCGCGAGGATGTAGCCGTGCGGCTGGAGCGAGGCCACGGCGAGGAAGATCCCGGCGCCGACGACCGTCCCGAGCACGCGGTGCACGCCGCGTGTCGCGCTCAGGGTGCGCGAGTGCCCGACGCTGAGGATCGCGACGGCGGACCCGGCGATCCAGTACCCGTGACCGAGGCCGAGGACCGCGCCGAGGACCGCACTGATCGCGAGCGCGACCGTCAGGCGTGTCGCGATCCGGCGGTCGGTCGCGCTCAGCCGGTACTCGGGGAACAGCACGCGCATCGGCGTCGGCTTCCCCGCGCCGCGGCGGACCGCCGGCACGAGCAACGGCGCGACGACCACCAGCGAGGCGAAGGCGGAACCGGCCGCCACCAGGAGGATGACCAGCCCGCCGTCGAGCCCGGCGCCGCCGATCGGGACGGGCGCGGTCAGGTGGCCGGCGATGCCGAACAGGAGGATGAAGAACAGCGCGCCCGGAGGGCCGAGGACGATGCCCTGCACCAGCCAGATCACCACCGACCCGACGACGATGAGACCGATCGCGGTCAGCGGCCGAGAACCCGACATCGCGACACCCAGCGCCGCGGCCGTGATGAGTCCTGCTCCGATGAGCGGCAGCACCCGGAGACGGTCCCGGCGGCTGAGCGGCGCGCAGTAGAGCGCGGTGAACGCCCCGAGGCCGGTGAGCAGGCCGAGCGGGGTGAGTCCGAAGAACGTCGCGACCGCGACCGGCACGGCCATCGCGATGGCCGCGGTCAGCGCGGCTGGCCAGCGCTTGGGCGATGGCGCGAAGCTGATCAGTGAGGTCTTCAGACCGCGTTCAGCCATCCGGTCCTCCGCTCTCGTGCAACCATCCAACGCTACGCCATCCTGAGCCCGGCGCCCGGGCCCCGTCGTCGCGCGGGCCGCCCCGGGCTACGCTGGTGCGAACCCCAGGAGGTGACGTTGACGCATCCCGCGCCGGCAGCCGCTCGCCCGAAGCAGCGCGTCCCGTTCTGGGACAACGCCCGTTTCGCGTGCATCACGCTCGTGGTCATGGGCCATGCGATCCAGCGCCTGACCTCCGAGTCCGACCCCGCGCTCGTCGTGTACCTGTTCCTCTACGCCTTCCACATGCCGGCGTTCGCGATCATCAGCGGGTACTTCTCGAAGTCGGCCCCTCCCGGACGACGACAGATGCGTCGGGTGATCACGGACATCCTCCTGCCCTACCTGATCATGGAGGGGATCTGGTCCCTCGTGCAGTTCCTCGTCGAGGGCAAACGCGCGTTCAACCCGACCCAACCGTCGTGGACCCTCTGGTTCCTCCTCGCGCTCGGCATCTTCCGCCTCGTCCTGCCCTATCTCGCGCTCCTGCGTTGGCCACTGCTCTGGAGCGTGGTGATCTCGATCGGCGTCGGCTACCTCGACAACGTCGACAGCACGTTCTCGCTCTCGCGCGCACTCGGGATCCTCCCGTTCTTCGTGCTCGGGTGGCAGATCAACCGGTGGCGTCTTGTGGACCGCTGGCGTCTCGTCCGCACCAGGGCCTGGTGGATCCGGATCGCCGCCGCCGTCGTCCTCATCGCGTGGGCGGTCGTCCTCGTCGTCGGGATCGACCTGTGGCGGCGCATCGACCTGCGCTACTGGTTCTTCTACGACCGGGGGTACACCGCGCTCGGCAACGAGGATGGGACTGGCGGCCTGGTGCGACTCGCGGCGATCCTGCTGGCCGTCGTCCTCACCGCGGCGTTCTTCGTGCTCGTCCCCCGCGGCCAGTCGTGGATCACCCGGTACGGACAGTCGACGATGTACGTCTACCTGCTGCACTCCTTCGTGCTCTACCCCCTGCGTGAGTCCGGCGTCCTCACCGACACGGGCAACCCGGAGCTCGTCCTCATCGGCCTGCTGGTGCTGTCCGTCCTGATCGTCATCGTACTCTCCAGCGGACCCGTGCGCCGCATCACGAGACCGCTCATCGAACCCCGCGCGGCGTTCATCTTCAGTCGCAAGCGGGCCTTCGACCCGGAGCCCCCTCGGAGCGACCCGACCGGATCGCGCCGCGACGTCACGAGGTGACGAGGACGACCTTCCCGCGGACGTGACCGTCGATGAGGTGGCGATAGGCGTCGACGACCCGCTCGATGGGCCACACGCTGTCGATGGGGAGGACGATCTCACCCCGCGCGATCGACTCGCCGAGCGCTGCCAGCTCGTCGAGCGTCGCGTCCTGTCCACCGACGCCGCGGAACCCGTGCTCGGCGGCGAAGGGCCGGTCCGCGATCGTGTTGACCCGCTCCGGCGCGACGCCGAGGTCGCGCGCCAGCTCGAGGGTGGGCCGGCCGTGGGTGTCGATGACGGCGGTGATCCCGCCAGGGGCCGCCTCGAGGACACGCTCGCGCAGCCCGTCGCCGTACTGGACGGGGATGATGCCGAGACCGCGGAGGAACTCCTGATTGGCCGCGCCGGCGGTGCCGAGCACGACCGCGCCCGTCCGCCTGGCGAGCTGCGCGGCGAGCACGCCGACCCCGCCGGCAGCAGCACTCACGAGCACCGTGTCCGGCTGCTGGACGCCGACGGCGGCGACCGATGCGATCGCCGCGCGTCCCGCGATGTCGAGGGCGCCGGCCTGCTCGATGGTGAGCCCGTCCGGCACATGATGGAGGATGCCGGCCGGAGCGATGAGGAAGTCCGCCTGCGCGTGGAACCGGTGTCCGCCGTACACGTGGTCGCCCGTCGCGAATCCTTGGACACCGCTCCCCACGCCGTCCACCACCCCGGCGAAGTCGTTGCCGTTCCCGCTCGGGACGTCCCGTCCGAAGGAGGCGAGCGCTTCGGGTGATGCCGCGAGCTTGTGGTCGACGGGGTTGAGCCCTGCGACGAGGACACGGACGCGGACCTCGTCGTGGCCGGGCACCGGGATGTCGCCCTCGACGAGGTGGAACA
Organism: Plantibacter elymi (nom. nud.); assembly: GCF_900177795.1. GTDB lineage: Bacteria > Actinomycetota > Actinomycetes > Actinomycetales > Microbacteriaceae > Plantibacter > Plantibacter elymi. The sequence goes on from NZ_FXWJ01000003.1 coordinate 83,910, forward strand.
CCTCGGGACCACCGAACCGGTCGAACCGCACGAACCTCGCCATGATGCCTCCTCAGCCGGCTTCCGCCGACCTCCATGCTCACACGCTTCCCGGGCGAGGACCACCCTGGCCGCAGCGGACGTCACGCGCCGTTCACCCGGCCGAGCGAGAATCACGGGCATGGCATGGGTCGATGAGCTGCAGACGGCGATCACGGCGTGGTTGCTCGAGATCGCCGCGTCGGGCTGGGTGTTCCCGGCGCTGTACCTGCTGACGGTCGCCGACGCCTTCCTGGTCGTCCTACCGAGCGAAACCGCGGTGACGGCGCTCGGAGCGATCTCGGCGTCGAGCGGCTCGCCGGACCTCGCCCTCCTCATCGGCGTGGCCTGGGCGGGCGCCGTGACCGGCGACGTGTCCTGCTACCTCCTCGGACGACGGATCGGGACCACACGGTTCGCCTGGATGCGGCGCCCGCGGGTCGCGCGCGCGATCGGACGCGCGGGCGTCGCACTCGAGCGCCGCGCCGCGGCAGCCATCCTCACCGCGCGCTACATCCCGTTCGCGCGCATCGCGGTCAACCTCGTCGCCGGGGCGAGCGGTCTCCGCCCCCGTCGGTACCTTCCGATCACCGTCCTCGCAGGGCTCGCCTGGGCGCTGTGGAACGTAGGCGTCGGAGCCGTCGTCGGCCGGCTCCTCCCGGATCAGCCGGTACTCGCGACCGCCGTCTCGATCGTCGTCGCCGTCGGCCTGGGCGTGACCGTCGACCGGATCAGCGCAGCCCTGTCCGCACGACGGCGACGGACACGGGCCTCACTCGACGAGCTCGCCCCGCGCCTTCTTGCCGACGATGGAGTGCCGGCGGCTGTAGGCGAAGTAGATGATGAAGCCGAGCGCCAGCCAGACGAGGAACCGCACCCAGGTGAGCGTCGTCAGGTTGAGCATGAGCCAGACGCAGAGCACCGCTGAGAGGATCGGGAGGAACGGCGACCACGGGACGCGGAACGCACGCGGCAGCTTCGGATATTTCTTCCGCAGCACGATCACGGCGATGCTGACGAGCACGAACGCGGAGAGCGTGCCGATGTTGATCATCTCCTCGAGGATGCCCACGTCGGTCAGGCCGGCGATCAGCGCGACGAGCGCGCCGACGATGAGCTGCACCCGCACGGGTGTCTTCCGCTTCTCGGAGGTGACACTGAGTGAGCGCGGGAGCAGGCCGTCGCGGCTCATGGCGAAGACCACGCGGGCGAGGCCGAGCAGGAGCACCATGATGACGGTCGTCAGGCCGGCGAGGATGCCGATCGAGATCACCTGCGCCGCCCAGTCCGCGCCCACCGCGATGAACGCCGTCGCGAGCGAGGGGTCCTCAGCCTCGGCGAGGGTCGTGTACGGCACCATGCCGGTGAGGACGAGGCTCACACCGACGTAGAGGACGGTCACGATGGCGAGGCCGCCGAAGATGCCGCGCGGCAGGTTGCGCTGCGGGTTCTTGACCTCTTCCGCGCTCGTGGCGACGACGTCGAACCCGATGAAGGCGAAGAAGACGAGTGAGGCACCGGCGAGCAGACCGAAGACGCCGTACTGCGCGGGCGCGGCCCCCGTCATGAAGGAGAACAGCGACTGCGACCAGGCGTCGGACGCCCCACCCTTCGTCGGGACCTCGTCGGGGATGAACGGCGTGTAGTTCGCCGCCTTGACGAAGAAGGCACCGACGACGATGACGAAGATGACGATCGCCACCTTGATGATCGTGAAGACGCTCGCGACACGCGAGGACAGCTTCGTCCCGAGGACGAGCAGGGTGGTGAAGATCGCGACGATGACGAACGCGCCCCAGCTGACCTTGAGCCCGAAGACGTCGAGCTCGCTCGGCACGTCCCAGCCCCAGAGCAGGAAGACGTTGCTGAGGTAGATGCCCCAGTACTTGGCGATGACGGCGGCCGCGGTGAGCATCTCCAGGATGAGGTCCCACCCGATGATCCAGGCGAGGAGCTCACCGAGGGTGGCGTAGGTGAAGGTGTAGGCGGAGCCGGCGACAGGCACCGTGGAGGCGAACTCCGCGTAGCACATGATGGCGAGAGCACAGGTGACGGCCGCGAGGATGAACGCGAGCGACACGGACGGGCCAGCGTAGTTGCCCGCGGCCTTGGCTCCGACGGAGAAGATGCCTGCGCCGACCGCGACCGCGACACCCATGATCATGAGGTCCCAGGTGCCGAGGGTGCGCTTCAGACTGCGCCCTTCGACGCTGGAATCCGCGAGGGAGTCCTCGATGCTCTTCGTCCGCCAGATGCTCATGGTGCTCCTTGCCGTGGTGCGGTACCTCGTGGCCTCGCGCGAAGCCGACTCTCGACCTTGCCAGATGAGCAGGCTGAGGTCGAGTCGCAGACGGGATGTTCTCCGGCTGCCGGGTTCCTGGTACAACACGAACGGGCCGCCATCCCGAAGGATGACGGCCCGTCACGAAGAAGCTCGCGGTGTCAGCGCCCTTCGACAGGCTCAGGGACCGTGGGTCTCGTGAGCTGGCGGAGGGTTCAGAGTGCTGCCTAGCGGCGGAGTCCGAGGCGCTCGATCAGCGAGCGGTAGCGCTCGATGTCGACGGCCTGGAGGTAGCCGAGGAGGCGGCGACGCTGTCCGACCAGGAGCAGCAGGCCACGACGCGAGTGGTGGTCGTGCTTGTGCTCCTTGAGGTGCTCGGTGAGGTCCTTGATGCGGCGGGTCATGACCGCCACCTGGACCTCGGGGGATCCGGTGTCACCTGGGTGGGTTGCGTACTCTTCGATGATCGCCTTCTTACGGTCTCCTTCAAGCGCCATAGTGGTGATCCCCTCTCTGTTCGTTGCGCGGTGCCCGTCGCCTGATGCGTGGGCTCTCTTGATCCGCGGCCGTTCGACGGCAACCTTGTGATTCTAGCAGGTTCAGAGCGTGGGAGGTTCGCGGTGCGTCGAGCGCCGCTTCGCGTTCGCCCGTTCCTCCGCTTCGCCGGCTGCGACCCGGCGTCGGCGACGCAGCACGAGGATGAGGGCGAGCGCGATGAGGTCCAGGATCAGGAAGGCGAGGAGCAACCAGACCCAGAGCGGCGGTCCGGCACCGGCGTTCGGCGCGGGTTCAGCCGCTGCCTCGGCAGCCTCGGCGGTCGTCGTGGAGTCGTAGACGAGCCGGACCGGGTCGCCGAGCGTGGCCCCGCCGTCGGCGTTCGTCGACACGAGGGCGAGGGTGATGTCGTACTCCCCCGCGTCCGCTCCGCGAAGCCACTGGGTCATGTTGATCCTGGTGGACCATCCGCCGTCGCTCCCGATCTCGATCGGCTGCCCGTCGAAGCGGAACTCGGTCGCCCCCGTCCCGCCGGTGGATTGCAGGTCGCACGACGCATCATCGGCCGTGGAGCTGCTGAAGCAGGCCTTCGCCGAGTCGTAGAGGTCGATCGAGCGCCAGTAGGACAGCACGACGTCGGCACCCGGGTCGGCGGTGCCGGTGACGTCGAATCCGCTGACCTGCTCGCCGTCCAGGGTGTAGTCGACGCGGTAGACGGTGTCGCCGTCGGTCGGGCTCTCGATCGTCCCAGTGCCGACGGCCGACGCGGGAGCGGATGCGGCGAGCGGCAGGACGACGGATCCGGCGCCGATCGACACCGCCACCACGGCGAGCGCCGCGGTACGAGCGGCACGCTTCAGCAGCGAACCGAGTCGACGCGCTCCGGGGATCACCTGGCCACCACTCCCTCCGGCGACGCCGGACGGCGACGCACGCCACCAGTATCCCAAAGACCGGGGCGCCGAGCCTGGGAACGACGGAGGCCGGGACCGCACCCGCCGATCCCCGCCCGCGTCGGGGCGATCGGACGGAGTCGTCCGATCAGGCCCCGAGACCGCCGAGCAGCTCGGAGAACGGGCGATCGAGCGCGAACGGGTCGTCCAGGCGCCCGGAACGGTCCGAGGCCGCCACGAGTGCGCTCAACTCGCCGGCCGCGCGGTCGATCCGCGCCGGCAGGGCGCCGACCTGCGCGTCGCCCGACCCCCAGTCCTCGGAGGCCGCGAACACGGCGGTCGGCACGGTCACCGCCCGCAGGTAGGCGAACAAGGGACGCACGGCGTATTCGAGGGCGAGCGAATGTCTGGCCGACCCACCCGTCGCACCGAGGACGACGGGCACCCCGGTCAAGACGGTCGGCTCCACCACGTCGAAGAACGACTTGAACAAACCGGAGTAGCTGGAGGAGAAGATCGGCGTCACCGCGATCACGCCGTCGGCGGCGGTCATGGCTTCGATCGCCTCGGACAACCGTGGACTGGGGAACCCGGTCAGCAGGTTGTTCGTGATGTCCTGCGCGAGGTCGCGTAGCTCGATCGACGTCGTCTCGACCTGGTACCCGTCCTGCTCGAGGCGCGCCACGGTGGCGTCGCGGAGGCGGTCGGCGAGGAGGCGTGTGGACGACGGTTGACTGAGACCGGCCGACACGACGGCGAGCGTGCGCTTCGCGGTCATCGGGTCGCCCCGACCGCCGCCGCGCCGAACGCCGAACCGGATGCGACCCGACTCGTCTCGACCGCACCGGAGCGCGACGCGAGTTCCGCCTCAGCGGCCGCGACCATCGACGCGTGCGTCGGCGCCTCCGGCACGTCGGCCGGGCGGTCCTTCGCGAACTCCTTGCGCAGCACCGGCACGACCTCGCCGCCGAGGATCTCGAGCTGGTCGAGCACCGTCGCGAGCGGGAGCCCGGCGTGATCCATGAGGAACAGCTGACGCTGATAGTCACCGAAGGTCTCGCGCATCCCGGCGTACCGGTCGATGACCTGCTGCGGGCTGCCGACGGTGAGCGGCGTCTGCTCGGTGAAGTCCTCGAGCGTCGGCCCGTGACCGTACACCGGGGCGTTGTCGAAGTAGGGCCGGAACTGGGCGACGGCGTCCTGCGAGTTCTTCGCCATGAACGCCTGACCGCCGAGCCCGACGATCGCCTGCGCGGCCGTGCCGTGTCCGTAGTGCTCGAACCGCTGACGGTACAGCTGGATGAGGCGCATGTAGTGCTCCTTCGGCCAGAAGATGTTGTTCGCGAAGAAGCCGTCGCCGTAGTAGGCCGCCTGCTCGGCGATCTCGGGGCTCCGGATGGAGCCGTGCCACACGAAGGGTGGCACACCGTCGAGCGGTCGCGGCGTGGATTGGAAGCCCTGCAGCGGGGTGCGGAACTGGCCCTGCCAGTCGACGTAGTCCTCTCGCCAGAGGCGGTGGAGCAACGCGTAGTTCTCGATGGCGAGGTTGATGCCCTCACGGATGTCCTTGCCGAACCAGGGGTAGACGGGCCCCGTGTTGCCGCGGCCCATGATGAGGTCGACCCGGCCGCCGGCCAGGTGCTGCAGCATGGCGTAGTCCTCGGCGATCTTCACCGGGTCGTTCGTGGTGATGAGCGTCGTGCTCGTCGAGAGGATGAGGTCCGTGGTCTTCGCCGCGATGTAACCGAGCATGGTCGTGGGACTCGACGGGACGAAGGGCGGGTTGTGGTGCTCGCCGGTCGCGAAGACGTCGAGACCGACCTCCTCCGCCTTCACAGCGATCGCGACCATCGCCTCGATGCGCTCGTGCTCGGTGGGCGTGATCCCGGTGGTCGGGTCGGTGGTGACATCCCCCACCGTGAAGATTCCGAATTGCATCATGCGCTCCCACTCGTTCTTTCATGCGTTTGCATGGATATTCAGGACAACGGCGTTCACGCCCGCGCTATTCCCGGCCCGTTCGGCATCCTGTCCACAGCGCGCCGCGCGAGCCGCACGCCGTGTCGGCGGGCTATGGCAGGATCACCGCATGAACGGCTCACCGAACCCTTCGTCCAGCATGCCGACACCGGCCCCTCGGCACGTGTGCGGCATCGTCCCACCCTGGTTGCTCGAGCGCATCGCCGAACTCGACGCTCCGCAGCTGGCGCGTGCCGCCAGTGCCGCGCGGTACTCGCTGCTCGCCACGCGACCATACCGCTTCCCCGAGCCCGGGTCGGAGCGGGCCACCGGCCCCGTGCGCAGCGCCACCGCTGGCACGCGTCCGGTCGGCACCCCGGAGCGCAGCATCCACGACGCCCGGCGGACCGAGACCCTCCCGGGCACGCTCGTCCGCTCGGAGGGTGAGCCCGCCACCACCGACGCCGCGGTCTCCGCGGCCTACGACGGCCTCGGAGACACCCACGCCCTCTTCGCCGAGGCGTTCGCACGCGACTCCATCGACGGCCGCGGGCTGCCGTTGCTCGCCACCGTTCACTACGGCGACGACTACGACAACGCGTTCTGGAACGGCGAGCAGATGGTCTTCGGCGACGGCGACGGCGAGGTCTTCCGCAGCTTCACGAGCTCCCTCAGCGTCATCGGCCACGAGCTGGCCCACGGCGTGACGCAGTACACGGCGAACCTCGTCTACGAGGGACAGCCCGGAGCGCTCAACGAACACGTGTCCGACGTCTTCGGCGCCCTCGTCGAACAGCACGCGCGCGGCGAGGACGCGGCATCGGCCTCCTGGCTCATCGGCGAAGGGCTCTTCACGGACGAGGTCGAGGGCAACGCACTGCGTTCCATGCTCGCCCCGGGCACGGCCTACGACGACGACGTCCTCGGCAAGGACCCACAGCCGGCGCACTTCGACGACTACCTCGAGACGACCGACGACAACGGAGGCGTCCACCTCAACTCCGGTATCCCCAACCGGGCGTTCGCGACACTCGCCGTCGCCCTCGGCGGCAACGCCTGGGAGCGTGCGGGGCTCATCTGGTACGACACCCTCGTCGGCGGCCTGTCGGAGCGCGCCGACTTCGCGACCTTCGCCGCGGCGACGATCGCTGCGGCCGCCGCCAGGTTCGGTGTGGACTCGGAGGAGCACACCGCGGTCGGGCAGGCGTGGGCGCTCGTCGGCATCGAGCCGTCCGTCTGAGCGTCGTGGCAGCGCCCGGGCTCGCGGAGTAGCATCGCGGCATGAAGGTCACGGTGACGAGGAGCGGCGGTGTCGCCGGTCTCACCCGACGCTGGGAGGTCGTCGTCGACGAGCAGCCCGACGCCGACCGGTGGATCGTCCTGCTCGAGCGCCTCCCGTGGGACGACACCCCACAAGGACCACCGGTCCCGGATCGGTACGTCTACCGCATCAGATGCGCGCCCAAGGAGGCCACCCTCGGCGAGCAGCAGCTCACCGGACCCCGGCAGGAACTCGTCGAACGGGTGCGCGCCGTCCAGCCGCCACGCGACTGACGATTCCCCGCCCGTCGCGTGACGCCGACGGCGTCAGTGCTGCGGGAAGCGCTCCGCCAGCAGTTCGATCGTCCGCTCACGTGCGGGCGCCGAGTTCGACGGCGTGCCCTCCCGTGCCGACCCGACGGGCGACACCATGACCTCGTCGACACCGAAGCGGTCGGCGAGACCCTGCAGCTCCGCCGCAGCCTGGTCGGCGTCGCCGATGATCCAGGCAGCGCGCATCTGCTCGACGAAACCGAGCTCGAGATCGCTCTGCTCGGTCGCGGCCGCTTCTTCGACGGTCGCGATGGGTCCGAGCGGTTTGCCGGAACGCAGTCTCGCCATCTGCTGCAGGTTGGGGAGCGCCAACGCCTCCGCCTCGGCGGCCGTGTCGGCGACCACGGCGTTCGCGGTCAGGAAGGTGCGAGGCGCGTCGAGATGTGCTGACGGCTGGAAACTGGACCGGTAGAGCTCGAGGGCCCGAGCCGTCCCCTGGCCGGAGAAGTGATGCGCGAAGACGTAAGGCAGTCCGAGTGCTGCGGCGAGCGCCGCCGAGTAGTCGCTCGAACCGAGCAACCACACGTCCGGCACACTGCCGGCCTTCGGCGTCCCCCGCAGGGCGTACTCCTCGCCGGAGGTCATCCGCACGCTCGCACCGTCGACGCCGAGGAGGGCGACGATGTCCTGCACGTTGTTCGGGAACCGGTCGACGTCGCTCGTGTTGCCGGACTGGCGGAGCACGGCGGAGATGACGGGGTCGCTGCCGGGAGCCCGGCCGAGGCCGAGGTCGATGCGACCGGGCGCGGAGGCCTCGAGGAGGGCGAACTGCTCGGCGACGACGAGCGGCGCGTGGTTCGGGAGCATCACGCCGCCGGAGCCGACCCGGATCCGCTGCGTGGCGGCGGCCAGGATGCCGATGACGACCGCGGGGTTCGTGGATGCGACGGACGGCATGTTGTGGTGCTCGGCCACCCAATACCGGTGGTACCCCAGCTCGTCGGCGCGCTTCGCCAGGGCGATCGTCGCGGCGAGTGCCGCAGCTGTGTCCTGGTCGGTGCGGACGGGGATGAGATCCAGTATCGAGAGTCGCATGGTCACCTTTCGTCGCGCTGCCGAACGGCGACAGGCGCATCAGGGTGCAGCGCTCGGACGGCCTGACATATTCCGCCTCGGCGACCGCAGCGGATTCCCAGGGCGATCCAAGCCGGATGCCGCACCTGACGCGTACGCTGGACGCCCGCGACCGTGAAGGAGCACAGCATGGGATTCCTCGATCGACTGCTCGGACGCCCCGAGTCCGATGGACCTGTCCAGGCGACGGGCGGCGGGAGCCCCGCCTCGGCCCCCGCGCGGACGGAGGACGAGATCGCCGTCGAACGCTACCGGTACCTCCTGCGCACCGCGCCGCCGGAGACCATCGAACAGGTCCACGAAGAGGCCTTCACGAAGCTCACCCCCGAGCAGCGGGGCATCCTGTACCGCCAGTTGTCGGAGGACGCCCCGACCGGTGAGGCACCGGCAGACGACTCCCCCAAGGCCCTCGCACGTTCGGCCACCCGGGCCGAAGTGCGGCAGCCCGGGATCCTCGAGCGCAACCTCGGTCCGCAGGGCGGCGGGATGGGCTTCGGCGGCATGCTGGCCAGCTCGATGCTCGGCACCATCGCCGGTGTCGTGGTCGGTTCGGCCATCGCGCAGGCGTTCATTCCGGACACCGTCGGGACCGATGCCGGCGGCGCCGATCAGAGCGGTGCCGAGGCCGGGGCGGGAGACGGCGCGGCGACCGACGCCTCCGCAGCCGACACCTCCGCCGACGGCAGCGGCTGGGGTGACGGTGGATTCGGCGACTTCGGCGGTGGCGGCGGCGACTTCGGTGGCGGCGGCGACTTCGGATTCTGAGGCCTGACGGCACCCTCGGCGCGCCGACGCGTGTCCGTCAGCGCCGCTGACCACCCGCGGTCCGCGCCGGAGCGGCTGTCCGGAGTTCCACGGCCCGCTGGGCGAGCAACTCGATGACCGCTTCGATCCGTGATTCACGGTGTGTGTCCTTCGAGCGCTCGACCCACAGCGCGAGTTCCCGTTGCGCGCTGTTCGGCAAGCCGCGGAAGAACGCCAATCTCCCCGCGTCATCGATCGCTTCTTCGAGGTCCGGCCGCAGCCGCACCACCGTACCGGTCGCCGACAACGGCGCGGCTCCCACATCAGCGTGTCTGCCCATGCCGCAACGGTAGTGGCTCGGGCCTCAGCCGTCGAGCGGGTCGCTCAGGCGAGTTCCCACGACGCGACGCCACCGCCGACGACGACGAACACCGGGTGCGGCTGCGGTCGCCAGACCTTCGCCCACCGGGACGCGACGTCGGGGCTGCGTCCGAGCAGGTGCCGTCGCAGGTTGCCCCATTCGTAGTCGAGCTGGCCGTCGGTCACGACGAGGGGTTCCGGGAGGACGCCGGCCGCGACGACACGCGCACGGTCGAAGACGATGTCGCGCTCCTGCGCCTCGTCGGCGACACCGTTGAGGTAGGCCGCGATCGCCTCCAGCGGTTCGTCGGCCTCGAGGAAGCGCTGCAGCTGCGGGTGTGCACGAAGGCTCGATCCGGGCTCCTGCAGGACCCGTTGGGCGATCAGCCCCTCACGCCAGGACGAGGTCAGCGCCTGGGCGTCGAAGTACCGGGGATGGATCGACCAGAGACGCATGACTCCATCCTGCCCGAGGGCGCTGACAACCGACTCCGGGCAGCCCCTGCCCTCGCCGCGGAGCCCTGCCGCGACGCGCGTAGGCTGAGGTGCATGTCTGAGCGCGCACCATCCCGTCACCCGATGCCCCGGTGAGCGCTGCACCCGCATCCGGGCGGCGCGGGCTCCTCGTCGATCTGAGTCCGCTCCGGGAGAGTCCAGCCTTCGCCCGGCTGTGGATCGGCGGCGCGATCACCGGGATCGGCGGTCAGATGACCATCGTCGCCGTCGGCCTCCAGGTCTACGACCTCACCGCGTCGACGTTCGCCGTCTCGCTCGTGGGCGTCATCGCCCTCATCCCGATGATCTGCTTCGGGCTCTACGGCGGCATGCTCGCGGACGCGTTCGACCGACGCACGGTCGCCCTGACGGCCGCCGTGGTCACGTGGGTGTCGACGGCGATCATCGCGGTGCTCGCCTGGAGTGGCTCAGAGGTGGTCTGGCCCCTGTACCTCCTCACGACGATCAACGCCGTGTCGACGACCATCGTCGGGACGACGCGGCAGGCGATCCTCCCCCGGCTGCTGCCGGCCCGCCTCCTGCCGTCCGCCGCGGCGTTGTCCGGCATCGCAGCGGGCGTCATGGTGACCGTCGGGCCAGCGCTGGCCGGGGTGCTCGTGGCCGGCGTCGGCTTCCGGTGGACCTACACGATCGACGTCGTGCTGTTCGTCGCCGCCTTCCTCGGGATCGCGTCGCTGCCGAAGATCCTGCCCGAAGGCGGCGTCAGTCGGCTTCCGGGCCTCGCGAGCCTGGTCGACGGCTGGACCTTCCTCCGGACGGCTCCGAACGTCCGGATGACGTTCATCGTCGACATCGTCGCGATGACGTTCGGCAACCCACGGGTGCTCTACCCGGCCGTCGGGACCCTGTTGCTCGGTGGCGGCGCGATCACCGTCGGGGTCCTGACCGCGGCCGGCGCGGTCGGCACACTGCTGTCGAGCCTCGTCTCCGGACGACTCGGCCGGATCGACCGCCAGGGCCGTGCCATCGAGCGGGCCATCATCGTCTACGGGCTCGCCATCACCTGTTTCGGCGCGGTCCTCGCGTGGGTCACGTTCTCCGGAACGGCGACGCACGATGCCGCCGACGCGAACCTGCCCGCCATCGTGATCGCGGCGATCGCACTCGCCGTCGCCGGAGCGGCCGACAACATCAGCTCGATCTTCCGGATGACGATCCTCCAGGCGGCCGTGCCCGATGCCGTCCGAGGCCGGTTGCAGGGCGTCTTCACCGTCGTCGTGACCGGCGGACCCCGCGTCGGCGACCTCTACATCGGCCTCGCGGCTTCGGCCTTCGCGCTCTGGGTACCGGCGCTCGCCGGCGGACTCATCGTCGTCGTGCTCGTCTGGACGCTCGTCCGCGTCCAAGGGGCCTTCCGCCGCTACGACGCCAGGACGCCGACGCCGTAGCGCCTAGGCGGGAGCCGTGGCGATCGAGAAGACGTCGCGACCGCTGAGCGAGGCTCGGCCGGGCAGCCCCTCGAGCTCGAGCACCAGCCCGAGCCCTGCCACCTCGTATCCGGCGCGCTCGATGAGGTTGACCGCCGCACCGCAGCTGCCGCCCGTCGCGAGCACGTCGTCGAGGATGAGCACGCGCGTCCCGGCCGGCAGCTGCTCGGTGCGCAGCTCCAGGGCGGCGGCGCCGTACTCGAGTCCGTAGTCCTCGCGGAGCACCTCACCCGGCAGCTTGCCCGCCTTGCGGATGGGGACCAGTCGCGTGTGGGTCGCGTACGCGACCGCCGCGGCCAGCAGGAACCCACGGGCCTCGACACCGGCGACGGCGTCGAAGCGACCCTCGAAGCGCGACGCCAGCTCGTCGATGATGGCGCGGAAGGCGTCGGCGTCGGCGAAGACCGGGGTCAGGTCGCGGAACAGGATGCCGGGCGTCGGGAAGTCCGGAATGGTCGCCGTCAGACGGTCGACGTACTGGGTTGCGGTGGTCATGTGGTCCTCGTTCGGTCTGGGAGACATGCGACACCCCTCGCCTCAGCGACGCGTCGGTCGAGAGAGACGAGGGGTGACCTGCGGATGGTTACTTGACGCCCAGGAGGTCGATCACGAAGACGAGCGTCTGGCCGGAGAGCTGGTGGCCACTGCCGGCCGGGCCGTAGGCGAGCTCCGGCGGGACCGTGAGCTTGCGACGGCCGCCGACCTTCATGCCGGGGATGCCGTGCTGCCAGCCCTGGATGAGGTTGCGCAGCGGGAAGTTGATGGACTGCCCGCGGCTCCACGAGGAGTCGAACTCCTCGCCGGAGTCGTAGCCGACGCCGAGGTAGTGGACGTCGACGGTCGAGGAGGCCTGCGCCTCGTCGCCTTCGCCGAGGAAGATGTCCTCGATGACGAGTTCGGTGGGGGCCGGGCCCGTGGGGGCGTCGACCTCGGGCTTGGTGCGTGCTGAATCGGTCATGACTCCATCCAAGCAGTTCCGCCTGACCGGTTCACGCGGATTTCGCTGAGCGCGTGACGCCCCGGGCCGACGCCGGGTGGCGTGGTCGTGGCGCTGCGCCCGGTACTTGGGGGTTGCGGGCCGCGGCACCCGGGTGCATGCTGGAGGAACAGACCAACTCATCGCCCGGGCGACTCGCAGGCATTGCCGCAGCACCGGGCGATGAGTCTGTCCGGGGCCGCCGCCCGGGGATCCGTCCGCGTCCCGTTCCGTCGTGTCCGGGCACCCGCAGCTCGGACCGGTATGTCCACAACGCCCGCGCCCGACGCGCCTGCGATACCGTAGACGGGTGAAGTTCGCCCATTTCGTCGCCACAGACCACCAGCCGAGTACCCCCGCAGAGCCGCGGGTCCGACTCGCCGTCATCAGCGACTCCGGGGCGGTGTTCCTCGACGAGATCCTCGAGGACGCCCCGCGCGACCTCCAGGAGCTCATCGAACGCGGCCCGGCCGAGCTGGACCGCGTGCGGAGCTTCGTCGAGACGTCGCTCGCCCACGGTGTCAGCGGAGAACCCCTCGACGGGCTCGTGCACGCGTCCGCGGTCCTCCGTCCGCCGACGATCCTCGCGGTCGGGCTCAACTACTCGGCGCACTCGCAGGAGCTCAACCTCAAGACCGACAACGCCCCCACCATCTTCGGCCTGTGGGCGAACTCGCTCACCGGTCACGAGGGCACCACGAGCTGGCCCGCGGCGATCAGCGAGCAGGTGGACTACGAGGCGGAGCTCGGTGTCGTCATCGGCCGGGCCGCTCGCGACGTCGATGCGGCCGATGCGCTCGGGTACGTGTTCGGGTACACCGTCGTCAACGACATCACCGCCCGCAACATCCAGTACTCCGAGGCACAGTGGTCGCGCTGCAAGTCCTTCGACGGGTTCACCCCGACCGGCCCGGTCGTCGTGACCGCGGACGAGATCCCCGACCCGCAGGACCTCCACATCTCGACCGTCCTCGACGGCGTGACGCTCCAGGACTCCTCGACCAGTCACATGGTCCGCAGCGTCGCGACGCTCATCGAACACTTGTCGGGCTCCGCGACCCTCCTGCCCGGAACGCTCATCTCGACGGGCAGCCCGGGCGGCGCGGGATACTCGCGCGACCCGCAGGTCTTCCTGACCGACGGCGCGGCGGTCACCGTGTCCGTCGAAGGCGTCGGATCGCTCACGACGCACTGCACGGTCACCGCCGGCTAGCCGCTCCCCCACAGCACACGACGAAGCCGTCCGGACCCTGGTCCGGACGGCTTCGTCGTGCACAGCCGCGTCGGTCAGCGACTCGGGTCGGAATCCGCTCCCGGGATCGGCAGGTCGATGATCGGGATGGCCGAGGTGATGGCCTCGATCCCCGAGAGCCGCGCGGGCGAGAGCTGCTTCGTCACCTCGTCGCGCGTCATGAGGTTGGCCTCGACCACGAGGTCCGCGACGTTGCGGCCCGTGAGCAGCGCGGTCTTCGCGAGCGCCGCAGCCGACTGGTACCCGATGAACGGGGTCAGGGCGGTGATGACACCGACGGACGCGCCGACCATCACCTCGAGCCGTTCCTCGTTCGCCGTGATGCCGTCGATGCAGTTCACCCGCAGCGTCTTGCACGCCTGTGCCATCCAGACGATGCTCTGCAGCAGCGAGTGGGCGATGACCGGTTCGAAGGCGTTGAGCTGCAACTGCCCGGCCTCGGCCGCCATCGTGACCGTCATGTCGGCGCCGACGACGCTGAACGCGACCTGGTTCACGACCTCCGGGATGACCGGGTTGACCTTGCCGGGCATGATGCTCGATCCGGCCTGTCGGGGCGGCAGGTTGATCTCGCCGAGGCCGGCCTGCGGACCGCTCGACAGCAGACGCAGGTCGTTGCAGATCTTGGAGAGCTTGATGGCACTCCGCTTCAGGGTGCCGCTGAACGACATGAACCCGCCGGCGTCGCTCGTCGACTCGATGAGGTCGGGTGCCGTCGTGAGCGCGAGGCCCGTGATCTGGTTGAGATGACGGACGACGGCCTCCGCGTAGCGCGGGTCGGCGGTGATCCCCGTCCCGATCGCGGTGGCACCGAGGTTGACCTCGGCGAGCAGCCAGAGGGTCTCGTGGAGGCGGTCGTAGTCCTCGTTCAGCGTCGTGGCGAAGCCGTGGAACTCCTGCCCGAGGGTCATCGGGACGGCGTCCTGGAGCTGCGTACGCCCGACTTTGAGGACGTGGGAGAACTCGACGGACTTCGCGCTGCACGAGTCGCGCAGCAGGCCGAGCTCCGTCAGGAGGAACTGCAGCGAGAACGCGAGCGCGATCTTGATCGAGGTCGGGTAGACGTCGTTGGTGGACTGCGACCGGTTGGTGTCGTCGAGCGGGTGCAGGAACTGGTACTCGCCCTTGGCGTGGCCGGCGAGCTCGAGCGCGATGTTCGTGATCACCTCGTTCGCGTTCATGTTCGTCGACGTACCCGCGCCGCCCTGGATCACGCCCACGATGAACTCCTCGTGGAAGTCGCCGTCGATGATGATCTGGCACGCGCGGTCGATGAGGTTCGCCTTCGCCGGGTCGAGGACCCCGATCTCGGCGTTCGCGCGGGCGGCGGCCTGCTTGACGCTCGCGATGGCGACGACGAGGTCGGGGTAGACGGAGATCGGACGCTTCGTGATGGGGAAGTTCTCGAGCGCGCGTGCCGTGTGGATGCCCCAGTACGCGTCGGCCGGGATCTCCATCGAACCGAGTGAGTCCGACTCCGTCCGAGTCTCGTCGCTGTTCGTCCTGTCCGCCATGTCGTCGTCTCCTCCAAGGGTGGTGGGGATGCTGCTGCTGGTGGTGCTGATCGTCACTCGTGGCTCCGTTGCCTGGTGGGTGGATGTCCCTTCCAGCGTAGCCGGGTGCGATCCCCGACGCCTTCGCGGTGTCTTGGACCCGAGACGGTTCCGTGCCTGCGGTTCAGCGCCCGTGGGTCACCGCTTGCGCGAGAACGCCTCCAGCCGCTCGGCCGGGGTCAGGGCGGCCATGCGGTCGACGAACGCCGCGCTGAAGGTGTCGGCGGTGGTGTAGTCGCCGAGCGGGACCGTGGAGTGGGTGATGCGGTCGTCGTAGACGTGCACCAGGTTGAACGACTGACCGCCGAACATCCCGTTCACCTCCACGGACGGGAGCGAGAGGTTCATCGAGTAGCAGCTCGCGCTGGCGACCTGGACGGGGATGCCGGCGAAGGTGCTCGAGGTGGAGTAGTGCAGATGGCCGCCCAGGATGGCCCGGACGTCGCTCCCGCGCAGCACGGCCTCGAGCCGGTGCTGGTCGCGGAGCTCGAGGATGTCGAAGAACGGGATGCTCGACGGCACCGGCGGGTGGTGCATGGCGAGGATGCTGCCGAGCGGCGCCGGCGTGGCCAGCACCGACTCCAGCCACTCCAGCTGGCTGTCCTCGAGCTCGCCGTGGTGCCACCCCGGGACGGTCGAGTCGAGGCCGATGACGCGCAAGCCGCCGAAGTCCCAGACGGCGTCGAGCGGCTGCTCCCCCGCCGGGAGGTCGAGGAGCTCCGTCCGCATGACCGACCGTTCGTCGTGGTTGCCCATGAGCCAGACGATGGTGGTGCCGAGTCGCTCGGCGACGGGCTCGACCCGCTCCCGGAGTCGACGGTAGGCGTCGGCCTCTCCGAGATCCGCGAGGTCGCCCGTGAACACCATCGCGTCGGGCCGGAGCTGCATCCGCTCGATCTGACGGAGGGCCTGTTCCAGGTTGGCCTGCACGTCGACCGCGTCGTAGAGGCGTCGACCGTCGGCCAGGAGGTGCGGGTCGCTCAGATGGACGATGACCCTGTCGGGAGCCGGGTACTGACCGAAACGGACGTCGGAAGTCATGGTCCGAGTCTAGGAGCCACCGCCGACGTGCTCCGCCGCGGTCGACCGCGCGAGGGCGGCCGACCGCGGACGGTCAGGACGCGACGCCGAGGAGCTGCTCGATGGGTCCGCGGGCGAAGAAGACGAGGAACCCGGCTGCGACGACCCACAGCAGCGGGCTGATCTCGCGCGCCTTGCCGGACAGGGAGCGGAGCACGACCCAGGCGATGAAGCCGGCGCCGATGCCGTTGGCGATCGAGTACGTCAGCGGCATGACGACGACCGTCAGGAACACCGGGAGCGCGACCGAGAACTCGGTCCAGACGATGTCCTTGATCTGCGACATCATGAGCGTCCCGACGATGACGAGCGCGGCTGCGGCGACCTCGGAGGGCACGATCTGTGTGAGCGGCGTGAAGAACATGGCGAGCAGGAACAGCGCGCCGGTCACGAGGTTCGCGAGGCCGGTCCGTGCCCCTTCGCCGATGCCCGCGCCGGATTCGATGAAGACGGTCGAGGAGGAGGACGAGGTCGCGCCACCGGCGACCGCGCCGACACCCTCGACGATGAGCGCCGAGCGGAGTCGCGGGAAGTCACCCTTGGCGTCCGCCACACCGGCCTCCTTCGAGAGGCCGGTCATCGTGCCCATGGCGTCGAAGAAGTTCGTGAACACGAGGGTGAAGACGAGCATGAGTGCGGCGAGGACGCCGATGCGCTCGAAGCCGCCGAAGCTCACCTGGCCGAGCAGGCTGAGGTCGGGGATCCCGACGACCTGCGTGGGCAGGGTCGGGACGCTCAGGTTCCAGCCGCCGGCGTTCTCGCCGCCGTTGGATGCGCCGACCTTGAAGATCGCCTCCGCGATGATGGCGATGATCGTCGAGGCGACGATGCCGATGAGCAGGGCACCCTTGATCTTGCGCGCGACGAGCACGCCCGTGAGCAGCAGGGAGATGACGAACACGGCGGTCGGAACGGTGGCGACCGAGCCCTCGATCCCGAGGCCGACGGGCGGTGAACCGGCGCCCGTCGAGCGGACGAAGCCGGCGTCGACGAAGCCGATGAACGCGATGAAGAGGCCGATGCCGACCGTGATCGCGATCTTCAACTGGATGGGCACCGCGTTGAAGATCATGGCGCGGAGTCCGGTAGCCGCGAGGAGGACGATGATGAGCCCGTTGATGACAACGAGGCCCATCGCCTCGGCCCAGGTGACCTGGCCGACGACGCTGACCGCGAGGAACGAGTTGATGCCGAGTCCGGCCGCGAAGGCGAACGGCAGCCGCGCCACGAGACCGAAGAGGATCGTCATGACGCCGGCGGTCAGGGCGGTCACGGCGGCGACCTGGGCGAAGCCGAGCTCGCCACCGGTGACGTCGGCCGAGCCGCTCAGGATGATCGGGTTGAGGATGACGATGTAGGCCATCGCGACGAAGGTCACGAGGCCGCCGCGCACCTCGCCTCCGACGGTCGAACCGCGCTTGCTGATCTCGAAGAAACCGTCGAGACGCTCTCGGAACGAGCGCGGAGCGGTGGGCGTCGTGGTCACTGGACCTCCTGGGTCTGCATCGAAGCAACCAGCGTACCGGCACGGCGGACCGCCCCGCGACGACCGGGATGCGAGGGTGCCGCTACGATCGGCTGGACCCCTTACCCAGCACCCTCCTCACGGAATCGAGCTCACATGGCGCTGCCCTGGACTCTGCACGGCGACGGCAAGCACGTCCCGACCCACGCGATCGTCGGCCCCGGCGAACGGCTCACCTGGCCGCGGACCATCGGCCTCGGCATGCAGCACGTCGTCGCGATGTTCGGTGCCACGTTCCTCGTCCCCGTGCTGACCGGGTTCCCGCCCACCACGACGCTGTTCTTCTCGGGCGTCGGCACCATCCTGTTCCTCGTCATCACCAAGAACCGCGTACCGAGTTACCTCGGCTCGTCCTTCGCCTTCATCGCCCCCATCTCCGCCGCGGTCGCGAGCCAGGGCATGGGCAGCGCCCTCTTCGGCATCCTCGCGGTGGGCCTCCTCCTGGCGCTCGTCGGCGTCATCGTGCAGGTCACGGGCACCGGCTGGATCGATGCGCTCATGCCGCCGGTCGTCGCCGGTGCCATCGTCGCGCTCATCGGGTTCAACCTCGCCCCCGCCGCGAAGAACAACTTCGTGGCGGCTCCGATCACCGCGCTCGTGACGCTCGCGGCCGTCATCCTGTCGACCGTCGTCTTCCGCGGCATCCTCGGCCGACTGTCGATCGTCATCGGTGTCGTGGTCGGATACATCGTCGCGGCGATCCGTCAGGAGATCGACTTCTCGAAGATCGCGGACGCCGCGTGGGTCGGCCTCCCCGAGTTCCACCTCGCGGACAACCCGATCTCGAACCCGGCGGTCTGGGCGGTCCTCCCGGCGTTCCTCCCCGTCGTGCTCGTCCTCATCGCCGAGAACGTCGGCCACATCCGGGGCGTCGCACAGATGACCGACGCCTCGGTGAACAAGCAGACCGGTCGCGCGCTCCTGTCCGACGGCCTCGCGACGATGCTGGCCGGCTTCGGCGGCGGTTCGGGCACGACGACCTACGGCGAGAACATCGGCGTCATGGCGGCGACGCGGGTCTACTCCACGGCGGCCTACTGGGTCGCCGGTCTGTTCGCGGTCCTCCTCGGACTCTCCCCCAAGGTCGGTGCGGTCATCAACACCATCCCGGCGGGCGTCCTCGGCGGCGTCACGACGGCCCTGTACGGACTCATCGGCATCATCGGCGTGAAGATCTGGCTCGACAACAAGGTCGACTTCTCGAAGCCCGTCAACCAGTTCACCGCGGCGACGGCGCTCATCATCGGCATCGCGGACTTCACCTGGGTGGCGGGTGGCGACGTCAGCTTCAACGGGATCGCGCTCGGCACGATCGCCGCGATCGTCATCTACCACGTGATGACGACCATCGGCCGCTGGCGGAAGACCGCCTGACCCGTCCGGTGCGGGTGGGCCAGCGCGGTGCGCTGGCGTCGGCGCGGGTCGTACGCGTGAGCGCGGGTCTCTGGAGCCCCGCACTCACGTGTGTGACCCGCGCTCACGCCGGGTAGGTACGATTCGCGTCAGCGCGGTGCGCTGGCGAACCCCAGGGGTCAGCCCTGGTGGAAGAACGGCACGATCAGGTAGATGCCGAAGAGGACCGCCGCCGCACACAGGGCGAAGCAGGCGTAGGCGCCGGCGCGGGCCAGGTTCTGCTGCGCCGGAGTCAACGGGTTTTTCCGGGCGGCCTTCGCAGCCCGCTTCGCCGCCTTCGCAGCCTCCTCCGGCGTGATGACCGTGATCGCGTCGGTGAACTCGGCCGGCGCCACCACGGGCACGCGCCCGGCGGTGGTCAGGAGCCGGAGCCCGAGGGAGTACAGACTGACGATCGCGGTCGCACCGACGAGCGACGTCGCGAAGACGATCAGGAATGCTGCCCAGTCGATCACTTCTTCACCTTCTTGGGCTTGGGGTTGCGCTTGATCTTGACCGCACGACCGGAGTCGGCGACCTCGCTGACGACGTTGCTGTGGTCGACCTGGTTCCGGCGCGAGATGAGGAAGATGGTGAGGATGACCCCGACCCCCACCACTGCGTCGATGATGATGCCGACGAGACCGAGGTGGGCGACGGCGGCGGCGAGTGCCCCGACGATGCCGGCCGCGGGCAGGGTCATCAACCAGCCGAGGGCGATCCGCCCGGCGGTCCCCCAGCGCACCTTCGATCCGCGTCGCCCGAGGCCGGAGCCGATGACGGAGCCGGAGGCGACCTGCGTGGTGGAGAGGGCGAAGCCGAGGTGGCTCGACGCGAGGATCGTGGCGGCGGTGCTCGTCTCGGCGGCGAACCCCTGCGCCGGCTTGACGTCGGTGAGTCCCGTGCCGATGGTCTTGATGATCCGCCAGCCGCCCATGTAGGTGCCGAGCGCGATGGCGAGGGCGCAGACGACGATGACCCAGAGCTCGGGGCCGGTGCCGACCGCCTGCACGCCGACCGCGATGAAAGTGAGCGTGATGACGCCCATGGTCTTCTGTGCGTCGTTCGTGCCGTGCGCGAGGGCGACGAGGGACGAGGAGAAGATCTGCGCGTACCGGAACCCGTCGCGACCGTCGGGCTTGCCGTCGTAGCGGCGCGTGATCCGATAGGCGAGCTTCGTCGCCGAGTAGGCGACCAGACCCGCCGTCACGGGGGCGATCAACGCCGGGAGGATGACCTTGGAGAGGACGACACCGAAGTCGATCGAGCCGAAGCCGGCGCCGACGATCGCCGCGCCGATGAGCCCGCCGAACAACGCGTGGCTGGAGGACGACGGCAGGCCGAGGAGCCAGGTCAGCATGTTCCAGACGATCGCGCCGATGAGTCCGGCGAAGATCAGCTCCGGTCCGATCCGGATGCCGCCCTCACCCTCTCGGATGAGCCCGCCCGAGATGGTCTTCGCGACCTCCGTGGACAGAAACGCACCGACGAGGTTGAGGATCGCGGCGAGCAGGACGGCGGTCTTCGGTTTGAGGGCGCCCGTGGCGATCGGGGTCGCCATGGCGTTCGCCGTGTCGTGGAACCCGTTCGTGAAGTCGAAGAACAGTGCCAGTGCGATGACCAGCACGACAGTCAGGGTAACGAGTTCCACTGGTGTCTTTCTCGAGGCGGAGCGAATACGGACACAGTGCTCCCCGACGAGATGTTTGGGGGGAATTCACGTGCTGGATACGGGCGGTTCACCCGCCGTACACGATCCTTACACCCTGCCCGGTCGAGGTCAACTCGACGCCGATCAGCGCCCGCCGCCGCCTCCGCCGCCTCCGCCGCCGCCGGCGAAGCCGCCGCCCGTCGAGCCGCCGGACGAGCTCGCTCCCCCACTGGTCGACCAGGACGCCGACGGACTCGACGCCGATCCGGAGAAGCCGGAGAACGCGTTCGCGAACATCGCCGCCTGGAACGGGGTGTTCGAGGCGTACCACGACGGCGCACTCCCGGCCTGCTCGTAGCGGATACCGAGTTCCTTGGCCCACTCGCGCTCCACGCCCCAGAGCACGGCGAAGGGCAGGAGCCGTTCGGTGACCCGGACGAGCTGGCCGGGGTCGCCGAGGTCCACCCGTTCGGCACCGTCAGGGCTCTGCAACATGCGGAAGCGGTCCTGTTCCGCCAGCGCGAGGTAGTCGCGGAGGCCGAGCAACTCGTCCCGCGCATCGGCACCGGTGGCGGTGAGCGGTTTCGGCGCGATGGCCAACACGATCCCCGCGAGCAGCGCGATCCCGGTCACGAAGAGCGCGGCGACCGACCAGCCGTTGTCCGCTCGCTGGGAGTAGGCGACCCCGAAGAAGACGATCCCGGCGACGCCCAGGACGGCGAGCGCCCCCACGATGATCCACGCCCGCCCGGAGGAGACCGAGCGTCGGAGGCCGAGGTCGAGGGCGTTCCGCTTGGCGGCCGCGAGTTCCGCGGTGACCGCCTTGCCGAGCGCCGGGTCGACCTCCTTCATCTCCCGCGGTCGGTTCCGGTCGGGGAAGAGCGCGGCGAGCACGCGTCGTTCCTGCTCATCCGTCGCGCTGTCGTCGAGGTACTGCAGGGAGTAGTCCTTCTTGCCCGATCCGTCCACGATCCGGAGCTTGCCGCGGACGGCGAGGCTGACGATCTCGGCGGCCATCGACGAGGCGGCGCGACCGGCGAGGTCGCCCGCCAGCAGGAGGTTCATCTGCTTCGGGGCGGAGTACTGCGGCACGATGACGCCACGACCGGGGTGGTCCCGCCAGAAGCGCAGTCGGATCCACAGGAGTGCTCCGAGCCCCGCGGCCGACAGCGCGCCGAGGACGATCGGGACGATGGAGAAGACCGGTGCCTCGCCGGGGCGGGCCGGTTGGACGAACGTGCCCGGTTCGAACCCGATCGCGACCGTCAGCGTCTGGCGGGCCTGCAGCGGGACGGAGGAGGTCGTGAAGACGTCCCCGTCGGCGTCCTCCGCTTGGGCGAGGTCGCACGGCGAGCTGTCGTCGGGATCCCCGCGGTAGCAGGCGCCGTCACCGGTGAGCGCGTCGGTGATGTCGGGCGCGACCCGCACCGTCATACTGGCGTCGGCGAACGGCTGGTCCCAGCCGGTCCCGGGCGCGTCCCAGTAGAACTCGTCGGAGCGTGTGTCGCGATAGGCACCGACGACGCCGCGTTGCGTGTAGGTGATGACGTAGCTCTGCGTGCCGCGCACGTAGTCGTCCGTCCCGAGCGACAGCTCGAGGAAGTCACCGTCGCGATCGGTCTCCCACTCCACGGGCGCACCGTCGGCGTCGGTCACCGAGACGATCTCCGTGTGCAGTGGTGCCCGGTCGAACTCGTCGGGGATCGCTCGGATGATGCCCTTGTTCTGGTCGGAGTCAGGGAACTCCGCGACGAAGGTCTCGACGGCGCGCAGCTCGGCTTGACCGTCGCCACCACGGCTCAGGGTGTAGTCGCCGTCGAAGGACGCGAAGGTGAAGTCGGAGACGTCGGTCCGAGCGTCGGCCGCGGCGGGCTGCGTGCTCGCCAGGGTCGCGACGAGCGGTGCACCCACCGCCAGGGCCAGGGCGACGAGGAGCGCCCGCGACGAGCGGGCACGGACCGGGGACAGGCGACGACGTCTGGGCTTCACCCGGCCAAGTCTAGGAGGGGTGCCGGCGGGCGCGCGGACGCGCCCGCCGGGACTCACATCTCCTCGTGGGTGTTGGGGTCGCCGTCGAAGAGCCTGCCGTCGGTCCGCCCGAGTGCGGTGATCGCTTGCACCTCGGTGTCGCTGAGCTCGAAGCCGAAGACGTCGATGTTCGTGCGCTGGCGTTCCGGGGACGCGGACTTCGGGATCGGGAGCACGCCGCGCTGGTGGTGCCAGCGGAGGCGACCTGCGCCGGTGAGACGTCGTGCGCCGCGGCGGCCGCGGCGACGGATTCCTCGGCGAACGGCGCCTGTGCCTTCCCGAGCGGGCTCCACGCCTCGGTGACGATGCCGTGCTCGCGGTGGAAGGCGAGGAGCTCCTCCTGCGGGAAGTACGGGTGCAGCTCGACCTGGTTGACGGCCGGCAGCACACCCGTCTCGTCGGCGAGGCGGGTCAGGAACTCCTCGGTGAAGTTCGAGACGCCGATGCTGCGGACGAGGCCCTCGCGCTGCAGCTGGATCATGGCCTTCCACGACTCGACGAAGCGGCCGACGGAGGGGTTCGGCCAGTGGATGAGGTACAGGTCGATGTGGTCGAGGCCGAGCGAGGCCAGGGATCCGCGGCACGAGGTGATGGTCTCCTCGAAGCCGTGGTCACGGCCGGGCAGCTTCGTCGCGACGACGAGTTCGTCACGCGGGACGTCGGTCTCGCGGACCGCGGCGCCGACGGCGTCCTCGTTGCGGTAGTTCACGGCGGTGTCGATCAGTCGATAGCCTGCGTCGATGGCGGACAGCGTGGCGTCGGTGCCCTCGCGGCCTCGCAGGGGGTACGTGCCGAAACCGATCGCGGGGACGCTCGAACCGTCGTTGAGCGCGAATGTTGGGATGGTCGTCATCACCCCACGCTAGACCCGGCGGCCCTCGGATGGCTCCGAGCGGGCTGGGAGGGCGCGCCTCGACTAGCGTTGGACCATGGCGAAGCTCTCTGCCCCCCCGTGCCCAGACCCGACCGACCGAACGCACCCATCACGGCGACACCGTGGTGGACCCGTACGAGTGGCTCCGCGAGAAGGAGTCACCGGAGGTGATCGCGCACCTGGAGGCGGAGAACGCCTACACCGAGCAGGAGACGGCCCATCTGGCCGGACTGCGCGAGCGCATCTTCCAGGAGATCAAGGGACGCACGCTCGAGACCGACCTCTCGGTCCCGACCCGTTCCGGTGCGTGGTGGTACTACGGGCGCAGTGTCGAAGGCCGCCAATACGGCATCCAGTGCCGCATCCCGGTCGCCGACCCGGACGACTGGACGCCGCCGACCCTGCCCGAGGGCGGCGCGGCCCCCGGCGAGCAGATCATCCTCGACGCCAACGTCGAGGCGGAGGGCCACGAGTTCTTCTCCCTCGGCAGCTTCGACGTGTCGGACGACGGCACGCGACTGCTCTACGGCGTCGACGTCGAAGGCGACGAGCGGTACACCGTCCGTGTCCGGGACCTCGCGAGTGGCGTCGACCTCGACGACGAGCTCGTCGGGACCGCGGGCGGGGCGGAGTTCTCCCCCGACGGCACAGCCATCGTCTACACGACGGTCGATGAGAGCTGGCGCCCCGACACCGTGCACCTGCACCGGGTGGGGACGTCCCAGGACGACGACACGGTCCTCTTCCACGAGCCCGACGAGCGGTTCTGGGTCGGCGCCGGATTCACCCGCAGCCGCGCGCTGCTCCTGATCGAGGCCGGCTCCTCGGTCACGAGCGAGACCCGGCTCGTCCCCGCCGACGCACTGTCCGAGGAGGCGCGGATCGTCTGGCCGCGGACCGACGGCGTCGAGTACAGCGTCGAACACCGGGTGGCCGACGGCGCAGACCGGTTGCTCATCCTGCACAACCGGGACGCGCCGGACTTCGAGCTCGTCGAGGTGCCACTGTCGGATCCGCTCGGCACGGCGCGGGTCGTCGTCGCGCACAGCAGCGAGCGTCGGCTCGAGGACGTCGAGGCGTTCGAGGCCGTGACCACCGTCTCCTATCGGCGCGACGGCCTCACGCGTATCGGCCTGCTCGACCCGGCGAGTGGCGACATCGACGAGATCGCCTTCGACGAACCCCTGTCCACCGTCGGCTGGCACGGCAACAACGAGTGGGCTCAACCGATGCTCCGGTTCGGATACGGGTCCCTCGTGACGCCGTCGACGGTGCTCGAACTCGACGTCCGGTCCGGCGAACGCTTCGTGCGCAAGCAGCAGCCGGTCCTCGGCGACTACGACCCGGCGGACTACGAGCAGTTCCGGGAGTGGGCGACGGCCGTGGACGGGACCCGGGTGCCGATCTCCATCGTGCGCCGGGTCGGTGTCGAGGGGCCCGGGCCGCTCCACCTCTACGGGTACGGCTCGTACGAAGCCAGCATGGACCCGTCCTTCTCGATCGCGAGGCTGTCGATGCTCGACCGCGGCGTGACCTTCGCGATCGCCCATGTGCGCGGCGGCGGCGAACTCGGGCGTCACTGGTACGAGGACGGCAAGAAGCTCCACAAGCAGAACAGCTTCAGCGACTTCGTCGACGTGGCTGACCACCTCATCCGCGAGGGCTGGACGACGCCTGCCCGGCTCGTCGCCGAGGGCGGCAGCGCCGGCGGCCTCCTCATGGGCGCCGTGGCGAACCGTGCGCCGGACCGCTTCGCGGGCATCCTCGCCGGCGTCCCCTTCGTCGACGCGCTGACGAGCATCCTCGACCCGTCGCTCCCCCTGACGGTCATCGAATGGGACGAGTGGGGCGATCCGCTCCACGACCCCGAGGTCTACGCGTACATGAAGGCGTACAGCCCCTACGAGAACGTCGACCCGGCGAAGCGCTACCCGCGCATCCTCGCGACGACGAGCCTCAACGACACCCGCGTGCTGTACGTGGAACCCGCGAAGTGGGTGGCCCGCCTGCGGGACGCCGGTGCACCGGCACTGATGAAGATCGAGATGAGCGCCGGGCACGGCGGGGTGAGCGGACGCTACAACGCGTGGCGTGAGCGCGCCGAGGAACTCGCCTGGCTGCTCGATGTGCTCGAACTCACGGACACCGATCCGGCCTGATCCGACGCGACGACGCCCCTGCTCCGTCCGGAGCAGGGGCGTCGTCGGTGCGGCGGGTGTCTAGCCGAAGAGGATCGCCGCTTCGTCGTAGCGCTCCTGCGGCACGGTCTTCAGCTTGCCGAGCGCCTCTTCGAAGCGGCAGTTGACGAGTTCGGTGCCGCGGAGTGCGATCATCGTGCCCCAGTCGCCGGCCATGACGGAGTCGATGGCGGCCATACCGAGGCGGGTGGCGAGCACGCGGTCGTAGGCGCTCGGGACGCCTCCCCGCTGCAGGTGACCGAGCACGGTCGCGCGCGACTCGATGCCCGTGCGGCGCTCGATCTCGGGTGCGAGCACGTCGGCGATGCCGCCGAGACGCGGACGGTTGAACGCGTCGAGTCCCTTCTCGGAGTGCGCGGTCTCCATGGTGTCGAGCGTGAAGCCCTCGGACACGACGATGATCGGGGCGCGACCGCGCTGGTAGACGCTGTCCGCCCACTCGCAGATCTGCTCGATCGACTGCGGCTGTTCCGGGATGAGGATGGCATGGGCACCGGCCGCCATGCCGGCGTGCAGGGCGATCCAGCCGACGTGCCGGCCCATGACCTCGATGACCATGCAGCGCTTGTGGGACTCGCCCGTCGTCCGGAGCCGGTCGATGGCCTCGGTCGCGATCTCGACGGCGGTGTCGAAGCCGAAGGAGTAGTCGGTGGCGTCGAGGTCGTTGTCGATCGTCTTCGGGACGCCGACGATCTTGAGGCCGGCGTCGGTCAGCCGCTTCGCCGCGGCGAGCGTGCCCTCTCCGCCGATGGCGATAAGCGCGTCGATGCCGAGCCGGTCCATGGTGTGCTGGACGTTCTCCGGGCCGCCGTGCGGTCCTTCGAACGGGTTGGTCCGGCTCGTGCCGAGGATGGTGCCACCCTGCTTGGCGAGACCGCGCACGCTGTGGCGGTCGAGCGGCATCGTCAGGCCCTCGACGACTCCTCGCCAGCCGTCGCGGATGCCGATGAACTCCTGGTTGTGGATCTTCGTCCCCTTGAGGACCGCTCCTCGGATGACCGCGTTCAGGCCGGGGCAGTCGCCGCCGCTCGTGAGCACACCAATTCTCATATCAACAGTCCTCATGGGGATCGGGGCACCTCAGGTGCCGGGAGTCATCCCCGACAATACCGTCTCGCCGACGGTGCTTCATCCGGCGCGGGCGGTCCTCCGGCCCAGAGGGTCGGTGCCTCGTCCACCGGGGTTAGGCTGCTGGGATGAGTGCCGACGACTACCTGCCCGCCGATGGCGGCATCACGATGTTCTCCACGACCTGGTGCGGGTACTGCGCCCGACTGAAGCACCAGCTGTCCGCGGCCGGCATCCCGTTCACCGAGGTCGACATCGAGCAGGTCCCGGGGACCGCCGACCTCGTCGCCTCGCTGAACGGCGGCAACCAGACGGTCCCGACGGTGATCTTCCCCGACCGCTCGACCGCGACGAACCCGTCGCTCGCGCAGGTGAAGGCGGCACTCGGCGTCTGACCCGCCGACGACATCCGGCCGGGCGACCCGTGGTCACCCGGCCGGACGGACCGGACGTCAGGCGCCCAGCGCCTCGCGGAGCAGGTGGACGAGGGCGTTCAGCTGCACCGAATCGACCGACGCGACATCCTGGTCACTGCCGTCGAGTGCGCGAGCGGCCAGGCCCTGCTTGCTGTCGATGAGTTCCGCGACCTTCGCGTCGATCGTGTGCGCGGCGATGATGCGCCAGGCGGTGACCGGCTCCTCCTGACCGATGCGGTGCACGCGGTCGATCGCCTGGGTCTGCTCGGCGGCCGTCCAGGACAACTCGGCGAGCACGACGTTGGAGGCGGCCTGCAGGTTGACGCCGACACCGGCGGCGGTGAGTGAACAGACCGCGACCGCGACCTCCGGATCGGTGTTGAACGCGTCGATCGCGGCCTGACGCGCCTGCGCGGTCTGGTCGCCGCGGAGCGAGACCGTCTTCAAGCCGCGACCCGCGAACAGCTGCTCGGCCGCGTTCATGACGTCGATGTGCTTCGCGAAGAACACGACCTTGCCCACGGACCTCGCGAGTTGCGCCGTGTAGTCGGCGGCGAGGACGGCCTTGGCCTGACCGATCTTGCGGATCATGGTGAACACGTTCTCCGTGCCGCCGGCGGCCTTGGACTCGTCGAGCTCGGCCTGGGCGACCATGCGCATGAGGTCGGTGTTCGGATCGTGCAGCGCGTCGACGCGCTCACCACGCGACTCCAGGACCCGCACGTAGCGGGACTTGAGCCGTTGCCCGAGCTCGGCCTCCGCGTCGCGGATGGACCGGATCGCCTCGTCGTCGAGCTCGACCGGGAGGTCGGCGACGCGCTTGGCGGGCAGATCCTTGGCGACGTCGAGCTTCTTGCGGCGCACGATGCCCATGTCGATGACGGCGGACCGCGCGGCGGCGTAGAAGGCGTGCTCGGCCGGGGTCAGGCCGGTGTCCTCGAGCCGCTCCATGAGTTCGGCGGTCGGCTTGCCGTCCTTGATCCAGCCGAGGAACTGCCAGATGGCGTTGAAGTCCTCGACGTCGTTGATCAGCGGCGTACCGGTGAGCGCGAGCAGCAGGGGGTCCTGGCCGGGCGTCGCCTTCCGGATCCGGTTCGCGAGCGACAGCACGTGCTGCGAGCGCTGGGAGTGGAGGTTCTTGATGAAGTGCGCCTCGTCGACCACCATGCCGCGGAAGCCGAGCGTCCCGAGCCAGGCGAGGTGGCGGTCGAGGACCTCGTAGTTCACGATGATGACGTCGGCGAAGGCGTCGAGCGCCTGGCCGTCGCCGTGGATGACCGTGGCGCGTCGGTGCGGCGTCCAGCGCTCGACCTCGCGCGCCCAGTTCATCTTGACGACGTTCGGGACGATGACGAGGAGCGGGTACGCCTCGGCGACCGAGGCGGCGAGGACGGACTGCGCGGTCTTGCCGAGGCCCGGCTCGTCGGCGAGCAGGAAGGAACGGTGTCCTTCACGGACGCTCTCGACGAAGCGCGCCTGATGCTTCATGACTTCGAGGCCGCGCGGCGAGAGCCGGTCGAGCTTCGGGGCCTCGGGCAGGTCCATCGAGGCCGCTCCCCCGCCGGAACCGAGCTCGAACGCCTTGTACAGGGGGCCCATGAGCTCCCAGCTGTCGAGTCGTCGACGCACGGTCGGCTGCGGCGCCGCCTGGCTGAAGTCCGGGGCGAGGAACGGATTGGCCAACTGACGTGCCTTGACCGACTGCGGGATGACCTGCTTCTCGGCGAGCTCGGCCGGGACGACGGATTCCACGACGGGCTTCTCGACGGTGATGATGAGTTCGTCGGCGCTGAGTTCGGCGCCCGACTCGAGGAGCCAGTCGCGTCGGAGCCGCTGCGCGACGGGGCTCGTCGCGGCGTCGGCCTCGAGGAGCTGGATGAGCGAGGTGTCGCGCGCCGCCGTCTTGGCGAGGATGGTCGCCACACCGTCGAGGCGCTTCAGGAGCTCGGCCCGCGTGGCGTCGCTGTAGCTCGTGTCGGCCTTGACCCTGGCACGTTCCTCGCGGACGAGGAAGGCGATGACCTGGTACTTGGTCCGGTTGGTCGGCCCGACCTTGCCCTTCTGCGCCTTCGCCTCGACCTCGCGCACCTTGCGGGCGAGGATGGGGATGATCGGCGCGTCGTCGTCGTGACGCGACGAGGACCCTCTGGGGTTCGAGCGGCCAGATGAACGGGTGCTGGAACGCCCCTGGGAACGGCGTTGCTGGCCGGTGTGCGGCATGCTCCTCCTGAGCAGTCGAAGAGCCTCATCGGCCGAGGGGCCGGAAGAGACGGGCGTCGGGCCCGACTGGTCGTCGTGGAGCAACAGAGCGTTGCACGAGACCGACACGGGCGCCCGACGGGCGTGTGCCCAGTCTACGCCATCGGCCGCATCGGTCGCGAGCGCTCAATCCGGCGCGCTGTCGACGAGTCCGAACCGCTCCAGTTCGGCGTCGTCGAGCATGCGCGAGCGGATGAGGAAGCGCTGCCCCGTCGGCGCCTCGACGCTGAACCCGCTGCCGCGCCCCTGCACCACGTCGATCGTCAGGTGCGTGTACTTCCAGTACTCGAACTGGGAACGCGACATGTAGACCTCGACGGGCGCGTCGAGCCCGGTCACCTCGAGCGTGTCGAGCAGCACGTCGACCGCGCCCGTGCGGAACATCCCGACGGGGTAGCACATGGGCGAACTCCCGTCGCAGCATCCGCCGGACTGATGGAACATGAGCGGTCCGTGCAGCGCGGTCATCTCCCGCACCAGTGCGGCCGCAGCGTCGGTGACGTCGACCCGTCCGGTCATGGTGTCCTCCTTCGTCGTGTCGTGTATCCGGCCCTCCCCCTCCGCCGGTCCCTGAGCCTGTCGAAGGGCGCCCTTCGACAGGCTCAGGGACCGGATGGGGACTCAGGGACCGGATGGGGCTTAGGGACCGGGGATGTCGATCAGAAGAAGCCCATCGGCCCCTCCGCGTAGCTCACGAGCAGGTTCTTCGTCTGCTGGTAGTGGTCGAGCATCATCTTGTGGTTCTCCCGGCCGATGCCCGACTGCTTGTACCCGCCGAACGCCGCGTGCGCCGGGTACTGGTGGTAGGTGTTCGACCAGACGCGTCCCGCCTCGATCGCCCGCCCGGCCCGGTACAGCGTCGTCGCCTCGCGGCTCCACACGCCGGCGCCGAGGCCGTAGAGGGTGTCGTTCGCGATGGAGATCGCCTCGTCGTAGTCCGCGAAGCTCGTGAGTGCGAGCACGGGCCCGAAGATCTCCTCCTGGAAGATCCGCATGTCGTTCGTCCCCTCGAAGACGGTCGGCTGGACGTAGAACCCGCCGCTCAACTCACCGCCGAGGTCGGCTCGCTCGCCGCCGATGAGCAGCTTCGCGCCGCCCTGCTTGCCGATGTCCATGTAGGAGAGGATCTTCTCGAGCTGGTCGTTCGACGCCTGGGCACCGATCATCGTGTCCGTGTCGAGCGGGTTGCCCTGCTTGATCTTGCCGATGCGGGTCAGTGCGTCGCCCACGAAGCCGTCGTAGATGGAGCGCTGGACGAGCGCCCGACTCGGGCAGGTGCAGACCTCGCCCTGGTTCAGGGCGAACATGCTGAAGCCCTCCTGCGCCTTCTCGTAGTACTGGTCGTGCTCGCGCGCCACGTCCTCGAAGAACACGTTCGGGCTCTTGCCGCCGAGCTCCAGCGTCACCGGGATGAGGTTCTCGCTGGCGTACTGCATGATCAGGCGACCGGTCGTGGTCTCACCGGTGAACGCGATCTTCCGGATCCGCGGGTGGGAGGCCAGCGGGGCGCCGGCCTCGATGCCGAAGCCGTTGACGACGTTGAGTACGCCGGCCGGCAGCAGGTCCTTCACGAGGTCGACGATGAGGTGGATCGACGCCGGGGTCTGCTCGGCCGGCTTCAGCACGACGCAGTTGCCTGCGGCGAGCGCCGGCGCGAGCTTCCACACGGCCATGAGGATCGGGAAGTTCCAGGGGATGATCTGTCCGACGACACCGAGCGGTTCGTGGAAGTGGTAGGCGACCGTGTCGTGGTCGAGTTCCGAGATGCCGCCCTCCTGGGCGCGTATCGCCCCCGCGAAGTAGCGGAAGTGGTCGATCGCCAAGGGGATGTCGGCGGCCAGGGTCTCGCGGACCGGCTTGCCGTTCTCCCAGCTCTCGGCGACGGCGATCTCCTCGAGGTGCTCCTCCATGCGGTCGGCGATGCGGTTGAGGATCACCGCGCGCTCGGCGACGCTCGTCTTCGACCAGGCGGGGAACGCCTTCCATCCCGCCTCGACCGCTCGGTCCACGTCGGCCGCGGTGCCTCGGGCGATCTCGGTGAACACGGCTCCGGTGACCGGGGTCTGGTTCTCGAAGTACTGCCCGTTCGCGGGCGGGACGTACTCGCCCCCGATGAAGTGGTCGTAGCGGGGGGCGTAGCTGAACACGGCACCTTCGGTACCCGGGTTGGCGTAGACGGTCATGTCACTCCTTGTCGACGACGTTGTCGGTGGCGCACCGCTCAGGTGCGTGCCGTCGACGCTAGTCGGCCGGAGGTTGCAGGAGGTTGCGTCGAGGACCGCGGACCGGATCGGCCGTCAGGACGCCGAGAGCTCGGCGTCGATCGCCTCGATGCGGGCGACGAGGCCAGCGCGCTTCGGTGACCGCGGCGGCAGCAGTCGGAGGCACGCGTGCAGGACCTCGACGTCGTCGGGCGCGGCCGCGGTCCGGATGTAGTCGTGCAGCAGGTCCGCCGAGGCGTCGGTCAGCATCGCCTCGCGGAGGCGCGTCGCGACCCGGTCGCGGAGGTCGACGACACCGGGGGCGGTGGAGTCCGGCAGGAGCGGACCCGGGTACGCGGCGAGCGCTGCGCGGTGGGCGCCGCGGTCGAGGAGGGACAGCACCTGGTGGGCGTCGAGCTGGAGCGGGGTGGTGAGCCGGTACGGCCGCGAGGCCGGCACGAGTGTCGGTGCGGTCCCGCCGAGCACCTTCCGCAGCCGGACGAGCTCCGCCCGGAGGGTGACCGCCGCCTCGTCCGCGTCGTAGAGCAGCCCGGCGAGCGCGTCGGCGCTCAGGCCCTGGTGGTGCCAGGCCAGCAGGGTCAGGATCTCGGCGTGCCGTCGGCTGAGCTCGGTCGGGCGACTCGCCCCGTGTCCGACCAGCAGGCCGGTGTCACGACCGAGCACCTGCAGGCCGGGCCGCACCGTGGTCGTCCGGCGGGCTGTGTCCGTGCGTGGGCGACCGGCGAACCGGCGGTCGGCGACCGCGCGCAGCCGCTGCACCATGATCTCGGACTCGACGGCGGCCGCGGTCGCCTCCATGAGCGGCAGCGCATGTGAGGCGACCGCCTGCGGGCCACCGGTGATGTCGATCACGCCGATGATCTGCCGGGTCTCGGGATCGTGCACCGGGACCGCCGTGCAGCTCCACGGGTGCACGAGGCGGTTGAAGTGCTCGGCCGCGTGGATCTGGATGCCGTGGTCGAGCTCGAGCGCGGTACCCGGGGCGCTCGTCCCCACCTCCCGCTCCGACCACCCGGCACCCTCGACGAAGAGCATGCCCTCCGCCCGTCGCCGCAGATGGCGGTCGCCGTCCACCCAGAGCAGTCTGCCCATGGCGTCGCCCACCGCGACGAGCATGCCGGAGTCGTCGTCCGCGTCGTTGACCAGCAGCTTGGTGATGACCGGGAGGACGCCGGCGAGCGGGTGTCCGAGCCGGTGGTCGCGCAACTCGTCCTCGTCGAAGGCGAGCTCCGGCATGAGGTTGTCCGGGTCGAGGTGACGGCCCATCGACCGTTCCCACGACTCGCGGACGAGCCGTCGGACGAGTCCGCGCTGCGCTTCGGCACGCGCCGGGGCCGCCAGCCACGGACTGGACACCTCACCACCACCCATCCACGTCGACCGGTTCTGCGGACAGTGTATCCGCCGCAGCCCGCCGGTCGACGGGTAACCTCAGGCGGCCGGACGGAACCGGCGGAGGCGCAGGCTGTTGAGCACGACGAACACGCTGGAGAACGCCATCGCCGCACCCGCGATCATCGGGTTGAGGAGCCCGAGCGCGGCGAGCGGGATCGCCGCCACGTTGTACGCGAACGCCCAGAACAGGTTGCCACGGATGATCCCGAGCGTCCGCCGGGAGAGTCGGACGGCGTCGATCGCCGTGGCGAGGGAACCGGAGACGATACTGAGGTCGGCTGCGCCCTTGGCCGCATCCGTACCCGTCCCCATGGCGATCCCGAGATCCGCCGTGGCGATCGCCGCTGCGTCGTTCACCCCGTCGCCGATCATGGCGACGCGGTGACCGGCCGCCTGGAGCCGTTCGACGGCGGCGACCTTGTCGGAGGGGCTCGCGTCGGCGATCACCTCGGTGATCCCGACTTCGGCCGCGACCCGCGCTGCGACGGCCGCGTTGTCGCCGGTGAGGAGCACCGGTGTCATCCCCAGGGACACGGCGCGTCCGATGGCGGCGTGGGCCTCCGGCTTCACGGTGTCGGCGACCTCGACGACGCCGCGGACCTCGCCGTCCCAGGCGACGACCACCACGGTGCTCGCACGCTCCGCGGCTGCAGCCAGGGCGCTCGCCGCGTCCGGCCCGATGCGGAAGCCCTGGTCCTCCGCGAAGGCGGGACGTCCGGCCAGCACGGTTCCTCCGTTGATCGTGCCGGTGACGCCGAGACCCTCGAGGCTCGCGAAGTCCGAGACCACCGGACGAGTTGCATCGCGGCGGGTCGCTTCCGCGACGATCGCCTCGGCGATGGGGTGCTCGGAGGCCGCTTCGAGCGCTGCGCCGAGCGCGAGCACCTCGTCCGTCGCACCGGCCGCCCAGACCTCCCTGACACTCATCCGCCCGGACGTGACGGTCCCCGTCTTGTCGAGCAGGATGCGGTCGATGCCGCTCGCCCGCTCGAGCGCCTCCGGTCCGGCGATGAGGATGCCGAGCTGCGCGCCACGCCCCGTCCCGACGAGGAGGGCCACCGGTGTCGCGAGCCCCAGCGCACACGGGCAGGCGATGATGAGGACGGCGACCGCGGCGGTGAACGCCGCCTCCATGGTCGAGCCGGTGAGCGCCCACACGATGGCGGTGCCGAGGGCGATCACCAGGACGACCGGGACGAACACGCTCGAGACGCGGTCGGCGAGCCGTTGGACCCGGCTCTTCCCGAGCTGCGCCGCCTCGACCGCCTGAGCCATGCGCGCCAGCTGCGTCTCGGCGCCGACGGCCGTCGCCCGGACGACGAGACTGCCGCCGCGTGCGATCGTGCCACCGATGACCCGCGAGCCTGCCGTGAGCTCGACCGGGACGGACTCCCCCGTGACAAGACTCTCGTCGACACTCGCCGCCCCCTCGACGACGATTCCATCGGTGGCGACGGACTCGCCGGGACGCACGAGGAAATGGTCTCCGACGAGCAGCTGCTCGATCGGGATCCGTTCCTCGGTGCGGGTGGGCGCCATGAGGTCGGTGGGGTCCGGCGCACGGTCCCGGAGCACGGAGACCTCGGAGGCGCCCAGCGTCATGAGGTCGCGGAGTGCCTCGCCTGCCGCACGCTTCGACCGCTGCTCGATGAGCCGGCCGGCGAGCAGGAAGACGGTCACGCCGGCGGCCACCTCGAGGTACAACGCGCTCGACGGGTCGGCGTCGGGTGCGAAGAAGGTGAACTCGTGCCGCATGCCCGTCATCCCGGCCATGCCGAAGAAGAGCGCCCAGACGGACCACAGGTACGCGGCCCCCGTCCCGAGCGTGATGAGGGTGTCCATCGTCACCGAGCCGTGCCGCAGCGTCGCGAACGTCGCCCGGTGGAACGGGTACCCACCCCAGAAGACGACCGGCGTCGCGAGGGTCAGCGAGAGCCACTGCCAGTGGTCGAACTGCCAGGAGGGGATCATCGCGAGCAGCACGACGGGCAGCGCCAGCACCGCACTGACGACGAGGCGGGTGCGGAGCGTCGTCACGGTCGCCGAGGGGTCGGACGTCGTTCCCGACGTCGGAGCCTCCTCCCGGTTCGCCGCGGCGCGTTCGTCAGCGGGCGGACGCACCGTCGCCGTGTAGCCGGCCTTCGCGACGGCCGCGACCAGCTCGTCCGCGGTGACGGTGGAGGGCGCGGTCACCGTCGCCCGTTCGGTCGCGAGATTGACCTGCGCCTCGACACCGTCGAGCGCGGTCAGCCGCTTCTCGACGCGTGCCACGCAGCTCGCGCAGGTCATGCCCTCGATGTCGAGGTCGAGCTGGATGAGTGGTGTGCTCATCAGCGACGACCCACGAGGGTGTAGCCGGCCTCCTGGACGCCGGCACCGATGGCCGCCTCGTCGGCCGACGAGGCGCCCGAGACCGTGACCGTCCCCGCGTCGAGATCCACGGCGACCCCGTCGACGCCGGGCATCGCGGCGAGCTCGGTCGTGACGGCGGAGACGCAGTGCGCGCAGGTCATGCCGTCGACCCGGTAGGTGGTGGTTGCGGTGGTTTCGGACATGCGTCCTCCTCAGTGGATCGGAGCCCTCACTATACCCCCAGGGGGTACCCCTTGCAACCGTCCGCGGGACGCGATCGCCGGGTCAGCCGAGCAGGCCGAGCGCCCGCACCGCCGCACGCTCCTCCTCGAGTTCCGCCACGGAGGCGTCGATGCGGCGCTGCCAGACGGGCGCGATGTCGAGCCCCTCGA
The DNA here is from genome assembly GCF_900177795.1 of Plantibacter elymi (nom. nud.). GTDB lineage: Bacteria > Actinomycetota > Actinomycetes > Actinomycetales > Microbacteriaceae > Plantibacter > Plantibacter elymi. The sequence goes on from NZ_FXWJ01000003.1 coordinate 119,903, forward strand.
CCACCTCCCAGCGCCCGTCGACCGAGCGCGCCGGGAACGAACTCACGAGCCCCTCCGGCACGCCGTACCAGCCCTCTGAGGGGAGCGCCACGGACGTCCAGCGCTCCGGCCGGCCCGGGGTCGCCGTGCCGTTCACCCAGTCATGCACGTGGTCGATGGCGGCGGCAGCGGCCGACCCCGCGGACGACGAGCCCCGGACCGCGATGATCTCCGCACCGCGCTTCGCCACCCGTGGGATGAACTCGTCGGCGATCCACTCCTCGTCGACGAGTTCGAGGGCAGGGCGACCACCGACCGTCGCGTGGGAGAGATCCGGCACCTGGGTCGCCGAGTGATTGCCCCAGATCACGACGCCGTCGATCTCGGACACGGGTGCGCCGGTCTTGGCTGCCAACTGCGCGACGGCACGGTTGTGGTCGAGTCGGGTCAGGGCGGTGAACCGTTCGGCCGGCACCCCGGCTGCCGCCGACTGCGCGATGAGTGCGTTCGTGTTGGCCGGGTTGCCGACCACCAGGACGCGCACGTCGTCGGCCGCACCGGCTCCGATCGCCGCGCCCTGCGGTGCGAAGATCCCGCCGTTGGCCGCGAGGAGGTCGGCTCGCTCCATGCCCGGACCACGTGGACGGGCACCGACGAGCAGGGCGACGTCCACCCCGTCGAAGGCGCGCGACATCTCGGTCGTCGCCTCCACCCGGGCCAGGAGGGGGAACGCGCAGTCCTGCAGTTCCAATGCCGTCCCCTCGGCCGCTCCGAGACCCTGCGGGATCTCGAGCAGGCGCAGGACGACGGGCCGGTCCGGTCCCAGCAGCTGACCTGACGCGATACGGAAGAGCAGGGAGTAGCCGATCTGGCCTCCGGCTCCGGTGACGGTGACGACGGTGGGTTCGCTCATACGCCCACGCTACTCCGCGGCCTCCGGGGTGGGTCGTGAGGCCTGCATGTCCGCCTCTGCGGAGTCCACTGCGTCGTGCTCCTCGGGAGACACCGGGCCCACCCGGCTCTTCCGCTGGGCCGAGGTCTCGGACGGCAGCGCGACCGCCGCCTCCGTGATGCGGTTCGCCATCCCGTTGAAGATGATCCCGTGGAACGGCAGGATCGCGAACCAGTAGAGGCGTCCGCCGAGCCCCTTCGGGAAGAAGACGGCGCGCTGCCGGTAGACCGAGCCGTCGCCGACCGGGGTAGCGCTCATCTCCAGCCACGCCAGACCGGGCACGCGCATCTCGGCGCGCAGGCGCAGCATCCGACCGCGTTCGAGGTACTCCACGCGCCAGAAGTCGAGGGCGTCCCCCACGCTCAGGTGCTGCGGATCGTCGCGACCACGTCGCAACCCGACACCACCGACGAGCTTGTCCATCCAGCCACGGATCGCCCACGCCAGCGGGAAGGAGTACCACCCGTTCTCGCCGCCGATGGACTCGATCACCGAGAAGAGACGGTCGGCGCTCGCGGAGGTCTTCCGTTCCTTGAGATCGATGTAGACGGTGTGTCCGGCCCAGTCGGGGTCGCTCGGCAGCGGGTCGCTCGGCGCGCCGTCCACGGTCGCGTTCCGCCAGGAGGTCTCGACCTCACCGTCGCGCATGCGCTGCAGCGCGAGGCGCACCGCACGTCGGTAGCCCGTCAGGCCGCCCTCCGGCGGCGGGATGACCGCGTCGATGTCGTGGTCGCCCATGACGCAGTCGACGAGCAGCGACTCGATGATCGGCGACGCGAGCCGGCGCGGGATCGGCGTCACGAGGTTCACCCACTGCGAGGCCAACCACGGGGTGAGGACCGGAAGCGGCGCGATCGGGCGCTGCGGGAGGCCGGCCTCGACGGCATAGCCGTTCATCATCTGTCCGTACCGGAGGACGTCGGGGCCGCCGATGTCGAAGGCCCGGTTCACGTCGCGGTCGACCTCGGCGCTCGCCAGCAGGTAGTGCAGGACGTCGCGGACCGCGATCGGCTGGATGAAGTTCCGGACCCAGCGCGGCGCCGGCATGTACGGCAGGATGTCCGTCAGATGGCGGATCATCTCGAAGGAGGTCGATCCCGAACCGATGACCACGCCGGCCTGCAGGACGATCGTCGGAACACCTGAAGCGAGCAGGATCCGCCCGACCTCGGTGCGGGACCGCAGGTGCTTCGACAGCTCGACGCCCTCGGGGTGCAGGCCACCGAGGTAGACGATGCGCGACACACCCGCCGCTGCGGCGCCGGCGGCGACGTGCTCGGCGGCGTCGAGCTCCGTCTGCTCGAAGTCGCCCTTGCCGCCCATGGAGTGCACGAGGTAGTAGACGACGTCGACGTCCACGCAGGCCGATGCGACCTGAGCCGCGTCACCGAGATCACCCTCGACGACCTCCACCTGATCGCGCCAGGGCACGTCCGTGAGCTTCTGCGGCGAGCGCACGAGCACCCGGACCGTGTACCCGGCCTCCAGCAACCGCGGCACGAGCCGCCCGCCGATGTAGCCGGTGGCACCCGTGACGAGCACGCGCTTCGGAGTCGATGATTCGGTCATGGGTGCAACGTTACGACCCGTCGACGACAGCGGCGCCCGGCTGTACAGCCGGGCGCCGCTGTGCAAGCACCACGCGGGTGCCACGAGTCGCTACAGGAGCGCCTTCGTGTGCCAGACGGTCTTCACCTCGGTGAACGCGGTGATCCGGTCGAGACTCGCGGGGACCGAGCCCCGGGAACCGTTCGGGCGGACCACCCGTTTGAGCGTCTCGGCCGCGAGGACCTCGAGCTCGATCCAGTCGAGCTCACCGGCGCCGGCGAGGTCGATCGCGTTGACGTCGGCGTGCGATGCGAGCCACGGAGCCATCTCAGCGGGCGATCCGGTCAGCACGTTCACGACGCCGCCGGGGACGTCACTCGTGGCGAGCACCTCGGCGAGGCTGATCGACGAGAGCGGCAGGCGCTCGCTCGCGATCACGACGACCGTGTTCCCCGCGACCAGCGCCGGAGCGACGACGCTCACGAATCCGAGGAGCGACGAGTCCTGCGGCGCGATGAGCGCGACGACGCCCGTCGGCTCCGGAACCGAGAGGTTGAAGTACGGACCGGAGACGGGGTTCGCTCCACCGACCACCTGGACGTACTTGTCCGCCCAGCCCGCGTACCAGACCCAGAGGTCGATGGCCTCGTCGACCTGTGCTGCGGCCTTCGCCTGCGAGACACCTTCGGCCTGGACGATCTCCTCGATGAACTGCGCCCGCCGACCCTCGAGCAGCTCGGCGATGCGGTAGAGCACCTGCCCGCGGTTGTAGGCGGTGGCACCCGACCAACCGGCCAGCGCCGATCGTGCGGCGACCACCGCGTCGCGGGCGTCCTTCCGCGAGGCGAGCGATGCGTTCGCGAGGAACTCCCCCTTGGCGTTCGTCACCTCGTACGTCCTTCCGGATTCGCTGCGTGGGAACTTGCCGCCGATGGCGAGCTTGTAGGTCTTCGGGATGGTGAGCCGGCTCATCGCTGGGCTCCCTTCTTGGCAGCCTTGGGAGCCGCGGTGGGGGCGGACAGTGCGGAACCGGCCGGCGCGAGGTAGGCACCGAGCCCGTGGCGACCACCCTCGCGGCCGTATCCGGACTCCTGGTACCCGCCGAACGGGCTGGCGGGATCGAACCGGTTGAAGGTGTTCGCCCAGATGACGCCGGCGCGGAGCTTGTCCGCGACCGCGAGGATCCGGCTGCCCTTGTCGCTCCAGATCCCGGCCGACAGTCCGTACGGGGTGTTGTTCGCCTTCGCGATGGCCTCCGCGGGCGTCCGGAAGGACATGACCGAGAGGACCGGCCCGAAGATCTCCTCGCGGGCGATCCGGTGGCTGGTGGACACGTTCGTGAAGATCGTCGGCGCGAACCAGAACCCGTTCTGAGGCAGCTCGCAGTCCGGGCTCCACCGTTCGGCGCCTTCGAGCTCGCCGATGTCCGAGAGCTCGCGGATGCGGGCCAACTGCTCGGCCGAGTTGATCGCGCCGACGTCCGTGTTCTTGTCGAGCGGGTCGCCGACGCGCAGCGTCTGCAGACGGCTCTTCAAGCGGTCGACGACCTCGTCGTGGATGCTCTCCTGGACGAGGAGCCGGGATCCGGCGCAGCAGACGTGACCCTGGTTGAAGAAGATGCCGTTGACGATGCCTTCGATGGCCTGATCGATGGGGGCGTCGTCGAACACGATGTTCGCGGCCTTGCCACCGAGTTCGAGCGTCAGGCGCTTGTCGCTGCCGGCGATGGTCTTCGCGATCTCGCGCCCGACGGCGGTCGACCCGGTGAAGGCGACCTTGTTGACGTCGGGGTGGCGCACGATCGCCGCCCCGGTCGCTCCGGCACCCGTGACGATGTTCACGACACCGGCCGGCAGCTCGGCCTGCTGGAGGATCTCGGCGAAGATGAGTGCCGTGAGCGGCGTGGTCTCGGCCGGCTTGATGACGACCGTGTTGCCGGCGGCGAGCGCCGGTGCGACCTTCCACGCGAGCATGAGGAGCGGGAAGTTCCACGGGATGACCTGCCCGGCCACGCCGAGGGCACGGGGGTTCGCGCCGAGGCCCGCGTAGTCGAGCTTGTCGGCCCAACCGGCGTAGTAGAAGAACCAGGCGGCGACGAGCGGGACGTCGACGTCGCGGGACTCCTTGATCGGCTTGCCGTTGTCGAGGCTCTCCGCCACGGCGAGCTCGCGGGCGCGCTCCTGGACGAGGCGCGCGATCCGGAAGAGGTACTTGCCGCGGTCGGCGCCCGACAGCTTCGACCACACGCGGTCGTAGGCACGCCGCGCGGCGGCGACGGCGCGATCGACGTCGGCGTCACTCGCCGCGGAGATCGTCGCGATCGACTGCTCGGTGCTCGGTGAGATCGTCTGGAAGGTCCCACCCGTCCCCTCGGTGAACTCCCCGTCGATGAAGAGACCGTACTCGGAACGGAGGTGGAGGACGGAGGTGGACTCCGGGGCTGGTGCGTATTCGAGGAAGCTCATGATGTCCTAGTCGATGGTGACGTAGTCGGGGCCGGAGTAGTGGCCGGTGGTGAGTTTCTGACGCTGCAGGAGCACGTCGTTGAGGAGGCTCGAGGCACCGAAGCGGAACAGGTGCGGCTGGAGCCACTCCTCGCCGACCGTCTCCGCGACGGTCACGAGGTACTTGATCGCGTCCTTCGAGGAACGGATGCCGCCGGCGGGCTTCACACCGATCTGCTCACCGGTGAGGCGGTGCCAGTCCCGGACGACCTCGAGCATGAGGAGGGTGACCGGGAGGGTCGCCGCGGGCGCGACCTTGCCGGTGGACGTCTTGATGAAGTCGCCGCCCGCGAGGATGGCGAGCCAGGAGGCGCGCTTCACGTTGTCGTAGGTGTTCAGCTCGCCGGTCTCGAGGATGACCTTGAGGTGCGCCGAGGTGCCGTCGCTCCGACGGCAGGCCTCCTTGACCGCGACGATCTCGTCGAAGACCTGACCGTACCGACCGGAGAGGAACGCACCCCGGTCGATGACCATGTCGATCTCGTCCGCTCCGGCGTCGACGGCGTCGGCCGTGTCCGCCAGCTTGACCGCGAGGGAGGCGCGTCCGCTCGGGAAGGCCGTCGCGACCGCCGCGACGTTGATGCCGCCGGCGTCGTGTGCCGCACCGGGCTGCGTGTGCGCCGCGCCGAGGGCCTCGACGGCGTACGGCACCATGTCGCCGTAGACGCAGACCGCGGCGACGCGCGGTGTGGAGGGATCCCCGGCGTCCGGGGTGATGGCCTTGGCCACGAGGGAGCGCACCTTGCCGGGGGTGTCGGCGCCCTCGAGCGTGGTGAGGTCGATGAGTTCGATGATGCGGTCGAGGGCCCAGGCCTTCGACGTCGTCTTGATCGAGCGCGTTCCGAGGTCCGCTGCGCGCTGTTCGAGCCCGACGGCGTCGACGCCCGCGAGGCCGTCGAGGTAGCGTCTGAGGCTGGCGTCGGTGACGGGGCCGTCGACGAGTTCGAGCGCCGTCGGCTTCGCCACGAGGTCGCCTGGTGGAGTGGTCATGGTGCGTTCCTTCCGAGCAGTTCCTGCTCCGGGGTGTGCTGCTTGGCGGATGATGGTTCGTGGTCGGCGAGGAGTGCCGTCGCGGTCGCCTCGTCGGTGACGAGCACGGTGCAGAGGCCGCTGCTGACGACGGCTCTCGCGACGGCGTGCTTCTGGGCTCCGGCGATGACCGCGATGCTGCGAGCGGCACGCCGGAGCGCTTCGAGTCCGAGCCCGACCGTGCGCTCGTCGAGTGTGGGGTCGACGATCATGCCCTCGGCGTCGATGTAGCGCCCGACGACATCGCCGACGGCACCGCGTGCGACCAGGACGTCGACGTCCGCGGCCGTGAGGTATCCGCTGTGGACGAGGGCGGAGTCCGGCCCGGCCACGCCCGCACCGTACAGGTAGGTGTCGGCCGCTGCGGCCGTGCGGAGCACCTCCGCGACCGTGCGGTCCGACTCGATGCTCAGCTTCGTCTCCAGGCGTTCGAAGATCGCCGGGCTCGGGAGCAGGGTGACGTCGCCACGGCCCTTCTCGGCGATCCGTGCAGCCGTGGCGGCCGCGGTGCCGACGCGCTGGTTGAGGCTCACGCCGCCGTTGATCTGCACGACGGAGAGCCCCGTGGCCCAGCCGTCGGACAGATGGTCGGCGATGTCGCGCAGCGTCCTCCCCCAGCTCACGCCGAGCGTCCGCGGCACCGGTCGCATGGCGCCGAGGTAGTCGGCCGCCGCGCGAGCGACGCGTTCGTGGAGGTCGGCACTGTCGCTCGGGCTCGGCACGACGACCGCGTCCGAGAGTCCGAAGCGCTCGCGGAGCGCCCGTTCGAGCGGGAGGCGGCGTGCGCGCGGGTGCACGATCTCGATGCGGATGTAGCCGAGTTCCCGAGCCTGGGCGAGGAGCCGACCGACCTTCCACCGCGTGATGCCGAGCAGCGCGCCGATCTCGTCCTGGGTCTTCGTCTCGTCGTAGTAGAGCTCCGCGGCGCGCACCGCGAGCAGCTCGTCGCTTTCGATCACCTCGGGCCTCCTCCGGATCGTCTCCAGCCTAGGTCGCCACCACCACCCGGACAACGCCTGTTGGTGCTCATGCTCAGATGAGCAGCGCCCGCTGCGCGGATGCGCATCGCCACTGTGGATCCGTCCGGAGGTCTGAAACAGACCGGTCAGCGACCGCGTGCTGCGAGGTCCGCCTCGATCGTCGTCGGTCGGCCGGTGATGCCGCCGGCGATCGCGCACAGCGCGCCCGTGGCCAGCAGGAGCAGCAACGGGACGGTCCACGATCCGGTCACGGCGTGCAGCAGGCTCACGACCAGGGGGCCGAGTGCGCCGAGGGTGTAGCCGACGCTCTGCACGAAGCCGCTCAGGGCGACCGCGCCCTCGTGGGTCGCCGTCCGCAGGTTGATGAGCACGAGGGCGAGCGGGAACAGCAGCGGGCCGAGCCCGGCCAGCAGCACCCACAGCCACGTGAGCGTCGCCGGCCACAGGAGCAGCCCGAGATAGCCGAACACGAAGCACGCGCTCGCGACGTAGACGAGGACGGCGACGTTCCGCAGTCTCGCGACGAGCATCGGGACGATCAGGCTCGCCGGGACACCCATCGCAGAGAAGAGCGAGAGCAGCAGGCCGCCCTGGGCCGGGGTGACGCCGGCGACGTCACCGACGATGGTGGGAAGCCAGGTGAACATCGCGTAGGCGTTCAGCGAGGAGGTGGCGAACACCGCCGCGATGGCCCACGCGATCGGCGAGCGGTGGACGAGGACGCGCCCGGCGCGGGGCACCTCCTCGATCTCGGGATCCGTCGCGGCGGCGGCCCGGGCATCCCGACGCTCCCGGACGATGAGCGTGATCCAGGGCAGCACGGCGAGCATGGCGACGATGGACCACACCCCGAGCGACACCTGCCACCCCGCGGCATCGGCGACCGGTACGGCGATCAGCGGCGGGATGAACGTGCTGACCGACAGGACCGTCGCATAGAGGGAGGTGACGAGGCCGACGCGGTCGGGGAAGTACTTCTTCACCAGCGGCGGGAGCACGACGTTGCCGATGCCGATCCCGGCGAAGCAGAGCGCACTCCCGATCGCGAGGACGGCGAAGTCGGGGGCGAGCGAGCGCATGAGGTGTCCGGCGACGATCGACCCGAGTGCGATGAGCAGTACCGGCTCGAGGTGCAGCCGACGCACGAGTCGCGGGGTGAAGACGCCGAAGAGGGCGAAGCACAGTGGCGGCAGCATCCCGAGGAGTCCCAGCCCGACCGACCCCACGCCGATGTCGCCGTCGATCTCGGCGAAGATCGGCGACAGCGAGGTGACGGCCGTGCGGAGGTTCGCCGCGACCAGCACGATACCGACGAGCGCGAGGGCCCTCCCCCTCCACAGGGGCGGGGTTTCGGGAGTCACGCGCCCCAGTTCGGGGACGGCGCCACCACACGCTCGATCGGTGCGGCGTCCGAACCGATGACGCCGACCGCCCAGGACCGGGATTCGACTCCCGGCTCGTCGACCGCCGGCGGGATGGGTGTGACGTCGGCTCGGATGAACACCTGTGGCGTACCGTCAGGCATGGTGTAGCGCTGGACATCCTCCGGTGCGGCTCCCTCGGCACCCGAGACCTCCGCAGCCATGGCTTCGGTGTCGTCGCCCACCGCGTAGCCACCGACCACCTCGATCCGGACACCCGACTCCTCGGCGGACTCGACGAACACGACCGTCGCAGGGTTGTACGGCTCGCTCTGCTCGACCTCGCGCTCGACGACGGCCACACCACCCCAGGTGTAGCGGGTGCCGGGTGGAGTCTCATTCCCACCGGGATCGGCTGAGACGACGGGGTCTGCGCCGAACGCGGCCGTGAGGGCTGCAACGAGCGATGCGGTGGGGTCGAAGTAGCGCACCGAGGTGATCAGCGTGTCGTCTTCCGCGACGACCTCCACCTTCTCCGCGCCGATGACGACGCGCGAGGCCACAGGCGCGGGTGCCGCCGTGGGTGTGGACGACGTTGCGGTCGTCGTCGGGCTGGCACTCGGCGCAGCCGCTTGCGGCGCACAGCCGACGAGGAGCAGGAGACCCGCGACGAGCGCAGGCAGGACACGAAGACGTGAGTGCATGGTTGGATTCCCCCGGGTGATGTGGCCCGAACGGGCGTTCACCAGCCTATCGATCGGCACGTTCATGCGCGTCGGAGACACCCCGAGACGCGGCGCGTCGGCTAGGACAGCATCCGACGCGCGCGTTCGACGTCGTCGGTCATCTGCACGATGAGCGGCTCGATCCCGGTGAACGCGACCATGCCGCGGATGCGCTCGACGAACTGCACCTCGACCTCGTCGTCGTAGAGGTCGAGATCGGTCTCGTCGAGGACGTAGGCCTCGACCTGCTTCTGCGGGACGCCGTCGAAGGTCGGGTTGTTCCCGACCGAGATCGCCGCCGGATACCGACGTCCTCGCCAGAACAACCAACCCGCGTACACACCGTCCGCGGGGATGAGACCCTGCGAATCCGGAGACAGGTTGGCGGTCGGGAAGCCGAGTTCCCGGCCACGCTTGGCACCGTGGACGACGACTCCCCGCACGCCGGGCGGACGACCGAGGAGTCGCGACGCCTCGCGGACGTCACCCTCCTCGAGGAGTTCGCGGATCCAGGTGGACGACACCCGCCGCCCGCCGCCGGGACGGACGTCGTCGACGACGCGCACGGAGAACCCGTAGACCTCACCGAACGACTCCAGCGTGGCGACCGTGCCGAGGCCGCGATGGCCGAAGCGGAAGTCCTCGCCGACGAGCACCGTCCTGGCGTGCAATGCTCCGACGAGGATCGAGGTGACGAACTCCTCGGGCGTGAGCTGGGCCAGTGTCTGGTCGAAGCGCAGCAGCAAGGCGGCGTCGACCCCGGCGGCCGCCAGGAGACCGAGCTTCTGCTCGTTGCTCACGAGCGACGCCGGGCAGCGGTCGGGGTTGATGAGACTCAGCGGATTGCGGTCGAAGGTGACGGCGACGGAGCTGAGGCCGGCGGCCGAAGCCTCCTCGAGGAGCGCGGCGACGACGGCGCGGTGACCCGTGTGGACGCCGTCGAACTTGCCGATGGTGACGGCCGACGGTCCGAAGGCGTCGGGGACCTGGTCGAGCTCGGTGAACGTGATCATTTGCCGGTACGCCGATGTCCGGCCAACCACCACAGTCCGAGGACCGGGAGGACGAGCGGGATGAAGACGTACCCGCGACCGAAGACGGACCAGACCGTGTCGTGGGGGAAGAGCTCGGGATCGAGCAGGCTCAGCAAGCCGACGATCAGGACCCCGGCGAGCTCGAAGGAGATCGTGGCCCATGCGATCCGCCGCCAGACGGCGCCTGGAGCGACGAGCGAGACGGTCGCCAGGATGTACACCACCGCGGCGACGGCCGAGAGCACGTAAGCCAGGGGCGCCTGGTCGAACTTGGTCGTGATCTGCACCACGGACCGGCCGGTGGCGGCGAGCGCCAGGATGCCGTAGACGGCGACGAGCACGACCCCGACACCACGGACGCGTGGACGGGCTGGAGCGGTGGTGGGGAGAGGCATGACCCGACGATTCTATGCGACGCAGGCCCTCGCCCAGGCACTTCGCGACGGTCACGCGGGCTGCGGCGCCCTCGCCCTCCACCGTCGTCGATGCGCCGACGGTCAGCCGAGCTGGACGGTCCAGATCTGCTCCATGCGGTAGAGCATCACCGCGATCGCGAGACAGACGACGCCGAGGACGACCGTCGACCATCGGGTGCGGTCGACGAGCGCCCAGAACCCGCCGGCGATCGGCAGGATCATCGCGGAGACGAGGTAGGTGTAGAACTCGGGCACACTCCCCGTGGCGGTGTTCCCGAACGCGGGTGCGGCGATCGCCACCACCAGCTGCACGATGAGGAGGACCTCGACGAGTGCTGTCGCCCCCATCGTCAGGTCGTTCGGCGCGCGCCCGGCGAATCCGAGCACGATGCAGAGGAGCCCGGCCACGACCGCGACCGCGATCTGCGCGAGGGTGAACCACTCGATCATGCCGGTTCCTCCGCCGGGAAGTTCACGACCGACTTGAGCGAGCCGCCACGGCGCTCCACGAGCCCCACCAGTCGGCCGTCCGGAGCGATGGCGGCGATCGGACCGGTGTGGCCGGCCGGCAGGTCGCGTTCGAGCCGCTTCCCATGGCCGAGGTCGACCGCCTCCTGCTCCGTGAGATCGAGGGCACCGAACAGGCGCTTCGCGACGTCGGCCGGGTGCAACAGTGCCGTCTCCACGTCGAGGTCGTCGATCGTCGACGCGTCCGTGACGTCGAAGGGTCCGATGCGGGTCCGGCGAAGCGCGGTGAGATGGCCGCCGACGCCGAGGGATGCCCCCAGGTCGCGGGCGAGGGCGCGGATGTAGGTGCCGGACGAGCAGACGACCCGGACGTCGACGTCGACGGCCGCGCCATCCCGACGGATGGTCAGCACGTCGAACGCACTGACGGTGACCGCTCGGGACTTCAGCTCCACCTCGATCCCCTCGCGGGCCAGGGCGTAGGCGCGCTTCCCGCCCACCTTGATGGCGCTCACCGTGCTCGGCACCTGCTCGATGTCGCCCGTCAGCGGACGGATCGCGGCGATGATCGCGTCGTCGTCCACCGCTGCCACCGCGGCCTGGTCGGCGCGCTCGGTGACCTCACCTTCGGCGTCGTCGGTGGAGGTCGCCTCGCCGAGGCGGATGGTCGCCGTGTACTCCTTGTCGAGACCGACGATGAACGTCAGCAGTCGGGTCGATGAGCGCGTGCCCAACACGAGCAGCCCAGTGGCCATGGGGTCGAGCGTCCCCGCATGCCCCACCTTGCGCGTGCCCGCGAGCCGTCGCACCCGGGCGACCGCGTCGTGGGAGGTGTGCCCCTGCGGCTTGTCGATGAGGAGGATACCGGGACGGGCGGACGCCGACCCGGGTGCTGCTGTGCTGTTCTCGACCACCCTGCAACGGTACCAGCGGCCGTCGGCACCGCCGGGCGGCCGGAGCACCCCCTGGACGGCGGCGCTCAGCAGAAATCGGCGAAGATCCGCTGTGGGTGCCGCTCGTCCGTGTTGTCCACGAGGGCGGTCGCCCGCGCGGTCGGGTCGTCGTCCTTGCGGTAGAGCGCCTGCCCGCCCACGTAGCGCGCGTTGGACGGCGCCGTCGGGTCGGCGTCGACGCCGAGGCGCTCGTGCAGCCGCTCGTAGGCCGTCGCCATCGGGACGTCGAGCCAGACCGACGCATGCCAGAGGCCGCGGAGCTCGGGACGGTTCAGGAAGACGCCGTCGACGATGAGGACGGCGTCCTGCGGGCCGGTCGTCCAACGCAAGGGAGCGCCGACGTCGCGCTGCTCGTCGAACCCGACGAGTTGGAAACCGGCGCTGCCAGCCAGGCGGAAGGGCTCGACGAGTACCCGGCGGAACAGCGAATAGTCGAACGAGTCGAGCCAGTAACCCTCGGCAGAGTCCCGCCCCCGCGCGTACCGTTCCTCGCGAGGACGGTGGAAGTCGTCGATCGACGCGCGGAACACCGCGCGTCCGGCCTCGTCGAACACCTCGGCCAGTCCGTCGGCGAACGCCGCCGTGCCGGAGCCGCTGACGCCGTCCACCGCGATGAGGGTACGGCCTCGTGGGTAGTCCCGCTGGAACTGGTCTCGCAGCTGCCGGAGCAACTCGATCCGTGGTGTCGTGACGAGCTTCATGGCGCCGAGCCTACCCGCGCGGATCGTAGGCTGGTGCGGTGCCGCCCGAACCCTCCGACCTCGCCCCGCTCGTGACGGGATGGTTCCGCACCAATGCGCGCGACCTCCCGTGGCGACGCCCGGGGTTCCCCGCCTGGGGCACACTCGTGTCGGAGTTCATGCTCCAGCAGACGCAGGTCAGCCGGGTGATCCCGCGGCTCGAGGAGTGGCTCGGGCGCTGGCCGACGCCCGCCGACCTGGCGGCCGAACCACCGGCCGAAGCCGTCCGCGCCTGGGGCCGACTCGGCTATCCGCGCCGAGCGCTCTGGCTCCATGCGGCGGCCACCCAGATCGCCGAACGGCACGACGGCATCGTCCCGTCGGACGTGGACCAGCTCCTGGCGCTCACCGGCATCGGCGACTACACCGCTCGCGCCGTCGCCGTCTTCGCCTACGGGGACCGGCACCCGGTGGTGGACACGAACACCCGACGGGTCATCGCCCGAGCCGTCCGCGGCCAAGGCGAGCCCGGGCCACCGAACGCCAAGGCGGACCTCCCCGCCATGGAGGCGCTCCTGCCGGCGTCCCGCTCGGAGGCAGCCGTCTTCAACGCAGGGCTGATGGAGATCGGCGCGGTGGTCTGCACAGCTCGAGCACCGCGGTGCGAGGAGTGTCCGCTCCGCGAGGTGTGCGCTTGGCGCGCAGCGGGATACCCGGCCTACGACGGACCGGTCAAGACGAAGCAGAAGCAGTTCGCGGGCAGCGACCGACAGGTCCGGGGCATCATCATGGCCGAGCTCCGCTCGACCCACCGCTCGCTGACGGACGCGGAGCTCCGGGCGCTCTGGCCCGACGGCGAGCAGTTCGACCGCGCACTCGCCGGACTGGTCGCCGACCGCCTCGCGGTGCGCGTCGACGGCGGATACGCGCTCCCCCACGACTGACCGCTCGCTGAGCCCCCCCCCCCCCCCACGTCGACAGGCTCAGAGACCGGATGAAGTACTCCCGGTCCCTGAGCCTGTCGAAGGGTGGTGCGAGGTGTCTAGTCCTCGGCGTCCACGTCGCGCGGCTTGACGTAGGGGTCCTCGTCGCCGGCGTAGGCGGCACCGGCGGCAAGCCCGGCCACCTCGGTGTCGCGGTTCTTCGCCTCGCGCAGCAGGTCTTCGATGTGCTGCGCGTTCTCCGGGATCGCGTCCAGGAAGAAGTCGAGGCTCGGCGTCAGCCGGGTGTTGATGTTGCGGCCGATCTCGGCACGCAACAGGCCCTTGGCGGACTCGAGCGCGGCCGACGTGTCGGCGCGTTCCTCGTCGGAGCCGTACACCGTGTAGAACACGTTCGCGTGCTGGAGGTCGCCGGTCACCTGTACGTCGGTGATCGTCACGAAGCCGAGCCGCGGGTCGCGGATGCCCTTGTCGAGCCGTTTGGCGATGACTTCCTTGATGCGGTCCGCCAACTTGCGGGCCCTGGGGTTCTCTGCCATCTCGTCCTCCTCTGATGACCGTCGGGCGGAGGGCCGTCCGACGGATGCTGCACACACAATACAAGCAGGAATCCCCGCCGCCCTCCCGGAGGAGGACGACGGGGACCGGCCGAGCGGACTAGCCGCGCGGCTTCTCCTTCATTTCGATCGTCTCGATCTCGTCGCCGATCTGGATGTCGTTGAACTTGCCGAGACCGATACCGGCCTCGAAGTCCGTACGCACCTCGGTGACGTCGTCCTTGAACCGACGCAGCGATTCGATCGCCAGGCTGTCGCCGACCACGACGCCGTCGCGGATGACCCGCGCCTTGGCGTTCCTCGTGATCGTGCCCGAGCGGACGATGACACCCGCGATGTTGCCGAACTTGGAGGAACGGAACACCTCGCGGATCTCGGCGACACCGGACTGGACCTCTTCGTACTCGGGCTTGAGCATGCCGGTGAGGCTCTGCTCGACGTCCTCGAGTGCGTTGTAGATGACCGAGTAGAACCGGACGTCCACACCTTCACGGGCCGCACGCTCGCGGGCCTTCGGGTCGGGGCGCACGTTGAACCCGATGATGATCGCGTTGTCGATCGTGGCGAGGTTGACGTCGGACTCGGTGACCGCACCGACACCGCGGTGGATGATCCGCAGCTGGACGCTGTCGTCGACGTCGATCTTGAGCAGCGACTCCTCGAGTGCCTCGACGGCACCGGAGACGTCACCCTTGATGATGAGGTTGAGCGACTCGACCTTGCCCTCTTCGAGTGCACGGGTGAAGTCCTCGAGCGAGATGCGCTTGCGAGCCTTGGCCAGAGCGGCGTTGCGCTCCGCGGCCTCACGCTTCTCGGCGATCTGACGCGCGGTGCGGTCCTCCTCGGTGACGAGGAAGGTGTCGCCGGCCCGAGGAACACTCGAGAGGCCCTGCACCTGGACGGGACGCGAGGGACCCGCCTCGGCGACGGTGTCGCCGTTCTCGTCGACCATCGCACGGACGCGGCCGTAGGCCGTACCGGCGACGATCGCGTCACCGACGCGGAGCGTACCCGACTGGATGAGGACGGTCGCGACCGAACCGCGGCCCTTGTCGAGCTTGGCCTCGATGGCCACACCGCGTGCATCCTTGTTCGGGTTGGCGCGCAGGTCGAGACCGGCGTCCGCGGTGAGCAGCACGGCGTCGAGGAGGTCCTTGATGCCGGTGCCGGCACGAGCCGAGACGTCGACGAACATGACGTCTCCGCCGTACTCCTCGGCGACGAGGCCGTATTCGGTCAGCTGCTGGCGCACCTTGGCCGGGTTGGCGTCGGGCTTGTCCACCTTGTTGACCGCGACGACGATCGGCACGTTGGCCGCCTGCGCGTGGTTCAAGGCCTCCACCGTCTGCGGCATGATGCCGTCGTCGGCCGCGACCACGAGGATCGCGATGTCGGTGACCTGCGCACCACGAGCACGCATGGCGGTGAACGCCTCGTGACCCGGGGTGTCGATGAAGGTGATCGGACGCTCGATGCCCTCGTGCTCTGCGACGACCTGGTACGCACCGATGTGCTGCGTGATGCCACCGGCCTCGCCGGCGACGACGTTCGCGTTGCGGATGGCGTCGAGGAGGCGCGTCTTACCGTGGTCGACGTGACCCATGACGGTGACGACGGGAGGACGGATGGCGAGGTCCTCGTCGGACTCGTCCTCCAGCTCCTGGTCGAGGTCGATGTCGAAGCCCTCGAGGAGCTCCCGGTCCTCGTCCTCGGGCGAGACCATCTGGATCTTGTAGCCGAGCTCGGAACCGAGCACGTCGAAGGTCGCCTCGTCGAGCGACTCCGTCGCCGTCGCCATCTCACCGAGGTGGAACAGCACGGTGACGAGGTTGCCGGGGCTGGCGTCGATCTTGTCGGCGAAGTCCGAGATGGACGCGCCACGACGCAGACGGATGATGGTGTTGCCGTCGCCGCGGGGGACGCTCACGCCGCCGAGCGACGGGGCTTCCCGCAGCTCGAATTCGGCCCTCTTCGTCCGCTTCGACTTGCGTGCCTTGCTCTTGCCGCCACCGCGACCGAAGGCACCTGCGGTACCACCGCCGGGTCCGCGACCACGACCGCCGCCGCCACCAGGGCGACCGGCGAATCCACCGGCGGGTGCACCACCCGGGGCACCACCGGGACGGAAGCCGCCACCGGCGCCACCGGGACGGAAGCCGCCGCCACCCGCGGGACGACCTGCGCCACCCGGACGACCGGGGCCACCGGGACGCTGACCCTGGCCGACGCCCGGACGGGGCGAGCCGGGGCGCGGAGCCTGCGGGCGCGGGATGTTGCTGGGGTTCGGACGCTGACCCATGCCCTGAGCCGCTGCGAACGGGTTGTTCCCCGGACGCGGCGTGCCGGTCGGGCGCTGGCCCATGCCCTGCGAGGACGCGAACGGGTTGTTCCCCGGACGCGGAGCACCGGGACGGGGGCCGCCCGGCTTCGCGGCGTCGCCGGAGGGCGAGTCGCCGGCGGCCGGAGCCGCGGGCGCGGACGGTGCCGCCGGAGCAGCAGCCGCGGGTGCCTCCGCCGCAGGGGCGGGGGCGGCGGGAGCCTTCGGGCCTGGGGCGGCCTGCTTCGGCGCAGGCGCAGCGGGCGCCTCAGCCTTGGGGGCGGGTGCCGCGGGGGCCGGAGCCTTGGGTGCGGCGGGACCCGGGGTCGGAGCGCCGGGCGTGGCCGGTCGCTTCGCCGGGGCGGCGGGGGCAGCTGGCGCCTTCGCGCCCTCGGCCTCGAGGGCGGCGCGCAGCTTGCGGGCCACCGGTGGTTCGATACTGGAAGACGGTCCCTTGACGAACTCGCCCAATTCCTTGAGCTTCGCCATGGCGATCTTGCTGTCTACTCCGAGTTCGGATGCGATCTCGTGTACACGTGGTTTTGCAGCCACAATTCTCCTGTCTGAGCTTGCACCCAGGCAGGGGCAAGCGTTAGTGGTGGACGGTGCTCATTTCGAGCCGCTCATGAGTTGTCCATTAGCCGTTCAGCCTGTTCTCTCGGAATGCCGCACCCGGGTGGGGCGGCAGCAGGATGGAGGCCCGGGATCCGGGCCTGATACCTGCGGTGGGAAGCACGGTGTGCGCCGGAGCGCTCTCGCGTGCACTCACCATCGTACACCCCGACCCTGGGTGCGGGCTCACCACCGGATCGTGAGCGGGTCGTTCCAGCCCGACGACGTCATTCAGCCGTCGGCGCGGCCGGTTCCGTCGACACGAAGGCCTGGACCGCCGACGCGTCGGGTCCCGCACTCAATCTGAGCGCCCTCGTGAACGCCCGACGCTGCACCGCCTGGTCGACGCACGCCGACGTCGGGTGCACCCAGGATCCGCGACCCGGCAGGCGCGCCGCGGCGTCTGGGATGAGCGCCCCCTCGACCGCGACGACGCGCAGCAGTGCCGAGCGCGGCTCGCGACGGCGGCAGCCGACGCAGGTCCGCACCGGTTCCATCCGGCTCAGTCCGATTCGAGGATCGAGTCCGGCTGGATGTCGATCTTGGCGCCGGTGAGCTTGGCGGCGAGACGGGCGTTCTGCCCCTCCTTGCCGATCGCGAGCGACAGCTGGTAGTCCGGCACGAGCGCCCGGACGGCCTTGAGCGACTGGTCGATGACGTACGAGCTCGTGACCTTGGCCGGCGAGAGCGCGTTCGCGACGAACGTCGGCAGGTCGGGCGAGTAGTCGACGATGTCGATCTTCTCGGCCCCCAGCTCGTCGGTGACCGCGCGGACGCGACGCCCGAGCTCACCGATGCAGGCGCCCTTGGCGTTGATGCTCGGGTCGTTCGCCTTCACCGCGATCTTGGTCCGGTGTCCGGCCTCGCGCGCGAGTGAGACGATCTCGACGATGCCGGATGCGATCTCCGGGACCTCCAACGCGAACAGCTTGCGCACGAGTCCGGGGTGGGTGCGCGACACGGTGATCTGCGGACCCTTGAGGCCCTTCGTCACGCTCGTCACGTACACGCGGATGCGTGCGCCGTGCGGGTACTCCTCGCCGGCCACCTGCTCCTCGGGCGGCAGGATCGCCTCGATGGTGCCGAGGTCGACGTGGATCATGCGCGGGTTCGGGCCCTGCTGGATGACGCCCGCGATGATGTCGCCCTCGCGGCCCTTGAACTCACCGAGGACGGCGTCGTCCTGGATGTCGCGGAGTCGCTGGAAGATGACCTGTTTCGCGGCGAAGGCGGCGATGCGACCGAAGTCGTCCGGCGTGCTCTCGGCCTCGCCGATCAGGACACCCTCGTCGTCGAACTCGGGCACGAACACCCCGACGTGGCCGGTCTTGCGGTCGAGCTGGACCCGGGCGGCCGGGACGTCGCCGCGCGCGGTGGTGTCGGTCCCCTCGGTGCTCTTCAGGTACGCACTCAGGATGGCCTGCTCGATGATCACGACGAGCTCCTCGAACGGGATCTCCTTCTCGCGTTCGATCGACTTCAACAAACCGAGATCGATGTCCATCGATGGCCTCCTCTATTCAACTGGTGGTGCCGCGGCAAGACGTGCAGCGGCACGACGGGCATGCTGCTGCCGTGCTGCCGAACCCGTCTGTCTACGGTACCGGATGCCGAGGGGTACGTCATCCACCCAGCTGGGAAGCCCCCGCGCGTCCTCGAGGGTCCCGCCCCTGGCTCGACCGCGTCTCGGGGCGGGTGACATGATTGGCCAATGGTCTTGGGCGAGCTGCGGAACGTCATGCGGAGCACGAGGGTGAGGATCCTCGTCGCGATCCTGCTCGCGACGACGCTCGCGATGACGCTCGTGGGCGTCTCCACCTACACGCTCGGCCGGCAGCAGACCCTCGCGACCATCGACGCCCGCCTGGAGCACAGCGCCGAGCTCATCGCCTTCATGGTGGTCGGTTCGGGCGACTCCGCCGACGCCCCGGCGACGAGCGACGCGGCCGTCGACGCGGTGATGCGACGCTGGATCTTCGCCGAGGACGAGACCGCCATCGGGGTGCGCGCCGACGGCTCGACGGTCGCACCCAGCGCCCCGTCCGCCTTCCGCCTGGACGACGACCCGCAGCTGCTCGACACCATCACGACCCGGTCGTCCCGCGGCGTCGTCACGGGCGAGGCCACCGGTGACCGCACCGTGCGGTACGCGATCATCCCGGTGCAGGTCGTCGGCGACCCGAGTGTGGCCCACGTCGTCATCGCCACCGACGTGCACGCCGCACTCGCGGAGTCCCGAGGCATCCTCGCCGTCGAGATCGTGGTCGCCGTGGTGTGCCTGCTCCTGCTCGGCCTCG
This sequence comes from Plantibacter elymi (nom. nud.), assembly GCF_900177795.1. GTDB lineage: Bacteria > Actinomycetota > Actinomycetes > Actinomycetales > Microbacteriaceae > Plantibacter > Plantibacter elymi. The sequence continues at coordinate 139,256 of NZ_FXWJ01000003.1, forward strand.
TCGGCTGGCAGCTCGCTGGCGGACTGCTCCACCCCATCCGGCTGCTGCGGGACGCCGCCGCCCGCATCACCGAGTCGGACCTCGACGAACGGATCCCGGTCGTCGGTCGCGATGACGTCTCGGAGCTCACCACGACCGTGAACGGCATGCTGGACCGGCTCGACGAGGCCTTCACCAGTCAACGCCAACTGCTCGACGACGTCGGCCACGAGCTGAAGACGCCGCTGACCATCGTGCGCGGACACCTCGAGCTCCTCGATCCGTCCGACCCCGCGGAGGTGGCCGCCACCCGGGACCTCGCCCTCGACGAACTCGACCGGATGAGTTCCCTCGTCGCCGACATCACGGAACTCTCGACGGCCGGCCTCGCGTCGACCCTCGACCGGGAGCCCGTGGACATCGAAACGTTCACCGCCTCGGTCCACGAGAAGGCGACGGCGATCTCGACCGAGCACGAGTGGACCCTGGGCGAACAGGCCGCGCTCACCGCGGACGTCGACGCCGGTCGCTTGGCCCAGGCGTGGCTGCAGCTCGCGGACAACGCCGCGAAGTACTCCCCGGCCGGGTCGACGATCGTGATCTCGAGCCGGTTCGACGAGTCGGACGACCCGGCGCTCGTGCTCTCCGTCACCGACGACGGGCCCGGGGTGCCGGAGGCACTCCGCGAACGCATCTTCGACCGGTTCACCCGGGTGAGCGGTGGACGGGGCGTCGCCGGCTCCGGCCTCGGCCTGTCGATCGTGCAAGCGATCGCCGCGGCACACGGCGGGTGGGCCGAGGTCGAGGACACGCAGCAGGCCGGCTCCCTCTTCAGCATCCGACTGCCACTCGCGGTGGCCGACGACGACGAGGGGTCCGACGCGGACCTCGACCTCGACCCGGACGAGACCGCGGCGATCCCCCGCAACGCGATGGCCCAGGCGATCGCGCTGCGAGAGGCACAGGCGGCTCAGGAAGCCGCTGCGACGCAGACGACCGCGACCATGCAGTCCGGACCGACACCCGGCGACGCAGGCCCCGCGATCGATGCACCACCGCTCTCGCCTGCCCCGTCCCCCGAGGACGACTTCCCGGACCTCGTCGACACCTCGGCTCGGCGGAGTGCGCCGGAGGACCACGCATGAGCCGGATCCTGGTCGCCGAGGACGAGACGCGGATCTCCGCGTTCGTGAGCAAGGGCCTGCGCGCCGCCGGGCACACGGCGGACGTGACGGTCGACGGGTCACAGGTCGTCGAGCTGGCGGAGAGCGGCGACTTCGACCTCCTCGTCCTCGACATCGGCCTGCCCGGCGTCGACGGCTTCGAGGTCCTCAGGCGGCTGCGCGACGACGGCAGCGAACTCCCCGTCATCATCCTGACCGCCCGCGATTCCGCGCGAGACCTCGTGGCGGGCCTCGACGGCGGGGCGAACGACTACATGTCGAAGCCCTTCCGGTTCGAGGAGCTCCTGGCCAGGATCCGCCGACGCCTGGCAGAGCGGGCACCGGCGTCGACCACCGCCGTCCAGGAACGCCTCTCGGTCGGTCATCTGGAGCTCGAGCTGCGCGAACGGCGCGTCCTCGTCGACGGTGTGCCGGTCGAGCTGTCCACCCGTGAGTTCGCCCTCGCCGAGGAGTTCTTCCGTCACCCGGACCAGATCCTCAGCCGTGAGGAGCTCCTCAGCCGGGTCTGGGGCTACGACTTCGATCCCGGTTCGAACGTCGTCGACGTCTACGTGCGGTATCTCCGGAACAAGATCGGCAAGGACGCCATCGCGACGGTCCGCGGAGCCGGCTACCGCCTCAGCACGAGAGCGCAGTAGCGGTGGTCATTCCCCGCGGATGACGACCGTTACTGCGCTCTCGTGGCTCAGAGGGCGAGGTCGGCGATCGCGACCCGGTCCTTCGTGCCGGCGGCCCGGTCCCAGAGCTCGACGAAGCCCTCGGTGGCCTCGCGACCGACGACCACCACGACGGGCACGCCGATCAGCTCGGCGTCGCCGAACTTGACGCCCGGGGACACCTTGCCGGTGCGGTCGTCGTAGAGGACGTCCTTCCCGCTCGCCTCGAGGGAGGCCACGAGTTCCTCGGCCACCTCGAAGATCGCCGCGTCGCGTCCTGCTGCGACCACGTGGACGTCGAACGGGGCGACGGCCTTCGGCCAGATGAGACCGCGCTCGTCGTTGTTGCCCTCGGCGATGATCGCGAGGATGCGCGTGATCCCGATGCCGTAGGAGCCCATGGTCACCGTGACGAGCTTGCCGTTCTCGTCGAGCACCTTGAGGCCGAGCGCCTCGGCGTACTTGCGCCCGAGCTGGAAGACGTGCCCGATCTCCATGCCGCGAGCGAGCTCGACCGGTCCGGAGCCGTCGGGTGCGGGGTCGCCGGCGCGGACCTCAGCCGCCTCGACGAAGCCGTCGGCGGTGAAGTCGCGCCCGGCGACGAGGCCGGAGACGTGCTGCTGATCGACGTTCGCGCCGGTGATCCACTCGGTGCCGTCGACGACCCTGGGGTCGAGGAAGTACCGGATCTCCGTCGCCGACTCCTCGCCGAGGACGGGCCCCTGCGGGGACCACGGCCCGATGTAGCCCTTGACGAGCCCGGCGTTCGCGGCGAAGTCCGCTTCGGTCGCGGCCTCCACCTCCGCGGGGCTGAAGGCCACCTCGACGCGCTTGAGGTCGACGTCGCGGTCGCCCGGCAGGCCGATGACGACCAGCTCGCGCGTGCCGTCGAGGTGACGCAGCGCCAGCACGACGTTCTTGAGGGTGTCGGCCGCCGTCCACGCCCGTCCGTCGTCGCGCGGGTGTCGCTCGTTGGCGAGGTCGACGAGCGTCGAGATCGTCGGGGTGTTCGGCGAATCGAAGACCGTCGCGGGTGCCAGACCCTCGATGGGGCGGGCCTCCGGGACCTCGGTGGTGTAGGCCTCGACGTTGGCGGCGTACCCGCCGGCCGAACGCACGAAGGTGTCCTCACCGACCGCGGTGGGGTGTAGGAACTCCTCGCTCCGCGAACCGCCCATCGCGCCGGCGTCAGCCTGCACGATCTCGTACTCGAGGCCGAGCCGCGTGAAGATGCGCTCGTAGGCGTCGCGCTGCGCCTGGTAGCTCGCGTCGAGCCCGGCGTCGGACACGTCGAACGAGTAGGCGTCCTTCATGGTGAACTCACGACCGCGCAGGAGGCCTGCCCGGGGACGCGCCTCATCGCGGTACTTGTCCTGGATCTGGTAGATCGACAGGGGCAGGTCCTTGTAGGAGGAGTAGAGGTCCTTCACGAGCAGGGTGAAGACCTCCTCGTGCGTCGGGGCCAGCAGGTAGTCGGCACCCTTGCGGTCGTGCAGGCGGAAGAGGGCGTCGCCGTACTCCTCCCACCGGCCGGTGACCTCGTAGGGCTCGCGCGGCAGGAGCGCGGGGAAGTGCACCTCGAACGCGCCGGCGTTCGCCATCTCCTCGCGGACGATGGCCTCGATCTTGTTCTTCACCCGCAACCCGAGCGGCAACCAGGCGAAGACGCCCGGCGCCTGGCGTCGGATGTACCCCGCCCGCACCAGCAGGCGGTGACTCGTCACCTCCGCGTCGGAAGGGTCTTCACGGAGCGTACGGAGGAAGTAATTCGAAAGGCGCGTAACCACCTGTCCATGCTAGTCCGTCACACGCAGGCAGCCCGGAACCGCTACCAGGGGCGATCGGCGAAGTTCCCGTTGTCGTTGTTGCGACCGCGGTTCTTGGCGTCCTCGGTCGACTTGTCCTGCTGGGCGTCCTGGCCGGCGTCCTTCAACTTGTCGACCTTCCCGTCGACCTCGCTGTCACCGGTACCGCTCGAGCCGCTCGAGTCGCCGTCGCCCTGTCCCCCGTTCGAAGGATCCTGCTGGCCCTGCCCGCCGGACCGGTCGCGCTGGTCGGTCGCATCCTGACGTTTGCGGTCGATGCGATCGCCGGTGTCCTGCAGGTTCTCACCGGGCGTACCCTTCGGATCGATCACGTCGGGCTGCTGCCCGGTTCCGCCCTGGTCCCCCTGATCGCCCTGGTCACCCTGGTCACCTTGACCGCCCTGGTCGTCCTGACCTCCTTGACCACCTTGATCACCCTGGTCCTGCGGGTCCTGCGGGTCCTGCGGGTCCTGGGGGTCCTGCGGGTCCTGGGGGTCCTGCGGGTCCTGCGGGTCCTGCGGGTCCTGCGGGTCTTGCGGGTCCTCGTTCTGATCCTGGGACTCCCCCTCGAAGCAGCCCTCGCCCTCGTCGACGATGCGCTTCGCGGTGTCGTAGAGGTTGATGGCGCCCTGGAAGAACTGGCCCTTCACGTACTCGTCTGCCTGGGTCTCGTACGCGCGCGCCAGGTTGACCCGGACGATGCAGGCGGTCTCCTCCGTCGGCGCGAGCTCGAGCGCCTTGCCGAGGTCGTCGGTCCCCTGCACCCAGTCCTGTCCGGCCGCGGCTGCGGTGCCCCGGTCGAACCAGGCGATCCACGGCTCGACGACGTTCGCCGTGAAGAGGTGGCCCGCGCTCAACTGCGCCCCGGAGTAGTCCTCGGCGCGGTACTCGGCGATCGCCGACTGCGCGACGACCGGCAGACTCACGAACTTGACCCCGACGACGAGGGCGACGAGGACCAGCGGAAGGGACCACCAGAACAGCCGACGGCGCAACCGGGCGACCTCGGCCGGCGCCAGCGGCGGACGCCGCGGTTCCTCGAGTCGTGGCCGTGGCTCAGGGCTGCGCGGCGCATCGTCGGGCCGGTCGGTGCGGGTCCGATCGTCGAAGAGGGTCATGCCTGCCCACCCTTCGTCCGTCGGAGCTCGCCCAGCGCGCCGACCAGGCCGGGGAGCTCGGTGAGGAGCAGCACACCGAACCCGAGCGCGAACACCCAGTACAGCTCATCGGTGCGCCGGATGTCCACCTCGTCCTCGACGGTGACGCCGCCGACGGCGAGGCCGTCGAGTGCGTCTTCGAGCGACGCACCCGGTGTCCTGATCTCCGACTCGACGCCGAGCTGCGACGCGATCGTCTCGAGTGCGCCCGGATCCAGCCGGGACACGGCGGGCTCACCGGTCGAGTAGTCCTGGATGTAGCGGACGCTGCCGTCCTGGTACCCGGAGAACTCGCGCATGGTCCCACCGGCCTCGGTCCCATAGCCGAGCACGCCACCGCCGCCGATGAGCGGTGCGATGCTCTCGAACGACCCGGGGGCCGCTCCACTCGTCTGCTCGCCGTCGCCGAGGTAGAACATGATCCGGTTCCGACCCGGCTCCTGCTCCTCGGCCTGGGTCAGCAGCGTGGTCATGAACTCCACCGGCGCGTCGATGCTGCTGCCGCGGGAGTAGGTGGTGATCTCCTGCGTCATCGCCTCCGCAGCCGACCGGAGCGCCGTCGCGTCCGTCGTGAGGGGCATGCGCTGGACGGCCACGGCGTCGAACGTCACGAGGGCGTATCGGGCACCGGCCAGCCGGTCGGCGATACCGGTGATGTCGGCCTTCGCACCGTCGAGTCGGGTCGGCGGCTTCGGGGCGCCGTTCTCGTCCGTCCCCGACGCGGTCTCGTCCGGCCAGTCCTCGGCAGCCATCGAGCTCGTCGTGTCCACGACGAAGTAGACGTCGAGGTCGCCCATCGCGGACGGTGGGCGATGGTTGCCGGGGATGGTCGGTCGGAGGGCGATGATCACGAGCACGACGACCATGGCCAGTCGGGCGATCCAATGCCAGGCTCCTGGCCGCCGCACCCCGGCGAGGAACTGCCAGACGGCGAAGGCCGCGAGGACGGTGCCGAGCACGGCGACGGCCCAGATCGGCAGAACGGGGTTGATGGTCATCGGCGCAACCTCCAGGCGAGCAGCATGAGCGCCGCGAGGCCGCCGAACGCCGCCAGCACGAAGACGAACGGCTCGTCGACCTGCACGAGCTGTTTGGCGCCCTTCAGCGTCTTCGTCTGCTCGGCCGTGATCTGCTGGACGATGCCGCCGACCGCGCCGGGGTCGGCGAGCGCGTAGTAGTCCCCGCCGGTGGACGTCACGACCTCGTCCATCTCGGCGGCGAGGTCGTCGAGGTAGTCCTTGCTGGAGACGTCGCCGGGGTTGATCCCGTACACGGTCACGTCCTGCGCCTTCGCGTACGCGCCGGCCTCCTTGAGCGTGAGGATCGGCTCACCGGCGACGTAGTTGTCGGTCGCGAGCACGATCGAGCGCGACCGTTCCTCGCCGACCTGGTCGAACCGCATGACGCAGGACCCGAGACCGTCGCCGATGAGGGACGAACCGTTCCCGAGATCGGTGCCGTTCCAGTACTCGTAGTCGCTCTCCGGCGAGGTGAGGTCCTCGACGAGGTGGTCGAGCTGCGCGGCCACGTAGTCGTAGTCGCTCGTCAGCGGGAAGTACGTGGTCGCGGACGCGTTGAACAGGACGAGCGCGATCCGCTCACCGTCGAACCGCTGCACGAGTTTCTCGAACACCCCGACCAGCGCGGCGTCGTACTCCGTCATCGACCCAGACACGTCGAGGCACAGCACGATGTCGCGGTTGCGCAGTTCGGGCTGGAACACCGTCGTGCTCACCACGCGGGACCCGAGGGCCGTGCCGGCGAGCAGCAGCACCCCGAGCGCGGCGATCGTCGCGATGATGAGGCGCCGGTACCGCGACAACGCGCGACGGTATCCGGGGAGCGCGGTGAGCCGTTCGGAGTGCGCGACCCACAGGGGCTCGGCGTTCGCCTTCCGGCGCCGCCCGGCACGGGCCACGAGGACGACGGCGGCGACCACCGCGGCCACGGCGAGGAGCCAGACGAGCGGCATCCACCAGTAGATCAGCTCCATGTCGTCACCACCTGGCGGGCGAGCGTGGCGGCCTCGGCGACGCTGCCCGTCTCGGCCTCGCGGAATTCGACCGGGTAGTAGGCCGACACGGCACGACTGAGTGGCGCGAGTCCGGCGCGGTCGAGGTCTGCGAGGGTCATGACCTGGGCGCGGACACCACTGGACTCGTGCGCGTACATCCGGAGGATCGCGCCGAGCCGTTGGTGGGCGCGCCGCGTACTCAGGGCGCCGTCCCCGTGCTCGCGCTCGATCTCGCCGATGAGCGCGAGGTAGCGGTCGCGCAGGACGGTCGGCGACGGCTGCGGCGCCGGGCGCGGAGCGCTCCCGCGCGCGCGACGGCGCACGTGGGCGAGCATCCAGACGTACCACCCGATCACGAGCGCGATGAGCACGAGTCCGAGCACCGGCCAGAGCAGCGTGTACTGGACCGGTGCGTAGTAGCCGTTATCGCCGGGCATGTCGGTGGGCCTCGAGGAGGTGGAAGAGGACGGGGACGACGTCGTCGGCCCCGGTCACGCGTTGACCGCTGATGCCGAGTTCCTCGAGCTGGTCGAGGTGTCGGGCGGTCGCGCTGGTGACGGCCTCGGTGAACTCGCGTCGGAGCGCGTCGTCCGACCGGATGAAGGCCGGCAGGGACCGCTCGTCGGCGACGTCGACCATCGCCCGACCGGTGTACTCGGCTCGCATGAGGTCGGCGTCCCCGACCGAGATCCAGAGCACCTCGTGTTGGACGTGCAGGCGACGGAGGATCTCCGACCGCTTCGGCGTGATCTCCTCGTCGTCGGAGACGATCACCAGCAGACAGCGCTGCTTGACCGACCGTGCCGCGTAGCCGAGCAGTTCGTCGAGATCACTCTGGGGTGCCGCGAGCGACGCACGCCGGTCGATGTGCTGCAGCAGGCGTTCGAGTGCCGATTCGGTGCCGGCTGGTCGGACGAGTTCCGGTGCGGCGGCGTCGCCGGCGACGAGACCGACGAGGTCGCCGTGCCGGATCGCGAGGTACCCCAGGATGCCGACCGCGAGGATGGCGACCTCGCGTTTGGTGCTCCCACCCTCGGCGAGCGCCGCGAGATCACGACCCGTGTCGACGACGAACAGCACCTGGTGCTTCCGCGTGGCGATGAAGCGCTTCACGAGTGGAGCGCCGTGTCTGGCCGTCGCCTTCCAGTCGATGTCCTTGATCTCGTCGCCCGGGGTGTACTCGCGGAGGTCGTCGAAGTCGAGGCTCCTCCCTTGGAACACCGAACGGTACTCGCCGTCGAGCATCCCCCGCACGCGGCGGTGGGCGTGGATGAAGAGTTTGGACTTCACCCGGTGGAGCAGCGGGGCTGACACGGGCCTACGGTGCCTGGACCGCTCCGAAGACGGCGTCGATGATCGTCTCGGGCGAGACGTCGTCGGCCGCGGCTTCGAAGTTCAGGATGATGCGGTGCCGCAGCACCTGGTGGCGGTAGCCCTTGACGTCCTCCGGGATGACGTGGTCACGCCCGGCGAGGACCGCGAGCGCCCGCGCGACGGTGCTGAACGCGATGCTGGCACGCGGGCTCGCCCCGTACTCGATGTAGCTCGCGAGCTTCGGCGGCAGGTAATCGCTCGCATGGCGGGTGACGTAGACCGTCTGGACGATGTAGTTGAGGATCGACGCGTCGAGGTAGACCCGCTTGGCGAGGGACTGCAGGAACAGGACGTCCTCGAGGCTGACCCCCGGGCGTTCCTCGTCGGTCTCGTAGAGCCCGGAGTTCACCCGACGGACGATCTCGGCCTCCTCGCCGATCGTCGGGTAGTCGAGCACCTCCTTGAGGAGGAAGCGGTCGAGCTGCGCCTCGGGCAGGTGGTACGTGCCCTCCTGCTCGATGGGGTTCTGCGTGGCGAGGACGAAGAACGGCTTCGGCAGCGGATAGTGCGTACCGCCGATGGAGGTCTGGCGTTCCTGCATCGCCTCGAGCATCGCGCTCTGGGTCTTCGCGCTCGACCGGTTGACCTCGTCGAGGAGGACGAAGTTCGCGTGTACGGGCCCGAGCTGGGTCTGGAACGCACCGGTGCGGGCGTCGTAGATCTGGGTGCCGATGATGTCGCTCGGCAACAGGTCGGGGGTGCACTGGATGCGTTTGAACGACGCGTTCACCGCTTGGGCGATCGATTCCGCCGCGGTCGTCTTCGCGAGTCCTGGGACACTCTCGAGCAGGACGTGTCCGCCCGAGACGAGTGCCGCGAGCAGGGTGGTGCGCAGGCCCTGCTGGCCGACCACCTTCGCGTCGTAGGCTCCGACGATCTCGGAGAGGATGCTGCGGGCCCGCTGCAGCTCGGCTGGCGCGATGGGGGTGCTCGGCGTCACGGTCACTGGTCTCCCTGGCGAGGCTGGCGGTCCGGACGGTTGATCGTCGAACGCGGATCCGCCTGGTGGAACCCGGCGGTCCGAACAGTCTACGTGTGAAGATCCCGAGCTCGGACGCCTCGGCCACCGGATGGCCACCAGGGCGTCGGCCGCCGTTCGCCCACCGTCCCCCTCGCGTCCACCGCCGCTTCCTACCGTGGATCGATGACATCTGCAGCGCACGGGAGGCACCCGGAGATCGACGGCGCGACGGCGATCGTCCCGGTCAGGGGCGGTTCGAAGGGGATCCACCGCAAGAACCTCAGGACGGTCCGTGGGAGCACCCTCATCGCGCGGTCGGTCGAAGGTCTGCTGCGGTCGGGTGGTGTCTCTCGTGTGGTCGTCACGACCGATCACCCGGACCTCGCCGCCGCTGCCGTCGCCGCCGGCGCTGACGTCATCGACCGGCCCGCCGAACTCGCCGAGGACAGCACTTCCTCCGAGGCCGCGCTCCTCCACGCGCTCGGTGTCCTCGCGGGGCGCGGTGAGCTGACCCCCGTGACGGTGTTCGCGCAGGCGACGTCGCCCTTCCTCGACGTGGAAGCACTCGACGACGCCGTCGCGCTCGTCGCCTCCGGGCAGGCGGACTCCGTCTTCGCCGCGGTACTCGACCACGGTTTCCTCTGGACGGAGAAGACGAAGGGTGCCCGAGGGATCGGCCACGACCACCGCGAGCGTCCCCGGCGACAGGACCGCGCCCCGCAATATCGCGAGACCGGCTCGTTCTACGTCTTCGACACGGACGGCTTCCTCGAGGCCGGGCACCGCTTCTTCGGCCGGATCGCACCGGCCGTCACCAGGTCCTTCGCCGCGCTCGACATCGACGAGCCGGAGGATCTGCTCGTCGCCGAGGCGATCGCCGGACTCGCCGAACGCCAGCTGGGGATCCCGTCGGGCTCGGAGCGTTCGGAGCACCACCTCGACGTCGACGCCGTCGTCACCGACTTCGACGGGGTCCACACCGACGACCGCGCCAGCATCGACGCCGACGGGGTCGAACGGGTGAGCGTCCATCGCGGTGACGGCCTCGGCGTCCGTCAGCTGCGCGAGGCCGGGCTGCCGTTCCTGATCCTGTCGACCGAGCGGGTCCCGATCGTCGCCGCACGCGCGGCCAAACTCGGCGTCGACGTCGTGTACGGCTCCGCCGACAAGGCGACCGCGCTCCGCGACTGGGCCACGGCGAAGGGTGTCCCACTCGACCGCATCGCGTACCTCGGCAACGACGTCAACGACATCCCGGCCCTCGAGATCGTCGGCTGGCCGGTCGTCGTCGCCGATGCCCATCCGGAGGCCCGAGCCGTCTCCCGGCTCGTCCTGGAACGCCGAGGTGGCGACGGCGCCGTCCGCGAACTCGCCGACCTCGTCCTCGCCGCACGCGCGGCCCTCGACCCCCTGAAGCTGTCCACGCTGCAATCGAACGGAGCACGACCATGAGCATCCACCAGGACGCGAACGACACCACCGACCTCGACGGCCGGACGCAGCCGTCCCCCGTGCGCATCGACGGCATCCCCGTCGGCGGAGGCGCCCCCGCGTACGTCATCGGGGAGATCGGTCTCAACCACAACGGCGACGTGGAGCTCGCGAAGCGACTCATCGACGTGGCCGCCGACGCCGGCGCACAGGCCGTCAAGTTCCAGAAGCGCACGCCGGAGATCTCGACGCCGGCGCACATGCGCGACGTCCCGCGGCAGACGCCGTGGGGTGAGATGAGCTACCTCGACTACCGCTACCGGGTCGAGTTCGACCGTGAGCAGTACATCGAGATCGGCGACCACGCCACCCTGCGCGGCCTCAGCTGGTTCGCCTCCCCCTGGGACGAACCGTCCGTCGACTTCCTCGAGGACCTGGGCGTGACCGCGCACAAGGTCGCGTCCGCCTCGGTGACCGACTCGGGCCTCCTGACCCGTCTCGCCGCGACCGGGAAGCCGATCATCCTCTCGACCGGCATGTCGACGCTCGAGCAGATCGACCGCGCCGTCGAGATCCTCCGGGGCTCGCCGCTGGTCATCCTGCACGCGACCTCCACCTACCCCTTGCCCGCCGAAGAGGCGAACCTCCGGATGATCGACAGCCTCGCCGCCCGGTACCCCGGTGTGCCCATCGGGTACTCCGGCCACGAGACCGGTCTGCAGATCTCCCTCGCCGCGGTCGCCCTCGGAGCCACGATGGTGGAACGCCACATCACGCTCGACCGTGCCATGTGGGGCTCGGACCACGCCGCGTCGCTCGAACCGCACGGCTTCTCGAACCTCGTCCGCGACATCCGGGTCATCGAGACCGCCATGGGTGACGGCGTCAAGCGCATCTTCCCCGGCGAACTCGCTCCGCTCGCGAAGCTGCGCAGGGTCGATGCCTGATCACGGGCCCCGCCGTCGCGTGATCGGGGTGGTGGACTCCGACTCCTTCGTGAAGTGGGGCGCCGCCACCCTCTCCCGCGCGACCGGCTGGGACGTCGACCTCGTCCTCGTCGAGAGCGACGTGTCCGCCACGGACCGTCAGGTGGACATCGCGCTGCTCCACACGGCGTTCGAGGGACGAACCGTTCGTCGTCTGTCGCTTCGACGGCTCGTCGACCTCATCCGGACCGAGCAGCCGGACGGCGTGTTCGTCTCCACGCGTGGACCGGTCGCCGAGGTCGTCATCTCGGAACTCCTCGCGCTCGGGCGCGCCACCCGCCCGGTGCTGCTCACCGGCCTCCCGGGCATCTCCATCCCGGCGAAGTGGAAGGGGATCTTCCTCCGCGCGCAGGCGGACGTCTTCGTCCTGCACAGCCATCGCGAGGTCGCCGCCTACCGTGAACTCGCGCTGACGCACGGGGTCGAACCGGCGTTCGCGCTCGCGACCCTGCCGTTCCTGACGGACGCGTCGATCGAGTCATCGGCCGAGCCCGCCCCGCGCACCCGGGTCGTCTTCGCCGCCCAGGCCACGGTCCCGGCCGATCGCGGCGACCGGCTCCGGATCCTCTCCTGGCTGCGCACCCTCGCGAACCGGCATCGCGACCTCGACGTCGTGATCAAGGTGCGCGGCCTCGCCGGTGACCCGCAGACCCATCACGAGCACTACCCCTTCGACACCCTCCTGACCGGTCCGACACCCGGCAACCTGCGGGTCGCCACCGGGTCGATGGCGGTCCATCTCGGCCACGCGGCCGGACTCGTCACCGTGAGTTCCACCGCCGCGATCGAAGCCATCGCCGCCGGGGTGCCGGTCATCCTGCTCGACGACTTCGGTGTGGACCCGGCGCTCATCAACACCGTCTTCGAAGGCAGCGGGCTGTTGGCCTCCAAAGAGGACCTCATGGCCGCCCGGTTCCGGCACCCGAACCCGGACTGGCTGCAGCAGAACTACTTCCACCCCGTCGACGAGGACGACTGGATCCAGCGGTCGGAGGAGGCGTTCGCCGCGCGCGACCTCGGGACCCTGCCGATCCGCCCTCGGGCACGACAGAGTCGCGGCGGCATGCTCCGCACCGGTTGGGAGCGTCGTCGGGCGTTCGGGCGGGCCGACACGAGCGCGCTGGGCACGGTCGCCTTCGTCATCGGGCGGCCACTGCAGATCGCACGCCGTCTGGTCCGTCGCGCTCGTGGCGTCCAGCCGGCCGAGCGCCGACCGATCCCCTCCCGTCGGCTCGCGCCGATCGAGACGGAGACGCCGGTGCGCGCTCCGCACGGGGCTCGTCACCGCACGGCCCGCTGACGGGAACGCCGCTCGGCCGGAGACCGGTCGGGCGGCGCTCCAGGCTCAGTTGGAGCCGACCGTCACCACCGGAGCGCCCGTGGAGGTGTCGTCGGCGGGCATCTCGGCGGCGAGACGGTTGGCCTCCTGGATGAGCGTCGCGACGATCTCCGACTCCGGCACCGTCTTGATGACCTCGCCCTTGACGAAGATCTGGCCCTTGCCGTTGCCGCTCGCGACGCCGAGGTCGGCTTCACGAGCTTCTCCGGGGCCGTTCACGACGCAGCCCATGACGGCGACGCGCAGCGGGACGCTCATCCCCTCGAGGCCGTCGGTCACGTCGTTCGCGAGCTTGTAGACGTCGACCTGCGCGCGCCCGCAGCTCGGGCAGGAGACGATCTCGAGCTTGCGCTCGCGGAGGTTCAGCGACTGCAGGATCTGCAGCCCGACCTTGATCTCCTCCGCCGGCGGCGCGGAGAGCGAGACACGGATGGTGTCGCCGATGCCCTCGGAGAGCAGGATGCCGAAGGCGGTCGCGCTCTTGATCGTGCCCTGGAAGGAGGGACCGGCCTCCGTCACGCCGAGGTGCAGCGGCCAGTCACCGCGCTCGGCGAGCAGCCGGTAGGCCTTCACCATGACGACCGGGTCGTTGTGCTTGACGGAGATCTTGAAGTCGTGGAAGTCGTGCTCCTCGAAGAGGCTCGCCTCCCAGACGGCGCTCTCGACGAGCGCTTCTGGGGTCGCCTTGCCGTACTTCTGCAGCAACCGCGGATCGAGGGACCCCGCGTTGACACCGATGCGGAGGGAGACGCCGGCGGCCTTCGCGCGCCGGGCGATCTCGCCGACCTGGTCGTCGAACTTCCGGATGTTGCCGGGATTGACCCGGACGGCCGCACACCCCGCGTCGATCGCGGCGTAGACGTAGGCGGGCTGGAAGTGGATGTCGGCGATCACCGGGATCTGACTCTTCTTCGCGATGATCGGCAGGACCTCGGCGTCGTCGCGGGTCGGGACGGCCACGCGGACGATGTCGCAGCCCGAGGCGGTGAGCTCGGCGATCTGCTGGAGGGTCGCGTTGATGTTCGTCGTCTGGGTCGTCGTCATCGACTGGACGCTCACCGGGGCATCACCGCCGACGAGCACCTTACCGACCTTGATCTGTCGCGACGTGCGTCGCGGGCTGAGCGTCTCGGGAACCGACGGAAGACCCAGATTGATAGCTACCACGAGCCTCAGCTTACGCGCGCGACGCCCCGCAGGCTCCCCGTGAGCTGAATGCCTGCTGGGACGTCGCGATCCGCGGTCAGCGCGCGGGCGGCGCCTCGCGATTCGCACGCAGGACGCCGAGCCGTTCCCGGTACTCGACCTCGTCGATGTCGCCCTGGGCGAAGCGCTCGGCGAGCATCTGCTCGGCGCTCCGGGACCCGTCCTGACGCCAGGCCCACGGCGGGCCCTGGTGGCCGTCCGGGGACGTCCCGGACCAGGCTCGGCGACGCCACCGCCGACCGACGAGCGCGACGATGAGGACGATCACGGCGATCCAGAACGCGGGGATGAGCAGCAGCCAGAGGAGGTGGAAGCCCGGCCCGGGACCGCCGGGATGCATGGCGGTCGCGGCGAGCACGATCAGGGAGGTGGACATGGAGGACTCCGTTCGTCGGGCGGACGACGACCGTCGTCCGCATCACGACCCCGAGCCTCCTCCGGATGGTGGCCGAGGGCATCCGACGACGGGACGGATCACCGCACTCCCCCGGGAGTACGGCCACCCGGTGCTCAGACGCCGGGACTGACGAGCCCGGTCTCGTAGGCGATGACGACGAGCCGGACCCGGTCGCGCGCGGCGAGCTTCGACATGATGCGCGACACGTGGGTCTTCGCCGTGAGCGGGCTGAGGAACAGCGCCCCTCCGATCTCCTCGTTGGTGAGTCCGCGTCCGACGAGACCCAGCACCTCGCGTTCGCGCTCCGTGAGCCCGGCGATCACGGCGTCGTCGAGCGGCGCGGCGATCGCTCCGGCGACCTGGGTGAGCAGCCGCCTCGTGACCCCGGGCGACAGCAGGGCGTCACCCGACGCGACCACGCGGACGGCCCGGATGAGCTCGGCCGGCTCGGTGTCCTTCACGAGGAAGCCGCTCGCGCCTGCTCGGATCGCCTGCGCGACGTACTCGTCGAGTTCGAAGGTGGTGACGACGATGATGCGGGTGTCCTGGAGCGCCGGATCCGCGACGACGGCTTCGGTGGCGGCCAGGCCGTCCCCTCCGGGCATCCTGATGTCCATGAGGACCACGTCCGGCCGTTCCCGGCGGACGACGACGAGTGCCTCGTCCCCACCGGCCGCCTCACCGACGACCGCGATGTCGGGCTCCGCGTCGAGGAGCGCGCGGAACCCGCCGCGGATGAGTGCCTGGTCGTCGGCGACGACCACGCGGATCATGCGGCGCCTCGGACCGGCACCCGGGCCGTGACACGGAAGCCGCCGAGCGGACTCCGCCCGGTCTCGAGGGTGCCGCCGAGGAGCTCGGCGCGCTCGGTCATGCCGAGGAGGCCGTTGCCGTGCTCGGCGGGTCCGGGTGGGGCACCGACTCCGTCGTCCTCCACGAGCAGGCGGTAGGTGCCGTCGACTTCGACGAGCTCGACGGAGACCCGTCCGGCCTGCGCGTGCCGGAGGACGTTCGTGACGCTCTCCTGCGCGATCCGGTACAGCGCCTGCTGCACGGCCGCACCGGGCGTGGAGACGAGCCTCACCTCGAGCACCGCGTCGACGCCCTGGTCTCGGAGCGACTGGACGAGGACTGGTAGTGCCTCGAGATCCGGCCCCGGTCGCCTCGGCGCGCCGGTCGCCGGGTCCTGGCCCGCATCGGCACCGCGGAGGACGTCGAGGAGGCCACGGACCTCGTCGAGCGACGCCTTGCTCGACCCCTTGATGTTCGTCAGAGCCTCCCTGGCACGTTCTGGCTGGGTGTCCATGAGGTGCAGCCCCATACCGGCCTGGACGGTGATCTGTGCGAGTGAGTGTGCGACCACATCGTGCAGCTCGCGGGCAATGCGCACGCGCTCCTCCTGGGCGGCGGACGCGCGACGTTCGCCCCGACGTCGGCGATCCGCGTCGAGCTGTTCGCGTCGGGTGCGGAGTCCCTCGGCGAGGAGGACGGCGACGATGACGAGGGCGGTCGTGGCCCCGACGCGGAAGCCCGACACCTTCCAACCGACGGCGAGCGCGACGGTCAGGGCGAGCGCCCACCCGAGTCCCAGCGACGGATAGGTCCAGCCGCGCGCACCACGGACGATGCCGGACCCCGCGGCGAACGCCAGCGCCACGGCGGGAGGGCCCCAGGTGGGCCCCGTCAGCATCGAGGCGGTCGACAGCACGGAGACCGCCGCGACCGTCGGCCCGGGCGACCGCCTGGCAGCGAGCAGGCAGAGCACGCCTGCGAGTGCCAGGAGGACGGCTGAGGAACGGGACCACCCCGAGGCACCGGCACCCGGGCCGAACGAACCGTGGAGGGCGAGCACGGCGGTCGCTGGCACCTGGACGAGGAAGGACACGACCACCGGCGCCCAGAGGCGCCAGACGGGGCGTCCGGGTCGGCGATCGCCCGGCGTCATCCAGGGCGCCGAACCCGTCTCGACCGATGCCATCCCTGCATGGTACTCGCGGGTCGCAGCGGCCGCGTCGCCCGCACGGAGGCTCCGCCGTACTCCCCGGGGAGCACGACCGTGCCGAGATGGGACGGTCCCGCGGGCTCCGTTCGCCTCGGCCTAGCCGAAGAGGTTGACGGGCTTCACGATGTCGGCGTACACGAGGAGCGCGCTCATGCCACCAAGGACGATCACGACGCCGAAGGTGAGCGGGATGAGTTTCGCCGCGTCCACCGGTCCCGGGTCGCGACGTCGGAAGACCTTCGCGAAGCGGCGGCGGATCGCCTCCCAGAGCGCTGCTGCGACGTGCCCGCCGTCGAGGGGCAGCAAAGGGATGAGGTTGAAGACGAAGAGCGCGACGTTGAGCGACCCGAGGATGCCGAACACGGTCGCGGCCTTCGACGCGACGGGGATCTCGTCGAGGCTGACCACCTCGCCCACGACCCGTCCGACGCCCACGACGCTCATCGGCCCGTTGGGGTCGCGCTCGCCGGATCCGAACGCTGCCTGCCCGACGTCGATGAGTCGCTGGGGCAGGTTCAGGATGATGTTGGCGGTCCGGGCGATCGTGTCGCCGACGGTCGGCAGGATCGTGGTGACGGGCTGCGCCACCATCTGCTGCTGTGGGGTGATGCCGACGAAGCCGACCTCATGGGTCTTCGCCGAGCCGTCGGCGTTCGTCACGATCTTGCCGGTCTCGGCATCGACGACGTCCCGCTCGAGCAGCAACGGCGTCAGGGTGAGGTCGAGTCGCTGCTCACCGCGCGCGACCTCGAGGGCCAACGGCTTGCCCGGCGAATCCTGCACGGCCGCGGAGATCTCGGCGAAGGTGGAGATCGGGGTGCCGTCGATCGAGAGGATCGTGTCGCCCGGCTTCAAGCCCGCGGCGGCGGCCGGCCCCTGCGGATCCCCCGCTGCACAGCTCTGGCGGTCGCTCGTCGACGGCAACACGCACTCGTACACCGACGTGAGGGTGCTGCTCTGCTGGGGGACGCCGAACCCCGACACGGCGATACCGATGAAGAGGACGGCGAGGACGAGGTTCATGAACGGCCCGCCGAGCATGACGACGATCCGCTTCCAGACGGGCAACCGGTAAAAGGTGCGCTCCTCGTCGCCGGCGCCGATCGTGTCGGCACTCGCCTCCCGCGCGTCCTGGACCAGCGTGTCGAAGAAGCCGGTGCTGGCGTTCCGGGCGGCACCGCCGGGCTGCTTGGGCGGGAACATGCCGATCATCGAGATGTAGCCGCCGAGCGGGATCATCTTGACCCCGTACTCGGTCTCGCCCTTGCGGCGCGACCAGATGGTGCGACCGAAGCCGATCATGTACTGGGTGACCCGCACGCCGAACAGCTTCGCGGGCACGAGGTGACCGACCTCGTGCAGCCCGATGGACACGATGAGGCCCACGAGCACGATCACGATGCCGAGGAGGTAGAGGAGGACGGATTCCACGGCGTAACCCTACTCGCGCGGTCGGGTCACCGGCTGCACGCTGGCTGTACGGCCGCTCGGAAGCTTCCGACGATGAACGGGCAGGTCAGCCGATGCGCTGCTGCGCGCGAGCCCTCGCCCAGCGCTCCGCCTCCGCGAGCGCCTCCCGGGTGAGCTCGCCCTCGGGCGCCTCGTGGTCGTCGACGACCGCGCGGACGGTGTCGAGGATGCCGAGGTAGCCCAGCCGACCCGCATGGAAGGCCGCAACGGCCTCCTCGTTCGCCGCGTTGAACACGGCCGGATAGGTGCGACCCTGCCCGCCCACGAGCTTGGCCAGTCGCACCGCCGGGAAGGCCTCATGGTCGAGGGGCTCGAACGTCCACTGCTGGGGTGAGGTCCAATCGAGCGGGACGCCAACGCCTGGGACCCGGCCCGGCCAGTCGAGCCCGAGGGAGATGGGGAGCCGCATGTCGGGCGGCGAAGCCTGGGCGATGGTGGAACCGTCGATGAACTCGACCATCGAGTGGACGATCGACTGCGGGTGGACCGTCACCTCGATGCGGTCGTACGGGACGTCGAACAGCAGGTGCGCCTCGATCACCTCGAGACCCTTGTTGACGAGGGTCGCCGAGTTCGTCGTGACGACGAGACCCATGTCCCAGGTGGGGTGGGCGAGCGCCTCGGCTGGCGTGACGCCGGCGAGCGACGCGCGGTCGCGTCCGCGGAACGGCCCTCCCGAGGCGGTCAGGACGAGCCGTCGCACCTCGGTGGCGGTGCCGGATCGGAGGGCCTGGGCGATCGCGGAATGCTCGGAGTCCACGGGCACGATCTGGCCGGGTGCCGCGATCCGCCGCACGAGGTCGCCACCGACGATGAGCGACTCCTTGTTCGCGAGCGCGAGCGTCCGGCCCGTCTCGAGGGCCGCGAGGGTCGGGCCGAGCCCGATGGAGCCCGTGATGCCGTTCAGCACCACGTCGGCGTCGACGCTGCGGATGAGCCGCTCGGCGTCGGCCGCACCCAGGGCCGTGTCGTCGACGTGGAAGGCGGCGGCCTGCTCGGCGAGGAGCTCGGCGTTCGAGCCGGCCGTCAGGCCGACGACCTCGAAGCGGTCGCGATCACCCCGGATGACGTCGAGTGCCTGCGTGCCGATCGAGCCGGTTGATCCGAGGATGATGACGCGTCTCACGGCGGTCAGTCTACGTCGGCGGCGGTGCGGGCCGCTCAGCCCGCGGCGGGAGCCGTGGTGCTGCTCGCGTCGAGGATGTCGATGACGAACACGATGGTGTCGTCGGCCTCGATCCCCGCCTGGCTGTTGCCGCCGCTCGGTCCATACCCGAGTTCGGGTGGGATGACGGCGATGACCTGCGATCCGATGTGTTGGCCGGCGATGGCGCTCGAGAAGCCCTTCACCACGGCGGACAGCTGGAAGTTGGTCGGTCCGTTGCCCCAGCTCTCGTCGAAGACCTCGCCGGTCCGCCAGTTCACACCCTGATAGTTGATGATGACCTCGGCGTCGGACTGCACCACCGCTCCGTCGCCCTGCTTGAGGACCGCGACCTGGAGATCGGCCGGAGCGGGCTCCTCGGGGATGGTGACCGTGGGTCGTCCGGCGGTGTCGAGCTCGACCGCGGGCATCCCGGCGACGGGCTCCTGCGGGACGCCGTCCGCCTTGGCGTCGCTGTGCACCGTGCTGAGGACGTCGGCCACGACGACCAGCGGCTGGTCGGCCTGGACCGTGCCGTCGCTCGACCCTGCGGAGCCGAAACCGTCGCCTGCCGTGACGAACGCCGCGACGCGGGATCCGACGGTCGTGCACTCGACGGCTCGGACGAGGCCCTTCAGGTACTTCTGGTCGTTGACGACGATCGCTGTGGCCGGGCTGGCGCCATAGGCGGTCTGCGCGACGATCGAACCGGTGACGGCGTTGTAGATCGACATCTCGACGAACGTCGTGTCGCCGGGATCGACCCGCTCTCCGTCGCCCTTCGCCACGATCGTGCGCTCGGTGGTGTCTGCAGCGAGGGTGCCCTTGGCGAAGGTGACCTTGGGGATCGAGCCGAAGTCGCCACTCACGCTGATCGCCTTGGAGGCCTTGCCGGCACTCGTGTCGGCGCACTCCCCCGGGCTGGCCAGCGCTTGCGACTGCGACGTCGCCGAACTGCACGCGGTCAGCGACACGAGGGACGCGATGACGGCCAGAAGGCAGAGGCTCTTGCGCACAGGGGAACTTTCGGTCGTTGCTGAGGGGTCGGTCCAGTTTCACCCACCAGGCTCCATGCTGGCTGACAGCGCGCCGAACATCCTCGGTGCATCAGCCCACGCCAGTATGCCGAGTCGCGCATGCGTCGGCGGGTACAGTCGTGCGCATGGCCGATGAGGAGCAGACGCAGCGACGCGCCCAGGAACCCTCCGACCAGACCACGGTCGAACCGTCGATGGTCGACACGGTGGCCACGCCGTCGAAACCCGGTGTCGTCTACTACTTCGGACGAGCCGTCCTGAACACGACGGCCAAGCTGCTCTACCGCCCCAAGATCATCGGCCGCAAGAACGTCCCGAAGCGCGGGCCGGTCATCCTGGCGAGCAACCACCTCTCCTTCATCGACAGCATCGCGATCCCGATCAGCGCCCCACGCCGGGTGCAGTTCCTCGCGAAGTCCGACTACTTCACCGGACGCGGTCTGAAGGGCTGGGTCTCGCGCACGTTCTTCACCTCGATCGGCGCGGTCGGGGTCGAACGTGGCGTCGGGCAGGCGGCGCAGGAGGCGCTCGACCAGGGACGCCGGATCCTCGAGAGCGGTGAGGCCTTCGCCATCTACCCCGAGGGCACCCGGTCGCTCGACGGACGGTTGTACCGCGGCAGGACCGGTGTCGCCTGGCTGGCACTCACCACGGGCGCGACGGTCGTCCCGGTGGGCCTCATCGGCACCGACGACCTCATGCCGGTGGGCACCACGATCCCGAAGTTCAAACCGGTCACGGTGATCTTCGGTGAACCCATCGACGTGAGCCACCATGGCCCGGCGACCTCAGGACGCGCCAGACGCAAGGCGACGGACGAGATCATGGCGGCGATCCACGCCCTCACTGGCCAGGAACTCGCGAACGCCTACAACGAGTCGCCGCCCGCCGACACCGTCGAGCGCATCAAGCGCGCCTTCCGCCCGGAACGGCTCTGAGCCGCGGCGCCGGTCCACTCCTCAGGTGGTCGTCGCGACCACGATCGTCGGCTCATGGCGGACCGGGAAGTTCACCGAGTTGGCGATGAAGCACAGCTCGTTCGCGCGGGCGTGCCCGGCTCGCGCCGCCTCGACCATCGACGCATCGGCGACCGTGACCTGCGGACGCAGGACGACCTCCGTGAACGCACCGCTGCCGGCACCGTCCTCGACCATGGTCCCGACGGCGTCGTCCGTGTAGGCCGTCACCACGACACCGAGGGTCACGGCGACGTGGAGATAGGACAGGAGATGACACTGCGCGAGGGCCGCCAGGAGCAGCTCCTCGGGGTTCCATCGGCCCGGGTCGCCGCGGAACGGTTTGTCGGCCGAGCCCTCGAGGTCGTGCTTCCCGGCGGCCGTCACGGTGAGCTCCCGGGAGTAGTCCCGGTACCCGCTCGTGCCCGTCCCGAGGTCTCCGTCCCAGCGGACGCCGATGGTGTAGTCGTGGTGGCCCGTGATCATGCCACCAGTATCCCACTGGCCTCTCCGCCGCGGCCCGCGTTCGCGGCCCCGCTGTCGGGAGGTCGCGCTACGCTGGAGGACTATGACTGACACGCTCGACACCACGGACCAGACGACCGCCTCCGCCCCCAGCGTGACCCAGGAGCGTCGCATCGTGACGGCCGTCCCGGGCCCGCGCTCGCAGGCGCTGCACGCCCGCCGCACCGCGGTCGTGTCCGATGGTGTGTCGAGCGTCCTCCCGGTGTACATCGAGCGCGCGCACGGCGCGATCGTCGTCGACGTCGACGGCAACCAGTTCATCGACCTCGGTGCCGGCATCGGCGTCACCACCATCGGCCACACGGAGTCCTCCGTGGTCGGCGCCGTCCAGGACCAGGCGGCCGACGTCCTGCACACCCTGTTCACGATCACCCCCTACGAGGAGTACGTGCGCGTCGCGGAGCTGCTCGCCGAGCACACCCCGGGCGACTTCGCGAAGAAGTCGGTGCTCGTGAACTCGGGCGCCGAAGCGGTCGAGAACGGTGTGAAGATCGCTCGCAAGTACACCGGTCGACGGGCGGTCGCGGTGCTCGACCACGGCTACCACGGTCGCACCAACCTCACCATGGCGATGAACTACAAGGCCGCCCCGTACGCGACCGGCTACGGCCCGTTCGCCGGCGACGTCTACCACGCCCCCAACTCCTACCCCTACCACGACGGCCTGTCCGGAGCTGCGGCCGCGGCCCGCACCATCGCGTACCTCGAGAAGCGCATCGGCGCCACCGACCTCGCCTGCCTCGTGGTCGAGCCGATCCAGGGCGAGGGCGGCTTCGTCGTCCCCGCGGAGGGCTACCTCCCGGCGCTCCAGGAGTGGTGCACGGCCAACGGCGTCGTGTTCATCGCCGACGAGATCCAGAGCGGCATGGCACGCACCGGCGAGTACTTCGCGAGCTCGCACTTCGGACTCGTCCCCGACCTCGTGCTCAGCGCGAAGGGCATCGCCGGCGGCCTGCCGCTCGCAGCGGTCACGGGTCGCGCCGAGATCATGGACGCCAGCCAGCCCGGCGGCCTCGGCGGCACCTTCGGCGGTAACCCCGTCGCGTGTGCGGCGTCGGTCGCGGTCTTCGAGTCGATCGAGTCCCGTGGTCTGCTGGCCGAAGCGGATCGCATCGGTGCCACCCTGACGTCGGCGCTGCTCGAACTGCAGGGCAAGTACGACATCATCGGCGACGTCCGCGGCATCGGCGCGATGATCGCGATGGAACTGGTGCAGCCGGGTACCGCCTCGACGACGAAGGAGCCCAACGCGGCCGCCGTCAGCGCCATCGCAGCAGCCGCCGCCCAGCAGGGCGTGCTCGTCCTCACCGCCGGCACCTACGGCAACGTCCTCCGCTTCCTCCCGAGCCTCGCCGTCTCCGACGAGCTCATCGCAGACGCGATGACGGTCATCGATCAGGCGCTCGCAGCACTGTGAGCACGGCGGTCCCCCAGACCTTCGGTGTCGCGGACGCGGTGGAGTTGGCCGTCGTCGAGCGCAGCGGCTTCATCGAGTCACGGCACGCCGGATCGGCGATCGTCCTCGGGCCGGAGGGGGAGGTCCTCGCGAGCCTCGGAGCACCGGACGCACCGGTCTTCCCTCGCTCGTGCCTCAAGCCCTTCCAGGCGATCACGATCATGAACGCGGGGGTGTCCCTCGAGGGCGCTCAGGCTGTGCTCGCGACCGCGAGCCACGCGGGGACCCGGAAGCACGTCCAGGTCGTGCGCAGCATGCTCGGTCGGGCTCGGATCGAGGACTCGGCGTTGCAGTGCCCGGCCGATTGGCCCGGTGATCGCGCGTCGCGCGACGAGCTGGTCCGGGACGGGCTCGGCACGAGCCCCCTGTACATGAACTGCTCCGGCAAGCACGCGGCCATGCTGCTCGCCTGCGCGCAGAACGGTTGGGACCAGGCGACGTATCTCGAGCCCGACCATCCGTTGCAGCTCGCCGTCCGCGACACCGTCGAGCGCTTCACCGGCGAGAAGCCCGCCGCCAGCGGGGTCGACGGCTGCGGGGCACCGGTGTACGCGATCTCCCTGACCGGACTCGCGCGTGGCATCGGACGCGTCGTCAACTCCTCCCCCACCTCGCCGTTCGCCCTGTACCGGAATGCCGGGCTGCTGACGGCGGCGGTCCTCGCGAACGGCTGGGCGCTCGACGGACCCGGCCGGGCGAACACGCTCGTCATCGAGCGCCTCGGCCTGTTCGCGAAGCTCGGGGCGGAAGGCGTGATGGTCATGTCGGCACCCGGCGGCGCGACCGTCGCGCTCAAGGTCCTCGACGGCTCGCTCCGGGCCTCGACGATCATCGCCCTCCGGCTGCTCGTCTCGGTCGGAGCGCTCGATGCGGCCGCCGTCGACGCCCTCGAACCGGAACTCGACCTGGCCATCCACGGTGGAGCCGCCGTCGTCGGGCGGATCACCGTCACCGCGGTCTGACCGCCCGGCCGACAGCCTCAGCGGCTTCGGGTCAGGAGCCGAGCAGGTCCACACGCATCGCCTCCTGTCCGGCCCGCCACCACCAGGCACGGCCGCTCGCATAGCCGAGGAGTGGTGGGAGTTCGCGGCTCCTGGTCACCTGCCGGAAGTCGGCCGCGGAGCAGCCGTGGACCACCAGGTCGGCACCGGCGGTGCTCGGCGGAAGGTCTCGCCCGACGACCAACCGGCCCGACAGCCAGGTCTCGGGGTCGACGAGGACGACGATCGCGGCGTCGTCCTCCCGGACGTCGCTCTCGATGCAGGCGACGCCCGCGAGCGGTGCGGACGGGAACAGGTGCGCCGCCGGTTCGATGAGCCGCACGCGCCGCTCCGTCCCGTTCGGCCGCTGCAGCATCGCCCTGACCGCTCCGGTCGCGCGCGTGACGATGACGGTCGCGCGTTCCGGGCTCGGCCGCCAGCGGTGGACCCCTGGCGCAGAGGACGGTGACGCCGGCGACGGTGGAGCGAGCGCGATCTGCACCTCCGAGTCCTGCCAGTGCGCGCGGCCGGCGGGTCGGCGTGGATCGAAGCAGGAGGCGGGTGCGCCGGCGACGAGATGATCCTGCCGATCGGCGAGGCGGAGGACGAGCGTGCTGCCCAGCTGAGCCGAGAACCGGTGGACCACACCGCCGAGCCGGGAGGCGACGAGGACGACGCTGATGCCGCGGCGTCCCCCGTCTCGAAGCAGGCCGAGCAGTGCGTCGCGGAGGGCGGCGCCGTGCTCGTCCCCGGCGGTGGCGAGGAGCGACTCCACGTCGTCGACGAGGAGGAGGGTGCGCTCGGTCGGGCGGAGCGGATCCGACAGCGCCATGACGGTGTCCCAGGCCTGCTCGGCATCCTGACCGACCCGCTCCACGCGGAAGCGGTCGCGCGCGCCGACCTCGAGCGTGTCCAGCAGGGTCGTTCGACCGGAACGTCCGGCGCCGAGCACCAACAGTGAGCCGTCGTGCTCCGGACACCACACTGCGGGGCGTTGTGCCTGCTCCTCGGGGAGGTCCGCAAGGCCGAACACGACGCCCTCGCCGGGAGGACAGCCGTCACCGGTCCTCTCCGAGCCTCCGGCACGTCCCGCCTCGATCGCCGAGACGGCGGTCAAGGCCAGGCGTGCCGGCAGGGGGTCGAGCCATGGCCGCCGAGGTGCGGGCGCGTCGCGCCAGCGCTCACGCACCGCGAGGATGTCGTCGCAGGTGGTGACCGCTGATTGGAACACGAGCCGTCGGTCGCCGTTCCAGACGATGCAGCGGCCCGGGGTGCCGGCCGGGATCGCAGCCGCATCGGGTACACCGAGGATCGCGGCGCTGTCGGGGCGCGAGGTGACCCGGAGTGAGAGACGGAGCGTACAGTTCGCGAGGATGGCATCGGCCGCGACCGCCGCCGGACGCTGGCTGCAGAGGATCAGGTGCAGGCCGAGTGATCGCCCGCGGGCCGCGAGGTCGGCGAACACCTGATGGAGGTGCGGGCTCGCGTCGAGCAGCGCCTGGAACTCGTCGACGACGACGACGAGCCGTGCCGGTCGGTGTTCCGGCAGGAGCACTGGATCGAGCAAGTGCCGCGCCCCGTGTCCGGCGAGCACGCGCTCGCGGTGGCGGAGCTCGGCTCGCAGACTCGACACGACGCGGTCCGCCGCTCCCGGCTCGAGGTCGGTCACCATGCCGACCACGTGCGGCAGGGTCTCTACCGCTTGGAAGGAGGCGCCGCCCTTGCAGTCGACGAGGAGCAGGGAGAGCTCCTGCGGCGAGCACTGCGCGGCGAGAGCCGTGATCCAGGTGATGAGCAGCTCGCTCTTGCCACTCCCGGTCGTGCCGCCGACCAGCGCATGGGGTCCGTCCGCCCCGAGGTCCAGCGACTGCACGCCCTCGACGCCGGTCCCGACGGCGACCCGGAGCGCATCGGGCCGCCAGTCGGCTCCTGTCGGTGGCCGTCGGCCCCGCACCGGATGCACCTGCGCGAAGGCGACGTCGGTCGGCAGACTCGAGAGGGTCGGGGACTCCCCCGTCGTGAGTGCGGCGGCGGCGAGCGCCCCGACGACGTGCTCCGCCTCGGCTTCCGCGAGGAGGGTGGGCGAAACCGACACGGACGAAGAGGCGCCGGTACCGTCGGCGAGGACGGTCTGCCCGTCGGCACCGAGGACGAGCAGGTGTCTGCAGCGGGTGGGGATGAGCTCCACGGTGTCGGACAGTGCGACGAGCACACCTCCGGTGGGCGGGCGTCCTCCCGAGCGGCCCGCTGCGGACCCGGCCTCCTCCCAGCGTTCGACGACCGAGACGAGGGTCGGCTCAGCTGCTCGCCCGCCGCGCGCCGGTTCGACCGGGTCCGAGACCGCACGGTGCGGGAGGTCTTCGAGGAACGCCCAGGCGCGGTCGTCGAGAGCCGCAGGCTCCCCGGAGAACTGCGCTGCCTGCGGCGGGAGTTGCCGGGCGAGCTGCAGGAGGACGCTGCGGGCCACCGCGCGCGCGAACACCTTGCCACCGACGATGCCGATCCCCTCGACCGCGTCGACCACGACGGGAGCCTCGGGAAGCCGTCCCGCCCACGCCCACCGCTCGTCGTCGGCCCCCACGTCGACCCGGACGGCGCTCCTCGTCTCCCCTCGCCCGACGCAGACGAGCGTGCGGCGGGCCTCCGGTACCCGCCATCTGGCGCGATCCGGTCCGTCGAGGACGTCGAGCAGCCGACCAGCTGGATGGAGCGCGCCCAGTTCCTCGCGTTCCGCGGCATGTGCGCGCGCGATGTCCTGTTCCAGCTCCTGCGCCGCAGCGTCGTACGCCACGCGCGCCCGCCGTCCGCGCCGCCGTCTGGTCCAACGTGCGTCGATGAACCCGGCGACGGCGATGAGGGGCCCGAGCGCGGCGAAGACGAGGGTCACGGGTGAGCCGGTGATCGCGAACAGGGCGACCGACCCGATGACCGGGGCGAGGCTCGCGAGGATCGGGAGCGACCCGGTGGGCGGCTCTGCCGGCGGGCTGGGGGCACGGAGGCGGATCGGCGTCGTCGCGGTCCGGTGCGAGGTGGTCGCGGAGGGCGACACGTCCGAAGAGCTCATGGCTCCAGTGGAGCACCGATTGGCCTTGACCTGCTGGCCGGACCTCCAGACCGGGCGCGAAGCCCGCGCGAGCGGCGGCTGTGGAGCGGGCTCAGGAGGCGGGCTGCTCGACGCCCTCGTCCGCAGCCTCGTCGACCGCCGCGATGTCGAGCACGATGACCGAGACGTTGTCGCGTCCGCCGTTGTCGAGGGCGGCACGCAGGAGGAGTTCGGCCGCGTCGACCGGCGTGGCCCCCTCCGTCAGGAAGTACCAGATCCCGTGGTCGGTGAGTTCCTTCGTGAGCCCGTCCGAGCAGACGAGCCATCGGGCACCGGTCTCGATGGGGAAGAGCTCGACATCCGGTACGGGGTCGTCCGACGGTCCGACGGCCCGGGTGATCATGTTGCTGTTCGGGTGGAACTCCGCCTCCTCCGGGCTGATCGCTCCGGCGCGGATCAACTCCTGGACGATCGAGTGGTCTTCGGTGACCTGGACCAGCTCGCCCTCCTGCAACCGGTACACCCGGGAGTCGCCGATGTTGAAGACCGCGACGCGACCCTCGCCCTCGTCTGCCGTCAGCACGACACCGGTGACGGTGGTGCCCATGCCGAGTTCGCCCTCCTCCGCGGTGTCGATCATGTCCGCGACGGCCATGCGCAGCGCGTCGACGAGGCCGTCGACGGTGAGGATCTCGGCTCCCTCGGTGGCCTTGGTCAGGCGGTGCGCGACCGCGGCACTCGCGACCTCGCCGGCGGAGTGCCCACCCATGCCGTCGGCCACGGCGAACACGGGAGGGAGCGCCACGAAGGCGTCCTCGTTCAACTCGCGCCGCTTGCCGACATCGGTCATGCCCGCCCACGCGAGTGAGACTCGACGCCCGCCGGGCAGCGTGACGATCCGTTGCCCGTGCTCGGTCACGTCTGCTCCTCTAATACGGCTGGCGGTGGCTGATGCACCCTCGACGATAGTACGGTACCGGCCGGCCACAGGACCGCCTCACCCGGCTCGGCGGATTCCGTCCGCGGATCGGCGACGACGGATCCGGACGCCGGGGTCGGTCGGTCCTGCGGATCCGCTTGCCGCGACCCGTCTGCGCTGTCATGATCGACGCATGACACGAGCGAGCTCCGATGCACCCGCGAAGGCGGCGCCGCCCGACGACACCTCGAAGGCGATCATCGAGCAGCTCCAGACCGATGGCCGTCGCTCCTACGCCGAGATCGGGAAGGCCGTCGGGCTCAGCGAGGCCGCCGTGCGGCAGCGGGTGCAGAAGCTCACGGAGTCCGGCGTCATCCAGATCGTCGCGGTGACCGACCCGATGCAGCTCGGTTTCACCCGGCAGGCGATGATCGGTGTCCGGGTGACCGGTGACACCCGCGTGGTCGCGGACCGCCTGTCCGCGCTGTCGGCGGTCGACTACGTCGTCCTGACCGCCGGCTCCTTCGACCTGCTGGTCGAAGTGGTCTGCGAGGACGACGAGGAACTGATCGCGCTGCTGAACGACGAGATCCGCACCGTCGACGGTGTCTCCGGAACGGAGACCTTCGTCTACCTGCGCCTGCACAAGCAGCTCTACGACTGGGGCACCCGCTAGAGGGGATTCCCGCGCCGGCGCAAGCCGTCCCTCGTATCACGCTCCGCCACCCCCGACAGAGGTACGCTCAACCCATGCCCGCGAAGCCGACCGGAGAACGGACTCCCCCGTCCGGCCCGTCGACGTCGGGTGACACCGCCTCGGCACCCGGTCTCGCGGACACCGGCCCTACGAGAACGGGCCCGCACGCGGTCGAGGTCCCACGACGCGTCGGCCGGATGACCGGCTACAGCGCCTTCCCCCAGCTGCTCTTCGGCCTGGCGGTCGTCGCCATCCTCTTCGCCACGCTCCTGTTCCAGGGCGTCGACGACAACTCCGTCCTGTTCTACGTCGGGGTGATCCTGGCGTTCATCGCTACAGCGCTCGCGCCGATCGTTCCCTGGCACCAAGCGCCGCGCCTGCTCATCGTGCTCCCGATCCTCGACATCATCGCCATCGCGCTCATCCGACAGGGCGAGCCGCTGATCGGCGCGGGACTCCTCTGGGTCTTCCCGACCATCTGGATGGCGACGGCCTTCGGCCTCGCCGGGGCCGTCACCGCCATCGTGCTCGTCTGCACGTCGAGCTGGTCCTCCCTGGCCATGACCCCGGGGGACATCACCATCGCCAACCTGCCGGCGCTCGTCATCCTTCCGACGGTCCTCGCGTTCGTCGCCGTCTCCACCGCGATGACGGCGAAGCGGACGGAGGCGCAGCGCGTGCTGCTGAACAAGCAGGCCGGCCAGCTCGAGACCGCCCTGGGGCGCGCCCAGGACCAGGAGAGCCGCCTCGCGGAGATCCTCAACGCCGTGAACTTCGGCGTCGTCCGCTTCGACCGGATCGGAGCCCGGGCGATGGTCAACCGGTTCCAGACGCGGCTGCAGGACGAGGTCGGCGAGCTGTCCGACGTCAATCCCGCCCTCCCGGTGTGGGCCGAGGACGGGCTGACCCTCCTCCAGCCGCAGGACAAGCCGTACATCCGTGCACGCCGTGGTGAGGAGTTCGAGAACCTCACCGTGTGGCTCGGCGCTCCCGGTACCGAGCGGATCGCCCTCGCCCTCACCTCCCGCCGCCTCTACGACCATGAGGGCGGCTACGACGGCACGGTGCTCGTCTCACGCAACGTCACGAGCGAGATCAATGCGATCCGCGCCAGGGACGACCTCGTGGCCTCCGTCTCGCACGAGCTCCGGACGCCGCTGACGTCGATCCTCGGCTATCTCGACCTCGCGCTCGACGACCCGGGGCTCCCACCGCGGGTCGCGAAGCAGCTCACGATCGCCCAGACGAACGGCGATCGACTCCTCGAACTCATCGCGGACATCCTCGCCGCCTCCCGCGACGTGAACCGGACCATGGTGCTCGAACGCTCCGAGTGCGAGCTCCGGGAGATCGTCGACCGCTCGGTCGAGTCGTTGGCGCACGTGGCCGCCGAACGGAGCATCACCATCGTGCGCCACGACGAGGAGGCGGTACCGCTCTTCGCCGACCCGTTCCGCCTCCGGCAGGTCGTCGACAATCTGCTCTCGAACGGCATCAAGTACAACCGGGATGGCGGCGAGCTGAGCGTCGGCGTCACCGCGGAGGGCGACACCGCCTGGGTCATCGTGCGCGACACCGGCATCGGCATCTCCGAGGAGGACCAACCGAAGCTCTTCGAGCGGTTCTTCCGCTCCGACCTCGTCCGCAACTCCACGGTGCACGGCAGCGGCCTCGGCCTCGCGATCAGTCGGGACATCGTCCGCTTGCACGGCGGCGACCTCACCCTCCACAGTGTGCTCGGCGAGGGCACGACCGCGGTCGTCCGCATTCCGAGAGGCGGGACCGAATGACCTTCGACAGCCAGACCGTCGCGGTGATCAACGCGCTCGTGATCTTCGTCTGCGGCGCCACGTTCATCGTCAACACCTTCATGCGGAAGGACGACGCGAGCGGGCGGGTGTGGTCCGTGTCCTACATGGCCGGGATGTTCACCAGCTTCTCCTACGTCGTCAGCGCGCTCAGCCAGGAGGCCTGGTGGGCGATCGCCGCCGGGAACGGTGGATACGTCCTGAGCATCGCCGCCCTGTGGTCCGGCGCACGGCTCTTCAACGGCAAATCGAGTCTGCTCTGGGTCTCACTCATCGGGACCGCGGTCACGATCGTCGCCGCGCTCGCCGCCGGGCCCTCGGGAGGCCCCTGGGCGGGCGCGCCCGCGACGTTCCTCTGCATCGCCCTCTTCGCGGGCCTCGGCACCGCTGAGACGCTCGTGGGCGCGATGCGGGACAACCCGACCACCCGCGGCTTCACCATCGTGCTCGGCATCGCGTCCCTGTTCTTCGCGGCTCGGCTGATCGCACTCCTCGTGGAGGGGCCGGACGGTTCCTTGTTCACGACGCTTTTCGGGACCGTGGCCGCCTCGCTGCTGCTCATCGCGCTGCTCATCGTCGCGACCGTGGTGCTGTCCGTCCTGCGGGCTGAGCGCGCCGCACCCGCGAGCCGACGACACGGGAGCATCGTCGCGTACACGGGTGACGACGTCCTCCTCCAGGAGTCCTTCATCCGGATCGTCGACGACTGGCTGGAACGGGCCAACTTCCACGACGAGCAGCTCGCGATCCTCCACATCCGGCTCGACGACCTCGATGAGATGAAGACGGCGTTCGGAGCGGCGTTCAGTAGTGAGGTCGCCGAGGGGTTCATCTCCTCGGTCCGTCGATACGGTCCGACGCTCTCCGACATCGGCGAGGACGGCGCCGGATGTCTCCTGATCGCGACCCCAGCGGTGGACGCCGACGTCGCGCTCCAGGCGGCCAAGGGCATCCAGGACGGCCTGCTCGACCACCCCGTCGAAACCACGCCGCGCCTGCGCCCGACGGCGAGCATCGGGATCGCTCTGACCGACTACCTCGGGTACGACGTCGGCGTCCTCACGCGTGCAGCAAGCGACGCCAGCCTGCGTGCCGCTGCAGCCGGCGGGAACCGCACGGTCCTCGCCTCGTCGACGGCCACGGGCCGCTGACGGCTCGGACCGAGCTCGGTCAGGCCTGCGGGGCGATCGCGATCGTGAGGGTGTCCACCGCAGTCTGCTTCGCATACTCGGCGGACGTCGGCGTCGCCTGCACCAGCAGCTCGTAGGTGATCGTCAACGTGACGCCGGTCGCGGCGCTGTCCACCTCGGGGAGGACGAACGTCTGGCTGTAGCTGTACGGCGCCTTGATGAGGTACCCCGGTGCCACCGTCGACTGGTCGGTGAACGGCGCAGGCGACTCCAACTGACCCTTCGGCCCGTGGACCGTCGTGGTGAGCGTCACCCGCGACAGGTAGAGCGCCTGCAGGTCGTCGGGGTTGAGCACGCCGCTGAGCGAGAAGCTCACCGGCTTGTTGACGTCCGCGGTCCACGCGTCCATCGACAGTGTGGACCAGTAGTCGACCGTGAGGGTGGCGGAGCCCGCCGTGAGCGTGTGCTTGGCACTCCCGCTCGCGAGTTCGTTGGTGATCGCACTCACCGTCGGCCTCGGCGTCTTCGACACGCGCGGCGAGCTGGTCGGCTGCGCGCCCGGCTCCTCCCACGGAGGCGTGCCGCAGGCGCTCAGCCCGAGGACGAGCGCGGCGGCGGTCGCGGCCTGGAGGGCGTGCCTGACGTGCCGGTTCCGGACCGGGCTTGGGTGGTTCGACATGAGGCTCCTGGCGGGTGTCGGAGGGATGATCGAGTGACCCTCGAGGGTCCGCGTGACCCACGAACTGGGGCCAGCGCGAATCTTGAGGAAATCCTGAGCCGACGCTATCGCATTCACGCGCGAAAGCCGCGCCCAACGCGGCAGAGTTGCAACTGCAGCGCGACCCGCTGCACTCGACCCACTCGGAACAGGACCCCTGATGTCAGAACTCGAAGCGCGACCGGACAGCTCTCGGCCCAACGCCCAGCAGCCTGACTCTCGGTACATTCAGACGCAGCCGCTTCTCGCGCCCGAACTTGAAGCGTACGCCAACGAATTCATCGACTCGGTCAACTCGCTCCCCGAGTACCGCGCGACGATCGGGTGCATCATCCCCGCCTACAACGAGGAGGAGTCGCTGCCGGCAGTGCTCGCGTCCCTCCTCGAGCAGACGCGGATGCCCGACGTGATCCACGTGGTCATCAACAACACCACGGACCGGTCGGTCGACGTCGCCGCGCCCTACGCCGGCCCGCACTCCCGGGTCGACGAGGACGGCTACGAGCAGTTCACCGAGGTGTTCATCCACGACATCGGGAAGAACCCCGACAAGAAGGTGGGCGCGCTCAACTACGGCTTCACGCTCGTCGAGGGCTACGACTACCTGCTCGGAGTCGACGGCGACACGGTCGCCGACCCGACCGCGATCGAGTCCCTCGAAGCCGAGATCGTCTCGGACAGTCGCATCGGCGGCATCTCCGCGATCTTCTCGATCGACGACGAGCCGTTCAAGAAGCAGCTCGTCCCGGCGTTCCTCATCGCCGGCCAGCGCACGCAGTTCGCCGCGTTCAACATGCAGAACATGCTCCGAGGCCGCAACATGGCCGTGCTCGGCGGACAGTACTCGATCTTCTCCGTCCAGGCCCTGCGCGACGCCATGGAGCAGAACCACCAGTCCACCCCGTGGGTCAAGGACTCCGAGGTGGAGGACTCGCTCCTGTCGCTGCAGATCAAGAGCGCCGGCTACCTCACGAAGATCAGCGCACGGGCCCGTGCCGACGTCGGCGGGATGACGACCGTCCGGTCGCTCGACGCCCAGCAGGTCAAGTGGAACTACGGCGCGATCGAGCTCATGTGGCCCGGCCAACGCGGCGACACCAAGGGGCAGCCGCTCCACCCGAACCTCCGACTGCGGTGGCTCGAGAACGCGGAGATGCTCCTCAACATGGTCACGCGCATCCTCTTCGTCGTGCTGCTCGCCGGCTCGCTGTCGATCCACGCGTTCGTGTTCAGCCCGGTGTGGCTCATCCCACCGCTGATCGCCATCTTCCTCAACCTGCGCATCGCGCTGTCGATGAAGAAGCGGAATGTGCGCGACATCCTCTTCGCGGTCCTCATCTTCCCGGCCGAGTTCTACATGTGGATCCGCATGGGGCACTTCATCCGAGCCTGGTCGAAGTTCGCCTCGAACAAGAAGGTCGACAACTGGGCCGAGCAGGCGAAGGCCGAACGAGGCTCGGGCAACGCGCACCTCGCGCCACTGCTGTTCGTCCTCGCCGCCATCATCGCGATCGTCGCCGCCTGGACCCAGCTCTCCCCCGTCGTCCAGTCCACGATCCTCTGGGCGGGCTGGCCGGTCCTCGGCGTCATCACCGTGCTGCAGACACTCAGCATGTTCGGCAAGCTCATCCGTCGTCAGCGCGGCTACCGGGTGTGACCACCCCCGACCCGGGCACGGTCGACGCCGACGAACTGCGCAGGTTGCTCCGAGAACTCTCGGGCGACCTGCGCAGTCGTCGTCGGTTCGTCCGGACGTACGTCGAGATGTGGCCCACCCGTCTGGCACGTCTGGGAGCGGCGCTCGACGCGCACGACACCGATGAGTCCAAGGTCGTCCTCCTGAGTATGCGCTCCTCCAGCGTCATGCTCGGCGTGATCGGGGTGGCCGGACTCGCGAGTGCCGGGCTCCGGGCGATCGAGTTGGGGCGACTCGATCGCGTGCGCGAGATCCGCACCGCCCTCCATGAGGTCGGCCGTCGCAGCTGCGAACGACTGCTCGAACTCGACGCGGCGGACGCGGCTGAATCCTGAGCCCTGGCCACCGGGCGTCGTTCGTCGCCGGCGAGGCTCCGTCGCGGTCGGGACCGCGGCGGTCTCAGTCGTCGGAGGTCATGCGGTAGCCGACGCCGCGCACCGTCTCGATGAACCGCGGCGCCACCGTGCTGTCCGCGAGCTTCCGTCGCAGGTTGGCGAGATGCACCTCGATCGCACGCTTGTCGGCTTCGCTGACGTAGTAGGCCGTGATGTAACTCTCGCCACGGAGCATGAGCGCGAGGTCCGCCTTGCTGCGCACCCGACGACGGGACTCCATCAGTGCCTGCAACAGGTCGAACTCGCTCCGCGTGAGGTCCACCTCGGTGCCGTCGACCTCGACGATGCGGGTCGCCGAGCTGAGCTTCAGACCGCGGTGGACGAGCCACCCCTCGCCGTCGTCGGATGCTGGGGCGGCCGGTTGCATGATGATCGGGACGACCGACTGACCGACGGGAGCGGCATGACGCGCGACGGTCTCGTGGACGATCGTGGGGTCGGGCGACGACACCTGCTGCTGCAAGGGCGGCGCGGCGACCTGGGCCGGTGCGACCTGGGTGACGTGAGCCGGCGCGACCGCGGTCGGAGCCGATTGTGCCGGTGCCGCCGCCGCGACGGCGGGAGCATCACCGTTCGCGCGAGGCCGACGGAGCATCGCCTCGATGCGGGCACGGAGCTCGCGCGGACGGAACGGCTTGGTCATGTAGTCGTCGGCACCGGAGTCGAGGCCTTGCAGGGTGTCGATCTCGTCGCCCCGGGCGGTCAGCATGACGATGTAGGTGGAGCTGATGGCGCGGATGCGCTTGGCCGCTTCGAACCCGTCGATTCCCGGCATGCTGACGTCGAGGGTCGTGACGAGGGGGTTGTGCGTTCGGACCGCCTCCACACCGTCGAGGCCGTTCGCTGCGGACACCGTCTCGAAGCCGGCCTGCTCGAGGACGGTCTCGAGCAGTTGGCGGATGTCCGCGTCGTCTTCGATGACGACCGCGGTCCGACGTTCGCTCAGCTCTTCGGTCACGATGCCCCTACCCGTTCCACCCGTCAGCGACGTGCCGGATGTGGCCGTTCCCGACTCACCACGCGCTGAATCCCTTGGCCAGTTGCACGGCCTGCTCCGGCCACCATACCCCAGCAAGGGGGCCACCGTTGCACGCTCCGTCGCTCTCGCCGGGGGCTTTCACCCAGAGGTTCGCGTCGAGGTGTTCGGCCCGCGCGGTGAGGGGCTGCTGCCCGACCGTCCGGCCGGACGGGTTGCACCATTCGCCGTTCGAGCCGCTGCCGTTCCGAGAGGTGTCGATCACGTAGTGGGCGCCCTCGAGGAGGCCGCTCAGTTCCTCCGCATAGGCGATCTCGTCCTCGGTCGTGTTGTAGTTGGAGACGTTGGTGGCGAAACCCGTGGCGTCGGCGACACCGGCCTCCCGGAGGAGCTCGGCCATCTCGGCGGGTGGCCGCCAGTCGGAGTGCCCGCCGTCGAGGTACACGGGGACGGATGCGTCCGCGAACTGCTCGGTCGCGGCTGCCAGTTGCCGCATCCGCGCAGTGCGGTCACCGCAGTCCGGTGCAAGCGCGACGGCGTCCGGTTCGAGGATGACCGCGACGC
Organism: Plantibacter elymi (nom. nud.); assembly: GCF_900177795.1. Taxonomy (GTDB): domain Bacteria; phylum Actinomycetota; class Actinomycetes; order Actinomycetales; family Microbacteriaceae; genus Plantibacter; species Plantibacter elymi. Next base: position 175,261 of record NZ_FXWJ01000003.1, read on the forward strand.
GGTGATCCGCGACCGCGGCGACGATCTCGGCGACCCAGTCCTGGTACTCGTCACTCGACAACCCACCTGCGGACTGGTTGCCGCAATCCCGCTCCGGGATGCCGTAGACCGTGAAGACCGGCATGGAACCGGAGCGCTCGGCGGACCGGACGACCTCGGAGACGGTGTCCCGGACGGTTCCGATCGGGTAGCGCTCCGGCACGAGCCAGATCGCGGTCGGCTCCGCCGCGAGCCGCTCCGCCGCTGCGAGCTGCTGGGCGACGTCGGTCGGGTCGCCGTTCGAACCGCCGCTCGTCCCTGCCGTGGCGGAACTCGACGGTTGCTCGGTCGTGGCCGCCGGATCAGCCGCGGCGGCGCGGGCGGCAAGTGAGGACGGATCGACGTACAACTGCGCTCCGTCGAACGGGCCGGCGGCGGCGCTCGGGACGCGGCTCACGAGCGACACCGCGAGCGCACCGCCGGCGAGGAGGACGGCGACGACGCCGAGGGCGACGGCCGTCCGGGTACGTCGTCGGTCGCGGGGCGTTCTCGGCACGGATCCTCCTGCATGGTCACCCGCAATTGTGCCCGACAAAGCCTCGCCACGGTGCCGATTCGCTCGAATCCGTGCCCCGAGTGGGGGTGGATGCCGTGGCCGGGAGGCACCGACACGTCCGGGGCCGCTCGGCCGCTCCACGAGCGCGCACGCCGGACTGCACACCAGGGCCCGCTGCGCAACGTTGTCCGGATCGCCGCGGCTCCCTACCCTTGATGATCGGAGCGACGCAGGGTCGCCCCACGGCCCGAGGAGCACACACGTGAGCACGAAGACCATCCCCACCTCCGACGCGGCCGCCGGCGGTGCGCCGGCGAAGGTCATCCCCTGGGTGCTCGGGCCATCCCTCGTCGTCATCCTCGGCGTCGCGCTGTTCTCGATCCTGCTCCCGAAGCAGGCCGAATCCGTCTTCAACGCCATCCAGTCCGGCATCATCGGTGGCCTCGGGTGGTACTACGTCCTCCTCGTCGCGGCCTTCGTCATCGTGGCGATCGTCTTCGCCGTGTCGAAGTTCGGCGACATCAAGCTCGGCAAGGACGACGACGAACCGGAGTTCTCGCTCCTGTCCTGGTTCTCCATGCTCTTCGCCGCCGGCATGGGCATCGGGCTCGTCTTCTACGGCGTCGGCGAACCGTTGACGCACTTCCTCGAGCCACGCCCCGGCGTCACGGGTTCCCAGCAGTCCCTCGCCCAGCAAGCGATGAGTCAGACCTATCTCCACTGGGGACTCCACGCCTGGTCGATCTATGCGGTCGTCGGCGTGGCCCTGGCCTACGCCGTGCACCGCAAGGGACGGCCGATGTCGATCCGCTGGGCGATCGAACCGCTGCTCGGCAAGCGCGTGCAGGGCGGCTGGGGCAACGCGATCGACACCATCGCCGTCATCGGCACCGTCTTCGGCGTCGCGACCTCACTCGGGCTCGGTGTGCTGCAGATCTCCGCTGGACTCGGCTACACGGGCATCGCCGAGCCGAACATCCTCACCCAGGTCATCCTCATCCTCGTGATCACCGGCGTCACGATCTTCTCCCTCGTCTCCGGCGTGCACAAGGGCATGAAGTGGCTCTCGAACACCAACCTCATCCTCGCCGGGCTCCTCCTGTTCTTCGTCCTGTTCGCCGGCCCGACCCTGTTCCTCCTGCGCGAGTGGGTGCAGTCGATGGGCGCGTACCTCCAGAACGTGGTCGGACTGACCTTCAACGTCTCTGCGTACCAGGGTGCTGCCGGCGAGGCCTGGCAGTCCTCGTGGACGACCTTCTACTGGGGCTGGTGGATGTCGTGGGCTCCCTTCGTGGGTGTCTTCATCGCCCGCATCTCGAAGGGCCGCACCGTGCGGCAGTTCGTGCTCGGCGTCCTGCTCGTCCCGACCCTCGTGACCTTCCTCTGGTTCGCCGTGCTCGGCGGCACCGCCATCATGCAGTCGATGGAGGGCCGTGACTTCAGCAGTGCGGATGGTCCCGTCGACCTCAACACCGCCCTGTTCAACATGCTCGCCGGCCTCCCCGGCGGATCGATCGCGACCGTCGGCGCCCTCCTGCTCATCCTGCTGTTCTTCGTGACCTCGGCCGACTCGGGATCACTCGTGATGGGCATGCTCACCACCGGCGGTACGGAGCCGCGGAACCGGGTCCGGATCGCCTGGGCACTCGTGACGAGCCTCCTGGCCATCTCGCTGCTCATCGCGGGCGGTCTCGCGTCCATGCAGACGGCGGCCATCATCACCGCGCTGCCCTTCAGCGTCGTGATCATCCTCATGTGCATCTCGTCGTTCAAGGCCTTCGGCATCGAGGTGCGACGGGAGCAGCGGGCGAAGCGTCGCCTGTTCGCCGCAGAGCTCACCGAGAGCGTCTCAGCCGACGTGAGCGAACAGCTGTCGGATCAGGTCTCCGAGCAGGTCACGGAGCACTTCGGCACGATGACCGCCCAGCTCGACCTCCGACAGCTCGCGTCCCCGGACGCCCCGGGATCACCGGCCGCATCCTCAGAACCGCAGCAGCAGGACCCGGAGCAGCGCCGCTCGAAGGACTGACCGGGCGGCTCAACCGACGGGGAAGCGGTCCGAGATCCAGGCCGCTTCCTCGGCGGTCGGCGACCACGCCGAACCGGCCGCGGCGTTCGCACGGATCTGGTCCGGAGTGGTCGCACCGGCGATGACACTCGTGAGCCCGTCCTGGGCGAGCAACCAGCCGAAGGTAGCCTCGAGCATCGAGATGCCGCGCTCGTCGCAGAAGGCTTGGTACGCCTCGATCGCGTCCCAGGGCGCCGTGTCGAGGAGGTGCTTGCGCTGGCGCATGATGCGGCTGTCGGCCGGCCCGCCGTCGCGGGAGAACTTCCCCGTGAACAGGCCGTTGTAGAGCGGGAAGTACGGGAGGAAGCCCACGCCGGCGGCGCGCATGGCCGGGAACAGCTCGCGCTCCGCGCCCCGGACGAGCAGGCTGTACTCGTTCTGGGCCGAGACGAAGGCGGGGTGGCCCGCGGTGCGAGCCGCCCAGTCCGCCTCGGTCAGCTGCCAACCGGCGAAGTTCGAGTGGCCGGCGTAGCGGATCTTCCCCTCGTGGACGAGCTCGTCCAGGGCCGCGATCGTCTCCTCGATGGGCGTGAACGGGTCGGGGGTGTGCAGCTGGTACAGGTCGATCCAGTCGGTGCCCAGGCGGCGGAGCGAACCTTCGACCGCGAGCCGGACGTAGCGACGGGAGCCCTTGGCACCCCAGTTCGGGATCGGGCTCGCGTAATCCACATGTCCGAACTTGGTCGCGAGGACGATCTCATCCCGCCGTCCGGCGATGGCCTGCCCGAGGAGTTGCTCGCTCAACCCGTACTCCCGGCCGTAGATGTCGGCGGTGTCGAAGAGGGTGACCCCGGCGTCGATCGCCGCATCGACGACGGCGCGCGTGCCGTCCAGGCTCTCGGTGACCGTGCCCTCGCGTCCGAAGTTGTTGCAGCCGATGCCGACCGCTGAGACGAGGAGGCCGCTGCGGCCGAGGGGGCGATAGCTGAGATCAGACATGCATCCAGGCTAGCCCGACCGTCCTCCACAGGCACCCGTCGGGCCCCGGCGTCGCGGCCACGCCCACGTGACGCATCACGCCGATCACGGGCTTCCTACGCTCGGTGCATGACCACACACCTCACCGTCACCGATCCTGTACTCCCCTGCTCCGCCACCACCGACCCGGACGCCGAGGGCTTCCTCCGGATGCCGACGCCGGTGGGGCGGATCGAGCTCCGCTCCGTCGACGACGCGGTCTCAGCCGCACGCTTCGAGCGCCACGGGCGACTCCCCCTCGACGGAGTGGACGAACGTCCCACCGCGGTCCTCCTCGACGCCGCGGAGCAGATCGACGAGTACTTCCGCGGACGACGCACCGTGTTCGACCTCCCGCTCGTCACGACCGGCACGCCGTTCCAGCAGGCGGTCTGGTCGGCGCTCGGCGAGGTGCCGTTCGGTGACTCCATCGGGTACGGCGCCCTTGCGGCCGCAGCCGGTGCCCCGCAGGGCGGCCGCGCAGCCGGCCAGGCGGTCCGAGCGAACGCCATCGCGCTCCTCATCCCCTGTCATCGCGTCCTCGGAACCGGGCGGATCGTGACGGGCTATTCTGGCGGAGACGGGCCGGCCACCAAACGCTGGCTCCTCGACCACGAAGGGATCCCGTACCGCCGATGAGTCCAACCTCCCCGACCATCGTCGGCACCGACGGTCTGACCCGCTGCGCCTGGGCAGGGACGGACGCGGAGTACCAGCGCTATCACGACGAGGAGTGGGGCGTACCGCTCCACGGACAGCGTCAGGTCTTCGAGAAGATCAGTCTCGAGGGGTTCCAGGCCGGACTCTCCTGGATCACGATCCTCCGGAAGCGGCCGGCCTTCCGAGAACGGTTCCACGGCTTCGACCTCGACGCCGTCGCAGCCATGACGGAGGCGGATGTCGAGAGCCTCCTCGACGACGCCCGGATCATCCGGCACCGCGGGAAGATCAACGCGGTCATCGGCAATGCCCGCACCGCTCTCGAGCTGGGCGACGACCTGGACGAACTCCTCTGGAGCTTCGCTCCCCCGCCGCGGCCCGCACGGTTGGCCCAGTGGACCGAGGTCCCCGCGGTTACCCCTGAGTCCACCGCGCTCAGCGCACACCTGCGGAAGCGCGGCTACCGGTTCGTCGGCCCGACGACGATGTACGCCCTCATGCAGTCCGGAGGCCTCGTCGACGACCACCTCGTCGGCTGCTGGCGCTCCGAGAGCGCTCCCTGATCCGGAGCGGTCAGACGACGAGGGCGAGCTCGGCCACCCGACCGTCGTCGGCACGGGCGTGGACGTCGAGCACCCACCCGGTCGATCGTGCCCAGTCGAGCAACGATTCGACATCAGGGTGGTCGACACCGGCTTCCAGCAGCGCGCGGGTGAATCGGCCCTTGCCCTGCTTGTTGAAGTGGTTGAGCGCCCGGCGTCTGCCGTCGTCGCCGACCGTGAGCACACGCAGATAGACGGCACCGACGCGGTCCGGCAGCGGTCCGAGCGCCGCGTAGCCTTCCGAGCGCAGGTCCAACAGCACACCCGGTACTGCGTTCAGCTCGCGGGCGACCTGCCCAGCCCAGTGACGTTTCAGGACGAACCCGGGAAGCCTGGAGTCGTGGGAGAGCCGATACGCCGGAATGGGATCGAGCGCGCCGACCGGGCCGAGCAGAGCCGAGTGCACGGCCAGGTGCTCAGCGGCGAAGCGGCGCGCTTCCTGTGGGAGCGTGGCCGCATCGAGCGCGTCATACAGCACCCCCGTGTACCGGTCGATCGCCGGCATCGTCGGCGACGTCGCTGCCGCGCGATTGCGCTGGACCTCGCCGAGCTGCTTGGGGCCGAGCTTCAGGGCCTTCACTGTCGCGGCCTCATCGGCAGCGAGCGACACCAGGGCCTCGAGGCAATCGTTCCGGGACGAGGAGAGCCCTGGAAACCGCAGCAGGGCGGTGTCCAGGGCTCGTCCGTCGCCGCCGTCCCGCTTCGTCTCCGAAGGGGGAAGGAGGATCAGCACCGAATCAGGAGCTGGTCACGAGCGTGGCGTTGCCGGCCACGACGGTGACGGTGTTGTTCTCGACCGACAGGAAGCCGTCTTCAGCGTTCGCGACGATCTTCGAACCGTCTTCGAGCGTGACACGGACCTCACCGGCGGCGAGGATGGCCAGCATCGGCTCGTGGCCGGGCAGGATACCGATCTCGCCGTCGACGGTCTTCGCGATCAGCTGGCGTGCCGGGCCGGACCACACTTCGTGGTCGGCCGCGACAACGCTCACGGTGAGAGGAGCGGAAGCCATGCTTAGCCGTTGTCCTTCTGGATCTGCGCCCACTTCTCCTCGACGTCGGTGATGGAACCGACGTTGAAGAAGGCCTGCTCGGCGACGTGGTCGAACTCACCCTTGGCGATGGCGTCGAACGACTCGATGGTGTCCTTCAGGGGGACGGTCGAGCCCTCGACACCCGTGAACTTCTTCGCCATGTAGGTGTTCTGCGAGAGGAACTGCTGGATCCGGCGCGCACGCGACACCGTGATCTTGTCTTCCTCGGAGAGCTCGTCGACACCGAGGATGGCGATGATCTCCTGCAGTTCCTTGTTCTTCTGGAGGATCTGCTTGACCGTGGTGGCGACGCGGTAGTGGTCGGCACCCAGGTAGCGGGGGTCGAGGATACGGCTCGTCGACGTCAGCGGGTCGACGGCCGGGTACAGACCCTTCGACGCGATCTCACGGGAGAGCTCGGTCGTCGCGTCGAGGTGCGCGAAGGTCGTCGCCGGGGCCGGGTCGGTGTAGTCGTCGGCGGGGACGTAGATCGCCTGCAGCGAGGTGATCGAGTGACCGCGCGTCGAGGTGATGCGCTCCTGGAGGAGGCCCATCTCGTCGGCGAGGTTCGGCTGGTAGCCCACGGCCGACGGCATGCGACCGAGCAGGGTCGACACCTCGGAACCGGCCTGGGTGAAGCGGAAGATGTTGTCGATGAAGAGCAGCACGTCCTGCTTCTGGACGTCGCGGAAGTACTCCGCCATCGTCAGCGCGGAGAGGGCGACGCGCAGACGCGTTCCCGGCGGCTCGTCCATCTGGCCGAACACGAGGGCCGTCTTCTCGAAGACACCCGCCTCTTCCATCTCGTGGATGAGGTCGTTACCCTCACGGGTGCGCTCGCCGACACCGGCGAACACCGACACACCACCGTGGTCCTGCGCGACGCGCTGGATCATCTCCTGGATGAGGACGGTCTTGCCGACACCGGCACCACCGAAGAGACCGATCTTGCCACCGAGGACGTACGGCGTCAGGAGGTCGATGACCTTGATGCCGGTCTCGAACAGCTGCGTCTTCGACTCGAGCTGGTCGAAGGGCGGCGGCTGACGGTGGATCGGCCAGCGCTCGGTGATCTCGATCTGCTCGCCGGGCTCGGCGTTGAGCACCTCGCCGATGACGTTGAAGACCTTGCCCTTGGTGACGTCGCCGACGGGCACCGAGATGGGCGAACCCGTGTCGGTGACCTCCTGGCCGCGGACGAGGCCGTCCGTGGGGTTCAGGGCGATGGCGCGGACGAGGTCGTCACCGAGGTGCTGTGCGACCTCGAGCGTGAGGACCATCGTCTGCTCGCCGATCACGACGCTGGTCTTCAGGGCGTTGTAGATGCCCGGGATCGCGTCGTGCGGGAACTCGATGTCGACGACCGGGCCGGTGACGCGGGAGATGCGACCGACGGCGCCGGCCTTCACCTCTGCAGCGCCCTGCTCGGCAGTTGCGGTGGGAGTCATGTTCTTCTCTTCTCTGTCTCTACAGATACGTGTGCGTGTTGCGATGACTAGGACGAGAGCGCGTCTGCGCCGCCAACGATTTCGGAAATCTGCTGGGTGATCTCGGCCTGCCTCGCGTTGTTGCGGAGGCGGGTGTAGTCGGTGATGAGCTTGTCGGCGTTGTCGCTGGCCGACTTCATCGCCTTCTGCGTCGCGGCGTGCTTCGCGGCGGAGGACTGCAACAGCGCGTTGAAGATCCGGCTCTCGATGTAGTTCGGAAGCAGTGCATCGAGCACGCTCTCCGCATCCGGCTCGAACTCGTACAGCGGCAGCACAGCGGTGTCGGTGGGCTCTTCGACGCCTTCGACGACCTCGAGCGGCAGGAGACGGACGACCTCGGGGGTCTGCGTCATCATGCTCACGAGGCGGTTGTAGACGATGTGGATCTCGTCGACGCCGCCCTCGGAGGCGTCCGTGAGGAACGCCTTGAGGATGGACTCGCTGATCTCCTGCGCCGTGGCGAAGTCGGGGTTCTCCGTGTTGCCGACCCACTGCCCTGCAGCCTGCATCCGTCGGAACGTGAAGTAGGCGACGGCCTTGCGGCCCACGAGGTAGTGCGTGACGTCCTTGCCCTGGCTGCGCAGGAGCTCGGTCAGCTCGGCGGCCTCACGGAGGACCTGCGAGTTGAAGGCGCCGGCGAGGCCTCGGTCGGATGCGAACACGACGACCGCAGCCCGCTCAACCTTCTCCGGCTCGGTCGTGAGCACGTGGTCGACGTTGGAGTACGTCGCGACGGCGGACACGGCACGAGTGATCGCACGAGAATAGGGTCCGGATGCCGCCACCCGCGCCTGCGCCTTCTGGATGCGCGACGCGGCGATGAGCTCCATCGCCTTCGTGATCTTCTTGGTCGTCTGCGCAGACTTGATCTTCTGCGTGTAGACCCGGAGTTGAGCGCCCATGGACTAGCGGCGACCCTTCACGATCTTCTCCTGGTTGACGTCTTCAACCGGGAGCTCCTCGACCTGCTCCGAACCGAGGGCAGCGCCCTCGCCCGTCTGGAACTCGAGCTTGAACTGGTCGACAGCGGCATCGAGCTTCGAGACGGTGTCGTCGTCGAGCACGTTCGTGTCGCGCAGCGTGGTGAGGACCTCGGTGTTCCGACCCAGGTAGTCGAGCAGCTCGCGCTCGAAGCGGAGGACGTCCTCGACCGGGACGTCGTCCAGCTTGCCCTTGGTTCCGGCCCAGATCGACACGACCTGCTCCTCGACGGGGTACGGCGAGTACTGCGGCTGCTTGAGCAGCTCGGTGAGGCGGGCGCCACGGGCGAGCTGACGGCGGCTGGCCGCGTCGAGGTCGGATGCGAACATCGCGAACGCTTCGAGCGAACGGTACTGCGCGAGCTCGAGCTTCAGCGTTCCGGAGACCTTCTTGATGCTCTTCACCTGAGCGTCGCCACCGACGCGCGAGACGGAGATACCGACATCGACCGCGGGGCGCTGGTTGGAGTTGAAGAGGTCGGACTGCAGGAAGATCTGGCCGTCGGTGATCGAGATCACGTTGGTGGGGATGTACGCCGAGACGTCGTTCGCCTTGGTCTCGATGATGGGCAGACCCGTCATCGAACCGGCGCCGAGCTCGTCGGACAGCTTCGCGCAACGCTCCAGCAGACGGGAGTGCAGGTAGAAGACGTCACCCGGGTAGGCCTCGCGTCCCGGCGGACGACGGAGGAGGAGGGAGACGGCACGGTAGGCCTCGGCCTGCTTCGACAGGTCGTCGAAGATGATCAGGACGTGCTTGCCCTCATACATCCAGTGCTGGCCGATGGCCGAACCGGTGTAGGGGGCGAGGTACTTGAAGCCGGCCGGGTCGGACGCAGGCGAGGCGACGATCGTCGTGTACTCGAGCGCGCCGGCCTCTTCCAGCGCACCCTTGACGGATGCGATGGTCGAGCCCTTCTGGCCGATGGCGACGTAGATGCAGCGGACCTGCTTGTTGACGTCGCCCGAGTCCCAGTTGGCCTTCTGGTTGATGATGGTGTCGATCGCGATCGCGGTCTTGCCGGTCTGGCGGTCGCCGATGATCAGCTGACGCTGGCCGCGGCCGACGGGGATCATGGCGTCGATCGCCTTGATGCCGGTCTGGAGCGGCTCGTGCACCGACTTGCGCTGCATGACGCCGGGAGCCTGGAGCTCCAGCGCGCGGCGGCCGGTGCTGGCGATCTCGCCGAGGCCGTCGATCGGGTTGCCGAGCGTGTCGACGACACGGCCGAGGTAGCCGTCGCCGACGGGGACCGAGAGGACCTCGCCCGTGCGGGTGACGTCCATGCCTTCGACGATCTCGTCGAACTCACCGAGGACGACGACGCCGATCTCGTGCTCGTCGAGGTTGAGCGCGAGGCCCAGGGTGCCGTTCGCGAAGCGGAGGAGCTCGTTCGCCATGGCGCCCGGGAGGCCCTCGACGTGGGCGATGCCGTCAGCGGCATCGATCACGCGTCCGACCTCGGTGGCCGCGGTGGTGCCGGGCTCGTAGGCCTTGACGAAGTCCTTGAGAGCATCCCGGATCTCGTCTGGGCTGATCGTGAGTTCTGCCATCATGTTCCTTTTGGTTGTGGAACCCGGGGGTTCCGAGAGGTGCGATCCGTCAGGATCAACGTCTTGAGTTGTGGAGACCGTCGGGCCGGTCCCCGCGCTGCACGGGCCGTTAGCCGGCCAGTTGCAGACGGAGGTCGTTCAGTCGGGCAGCGAGGCTGCCGTCGATGACGTCGTCCCCGAGCTGCACGCGCAGTCCACCGACGACGGCGGGGTCGATCACCTGGTTGATCTTCACCTGACGGCCGTAGGCCGTGGCGAGGTGGCGCTCGAGGCGCTGGAGCTGCGACGCCTCGATCGGTGCGGCTGCCGTGACCGTGGCGACCGCGAGGCCCTGCTGGTCGGCGACGATGCCTGATGCGTACCGGAGCAGTTCTCCGATCCGACGGTCGCGGGGCTGCTGCACGAGCTGACCGACGATGCTGACGGTCTGCGGGCTCGCCTTGCCCGCGAGGAGCGACGCCGCGAGGGCGCCCTTCGCAGCGGACGAGCCGAGCTTGCTGCTGAGGGCGAGTTCGAGCTCGTGGTTGCTCGACACGAGCTTCCCGAACTCGAACAACTCGGCCTCGATGTCGCCCTGAGCGCCGGCGGAGATCGAGGCGGCCCGGAGGCCGAGCTCCTCGATGCCTGCGAGCAGGTCGGCCTCGCTGGACCAGCGGCCGGAGACGACGGTCTGCAGCAGGCCGAGCGCCTGAGCGCTCAGCTGGGTGCCGAAGATCCGCTCGACGACGGTGCGCTTGGCACCGGCGTCGGCTGCGGGGTCGCTGAGCGCTGCGCTCAGGTGGCTCGAGCCGCCGATGGCCCGGCCCGCTGCGAACAGTCCGTCCGCGGTGGCCAGATCGGCCCCGGCGCCGAGGGCGGCGAGGGCCTCCTTCGACGAGGCGAGTGCTTCTCTGGTCGCGCTTCCCATTACTTGGCTGCCTTCTCCGACGCTTCGAGGTCCGCGAGGAACCGGTCGACGACCGCCGTGGCCTTCGCGTCGTCGTTCAGCGTCTCGCCGATGACGCCACTGGCGAGGTCGAGTGCGAGCGTGCCGACCTCGGCACGCAGCGACACGACGGCCGCCTGACGCTCGGCTTCGATCTGTGCCTGAGCGCTCGCGGTGACGCGAGCGGCTTCGACCGTGGCCTGCTCCTTGAGCTCGGCGAGGATCGTCTGACCCTCGACACGAGCCTGCTCGCGGATGCGGCCGGCTTCCTGACGGGCTTCGGCGAGCTGAGCGTTGTACTGCTCGAGCGCCGCTTCGGCCTGCTTCTGCGCTTCATCGGCCTTGGCGATGTTGCCCTCGATGGCCGCTGCGCGGTCGTCGAGGAGCTTCTGCACCTTGGGCAGGACCAGCTTCCAGAAGAAGCCGAGGATGATGATGAAGACGACGGCAGACCAGACGATGTCGTAGACCGCTGGGATGAGAGGGTTCGTTGGAGCGCCCTCTTCAGCAGCGATGATCACTGCATCAAACATCTTGCCTCCTTCGGAGATGTGAAAGGGGGCTTAGACGAAGATGAAGTAGGTCGCGATGCCGATGAAGGCGAGCGCCTCGGTGAAGGCGATACCGATCCACATGAGGACCTGGAGACGACCACCCAGCTCGGGCTGACGCGCGGTGCCTTCGATCGTCTTGCCGACGACGATACCCACACCGATGGCGGGGCCGATGGCTGCGAGACCGTAACCGACCGTCGCGATGTTTCCTTCAAGGGCGGCGAGAACGGTAGTTGCGTCCACGTTTGTTTCCTTCCGTTGGGTGAGACCTGGCGGGTGCCGGGCTCGATTAGTGCTCTTCTGCGACCGCGAGCTGGATGTAGACCGCGGTGAGGAGGGTGAAGACGTAGGCCTGGAGGACTGCGACCAGGAGCTCGAAGAGGGTGAAGACGAGGCCGAAGGCCAGCGTCCCGACGCCCATGAGGGCGAACCATCCGCCGAGGTTCACGATGAAGAACTGGGTCGCCGCGAAGAACAGGACGAGGAGCAGGTGCCCGACGATCATGTTCATGAGGAGTCGGAGCGTCAGCGTGAGCGGGCGGATGACGAAGGTCGAGATGAGCTCGATCGGCGTGACGATGATGTACACCGGCCACGGCACCCCGGAGGGGAAGAGGGAGTTCTTGAAGAACTTGCCCGGACTCTTCTTGATACCGGCGTAGATGAAGGTGACGTAGGACACCAGCGCGAGCACGAGCGGGACACCGATGACCGAGGTACCGGCCAGGTTCAGCCCGGGGATGATGCCCGTCAGGTTCATCGCGAGGACCATGAAGAAGATGGTCGTCAGGATCGGCAGGAACCGGAGGCCGTCCTTCTTGCCGAGCAGGTCTTCCGCGATGTTGACTCGGACGAAGCCGAGCCCCATCTCGGCGAGGCTCTGTGCGCGGCCGGGGACGAGGCGCATCTTGCGCGTCGACAGCCAGAAGAACAGGAGGAGCGCGATCACCGCGATGAACCGGATCAGGATGACCCGGTTGATCGCGAAGGGCGTGCCCTCGAAGAGGATGATGTCGGGGAAGAACTCGTCGATCGACGGACCGTGGAACTCGCCATCTTCGGCGGCCATCGGTGCGATCAGGTGCACGGCGTTAGCGAACAGCACGTATCTCCAGTTTCGGGGGCGTGGAGCAGAGCTCTCGCGGCGACGAACAGGGGGGATGTCTCCTCGCCGCACGCCGAAGCGGTGCTAGTGGGAGGATTCGTTGACGAGTCTAGCAAGGAAACCGGGCCCCGACGAACCCAGGGGTGGTATTCCACGGCTATATTCCGAGCCGCGACCCCGGCCGCGCCCTGGATACCGGTTCCGGCATGCTCCCACGCGACAGGATGCGTCCGCGGCGTCAGCTCGGGTCGGAGTCCTGCGGCGACGCTTTCGGGAGGATGTCGTCCGAGACGTAGGGCACCCGCACCTTCGCCGCCACGACGGCGTCGATCACGAGCGAACCGACGACGCCGACGATGACGCTGCCGAACAGGATCGGTGCGTTGACCCAGGGCTGGTCCTTCAGGATGAAGCCCAGGACGAGGAAGATGACGAACTTCACGAGCCAGCTGCCCATCACCACCCCGAACAGGATCCCGACGAAGAACTCCTGGCCGGACCAGCGGTTGGCGAAGAGGATGCTCACCGAGGTGATGCCGAGGAACACGAGCGCCATCGCGGTGCCGATGAGCGCGCTCGTCAGCCCACGGGAACCGTCGACGCTCCAGCCGACCACTCCCCCGACGACGGCGATCACGAGCGCGAGGAGCGCGCTGTACCGGAGTGCCGTGCGGAAGACCCGATTGGCGCTCGCGTGCGAGCCGGCCTGGGCGGGAGGAGTCATGGGTGCTGGTCCTTCTTGGCGAGAGAGTCGAGGGTGTCGAGGGTGTCGCCGCTCACGGGCGCCTCGGGGTCGCGCTGCCCGGAGGCCTCGTCGAGCCGATCGTACAGCGCCGACCCGGGAGCCCCCTCCGTGCCGGCGGCCACGCGCTGCGCGAGCCGGTCTGCGCGCCTGCGGCGACCGATCGGCAGGAGGGTGAACGCGGTGCAGGTGACGACGCCCACGGAGACGAAGAGCACGGCAAGCCAGGTCGGGGCCGCGAAGAACGCCAGGCATCCGACGGAGATGACGACCGTCCAGCCGTAGAAGATGAGGACGGCGTGCACCTGGCTGTGACCGAGGTCGAGCAGCCGGTGGTGGAGGTGCATCCGGTCGGCGCTGAACGGCGACTTGCCGGCACGGAGACGACGGAGGACGGCCAGGACGAAGTCGGCGAGCGGCACGACGAGGATGGCGAACGGCAGCAGGATCGGGATGAACGCGGGCAACAGCTGCGTGCGGCCGAGGGCGGCCGGGTCGACCTGTCCGGTCACGGCGGCCGCGGAGGTCGCCATGAGGAGACCGACGAGCAGGGCACCGGCGTCGCCCATGAACAGCCTGGCGGGGTGCCAGTTGAGCGGGAGGAAGCCGAGGCACGCACCGACGAGGATCGCGGCGATCAACGAGGCGAGGTTGAAGTAGTCGCTCGCCCCGGTGGAGGTCACGAGCAGCTGGGTGTAGACGAAGAACACGGTGTTCGCGATGACGGCGACACCGGCGACGAGCCCGTCGAGCCCGTCGACGAAGTTGATCGCGTTCATCACGAGCACGATGGCGAAGACCGTCATCGAGAAGGACACCCACGACGAGCCGACCGTCAGGCCACCGATGGGCAAGGAGTAGATCTGCACACCGAGCCAGGCGACGAGCCCTGCCGCCATGAACTGCGCGGCGAGCTTGATCATCCAGTCGAGGTCCCAGAGGTCGTCGGCGACGCCGATCCCGACGATGAACAGGGCCGCCCCGAGGATCGCCAGCACCGGCTCCGGATCGGCGAACACGAGGTCGAAGAACGGCAGCTGCCAGGCCACGCCGAAGGCGACGAGGATGCCGATGAACATCGCGACCCCGCCGAGGCGCGGCGTCGGCGTCTGATGGACGTCCCGTTCGCGGATCGGTGGGTGGAGACCGTACTTCACCCCGACCCGCCGCGCGAGGTGGGCGAAGCCGAAGGTGATGCCCGCGCTCACGACGAGCACGATGAGGTACCCGGAGAACTGGTTCATGGCTCGCGAGGCTCGGGGAGGAGATCGCCCACCACGTCGCGGATCGCCTCGCGGGAGACGGCTCCGTCGCGCAGGACGACGATCCGTTCGTCTGCCGTGCCGAGTCGGGTCGCGTCGATGATCGTCGACGACTGCTCGCCGCTCTCGCCGCCGTCGAGGTAGACCGAGACCGAGTCGCCGAGCATCTCGAGCGCGGCAGCGGCGGACGTGGCGGCCGGTCGGCCGGTGAGGTTCGCCGAGGAGACCGCGAGCGGGCCGGTGTCCTGCAGGAGTTCGAGGGTCACCGGGTTCGACGGCATCCGGAGCGCGACCGTGCCCGCGGTCTCGCCGAGGTCCCAGGCGAGCGACGGCTGGGCTTCGAGCACGATGGTCAGGCCGCCGGGCCAGAATGCCTCGACGAGCCTGTGCACGGCATCGGGGACGGACGCCGCCAAGGCCTCGAGCGTGTTCACACCCGAGACGAGGACGGGCGGCGGTGACTGCCGGGTCCGGCCCTTCGCGTCGAGGAGGCGCTGCACCGCGGCCGGCGAGAACGCGTCGGCAGCCACTCCGTACACCGTGTCGGTCGGGAGCACGACCAGCTCACCCCGGGCCAGGGCCGTCCGCGCCAGGCGCATCCCGGCGAGCAACTGCGCGTGATCCTGGCAATCGAAGGTCTGCGGCATGTGGTGGGTCCTGGCTGAACGGGGCCGCCGATCGGTGATCAGTCGGCCGGATGATCGGGGTGACGACGCTCAATCATAGCCTCGGGCGTCTTCCGAGCAGTCTGGGCAGGCACAGGTAGACGGCGAGGACGAGCAGGATGCCGAGCACGGCGAGGACCTTGACGGGCCAGGCGCCCGTCGCGACGACCACCCCGAGGAGCCCGGTGGCGAGGGTCGCGACGCTGACGACGGCGGTGGACCCGAGATGACCGAGACCACCGGCGGCGAGACGCTGGTACACGTGGCTGCGATGTGCCTCGTGCAGCGGCTCCCCCCGCCGCCAGCGCGCGATGATCGTCGTGCCGGTGTCGGCGACGTACACGAGGACCGGGCCGATCAGTGCGACGAAGGAGATTCCGCTGAAGGCCGCGTAGATGGCGACCGCGACCAGGGAGCCGCCGAGGAGGTAGCTGCCGACGTCGCCGAGGAACATCCGGCGCCGAGCGAGGTTCCACGGCAGGAACCCGAGGAACGCGGCCGCCACGACGAGGCCGGCTGCGGTGACGCCCGGGAGTCCGGCCACGGCACCGAGACCGGCGTAGAACCCGCCCACGACCGTGCCGTGCATCGAGGAGATGCCGTTGACGCCGTCCATGAAGTTCGCGATGTTCGTGTAGGCGACGAGTGCCAGGATCCCGAGTGGGATCCACCAGAAACTCGCGGCCATCGAGACGACGAGCACCCAGGTCGCCACGAGTCCGAGCAGGACCTGCAACCCGAAGCGCACCCGGACGGGGAGTCCGCGGACGTCCTCCACGGCCCCGATGGCAGCGTTCACGACCGACACGGCGGCGACGATCCAGAGCGGGAGGCTGTGGAGCAGGACCGCGGCCGTGCCGAGACCGACGGCGACCGCGAGCGCGACGCCGATCCCTCCCCCGCGGATCGTCGGCGTGACGTGCATGGACCGGTGATTCGGGGTGTCGAGGACCGCCCGACGGATGAGGATCGGGCGGATGGCGAGCTGGGACAACAGGCTCACGACGAGGGCGAGCACCCCCGCCAGGATGGCAACCGTCATTGCACCAGGTGGTGGGTGCCGGCGCCCTCGTCGGCGATCGTCTCCCGCCAGACGTCGATGTCGAGCAGTGCCGGGTCGAGCGGCTGGATCCGCGTGTGCGAGACCTTCGGGTGCTTCGAGCGGTCGGCGATCTCGTCGGTGTCGATGAGGACCTCGTGCAGCTTCTCGCCGTGCCGGAGACCGGTGTACACGATCTCGACGTCCTTACCTGAAGCGGCGATCATGCGCTTGGCGACGTCGAGGATGCGGACCGGACGGCCCATGTCGAGGATGAGGACCTCGCCCGGGTCGCCGATCGCGCCGGCCTGGATGACGAGCTTCGACGCTTCGGGGATCGTCATGAAGAAACGGGTGACGTCGGGGTGCGTGACCGTGACCGGACCGCCGGCCTCGATCTGGGCGGTGAACGCCGGGATGGCCGAGCCACGGCTGCCGATGACGTTGCCGAACCGGACCGAGAGGTACCGTGCGTCGGTCTCCTGGGCGCTCATCCACGCGGTGAGCTTCTCGGCGATGCGCTTGCTGTAACCGAGGACGGTCGTCGGGTTCGCGGCCTTGTCGGTCGAGATGTTGACGAAGGTGCCGACGCCGACGGCCCGCGCCGCGTTGAGGACGTTCAAGGTGCCGAGGACGTTGTTCTTCCAGGCCTCGTCGGGGTACTGCTCGAGCATCGGAGCGTGCTTCAGCGCTGCCGCGTGGAAGACGACGTCGGGACGGCGGTCCTCGAAGATCTCCATGAGCGAGGGGAGGTCGCGGATGTCGGCGAGCACGACCTCCTTGGTGTCGAGCAGGCCGTGGCCCGAGATCGAGAGCTGCGTGGTGTGGAGCCCCGTCTCGTCGCGGTCGAGTAGGACGAGCTCCGCCGGGCCGAACTGGTTGACCTGGCGGGCGATCTCGGAGCCGATGGATCCGCCGGCACCGGTGACGAGCACGCGCTTGCCGGTGAGGTACCCCGCGATGCTCTCGACCTGGAGGTCGACGGTGTTGCGGCCGATGAAGTCCTCGACGTTGAGATCGCGCAGGCTGGGCGCGCTCTCCCCCGTGCCGGGAGCCAGCATCGTGTCGATGGGCGGGACGACGAGCACGCGGAGCTTCGCCTCGTCGGCTCGCTCGCTGACCTGGCGGATGAAGTCGTTGTCGACGTCGGCGATGCTGATGATGAGTGCCTGCGCACCGGTTCGCTTGACGGCCGCCACCAGGTCGGCTCCGGTGCCGACCACGGCGACGGAGGCGATGCGGAAGTTGCGCTTCGAGGGGTCGTCGTCGATGACGCCCACCGGGAGGTAGGGGGACTGCGGGTCGCGCATGAGCCGAGGGATGATCGACATGCCGAGCGCACCGGCTCCGTAGACGAGGACGCGCTGCGCCTCGATGGGCCGGCTGCGGCTGTCGACGAAGAGTCGCTTGACGTAGCGCGTGATGCCCATGAAGACGATGGCGAACGGGAACGCGATCACCGTGGTGGACCGTGGCACCCCCCACGCGACGCCGAAGACCGCGTTGACCGCGATGAGGATCGCGGTGACGATCAGGGCGACGACGATGAGCTGTTTCGCCTCGTAGAAACTGCCGAAGCTGTGCAGCCCGTGGTAGTAGCTCCACAGGTACGCCACGATGAACTGGGCGACCACGGCGATGACGCACAGGAGGACCGTCCCCACGAGGGCCACGCGCTCGTACTCGAGCTCGAACCGGACGAGCTGGGCGACCACGATGGCGAGCACCCAGCACAGTGCGTCGAGGGCGGTCTTCGCGGCGAAACGAGGGCCTGGCGCCTGCGTCCATCTACGGGGGGCGTCGGGGAGCGTGGAGGTCATAACGTGTCGATCCTACCGATCGCCGGCTTCGCGTTGGCTGCGCACGGACTGCGCGTCGGGGCCGGGCGCACCGCGCTCCGCGGCGAGGGCCGCGATCGAGGACCGGAGACCGTCGTCCGTCGCCGTCGGCATGCGCTCGTGCCCGAGTGCGCCGAGCAGTCGGGCACCGGAGACGCGGTAGTCCTCGGTGAGCTTCGCGAGACGCCCGGAGTTGAGCGGCACGGCGGGGACGCGATCGCCGACGGCTGCCGCCAGCCGGACGAGTGCCGGCGGCAGGGCCAGACGACGGACCCGGCGACCGGTGACCTCGGCGATGAGGGTGACGAGGTGCCCCGTCGACACGGGCTCGTCGTCGGCGACGAGGTAGACACCCGTCGTGACGGCGGGCGTGTCGATGATGGTCTCGATCGCCCACGTGAGGTTCTGGATCGACACGAAGCTGCGCTCGTTCCGGAAGGCGTCGAGCGGGTACGGGATGCCGCGGGACAGCAGACCGAACAGGAGGCGCAGGTTGCCCTTGTCCCCCGGCCCGTGCACCATCGTCGGGCGGAGGACGATCGTCCGGCGACCGGCGGGCGGTTCGACGGCGAGCAGGAGCCGCTCGGCCGCGAGCTTCGACTTCCCGTACGGGGTCACCGGGTGGGGCTCGGCGGACTCGTCCAGCACGCCCTCGACCGTCGCCTCGTTCACCGCGGCGACGCTGCTCAGCTGGATGAAGGTGGTGGCGTCCGACGCCAGGAAGGCGACGTACGCGCGTTCGGCGAGGTCGGTGTTGATCCGGCGGTACACCTCGGGAGAGGCGGTGCCGTCGAGGTCGTGCGCCTTCCCGGCGAGGTTCACCACGACGTCGACGTCCGCCGGGAGGGGCTCCCCCGTCCACCCGCGCAACGAGAACGGCACGACCTCGTGGCCGGCCGCCTCGAGGACGGGGACGAGGTTCGTCCCGATGAAGCCGGTCGCACCGGTCACGAGCACGCGGCTCATCGGCCGAGCCACCCCCACGTGCGGAAGTACACGAACGCCCCCTGGATCGAGTACCACATCAGCTTCCGGTTGTGATGCGAGCCCTTCGCGAAGTGGTGGTGGATCGTCGCCCCCGGGTAATAGGCGGTCCGGGACACCTGGAGGAAGCGTCGGGTGAGGTCGGCGTCCTCGATGTACATGAAGATCCGCTCGTCGAAGTAGCCGACGCGGTGCAGGGTCGAGGTCCGCAGGAACATGAAGCAGCCCGACAGGTAGGGCACGTCGAACATCGTCTTGCTGTAATCGTGCGCCGGGTTCTCGTCGATGTCGCGGTACTCGTAGCGGGCCATGCGCTTCGCGACGAGCGGCTTCAGCGGACCGGGCAGGAACCGGCGGGCGAAGAGGTCGAAGACGGAGGGGTTCCGCTTCACCAGGTACTGGAGGGAGCCGTCGGGGTACAGCACCTTCGGCATGACGTGCCCGACCTCGGGGTGCTCGAGCATGAACTCGTGGAGCTCCTCGATCGCCTCCGGCTCGAAGTACACGTCCGGGTTGACCACCATGTGGAACTTCGAACGCCCGAGGACCTTCGCGATGGCGAGGTTGTGGGCGGCGCCGAAGCCTGGGTTCGAGGGGTTGTGCAGGTATTCGACCCGCGGGTCGTCCGCGAGGTCGCGGAGCTCGTCCGTCGGCGAGTTGTCGACGAGGTAGAGCGTCTCGACGAGCGGGCTGCCGAGGGTCGAGTCGATGGCCGCACGCAGCTTGTCGCGATCGTTCCGGTACATGACGATGCAGGCGGTCACAGGACGGTCCACGGTTCACCCTCTCCGGCGGCGGGGACGGCACCGCCGAGGCACGACGGACGTGGGCCCGACGCGCCTGGTCAGTCTACGTGCTGCCCGCGTCCGGTCCTGGGAGTCCGGGGCCGCATACTGGAGTGGTGCCAGAGCGTGTGTTCTTCTTCGACTGCGACAAGACCCTGTACGACTACGACTTCCGGAAACGCCTCCCGGCGCTCTCGCGGTTGACGGGCGTGAGCCAGTACCGGCTCGCGAAGCAGTGGTGGGTCGGTGGCCACGAGGCCGCGGCCAACATCGGCGAGTACCCGACGAGCGACGACTATCTGGCGGTGTTCGCCGAGGTCACCGGGTACCCGCTGTCCCTCGAGGAGTGGCGCGAGGCCCGCGCGGCGGCGATGACCCCGGTTCCCGGCGTCCTGGCCACCCTCGCCCGTGCCGCGACCCTCGGCACGGTCTCCCTGCTGTCGAACAATCCGATCCCGTTCCGGGACTCCTTCGCGCAGCTGGCTCCCGAGGCCGCAGCCCTCCTCGGCGAGAACGACCTCGTGTCCGCCGTCCTCGGAGCGGAGAAGCCCGAGCCCCGTGTCTACACGCGGGCGCTCAGCCGCTACGGCGTCGCACCCGGCCGCACCATGCTCATCGACGACTCCGCGGCGAACTGCGCGGGCGCCGAGGCCGTGGGGATGCACGCGTTCCAGCTGACGAAGGACGCCTCAGGCGCCTTCGACGTCGCGGGACTCGACGCCGCGGTCGACGCCTTCGTGGCGGCCACACCCTGACTCGGCCCACCGGGCGATGCGTCCCACCGGTCCCTGAACCGAACCATCGGTCCCTGAGCCGACCCATCGGTCCCTGAGCTTGTCGAAGGGCGGCGGATCCACGGCTCGGACTCGCCCTTCGACAGGCTCAGGGACCGGAAGAGGGGCCCACGAAGCGGAGAAGCGCGGGCTCGCGACGGGTCAGCGGATCGCGATGGTCGTGCGGTCGCGGGTGGTGAGGTCGCGGTGGGTCGCGGCCGCGTGCCAGCCGTCGGCCGTGAGCAGCTCGCGGATGGCCTGCCCCTGGAGTTCACCGTGCTCGATGATGAGCGTGCCGCCCCGGTGGAGCAGGCGCTGCGCGGTGGCGGACACCTGGCGCACCACGTCGAGGCCGTCCGGTCCGCCGTACAGCGCGGCCGAGGGGTCGTGGAGACGCACTTCGGGATCGCGCGGGATCGCGTCGTCCGGGACGTACGGGGGGTTCGAGATCACGACGTCCACCGCGCCGTCGAGCTCGTGGAAGGCGTCGGCGAGGTGTTCGAAGACGACGGTGGCGTTGTCGGCACCGGACTCGGCGAAGTTCCGTCGCGCCCAGATGAACGCCTCGACCGAGTTCTCGGTCGCGTAGATCGCCGCGTTCGGGACCTCGGTCGCCATCGCCAGGGCGATCGCTCCACTGCCGGTGCCGAGGTCGACGCCGATGGGCCGAGGGATCGGAACGGCTCGGAGCGCGTCGATCGCGAACTGCACGACCGACTCGGTCTCGGGGCGCGGCACGAAGACGCCTGGTCCGACCGCGAGTTCCATCGAACGGAACGCGGCGCGACCCGTGATGTGCTGCAGCGGTTCGCGCGCGGCCCGACGCTCGACCAGTTCGGCGAACACGGTGCGCTCCTCGGCGTCGAGCACGCGACCGGTGATCGCCGCGGCCTGCACGGCACCACGACCGAGGCCGAGCACGTGTCCGAGGAGGAGCTCCGCGTCGACGTCGGGCGACGGCACGGCTGCGCGGGTGAGGATCTCGACGGCGTGTTGGCGCGCGAGTTCGACGGTCGCGGGATGGCCGGCGGACGGATTGTCGGCGGCGGCGGAAGGGGTGCTGGGCATGAGCGAGGTCATCATCTGGGGCGGCCTGGTCGGGTGGGCCGCACCGAGCCTACCCCACCGCCTCGGTGCGGCCTCGGGCCGGCAACCCTCGTCGTCACACGGGACACCGCCGATCGACCAGGTCGTAGGCTGAACCGAGCCCCGTTCGAGGAAGAGGAACACCGTGACCGGCACCGTCTACACCGACATCACCCAGGCCTACGGCCGCACCCCGCTCGTCCGCCTGAACCGCATCGCCGAGGGCGTCGGCGCGACCGTCCTGGCGAAGCTGGAGTTCTACAACCCCGGATCGAGTGTCAAGGACCGCCTGGGCATCGCACTCGTCGATGCGGCGGAGGCCTCGGGCCAGCTGCAGCCCGGAGGGACCATCGTCGAGTCGACGAGCGGGAACACCGGCATCGCGCTCGCCCTCGTGGGAGCCGCGCGCGGCTACCGGGTCATCCTCACGATGCCGGCCTCGATGAGCAAGGAACGCCGGACCCTCCTCCGCGCCTACGGTGCCGAGCTCGTCCTCACCGATCCGACCAAGGGCATGGCGAACGCCGTGCAGGAGGCGCAGCGCATCGTCGCCGAGCACCCCGGCGCCGTCTGGGTCAGGCAGTTCGAGAACGAGGCGAACCCAGCCATCCACCGGCGGACGACCGCACCCGAGATCTGGGAGGACACCGCCGGCACGGTCGACGCGTTCGTCGCGGGCATCGGGACGGGCGGGACGATCACCGGCGTCGGTGGCTGGCTCCGCGAGCACAACCCCGACGTGCAGATCATCGCCGTGGAACCCGCGGACTCCCCGCTGCTCAGCGAGGGTCGCGCCGGTGGACACAAGATCCAGGGCATCGGACCGAACTTCGTGCCCGACATCCTCGACACCTCGTTGTTCAGCGAGATCATCCCGGTCGAGACCGACACGGCCTACGCGACCGCACGACGCCTCGCGACCGACGACGGCATCATCGGCGGCATGTCCTCCGGCGCCGCGGTGTGGGCAGCCCTCGAGGTCGGACGCCGTCCGGAGATGGCCGGCAAGACCATCGTCGTCATCATCCCCGACGCGGGCGAGCGCTACCTGTCGACGACGATGTACGACGACCTGCGCGACTAGGCTCGACGCATGGGAATGCTGTCGCGGGTCCGCGAGGACATCGGTGCCGCACGCGCACACGATCCGGCGGCCCGCGGCACCATCGAGATCGCACTCAGCTACTCCGGCCTGCACGCCGTCTGGGCGTACCGGCTGCACCATCGCCTGTGGCGGCGCGGCTTCCGTACGCTCGCCCGGTTCGGCTCCCAGTTCACCCGGTTCCTGACCGGGATCGAGATCCACCCGGGCGCCCGGATCGGCAGGCGGTTCTTCATCGACCACGGCATGGGCGTCGTCATCGGCGAGACGGCCGAGGTGGGCGACGACGTCATGATCTTCCACGGCGTGACCCTCGGCGGGAAGAGCCGCGGCGTCGGCAAGCGCCACCCGACCATCGGTGACGGCGTCGCCGTCGGGGCCGGCGCGAAGATCCTCGGGCCCATCCTGATCGGGGCGGGCACCATCGTCGGCGCGAACGCCGTCGTCACCAAGGCCTGCCCACCCCGCAGCCTGCTGCTCGGCGTCCCGGCGGTCGAGCGCCCGCGCGGGAGCGGCGCCCACGGCCTCGCGTTGCTCGATCCCGAGTACCACATCTGATCCGCGCGAGGTGAGGCGAGTCGTCGCCCACGCCTCCCCCGGACGACGATCTCACGCATCCCACCCGCATCCCACTCGAGAGGTCCCCATGAGTCTCATCCGCCTGCACGACGTCACCGTCCGGTTCGAGGAGCGCCCGGTGCTCCGCGACGTCTTCTTCCGGCTGGAGCCAGGCGACCGGGTCGGGCTCATCGGCCGGAACGGCTCCGGCAAGTCCACCCTCCTGAAGCTCGCGCTCGACCAGCTCCAGCCGGACTCGGGCACGGTGACCATCGAGGACGGGACCCGGATCGGGTACTTCTCCCAGTTCTCGGAGCTCGACGGCAGCGCCACCATCACCGAGGTCCTCGAAGGACTCTTCGGTCACATCCACGCCATCGAGGCGGAACTCGCATCCATCGACGCCGCGATCGCCGCCGACCCGAACGACCTCGACGGGATGACGAAGCTCATCGAACGGCAGGCCGAGCTCTTCGAGGAGATGGAGCGCCAGGACGGCTGGGACTACCAGCGCCACATCGACACCGCCCTCACCACGCTCGGCTTCGACACCGCGCGCCGTGTGCTCCCCATCGACTCGCTCTCCGGTGGTTGGCGCAACCGGGCGGCGCTCGCGAAGATCCTCCTCGAGCGCCCGGACGTCCTGCTCCTCGACGAGCCGACGAACTTCCTCGACGTCGCCGGGGTCGAGTGGCTCGAATCCTGGTTCGGCTCGTTCCGCGGCGCGGCGGTCGTCGTCTCGCACGACCGGACCTTCCTGGACGCCGTGGTCACGCGCATCGTCGAGGTCGAGAACTTCCACCTCCACGAGTACCCCGGCAGCTTCGACGAGTACGTCGTCCAGAAGCAGTTCCGACTCAAGAGCCTCGAGGCGCAGTTCGTCCATGAGTCCGAGCTGCTCGCTTTCGAGGCCGAGGGCATCTCGGACCGTCGCGAGGCGGCCAAGGCCGCCGGGAAGAAGGACCTCTCCTCGCAGCTGGCGAAGATCAAGAAGGCCAGACCGCCGCGCCCGGTCGACGACATCATCACCGACATCTACGGCGGCCTGCACATCAAGGACACGCTCTGCCGGATCCAGGGGCTCACGAAGGCCTACGGCGACCACACGCTGTTCGATGGACTCGACCTCGAGATCGGCCGCCGGGAACGCATCGTTGTCCACGGGCCGAACGGCGCGGGCAAGTCCACGTTCCTCCGGATCCTCGAGGGCGACGAACGCCCCGACGCCGGTCACGTCACGTGGACCGGTGGGGTCCGATACGCGTCCTACAACCAGATGGTCGACGAGCTGGACCTCACCGACACGGTGGCACACGCCGTCGGCGCCATGCCCGACAGCCTCGCCTTCGCGGCGACGAAGAAGTCGGTGAACCGCTTCCTCGGCATGTTCCAGTTCTCCGACGCCGAGCTCAAGCAGAAGATCGGGATGCTCTCGGGTGGGCAGCGCGCCCGCGTCGCCATGGCCCAGTGCCTGCTCTCCGGAGCGTCGGTGCTCCTCCTCGACGAACCGACGAACCACCTGGACCTCGCGAGCACGCAGGTGATGGAGCGCGCACTCGTGCACTTCCCCGGCGCCATCGTCGTGGTCAGTCACGACCGGTTCTTCGCCGACAAGGTCGCGACGAAGCGACTGCGCATCGGCTGAACGACGAAAGCGCAGTCGTGGTCGTCATCCGAGCGGGATGACGACCACGACTGCGCTCTCGAGTGCTAGTCCTGGTCGCCGATGTCGGCCAGGCGCGCTTCCTCGTCGGCGGTGATCGCCGATTCGATGATCGGCCCGAGCGCGCCGTTCATGACGCCGTCGAGGTTGTACGCCTTGTATCCGGTCCGGTGGTCGGCGATGCGGTTCTCGGGGAAGTTGTAGGTTCGAATGCGCTCGGAGCGGTCCATCGTGCGGATCTGCGTCTTGCGTGCCGCGCTGTCGAGCGCCGCCTGCTCCTCCTGCTGACGCGCGAGGATGCGGGCACGGAGCACGCGCATGCCGGCCTCACGGTTCTGCAGCTGGCTCTTCTCGTTCTGCATCGACACCACGATGCCGGTCGGCAGGTGGGTGATCCGCACCGCGGAGTCCGTGGTGTTGACCGACTGACCGCCGGGGCCGCTCGACCGGTAGACGTCGATCTTCAGGTCGTTCTGACTGATCTCGACCTCCTCCGGCTCATCGACCTCGGGGAAGACGAGGACACCCGTGGTGGAGGTGTGGATGCGGCCCTGGGACTCGGTGGCCGGCACACGCTGCACGCGGTGCACGCCGCCCTCGTACTTGAGGTGCGCCCAGACCCCCTGCGACGGGTCGGTCGCGTTCGACTTGATCGCCACCTGGACGTCCTTGTAGCCGCCGAGGTCGCTCTCGGTGCGTTCGAGGAGCTCGGTCTTCCACCCCTTGGACTCCGCGTAGTGCAGGTACATCCGGAGCAGGTCGGCGGCGAAGAGCGCGCTCTCGGCGCCGCCCTCGCCACCCTTGATCTCCATGATGACGTCGCGGCCGTCGTCGGGGTCGCGCGGGATGAGCAGACGGCGGAGCTTCTCCTGGTTGGTCACCAGCAGCTCCTCGAGCACCGGCACCTCCTCGGCGAACGCCTCGTCCTCCTTGGCGAGTTCCCGAGCGGCGTCGAGGTCCTCCTGCGTCGCCTGCCAGGTGTGGTAGGCCGCGATGATCTTCGACAACTCGGCGTAGCGGCGGTTGATCTTCTTCGACCGCGCGGGGTCGGCGTGGACCGCCGGGTCGGCGAGCTGATCCTGGAGATCCTTGTGCTCGGCGACGAGCGTCTCAACTGATTCGAACATCGTTCTCTTCCTTCATCACCATCATGCGGCACCGGGGGCGAAACGGGACCGACCCCACCCGTTCCCGACGCCGGTGCGGCGCGGGTACGGATGGGGTCGGTCGGGACCGCTAGCGGTGGTTGTTCTCGTGTCCGTGGCTGTGCGAGGTCGGTGCGGGCATCGACTTCTGCATCTGGACGAGGAACTCCACGTTGGACGTGGTCTCCTTCAGCTTGCCGAGGACGACCTCAAGGGCCTGCTGCTGGTCGAGGCCGGCGAGGGCACGACGCAGCTTCCAGGTGACCTTGACCTCGTCGGGGGCGAGCAGCATCTCCTCGCGGCGGGTCGAGGACGCATTGACGTCCACGGCCGGGAAGATCCGCTTGTCGGCGAGCTGGCGCGAGAGCCGGAGCTCCGAGTTGCCGGTGCCCTTGAACTCCTCGAAGATGACCTCGTCCATCTTGGAACCGGTCTCGACGAGCGCGGTCGCGAGGATGGTGAGGGATCCGCCGTTCTCGATGTTGCGAGCGGCACCGAAGAAGCGCTTCGGCGGGTACAGCGCCGCGGCGTCGACACCACCGGAGAGGATCCGACCCGAGGCGGGTGCGGCCAGGTTGTAGGCGCGACCGAGACGCGTGATCGAGTCGAGCAGCACGACGACGTCGTGGCCGAGCTCGACGAGACGCTTGGCGCGCTCGATCGCGAGTTCGGCGACCGTCGTGTGGTCCTCGGCCGGACGGTCGAAGGTGGAGGCGATGACCTCACCCTTCACCGTGCGCTGCATGTCGGTGACCTCTTCGGGACGCTCGTCGACCAGCACGACCATGAGGTGGACCTCAGGGTTGTTGATCGAGATCGCGTTGGCGATCTGCTGCAGGACGATGGTCTTCCCGGCCTTCGGCGGGGCGACGATCAGGCCGCGCTGGCCCTTGCCGATCGGTGCGACGAGGTCGATGATGCGCTGCGTGAGCTTCGTCTGCTCCGTCTCGAGCCGGAGGCGCTCCTGCGGGTACAGCGGGGTCAGCTTGCCGAACTCGACGCGGGCGCCGGCCTCGTCGACGGACAGGCCGTTGACGGAGTCGACCTTGACGATCGCGTTGTACTTCTGGCGGCTGCTGCTGTCGTTGTCGCGCGGCTGACGGATGGCTCCGACGACGGCGTCGCCCTTGCGCAGGTGGTACTTCTTCACCTGGCCGAGCGAGACGTAGACGTCGTTGGTGCCCGGGAGGTAGCCGGAGGTGCGCACGAAGGCGTAGTTGTCGAGGACGTCGAGGATGCCGGCGACCGGGATGAGGACGTCGTCCTCGGCGATCTCGGGCTCGACGTCGTCGTTCTGCACGGATCCGCGACGCTTGCGGTCGCGGTAGCGGCTGCGGCCGCCACGACCCTCGGACTCGTCGCCCGGTGCGCCCTGGTTGCCCTGACCGCCCTGGTTGCCGCGGTTCTGCCCCTGCTGCTCCTGCTTGGCGTCGGCCTTCTGGCCGGCGTCGGCGTTCTGGCCACCGTTGTTCTGGTTGCCGTTGTTCTGGCCACCGTTGTTCTGGTTGCGGCCTCGGCCACGACCGCGACGTCCGCCGGACGACTGGCCGTCCTGCTGCTCGCCGTCCTGGGTGTCATCGGCGTCCGTGTTGGCGGCGTCGTCGTTCGAGTCCTGCTCGGAGGCGTTCTGTGCGGCGCGGTTCTGCTCGCCGCCGGCCTGCTCGCCGGTACCCTGCTCAGCCGTGTTCTGCTCGGCGTCGTCGGCGTTGCGGTCGCGATCGCGTCCGCGACCACGGCGGTTGCCGCGCGAACGCCTCGGCGTCTGCTCGGGGGTCGTCTCGTCGGCGCTCTGCGATGCAGCGGTCGCGGCGGCGTCATCGGACTGCTCGGCGGGAGCCGCTTCGACGGGAGCGGACGGTGCCTCGGCCTCGACCGCGGCGGGTGCGGCAGCCGGCGCAGCCGGAGCCTCGACGACGGGGGCGCCGACGATCGGGGTCGCGTTCGGGGCGACGGTGGCCGTCGTGGCCCGGCGGGACTTGCGTCGCGCCGGCGGAGCCGCCTTCTCGGCACCGAAGGCCTGGTCGAGAGCGAGGTCGAGCTCGGGCAGCTTGGACTGCACCGGTGCCTCCGGCGCGACTTCGAGCGCGGAGACCGACTCGATCACGTCGGCGGTCTCGGTGGCCGCGGCGTCGGTGTCGGTGTCGGTGCTGTTCTGGATGTTCTGGATGGCTTCGACCAGCTCGCCCTTGCGGAGCTTGGAGGCTCCGGCCACTCCGAGAGCAGCGGCGAGACGCTGCAGGTCGGCGACCTTGAGCGTCTTCGGGTCGGCATCCAGCGAGACGCCTGAGGCGCCTTCGTTGACGTCTGTCACGTGTGTCTTCCTTCCCTTGCGTCGAGACAGAGCTGTCTCGCGCAGGCGGCGATCGCACCGGAATCCTGTGCGGCGGGTGGGTGATGTTCACACGACGCAGAGCCTGTGCGGATAGCCCGGTGCGACGACCCGGCGGAGCGCAGCTCAGCAGGATGGAAACACGGTGGGACCCGAACAGACGCGATCAATTGGTGCGAAAGCGATGATTGTGCGGAATTGCCCCGGAAGCCGGTTACGCCGAAGAGGCGGGGTGGGCCGGGTGCCCTCCCACTGTAGCACCCTTGAAGTCGACCGCGAGCATGAGCGACTGCCACGGGGTGGTGGCGTGCTCGGCGACCAGCGCGGTGGCTTCGAGGCGTCGTCCGGGATCGTCCGCGAGGACGAGGATCGACGGGCCGGCGCCGGACACGACGGCGGCGAAGCCGTGCTCACGCAACAGCGTGATGAGGGTGTTCGTCTCGGGCATCGCGGCGGCGCGGTAGCTCTGGTGGAGGCGGTCCTCGGTGGCTGCGAGCAGGAGCTCGGGGCTCTGCGTGAGGGCGGCGACGAGGAGCGCCGAACGGGACACGTTGAACGCCGCGTCGGCGTGCGGCACGTTGGCGGGCTGGAGGCTGCGGGCGAGTTCCGTGGACATCGTGTGCTCGGGGACGAGCACGAGCGGCGAGACCCCGCGGTGCACGATGAGCTTCTTGTGCTGCGGGCCGTCGTCCGTCGTCCACGCGATCGTCAGGCCGCCGAACAGCGCCGGAGCGACGTTGTCGGGGTGACCTTCCATCTCCGTCGCGAGCCGGAGGAGGTCGTCCGGACCGAGCTCGACCCGACCCTCGAGGAGCCCCTTCGCCGCCATGATGCCGGAGACGATCGCGGCGCCCGAGGAACCGAGGCCGCGGCCGTGCGGGATGACGTTCCGCGCGACGACGTCGAGACCGGGGAGGTCGTGGCCGTAGGCACGCAGGGCGTGTGCGATCGCGGTGATCACGAGGTTGGACGCGTCGGTCGGCACCTCGCCGGCGCCGACACCGATGACCTCCACGAACACGCCCGGCTCCTCGCGGACCGTGACGGTCAGCTCGTCGTACAGGGCGAGCGCCAGACCGAGCGTGTCGAAGCCGGGGCCGAGGTTGGCGGTGGTCGCCGGCACCTTCACGGTGACGGTGCGTCCGATCGCAAGCGGTTCGGTGTGACTCATAGGGATGCCTGCAATCTGGTGAGAGGTCGTCGAGTGACGCGGTCGGTGGTCGTGCGGTTCGGCACCTACTCGGCTCCTTCGACCCGGAGCACGGACACGACCCGCTCGACGTGGGCGTTCGAGGCGAGCTGCTCGACGGTGGCCGCGAGGGCCGATTCGAGCGCCCGGTGGGTGCCGATGACCAGGGTAGCGGTCGACAGCGTCCCGTCCGAGGATGCCACGGACTGCTGGAAGGTCTCGACCGAGACGCCGCCGTCGCTGAGGATCCCCGCGACCGCGGCGAGCACGCCGGGTTCGTCGGCGACCTCGAGGGTGACCTGGTACCGCGTCGTGACGCGGCCGATCTCGAGGACCGGCAGGTCGGCGTGCGTGGACTCACCGACACCGGGGCCACCGGCGACGTGACGACGGGCGGCTGAGACGAGGTCGCCGAGCACCGCTGAGGCGGTCTCCTTGCCGCCGGCGCCGGCGCCGTAGAACATCAGGGAACCGGCGTTCTCGGCCTCCACGAAGACGGCGTTGTTCCCGCCGTGCACCGCGGCCAGCGGGTGCTCCCGACCGATGAGCGCCGGGTAGACGCGGGCGGACAGGCCCTCCTCGCCGGTGGTCTCGTCGACGATCCGCTCCGCGATCGCGAGCAGCTTGATGACATAGCCCTCGCTGCGTGCGAGGTCGACCTGCGCCTTCGTGATCCCGGTGATGCCCTCACGGTGGACGGCCTCGACGGGGACGGTGGTGTGGAAGGCGAGACTCGCCAGGATGGTCGCCTTCTGCGCCGCGTCGTACCCCTCGACGTCGAGGGTCGGGTCGGCCTCGAGGTACCCGAGCTCGCTCGCGACGGCTGCCGCGTCCTCCATCGTGTCGCCGAAGCGGTCCATCCGGTCGAGCATGTAGTTCGTGCTGCCGTTGACGATGCCGAGCACCCGGTTGATGCGGTCGCCTGCGAGGCTCTCCCGCAGGGGCCGGATGATCGGGATCGCCGCGGCGACGGCCGCCTCGTAGTACAGCTGGGCGCCGACCTGCTCAGCGGCGTCGAACAGTTCAGGGCCGTGCGTCGCGAGCAGCGCCTTGTTGGCGGTGACGATGTCGGCACCGGCGTTGATGGCCTGCAGGATGTGGCTGCGCGCCGGCTCGATGCCGCCGATGAGTTCGATCACGATGTCGGCGCTCAGGATGAGCTGCTCGGCATCGGTCGTGTACAGCTCCTTCGGCAGGTCGACGTCGCGAGGTGCGTCGACGTCGCGCACGGCGATGCCGATGAGCTCGAGGCTCGCTCCGGCGCGGGACGCCAGTTCGTCGGCGTGCTCGAGCAGCAGACGCGCCACCTGCGAGCCCACCGATCCGGCGCCCAGCAGGGCGACCTTCAGTCCGCGGTATTCGATCATTCCGTGTCCAATCCCGCATCGCGGCTGAGGAGGTCGTGCTCGGTCTCGCCCCGCACGATGACGCGGGCCGCGCCACCCGACACGGCGACGACGGCCGGGCGACCGAGGTAGTTGTAGTTGCTCGCGAGGGACCAGCAGTAGGCCCCGGTCGCGGGGACGACCAGGAGGTCGCCGTCGCGGACGTCCGCCGGCAGGTAGTCGGCGTTCACGACGATGTCGCCCGACTCGCAGTGCTTGCCGGCGATCCGGACGAGCGCGGGGGACGCGTCGCTCACGCGATCGGCGATCCGGACCGTGTAGTCCGCGCCGTACAGCGACGGCCGGGCGTTGTCGCTCATTCCACCGTCGACGCTGACGTAGCGTCGGACGGCCGTCTCACCCTCGTCGTTCCAGGCGACCACGACGTCCTTGATCGTGCCGACCTCGTAGAGCGTGATGCCGGCGCCGCCGATGATCGCGCGTCCCGGTTCGAAGGCGAGCTTCGGGATCCGGACGCCGTGGAGGTCTGCCGCAGCCTGGACACCGGCGAGGATGTCCGCCGCGAGCCGCTCGATCGGCGTCGGGTCGTCGGCGCTGGTGTAGGCGATGCCGAAGCCGCCACCGAGGTTGAGCTCGGGCACGGGGCCGCCCTCGAGCAGGCGCGCGTGCACGGCGAGCAGGCGGGCGGCGGATTCGGCGAACCCGTCGGACCCGAAGATCTGCGAGCCGATGTGACAGTGGAGTCCGAGGAAGTCGAGCGAGGCGTGCGACCGGATGCGCGCGACGGCGTCGGCGGCGTCCTCGAGCGGCAGGCCGAACTTCTGGTCCTCGTGGGCGGTCGCGAGGTACTCGTGCGTGTGGGCGTGGACGCCGCTGTTCACGCGCAGGCGCACCGACTGGACCCGGCCGGCGCGCTCGGCCGCTGCGGCGACGCGGTCGATCTCGGTGAGGCTGTCGAGCACGATGGCACCGATCCCGACGCCCACGGCTCGCTCGATCTCCGCGACCGACTTGTTGTTGCCGTGGAAGCCCAGCTGGGCCGGATCGGTTCCGGCGGCGAGTGCGACGGCGAGCTCTCCGCCGCTGCAGATGTCGATGCGGAGGCCCTCCGCCGTCATCCACCGCGCGACCTCGACCGAGAGGAACGCCTTCCCCGCGTAGTAGACGGCGACACTCGTGCCGCGGGCGGCCGCCTCGCGCTCGAATGCCTCCCTCAGCGTGCGGGCGCGGGCACGCGCATCGTCCTCGTCGACGACGTAGAGCGGCGTGCCGAAGCGCTCCTGGAGCGTGCGGACGTCGACGCCGCCGAGCTGCAGGCGGCCGTCGGCGTCGCGGGCGGCCGAGGCCGGCCACACGGCCGGATCGAGCGCGTTCGGATCGACGGGCTCGGCGAGCCAGTCGGGGGCGAGGGGGTTTCTGGCCACGGGGGTGTCCTGAGTCCTGTTGAGCGGAAAAGGAGGTTCTCGTTGGGCGAGCGGACCCGGTTTGGCCCCTGAAGCACCGATTTGTAGAGCACCGAAGAAGGTGGATGCGTACGGCCCGGTGGTTGGTGATCCCGGTCGTCCGCATCCATCGTCGCTCGGTTGGAACGACTGAGGTGGAACACGGGCCCGAGGGCCCGACGGCACACCTCACCGCCCGGTCGGAGCAGTGGGTGTGTGGAAAGTCTAGCGAGACGCGCGTGCCCGTGCAGCATCGTGACGTCGGGTGGCCCGCGCCCCTCCGCCGCCGGGTGGAGGGAGGAGCGTCAGTCGCAGCTGCCGAGCGTCTGCAGCGACGCCTCGTCGAGGCGGAGCGTCGTCGACGTCAGGGTGGCGGTCGCCGCCTCCGGCGTCACCGCGAGTCCGTCGAGGTCGACCCCCTCCGGCAGGTACTGGGCGACGCAGATGCTCGGCGGGTCGCCCTGCAGGAACCCGGTCACGAGCGCCCGAAGGTCGATCACACCGAGGAGGCCGGTGTCGACGTTCACGGACGTCGGCATGAGGTTCACGCGGTCGGCCGTGGTGGTCGGCGCCACGGAGAAGTCGTACGGGATCGTGAACCCGAGGACGGTCGCCTCACCCGCGTACCCGATCTCGTCGTCGCCGAGGGTGAGCGTTCCCGGGAGCCCGGCCGTCTTTGCGAGGTCCGCCGCTCCGGCAGCATCGATCCTGATGGTCGCCACCACCCGACCGATGGTCTGCTCCGGGTCGAGGGGGACCCGGTCGGCACTGACGCGGAGGTCCAGCGGGATGCCGTCGACGCTCGCGTCCGGTGCACGCAGGTCGACGTGCTCGAACGTTCCGGTGAGGTACTGGGCGATGACCGAGGCACCGCCGATCGACACGGCTACGTCCGCGTCGACGTTGTCGGGCAGGCTCTGCTCGATCTGCGTCGCGACGCGCTCCTCGGCGACGCCGCGCACGATCGTGTCGGCGATCAGGAAGGCGCCGACCAGGACGACGAGCACCCCGACGACGATGACGATCGGAAGCCACGGACGCCTGCGCTTGCCCGACGGTTGCTGCTCACTCATGTTCCGAGGGTAGCGAACCACCGTCTCCGTGGACGCGCCGGCGGGAGGACGGCGCGAGCGCAGGACCGTTCCCGAGGAACCGTCCTGCGCTCGCGCGGATCTCCTGCTGCGGGGAAGCTACATGCGCTCCGGCGCGGAGACGCCGAGGAGCGCCAGCCCGTTGCGGATGACGGTGCCGGTCGCGTCGTTCAGCCAGAGGCGCGTGCGGTGCAGGTCGGTGACCGGCTCCTCCCCCATCGGGACGACCCGGCAGCTGTCGTACCACTTGTGGTACAGGCTCGCGGTCTCCTCCAGGTGTCGGGCCACACGGTGCGGCTCGCGCAGCTGTGCGGCCTGCGCGACGATCCGCGGGAACTCCTGGAGGACGCCGAGGAGCGCCGACTCCGTCTCGTGGACGAGCAGCTCCGGTGCGAAGGCGCTACGGTCGACCCCGGCGGATGCGGCGTTCCGCGCCACCGAGTTCGTGCGGGCGTGTGCGTACTGGACGTAGAAGACGGGGTTGTCGTTCGTCCGGCTGCGGAGCTGCTCCGGGTCGAGGGCCAACGGCGAATCGGCCGGGTAGCGACCGAGCGAGTACCGCAGGGCGTCGGTCCCGATCCAGGCCTGCAGGTCGTCCAGCTCGATGATGTTGCCGGCCCGCTTGGAGAGTCGGGCGCCGTTCACGCTCACGAGCTGCCCGATGAGCACCTCGATGTCGCGGTCCGGGTCGTCTCCGGCCGCGCCCGCGAGGGCCTTCAGCCGGTGGACGTACCCGTGGTGGTCGGCGCCGAGCAGGTAGATCTTGTGCTGGAAGCCGCGGTCGCCCTTGTTCAGGTAGTACGCCGCGTCGGCGGCGAAGTAGGTGTAGACGCCGTTGGAGCGACGGATGACGCGGTTCTTGTCGTCGCCGAAGTCCGTCGTGCGCACCCAGACGGCGCCCTCCTCGTCGAACACGTGCCCCTGCTCGCGCAGCCGGTCCACGGCCTGGTCGATGAGGCTCGTGCCGTCCTCGCCCGTCGCGTGCAGCGTGCGCTCGCTGAACCAGACGTCGAAATGGACGTTGAAGCGCTCGAGCGACGCACGGATCTCGCCGAGCTGCAGGGCGTAGGCGCGCTCCCGCGCAACCTCGCGGGCGTCCGGACGCTCGAGGAGGTCGGGGATCTCGGCCAGCACGGTCTTCGCGAGGTCGCCGATGTACGCCCCGGGATAGCCGCCCTCAGGCGTCGGCTCCCCCTTGGCCGCGGCGAGGATCGAGTCCGCGAAGGTGTCCATCTGGTTGCCGGCGTCGTTGATGTAGTACTCGCTGACGAGCGTCGCGCCGGACGCGCTGAGGACGCGAGCCAGGGAGTCGCCGAGCGCGGCCCAGCGCGTGTGGCCGATGTGGAGCGGGCCGGTCGGGTTGGCCGAGACGAACTCGATGTTGATGGTCTGACCGGCGAGGCTGTCGTTGCGACCGAACGCGTCGCCGGCGTCGACGATCACCTTCGCGAGCGCAC
Source organism: Plantibacter elymi (nom. nud.) (assembly GCF_900177795.1). Taxonomy (GTDB): domain Bacteria; phylum Actinomycetota; class Actinomycetes; order Actinomycetales; family Microbacteriaceae; genus Plantibacter; species Plantibacter elymi. The sequence continues at coordinate 210,218 of NZ_FXWJ01000003.1, forward strand.
CCGCGGCAGCGGCGTCGAGGCGCACGTTGATGAACCCGGGTCCGGCGACCTCGACCGAGGCGACGCCGTCGACCTGCACGAGCGCGTCGGCGAACTCCTGCGCGAGCTCGCGTGGGTTCGCGCCCACCCGCTTCGCGAGCTTCATCGCGATGTTGCACGCCCAGTCACCGTGATCGCGGTTCTTCGGGCGCTCCAGCACCACGTCGTCCACCGACACCGCGACCTCGTCGGTGATACCCGCCGCCTCGCGTCGTCGTTCGACGATCGGAACGACGATGGCGTGCAGGGCGGAGGCGAGGTCTTCAGGAGTCACGAGGAGCGATTCTACCCGGGCGCGTCGCGCCGGCGACACGGTGGGTCCTCGGGGGCGACCGTCAGGCGAGCACGACCGCCTGCGCAGGGTCGTCGGCGGGCAGGACGTCGATCAGGGCGTCGATCCGCATGTCCTCGACGGTCACGTTGCCGTGGTGGTTGCTCAACCAGGCCACGTCCGCGGCGTCGCGTCCGGTGGCGATGCGGACGAGCGACTGGCGCGGTGCCAGGCCCGTCGCGTCGACCACGTGCCAGGCGCCGTCGACGAAGCCCTCGGCCACCGCGTGGAAGTCCATGGGGACGAGACCCGGGGCGTAGACCGCAGCGTACCGGGCCGGGATGTCGAGCGCCCGCAGCATCGCGATGGTCAGGTGCGCGAAGTCCCGGCACACGCCACGGCCCGCGGCCAGGGTCGACACCGCACTGTCCGACACGGTCGTGGAGCCGGAGACGTAGGAGAGGTGTCGTCCGACCCAGGCGGCCACCCATGGCAGCACCTGCAGACCGCCGGACACCGTGCCGTCCTCGTGCAGGCGACGGTGCTCGAGCAGGTAGCCGAGCTCGGAACGCGCGAGCGAGAACAGCGCGTCCGACTCGCAGTACCGGCTGGGACGGAGATAGGTCACGGTCTCCAAGGCGTCCACGGGACGCGGCACGGCCTGCCCGACCACCACCGCCTCGTAGTCGACCTGCAACCGGCCTGGCTCGGCGATGACGCGGTGGAGTCGCGTGTCGTCCGGACCCACGATCTCGGTGACGGCGCACGGGCCGTCCGAGGAGTGCACCTGCAGTCGCTCGCTCGCCAGCGGGGTGCCGCCGGCTGCAGCGATGGAGAAGATGAGGTCGGCTCGATCGTGCACCCGCAGATCGAGCGACGCGGTCAGGGTGCGCTGCATGCCCTCATTGTTCCATGTGATGAACGACGCGGATCCCGCACGCCTCCGGTACCGGCGTGGGTCCCGACTCTGGTAGCTTGGAGACGTTCCGCCTTCGTAGCTCAGCGGAAGAGCGCTTCCCTCCGGAGGAAGAAGTCGCTGGTTCGAATCCAGTCGAGGGCACCATCACCATCTCGCGAGGTCCTACTTCGCATCGCTCCGACTCCGGGACGCGGGGGCCATGCACCGAGCCGATCGCCTCCCGCAGCCGACGGTCCGCTTCCTGCGCTGGGCCAGTGCCGCTGAGCTCGACCTCGTCGGCACGGCGGCCCGGCTGGACGCACCAGCCCGTCAACGCCTCGACGCCTCGCCAGAATCGGCGGCCCGCCGGTTCCTGTTCGGTCGCGCACTGCTCGTGCGCACCGTCGCGGAGACGATCGGCACCGACCCCGAGCGGATCGAGGTCACGGCGGTCTGCCCCGACTGCGGGCTGGCGCACGGACGACCACGGGTGCGCACGGGTGGCCGGACCATCCACGTGAGCCTCTCCCACACCGCCGACGCCTCCGCTGTGGCGGTGTCGATCGAGCACCCCGTCGGTGTCGACGTCGAACGGCTCGACGCGGCCCGGTTCGCCGGCGTCGAGGACGTCGCCCTCACCCCCGCGGAACGGGAGCGGTGGCAGCGACTGCCGGACCGACGACGCCTCCGGGCGCTCGCCGAGCGCTGGACGGCGAAGGAGGCCGTGACGAAGGCTCTCGGTACAGGCCTCACGACCGATCCCGCGACGATCGACCTCGGGCAGGATGCCGCACCACACGTCACCGAGACCGCGGGCCACCGCTTCGTCATCGACCACCCGGAGCCCGCGCCGGGATTCGTCGTCACGACGGCCCTCCTCCTCCCCTGACCCGGTTCAGCCCACGGGGAACGGCGGGAGCGCCTCCTGGAAGAGCCACGCGTCGAGGAGCGGCTCGACCGGTGCCGGTGCATGTCGATCGGCCGTCCGGATGAAGTCGTCCGTCGACACGCTCGAGTGCCGGAAGGACGCCACCCAGTCACGCAGGAGGTCGAAGAACGCCTCGTCGCCGAGCAGTCGGCGCACGGCGTGCAGGGCGATCGCGCCCCGCTTGTAGACCTGGTCGTCGAACATGTCCGCGGGGCCCGGGTCGCCGACGACGAGGTCCTGCGGCGCCCGTCGGAGCGCCGCGTAGTGTGCCCGGGCACAGGCGTCGGCGGTCTCGGCCCCCGATTCCTCCGACCACAGCCACTCGGCGTAGCAGGCGAAGCCCTCGTGCAACCAGATGTCGCGCCAGGCGGCGATCGTCAGGCTGTTCCCGAACCACTGGTGGGCGAGCTCGTGCGCGATCAACCGCTCCGAACCACTGACGCCGTCGACGTGGTTGCGGCCGAACACGCTCATCCCCTGCGCCTCGAGGGGGATCTCCAGCACGTCGTCGGTGACGACGACGCCGTAGCTGCCGAAGGGGTAGGGGCCGAAGGCGCGCTCGAAGCACGCCAGCATGTCGACCTGGTCGGCGAAGTCGTGTCGGAACCGCGCGGTGAGGTCGCGCGGCAGGTGCGCGACGACCGGCACCGTGGTCGTCGCGACCCGAGCGCTGACGGCGAGCCGCTGGTAGCGGCCGATCTGCACCGTCGCGAGGTAGGCGGCCATCGGTTCAGGCTGCTCGTAGACCCACGTGGTCCGGCTCGCGCGCGCGACCCGCGACACCAATTCCCCGGGGGCGACGACCGTGTACGCCGACGACGCCGTGACACTGATCCGATAGGAGGACTTGTCCGAGGGGTGGTCGTTGCAGGGGAACCAACTGGAAGCGCCGCACGGCTGGGACGCCACGATGACGCCGTCCTCGAGTTCCTCCCAGCCGATCTCGCCCCAGGGGCTGCGCACGGGACGGGGCGCACCCGAGTACCGGACGAGCACGGAGAACTCGGCGCCGTCTGCGATGGTGTTCCGGGGCGTCAGTGTGAGCTTGCCCGAGCCGTGCGTCCGCTTCGCCTCGACCCCGTCGACCTGGACACGGGTGACGCGCAACGCCGCGAGGTCGAGCGAGAACCGCGTGAGCTCCTCCGTCGCGACGGCGGTGAGTCGAGCCGTCCCGGACAGGGCGTTGCGGTCGACGTCGTAGTCGAGCTCCAGCTCATACCGGACGACGCGGTAGCCACGATTCCCGCTGGAGGGCGTGTAGGAGTCGCCTGCGCTCCGCAGACGGGCGAGAGCCTCCCCCATCAGGACGCGACCTGGGGCTCCCGGTACTCCGCCGTCGTCACCTCGCGCCACGGGCCGATCGGGTTGCCGCTCCACCGGGTGCCCGCCGGGACGCGTTCTCCGCGCATGACGAGCGAGGCCGGTCCGACCGTCGCGTCGTCGTCGATCCGCGCTCCGGGGAGGATGACGCTGTGCGGCCCGAGCGTGGCGCCCGATGCGAGTTCGACCTGATCCATACTCATGATTCGATCATGGAACAGGTGCGTTTGCACAACGCAGCCCCGGTTGACCGTCGCGCCGTCGCCGAGTCGGACGAGGTCGGCCTCCGGCAGCCAATAGCTCTCGCACCAGACCCCACGACCGATCCGGGCACCGAGCGAGCGCAACCACCAGGTGAGGGCGGGGGTGCCGGTGGCGGGTGCCGCGAACCAGGGCGCCGCGACCATCTCGACGAAGGTGTCGGACACCTCGTTGCGCCAGATGAACGAGGACCAGAGCGGGTGCTCCCCCGTGCGGATCGGGCCGACGATGACCCACTTGGCGACGGTCGTGATCCCCGCCGCGACCGCGCCGGCGGCCAGGAGCACGGCACCGCTGACGGCGATCGCGACGCCGAGACCCCAGGTGTCGGCGAACCAGGCGAGCGTGAGGAGCACCAGGAGCGCGATGCCGGACGTGACCATGACGGGGACGATGCGGCAGAGCTCCCACAGCGCACGGGCGATCCGGAGCCGGAGCGGCGGGTCGTAGGTGCGGTCGAGATCGGCGTCGGACACCTGCCGCCGGAGTCGCATCGGCGGGCTCCCGAGCCAGGACGAGCCGGACTTGGCCTTCCGCGGCGCGGCCGACAGCACGGCGACGAGCCCGTTCTTCGGAACGTGCATGCCGGGGCCCGCCATGCCCGAGTTGCCGAGGAAGGCGCGCTTGCCGACGGACGCGCCGGCGATCCGCATCCACCCGCCGCCGAGCTCGTAGGAGGCCACCATCGTGTCGTCCGCGAGGAAGGCGCCGTCGCCGACGGTCGTCATCCGCGGGAGGAGGAGGACCGTCGACGCCTCCACGTTGCGCCCGACCTTCGCCCCGAGCAGGCGGAGCCAGACGGGCGTGAAGAGGCTCGCGTAGAGCGGGAAGAGGAGGGTGCGCGCGGCGTCCAGGAGCCGTTCCGTGGCCCAGACCTGCCAACCGACCCGACTGCGCACCGGGAAGTAGCCCTCGCTGAGACCGAGTCCGAGCAGCCGGACCAGGCCGATCGTGCTGATCGCCAGGACGACGAACCATACGAGGGTGGCGACGGGCACCCAGAGGAGCGCGCGCCAGGAGAACTCGAGCAGGCTGGTCGCACCCGAGGCACCGGCCGCCACGACCGCCGCCGCCAGCACGAAGGCGAGGAACGGCAGCACCGACAGCAGTGCCGATCCCGCGCCGTACGCGAGCAGCCAGCGTCGACGCCGCGGGGGTCGTTCGGTCGGCCAGACCGGTTTCGCCTTGCCGACGCGGACGGCAGGCGACCCCGACCACAGGTGTCCGGAGGGGACGCGGCCGAAGACGGACGATCCTGGAGCGATCTCCGCGCGCTTCCCGATCCGGGTGCCGGCGAGCAGGGTGCTGCGAGCGCCGACCGTGCTCTCCGCGCCGATGTGGACGTGGCCGAGCCGGAGCGTGTCGCCGTCGACCCAGTAGCCGCGGAGGTCGACCTCGGGCTCGATCGACGCACGCGCCCCGACGGTGAGGAACCCGGTGACCGGCGGCACGCTGTGGAGGTCTGCGTCGGCACCGATCTTCGCGCCGAGCGCCCTGGCGTAGCTCGAGATCCAGGGGGCTCCGGCGAGACTCACCGCGCCGACCGTGTCGGCGACGCGTTCGGCGAGCCAGAGTCGCACATGGACCGAGCCACCACGCGGGTAGTCGCCCGGGCGGACGCCGACGAGGAGGAGCTTCGCCGCGATCACGGAGATCGCCATGCGTCCGATCGGGGTGATGACCACGAGGAACCCGAGGGCGATCCACCACCAGGAGACCATGGGGAGGTACGGGACGTCCGCGACGAGACCGAGGACCCGGCTGCCGGCGAGCAGGTACACGAGCCACCGGAGTCCGACGAGGATGAGGAGCGGGACACCCAGGAGGGTCTGCGCCCACTGGGTCGCGAGCGGCGTCGGGAGCACGGGGTCCGCGACGGCCGCCCGGCTGCGGCGCTCGGGGCGTCGGCCGTCGAGTTCGGCGGCCATCGCGCCGAGTCGGGGGTGGCCGTAGATGTCAGCGACCGTGAACTCGGCGTCTCGGGTGCGGATGAGCGAGACGAGCTGCGCGGCCGCCAGGCTCCCGCCGCCGAGGCTGAAGAAGTTGTCACTCTCGGCCGTGACCCGGACACCGAGGACGGCGGTCCACTGCTCGGCGAGCCACGCGGCGGTGCCCGACAGGGTCGAGGCGTCCTCCCCGTCGGCGGCGTCGAGCGGCCACGGCAGCGCGGCCCGGTCGACCTTGCCGGAGGTGCGGGTGGGCAGCTCTCCGACGACCGCGAGGAGCGGGACGAGCGGTGCCGGGAGCTGCTCACGGAGGGTGCCGAGCGCCCGCTCGACGGAGAACCCGTCGCGGTCGGGCACCGCGAGGTACCCCACGAGGACGGCGTTCCCGGCGGCGGTGCGCTGGACGGCTGCTGCCGCACCCGAGACGCCCGGCAGCGCCTGCAAGGCGGCCTCGATCTCCCCGAGTTCCACGCGCCGACCGCCGATCTTCACCTGGTCGTCCGCGCGCCCCTGGAACACGAGTCCTGCGGCCTCGTAGCGGACGAGGTCGCCGCTCCGATACGCCCGCGACCACCCGATGCTCGGCATGGGCGCATACCGTTCGGCGTCCTTGGTGGGGTCGAGATACCGGGCGAGTCCGACGCCGCCGATGATGAGCTCGCCGACGCCGCCCTCCTCGACCGGGACGCCCTCGGCGTCGACCACGGCGAGGTCCCAGCCGTCGAGCGGCAGTCCGATGCGCACGGGCTGCTCGCCGGTCAACAGCGCGGCGCAGGCGACGACGGTGGCCTCGGTGGGTCCGTAGGTGTTCCAGACCTCGCGGCCGTCCACGGCCAGCCGGGCGGCGAGCTCCGGCGGGCAGGCCTCGCCGCCGAAGATGAGCATGCGGATGTTCTCGAGGGATTCGGCGGGCCACATCGCCGCCAGCGTGGGCACCGTCGAGACCACGGTGATGCCCTTCGCGGTGAGCCAGGGGCCGAGGTCCATGCCGCTGCGGACGAGCGAGCGCGGCGCCGGGACCAGGCACGCGCCGTGTCCCCAGGCGAGCCACATCTCCTCGCAGGACGCGTCGAAGGCGACGGACAGGCCGGCCAGCACACGATCACCGGGGCCGAGGGGTTCCGCCTGGAGGAAGATCCTCGCCTCGGCGTCGACGAACGCGGCGGCGGAGCGGTGCGAGACGGCGACGCCCTTGGGCGTGCCCGTCGAGCCGGAGGTGAAGATGATCCAGGAGTCGTCGTCGAGTCGCGGTGGTTCGAGGACCGGGATCGCCCGGGTGCCCGGGTGGGGCGCCGCGCCCGTCGCGAGCTGCACCCGCTCGGGGTCTGCACCGTCATCGGCCGGGTCCTCCGTTCCGCGGCGCGCGCGCTCGAAGACACCGCCGTCGACCAGGACGCCGACGACGGCCGCCTCGCCGAACACGAGTCGTGCCCGCTCCTCCGGGTCGTCGGCGTCGACGGGGACGTAGGCCGCTCCGGTGAACAGGATCCCGAGGATCCCGAGGTAGAGGTCGCGGGTGCCCGAGGCGATCCGGACACCGACCCGGTCACCGCGGCGGACCCCGGCGGCGAACAGCCCGGCCGCGACCCGCTCGGCACTGAGGACGAGCTCGCGGTAGCTGAGCGCCCCCTCCGCATCCTCGATCGCCGAGGCCTCGGGGTGCGACGCGGCGACGTCACGGAGGACCTCGAGAAGGGTGCGTTCGGCCGGTGCGCGCACGCCGCCGAGCAGCGCGGGCTGCCGCTCGATGAGGAGGGCGGTGCTGGTGTCGGCGTCCATACGCGATCCCCTGTCGTCCGGCTGTTCAGCGCCGCCAACGGTAGGCAGCGCGCATGGACGGTTGGTGAACACCAGTCAACCGCCAGATGTCGTGGAACCGTCGGCGACGCTCCGTCGGCCCCCGGCATCCTCGGAGGACGCGCGCCTACCATGGCCTGCATGACCATCGACTACTCCGTGCCCCAGGAACGCCAGCTCGTGACCGCCATCCCCGGCCCCCGATCGCTCGCCCTCACGGAACGGCGCCGCCGGGCGGTGTCGCGCGGTGCCGGCAACCTCGCGCCGGTGTGGATGGACCACGGCTCCGGCGGCATCCTCGTGGACGTCGACGGCAACCACATCATCGACCTCGGAACGGGCATCGGCGTGACGACCATCGGGCACGCCAACCCCGATGTCGCCGCAGCAGCGGCCGAGCAGGCGACGAAGCTCACACACACGCTCTTCACGGTGACGCCGTACGAGAACTACCTGCGGGTCGCGGAGAAGCTGTCCGAGATCACACCGGGCGATTTCGAGAAGCGCTCGATCCTCCTGAACTCCGGTGCCGAGGCCGTCGAGAACGCGGTGAAGATCGCGAAGAAGTACACCGGCCGTCGCGCGATCGTCGCCCTCGACCACGCCTTCCACGGACGCACGAACCTGACGATGGCGATGACCTACCGGCCGTCGCCCGAGCGCCTCGGGTTCGGCCCGTTCCCGGGTGAGATCTACAGCGTCCCGCTCTCCTACCCCTTCCGCGACGGACTCGACGGACCGGAGGCGGCCGAGGTGACGATCGACTACATCGAGCGGCACATCGGAGCCAGCGAGGTCGCCGCGTTCTTCGCCGAACCGGTCCTCGGCGACGGCGGCATCGTCATCCCCGCGCCCGGCTACTTCGCCCGAATCAGCGAGTGGTGCACCGAGAACGGGATCGTGTTCGTCGCCGACGAGATCCAGGCCGGCATCGGACGCACGGGTGCCTGGTACTCGATCGAGCACCACGGTGTCGTGCCCGATCTCATCACGAGCGCCAAGGGCATCGCCGGGGGCTTCCCGCTGTCGGCCGTGACCGGGCGTGCCGAGATCATGGACGCCGTCCAGCCCGGTGGGATCGGCGGCACCTTCGGCGGCAACCCGGTGTCCACGGCGGCCGCGCTCGCGACGTTCGAGGTCATCGAGCGGGAGGACCTGCTGGGCGAGGCCCGTCGGGTGGAGGCGACCCTGCGATCGCTCATGGGTGACTGGGCCGAGCGCTTCGACATCGTCGGCGAGGTCCGGATCATCGGTGCGATGGCCGGCGTCGAGTTGGTCGTCCCCGGCACGAAGCAGCCGCACCCCACGGCACTGCAGACCGTCATCGACGCGGCGATCGCCCAGGGCGTGCTCGTGCTCGACGCCGGCTCCTGGGACTCGGTGCTGCGACTCCTCCCGAGCGCGGTCATGTCCGACGAGCTCCTCCGCGACGCGGTGTCCGTCCTCGAGGAGGCCCTGGGTCAGGTCGCCAGCGCGGTGCGCTGACGCGAGCGCGGGTCTCTGCGCACGGAACCCTTCGGCCAGCGCGGTGCGCTGACGCGAGCGCGGGTCTCTGCGCGCTGGGGCCTTCCGCCAACGCGGTGCGCTCACGCGAACCCGCCCGAATCGGCGCGGGCGCGGCCCGCGCGCGTGAGCGCGGGTCTCCAGAGGGGCGCGCTCGCGGCTGTGCCCCGCGGTGACGTCAGCGCACCGCGCTGGCGCAACCGAAGAACGGCTCAGTCGACGGTGACGAAGTCGATGAGCTGCTCGACGCGACCGAGGAGCTCCGGCTCGAGGTCGTTGAAGGTCCGGACCTGACCGAGGATGCGCTTCCAGGCACGGGCGATGTCGGCCTGCGAGTCGTGCGGCCAGCCGAACGCCTGGCAGATGCCCTTCTTCCACTCGATGGATCGAGGGATGGTCGGCCACTCGCGCAAGCCGACCCTGGCGGGCTTCACGGCCTGCCAGACGTCGACGTACGGGTGCCCGACGATGAGGACGTTCCGGCCGTTCGGTCCGGCCATGACGGCGTCGGCGATGCGCTGCTCCTTCGAGCCGGGGACCAGATGGTCGACGAGGACGCCGACACGACGGTCGGGGCCCGGCCGGAACTCGGCGAGCGCGGCGTCGAGGTGGTCGACGCCCGCGAGGTATTCGACGACGACGCCCTCCACGCGGAGGTCGTCGCCCCAGACCCGCTCGACGAGTTCCGCGTCGTGGCGGCCCTCGACGAAGATCCGGCTCGCGCGAGCCACCCGAGCGGTCGTCTCCACCGCGAAGGAGCCGGAGGCGGTGCGCGCCCGCCCGGTCGGTGCGCGCTTCGGCACGACGAGGACGACGGGCTCACCCTCGAGGAGGAACCCAGCCCCCATGGGGAACACGCGCCGCTTGCCGCGGTAGTCCTCGAGCTCGACCGTCTTCGCCTCGACGCGCGTGATCGCGCCGCAGAAGCCGCCCAGTTCCTCGACCACGAGGTCGGTCACCGCCTCGACTTCGCGGGCCACCACGCGGTTCTTCTTCCGCCAGTCCCCCGCGAGGACGTCCTGACCGTACCTGTCTTCGAACACCCGTCAACGCTAACCAACCCTCCGACCTTTCTCAGGACGGCCTCGGCGTGGCGCGGCCGACACGCCGCAATCCGGGCTCGACACGCCGACGCCGTCCTGAGTCGGGGACAGGTCGAGCGGTGGTCGCTGCAGCGGGAGGGTCTCCAGGCAGGGGAGGCCGCCCGGTGCGGAGACACGCCCCGACTAGGCTGCGGCGCGCTCGGCCTCACGGGCGAGACCGCCGAGCAGGAGCCCGAGCTGGTCGTCCACGGTGCCCGGGTCCTCCGGGTGCCACTGCACGCCGGTGATCGGCAGGGTGCGGTGCTCGATCGCCTCGACGGTGCCGTCGGAGGCCCAGGCGACGGCGCGGAGGCCTTCGCCGAGTTCACCGACCGACTGGTGGTGGGCGCTCTGCACCTGGAGGTGACGGGCGCCGAGTCGGAACGCGAGGGCACTCGAGGGGTCGAGCTCGACCTCGTGCGGGGTCATGCTCTCATCGACCGGGACACCCTCGTTACGGTGGGCGCTGTGCTCACCGAGGTCCTGCACGAGCGTCCCACCGAGGGCGACGTTGATGATCTGGTGACCGCGGCAGATCCCGAGCAGCGGTGTGCCCCGCTCGGCGGCGCGGCGGGCGACCGCGAGCTGGGCGCGGTCGGCCCCGGGGAAGTGCTGGCCTTCGGCACGGTAGCCGGTGGTGCCGCCGTACTGGGCGGGATCGATGTCGGCTCCGCCCATGATGACGACGGCGGAGGCCCCGTCGGTCGAGGCGAGGAGCGCATCGGTGCCGAGGTCGTGCGCGGCCAACCGGGTCACGCGCCAGCCGGCCCGTTCGGCGGCGGCGATGGTCCGTCCGACGAGGATCTGCACGTACTCGTGGTACGCCTGGTCGTCCTCACGGAACCGGGTGACCTCGACGAGCGCCAGCATGGGTGAGACGTGTCCTTGCATGATGCTCCTTCCAGGGGTTCCGTGACGTGACTCCACCAGTCTCGCCGGGCGGATGCCCTCGCGCGAGCGGCCACGTCACGGTCGGTAACAGAGTGCGTCACGGTCGGTGACAGCGTCACGGTCGGTGTCGGCGAAGCCCCGCCACCGTCGTATAGCACAGCTCCGGTTCGGTGCAGTCGCTGAGAGCCCGCTGTAGAGATGTCGAGGGCCCGGACCTAGACTCGGAACCGAGCCGCGGGGTGGGGCTCCAAGGTCCGAACGAGTGACGAGGTGGCCGATGCGGGTTCGCTGGGCGGTATCGATCTGGGCGTTCTGCGTGGCCGTGCTCCTCGGAGCAGGAGCCACCGCCGCCTGGGCGGAGAGCCCGGTGCAGCTCGGGGCCGGCCGCGTCTCCGACAGCGCGGGCGTCCTCAGCAGCGGCGAGGTCACCGAGGTCACGACGGCCGTCGACGATCTGGCCGCGGATCACGGCGTCGACCTCTGGGTGGTCTACGTGCCGACCTTCACCGACCCGGGTGACGCCGAGTCCTGGGCGAACCAGACCGCGAAGGACAACAACCTCGGACCGAACCAGTACCTGCTGGCCGTGGCGACCGAGGACCGCGCCTACTACCTCTCCGGCGACTCCAGCGGACCGGTGAGCGGCGATCAGCTGACCGAGATCGAGCAGCAGCGCGTCCTGCCGCAGCTGCGTGACGAGAACTGGGCCGGGGCGGGCGTCGCTGCCGCCGAAGGCCTGGGTGCCGCCGTCGGCGGCGGGTCGATCGGAGGCACCGGTGGCGGCTCAGGGGGCTCGGCCGGGTGGCTGACCATCCTGCTGATCGTGGTCGTGGCCGTCGTGGCCGTCGTCCTCCTGGTCGTCTTCCTCCGTCGACGCCGCGCTGCGAACGGCGACGGCGCGGTGACCGTGGGCCGGCAGGGGGCCCCGGTCGACCCGCTGACCACCGCCCCGATCCCCGAGCTCGAACGACTCGCCGGCAGTGCGCTCGTCCAGACCGACGACGCCGTCCGGACGAGCGAGGAGGAGCTCGGCTTCGCGACCGCCTCCTACGGCGAACCGGCCACGGCGGCGTTCACCGCCGCGCTCGCCGGAGCGAAGGACGACCTCTCGCAGGCCTTCGCACTCAAGCAGCGGCTCGACGACGCCGAGCCGGACACGGAGCAGCAACAACGCGACTGGAACCTCCAGATCATCCGGCTCTGCGAGCACGCGAACCACGTGCTCGACGAACAGGCCGCCTCATTCGACGAGCTCCGCGCGCTCGAGAAGAACGCACCCGCCGCGGTCGAGGAGCTGCGAGCCAGGGCGGCTGCGGCCGGACCGACGGTGGCGGCCGCGCAAGACGCGGTGCACGCCCTGCAGACGCGCTACAGCCCCGACGCGCTCATCACCGTGATCGACAACCCGGCGCAAGCGACCGAGCGACTCGCCTTCGCCACCGCGGCGATCTCCGACGCAGCTGCACGGCTCACCGCCGGAGACTCGGGCGAGGCTGCCGTCGGCATCCGAGCCGCTGAGGAAGCGCTCGACCAGGCCACTCAGCTCACCGGGGCCGTGAAGCGGCTGCAGGCCGACCTGACGACCGCCGAGCAGCACCTCGCCGCCCGTCTGGCCGAGTTGGACGGAGACGTCGCCGCGGCTGGCGGCCAACCGGACCCGACCGGCACCCTCGCCGCGGCGGTCGCGAGCACCACCGCGACGGTCTCCCAGGTGCGCGGCGCGCTCGGCGCACCGAACAACCCGATCGCCCTCCTCGCCCGCTTGGACGCGGCGAACACGCAGATCGACGGCGCGCTCCAAGGGGTGCGCACCGCGGCGGAGCAGCGACAACGCGCCGCAGCCGCCCTCGGGCAGACCCTGCAGACGGCGGGCGCGCAGGTGTCGGCTGCAGAGGACTTCATCGTCTCGCGGCGCGGAGCCGTCGGCCCGGAGGCCCGGACGCGCCTCGCCGAGGCCGGCCGCACCCTCGTGCAGGCCCAGGGCCTCGCTGCCACCGACCCGACGCAGGCGCTCTCCCTCGCCCAGCGTGCGAACTCGCTCGCGAGTCAGGCGGTGCAGCTCGCCCAGGCCGACCTCGGGCAGTTCCAGAGCCGGTCGGCGGGCGGACTCGACGGCATGTTCGGTGGCGGCCAGGGTCAGCAGGGTGGCAACGGGATGCTCGGTGCCGTCCTCGGCGGCATCCTGATCAACTCCGTCCTCGGCGGCGGCGGGTCTCGTTCCGGTGGCGGCATGTTCGGCGGCGGAGGATCGAGCGGCGGCATGTTCGGCGGCGGCTCCGGTCGCTCACGCAGCGCCGGCAGCTTCGGCGGCGGCGGCACCCGTTCCCGACGCGGCGGCGGCCGCTTCTGACCCGCGACACCGGCCCACATCCTCACGAGACACCGACCGACACGACCCAGCAGGACACGAGAGAGGAACCACACCATGGCAGAGAAGCAGTCCATCTTCGGACGCATCGCCCAGCTGACCAAGGCCAACATCAACGCGCTGCTCGACTCCGCCGAGGACCCGCAGAAGATGCTCGACCAGATGGTCCGGGACTACACGAACTCGATCGCCGACGCCGAGAGCGCGATCGCCGAGACGATCGGCAACCTCCGGCTCCTCGAGCAGGACCACCAGCAGGACGTGGAGGCGGCCTCCGAGTGGGGCACCAAGGCGCTGGCCGCGAGTCGCAAGGCCGACGAATACCGCCAGGCTGGCAACGCCGCGGACGCCGACAAGTTCGACAACCTCGCGAAGATCGCGCTCCAGCGCCAGATCGGCGCCGAGAACGAGGCCAAGCAGGCCGAGCCGCAGCTGGCGTCGCAGACGAAGGTCGTCGAGCAGCTGAAGAACGGCCTCAACGGCATGAAGACGAAGCTCGAGCAGCTGAAGACGAAGCGCAGCGAGCTCGTCGCCCGGGCCAAGACCGCCGAGGCCCAGCGCAAGGTCGCGGACGCGGTCGGCAGCATCGACATCATGGATCCGACGAGCGACCTCAGCCGCTACGAGGACAAGATCCGTCGCGAGGAGGCGAAGGTGCTCGGCCAGCAGGAGCTCGCCGCATCGAGTCTCGACGCGCAGTTCAACGACCTCGAGGACCTCGGCGAGCTGACCGAGGTCGAGGCCCGCCTCGCCGCGCTGAAGGGCGGCGGTTCCACGTCACCCGCGATCGAGTCCTCCGGCCCCGAGTACACGCCGAACGCCGGCCAGTAGTGCCGATCCGACGGACCCTCGGGACCTCCCGAGGGCCCGTCACCCTCGCCCCCTCGCACCATCTCCAGGAAGGCACCGCATGACGAAGTTCGTCGTCGTCCCCCAGTGGCAGGGCTCCGGCTCGTCCAGGGCCATGCAGTTGATCGATGGAGCCGAGGCGATCCGTGGCGACCTGCCGATGGCGGCCACGACACTCGTCCACGTGCCGACCGAGGCCGGCGAGGCACTCGACACCGACATCCGGCGCGCCAGTTCCCTCGTGACGACCGCGGAACTCCAACGTCAGGCGCTCGTCGGGATCGACGAGCCCGTCATCACCATCGGTGGGGACTGCGGCGTCGAACTCGCGTCGGTCGGTGAGGCCCTCCGACGCGACCCCGGCATCGCCGTCGTCTGGTTCGACGCCCACGGCGACCTCAACACCCCGCTCAGCTCGCCGTCCGGGTCGTTCAGCGGCATGGTCGCCCGGGCACTGACCGGCGAAGGCGCCGCGATGCTGCTGCCCGAGGCCCCACTCGATCCCGCCCGGCTCGTCCTCGTGGGGGTGCGCGACCTCGACGACGGTGAACTCGCCCACATCGAGGAGCGCGGCATCCCCATGGTCTCCTCGGTGATGACGAGCGCCGCCGAGGTGATCGCGGCCGTCGAGGCGACAGGCGCCGACCGCGTCTACCTGCACGTGGACGTCGACGTCCTCGACCCCGCCGTCATCGCAGGCGTCAGCTCGGCCGTCCCCTTCGGTCTCGAACTCGGCACCCTGCTCGACTGCATCACCGCCCTCCGCGCCCGGTTCGGCTTCGCCGGGGCCGGGGTCACGGGCTTCTCCCCCGGTTCCCCCGACGCCGCAGCCGACGACCTCGGCACCATCCTCCGCATCATCGGCGCGATCAGTCGCGAACCGAAACCCGACAGCACCAACCCGACAGGAGTCACCCCATGAGCCGTACCGTCGATCTCGTCGTCATCGGAGCCGGACCCGTCGGCGAGAACGTCGCCGACTACGCCCACCAGAGCGGTCTGAGCGTCGTCATCGTCGAGAGCGAACTGGTCGGCGGTGAGTGTTCCTACTGGGCCTGCATGCCGTCCAAGGCCCTCATCCGCTCGGGCGCCGCCCTGCGTGCCGCCAAGCGCATGGGTGGAGCCATCCCCGAGGACACCGCGCTCGACCCGCTCAAGGTCCTCGCGCGACGGGACTCGTTCACGAGTGACTGGTCGGACGACGGCCAGGTCGAGTGGCTCGAGGGCGCCGGCATCGAGCTGGTGCGTGGGCACGGTCGGCTGACCGGCGAGCGCGAGGTCACCGTGACGGCCGCCGACGGCTCGACGACCGTGCTCACGGCGACGCACGCCGTCGCGGTCTGCACCGGATCCGCCGCGCTCCTGCCCGACATCGCGGGGCTCACGTCTGTGGAGCCATGGACGAGCCGCGAGGCCACGAGCGTCCAGACCCTGCCGGCGTCCGTCGCCTTCCTCGGTGGCGGCGTCGTCGCCGTCGAGCTCGCGACGGCCTACCGCTCACTCGGGGTCGATGTCACGCTCGTCGCCCGCAGTGGCCTGCTCGGCAACACCGAACCGTTCGCCGGCGAACTCGTCGAGTCCTCCCTGCGTGAGCTCGGCGTGACGATCGTGCACGCCTCCCCCACCGCCGTCTCCCGGGCCGCCGACGGTGCCGTCACGCTCGAGTTCGACGATCGGGACGCGGTGACGACGGCGGAACTCGTCGTGGCCACCGGCCGGACGCCACGGACGGACGACCTCGGGCTCGAGACCGTCGGCCTGGAACCCGGTGCTTGGATCGAGGTCGACGATCAGCTCCTCGCTCACGGCAGCGACTGGCTGTACGCCGTCGGCGACGTCAACCACCGGGCACTCCTGACGCACCAGGGCAAGTACCAGGCACGTGCCGCGGGTGCGGTCATCGCGGCACGGGCGAACGGCGAGGACGTCGACACTAGCCCGTGGAGCGACCACGCGGCGACCGCCGACCACCGTGCCGTGCCGCAGGTCGTCTTCTCCGAGCCCGAGGTCGCAGCCGTCGGACTCACGGCCGCGCAGGCCGAGGCGGCGGGGATCGACCACCGGGTGGTCGACTACGACCTCGGTGGCATCGCGGGCTCGAGCCTCCACGCCGACGGCTACACCGGGCAGGCGAGGATGGTCGTCGACGAGGAGCGCGGCGTGATCATCGGGATGACCTTCGTGGGTCAGGACGTCGCCGAACTCGTCCACGCCGCGACGATCGCCGTCGTGGGCGAGGTGCCGCTGCACCGCCTCTGGCACGCGGTGCCGTCCTACCCGACGATGAGCGAGATCTGGCTGCGACTCCTCGAGACCTACCGGAGCGGTGCGTGACCCGTCCCGGCGACGTCGATGAGCCGCGGAGCCGTCGTTCCGGCGGTCCGTGGCTCGACTCACCCCTGAGCCGGATCGGGTACTGGTACGCCACGCTCACCGGTCTCGTCTGGGGCGCACTCTGGAGCACCGGTCCGGTCGAGCGGCGGGGCGGGATGATCGTCTTCCGAGGGATGCCGTCGTGGACGTTCGGCCGAGGTGGCTCATGCGTCGGCGGGGTGTACCTCACCGACCGCAACGTGTCGACCCGAGTGCTCGAACACGAGGCGGTGCACAAGCGGCAGTGGCAGCGCTACGGCATGCTCTTCCCGCTCATGTATGCGATCGCCGGTCGTGATCCGCTCCGGAACCGGTTCGAGATCGAAGCCGGTCTCGAAGCGGGAGGCTACCTGCCGAAGCGCCGCTGACGAGCGTCGCGGCGTCCGTGCGGTGCCGTGCGGTGCGGCCCGGTGCGAGGTCGTGTCAGTGTGATGCGCGCTCGACCGAGCTCGAGCGCTGACGTGCGCCGATGCTCGCCAGGGTCATCCTGAGGTCGTTCCGGAGACCCGTGAGGTGCTCCGTCTCGCCGCCGATCCACACGTGGTAGTCGGCCGCATCGTGTCCGTCGACGTCGAGCATCTCGCTCGCCCAGGCCCGGGTCGCTCGCGCGACGGCCTGACCGCGTGCGCACCGGCTGCCCGTTCCGGGTTCCCCCGAACGCGCTGCGCGGACGAGCCACGTCACGACGACGCGTCCCGGCGAGTCGAGGGTGGTGATCGACGCGGCGTCGTCGACCTCGACGAACACCTGACCGCGGGCGCAGATGGGGAGCAGCGCGAGGACCTCAGCCAGCTCGCCGACCGACGACTCGTCGCCCGCGAGCAGCACGTGGCGTGCGTCCGCGACGGCGAACTCCGCCGGATCCTCGAAATAGCTCACGCGATCAGTATAGGCGAGCCTAAGCTCACTTCGATCCCCTGCGCAGGGTCTTCCAAGGCGGCGGAGCACATCACGATCCGATCACTCTGTGACGCCCCCTGACACCGTGGCTGGCACCACACACGTCGACTGGGTACGCTCGCTGGAGCCCCAGCGATGCGGCTTTCCGGACGCGGTCCAGTATTCACGCGGCCCAGGCGGGAATGCCCGCTGCCCGGAACCGGTTGTGCGTCTCCAGATGCCGGCCACTCCAGCATCCCCGAAAGGACCTCCATGCGTCATCGTCAGCTGCGTCGTCAGCTCCTCACCGCCGCGATCGCGGTCACCGGCGCCGCCCTCGTCCTCACCGGCTGCGCAGGCCCGGCCGCGACGCCGACGCCCGACGCCGACGCGACCCTGCGGGTCGGTCTCGTCCTGGAGCCCTCCGACCTCAACATCCGCACCACCTCGGGCGCCGCGCTCGATCAGATCCTCATCGACAACGTCTATCAGGGCCTCGTATCCCGCACCGAGGACAACCAGATCGTCGACACGCTCGCGAAGAGCCACGACATCAGCGCCGACGGCCTCACCTACACCTTCGTCCTCCGCGACGGCGTGACCTTCCACGACGGCGCCGCCCTGACCGCGGCCGACGTCGTCGACTCCATCACCCAGGTGCAGCAGGACCCGACCTTCGTCGACAACGTGGCGCTCCAGAAGGTCGCCTCGATCACGGCCGTCGACGACTCGACCGTGCAGTTGCAGCTCACCTCGCCCGACTCCAACCTGTTGTGGACCCTGACCGGACGCGCAGGACTCGTGCTGGAGTCGGGCGCCACCAACGACCTGTCGACGACCGCCAACGGCACCGGGCCGTTCACCCTGAAGACCTGGAAACAGGGCGACAGCATCACCTTCGACCGGAACGCGAAGTACTGGGGCGACGCCCCGAAGGTCAAGGAGGTCGTCTTCAGCTACATCCCCGACGCCTCCTCCGCCGTCAACGCCACCCTCGCCGGCGAACTCGACGTGCAGACGGCGCTCGACGCGAACCTCAAGGACCAGATCACCCGCGCCGATGGCTTCAGCATCACCGAGGGCAAGACGACCGACAAGTACACCCTCGCGTTCAACAACCAGCGCGCTCCCCTGAACGACCCCCTCGTCCGGCAGGCGCTCCGCTCCGCCATCGACCACGCCGCGATCGTCGAGGCCGTCGGCGGCGCCGCGGTCGAGCAGTACGGACCGATCCCCGAGCTCGACCCGGGCTACGAGAACCTCAGCGAGCTCGTGAAGTACGACCCCGAGCAGGCGAAGGCGCTCCTCGCCCAGGCCGGCCAGGAGAACCTGTCCCTGACACTCACGATCCCGAGCTTCTACGGCACCTCCGTGGCCAACGTCCTGGTGTCCGAGTTCAAGGCCATCGGCGTCACCCTCACGGTCAAGAGCGTCGAGTTCCCGACCTGGCTCAACGACGTCTACACCAACAAGGACTACGACCTCAGCTACGTGAACCACGTCGAGGCACGCGACTTCCAGAACTGGGCGAACCCGAACTACTACTTCGGCTACGACAACGCGCAGGTCCAGTCGCTCTATGCTGAATCCGTAGCGGCGACCGATCCGGCCGTCGCAGCCCAGAAGCTCAAGGAGGCGGCGTACCTCGTGTCGAAGGA
Organism: Plantibacter elymi (nom. nud.); assembly: GCF_900177795.1. Lineage (GTDB taxonomy): Bacteria > Actinomycetota > Actinomycetes > Actinomycetales > Microbacteriaceae > Plantibacter > Plantibacter elymi. Next base: position 229,281 of record NZ_FXWJ01000003.1, read on the forward strand.
CAACGCCGCCGACTGGCTCTACACCGCGATCACCCTCACGGTGGTGCGCGACGGCGTGACCGGCTTCCCCGTGGACTCGGTCAACTCGCGCATCAACCTGGCGAAGGTCGCCGTGACCGGGTGACCCGGTTCATCCTGACGAGGCTGGTACTCCTCCTCGTCGGGCTCCTCGCCGCGAGCGCCCTGATCTTCTTCACCATCAGGGTGCTCCCGGGCGACGTCGCCCAGGTCATCGCAGGAACGGATGCGACGCCCGAAGCGGTCGCCGCGATCCGCGAACAGTTGGGACTCGGCCAGCCCGTCCTCCTGCAGTACCTCGACTGGATCGGCGGGTTGCTCCGGGGCGACCTCGGGAACTCGCTCATCACGGGCACCCCCGTCGCCAGCGAACTCGCCCAGAAGGCGCAGGTGACCGTCCCGCTCGGCATCATGGCCCTCGTGATCGCCCTCGCGTTCAGTGTTCCGCTCGGGGTGCTGGCGGCCGTCCGGCGCACCCGCGCGACGGGCGTCGTCATCTCCTTCGCGTCGCAGGGGCTCGCTGCCGTCCCGGTCGTCTGGGCCGGCATGATGCTCGTGCTCCTCTTCGCCGTCGTGCTCGGTTGGCTCCCAGCGCAGGGCTTCCCGCGCGCGGGCTGGAACGATCCGCTGGCGGCGATCCGTGCCCTCCTCCTCCCGGCACTCACGATCGGCATCGTCGAGGGCGCGGTCCTGCTGCGCTTCGTCCGTTCCGCCGCCCTCGACGCGATCGGCCAGGACTACGTCCGGACGGCGGCGGCGAAGGGGCTGACCCGTTCGCAGGCGCTCATCCGCCACGGGCTGCCGAACGTGGCGCTCTCGGTCGTCACCGTGCTCGGGCTCCAGATCGCCGGGCTCATCGTCGGCAGCGTCATCATCGAACAGCTCTTCACGCTTCCCGGCATCGGGCGCATGCTCGTCGCCGACGTCGGCAACCGCGACCTCGTGAAGGTGCAGGGCGAGCTCCTCGTCCTCACCGGGGTGGTCCTCGTGATCGGTGCCGTCGTGGACGTCGTCCACCGTCTCGCAGACCCCCGACTCCGCGAACGGGAGCGGACCACATGACCGCCCGTCAGGATCACCCGCGTCGGCGCGCGGCATCAGGCGGACTCCGCACCCTCGTGTCCGGCCCGGCAGGCGTGTTCGGGCTCGTCGTGGTCACCCTGCTCCTCCTGAGCGCCGGCGTCTCCTTCCTCTGGACGCCGTCCGACCCCCAGCTCACCGATCCGTTCGCGAAATGGCTGGCTCCGTCGCCGGCCCATCTGCTCGGCACGGACGAGGTCGGACGCGACATCTTCAGCCTGCTGCTCGTCGGTGCGCGGGTGACCGTGGCCGTCGCGATCGGTTCCGCAGTCGTCTCGACGGTCCTCGGGGTCGCCCTCGCCGCCCTCGGTTCACTCACGCGGCGCTGGGTCCGGGAGACGGTCGCGGTGCTGATCGACATCCTCATCGCGTTCCCCACACTGCTCATCGCCATGATGATCGCCTCGGTCTTCGGCGGCTCGCTGTGGGTCGTCATCTGGGCGGTGGGCATCAGCTTCGGCGTGAACATCGCCCGGGTGACCCGCCCCGAGATCCGCCGGGTCTCGCACAGCGAGTACGTGCTCGCCGGCAAGGCCGCCGGTCTCGGACCGGTGAGGAACCTGACGCGGCATCTGCTGCCGAACGTCGCACCGGTGTTCATCGTCCAGCTGTCGTGGTCGATGGCGGTCGCGGTCCTCGCCGAGGCGGGCCTGTCGTACCTCGGCTACGGCGCCCCCTCCAGTGTCCCGTCCTGGGGTCGGATGCTCAGTGAGCTGCAGACCTACCTCGCCGTGCACCCGCTGTCGGTGCTGTGGCCGGGGCTCGCCATCACCATCACCGTCCTCGCCCTCAATCTGCTCGGAGACGCCCTGCGGGACGCGACCGATCCGACCCTCGGTCGCCGAGGACCCGCCTCGACGCCCACCTCGCCCCAGGGGGTGACCGCATGAGTCTCGACGTCCAGGACCTCGTCGTCACGCTCGGCGGCCGCCGGGTCGTCGACGGCGTGAGCTTCAGCGTGCCGGCGGGCGCACGGTTCGGCCTCATCGGCGAGTCCGGATCCGGGAAGTCACTGACGGCGCTGGCGATCCTCGGACTGCTCCCGGACGGCGCTTCGGTGAGCGGCAGCATCCGCTGGCAGGGCGAGGAGCTCCTCGGCCGCGACGACCGCGAACTCGCGCGGATCCGCGGGCGTGAGATCGGGATCGTGTTCCAGGAGCCTCGGACGGCGCTCAACCCGATCCGCACCATCGGACGTCAGATCGGCGAGCCACTGCGCATCCACGAGGGGCTGTCGAAACGGGAGGCGCTCGATCGGGCCGTCGAACTCGCCGCGCGGGTCCGTCTGCCCGACCCCGAGCGCATCGTCCGGCGGTACCCGCACCAGCTGTCGGGCGGGCAACGCCAGCGGGTCGCGGCCGCCATCGCCCTCGCGTGCGGACCCTCCCTGCTCATCGCGGACGAGCCGACCACGGCGCTCGACGTCACCATCCAGTCGGAGATCCTCGGCCTCTTCGAGCGTCTCGTGAGCGAGACCGGCGCGTCCCTCGTCTTCATCACCCACGACCTCGCGGTCCTCTCCCGGATCGCCAGTGATGCCGTGGTGCTCGCGCAGGGGAAGGTCGTCGAGGCCGGGCCGGTGGCCCAGCTGCTGTCGACGCCGGTATCGCCCGTGACGCAGCGACTGTTGGCCGCCGCGAAGACCATGAGCTGGAAGGGCGAGGACGATGACTGAGCCGCTGCTCCACGCCCAGGGGCTCGGACGGGTCTACACCAACCCGCGGGAGTCGCTCTTCCAGCGCCCGAGCCGCACCGTCGCGCTCCACCCGAGCGACCTCGTCGTCGCCCCCGGTGAAGCCGTCGGCATCATCGGCGAGTCGGGGTCGGGCAAGTCGACGCTCGTCCGCCTCCTGCTCGCGCTCGACACCCCAAGCTCCGGGTCCGTCGCGTTCGACGGCCGTCCCGTCAGCGCTGCGGCGAGCGCCAGGAGCCTGCACTGGTTCCGTCGACAGACGGGCGTGGTGTTCCAGGACCCGTACGCGTCGCTCGACCCGCGCATGAGCGTCGGGCGGATCGTCGCCGAGCCCCTCTCGGCGCTCGGGATCGAGGGCGACCACCGTTCCAAGGTCCGCGCGGTGCTCCGGCTCGTCGGTCTCGACGCCGACGCGGCCGACCGCTTCCCGCACGAGTTCTCGGGTGGTCAGCGCCAGCGCATCGCCCTCTCGCGAGCGATCGTGCACCGCCCGCGCCTCCTCGTCGGTGACGAACCGCTGAGCGCGCTCGACGTCACCGTCCGCGCGCAGATCCTCGAGTTGCTCGGCGGGCTGCGGCAGGAGCTCGGGCTCGCGATCGTGCTCGTCTCACACGACATCGGCGTGGTGCAGCATCTCTGCGACCGGGTCGTCGTCATGCGCGACGGAGCGATCGTCGAGGAGGGTCCGGTCGCCAAGGTCCTCAGCCGACCCTCGCACCCGTACACGACCCAGTTGCTCGCCTCGGTCCCCCGCCTCTGACGCCGTCCCAGTCCCTGTGCCCCGAACCGGTCCCTGAGCCACCACCCGGTCCCTGAGCCACCACCCGGTCCCTGAGCCTGTCGAAGGGCGACGTACGCCACACCGAGCACAGCCCTTCGACAAGCTCAGGGACCGGAGACGGCCGGCGGGTCCGCCAGGCGCCGGTGCCGGCGCAGGGCCGCGCGCTGGCTCGGTGACTCACCGTGCAGGACGAGCCCCACGATCCACAGGACGACCCGGGTCGCCGTCACGACCGGCAGCGGGATCGGGCCGAGGTGGGCGGTGCGGAGCCCGAGGATGCGGCGGTACTCGGGTGGGATCGTCGCGACGGCTCCCGCGAAGAGGATCCCGTAGGCGGGGAGCAGCGAGCGGTCGAGCGGCGGTCGACGGAGGAACGCCAGGGTCTCGTCCACCCGCGGGCCGCCGGTCAGGTCGCCCGCGTCGAGGTACCCGCGCAGCTGCCTGGCCAGTTCCGCCTCCGAGCGGGGCGGGTCGACGACGCCCATGAGCTCACCCGCGAGCGCCCAGTCGGCCACATAGGCGTCCGCACCACCGGGGATCCGGCCGCCCCAGGTCTGTCGCACGCTCAAGAAGGCGTCGGTGAACGCCAGGTGCACCCACCGCAGGAGGTCGGGGTCGTTGGCCGCGTACGGGCGAACCACGCCATGGGCGTCGAGGTACTCCCCGACGACGCGTTCGTGGAGCTTGAGCACGTAGTCGCTCGTCCGACGGGCCGTGTCGCGATCGCCGTAGGTGACGGTGAAGATCCAGCGGATGGTGCCGTCGAGCCGTCCGAGCGGGTCCTCCCGGTACCGGGACCAGTCGTGCACGCCGGCGAGCGCCCCGGGGTGGGCCGCCTGCAGGAGGAGCGCCCGGATGCCGGCGACCATGGTCTCGACACCGCCGTGCACCGTCCAGGCCGCGGAGTCGGGGGTGAAGAACCCCGTGTCGGTGCCGTCCTCGAGATCGAGCGTCCACTGCGGCGGGCGGTCCTGCTCCACCGCGAAGACCGCGAGGATACGTGAGCGGAGCCCGGCGAGCAGTCGGGTGCGCAGGCGCGAGACCGGTCGCCGTCCGGTGCCGACATCCACCACTCGATCGTCCTCCACTCGCCGTCACGACGAGCCTACGTCGGGATGCCGGTGGCCCCGCCCGTAGGGGGCTCGTCTCCCGAGTTCCGGTCCCTGAGCCGGTATCCCGGTCCCTGAGCCTGTCGAAGGACGCCTCGGCAGGGCCCCGGTCACCGGGCGGGCTTGCGCGCTTCGATCAGAGTGCGTGTGGAGTGCGCGACGAACGGGCCGTCCTCCTGCAGGGAACGGTGCAGCTCCTGCAGGCGGTCGAGGTACTGCGCGGAGGTGAATCCGGGCACCATCCAGATCACCTTGCGCAGGAACCAGACGATCGCACCGACGTCGTGGAACTCGATCCGCAGCCGTTCGGTCCGCAAGCACACGATGTCGAGTCCGGCGGCGCGGGCACCGTCGGCCTCGTCGTCAGGGTGACGTGCTCGACGGACGGCTTCGGGCTGCGGGCCGAGGAAGGCCTCGACGAGTTCGAAGACGCTCGCCGGTCCGACGTGCTGGGCGAGGTAGCTTCCTCCCGGCGCGATCACCCGAGCCACGTCGGTCCAGTCCACGGCGACGGGATGCCGGCTCGACACGAGCGCGAACGAGTCGTCCGCGAACGGCAAGACGGCACCCTCCTCCGTGCGAACGACGACGACGCCGCGCGGGTGCAGGCGGGCGGCGGCTCGGGCGAGGTTCGGTGGCCAGGACTCGGTGGCGGCGGCGAGCGGCGGAAGCACCGGCGCCGTGTCGAGCACCTCTCCCCCGCCGGTCTCGAGGTCGAGCGACGACGGGACGCTCGCCAGACGTCTCCCGAGCAGCTCCGAGAACCGCCAGGAGGGGCGCTCCTCACTGGCCCGGCCGTCGAGCCAGGAGAAGTCCCACCCGTCGACCGAGGCGGCGTCGGCCTCGGCGACGAGGTCGTCGAACGATCGTGACATGGTCTCCTCCGGGCGCGGCTCCGTGGTCGGTGCGCTCATCCGACAGCCTCGAACCGGCTCGGATCGAGCCGCTCGACATCGAACCGCGGCACCGCGTCGAGCAGCTCCCGAGTGTACGCGTGCTGCGGATGCCCGAGGACGGCCGTGGCCGGGCCCGACTCGACGACGCGCCCGTTCGACAGCACCGTCACCTCGTCGGCGATCTGCCGGACGAGACCGAGGTCGTGTGAGATGAACAGGTAGCTGAGCGCGTGCTCGTCCCGGAGGTCGAGGAGCAGTTCGACGATCTGCGCCTGCACCGAGACGTCGAGCGCCGAGGTGGGCTCGTCGAGGACGAGGACCGACGGCGCGAGGACGAGCGTCCTCGCGAGTGCGACCCGCTGGCGCTGACCGCCCGACACCTCCCGTGCACGACGCCCCAGCGCACTCGCGGGGAGGGCGACCTGATCGAGGATGGTCGCGACGCGGCGCCGGCGTTCGGCGGCGCTCCGCACCCCGTGGATCCGCAGGGGCTCCTCGATGATCTGTCCGACGGTGTACCGCGGATCGACCGCCGAGAGCGGGTTCTGGTAGACCAGCTGGAGGTCGCGTGCGAAGGGGTTGGCGACGGCGTTGTCCCGTGGCAGCTCCCGGCCGGCCACCCGTACCGACCCGTCGTCGAAGGACGCGAGCCCGGCGACGATGCGCGCGAGCGTCGACTTGCCGGACCCGGACTCGCCGACGAGCGCGTGGATCGAACGCGGACGGAGGACGAGCGAAGCCTCGTCGAGTGCGGGCGGCGTCTGGTGATCGCGCCCGTACCGTTTCGACACGTACGACACCTCGACCACGGCGGGTGGCACGATCGTCCCGCCGCGCTGCTCCGCCTGCACCTGCTCGGCCGCAGCACGGATGCGTTCCCGGTAGCGCAGCGGCGACGACGCGGGTGAGTCCGAGAGCAGCCCCACCGTGTAGGGATGCCGCGGTGCGAGCAACACCTCCTCGGCCGGACCGGATTCGCGGACGTTCCCGTCCTGCAGGACCACGATCGCGTCGCTGCGCTCCTGCGCCAGCGCCAGGTCGTGGGTGATGAAGAGGATCCCGAGCCCGAGCTCCTGCCGGAGGCCGTCGAGGAGGTCGAGGATGCGCCGCTGGACGGTCACGTCGAGCGCGGACGTCGGCTCGTCGGCGATGAGCAGCTTGGGCCTCGCCGCGATGGCGATCGCGACGAGCACCCGCTGCAACTGCCCGCCCGAGAGCTCGTGCGGGTAGGACCGCACGCGGGCCGAGGCCTGACGGATGCCCACGTGCTCGAGCAACTCGATCACGCGCGCGGGGATCTCCGAGCGCGGGGTGTCGCCCGCCACCTGGACCGCCTGGGCGATCTGCACGCCGATCCGCTGCAGCGGGTCGAGTGAACTCAGCGGATCCTGCGGGATGAACCCGAGCGTCGAGCCGCGCAGGGGGCGCCACTGCCTCCGGGAGAAGTCGGCGACCTCGTGTCCGGCGACCGCGACCCGACCGGCGGTGACCGAGCCGTTGCCCGGGAGGAGCCCCGCGACCGCCCGGGCGATCGTGCTCTTCCCCGAACCGGACTGACCCACGAGCGACACCGTCTCGCCGCGCCCGACCTGGAACGACACGTCGCGCACCGTGTCGGTCAGCCCCCTCGAGCCACGTGTCCGGTACCCGACGGCGAGTCCGTCGACGAGCAACGGCACCGGAGCCGCGTCGACGACATGGAGTGCGCTGTGCTGCAGGGCTGCCTGGTTCATGCGGTGGTCCTCTCGCGGGTGAGTTGGCTGAGACGGCTGATGGCGAGCACGGTGACGGCGATCACGAGGCCCGGGACGACGACGAGCCACGGCGAGGACACGACGTACTGACGACCCTCGGAGACGAGCAGGCCCCACTCCGGGTCGGGCGGCGGAGCTCCGTACCCGAGGAAGCTGAGCGAGGAGATCCAGATGATCGCGAGGCCGAACTGGAGGGCCGTGAGCGACAGCACCGCGGAGTACGAGTTCGGGAAGACGTGCTTCGCGAGGACGTACGCCCGCGACCCGCCGAGATGGTGACTCGCCTCGACGAACGGCAGGTCCTTCACCGTCAGCACCTCGGAGCGCATGATCCTCGTGAACGCCGCGATGGAGGATATCCCCACGGCGACGGCCGCGTTCAGGGTGCCGAAGCCGAGCGCCACGACGACGACCATCGCGAGGAGCAGCCCGGGGATCGACAGCAACACGTCGACGATCCGGCTGATGACGGCGTCGACGAGCCCGCCGAACGACGCGGCGACGAGCCCCAGGACCGTGCCGGCGCCGAGGCCGATGAGGACGGCGACCGCCGAGCCGAGCAGGGTCCGCCCGGTGCCGTGGATCACCCGCGACAGCAGGTCGCGACCGAGGGAGTCGGTTCCGAACCAGTGCGCGACCGATGGTGCGGCGAGCGCGTTGGCGTCGTCGGGCTCGAGTGGGTCGTACGGCGTGAGGAGGCCGGGTGCGACGACGGACACGAGGACGAGACCGACGACGATGATCGCCAGGACCTCAGCGACACCGAGGCGGCCGAGGAGTCGACGGAACGCGTCCGGTCCGTCGTCGGCCGCGGTGACGTCGCGGTCCCGTTGGAGTCGGAGGCTCATGCGTCCACGCTCGCTTTCGTCGGGACACCGTCGGGCACCGCCGTCCCCGTCGCCGCCGCTGTCGCCACAGCAGGCCTGGCGAGGCGGGAGCGTCGGGACCGCCCATGCCCCGGGCGGACGATGCGCGGGTCGAGGACGGGGTAGACGAGGTCGGTCACGAGATTGATGCCGACGTAGATGGAGGAGATGAGGATGACGACAGCCAGGATTACCGGGGTGTCCTGATCGCGCACGCTCTCGAAGGTGATGAATCCGAGGCCGGTGCGGGTGAACACGGCCTCCACGACGACGGCGCCGGCCAGCAGCTCTCCGACGACGAGGGCGAGCATCGTGATCGACGGGATCGCACCGTTCTTCAGGACGTGGCCGAGGGCGATCCGGACCTCGCTCGTCCCCTTCGCGCGGAGCACGGTGACGAAGGGTTCGTCCGCGGCCTTCCGGAGTCCCTGGATCAACACCTGCGTCAACGGACCGTTGACCGCGAGCGCCAGGGTCAGCGCCGGGAGCACGTAGGACACGAAGCCCTGATCGCGCACCGACGACACCCAGCCGAGCTGGAAGGAGAAGATCGCGAGGAGCACGAAGCCGATGAGGAAGCTCGGCGCGGAGATCGAGGCGATGGGCGCCGAGGCCGCGATGCTCCTGATCGCCCTGACGGGGGCGTACACGGCGGTGAGCGCGATCGCGAGCGACAGCACGATCGTCATGACGAACGCCACGCCCGCGAGCACGATCGTGTCCGAGAAGCCCTGCGCGACGAGGTCCGACACGGCACGACCGCTCACGAGCGAGTAGCCGAGGTCCCCGTGGAGGAGCCGACCGACCGTCAGCGTGAACTGTTCGATCGGCGACAGGTCGAAGTGGTAGTACGCCCGCAGCGCTTCGCCTGCGGACGGGGGCAGTGGGTTGAGCGGGCTCGTCAGCTTGTTCTCGATGGGGTCGCCGGGCAGGACGAAGAGGGTGAAGAAGACGAGCGTGTAGACGAGGGCGATCACGAGGAGCGCCTGGGCGACGCGCCTGATCACGTACTCGCGGTAGTGCCGGCGTCGCGTGTCCGCCGCGCTGGCGTTCGGATGCTGGTTGGACATGTGGGGCCTCCTCTCGGAAGGGGCGGGACCGAACATGGGAGGGCCGTCCGATCGACGGCCCTCCCGCTCGCTCAGTCCTCGATCGAGGTGTTGTAGAACTCCGGCAGGGCACCGTCGGTGAGGGAGAAGCCCTTCACCCGCTGCTGGGTGACGAACACCTGGCTGTCGTTGAGGATCGGGACGACGTAGGCCTGGTCGATCAGGTGGTCCTGGATCCGTCCGAGGATCGCCGCACGGGTGTCGTCGTCGGTCGCGGCGTTCTGCGAGTCGAGCAGCGACTGCAGGGTCGTGTCGGAGCCGGCGAGACCGAGGAGGTCTGAGCCGTCCTTGCTGTAGTACTCGCTGAGGCCCTTCGAGGGGTCAGGGTGCGGCCAACCGACCCGGAGCGCCCCGACCTCCGGGTCCGCGAACGCGGTCGCCCAGTAGGTGGAGTAGTCGAGCTCGTTGAGCGACAGCTCGATCCCGACGCCCTTGAACTGGTTCTGGATCTGCTGGAAGAGGCTCTTCGCCGTGTTGTCGTAGACGTCGATGTAGGTCTTCACCGTGAGCCGCTCGCCGCCCTTCGTGCGGTAGCCGTCCGCGTCGCGCTCGGTCCAGCCGGCGCCGTCGAGGAGGCGGTTCGCCGCATCCGGGTCGTAGGCGAACTTCGCCGATTCGTCGACGTAGCCGAAGGTGCCCGGCGACAGGACCGACGTCGCGGGCGTCCAGCTGTCGGTGTACTGCGTCTCGATGATCTGCTCACGGTCGATCGCGTGCAGCAGCGCCTTGCGGACGTCGACGTCGTCGAGGAACGGCGCCTGGCTGCGGAGGAACCACTGGTTGCTGAGACCGACACCCGTCTTGGACACGATGTCGTAGCCGGCGTCGACGAGCCCCTGCTCCTCGCTCGGCTGGACGTAGCGGATGACGTCCGCCTCGCCCGACTTCAGGGTGCCGAGCCGGACGCTGTCCTCCTGCACGGGGATGACCGTGACCGAGGCGAGGTGCGCCTCGCCCTGGTTCGGGGAGGACGGCGGGGCCCAGGCGTACCCCTGACGACGGTCGAGCACGATCTCCTTGCCATAGGTCTCGGAGGCGACGACGAAGGGGCCCGAGCCGATGAGGTTCACGAACTTCGACTGCTCCTCCTTGCTCGCGTCGATCGTGGCGTCGGCGACGAGCCCGGATCCCCACCCGGTGAGCACGTCGAGGAAGGGCGCGTAGGGTGCGGCGAGGACGACGGTGACGGTGCTGGTCGCGTCGTCCGGCGTCGCGACGAGACCGGGCGGGAACTGCGCGTTCGGGGTCGTGCCCTTCGCCTCGTCGCCGGTCGACTGCCAGTTCAGGTTCTTCGCGACGCTCGTGGCGTCGACGGCGGTGCCGTCGCTGTAGGTGACGCCGTCACGGATCACGAAGGTGTACGTGAGACCGTCGGGACTGACGGTCCAGGAGTCGGCGATCCACGGTTCGAGTTCGCCCGTCTCCGCGTTGCGGTAGAGCAGGCGGTCGGTGATGTTCTGCTGCAGCGCACGGGTCTGCCACGTGCCCGCCTCCTGCACCTGCGCCGAGGTGGGGATCTCCGCGTCGAGGTAGGTGAGGCTGCCACCGTCCGCGTCGGACGAGGCCGACGCCGCCGAGCAGCCGGTCAGCGCGATGCTCACGGCGACGAGTGCTGCGGCGGCGAGTCGTGCTCGCCGTCTGGTGGTTCGGGTCATGACGGGTACTCCTGTGGGTCGGGGTGGTCCGGTGCTGTGCCGGTGTGGTTGCCCATCCTGGTCGGCGCACCGGGCCACCCCGCCGCTCTGTTACGACAGGTTTCCCGCGGGTTCCCTCGATGACGCCGTGTGACCGTCGACGGTCCCCTCGTGCTGGTCGCCGAGGTTCCGTCCTCCGCGATATCGTGCGGCCGGGTGGTCGTCGGGGAGCCGGGCCGCCCCGCCGGTCAGGCGCTCGCGGAGCGTCTCCCCCGGTCGATACGCGTCGCGCAGCCGCCCTCGGCGACGCAGCTCCGGCACGACGAGTTCGACGAAATCGGTGAGCGTGTCGAGGCTGTGGTACTGACGCAGGTTGATCCCGTCGATACCGACCTCGTCCAACCATCGCTCGATCTCGTCGGCGACGACCTCGGGGGTGCCGACGGCGAAGAAGTCCCGTTCGAGGTCGCTGCCGACCCGCGCGACGAACTCGCCCACGGTGCCGGCCGTCACCTGCGGCGGCAGGGCGTCCGCCGGGACCCCCTCCGCGGCGAGCGCCACGGCGACGGTCCGGTCCTCCGGGTGCGCCAGCGGGTCGAACGGCAGCCCGGCGTGCACGAACCGGCCGACGATGCTCGCGTGCTCCCGGTACTGCGCGGCTTTGGCCTCGGCCTCCTCCTGCGTCCGCGCGACGATGACGGCCGCCTGGACCACGATCTTCAGGGCGGCCCCGTCGCGTCCGTTGTCGGCCGCTGCGGCACGGAACCGCTCCAGGAGGGGTCCTGCACCTCCAGGCCCCCGCACGCCCGTGAACACCGCTTCGGCGTGCCGTCCGGCGAACGCGATGCCGGCCGGTGAGGCGGTCGCGGTGTAGAGCAGCGGCGTCCGCTGCGCGCTCGGCTCGGACAGGTGCGGTCCGGCGACCTGGAAGTAGCGCCCGACGTGATCGATGTACCGCACCTTGTCGGGGTCGGAGTAGACGCCGGCCTCCCGGTCGCGGACGACGGCGTCGTCGTCCCAGGAGCCCTCCCAGAGCTTGTAGAGGACGTCGAGGTACTCCTCGGCGATCGCGAACCGTTCGTCGTGCGGGATCTCCTCGGCGAGGCCGAAGTTCCGTGCCGCGTTCGGCAGGTAGGAGGTGACGATGTTCCACGCGACGCGGCCGTTCGTCAGATGGTCGAGGGTGCTCATGCGACGCGCGAAGGCGAACGGCGGCTCGTAGCTCGTCGAGAAGGTGATGCCGAAGCCGAGGTGCTCGGTCACGGCGGCCATCGCGGGGACGACGAGCAGCGGGTCGTTGTTCGGGATCTGCAGGCCCTCGCGCAGGGCGTCGGCCGGGCCACCACGGAACACGTCGTAGGTGCCGACCACGTCCGCGATGAAGATCGCGTCGAACCCGCCCGCCTCCGCCGTCCGGGCGAGTGTCGTCCAGTACCGGATGTCGGTGTACTGGTCGCGTCGGTTGTCCGGCAGGCGCCAGAGGCCGTGGGTGATGTGGCTCACGCAGTTCATCTCGAACAGGTTGAGGATGAGCTGCTTGGGGCTGGACTGCGTTGGGCTGGACTGTGCGCTGATGATCGACTCCTCCGGTGGAGCGGCGATCGGTCCGTCCGGACCGGGCCGCCTGAGCACCCTAGGCGCAGCGGGAGGGACGAGGTCCGGCCGCCGTGTCACATCCCGTCATACGCCACCGGGCGACGCGAGCGCGACGATCGGTCAGCGGGCGACGGACGGGACGCGGTCCTGCCAACGCAGTCGCCGCTCCAGTTGCGCACCGAGGGCGAGCAGGGTCGCCTCGCCTCCGGGACGCCCGATCAGCTGGACGCCCATCGGCAGCCCCTCGGACGTCTCGTGCACCGGGAGCGTGATGGCCGGCAGGCCGGTCGCGTTCACGAAGGAGGTGTGCGGCGCGTAGCGCACCTGCTGCTCGAAGTTCAGCTCGGGCGAGCCCTGGTCGTACCACCCGATCGGCCGTGGTGTCTGGGCGAGCGCCGGCGTGATGATCGCGTCGAACGGCGCGAACTGCGCGAGGACGCTGCGTTCGAACCGGTGGAGACTGGCGAGCGTCTCCATGAGCCGGGTCGCCGGCAGCGCCCGACCGCGCTCGACGAGGGACCTCGTGATGGGTTCGAGGAGCGCCAGCTCCGCCTCCGAGGACGCCGGGACACCGGCCGCTGAGGCCTGCCAGATCGTCGTGAAGTCGGCCGGGTACCGTTCGGCGTCGCGAAGGGTGAGCTCCTCCAGGCCGTGCCCCATCGCGGTGAACGCCCGGGTGGCGACGTCGACGGCCGCGAGGGCCTCCGGGTCGACCGCCAGCTCGAAGGCGCTGTCCCAGGGTGAGCCGGCGAGGACCGCCAACTGGAACCGGCCTTCGCCGCGGACGGCGTGCCCGAGCAGGGGTCCGTCGTCGGCGTCGGGTGCGCGCAGCGTGAAGTGGTGATCGATGCGGCCATGGACTCGCTCGATCATCGCGTCGAGCAGGAGCGCCGCGTCGGCGACGGTCCGGGCGATCGGCCCGGGGACGACGAGGCCGGCGAGTCGGTCGACACCGGAGCCCGCGGGGACGAGCCCCCTCGTGGGCTTCAGGCCGACGAGCCCGCAGGCGGCCGCCGGGATGCGGACGGAGCCGCCTCCGTCGGAGCCGGGGGCGAACGGGAGGAGCCGCGCGGCGACGGCGGCTGCGGCCCCGCCACTCGACCCCGCCGCTCCGCGGTCGAGGGCCCACGGGTTCCGCGTCGGCACCCCGTCGAGCGGCTCCGTGTAGCCGTAGAGCCCGAACTCCGGGGTCGCGGTCTTCCCGAGGCTCACCGCACCGGCCCGGTCGAGGACGCCGACCAGCTCGTCGTCGGTCGTCGCCACGAGATCCGCGGTGAGCCGCGACCCGAAGCGGACGGGCTGACCGGCACGGGACACGAGGTCCTTGTCGCCGATCGGGAGTCCCCAGAGCGGTGCAGTCCGAGGAAGCGCCTCGACCGCCTCCACGCGTTCGGCGAGCGATCCGGCGGCGACCGAGGTGAAGGCGCCGATCGCGTCGTCGAGGCGCTCGATGCGGTCGAGGTAGTGCCGGGCGAGCTCCGTCGGTGAGACCTCGTCCCGCTGCAACGCCTGCCACTGCTCGAGCGCCGTCAGCTCGTGGAGTTCCGCCATGCGACCAGCCTAGAGGCGGCGCTCTCCTGTGGTCCCCGTTCCCTGTCCGTTCCGGTCCCTGTTCCCTGTCCGTTCCGGTCCCTGTTCCCTGTCCGTTCCGGTCCCTGAGCCTGTCGAAGGGCGTCGACCGGTTCAGCGCTTCAAGGACTTCTGGAGGAGGACCGTGCCGATCCAGCGGTCGAACTTGAACCCGACTCGGCCCATGCGGCCCACCTCGGTGAACCCGAACTTCTCGTGCAGGGCGATCGACGATTCGGCGCCCTTGTCGGCGATGACGGCCAGCATCTCCTTGAGCCCGGCGGCCTTCGCGCGCTCGATGAGCTCACCGAGCAGATCGGTGCCGAGGCCCTTGCCGGTCGCCGCGGCTCCGAGGTAGATCGAGCTCTCCACCGTGAATCGGTAGGCGCGCTTCTGCTTCCACGGCGCGCACAGCGCATACCCGAGGATCTGTCCCGTCGGGTTGACGGCGACGATGAACGGGAGCTGCAGCCGCTGCAGGTAGGCGAACTTGGAGCGCCACTCGGCGAGGGTCATCGCGTCCTCGTCGAAGGTGACCATGCTGTTGGCGACGTAGTGGTTGTAGATCGCCCGGATGTCGGGCAGGTCGGCCGCAGTGGCGTCGCGCATCGTGAAGGCGAAGGGGGTCTCGGGGGTCGGCGGCTTGCGCAGGTGCGGCGGCAGCCGGCGCCTCGGCTCGTACTCCTCTTCCAGCATCCCCCAAGCCTAACGAGGGGGTGGGTCGGCGGACAGCCCTTGCGGCCGACGCCACGACCCGGTCGTCAGTCGAGCGACCAGTCGATCGGGTGCGCGCCGCGGGAGACGAGGAAGTCGTTCGTGCGGCTGAACGGCTTCGAGCCGAAGAAGCCCCGCGAGGCGGAGAGCGGACTCGGGTGCGCCGAGACGATGACGTGGCGGTCGGGGTCGGTCGATGATTCGAGCAGCGGTGCCAGTCGTTCGGCGTCCTTGCCCCAGAGGATCGACACGAGCGGTGCGGGGCGTGCGGCGAGCGCGCGGATCGCCTGTTCCGTGACCGCCTCCCAGCCGTGTCGGCGGTGCGACCCGGCGGAACCCGCCTCGACCGTGAGGACGCGGTTGAGGAGGAGCACGCCCTGTCGGGTCCACGGACTGAGATCGCCGTGTTCCGGCGTCGGGACACCGAGGTCCTCGCGGAGTTCCCGATGGATGTTCGCGAGGCTGCGCGGCAGCGGGCGCACGTCCCGGTCGGCGGCGAACGACAGGCCGATCGGATGACCCGGCGTCGGGTACGGATCCTGCCCGACGATGAGGACCCGGACCGCGCTGAACGGCGTGCGGAAGGCCCGCAGGACGAGCTCGGGTTCCGGCAACCATCGGGCACCGGCCGCCGATTGCGCCGCGAGCCAGTGGTCGATCGTCGCGAGTCGGTCGGCGACGGGCGCGAGCGCGTCAGCCCAGCCCGCGTCCATCGACCCCGCCGCGGCGAGCTGTGCCGGGCTGCCGCCGAGGATCCCGTCCGTCATGGACTACTGCTGCTGCGGCTGCTCGGCACCGATCGTGCGGACGACGACCCCGTGCTCGGCGGTGAAGACCTGCCAGACGCTGCCGCCACCGAGGACCGAGAGCGCCCCCTGCCCGACGACGAGCGCCGTGTTCTCGTCGATCGCGACCCCGCCGTCGACGACCCCGGCCTCCGTCGCGGCGACGAGCCGCCCCAGGGTGCCCCACTGTGCGGCATGCGCCTCCACCGCGATGTCGACGAGCCCGAGACCGTCGCCGATCGTGACCTCGTCGAGTTCCTCGGACGCCGCCTCGGGGCTCACGGGGACCTCGCCGACACGCCATCCGCCGATGATCGCGTGCTCGGCGGCGATCATCGCGCCGGCCGAGATGCCGAGGTAGGGCAGACCGGACGCGACGAGGCGTCGGATGTCGGTGGCGACCGGCGCGACCGCCTCCGCGTAGGCCGAGGGCAGCCCACCGCCGACGACGATCCCGTCGACCTCGGCGAGCTGCGCCTGCGCGACCACGCCACCCTCGCGGACGACCACGCGGATCGCCTCGATCTCACCGGAGCGTGCGACGGCACGTTCCAGGGCGGCGGACTGCTCAAGCCCGTCGCCGTCGTGCACGACGACGATCGCGATGCGCGGGGCCAACCGACCGGCGACGACCGCGAGCGCGGCCGCCTCGGCGATGAACGCTGCGTAGACGGTCGACTCGGTCTCTGGGGCGGCCGGACCGCCGAGGAGGAAAACACTCACCCTGAGACCCTACCCGGCACCCCGGATCAGGCGGGGACGATCAGGCCGTGATCGTCGGCAGCGTCGACCAGGGGAAGGAGATCCAGCGGTCGACGCGCTTCCACACGTAGTCGGGCCGGAGCACCGTCTGCGGCTTCTCGTACAGCGTCACCGTGCGGACCTCCGCACCGCTCGCCTGCATGAGTTCCAGCACCATCGCGAGCGTGCGACCCGAGTCGGACACGTCGTCGACGAGCAGCACCCGGCTCCCCGGCAACCCGGCCACGTCGAGCAGCGGCGGGAGCACGACGGGCTCGGGGAGACGCGCGTCGACCCCGGTGTAGAACTCGACGTTCAGCGCGCCGCACGCCTTCACGTCGAGGGCGTAGGCGATGGCACCGGCGAGCAGGAGCCCGCCGCGCGCGATCGCGACGACGGAGTCGGGCCGGAACCCGCTCGCGACGATCGCACTGGACAGTTCGCGGGCCGCGTCACCGAACGTGGGCCAGTCGAGGACCTCTCGCTCCGGGGACGCTGCGCTGGGGTTCTCGGTCGACATCCTCCAACGCTATCCTGCCGGCCGGGCCGCCTGTACCATCCCCCCATGGCGCGAGACAGCACGACGACCGGCGGAGCCTCGGCGACCGGATGGCGGACGTCGATCCGTGGGTCGGCAGCGGGCGTCACCGCAGGACTCATCGGCTGGTTGTTCCTCGTCGAGATCACGAGCGGTGTCCTGCAGGGCTACTACGTCCCGCTCATCCCCGACCTCGTCGAGCACCTGGGCATCCACGACGCGGACTTCAACTGGTTCGAGGCCGCGCAGCTGCTGTTGTCGGCGCTCGTCGTCCCCATCCTCGCGAAGCTCGGCGACATGTTCGGCCACAAGCGGGTCCTCCTCGTCTCCACCGTGTTGACGGCCGGTGCCAGCTGGTGGCTCGTCGTCGCCGGGGACTTCTGGTCGTTCCTCGCGGCCTGGGCGCTGCAGGGCTTCTACGTCGTGTGGCTGCCACTAGAGATCGCGCTCATCTTCGAGCGGGGTCGTCGCTCCGGCACCGGGGCCTCGCAGACCCGCCGGGCCGCCGGCCTCCTCGTCGTGGCGCTCGAGGCCGGGGCCATCATCGGTGCGCTGTCGAGTGGACGCATCCTCACCGCCCTCGGCGGCGACATCCCGCTCACGATGATGCTGCCGGCCGTCGCGGTGACCCTCGTGTTCTTCGCCATCCTCTTCGGCGTCCCGGAGTCCGAACCCCTCCCGGGCAGGACCCTGGACCTCGCGGGCTTCGTGCTCCTCAGCCTCGCGCTCCTCCTCATCACCTCGGGGCTCACCTTCCTGCGACTCAACGGTCCGCAGACGTGGTGGGTGTGGGGGCTCATCGCGATCGGCGTGCTCGCGTTCCTGCCGTTCGGGCGACATGAACTGCGGCAGCCCGACCCGGCGATCGACCTCCGCGTGCTCCGGCAACCCAACATGTGGCCGGTGCAACTGACCGCCGGGCTCATCGGGATCAGCCTGCTCGGCGCGCAGGCCCCGCTCAGCACCTATGCGGGGACACCCCGGGAGAACGGATACGGACTCGGGCTCGACGCCGGCGACATCTCCACACTCATCGGCGCCTACCTGATCTCGATGATCGTCGGTGCGCTCCTGTTCCCACTCGTGTCGCGCTGGGCGACGCCCCGGATCGCGCTCATCATCGCCGCGGCATTCGTCGCGGTCGGGTACCTGCTGTTCCTCCCGTTCCACCTCGAGACGTGGCAGGTCTTCCTGAACATGGCGATCGCGGGGCTCGGCTCCGGTGCCCTCGTCGGAGCCATGCCGGCTGCGGCCGCGGCCGCCGCACCTCGCGGGCAGACGGGTGTCGCGTCGGCGCTGACCAACACGACGAAGACGATCGGTGGCTCGTTCGCCTCGGCCGTCTTCGGCGTGGTGTTGTTCGCCGGCGCCGCACAGGCCGTCACGGCCGGGGCGTCGAGCCTGTCCGGCTACCTCACGGTCTGGGCGATCTGCGGGGCGGGCGCGCTCGTCGCCGCCGTCCTGCTCTGCTTCGTCCCGAAACTCGCGTTCGCGGACGCGGCCCCGGTCGACGCGGAACTCGAGCCACGCATCGATCCAGCTCCTGAGCACCCGACCGGTCACTGACCTCCCAACCGGTCCCTGAGCTCCCGCCCGGTCCCTGAGCTCCCGCCCGGTCCCTGAGCCCCAACCGGTCCCTGAGCCTGTCGAAGGGCTACTCCGCGACGCGCAACGGCCCCTTCGCCAGGCGGTACGGGGCGGCCTGGGCGACGGGCTTGATCGTGATGAGGTCGAGGTTGACGTGCGGCGGCAGGGAGGTCGCGTGGACGATGGCCTCGGCGACGTCGTCGGCTGAGAGCGGATCCGGCACGTCCTCGTAGACGGCGTCGGCGCGGTCCTGGTCGCCACCGAAGCGCACGAGGGAGAACTCCTCCGTGTGGACCATGCCCGGCGCCACCTCGATCACCCGGATCGGTTCGCCGTTGAGTTCGAGCCGCAGCACTTCGAACAGGGCGCGCTCGGCGAACTTCGCCGCGTTGTACCCGCCGCCGCCCACGTAGGCGACGTGGCCCGCGATCGAGGTGACACCGACGATGGTGGCGGCACCACCCTCCGGGATGCTCCGACGGAGGATCGGCAGGAGTGCCTGGACCACGCGCTTCGTGCCGAGGACGTTGATGTCGAACATGCGGCGCCAGTCCTCGACGTCGCCCTCCTCGACGGACGCGAGGCCGAAGGCACCACCCGCGTTGTTGACGAGCGCCTGGGCTCCGCCGAGCTCCGCTACCCGGGCGGCGAGCGCGTCGACGTCCGCCTGCACGGTCAGATCGGCGACGATCGCCGTGCCGCCGATGTCCGCGACAAGAGCCTCGAGCCGTTCCGCACGGCGGGCCACCGCCACGACGTCCCAGCCGTCGGCGGCGAATCGCCTCGCGGTCGCCTCCCCGATCCCTGAACTCGCACCGGTCACCACCACACGTCTCGTCGTCATGCCTCCAGGGTAGCCACCGAGCGGAGGCGTTACGCCGTGTTTCCGCGTGGTTGGCGCGTGCAGGTGGGGCCGGTAGCCTCGGGGTCACGACGGAGCACCACCCGGAGCCACGCCCGGCGACATCGCTGTCGGACCGAGCGGCCTCACCGGCGGCACCCATCACCCGAGCAGCACCGACCACCCGAGCAGAGGGGACCATCCACCATGAGCGATGCCACGAACGACTGGAAGTTCGAGACGAAGCAGATCCACTCCGGAGCCGCACCAGACCCGGTCACGAAGGCTCGGGCCACGCCGATCTACCAGACGACGAGCTACGTGTTCGACAACGCCGACCACGCGAAGAACCTCTTCGCGCTCGCGGAGTTCGGCAACATCTACACCCGCATCCAGAACCCGACGCAGGCCGTCGTCGAGGAGCGCCTGACCGCGCTCGAGGGTGGTAGTGGCGCCCTCCTCCTCGCCTCCGGGCAGGCGGCGGAGGCCTCGGCGGTCCTCAACATCGCGCAGGCGGGCGACCACATCGTGTCGTCCTCGTCGATCTACGGCGGCACGTACAACCTGTTCAAGTACACCCTCGCGAAGCTCGGCATCGAGACCACCTTCGTGGAGAACCAGGACGACGCCGAGGAGTGGCGGCGTGCGGTGCGCCCGAACACGAAGCTGTTCTTCGCGGAGACCATCGGCAACCCGAAGATCAACATCCTCGACATCCGCCTCGTCGCCGACGTCGCGCACGAGGCCGGCGTCCCGCTCATCGTCGACAACACGATCGCCACGCCGTACCTCATCCGTCCCTTCGAGCACGGAGCGGACATCATCGTCCACTCGGCGACGAAGTTCCTCGGCGGTCACGGCACGGTCATCGGCGGGGTCATCGTCGACGGCGGCACCTTCTCCTGGACCGGGCACGCGGACAAGTTCCCGGGCCTCACGACGCCGGACCCCTCGTACCACGGGGCGGTCTACACCGACGCGGTGGGTGACGCGCTCGCCTACATCATCAAGGCGCGCGTGCAGCTCCTGCGCGACCTGGGTGCGGCCATCGCCCCGGCGAGCGCCTGGCAGCTCATCCAGGGCATCGAGACGCTCAGCCTCCGCATCGAGCGCCATGTGCAGAACGCCCAACAGGTCGCGGAGTGGCTCGACGCCCACCCCGACATCGCGAGCGTCAACTACTCGGGTCTGCCGTCGAGCCCCTGGTACGCGGCAGCCAACCAGTACGCCCCGAAGGGTGTCGGAGCGGTCCTGTCCTTCGAGCTGAAGGGCGGGGTCGACGCCGGCCGCGCCTTCGTGAACTCGCTGCAGTTGTTCTCGCACCTCGCGAACATCGGCGACGTCCGTTCCCTCGTCATCCACCCGGCGTCGACGACGCACTCGCAGCTCACCCCGGAGCAGCAGCTCACGGCCGGCGTCACGCCAGGGCTCGTGCGGCTCTCGGTGGGGCTCGAGAACATCGACGACATCACGGCCGACCTCCAGGCCGGTCTGACCGCCGCGAAGCAGGTCGTCGAGGCCGCCCGGGTCTGAGTCCGTCCCACCGCGTCCCCCTCCCGGGTTGCGCCAGCGCGGTGCGCTGACGCGAGCGCACCCCACAACCGCGAGCGCGGGTCTCCAGAGACCCGCGCTCGCGTCGTTCGTTGCGCACTCGGGCCGGTTCCGCGTCGCTCGGGCCGGTTCCCCGTCACCCGAGCCCGTTCCGGCGCGCCGAGGCCGACGGGAGCGCACTCAGGTCAGCGCACCGCGCCGACCATGACCGATCGGGTGACGTAACACGGCCGGTCGACGCCCGCGGGCACGCCACAATGGAGACCTATGGACTGGCAGACCCCGGAAGACAGCGTGCCCTCCCGCTTCGTGACCGAAGCCGAGGTCGGCGCCCTGCTCGCGAACCCGCCCTCGAGCGGCGCCTGGCGCGACGGCGACCGGCCGGGCGACCGGCTCTTCGCCCCGCTCGGTCGCCTCGACTTCGAGCACGGCGGGAGCATCCCGCACGCCAGGCTCGCCTACGAGACCTGGGGCACCCTCGACGACGACGGCGGCAACGCGGTCCTCATCCTCCATGCGCTCACCGGAGACAGCCACGTCCTCGGAGGCGCCGGCAACGGGCATGCGACCGCCGGTTGGTGGGCCGGCATCGTCGGTCCGGGACTCGCCGTCGACACGGAACGCTGGTTCGTCGTCGCGCCGAACATGATCGGCGGCTGCCAGGGCAGCACCGGCCCCTCCTCCTTCGCGCCCGACGGCGTCGAGTGGGGTTCGCGGTTCCCGTACACCTCGATCCGCGACCAGGTCGAGGCCCAGCACCGACTGCTCGGACACCTCGGACTCGACCGCTGGGCCGCGGTGATCGGCGGGTCGATGGGCGGCATGCACGCACTCGAGTGGGCCGCCACCCACCCTGAGCTCGTCGACCGACTGGCCGTGATCGCCGCGCCCCCGGTCACGACGGCCGACCAGATCTCCCTGAACTTCGTGCAGCTCGAAGCGGTCCGCACGGACCCGCACTTCCAGGGCGGCGACTACTACGACGCCCCGGACGGTGAGGGCCCGCATCGCGGCCTCGCGCTCGCCCGCCGGATGGCCCTGCTCAACTACCGCAGTCCGGGTGAGCTGAACGCCCGCTTCGAGCGCAGCTGGCAGTCGAGCGTGAGCCCGCTCGGTCATGGTGGACGCTTCGCCGTCGAGTCCTACCTCGACTTCCACGGCAACAAGTTCACCCGACGCTTCGACGCCGGGAGCTACGTGACCCTCGTCGAGGCGATGAACTCGCACGACGTCGGACGCGATCGTGGCGGCGTCGGGGCGGCGCTGCGGGCCTACGCCGGTCCGTCGCTCGTGCTCGGGATCGACAGCGACCGGCTCTTCCCGGTCAGTGGGCAGGAGGAGATCGCGCTCCATCTCCCCGGCAACCTCGACGGCACCCGACCGTCGGTCCTCCGGTCCGACTTCGGACACGACGGCTTCCTCATCGAGAACGCGTTGGTCGCGCCGCATCTCGGGCGGCTCCTCGCCGTCTGACGGCCACGCCCCGTCTGACCGACACCCGTTCCGTGGCGGTCGTGTCACCCGATAAGGTGACTCCTCAGAGGAGCGTGAGCATGGATCGGGTGGCGAGGACCCAGCGACGTCTGCTGCTGCGCACGACGCGTCTCTTCGGGCTCGCGGGTTGCGTCACGGCCGCGATGATCCTCAGCGTCCCGGGCGTCGTCTCGGGAGGTCGGTACACCGTCCTCCTCATCCTCGTCGCCGCCCTCGCGCTCACGCACGTGGCCGCGGAGCAGTACGACGGCCGTCGCTGGCTGGTCCTGGTGTTCCTGGTCGGTGTCGGGGTCGTCGTCGTCATCGGCCTGTCGGACGGGAAGACCGGCCAAGTCGGCTCCGCGAGCGCGATCGCCGCGATCACCTCCCTCGGCCTGGGCGCTGTCGCGGCCAGACTCGTGCCGCTCCGGCGCACCTGGCCGCTGCTCCTGACCGCGTTCGTCGTGACGGCGGTCACGATCATCGTCGTCACCGGGCCCACCGCGCTCACGATCCCGACCATCGGCCTGACCGCGGTCGTGTGGGTCGCGATCGGCGCCTTCGGCGGGTGGCTCGACACGAGCATCCCCCGACTCATCCGTCGGGTCGACACCATCGGCAGCGCCTACAACGCGGAGCGGCTCGCGAGTCAGGCCGAGTCGCAACGGCGACAGGACGCACGACTCCTGCACGACACCGCGCTCGCGACCCTCACCATGCTCGCCCACTCCGGACGAGGCGTCGATGCCGCCGCCCTCCGCTCGCAGGCCGGGAACGACGCGCACCTGCTCCGCAGCCTCCGCCTCGGCGAGGAGCTGAGCCCCGTCTCCTCCGGCTCGTACATCCTGCAGCGCGGTGCCGACTTCACCCTCGACGAAGGTATCGAGGCCGCGACGGACCGGTTCGCCGGCCTCGGCCTCACGGTCAACGTCTACGGCGGTGGACAGGCGAACCTCGACCCACGCGTGCGCGAGGCGTTCCTCCTCGCACTCGGGGAGTGCCTGGAGAACGTCCGGCGCCATTCCGGAGTGGATTCGGCCGACGTCACGGTCTCGATCGACGAGCTGACGGCCCGACTCCTCATCACCGACACCGGCACCGGGTTCGATCCGTCGGCCGTGCCGGACGGTCACCTCGGCGTCGCGGAATCGGTCGTCGCGCGCATCCAGGAGGTCGGCGGACAGGCGCGTGTCTTCTCCGCGCCCGGGGCCGGGACGACCGTCATCCTGGAGGTCCCGCAGGCATGAGTGTCGACGCCCTCGAGGAGACCACCGGACCGACCCGGCGCTACCGTCATCGGCGCACCATCGACCGGCAGCGCTCCTCACTCGGAACGACACAGCTCGGCATCGGCCTCTCGGTCTCCGGCGTCATCCTCGTCGTCTACGCCGCGATCCGCTTCGTCGGGTCGGTCCACCACTACCCGCGGCCGCTGCTCAGCGTCGTCGCCTGGCTGCTGCTCACCGCGGCGATCGCGTCGACCTTCCTCCTGCTCCGCCGTTCCGCGTTCCACCTCTCGGATCGACTGTTCGTCGCACTGCTGATCCAGCTGGTGGTGGTCGCAGCGCTCGACCTGGCGAGCGTCTGGAGTCGCGACGCCGTCGGCGTCTATCCGACGGCGGCCGCGGCGGTCGGCGGCGTCCTGCTCGCGGTCGTCACCCTTCGGCCGGTCCGCGACACCGCCGCCGCGACGGTCGTGCTGGGGCTGATGCTGGTGGGGTCGATCCTGACCGTCACGCGGACCCAGAGCCCGACCCTCGGGGCGGAGCTGCTCTTCGCCGCGGTCGCCGTCGTCCCGCCACTCATCGCCTGCGCGATCGTCTCCCAGTACCGGCGGATCGTCCGTCTCGAACTCGACCGGGTCATGGTCGCCTCCACCGTCGCGAGCGTCCGAGACGCACTCGGGTTCTTCGACTCGGAGGAACTCGTCACCCTCGACCTCGAAGCGGAGGAGCTGTTCGTCGGTGTCGCCGACGGCTCGGTCGACCTCCCGCTCAGCCCCGAGCTCGCGGCGCGCGCCTCCCGCCTCGCGACCGAGCTCCGGCGTCATCTCATGTCCGAGGGCAAGGAGTCCTGGCTCGAGCACGCGTTCCAGGAGTCGTCCGTGTTGTCGGACCGCGCGACCCTGCGCGACCCCGAGCGACTCGCGACGTATCTCGCAACGGATCAGCGGGATGGACTGCTCTCTGCAGTATGGTTGCTCCTCGGGGAAGCAGATGCGCAGAGTGCCAGAGCTGTGCTGACGCTCGGACCGGTCGACCGCTCCGAACGACCGGGCCGATCTGGTGCGCTCGTCATCCCGATCGTCCTCGAAGCGGTCGGAGTGCAACGCGCCAAGGTGGATCCCGCGGTGTGGGAAGCGCTCGGACGAGTGGGCAGCTCTACGGACACGTACCAGAAATCCCGGATCAGGATCGAGATCGACAGCACCGTCGACAATCCTGCTGCGGGCCAGCGGAAAGGGGAACGTCAATGACCTCACAGGAGTCTCGCATCAGGGTCGGCATCGTCGATGACCACCGGATGCTGCTCGGTGCGCTCACCGAGTGGATCAGGAGCGTCGCCGACGACATCGAACTCGTCGTCGTCACCCCGTCCTGGCCGGAGCTGCTCACGCACCCCGCCTTCCCCGTCGACGTCCTGCTGCTCGACGTCGATCTCAAGGACAACGTCCCGGTCGCCGTGAAGCTCGCGACGCTGAAGACCACCGGCGTCACGACCGTGCTCATGAGCACCTACAGCGACCCGGCGGTCGTCCGCGAGGCCTTGGCCGCCGGCGCCCTGGGCTACCTCGCGAAGAGCGAGGACGCCGAGACCATCGTGCACGCCCTCCGTGCGGCGTCACGCGGTGAGTCCTACATCTCCCCCGAGCTCGATCTCGCCCTCGCGAGCGGCGCCTCGGGCACCGGCCCCCGCCTCAGCGCGCAGGAGCGTCGTGTCATGGCGCTGTACGCCGCGGGTGAGCCGGTGAAGATGGTCGCCGAGAGTCTCGGCATCTCCGACGAGACCGCGAAGAGCTACCTCAAGCGCATCCGCGAGAAGTACCGCAACGCCGGCATCGACGTCGGCACGAAGGTCGCCCTGCGCAAGCGGGCGATCCTCGACGGCATCATCGTCGACTAGCAGCGCGGTGCGCCGACGCGAGCGCGCGGGTATCGGCGCCAGCGCGGTGCGCTGACGCGAGACCGCGCTGTCCGGCGTGAGCGCTACCCGGAGAGGTGAGCGCGGGTCTCCAGAGACCCGCGCTCACGCGTGCGGGACGCGCTCACGCGATCGCACCGCGCTGGCGCCACACCTCGCCACGGAGCAAGGGCGGCGGGTGTCGGTCAGACGGGGATCGGCGCCGTCGGCGGGTTGCGGTCCGCGATCCTACGATCTTCGGCGTCGTTCGCCCGCAGGAGTTCGCGCCGGAGCTGCCGACGTTCGACGGTGAAGCTCGTGATGACGATTCCGAGGCCGATCACGGTCAGCCCCACACCGGTCCAGACCGGGGCGAGGTAGCCGAGGCCACCGGCGATGACCACACCGCCGAGGAAGGCGCCGAGCGCGTTGCCGATGTTGAGCGCCGAGTGGTTGAGCGCGGCGGCGAGCGACTGACTGTCGCCGGCGACGTCCATGAGCCTCGTCTGGATGGCCGGACCGAGGCCCTGCGACGCGAAGCCGACCGCGAAGACGAAGAGGAACATGGTCGGGGTCCACGTCGCGGTGAGTGCCAGGGCGGTCAGGACCACGATCATGAGCGCGAAGAAGACGATCAGGGCCCGTTTCACCCCGCGGTCCGCGAGATGCCCGCCGACCAGGTTGCCGATCGTCATACCGACCCCCATGGTCGCGAGCGCCCAGGGGACGAGCGTCGCCGACTCCCCCGCGACCTCGGTCACGAGGGGCGCGAGATAGCTGTAGACGGCGAAGAGCCCACCGAACCCGATGGACCCGAACCCGAGCACGAACCACACCTGGCCGCGTCGGAAGACACGGAGCTCCCGACGCATCGTCTGCTGCGGGTTGCCCGCCTGCACCGGCACGGCGAACCAGATGGTCACGGTCGCGAGCGCGAAGATGCCGGTGACGATGAGGTAGGCGGAGCGCCACCCGAACTCCTGGCCCACCCAGGTCGCGAACGGCACGCCCACGACGTTCGCGATCGTCAGCCCGGTCATGACGAGCGCGACGCCCTTGCCGCGCTTCCCCGGCCCCATGAGACTCGCGGCGACGAGGGCGGCCATGCCGAAGTAGGCGCCGTGCGGCAGGGCCGCGACGAACCGTGCGAGGAGGACGAGACCGAAGCTCGGCAGGACCGCGGACGCGAGCGTGCCGACGGTGAACGCGACGCCCAGCCAGAGCAGGACGGTCTTGCGCCGGTATCGCGCGACGAGTGCGGCGATCGTCGGCGCACCGACGACGACGCCGAGCGCGTACGCCGTGATCAACCAGGCGGCCTGCGCGTTCGCCTGCTCCTGGCTGCGAGCGGCCAGCTCGGGCAGGAGGTCGGTCGCGATGTTCGGCAGCAGACCCATCGCCACGAACTCGGTCGTGCCGATGCCGAAGGCCCCGACGGCGAGCGCGAGGATGGCAAGACGAACACGGGTCGGCGACAGCTGCGTCGACCCGTCCAGGATGGTGGGCATGG
Source organism: Plantibacter elymi (nom. nud.) (assembly GCF_900177795.1). Lineage (GTDB taxonomy): Bacteria > Actinomycetota > Actinomycetes > Actinomycetales > Microbacteriaceae > Plantibacter > Plantibacter elymi. The sequence continues at coordinate 256,246 of NZ_FXWJ01000003.1, forward strand.
ATCGAGTGTACGGGAATCCTCGAATCGATTCGAGTCCCCCGAACGGCGAAACCGGACGACCGTTCCGCGGTGGGCTCAGCCGTCGTTCTCGAGCGCGGCGTCGAGGCGGTCGAGCTTGGCGGTCAGCTCACCCGTGTAGCCGGGACGGATGTCGGCCTTCAGGACGAGCGAGACCCGGCTGCCAAAGGCGCCGACCGCCTCGGTGGCGTCCTTGATGACCGCGAACACCTCGTCCCACTCCCCCTCGATGGTCGTGAACATGGAGTCGGTCCGGTTGGGCAGGCCGGACTCGCGGACGATCCGCACGGCCGCAGCGACCGCGTCGTGGACGGAACCGTCCGAGTTGCCGGTGCCGCTGGGTGCGACGGAGAACGCGACGAGCATGGTCACTCCTTGTGGGTTCGAGCGGGGACGGGGATGGATACCGAGGAGACGTCTTCGTCGTGGTGGTGCGGCGAGAACAACGCATGCACGGCCCAACCGGCGAGGACCAGGTAGGCGAGGTTGCGGACCGTCAGCACCGTCACGAGCACCGGGTCGACGTTGAGCAACCACAGGTACAGGTAGGGGTAGACGAGCTGCGTGAGTGCGGCGATCACCAGTGCGAGCACGGCCGGCGCGACGAAGCGCCGACGCTGCAGCACGATCCCGAGGATCACCGGTGCCGCCAACCACATCGCGAACTGCGGCGACCCGACCTTGTTGAAGATGATGAGCGTGAGGACGAACAGGAGCGACAACGGCGCGAGCACCTGCACGAGCGGGCGTCCGGACCGCACCGCGAGCACCCCGAGGAGCACCGCGCCGGCGACGGCGAGGCCGAGCAGCGGCGTCATGACGGCGATCGCCGTGTCGACACCCGGGCCGGTGACCTGGAAGGTCAGGATGTCTCGGTCGTAGTAGACGAAGCTCTGCGGGACACCCAGGACGGCGAGCCACAGGTAGGCGTTGCCGATGGGCGACTCGATCTGGAGACCACGTCCGGTCTGCTCCGTCACGAAGCTGACCGCGTTCGCACCGCCGAGCACGAGACCGACCCCGAGGACCACGAGCGACGTCGCCGCCGCTGCGACCAGGACCTGTCCGCGATGGCGGTGCGCCAGGACGATCGCGCCGATCAGCGCAGCCGGCCAGATCTTCATCCAGGCGGCGAGCGTCAGGAGGACGGCGGCGACCCGCGGGCGGCCGGCGACCCAGAGGAGCCCGACGATCGCGATGGGGACGGTCACGGAGTCGATCCGCGCGAGCGCGATCGGTCCGAGCAGGAGGAGGAACGCGAGCCACCACCATGCCGCGATCAGCCGCGGGCGCGAGTGGCCGTTGCCGAGGAGGACCGCGAAGGCGCCGGCGTTCATCGCGGTCACCAGCAGGAGCCAGCCGACACCGTACCCGGCGCTGCCGAGCAGCAGGGGGATCAGCATCGGGACGATCGCGAGGATCGGATAGACCCAGGGTTCGTCGATGGCGGGGATCGGGCCGCCGGACGTCGCCTGTTCGACCCACGGCCGGTACACGAGGACGACGTCGCCGAGCGGGAGGCCCTCCGCCACGAGGCACAGCCACCCGACGAAGAGGTGCACGAGGCCGAACCCGCACCAGAGGAGCCAACGCCGCATCACGTTGACCATCCTAGGCTCGTGCCGCCGGAGGAACCGGTCCGCCACTCGCTCGACGCCCGAGCGGGGCGGGTCCACGAGCCTGCTGATCAGTACCCGCTGAAGGCGTCGGTGCGGACGTGTCCGACGCCGATCCCACGCAGGGCGGGCTTCAGGGCCTCGATCATCGCGGGCGGACCGGAGATGAAGACCTCCCGCTCGGCCAGGTCGGGGACGGCCTCGGCGAGGCGCTCGTGGTCGAGGCGCCCGGATCCGAGGCCACGCCAGCCGTCCGGCAGCCGGACGTCGTCCGTCGGTCCCACGACGAGCACAGGTGTCCCCCAGGTCTCGAGCTCGGCCGCGTAGGCGAGCTCCTGCGGGTCGGACACGACGTAGACGAGGGCGACGTCGCGCTTGTCGGCACGGAGGTGCAGCCGGGAGAGCTGGCTGACGAACGGGGTGATCCCGATCCCGGCGGCGATGAGCAGGATGGGCTTGCTCGCGTCCTTCGGCAGGACGAAGTCGCCCCACACGCCGGTCGCCGAGAGGCTCGCGCCGACCGGCAGCGCGTTCAGCGCCCGCTTGAAGCTACTGGCCCGCTCGGGCACACGCATCGCCACGCGGATCGTACGGTCGTCGTCGGGTGGCGAAGAGATGCTGAAGACGCGCCTCGAGCCGCGGACGTCGACCCCGCGGTGCGGCAACGACAGCTCGAGGTACTGGCCGGCCGCGAACGGGATCGACCGCTTCGAGCTGAACCGGTACTCGACCGCCGTCGGGGTGAGGGCGCGGGTTCCTTCGAGCGTCAGTCGCATCCCCCGACGACGGGCGACGGCGAAGGCCAGCACGTTGCCCACGATGAGCGCGAGCTCGGGGGTCGACGCCACCTGGCCGAGCGTGAACGGGATGGAGAACAGCACCGCGACGATCGCCGCCTCGGCGAGCTGCTGCCAGCGCCGCGGTGGAAGCGTGAGCGGCTCGGTGAGCATGAACGCCGCGAGGAAGAGGATCGGGTACGACGTGAGCGGAGCCAGCAGTGCCGGCCCCAGCTCTTGACCACCGGTGACGAGCCGGACGGTGACGAGTGCCCAGGAGAGCACGATGAAGACGAGTGCCATCGTGAGTCGCTTCGTCCGGATGAGGACGAGGCCGCCGAGGATGACGACACCGGGCAGCAGCCACGGGTTGGCGACCCACCACACCGACGGTGACACGCCGGGGAGGGTGACGTAGCTCGCCAGCACGCTCATCACGAGTGCGGCGATGGCCGCCGGATTGAGGACGTGTCGACCCCGGATCGCGAGCAGGTACTTCGATGTCGATGCGACCGTCGCGGCGAGGGCGATCCAGGCCAGCGCGGTGGGCTCGCTCGTCGGCCACAGGATGAAGAACAGCAGGAGGGAGGTGATGACGGACGACTCGCTGTGCGGCTGCACCTGGAACAGCGCACCGAACAGGCGGTTCGTCAGGTAGCCGACGGCGAGCAGCGTTGCCAGGGTGGCGAGGAGCTCGAGCGGCTTGTAGAACACCTGCCCGAACAGCGACAGCACGAAGGCGTAGATCGCGAGGGTGCCGAGTGACAGCGTCACGAGGCGGTACATGGTGACCCGCCCGAGGACGGTGCCGAAGAAGGAGCCGGTGCGGCCGTTCATGTGCGGTCTGCTTTCTGGGAGATGGTGCCGCCCGGGCTCAGGCCCTGTGGCGCGTGACTCAGGTGAAGAGTTCGCCGGGGAACCCGACGGACCGATCGGCGAGACCGGTCGTGAACATGCGGACGCTCTCGAAGGTGAACGCCTCCGCGAGCGTCTCGTGGTCGGTGAAGAACAGCGCAGTGGCCAGTCCGTCGGCGACCATCGCGTCCGGGGCGGTGACCCAGGTCGCCGCGACGGTCCGCGTCGGTTCGCCGGTCCGGCCGTCGATGACATGGTGGAGGCCGTCGCCCCAGGCACGACGATTGGTGGCGGAGGCGCACAGGGCGCCGTCGTCGATCGTCGCGACCCCGATGGCCTTGCTGGGATCGTACGGATGCTCGAGCGCGATGCGGAGCGGGTCCGCCGCGCGGGACCCGTGCTCGTGACGCAGGTCGCCCGAAGCGTCGACCGTGAAGGACTCGTGGCCGTGGCTGCGGAGGAGGTCCGCGACGAGGTCGACGAGCCGCCCCTTGCCGGCCGCACCGATGTCGATCACGAGCGGGAGGCTCGTCTCGAGCACCTCGCCGTCCCACCGGGCCACGTCGTCCCAGTGCGGGGCGGCGACCGCCGGGCCCTGGGGGACGAGCGAGTAGGAGGCGTCGTAGCCGAGCCGCTCGAGGGAGGTGCCGATGAACGGCGTCACGGCTCCGGCGGTGGCATCGTGCAGACGCCGGTACGCGTCGAACAGTGCGACCGCATCCTCGCGCGCGTCATCGGGGAAGGCGGTCGAGACCGGGCCGGCGGCGAACCGCGCGATGAACGCGTCGTCCCGGAACCTCGACCAGGTCCGGTCGAACCGGTCGATGGACGCGGCGACGGCTTCAGCGGTCTCGGGCTCGAGCGGGAGATCCGTGTCGAGCTCCCATCCGGTGCCGATCGCCTCGAAGCGCAGTGTCGTCTCGCTCATCGTCGGTCCGGCCCCGCGGCTCAGCCCTTCGCTTCGGTCTTGATCGTGTCGATGGCCGCGTTGAAGCCGCCGCTCGTGAGCGAGGAACCGGCGACCTTGGAGACCTTGAGGCTGTCGATGTCCTTGCCGACCACCTCGGCGGCGATCCCCGAGATGAACTCCGCCTGGTAGCGCTTGCTGTTCGCGCTCTCGGCGTGCGAGACGACGTCGACCGCCGTGACCTTGTCCTCGGCGAGCGTGACGGTCACCGTGATCGACTCGGTGCCGTTCGGCGACTGGTAGCTGCCGTCCGCGGTGTAGGAGCCGTCCTGGTAGTCGGTGGAACCGGAGCCCGCCGCGGCGTCGGTCGAGGTGGTCGCTTCCGGCGCCGCCGTGCTCTTCGTCTCGGGCGACGTGGTCGTGGTCGCGCTGCCGGCGTCGGCGGCCGAGCAACCGGCCAGGCTGCCGACGAGCGTGAGGCCGGTCAGGGCCGCGAAGGTCGTCTTCTTCGCCGCAACGGACAGGCGTGGCGTGCGGACGGGAGGCTGGGTGGTGGTGGGGTTGCGCATCGTTCAATCTCCTCGGGCGATGTGTGGGCCGCGGTGCGGCGGCCGCCGCGGCGAGGTCTCTGCCGCGGTGGCACCAGTGTCCTGAGCTTCCCTATGGGCGAGCTATGAGCGTTCTGGGAGTTGTCCTTCGTCCACCGATGAACGCTCGTTCAGCGCAGGAGACCACCGACGACACCGCGCACCGCTTCGGCCACGTCGAGCGCGGCCAGCGGGCCATCGGCTGCCGCGGCATCCCCGGCGGCCGCATGCAGGAGCACCCCGCTCGCGGCGACGCTCGCCAGGCAGCCGGGGTCGGCGAGCACGCGCTCGGCGTTCGTGGCGACGAGCGCCCCGATGATCCCGGCCAGGGCGTCGCCGGTGCCGGCGGTCGCGAGCCAGGGCGATCCGCCGGAGACCGCGATGGCGTCGCCGTCCGGGGCGACCACGTGGGTCGTGCCGCCCTTCAGCACCACGATGATGCCGAGTCGGGCGGCGACGTCGGCCGCGTACGACACCGGGTCGGCACGGATGGCCTCGACCTCGGCAGGGCTCCCCAGCCCGCTCAACATGGTCGCCAGTTCACCGACGTGAGGTGTGGCCACGATGCGCCACGACTCGTCGACACCGAACGCCCGCTGGTGGGCACCCGCGGCGACGCGACGGAGCGACCCGGCATCGGCGACCACCGGCTCGCCCCCGTGCAGGGCGGCGTCGAGCAGGGAGCTCTCCTCGCGGGTCAGCTTGCCGGGGTCCATGCCGGAGCCGATGAGCCACGCCTGCACGCGCCCCTCCGCCGTCACGATCTCGGGGCGGCGCTGCAGCACGAGGTTCGCCGGTCGGTCCGCACCGAGATAGCGCACCATGCCGACCCCGGTGCGGATCGCCGCTTCGACACCGATGACGGCGGCACCCGGGTAGCGGTCCGACCCGGTCACGACGCCGAGGACACCCCGGGAGTACTTGTCCGATTCGGCGTCGGGCACGGCGATCCACTCGCGTGCGTCGGCAGGGGTCCAGAGTCGCGGTTCGGCCATGCCATCACCCTAGGCCAGTCGTCGCGGCGGTCCGGCTCTGAGCCGTCGATCGTCGGTCATTCCGGAGACGGGAATCCGAACGCATTCCGGAACGTTGGCCCGGGTGGCGGCGCCCGTCGCCCCGAGACCCGAGGAGTTCCGTGCCCCAGCTGTTCGATCCGATCACCATCCGCGACCTCACCATCCCCAACCGCCTGTGGATCGCCCCAATGTGCCAGTACAGCGTCGCCGCCCAGGACGGGGTCCCCACCGACTGGCACCTCATGCACCTCGGGCAGTTCGCGGCGGGCGGCTTCGGCCTCGTCATCTCCGAGGCGGCGGCGATCAGCCCCGAGGGTCGGATCTCGCCCCAGGACGCAGGCATCTGGAACGACGAACAGCGCGACGCCTGGCGACGCATCACCGCGTTCATCACCGAGCAGGGTGCCGTCCCCGGGATCCAGCTCGCGCACGCCGGCCGGAAGGCGTCGACGTTCGCCCCCTGGGGCACCGACGGCCAGGGCAGCGTCCCGATCGAGGACGGCGGCTGGTCGACCGTCGCTCCGTCGCCCGAGGCCTTCCCGGGCTACGCGGTCCCGGTAGCCCTTGACGACGAGGGCATCGACCGCGTCGTCGACGACTTCCGGGCGGCGGCCGTCCGGTCGGTCGACGCCGGCTTCCAGGTGATCGAACTGCACGCCGCACACGGCTACCTGCTGCACCAGTTCCTCTCCCCGCTCGTCAACCACCGCGAGGACGGCTACGGTGGCTCGCTCGAGAACCGGGCCAAGCTCCTCCTGCGGGTCGTCGAGGCGGTGCGCGAGGTCCTCCCGGCCGGTCTGCCGTTGTTCGTCCGGTTCTCGGCCACGGACTGGGTGGACGACGGATGGGACGAACACCAGACCGCGACCGTCGCCGCCTGGTGCGCCGAGCGCGGCGCCGACTTCTTCGACATCTCCACCGGCGGAGCCGTCGGCGGCGTCCGCATCCCGCTCTCCCCCGGGTACCAGGTCCCGTTCGCCGCGCACATCGGGTCGACGGGTGTCGACACGAGCGCCGTCGGGCTCATCACCGACGCCCAGCAGGCCGCGGCCATCGTCGCCGACGGGCAGGCGGAGGCGGTCATGGTCGCCCGCGAGGCGCTCCGTGATCCGCACTTCGCGTTGCGCGCCGCCACCGAGCTCGGCGTGGAGGTGGCCTGGCCGGGCCAGTACGAGCGGGCCAAGCCGCGCGCCTGACCGCGACCCCGACACGACGACGGCCCGCACGCGATCGCGTGCGGGCCGTCGTCGTGTCAGCGCTCAGGCCTCCGATCAGCGACGCCGGGTGGCGTCCTGGACCTCTCCGACGAGCTCCTCGATGATGTCCTCGAGGAAGAGGACCCCGGTGGTGGCGCCCGCTTCGTCGAACACCCGGGCGACGTGTGCCCCCGAGCGGCGCATCGTGGTCAGCGCGTCTTCGACGTCCGAATCCTCGAAGACCGACACCAACTGCCTGATGTGCTTCGCGGGCACCGGGCGCTCCTCGTCGCCACTGCCGTCGAGGTCGTCGTACCGCAGCACGTCCTTCAGATGGAGGTAACCGATCGGCACCGACTCGTCGTCGACGATCACGTACCGCGAGTAGCCGTACTTCGCGACGGCGCGCTCGACGTCGGAGGGGGTGGCCTGCTCCGTCAGCGTGATGAGGCTCCCGAGCGGCAGGGCCACGTCGTGGACCTTCTTCTCGGTGAACTCGAACGCCGCCACGAGCGCACCCGTCGAGTCGGTGAGCACACCCTCGCGGGTGGACTGGTCGACGATGGTCGCCACCTCGTCCAGCGTGAACGCACTCGCGGCCTCGTTCTTCGGCTCCACCCGGAACAGACGGAGGACGGCGTTCGCGGTCGCGTTGAGGGACACGATGATCGGACGGAAGACGCGCGCCACGAAGACGAGCGGCGGAGCGAGCAGCAGGACCGCGCGATCCGGGATCGAGAAGGAGAGGTTCTTCGGGACCATCTCGCCGAAGACCACGTGGAGGTAGGAGACGAGCAGCAGCGCGATGATGAATGCCACCGTACCGATGGTCTCCTCGGGCCAGCCGGTGAGCGCCAACGGCACCTCCAGCAGGTGGTGGATCGCCGGCTCGGAGACGTTCAGGATGAGCAGCGAGCAGACGGTGATGCCCAACTGACTGGTCGCCAACATGAGCGTGGCGTGTTCCATGGCCCACAGCGCGGTCTTGGCGCTCCGGCTCCCCTGTTCGGCGAGGGGTTCGATCTGCGACCGTCGCGCGGAGATGACCGCGAACTCCGCACCGACGAAGAAGGCGTTCGCGAGCAACAGCACCACGAGCCAGGCGATTCCTGCCCAGTCGCTCATACGTCACCACCGTCCTCCGACACGACGGGTCTCGGGGTGAATCGGATCCGATCGATCCGTCGGCCGTCGAGTCGCTCGACGCGGAGCGTGCCGTCCTCGAGCTCGAGCTCGTCGCCCGAGACCGCGAGCCGTCCGAGCTCGCTCATGACGTAGCCCGCGACCGTCTCGTACGGACCGTCCTCGGGGACGCGCACGCCGGCGCGCTCGAGGAGCTCGTCGGGACGGAGGCTGCCCGGGAAGGTCGTGGAGTCGCGTCCGCGGACCACCCCGGCACGCGAACGGTCGTGCTCGTCGGCGACCTCGCCCACGAGTTCCTCGACGAGGTCCTCGAGGGTGGTCACGCCGGCGGTGCCGCCGTACTCGTCCACCACGACGGCCATCTGGTAGCCGCGTCCGCGCAGCTGCGAGAGCAGCACGTCCAGCTTCATCGTCTCGGGGACGCGCAGGGCCGGCGACTGCAGAGCGGAGACGGGCACCTCGCCGCGGCGGTCGCGCGGAACCGCGATGGCCTGCTTCACGTGCACGACACCGGTGATGTCGTCGACGTCGGCATCGGTGACCGGGAAGCGCGAGTGGCCGGTCGACCTCGCCAGGGCGAGCACCGCCTGGGCGGGTTCGCCACGCTGGATCGACGCGATGCGCGGCCGCGGCGTCATGACGTCCGACGCATCGTGGCTCGAGAAGCGGAGGGTGCGGTTGAGCAGGGTCGCAGTGTCGGCCTCGAGCGTGCCCTCGAGCGCCGATCGACGCACGAGCGACGACAGCTCTTCGGCCGTCCGTGCTCCGGACAGCTCCTCCTTGGGCTCGATGCCCATCGACCGCAGCAAGCCGTTGGCACTGCCGTTGAGGACGACGATGGCGGGCTTGAACACCCAGGTGAAGGCCGTCTGGAACGGGACGACGAACTTGGCCGTCTGTCGGGGCAGCGCGAGCGCGAAGTTCTTCGGGACGAGCTCGCCGATGATCATGCTGAGCAGCGTGGCGAGGGTGATCGCGACGATCGTCGCCACGACGGCGACGACGCCCTCGGGGATCCCGATGGAGCCGAGCGGACCGGCCAGCATCGACGACAGCGCCGGCTCCATGGTGTAACCGGTGAGGAGGGTGGTCAGGGTGATCCCGAGCTGCGCGCTCGAAAGGTGCGTCGAGGTGATCTTGAGCGCTGCGATCGTCATCGTCAGGCGGGTCTCACCACGGTCGCGGCGGGCCTCGAGATCGGCGCGGTCGAGGTTCACGAGCGCGAACTCGGAGGCGACGAAGAAGCCCGTCCCGATGGTCAGTATGAGGCCGACGCCGAGCATGATCCACTCAGACATGACGATCCCGTCCGTGCTGAGCGGTGTGTGCCGGAGTGGGGGTTCCGTCGCCCGGGTGGGCGGTCGTCTCCCGTGATCGGGTCAGCACGGGGCTGGGATGGTGGCCGGGGGATCTGTCTGAAGGAGGGTCGTCCATTGTGCGGACGAGTCTATCGGACATCCGCGGCTGTGGACCCCGGATTTCCGGGGTTCTTCTCAGCCTCCGCGAGACGCTGGCGTTCCTCGGCCGCGCGACGCTTCCGACGCCGCAGGAGGAGGAACCGCACGCCGATGCACGCTGCAGCGAGCGCCGGGACCCCACCCGAGACGATCATGCCCACGTGTGCCCCGGCGACCTCGACGAGCCACCCCATGAGCGGACCGCCGATCGACTGCCCGCCGAGCAGCACGAGGATGTACAGCGACATCACCCGGCCGCGGATCGCCATGTTCGACGACAGCTGGACGAGCGAGTTCGCCGCCGTGATGAAGAGGAGGTTCGCGACCCCGCCCGCGATGAGCAGGAGGGCGAAGGGGAGGAGCACGGGCATCGCGCCGGCGGCCGCCTGCAGGACGCCGACCGCCGCCGCCGCGACGATCACGATGCGCAGGTCCACACCCCCACGCCTCGTCGACGCGAGCGCCCCGGTGAGCGCTCCGACGGCGACGAGGGCGTTGAGGAACCCGTAGCCGCTCGCGCCGATGTCGAAGACGTCCGAGGCGTAGGCGGCCAGCAGGACCGGCAGGTTGAAGGCGAACACCGACATGAACGCGACCATGATGACCGTCCACCGGATGGCCGGCTTCCGCATGGCGTAGCCGAGCCCCTCCTTGAGCTGGCCCTTGGCCTTCGCGACGACCGGCGTCGGGACGAGTTCCGAGACACGCATGAGCGCCAGGGTGAGTACGACGCCGGAGCAGGCGAGGGCGTTGATCGCGAAGGACCATCCGGAGCCGACGGCGGTGATGAGGACACCGCCGACGGCCGGACCGACGAGCTGGCCGAGTTGGAAGACGGCGGAGTTGAGGCTGATGGCGTTCCGCAGCCTCGCCGGCCCGACGAGCTCGTTCACGAACACCTGTCTCGCGGGGTTGTCGACGACGGTGACGAGCCCGAGCATGAAGGCGATGACGTAGATGTGCCACACCTCGACCGCGCCGCTGAGCGTCAGGATCGACAGCGCGACCGCGAGGACGGCGGCGAGCGACTGGGTGATCATGAGCAGCACGCGCTTGGAGTAGCGGTCCGCGATCACGCCACCGAGCAGTCCGAACAGGAGCATGGGCGCGAACTGCATCGCGACCGTGATCCCCACGGCGGCGACGCTGCCGGAGAGCTCGAGGACGAGCCAGTCCTGCGCGATGCGCTGCATCCCGATCGCGGTCGTCGCGACGATGTGCCCGATGGTGAAGAGTCGGAAGTTCGGGACGCGGAGCGAGGAGAAGGTGTCCCGCCAGGCGGGGCGCTCCCCCACGATGGGCATGGGGGCGGTGGGCGGCGGCGGAGCGACGGCGGTGTCGGATGGAGGGGTCACAGAGAGAGCCAGCGTTTCGTATGTCGAGTGCGTGTCGTATGGGTGGAGCCGCGGAGGCCGTCGGCTCCCATCCACGCTATTGCCGACACAGCCATTTCTGAGCAGGATGATCCCTATCAGTCCTATTCGATTCCCGAATGATCGGCTCCTGCATGTTCGACCCCGCACTACTGCGCACCTTCCTGGCCGTCGCCGAGACGAAGAACTTCACGCGCGCCGCCGCGCAGCTCGGCTTGAGCCAGCCGACGGTCAGTCAGCAGATCCGACGGCTCGAGGAGGCCGCCGGCCGCTGGCTCGTCGTCCGCGACACGAGGGCGGTCCGCCTGACCGACAACGGTGATGCGATGGCCGGGTTCGCGCGCACCATCCTCGCTGCACACGCCTCGGCGGAGAGCTACTTCACCGGCTCGGCGATGAGCGGTCGCCTCCGATTCGGGGCCGCCGACGACCTCGCGATGACCCAGCTCCCTCGGATCCTGCGGCACTTCCGTCAGGGTCACCCGCAGCTGAACCTCGAACTCACCGTGAACCAGAGCGGGCCGCTCTACCGCCGACTGAAGGCGGGCGCCCTCGACCTCATCTTCATCAAGATGCACCCCGGCCAGAACGAGGGCAAGCTCGTGCGGACCGACTCGATGGTCTGGGTCGGTCTCGAGAAGACCACGATCGAACCCGGCCAGCCCGTCCCCCTCATCGCCTACCAGGACCCGAGCCTCTCCCGGCAGCTGGCGATCGACGCCCTGGAGGCCGCCGGGCGCACCTGGCGGATCACCTGCAGCACCCGGGAGGTGAACGGCGTCCTCGCAGCGGTGCGGGCCGGGCTCGGTGTCGCGGTCTTCCCGCGCAGCCTCATCCCCAGCGACCTCGTCATGCTGAGCAATCGACTGGAACTCCCCGCCCTGGGCGGCGTCGACTTCACCCTGCTCGCGAACCCGTTGGCGGCGGCCGGCCCGGTCGAGGCGCTCTCCTCGGCCATCATGGACCGGTCGCTCGCCTGAGCGAGCACGCGGCGGTCAGGCGTCGACCGACTCCGACGCCTCGGCGAACGGCGCCGGGATGAGGTAGGTCTCGCGGACCTCGGCCGATTCGTGCGGGCCGCTGCCGTCGGGCGCGGTGAACGGTTCGTCGAACTCGACGATCCACGTCGTCAGCTGTTCGGTCCACACCGAGATGAACGCCGCGGCACGCTGGCGGCCGGGTGCGACGATGACCCCGGAGGCACGCTCCCCCGTCGAGGGATCGGATCCCGGGTCCACGAGCACGAGGACCTGCATGCCGACACCGAACCCGTGCGTCCCACCGTTCACCACCATGCGCCCATCATCCCACCGCGGTCGTGCGCGCCGCATCACCACCGCGGCTCACCAGGAGACGGGCAGCGCCTTGCCCTCCTCGTACCCGGCGGCCGACTGGACACCGACGATGGCGCGCTCGTGGAAGCCGGGGACCGAGTCGGCACCCGCGTAGGTGAACGACGAGCGCACCCCCGCGGTGATCATGTCGAGGAGGTCCTCGACGGAGGGCCGGAGCGGGTCGATCGTGATGCGGGAGGACGAGATGCCCTCGGCGAAGAGCGTCTTCCGCGCGAGTTCGAACGGATCGAGTCGGCCGAAGCGCTCGTGCACGGCCTTGGTCGACGCCATGCCCCAGCTCTCCTTGTAGAGCGACCCGTCGGCGGCGCGCTGCAGTTCACCGGGGGCTTCGATCGTGCCGGCGAACCAGGACCCGATCATGACCGAGGACGCGCCGGCGGCGAGGGCGAGAGCGACGTCGCGGGGGTAGCGGACGCCACCGTCCGCCCAGACCCTCGCGCCGAGCGCGCGAGCGGCCGCGGCCGTCTCGAGCACGGCCGAGAACTGCGGACGTCCGACCGCGGTCATCATCCGCGTGGTGCACATCGCACCGGGTCCGACGCCGACCTTGAGGATGTCCGCACCGGCGTCGACGAGGTCCTGCACCGCGACGGCGGACACGACGTTGCCGGCGACGATCGGGAGGCCGAGACCGAGGGCACGGACGGCCGCGATCGCCCGGAGCATGCCCTCCTGGTGCCCGTGGGCGGTGTCGATCACGAGGACGTCCACCCCGGCGGCGGCGAGCGCCTGCGCCTTCACGGCGACATCGCCGTTGATGCCGATCGCCGCGGCGACCCGCAGTCGGCCCGACGCGTCGAGCGCCGGCGTGTAGATGGTCGACCGGAGTGCGCTCGTCCGGCTGAGGGTGCCGACGACCGCGCCGTGGTGCAGCACGGGCGCGAACTCGAGGTCGGCGGCGACCATGAGGTCGAACGCGGCCCGGCCGCCGGTCACGTCGTCGGCGTCGATCGAGGCGAGTGACCCGCGAGCGAGGTCGCCGAGCCGTGCGTCGGGCAGCGCCGTGGCGAGACGCGCGGCCGGGATGCAGCCGGCGAAGGCGTCGCGCTCGTCGTGGAGCACGATGCCGTGACCGGCGACCGCGGGGATGAGCCGCAGGGCGTCGGCCGCGGTCTGATCGGCTCGCATGATCAGCGGGGTGTCGAAGGCGACCGGCTGCTCCTTGACCCAGCGGATCGCCGCGTCGAGCTCCTGGAGCGGCATGTCCTGCGGCAGGACGCCGAGTCCGCCACGCCGCGCCAGGGCCGCCGCGAGGCGTGGCCCGGTGACGGAGTTCATGTTGGCGGAGACGATCGGGATCGTGGCGCCGGTGGCGTCGTCCGGGGCCAGGTCGACGTCGAGTCGACTCGTGATCCCGGAGCGGCTGGGGACGAGGAACACGTCCGAGTACGTCAGGTCGTGGCTGGGAATCTCACCGATGAACCGCATGAGAACACCGTATCCCGACCGGCGTCCGAGCCGCACCGACGACGGAATGGGTTTAGGCTTGATGACTGGATCGTGCGGGCATGTTCCCTGCCTGCAAACAGTGAGAATTCAACGGAGAGAGTGGGCGATCGACGGTGTCGAGCCAGATGACCGGAGTGGGCGCCGATGACGGCGCAACGAACGAATTCGGAGCCAATGAATGGCTCGTCGACGAGATGTACGAGCAGTACCTCGTCGACAAGGATTCGGTGGACCGCTCCTGGTGGCCGATCCTCGAGCACTACCGGCCGGTGAACGGCGCAGCCCAGGGAACGACGGGCGGCCAGCCGGACGACGGTGCGGCATCCGCCGGTGCCACGGCGTCGGCTCCCGCCCCCGCAGCGGCGGACGAGGCGGCCCGGGTCAACCCGCCGACGGCCCCGATCCAGGTCATCGGCGCGCAGCCGGTCGCCCGCACCACCTCGGTCCAGGCGAAGCCGGCCCCGATCCCGGCCGACGCCCCGATGACGAGCCCGAACCAGGTCCAGCAGCCGAAGACCGACCAGACAGAACCCGCTCCGGAGGACGTCGACAAGGTCACCGTGCTGAAGGGCATGGCCAAGTCGCTCGCCACCAACATGGACGCGAGCCTGACGGTCCCGACCGCGACGAGCGTGCGCACCATCCCGGCGAAGCTGATGATCGACAACCGCATCGTCATCAACAACCACCTGAAGCGCGCCAGAGGCGGCAAGGTCAGCTTCACCCACCTCATCGGCTGGGCCCTCATCCAGGCGTTGAAGGACTTCCCGAGCCAGAACGTCTACTACGAGGAGACCGACGGCAAGCCCACGGTCGTCGCCCCGGCGCACATCAACCTCGGCATCGCCATCGACCTCCCGAAGCCCGACGGCTCCCGCGCCCTCATGGTGCCGGGCATCAAGCGCGCCGACACCCTCACCTTCAACGAGTACCTCTCGGCCTACGAGGACCTCGTGACCCGCGCCCGCAAGGGCAAGCTCACCGGAGCCGACTTCCAGGGCGTAACGATCTCGCTCACCAACCCCGGTGGCATCGGGACCGTGCACTCGGTCCCCCGCCTCATGAAGGGCCAGGGCTGCATCATCGGCGCCGGTGCCCTCGAGTACCCGGCAGAGTTCCAGGGCGCCTCCGAGCGCACGCTCAACGAGCTCGCGATCGGCAAGACGATCACCCTCACGAGCACCTACGACCACCGCGTCATCCAGGGTGCCGGCTCGGGCGAGTTCCTCAAGGTCGTCCACGAGCTGCTCATCGGCAGCCGCAGCTTCTACCAGGACATCTTCGCCGCGCTCCGCATCCCGTACGACCCGATCCACTGGTCGCCCGACATCAGCGTCGACCTCGCCGACGCCGTCGACAAGACCGCCCGCGTCCAGGAGCTCATCAACGCGTTCCGCGTCCGCGGCCACCTCATGGCCGACATCGACCCGCTGGAGTACGTGCAGCGCTCGCACCCCGACCTCGAGATCGAGACGCACGGCCTGACCTTCTGGGACCTCGACCGCGAGTTCGTCACGGGCGCCTTCGGCTCGGCCCGCACGGCCAAGCTGCGCGACATCCTCGGCGTCCTCCGCGACTCGTACTGCCGCACCACGGGCATCGAGTACATGCACATCCAGGACCCCGCGCAGCGCAAGTGGATCCAGAGCAAGGTCGAGCGCAAGTACGAGAAGCCGACGCACGACGAGCAGATGCGCATCCTCGGCAAGCTCAACGAGGCCGAGGCCTTCGAGACCTTCCTGCAGACGAAGTACGTCGGCCAGAAGCGCTTCAGCCTCGAGGGCGGCGAGTCCACCATCGCCCTCCTCGACACCATCCTCCAGGGTGCGTCGCAGGCCCAGCTCGACGAGGTCGCGATCGGTATGGCCCACCGCGGCCGCCTCAACGTCCTCACGAACATCGCCGGCAAGACCTACGGTCAGATCTTCCGCGAGTTCGAGGGCACCCAGGATCCGGCGAGCCATGGTTCCGGCGACGTGAAGTACCACCTCGGCACCGAGGGCACCTTCAAGGCCGAGGACGGCCGCGAGATCCCGGTCTACCTGGCAGCGAACCCCTCGCACCTCGAGGCCGTCAACGGCGTGCTCGAGGGCATCGTGCGCGCGAAACAGGACCGCGGGCCGATCGGCGCGTTCGGTACCCTCCCGATCCTCATCCACGGCGACGCGGCGATGGCCGGGCAGGGCGTCGTCCTCGAGACGATGCAGCTGTCCCAGCTCCGCGGCTACCGCACGGGCGGCACGGTCCACGTCGTCATCAACAACCAGGTCGGTTTCACCACGCCTCCTGGCGAGGGCCGCTCCTCCATCTACAACACCGACGTCGCGAAGACCATCCAGGCGCCGATCTTCCACGTGAACGGCGACGACCCCGAGGCCGTCGTGCGGGTCGCGGAGCTCGCCTTCGAGTACCGCCAGGAGTTCAAGCGCGACGTCGTCATCGACCTCGTGTGCTACCGCCGACGCGGCCACAACGAGGGCGACGACCCGTCGATGACGCAGCCGCTCATGTACAGCCTCATCGAGGCGAAGCGGTCCGTCCGCAAGCTGTACACCGAAGCGCTCGTCGGCCGCGGCGACATCACCGAGGAGGAGTACGAGGCCGCGCACCGCGACTTCCAGGACCGCCTCGAACGCGCCTTCATGGAGACGCACGCCGAGCAGACCTCGCCGACGCCGATCCCGACCGAGGTCCTCGACGAGGACGGCTACTCCGGCGAACTCGAGACGACCGGCGTCTCCGAGGGCGTCGTGCAGCTCATCGGCGACGCGTTCAACAACAAGCCAGCCGGGTTCACCGTGCACCCGAAGGTGCAGCAGCTCCTCGAGAAGCGACTCGACATGAGCCGCAACGGCAACATCGACTGGGGCTTCGGAGAACTGCTCGCGCTCGGATCGGTGCTCATCGAGGGAACCCCGGTGCGGATGTCCGGACAGGACTCCCGCCGCGGCACCTTCGTGCAGCGCCACGCCGTCCTCCACGACCGGGTCAACGGCCAGGAGTGGCTGCCGCTCGCGAACCTGAGCGACAACCAGGCCCGCTTCTGGATCTACGACTCGCTCCTCAGCGAGTACGCGGTCATGGGCTTCGAGTACGGCTACTCGGTCGAACGCGCCGACGCGCTCGTGTTGTGGGAGGCGCAGTTCGGCGACTTCACCAACGGCGCGCAGACGATCATCGACGAGTTCATCTCCTCCGCCGAGCAGAAGTGGTCGCAGCGGTCGAGTGTCACGCTCCTCCTCCCCCACGGCTACGAAGGCCAGGGCCCCGACCACTCGTCCGCGCGGATCGAGCGGTTCCTGCAGCTCTGCGCCGAGGACAACATGACCGTCGCACGGCCGTCGACCCCCGCGTCGTACTTCCACCTCCTGCGTCGCCAGGCGTACGCACGCCCGCGTCGGCCGCTCGTCGTCTTCACCCCGAAGGCGATGCTGCGTCTGCGTGGCGCGACCAGCCCGGTGGCGGACTTCACCTCCGGCCGCTTCGAGCCGGTGATCGACGACGCACGGATCACCGACAAGGCCGCGGTCAAGCGGGTGCTCCTGCACTCCGGGAAGATCCACTACGACCTCCTCAGCGAGCTGCAGAAGCAGCCGAACGACGAGATCGCCCTCGTCCGCGTCGAGCAGTTCTACCCGGTCCCGGTGGCCGAGCTGAACGCCGTGGTCGCGCAGTACCCGAACGCCGAACTGGTGTGGGTGCAGGACGAACCGGAGAACCAGGGCGCGTGGCCGTTCATCTGCCTGGAGGCCGCCAAGCACCTCGAGGGTCGGACGATCCGCAACGTGTCGCGCACCGCGTCCGCCTCGCCCGCCACGGGTTCGGCGAAGCGTCACGCCGCCGAGCAGGCGGAGCTCCTCCGCAGCGCGCTGGCGCTCTGACCTCAGCAGCACGACCGACGACGACCGCCTGTTCCGACAGGCGGTCGTTGTCGTCTGCGTCGTCGTCTGGAGGCTGGTGGTCAGCACGGCGACAGCGATCCGTGAGTGGGCGGTGAGCCACCGCCAATAGGCTGACGCCATGGACTTCGCATTCCTCGCCGTCGTCGCGGTGGTGACCATCGTCGCGGTGGCCCGCTTCGCGAACAAGCTGCGTGTGGCAGCCCCGCTCATCCTCGTCCTGGTCGGCCTCGCCCTCAGCTATCTGCCGTTCGTGCCGGACGTCGAGGTCAAGCCGGAGTGGATCCTCGCCGGGGTGCTGCCGCCGCTGCTCTACTCGGCTGCCGTCAACGTCCCGCTGGTCGACTTCCGCCGCAACCTCAAAGCGATCTCCGGGCTCTCGGTCGTCCTCGTCGTGGTGTCGTCGGTCCTCATCGGCTGGATCCTGTCGACGATCCTCCCCGACCTGAGCCTGGCCGCCGGCATCGCACTCGGTGCCGTCGTCAGCCCGACCGACGCGGTCGCCGCGACCTCCATCGGTAAGCGACTGGGCATGCCGTCGCGCCTCGTGAGCGTCCTCGAGGGCGAAAGCCTCGTGAACGACGCCTCGGCCCTCGTCCTCCTGCGCTCCGCCATCGCCGCGACCGCCGGCACGGTCTCGTTGTGGGGTGTCCTTGGCGACTTCGCCTATGCCGTGGCGCTCGCGATCGCGATCGGGATCGTCGTCGGGTTCATCACGGTCCGGATCCGATCCCGCCTGGGCGACCCGGTCCTGACGACGGTCATCTCCTTCGCCGTGCCGTTCATCGCGTATCTGCCCGCCGAGCACTTCCACGCCTCAGGCGTCCTGTCGGTCGTGGTCGCCGGACTCTACACCGGGCATCAGAGCGCGAAGTACTTCACCGCCCAGGACCGCATCAGCGAGCGCATCAACTGGCGGACGACGCAGTTCCTCCTCGAGAACGGGGTGTTCCTGCTCATGGGGCTCGAGCTCGAGGCCATCGTCTCGCAGGTGGAGCAGGACGACCTCGGCATCTGGTCGTCGATCGGCCTCGGGTTGCTGACCGCCATCACCCTCATCGTCGTCCGCATCGTGTTCGTCGGTGTCCTCGTCTGGTCGTTGCGACGCGACGAACGGGAGGCCCTCGCCCGGCGGCCGAGACTGGAGCAGGTCTCCGCACGCCTCGAGGAGCATCCGACGGAGAACGCGCGATCGGCCAAGCGCAAGGCCGCCTTCTCGAGGTCGATCGCCCGGCGGAGCGCCGACCTGGACTTCCTGCAGCGCGAGGGACTCGGATGGCGGGGCGGCGCGGTACTCGCCTGGGCGGGGATGCGTGGTGTCGTCACGATCGCCGCCGCACAGTCGCTCCCACTCGACACCCCGTATCGGGCGGAGCTGGTGCTCATCGCGTTCACGGTCGCGATCGTCACCCTCCTGCTCCAGGGCGGTTCCCTCCCGCTCGTCATCCGGCTGACCCGGGTCGGCGGGACGGACGAGCAGGCGGCGATGGCGGAGCTGGCCGGTCTCGTCGAGGAGATCTCGACCGTCGGCGTGGCCGCCCTCGACGACCCGCAGCTGCGAACGGACGGCGGGGAGCCGTTCGACTCCGCGGTCGTCGACCGGGTGCGCACGAGCAGCCTCATCCGCGTCGAGTCGGCAGCGGAACGGACCGATGCCGGCGTGGGCCCGCATGAGCAGTTCCGACAGCTGCGACGCCGAGTGCTCGACGCCGAACGCGATGCGCTCCTCGATGCGCGGGCGACCGGCAGCTACTCCTCCGAGGTACTGGCGAAGGCACAGCGGATGCTGGACGTCGAGGAGTCACGCCTCGACGGCGCCGGCTGATGCGGTCGGTCCGCCGTCAGGCGCTCTCGTGGGTGGCCTGGGTGGCCCGCAGCGACGCCAGGACCTGGTTCTTCAGGTCTTCGGGTGCCGTCTCCTTGCACGCCCGCTGGACGGCCTCGGTGAGGGTCTGGGCGACGAGCGCCTCGTTCTGACACTCCGGGCAGTTCGCGAGGTGCTCACGGATGTCGGCCGCCTCGGTCGTGCACACCTCGTGACGGAGGTACTCCTCGAGGTCCTTCTTGGCCTTGTCGCAGCCGCAGTCGCTCATTTCTTGCTCCCCTGCTTCGTCACGGTGAACCCCCGGGACTCGGCGTAGTCGGCCAACAGGTCGCGGAGGAGTCGTCGGCCACGGTGCAGACGACTCATCACGGTCCCGATGGGCGTTTTCATGATGTCGGCGATCTCCTGGTAGGCGAAGCCCTCCACGTCGGCGAGGTACACCGCGAGGCGGAAGTCCTCCGGGATGGCCTGCAACGCGTTCTTCACGTCGCTGTCCGGCAGGTGATCGATCGCTTCGGCCTCGGCGGAGCGGCTGGAGGTGGCGCTGATCGACTCGGCGCCGCCCAACTGCCAGTCCTCGAGGTCGTCGATGGTGCCCTGGTACGGCTCGCGCTGCTTCTTCCGATACGTGTTGATGTACGTGTTCGTGAGGATGCGGTAGAGCCACGCCTTGAGGTTGGTGCCCTGTTCGAACTGCGCGAACGCGGCGAAGGCCTTCACGAACGTCTCCTGGACGAGGTCCTGGGCGTCCGACGGGTTCTTCGTCATGCGCATGGCAGCGCCGTACAGCTGATCGATGAACGGCAGTGCCTGTGCTTCGAACAGTGATCGGGGGTCCGGCTCGGCCGGAAGGGCTTCTGGGTCGACGGAGGTCATCACCGGCCAGTCTACGGCCAGCGCCAGACGGCCGTGATCGGCCTCCGTCACCGGTCGTTCCAGTACCGCTGTGGACATCCGCTCCTCCTTCTGCTCTCGACCCCGACTACTGTTGGAACCAATGTTGACCAATCCGTATTCCGCACCAGATTTCGACGTGTACGGCGATGCCGAACCCGAGCACGACGACGCAGCCTGGCCGGCGCCCGTCGCGGGCGGTCCGGTCGATGCGACCGTCTCGCTCCCGGGCTCGAAGTCGCTCACGAACCGCGAGCTCGTCCTGGCCGCTCTGGCCGACGGGCCCTCCCTCCTGCGCGCCCCGCTCCACTCGATGGACAGCACCAACATGGTCGAGGCGCTGCGCGCACTCGGGACCACCATCGTCGAGCGACCGGCGTCGGGTGCGTTCGGCAAGGACTGGCTCGTCACGCCGGGCGAGCTGTTCGGCAGCACGACCGTCGAATGCGGGCTCGCCGGCACCGTCATGCGGTTCGTCCCGCCGCTGGCCGCCCTCGCCCTCGGGCCGACCGTCTTCGACGCCGACCCCTCGGCCAGGAACCGGCCGATGGCCACCATGATCGGCTCGCTCCAGGCGCTCGGCGTCGACATCAGCGACGACGGCCGGAAGGCGCTCCCCTTCACGGTGCACGGCACGGGCACGGTCACGGGTGGCAAGCTCACGATCGACGCGTCGTCGTCGAGCCAGTTCGTGTCCGGCCTCCTGTTGGCCGCAGCCCGCTTCGAGCAGGGCCTCCACCTCGTCCACGAGGGCGAGCGTCTGCCGAGCCTGCCGCACATCGAGATGACCATCGCGGCCCTCGCGGCCCGAGGGGTCACCGTCGAACAACCCGCCGTCGGTGAGTGGGTCGTCGCCCCCGGCACGATCGCCGCGCTCGACGTCGACCTCGAGCCCGACCTCTCCAACGCCGCACCGTTCCTCGCTGCGGCGCTCGTCACCGGCGGGAGCGTCACGCTCCGCGGCTGGCCCGCCTCCACCACCCAGGTCGGTGCCGACCTGGCGGACCTCCTGCCCCGCTTCGGCGCGACGGTCACCCTGGACGGCGACCGCCTCACCGTCACCGGCGGCGAACGGATCACCGCGGTCGATCTCGACCTGACCACCGGCGGCGAGCTCGCGCCCGCCCTCACCGCGCTCGCAGCACTCGCCGACGGACCGTCGACCATCACGGGCATCGGGCACATCCGTCACCACGAGACCGACCGCCTCGCGGCCCTCGCGACGGAGATCAACAAGCTCGGGGGCGCCGTCACGGAGCTGCCGGACGGTCTCCGCATCGAGCCGCGCCCCCTCCACGGCGGCGAGTGGTCGAGCTACCACGACCACCGCATGGCGACCACGGGAGCGATCCTCGGTCTCGTCGTGCCCGGGGTCACCATCGAGAACGTCGCCACGACCGCGAAGACGCTCCCACAGTTCACCGAACTGTGGCACGCGATGCTCGGAGGCTGAGCCGATGAGCTGGTGGGACGACGGCGTCGACGACGACGAGCCGGAACTCGACGAGTCGAGCATCAGGATGCGGCCGAACCCGAAGGCGAACCGCCCACGGACGAAGACGCGGCCCGAGCACCTCGATGCACTGACCGCACGCGTCCTCGCGGTCGACCGCGGTCGCTACACCGTGCTCCTCGACGAGGGCACGCCCGAGGAGCGCGTCCTGACGTCGACACGCGCTCGTGAACTCCGCAAGCAGGCCATCGTGACCGGCGACCGGGTCGATGTCGTCGGCGACACCTCGGGGGCCGAGGGCACGCTGTCGCGCATCGTGCGGATCGTGCCGCGCACGACGCTGCTCCGCCGCAGTGGCGACGACACCGACGCCATGGAGCGCGTCGTCGTCGCCAACGCCGACCAGATGCTCATCGTCGTGGCCGCCGCGAACCCCGAGCCTCGGGCCCGACTCGTCGACCGCTACCTCGTCGCCGCCTACGACGCGGGCATCACCCCGATCCTCTGCATCACGAAGACGGACCTCCAAGACCCCGACGAGTTCCTCGCGAACTTCGCCGGGCTCGGCCTGCGCGTGTTCCGCAGCCGGGAGGACGACGTCCCCCTCGCCGAGATCACCGAGGCCCTCATCGGCCACGACACGGTCTTCGTCGGCCACTCGGGCGTCGGCAAGTCCACCCTCGTCAACGCCCTCGTCCCGACCGCTGAGCGCGCCACCGGGCATGTGAACGTCGTCACCGGGCGTGGCCGCCACACCTCCTCGTCGACCGTCTCGCTGCGCATCGAGGCGCCCGGAGGATCCGGCTGGGTCATCGACACCCCGGGCGTCCGCTCGTTCGGTCTCGGACACGTCGACACCGCCAACATCCTGAAGTCGTTCACCGACCTCGCCGAGATCGCGCTCGAGTGCCCACGTGGCTGCACCCATCTGCCCGACGCCCCCGACTGCGCGATCATCGAGGCCGTCGCCGAGGGACGGCTCGGGGAGAACGGCCCAGCACGCCTCGACTCGCTCCAGCGGCTGCTGGGCACCTTCGCCACGATCAAAGCCGACCAGTACTCCTGACTAGGCTTGGGGTATGCTTGAAGCACTCCGTCTCTCCGCCGGCGACCCGGCCCCCGCGTTCACCCTCATCGACCAGGACGGCACCAGCGTGTCCCTGGCCGACTTCGCCGGACGTCGGGTGATCCTCTACTTCTACCCCGCCGCGATGACGCCCGGCTGCACCACCCAGGCGTGCGACTTCCGCGACAACCTCGCATCGCTCGGCGGTGCCGGGTACGTGGTGCTCGGCGTTTCGAAGGACTCCGTCGAGAAACTCAAGGCCTTCCAGGAGGAGGACGGGCTCACGTTCCCGCTCCTCAGCGACCCGGAGCTGACGGTCCACCAGGCGTACGGAGCCTACGGTGAGAAGAACTCGTACGGACGCATCGTCACGGGAGTCCTCCGCTCCACGTTCGTCATCGACGAGACCGGCACCCTCACCCTCGCCCGGTACAACGTCAAGGCCACGGGCCACGTGAAGAGCCTCCGCAAGGCGCTCGGCCTCGACGCCTGACGCGTCACGGCCGGACCGTCACGACCGACGCGTCGCGCTCAGATCTCGCGTCGGGTCACGGCGGCGACCGCCGGCGTGAACAGGAGCCCGAGGACGGCCAGCGACGGCAGCAGCAGGAACCACCCGATCGCGGGTTGCGCGAAGACCCCCTGGAACGCGCCGACGGCGACGGCGATCTGCACGAGCTGCCAGGTGACCGCTCCCCCGCGGATCCAGCTTCGTCCGCGGATCGCGCCGAGGGCGAGCGCCGTGACGAACGCCGTGGCGATGAGCAGGATGACGAAGATCGCCAGTGCGCTCGTGAACGAGGCCGGCGTCGCCGCGACCAGCTCGAAGAGGAACCAGGCCGAGAGCCCGATCATGAGCAGCGCCTCGGCGACGAGCAAGACGATGAAGGCCAGCACCGCGGGCTGACGATGCCTCTCCGGGTTCGGAGCGGAGGCGGCGTTTCGATCGGTACTCACAGGGTTCACCCAAACTTGACTATTGATTTGCTCTTACCGATATGAAACCATGTTTGAGGCCGACATGAGGTCCACGAGGGTGTGGACAGATCCCGAATCCCGGACGATCATCCCCCTCGCATTTCGGCTTTCGCTTCCCGAGACCCCTCACTCGGTTGAAGAAATCTCACCATGCAATAAAAGGAGCTCCCCTATGGATTGGCGCGATAAAGCTGCCTGCCTGACCGTCGACCCGGAATTGTTCTTCCCGGTCGGGAACACCGGTCCGGCGGTCGATCAGATCGACAAGGCGAAGGCCGTGTGCGCCACCTGCAGTGTCACGGAGCTGTGCCTCCAGTACGCGCTCGAGACCGGTCAGGACTCCGGCGTGTGGGGCGGCCTCAGCGAAGACGAGCGTCGCGCCCTCAAGCGTCGCGCGGCTCGCGCCCGCCGCGCCTCCTAGTCGCAGACGAGAACCCCGGGTGCCGAACGGCCCCGGGGTTCTCGCATGTCTGCGGCCGTTGGCGACGGACCAGGACCTCAGCTCTTGGCGACCCAGCGCATCGGGATCGCGATCGTGACCTCGGTTCCGCTCCCCATGAGCGTGTGCCAGTCGATCGTCCCGCCCAGCTCGCCCTGGATGAGCGTGCGCACGATCTGCGTGCCGAGACCGGACCCGACCTTCCCCTCCGGGAGCCCAACGCCGTTGTCGCGGACCTGCACGCTCAGCAGTTCGTCCGTGCGGTCGGCCGTGATCTCCACGTCGCCGTCACGGCCGTTGAGGCCGTGCTCCACCGCATTGGTGACGAGTTCGGTGAGCGCGAGGGCGAGTGGCGTCGCGTACTCGCTCGGGAGCACGCCGAAGGAGCCGGAGGACTTCGGGCGGACCGTGGTGTTGTGCGAGCTCGCCACTTCGGCGATGAGCAGGAGCACGCGCTCGAAGACCTCGTCGAAGTCGACGTTCTGATTGAGCCCCTCGGACAGCGTGTCGTGCACGACCGCGATGGCGGCCACGCGCCGCATGGCCTGTGTGAGGGCGTCGTGGGCGTCCTCCGAGTGCGTCCGCCTGGCCTGGATCCGCAGGAGCGATGCGACGGTCTGGAGGTTGTTCTTCACCCGGTGGTGGATCTCGCGGATCGTCGCGTCCTTGGTGATGAGTTCCTGCTCCTGGTGACGCAGTTCGCTGACGTCGCGGCAGAGCACGATCGCACCCACCCGCTCGCCCCGGCTGCGCAACGGGATCGCCCGGAGGGAGACCGTCACGCCCTTGTCCTCGATGTCGGTCCGCCAGGGCGCCCGACCGGTGACGACGAGTGGCAGCGATTCGTCGACGGTGACGGTCCCGGTCCCGGAGAGCAGATGGGTCGTGACGTCCGCGAGCGACTCGCCCTCGAGTTCCTCGGCGAATCCGATCCGGTTGAAGGCCGAGAGCGCGTTGGGGCTGGCGAAGGTGACGGTGCCGTCGACATCGAGACGGATCAGGCCGTCGCTCGCGCGCGGCGCGCCCCGGCGTGGTCCGGTCGGCGCTCCGAGATCGGGGAAGTCGCCCACTGCGATCATCTCGAACAGGTCACTCGCGCAGTCGTTGAAGGTGAGTTCCTGGCGGCTCGGCGTACGGGCCTCACCGAGATTGGTGTGGCGGGTGATGACCGCGATCGGTCCGTCGGCATTGGTCGTCTCGGTCGGCGATATCCGCCGGGCGACGGGCACTGCACGAACCCTGGTCGGGGTCTCCTCGTACCAGTCCGGCGCGGACGACTCGATGATCCGTCCGCTCTCGAAACAGTCGGTGACCTGCTTACGCCATTCCTGCTTGATGGATTGGCCGACGAAGTCGCGATAGAAGAGTGTCGCGGCACTCGACGGACGCGAATGCGCGACCGCTATGAAACTGCCGGAATCCGTCGGTACCCAGATGACGATATCGGCGAACGCCAGATCCGCGAGGAGTTGGCTGTCCGCGAGCAGCATGTGCAGCCACTCCACGTCGGCCGCACTGGAGCGGCCCTGGGCGAGAACGAGATCACTGAGCGTCGACACGATTCCAGTCTAGGCTCGGCCGGCCGACACCGAGTGCGCCGGGCGTGCCCCGATGACCACTGGCAGGGCAGGCATGGAACGGCGACGGCGCTCAGCGGCCCGTGGGGGGCCACTGAGCGCCGTCGCCGGACGTGACTGTGTCAGTTGGCTGCGCGGTAAGCGTCCTGGACCGCCTGGGGGATGCGTCCGCGCGACGACACGGCGTGCCCGTTCTTCGCGGCCCACTCGCGGATCGCGGCGAGGTTCTCGGCGCTGTTGCGGGTGCTGGTGCTCGAGGTGCGGCGCCCACGCTTGACCGGGCGTCCGGCTCCGATGTAGGGCTTCAGCGACTCGCGGAGATTGTTCGCATTGTCTGCACCGAGATCGATCTCGTATTCGGTTCCGTCGATCGCGAACCGGACGGTCTCTCCTGCACCAGAAGCGAGTTCGCTGCCGTCGAGATCGTCGATGTATGTGGTGATGACTTTCTGAGCCATGGGGGGTCCTCCTGAAGATATCCGTGGTGAGTCCGACGGTTATCCGATCATATCGAACCTCACCAAGCGAATCTGAATACCGACACGATACCGGAGTAATTCATCACCCAACGGATAGCGATGCATCGGAGAAGAATGCAGATGCATATATCGGCGAGCAAATGCATATTCGGTTGATCACCCAATTGTATTGAGTGACTCCGTCGAGACTATTGCGCTCGGCGTGACCGACTCCGCGCACGACGCCCGCGTGCTCCACCCGCCGAGCGCCGCGATCGGTCCCGCACCGGCGCCGGCTCCTGGTCGAGGACGGTGGACACGAACCGCCGCAACGCGACGGGAAGCGCCCCGCGCGGGGCCTGGTCGCGGAGGCTCCTCCCCGCGATCACCGCGGCGTCCACCACCCGCTGGTCCTCGGGCAGGAGCGCGGCAGCCTCGATCCCGCCGAAGCGGGAGAGCGTGGACGCCAACTGACCGGCCGGCCCGGTACCGAGCGCGACGCCACGCACCCGGTTCACCACCACCGAGATGCGCGACGGGTCGACGAGTTCGACGAGTTCCGCGTGGCCGCGGAGCAGCCTCGTGACCCCGACCGGGTCGGCCGCACCGACCTCCACCACCCGGTCCGCGGACCCGAGGACGGCGAACGCCGCCCCGTTCCGTCTGGGCGCGAACAGGTCGCTCGAGATCTCCTCGTCCGCCTCCAGGCAGAACGCCGTGTCGATCACGATGTCGTCCATCCACGCCCGGCACCGTTCGATGGTCGTCGCGACGCGTTCCGTCGACAGTTCCGTCCAGCGTGCCGCACGTGAGATGCCGGTCAGGACCCGGAACGCGCCGGAGGGCGACGGATGGACGACCGCGATCCGCTCGAGCTGCTCGATGTCGAGCGCTCCACTTCCGGCCAGCCGGCAGGCCGCGGCGAACCCGGGTGCCTCATCGAGGAGGCCGAGCATGGCCGCGACGGACGACCCGTAGGTGTCCGCGTCGATGAGGACGACCCGGCGTCCGCGCGCGGCGAGCTCGCTGGCGATGCCCGCGGCGACGGTGGTCGTGCCGGGCGATCCGGCCGCGCCCCACACCGCGATGACCCGTCCGGCGGCCTGGGCGACCGGACGCGGGTCGTCGCCGCCGAGGTCGAGCGGCGCGATGCTCCGATCCAGCTCCTCGGGATCGACCGGCAGGAGGACGATGTCGACCAGACCGAGCCCAACTGCCTGGCGTCGTTCGGACTCGCCGGACGCGAGCGCCACGACCCTCGTGCCCACGCGGTCCGCGAGGTCGACGAGTTCGGCGCGCAGGCGGTCGGCCCCGGGTGACACGAGCAGCACGTCGACTGGCGTACCGGTGCCGATGCGCTCCTCGAGTTCGGCGCCGTCGTGACAGCGCCAGGCGACGCGGTGTCCGAGGTCGAGCATCGTCGCGAGGATCTCGCCCTCGACCCGCGGATCGAGGGCGAGTCCGACGCGCAGCATCAGCGTTCGCCGGGCTCGGTGGGGACCACGGACAGCAGGTGCGCTGCTGCCGTCGCCGCGAGCACCGTCGCGACGGCCGAGCGCGGGACGGCGAGCTCGAGGGCGACCGAGCCACGGCCGGACAGGAGCCCTTCGTCCTCGCCGACCCGGACGACCGTCGCGGCCGAGACCAGCACGTCCGGCACACCGTAGCCGTCGCCGTCCGGCGTGGCCGACCAGAGGTCGACGACGGTCCCCGGCACGATGTCGGCGCCGAGCCGCCCGGCGGGCTCGACGACGAGCGTGGTCACGCCGACGGAGCGCGCCTCGCCGAGCGCGTCGAGCGGCACGAGCTCCCCCGCTGCGATCGTCCGGGTGACGACGGTCCCGGGCGGCGGCCCTTGGCCGGCTGTGAGGTACCCGCCTTCGACCGATCCCAGACGCGCGTCGATCACCTGCAGTGAGGAGCGGTCGAGACGGGTTCCAGGCGTCAGCGTCTCAGACGCCGCATACACCGGAGTCGTCCGGC
The DNA here is from genome assembly GCF_900177795.1 of Plantibacter elymi (nom. nud.). Taxonomy (GTDB): domain Bacteria; phylum Actinomycetota; class Actinomycetes; order Actinomycetales; family Microbacteriaceae; genus Plantibacter; species Plantibacter elymi. Next base: position 284,566 of record NZ_FXWJ01000003.1, read on the forward strand.
TCGAGGTCGTGACGAGCCACCACACGCCCAGGATCGACGCGACCACCAGCATGAGTCCCACGAGGAAGCGTGGGTCCACCCCGATGCGCGACCGGGACACCTGCCGTCCGCCGACACCATGGCGCAGTCCCGCGAGACGGTCGCTCATCCGCTCGCCGCCGTCGATCCGCCCTCCTCCCGATTCGGCTCCGTGTCCCCGCTCGCTTCCCCGCACCGTCTCCTCCTTCATCGGCGCCCCGTGCGCCGCCTCCGGTCCCATGCTGCCCGGGCTCCGAACATCGCGCCGAAGTTATCCACAGCCCGGCGGACGCCGCCCGCGCGAGAGGATAATCGAGGAATGGAATCGCAGCGCGATGCGGCCCCGCTCGGTCGCTTCCTCACCGTCGCCGACACGGCCGAGGTCTTGAACGTCTCGGCCCAGCACGTGGCCGAGCTCATCTCGAGCGGCGAGCTGCCCGCCATCCGGATCGGACGCAGCGGACCGTGGCGCATCGAGATCCCGGCACTCGAAGCCTTCATCAGCGGACAGTACGAGGAAGCACGTCGTGCAGGTCTCTGGCACCAGGCTCAGCTCACCGAACTCGCCGAGTTCTCCGGCGCACCGATGCTCCGGCCCGTGCCACCCCTCGACTGAGCCCCGGTTCCGGCAGGCGGCCGACGCGACGCCTCAGTCGGCACGCTCGACGACGACGACCTCCGAGAGCACGATGACGCGGATCTGCTCGACGCTCCGGCTCCGGCGCGGCGACCCTGGCTCATGGACGGCCAGATCCAGATGGTCGCGGCCCACCCGGTCGATCGTGCCCGCCCAGCTCGCCGTCCGGGTCCGCACGACCACTGCAGCACGGCGTCGGCACAGATCACGGAGCAGGAACGAGACGGTCAGCCGGTCGAGCAGTCGCGGTTCACGGACCGCGACGTCGTCGAGGCTCCAATCGATCTGGGTCTGCGTCATGGCGATCGCCGCGATCGCATCGAGCGGGACGACCACCTCCCGGCCGCCCGGGGTGCCGGAGTCGGCCTGCAACCAGTCCTTCCCGATGCTCCGGACCCGCAGCCGCCAGGTCGTCCCGTCGACGAGTTCGACGACGAGCGGTCCTGGTGCGCCGGCGTCTCCACAGAGGGCGACCAGCCGCTCGCGGAGCGCGAGGCGCCCACGCCGAAGCCGCTCGGCCTCGATCCGGACGGCGTCGTCGTCGACGGCGAGCTCGTCGTCGAGCTGACCGGCGAGATCGTCGAACAGGCTGTCCCAACGCATACGCCGACGGTAGTGCGCCGTGGTCGGTCGCGTCGTGCGTTCTCCACAGACCCCTGGTACCGGACACCGAAGAACTGCCATGATGAGTGTGACATTTCAGATTCTGGTCGCCCGACTCGTTGCGGCCGTCAACCCCACGGAGGCCCTATGAGCACCGCTGCCCGGCATGATGACGACGAGCCCGAAGCACGCACGGCTCGCCTCCGGCCGGCGCCTCCGCTCCCCGAGCGACGCACGCCGGAGGCGCGGGCGGCCGCGCGCACCGGCACCGACGACTACTTCGCGCCGCAGCCGGCACCCCGAGACGAACTCCCCGATCCGCGACCACTGCTCGAGAACCTCACTCGCAGCGTGATCGAGGTGATCGCGGGAGCCCGGGACCTCACGCAGCTCGCGCGGTGGATCACCGCCGACGTGCACACCGTCCTGCTGAAGCGCGTGATCCTCGCCGAACGGGCACGGCGCGTCCGCGGCGTCCCCGGCACCGTCCCGGTCGTCTCGATCGGCACCGTGACCGTCTCAGAGCTACGCGACGGCGTCGTCGAGTCCGTGGTCATCGTCCACGGACGAGCACGGTCCCGTGCCGTGGCCATCCGACTGGAAGGTTTGGACGGCCGCTGGCGGGCGACCTCGGTGAGCGTGCTCTGACCGCCGCTGCAACCTCCGCAGCACCCGGCAGACGGGAGCCCTCCGGACCGATGTCGCCATGGTCCGGAGGGCTCCCGTTCGTGCCGGCGTGGGCCTACTTCTTCTTGCCCTGCTTGCGACGGTCCGAACGGTTGCTCGGAGCAGCCGCGGGCGCCTCGGACTGCTGACCGAACGCCCCACGCGACGCCTTCGCGGCCGGGGCGGCCTTCGTCGCGGGAGCCGCATCGCCGGCGGGACGGTTCGTCTGCTGGAGACGCTGTGCCCGTTCGGTGGCCGCCTTCTCGATCTGCCCGCGCTGGTTGCGGACCTCGACCCCACCCTGCTCGCTCGGAGCGGAGTAGCTGAGCTTCTCGGTGTCGGGGGTCTCCTGCGTCAGGCCCTTGGCCGTGATCGCCGGCGCGGCGGTGCCCGCATCGACCTCGCCGGCGACTTCGACCTCGAGGTTGAAGAGGAAGCCGACGCTCTCCTCGCGGATCTGCCCCATCATCTGCTGGAACATCGCGTAGCCCTCACGCTGGTACTCGACCAGCGGATCGCGCTGCGCCATGGCCCGGAGACCGATGCCGTCCTTCAGGTAGTCCATCTCGTACAGGTGGTCGCGCCAGCGGCGGTCGATCACCTGGAGGACGACGCGGCGCTCGAGCTCGCGCATGGCCGGGGCACCGAGCGACTCCTCGCGGTTGCTGTAGGCGAGCTTGGCGTCGGAGAGGATCTCGCGGCGCATGAAGTCGCGGTTGATCCGCCCCTTCGTTCCCGCCTCCTGGACGACCTCGTCGATCGTCAGGCCGACGGGGTAGAGCGTCTTCAGTTCGGCCCAGAGTGCGTCGAAGTCCCAGTCGTCGCCGTTGCCCTCGCCGGTGTGCTCGTCGAGGACGTCGTCGACGACGCTCTCCAGGAACTGCTGTGCGCGATCGTGGAGGTCGTCGCCCTCGAGGATGTGGCGGCGGTCGGAGTAGATCGCCTCGCGCTGCCGGTTGAGGACGTCGTCGTACTTGAGCACGTTCTTGCGGATCTCGGCGTTCCGCGCCTCGACCTGCGACTGCGCACTGCGGATCGCGCGGCTGACGATCTTCGACTCGATCGCGAGGTCGTCCGGCACGTTCTGGCGCCCCATGAGGCTCTCCGCGGCTCCCGCGTTGAAGAGGCGCATGAGGTCGTCGGTGAGGGACAGGTAGAACCGGCTCTCACCAGGGTCGCCCTGACGACCGGAGCGACCGCGCAGCTGGTTGTCGATGCGGCGCGACTCGTGGCGCTCGGTGCCGAGGACGTAGAGCCCGCCGGCGTCGATGACCTTGTCGGCCTCCTCCTTGACCGCGGCCTTCACCTCGGTGAAGACGTCGTCCCACGCGGCCTCGTACTCCTCGGGGGTCTCGATCGGGCTGAGGCCCTTGGCGTTCATCTCCGCGACGGCGAGGAACTCGGCGTTGCCGCCGAGCATGATGTCGGTTCCACGACCGGCCATGTTGGTGGCGACGGTGACCGAGCCGAGTCGCCCGGCCTGGGCGATGATCGCGGCCTCACGCGCGTGGTTCTTCGCGTTGAGGACCTCGTGCTTGACGCCCTTCTTCGCGAGGAGCCTCGACAGGTACTCGCTCTTCTCGACGCTCGTCGTTCCCACGAGGACCGGCTGGCCCTGCTCGTGGCGCTCGACGATGTCCTCGACGACCTGTGCGAACTTCGCCTCCTCGTTTTTGTACACGAGGTCCGACTGGTCGATGCGCTGCATCGGGCGGTTGGTCGGGATCGGGACGACGCCGAGCTTGTACGTCGACATGAACTCCGCCGCCTCGGTCTCGGCCGTACCGGTCATGCCGGACAGCTTCTCGTAGAGACGGAAGTAGTTCTGGAGCGTCACGGTCGCGAGGGTCTGGTTCTCGGCCTGGACGGCGACGCCCTCCTTGGCCTCGATCGCCTGGTGGATGCCCTCGTTGTAGCGACGTCCGACCAGGATGCGGCCGGTGTGCTCGTCGACGATGAGCACCTCGCCGTTCATCACGACGTAGTCCTTGTCCTTCTTGAAGAGCGCGCGGGCCTTGATCGCGTTGTTCAGGAAGGAGATGAGCGGGGTGTTGGCGGACTCGTAGAGGTTGTCGATGCCGAGGTAGTCCTCGACCTTCTCGATGCCGGGCTCGAGCACGCCGACGGTGCGCTTCTTCTCGTCGACCTCGAAGTCCTCACCGGGCTCGAGTCGCACCGCGAGCCGGGCGAACTCCTGGAACCAGCGGTTCGCCTCGCCGGAGGCCTTCCCGGAGATGATGAGCGGGGTCCGGGCCTCGTCGATGAGGATGGAGTCGACCTCGTCGACGACGGCGAAGAAGTGACCGCGCTGGACCATGTCCTTGGCCTGCCACGCCATGTTGTCGCGGAGGTAGTCGAAGCCGAACTGGTTGTTCGTGCCGTAGGTGATGTCGGCCGCATACTGCTCGCGGCGCTGCTCCGGCGTCTGCCCCTCGACGATCACGCCGGTCGTCATGCCGAGCGCGCGGAAGACGCGCCCCATGATCTCCGACTGGTAGGACGCGAGGTAGTCGTTCACCGTGACGATGTGCACGCCCTTGCCTGCGATGGCGTTGAGGTAGGCCGGGAGGGTCGCGACGAGCGTCTTGCCCTCACCCGTCTTCATCTCGGCGATGTTGCCGAGGTGGAGCGCGGCGCCACCCATGATCTGGACGTCGAAGTGGCGCATACCGATCGTGCGGCGCGCAGCTTCGCGCACCGCGGCGAAGGCCTCCGGGAGGAGGTCGTCGAGGGTCTCGCCGTTCTCGAAGCGCTCGCGCAGCTCGACGGTCTCGCTCTTCAGCTCCTCGTCGCTCAACTCCGTGAAGTCGTCCTCGAGGGCATTGACCGCCTTCGTGAGGCTGGTCAGCTTCCGGAGGATGCGACCTTCGCCGACGCGAAGGATCTTCTCAAGTGGTGAGGCCACGAATTGCTCTCCATTACGTGTTCCTGATCTCCGCCCTGGTCGACTGACCGGGACGGACGGGGTGCACCAGAACGGGGCAGTCCTCTGAACATGTTAGCGGGGAGTCCCTTGAGTGGACGCTGTGTATCGAGGGGCGGACGGATGTCGACGGAGTGCCGCCGCAGCACGGGACGGACGGCTCACTAGGCTGGCGACACCCTACGGCGTAGGTATTTCATGGAGGTTCGATGTCGGTCAAGCACGGTCTGCTCGCGATCCTCGCGCTCGGCGACGACTACGGGTACCGTCTGCGCGGTGAGTTCGACCGACGGACGACGCCCGACACGCCGCTCAACGTCGGCCAGGCCTATGCCACCCTCGATCGTCTCGAGCGGGACGGGCTCGTCGAGCGCGCCGCCGTGGATGCACAGGGACATGTCTTCTATCGCATCACCGCCGGCGGGCGCGACGTCCTCGAACGCTGGTGGACGACACCCGTCACGGCGAGCGCTTCGCGAGACGAACTCCCGGACAAGGTCGCCCTCGCGGCGTCGCTCGACGGCGTCGACGTGTTCGGGGTCATCGCCGTCCAACGTGCCTGGGCGCTCGATCTCGTGCAGCAGCTCGACGAGAAGCTGTCGGCGCTCCCCCGGACGCCGCAGGGTGACATCGCGTGGATCGGGCTCGAAGCCAGACGGCGACGCTCCCTGGCCGAGCTCGACTGGCTCGAGGTGACCTCGGCACGCCTGCGCGTGCACGACGCCGTCTTCGAGGTCGGCACCGACATGCCACGACGCGGCCGCCCGGCGAACCGGGCGACCGCGTCGGTCGGTGTGCAGGACGCTAGTTCGAGCCGTCCTCGAGGCTGATCACGCCGTAGTCCCAGCCCTTGCGGCGGTACACGACGCTCGCCCGCTCCGACGAGGCGTCGATGAACAGGAAGAAGTCGTGGCCGACGAGTTCCATGCGGTCGACGGCGTCCTCGACGCTCATCCACTCCGCGGGGAACTCCTTCGTGCGGATGACGACGGGCGAGTACGCCTCCTGCTCCTCGTCCTCGTGGGTCAGCGTCGCGACGCTCCCGGTCGCGACCTGCTCGAGCAGCTCCGGCGCGGCAGGAGTGATGTCGACGCCACTGAACCCCTCGCTGCTGGCGGCGTGCAGGGAGGTGCGGTGCTTGCCACGGTGCTCCTTCTTGCGGTCCTTCGACCGGCGGACGCGCTCGAGCATCCGCGCGATCGCGAGATCGAAGGCCACGTACTTGTCGGAGCCGGTCGACTCCGCACGAACCAACGGTCCGGGGCCGACGAGCGTCATCTCGACGCGGTCCTCGCCCTTGCGTCCGTTGGCGTCGTGATGGCGGGACACCTTGATGTCGAGCGATTGCGCCTGCTCGACCAGATGGGCGACCTTCTCCGCCTTCTCGGTCGCGTACTCGCGGAACCGATCGGTGATGCCGAGTCCAAGTCCGACGATGTTGATATCCACGTTCGACCTCCTCATCCGGCTGACCACCCGGTCCCGGGCGGTCCTTTCACGCCGTTCTGCCACCGTAGTGCCCGAGCCTGCGGAAGTCATCAGCGGTGTTCAGGGAACGTTCATCTTCCGGGTACGGGGCCCACCGTCCGTTCACGGTCCGACCCTGGCGAGGGCCACGACACCGACCACGAGACCACCGCCGTCGTGCATCGCCCGGACGGCTTCCCCCACGGTGGCTCCCGTCGTGACGACGTCCTCCACGAGGAGGAAGCGGCGCCCGTCGAGCCGCCGTGGCGCGACGAGGGCACCGGCGAGGTTCTCCAGACGCTCCGCCCGACCGAAGTCCCGCTGGTCGGCGGGCTCCCGCGCCCATCGCAGCGGGCGCGAGGGTCTGGCGCCGAGCCGGCGCGCGAGCTGCTCCACCGGATGGAAGCCCCGATCGCGGGCGGCGCGTCGTCGGGCCGGGATCGTCGCGATCTCCGGTGAAGCGCCTCCCATTTCGCGGCTCGCCTCGAGGACGGCGAGCCGGAACGCCGGTCCGAGTGCGGCTGCCAGCGGACGGACGAGGCCTGTCCGGGCGTCCTCCTTGTAGGCGAGGAGGACGGCGCCGACGAACTCGTCGTAGCGACGGGCGGCGAGACCGGGGGTGCCGTCCGCACCGCTCCACCGCACGAGGTGGGCATCGTCATCGGAGGCCGCCGGCCGGATCAGACGCCCGCGACAGTCGTCGCACAGCCCGCGGTCCGGCGCGCCGCATCCGGCGCACGTGACCGGGACGAGCAGGGCCCAGGCGTCCAGGCAGGCCTCGCTGGCATTCGCGAGGGGCGTGCTTCGGCTGGACGAGGATCGCATCATCCGATGGTCGTGCCCACGCAGTGCGTCCGGTGACGCATCGCGCAGGCCTGGGACGGCTTCACGGTCCGGACGCACTGTGGAGCGCGCTCAGTCAGTCGGGCGCACCCAGCTGGGTCGCGATGAATCGGACGTCACCACCCGCCTCCTGCCAGCTCGACCCGCGGGGCAGCAGCAGCCGGCCGTCGCTCGTGAGGGCCCGCAGCTGCGTCGGTCCGTTGCCCCCGACCAGGTTCGTCACGTCCGCCAGTTTCGGCACGGGTGCGGAGCGGCCGCCGATCTGCTGCGTGACGATGGTCGTCCCGTCACCGCCGCCCAGCAGGACGGCGACGGTGATGTCGTCGACCCAGGTGACGGTCGTCGCCGCCGTGGACATCACGCGGAGCTCGACGGGATCGCCGAGTCGCAACGGCGCGTTCCGATCGCCGCGGATGATGGCGGCGGCCACGAGCCGCGACTGCGTCCCGTCCCGGAGCAGCGCGACGAGGCGTGTACCCTCCCGGGAGACCTGGATCGAATCGATCGTGGAGGCCCCGGTCCAACTCGTCGCGACCTGCACGGTGCCACCCGCGGCGTCGTGCGCGAGCAGTGCGGACGGCGCCGCAGCCGGGACGGTCCAGGTGAAGCCGAACGGGTCCATCGTCGGTGGAAGGAGCCCCTGGCGGTTGTCGACGAGTCGGACGTCGCCGTCCGCCTGGATCACCGTGACACCGGCGGTGGAACGGACCGCCGCCTGGTCGTGGTCGGCCGACAACACGGCCGCGTCGGCCCCGGCCGCCACGACCGCCGCCGAGATCCCCGGCACGGCCTCGATGCGGTTCCCCGAGGCGAAGCCGAACTCGTCCCCGCGCTGGACGAGCGCCCGGGGGTCGACCCGCGGTGCGGCGAGCGAGAGCGGCGAGACCGTCTGCGTGGAGTTGCCCACGACGGTGATCGCGACGTTCGAGACGGCGGCGACCCCGCCGACGCTGCCCGACAGCTGCACCAGGCTGCTGCTCAGCTGGAGCTGCATCCGCTGGAGGGTGACCGCGTCCGCTTGCAGGGCCGGTTTGGTCAGGTCCACGCGCGCGGTCCCTGCCTCGACCGGAACGGCGTCGCTCGTGAGCGAGGTCCCCTCCGGGAACGCCGTCGCCACCGCGCCCTTCAACCATTCCGCCGGTCCGTCGAGCAGTGCCCCCACGATCCTCGTCGCGGTCGACGCCCGCGAGGGGAACCAGCGCTGGTCGGGGACGAGTCGGGTGAAACTCGGGTCGAAGTAGCTGAGGGAGTAGGCCGCGAAGACGTCGGCGAACGTCGAGGACTCGAGGACGATGCCCGGCGGAGCGGCCGCGATCCGCCACTCCCCCCGCACCTGCTCGAAGGAGTAGGTCCAGCTCAGCGGCGACGAGTTCCCCGATTCGCGGTACTCCCCGCGGTCGTCGACCGCCGCGACGGGACTGACGGTGAGTTGCACCGTGTCGGCGACCGGGGCGAACGTGCGGCCGCCCTGGTCGATGGTCACCCCGGCATCGGGATCCCACTCGGACCGGAGCGCCGGTGCGAGGAACTCCCGCGCGATCTCGTAGTTGTTCTGCGGGCTCGCGGCGGCGTCGATGAAGCCCCGGAGGATCTGCTCCGGCGTCGCCCCCTCGGCGGGACCTGGCGCGATGAAGTTGACGTCGACGTCGCCGCCGTCCCCCTCGACCGCGCCGCCGTCCTGCACCGAACCGCCCCGCGGGATGCCGACACAGGCGCACAGCACCGCCACGAGGAGCATCGGGAGTGCCGCAGCAGCGATCCGACGTGCTGCGGACCGTCGTCTCGGCGATCGTGCGGTGACGTCAACCACGAGCACCCTCCTTGTCGTCGTCGGCCGATCGCACGGTCGGGAGTGAGCGGGTCGTCGGCGCGGTGAGCTCGTCCACGATGGTCTCGATCGCATCGTCGGGCGGCAGGCTGATGGGCGAGCGGACGATGTCCGTCCCGGGTTCGCGCGGGATGGTGAGCCGGAAGGACGAGCCGGCGGCGGGCTCAGACCAGACCTCCAGCCACCCCTCGTGCAGGACCGCGTCCTCGAGGGAGATCGCGAGTCCGAGCCCGGTGCCGCCGATGGTGCGCTTGCGCGACGGGTCCGCGCGCCAGAAGCGGTCGAACACGCGCTCGGTGGCCTCACGCGTCATGCCCTGGCCGTAGTCGCGCACCGCGATCGCGACCGAGGACTCGTTGCTGTCCACCGACACCACGATCGGTTTGCCCTCCCCGTGCTCGATGGCGTTGCCGACGAGGTTGCGCACGATCCGCCGGATGCGCCGCGGGTCCATCGGGACCGCCGAGTAGCCACCCGGTGCGACGATCCGGAGGTCCGAACCGGTCGGCTCCGCGAGCGGTCGGAGCTCCTCCACGACCTCTTCCGCGAGATGGACGAGACTCGTCGGTTCCAGTTCGAGTTCGATGCTGCCGGCGTCGTACCGGCTGATCTCCAGGAGGTCGGCCAGCAGGATCTCGAACCGCCCGACCTGGTCGTGCAGGAGCTCGGCCGTCCGCTCGGTGGCCGGCGGGAAGGAGTCACGCTGGTCGTAGAGCACGTCACCGGCCAGGCGGATGGTCGTCAGGGGCGTGCGCAACTCGTGCGAGACGTCCGAGACGAAGCGCTGCTGCACGAGCGAGAGCTCCGCGAGTTCCTTGATCTGCTTCTGCATGCTGGCGGCCATCCCGTTGAAGGAGCGGGCCAGGATGGCGAGCTCGTCCTCGCCCTTCTCGGGCATCCGCACGTCCAGGTCGCCGCCGGCGAGACGTTGACTCGTCTCGGCGGCGAACCGGATCGGAGTCGCGACGAAGCGGACGATGAACCACGCGGCACCACCGACGAGGATCATGAGGCCGACGCCCGCGACGAACAGGGTCCGCTGCACGAAGCCGAGCGTCTGCTCCGACTCGCTCAGGTCGTAGCCGAGGTAGATCTCGTACGACCCCGCGGTCGGCATCGAGACCATGGAACCGACGACGATGCCGGCGGTGGTCGAGCCGTCGGCGGCGGTCAGGGTCACCGACTGCCACTGGAGGGAGTCCGGGTCGGCCCGCACCGCCTCACTGAGCGCGTCCGAGATGACACCACCTCCCAGCCCCGGCGATTCGAAGCCCGGAGGTGTGACCTGGCTGGGGTCCTGTCCGGGAGCCCGGTAGGCGGCGATGAGGCTACTGCCGGAGGTCGTCTGGAGATCGGTCCGCACCGTCCCCATGAGCTGTTGGAGGGCGACGCGCTCGCTGGCGTCCGAGGCGTCGAGGATGCTCTGCGCAGACGCGATGGCGCGACCGGAGCCTCCGAGCGCCTGCTGCAGTCGGGATTGGAAGAGGTCGTTGCCGATGCTGAACGAGAGGTAGGCGCCGGTCAGGAGGATGGCGAGTCCCGAGAGGCCGACCGTGATGGCGACCGTCCGGAACTGCAGCGAGCGCCGCCACTGCGAGCGCACCTGCTGCGGCCATCTCCGCCACAGCCGCCAGTCGGCCGCCCAGCCGGCGAGTCGGGAGGCCATCTCGGATCAGCCGGTGACCGCGCCGGCGCGGTACCCGACGCCACGCACCGTCATGACGATCCTCGGGTTGTCGGGGTCTTCCTCGACCTTGGCGCGAAGCCGCTGCACGTGCACGTTCACGAGTCGGGTGTCGGCCTTGTAGTGGTATCCCCAGACCTGTTCGAGCAGCATCTCGCGGGTGAAGACCTGCTGCGGTTTGCTCGCCAGTGCGAGGAGGAGGTCGAACTCCAGCGGCGTGAGCCCGATGACCCCGTCGGCGCGACGGACCTCGTGGCCCGCGACGTCCACGGTGAGGTCGCCGATGCGGAGGGTCTCTGCGAGGTCGGCGGCCGGTGCGCGCAGCCGCGTGCGGATCCGGGCGACGAGCTCCTTCGGGTTGAACGGCTTCACCATGTAGTCGTCGGCTCCGGACTCGAGCCCCTTCACCACGTCCGCGGTGTCGGACTTCGCGGTCAGCATGATGACCGGGACGCCGGACTCCTGGCGGATCAGGCGGCAGACCTCGATCCCGTCGATCCCCGGAAGCATGAGGTCGAGGAGGACGAGGTCGGGCTTGGTGTCGCGGAACGCCTGGAGCGCGCCGCCGCCGTCCGCGCAGAACGACGGCTCGAAGCCCTCGGTGCGCAGCACGATGCCGATCATCTCGGCGAGTGCGGTGTCGTCGTCGACGACGAGAATGCGTGCGTTCATAGCTCCGTCTCGGGTGTGACCGGCCGGCCGCGCTGCCTGACCGGTGTCCTTACGTCTCGCCTCAGCGTAGTCGAAGTGTCCAGGAGAACCGCCGAACCGCCGGTCCCGGGCAGGCTCGGTGTGACAACATGGAGGGGTTCGAGACGGCGAGGGGGTGTTGCTGATGGACACGGAACAGCGAGCCGGGGGCGAGATGGGCGATCAGGATCCGAACCCGTGGGCGACGCCGCAGGGGCCACAGCAGCCGGTGGCGCCGGAACCGGCGACACCGCAGCCGCTGCCGCCGCAGCAGGGGTACCCACAGCAACCCGGGTATCCGCCGCTGCCGCCACAGGGATCCCCACAGCAACCCGGGTATCCGCAGCAGCAGGGATACCCGCAGCAGCCCGGGTACCCGCAGCAGCAGGGATACCCGCAGCAGCCCGGGTATCCGGCGCAGGCGACGTACCCACAGCAGGGATACGGCCAGCAGCCGTATCCGCAACAGGTCCCGCCCCAGTACACCCAGCCGTACCCCCATGCTCAGCAAGCCGGGTACGGTACTCCTCCCTCGGCTCCGACCGCCGCCTACGACGCGAACCCGTACGCGACCGGCGCGTCCTGGGCCCCGGGTCCCCAGCAGGGATGGGCACCACCGCCGAAGCCGGGGCTCATCCCGCTCCGGCCGCTGTCCTTCAGCGACCTGTTCGGCGCCCCATTCCTCGTGCTGCGACGCAACCCGAAGGCGACGTTCGGGAGCGCCCTGCTCCTGCAGGGTCTCACCGCCGTCCTCTCCCTCGTCATCGTCGGCCTCGTCACCTGGCTCTCCCTCAGCCGGCTGTCACAGGCGGCTCCTGGCGAGGAGGACGCCATCAGCGCCGGGGCGGTCACGGCCATCATCCTGTCCTTCCTCATCCCGGTGGCGGTCTCGATCGCCGGCAGCGCGATCCTGCAGGGCATCATCGCGCAAGAGGTCGCTCGCGGCACCCTCGGCGAGAAGCTGCCGCTCGGCGTCCTCTGGCGGCGCACGAAGGCGCGGTTCCTGCCGCTCATCGGCTACACCTTCCTCCTGATCGGTGTCGTGACGGTGTTCATCGCCGTCGCGGTGGGCCTCGGATTCGTGCTGACCGGTCTCGGCGGGACCGCGGGCGTGGCCCTGACGGTGGTCATGGGCATCGGCGCGCTGCTCGTCCTGATCGCCGCTTCCGTGTGGCTCGGGACGAAGTTCTCCCTCACACCGAGCATCATCGTCCTCGAGAACGGCAAGGTCTTCCCCTCGCTCGCTCGCTCCTGGCGCCTGACCGACGGCTATTTCTGGCGGACCTTCGGTGTCCAGTTCCTCGTCTCCTCGGTCGTCAGTGTCGCGTCGCAGGTCGTCGCGACGCCGATCAGCCTGCTCGCGAGTCTCGTCCCCGTGCTGTTCGTCGGGGTGGACTCGGAGGCGACCATGATCGTCGCCACCATCGCCGCGCAGGGCCTGTCATTGCTCGTCTCCGTCATCATCGGCGCGATCACGGTCGTCGTCATCAGTGCAACGTCGGCGGTCATCTATGTGGACCTGCGGATGCGCAAGGAGGGGCTCGACCTCGACCTCGCGCGGTTCGTCGAGGCGCGCGCGGGCGGGCATGAGACGGTCGACAACCCCTTCGACGCCGCCGCCGCTGCCGGAGGCAAAGCGACCCGATGAGCCCGCTGTTCCTCGCGTCGCGCCTCGACGTCCCGCTCGTCCCGGATGCACCGGGCGCCCGGGATCTCCTGCAGCGCGAGCTGTCGAAGCCCGAGTACCAGACAGCACAACCGTCGCTGTGGGACATCGTGTCGAAGGCGTTCTGGGACTGGGTGAACTCCCTCCGGGTGCCGGGTGAGGGCCCCTTCACCGGCCTGTTCCCGATCATCGCGATGACCGTGGTCGTCGTCGGGATCGTCATCGCGTTCATCGTGTGGGGCGTCCCCCGCCTCAACCGGCGGAGTGCCCGTCAGCTCGACCTCTTCGGCGAACGCGACGATCGGACCGCCGAGCGGTTGCGCCAGGACGCGCGGACCGCCGCCGCGGCCGGCGACTGGACCCTCGCGCTCCAGGAGCTGTACCGGGCGATCGCTCGCGGACTGTCCGAGCGGACGATCGTCGTGGTCACCCCCGGCACGACGGCGCACGGCTTCGCCGCCCGGGCAGCGGCCGCGTTCCCGCAGGACGGGCGCGCGCTCGCGGAGGCCGCGGACGTCTTCGACGCCGTCCGCTACCTCGAGGCGACGGGCACCGAGGCGCAGTACCGCGAGCTCGAAGCGCTCGACGCCCGGCTCTCCGCCGCCGCGCCGCGGCTCCTCGCCGACCCCGAGGAGCTGGTCCGGTGACGCTCGCGACGAAGCCCACGATGCAGCGGGAGCCCGAGCCCGACGTCGCCACACCACGGCTGCGGACCCGGCTGCGACGGAACCGGTTCTGGATCATCGCGGCGGTCTTCGCGGTCGGGATCGCCCTCGTGCTCATGTTCGCGACGCGAGGCGCGTCGATCGACGCGGCGCTGCTCAGCCCGGGCAACCAGACCCCGAACGGTGGTCGCGCGCTCGCGCAGGTGCTCCGCCAGGAGGGCGTCACCGTGACGGAGACCACCACGCTCGACGCAACGCTCGAGGCGGTCGAGGACACCGACAGCACCGTCCTCCTGTTCGATCCCAGCGGACTGCTCGACGCCTCGCAGCTCGAGCGGTTGGGCGACGCCGACGCCCGACTCGTCGTCGTCACGCCCCGGGCCGCAGCACTCCGCACCCTGTTCCCCGGCGTCTCGTTCGCGGGCAGCTCGGACTCCGCCGACGTCCTGTCGTCCGACTGCGGCGATCCCACCGCCGAGCGGGCGGGGACGGTCACCGGTGGCTGGACGCTGTACACGACCACCGACGCCGACGCCGAGGGCTGTTTCACCGCCGACAGCGGAGGGAGCGCGGTCGTGACGAAGGCGGACGGCGCACGGGTGCTGCTCGGCTCGGCCGACGCCCTGACGAACGACGTCGTCGACCGGGCGGGGAACGCCGCCCTGGCGCTCGGCCTGCTCGGCTCCACCGAGCAGTTGGTCTGGTACCTGCCGAGCCTCGCCGACGTGCCCGTCACCGGTCCCCCGAGCCTCGACGAGCTGACGCCGAGCTGGGTCGCCGGAGTCACCGGCACCGTGGTCGTCACGGCGATCCTGGCCATGTTCTGGCGCGGGCGCCGATTCGGCCCGCTCGTCATCGAGGACCTGCCCGTCGCGGTCCGCGCGAGCGAGACGATGGAGGGGCGCGCACGCCTCTACCAGCGGTCCGGCAACCGTCAGCGGGCGCTCGACGCGCTGCGGATCGGCACCGTGTCCCGCCTCGCGGTCGCCGCAGGCCTCTCCCGCCATGCCTCGGTCGTCGAGGTCGCCGGCACGGTCGCCGGACTCACCGGACTCGACCCTCGGCACGTGCGATCCGTCCTGCTCGACGCCGTACCGTCGAGCGACGCCGACCTCGTCTCCCTGTCCGATCACCTGCTCGATCTCGAAGCCGCCGTCGCGCGCGCCACGGACCTCACCGGAAGGAACCATCCATGACCGACGCCCCCGTGCCAGGATCCACCACACCGAACCCCGACGACCTCCGGCGAGCACTCGCCCAGGTCCGCGTCGAGGTCGGCAAGGCCGTCGTGGGTCAGGACGCCGCCGTCACCGGGCTCGTCATCGCGCTCCTCGCCAAGGGCCACGCGCTCCTCGAGGGTGTGCCCGGCGTCGCGAAGACGCTCCTCGTCCGCTCGCTCAGCCACGCGCTCAGTCTGGACACGAAGCGCGTGCAGTTCACGCCCGACCTCATGCCCGGCGACGTCACGGGCTCGCTCGTCTACGACGCCAAGACCGGCGAGTTCGAGTTCCGCGAGGGCCCGGTGTTCACGAACATCCTGCTGGCCGACGAGATCAACCGCACACCCCCCAAGACCCAGTCCGCCCTGCTGGAGGCGATGGAGGAGCGCCAGGTCAGCGTCGACGGCCGTTCGCTCCCGCTCCCGGACCCGTTCATCGTGGCCGCCACGCAGAACCCGATCGAGTACGAGGGCACCTACACGCTCCCCGAGGCGCAGCTCGACCGCTTCCTGCTGAAGCTCGTCCTCGACGTGCCCGAACGCGACGTCGAGGTGGAGGTGCTCCGACGGCATTCCGCCGGGTTCAGCCCGCGCGACCTCACGGCTGCGGGTGTCAGGCCGGTCATGGGCGCAGCCGATCTGCGGGCGGCGCAGCTCGAGGTCGGACGCGTGGGCGCCAGCGCCGACGTCCTCGCCTACATCGTCGACCTCGCGCGCGCCACGCGGCGCAGTCCGTCCGTCCGACTCGGCGTCAGCCCCCGAGGGACGACCGCCCTCCTCGCGTCGGCGAAGGCCTGGGCCTGGCTGAGCGGTTACCAGTCGATCACCCCCGACCACGTGCAGACGATGGTCCTGCCGGTGTGGCGCCACCGCATGCAGCTGCGGCCCGAGGCCGAGCTCGAGGGTGTCTCGGTCGACGCGATCCTGCGCTCGATCATGCAGCAGGTGCAGGTGCCCATCTAGATGGCGGTCACCGGGAGGTTCGTCGCGCTCGTCGCGTTCGGCGTCGTGCCGATCGTGGTGCTCGGCGTGCTCACGGGCGACGCCGCTCCGGCGTTCATCGCCTGGCTCGTCCTCGCCGCCGCGCTCGGAGCGCTCGACCTCGTGGTCGCGGGTTCGCCGAGGGACGTCGTCCTGCAGCGGCAGCTGCCGTCCCGAGTCAGGCTCGGTGACTCGGCGACGAGCACCCTCTTCCTCACCAACCGCGGACGCCGCCGTGTCCGGGCGCTGGTGCGCGATGCCTGGCAGCCGTCCGCCGGTGCGCCCGCCGAGCGGCTCCGCGTCGACCTCCCACCGGGCGAGCGACGGAGCGTCAGCCTGGTGCTCACCCCGTTCCGCCGCGGCGAGCGGCGGGTGTCCCAGGTCACGGTGCGGTCCTTCGGTCCGCTCGGTCTCCTGGCACGACAGGCGACGCTGAACAGCGCCGGGCACCTCCGGGTCCTGCCGGCGTTCGCCTCGCGGAAGCACCTCCCGAGTCGGATCGCACGCCTCCGTGAACTCGACGGCGCGACGAGCGTCATGGTCCGCGGTCAGGGCACCGAGTTCGACTCCCTGCGCGAATACGTGCGGGGCGACGACGTCCGGTCGATCGACTGGCGTGCCACGGCACGACGGGGTGACGTCATGATCCGCACCTGGCGGCCCGAGCGCGACCGCCGGGTCGTCATCGTCACCGACACCGGCCGCACCTCCGCCGCCCGCATCGCCGACGAGCCGCGCATCGACACCGCGTTCGAAGCCGCGCTCCTCCTGGCCGCGCTCGCCACGCGAGCCGGGGACCGCATCGACTATCTCGCCTACGACCGCCGGGTGCGTGGTCGCGTCCAGGGGGCGACCGGCGCCGAACTGCTGTCCAGGATGGTCGACGCGATGGCGCTCGTCGACCCGGAACTCATCGAGACCGACTGGGACGCCGTCCCCGGCCAGGTCAGGCAGATCACGAACCAGCGCGCCCTCGTCGTCCTGCAGACCTCGATCGACGCCCCCGGGGCCGCGCGCGGGCTCCTCGCCGTCCTCCCCCAGCTCACGCAGCGCCACACGGTGGTCGTGACGAGCGTCGTCGACCCGGCGACCCTCGAGGCCACGCGCGACCGCGGCGACCGCGAGACCGTCTACCGCGCCGCTGCGGCCGAACGCGCCCTGCTGGACATCGAACGCGTGTCGGCGGCGATCAGACAGCTCGGGGCCGACGTCGTCACCGGCTCACCCGAGACCCTGCCCCCGGCGCTCGCCGACGCCTACATCGCGCTCAAGGCCTCCGGTCGGCTCTAGCCCGATCCGTCGCCGATCGATCGGCTTCCTCCGCGTGCCGGACGGAACCGGATCGACGGGTCAGCGGCCCTTGCGCTTCTTGCGGCGTTCCCGGGCGAGCTCCTCCTGTTTGGCCTTGCGCGCGGCGAGCTGGGCGCCTCGGCTCGTCCCGGCGGCGGTGCCCTGGGTCGAACCGGCCTTCGGCTTCTTCCGTCGTCTCGCGGCCTGCTGCGGTGCAGGAGCGGCGGCCTGCTCGGTCGGGGCGGACCGTCGCGAACTGTTGGCCGTGCGTCCGCGCACGATGCCGATGAACTCCTCCACGGCTTCGTCCTCGCGGTCCTGCGGCCAGACCAGCACGACCGGGATCGATGGAAGATCGGCGATCGGACGGTACTCCACGTCCTTCCGCTGATGCAGTCGCGCGACCGACTGCGGGACCACGACGATACCGACCTCGGACGCGGCCAGTTCGACCGCCACCTCCGGGTCGTCGGTCAACGGGGCCGCCGGGGCGTCGAACCCGAGCACGGCGGCACGTTCAGCCCACTCGAGGACGAGCGGCGTCATGATCAGCTGCTCGTCGGCGAGCGCGGCCATCCCGACCGTGTCCTCGACTCCGAGGGCAGCGCCCTTGGCGAAGACGACGACGGGGAGCTCCTCGAACAGGGCGATCGTGTTCAGCCCGTCCTGGTCGATCGGGACCCGGGCGAGCACGACGTCCGCCGCACCGGAGGCCAGGACCGCTCGCTGCTCGTCGAGGTCCACTCGGATCAGGCGGAGTTCGTCGTCCGGCCGGCGCTCGCTCCAGATGCGCGCCCACTTCCCCGGGTTCACGCCGCGCGCGTAGGCGACGGTCAGCGCCGGCGGCACGATCTCCGGCACCGTGTCGGCATCGATCCCGTCGTCGCCGACCTCGATCCCGTCGACCTGGTCGTCCTGCCTGTCCATCGAAGCCTCCACTGCTCGGCTTGCCACACTACTGCAGCTCAGTCGACGGGTGATCCGGCTGGTTGGGCGAGGACACCGCAGCGAGGTACGCTGAGCGGATGGGTGCGAGCGAACAGATCATGAAACCGGCGACCGCGGCGAAGAAGCTCGGGGTCTACCTGCCGGCGACCCCGGCGTCGTTCCAGGAGGAGCCGATCACGCGGTCGGCGTTCCTCGAACTGCAGGCGAACCCGGCGGACTGGCTCGTCGAGCTCCGCAAGAACGGACCGCACCCGCGCGACGTCGTCGCCCGCAAGCTGGGCGTGTCGACCTCCGGTCTGGCTCGCGCCGAGATCACCGAGGCGTTGACCACCGAGCAGATCCAGGAGCTCCTCCGCACGCTGCCCGCCTGGCTCGTGCAGGAGCGCGCCGTCCACGCCGAGGTGAACGCGGAGAACGCCCGGGTCAACGCCAGGAACGCCGAGCGTCGCGCACGATCCGAAGCCGGCGAGTAGCCGTCAGCCGGCGACGATCCGCTTCGCGCCGGCCTCGAACTCAGCCAGGTCGCCGCGCTCGCCCGAGCGGTACGCGCGGCCGCCCCACCAGCACATGTAGGTCAGGAATGCGGCGAGTGCTCCCCCGCCGATGATCATCTTGACCGCCCACGGCCACGGAGCCGGCGTCACGAAGCCCTCGACGAGCCCTGAGACGAAGAGCACGATCACCAGCCCGATGGCGATCGTGAACAGTGCTCGGCCCTTCTCCGCGAGCGCCTGGCCCCTCGTCCGTGGCCCCGGTGCCACCCAGGCCCAGAAGATGCGCAGACCTGCCGCGGCCGCGACGAACACCGCCGTGAGCTCGAGCATGCCGTGCGGGAGGATGTACTCGAAGAACACGTCTCCCTTGCCGTAGGCGAACATGACACCCGCGGCCTGCCCGACCCCCTGGGCGTTGGTGACGATGATGTACGGGACCCAGACGCCGCTGATGCCGAACGCCACGCATTGCGCTGCGATCCACGCGTTGTTCGTCCACACCTGACCGGCGAAGCTCGCGGCCGGGTTGTTGGAGTAGTAGGCGACGAAGTCGTCCTCGACGTACTGCTTGAGCTGGGCGTCGGTACCGAGGTTCGCGAGGACCTGCGGGTTGCCGGCGATCCACACGGCGTACAGGGTCGCGATGACGACGGTCGCGACCGCGACGGCGAGGGTCACCCACCGGACGCGGTAGAGCGCGGCCGGCAGCGCCAGGACGAAGAACCGCGGGACACTCGACAACACGTTCGCACTGGCCCCGGTGAACCGGAGGCGCGCCCGCGACAGCGACACCGAGAGGCGGTCGCCGACGAGGGTCGATCCGGCCGTCGTCTTGATCGCGGAGAGCTGCGTCGCTCCGGCCTGGTAGCGGTCGATCAGCTCATCGGCCTCCGGCCCGCTGAAGAACCGCTGCTTGCCGAGCGCGTCGAGGCGATCCCATTCCTGGCGGTGGGCTGCGGAGTAGGCGTCGAGGTCCATCGCAGCCATGCTACGCGGTGGTGGTGCTCCATGGCCGGTCCCCCGCGCATCTGCTTGAATGGAGCACATGTCCGAACCGGCCCGGGTCCCGCTGCACGAGACGACGCTGGACGACGGCACCGAGCTGATCACCGGCGAGGCGGTCGCCCTCGACGTGCGTCCCACCGGATTCATCCTGCGCGCTGCGGGCGCCATCATCGACTACGTGGTGTCGATCCTCGTGTTCGTCGGCCTCATGCTCGCGATGTTCTCGTGGATCCTGTCCGGGGTCGCCATGGACACCGCGATGTTCACCGCCATCGTGCTCGGCCTGACGGTGCTCTGCCTCGTCGTCCTGCCGGCAGCGGTCGAGATCGCCACCCGCGGGCGGTCGCTCGGCAGACTCGTCGTCGGTGCCCGCATCGTCCGAGACGACGGAGGTGCGCCCGGCTTCCGGCACGCGTTCATCCGTGCCCTCACCGGGTACTTCGAGATCTACGCCACAGCTGGCGGCATCGCCGCGCTCACCGGCCTGCTGAGCGCCCGGTCGAAGCGTCTCGGCGACGTGCTCGCCGGGACCTACAGCCAACGCGAGCGTCTACCGCGGATGGTGGAGCCCGTCGCGATGATCCCACCGCAGCTCGCCGCCTGGGCCGGCGGCGCGGACGTGGCACGACTGCCCGACCCGCTGGCGCGGCGAGTCACCCAATTCCTCAAGCAGGCCGGTTCGCTCACCCCTGCGACGAGGACCCGACTGGCGGCGGAACTCGCGGCAGAGGTGTCCCGATTCGTGTCGCCGCTGCCGATCGCTCCCCCGGAGGCGTTCCTCGTCGGCGTCTCCGTCATCCGCCGGGAGCGCGAGTACCAGGCCCAGCTCGCGGCCCGTCAGCGCCTGTCGCTCCTCCAGCCGGTGCTGAGCGGCCAGCCGCACCGGTTCCCCGACCGCTGAGGCGGGGAACCGGCGGCACCGTCTAGTAGCGGTAGTGGTCGACCTTGTACGGGCCTTCGACGGGCACACCGATGTAGTCGGCCTGCTCGCCCGTGAGCGTCGTCAGTTGCACGCCGAGCGCGTCGAGGTGCAGGCGCGCGACCTTCTCGTCGAGGTGCTTCGGCAGCACGTACACGCCGATCGGGTACTCCTCGATCCGCGTCCAGAGCTCGAGCTGTGCGAGCACCTGGTTCGTGAACGAGTTGCTCATCACGAACGAGGGGTGCCCCGTCGCGTTCCCGAGGTTCATGAGTCGCCCCTCGCTGAGCACGAGGACGCTCCGCCCGTTGGGGAGGCGCCACTCGTGGACCTGGGGCTTGATCTCGATCTTCTCGGCGCCCTCGAGCGCCTCGAGCGAGGCCATGTCGATCTCGTTGTCGAAGTGCCCGACGTTCGAGACGATCGCGAGGTGCTTGAGCGCGAGGATGTGGTCGAGGGTGACGACGTTGAAGTTGCCGGTGCACGTGACGATGATGTCGACCTGGTCGGCGACGCTCTCGAGGGTCGCGACCTGGAAGCCGTCCATCGACGCCTGGAGGGCGCAGATCGGGTCGACCTCGGAGACGATGACCCGGGCGCCCTGGCCGCGGAGGGCCTCGGCCGCGCCCTTGCCGACGTCGCCGTAGCCCGCGACGAAGACGACCTTGCCACCGATGAGCACGTCGGTCGCGCGGTTGAGGCCGTCCGGAAGGGAGTGGCGGATGCCGTACTTGTTGTCGAACTTGCTCTTCGTGACCGAGTCGTTCACGTTGATCGCGGGGAACAGCAGCTCACCCTGCTTCGCCAGCTCGTAGAGGCGGTGGACTCCGGTGGTGGTCTCCTCGGTCACACCGAGGATGTCCGCGGCGACCTTCGTCCAGCGGTCGCTGCTACCGGCGAGCGAACGACGGAGCACGTCGAGGACGATGCTGTACTCGTGGCTGTCGGCGTCAGTCGTCTCGGGGACCGCTCCGGCCAGTTCGAACCGACGGCCCTGGTGGACGAGCATGCTCGCGTCGCCGCCGTCGTCGAGGATGAGGTTGGGGCCGGTCCATTCGGCTCCGGCCGTGTCCGCTTCGGTCGACCAGTCGAAGATCTGCTCGGTGCACCACCAGTACTCTTCGAGCGTCTCGCCCTTCCAGGCGAAGACCGGCACACCGGCCGGTGCCTCGGCGGTCCCGTGCGGACCGACGGCGACGGCGGCCGCCGCCTCGTCCTGGGTCGAGAAGATGTTGCAGCTCGCCCAGCGCACCTGGGCACCGAGCGCGACGAGCGTCTCGATGAGCACCGCGGTCTGCACCGTCATGTGCAGCGAACCGGCGATACGGGCGCCGGCGAGGGGCTGGCTCGCGCCGAACTCCTCGCGGAGGGCCATCAGGCCGGGCATCTCGTTCTCGGCGAGGCGGAGCTGGTGTCGGCCGGCCTCGGCGAGCGACAGGTCGGCCACCTTGAAGGGCAGGGTGGTCGTGGGGGCAGACGGTGCGGAAGAACTCATGACGCCATTCTCGCAGACCGTCAGGCGTCGTGGACCTTCATGTCAGCGCCGGGATCGGGCACGGCGCGGTGGGCTGCCGACGGTCAGGAACCGTAGCCGACGTCGCCGAGGACGCTGTGCTTCACGACGCTCCAGCCTTGCGGCACGCTCAGCCGTACGGCGTGGATGGAGCAGAGGTCGTAGCTGTGCGGGCTCTTCTCGATGCTCAGCGGACCGAGGACGGCCATCGAGTCACGATAGTCGTAGGTCAGCGTCGCCACGGGCTCGCGCGAGCAGCCGACCTTCGAACACATCCTGTCCACCATTTGCCCCAGCGTAGCCCGCGGGCGGCGACGGCACCGTCCGGCTCGCCGGTCGAGCGGGTCTGAACCGGGCCGCCGACGACACCTAGACTGGACGCATGGCGCAGGCGGACGAGGAGACGCGAGGCACCCTCTCGCGCCGCCGATCACGGCATGGTCGCAACGGTCGTTCGAGCGTCGTCGGACCGGACGTGCCACCGATCGACACCCGGATCGACCAGTTCGACCTGACGGTCGCGACCACTGCCGACTATCTCCGCGGGGCCTGGCCCGCCGAACTCGCCGACGTCCGGTTCGAGGTCGGCGCCATGCCGGCGCAGAACTCCGGGACCGACGGCGTCGACCGCTGGTTCGTCGACCGAGCTCGCCGACGGATCATCCTGTACCGGCTGCCCATCCAGCGGATGAGCAAGCTCCACAGGAACGACGAGTTGCATCAGCGCATGATGGTGGAGAGCTGCGTGTTCCGCGCCGTCGCCGAACTCCTCGGCAAGGACCCCTGGGACCTCGGGCCGGAACGCTACCGGTTCCTCTGACCCGAGGCCGCTGCGGTCAGCGCGGGTAGACGCTGATCGGCGCCGCCAGCGGGTTCGGCGGTGTGACCGGCAGCGACGTGAGCCGCCCCGGCGCAGCGAGACTGATGGAGGCGTGGAGGCCGTCGGCCCCGGCGACGACGTAACTCTGACCCGAGCCGACGCCGATCGTGACCGCCGCACCGGCTCCGACCTTCGCCGTGGTCTCCTTGCCGTCGTCCCCCGTCAACGTGAGTTCGGCGTCGGTTCCGGACGGGTTGAAGACGTGGAGCTTCTGCCCCGGCCCGGTGGGGACCGTGAAGGCGGCGGTGTCGTCGAGTGCGGGCGTCGCTCCGAACCAGGCGAAGTCCTCGAGCGTTCCGCCGCGCGAGTTCGTCCTGGCCGCCGCGACCACCGGTCGGGTCGAGGTGACCTCCAGCGAGAACTCACCGGCCGGGAGGTCGGCCAGGGCGATCTCACCGGGAACGCCCGGCTGGATGGTCGCGTCGATGACGATCGGCTCATCCTTCGCGTTCTCTCGGGTGGCGGTGATGACGACGTCGGCGGGCTCGGAGCCCGGCGCGAACAGTCTGAGGGCCGTGGCCCGGTCGTCGACGGACGCGGTGTCGGAGCTCGCCCCTGCGGCCGCGGGGGCCGTGACGACGACGCCAGGGATCACGAGGTCGGTCGAGGGCGACGCGGTCGGCCCCTGGACCTCGACGCCACCGGGGGTCAGGACACGGACCGTGCTCTGCTGGAGCGCGGCCACCACCTGGCCGCCCTCGCTCGTCACGTGCACGACCGGGGTCGGCTCGTTGGGTGCGAGGCCGGTGAGGGCGATCACCCGCTGCGTGCCGGTGGCGACGACGATCCCGGCGGCACCGGGAGCGTCGATCCGCCCGGCAGCGCCGAAGACCTCGAGGGTGACGTTCGCATCGACGGCCGACGGATTGCTCACGAGGACCAGCGTGGTGCGACCGATGTCACTCGACCCGCCGACGAGCCAGCTCTCGGCCGATGCCGGCGTGCAGGCGGCGGCCGCCAGACCGGCGACCTCGGCTTCGGCGGCGATCTGCGACTGCGCGCCACTCAGGGGCGTCACCGTACCGTCGGTCGCGCCGGGGACGGTGATCACCGTCGGTCCGCCGTCCGCCGCACCGCTCGTGTTGTCGGGTGCGGCCAGCTCGCTGGTCGTGGGCGTCACCCCGTTCGCCCCGAAGTCCACGGTCGCCGGGCCGAAGGAGCCGGCTGCGGTGGCGGCCGTCGCGTCCTGGGCCAGGGCGAGCAGTGGCCCCGGGCACACGACCGACTGGTCGCCGGCCACCGGGGTGACTCGGATGTCCTGAGGGGCGATCTCGACCGTCGGGAGGGGCAGCTGCCCGGCCGCTGCGATCGTGACCGCGGCGATCCCGATCCCGACGAGGCCGGTGACGATCCGACCGGAGGTGATGGCGACTCCGCGCTTACTGGGCATGCGGCTGCTCCGTTCCCGGGGTGTCCCGGCGGCTGGTGTCGGGATCCGACGTCGTCTCGGTCGAGTCGCTCGGATCCGGATCGGGCACGACGGCATCGCCCGTGGCGACCGCCGGTTCGTCGGGGACCCGGTCGGCTGTGGTGTTCGTGTCCGCGTCGACAGCTGGAGTCGACCCGGTCACGTCGCGGTCCGCGTCGACGGCGTCGTCCGCGACCGGCCCGGTTTCATCGCGAGCGACGGTGTCGTCGGCCGACGCGGCGTCGGGGTTCGGCGCATGTTCATCGTCCGACACGGCGTCATCGGCTGCTTCGGCCTGCACCGCCACGGGAGCGGGCTCCCCGGCGGAGGACCGCGCCCGACGCCACCAGCGAGGCTTGGACGGGCGGCTCGACGCGTCGGCGGTGGTGGCCGACTCGGATTCCTCCGCCTCGTCCTCGAGATCGGCGGTCGCTTCCTCGTCGTCGTAGGTGCCGGTCGCTTCGTCGTCGATCACCGCGACCGTCGACCCGGACGCGGCCGCCTTGCGAGCGGCCCGGCCCTTCAGCTTCGCCGGCTTCCGGGACCCGGCGCGGTACCCGTCGCGGGATGCGCCGTTCGGGATGCTCAGGAGCAGGGTGATGAGGAACACGACACCCAGTCCGACACCGATGAGCGTACCCAGCACGTTGGACGTCGGGAGCTCGGGACCGGTGCCGACATCCGCCACGGTCCGCCAGAGCGTCCCGCTGGTCGTGTCGCCGACGGCGACCAGCGCGGCGTTGGCGTCGAGTGCACTCGCCGCGCGGCCGGCGGTCTGACCCGCCACCGTCTGCTCCTCGCCGTCGGCGACCGGCGACAGCAGCACGAAGGCGATGCCGTGCTCGACGAGGGTCTCCGTCGGGTCGAGTCCGCTCTGCGACGCGAGGTTGCCGGCGAGCTCGGCGACGACGCGGTCGTCCGAGGACACGCCGGGGGCCGTCTGGGCGATGGTGGACTGGCCGTCGAGCGTCTGACCCTGGCCACGGATGACGACCGCGGTGATGGTCCCGTCGTCACCGGGCGTGATGACGAGGGTGCCGAGCCGAGGATCGGTCTGCGTCGCGGCCGTCACGTAGGCGGGCAGCTGGCGACCGGAGCTCTCACGGACCACCGAGGTGCCGAGGGGCTGGGCGAGGGCGAGCGGGAGGGCGATCACCGCGGCGGCGAGGACCATGACGAGCGCCGGAACGGCCCGGAACCGCGGGATGCGGTCGAGGCCGAGGGTCGCAGCACCCACGATCCCGAGCCAGTACAGGCTGATCGCCGCGCCGGCCCAGACGGGGACGGCCGTTCCGGCGGCGGAGGCGAGGAGGAGATGCGTGGCGAACACCGCCGACACGAGTCCGAGGAACGCCGCGATGAGCAACGGGACGGCCCGTCGGGACCCCGGGAGGAACAGGGCCAGCAGAGCGACGATCGCGAGTGGCGCGAGCAGCGCGGGCACCACGATGGCGGGGGCCGCACCCGGCAGCCCGAGCGCTGCACCGAGCTGGCTCCATCCGCCCAGGCTGCCGCTGGGGAAGCCGAGGGACAGTTGCCAGCCGGACGCCGCGGTCCCGGGCGTCGCGACGCCCGGGTCGGCGAGGAGTCCGAGCCAATTGTTGCGATGGATGCCCTGCTGCCAGATGAGCGGGGCGAACAGCGCGATGGCGGGGATCGGGACGAGTCCGACCCTGGCGACACCCCGACCGGCGAAGATCATCGCGACGACCCAGATGACGAGCAACGCCGGGGCGAGGGAGGGTGAGCTCGCGACGATCGCGGCGAACAGGAAGGCGCTCGTGCCGGCTGCAGCCCACGACCGGGACGCGACCGCACCCGCGTAGAAGAGCCAGGGCAGCAGGACGTGCACGATGACCGCCGCGGGACGGCCTTCGGCGAGCGCGGTCAGGAGCGTCGGGGCGAGCGCCCAGAGCAGCGCCGCCACCGCACGAGCACCGCTGCGCTCCGTGAGCCGGGTGGCGGCGAACCAGGCGCCGAGCGCAGAGAGCGGCAGCGCGAGCAGGAAGAGGAGGACCAGGGAGAACGAGGGCTGCCAGAAGGTGATGCTCCCGAGCACCGCGAGGACCGCGCTGAACGGGTCGGCGGCACCGACGAAGCCGAGACCGACGTCGCGCCACCCGAAGCCGATGTGCTGCCAGAGGTCGCCGACCGTCGCCGAGAGCGGAAGGAGCCCCCCGCCGGTGAGGTACGTGGCCCCGAGGAGCGGAGCGAGGATCGCGGCGCCGACGACTGCCGTCGCGAGGACGACCCAGGCACCTCCGCCGGAGAAGAAGCGGAGGTCGCGTTCCTCGCCGATGAAGCCGATCTGCGTCGCCTCCCGCGCGAGCGCGCGTTTGCGTCTGACCTCGTCGAGCCTCATCCGCAAGCCGGCGATGCTCGACCAGCCCAGGGTCCGGTTCTTCGCGAGCTGGCGCCGGGCACTGCCGACCTTCGTCCCGGAGAACGCGACGGCGAACGCCGCCGAGAGCTCGCCGAGCACGAGTTCGGGTTGCTTCTTCACGAAGTGGCCGATGACTCGCAGGATGGCGAGGGGCACCAAGCTGAGCCAGTGCACCGGCACCATGATCCCGGGGGCATAGACGAGACGGCGGTGGAGCTGTGCGGCGCGGGCCTGGCGGTGGCGGCGGCGACGCGCACCGAGCCGGTTCGACCAGGAGGGCCCGGCGATGCCTTCACCTGCGGAGGCGACCCGCGCCGTCGGCACGACCGCGACCAGGTAGCCCGCGAGGCGGGTCCTGATGCAGAAGTCGAGGGCGTCGTCCGCCACGAGGGCCTGGTCGAAGCCGCCCAACTGGTCCCACAGCTGATGACGGACGAGCATACCGGCCGGACCGACCGCCATCACGTCGTTCATCGTGTCGTGCTGGGCCTGGTCGAGCTCGTCCTCGACCACCGGGACGGCCGCCCCGAGAGAGGTGATCGTCTCGCCGTAGCGGCGGAGGAAGGACGCATCGTCCCAGTCGAGGATCTTCGGGCCGGCCACACCGACGGACGGCGAGACCTCCAGGGCGCCCAACAGGGCGGCGAGCGCCGTCGGTTCTGGAGCCGTGTCCTCGGAGAGCAACCAGAGCATCTGCTCGGCGTCCTCCGGCTGATCGGTGACCCGGACGCCGGCCGCCACGGCCTGCGCGAAGCTGAGGTCCTCGGTCGAGGTCACGAGCTTCATGCCGGGGACGCGACCGAGTTCCTCGATCGTCGCCTCACTCCCGCGCATGGCGACGGCGATGATCCCGTCCGCCGGACGGGTCTGGGCACGGAGGGCGTCGAGCGTGCGCGCGAGCGGCTCTGAGCCGTCGCGCACCACGAGAATCGCCGTTACTCGGGGAGACATCGGATTCAGACTAAGCGGGTCCGGCCGGAAGATCGGGAACCGAGCGGGCGCGCCCCGAATCGGGGGTGTCCCGGTGAGCCAGGAGGGGTTCGGTCAGCGTTCGCCGACGGCTCAGACGGCGCGTTTGCGCAGTTTGCGACGCTCGCGTTCGGACAGTCCGCCCCAGATGCCGAAACGCTCGTCGTTCGCCAGCGCGTACTCGAGGCACTGCGACTTGACGTCGCAGCTGGTGCAGATCCGCTTCGCGTCGCGCGTGGAGCCACCCTTCTCAGGGAAGAACGCCTCGGGGTCGGTCTGCGCACACAGGGCGTCGGTCTGCCAGGAGAGCTGGGTGTCGTCCTCGCCCTCCGCAGCGGGCTGGCGGACGCCGGGGACTCCCAGATTGACCGGATCGACGAACCAGTCGTCGGGTACTCCGGCACGATACTCAGGAATCGCCATACCGTCTCCCCACCTACTCGTACCCTGCGCCACGCGGCGCGATACATAATTACACCCTTGTAGTTATGGTCGAGTCAAGTCGCACATCGTAAAGCCTCAATCACGAGGTGAGGGTTCGCGACGCGCCGGGTGTGACCCGAACTGGGTGTCAGGACCCGTCGGGGCGGATCGTGCGGCCGCGCGACGTCAGTCGGCGGCGCGCCTGGCCCGCCACGCGCTCTCCACCATCTGGCGCAGATCGTGGCGCATCCGCCAGTCGAGATCACGAGCTGCAAGCGCGCCGGACGCGACGATCCGTGCGGGATCGCCCGCCCTCCGCGGCATGATCTCGGGGGTGAAATCGATCCCGGTCACGTCTGCCATCGCGGTCATGATCTCGCCGACGCTCGACCCGTCCCCGCTCCCGAGGTTGTAGGCCGCCTCGAGGGGTTCACCCGCATCGAGCCGCTTGGCTGCAGCCACGTGAGCGGCCGCGAGATCCGCGACGTGCAGGTAGTCGCGGACGCAGGTGCCGTCCGGCGTCGGGTAGTCGTCGCCGTTGATCCGAGGGGTGCGTCCGGCGAGGAGCGCGTCGAAGACGAGCGGGAACAGGTTGTGCGGGCTCGTGTCGTAGACCTCGTCCGTCCCGGAGCCGACGACGTTGAAGTAGCGCAGCGAGGTGTGGCGCAACCCGGTGGCGACACCCTGGTCGCGGAGCAGCCACTCGCCGATGAGCTTGGTCTCGCCGTAGGGCGACTCGGGCGCTTTCGGGGTGTCCTCGGTGACGAGGTCGACGTCCGTGGTCCCGTACACCGCGGCGCTCGACGAGAACACGATGCGCTCCACCCGGTGCTCCTCCATTGCGGCGAGCAGCATCGCGGTGGCCGTGACGTTCTGGGCGTAGGTGTGGAGCGGGCGCTGCACGGAGACACCCGCGTACTTGTACCCGGCGACATGGACGACGCCGCTCAGCTCGAACTCGGAGAACGTGCGCTCGAGGACCGAGCCGTCGAGGAGCGTCCCACGGACGAAGGGCGCTCCCGCGGGGACGAAGCGCTCGTGTCCGCTCGACAGGTCGTCGAGGACGACGACGTCGATCCCCTCCGCCTGGAAGGCCCGAACCACATGGGCGCCGATGTATCCGGCTCCGCCCGTCACCAGCCACGCCACGATGCTTCCTCCAGGGAGTCCTCCACCTGCCGTGCTGCAGACGGAGTGACCAGACTACTGGAGGCGCGTGCGCCGTGCGGCGGGGCGATCGGGGACGCGGCGATAGCCGTCGGTCAGGACGGCACGGAGGGTCGCTGCGGAGGCGACGACCGCGACGAGGACGATGATGAGGCCGACGACGAGTGCGATGATGGACATGTCTGAAACTCTAAGAATGGCGAAAAACTGCCACCAGTGGCAGGATGGACGCAAAGCAGCACATTCCTGCCAAATCGATCATCGGAGGTCCCATGCTGTCGAAGGTCGCCCTGCTCGCCATCCCGGGGCTGCAACCGTTCGAGTTCAGCGTCGTCTGCGAGGTCTTCGGCATCGACCGGTCGGACCAGGGCGGTCCCGCCTTCGATCTCCGCATCGTCACCAAGGACCCCGGTCCCGTCCGGATGAACCTGAGCGACGACGGTGCGCGGGGCTTCGACATGATCGTCGACGACGACCTGTCCTTCGCGGCCGAAGCGGACCTCGTGGTGATCACCGGTCGTGGTGGATCGCGTGGCGGAGCGGTCGACGAGGCCTACCTCGACGTCCTCCGAGCCGCGGAGGCACGGGGTGCCTGGGTCCTCAGCGTGTGCAGCGGGTCGTTCGTCCTCGGTCAGGCAGGGCTGCTCGACGGTCGGCGCAGCACGACCCACTGGATGTACACCAGCGAGCAGCAGACGATGTTCCCGGGCACCATCGTCGACCCCGACGTGCTGTTCGTCGAGGACCGCAAGGTCATCACGGGCGCGGGAACCGCTGCGGGCATCGACGCGTGTCTGCACCTGGTGCGGCAGGAGTACGGCGCGGCGAGCGCCAACGTCATCGCCCGCCGGATGGTCGTCCCGCCACAGCGCGACGGCGGTCAGGCACAGTACGTCCTCTCCCCCGTCGCGGCGCAGCAGTGCGAGTCGCTCGCCCCGGTCGTCGACTGGATGCTCGACCACCTCGCCGAGGACCTGCCCATCGGGCGTCTCGCGCGGCAGGCGCACATGTCCGAGCGGACCTTCGCACGCCGCTTCCGCTCGGAACTCGGCAGCACGCCGGCCGCCTGGCTGAACCGGCAACGCCTGTTCCGAGCGCAGGAGATGCTCGAACGCACCGACCACGGTGTCGAGCGGATCGCGGCCGACACCGGGTTCGGCACCGCCGCGGTCCTCCGTCACCACTTCGACCGCGTCCTCGGCACCACGCCCGCCGCCTACCGCCGCAGTTTCGGGGTCCGGGAGAGCGCCTGAGCCGCGTGGACCGGACCAGTCGGCCGGGCGGTCAGCCCTGGGTGGTCGCGAGGAAGAGAGTCCCGGTCCCGGAGAAGCACAGCTCCGCCTCGTCGGGCGTGATGAAGGCGTAGCCACCCCGATCGAGCTCCAAGGACGAGGTGGCTCCGGTGATCCGCACCGAACCGTCGGTCACGATCGCGATGCCGGGTCCGGGGAGGTGGAACGAGGGATCCTGCTCGGACGGCTCATCGGACAGGTCCACTCGCAGCAGCTCGAAATCGGGTACGTCCGGCACGAAGAGGCTGCGTCCCCCGCCCAGGTCCGTCGGGGTCAGCCGCGGCACCGGACGCGGTTCGAACTCCAGGACGTCGAGCAGCTCGGGCACGTCGACGTGCTTCGGGGTGAGCCCCCCGCGCAGGACGTTGTCGCTCGCGGCCATGAGCTCGACGCCGATCCCGCGGAGGTACGCGTGGATGTTGCCGGCCGGGAGGTAGAGAGCCTCCCCCGCTCGCAACGTGACGAGGTTGAGGAGGAGGGCGACCGCGATGCCGGGATCGCCCGGATACTCCTCCGCGAGCCGCCCCACCAGGGCCCGCTCGGCGTCGAATGCACCCGAGCCGGGAGCAGCAGCGGACACGACGAGGGCGTCCAACAGCCCGCCGGGGCGGTGTTCGAGCAGGATCCGCACGGTATCGCGGAGCCCGTCAGGAGCGGCGACCATCCCCCGCAGCATGTTGATGTGCGCCGCAGCAGCCGGGTCGGGTGCCGAGGCCCCCAGCTCGATGAGTAGGGCGTCAGTCGCGGGGAGCTCGCGGAAGCCGCAGAGCGCCTCGAAGCCGTCCCGGAGCGCGACGATGAGTTCCGGTTTGTGGAGGGCGTCCTTGTAGTTGCGGTGCGGAGCATCGAGCGGGACCCCTCGCGCGTTCTCGGCGGCGAAGCCCGCGGCGGCCCGGTGCAGGTCGGGGTGGGCCTGCAACGAGAGCGGATGGGCAGCCGCGAGGACCTTGAGGAGGAACGGCAACGAGCCGTGCCCGCCGAGCGCGGCGGGATCGGCGGCGAGCCAGCGCTCGAGATCGGCGTGTCCCCCCACCGTCGACGGATCCGCGATCGGCGTCGGGGCCCCCGGGTGTGCACCGAGCCACAGTTCCGCCTCCGGACGTCCTGAGGGCTCGGACCCGAGCACCTCCGCGATCGCCGTCGACGACCCCCACGCGTAGTCACGAGGAGTGGCATGGAGCGGCACGAACATGGTGGAGCCCTTTCGACGGACGAGGGTGACGCGCCAGCCGGAGCCTGGGCCGCTTGGCGTCGTCCTACAAGCCGTGCGACGCGGTCGCCCGGCACCGTGCACCAAACTACCAAGCCGTTGTCCGCGCCGAGCGCACCTGCCTAGGCTGGCCTGGACGCCGATCCGGCGCCAGCGGACGCAATGGAGCAACGGACCATGATCTTCGAACCCCTCGCCAGCGACTTCTACGGCTTCGAGAGCCTCCTGACGGCTCCCGAGCAGGAGGCCATCGCCCGACTCCGCGCCTGGGCCGAGACCGAGGCGAAGCCGATCGTGAACGAGTACTGGGAGCGGGCCGAGTTCCCGAAGCACCTCATCACCCCGCTGCTCGAGCTCGACGTCGCCCGGTGGGCCTGGCCGGAGACGACGCCGTTCGAGAACAGCGCCGTGTTCCGCGGCCTCGCCTCGATGGAGCTCTCCCGGATCGACGCGTCGATCTCCACCTTCGTCGGGGTGCAGGACGGCCTCACCATGGGGTCGATCAGCGAGTGCGGTTCCCAGGAGCAGCAGGACGAGTGGCTCCCGAAGCTCGCCTCCGGCGAGGTCCTCGGCGCCTTCGGTCTCACCGAGCCGCAGTCGGGGTCGGACAGCGCGCAGGGTCTCCGCACCACGGCCACGAGGGACGGCGACGACTGGATCCTGTCCGGCTCGAAACGGTGGATCGGCAACGCGACCTTCAGCGACATCACGATCATCTGGGCGAAGGACACGGCCGACGGTCAGGTGAAGGGCTTCATCGTGCCGACCGACTCCCCCGGCTACTCCGCGACGAAGATCGAGGGCAAGATCAGCCTGCGCATGGTGCAGAACGCCGACATCACCCTCGAGGACGTCCGGGTCCCCGAGCGCCTCCGGCTGCAGCACGCGAACTCCTTCCGCGACACGGCGAAGGTCCTGCGGCTCACCCGCGCGGGCGTCGCCTGGTCGAGTGTCGGCGTCGCCGTCGGTGCGTACGAGGCGGCGGTCGCCTACGCCAAGGAGCGCGTGCAGTTCGGCAAGCCGATCGCTGGCCACCAGCTGATCCAGGACCTCCTCTCGAAGTGCCTCGGGAACATCACGGCATCGATGGCGATGTGTGTCCGGGTCTCGCAGATGCTCGACGAGGGCACCCAGCGCGACGAGCACTCCGCGCTCGCCAAGGCGTTCTGCACCGCGCGGATGCGCGAGACGGTCGCCTGGGCACGGGAGATCATGGGCGGGAACGGCATCGTGCTGGACTACCACGCCGCCCGGTTCTTCGCGGATGCCGAAGCCCTCTACAGCTATGAGGGCACGCGGGAGATGAACGCGCTCATCGTCGGGCGGGCCATCACCGGCACCGCGGCGTTCGTCTGACCACCGCGCTGGACCGGGGCCTCGGTGCCGGCCGCAGCCGCTACCCTGGGGGCACGATGCTGTCCACCGAACCCGCCCCGCCCCGCCCGCCGGCAGCGCTGACGACCCGCGCGCTCGTCGTCAGGCACGTCGCGGTGTTCGCGACGTTCGCGGTGCTCGCCGGGACGTTCTGGACGAACCTCTTCACCATCTGGGGCTACACGGCGGTGGCACTCATCTCAGGTGCCGCTGCGCTCACGTGCCTGATGGTCGTCCGCCCGGACTGGCGCCGCACCCGGGTGCCGTGGTCGCTCGTCGGGTACGGTGTGCTGTCGATCGTCTCGCTCGCCTGGTCGGCCTACCCGAGCGGCACGGCCGCGACCCTGCTCGGTGCTGCGCTGTGCACCATCCTCGGCGTGACCCTCGCCAGCTGCTTCTCCTGGCCAGAAGTCGTCCGAGTCCTCGGCCGAGCCGTGACGTGGGTGCTGTCACTCTCCCTCCTGTTCGAGTTCGTCGTCGCAGCGTTCATCCGGCACCCGGTGCTCCCGAACTTCTACGCCGGTGACGCGGCTGACCCGCCCCTGCTCGACTACTGGTCGCGAGACCTGCTGTTCTCGGGAGGACGCATCCAGGGCATCTCGGGGAACGCCAACCTCCTCGCCGTGGTCGCGCTGCTCGGGATCATCGTCTTCGGGCTCCGACTGGCGGCGCGGCGCGACGAGCCCGGCGCAGCCACGCTGACCGGCCCGGAACGTCGCTGGACCCTGCTCATCCGCCTCGGTCTCTCCGTCGTGATGTTCCTCCTGAGCTTCTCGACCACCATCCTGCTCGCCGCCGTGGTGACGGCGGTGGTCCTCGCCGCTGCACTGGCGATCCGTCGGGCACCTCGCCCGGAGGCGAGGACACCGGTGTACCTCGGCTTCCTCGGCGTCGGTATCGTCGGCGCGGTGGGAGCGGTCGTCTTCCGGACGCAACTCCTCGGCCTCCTCGGGAAGAGCCCGGACCTCACCGGTCGACTCGACATCTGGGCGACCGTCTGGCGCCTCATCGAACAGCGGCCGGTCTTCGGTTGGGGCTTCTCGAGCCCGTGGGCACCGTGGGAGCCGCTCTTCACCGACCTCGTCATCCGACGCGGCGTCCGACAGCTCCAGGCGCACAACGCGTGGCTCGACGTCTGGTTCCAACTCGGCGTCGTCGGCCTCGTGCTCTTCGCGGCGGTCGTCCTGTCCATGTTGACCCGCACCTGGTTCCTCGCCGTCGACCGTCCACGCGTCGACCTCGACGCGCGGCGTCCGTACACGGCCCTCTCGCTCGCCCCCGTCCTCATCGCGGTCTCCCTCGTCGTGCAGTCGGTCGCGGAGAGTCGGTTGCTCATCGAGTCCGGCTGGGTCCTCCTCGTGCTCCTCGTCGTGAAGACCAAGCAGGAACCCGCCTGGCCGATCCCCGCCGTCGCCGCGTCGTCCGATCTCGCACCCGCGCACCGGCGCGACGTCGTCGGCGGATGAGCCCGGCGTGAGACCGGCGGACTTCGACGCGTTCTCCGTCGCCGCGCGCGTCCTGTCGTCTGCGCCGTTGGCCGCCGCGTTCGCCACCATCGCCGTCGCGACCGCCTTCGGTGAGCACCTCGTCACGAGCCTGATCGGTGTCGCCGGGTTCAGCGCGATGCTCGTGGGCCTCGCGACGATCGGCACGGGCATCCTCCTCGCACGCCTCCCCATCATCGAGTGGCGTGGCCTCCTGCCGATCTCAGTCCTGCTGTTCCTCGCCTGGAGCGCGCTGTCGCTGGTGTGGAGCGCCACGCCGCTCGCGACCGTGCCCGCCATCGGCGGGCAGCTCGCGTGGGCCTTCATCGCCATCGTGATCGCGCTGACCCGCGACACCATCCAGATCGTCCGGGCGACGGGCACCGCCTTCCGCGCGCTCCTCGGCACCTCGCTGGCCCTCGAGGTCGTGAGCGGCGTCCTCATCGACACCCCGCTGCCGTTCCTCGGGATCAGCGGGAACCTCGCCTTCGGTGGCCCGTTGGAGGGGGTCTTCGGAAGCCGGAGCGCCCTCGGCATCGCGGCCCT
Organism: Plantibacter elymi (nom. nud.); assembly: GCF_900177795.1. Classification (GTDB taxonomy): domain Bacteria; phylum Actinomycetota; class Actinomycetes; order Actinomycetales; family Microbacteriaceae; genus Plantibacter; species Plantibacter elymi. The sequence goes on from NZ_FXWJ01000003.1 coordinate 319,761, forward strand.
GCTCGGTCTCGTCACCTTCGTCGTCGAATGGCGGACCCGTTCCGTGCGTCATGGGGTGACGATCGGGTCCATCGCCCTCGCCGCCGGGCTCATCCTGGGCACGCGCTCGCCGAGCATCGCGCTCCTCGCCGCGGCCCTCAGCATCGCGACCGCCGTGCTCTACGTCTTCCGACAACTCCGACCGGAGCTGCGCCGCACCTGGCAGTTCGTCCTCCTCACCGTCCTCGCGCTCGTCGGCCTCATCGGGTACCTCTTCCGGTCCGAGGTGTTCCGCGTCCTCGGTCTCGGGCTCGAGATCGAGCAGCGTTACGCACTCTGGCAGGAGACCCTGCGACGCCTGGCTCCGAGTGAGATCAACGGCTGGGGATGGACGGGCGGCTGGGTCTCCGATGCCGTCCCATACCGGTTCATCGACGCTGGCCTCGGCCGCACGAACGACTCGGCGCTGAACGCCTACCTGGACGTGTACCTGCAGCTCGGACTGATCGGGCTCGCCCTGTTCCTCCTCCTCGGCGGCCTGGCGCTCGTGCGGACCTGGCTCATCGCGACCAACCGGCGGAGCGTCGTGCACGTCTGGGCTGCGCTCATCGTCGTGACCCTGCTCGCATCGGGCGCTGCCGAGAGCAGCCTGCTGCTGAGCGGCGGGTGGTTGCTCCTCGTGGTCTGCGCCGTCATCGGTGCCGGCGGGCTGAGCTGGCGGCACAAGCTCCCCGAACGCTGAACCCGGCCGCGGTTCCGGATCACCGTGCATCGGTTCCCGGGACGACGACCGCTCGCACCGTCTGCGCGAGGATCCTCAGATCCACCGCAGCCGACCAGTTCTCCACGTAGTACAGGTCGAGATCGACCGAGTCGTCCCAGGAGAGGTTGGACCGCCCGCTGACCTGCCACAGTCCGCTCATACCCGGCTTCACCAGGAGGCGTCGCTGCGCGAGCAGGTCGTAGCGCTCGACCTCCCAGTCCCGATGGGGCCTCGGACCGACGAGGCTCATCGAACCACCGAGCACGTTCAACAGCTGCGGCAGCTCGTCGAGCGAGTATTTCCGGAGGACCCGTCCGATCGGCGTCACGAGCGGGTTGTCCGGGGCCTTCGTCAGCAGTTCGTCCGCGTGCTGCTGCACCGCGAGGGCTGCCCCGGTGTCGGCGTCGGCGGCCATCGAGCGGAACTTCAGGATACGGAACGGGCGGCCGCGCAGACCGATACGCTCCTGCCGGTACAGCACTGCCCCTCGGCTCGTCGTCTTCACCGCCACCGCGACCGCGAGCATCACCGGGGCCAGGAGCACGAGCAGCGTCGCGGACCCGATGATGTCGAACGTCCGCTTCGCCGCAGCCTTGGCCCCGGACATCTCGAGATGGTCCACGTGGATGAGCGGGATGCCGGCCACCGCCTGCAGGTACAGGCGGGTCGAGGCCACACCCGTCAGCGTCGGCGCGATGATGAACTTCACCCCGCGCTCGCTGAGGTCCCAACCCAGGCGTCGGAGTTCTGCAGGGGTGAGTTCGACGGGGCCGACGAGGATCACGGTGTCCGCTTGGACCTCCATCGCGGCGTCGAGGATCGACGGCCGCCCGGCGAGGACCGGGGCGTCCGCGATGCGTGCATCGTCGTCGATGCCCGGGGTCGCGACTCCCACCACCCGATGCCCTGCCCAGTCGCCCCGTCGCATGCGCTCGGCGACATGCACCGCGTGGTCGCGGTCACCCACGAGCAGCGTGCGGTAGACGAGTGCGCTTCCGCGCCGCCGCGCACGGAGGTGTCGACGGGCGCCCCAGCGGACCGCCAGGAGCAGGGCGACCCCGAGCGGCATGGCTGTGAGCAGGAACCCGCGTCCGATCTCGAGCTTGAGGAGGTAGGACGCCATCGCCACCGTGCCGAAGACCGTCGTCGTCACGACGACGACCCGTCGATACGGCGTCCACCCGTCCGCCAGGACCCGCGGGTGGCGCGACCGGGCAGCGGCCAGGGGCGACCACCACGCGACGGCGAGCGCGAGGGTGACTACGGGATAGCCGAGGTCGAAGCGTCCGAACGACCCGACGACCTTCACGGTCCCGTGCCAGTACGCGTCCCACCACAGGAGCTGGGTCACGCTGAGCGCCAGCGTGACGGCCAGGAGGTCGAGGACGAGGATCACGCGTGAGCACCGGCGCTCCCAGAGGCGTCGAGCTTCGACGAAGGGCATGACGGTGGCCTTCCTAGGTTCGGACTGATCCAGTCAGCCGGACCGGTCCCGGCTGGGGCCGCAAGCGAGGCGACCGATATTCGAGCATAATGTATTTAACCAACTCATATCCGCTGATGCGAGCGGGCCGGACGGAGTGCCATGACCTATCTCGAGACCATGCGTCGACGCACGGAAGCGGCGTTCACCGCATTGCACCGAGGCGTCTCCGAGCTCCACTACACGCAGTTCCCCGACCACAAGAACTCCGGCGACTCGGCCATCGCTCTCGGACAGGCCCGGTTCTGGCGGGAACACGGCATCGCGGTCCGCACCACGTCGAGCGCCGGGAGCATGCCGGAGCGGGTCCGAGACTCGTCGATCCCGGTCCTCATCCAGGGCGGCGGCAATCTCGGAGGCCTCTACCCGGTGCTGAGCGAGGCTCGCTACGAACTCGCGGAGCGCCTCCCTGCCGACACGTTGCTCATCCAGGCACCGCAGTCGGTCGTGTTCCCCACGGATGCAGACCGCCGGACGTTCTCCCGACGGTTCGCCGCCCGACCCAACCTGCGGGTCGCCGTCCGCGACCAGACCTCCTACGACCTCCTCCGCGACGAGGTCGAGGACCTCAGCCTCTCGCCGGACGCGGTGCATCTCCTCGGCTCGATCAGCGCCCCCGAACCGACGCAGCGGCGCATCGTCATCGCCCGGACGGACGACGAGACCTCGGGTCGGCTCGCGGGCTCCGAGAGCGCCGACTGGCCAGCCGACCCCCTGGACCTCCGGGCACACGAGTGGCTCGGCTGGCGGGCGGCGAAGCACCCGGCCCTGAAGCCGCTCATGGCGCGGGACCACGAGGCGTGGATGCGGCGGGCGGAGCGCCGCTTCACCGCGGCGGTCCGACTCATCTCCCGCGGCGAGGAGGTCGTCACGGATCGCCTGCACGCCATGCTGATCGCCCTGCAGATGGGACGCCACGTCATCGCGATCGACAACAACAACCGCAAGCTGACCAGGTACGCGGAGACCTGGTTCGGCGCGCTCCAGCCGTCGTTACGGTTCGAGCACGCTCCGCACACGCTCCGTCCGTGACCGCCCGGCAGTCCTCCGAACCCCTGACCCGGCGGGAACTGACCCGTGCCCGGGCCGACGCCGCCGCCCGCCGGACCGAGTACCGCCATCGGCTGATCCAGCGGACACCCGGGATCGGCGATCGCGGGCACCACCGTCCGTTCGTCGGCGGGTCGCTCCTCATGATCGCCTCACTCCTCGCGCTCGCCTGGGTGGCAGCCGAACAACCAGGACTGCCCGGGCACTTCGCGAATGACGAGGGCACGATCATCAGCGTGAACCGGGGGACGTTCACCGAGGCCGACTCCTCGTTCCAGCTCATCGCCGCGGTCTACCGCTGGATGGGCCTCGCCGAAATGCCGACGCTCGCCGCGCTCGTCGGTGTCGCGAGCTACCTGCTCGTCCTGACGGTGGCGATCTCACGCACCCGGACGACGACGGCCGAGTGGGTGGACTGGGCCATCATCATCTGCTGCGTCGCGCTCGCCGCCGTCTACCACGGCGCATACACGAAGGACCTGCTGACCGTGGGAGCGGTCCTCACGCTCGTCGTCAACCGGGGACGAGGCCTGCCGGCCGAGCTGGTACCGGTGGCCGCGATGCTGCTGTACGCCCAGGGCTTCCGCACGTACTGGTTCCTCGTGGCCGGTCTCTACCTGGCGCTCCGTCTCGCACTGCGGGCGCGGCGCGGCTGGACAGCCACCCTGGCGCTCATCCTGGTGCTCTACGCCGGGCTGTCCGTCGTCTTCCCGCTGGTCGTCGGTGTCGACCTCGACCACTACCGCCTGATGGTGAACGAGCACCGCACCGCGGAATCGGTCAACACCTTGATCGTGCAGTTCTTCCCCGGTGCCGGCCCCGTGTCCGGGTTCGTCAACAGTGTCCTCACCTTCGCCTCGTTCGTCATCCCGATCCCGCTGATGCTCCGCGGCGGGGCGATCTACCTGGTCGTGGCGCTCGTCCTGCTCGCCATCTGGGGGTCGCTCATCGCCGCGATCCGGTCGGCGAGGATCCGAGCGCCCCGCGGCTCGTCGGTCCTCACGGCGTTCCAGAACCGGTTGTTCGCGGCGATCCTCGCGTTCCTGATCGTGCAGTCGATCTTCGAGCCGGACTACGGCTCGTTCCTCCGGCATCTCACACCGATGCTCATCGTCGCCGTGTGCCTCCTCCTGAGCCTGCGGCCCGGAGCGACGGGAGCCTCAGCCCGGCGGGGGCCGACATCCGCCGCATGCCGTCGGGGTCAGCGACCCGTGGGCACGACGGATGCTGCCGCGACGCGCACGTCGGCTGCGACGCGCGCCCAGGAGAACGGACCCGCTGCAGCGAGCACCCCCGCCGTGGAGAGCGCCTGGTAACGACCGGCGTCGGCGAGGAGCTCCTCCAGCGCGTCGGCGAGCGCGGTCGACGTCACCGCCGTGGCCACGATGCCCGATCCCGACGCGATCGCCTGCTCGGCGAGTCCGCCGACCGGCGTCACGACGGACGGCACCCCGAGTGCCATTGCATAGGCGAGCACACCGGACTGACTGGCCTCGGTGTACGGCAGCAGGGCGATGTCGAAGCCGTCCACCACGTCGACGATCTCCTCCTGGGCGACCCAGCGGTTCTCCAGTTCGTCGTCCGGGTGGTGCAGGAGTGCGAGGGCGTCGTCGGTCCCGGACCCGACGACCCGAAGCCGGACGCGGACACCGCGACGGCGCAGTTCGGTGATCGCCGCCACACCGAGACCGAGCCCCTTGTACGCCGACAGCCGACCGAAGCATCCGACGACCGGAACGCCCTCCCGGTGCGTCGACCGGACCACGGCACGGCCCGCGTCGACCCGGTACGCGGCGTGGACGGTCTCGTGGACACGGTCCGCGCGGAACTCACCACGGGACGTGAGTGCAGCGGCGACCGGGGCGGAGAACACGATCGCTCCGTCAGTCGCCCGACGCTCGGCACGACGCAGGAGGTGCTCGAGCCGCGAGAAGTCCCCGGGGTGCATCGTCGCGTCATGGACGCAGAGCAGACTCCGACGACCACCGAAGCGGAACACGGGCGCGACCACCCCCTGCCAGAGCTGCTCCATCGCGATGACGACGACGTCGATGCGATGCCGACGGAGGAAGCGGTCGAGCCGGAGCGCCGCCCAGAGGAGGCGCGGGAGGCCGAGCACCGCGCCGCGCTTGTCGCGATACGTGCGGATCGTGAAGGACGGCACCCCGAGGGCGACGAACCGCTCCGCCACCTCGGCGTCGAGGGAATAGGACACGACGACATCGCAGCCGTCCTCCTGAAGCGCCTGAGCCAGTTCCTGGGCGAAGAGCGGGCCTCCCCCGGTCCGACCCCACTGCACGACCGCGACGCGCATCAGGCCACCTGCGGTATCCGGTACGCCTCGGCGAGGGCCGCCCGTTGGCGGGCCGGGGTGTGATCCTTGAGGCGTTCCGACCAGCGGGAGACGTTCCGCTCCGCCCAGGTGGCGAACGCCTCCGGGCCGGCCAGCCTCCGGGCGACCATCACCTCGAGGCCGCGGTCGAGGGTGAGGACGTCCGGGAGCGCCCCGAACGCGGCGATCGGGCGGACGAGCGTCGGGACGCCGGCCTGCACGGCCTCCAGGACGGCGAGCGGAAACCCTTCCCAGGCGGCCGTGTGGAGGTAGACGTCGCTCCGTGCAAGGCGCGAGCCCACCTCGGCGTGCGGGATCCAACCGGTGACCTCGACGCCGGCCGTCTCCAGTCGGGTGACGTCGTCGACGCGGCCTCCGCCCATCCACACGGGAGCGACCTCGACCCCGCCCGACCGGATCGACGCGACCGCCTCGGCGAACCGCATCGGATCCTTCTGCGGAGCGATGCGTCCGAGACTCGTGACCCGCAGCGGCCGATGGAGGTCCGGGTCATCGTTCCGGCGAGCGCTGGGAGGCGGAACCGCGACCACGTTCGGCACGTGGACCACCCGTGGCCGCAAGGGTCCGCGCCGTTCCGCGGTTGCCGCCTCCCCCTCGGAACAGGCGGCGATGGTCTCGACGTTGAACGAGAGCAACCATTCCACGGCACGGAACGCTCGACGACTCCATCGCGGGAGGTCGGCACGCTCGAACGCGTAACAGTGCGGGGTGTAGACGATGCGGGACCGCGGCGAGCTGCGCATGGCGACACGGGCGTACGCACCGGCGAAACTCGAGTGGGCGTGCACGATGTCCGCGCCCGTCCGACGCCGTGCGCTCCTGATCGCGCGCACGGCACCGAGCCGGCTCCGACCGAGCGCGGTGACCGACGCGAAGCGGTCGAACAGGCTGTCGTCGACCGATGCCCCCACCGGAACCTCGGCGAGCAGATGGTGTTCGACCCCGGCGGGCGCGTTCCGGACGTACGCGTCGATGGCGACCGGAATACCTCCCGCATAGCAATCGGTGACGTGGAGAACGGTTGCGGTCGCCGCCGGGGGAACGTGCGGCGTGTGCGACGGATCAGTAGGATCGTCATATCTCATATGTTGCATGTTAGTCGGTCGGTTCAGTAGGTTGTCACCGCCCGTTCCACCCCTGGAGACCTGTGTATTCGATCGTCATCCCGTGCCGGAACGGCTCGGCCACCCTCTCAGACCAACTCGAGGCGCTCCTCGCTCAGCAGCACGCCGCGGACGTCGAGATCATCGTCGCCGACAACGGCTCGAGCGACGGGACGGCCGAGCTGGTGCGCCGGTTCATCGAGATGGACGAGCGCATCCGACTCGTCGGCGCCGGAGGAAGACCTGGAATCAACCACGCTCGCAATGTCGGCATCCTGGCCTCTCGAGGAACCGCCGTGCTGTTCTGCGATGCCGACGACGTCGTCGAACCAGGGTGGATCGAGGCGCACGTGCGCGCGTTCGAGCGGGGCGCGGACTGTGTGGGCGGACCGCTCCGACGGGTCCTCCCGAACGGCATGTCAGACGGTACACAGGAGGCGGTCAGCACGTTGCACCGATTCCATCCGTGGCCGCCGGGAGCGAACTGCGGCGTCAGACGAGACGTCTTCGACCGGATCGGTGGCTTCGATGAATCACTCCGGGGAGGAGGCGATGAGACCGACTTCTTCTGGCGCGCCGCAGAAGCAGGCCACCCGACGACTGCCGTCCCCGAAGCCCTGGTCGAGTATCGCTTGCGCGAGAACCTCCGGGCGGTGTCACGGCAATTCTTCGCCTATGGTCGAGGGACGGTCCGACTGTTCCACCGACACGGTTCGCGAGGCATGCCACGATCCCTCGGCTGGGATCTGCCCGCGGTCATCGTCGTCGGAGTCCTGCAGATCGTGTCGGCTCGCCCGGGAAGCGCCCGACGCCGCCGAGGTGTCGAACGGCTGGCGTCGCGAGCCGGGCGCCTGGTCGAGAGCATGCATTCGAGGACGTGGTACCTGTGACGACCCGCGTCCGCACCACGTCGTGCTCGAGGCCAGGCGTCACCACCACCACACCTTGTTCCGTTTCGCCTCGAGGCGGTAGGCGTCGACCTTCGGGCGTTCGGCGATGACGCTGGCCGGAACCCCACCCACCATGGTCCAGGCGGCGACATCCTTCGTGACGACCGCCCCGGCCGCGACCACCGCCCCCTCCCCGACAGACACCCCGGGCAGGATGATCGACCTGGCATTGATCCAGGCGCGGTCGCCGATCCGTACCGGAGCCGACACGTACGCGAAGTCGGGCGAGCGGATGTCATGTTGGGCGGTCCAGATCTGTGCTCCACTGTTGATACTCACATGGGATCCGACCGACAGCCCACCGCGCGCATCCAGGGTCACGCCCTCGGCAATGAAGCAGTCCACCCCGAGGACGAGCCGCCGGGCGACACGGACCTGGAGTCCGTGGTGGATCGCACACCCCGCACCGATCGCCGCACCCCAGCCGCGCAGCGCGATGATACGAAGCCCGTTGCTCGGCGTCATCGATGCCAGCCACAGCACGACCACCTCGATCGAACCGACGATGAGGCCCAGCCGTTTGCGCATCATGTTTCATCCCCACTCACACGTACAAACAAAGATACTGACATATCATCGAGGATCGCAAGGTCCCCACGAACGAGTCGTGCCGTGATCAACCTCGCGTGGTCGGTGCTCGAGCGGGTCCTGCCGCGCGCGGCCTCGGCGCTCATCATGCTCGTCTTGGCCGCGAGCCTCGCGCCGTCCGTCGTCGGCATGTACGCGTGGATGGTCCTCGCCCTCACGCTGGTCCAGACCGTCGGCGACACGGCCGCTCGGCAGACCGCCGTCGTCCACGACGGGACCGCTTCCGGGGCACGATTCATCGGACGGTTCCGGGTGTGGTCCGCCGTCGTCGGAGGAGCCCTCCTCTCGGTCGTCGTCATGGCGCTCCTCCTCACACAGGCGGAGCAGGACCGGTGGCAGGCGCTCGCCCTCGCGCCGTTCGTCCTCGTCCCCGCCGCGTCGGCCGCCGGTATCGATGCCCTGGTCAGACTGCAGCGATCGGGGCGTTGGAAGGACATCGCATCGAATCAGGCATGGTCGTCGACCTGCTCCCTCCTGTGCAGCGTGCCGACGCTGGTCGCGACAGGGTCGCTCCTCGCGAGCGCGCTGCAGGCGCTCCTCGCCGAAGCCGGGTTCGCCGTCCTCAACCGTCGGCGAGCGGCGCGACTGGGACGTGGAGCAGACACCGGGACGCGACCCTCGGAGCTGACCGGCGGCGTGTTCCGCGACTACCTGCACACGGCGCTCTTCGCCCTCCTCGGTTGGGGACAGGGACAGACCGACCGCCTCTCGATCGGGGGTCTTGCGGGCGGTTCGCGCCTGGGCCAATACGCATTCGCCATGTCGTTGTCACGCAGCATCGGCGACGCGGCGGCGCTTGCCGCGGTCAACGTCCTCCGGCCGGCCCTCACCGAGGCGGCACGTGACGGCCGAGGGTCCGAGATCGTCGCGGTCACGGAAGCTTCGCTCCGACGATCGCTGGTCCTGGCGGTCCTGGCCGCCGTGGCGACGAGCATCGGGGTTGAGCTGATCGTGGCCCCCTTCCTCGCAGACGACTGGGACCCCGCCCTCGCACTCGTCCCCATCCTCGCCCTGTCGGTCGCTCCCTCGGTCGTCGCCTGGTCGATCACAGCGGTCCTCCAGGCCGAGAGCCGGATGCGCTGGGCGAGTCCGATCAAAGCGGTCGGCGTGCTGCTGTCCCTCCCGGTCGGCCTCGTCGCCCTCCAGGACCTGCAGCTCGCGGCCTGGCTCGTGAACGCCCGGGAACTCGTCGTGATGGCGCTGCTCCTCCTCGCCGCTCGCCACCGGGCCCCGTGGCGGGGTGGCCTCCTCGCCCTCGGCGTCGTCCTGGTCGGCGCGGCCGTATGGCATCTGACCCGAGGCTAGGCCGGCTGCAGCAGATCCCTCAGGATGTCCAGCGCCCCCTGGCTCGCATACCGCTGGTACTCGCCGCGGGGAGCACGCAGCATGACGGGGAGGATCCGTCGCCACCGGGCCGGAGCGAGATCGGCCCGGAACCGCTCGAAGGCCGCTTTGGCGACGACCGCCGAGGGGTCGGCGCGCGGCGCGGGATCACGGGCGTCGTCGAGCCAGGAAGCGAGCCCTGCGACGCGATCCGCGATGTCGCTGTTGCGCTGCCGCCCCGGCTGCATCAGTCTCGAGATCTTGTACGCCAGCGTCGGCTCGACGATCCCGATCTGGTTCGCGCCGTGCTGCCGGTAGTCGACGAGCGGTTCATCCAGGAACTCGATCGGTCCTCGTGATGCGGCGACGATCGCCAACCACTCGTCGTGGACCCACGGTGCGGGGAACGGCGCGGCCGCGTCGAAGACCGCACGTCGGAACATCGCGGTCGCGCCAGTGACGAGGTTGCGTCGCAAGAGCACACCGAACGCGTCGCCCGCGCGGATGCGGTCGCGCTCGTGCGGCCCGATCGACAGCGAGGCGAAGAGGGTGGTGCCGAGCGGAGCACCGTCGGCTCCGACGAGCCGCGCGTCGGAGCACACGAGTTGCAGTTCCGGTCGCGCGTCGAAGGCAGCCAGCGCACGCTCGAGACGGTCGGGCCGCCACACGTCGTCCTGGTCGGACAGGACGACCAGGTCTCCGACGGTCGCACGGATGGCACGCTCGAAGTTGCGCGTCACGCCGAGCGCGGTCGGGTTGCGCAGGAATCGCACCGGGACCGGCGACGTGGCGGCGAACCGCTCGACGATGACCGACGTACCGTCGGTCGACCCGTCGTCGCTGATCACGATCTCGCCGGGCAGCACGGTCTGCCGGGCGATGCTCGCCAGCTGATCGCCGAGGAACGCCTCACCGTTGTAGGTGCACAGGGAGACGGAGACGCGTGCGTCGACTGGTGCTCCTGGCATTGACCCGCTCCTCACCGCTCGCCGGACCGCCCACCAGCCTATCCCCACCGTCTCGCTGGTATCCTCGGGCCTTATGCCCCGCGTAGCCGTCGACCTCCTCTCCTACACCGGGACGAAGGGCGGCATGGAGACCTACGCCCGCGAGCTCTATCGGGAGATCGGCCGACAGGGCAGCGAGTTCGAGTTCGTCGGGCTCGCCAGCCGAGAGGGATACCGGCTCGACCGCTCATGGTTCCCCGGCGAGATGGTCGACACCGGGATCAGCGGCGAGAACCGGTTCATCTGGGCCTACGGCGAGCTGTTCCAGGTGGCTCGTCAGGCGAAGCGACACGGAGCGGACCTCATCCACTCCCCCGCCACGCTCGGGCCGGCGCGCTCGTCGATGCCGTCGGTCGTCACCATGCACGACATGCTGTACTGGAGCAATCCGGAGCTCATGACGACGCCGTTGTACACCCGCCCCGTGAAGCTCATGGAGCGCCTCACCTCCAAGAACGCGACCAGGGTCCTCACGATCAGCGAGGTCTCCCGTTCCGAGATCGAGAAATATCTGCACGTCCCGCGGGCCAGGATCGACCTCGTCCCGCTGGCCGGCACCATGCCGACCATCGACGGCCGGCGTGAACCCGATCAGGAGCGACCGTTCGTCCTCGCGACCGGTAACCGTCGCCCCCACAAGAACTGGGCCAGCCTCATCCGAGCGCTGCCGTTGCTCGCCGAGCACGAACGCCCGCGGCTCGTGATCACCGGCAGCCACGGAGAGGACCCCCTGCAGGCGGTCGTCGAGGAGACCGGCATGCAGGACTGGGTCGAGCTCAAGGGCTGGCTCACGAGCGATGAGCTCGGAGAGCTCTACCGGCGGGCGACCATCATGGCGATGCCCTCGTTCGTCGACGGCTTCAGCCTCCCCGCGCTCGAATCCATGATGGTGGGTCTCCCGGTCATGATGAGCGACATCCCCGTCTACCACGAGGTCTGCGGAGATGCGGCCCTCTACCTGGACCCCAGGTCACTCGACAGCATCGCATCGGTCATGCGCACTGCCGTGACCCGGCCCGATGAGATGCGACGCCTCGCCGCGGCCGGTCTCGAGCAGGCGGAGCGGTTCTCCTGGGAGCGCACGGCGACCCAGACGCTCGAGACCTTCAGACAGGCCCTGACGGTCTAGCGTCGCACCGCTCCCGGCCCAACGGCCAGGAACCGGCGCACGGGGCAGACCGCCTTCCGCTGAGCCACTCGACGGTCGGTCGAGTGCCTCAGCGGACGGCGGGAGTCGCTTACTCCGACTGCGGCTGGATGATCGGGATGGACTCGGTGTCGGCCGGGCCGAGCGCGATCGTCGGCATCGACACGGTGATGAGCGAGCCGTCGGCACGGCGGCTGCCCTCGATGTCGCTCGCGCTCGGCTCGCCGACGAGGTGCGGACCCTGGTTGTCGAGCGGAACGGTGACCGTCGTCCCGGCCTCGACGAGGACGTTGCCGCCGCCGACGACGAACGAGGCGGAATCGCCCTCCTCGACGGTGAACCGCATCTCGGTGCGCCGGACGGAGATGCGCACCCGCGTTCCCTTGACCGTGAGCCGGAAGGTGATGCCCTGCCAGTCGACCGGCAGGCGCGGTGAGAAGGAGATGACGCCGCCGTGGTCTCGCATGCCGGCGAAGCCGAGCACGAGCGCACTCCACACGCCACCGGTGGAGGCGACGTGCACGCCGTCCGGCGTGTTGCGGTGCAGGTTCGCGAGGTCGACGAACAGCGCCGACCAGAAGTACTTGAGCGCGAGCCGCTGGTACCCGACCTCGGCGGCGATGATCGACTGCACGACCGCCGACAGGGTCGAGTCGCCCGTCGTCAGCGGATCGTAGTAGTCGAAGTCGGCGAGCTTCTCCTCGTCGGTGAAGTGGTCGCCCTGCAGGAGCAGCGCCAGCACGACGTCCGCCTGCTTGAGCACCTGGAACCGGTAGATGACGAGCGGGTGGAAGTGCAGGAGCAGCGGGAGGTGCTCGGGAGGCGTGTGATCGAGGTCCCACAGCTCCTTCTCGAGGAACTGGGCGTCCTGCGGGTGGATGCCGAGCCGCTTGTCGAAGGGGATGTGCATGTGCTCGGCGGCGCGCTGCCACTCGCGGACCTCGGCGTCGTCGAGCGACAGCCGCGTGACCAGGCGTTCGAAGGAGGCCGGATCGTCCTCGCGAAGGCGCTCCACGGCCTCGACGGCCGACAGCAGGTTCGACCGCGCCATGACGTTCGTGTAGAGGTTGTCGTTCACCACGGTCGTGTACTCGTCGGGCCCCGTGACCCCGTAGATGTGGAAGGAGTCCTTGCCGTTCGCGCGCCAGAAGCCCAGGTCGGCCCACATGCGCGCCGTCTCGACGAAGATGTCGACGGCTCCGCGAGCGAGGAAGTCCTCATCCCCCGTCGCCGCGACGTACTGCCGCAGCGCATAGGAGATGTCGGCGTCGATGTGGTACTGCGCCGTGCCGGCCGCGTAGTACGCGGACGACTCGAGCCCGTTGATCGTGCGCCACGGGAACAGGGCGCCGTGCTGGTTGAGCTCGGTCGCGCGGGAGCGGGCGGCGTCGAGCATGTTCTGACGGAACCGGAGGGCGTTCCGCGCAACGAGCGGTGCCGTGTAGCTGAGGAACGGGAGGACGTAGACCTCGGTGTCCCAGAAGTAGTGGCCGCCGTACCCGGAGCCGGACACGCCCTTCGCCGCGACACCGCCGCCGTCCGTGCGTGCGGACGCCTGCGCCAGCTGGAAGAGGTTCCAACGCGTCGCCTGCTGGATGGCCGGCTGTCCGTGGACCTCGACGTCGGAGCGCGCCCAGAAGTCCTCGAGCCACAGCTCCTGGTTGCGGATCGCCGATTCGATGCCGTTCTCAGCGGAACGGTCGAGCGTGCGGGCACAACGGTCGGCGAGTTCCTTCGGGGGGACGGCGTTGGAGGTGTGGTAGCTGATGATCTTGGTGAGCTTCGTGGGCACGCCCGCGCGGCCGCGGATCGTGTACACGTGCTTCGCGAGGTCGGCCTCGATGTGCGTCGAGACCTCGTACTCGTTCTCGGTCTCGATCGTGTGGTCGGCGCCGGCCACGATCGTCATGCCGGAGTTCGTCGTCTGGTAGCCGAGCATCGCGCGCGGACCATCGATGAGCTTGTACCGCGGCTGCAGCACCCGCTCGGTGAGGGACTCCGCCTTGCGCGGATCACCCATCCCCGGCTCGGGTGCGTTCGTCAGGTAGTCGTCCTGACGGTCCTGACGGTTGATGATCTGGCTGGAGAGCACGAGCGACGCGTCCGCGTCGAGCAACGTGACCTCGTAGTCGAGGACCGCGAGATGGCGGTCGGTGAAGGACACCATGCGACGGGAGCGGATGTGGACGCGCTTCCCGGAGGGCGTCCGCCATTCGAGTTCACGGCTGAGGACACCGGTCTTGAAGTCGAGGCGACGCTCGAAGCTCAGGAGGTCGGCGTCGTTGAGGATCAACGGCTCGTCGTCGACGTAGAGGCGGACGACCTTCGTGTCGGGCGCGTTGACGATCGTCTGGCCGACGCGGGCGAAGCCGAACGCCTCCTCGGCGTGACGGATCGGCCAGGTCTCGTGGAACCCGTTGATGAACGTGCCGTGGACGTGGCCGTCGCGGCCCTCCTCGACGTTGCCGCGGAAGCCGAGGTAGCCGTTGCCGAGCGCGAACAGGGTCTCAGTCGTGCCCTCGTCGTCCGCGTCGACATGCGTCTCGACGAGTGCCCAGTCGTCGAGCGGGAACCGATGACGGTCGAGCGGGTCGCTGGTGATGTGGTTCATGCCTGGTCCTCGGAGGAGTCGTGGGGTGCCGTGGGGGTCTGGTCGTCGGCCGGATCGTCCGGCCCGGCTGTTCGCGAGGCCGACCGCAGCGGGTCGACGAGGTCGGCGAGGTCGTCGACCACGATGTCGGCGCCCGCGTCGATGAGCGCCTGGTGCCCGATGCCGCGGTCGACGCCGAGCACGAGACCGAAGTCACCGCGACGCCCCGCCTCGACGCCGGAATGCGCGTCCTCGACCACGACGCACTCAGCCGGGGAGCGGCCGAGCAGACGACCGGCCTCGACGTAGGTGTCCGGAGCGGGCTTGCCGGCGATCCCCTCGCGCGCGGCGACGACGCCGTCCATCACGACCGGGAACCGCTCACGGAGTCCTGCCGCTCGGAGGACGACCTCGGCGTTCTTGGAACTGGACACCACGGCGACCTGGAGGCCTGCCTGCTCGACGGTGTCGAGGAAGGTCAACGATCCCGGGTACGCCGCGATGCCGTCGGCTTCCAGGACGGCCGAGAAGACCGAGTTCTTCCGGTTGCCGAGGCCACACACGGTCTCGAGCTCGGGGGCGTCGGACGGCGAGCCCTCGGGAAGCGTGATGCCACGCGACGCGAGCATCGCGCGCACCCCGTCGTACCGCGGCTTGCCGTCGATGTACTGGAAGTAGTCGGCGTCGGTGTACGGCTCAGTGATCCCGCGGGCGACGAGCTCGTCGGTGAAGAGCTTCGCCCAGGCATGCATGTGGATCTCTGCGGTCGGGGTGATGACGCCGTCGAGGTCGAACAGCACCGCCTTGCATCCGAGGAGGCGCGAGGCCGCCTCGGGAAGGCTCAGGACGTCGTTCGATGGCGCGTTGATCGGCTGGTTCACGGTGCACGGTCCTCGTCGGTCGGGGGAAGAGGTGGACAGTGGGACGGAAGCTGCTGCGGACCGGTGGGGCGACCGCGCAGACCCAGCCTAGGAGAGTTTGGCCACCGCGTCGTACACGCGGTCGATACCGGCGTGGACCGGGAAGTGGTGGTTGCCCACGAAGAGCCCGTCCTCGTGGATCTTGTCGGCGGCGGGGAGTTCAGCCGGGACCTTCGCGTCGAGGTACTTCATGACCGGGTTCTTCGTGAAGTTGCCCGCCACGATGGGCCGTGACTCGATCCCCTCGGCAGCGAACGCCCGCACGACCTCCTTGCGTCGGCCGGCGAGCGCGCCCTCGAGCACGAGGGAGAAGCCGAACCAGCTGCTCTCGCCCTGCTCGCGCTGGATGCGCACGGAGTCGAGGTCGGCGAAGCGTTCCGTCCAGTACACGGCGTTCTCGCGACGACCGGCGATGAGCGATGGGACCTTCTGGATCTGCTCGATGCCGATCGCGCCGGACATCTCGAGCGGACGGACGTTGTAGCCGGGAAGGACGAAGCGGAAGAGGTCGTCCCACTCGTCGCCCGACTTGTCGTGCACGGCGTTCTGCTCGGGGAGTCCGCGCGTCCAGCCGTGGGCCCGCAGCGAGATGAGCATCTGCGCCGTGGCCTCGTCGTCCG
Organism: Plantibacter elymi (nom. nud.); assembly: GCF_900177795.1. Taxonomy (GTDB): domain Bacteria; phylum Actinomycetota; class Actinomycetes; order Actinomycetales; family Microbacteriaceae; genus Plantibacter; species Plantibacter elymi. The sequence goes on from NZ_FXWJ01000003.1 coordinate 335,637, forward strand.
TCAGGATCATCCCACCCTCCATCGTCGAGATGTGGTGGGAGAAGAAGGCGCTGAACGTGCCCATCGCGCCGACCGTGCCGGCGAACCGACCGTCGTCCTTCGCGCCGAGCGACTCGCAGTTGTCCTCCAACAGGAGGAGACCGTGACGTTCGGCGAGCGCCGTGAGCGCCGCGAAGTCGTTCGGGTTGCCAAGGAGGTTGACCGCGAAGATCGCCTTGGTGCGCGGGGTGATTGCGGCCTCGGCGAGCGAGAGGTCCAGGTTGAGCGTGTCGACGTCGATGTCGACGAAGCTCGGGATGAGGCCGTACTGCTGGAGCGGGTAGTAGGTGGTGGCCCAGGAGACGGCGGGCACCAGGACCTCGTCACCGGCCTGCAGGTCGACCCGGTCGTCGAGGACGGCCGCCGCGATCGCGAGCAGGTTCGCGCTGGACCCCGAGTTGACCATGACGCCGAAACCGGCGCCGAACGCGGTGGCGAAGTCGCGCTCGAACTGCGCGACGAGCGGCCCCATGGTGAAGCGGCCGCTGTCGACGACGCGCTGGATGGCGGCGTATTCCGCGGCATCCCAGGAGGACGTGGCGAGGGGGAAACCGGAGTCGAAGGTGTCGTCGGTCATGCTGTCTGTGGCTCCTGAGCTGCGAGGTAGGCGTGGTAGCTCGCGGCGACGCCGGCCGCGAGCGGGGTGGTGGGGTTCCAGCCGAGCGCGCGGGCGGCGGCGGAGTCGAGCAGGCGCTGGTGCACGCCGGACGGCTTGGTGGCGTCGTACCGGAAGCGACCGGTGAAGCCGACGGCGCGACCGGCTGCTTCGTAGTACTCGGTGATGCTGTGGTCGACACCAGGCCCGAGGTTGAGCGTGACGGGCCACGCGTCGAGTGAGCCGAGCTGCGTGACGAGCCACGCCGCGAGGTCGGGCGTGTAGGTGAACTCCCGTCGGGCGGTGCCGTCGCCCCAGACCTCGACCTCGTCGGAGCCGCCGGTGACTGCGGCATGGACTTTGCCGAGCGCCGCGGCGATGAGGTGTGCCTGCCCGTGCGTGTAGTCGTCGCCCGGGCCGTAGAGGTTCGACGGCACTGCTGCGCGATAGGCGAAGCCATACTGACGACTGGCGTACTCGCAGAGCTTCGTCCCGGCGATCTTCGCGAGCGCATATCCCTCGTTCGCGCCCTCCAGTGTGCCGCTGAGGAGCGCGTCCTCACCGATCGGCTGTGGGAGCCCCTCGGGGTAGATCGCCGCGCTCGACACGTAGAGCAGCTCGGGGACACCGGCGTCGATCGCGCCTCGGATGACCGAGGTGTCGATCAGGAGGTTGTCGAGCAGGAAGTCGGTGGGGCGCTGCAGCTTCGCCTGGATGCCGGCGACCTTCGCTGCGGTGTGCACGATCGCGTCCGGCGCCGTCCGACCGATGAGGGCTGCGACGGCGGCGCGATCGGTGAGGTCGGCGTCCGCGCGCGTCGCCACGATCAGTTCGTCGGCGGCGCGGAGCGTGGGCCAGACCTCGGCGATGCTCGAACCGAGCATGCCGGCACCACCGGTGAGGAGGACGCGCACCGCGCCTAGACCTCCGCGGTGTCGATGTAGGGCTTGCCCGACGCCTCGAGTTCGGCGACGTCGGAGTCGACCATGATCTGCGCGAGCCGCGGCGGGAGCACCTTCGGGGTCCAGCCGAGGACGGACTCGGCCTTCGCGTAGTCGCCGATCAGCGCGTCGACCTCGGTGGGGCGGAGGTAGCGCTCGTCGAACTTGACGTACTGCTCCCAGTCGAGGTCGAGCCGCTCGAAGGAGAACTGCAGGAAGTCCTTGACCGTGTACGCCGTGTTGGTGGCGAGCACGAAGTCGGTCGGCTCGTCGGCCTGCAGCATCCGCCACATGCCCTCGACGTAGTCGGGCGCGTAGCCCCAGTCTCGGACGGCGTCGAGGTTGCCCATGTAGAGGAAGTCCTGCCGACCGGCGGCGATCCGCGCAGCGGCGCGCGTGATCTTGCGGGTCACGAAAGTGCCACCGCGTCGCGGCGACTCGTGGTTGAACAGGATGCCGTTGACCGCGAACATGCCGTAGGCCTCGCGGTAGTTCCGGGTGATCCAGTAGGAGTAGACCTTCGCGACGCCGTAGGGCGAACGCGGGTAGAAGGGGGTCTCCTCGTTCTGCGGCGGCGGCGTCGCACCGAACATCTCGGAGCTCGAGGCCTGGTAGAAGCGGCAGTGCAGACCGATCTGGCGGATGGCCTCGAGCAACCGGACCGTCCCGATGCCGGTCGTGTCGCCCGTGTACTCGGGCTCGTCGAAGCTCACGCGCACGTGCGACTGGGCGGCGAGGTTGTAGACCTCGTCGGGCTGGATCTCCGCGAGCAGGGTCGCCAGGCGCGAACCGTCGGCCAGGTCGGCGAAGTGCAACTGGAGCCGGGGCGAGCCGTCGTGGGTCGCCTCGGGGTCGTAGATGTGGTCGATCCGCCCGGTGTTGAAGGTCGACGCACGACGCACGAAGCCGTGTACCTCGTACCCCTTCGACAGGAGGAGTTCTGCGAGGTAGCTGCCGTCCTGACCGGTGATACCGGTGATGACGGCTTTCTTGATGGGGGTCTGGGTCACGGGGTGCTGCTCCGTCATGGGGTCCGCTCCGGATCGCTTCGCGCTGATCCTCGGTGAATGGTTCGTTCCTCTGCTGAGGCACATCGACCCGCCCGAGCTTACCCGAGCACCCCTCACCCACCGCTATGCTCGGCTCTCGTGCCTCTGCTTGCCGTCGATCTCCTGTCCTTCACCGGGACGAAGGGCGGCATGGAGACCTACACCCGTGAGCTCTACCGAGCAGTCGGTCCGCAGGCTGCGGAATTCGACCTCGTCGGTCTGGCCAGCGCGGAGGCGATGCTGGGCGATCTCTCCTGGTTCCCCGGCGAGATCGTCCCCACCGGGATCAGCGGCGAGAACCGTTTCGTGTGGGCGGCCGGCGAACTCTGGCGGATCGCCGGGATCGCGAGGAAGCACGGAGCGGACGTCATCCACGCGCCCGCGACACTCGGGCCGGCTCGCTCCGCGCTCCCCCTCGTGGTCACCATGCACGACCTGCTGTACTGGAGCCACCCGGACCTGATGTCGACGCCCTTCTACACCGGGCCGGTGAAGTGGATGGAGCGTCGGGTCTCGCGGGCGGCCTCCCGCATCATCACGATCAGTGAGGTCTCGAAGGCGGAGATCGTCAAGTACCTCGGGACCGACCCGGACCTGATCGACGTCATCCCGCTGGCCGCGTCGACACCGTGGACGGCCACCCGGGAACCGGATCGCGAGCACCCGTTCATCCTCGCCACGGGCAACCGCCGCCCGCACAAGAACTACGAAGGATTGATCCGAGCGCTCGCCCTCGTCGAGGAACGGGTGCGCCCGCGTCTCGTCGTGACCGGCAGTCACGGGCTCGACGATCCGCTGCGGGCCGTCGTCGCCGAACTCGGCCTGGAGCGGTTCGTGGAGCTGCGGTCCTGGCTGTCCCCGGAGGAGCTGGGTGAGCTCTACCGCACGACGACCGCTCTGGCCGTGCCCTCGTTCGCCGAAGGGTTCAGCCTGCCGCCGCTCGAGGCGATGCTCAGCGGCGTTCCGGTGCTCGTGAGTGACATCGACGTCCACCGGGAGGTGTGCGGTGATGCAGCGTTGTTCGTCGATCCCCACGACCTCGCGTCGATCGCGGCCGGTCTCCGCACCCTGGCGACCGACCCAGCCGAGGTGACGAGCCTCACCGAGCGCGGGCGGGCGAGAGCAGCCGCCTTCAGCTGGGCGTCGACCGCCGAGCGCACGCTCGATGCGTTCCGTGCTGCGCTCGACCCGACGGCGGCGCGACCCCGCTGAACCGCGATCGGGCGCTCACGGCCCGGCGATCTCGGCCGCCGGAGGAAGCTTGCTAGCGTAGCCGGGTGACGCTCGACATCATGATGCCCTTCTACGGCCGCTTCGACCACTTCCAGGCGGCGGTGGAGAGCGTGCTCGCGCAGTCCGACCCCGACTGGACGCTGACGATCGTCGACGACGTCTATCCGGACCTCGCTCCCGGCGAATGGGCCGTCGCCCTCGGTGACCCGCGCATCACCTACCTCCGGAACGAGGTGAACCTGCGCCCCTCGAAGAACTACCGCAAGTGCGTGAGCCTCATGACGGGCGAGTTCTCCGTCATCATGGGCTGTGACGACGTGATGCTGCCGAACTACGTCCGTCGCGTGCGCGAGCTCATCGCCGAGCACCCCGACGCCTCGATCATCCAGCCCGGCGTGTCCGTCATCGACGAACACGGCACCCCGTCCAGTCCGCTCGCCGATCGGATCAAGGCGATGTACCGGTTCTCCGGCACGGGAGCCCGCGAGTACCGGGGCGAGCAGCTCGCCACGAGCCTGCTCCGCGGCAACTGGACCTACTTCCCGTCGCTCGTCTGGCGGGTCGAGGCGCTCCGGAAGCACCAGTTCCGGCTCGACCTCGACGTCGTGCAGGACCTCGCGATGCTCCTCGAGATCACGAAGGACGGCGGGAGCCTCGTCCTCGACGACGAGATCTGCTTCGCCTACCGGAGACACTCCCAGAGTGTGTCCGCGGTCACCGGACCGGACGGATCGAAGTTCCGGCAGGAGCGGACCCTGTTCGCCGAAGCGCGACGCGATCTCACCGCGCTGGGATGGAAGCGCGCGGCCCGAGCGGCCGCGAACCACTGGACCTCGCGTGCCAACGCGCTCAGCGAGCTGCCGGCGGCGTTGCGGTCCCGCAACGCCGCAGGGCGTCGAGCCCTGCTCGAGCACGTGTTCGCCAGGGTCTGACCGCCCCACGCCCCACCTCCCGAGCGCTCCGCCCTCCGATTGCTAGGATTCCGCACATGACGACCTCCCTCGCCGGCACCCTCATCGTCATGCCGGCACTCAACGAGGAAGCCTCTGTGGCGGCGGTCGTCCGCGAGGTCCACGAGAAGCTCCCCGGGGTCGCCGTGCTGGTCGTCAACGACGGCTCGACCGACGCCACCACGACCGAAGCGCGTGCCGCGGGCGCGATCGTCGCCGAACTCCCCTTCAACCTCGGGGTCGGCGGCGCGATGCGCGCGGGGTTCAAGTACGCGCTCGCCCACGGCTACCGCAACGTCGTGCAGGTCGACTCGGACGGCCAGCACGACCCCGCCGGGGTCGTCCGCCTGGTCGAGGAGCTCCAGTCCGCCGACCTCGTCCTCGGCGCACGCTTCGCCGGCGAGGGCGATTACGAGGTCCGGGGTCCCCGGAGGTGGGCGATGGTCGTGCTGTCCGGCGCTCTGAGCGGCGTCGCCAGGACGAAGCTCACCGACACCACCAGCGGATTCCGTGCCACGGGCCCTCGTGCCGTCCGCCTCTTCGCGGAGCACTACCCGGCCGAGTACCTCGGTGACACCATCGAGTCGCTCGTGATCGCCGCACGCGCCGGCTGCGTCATCCGGCAGGTGCCCGTCGCCATGCGTCCGCGCGCCGGTGGCACTCCTTCGCACAATCCGTTCAAGGCTGCCCGCTACCTCGCCCGGGCCGGTCTCGCGCTCGTCTTCGCGCTGATCCGACCACCCGTCGCGCTCCACGAAGGGGTGGTGACGGCGTGATCCCCATCGGCACGTACATCCTCGGCATCGTCGCGGCCCTGTTCACGCTCGGCCTCGTCGTCGAGATGCTCCGTCGGCGCCAGCTCCGCGAACGCCATGCGATCTGGTGGCTGATCGCGGGCCTGCTCGCACTCGTCATCGGTGTCTTCCCGCAGGTCCTCGTGTGGGCAGCCGGCGTGATCGGCGTCGAGATCCCGACGAACCTGGTCTTCTTCGTCAGCATCCTCATCCTCTTCCTCGTCAGCATCCAGCACAGCTCGGAACTCACGACGCTGGAGAACCGCAGCCGCACCCTCGCCGAAGAGGTCGCGCTGCAGGACCTCCGCATCCGCACACTGGAGCAGCGGCTGGCCGACACGCGTCGAGGCGACCGCTCCTCCTGAGGCCGACGGTTCAGGCAGACGGCGGCACCGGCGGGGCGTCCGCTCCGGCGACGTCCGCCCTCGGCGGTCGGAACAGGGCCGCGCCCTGCAGCAGGAGTCCCGCGGCCGGGCCGATGGTCAGCGCCAGGATCGTCCGCTCGTGCAGGCCGAGGGGAAGGAGCAGCACTCCCACCGTCACGACGGCGGCGAGGATCCAACCACCCGCGAACGCTCCGTGCTGTGCGCGGGACAGGGTGGCGGCACCGGTCACGCAGAGCACGCCGACGAGGCCGGCGGTCGCGACGAGCAGGCCGATCGTGCCGCCCGCCAGAACGTCGGAACGTCCGAAGAGGACCGAGAGCGCCCAGGGACCGAGCCACCAGGCGAGGAGCGCGAGGAGTCCTGCACCGATGAGGACGAGCGCGGAGAGTCTGGCTACCCAGCCGAGGACCGCGTCGGCATGGGATCGGAACACCACCACGAGGTAGCTCTGCAGCGCGAGGACGACGATGACGATCGGTGCGCGAGTGAGGGTGATCGCGTACGTCAGCGAGCCGAACGCGTCCGGCGACACCGTGTCGCCAGTGGCCTGGATCATCAGCGGGAGACCACTGACCATGACGCCGGTCGCCGCGGCCGCGACGACGGTGCGCAGCACGTTCCAGCTGAGTTCCCTCGGTCCGACGTCGACGGCGAACCGCCCCACGACCCCGCGGCGGATGAACAGCCAGAGGACGAGCGGGGTGATGGCGAAGGGCAGGGCCACGCCCCAGGCGAGGACGGCGGTGTCGGTCGTGACCAGGAGCAGGCCGCCGACGAGCGCGAATCGGAGGACGCCGTCGATCACGGTCATCGCGGCCGCTGCGACCCAGAACGACAGCCCGTACAGCACGCCGGACACGGCTGCCACCACCAGGTAGGCGGAGACGCCGAGGACGAGTGGTGGCACGAGCGCCCAACCCTCGTCGGGGAACACCGCGCCGACCCAGATCCAGGCCGAACCGGCGAGGATCGCCGCCACCCCGACCACCGCCACGAGGGTGAAGTTGCGCACCACCGGGGCTCGTCGGGTCTCGCCGGGACCAGCCCCGGATCGGTCGACCGGGTGCGTCGCACGGGCGATCTCCTGCTGTGCGCCGGACAACGCGCTGACGAGGAGGTAGAGCGCCGACCAGAAGACCGCGAACGAGGCGTAGGCGGCGGTCCCGAGCGCCACCCCGGTGACGATCTGCAGCAGGTACCCCGCTCCCCCACCGACGGCGGTGGCCAGCAGGATCAGGACGGCGCCGTTCGGCCCGCGGCGCGCGACCTCGGGAGGCACGTCCCTATTCCTGGACGTCGGCACCACGCTGGGCGGCGATCCACTCCTGCAGTGCGGCGACGCCTCGCGTGACGTCCCAGGCGGGGGCCCAGTCGAGACCGGCGAGCGAGTCCTCGATGCTGCACTCGGCGTGCCGGACGTCGCCGTCGCGGTACATGCCGTTGACCACCGGAGCCGGAGCGTCGTGGTAGGCGGCGATCGCCTGGGCGAGCTCGAGGATCGTGGTGCCGACACCGGACCCGATGTCGAACCGCGACACGTCCGCCGCGGGCCCGGCCGTGATGACGGCTCGGAAGGATTCGGCGATGTCGTCGATGAACACGAAGTCGCGGACGATCCGGCCGTCCTCGTAGACCTGGATGGTGCCGCCGTCCATGGCGAGCTGGGAGAACAGGGACACGATGCCCGTGTAGGAGTTGATGAGCGACTGGCCAGGACCGTACACGTTCTGCAGTCGCAGGACGGTCAGCTTGGCGTCATGGGCGGCCGACCAGGCGGACAGGATGTGCTCCTGGGCGAGCTTGGTCGCTCCGTAGACGCTCGTGGGGGCCGGCATCGTCACGGCGGCTCGGCTCGGCAACGGCTTCGCTGCCGGGAAGTCCCACTCGCCCCGCTCGAACTGGGCGTGCGAACGCTGTCCCGGCTCGAAGACGGTGCCGTCCTCACGCTGCCATTGGCCCTCGCCGTAGACGGCGCGACTCGACGAGAGGACGAAGTGCGCGGGCACCTGACCCGCACGCCCCAGGGCGTCCAGCATCTCCGTCGTGCCGACGACGTTGGCCTCGGCGTGACTCGTCGCCGCGTGGAGCGACTGCGCCGTGCCGGTCTCAGCAGCGAGGTGCACGATGACGTCGGGCCGGACGTCGGCGAGCAGCGCGTCCCACGCCGCGGCGTCGGTGACGTCGCCGACGACGAGTTCAGCCGCCTCATGGAGGTCCGCCGGGCGCTCCGCGCTCGGGTGCACCTGCGGGTGCAGGTTGTCGATGACGACCCAGCGCTCCGCGGTCGCAGCCAGCTTGTGCGAGAGTGCGCAGCCGATGAAGCCGGCGCCTCCCGTCACGAGAACGGTCCCGAGGGTTGATGCAGTCACGAAGCGGTGTCCTTAGCTGTAGGCGAGTCGACATTCGATGGTACTGGACGAGTCCGTGGCGAGAGGAAGGCGATGCCTCGGCCCGGCCCACGGTCCTTCAACGCCATCGCCCGCTTCTCGACGATGTGCCAGCTCAACCAGGCGCACCCTGCGGTGACGACGATCGTGAGCGCGACCCAGGCCCAGTAGCCGAGCAGGTGCCAGCCGAGGAACGCGGTGAACTGCTGCACGAGGAAGCCGTACACGTACATGCCATAGGAGTAGTCGTTCTTCGCGCCGATCCACTGGACGCGCTTGGGCAGTCGAGCCGCGAGCCAGAGGACGAAGTAGGCGTAGGCCGGATACCCCAGGAAGAACCACCCGCCGGTGAAGAGCGTGACGACCATCACGACACCGCACGCCGCGCCGATCCAGTCGTTCAGCGGGATCCTCCGCGAGTACATGGCGAGTGTCGACCCGATGAGGAAGACGAGCGTCAGGGTGATCTTGAACCGGTCGGCGAAGTAGGGCAGGTACGTCTGCACCGTGAGCGGAGACAGGGTGTGCACGACCAACAGGAGGTAAAAGACCCCGGCGAGCGCCGGCACGACCCACTTCGCCCGGCGGAGGGCGCCGGTCACGAGCAGGATGGCGATGAGGAGGTAGCAGGACCACTCGTAGACCAGCGTCCACAGTGAACCGTTGAACACGCTCTGCCCACCCAGTGACCGACCATAGGGAGTGGTCTGCGCGAAGATGTCGGAGATGCCGTACTGCCGCATGATCAGGTCGGCGTTCAGCAGCACGTAGGTGATCGGCTGACCACCGACGTAGGAGCGGAGGGTGTTGCCCGCCAGCACCCACGCGATCGGACCGACGACGAGTGCGCCGACGATCAGCACCGTCCAGAACGCCGGGAAGATCCTGAGGGCCCGCCGCCAGAGGAACTGCACGATGTCGGCCGACGCGCCACTCTTGGCGATCAGGTACCCGCTGACGGCGAAGAACCCGGCGACGGCGATGCCGCCGATCGTGTCCTGACCTCGGCTGAGGTGCAGCAACGGGTCCTCGCCCCAGCCTCCCGTCGGGAATGCGTGGGAGAAGATGACGGCGGACGCGAGCACCAGGCGGATGACGCCGAGCGAGTTGCGGTGGCCGGCGAGACCCTCGCTGAGCGAGACCCACGTCCCGCGCGTGCCACGAGGCCGAGGCGGCTGATCGAACGGTACGTTCGTCGTCGACGTCATGCGGTCCGATCGGTTGCACGGGAGGGTCGACCCAGACTACCGCGCACCTGTCGGGTATCCCGGCGTTCCACGCACGCGCCAGTAGACCGACCGGCGAACGAACGGCATCGACGACTCTTCCGGGCGGCTCCGACCATGGAGCCATCACACGTCGACGAGCAGGACAGCCGCCCCGTCTCGACGCGTGAGTCGGCGCCTCCCGGCGGTCTGAAGCTTCCGGAATCGCCGCGGTCAGATCACGTGGGTGCGGCGACGGGTGCGGACGCGTCGCGACCACCCTGCGGCGGCCATGACGACTCCTCCGAGGCCCACCAGGACGAGTCCGAACGGCGATGCCTCGAAACCGGTGTCGGGAAGGCGGGGTACACCGCCATCCGATCCGGCATCCGGCAACGCCGCCGACGCCGGCCCGGCCTCGACCGTGAACGTGTGGGCGACCGGGCTCGAGATGCCGCCCTCCTGCTCCTCCGTCACGCTGACCTCGTGATCTCCAGGACCGACCGCGGTGTCGAACCGCAGTTGGAAGAGTCCCTCGGCGTTCGGTGTCGCCTCGGCGGTCTGCGGGACGCCGTCCAGGACCGCGCGGATGATCGACCCCTGGGCCGCGAACCCGGCGACCTCGACGGGAGCTTCACTCAGCGGGAAGACGTGCTTGTCGACGGGTGAGAGGATCCGAGGCGGGAAGTACAGCGAGAACGACAGGAACGCGGGCTCGGACGTCTCGGTGCCGACGGTCTGCGTGGCACTGAAGTCGTACTCGTTCGACGGGAACAGGGGCGGGATGAACGGGACCGACCAGGTTCCGTCGGGCTGGACGACGGCCGTCCTCGTGCCTCCGCCGTCGAGCGCGATCGTCGCTCCCGGAACACCCGTGCCGAAGATGCCGTACAGAACACCGGGTATGCGCTCGCCGTCGTCAGGAGAGGTGAACACGGGCGGCTGCAGCGCTGCGGCCGGGGCCACCTCCTCCGGTGTCACCGGCGGCACGTCGACGACGGATCGAGCCGTCGCGGACACCGGCGAGAGACCGGCCGGCGCGAGCACACTCGCCCCCGCGAGAACGAGCACGATGACTCCGTACCGGTGCTTCCCGTGCAGCAGCGATCTGCGCGAATTCCCCATCGACATGGTCGTCCCCCCAAGTAATTCGATGGCTGATAGTAGCGTGTCTCCTCGCCCGACGGGTCGAACGCTGCCGTTCCGCGCACACGCCCGTGGCGCACACGCCAGTAGACTGACCGGCGAACGAACGGCGGCGACGCCCAGCATTCCGATTGGACCATTCCGCGCATGGCAGCTCCAGCTCCGACCGTCGGCCCGACTCGATGGGAACGACGGCGGTGGGTCACCTTCGTCATCGCGTTCCTCGCGGTCCTCGCCCCCATGTCCCTCTGGGCGCTGGCGTCACCCATCGGCTCGGTGCCGGACGAGCCATCCCACGCGATCCGAGCCGCCGCGGTCGCGCGCGGAGAGTTCGCGTCCATCCCGTGGCCTGAGAACCCGGGTCTGGCCGAGGCCACCGTGCCGGAGAACATCGCCAACGCGCACGCACTCGCGTGCTTCGCCTTCAAGAGCGAGACGACGACGGCAGACTGCCAATACCCGATACGGGACCGCAGCGAGAAGCTCGTGACCACCGGATCGTCCGCCGGCGCCAACAGTCCGCTCTTCTACGCCATCGTCGGCTGGCCCTCCCTGCTCGTCGACGGTGACGCGGTCTTCTACGCCATGCGCCTGGCCGGCGCCGTGGTCTCAGCGCTCGCACTGGCCGCGATGTTCATGCAGTTGACCCTCCTCCCGCGTTGGCGCTGGGCGGTCACCGGGGCGGTCGTCGGCATCACGCCGATGGTCCTCTACCTCGGCGGATCCATCAACCCGAACGGTGTCGAGGTGGCAGCCGCCGGCGGGCTCTTCGCGACCCTCGTCGCGATGACGAGGGGGACGGCCCGCGGTCGGCTCCTCTGGGAACAGGCGATCCTCGCGCTGGTCACGGCGATCCTCCTCATGAGCACGCGCAGCATCTCGCTCCTGTGGATCGCGATCATCCTCGGCGTGGCGATCTTCCTCGGAACCCGGGGTCGGACGTTCCAGCTCCTCCGGTCACCGCAGGGCATCACCCTCCTGATCGCCACCGCCGCAATCGGCCTGGCGACCGTCGCCTGGTACCTGAACCCACCCGCGCTCGAGGGCGAGCCGGCCTCGAGCGTGGGCCTCGTCAGTTACGCCTTCGCAGCAGGTTCGATCCTGCTCCGGTCCTTCGACTGGGTGCTCGGGATGATCGGCCTGTTCGGATGGGTCGACACTCCCGCCCCCTCCGCCACGGTGTTCGCCTGGAGCACGGCACTCGTCGCGATGCTCGGCGTCTCCGTCGTCTGGGGTCGTCGCCGGACGACCATGGCCTCGTGGGCACTGGTCGTCGTCTGTCTGCTCGTGCCTGCCGCCGTCACGATCTCGGTGTACGCGCAGTACGGGTACATCTGGCAGGGCCGCTACATGCTGGCGATGCTGATCTGCTTGCTGATCTGCGCCGGGCTCGCACTCGACGACGCATCGCGGGAGGCCGATCGCCTGACGACTCGGCTGATCACCGGTGGGTTCGCCGCACTCGCCATCGGTCACCTCTTCGCGTTCGTCTTCGCGATGCAGCGCTTCGCCGTCGGATCGGCTATCGACTTCGGGGAGTTCTTCTTCGCCCCGAAGTGGCAGCCTCCCCTCGGGTGGCAGACGCTTGCGATGCTCTTCGCGCTCGTCCTCGTCGTCGACGTCCTCCTCGCGCGCCGGCTGTTCCGCGCCGCGCCGACCGCCGAACCGGCAGCGGTCCTCGAGGACGCGAGCACGGAGGCCCCGGCTTAGATCGGATCGCGCCCCTCGACGACCGACGAGCCGAGCGCGTCCGCGAACCGTTCGCGCAGGCTCTCGATCTGCTCGACGGACAGTCCGGCAGCCTCGGCCCCGCGTCGATTGACGTCGCGGACGCGAGCAGGACTTCCGTACGCCTTCGCGTACGCCGGGACATCGCGCGTGACGACCGCCCCCATGCCCACCATCGCGCCGGCGCCGATCGTCCGGCGCTGATGGACGAGTGCCCCCAGCCCGATGTTGGCACCGTCGCCGACGACGACGTGGCCGGCCAGCCGGACGCCACCCGCGACCGTCACCGCTCGAGCGAGCTGCACGTCGTGCGCGACGTAGGCCTGGTTCATGATGAAGGCGTCGTCGCCGACGGTCGTCGCACGCTGCCATCCCTGATGGATCTGAGCCTGCTCCCGCACGACGGTGCGGTCACCGATGACCACTCCGGCTGGACGTGCTGCACCGGTGCGCGACTCATCGCGACCGGCATGCGGGAAGTCGCGTACCTCGGGAGGTGCACCGATGATCGCCCCACTCCCGATGAAGTTCCCGTCGCCGATCACGACCGGTCCCGTGATCACGACGAACGCACCGATCACGTTGCCATCGCCCATCCTGATGTCGCCGTCGAGCACTGCGGTGGGGTGGATCGTGTTCATGCGGCAAGTGTACGTCTGACCGGTCCGCTCGATCGGACGAGGTATCGTAGGGGTTGGGGGGCCGTCTCCCGCGCACGCAAGAACGAGGCAGCATGATTCCAATCACCACCGTCCGGTTCGGAGCTGAAGAGGAACGACGGGTGGTCGAGGTCATCCGGTCGGGCAGCATCGCTCAAGGACCCGTCGTGGCCGAACTCGAGGACCGCTTCGCCCGGATGCACGACGCCCGGCACGCGATCGCGGTGAACAACGGCACCACCGCCCTCATCGCAGCGCTCCAGGTCCTCGACCTCCGTCCTGGCGACGAGGTCATCACCTCGCCGTTCACGTTCGTGGCGACCATCAACGCCATCCTCCAGACCGGGGCGACCGTGCGATTCGCCGACATCCACGACACCGACTTCGGGCTCGATGCGACGTCCGTCGCCGGGCTCATCTCCGACCGCACCCGCGTGATCATGCCGGTCCACCTGTACGGCCAGATGGTCGACATGGCGCCGTTGGCCGAGCTCGCCACGGCGAACGACCTCGTGATCGTGGAGGACTCGGCACAGTCGCATGGCGCGCGGTACCGCGGACGCGCCGCCGGGAGCTTCGGACTCGGCACGTTCTCGTTCTACGCGACGAAGAACATCACGACCGCTGAGGGTGGCATGATCACGACGGACGACGACGCGCTCGCGGACCGTCTGCGCGTCCTCCGCAACCAGGGCATGCGCGCCCGCTACGAGTACGTCACCGTGGGCAACAACTTCCGGCTCACCGACCTCCATGCCGCGTTGGCGATCCCGCAACTCGACCGCTACGACGAGACCGTGCGGCTTCGCCGAGCGAACGCGGCGGCCCTCACCGCAGGTCTCGCCGACGTTCCCGGCATCAGGACCCCGGCGACCTTCGCCGACCGCGACCATGTCTGGCATCAGTACACCGTCCGCGTGACCGACGAATCAGCGACGACGCGCGACGACTTCCCGGCCGCGCTCGCCGAGCGTGGCGTCGGGAGCGGCATCTACTACCCGAAACTCATCCTCGACTACGACGCGTATCGAGGACGCCCTGATGTCGCCGAGGACTCGACCCCGACGGCGGCCACGGTCGCTGCGCAGGCGCTGTCCTTGCCCGTGCACACCGAGCTCTCGCCCGAGGATCTCGACACGATCATCGACGCCGTGCGTGACGTGGCGGCGGGTCGCTGATGGGCGCGCGGAAACGATTCGTCGTCGTCGGTGCGGGAATGATGGGCACCAATCACGCGAGGGTGGTCGCTCAATCGGAGTCTGCCGAGCTCGCGGTCCTCGTCGACCCACGCAGCGACGTCGGTACACGACTCGCCGAGCAGCATGGCGCGAGCTGGGCGCCGGAACTCCCCTCGCTCGACGGGATCGACGGCGTCATCGTCGCAGCAGCGACCGAGGCCCATCATGAACTCGCGATGCAGGTGCTCGCGGCAGGGGTCCCGCTCCTGATCGAGAAGCCCATCGCGGCCGGGATCGAGCACTCCCGAGAAGTGGTCGCGACGGCGGAGGCGAACGACATCCCACTCATGTGCGGACTCCTCGAGCGCTTCAATCCGGCGGTGCTCACCGCCCGCTCCTTCATCGAGACTCCGATCCACATCTCGGCCATCCGGCACTCTCCCTACGCCCCCCGGATCCGCACCGGGGTCGCCTGGGACCTGCTCGTGCACGATGTCGACCTCGCGATCGTGTTCGCCGGCGGGGTACCGGAGACGGTGTCCTCGACGCTCGGGCACTTCCATCCGTCTTCCCTCGCCGACGCGGAGGACGTCGCGGAGACCATCCTCGGCTTCGACACGGGTGCGATCGCCCACATCTCCGCCAGCCGGATGGGACAGAAGAAGATCCGGCAGGTGTCGGTTTCTGAGCGCGAGCGACTGATCGAGATCGATCTCCTCCGCCGCGACGTGACGGTGTACCGTCATGTCTCCGAGGACCTCGTGGCGGGCGCTCATCGCGGCTACCGGCAGCAGACGGTCATCGAGATCCCCGAGATGGTCACGAGTGTCGAACCGCTCACGGCACAGTTCGCGCACTTCTGCGGCATCATCGACGGCTCGATCGATGCCGGCAAGGAGCGACGAAGCCTCCTCCCCGCCCACGAGGTGATCGCGAAGGTCCTCGACTCCGCTCCGGCGATGGCGTGACCTCGCCGACACCCGGGCGCCGCGGACGCGTCCGCGGGCTGCTCTGGAACAGCGGTGTGCGCTATCTGCTGGTAGGTGGATCGGCGTTCCTCGTGGACCTCGGCATGTTGGCCCTGTTCTACAACGTGTTCGGCTGGACCCTGTGGATCGCGACCACGGTCGCCTTCCTGTTGAGCTTCGTCTACACCTACTCGATGCAGCGTGTCTTC
Organism: Plantibacter elymi (nom. nud.); assembly: GCF_900177795.1. Classification (GTDB taxonomy): domain Bacteria; phylum Actinomycetota; class Actinomycetes; order Actinomycetales; family Microbacteriaceae; genus Plantibacter; species Plantibacter elymi. Next base: position 351,104 of record NZ_FXWJ01000003.1, read on the forward strand.
GCGTTCGGGTCGAGCGCACCGCAGGGTGCAGCCCTCATCAAGTACGCTGCTCTCGTCGCGTTCAACACGATCGCCACAGCGTCCATCGTGTCACTCATCGACACCACGTTCGCCGGCTGGATCGGCGGCAAGATCGTCGCCACCGTCGCCACGACGGTGTGGAACTACTTCATCTACCGGTACTGGGTGTTCGCCCACCGGACTGAGACACCGACCGGGCCCGCCGGTCTCCAGGAGGAATAGACCGTGTTCAACGGAGCCATCATCGCGGCAGTCGTGCCGGCGTATCGCGAGGAGAAGATGATCTCGACGGTCATCGACACCATGCCGGAATTCGTCGACCACATCGTCATCGTCGACGACTGCAGCCCGGACGACACCAGCGGTGTGGTGGCTGCATCGACCGACGATCGCGTCGTGCTCATCCGGCACGAGGAGAACCAAGGCGTCGGCGGAGCGATCATCACGGGTCACCGACGCGCGATGGAGCTCGGCGCGGACGTGAACGTCATCATGGCCGGCGACGCGCAGATGGATCCGGCCTATCTCCCCGAGCTGCTCAACAAGGTCACCACTGACGGGTACGGTTTCGCTAAGGCGAACCGGTTCTTCTCCCCCGAGTCGTTCCATGGCATGCCGGGCTACCGCGTCTTCGGCAACATCGTGTTGTCGTTCATGACGAAACTCGCATCGGGGTACTGGCACCTCTTCGACCCGCAGAACGGGTACACGGCCGTGCGAACCTCGGAGTTGCGCCGCGTTCCGCTCGACAACGTGTCGCGACGATACAGCTTCGAGAACGACTTCCTGATCCATCTGAACATCCTGCAGGTGCCTGCGATCGATGTCCCCATCCCCGCCGTCTACGGCGAAGAGGTGTCGAGCATCAAGCTGAGTCGCGTCATCCCCGAGCTCCTCAGCCTCCTGACGCAGGGCTTCTGGCGGCGCATCTGGTACCGCTACGTCCTGTGGTCGTTCTCGCCGATCGCGCTGCTGCTCACCCTCGGGCTGGTGCTGTTCGTCTTCGGTCTCGCGGTGGCGATCTGGGTCTGCTTCCAGGTCGCAGCTTCGGTCGTGGCGACGGCAGCCACGGTGATGCTCGCGGCACTCCCCCTGATGCTCGGAACGCAGATGCTCATCAGCGCCTTGCAACTCGACATCCAGGCGAGCCCGCAGACTCCCACGCACGCGCCTTTCCCCGACAACTGATCAGGCACTCACCGACGATGACGATCGGCGTCGGTCGAACGACGTGGAGGCTGGTCGCCGATCAGGTGCCATCCGCGCGAACGGTTCAGGGGGTCTGCGAGGCAGGCTCATGCGAGGCGGTCACCGGCGTTTCGAGACCTGTCGCCGGCCGTTCAGCTCGCGCCGAGGCGCCAAGCCAGACGAGACTCGCTGATGCGGCCGCTGCCAGCACGAGCCACGGCCAGAACCCCAGCGGCGGAAGCCAGAGCGCGCCCCGGAGCATGTCGATCCAATCGACCGTCGCACCGGTCGCGTACCGCCGGATCGACGTCGCCACGGCACCGACGTGGGCGAGCACGACGAGTGTGCCGACGATCCAGTACACACGATGCTGAACGCGCTCGGCGATGCGGATCTCGCCGCGATCCGGGCTGACCGACAGCGCGATGACGGCGTAGACGAACAGTGCCGAGAACGCGACGAGCGTGTAGCGGCCCTGCCAGATGTATCCCGAGTTCACGACGGATGCCGCTTGGATCGCGGGGGGTCCGAGGAACACGATCGCGAGCATGAGCAGGAAGCCGACGAGGAGGCGACCACGAAGCAGCACCGCCGCGGCGACCGCGAGGACGACGGCGAGCGCACTCCAGAGGACGTAGACGAACGCCGGGTTCCAGGTGTCCAGCCATCCGAAGACCCCGACGATCCCGGCATCGAACGAACGGTCGAGCAGCATCGTCACGAACGCGCGGACCGGTCCCACCGTACCCGCTCCTGCGAAGGTGCCGAGCTGTCCGAGCGTGTTCGTAGCCAGCACCCACGCCGCGGCACCTCCGGTCGCGAGCGCTACGACGCCGATCGCGATCCAGGTCGAGGCTCGCGTGAAGACGGCGCGAAGCCGCTGCGGGGGCGTCACGACCAGGACCACGAGGATGAAGAGGAGCAGCCAGAGGGGCGAGATGCTGCGGGCGTTGACGGTCAGTGCGCCGGCGACGGCGACACCGGCCATCGACCACCCGAACCCTCGGTCGGGACTGGACCCGATCGTCACCCGGAGCAACAAGGCGAGCACGGCCATCGACCCGGCGATCTCGAGCGAGTTCGGATTGACGGAGCCGTTCAGGAAGAAGAGCATCGGCGTCGCGGCGGTGAGGAAGCCGACGGTCGTGAGCCATGGACGCCTCAACGACAGGAGGGCCGTGAAGGCGATGGCCAACAGCGCCGATGACAATGCGGCGCTCACGAGGCGCATGCCGAAGACGACCTGTTTCGACTCCGCGAGCACGAGGCTCGGCCAACCGACGAGAGCGTAGTAGGTGGGGTTGTAGAGCCCGGCCGAGGTCGTCGCCTCGGTGAGGCCGAGACCGCTACCAGCCGTCACGGAACATGATGCGGGAGCCGTCGCCTGGAAGGCGTAACATCCTGGCCACGACTGCGCTCCGGCCACACTTCGGGGAACCTGGACCGAGGTCCATGACGGCTTCTCGGTCGGTTCACCGATCGGCTGGCCGTGCACGACGGCAGCTGCCTTGATGATGTGCGACGGTTCGTCCGGGCTGCCTCCCAGCGGTGTGGAGATGGCCCAGACGGTGGACAGCAGGAACAGTCCCGCGAAACTCGTGAGGAGGACCCGCCACGTCCGGGCCTGCATCCAGGAATGAAGACGAGACACACGTACCCCCTGCATTGCGCAGACTGCCGTGTACTCTGCGACCGATCGAATTGGAACCCGCCCAGTCTAGCGGCGAGTCCCCGGGCCCGCTCGGCCCTACTTCACCGATCCACCGGTCGCGGGCGACCACTGGATGGTGCCGCCCTGGAAGGTCTGGGTGCAGGTTCCATCGCCCGTGCACGTCTGGTTCGCCGTGGGCCATCCGAGCGGCCCGGTGACGCCACCCTTGGTGTTGTAGAACGCGCGGATCTCTCCGGTGAGCACGGCGGCACCCGTCGTCGCCGTCCAGGCGATCGCGCCGTTCACGAAGGCGTTCACCCATCCAGAGGTCGACCCGCTGATGGCGACCGAGCTCCCCGTCGGCGCGCCGAGTGCACCGCTTTGGCCACCGGCCTGCGTGTACGCGGCCGCGATCTGCGGCTGCAGCACCGCGCCCGTGCCGTCCGACTGCACGACGACGACGCCGCCCTGGAAGGACTGCGTGCAGACACCCGAGACGCAGCTGGCCGCGCCTGTGGGCCAGCCGAGCGAACCGCCGATGCCACCACGAGCGTTGAAGAACGTCCGGACGACGCCCTGGATGGGGAATCCGCCGGTCGAGGCGTTCCAGGCGATCGCGCCGCCTTCGAACGCCTGCACGATGCCTCCGTTGAGCGGGATCGGACCCGTCTGCGGCCAACCGAGCGAGCCCGTCGTGCCGCCTGCGGCCGTGTAGGGCGTCATGATCGAGGTCGGGATCGAGAACCCACCCTTGGCCGCCGAGAAGATGACCGAGCCACCGGCGAAGGCCTGGGTGCAGGTGCCGTCTCCGCCGCAGCTCTGTGCGCCGGTCGGCCAGCCCAGTGGGCCTGCGATGCCCCCGGACGCGTTGAAGGCGTTACGCACGTCTCCCTGGAGGAGCTGCGCGGCACCGTTGGTCGCGATCGTGATCGCTCCCTTTTCGAACGCCTGCACGGTGCCACCGCCGTTGTCGGCGATGGCGATCGCCGAGGTCACGGGCAGCCCGAGCGTGCCGCCCATGCCACCTGCGGCCTTGTACGCGGTGAGCATGGCTCCGGAGACGCTTCGTGAGCCATAGCTCGCGGAGTTGTACACGAGCCCGCCTTGGAACTCCTGGCGACAGGTGCCGGAAGCGCAGATCTCCTCGCTCACGGGCCACCCGAAGGAGCCACCGATGCCGCCCAACTGGTTGAAGTGGGTCCGGATCGAACCGAGGATGGTGAAGCCTCCCGCAGCCGAGTACGCGACGGCACCGCCAGCGAACGCCTGCACCTTCCCGCCACCGTTCGCAGTGACCGTGTTCATGTCGCTCGCGGGCCAGCCGAGCGCGCCGGACACGCCGCCCCGGGTGTTGTAGTAGTTCCGGATGTCACCGGACAGGGCGTAGGCGCCCAGCGGGGCGGACCAGGCGATCGCGCCTCCCGCGAATCCGCGGACGATGCCGCCGCCGTTCGCCGTGATGGCGTTGTACCCGGTGACAGCGGCTCCGAGATACCCGTTGACCCCGCCCGCGTTCTGGTAGGCGTTGTCGATGGCCATGGCACCGCGGCTGGTCGTGGGGCCGAACCAGTCGGTGAAGATCCGCCAGAAGTTGCGGTTGCCGTACGCGCCGCAGCCGTCACCGGTGCCGTACAGGTTGGCGAGCGCTGAAGCGTTCGGCTGGTAGGGCGTGTAGTTGTAGAGGCCGGCGGTGGCCTGGTTCTGGATGTACACGGCGCTCGAACCGCAGTTGGCGTTCGGGTTGAACCTGATCGAGTTCACACGTCCGGCGATGTGGTTCCACCGGGTGGGGTTGGCTGCATAGTTCTTGAACTGCAATGCGGCCGCATAGACCTGGTTGAAGAAGCCGTAGTACTCCGTGTCGCAGTCCGCCGTGTCGGGGCACCCGTAGCCCATCGCGCTGCGGTACTGGCGCGCGGACGGCCAGTCGTCCGTGATCAGGCTCTGCTCCTTCTCGAGGAGTACGATGAGCGCCTTCTGGCTGATGCCGCACGCAGCGCCCACTCTGGCGATGATGTCGGCCGCACTCTCGTTCCCGCCGGTGTACGCACCGCACCGCCCGGAGACGGCGCCGCGGTTGGGGGTGATCTGGCGGTAGTCCTTCAGACACGTGTACCCGGAGCGACAGCTCGACACGCGCGAGTTCAGGAACGCCTGGACCTGGGGTGCGGACATCTGCCCACCGTCGAAGAACAGATCGTCGCTGATGATGTTCCCCGGGTTGAAGTCCCGTGCGTCGGCTGCAGCCGCTTGTTCGGGGGCGGCCCCGAGCGTGAGTCCGCTGACGAGCAGTGCGATCACTGCGGCCACGGCGATGAAGCTGCGTTTCATGGGATCTCCAACGTGGTGGGTTCCGAACTGAGCGAGGGCTGTGCGGTCGAGCTGTACTCGAGGGTCACGGTCCAGGTGCCGGGCGTGAAGAGCCCGGCGTCGAGCTGCGTCACCCCGCACGAGGTCTGGGCCCGGTCTGCGAGGCCTTCGACATCCGTGCGCTGCTCCGAGGTGCCGTTCGCAACCACCCAGGTGCACACGCCGCCGTTCTCGACCACGCCCGAGATGTAACCGGACACCGAGACGTGCGCCTGATCGCCGTCGAGTTCGGCGAACACGATGACCGCGTCCGGCCGAGCGGTCGGCTCGGGAGGCATCGGTGCGTCCGTCCCCTTGTCGACGTCGGGCGGCGTGCTGATGGCGGTCGAGACGGGGTTCGAGAACCACGAGCAGCCCGCGAGCCCCGTCATCAGGACGACCGCGGTGAGTACCGCCATCGTTCGATTCCGATGGTTCCGCATGTCGTCGTTCCTCTCGTGCCCCGGACGGGTGCCACAAGAGTATCGGGATCGCGCGGTCTCACGCGACGTGGAGACGGACATCTGACGCGCAGAGGCCTGACGTCGACGCGTCCTCGGGAGGACCCGTCAGCGTGACGCCTTCAGCGCGAGCTTGACGAGCGGCTTCGTCGTGACCCGATCGAAATCGCGCTCGACGTTCGCGAGCGCGTCGGTGAGACCGGCGACGTCGCCGCGCAGGAACTCTGCGTCGCGCTGCACACGCGACAGCTCTCGGACATAGGATCCGAACGCCTGCTGGACGAGGTCGTGGGCACGCGCACGACGTCGGTCGATCGGAGCGACGTCGCGTCGGTGGGCCTCGATGTACTCGAGCAGCGTCTCGATGCGCGCGGAGAGTTCGTATCGACGGAGCGCCAGGGTCCGGAGTTCATCGGCTCGGACACGTGCTTCGGCGAGGCCGTCCCGGATCTCCGCGGCGATCTCGGCGGCACTCTTCGAGGCGAACCCCCGACCGGAGAAGTTCTCGTACGCCGTCTGCTCCAGGTTGTCCTGATCGAGCCACCCAGGACCGCCGAACTGGTCGTACACGTACACTGGCGTCCCGACGACCATGCTGTACTGCACCGTCTTGCCGATCGTGACGACCGCGTCCGCCGATGCGATGAGATCCGGTGTGACACGCTGCGGTTCGGCGCCGAGATCGCGCTGCGAACCGACCAGCGCGACCTCGAAGTCATCACGCAACGAGTCGACCGCCTCGCGGACCTCCGGCGCCAGGTGGTTCGACACGACGAGGATGCGCCCGGTCCCGTCGCCCCGGCGCTGCGCGGCGAAGCCCGGGGACGCCGGATTCCCCATCACCTGCAACCGCTCGGCGGGGAGGTCGTCGTAGATCCCGGTGGCGACATGGACGTCGCGCGACTTCGGCGACTCGAACAGGACCGCTGTCGCCAGCTCCGTCTCGAGCGCCGCGGCCATGAAGAACTCCGCCGCCAGGATCGAGGACATGTGATGGAAGACGAAGACGATGCGCTCCGCATGCTCGAGGACGGCCATCGGCAACATGGAATGGTGCACCCACGCGAGATCGGGCAGACGATCCCGGAGGTTCTCCTCCAGTGCCGGGTCGTCGAGCTGGAGCAACGTCACCCCGGCCATGCCCTGCAGGCCGTCCGACGCCGGGTGGCCGATCGCATGCGTCACGACGAGCACCTCGGCGCCCTCGCCTGCGAAGTACTCGGCGAGTTCGAGTGTCACGATCTCGGAGCCCTGATACCTGATCAAGTGCGCCTGGGTGAGCAGGATCTTCATTCCGGAGAGTCGCATGTCTCGGCACCGTTCTTGAGGTCGGGGGCGGGGCTGCACGAATCGTCGGATCGACGTCCATTCGCGACGCCCCAGTCTATCGGACGGTGTCCGAGCGGCACCGCGACACCGGGAGTGCCCTACAGCGCCAGTGGACGCTCAGGAAGGTACAGTATGTTCGATTGGCTGGTGCGTCCGTATCGTTCTGCACTTCGGCCATCCCGACAAAAGAGGTTGAATGCAGTACTTCAAGGAGCTGGCGTCCGCCAGAGAACTCCTCGCGAATCTCACGCTTCGCGACATCCGAGGGCAATACAAGCGCACCGTCCTCGGGCGCGTCTGGTCCCTGGCGAGCCCGCTGTCAGCGATGCTCGTCTACACCTTCGTCTTCTCGTTCATCTTCAACATCAAGCCCGCTGCGGGTGACCCGAGCGGGGTGAACGTCTTCGCGATCTGGCTGCTCTGCGGCCTGCTTCCATGGACCTTCTTCTCCGCCGCGATCTCCGCCGGCATGGGTTCACTGGTCGGCAACTCCGGCCTGATCACGAAGGTGTACTTCCCGAGGGTCGTCCTCCCGATCTCCTCCGTGCTCACGGTCGGGTACAACTGGCTCTTCGAGATGGCGGTCCTGACGATCGCCTTGCTGATCGTCGGCGCGTTCGTCCTGCCGTGGCTCCCCCTCGTCGTCCTGATGATGCTGATCCTGGTCGTCTTCGCGACCGGCGTCGGTCTCGCACTCTCCGTCGCGAACGTCTATTTCCGCGACACCCAGTACCTGCTGAGCATCGTCCTGCAGATCTGGATGTACCTGACCCCGATCGTGTACCCCGAGAGCCTGGTCCGCGACCAGTCGGACAAGGTCGGCGGACTCTTCGGCACGAACATCGAAGTCATGGACATCTACTCGTTGAACCCGATGCTCCACTTCGTGCACGTGTTCCGGAACATCATGTACGACAACCGCTGGCCGGATTCGGCCGATGTGTGGGCGTGCGTCGCGTGGGCCGTCGCCGCGATCGCGGTGGGTCTGTTCGTGTTCGCGCGCAAGGAGAAGAGACTGGCGGAGATCCTATGAGCGACATCGCGGTGAGCGTCGAATCGATCAGCAAGAAGTTCCGGCTGTATCACGAGCGCAATCAGAGCATCAAGTCAGCGATCATGCGGCGTCGCGTCTCCGTCCACGAAGACTTCTGGGCACTGAACGACATCAGCTTCGAGGTCCCCCGCGGGTCCACCTTCGGACTCATCGGGAGCAACGGTTCCGGCAAGTCGACGCTCCTGAAGTGTCTCGCGAAGATCCTGTACCCCGAGCACGGGACGATCACCGCGAACGGCAAGGTCGCCGCACTGCTCGAGGTCGGTTCGGGGTTCCACCCGGAGCTGTCCGGACGCGAGAACATCTACCTGAACGGGTCGATCCTCGGCATGAGCCGCAAGGAGATCGACAGCAAGTTCGACGCCATCGTGGAGTTCTCCGGTGTCGAGCAGTTCATCGATCAGCCCGTGAAGAACTACTCGTCGGGCATGTACGTCCGCTTGGGGTTCTCCGTCGCGATCAACGTCAACCCGGACATCCTCGTCGTAGACGAGGTCCTGGCCGTCGGTGACGCCGAGTTCCAGGCGAAGTGCTTCCAGAAGTTCCAGGACTTCAAGGCGGCTGGGAAGACGGTGATCCTCGTCAGCCACTCGATGGCCACCGTCAAGTCGATGTGTGACCACGCTGCTTGGATCAACAAGGGCAACCTGCAGGCCGTCGGGCCCGCAGCATCGACGATCGCGGCTTACGAGTCGTCCTACCCGTCGTGAACCTCGGCCGTCGCATCCGCGGTCGCCTCGGTCGTGAGCGCGTGGCGTTGCAGACGAAGGCGAAGGCGACGATCGCGGCTGGTGCGACACAGCTCGAGTACACCCGCCGGGTCCGGTGGCGGAATCGACCGACCACCTATCGTGTCGTCCGCGGGCTCTCGCAGGTGAGTGCTCCGCGCATCGTCGGGATGATCCGTCTGCGTGACGAGGCGCTGCTGCTCAACGACACGCTCGACCATCTCGCGGGCATCGTGGACACGATCATCGTGTTCGACGATGCGAGCACCGACCGCAGTGTCGAGATCGCCCTCGCCCACCCCGCCGTCCACGAAGTGATCCGCAATCGATCCTGGCGTTCCGACAACCGCATCTGGGAGGAGACCGCCAATCGGCGGCTGCTCATGCAGCGCGCACGCCGCCTCTCCCCCGAGTGGGTCTTCTACTCGGATGCGGACGAGCGCTTCGAAGGGGACATCAGGACGTTCCTGCTCGACGAATGCCCGGCAGACGTCACGTCCGTCCGTGTCTCCTTGTTCGACGCGTATCTCACGGAATCCGATGCGCGCGCGTTCACTCCGACCGACCGGCTGTGGAACTTCCGTTCCCGCTTCGGACCCGAGCGTCGGAACATCCTGATGGCCTGGCGGCTGCTCCCCGGAGTGGACTACCGACTTCCGGATTCTCGAGAGCCACAAGGCATCACTGGCACCACGGTGGTGCGGTTCTCCTGTCAGCATTACGGCAAAGCGCTCTCCGTCGAGCAGTGGGACGAGACCTGTCGGTACTACATGGCGCACTTCCCCGCCCTGTATCGCGACAAGTGGGCCGCCAGGCTCGGCAAGGCGATCCATACGGAGTCGGACTTCGGTCGGCCGCTGTACAGCTGGTCGGACGTGCGTGATCACGCCGTCGACATCTAGCTGCCCCCGCCTCACCGACACACGATGTCACGGCGCGGCGAGCACGTCCTCATACGTGCGGCGGATGCCGTCACCCAGCGTGGTGAGTTCGATCGGACCGAACTCCTGCGCCCAGCGGTTCGTGTCGAGGATCACCTTGTCGATGAAGGTGGGCGGCGTCGCTCGCTCCTCGATGTCGAAGTCGACACCCGTCACCAGGCGCAGTTCGTCCAGGATGTCCGTGACGGACAACCCGAATCCGCTGCCCAGGTTGTAGAGGTCGAACTCGGTCTCCCGCCCCACGAACGCGACGATCATACGAACGAGGTCTTCGACGAAGATGTAGTCGCGCACCATCGAGCCGTCACCGAACCGGACCACCGGCCGGCCCTCTGCGATGTTGCGCAGTGCGATGGGGATGAGACCTTGCCGTCGACCTGGATGCTGCCGTGTGCCGTACGGATTGGAGATGCGCAGGGCCGTCGATGCGAGTCCGTGACGCGTCCGGAAGTAGTGGAGGTAGTGTTCGATCGCGAGCTTCCCGATGCCGTACGGCGAGATCGGCATCGCGCGGTCGCCCTCGGCGTAGCGGTCCCGCCCCTGCGGGCCGTAGATGGCACCCCCTGTCGAGGCGAAGTAGAAGCGCTTGACCCCGGCACTCGAGGCCGACTCGAGCAGTTCGACCGACTGGGCGATGTTCGTCCGGATGTCGAGTGTGGGGTCGCTCTCGGCGGTCGCCGGCGACGTCGTCGACAACAGATGGAGCACGTAGTCCTGCCCGGAGACGGCCTCGTCGAGGTCGGCCCGGCTCAGGAACTCGCCGCGGATCAGCCTGATGCCGTCCGTTCGGAACGTGGGAGCCGCCCCACTGAAGCGGTCGAACGCGGAGACCTCGTGCCCTGCGCGCTGCAGGGCCTCGACCAGATGGGACCCGATGAATCCGTTCGCCCCGATGACCAGCGTCTTAGCCACGCATTGCCCGTTCGAACGCGTCGACGAACTGCGTGCCGGAGTCGGCCCAGTCGACGTCCTCGACGGATGCGGACATGGCGATGGACCGCTCGATCGCGTCCGGTCGGTCCAGGACCTCGACGAGCGTCTTCGCGATGAGCCGCGGCGAGGGCTGGACGTACTCGATGTTCGCATTGTCGGACACCATGCGGTTGTTCGGCCCGTCGTTGACGACCGGCGTGACGCCGGCCGACATGAGCTCGAGCGGCAGCAACGACATGTTCGTCAGGGACAGGACGAGACCGGCACCGCAACGGTTGTACACCGCGTTGAGCTGGTCGATCTCCATGCTCGCGAGGTTGTTGTGCTTGAACGGGATGATGAACTCGGAGACGTCCCAGCCGGCGAGGTTGATCGTCACGTCGGGACGCATCCGTGCGAACTCGGTGAGCGCGAGGATGCCCAGCTCGAACGCGCGTCGGGGCGTCACGGGGCGTGCGTAGAAGAAGATCTCGTTCCGCTTGCCGCGGTTGGTGACGCTGTAGTGGGCCTTGTCGACCGCGAAGTCGAAGGAGTCGCACGGCATGCCGTAGTCGGTGCTCAGCTTGTGTTTCAGCCAGCCGCCGGCGGTGATGCCGTGGAAGCCGAACTTGTAGGTGTTCTCAGCGAGGAGAGCCTGCGAGCCCAGCGGGTAGAACAGCGGCTCGAAGTCCTGGACGAAATAGAAGCGTCGAGCGGAGGAGGCGTCGCGGTACACCGGGTACGCGGTCTCCCAGCCGGTGGCGAAGAGCGCCTGCGTGTCGGCGCGCACGCCGGCGTCGCGGTCGTACTCGACGATCTCGGCACGGAGGTTCGGGTACGCGCTCGACTCCCTGAGCATGGCCTTCGTCGCGGCAAGGGTCGGAGCCGCCCCGACGTTGTCGTACAGGTAGATCGTGCACTCGTGCCCGGCCTGCTCGGCGAAGTTGATGAACCGGAACAGGTTCTGGTGTCCGCCACTCTCCTTGCCGGGAGGGGACATGATCCACGCGATCTTCACCGGCCCTTCGGCGACCGTGACCGGGTGTTCGAAGCGTTCGGCGCGCTCGGTCCAGTCGACGTCCGAGACGTCGAGCGAGTCGACCAGCATGCCGCCCGCCGGTTCGCGCGTCAGCAGCTTCAGCGCGGCCCGCTGAGCGATGTAGCCGAAGAGGTTGCGGATGCCCTCGTCCTTCGCGAGCTTTCGCGCGCGTCCGGCCTTCTGGCGCAGGCGGTTCACAGCCATCAGCGACCCACCTCGACCAGCGTCTGCAGGTATCTGCCGTAGCCGCTCTTCACGAGCGGGGCAGCGAGCGCAGCGAGTTGCGCGTCGTCGATCCACCCGGCGCGCCAAGCGATCTCCTCGATGCAGCCCACCTTGAAGCCCTGGCGGTCCTCGATGACGCGCACGTACTCGGACGCCTGCATCATCGACTCGAAGGTGCCGGTGTCGAGCCACGCGGTACCGCGGTCGAGCACCTGCACCTGCAGGTCGCCCTGTTCGAGGTAGCGTTCGTTGACGGTCGAGATCTCGAGCTCACCGCGAGCGGAGGGTTCGATGGTCTTGGCGATCTCGACGATCGAGTTGTCGTAGAAGTACAGGCCGGGGACGGCGTAGTTGCTCTTCGGCTTCTCGGGCTTCTCCTCGATGGAGAGCGCCTTGAAGGCGTCGTCGAACTCGACGACGCCGTACGCCTTCGGATCGGCGACCTGGTAGGCGAAGATGAGCGCACCGTCGATGTCGTTGTGGCTGCGGAGGGCGGAACCGAGGCCGGTGCCGTGGAAGATGTTGTCGCCGAGGACGAGGGCGACGCTCTCGTCGCCGATGAACTCCTCACCGATGATGAAGGCCTGTGCCAGGCCGTCGGGCGAGGGCTGCACCGCGTACTCGAGCCGGATGCCGAGGTCGTCACCATTGCCGAGGAGTGCACGGAACTGCTCGTTGTACTCAGGGGTGGTGATGATGAGGATCTCCTTGATCCCCGCCATCATGAGCGTCGACAGGGGGTAGTAGATCATCGGCTTGTCGTAGATCGGCATGAGCTGCTTGGAGATGCCCTTGGTGATCGGCCAGAGCCGCGTGCCGGATCCACCGGCGAGAATGATGCCGCGCATCGTCAGTTCCCCTTCAAGGTCGCGTAGAACGCCCGGGCGTCGTCCCAGGTCGGCAGGAGGCCGGCGGCGGCCGCCTCGTCGAGGCCGGGGGCCTCGGTGTCCTTCGGTGAGAGCAGCGGGGTGCCTGCCTCCGGCGGGATGACGAGACCGACCCGCTCGTCGAGCGGGTTGATGCCGTGCTCGCGGTCGGGGCGGTAGACGTCGGTCACGAGGTAGCTGACGGTGGCGTCGTCGGTGAGCGCCACGAAGCAGTGGCCGAGGCCCTCGGAGATGAAGATGGCCTTGCGGTCGGTGTCGTCGAGCAACACCGAATCCCACTGGCCGAACGTCGGCGAGCCCACACGGATGTCGATGACGTAGTCGAGGACGGCACCGCGGGTGGCCGTGACGTACTTCGCCTGGCCGATCGGGATGTCCGCGAAGTGGATGCCACGCACCGAGCCACGCTTCGAGACCGAGGTGTTGGACTGGGCCAGCTTGATGGACCGACCGGTGGCCTCTTCGAGCTTGTCGAAGCGGTACCACTCGAGGAAGACCCCTCGGTCGTCACCGAACTGCTTCGGGGTGATCTCATAGCTGTCAGGGATGTTCAGTTCGCGGATCTGCACCCGGGGAGTCTACCAAGAGGAGCCTGAGCACGGTCGTCGAGGACCCGGCCTCAGGCATAATCGAGTGTCCGCGCACAGAACGGCCCGCCATGATCCCTCTGCTCCGCCGCCTCTGGAACGGCGTCGCCGCCTACGCGGTGAAGTTCGGTGTCGTCGGACTCATCGGCTTCGGCCTCGACGTGCTCGTGTTCAACCTGCTCCGCGTCGGCGTCTTCGGGCACGACCACCTCGCGCAGTCCCCCATCGGCGCCAAGGTCATCAGCGTGTCCGTCGCGATCGTCTTCAACTGGATCGGCAACCGGTACTGGACCTTCCGCGAGCACCGCCGGAAGAACTTCCTCCTCGAGCTCGGCGAGTACGTCATCGTCTCCCTGGGTGGGATGGCCATCGCGGTCGGATGCCTCTTCGTCAGCCACTACGTCCTCGGCTTCACCTCCCTCCTCGCCGACAACGTCGCGTCGAACGTCATCGGGCTCGGCCTCGGGACCCTCTTCCGCTTCTTCCTCTACCGGTTCTGGGTCTACGGACATCATCGGGCCGACGGCCTGGCCAACCTCGCCCGGGCCGAGGAGGCACAGCGGACCCTGTTCGAGGAGCCGCCGACCGACGCCGCCCGGTCAGCGGCCTCCCCGACCGAGCCGGGTACGATGAACGGGCCACTCCCGAGAGGACCCCTATCTTGACGTACCTGATCACCGGCGCTTCCGGCATGCTCGGCCACGACCTGCAGGAGGCCCTGACGGATCGCGAGGTCACCGCCCTCGGTCGTGCCGAGCTCGACGTGACCGACCTCGAGGCCGTCCGCGCCGCCGTCGCGGGTCACACCGCCGTCATCAACGCCGCCGCCTACACGAAGGTCGACGACGCCGAATCACACGAAGCGGACGCAGCCGCTGTGAACGCCATCGGCGCCCGCAACCTCGCGGTCGCCGCCCGGGAGGCCGGCGCGAAGCTCGTCCAAGTGTCCACCGACTACGTCTTCGACGGCTCCGCCACCTCGCCGTATCAGGAGGACCACCCGCTGGCACCGATCAGCGCCTATGGCCGGACGAAGGCCGACGGGGAGCGAGCCGTCCTCGCCGAGCACCCGAACGGCGGTTACATCGTCCGCACGGCCTGGCTGTACGGCAAGAACGGACCGAACTTCGCCGCCACCATGGCGAAGCTCGCGGCGAACGGCGTCGACCCGGCCGTCGTCACCGACCAGCTGGGACAGCCCACGTGGACCGCCGATCTCGCCGCGCAGATCGTCGCGCTGCTCGACGCCGACGCACCCGCCGGGGTCTACCACGGCACCAACGCCGGGCAGGCCTCCTGGTACGAGTTCGCCCAGGCGGTCTTCGCGGCGGTCGGCGCGGATCCCGCTCGGGTCTCCCCCACCGACAGCTCGGCGTTCGTCCGCCCCGCGCCGCGCCCCGCCTATTCGGTGCTCGGTCACGACGCCTGGTCCACCGCCGGTCTCGCCCCGATGCGTGACTGGCGGGAGGCCTTCGAGGCAGCGACGCAGCACGGCGTCGTCACGGCACCGTGACCACCCTCCGCGTCGTCGTCGACCAGATCGTCGCACCGGTCGCCGGTGGAGTCGGTCGCTACTCCGAGGAACTCACCCGCGAGCTCATCGCGAGCGCCCCGGCGGGATGCGACGTCGAGGGCATCGTCTCGGCGGTGCCGAAGGAGAAGATCGACCTCCTGGAGTCCAAGCTCCCCGGACTCGCGACGCTCCACCGGACCACCCTGCCGCGTCGCGAGCTCAGTGCCGCCTGGCAGCTCGGCATCGTGGCGCCCGGTACCGCGAACGGCATGGTGCACGCCCCGGGTCTCCTAGCCCCGCTCAACCGCCATGACCGCATCAACGACGGCAACCAGATCGTCGTCACCATCCACGACACGCTCGCCTGGTCGCACCCCTCGTCGCTGACCCCGATGTCGGTGGCCTGGCAGAAGGCGATGGTCAAGCGGGCGCGGAAGCACGCGGACGCCATCGTGGTACCGACGCACGCGGTCGCCGACGAGCTGCGCGACATCGTCGATCTCGGCGACCGCGTCCGCGTCATCGGCGGTGCAGCCGCGACCACCCTCACCATCCCGACCGACGCCGACGGCCGCGCACGGACGCTCGAGCTCCCGTCCGAGTACCTCGTGTCGGTCGGATCGCTCGACCCTCGGCGGGGCATCACGGAGCTGATCACCGGCCTCGGCCGCCCCGGCGCCCCCGACCTCCCGTTGCTCATCGTCGGCACCGACAGCTGGGGCGACGTCACGCTCGCGCAGGTGGCCGACGAGGCCGGTCTGCCGGAAGGGCGAGTGCGTGCCCTCGGGTTCCTCGACGACGCCGACCTCGCCGTCGTCCTCGACCGCGCGACCGCCTTCGTGTACCCGAGTCTCGCCGAAGGGTTCGGCCTGCCACTCGTCGAGGCGTTCCGCTTCGGCACGCCCGTCATCCACTCCGACGTCCCCGCGCTCGTCGAGGTCGGCGGTGGAGCCGGCGTCGTGGTCGAGTCCGGCGCCAAGGGATACGCCGATCGACTCATCGCCACCATCAACGACGTCATCGGCGACAGCGAACGCCTCGCCCGCCTGCGCATCCTCGGCATGGACCGCGAGCAGGCCTTCAGCTGGCGCGACTCCGCCGAACGGGTCTGGCAGCTCCACGCGGAGATCTGAGCAGGTCGTCCCGGCTCACGACCACGTTCCCTCCGGTCCGGTGTCGAACCGACCTCTGCTGCAGGTCCGTCGTCATGTGGGACGAGTCGTGATGCGACACCCGTAGGGTTGTCTGGTGACCTCTTCGAAACCACGCGAACGCTACACCCTCGGACACCACCCGAGCGTCTTGCGCACGCACTCGTGGCGCACTGCCGAGAACTCCGCCGCATACCTCCTGCCGCACCTGCACAGCGGCCTCGAGGTGCTGGACCTCGGCAGCGGTCCCGGAACGATCACGCTGGACTTCGCGCGCATCGTCGCACCAGGCACCGTCGTCGGCATCGACGCCGACGCCGGAGTGGTCGCGGATGCCGGCGCGCGTGCGGCAGCCGCCGGCGTCGACAACGTGTCCTACGCCGTCGGTGACGCCTACGCCCTCGATCTTCCGGACGACAGCGTGGACGTGGCCCACGCGCACCAGCTCCTCCAGCACGTCGGCGACCCCGTCTCCGTCATCCGTGAATTGCGGCGAGTGGTGCGACCCGGCGGCGTCGTGGCGTTCCGTGACATCGTCTACGGCGGCGCCGTCTGGTATCCGCTGTCCCCGGGACTCACCCGTTGGATGGAGGTCTACCAGGAGCTGGCTCGCTCGAACGGCGGCGAACCCGACGCGGGCAGCCGGCTGAAGTCCTGGGCGATGGAAGCCGGGCTGACGGACATCCGGAGCAGCGCGAGTGTCTGGTCGTTCGAGACTCCGGAGGACCGGGAGTGGTGGGGAGGCGCGTGGTCCGAGCGAGCGCGGACCTCCAGTTTCGCCACACAGGCGCTCGAGACCGGGATCGCGGACGACGCCGACCTCGCGCTGATCTCGACGGCGTGGCGCGACTGGGTCGACGCGTCCGACGGGTGGTTCGCCGTCCCGCACGGGGAGATCGTCGCGACCGTGCGCTGAGCCCGACGACAGGCTCAGGGACCGGGACGAACCGGGACGTCGGCTCAGCGACCGGGGCTCAGCCGGCGTCGGGCTCCGGGCTCGGCGACGGCGGGAACAGCTGGTCCTGCACCATCTGGCGGATGAGCGTGTAGTCGGGCTCTTCCGGATCGATCGTCGGCGGGACGAACTGCAGGGAGTTGATCGGCAGCTCGCGCGTCTTGAGCGCGAGGTTCACGAAGTAACCGAGCATGCCCTGGGGCACATCGGTCTTGACGACGTCGCCTCCCGCGGCTGCGACGTCCTGGAAGCGCGCGAGGACGTTCGCCGGGTTGAACTGTTTGAGCATCGCGGTCTGCAGGATGTGCTGGCGCTCCATGCGGTCGTAGTCGCTCGTCGAGTGCCGCGACCGGGCGTACATGAGCGCCGTCCAGCCGTCCATGTGCTGCTCGCCGGGCTCGATCCACGACGTGACGTTCTCGAGGTCGGCGTCGCCGTCCATCGGGAGCCGCTCCTTGACGTCGATGTCGACGCCGCCGAGCGTGTCGATCAGGGTGGCGAAGCCGTACATGTCGATGAGGACGTACCACTGGATGTGCAGCCCGGTGATCCCCTCGGCGGCCTGCTTCATCGCCTCGATGCCTGGCTCGCTCGCGTGGGCCGTGGCGTTCGGGAACAACTCGGGGTTCTTCAGCTCGATCTCGGTGTAGATCGAGTTGAGCTGGCAGACGTCGACGTCGCAGGAGTCGTCGTAGCCGTCGGGGTAGAGGGACGCCATCTCGCTGCCCTCGGGGAACGGGATGTCGACGAGGTCGCGCGGCATGGACATCGTCGTCGCCTGCCCGGTCTCCGCGTTGATACTGACGACCGACATGCTGTCGGGACGCATGCCGTCGCGGTCGGGGCCAGCGTCGCCACCGAGCAGCAGGATGTTGTAGTAGCCGTCCACCGGCGGCTCCGACGGTCCGGTGTTGCCGAAGATGGAGGAGATCGAGCCGCGGGTGGCACCGGCGACGACGGCTCCGTACCCGGCGCCACCGGCCACCAGGACCATGGCGAGGGTCGTGAACAGCGCGACGCCGAGCCTGGCGTTCGGGGAGGCCTTGACGAGGCGGACGAGCCGCAGGGTGTCGAGCGTCAGCACGACCCACAGGATCGCGTAGGCGACGAGGAGCACCTGGGCGACGGTGAGCGCGATCGGGTTCGTCGCGAGCGTGAAGAGCACCTCGCGCGCGAGGAACATGAGCGCGACGCCGACCACGACGAGCAGCCACAGGAACAGCGTGAACCCGAGCCCGAAGCGGCCGAGCTTCCGGTTCCCGGCGAGCACCTGTGCGGACCCGGGGATCAGCAGGTTGAGCAGGACGAGCCACCAGGCGCGCTTCGTCATCACCTCGCGTGAACGGGTGTCTGGGTACCGCATCGGCTTCGCGGCGGTGGCTGCACTCGTCATAGCTGCGCTTTGAGGTTCCGGTTCTTCTCCTCGACCGAGTCGGCGAGGGCCTCGGCGTAGGCGACGAGCGCCTGGTGCAGGGCCTCGTCGGCCGTGGCGAGGATCTTGACGGCGATCAGCGCGGCGTTCTTCGCGCCGCCGATCGAGACGGTTGCGACCGGCACGCCCGCGGGCATCTGTACGATCGACAGGAGCGAGTCGAGGCCGTCGAGGCGGGAGAGCGGCACCGGGACGCCGACCACCGGCAGGGTGGTGACGGAGGCGAGCATCCCGGGGAGGTGCGCCGCGCCACCGGCGCCGGCGATGACGACCTTCACGCCACGGCCGTGGGCGGCCTTGCCGTACGCGATCATCTTCTCGGGCGTGCGGTGGGCCGACAGCACCTCGACCTCGAACGACACGCCGAAGTCGCGGAGCACCTGCGCCGCATCGCTCATGACGTTCCAGTCGGAGTCCGAGCCCATCACGACGCCGACGAGCGGCGGGGCGTCACGGGACGGGGCGGAGTTCTCGGGCATGAGCACCATCGTAGATCGCGGTGCCTGAAGATCGGCTCAGGACGCACCGCAGCCGACGGACGAGCCCTGACCCGGGCGACCCCAGTCCGGGGACGCCTGCGCACCGCGCAGCGCACCGATCGACAGGTGTCTGGGACAATCGGCGGATGAGCACGTCGACCGCGGATGGATCCGCAGCACACCATGAGCCACCCAGCCAGCGCGAGCTGCGGCGGTGGCGCGGGTACCTCGCCGACGAACGCGCCGAAGCCGCCGTCTACCGGGATCTCGCCGGTCGGCGGAGCGGTGAGGAGCGCGACATCCTGCTCGCGCTCGCCGAGGCCGAGAAACGCCACGAGTCGCACTGGATCGCCCTGCTCGGCGACGACATCGGCAAGCCGCAACGCGGTGACCTGCGGACCCGGCTGCTCGGCTGGCTCGCGAGGCGGTTCGGATCCGTCTTCGTCCTGGCGCTCGTCCAGCGTGCCGAGTCACGCTCTCCCTACGCGACCGAACGGGCGGCAACCGAGCGGATGGCCGCCGACGAGCAGATCCACGAGGAGGTCGTCCGGGGCCTGGCCGCCCGCGGACGCAACCGTCTGTCCGGAACCTTCCGGGCGGCCGTGTTCGGGGCGAACGACGGACTCGTCTCGAACCTCGCACTCGTCATCGGCATGAGCGCCACCGGCGTCGGCAACGGCGTCGTCCTCGCCGCCGGGCTGGCGGGCCTCCTGGCGGGCGCGCTGTCGATGGGAGCCGGCGAGTACGTCTCGGTCCGGTCGCAGCGGGAACTGCTCGAGGCGTCCAGCCCCAACCCGGCGGCCGACGACGCCCTCCCCCACCTCGACGTCGACGCGAACGAACTCGCGCTCGTCTATCGGGCACGCGGAATGGAGGTCGAGGAAGCCGAGGCCCACGCCGCTGACGTCCTGGCCCGCGTCGGCGCCGGCACCTACCAGCGCGAGGCCCGCACGGCGATGGAGCACGAGGCCATCGGGACCGGGCTCGGTGCCGCGCTCTCGAGCTTCTGCTTCTTCGCATCGGGCGCCGTCATCCCGGTCCTGCCCTACCTGTTCGGGCTGCAGGGTGTCGCTGCGCTGCTCGTCGCCGCACTCCTGGTCGGGGTGGCCCTGCTCGGCACCGGCGCCGTCGTCGGGCTCCTCTCGGGCGGACCCCCGTTCCGCCGGGCACTGCGACAACTGGCGATCGGGTACGGCGCAGCGGCGGCGACCTACGTGCTCGGCCTACTCTTCGGCGCGAACGTCGGCTGACCCGACCGTCGGCTGTCCGCCGAGCGATACCGGGAGCCGATGCGAACCCGTCATCTGCCGTCCACGAGCGCGTCACCGGCGTTCCCTACGCTGAGCTCGCTGTCCGTCGACCCGGAGGGCGGAGGAGGGCGCGTGAGGGAGGTGCAGGACCGGACCGACGCGTCTCCCCTCCTCGGAGCAGTTCCGCGCACGCAGCCCGACATCCAGTTGCTCCGCGCGATCGCCGTCCTGTCCGTCGTGGTCTTCCACCTGTCGTCGAGCCTCCTGCCCGGTGGGTACGCCGGCGTCGACGTGTTCTTCGTCGTCAGCGGATATCTGATCACGAGCCACCTCGCACGCCAGGCCGACGAGACGGGCCGCGTCGACCTCCCGGCGTTCTGGGCCCGCCGGATCCGGCGACTCCTGCCGGCCGCCCTGCTCGTCCTCGCCGTCACCGCCGTGCTCATCTGGCGGCTGGCCCCGCCGAGCGCCTGGACGCAGTTCTTCACCGAGACCGTGGCGAGCGCGACCTCCTGGGAGAACTGGTTCCTGGCCGGGAGCTCCGTGGACTATCTCGCACAGGGCAGCGCCGCGTCACCGGTCCAGCACTTCTGGTCGCTCTCCGTCGAAGAGCAGTTCTACCTCGGCTGGCCACTCGTCGTCCTGCTGTGCGTGTGGCTCACCCGGCGGCGACCGTCGGACCTCCGCCGCACCCTCGGTGTGGCGCTCGGGATCATCGGTGCCCTCTCTCTCCTGTGCTCGGTCCTGTACACCGCGGCGGATCCGGCACCGGCGTACTTCGCCACACCGACCCGTGCCTGGGAGTTCGCGGCCGGCGGTCTGCTCGCGCTCCTCGGGCCGGCCGTGGTCGTCCACCGCACCCGCTGGCGGACGGCCTCCGGCGTCCTCGGCGTCGTCCTCCTGGCGGTCGCGCTGGTCGCCTTCACCGAGCAGACGGCCTTCCCCGGGATCGCCGCCGCCCTCCCCGTCCTCGGGACGCTCCTCGTGATCCTCGGTGGGTCGTCGACCCATCGGTGGTCCGTGACGACCCTTGCGCGCACACGTGCGTCGCTCCTCCTCGGCGATCTCTCCTATTCGCTGTACCTGTGGCACTGGCCGCTCATCGTGGTCGCGCCGTGGGTGCTCGGCGTGCCCGTCGCGCTCGGCGACCCGCTCGGTCTGGCGGTCGCTGCCGCACTCCTGGTCGTCGCCGTGGTCCTCGCCGCACTGACGAAACGGTTCGTCGAGGACCCCGTCCGACGAGCCCCGGTCCTCGCGCACGCGCGCTCCGCACGGAGCGTCCTGCTGGCGGGCGCGGCGACCGCACTCGTGCTCTGCATCCCGGCGGCGGGGTTGCTGACCGTCGCCGCCGAGGAACGGACCCTCGCGAGCACCGTGGACGCCTACGTCTCGGACGGCGAGCCGTGTTTCGGTGCCGATGCGGCCGCGTCGGGCTGCACCAATCCGGCGTTGGCGGACGAACTCCTGCCGCCGCTGTCGGTGCGGACCGAGGACACTGGCGACACCTTCCGGTGTTCCGCAGCCGCAGACGCCCCGGACTTCCCCGGCTGCACCTTCGGTTCCGAGCGCCCGGACGCCACGCGGGTCGCGCTCACCGGCAACTCCCACGCCACGATGCTCATCCCCGGACTCGTCGACCAGCTCGAGGCACGCAACTGGCGGCTCGACGTGTACGTCGGCAAGGGCTGCGAGTGGCGGGCACCGGGACCCGACGACTCGGCGGCCTGCGACGCCCGGCGGACGCTCATGCAGGAGGCGTTCACGGGTGAGCGCCCGTACGACATCATCCTGGTGACCTCCAAGAGCCCGGACGAGACCTCGGTGGCCGAACAGGCCGCGATCCGCGGCGCGACGCTCGCCGCGTGGAGACCGGTGCTCGAGCAGGGGACGTCGATCGTGGTGCTGCGGGACAATCCCCGCGTGCCGAACGAAGCCGCGGCGTGCGTCGACCGCACGAGTGCCGCCGAGCTCATCGCGGGGGCGTGCGCCTTCCCCGTGGCCGAGGCGTACCCGACGTTCGACCTGAACACCGCCACGGCGGCGATGACCGACGGCGCCGTGCCGGTCGTGGATCTCGGCGAGCTGTACTGCGCGGCCGGGACCTGTCCGCTCGCCGTCGGGAACGTGCTCGTCTATCGCGATCTGCACCACATCACGGCCACCTGGTCGCGGACCCTGGGCCCGTTCCTCGTCGACCGGATCCGAGCCGCCACCTCCCGTGGGTGACCAGTCCCTGATCGGGTGGAGTGCCAGCGCGGTGCGCTGATGCGAGGGTGTCGAACCCGGCGTCGGCGCGGTGCGCTGGCGCGAGCGCGGCGGAACCGGCACGAGCGCGGGGCACACGCGTGAGCGCGCCCCTCCGGAGACCCGCGCTGACGTCCCCGACCCGCGGTGACGTCAGCGCACCGCGCTGGCGACCACCCGGGAGAGCTCGGGCGCGGGAGCGGTCAGGCGGAGGTGGGCTCGTACTGCCGACGGTCGCCGACGACGCCCGCGAAGCGGAACGGCGCGCTGGTCTCACGAGGGCGGTCGGAGTCGTGGACGTCGGCCGACGCCGCGTCCTCCAGGAGCTGCAGGTAGCGGGCGTCGTCGACGACCGTCCTGGCATCGAGCTGCGCACGGTTCGCGTCGCTCCGCAGAGCCGAGCGGTAACCCGGACGCACGATGCCGCTGAAGCACTCCGCGACCGCACCCGAGCCGTAGCTGAGGAACGCGATACGCCGACCGGTGAGGTCGTCGTCGCCGTCGAGCAGCGCGAGCAGCGCGAGGTACACGGAGGCCGTGTAGCTGTTCCCGATCCGGCGGTTGTACCCCGTCGTCGGCTCGATCTGTGCGTCCAACTCCTCCTGGGTACGCTCGGAGCCGAGCGACTTGGCCAGGTGCCGGTGCGCCTTGATCGCCATCTTCGTGAACGGCTGGTGGTAGCAGAAGTGGTCGACCTCGGAGAAGTCCGCCCCACCGCGTGACCGGTAGTCCGCCCAGGCACCCTCGATCGCGTCCTGGTAGGCGGAGATGGACAGCTTGCCGTCGACGATCGCCGTCGCACTGTGGTTCGGGCGCCAGAAGTCCATGACGTCCTGCGTGTAGACGCCGGTCGCGGTCTCGAGCTCGAGGATCGCCGGATCGGCGGCCACGAGCATGGCGACGGCCCCGGCACCCTGCGTCGGCTCCGCATTGGAGTGCAGTTCGTACCGCGCGACGTCGCTCGCGATGACGAGCACGGTCTCCTCGGGGTTCCGCGCCACGAGCGCAGCCGCGAACTGCAGCGCCGCGGTGGCAGAGTAGCAGGCCTGCTTGAGCTCGACAACGCGGACCGCCTGCGGCAGACCGAGCAGGCGGTGCACGTAGACGCCCGCGGACTTCGACTGGTCGATCCCGGACTCGGTGGCGAACAGGACGGTCCGGAGCCGATCGCTGCCGTGCCGTTCGATGATGGGTGCGGCAGCGGCGGCGGCCATCGTCACGATGTCCTCGTCGGCGGCCGGGACGCTCATCTCGCTCTGGCCGAGACCGACGTAGTACTTGGCGGGTTCGACACCGAAGCGCCCGGCGAGCTCGGCGAGGTCGATGCGGTTCGCACCGGTCGCGAAAGCGATGTCGTCGATGCCGACGGCGGGGCTGGTGGTCTGGTTGGTGTTCACGTGCGGGGTGCTCCGTTCGAGCGTCGACGATGCACCGGTCCCCCGGTGCGGTGGGAGGGTCAGGCGGGCGCGCCGGCTGCGGTCTGCGCGCTGCGTTCGAGCTTCAGATGGGCGGCCATGAGCTCACCGGGGTTGGTCTGCGCGGCGAGGAGTGACAGTTCGCCACACCAGACGGCGGCGGCGCACAGGACGGCGAGTCGCCGGGCGTTTGCGCCGGGTTCACGGTCCTCGCGGCACCCGAGGCGGGTGAGGTTCTCCTCGACGAAGCCGAGCCCCTTGCCGTTGCCGACCGTGCCGACGATGAGGTTCGGCAGGGTGCAGGAGAAGTAGAGGTCGCCGTCGTGGACCTCGGCATGGGTGACGCCCTGCGAGCCCTCGACGATGTTCGCCGCGTCCTGGCCGGTCGCCAGGTAGAACGCGAGCAGCATGTTGGCGTAGTGGGCGTTCGCGCTGCGCAGGCCACCGGCGAGGATCGTCCCGACGAGGTTCTTGCGCACGTTCAGCTGCACGATCTGCTCGGGCGTCGTGTGCAGGAACCGCTCGACGATCGCCCGCGGGATCGTCATCTCGGTGACGACGTTCTTGCCGCGACCCAGGATGCCGTTGACCGCGGTCGCCTTCTTGTCGGAGCAGAAGTTTCCGGAGATCGATCCGTACCGGAGCATCGGCCACCGCTCCATGATGTACGGCATGAGACGGTCCGCCGCGAGCGTGACCATGTTGTGGCCGGACGCGTCACCCGTGCGGAACTCGAGGCGCAGGAAGAGCAGGTTGCCGGCGATCTGCGAGTTGATCTGGATGAGTTCGGCGAAGTGACTCGACTGGGCGACGACGGCCTGCAGCTCGGGCAGGCTGCGCTCGATCTCGCGGAGCGCCTGCAGGGCGTCGCCGGCGGAGTCGACCTCGAACAGGACGGAGCGGCTCATCCGCTCGTCGACGAGCGTCGCGCGGATGCCGCCGGGGACCATGGAGGAGATGCGGGCGCCCCGGCGCACCGACGGCCAGAGCGGGCTCTCGTAGGTGGCGAGCGGGACCTCCTGCTCGCCCTCCATGACGTTGCCGCTCAGGTGGAGCGGGCCGATCCACTTGAGTGGGACCGGTGCGACGCCGTCGGGTTCGTTGCTCATGCGTGGGGTTCCGTTCCGCCTCGGAGGACGTCGTGCTGCTCGGCGAAGGCACGAGCGTAGGTGGATCTGATGGATTCGACCGCGTCGTCGTCGGTCCGGCTGATCTCCGACGGCCCCCACGGGCTGTGGGCGGCGTCGATGAGTCCGGTCGGTGGGTGCACCGTGAGCGGGAGCCGCTCGATGCCGTGCGCCGACCAGTCGTCTTCGAGGGCGGCGGTGGAGACGGACTGGCCGATGAACGCGATCCCGCAGTCGCCACCACCGGCACCGGACGACTTGGCCGCCCCGCCGAGGCGTTCGGCGGCGTCGCAGAGCTGCGCGAGCGCGGCGGTCTCGATGTCGACACCGGCGTCGCGGCCGAGACCGGCGAGCGTCGCGCGCGCGGAGCGGACGGCACCGAGCACGAGGGCCGGGTCCTCGTCGTTCAAGCCGATCGTGAGCGCGTCGACGGCGGCGCGGCTGGCCGCGAGGAAGGAGGTGTAGTGGGCCGTCTCCGCCCACTTGCGGGACTGCAGTTCATCGACGAGACGCGTGGTCGAGGCGGGCTCGCCGGTCCAGCCGACGAGGAGCCGGAGCGAGGTCGGCGGCGACAGGCGCTCGAGCCCCAGCTCGGCCCAGGGGTCGCGGAGGGCTGCGAGCACCCCTTCGCGGTGGCGCACCTCCCGCAGCCGTGCCCGATCGGGCGAGGTGTAGCGGAGCCAGCCGCCGAACATGCTCGCCGCGAGGTCGCCTCCGGACGCTGCCGGTGCGACGTCGATGGTGGCGAGGATCGCGAGCTTGAGCATCTGCGTCCGGGTGAGGTCGAGCTGGTAGAACTCGTCGAGGGCGCGGATGGTGGCGGTCGTCACGGCCGCACTCGAGCCGAGGCCGAACTTCCGGCCACTCGCGTCGTCGAGCTCGCTCGTGATGGACAGGGCGGAGAACCGCTGCGCGACGCCGAGCTCGGCGACGAGGGTCTCCATCGTGCTCACGGCGGAGAGGACGTGGTCGAGCGGGCGTTCCTCGTGCTCGACGACGACCCCGTTGCGGTTGCGACGCCAGATGATGGGCGCTCGGCCGTACTGGTCGGAGAAGATGCGGCCCTCGTGCTCGCTCGCCTCGAGTCGGACGGTGACGCACCGGTCGACCGCGACGAGGATGGAGGGGTGCCCTGGTTCGACGACGGCGTACTCGCCGGCCACGAAGAGCTTGCCGGGCGCCTTGATCTCGATCATCGCGCTCCTTCCGTTGTCTGCTCGCCCGCCGATCCGCCGGGCTCCGAGGTGATGAGCCTCGCGCCCCGTCCGGCTCTGGCGGGGATGACGCCGATGTCGGGCTGCGCCTCGAGGATCCGAGTCGCGAGCTCGTCGACCGCGTCGGCTCGACACAGGATCTTCACGTTCGGGCCGGCGTCCATCGTCGCATAGCATTCGAGGCCGTCGCCTCTGAGGTTTGCGACGAGATCGAGCAGTTCCACGCTCGCCGGTCCCCAGTACCGGACCGGCGGCTCGGCGCCGAGCATCGTGGCGTGCATCCGCATCGCGTTCCGCTCGGCGATCGTGCCCACCGCGGTGAAGTCGGCGCGGGTGATCGCGGCGAGCATCTCCTCGAGTTCGACGGGGGTGCGTTCGACCCAGGCGGGGTAGTACGGGGAGGTGTCGACCGTGCGCCGCATGCCGTCGCGACTGGAGACCGACTTGGCCCGGGCGTCGAGGACGGTGAGGACCATACCGAGCTCGAGTCCGGGCGCGGGCACCGCCTCGGCGAAGGAGCTCTCGTCGTCGTGCCCGGCGTGCCAGACGGCGATCCCGTCGAAGATCGAACGCGAGGCCGACCCGGAACCACGGCGGGCCAGCCGGGAGAGGGCACGCCGATCGAGGTCGAGTCCGAACGCGGTCGACGCGGCGAGCGCCAGTGCGGCGAAGCCCGAGGCGGAGGAGGCGAGGCCGGCCCCCGTGGGGATCTCGTTGTGGGAGTCGACGGTGACGCGCTCGTCTCGGCCGGCGAGCGCACGCACGAGGTCGATGAAGCGCGTGACGCGGGAGCGGGCGGTGCCCTCGAGGGGTCGTCCACCGAGGAGCACGACGTCGTCGGGTGCGTCCGTCAGTCGCACCGTCGTCGTCGTGGGCGCTGCGTCGAGGGTCAGTGAGAGGCTTCCGGTCCACGGGAGGATGAGCGCCTCGTCCCGCTTGCCCCAGTACTTGACGAGGGCGATGTTGGGGTTGGCCAGAGCAGTCGCACTGCCCTCCTCCGAGGCGGTCGTCGCGGGCTGTTGCGGGGTCAGGGTCACGCGTAGTCCTCCGCGTCGATCGTCCAGGTGCCGAGTGCTCCGGCCTCGAGCAGGGCTTGCGAGATGCGTCGGGCTGACGCGGGGTCTGCGGCGAGGGTGATGATGCATCCGCCCTGCCCGCCGCCCGTGAGCTTCGCGCCGAGGGCGCCGTTCGCCTCGGCGACCGCGATGAGCGCGGTGATGGCCGGGTGGCCGGCGCCGAGTTCGTCGAGGACGACCTGTGCCGCGTTCATGCGGGTCCCGAGGTCGTCGCGGCGGTCCGCAGCGAGGTCGGCGACGCCCGCCACCGTCCCGCGTTCGAGCTCGGCCAGGAGCGCGCGACCACGCTCGGGGTGCAGCTCGACGAAGGCGCGGACGTCGGCGACCGCCTTCCGGGTCGACCCGCGCGCACCGGTGTCGGCCACGACGAAGCTGCCGCCGAAGCGGATCGGCGGATGCTCGACCCGGCCGGCGGTGAAGAGGATGGGTGTCGAGGCGCTCGTGGCCCGGGCGTCGAGACCGCTGGGCGTCCCGTGGGCGACGCGTTCGCCGCGCTGCACGAGCTCGAACCGGTCGGCGTCGTCGAGCGCCACGCCGTGCAGGTCGGCGACGGCGTCGACGATCGCGTTGGCGGCCGCGGCACTCGATCCGAGGCCTCTGCCGATCGGGAGCGTCCCGCGGACGACGACCTCGACGCCGGCCGGAGCCGCACCGACGTGCGCGAGGGTCTCGAGGACGGTGGTCCCGAGCGGATCGGAGGCGTCGAGCGGGCCGAGTGAGATCTCGGTGTCGAGGACCGAGGCCCCGCCGATGGGTCGGGCGGTCGCCTCGACCCGGAGCGACGGGATGGGCAGGGCGACGGCTGGAGACCCGTAGACGACGGCGTGCTCGCCCAGCAGGATCGCTTTGGCGTGCGCGAAGCCGCGACCGGTCGCAGCCGTATGCTCTGTCGTCATCTCACCATTCTGGTCCGAAAAACATGCAGCTGGCTGCACATCGGTCGTCCGGTCGCGATCCGATCCACCACGGGCAGGCTCGTGAGCCGTCCCGCAGCACATCCGGGCGCTGCACGATGGGCCGTCGACGGGAGCCGCCGGAGCGCTCACGGCGTGTCCCATGCGTACCGGAAACACCCAGCCTACGCCGAACGGCCCGGTTCGGCTCGTTACGGTTGAGTGGGCGGGACGGCCCGGTTAGGATCGGAACACCTCCATTCATGCAGACGACGGCCGCCGCACCCAGCGCCCGCGTCGACACGGACCCACCCTCCAGCGACGTAGATCCGGTCCCGTCATCTCACCGTCTCCGGGCCGTCCAGCGCCCGCATTCCGAGGGGTACCCCGTCGTGATCTCGTCTTCCGTTCCACCGCGCCCGCGCACCGCCGCACCATCGCCCCTGCCCGACCTCGTCGATCGCCAGACCGACAAGAGCGACTGCGGCGTCGGCTTCATCACCCGCAAGGACGGCGTGCAGAGCCACGACGTCATCGCACTCGGCGACACCGCCCTGTGCGCCATCCCCCACCGCGGGGGTATGTCCTCCGAGGGCGTCGGCGACGGAGCGGGCGTGCAGATCGA
The DNA here is from genome assembly GCF_900177795.1 of Plantibacter elymi (nom. nud.). Classification (GTDB taxonomy): domain Bacteria; phylum Actinomycetota; class Actinomycetes; order Actinomycetales; family Microbacteriaceae; genus Plantibacter; species Plantibacter elymi. Next base: position 379,850 of record NZ_FXWJ01000003.1, read on the forward strand.
CCTCTCGGTCGACTTCTTCAGCTCCCTCGTCGGCAAGCCGCTCGTCGCCGGGCGGTTCGGCGTCGCGAACGTCTTCCTCCCGGTCGACCACGGTCGGATCGGCGACGCCGAGGCGCTCATCGAACGTTCGCTCGGCGAGGCCGGCTTCACGGTGCTGCTCGCCCGTGCCGTGCCGACGGTCGAGGCCGTCCTGCGCCCGAAGGCCGTGCAGTACCAGCTGCCGATCCGGCAGTGGATCTTCGAGCCGTCGGACGACGCCTCCACAGAGGACCTCGACAGGCGCGCGCACGCGGCCCTGCTCGCGATCGAGGCGACCGCGTACACGGACCTCACTCTCGACGGCCTGTACCCGCTGTCACTCAGCACGCGCACCCAGGTCCTCAAGGGACGTCTCAACTCCGGCGAGGTCATCCCCTACTTCGCCGACCTGGCCGACCCCCTGCACCGGGTCAGGACCCTCGCCTTCCACACCCGGTTCTCGACGAACACCGCGCCCCACCCGTCGATGGCGCAGCCCTTCCGCCTCATGGCGCACAACGGCGAGCTCAACACCGACCGTAAGAACCGCCTGTCCGAGACGGCGCTGGCGGCGTCGCGAGGCCGGAAGATCATCCGGGCCAGGGGCCAGTCGGACAGCTCGCGCCTCGACCAGACGCTGCACAGCCGCGTGGTCGAGGACGGACTCGAACTGCTCGAGGCGGTCGTGTCGGTCATGCCCCCGGCCTGGGAGAACGATCGCACCCTGAGCCGTGAGGTGCGCGCGATGCTCGAGTACTTCTCGCTCGTCGAGGAGAAGAACGACGGTCCAGCCGCGCTCATCTTCAACGACGGCACGACCGTCGGCGCCCGGCTCGACCGGCTCGGCCTGCGTCCGCTGCGCAGCGTCGAGACGGCCGACTACCTCTGCGTCACCTCCGAGGCCGGGCAGCTGCCGTTCCCCGACGACGAGGTGGTCCACCGCGGTCGCATCGAGGCCGGCGGCATGCTCGCCTACGACCACCGCACGGGCACGCGCCTCCGCACGGGCGAGGCGCTCGAGCTCCTCGCGGCGCGCAAGGACTACCCGGCGATGCTCGCCGCATCGGCCACCGACCTCGACGCGCTCGAGGACCGGGGCGTCCCGGTGTCGGCACCGACGGCCTCGCCGGACGACGCCTTCGCCTACCGCGGTGGGCTGAGCCAGGTGCAGCGCTACGTCGCCTACTCCCTCAACCAGGAGAGCTTCCGGTTCATGACGGACCCGATGCTCGCCTCGGGCAAGGAGCGGATCTCGGCGATGGGCTACGGCAACGCCATCAACGCCCTGTCCGACCAGGAGGGCGGCCTGGCGAAGTACTTCTCCCAGCGCTTCGCCCAGGTGACCAACCCGCCGCTCGACAGCATCCGTGAGGCTGACGGCATGACCCTCCGGGTCGCACTCGGCCCGAAGCCCGGCAGCGGCACGGTCGGCACGAAGCAGCTCGTCCTCCGGTCCCCCATCATCAGCGAGGACGAACTCCGACGCCTCAGCGCTCAGCACGAGTCGCCGGTCGCGTGGTTCGACATCCTCTACCGGCCCGAGGTGGACGCGCAGGCGAACGCCGACGCACTCGAGGCCGCCGTCGAGCGCGTGGCAGCGGAGGTCGCCGGGTTCGCCGCCGAGAACGGCGGCATCGCGATCCTCAGCGACCGCGGCGTCCACGCGGAGGGTGCCGCCCTGCCGCTCATCCTCGTCGTGGCGGCCGTCAACCAGCGACTCATCGACGACGGCCTCCGGCTCCGCGTGTCGCTCGTGGTTGACAGCGGCCAGCTGCCGTCCTCGCACCACGTCGCCTCCGCCCTCGGCTTCGGTGCGTCGGCCGTCCACCCGCTCGCGGTCCGTCTGCGTGCCGAGCAGCAGCACCCCGACGAGGTGGAAGCAGCGTTCCGCCGGTTCGCCTACGCCGCCGAGAAGTCGCTCCTGAAGACCATGGGCCGGGTCGGCCTCTGCACCGTCGAGAGCTACATCGGCGGCGAGTTCTTCGAGCCGAACTACCTCGACACGAGCGACCCCGTGCTCGCGCGCGCCTTCCCGCACCTCCGCGCCCCCGTCGGCGGCGTCGGGTTCGCCGGGATCGCCCGGACGGCGAGCGCCTGGCACCAGCGCGCCCTGACGACGTCGAGCGACGCGGACGTCCCGCTCCTCGGCCTGTTCAAGGAACGCGCCGAGGGCGCCGGCCACTCCTACGGGACGACCGCGGTCCGCGGCTTCGTCGACCTCACCGAGGAGCCCGTGCAGCTGCCGCGAGCGGACACGACGGCCGTCGATCGCGACGGGGGCACGCTCGGCGACGACCCGCTGCGCCTCCACACCATCGGGAACCTCGAGGACGCGTTCGGGATCGACGACGACGCCTACCAGCACACCTCCTTCGACGCCCTCGACGACGACGAGATCGACGCCTTCACCATCACGCCCGGCTACCGCTCCTTCGTGCAGTCGATGACGACCGAGCGGCGCCGTCGCCCGGCAGCCCTCCGCGACGTGCTCGTGCTGCCCGAGGACATCACCCGGCTGACCACCCCGGAGGAGTTCGCACGGGAGCTCGACCGGCTCGGCCCCGTCGGCAACTCCTCGATCGTCGTCCGCGGCCTGCGTGCGACGCGGACCGAGCAGGGACGGCACCGGCTGCAGCTCACGGGACCGCTCGCGGGCGACCTCACCCGGGTCTCGGCGCTCGGCGAGTACTACGTCCACCGCTTCGGCGGCGAGGTGACGGGGCACTGGATCTCCGGGGGCGACCTCATCGTGGAGGCGACAGGCTCGGCCGACGACTACTTCTCGATGCTCGTCGAGGGTGCCGAGAGCATCTCGACCGACCTCGTCCAGCCGGCGAGCGAGATCACCCGATCCCTCGCGTCCGGGGCGATGAGCCACGGTGCCCTCGTGGCGACCGCGCACGAGGCGGTCGCGCACGGCACCAACATGGTCGGCGGGATGTCGAACAGCGGTGAGGGTGGCGAACACCTGTCCCGCTACGGCACGATCCGCGGCTCGCGCATCAAGCAGTTCGCCTCGGGCCGCTTCGGCGTCTGGGCCGGCTACCTCGCCGACCCGATGCTGCAGGAGCTCGAGATCAAGATCGGCCAGGGCGCCAAGCCCGGCGAGGGCGGTCAGCTCCCGGCTCCCAAGGTGACGGTGGACATCGCCGCCGCCCGGGGCGGCACGCCCGGCATCGAGCTCGTCTCGCCGCCGCCGCACCACGACACCTACTCGATCGAGGACCTCGCGCAGCTCATCCACGATTGCAAGGCGGCACGGGTCCGCGTCGTCGTCAAGCTCGTCTCCTCCGAGGGCATCGGCACGATCGCCGTCGGCGTCGCCAAGGCCGGTGCCGACGTCATCAACGTGGCCGGCAACACCGGTGGGACCGGCGCAGCCGCCGTGACGAGCCTCAAGTACGCCGGACGCAGCGCCGAGATCGGCATCGCCGAGGTCCACCAGGCCCTCAGCGCGAACGGTCTGCGGTCGAAGGTCACGCTGCGCTGCTCCGGCGCGCATCAGACCGGTCGCGACGTCGTCATCTCCGCCCTGCTCGGCGGCGACAGCTTCGAGTTCGGGACCACCGCGCTCATGATGCTCAAGTGCGTCATGGCGAAGAACTGCAACGTGAAGTGCCCGGCTGGTCTCACGACCAACCCGGAGACCTTCGACGGCGACCCGCGCGCGCTCGCGCAGTACCTCCTGAACATCGCGCACGACGTCCGCGAGCGGCTCGCCATCCTCGGCCTCCGCTCGCTTCGCGAAGCCCGCGGTCGCACCGACCTCCTCCACCTCGTCGACCACCCGGCGGCCGTCGCAGACCTCGACCTGCGGGCCATGCTCGCGGTCGTCCCCGAGGTCGTCGTCACCGACCCCGTGTACCTGGAGAAGGACTTCACGCTCGACGACGCCCTCATCGAGCGTGTGCGCGCCGGCCTGTTCGACGACGGCCGGACGACGCTCGACCTGGGCGCCGAGGACACCGACGGCGGGATCCGCCTCGGCAACCGCTGGCGTTCCGTGGGCGGGCAGCTCGCGATCGACCTCGAGCGCATCCTCAACCACGAGCTCGACGACGCCCAGGCGGCGGCGATCCCCTCCGTCGTCACCGACGACCGCGGCCACCGTTCGCTCGCCGCCGACACTGTGACCATCCGCACCGAACACTCCGCGGGGCAGTCGTACGCGGCGTTCTGCGTCGACGGCCTGCACTGGCGGCACACCGGCACCTGCAACGACGGCGTCGGCAAGAGCGCCTCCGGTGGCACCATCGCGATCCTCTCCCCCGGCGGCGGCAGCTCGGAGGACGGCGGGAACGTCCTCATCGGCAACTTCGCCCTCTTCGGCGCGACCGGCGGCCGCACCTTCGTCCAGGGCGAGGCCGGCGACCGCTTCGCCGTCCGCAACTCGGGCGCCACCGCGGTCGTCGAGGGCGTCGGCGACTACGCCTGCGAATACATGACCAACGGCGCCGTGCTGAACCTCGGCGGTTTCGGGATCGGCTTCGGCAACGGGATGAGCGGTGGCTTCGTCTACCAGTACGACCCGCGGGGCGAACTGCCGAGCAAGGTCAGCGCGGACTCCCTCCTCCTCGGATCGATCACCGAGGGCGAGCAGGCGGCGTTCCACGAGGCCGCCGTGCTCCTGCTGCTGGAGTGGCACGTCGAGGCGACCGGTTCGCCGCTCGCCTCCCGCTTGCTCGCCGAGTGGGAAACGGCCAGGCACCAGTTCGTGTTCGGCATGCCGCGCGCGCTGCTCCTCTACCAGGACAGCGACGCGATCCTCGCGGCCAAGAGCCGCAAGGAACTCCTCGACGAACTCGGCGCGGCCCTCGCGGCGCAGCAGCTCCGCACCTTCAAGCTCGACTACCGCGACCGCCGACCGGTCCGCGGCGGTCGCGCCCCCGGACTCGGCGAGCCCGCGGCGGACCCGCAGGACGTCTACGCGCTCCTCACGAGCTACACGGTGCTGAAGCTCGCCCAGGAGGTCGCGCTCTCCCGCACGCCCGGCGTCGACGACCCGTCGCACCCGCTCGTGCAGGCGAGCGTCCGCACGCTCATCCTCACCGAGGACTTCTTCGTCATGCAGCGGGTGCAGCGGGCGGCTCGAGAGCTGCTCGAACGGTACGACGACGGGGCGCTGGCCGCCATGATCGCCGCGAAGCGCCTCCACGACTACACCGAGGCACTGCGGCTGCGGAACGTGCGGTCGATCGACCACCCGGGCACCACGGGGTGGATCATGCACCAACACGCCAAGAACCGTGCCCGATCCGCAGCGACCGGCGGCACCGAAGCACTCCTTGCATCGGCCGCTCTGGCCGAGCTGACCCTGGCGGGTTCCCGATGAACGCGCCCGAACTGGAGGGGACGATGACCTCGACCCAGGCCCCGGCGGCCAGCACACCGAGCCCGGTGCTCTTCGAGGCGCTCGCCGCGCTCGGCAGCAGCGCCGACGACCCGTTCATCCCGGCGGACGCGCCCTTCAGCCCCGAGCAGCGGGTCTGGCTCGCGGGATTCCTGGCAGGGGTCCGCTCCAGCGCGATCGATGCCACCGACGCCGGTGGCCGCACGCCGCAGCTCGCCCTGCACGTGCTCGTCGGGACGCAGACGGGCACCGCGGAGGCCATCGCTGAGGACCTCGGCCGAGCCGCCTCCGGCTACGGTGTGGCGGTGACGACGGTCGGACTCGACGACGTCGAGGTCGACCGGCTCCCGTCGATGGGACACGTCGTCGTCATCACCTCCACCTACGGCGAGGGTGAGATGCCCGACAACGCCGAACTGTTCTGGGAGACGCTCCAGGCGAGCACTGCGCCACGCCTCGACGGCCTGAGGTTCTCCGTGCTCGCGCTCGGCGACTCCGGATACGACGGGTTCTGCCAGGCGGGCAAGCTCATCGACACGCGCTTGGAGCAGCTCGGTGCGGAACGGATCCTCGCCCGCGTGGACTGCGACGTCGATTACGAGGAGCCCGCCGCGGCGTGGACCACGCAGGCCCTGTCGCTCTTCGGCGCCCTCGCCCCGACGGACGCCGATGCCGCATCCGCTCCCGCGCCGGCCGCCAAACCGGCGAAGAAGCCCGGCCGCACGCGTTCACCGTGGACCCGCAAGACGCCGTACGGCGCGACCCTCGCCGTCAACCGCGTCCTGTCCGGGCCAGCCTCGTCGAAGGAGATCCGGCACTACGAGTTCGACCTGGCCGACAGCGGCATCGAGTACGCGGCCGGCGACGCCCTCGGCGTCATGCCGAGCAACGACCCGGCGCTCGTCGACGCCATCATCGCCGAACTGGACGCGACCGCGGACGAGTCGGTCGACGGCTCGACCCTGGCGGACCGGCTCACCCACGGGTTCGAGATCCGCACCCCGTCGAAGGACCTCGTGGCCGAGCTCGCCGACCGCGCGCCGGACTCGGAGCTGGCGGGGATCCTCGCGCTCGCCCAGGCGGAGACGCTCGACTCCTGGTTGCGCGACCGGGACATCCTCGACCTCCTGCGCTCCACCGCGGTCCGGTTCGACGCCGCCGCGCTCCTCGACGTGCTGCGTCCGCTCCAGCACCGCGCCTACTCGATCTCGTCCAGTCCGCTGGCGGCCGACGGGCGCGTACACCTCACCGTCGCGAGCGTCCGGTATGCGGTCGGCGACCGTCTGCACGGCGGCGTCGCGTCGACGCATCTCGCCGACCGGGTCACGGAGGGTGCCACGAGCGGGATCTTCGTCTCCGCCAACGCGGGCTTCCGCGTGCCGTCGGACGACGACGCGCCACTCATCATGGTCGGCCCGGGAACCGGGATCGCGCCGTTCCGCTCGTTCCTGCAGGAGCGCCGCGAGCGCGGGGCCACGGGTCGGAACTGGCTGTTCTTCGGCGACCAGCACCGGGCGCACGACTTCATCTACGAGGACGAGCTCGGCGAGCTGCTCACCGGAGGGGTGCTGGACCGTCTGGACCTCGCGTTCTCCCGCGACCAGCGCGAGAAGGTGTACGTCCAGACGCGGATGCGCGAGAACGGCAAGGAGCTCTACGCCTGGCTCGAGGAGGGCGGCCACTTCGCCGTCTGCGGTGACGCCTCACGGATGGCGAAGGACGTCGACCAGGCGTTGCACGAGCTCATCGCCGAGCACGGTGGGCGTTCGACGGAGGCCGCAGCCGAATACGTGCACACGCTGAAGCGCGAGAAGCGCTACATCCGCGACGTGTACTGAGGCGCTCCTCGACCGGTCCCTGAGCAGGGCCCTTCGACAGGCTCAGGGACCGGTCATCGACCACCGGTCCCTGAGCACCCCACGCGGTCCCTGTGCACCCCACACGGTCCCTGAGCTTGTCGAAGGGCGGTCAGGCGTTCTCGGCGCCGAGCAACGCCGCGGCCGCCCGTGCCTCGTACACGACGTCGTCGAGGTCGTCGCCCGCGACGTTGACGTGGCCGACCTTGCGCCCGGGGCGCGGGTCCTTGCCGTAGTTGTGCACCTTCGCCAGCGGGTGCGCACCGAGGACCTGCGGGTAGCGGTCGTCGAGCGTCCCCTCGGCCGGCCCGCCGAGCACGTTCACCATGACGGTCCAATCGCGGTGGCAGCCCGTCCAGCCGAGGGGCAGGTCGAGGACGGCGCGCAGGTGCTGCTCGAACTGGCTCGTGACGCTGCCGTCCTGCGTCCAGTGCCCGCTGTTGTGCGGACGCATGGCGAGTTCGTTGATGAGCAGGCGGTCGTCGTCCGTCTCGAAGAGTTCGACGGCCAGGACCCCGGTCACCCCGAGCGCCGTCGCGACGGTCACGGCGATCTCCTCCGCGGTGTCGGCGAGCCGACCAGCCGAGCCGGGCGCCGGAGCGATGACCTCGCTGCACACCCCACCGAGCTGCACGGTCTCGACGACGCGCCACGGCACCACCTCGCCGGACGGGCGCCGGGCGACGAGCTGGGCGAGCTCGCGCCGGAACGACACCAGTTCCTCGACGAGCAATGCGCCGCCGTTGGCGTCCTCGGAGAGCGCCGTGAACCAGTCGTCGACCTCGTTCGGTCCGTGGACGACGCGGACGCCCTTGCCGTCGTAGCCACCACGCGGAGTCTTGACGACACCCTTCCCGCCGTGCTCGGCGAGGAAGGCGGCGAGCTCCTCCTGGTCGTGCACACGCGCCCAGTCGGGCACCGGCAGTCCGAGCTCCGTCAGGCGCTCGCGCATGAGCAGCTTGTCCTGGGCGACGGCGAGCGCGTCCGGTCCCGGGTGCACCTGCACGCCGGCGTCGACGAGTGCCCGCAGGACGTGCTGCGGCACGTGCTCGTGGTCGAAGGTGATGACGTCGACCGTCTCGGCGAAAGCGAGCACGGTGTCCGCGTCGCGGTAGTCGCCCACCTCGACGGTGGCGAGTCGGGCGGACATGCCCTGCTGCTCGGCGAGCACCCGGATGTCGAGTCCGAGGTTCACGGCCGCGGGCACCATCATCCTGGCCAGCTGACCGCCGCCGATCACTCCGACGCGAATGCTCATGGGTTCACTCCAGCTCTCCGGCGACCGGCCGGCGGGTCTCGTTTCAGCAGGCGGGACGGGCGGATCCGGAGGCGGATCGGCGGGTGCCCCGACTCGAACATCGTACCGGCCGGGCACACCCCGCACGGGTCAGCGTCGGACCGGTGGCTGCTGCGTCGGGTTCGGTGCAGCCGGGTAGGGCGCGGCGATGCTCTGGTTCTCGGCGACGAGCTCGTGGAGGGCGTTCTGGACGAGGACCGCGCCGGGCACGTCCCGCAGGACGACCGGCACCTCGCCGCCGCTCGTCACCCGGACGTTGCCACTGCCGAAGGCGCTCTGCACCCAGCTCTTGTGCACCGTGATGCCGTAGCCGCGGGCGTGGTAGAGCTCCTGGCGCGTCCGCACGAAGAACCCGCGACGGACGATCAGTCGGCGGGTCGTGATCACGTAGCGGACCGACAGCCAGGCGATGAACGGCAGGACGCAGGCGACCAGCACGATCACCCCGCCGCCGATGAGGACGGCCCAGTTCTGCCACTCGAGGTCGAACGAGCCGAAGAAGAACGCACCGGCGCCACTCACCGCGATGAGCAGGAGGGCGGGGAGCAGGAGCCGCCGGGCATGCGGACGCAGGCGTGCGACCACACGTTCGGTCGCCGCCGCGGGAGGAGCCGGCCTGCCCGGCCCCGTCATACCGGGATCAGCCATACTCCCATTCTTAGCAGTCGCGGCAACCCGCCGCCTGCTCCCACCCCGCCCGTCGGCGATCCCGAACATCCGTGCATCGGCCGCCCGGCTACCATGAAGGCGTGAAACCGGCCGACAGCACCGCACCGACGGCGCAGCAACCCGGCGTCGTCGGGTCGTTCCTCGAGGGGATCGGCATCCTCTTCGGCGGGTTCCGCCTCTGGGGTACCTCGCCGAAGCGCATGCTGCTCGGCACGGTCCCCGCCGCGATCGTGGGCGTCGTGTTCATCGCGTTGCTCGTCGTCCTCGGCGTCAACGCCGCCACGATCGTCGACTGGGCGACACCGTTCGCCGACACCTGGGACGAGCCGTACCGCTCGTCCATCCGGGTGGCCGCCGCGGTCGCGTTGGTGGCCGTTGCCGTCGTGGTGATGCTGTACGCCTACGCCGCAGCGACGCTCCTCGTCGGCGACCCCTTCTACGAGCGGATCTGGGCCGACGTCGAACGCACCCTCGGCGACGCTCCTCCGGAGTCGGGTGAGTCCGCGTGGCGCGGACTCCTCACCGGTGTCACCCGGGCGCTCGGCCTGCTCCTGCTCACCATCCCGACGGCGGCCGTCCTCTTCCTGCTCGGCTTCGTCCCGGTGATCGGCCAGACGGTGGTCCCGGCGCTCGGACTTGCCGTGAGCGGTTGGTTCCTCGCCCTCGAACTGACGGGCTACGCGTTCGACGCGAGGGGGTTGTCGTTACGCGACCGCCGCCGGACCCTCGCCAGGCGACGCGCCCGCACCCTGGGCTTCGGGATGACGGTCGCGGTCCTCTTCCTCGTGCCGGTCCTGTCCGTGCTGGTCATGCCGGCCGCCGTCTCCGGCGCGACCGTGCTCGCGCGCCGGTCCCTCACCGAACAGGCGGGAGCGCTCAGCGCACGTGCGTGACGTCGCCGGCCGCCACCGCGACCGGCGCACCACCGTCGGTCGGTCGGACGACGAGCCGCCCGTCCGCGTCGATCCGCTCGGCCGTGCCGGTCAGGACGTCGCCGCCGGGGAGTTCCACCCGCACCGAGCTGTCCAACGTCACGCATCGCTCGGTGACCGCAGCTCGGAGCCCGCTGGCCTCGGCGTCACCGGACGCCGCCAGGTAGGCGTCGTAGAGCGTGCCGAACGCACGCAGGTAGCCGACGAGGACGGTGTCCGGGTCAGGATCGGCGAGGCCGGCGAGCGCGAGCGAGGTCGACCGGTCGGTCGGCAGTTCCTCGGAACGCTGACGGAGGTTCACACCGGTCCCGAGGATCACCGCGTCCCCGCTCGGCAACAGCTCGGCGAGGATGCCTGACACCTTCCGACCGCCGATGAGCACGTCGTTCGGCCACTTCACGTCAGCGGGCACCCCGAGCTCCCGGAGCGACTCCGCGAGCGCCGCACCCGCGAGGAGCGGGAGCCAGCCGTAGGCCTGCAGCGGGAGCGGATCGCCTGACGGAGTGACCGGCCGGAGCAGGACCGACACGGCGAGTGACGTGCCGGGTGGCACCGTCCACACGCGACCGAGGCGACCGCGTCCCCCGCGCTGGTCGTCGGTGAGGACGACCGAGCGGTCCGGCCACGCGTCGCCGCCGTCCTCGCGCACGCGTCGGGCGAGTTCGTCGTTGGTGGAGCCGGCGTGGGCGAGGATCTCGAGGCGTGGCACGAGGGCGGCGGTGAGGGGCAGATCCATGGCACAACCCTACTGAGGCCGGTCGCCGGCGCCCGCGTCGCCCACCGGCATGCTTGGACGATGCCGACAACGGATCGGCGCGCCGCTTGTACCCGATCGTCAACGGGTCGGCTGGGGGACCACCGGGTAAGGTGAAAGCGTGACCGACGAAACCACCTCCGGCCCTGACCTGTACACGACGGCCGGGAAGCTCGCCGACCTCAAGAACCGCTATCACGAGGCCGTGACGGCGAGCGGCGAAGCCGCCATCGAGAAGCAGCACAAGAAGGGCAAGCTCACCGCGCGGGAGCGCATCGAGCAGCTGCTCGACCACGGCAGCTTCGTCGAACTCGACGAGTTCGTGCGGCACCGTACGACGGCGTTCGGCATGGACCGCTCGCGGCCGTACGGCGATGCCGTCGTCACCGGCACCGGCACCATCCACGGCCGCCAGGTCGCCGTGTACTCGCAGGACTTCACCATCTTCGGCGGTTCGCTCGGCGAGGTCGCCGGCGACAAGATCATCAAGATCATGGACCTCGCGTTGAAGACGGGCGTCCCGATCATCGGCATGCTCGACTCCGGCGGGGCGCGCATCCAGGAGGGCGTCGTCGCACTGGGTAAGTACGGCGAGATCTTCCGACGCAACACGCAGGCCTCCGGGGTCATCCCGCAGATCTCCATCATCATGGGTCCGGCAGCAGGCGGCGCCGTCTACTCCCCCGCACTCACCGACTTCGTCATCATGGTCGACAAGACCAGCCAGATGTTCGTCACAGGCCCCGACGTCATCAAGACCGTCACGGGCGAGGACGTCGGCATGGAGGAGCTCGGCGGCGGGTACACGCACAACACCCGCTCGGGCGTCGCCCACTACCTCGCGAGCGACGAACCGGACGCCCTCGACTACGCCCGCACCCTCGTCGGCTTCCTGCCCGACAACAACCTGTCCGAGGCCACGGTCTTCGACGTCGAGGTGGAGCTGGAGACGACGGACGAGGACCGCCGACTCAACACCCTCATCCCCGACTCGCCGAACCAGCCCTACGACGTGAAGACCGTCATCGAGCATGTCGTCGACGACGCCGACTTCCTCGAGGTCCAGCCGCTCTTCGCGCCGAACATCGTCATCGGTTTCGCGCGCGTCGAAGGACGGTCGGTCGGCGTCATCGCCAACCAGCCCTCCCAGATGGCCGGGACGCTCAACATCGAAGCGGGCGAGAAGGCGAGTCGGTTCGTCCGGTTCTGCGACGCGTTCAGCATCCCGATCCTCACCCTGGTCGACGTCCCCGGCTACCTGCCCGGCACCGACCAGGAGTGGACCGGCGTCATCCGCCGCGGCGCGAAGCTCCTCTACGCCTACGCCGAGGCCACGGTGCCCCTGGTGACCGTCATCCTGCGCAAGGCCTACGGCGGCGCCTACATCGTCATGGGCTCGAAGCAGCTCGGGGCCGACATCAACCTCGCCTGGCCCACGGCCGAGATCGCGGTCATGGGCGGGCAGGGTGCCGTCAACATCCTGTACCGCGGCGAGATCAAGCGGGCCGAGGAGGCCGGCGAGGACGTCGCCGCCGTGCGCACGCGCCTCGCGAACGAGTACACCTACAACGTCGCGAGCCCGTTCCTCGCCGCTGAACGCGGCGAACTGGACGGGGTCATCGAGCCGGCGGCCACACGGGTCTCGGTCATCAAGGCGCTCCGTGCACTCCGGACGAAGCGTGCGAGCCTGCCCGCCAAGAAGCACGGGAACATCCCGCTGTGAGCACCGGCGCCGAGCCGAACACGACCGAGCCGTCGTCGATCGATCTCCGGATCGAGCGCGGTACCCCGACCGACGAGGAACTCGCGGCGCTCACCGCGGTGCTGAGCGTCGCGATCGCCGAACAGGCACTGCGCGACGCGGACACCGCCCCGGCACCCCGCGTCCCGTCGACGTGGGAGCGGACGAGGCGGAACCTCCGTACGGGGATCACCGCGGGTCCTGGACACTGGCGCGCGTTCACGGGCTGAGCCGTCTCGACGGAGGACTCACGCCGGTTGCCCCTCGTGGCGCGCGGTGCTGTCCCCCATTCGTGTCCTCCATAGTGCCGACTGTCGGGGGTACCCCTGATGGAGGATCATCATTCTCGAAAGTTGCGTCTCATCGAGACCACTTCACCAGCTCCTGCTCCATCTAGGGTAAGCGGGCAGGAGTTCGGGGGCGGGTCAGAGCGGTATTCGGGTTACCGCTCTGACCCACGAACGTCACGGAGGGCCAGCATCGGGTGCTGGCCCTCCTTTCGTTCGTTCGAGACCCGGCACGCCGACAGGCTCAGCGACCGGGAGAAGTCCACTCGGACGCGTTCCGGTCCCTGAGCTTGTCGAAGGGCCCACGAGGAAGTTCCCGCTTCGAGGAAGTTCCCGCTTCGATGACCCTCTCCGGCCCTCCGAGTGACCCCCTCCGGTCCCTGAGCAACCCCATCCAGCCTCTGAGCCTGTCGAGCGCACACGAGGAACCTCTCGCCCTGGTGACCCTCCTCCGGTCCCTGAGCCTGTCGAAGGGCCCACGGAGAACCCCGCCAATCCGGCATGCCTTCCCCGGTCCCTGAGCCTGTCGAAGGGCCCACGGAGAACCCCGCCAATCCGGCATGCCTCCTCCGGTCCCTGAGCCTGTCGAAGGGCCCACGAGCAACTTCCACACTCGGCTCGACTCAGCATCTGGAATGTCAGTGGTCCGTGGTGGACTGGTTCCATGACCGAGACCACCTCCGCCGCGATCCGCGTGGGCGACGAGTGCGCCGCGCGCCTCGCGGAGTTCTCGGACCACTACGCGGACATCCAGCGTCGGCGTGCTGCTCTGGACGCCGAGGAGGCTCGGCTGCTCGCCCGGTCTGCCGCCTACGCGGACGCCTTCGCCGACGCCACGGTTCCGGCGATCTTCCCGCCCGCGGAACGGCAGGCGCTCTCCCGCCGGTCGACCTGTACGGCGCTCGCGATGGCGACCCGCACGCCCGAGCGGACCGTGCAGCGGGCGACGAACGACGCCGAGCGCCTCGTGAATGATGCTCCGGCCGTGCTCGAGTCGCTCGAGGCCGGTCGCATCTCGGCCCGGCACGCGCAAACGATCATCGACCAACTCAGTGACGTGCCGACCGCAGGGCGGGCGGGGTTCCTCGCGGAGGTCCTGCCCGTCGCGGAAGAGTCCACCAACGCAATCCTTCGCAGGCGCGCCCGCGTCCTGCGCGAGCGACTCCACCCCGAGTCCATCACCGCACGCGCGGTCCGCTCCGAGGCCGACCGCCGGGTCGAGTTCAAACCGGCCGCCGACGGCATGGCGTGAGTGCACCTGTTCACCACCGCACCGATCGCGCAGGGCATCATCGAGCGCGTCGAAGCAGCAGACGCCGAATCGCGCCAGGCCGGCGACACCCGTACCTGCGCGCAGCTGCAGGCCGACGCCCTCGCTGCCCTCGCGCTCACCGGCGTCACGCCCGACGACGTCATGTCCAGCCCAGTCCTGCCGCACCCGATCGAGGTCCAGGAGCACATCACGCCGACCGTGCAGATCACCGTGCCAGCGCTCAGCATGGCCGGCGTCTCCGACGCGCCCGGCATGCTCGACGGCTACGGCCCGATCGACCCGCAGACCGCAGCCCGCATCGCGGTGAACGCCCCCAGCTTCACCCGGATCCTCGTCCAGCCGGAAACCGGCGCAGTGCTCTCCGTCGGACGGGGCCAGTACCGCGTTCCGGCCGACCTCCAGCGCGCGGTCCGGCTTCGGGACGGCACTTGTCGCGCACCAGGGTGCGGGCGACGAGCCAGGGCCTGCGACCTCGATCATTCGGTCGCCTGGGAGGACGGCGGCACGACAGATGTCGGCAACCTCGCGTGTCTCTGCCGACATCACCACCGGATGAAGCACCTCCCCGGGTGGAACCTCGACCACGGACCCGGCGGGGTCCTCGAGTGGACGACACCCGACGGGAAGCAGTATCGGACCGAGCCGGATCCAGCAGCGTTTTGACCTGCCTCGGTGTCCTCAGATCGAAGGGTTCCTCGTGGGCACTTCGACAGGCTCAGTGACCGGGAGAAGTGCACCCGGAACGATGAGGCGACCTCGTGGGCACTTCGACAGGCTCAGTGACCGGGAGCAGTGCGCCCGAACCGTTTCGGTCCCTGAGCCTGTCGAAGGGCAGCTGGGTCGTGACACCTCAGTGGCCGGAGGAGGTTCACCGGGAATGCCTCGGCCCCTGAGCCTGTCGAAGGGTTGCTCGTGGGCACTTCGACAGGCTCAGTGAACGGAAGAGGTTCGCCCGGAACGATGAGGCGACCTCGTGGGCACTTCGACAGGCTCAGGGACCGGAGGAGGTGTGCCCGGAACGATGAGGCATCCTCGTGGGCACTTCGACGGGCTCAGCGACCGGGAGAAGCGCGCGCGGATGCGTCCCGGTCCCTGCGCCTGTCGACTGGCACTGTCCTCGTCGGAGCGGTTCAGTCCTCCTCGGACACGCCCACCGCGCCCAGGTCGGCACGGGAGCCGTCGCGTGGGATCTCGAGCCACACGTCGAGTTCCTCATCGTCGTCGTCCGGCCCCGCAGCGACACCCGGATCGCGGTGCACCGCACGCAGGCCGACCACGGTCACCGCGACGCGCTCGTCGTCCGGGACGCTCCGCACGATGAAGCGCGTGGCTTGCGAGGCGGCGAGCGCCTCGGCGATCTGCTCGTGGATCGCGTCGAGGACGCCGGCATCCAGCTCCTCGAGGCCACCTTCGTCCAGCATGTTCACGATCGCTCCGCGCCGCCGGGCCGCGAGCACCTCGGATCGGACCGGGTCACTCAGGAGGTGACGCCCGCGGATCTCGTCGCGGAGACTGGCCTCCAGCGTGCGGCACTCCGTGCGATCGGCCACGGAGAGTCTGCCGCCGTTGGCGATGATCGTGCGGAGCATCGGGGTCGCGAGGCGGCCCGTCTGGCTCAGGCGTCGTCTCCGCTCGTGCACGTGCGCGTACTGCGCCGCCTGCCAGTCCGAGGTCGCGTGCTCCGCCTGGGTGAGGCGCTCGGCGTCGTGCTGCGCCCCGGCGATCGATCGGGTGAGCACACTCGCGAGGACGACCCAGATGAGGCTGCCTGTGACGCCCATCCCGAGCGCCAGTCCCGGACCCGCCCAGAGGAGCGACTGGACCGTGAGGAAGACGATCCCGATGTAGGCGACCGCCTCCCGCTGCCGGACCACGGTGATCGTCATCAGCGTCCCGATCGACGCGACGTGCCAGGTGGCGTACCCGTTGTTCCGCGTCGGGTCGAGCTGGCTGGTGACGAGCAACGGGACGATGATCGCGGTCGCGAGGTTGATGCTCGCGAGCCAGGACGGCATGCGCGTCGTGCCCATCGGCCAGAGACTCAGGACGCTCGCGACGGCGTAGACGAGCATCGCGATGAGGACCGGGACGACGTCGCGGGGTGTCTCGAGCGTCAGCGCTGCACGGAGCAGGTGGTACGCCGAGAACAGGGCGGCGAGGATGACGAGGGCGTACCGCGGTGCCGGGGTCACGAGCCGTGCTCCGGAGACCACTCGATACGGATGACGGCACCCTCACCCGGACGGGAGATCACGGTCGACCGGCCGCCGACCGCGGCGACGCGCTCGACGATCGACACCTTCAACCCGAGCCGCTCCTCGGCGACCTGCTCAGGGCAGAACCCGACGCCGTCGTCGCCGACGATGACGCAGACGCCGCCGGAGACCGTGCCCTCGATCGACAGGCTCCGTGCAGCTCCCGAACCCGCGTGCTCGACGCTGTTGACCATCGCCTGCACCGTCGCCCAGTAGACCGCGTTCGCGACCGTGACGGGCAGGACCCGGCCGGACGCCCCCTCGACCGTTACGGAGAACGGTTCACCGAGCATCGACGCGGCCGCACGCAGCCGTTCGATGAGCTCGGCGAGGCCGGTGACCTCGTCCTCGTTGGTCATCGGCGCTCCAACGCCCTCGAGCTGCTCGATCGCGACCCGTGCCATCATGACGGCGAGCGCCTCCGACTTCGGGGTCAGCGCCCGATCCGCCGCGAGCAGGGAGGCGAGGACGCTGTCGTGGACGATCGAGTCGACCTCGACGCGCTCCACCTCCGTGGCGTGCTGCTTGACGGCCGCGTCGTAGGTGGCGAGTGCGGCCGCCCTCGCGGTGTCGACCCGACCGGCCAGCACGCGGAACAACCCGACGAGCACGACGATGAGCCCACCGATGATCGTCGCGTAGGACGCGTCGAGCGCCCCGATCTCGAAGGAGGCCGGCGCGAAGTCGGCGTCGATCACACGGTTGACGCCGTACATGACCGACGTCACGACGAGGTACACGATGGCCCCCCGCAAGTGCAGCGGGATGCAGGCGAACGCGACGGCGATCGTGCAGAGGTACCAGATCCACGGTTCCTGGTTGATGTCCGCCGACGCCTGCGCGTTCACCGCGGGCCAGATGAGGAGGGCCACGAGGAACACGGCGGCGAAGACGCCGGAGGCGATGCGGTGGTGCCACAGGAAGAAGCAGCAGATGATGGCGCCGAACATCGTCCCGAAGACGAGGGAGACGTAGACCACGCCGAACCAGCCGGTGATCTGGACACCCTGCCCGAGCGTGGTGAACGCGGTCTGCAGTCCGAAGACGAGTCCGATGATCGCGACCGAACGGCCGAGGAGGCGTTCGAAGTTCGCGGTGTTCAGCATCCGGCGCTGAACCTGGGCATCTTTCGTGGTCGCGGGGATCGCGGGATGCCTGGTCGGTGCCCGGAAGCTAGGAGACATCCGTCCCGCCTTGATCGAGGCCGGGGAGAATCCCGTCCTCGACCGCTCGGCGGAGCAGGTCGACCTTCGTCGGTGCCGGGCGACCCACCTCGACGTACTTCACCCGGATGCGGTCGATGTGTTCGCGGGCCGTGGAGTAGGCGATGCCGAGCTGCATGGCGACGGTCTTCAGCGGCAGGCCGGACGCGTAGAGGTGCAGGACGTCGCGTTCGCGACGGCCCAGCTGCGCCCGCGCGAAATCGCTGTCGGCGTCGATCGCGCTCGCCCACTCGATGTTGTTCAGGGCCTCGCCGCGGGCCACGGTGCCGATGGCGGCGATGACCGTGTCCGTCGGAGAGGACTTGGGGATGACCCCGGACGCTCCGGCGGCCAGCGCCTCGCGCACGAGCGCGACCCTATCGGCGATGGAGTGGATGAGGACGTGCGCCCCCACTGCCTGCACCGCATGGATGTTCGAGGTCGGCGTGCTTCCGTCGGAGAGGGAGAGGTCGAGCACGACCACGTCGGGCACCACGCCGTTCAATGCGGCGATGCACTCGACGGCGGTCGGGGCACTCGCCACGACCTGATACCCGGCGTGCGCGCACACCGCTTCGATCCCGAGCCGGACGGACTCGTGATCATCAATGATTGCGACGGTCACCACGGCACCATCGTAGCGAGTGACGGACCCGCCGGGCGCGACGGCCTGATCGCGAGTCGTCTCCGTCGGCACGGGCCCGCTCAAGCCGTCCGTGAGAAGCCCGCGACGGCCTCGAGGTGGTGCGTGTTCGGGAAGAGGTCGTAGGCCGCGAGGTGGTCGAGCTCGTAGCCCTGCTCCGCCAGGAGGGCGACGTCGCGGGACAGCGCGATGGGGTCGCAGGCGACGTAGACGATCGACGCGGGGCGCAGCTCGCCGAGCATGGCGACGATCTCCGCGCCGGCACCCGAGCGGGGCGGGTCGAGCACGACGGTCGCGGTGGCGTACCGGGACCGCTCGATCCGACTGCCCGTCGCGATCTCCGACCGCAGGAAGGCGTCGACCTTCGCGGTGACAGCCTGTGCACCCACCCACTCGGACAGGTTCTCCCCCGCGTACTCGGTGGCGCGTTCGTCACTCTCCACGGTCGTGATGCGGGTGGTGGCGCCGAAGCGGTCCCCCACGCCCGCGGCAAGGAGTCCGACGCCGCCGTAGAGGTCGAGGTTCGCGGCGCGTGGGTCGAAGCGAGCGTCATCGATGGCCGCGGACACGGCCTGCTGGAGGGTCGTCGCAGCCTGACGGTGGACCTGCCAGAATCCGTTCGCGTCGACGATGAACTCGCGCTCGCCGACGAGCTCGCGGATCGGGTCTGCCGCCGGGCGGACCGGCTTCGGTCCCCCGCGTCGACCGCGCCCGCCACCGCGTCGGCGGTCGCCGCCTCCGGCCTCGTCCGCGCGCGTCAGGACGCGGACCGTCCCGGTCGAGGAGGCGACGATGTCGATGGAGGTGGTGCCGTGCGGCAGCTCCTCGAGCTTGGCCGCTTCGGCCACGGCTTCGATCGCGAGCGGCAGGTCGTCGACGGGGACGACGTGGTGGGACCTCGAGGCGTAGGGACCGATGTTGCCGTGCTGGTCGACGTGCAGGGAGACCCGCGTCCGCCACCGCGTGCCGTCGGGCGTCTCACCGTCGACCGCGGCGACCGTGAACTCGGGAGCGACTCCGGCGAACCGCTCGAGCCCTTCCGCGAGGACCTGGTGCTTCAGCGTGCGCTGGTGGGCGAGCTCGATGTGTCCGAACTCCGCTCCCCCGGCCCGCTCGCTCGGCTCGCGGTCGACGGAGGCCTCGGCCCAGACGTGCGGACGGCGGTGCTCGGACGGCGTGAGGACCTCCAGGGTCTCCGCCCGCCAGAAGCGCTTCTCGTTCTCGTCGACGATGCGTGCCCGCACGCGCTCACCGGGGAGCGTGTCGGGGACTAAGACCACCCGGCCCTCGTGCCGGGCGACGAAGACACCCCCGTGGGCTACGTTGGTGATGTCCAGTTCCACGGTGCGTGCAGTCGTCGTGCTCATGCGTCGAGCATGTCACACGGGCGGCTGCGGGGAGTCCACCGTCCACTGCAGAAGGAACCGTCATGCACCTCACGCTCGCCTCCACGTCACCGGCCCGACTCGCCCTGCTGCGGTCGAGTGGCATCGAGCCGATCGTCGTCCCGTCGTCGGTCGATGAGGAGCAGGCCGTCCACGACGCGACCCGTGCCGCGGGTGCGCCGCTCGCCCCCGACGAGGTCGTGGCACTCCTCGCCCGTGCGAAGGCGGAGGCCGCTCTGGCCGTCGTGCGCGGACGTGGCGACGCCGCCGACCTCATCCTCGGCGGCGACTCGGTCTTCGTCCTCGACGGCGTCGTCCACGGCAAGCCACACACCCCCGAGCGCGCCCGCGAACGCTGGCACGCCCAGCGCGGCCGGACGGGGACCCTGTACTCCGGTCACTGGCTCATCGACTGCACCGGTGCCTCGCCGGTCGGGATCGGTGCGGTCGCGAGCGCCGAGGTGTCCTTCGCCGACGACCTCGACGACGCCGAGATCGACGCCTACATCGCCTCGGGTGAGCCCCTGGCGGTCGCCGGCGCGTTCACGATCGACAGTCTCGGTGCCGCCTTCATCACCCGCATCGAGGGCGATCCGTCGACCGTCGTCGGCCTCTCGCTCCCGACCCTGCGGCGTCTCGTCCGCACGCTGGGACACGACTGGCACGAGCTCCGCAACCGACCCGGTGCCCTCTGACACCCCAGCCCTTGTAGAGGCGACACGTCGTTCCCGCGACTTTTTTGTGCGTGTGAGCCAAAGGCTCACCCGGGCCTCCCGGTAGGCTCGTGGACTGTGCCACGTATAACCAAGGTCCTCATCGCCAACCGTGGCGAGATCGCCGTCCGCGTCATCCGAGCCGCGAAGGACAGCGGGATCGCCTCCGTCGCCGTCTACGCCGACCAGGATCGCGACGCCATGCACGCCCGTCTCGCCGACGAGGCCTACGCCCTCGACGGGACGACGAGCGCGGAGACGTACCTCGTCATCGACAAGCTCCTGTCCATCGCCCGACGGTCCGGCGCCGACGCCGTCCACCCGGGCTACGGGTTCCTCGCCGAGAACGCGGACTTCGCGCGTGCCGTCATGGCCGCAGGGCTGATCTGGATCGGCCCGTCGCCCGAGGCCATCGAGCGTCTCGGCGACAAGGTATCCGCCCGCCACGTGGCTGAGAAGGTGGGCGCTCCGCTCGCCCCCGGCACGCTCAACCCCGTCTCGGGTGCCGAGGAGGTGCTCGACTTCGTCGACATCCACGGCCTGCCCGTCGCCATCAAGGCGGCGTTCGGTGGCGGCGGTCGCGGCCTGAAGGTCGCCCGCGAGCGCGAGGAGGTCGCCGAGCTCTTCGAGTCGGCAACCCGCGAGGCCATCGCAGCGTTCGGCCGGGGCGAGTGCTTCGTCGAGAAGTACCTCGACCAGCCGCGCCATGTCGAGACACAGTGCCTCGCCGACGCGCACGGCAACGTGGTCGTCGTCTCCACCCGCGACTGCTCGCTGCAGCGTCGCCACCAGAAGCTCGTCGAAGAGGCACCGGCGCCCTTCCTCACCGACGACCAGGTGACGGAGCTCTACCGCGCCTCGAAGGCGATCCTCAAGGAGGTCGGCTACCTCGGTGCCGGCACCTGCGAGTTCCTCATCGGCAAGGACGGCACCGTCTCCTTCCTCGAGGTCAACACCCGCCTGCAGGTCGAGCACCCGGTCTCCGAGGAGATCACCGGCATCGACCTCGTCCGCGAGCAGTTCCGCCTCGCCGAGGGCGGCGTCCTCGACTACGACGACCCGCAGCCGAGCGGCCACTCCTTAGAGTTCCGCATCAACGGCGAGGACCCGGGACGCGGCTTCCTCCCGCAGCCGGGCCCGATCCACGTGTTCAAGACCTTCGGCGGCCCCGGTGTCCGGCTCGACTCCGGCGTCACGGCCGGCGACACGATCTCAGGCGCGTTCGACTCGCTCCTCGGCAAGATCATCGTCACGGGACGCACCCGCGAGGAGGCGCTCGAGCGCAGCCGTCGCGCGCTCGACGAGTTCGAGGTCGCCGGCCTCCCCACCGTCATCCCCTTCCACCGCAAGATCGTCCGCGACCCCGCCTTCACCGCGGAGGACGGCACCTTCGGCGTCTACACCCGATGGATCGAGACGGAGTTCGTCAACGACATCGAGCCCTGGGACGGATCCATCGATGCGCAACAGGCGCCCGCTGCCCGCTCGACGGTGGTCGTCGAGGTCGGCGGCAAGCGGCTTGAAGTCAGCCTTCCGGGCGGACAGCTGGGGCTGAACGTCGGTGCACCGGTCGCCGCTCCCGCTCCGCACCGCCGCGGTGGTGCAGCGGTGGTCTCGGGTGCGACGGGTGATTCCGTCTCGGCGCCCATGCAGGCGACCATCGTGAAGCTCGCGGTCGCCGAGGGCGATGTCGTCGTGAAGGGCGATCTCGTCGTCGTCCTCGAGGCGATGAAGATGGAACAGCCCATCACGGCGCACAAGGACGGCACGGTCGGCGCGATCGACGCGACGGTCGGTGCCACGGTCTCCTCGGGTCACCAGCTCCTCACCATCAGCTGACCCGACCGGCGCCCTCGGGCGTCGCATCGGACCCGGCGACGATACGCTGAGCAGGTGTCAGCAGCCGACCTCCTCGAAGACGCGTTGGATCGTGTGGCGGACTTCGACGCCGTCGGCGCGATCGCGCTGCTCGAGGCCGAACCGCACGCGGCGTCCGATCCCCGCGTCCTCGCCCTCCTGTCCTACGCCCGGTTCACCACCGCCGATTTCGCGGGTTGCCGACGGGACGCGGTGGACGCGCTCGCCGCCTCGACGGACTCCGACCGGACGACGCGCCTGCTCGTGCTCGGAGCCGCCGGGCTCGCGCTCGGATCGGACCGCTCGTCCGGCTCGGAGCTGGAAGGGTGCTTCACGGAGGCGGACGCCCTCGTCGACGACGGCGGCGACCTCGAACCGACCCTGGCCTGGCTCGTCGGGTACCTGCTCGTCGAGGGCGCGGTCGTCAACGTCCTGATCCACGCCGCCCGGCGCTTCGCCGACGCGTTCGCCGATGAGATCGCCGCCACCCCGAGCCGCTTGTACCGGACACTCGTCGACGGGGTCCTCGCCCGACTGCTCCTCAACGAGGGACGCGTCGCCGAGGCCGAGGCCGCCGCGCTCGCGATGTTCGAGCGGGCCGGGAGCGGACCGACCGCCCTGTACGCGGAGGCCGTGCAGTGCCTCGTCGCCGGCAACCGTGCCGAGCAGGGGGCGACCAGGACGCTCGCCCGCCGCGTCCGTCAGGCCATCCCCGAACCCACGGGCGCCTTCCAGACGACGTGCTACCTCCTCGTCGGCTACGGACTCGCCGCCCTCGCGGACGACCACGGCGCCGCGGCCCTCGCACGGAGCGCTTCGGGGAATGACTTCAGCGGCCTGTCCGTCCAGGACCGGGCCCTCGCGATCGAGCTGCTCGTCTCGAGCGCGTTCCTCGACCGCGACATCGTCGAATCGGAACGCCTCATCGGCTTCATCGCCGCCGATGTCGACCGTAGGGTCCCCGGGCCGGCCATCCTCCGGATGCAGTGCAAGCTCGAACTCCTCCACGGGCGACCCGCCGACGCGCTGGCGCTCGCGCGCACGGCGACCACCCGCGCATTGGCCGACGGTCGCATGCTGGAAGCCGGTATCGGCGAGATCCTCGCGACGCGTGCCCTGATCGCAATGTCCGACCGGACGCAGGCCGTCCGTGAGTTGGCCGCGCTCGCCGAGCAGGCGGTCCGCGGTGGGCACACGGCCGCGACCCGCTCCGCCGCCCGGGAGCTGAAGGCGATCGGTCGACGCCTCGCGCCGGTCGCGGGGTCCGGTTGGGACGGACTGTCGCCACGCGAACGCGAGGTCGCCCTGCTCTCCGCGGAGGGCAACTCGACGGCGGAGATCGCGTCCGTGCTCCAGCTCTCCTCGCGCACCGTCGACGCCCACGTCACCCGGGTGCTCGCGGCGTTCGGGATCGTGTCCCGCCGCCAGCTCCCCTCACGGCTCCCGGCCACGCTGCCGTTGACCGCCGTCCCCGTCCCGACCGCACCGCTGACGCCACGACAACGGGATCTCACCGAACTCGTCGCGGACGGCCTGTCGAACGACGAGATCGCGACGGCCCTCGGCATCTCCCGCAAGACCGTGGAGAAGCATCTGAGCGCCGTCTTCCACGCCTGGGGCGTGCGCTCGCGGGTCGCCGTCGCACGCATCGTGCTCGCGAACCGCGCTCGGTGAACCGCTGCGCCTCGACGACGGTCCGACGAGGACGCCGGGGATGAGGGCTATTCGACGATGTGCATGGCGCGCGCCGCGTCGGTGATCGACCCGGTGAGTGACGGGTAGACCGTGAAGGCACGTGCGACCTGGTCGACGTTCAGCCGCTGCTCGACCGCGAGGGCGAGCGGGAAGATGAGCTCGCTGGCCTTCGGGGCGACGATGACTCCGCCGATGACCGTCCCGCTGCCGGTCCGCGCGAACAGTTTGACGAAGCCGTCCTTGATGCCCATCATCTTCGCGCGCGGGTTCTGGGCGAGGGGCAGCTTGTAGATCTCGCCCTGGGCGATGCCGTCCTCGATCTGCTTCTGGGTCCAGCCGACGGTCGCGATCTCCGGCTGCGTGAAGATGTTCGCGGCGACGTTGCGGATCTCCGTCGGGTTCACCGCGTCGCCCATCGCGTGCAGCATCGAAGTGCGACCCTGCATCGACGCGACGGACGCGAGCGGCAGGAAGGTCGTGCAGTCACCGGCGGCGTAGATGTTGGGGACGCTCGTGCGGGCCACCCGGTTCACACGGATGTGCCCGGAATCGGTCAGCTGCACGCCGGCCTCCTCGAGACCGATCCCGGCGGTGTTCGGCACCGAACCGACCGCCATGAGGCAGTGCGACCCCTCGACCGTGCGACCGTCGGAGAGTGTGGCGACGACGCCGTGCTCGGTGCGGGTGACGGAGTCGGCCCGCGACTTCGACAGGACCGTCATGCCGTTGCGCTTGAAGACGTTCTCAATGACCGCCGCGGCATCGGCGTCCTCGCCGGGCAGCACCTGGTCGCGGCTCGAGATGAGCGTGACCTTCGAGCCGAGTGCCGTGTAGGCGGAGGCGAACTCGGCGCCGGTGACGCCCGAGCCGACGACGATGAGGTGCTCGGGGACGGAGGTGAGGTTGTAGAGCTGCGTCCAGGTGAGGATGCGCTCGCCGTCCGGCAGGGCGGAGGGCAACTGGCGCGGGCTGGCGCCGACGGAGACGACGACGGTATCGGCCTCGATGCGGTCGAAGTCGGTGCCGCCGGACAGGTCGGTCGAGACGATGACCTCGTTCGGTCCGTCGAGCCGCCCCTGACCGTTGACGATGCGGACACCGGCACGGATGAGACTCGCGCGCATGTCCTCGGACTGCTGGCGGGCCAGCCCGAGCAGTCGCTTGTTGACGGCGGCGAGGTTCACAGCGACCTCGGGACGGCTGGGCTTGCCGGTGGTGTCCGAGCGGACGAAGAACTGCACACCGAGGTCGGCAGCCTCGCCGATGGCCCCGACCGCGTCGGCCGTGGCGATCAGGCTCTTGGACGGGACGACGTCGGTGATGACCGCCGCGCCGCCGACGCCCGTGCGCTCCACGAGCGTGACGTCGGCCCCGAGCTGCGCCCCGGCGAGGGCCGCCTCGTACCCGCCGGGTCCGCCTCCGATGATCGCCACTCGCTGCTTGCGTTCGAACTCGTAGGCCATGCGTCCATTCTCGCGCGCCACCAGGGGCGGGACCAAACCCGTTCGGGCCCGCCGCGGCGGGGATCGTGCGCGGATGAGCGGGGTCGGCACGGTTGGGCGGCGGCCCCGCCCCTGTCTAGAGTGAGAGGATGTCCGAAACCTCTGCGAACCCACTCGATCTGTCCGATGTCGATCCCTTCGAGATCGCCCGCGAAGCCGCCGGCCAGATCGCCGAGAAGACCGGCGTGGAACGCCACGACATCGCGCTCACCCTCGGCAGCGGCTGGGGCAAGGCGGCCGACCTGATCGGCGAGACGACGGCGACGATCCCGGCCTCGGAGATCGTCGGCTTCTCGAAGCCGGCGCTCGAGGGCCACGTGGGCACCCTGCGCTCGGTCCTGCTCCCGAGCGGCAAGCGTGCGCTCGTCATCGGCGCCCGGACGCACTACTACGAGAACCACGGTGTCCGCCGTGTCGTGCACAGCGTGCGGACGGCCGCTGCGGCCGGCGCGGGCATCATGGTGCTGACGAACGGCGCAGGCGGCATCAAGGACCACTGGACGCCAGGCACGCCCGTGCTGATCAGCGACCACATCAACCTCACGGCCGACTCGCCGCTCGAGGGCGCGACGTTCATCGACCTCACCGACCTCTACGCCAAGCGGCTGCGGGACATCGCGCACAGCGTCGCTCCGGAGCTCGACGAAGGCGTCTACACGCAGTTCCGCGGACCGCACTACGAGACCCCCGCCGAGGTCCAGATGGCGAAGGCGATCGGTGGCCACATCGTCGGCATGTCCACCGCGCTCGAGGCGATCGCCGCACGTCAGGCCGGTATGGAGGTCCTCGGGATGTCGCTCATCACGAACCTCGCCGCCGGCATCCAGCAGACGCCGCTCAGCCACGCCGAGGTCATCGAAGCCGGCCAGGCGGCCGAGCCGGTGATCAGCAAGCTCCTCGCGCAGATCGTCGCGGCCCTGTGAGCGAGGCGACGAGCCTGCTCGCGACCGCCGAGGCCTGGCTCGCCCAGGATCCCGACGACGAGACCCGGGCCGAACTGGCAGGCCTCGTCGAGCGCGCCCGCGTGTCCGACGACGTGGCCGTCGCAGAACTGCACGACCGCTTCGACACCCGACTGCAGTTCGGCACGGCCGGGCTCCGCGGTCGCATCGAGGCCGGTTCCAACCGGATGAACCGGGTCCTCGTCTCACAGGCCGCCGCCGGGCTCGCCGCCTACCTGCTCGAGCAGGCGCCGGAAGGCGTGACGCCGAGCGTCGTCATCGGCTACGACGGCCGGAAGAACTCCGCCGTGTTCGCCAGCGACACCGCGGAGCTGATGGCCGGCGCCGGTGTCCGCGCCATCCTGCTTCCACGGCTCCTCCCGACGCCCGTCCTCGCGTTCGCCGTCCGGTTCTTCGACGCCTCGGCCGGCGTCATGGTGACCGCCAGTCACAATCCGCCCGCCGACAACGGCTACAAGGTGTACCTCGGCGGTGAGCACCACGGGTCCCAGATCGTCTCCCCCGCCGACGCGGCCATCGCCGCCCACATCGGGCGCATCGCCGAGACGGCGCTCGTCCAGGACCTCCCGCGCAGCGACGCCTTCGAGATCGCGGGCGAGGACGTCGTCGACGCCTATGTCGCGGCGACCGCGGCCGTCGCACCCGCCCCGGCGGGCAGCCAGCTGCGCGTCGTCTACACGGCCATGCACGGCGTGGGTTGGGAGACGACCCGACGCGTCCTCGAGACCGCCGGTTACCCGGCACCGGAACTCGTCACCGAGCAGATCGATCCCGATCCCACCTTCCGGACCGTCAGCTTCCCGAACCCGGAGGAGCCCGGCGCACTCGACCTGTCGTTCGCGACGGCGCGAGCGGTCGGGGCCGACCTCATCATCGCCAACGACCCCGACGCCGACCGCCTGGCGATCGCGATCCCCGACGACGCAGCCCCCTCGGGGTTCCGTCGGCTCACCGGCAACGAGGTCGGTCTCCTCCTCGGGTGGCGGGCCGCCCAGGCCGCCAGTGCGGCACTCGACGGCGACGCGGCACCCGAGGGCACGCTCGCGTGCTCGATCGTCTCCTCCCCGGCCCTGCGCATCGTCGCCGAAGCGCACGGCCTCGAGTTCCGGGAGACCCTCACCGGGTTCAAGTGGATCTCCCGGACGCCGGGCATGCTCTTCGGCTTCGAGGAGGCCCTCGGCTACCTCGTGAACCCCGGGACCGTGCGCGACAAGGACGGCATCTCGGCCGCCGTCGCGTTCCTCGGTCTCGCGACGGCTTCGGCGCAGGCGGGCGAGAGCGTCGCGGGGCTCCTCGACCGGTTCGCGGACACCTTCGGTTCATTCGGCAGCGACCAGATCTCCATCCGCTACGCGGAGCTCAGCCGCATCGGCGAGGTCATGTCCGGGCTGCGGGCGCTCCCACCGACGGAACTGGCGGGCGCCCGGGTGACCCGGATCGACGACCTCGCCGACGGGTTCGAGACGCTCCCGCCGAGCGACGTCCTGCGCGTCTGGCTCGACGACGGCACCCGGGTCATGATCCGGCCGAGCGGCACGGAGCCGAAGCTCAAGGTGTACGTCGACGTCCAGTCCGCCGACGGCGACGCCGCCGAGCGTGCGGCGACGGTCACCGCGCGGCTCACCGCTCTGCGGACGGACCTGACGGCGCTCGTCTCCTAGCTGCTCGACACGCTCGGCGCCTGGTGGGGTGCGGCCCGGAGACCGGGCCGCACCGGTCAGCCGATGGCGCGTTCGAGCTTCTCGGTGAGTTCGGCGAGGTCGAAGTAGTTGTCGATGACGACGATGTCGGCGAAGGTCTTGCCGATGCGGTCGACGAGCTCCGGCGAGGTCAGGATCACCTGGGCGTCGGCCGCGGTCGTGCCGAGGCTCTCGATGTCGCCGGCGACAACGTCGGCCTCGAGATCGAGGCGTTCGAGCGCGCGTTCCGCGTTGAGTTTGAGGATCGCCGAGGAGCCGACCCCGGAGCCGCAGACGGCGACGATCTTCATGAGGGGTCTCCGTTGGACAGGGGCGACGCGCCGAACACGGCCCGCACCTCGTCGAGCGTCGTGGCCGCTGCGAGCCGCGGGATGGCGGTCTCGTCGTTGAAGACGTTGGCGATCTCCGCCACCCAGCCCACGTGCGACTCGGCGGTGGTGACGGCGAGGCCGAGGACCACCGACACGGGGTCGTTGTGGGGGTGGCCGAACCGTACCGGAGCAGCGAACGTCGCGACGACGAGGGCGTCGTCGTGGACGTCGGCACCCGGTCGGGCGTGCGCGAGCGCCAGGCCCGGCGCAATGACGACGTACGCGCCGAACTCCTCGACGACGTCGATCATCCGTTGCGTGTACGCGACGTCGGTCGCGCGGGTGTCGGACAGCAGCGCTCCGGCTACGCGGATCGCCTCGCGCCAGTCGTCGGCATCGACGTGGAGCGCGACGCTGGCTTCGGACAGTTCTGGGAGTGGCATCGCTTCAATCAGAGGATCGGTCGACCCGAATGGATCGGAACCATCGTAACGCTCCGAGGCTGGAAGCCTGCCGCGCAGGTGTCGCCCAGGCGGTCGCCGGAACAGCACCTGCCGACATCGTCAGTCCTCGTCGTCGTCGAGGAACTCGTCGAACGCCTCGCTGATGCGGTCCGCCAGGGCCTCGCGGAACTCCAGCGGCTGGAACGTCGCGGCCGCGGCGTTCAGCTGGAAGGTCTCCAGGTCGGTGAGGTCGTAGTCGAACGCCTCGGAGAGGAGCGTGAGCTCCTTCGTCAGGCTCGTGTCGCTCATCGTGCGGTTGTCGACGTTCACCGTGACGGCGAAGTCGAGCTGGTAGAGCAGGTCGAACGGGTGGTCCTCGAGCTCCTCACCCCAGGCCGCGATGGCGCCGGTCTGCAGATTCGACTGCGGGCTGAGTTCCAAGGGGATCTTGCGATCGCGGACCCACTCCGCGACGGGGCCGAGTGTGGCGTAGAGGGACTCGGCGTCGTCGCGCTCGATGAAGATGTCCTCGGCGATGCGGACACCGTGGCCGAGTCGCAGCGCACGGCCGTCGAGCAGGGCGCTCCGGATCGACTCGATGCCGTCGGCCTCCCCCGCGTGGACGGTGACCGGGAACAGCTCGGCCGCGAGGTAGTCGAAGGCCAGCCGCTGCTTGCTGGCGGGGAAGCCCGCCTCGGCGCCGGCGATGTCGAACCCGACCACGCCGCGCTCGCGATGGCGCACGGCGAGCTCCGCGATCTCGAGGCCGCGGTCGGCATGTCGCATGGCCGTGATGAGCTGGCCGATCTGGATGTCGGAGCCGGAGTGGGCGACATCCTTGATGCCCAGCTCGATGCCCTCCTGGACGGCCTCGACGACCGCGTCGAGGCTGAGGCCCCGGGTGAGGTGCTGCTCGGGAGCCCAACGCACCTCGCCGTAGATGACGCCGTCCGCAGCGAGGTCCTGGACGAACTCGCGCGCGATGCGGACGAGCCCCTCCTCGGTCTGCATGACCGCGGTGCTGAGGTCGAAGGTCTTCAGGTACTCGACGAGCGAGCCGGCGTTGCACTGCGTGTAGAACCAGTCGGCCAGGCCGTCGGGGTCCGTCACGGGGACGTCGACACCGTTCGCTTCGCCCAGCTCGATGATCGTGGCGGGCCGCACACCACCGTCGAGGTGGTCGTGGAGCGAGATCTTCGGGAGCGCGCGGAGGTCGACGCCGGAGAGGGGGGATTCGTCTGCAGAGGTCACGGGGTTCACTGTACCGCTCCACCCCCTGCCGAGGTGAGGCACTTCGTCGCTTGCAAACGGCTTTAACGACGAACTGCTTCACCTCGGCCGGGACCGTGGAGGCGCGCCCGGATGCGCTCCGCCAGCGCCGACGGCCGGCGCAGGTCGTCGGCGGTCAGGCGCATCACCGTCCAGCCCTCGTGAGCCAGTTCCTCCGTGCGCGCGATGTCCTTCCGCCATTGCAACCGGTCGGTCCGGTGATGGTCTCCCTCGTACTCGAGGACGAGACGCTGGTCACGGAACACCACATCGCCCCGGACCACTCGCCCGGAGCCGTGGAGGACGATCTCGGCGTTGTGTTCCGCTTTCGGGAGCGTCGACGCCTCGAGGATCAACCGGAGCTCGGTCTCCTTCGGCGACTGGCAGCGGTCATGCAACCGCGGGATCGCAGCCCGAAGGGCGACGACGCCACGACGCGACGGATACTCCGCGACGGCCGCCTGCAGTCGATCGACCGACGTTCGAGGCTCGAGGAACCAGAGGAGGGCGTCCCCGGCCGCGATCAGTGCCCGGAGCGGTATCACCGTCGCGAGATCGCACCAGGTCCGTTCGACACTGGTGACCGGGAGGCCGTCCAGGTCGACGACGTCCTCAGGAGCGAGGGTGTCGCGGTGCCCCACGACGCCCCGCCCCTCGCGTGCCCGGACACCGGCGGGCGACATGACATGCAGCGGGTCGTCCGGGCTCGTCGACCTGGGCGTCGGAATGCCGTGCAGGGCGGCGGCCGTCTGATGGCTGAAGGCTCCCCCGATCGGGAGAGCGCTCAGGTAGGCGACCGCCCGGTGGTACAGGTCAGCCGGGTAGCCCGGTGGCGTTCGGATCCCGTGGAAGGGAGCACCGAGCGCTGGGTTCCGGAGCTGGCGGGGAGTGAACCCGGCGCGCACTGCCGACTGAGCGGGCTTCGGCCCGGCCATGATCGAGATCGAGGATCGGAAGGTCATCCCTCGATCGTGCCGCTGGCAGGAGCTTCCCCAGTCGTTCTCCACAGGTCGCGTACTCAGGTGAGGCAACTCGTCGTCCGGAAGGGCTCTGGGCGACGAATTGCCTCACCTCAACGGACTCAGGCCTCGATGCGGGCCCGGACGATGGGGCCGCGGGGCGGGGCGGTGTCCTCGATCGTGTAGGAGCCCTCGAGGGCCTCGAGCGCCCGCGGGAAGCGGGCCGCGTCGTCGGCGCTCAGGGTGAAGAGCGGCTGTCCGGCCCGGACCTCGTCGCCCGGCTTCGCGTGCAGGTCGATGCCCGCCGCGTGGATGACCGGGTCCTGCTGCCTGGCCCGCCCAGCACCGAGGCGCCAGGCCGCGATGCCGAACGGCAGTGCCTCCTGCGTCGCCAGCACGCCGTCGCGCGACGCCGTGACGACGTGGGTCTCCTTGGCGACCGGCAGCGGTGCGTCCGGGTCGCCGTCCTGTGCGCGGATCATGCGCTTCCAGACGTCCATGGCCCGACCGTCCGCGAGGGCGCCCTCGACGTCCGCATCCGGCTGCCCGGCGAGGGTCAGCATCTCCCGCGCGAGGGCGAGGGTCAGCTCGACGACGTCCGCCGGACCGCCGCCGGCCAGGACCTCGACGGACTCGCGGACCTCGTTCGCGTTGCCGATCGCGAGGCCGAGCGGGACGTTCATGTCCGTCAACAGCGCGGTCGTCGCCACACCGGCGTCCGTCCCGAGCGCGACCATCGTGCGCGCCAGTTCCTCGGCGCGCTCGTAGTCCTGCATGAAGGCACCCGACCCGAACTTGACGTCGAGGACGAGCGCCCCGGTGCCTTCGGCGATCTTCTTCGACATGATGCTCGACGCGATGAGCGGGATCGCCTCGACCGTGCCCGTCGTGTCGCGCAGGGCGTACAGGCGCTTGTCGGCCGGGGCGAGACCGGAGCCGGCGGCGCAGATGACCGCGCCGACGTCCGCCAGTTGCGCCATCATCTCGTCGTTCGTCAGCGCCGCACGCCATCCCGGGATGCTCTCGAGCTTGTCGAGCGTCCCACCCGTGTGTCCGAGGCCGCGGCCCGACAGCTGTGGCACCGCGACGCCGAAGACGGCGACGAGCGGGGCGAGCGGCAGGGTGATCTTGTCGCCCACGCCGCCCGTCGAGTGCTTGTCCGAGGTCGGCTTGTCGAGCGATGCGAAGCTCATCCGCTCACCACTGGCGATCATCGCCATCGTGAGATCGCGGATCTCGCGCCGCTCCATGCCGTTCAGCAGGATCGCCATCGCCAGCGCCGACATCTGCTCGTCGGCGACGTAGCCGCGGGTGAACGCGTCAATCAGCCAGTCGATCTGCGGCGTCGACAGCTCGCCGCGGTCGCGCTTCGTGCGGATGAGGTCGACGACGTCGAATGCTTCTACGGAACTCATGCGTGGTACTCCTCGAGTTGACGTGGTCCGAAGGCGTCCGGCAGGACCTCGTCGATGGTGCGGATGCCGGAGACGGTGTCGAGCAGCATGCCCGCCGTCGAGTGTTCGTACAGCAGCTGTCGGCAGCGGCCGCACGGCATGAGGCGTTCGCCCTTGCCGTCGACGCAGGCGAACGCCACGAGGCGTCCTCCGCCCGACATGTGGAGGGCGGAGACGAGCGCGCACTCCGCGCACAGCGTCAGGCCGTAGCTGGCGTTCTCGACGTTGCAGCCGGAGATGATCCGGCCGTCGTCGACGAGAGCAGCCGCGCCGACCGGGAACCGGCTGTAGGGCACGTAGGCGTGACCCATCGCCTCCCGGGCCGCGGTGTGCAGCGCCTCCCAGTCGACGGGTGGCGTGGTCGTCGTGTCGCTCACGGTCAGCCCTTCACGTAGGGCTTGCCGGCGGCCGCCGGTCCGCGGGAGACGCCCACGAGCCCGGCGACCGCGAAGATGGTCACCACGTACGGCAGCATGAGCATGAACGCGCTCGGCACCGGGGAGCCGATGGCACTCAACGCGAACTGGAGGTTCTGCGTGAAGCCGAACAGCAGCGCGGCGAGGGTCGCCTTGAGCGGGTCCCAACGTCCGAAGATGACCGCCGCGAGCGCGATGTAGCCGGCACCCGCCGTCATCTCCTTGTTGAACGCACCGACCGAGCCCAGGGTGAAGTACGCCCCACCGAGGCCGACGATCGCGCCCGCGAGCGCCACGTTCCAGAAGCGCGTCCGGTTCACGTTGATGCCGACGGTGTCGGCCGCCTGCGGGTGCTCACCCACGGCGCGGAGGCGGAGGCCCCAGCGCGTGTAGAACAGGCAGAAGAACACGACGGCCACGGCGATGTACATCAGGTAGATGATGATCGTCTGGCGGAACAGCACGGGCCCGATGAGCGGGATCTCGCTGAGGATCGGGATGTTGATCCGGGGGAACTTCGGCGGGCTGTTGAAGAGCGCCTCGTTCTTCGTGAGCACCTGCGAGTACAGGAAGCTCGTGAGTCCGACGACGAGGACGTTCAGCACGACACCGACGATGACCTGGTCGACGAGGTACTTGATCGAGAACGCCGCGAGCAGGAAGCTCACCAGCGTGCCGGCGATCATTGCCGCGACGAGCCCGAGGAAGGCGTTCCCCGTCACCGAGGCGACGAAGGCGGACGAGAACGCGCCCGCGAGCAGCTGGCCCTCGATCGCGATGTTCACGACGCCGACCCGCTCGGAGATGACGCCGCCGAGCGCACCGAAGATGAGCGGGACGCTCAGGGCGACGGTGCCGAGCAGGAGCCCGGTGATCGGGATCGCCTTGCCCGCGGCTGCCCACGACAGGAACCCGACCATGAACAGCACGCCGAACACGGTGATGAGCCAGAGTGGGACCTTCTTGCCCGTCGTGACGAGGTACGCGCTCAGCGCGGCCACGGCGGCGAGCAGGATCGTGACGACGATGCCGGTGATCGTCGACGGGAGCACCACCGTCGGCAGCTGGATGACGTCGCCGTCGCTCGAGAGCCGGAAGGTGCTGTTGCCGTCGCGGTGCCAGATGACGAAGAGCAGGAACGCGATGACGGTGAAGATCCCGAACGCGATCGGGGCCTTCCAGCTCCGGACGACGACCGTCTCGAGGACGATCGGGGCGTCGGGAGCCGGCTGCGGCGTCTGCTTGTCGAGCGTGAATCCACTCATGCGGACACCTCCTTCTTGGCGGAGCGACGCGTTCGGCGCGTCGAACCGTCGGGCTTCGGCAGGAAGAAGATCGCCCGCACGAGCGGCGGAGCCGCGATGAACAGCACGATGAGTGCCTGGAGGACGAGCACGATGTCGATCGGCACGTTGACGCCCTGGGTGGCCTGCATGGAGTACCCACCGGCCTTCAGCGCACCGAACAGGATGCCGGCGATGAGGATGCCGCCCGGCCGACTGCGTCCGAGGAGCGCTACGGTGATGGCGTCGAAGCCGATGCCGGCGTCGATGCCGTTGTCGAACCCGGAGGTCACCGTACCGAGCACCTGCGAGACGCCGGCGAGACCGATGAGCCCGCCGGACAGGAGCATCGCGTACACGTAGGTGTTCTTGACGTCGATACCCGCGACGCGCGCGGCGTTCGGGTTCTCACCCACCGCTCGGAAGCGGAACCCGATCGAGGACCGGCTGAACAGCCACCAGACGAACACGACCGCGAGGATCGCGATGAGGAAGCCGGCGTGCAGGTTGTAGCGGTCGCCGAGGAGCTTCGGCAGCACCGAGTTCGGCGCCATCGCGGCACTCTTCGGCACATTGGAGCCGGGAGCCTGCAGGAGCCCCTGGGTCGAGAGCATGAAGGTGATGAGGTAGAACGCGACGTAGTTGAGCATGATCGTGATGATCACCTCGTGCGCGCCGGTGCGGGCCTTCAGGACACCGACGATGCCGCCCCAGAACGCGCCACCGATGATGCCGGCGGCGATCGCGACGAGCAGGTGCACCACGGGCGGGAGGTCGAGCGTGAAGCCGACCCATCCGGCGCAGGCGGCGGCGATGAGCATCTGACCGCGCCCACCGATGTTGAACATGCCGACCCGGAACGCCAGACCGACACCGAGTCCGGCGAGGATCAGCGGAGTCGCGAAGGTCAGCGTCTCCGTCAGCGGGCGGATGCCGTTCAGGAAGTCGGGGCGCTTGAAGTTGTAGATCGACCCCTGGAAGAGCGCTCCGTACGCACCGGTCGCCGACTGCCAGACCGCCGCGATGGTGTCGCCCGGGCGGGCGAAGAAATACCCGGCGGCGGTGTGGACCTTCGGATCGGTCAGCGCGATGAGGATCGCACCGACGACCATCGCCAGGACGACGGCGAGGATCGAGATGACGATGCTCGAGTTGAGGATCTCGGCGAGCACCTTGTTCGAGCGCGGCTGGGTCGTGTCGGGCTTCGCCTCACCCGGTGCCACCGGCTGGACCGTTCCGGGCGGGGTGTGGGACGTCTCGCTCATGCTGCTGCTCCTGCCGGGAGTTCGCCGGCCATCATGAGGCCGAGGACCTCTCTGGGGGTCGATGCCGGGACGATCCCGACGATGCCGCCGCGGTACATGACGGCGATGCGGTCGGCGAGCGCGACGACCTCGTCGAGCTCGGTCGACACGACGATGACGGGGATGCCGGCGTCGCGCGTGGCGACGATGCGCTTGTGCACGAACTCGATCGAGCCGACGTCGATCCCGCGGGTCGGCTGTGCGGCGACGAACAGCCGCAGCTCGCGGCTGAGCTCACGGGCGAGGACGACCTTCTGCTGGTTGCCGCCCGACAGGGAGCCGGCCGGCGATTCGATGCCCTGCGACCGGACGTCGAACTCCTGCGACTTCTCGCGCGCGAACTCGTCGCGGAACCCGCGCTGGACGTTGCCGCCCTTCACGAAGGGTGCACCCGTCGATCGGTCCAGCATGAGGTTCTCGGCGATGGTGAACTGTTTGACGAGCCCGTCCTCGGACCGGTCCTCGGGCACGAACCCGACGCCGGCGTCGAGCACCTTGCGCGGGGTCGACCCGACGAGTTCGACACCGTCGAGCTTGATGCTGCCCTTGGTGTGCGGCTGCAGCCCGAGGATCGCCTCGGTGAGCTCGGTCTGCCCGTTCCCCTGGACACCGGCGATGGCGAGCACCTCGCCCTCGCGGACCTCGAAGCTGACGCCGTTGACGACGAGCTGGCCGAGGTGGTCGACGACGGACAGGTCCTGCACGGTGAAGGTGGTGTCGCCGAGGTTCGGCGCCTCCTTGTGGACGGTGAGTTCGACGGGACGCCCGACCATGAGGGACGCCAGCTCGGCGTTCGTCGCGGTGGGCGAGGCCTCGCCGACGACCTTGCCGAGTCGGATGACGGTGATGCGGTCGGCGACTTCGCGGACCTCGCGCAGCTTGTGGGTGATGAAGACGATGGACGTCCCCTCGTCCTTCAGCTGCTT
The DNA here is from genome assembly GCF_900177795.1 of Plantibacter elymi (nom. nud.). Classification (GTDB taxonomy): domain Bacteria; phylum Actinomycetota; class Actinomycetes; order Actinomycetales; family Microbacteriaceae; genus Plantibacter; species Plantibacter elymi. The sequence goes on from NZ_FXWJ01000003.1 coordinate 416,306, forward strand.
CATGATCGCCATGAGCTCGTCCGTCTCCTGCGGGGTGAGCACGGCGGTGGGCTCGTCGAAGACGAGGACGTTGGCGTTGCGGGAGAGCGCCTTGACGATCTCGACGCGCTGCTGCACCCCGACCGGGAGGTCGCCGACGATGGCGTCCGGGTCGAGGCTGAAGCCGAACCGCTCGGAGATGTCGGTGACGAGCTTGCGGGCCGCTGCGACGTCGAGGCGGCCACCGCCCTTGGTCTGCTCGTGGCCGAGCATGACGTTCTCGGCGACGGTGAAGACGGGGATGAGCATGAAGTGCTGGTGCACCATGCCGATGCCGGCGCCCATGGCGTCGCCAGGGCCCTGGAAGTGCTGGACGACGTCGTCCAGGAGGATCTCGCCCTCGTCGGCCTGATACAGGCCGTAGAGGACGTTCATGAGGGTGGACTTGCCGGCACCGTTCTCGCCGAGGAGACAGTGGATCTCTCCCGGTTCGACGGTGAGGTCGATGTGGTCGTTGGCGGTGAGTGCACCGAACCGTTTGGTGATGCCGCGGAGCTCGAGCTTCATGGGTCCCAATCTAGTCACGTGTCGGAGGTCGGCACAGGCGGTCGGGATCGCCGACCGACCGTGCCGCGAACAAAGCGGGGGGAGGCCGCAGATCGCGGCCTCCCCCCGGAGTCCCGGGCGAGGGCCCGGGTGAAGAGGGACTACTTGACGGGCGAGGAGACCGAGGTCGCCTTGATGGAACCGTCGATGATGCCCTTCTTGATGGTCTCGAGCTCGTCGGCCAGGGTCGGGGAGACCTTGGACTCGAAGTCGTGGAACGGTGCGATGCCGACGCCCTTGTTGTCGAGCGTTCCGATGTACGCGGCTGCGTCGAACTTGCCGCCGCCAGCCTCGGTCACGACGTCGCCGACACCGGCCTTCATGTCCTTGAGGACGGAGGTGAGGAACAGGTTGCCGGTGTCAGCGTTGGTGACGAACAGGTCGGCGTCGACACCGACCATCGCGATATCCTTACCGGTCTCCTGGATCTCGGCGATCGCGCTCAGGAAGATCGGGCCACCGACGGGCATGAGCACATCGGCGTTCTGGTCGATGAGCGTGCGGGCGAGCTGCTTCGCGGTGTCGTTGGCCTCGAAACCACCGGTGAACGAGCCGGTCTGAGCGGCGACGTCCCAACCGACGACCTGGACGCTCTTGCCCTTCTGCTCGTTGTAGTAGGCGACGCCCTCGGCGAAGCCGTCCATGAAGATCTGGACGGACGGGAAGGGCTGGCCACCGAAGGTGCCCACGACGCCGGTCTTCGAGTAGTCGGCCGCTGCGTAGCCGGCGAGGAAGGCGGCCTGGACGGTGTCGAACAGGATCGGCTTGATGTTCGGGGCGTCGACCTTGCCGTCGAAGTCGTTGTCGGCGGCGTCGTCGATGATCGCGTAGTCGATGTCGGGGTTCGCGAGGGCGGCCGTGACGGTGTCGGCGGAGAGGGCGAAGCCGACGCTGACGATGAGCGAGCAGCCCTGGTCCGCCAGGCTCTGCAGGTTCGGCTTGTAGTCGTCGGCCTTGTCGGACTGGACGGTGATGGGCTCGACGCCGAGATCCTTCGCCGCTTCGGTCAGACCCTCGTAGCCGAGCTGGTTGAACGACTTGTCGGTGAAGCCACCGGCGTCGGAGACCATGCACGGGAGGAAGTCGGATGCGGCACCGGTCGAGTCGCCGCCACCGGTGCTGGGAGCCGATGCACAGCCGGCGAGCAGTGCCATGAGACCGACGCCGGCGATTGCGCCCGCAGCGGCCTTCCGAGTTGAGATTGCCAAGGTAGCCTCCAAGATGCAGCCCCGCGGGTCACGGGGCGTATGGGGTTACGTTACCCAATGCGACGACCGCCGGACGGACGATCCCGGCTTCGCGACCGAAGCGTTACAGAACGGTGGCACCGGCGTCATGCGCCGGAAACACGCGGATGCGCAGACGCGCAGCGCCGCGCCGTAATGCTGCGCACGTGAGCGCGGAGCGACCCCGCCGACGGGCGCCTTGCGCTCCGGGTAGCTGCGGTTCCCACCTGGGCACCGAGCGCGGCTCGGTGCCCAGGCCGAACCGACCGGGATCCCGGTCAGCGGCGGTCCAGCATCAGGCTGTCGCCGCTCCAGCGCCGACGGAGCCACCGGTCGTGGCTCGCGATGACGACCGCCCCCGGGTAGTCGCCGAGGGCGTCCTCGAGCTCCGTCGCAAGCGCGAGCGACAGGTGGTTCGTCGGCTCGTCCAGGAGGAACAGGTGCGGAGGCCTCGCGATGATCAGCGCCAGGGCCAGACGGCGCTGCTGCCCGACGGAGAGCTGGCCGATCGGGCGGTCGAGGTCGCGAAGCGGCAGGAGCCCGAGACCCGCGAGCGGGGTGCGCGCTGCACGCGCCTCGCCGAGCGTCCGGTCGTAGACCTCCCGAGGCGATCGCTCCGCATCCGGGAACGCGACGTCCTGCTCGAGGAGCCCCACGCGGAGCCCCTTCCGCCGGAGGACGGTCCCCGCATCGAGGCGCAGCGACCCGGCGAGCACCGCCAGGAGCGTCGACTTCCCCGAACCGTTCGCCCCGGTGACCAGCACCCGCGACCGGGGCGCCAGCTGCAGGCGTTCGAGGTGCAGCCGGCCGTCCACGCGGGCGTCGGCGAGGTCGAGCAGCTGCTCCCCCTCGTCGAGGACCGTCGATCCGCTCGGGATCCCTGCGAACGAGAGTTGGCGAGGCGGGCGCCGCACCTGCTCCCGTTCCAGGACCTCGAGCCGGAGCTGCGCGTTCCGCACCCGCCGACTGATCTGCTGCTCGACGCGGTCGCCGCGCATGCCGAAGGCCATGCGGTTGTTGTCGCGGATGCCCCGATCGTGGTTGATCCGCGGTGCGACGTCGTGCACCGCGGACGCGAGGCGGCGCAGTTCGGCCTGCTCCTCTTCATAGCGCGCCGACCAGCGATCGAGTTCCGCTGCCTTCCAGCCGAGGTACTCGCTGAACGGCCCGCCGAACTCCACGACGGGTGACGCCTCGCCGACGGGGACGGGACGGGACGGATCGATGTCGACGAGCCCCGTCGCCACCTCGTCGAGGAAGGCGCGGTCATGGCTCGCGAAGAGCACCGGACCCGGCCACTCCGACAGGTGGCCGCGGAGGAAGGCGACCGCCTCGTCGTCCAGATGGTTCGTCGGCTCGTCGAGCAGCAGTGCGGTCGGTCTGGCGACGAGGAGCGCGGCGAGAACGAAGCGGGATCGCTGTCCCCCGCTCACCTCACCGAGTCGTCGCGTCCGTTCGATCGCGGCGATGCCGAGGCCGTCGACGACCGCGTCCAACCGGGCGTCCGCCGTCCAGACGTCGGCGCGTTCAGCCGCATCGAGCGCGGCGGCGTACCGCTGCTCGGCGGAACCGTCACCGGCGGAACCCGTCTCACCGAGTGCCGCCGCCGACGTCTCGAGCTCCTGCTCGACGGCCCGGACCTCGCCGAGCGCCTGCTCCAGCAACTCGCCGACCGTCGTGTCCTCCGGGAGTTCGAGTTCCTGCACGAGGATGCCGGTGCGCACCGGGCGGACGACCTCGCCGTCGTCCGGCTCGTCGATCCCGGCGAGGATGCGCAGCAGCGTGGACTTCCCCGCGCCGTTCTCGCCGATCAGGCCGAGACGATCCCCGGCCGACACGACGAGGTCGACGTCGCGCAACACGACGCGGTCGCCGTAGGAGCGGGTGACGCCGTCGGCGCGGAGCTGCTGGATGTCGATGGATCGCCCGAACCTCGAAGCGGTGAGACGGTGGACTGGTGTTGCGTGGGTCATGGGTGCTCGCATGGAGGCCCCTTTCGAGATGGGGCACGCCGCGCACGGCCGTCGTCCGACACGTCAGGAGTGAGCGCTGGGCTCGAACTCCTGGGCGGACCTGGAAGCGTCTGGCGTACCTCGATGGATTCCCGCCGGGCACATCACGTTCGTGATGATCTGCCGCAGGCGCGGGACGTCGATTCGCTCAGTTCTTCACAGTGATCTCAGGCTATCCGTCGGTTGTCGGCAGCCGCAAGCCCTGCACGTCACCGGTCCCGATTAGGCTGGTCGTCATGCGTGCTCCGTCGGTCCCCTCGCCCGCGCGGCGTCGCCGTGCGCATCGATCGACCGCGGCCTCGCTGCTCGCCGCGCTCGGTATCGGTGCGCTCGTCGCACTCGGCGCACTGCCGACCACGCCGGCGACCGCGGCAGCTGCGAGCTCGCAGCTGAGCCGGACGCAGACGACGCCGACGCCCACCCCGAGTCCTTCGCCGGCCACGCCCTCGACGGCGACCCCGAAGCCGACGAAGCCAGCGACGCCGGCTCCCACCAAGCCTGCCCAGCCGGCGCCGCCCACGGTCCGCGGCACGGACTTCGACCCGGGCGAGATCATCAGCGACGCGAACTTCTACGACGCGAACGCCATGAGCGAGGCTGACGTCCAGGCGTTCTTCGCCTCCCAGCCCTGTACCCCGAAAGACGGCGTGCCGTGCCTGGCGGACTTCCGTGCCAGCACCGAGTCCGTCCCGGCGGCCGAGCCCGGACACTGCGAGGCCTACCGCGGCGCCGTGAACGAGTCGGCGGCGAGGATCGTCGCGAAGGTCGCGCACGCGTGCGGGATCAACCCCAAGGTGCTGCTCGTCCTCATGCAGAAGGAGCAGTCGCTCATCACCGGGCCGAGCGAGTACGGCTACGCGCGCGCCATGGGCTGGGGCTGCCCCGACACCGGCCCGAACTTCAGCGCAAGCTGCGACGCGGACTACTTCGGGTTCCAGAACCAGGTCTACCGTTCCGCATGGCAGTTCCGGCAGTACACGCTGTACCCGCTCAACGTGCCGGGTGAGTCCTACCAGCGGGCGTATCACCTGGGATCGGTCTACATCCAGTACAGCCCCGACGCGGCCTGCGGCGGCACCCAGGTCGACATCCGCAACCAGGCGACGGCGAACCTCTACCTCTACACGCCGTACCAACCGAACGCGGCAGCCCTCGCGAACGTCTCGGGAACGGGCGACGCCTGCAGTGCCTACGGCAACCGCAACTTCTGGCGGCTCTACACGGAGTGGTTCGGCCCCGCGGTCTGATCGCCCGTTCGTCCGCCCATTCTTGGGCGAATCAGAGCCCGCTCGCCCGAAGATGGGCGAACGAACGGGTCACTCGCCGATGAGGAGCGCGACGCGGTCGTCGAGGTAGGCGTCGAGCGGGGTGAGCCCGAGGTCGTGCCCGGCCCAGCGGAGCATGACCGTATCGTCGACGAGTCGCAGCGGACCCGACCCCTCCCGGAGTGACCCCTCGTCCAGCGCGAGCTCGACGACCTCGAAGTTCACGACGTCGCCCTCGGCGAACGGACCGCGATGGGCCGCCTGCTGCGCGATCCGACGGTGCTCGACCTCCGAGGAGCGGTGGTTGAACCACTTCGGCTCCACCGCCCGAGTGGACTCCGCCGCGGTGAAGAGGCGACCGTCGGCCGAGAGTAGGACGACCCCGAGGCGCCATGCCCGACCGATCGGCCGCAGCGCGGGCGCCCGCTTCACGAGCGGGAGTCCGCGCGGCGTGTAGACCTCCGCCAGGGCCTCGTCACGCACGCCTGCGGCTTGGAGACGCGCGCCCGCCTGCAGGAGCAGCTCGCGCAGCGCGGTCACCGTCGGTCGCCGATCAGAGGACGTCGTCGCGACCGGACAGCTTGAGGGCGTCGACGACGCTCTTCACCCGCTGCGCATTGGCGCTCGTGGTGACGAGCAGGGCGTCCGGGGTGTCGACGACGACGATGTCCTGCACGCCGATGAGGCTGATGACCCGACCGGTCTGGCTGACGACGATGCCACTGGAGGCGTCCGACAGCACCCGCGCGTTCTCGCCGAGGATGGCGAGGTCGGACTTGCGCCCACCGGAGTTGAGCTTGGCGAGCGAGGCGAAGTCCCCCACGTCGTCCCAGTCGAAGTGCGCCGGCACGACGGCCATGCGACCGGCGGCCGCGGCGGGCTCCGCCACGGAGTAGTCGATCGCGATCTTCTCGAGCGCCGGCCAGACGCGGTCGACGACCGGGCCGCGAGCCGCGGCGTCGTCCCAGACCTCGGCGAGTTCGAGGAGGCCCGCCAGGAGTTCGGGCTTCTGCCGACCGATCTCCTCGAGGAGGACGTCGGCCCGCGAGATGAACATCCCGGCGTTCCAGAGGTGCTCGCCGCTCGAGACGTAGCGCTTGGCCGTGACGAGGTCGGGCTTCTCGACGAAGGAGTCGACCAGCATGACCCCTTCGGCCCCGCGGATGCCGAGGTCGCGGGCGCTCTTGATGTAGCCGAACCCGATGGCGGGCTCCGTGGGCTGGATGCCGATCGTGACGATGTAGCGCTCCTCGGCCGCAGTGACGGCCTGGGCGACCGCGGCGCGGAACAGGCGGTCTCCGCGGATCACGTGGTCGGCGGCGAACGAGCCGACGATGACGTCGGGTTCGCGGCGGACGAGGATCGCTGCGGCGAGCCCGATCGCTGCGGTCGAGTCGCGCGGCTCGCTCTCGAGGACCACGTTGGCGTCGGCGAGGTCGGGCAGCTGCTGTTCGACGGCAGCGCGGTGCGCACGCCCGGTCACGACCATGATGCGCTGGTCGCCGGCGATCGGCGCGAGGCGGTCCCAGGTGGCACGCAACAGCGTGCTGCCGGAACCGGTGAGGTCGTGCAGGAACTTGGGGGCGTCGGCTCGCGAGAGCGGCCAGAGACGACTGCCGATGCCGCCGGCCGGGATCACTGCGTAGAAGCGTTCGAGGGGCGTGGTCATCCCCCGAGCGTACCGCCAGGGTCCAGGCTGAGGACGACGGCACGGAAGCGTCATCTGACGGGTTTACGATGAGCGCCAGATCGAGCACGAGAAAGAACGGTACGAGCATGGCTGGACGCAACGTCCTCGGGATCCCGATCCCGTCCTTCGGCAGCAAGCAGGCTCCCCCGGCCCCCGTCGGTCCGCCTGATGCAGCCGACCTCGACGGACGAAACAGCATCGTCAACGCCTGCATCTACCGGCACGGCTCCCGCAGCTCGACGCTCACCTCGCTCGAGGACACTTTCCGCGCGCTCCACGAGACCCCGGACGGCGTCGCGTGGATCGGCCTCTACCGGCCCGATGCCGGTGAGCTCGGCGTCCTGGCCGCGGAGTTCGGCCTGCACCCGCTCGCCGTCGAAGACGCCATCACCGCGCACCAGCGGCCGAAGATCGAGCGGTACGACGACGTCCTGTTCGTCGTCCTCCGGGCCGCGAACTACGTCGACGAGACCGAGACCGTCGAGTTCGGCGAGCTGCACGTCTTCGTCGGCCCGAACTTCGTCATCACCCTCCGGCACGCCGAATCCCCCGACCTGTCGCACGTGCGGGCGCGGATGGAGCAGGAGCACGAACTCCTCGCCTACGGTCCGCAGGCGATCCTGTACGCCATCATCGACGCCGTCGTCGACGGCTACGGTCCGGTCGTCGCCGGGCTCTCGAACGACATCGACGAGATCGAGGAGCAGGTCTTCGTCGGCGAATCCCAGGTGTCCCGGCGTATCTACCAGCTCTCCCGCGAGGTCATCGCCTTCGAGCGGGCGACGCACCCGCTCAGCGATGTGATGCTGTCGCTCGAGCAGGGCAGCGCGAAGTATGGCGTCGCCGACGAGCTGCAACGCGGCCTCCGCGACGTCGCCGACCACCTCACGAGCGTCAACCAGCGGATCGACGCCTACCGGGAGCTGTTGCGCGACATCCTGACCGTGAACAGCACCCTCGTCGGTCAACGCCAGAACGAGGAGATGGCGAAGATGACCGAGGCGAGCCTCAAACAGGGCGACGAGGTGAAGAAGATCTCCTCCTGGGCCGCCATCCTGTTCGGCCCGAGTCTCATCGCCGGGATCTACGGCATGAACTTCACCCACATGCCGGAGTTGTCGTGGTGGTTCGGCTACCCGATGGCGCTCGCGCTCATGGCCACCACGAGCGTCATCCTCTACAAGGTGTTCAAGCGTCGGAACTGGTTGTGAACAGCCGGTGTCACCCGGTCGTCGCGCAGGTGTCCGGCCTCTCTCGACGTCGAGACAGTTAGGCCAGCCTTAGCGGCGGGACCGCGCATCCCACGCCTACACTTGGTCCAGCGCGCCGATTCGACGCACGGCAGGCAACAACCCCCGCACGGCAGAACGATCTGCCGCAGATAGCGACTATCAGGGAGGACCTCGTGACCGCGAGTCTCACGCGAACGTCACCGTTGGAATCCACGACATCCAAACGCCCGGCCGGCACCCTGTACCGGGGCCGTGAGGGCATGTGGTCGTGGGTGCTCCACCGGATCACCGGCGTCGCCATCTTCTTCTTCCTCCTCGTGCACGTCCTCGACACCGCGCTGGTGCGGGTCTCCCCCGAGGCGTACAACGCGGTCATCGGCACGTACAAGAACCCCATCATGGGGCTCGGTGAGGTCGCGCTCGTCGCCGCCATCGCCTATCACGCGTACAACGGCATCCGCATCATCCTCATCGACTTCTGGTCGAAGGGCACCAAGTACCAGCGGCCCATGTTCTGGATCGTCATCGGTCTCTGGGTCGTGACGATGCTGGGCTTCACGCCGCGCCACCTGATCAACGTGTTCAGCGAGATGGGCCACTGATGACGACGATCGCCGCTCCCCGCACCCCCGCTCGTCCCGCGCGCCGCAAGGGCGTCAACTGGGAGAAGTGGGGCTGGATCTACATGCGCGTCTCCGGCGTGATCCTGCTGGTCCTCATCTTCGGCCACCTATTCGTCAACCTCATGGTGGGCGACGGCATCAAGGCCATCGACTTCGCCTTCGTCGGCGGCAAGCTGTCGAACCCCTTCTGGCAGTGGTGGGACGTCGCCATGCTGTGGCTCGCACTGATCCACGGCGGCAACGGCATGCGCACCATCGTCAACGACTACGCCACGGGTCGCACGATCCGCGGTGTCCTCAAGGTCGCGATCCTCGCCGCCGTCACCATCCTCATCATCCTCGGGACCCTGGTCGTCTTCACCTTCGACCCGTGCCCCGCCGGCGCACCTGCAGACCTGCTCGCGTCGTTCTGCCCCGCCAACTGAGCAACCGAGACCGAGCAACGGAAACCGTGACTACAGAAACCACCGAGTCCACCGTCATCGACGGCATCCACTACCACCAGTTCGACATCGTGATCGTCGGTGCCGGCGGTGCCGGCATGCGCGCCGCGATCGAGGCCGGCCCCGGAGCGAAGACGGCCGTCATCTCCAAGCTCTACCCGACGCGGTCCCACACGGGAGCGGCGCAGGGCGGTATGGCCGCTGCGCTCGCGAACGTCGAGGAGGACAGCTGGGAGTGGCACACCTTCGACACCATCAAGGGCGGCGACTACCTCGTCGACCAGGATGCTGCGGAGATCCTCGCGAAGGAGGCCATCGACGCGGTCATCGACCTCGAGAACATGGGTCTGCCGTTCAACCGCACCCCCGAGGGCAAGATCGACCAGCGTCGCTTCGGCGGCCACACCCGCGACCACGGCAAGGCGCCGGTCCGCCGCGCCTGCTACGCGGCCGACCGCACGGGCCACATGATCCTGCAGACGCTGTTCCAGAACTGCGTCCGCCTCGGCATCAACTTCTTCAACGAGTACTACGCACTCGACCTGATCATGACGAACGTCGACGGTGTCGACAAGCCGTCCGGTGTGGTCGCGTACGAGCTCTCCACCGGCGAGATCCACGTCTTCCAGGCGAAGGCGGTCATCTTCGCCACCGGTGGCTTCGGCAAGATCTACAAGACGACCTCGAACGCCCACACCCTCACGGGCGACGGCGTCGGGATCATCTGGCGCAAGGGCCTCCCGCTCGAGGACATGGAGTTCTTCCAGTTCCACCCCACCGGCCTCGCCGGTCTCGGCATCCTCCTCACCGAGGGAGCCCGAGGCGAGGGTGCGATCCTCCGCAACGCGAGCGGTGAACGCTTCATGGAGCGGTACGCCCCGACCATCAAGGACCTCGCTCCGCGAGACATCGTCGCGCGCTGCATGGTCCAGGAGGTCGCGGAAGGCCGCGGTGCCGGACCGAACAAGGACTACGTCTACCTCGACTGCACCCACCTCGGTGCCGAGGTCCTCGAGACCAAGCTGCCCGACATCACCGAGTTCGCGCGCACCTACCTCGGCGTCGACCCGGTGACGGAGCCCGTCCCGGTCATGCCGACGGCGCACTACGCCATGGGCGGCATCCCGACGAACGTCAAGGCCGAGGTCCTGAGCGACAACAACACCGTCGTCCCCGGCCTGTACGCGGCCGGCGAGTGCGCGTGCGTGTCCGTCCACGGCTCGAACCGACTCGGCACGAACTCGCTCCTCGACATCAACGTGTTCGGCAAGCGCGCCGGCAACAACGCCGTCGAGTACGTCCAGGGCGTCGACTTCACGCCGCTGCCCGAGAACCCCGCCGGCTTCGTCTCCGGCCTCATCGAGCAGATGCGGAACTCCAACGGCACCGAGCGGATCTCCACGATCCGCAAGGAGCTGCAGGAGGAGATGGACCGCAACGCCCAGGTGTTCCGGACCGACGAGTCCCTCGCCGGTGTCACCGCCACCATCCACAACCTGCGCGAGCGGTACCAGAACATCGCCGTCCAGGACAAGGGCAAGCGCTTCAACACCGACCTCCTCGAGGCGATCGAGCTGGGCTTCCTGCTCGACCTCGCCGAGGTCGTCGTCTACTCCGCTCGCAACCGTCAGGAGAGCCGTGGTGGTCACATGCGCGACGACTACCCGAAGCGCGACGACGAGAACTACATGAAGCACACGATGGCGTACCTGTCCGGCGACCCGCACTCGTCCGACGCGGCCGACCACATCCGGCTCGACTGGAAGCCCGTGGTCATCACGCGGTACCAGCCGATGGAGAGGAAGTACTAGCGATGAGCACTGCAACGCTCGAGAACCCGCCGGCCGCAGCACCGGAGGAGATCCAGTCCTTCACGGTCACCCTGATCATCCGTCGGTTCGACCCGGACGTGGACGCCGAGCCGCGCTGGGAGGACTTCGACGTCGAGATGTTCCCGACGGACCGCATCCTGGACGCGCTCCACAAGATCAAGTGGGAGCAGGACGGGACCCTCACGTTCCGTCGCTCCTGCGCGCACGGCATCTGCGGCTCCGATGCCATGCGGATCAACGGTCGGAACCGCCTCGCCTGCAAGACGCTCATCAAGGACCTCGACATCTCGAAGCCGATCTACGTCGAGGCGATCAAGGGTCTGCCGCTCGAGAAGGACCTCGTCGTCGACATGGACCCCTTCTTCGCGTCGTTCCGCGAAGTGCAGCCGTTCCTCATGCCGGGCAAGCCCGCGGAGAAGAACAAGGAGCGCGTGCAGTCGGTCGCCGAGCGCGCCCGCTTCGACGACACCACGAAGTGCATCCTGTGCGCCGCGTGCACCTCATCGTGCCCGGTCTTCTGGACCGACGGTCAGTACTTCGGCCCGGCGGCGATCGTGAACGCGCACCGCTTCATCTTCGACTCCCGCGACGACGCCTCGCAGGTCCGTCTGGACATCCTCAACGACCAGGAGGGCGTGTGGCGCTGCCGCACCACCTTCAACTGCACCGAGGCGTGCCCCCGCGGCATCCAGGTCACGCAGGCGATCGCCGAGGTCAAGCAGGCGATGATCTCCGGCAAGGTCTCCTAGCCCACACCCGGTTCGTCCGTCCGGCCCAGCGCACTGCGCTGGGCCGGACGCGTTCGTGCGGGACGACCCCTGCGTCGGGCGACGTCAGGCCAGCGCCGCAGCTCTGGCCTCAGCAGGTGACGCGGCGCTCAGGGCGTCCATCGCCATGGCACGGGCCGCCTCGAGCGTGTACCGGCGCAGCTCGCTCCGAACGTCGCCGAGCGCGGCCGGGGTGACCGAGAGACTCGTCGCCCCGAGGCCGACGAGCACGACCGCGAGGGCCGGATCCGCTGCGGCTTCCCCGCAGACGCCGATCGAGCGCCCGGAGGCGAGCCCGGCGTCGCCGACCAGCTTGACGAGCCGCAGCACGGCCGGGTGCCACGGGTCCTGATACGAGCCGAGCGGCCCGAGGAGACGGTCCGCCGCGAGCGTGTACTGCGTCAGGTCGTTGGTCCCGATGCTCACGAAGTCCGCGACCCCGAGGATCTGCGCGGCGAGCAGCGCACTCGACGGCACCTCGATCATCGTCCCGACCGTCCGCAGGCCGAGCCGCTTGGCGAAGGTCACGAACGCCGCGGCCTCGGGCAGGTCGGCGATCATCGGGGCCATCACCCAGAGGTCCGCCTCGTGGGCGTCCTGCGCGAGCGCGAGCGCCGTGAGCTGGTCTCGGAGCACCTCGTCACGAGCGCGGAGGGCCCGGATGCCCCGCACCCCGAGCGCCGGGTTGGGCTCGGCCTCGTCCGGTCGGAGGAAGGCGAGCGGCTTGTCGGCTCCGGCGTCGAACACCCGGACGACGACGCGCTTCCCCGGGAACGCCGCGAGCAACTCGCCGTAGCGGTCAGCCTGCTCGGCGACGCCAGGCGCCTCCGCGCGGTCCAGGAAGAGGAGCTCGGTGCGGAACAGCCCGACCCCCTCGGCTCCGAGGGCCAGCGCACCGGCCGCACCGGCGACGGACCCGAGGTTCGCGAGCAGGGGCACCGGGGTGCCGTCGGCGAGTTCGCCCGGCGACCGCGGTGAGACCCGCACGCGCTCGGCCGCGGTGGACCTGGCTGACCGCACCTCGCGCTTCGTCGGCGACCCGGTGACGACCCCGGCTCCGGCGTCGACGAGGACGATCTCGCCGTCCTCGAACTGCTCGGCTCCGGCGACGCCCACGACGGCGATGAGCGACTGCTCGCGCGCGAGGATGGCCGTGTGCGAGGTCGCCGAGCCGCCACTCGTCACGAGTGCCAGCACCCGATCGAGGTCGAGGAGCGCGGCGTCCGCCGGAGCGAGGTCCGCAGCGACGAGGACGAACGGCTCGTCCGACTCGGGTGGGCCGGGGACAGGTCGGCCGAGCAACCGCGCGATGACCCGTTGCGAGACGTCGCCGACGTCGGTCGCGCGCGCCGCCATCGGCTCCCCCAGGTTGAAGAGGACCTGCTGGACCGTCGCCAGGGCCTCGAACACGGCGCGCTCCGCGGAACGCCCCGCCGCGATGCGCGTGGCGACGTCCTCTGCGAGCGCAGGGTCGTCCGCCATGACCGCCTGCGCTTCAAGCACGTCCTGCGCATGTCCGCCGGCTCGTCGAGCCCGCTCCTCGAGGTCGGCCCGCGTCGCGCTGAGCGCCGCGACGGCCCTGGCTTGTTCGAGCGCGACGTCCCCGCCGAACGGGTCGGCACTCGGTTCGGGCAGCGGCTCCGGCATGCGGAGCACGGGACCGGCGACGACGCCGCGTCCGACGCCGGTGCCGGTGAACGTGCGTTGCCCCTCCGCCTCGCGCATGGTTCGACCCTAGTGCACCGCCTCTCCCCCGGTCCGGCCCGCTTGTAGGCTGGTCCGGTGACCAATCCGCGTGCGCCGAGGAAGGATTCCGCCGACGCGCCGGACGTCGATACCACGCCCAGGGTGCGGCTCCAGCAGACGCCACCTCCACTGGTGTTCCAATGGATCCAGAACAGCGAGAACCCGTTCATCCGGCGACTCGCGCCCCGCGCGGCGAGAGCGGAGCGCGCCACGACGTGGGTCATGCGGCTGAAGCCCTATCGCGTCATCCATCGGTATCTCGCCATGGACGGCAACCTCCTGGCCGCCGGGATCAGCTTCCAGGCCGTCTTCGCCGTGTTCGCCGCGGTCTACGTCGGATTCGCCATCACCGGCATCTGGCTCGGCAACAACGCCGAGGTCTTCCAAGCGCTGGTGGAGATCATCAACCGCGCCGTCCCCGGCCTCATCGGCACCGACGGCGAAGGCATCATCGCCGAGGAGCAGTTGTCGAGTGCCTCCCTGCTCGGGTGGACCGGGGTCATCGCCGCCGTCGGTCTCATCTGGACGGCGATCGGTTGGCTCTACTACACGCGGCAGGCGGTCAGGTCGATCTTCGCGCTCCCGAAGGTCGCCGCGAGCTTCTTCCTGCTGAAGGTCGTCGACCTCGTCCTGGCACTCGCCTTCGGCGTCCTCCTCCTCGTCTCCGCGACGCTGTCGGTCGCCAGCACCCAGGCACTCAGCTGGCTGCTGTCGCTCGTCGGCTTGGAGGGCACCTTCTGGGTGACCGTCGGCAGCCGGGTCGTCGGGCTGGTCGTCGCGGTCGTCGTGAACCTCGTCACACTCGGCGCCATGTACCGCGTGCTCAGCCGGATCCGGATCCCGTGGCGCAACCTCTTCGGCGGCGCGCTCCTCGGCAGTCTGGTGCTCTCGCTCCTGAGCGTCGCCAGCAGTGCGGTGATCGCCGGAGCCTCCCGGAACCCGCTGCTCGCGACCTTCGCGGTGTTCATCGGCCTCATGCTGTGGTTCAACCTCGTGAGCCGCGTCGTCCTCGCCTCCGCCGCCTGGATCGCCGTGGGGCTCGACGACCAGGGCATCAGTGTGCGCACGACGACGCCTGAGGAGCAGGCGGCCGAAGAGCTGGCGGCCAGACGACTGATCGCCGAAGCGGAACTGCGGGAGGCTCGCGAGTCCCTCCGGCGCGCCAAGGGTCCGGCGGTCTGGTTCGCCCGCCGGCGCGTCCGGCACGCCGAGGAGGCCTCGGCCGAGCTCATCCGACAGCACGGGGAAGCCCCCGAGTCGCCAGCATCGGACGCGTCGGACCCGCCCCATCGCCGACGCCCGGGCGGACGCCGGGGCCAGGGCGTTGTCGGCCCCCGCGACTAAGCTGGAGGCATGTCTGCACCCCTCCGCATCGCCAGTGTCAACGTCAACGGAGTCCGCGCGGCCTTCCGCAAGGGGATGGGCGACTGGCTCGAGAACCGCGGGGTCGACATCCTCGCCCTCCAGGAGGTCCGCGCCGCGACGAGCGACCTCGAGACGCTCTTCGGCCCGGGGTGGAACATCCTGCACGATGCCGCGACCGCCAAGGGGCGCGCGGGCGTCGCGATCGTCAGCCGTCGCTCGGCGGGCATCCACCGCGTCGCGCTCGGAGCCGACGACTTCGACAGCGCGGGTCGTTGGATCGAGGCCGACTTCGACATCGACGGCACCCTCGTCACGGTCGTGAGCACCTACGTGCACTCCGGCGAGGTCGACACCCCGAAGCAGGTCGAGAAGTTCCGCTTCCTCGAGGCGATGCTCGAGCGGCTGCCCGCGCTGCGCGAGCACAACCCGCTGTCCCTCGTCGTCGGCGACCTCAACGTCGGCCACACCGAGCTCGACATCAAGAACTGGAAGGGCAACGTCAAGCGTGCCGGCTTCCTGCCTGCCGAGCGGTCCTACTTCGACCGCTACCTCGGCCCGGCGGGCGAGACCGTGACGGGCGTCGACGGCGTGACCGGCACCGGCCTCGGCTGGGTCGACATCGGGCGCCAGTCCGCCGGCCAGGTCCCCGGTCCGTACACCTGGTGGTCCCAGCGCGGCCAGGCCTTCGACACCGACACCGGATGGCGCATCGACTACCAGCTCGCCACTCCCGAGCTCGCGGCACTCGCGTCCGGCTACACGATCGACCGGGCCGCGGCATACGACCAGCGATGGTCCGATCACGCCCCCGTCGTCGTCGACTACGCCGTCTGACCACCGGCACCCCACCACCAGACCACCCGCGCCCGACTTCGGCCGCTGATCCCTCTGCGAGAACCCACATGACCAAGCCACGCCTGTACTCCGGCATGCAGCCCTCCGCCGACTCGCTCCACCTCGGCAACTACATCGGCGCCCTCCTGCAGTGGAAGCAGATGCAGCAGGAGCACGACGCCTTCTTCAGCATCGTCGACCTGCACGCGATCACGGTGCCGCAGGACCCCGCCGAGCTCCGCGAGAAGACCCGTCGCACGGCCGCTCAGTACATCGCCGCAGGCATCGACCCCTCGGCGTCGACCCTGTACGTCCAGTCGCACGTCCCGGCGCACGCACAGCTCGCTTGGGTGCTCAACACGATCACCGGCATGGGCGAGGCCGCGCGCATGACGCAGTTCAAGGACAAGTCGGCCAAGCACGGGCGTGACGCCTCCTCGGTCGGGCTCTTCGCCTACCCGATCCTCATGGCTGCCGACATCCTGCTCTACCAGACCGACATCGTGCCGGTCGGCGACGACCAGCGGCAGCACATCGAACTCACGCGCGACCTCGCCGAGCGGTTCAACGCCCGCTTCGGCGACACCTTCGTCGTCCCGAAGGCGCAGATCCAGAAGGACTCCGCACGCATCTACGACCTCCAGAACCCGACGTCGAAGATGTCGAAGTCCGCCGAGACCCCGGCCGGCATCATCTGGTTGCTCGACGAACCGAAGGTCACGCAGAAGAAGATCATGCGCGCCGTCACCGACAACGACGGCGTCATCGCCTTCGACACCCAGGAGAAGCCCGGTGTCTCGAACCTACTGAGCATCTACTCCGCGATCACCGGCTCCCCCATCGAGGCCGTCGTCGGCGAGTTCGAGGGTCGTGGCTACGGCGACCTCAAGAAGGGCCTCGCCGAGGTCGTCGTGGGTGAACTCGAGCCGGTCCGTGCGCGCGCGCTCGAGCTCCTCGACGACCCCGCCGAGCTCGACCGCCTGCTCGCGGTCAACGCCGCGCGCGCGACCGAGGTCGCCGAGCAGACCCTCGCCGAGGTCTACGACCGCGTCGGACTCCTCCGCCCCGCCTGATCCCGCCGCCCCCCCCCCCCGTTCGCAACTCCTGCTCGTCACTGTCTGCAAGCCCACAGTCACCGCATTCACCGCGCGGCCCGCGGAGTACCCGCGCGGTGAGCAGGAGTGGTGCGCACGTCCCCGATCAGACCGGTGATCGCTGCCGCGACGAGCCCGGGCTCATGCACCACATGCTGGTAGAGCGGTCGCAACGTCATCAGCCCGCGCGAGGCGGCTCTGAGGTCGCGGGTGCGGTCTGAGACGGCGTGCGACCACCCTTCATGATGGGCTCGACTGTCGACCTCGATCAACAACGACTCAGCCACCAGGAGATCACCGCGTCCACCCTCCGCCAGACGGGGCTGCACTTCATACGGCAGACCGAGGCTGCGGACGATCAAGCGCAGGAGTGTCTCCGGACCTGACTCGGCACGTCCATCGATCAACGCCATGAGCGCACGAAAGCGTTCGGGCACCAGGGCGAAGACTCGTCTGAGGTCGGGCTCATCGACCAACCCGAGGTGGACCGCGCTGTCGAGCGTCGCGAGTGCCATGCGCGGCACCTGGCACCGAATGGACTGGGCCAGTGCGTCGATGATCGACACGTCGCAGTCGAACGTGCCGCACGGCTGGTCAAGCGGTCGCCAGTGCAGGGTGAACTCCCGTCGATCGCTGGTAGCCAGCCGACGGTCCTCCGCCCGCGGTCCACGAAGTCGTGAGGCGCTGCGGTCCACATGCACATGGACCCGAGTGGCGTCGAACACGAATACTCCACGGGCGGCCAGGGTGGACAGGCATGCCCGCCTCCCTCCGATGCGCACTGCGGCACGGATGTCATCATGCACTCCGGGGAGCGCGTATCGATCGCGCCGCACGCGAACGATCGTTCCGTCACGCACCGCCTGGGTGATCTCACGCGGTCGCATCCCTTCCTCGAGAAGCGTCGAGCGGGCGAGGATCGTGTGACCAGAAGCTGCACTGTCCATCCATCGAGGTTCGGGGCACCGATCGAGCGGGCGGTCCCACGCGGCTGCGTCGTCGGCGGTCGACGACTGCGGGAACGCTGTGGAGGAGGGTCACGGTCGGGGCGTCACCGTCGCGCGCGGTTCACAACTCCTGCTGGCCGCTGGCCAACGCTCAGGATCGACCCCAGCGAGGCGCCACAGCAGCGACGAGCAGGAGTTATGCGCATGTGGGACACCAGTCTCGACGAGATGGGGGTCGGAGCGAGTCTCGCGGGAGGCGCCGAGTTCGCGCAGAACTCCTGCGCCCGACCGGCCCGGACGGCGCGGGCAGGCGGAATGGCGCGGTTGCTCCCGAGTCGGTCCTCAAGCTGCAGGAGTTGTGCGCAGGTGCACCCTGCGGGGAGCGGCACGAGGAGGAACGACAGAACGGCCCGCCCTCCGCGAGGAGGACGGGCCGTTCCGGTCGGTCGGGACTACTGCACGTCGTCGTCGACCCAGTCGAAGGTCTTCGTGACGGCCTTCTTCCAGTTGCGGTAGAGGCGGTCGCGCTCTGCGGAGTCCATGTTGGGCTCCCAGCGCTTGTCCTCCTGCCAGTTCTTCGCGAGGTCGTCGAGGTCGGACCAGAAGCCGACGGCGAGACCGGCCGCGTAGGCCGCGCCGAGCGCCGTGGTCTCGGCGACGACCGGTCGGATGACCGGGACGCCGAGGATGTCGGCCTGGAACTGCATGAGTGTGTCGTTGGCGGTCATGCCGCCGTCGACCTTGAGCTCCGTCAGCGGGACACCCGAGTCGGCGTTGACGGCGTCGATGACCTCGGCCGTCTGGAATGCGGTCGACTCGAGGGCGGCCCGGGCGATGTGGCCCTTGTTCACGTAGCGGGTGAGCCCGACGAGCGCACCGCGGGCGTCCGGACGCCAGTACGGCGCGAACAGCCCGGAGAACGCCGGCACGAAGTACGCGCCACCGTTGTCCTCGACGGTCTTGGCGAGCGCCTCGACCTCGGGAGCGGAGGAGAACATGCCGAGGTTGTCGCGCAGCCACTGGACGAGCGAACCGGTCACGGCGATCGAACCCTCGAGCGCGTAGTGCGGCTTCGCGTCGCCGAGCTTGTAGCCGAGCGTCGTCAGCAGACCGTTCTCGGAGTGGACGATCTCCTCACCGGTGTTGAAGATGATGAAGTTACCGGTGCCGTAGGTGTTCTTGGCCTCGCCCTGCTGGAACGCCGCCTGACCGAAGGTCGCCGCCTGCTGGTCACCGAGGATGCCGGCGATCGGCGTCTCGCGGAGGAGGCTGTCGTCGGACGCGTGGCCGTAGATCTCGGAGGAGCTCTTGATCTCCGGGAGCATCGACTTCGGGACCCCGAACGCCTTGAGGATCTCGTCGTCCCACTGCAGGGTCTCGAGGTCCATGAAGAGCGTGCGCGAGGCGTTGGTGACGTCGGTCACGTGCACGCCGCCGTTGACACCACCGGTGAGGTTCCAGATGACCCAGCTGTCGGTCGTGCCGAAGAGGAGGTCGCCCGCCTCGGCCTTCTCGCGAGCACCCTCGACGTTCTCGAGGATCCAGACGATCTTCGTACCGGAGAAGTAGGTCGCCAGCGGCAGGCCGACGGTCTTCTTGAAGCGCTCGACGCCACCGTCCGCAGCGAGGCGGTTCACGATGTCCTGCGTGCGCGTGTCCTGCCAGACGATCGCGTTGTAGACGGGCTGACCGGTGGTCTTGTCCCACACGACGGCGGTCTCGCGCTGGTTCGTGATGCCGATGGCCGCGATGGCGTGCCGGGTGATGTTGGCCTTGCTGAGCGCCTGGCCGATGACCTCGCGGGTGTTGTTCCAGATCTGGTTCGGGTTGTGCTCGACCCAGCCGGCCTTCGGGAAGATCTGCTCGTGCTCGAGCTGGCCCGTCGAGACGATCGATCCGCTCTTGTCGAAGACGATGGCCCGGGAACTCGTCGTCCCCTGGTCGATTGCGATGACGTAGTCCGCCATTGGATACTCCTTCGTTGCGTGCGTTGCGAGGTGAGGCACCGGAACCGGTACCCCGGGGTGCCGCGGCGGTGATCGTGTCCGGTCACCGCCGCGGCGTCAGGTCAGACGGCCGGGAGCAGCACCATCGAGGCGAGGGCCGCGAGGACACCGCCGAGCAGGGGGCCGACGACCGGCACCCAGGCGTAGGACCAGTCGCTCTTGCCCTTGCCCTTGATGGGGAGGAGGGCGTGGGCGATGCGCGGACCGAGGTCACGTGCCGGGTTGATCGCGTAGCCGGTCGGGCCACCGAGGGAGGCACCGATACCGACGACGAGCAGGGCGACGGGCAGGGCGCCGAGGGCTGCGAGTCCCCCGGGGACGCCCTCGATGACCACCGCGTCGGGGCCGGTCTTGCCGAAGGACATCACGACGAAGACGAGGACGAAGGTCGCGATGACCTCGGTGACGAGGTTCCAGCCGTAGCTGCGGATCTCCGGACCGGTCGAGAAGACGCCGAGCTTCTTACCCGGGTCCTCCTCCTGGTCGAAGTGCTGCTTGAAGGCGAAGTACGTCAGCACGGCACCGATGAAGGCACCGACCATCTGCGCCGCCCAGTAGACGAGCGCCGTCCCGAAGTCGATCGATCCGGTGGTGAGGAAGCCGATCGTGACGGCGGGGTTCAGGTGTCCGCCGGAGGCGTAGGACACCGTGACACCGGCGAAGACCGCGAGGCCCCAACCGAAGTTGATGAGCAGCCAGCCGCCACCGAGGCCCTTGGATTTCGTGAGGATCGCCGTGGCGACCACACCGGTACCGAGGAGGACGAGCATCGCCGTCCCCACGGTCTCGGAGAGGAAGATGGTTCCGAGGTTCATGTCTTCATTGACCTTTCATAGGTGTGGCCGTGTGGGGGCCGACGCCGAGGCGCGAGCCCCCGCTGGGCGAGGTTGCACTGACCAGTTGCTTGTAAGGTAGCCAGCTCCTGTTGCACAGGACAAGGGCCTTGCCTGCACATTCGTGCATTATGAGAACGCCGGGGCCTCCTTGGCGGCGTCGACCCGGAGGTCGACCTGGTGGGCGTCGCGCAGGCGGTCGAGCGCTGCGGTGATCTGCGCGGTCCGCTCGGCGTCGTCCCACCCGAGGACACCGCCGACGACGCGGGCGATCTCGTCGACGAGGCCGGCGGTGAGCGATCCGGTGAAGGCGAGGCTCGTGCGGCGGTGCAGCACGTCGGAGAGGTGCACGACCTGCTCCTGCTCGATGAGGTACTCGAGCTCCTGCACGCTGTAGTCTGCAGCGCCCTGCAGCCGGTCGT
This sequence comes from Plantibacter elymi (nom. nud.), assembly GCF_900177795.1. Classification (GTDB taxonomy): domain Bacteria; phylum Actinomycetota; class Actinomycetes; order Actinomycetales; family Microbacteriaceae; genus Plantibacter; species Plantibacter elymi. Next base: position 437,228 of record NZ_FXWJ01000003.1, read on the forward strand.
CACCATGCTCGGCCAGGTGCTCGAGGAGCGCGGCGGCCTTCGTGCCGTACCGGCCCAGCAGCTGCTCGGCACGCTTGGCACCGGTGCCGTCCTCGTGCGCGGCGACCCAGGTGCGCGTCGCGGCGTCGGTGCGCGGGAAGCCGGCGCCGCCGCCGATCGCGAGTCCGAGGGTCTCCACGGGGCGCGGGGCCCCGATGGTGTTGAGCACGTCCGTGCTGAGGTGCTCGGCGAGGGCCCGGAAGGTGGTCCACTTGCCGCCGACGAGGCTGAACACGGTGGTGGACGGACGTGCAGCGGCGGCCCGGCGCTCGATCCGGTAGTCGCGCGACACGAAGCCGGGTGCCTCGTCGTCGTGCTTCGGCAGCGGGCGGATGCCGGAGAACCGGTAGACGATCTGCTCGCGCGAGGTCGCGATGGTCGGGAAGACGTGCTTCACGAGGTCGAAGAAGTAGTCGACCTCCTCCTCGGTGCAGACGCTCGGAGTGCTCGGGTCGGCGTCGATGTCGGTCGTGCCGACCATGACCTTGCCCTTGAGCGGGTAGATGAGGACGATGCGGCCGTCCTCGTGCTCGAAGAAGATCTCGCGCCCCTTGGTGGCCGCGTAGAGCTCCGGGTTGTCGAGGACGATGTGCGAGCCCTTCGTGCCGCCCATGTAGGTCGTCGGCTCGCCGAGGCCGGCGTTCGTGAGGTCGGTCCAGGGGCCGGAGGTGTTGACCACGACGTCGCTCGTCACGGTGAAGGTCTGGCCGGTGACGGTGTCGCGGAGCTCGACGCCGTCGGCTCCCATGCCGACCGCCTCGACGTAGTTGACGGCGCGGGCGTGCGGGCCGGCGGCGAGGCCGTCCATGAGGACGTCGAGTGCGAGGCGCTCCGGGTCGTGCATGGAGGCGTCGTAGTAGGTCGCCGTGTACTTGAGGCCCGGGTTCATCTTCGGCAGGTCGGCGAGGGACTTCTTGCGGCCGTGGAAGCGGTGACGCGGCACGCTGCCGCCGTCGCGGGAGAAGGAGTCGTACGCGGTGAGGCCGACCTTGATGAGCAGCGCGCCACGCTCCTGCGGCTTGCCCTGCTTGTGGGTGAGGAAGCGCAGCGGTGCGGAGAGGATGCCGGAGAAGGTCGAGAAGATCGGGACCGTGGTCTCGAGCGGCTTCACGTAGTGCGGGGCGATCTTGATGAGCCCGTTGCGCTCCTGCACCGACTCCTGGACGAGGCGGAACTCGCCGTTCTCGAGGTACCGGATACCGCCGTGGATCATGTGGCTCGACGCGGCGGAGGCGCCGGAGGCCCAGTCGTTGCGTTCCACGAGTGTGACGTCGACACCCTGGAGCGCGAGGTCGCGGAAGGTCGCGATGCCGTTGATGCCGCCGCCGATGATGAGCACCGACGCCTGCGGGCGGTCGATGACGGACTGGACGGTGGAACGGGGAGCTGACGACTTGAGGGACATGAGATGCCTCGCTTCTTCGCGGTTGGTACGCGACGCTGCCGGGATTGCGCGCCGCTGAATGATGTGACTGAATACATCGTGACACCCGCTGCAACTCTGAACAGCCCTAGTGAACAAACGTGCAAGGAGACCCGATGTCGCTCGCAGACGCGCTCAGCCAGCCGGACAGGACGGCCGAGGCGCTCCGTGCCGCACAGCTGTATTACGTGCAGGACCTCACCATGGAGGCCATCGCCCAGGAGCTCCACACCTCCCGGTCGTCGGTGTCCCGCCTGCTCGGATATGCGCGGGAAAGCGGGCTCGTGGACATCCAGGTGCGCTCCCCGCACGACATGCCGTCGCGGCTCGAGGCGGAGTTCCGCGACCGTTTCGGCGTGACCGCCCACATCGTCCCGGTCCCCGACCACACGAGCGACATCGACCGCCTGGAGCGGGTCGCCCTCTCGGCTGCACGTTTTCTCGGCTCGGTGTTCGACTCGAACATGACGCTCGGCCTGGCATGGGGCTCGACCGTGAGCGCGGTGGCGAGGCACCTCACCCCCAAGCGGACCCACAACTCGCAGATCGTCCAGCTGAACGGTGCGGCCAACACGCGCACCTCGGGCATCCTCTACGCGAGCGAGATCCTGCATCGGTACGCGGACGCCTACGGGGCCTACGCGCAGCAGTTCGCGGTGCCGGCCTTCTTCGACGACCCGTCGACCAAGCTCGCCCTCTGGCGGGAGCGCAGCATCCGACGCGTGCTCGAGATCCAGCGCCGCATGGACGTCGCACTGTTCGGTCTCGGTTCGCAGCTGTCGGGTGTGCCCAGCCACGTGTACGTCGGCGGTTACCTCGACGACAGCGACTTCGAGGCGCTCGCGAGCGCCGGCGCGGTCGGGGACGTCGCGACCGTGTTCTTCCGCGCCGACGGTTCCTGGCGCGACATCCCATTCAACAACCGGGCGTCCGGGCCCGACCTCGACGTGCTGCGCGGCGTCTCCCGCCGGATCTGCGTGGTCGCGGGAGCCGCCAAGGTCCCCCCGCTCCTCGGGGCGTTGGCGGGCGGGCTCATCTCCGACCTCGTGGTCGACGAGGGCACCGCCCGCGCGGCGATCGACCAACACGACGCCCAGCGCTGAGGTGCTCGGGCCTGCACCCGAGCACCCCGCGCTGCACTGCCGAGACGACGGGCTGGCTGCGACCGGCTGGACGTGGTGGTCGTCTCGCCGACGATCACGTCTCCGCGGAAGCGTGTGTCATCGATCCGGTCGTGTCGTCAGCCGTGGCGCGATCCAAGCGAGACCGCGACGACGCCGATCACTCCGTGCTTCCAGTACCCCGCGAGCTCGACGAAACGATCGCCGATCAGCCAGTCCGCCCTGGGCCCACTGGACGCTGCGGCTGCTGATTCCTCCGGCAAGCCGCAGACGGCTGACAGGGTTCGGGACAGGGCGTCATATGCAGCATGAAGAGCTGCGACGTCAGTGGGCTGCGCCTGATACGGATAGAGCGTGAGCGTCTGCTCATCATCACTCGACCACCACGTACCGGTGCAGCCCGGCCAACGCAGTTCGAATTCCCAGAGTCCGGGCATCACCGCTCGGAGCGGCGAACAGCCCACCCCGGACAGCCAGTCCTCCCGAGGTATGCCGGCGGGCCAGCCAATCTCGAGCAAGCTGCACACCAGGTCTGCGACCTGGGCAGCGTTCGGTACATCCGGCGACATCCTCACCACGTCGGCTCCGTCCTCATCAGCAGTGCGCCGCTGGTTCTGCGGGAACTCCGGCTTGGGACGCCGCCCGAGTGCCGCTCGCGTCAGCAAACCAGAGAGCCCACCTCGTGATCGGCGGGCACGTCGACGACAAATAGGACTCGCAATCCCAGCGGAAGTTCGGGCCATACGCAGGCTTCATCTTGTTCATCAGCGAGTTGCACGCCGCCAAGCTGCTGATGTTGCGTTCGAACAACGACCACTGGAGCATACGAGACGACGCGCCGGATTCAGAGCGCTCCACCTGAACCAGCTGCTCACTGTGCGATGGGCTGACGTGAGGCACGATCGTCGGTGCTGGGGCGAATGCGCCGCAGCAGATGACAACTGCGCCCGCCGCGAGAGACATGAGGGACCGCGAGAGGATTCGCATGGTGTTCTCCTATCTGTACGGGGCGCGGGTTCCCGCGCCCGATCTGATTTCGTTCCATTACCGTATGTATATGTAAAATTTAAATGCTAGTCAGCAAAAATGCCTCTTGCGAGAAGCTCGAAGATCGCCGACAATCAGGCAGTCCGGGCAGCCGTGAGCATCGTCACAGTTCGTCGGAATAGACGGGTGTCTCAGCCCGTTGACCTAGAATCGACAACATGTAACGTGCTCCGGGGTCGGTGAGAGTCCGAACCGGCGGTGATAGTCCGCGACCCGTGTCTCGCGCAAGCGAGGCCCGGTTGACCTGGTGGAACTCCAGGACCGACGGTTATGAACGCGTCTGCTCGCAGGCGGCGTTCGAGTCCGGATGGAAGGAAGCACGGGCGTCGGCCGATGGTCGACGCCGGCGAGCACCTGCCCGCGACCCCGGAACTCGTGTCAGTACCGACCGAGATGACGGACAGATGAGCGCAGGAACCGAGGCACCGCAGGCGAGTGTCCGCGAGGAGCAGGCCATGCTGCGCGCGCTCGAACTCGCCGCCAACGGCCCCGCCCGCGGGGTCAACCCCCGCGTCGGCTGCGTCATCCTCGACGCCGACGGCACCGTGCTCGCCGAGGGTTGGCACCGTGGAGCCGGCACCCCGCATGCGGAGGTCGACGCCCTGTCCCACCTCGCTCCCGGAGCGGCCCTCGGCGCGACCGCCGTCGTCAGCCTCGAACCCTGCAACCACACGGGCCGGACCGGACCGTGTGCCGTCGCCCTCCTCGAGGCCGGTGTCGACCGCGTCGTGTTCGCCGTGGACGACCCCGGCCACCACTCCGGAGGTGGAGCGGAACGACTCCGCGACGGCGGCGTGACCGTCGTCGGCGGTGTGCTCGCCGGACCGGCGGAAGCCCTCCTGGGTGACTGGCTCACCACCGCCCGCCTCGGGCGTCCGCTCGTGACAGTGAAGTGGGCCTCGAGTCTCGACGGGCGGATCGCCGCGAGCGACGGCACGAGCCGCTGGATCACCGGCGATGCCGCGCGCGACGACGTCCACCGTCGGCGGGCCGCCCACGACGCGATCCTCGTCGGCACGGGGACGGTCCTCGCCGACGACCCGAGCCTCACCGCTCGCGACGACCGCGGCGACCTCCTGCCCGAGCAGCCCCTGCCCGTCGTCATGGGCGATCGCCCGATCCCCCGGGACGCCGCCGTCCACCGCCACCCCCGGCCGGTCGTCGTCCACCACGGGCATGATCCGGCTGCGCTGCTCGCCGAACTCCGCGCCGCGGGCGTCCGGAGCGTCTTCATCGAGGGCGGCCCGACCATCGCCACGGCGTTCCTCCGCGCAGGACTCGCCGACACGGTCCTCACCTACCTCGCCCCGGTGCTCCTCGGCGGCCCTCGCCTCGCGATCGGCGACCTCGGTGTCGACACCATCGGCGATGCGATCCGCCTCACCACCGTCGGCGTCGAACCCTTCGGCGACGACCTCCTCGTCATCACGACACCCGACCGCAGCGCCTCCGCCTCGGCCGCCCACGACCTCACCGCCTGACCCCCAGAGAACGGACCACCCATGTTCACGGGCATCATCGAAGAACTCGGCACCATCGTCGCCATCGACCACGGCGAGGACTCGGCACGTTTCACCGTCCGCGGCCCGCTCGCCCTCGAGGGCACCCGGCACGGGGACTCCATCGCCGTGAGTGGTGTCTGCCTCACCGTCGTCGAGCAGACCGGCGAGACGTTCACGGCCGACGTCATGGCCCAGACCCTCGCGATGAGCTCGCTCGACGGCGTCACAGTGGGATCCCCGGTCAACCTCGAGCGTGCGGCCCGCGTCGGCGACCGCCTCGGCGGCCACATCGTCCAAGGGCACGTCGACGGCACCGGCACCGTCCTGGCCACGGTGCCCGGCGAGGCCTGGCGCGTCGTGCGCGTCTCGCTCCCCGCGGCACTCGCGCCGCTCGTCGTCGACAAGGGGTCGATCACCGTCGACGGCGTCTCGCTCACCGTCAGCGCCATCAGCGCACCGGACGCACCGGAGGCCTGGTTCGAGGTGTCCCTCATCCCCGAGACGCTGGCCGCGACGACGCTCGGTGAGCGGGTCCCCGGCGACCGTGTGAACCTCGAGACCGACATCCTCGCCCGGCACGTCGAACGGATGCTCGCATTCAGCCGTCTCGAGTCGGCACTCCCCAGCAGCATCGACCAGGATCCGCAGTCCGCGGACCCGGTCGGCACCACCGCCACCGGAAGGGGCAACGCATGAGCATCGCCAGCATCCCGGAGGCCCTCGAGGCACTCCGCCAGGGCCGCCCGGTCATCGTGGCGGACGACGAAGGCCGAGAGAACGAGGGCGACGTGATCCTCGCCGCGGAGTCCGCCACGCAAGAGTGGATCGCGTGGACGGTCCGACACTCCTCCGGATTCATCTGCGCACCGATGACGAACGAGATCGCCGACCGCCTGGCCCTCCCACCGATGGTCGCGCTCAACGAGGATCCCCGAGGCACCGCGTACACCGTCACGGTCGACGCGGCCGACCGGCTCAGCACCGGCATCAGCGCCGCCGACCGCGCCCACACCCTGCGCGTGCTCGCCGACCCGGCGTCCGTGCCCGCCAGTCTGTCGCGCCCCGGACACATCGTCCCGTTGCGAGCCGTCGACGGCGGGGTGCGCGAGCGCGACGGCCACACGGAGGCGGCCGTCGACCTCATGAAGCTCGCGGGGCTCGTCCCCGTCGGGGCGATCTCCGAGATCGTCGCCGACGACGGCGAGATGATGCGTCTGCCCGGGCTCATCGCCCTCGGGGAGCGGGAGGGCGTGCTCGTCACCACGATCGCCGCCCTCATCGCGTTCCTGGAAGAGAACCCCGACACGGCCGCCGTCTGCGCCGAGGAACGTGCCGCCCAGGCGGCCATCCCCGAGTCGTCGAACGTGTCGTTCGAGGTGGAGACGACGGTCCCGACGACGCACGGCTCGTTCCGGTTGCGTGCCTACCGCGACCGCAGGACCGGTGCCGACCACGTCGCGATCATCGCCGGCGACCCGCAGGCCACCGGTGCGCTCGTGCGCGTCCACTCGGAGTGTCTCACCGGCGAGGCGTTCGGCTCGCTCAAGTGCGAGTGCGGTCCGCAGCTCGACAGCGCCCTGGACACCATCCAGCGCCACGGCGGTGTGGTCGTCTACCTGCGCGGGCACGAGGGGCGCGGCATCGGCCTCGTCAACAAGCTGCGCGCCTACCGGTTGCAGGAGGACGGTCTCGACACCCTCGACGCCAACCTCGCGCTCGGGTTGCCGGCCGACGCCCGCGACTACACGGCGGCGAGCGCGATCCTGACCGACCTCGGCATCACCTCCGTACGCCTGCTCTCGAACAACCCGGAAAAGGAGCGACAGCTCACGAACCACGGCATCGCCGTGAGCGAGCGCGTCCCGCTGGTGGTCGGCGTCGGCCTGTTCAACGAGGGCTACCTCGAGACGAAGCGCGACCGCATGGGCCACAGCATCGGGTTCGAGCTCGCACCGGAACCGCACCCCCACCAGTAGTCCACCGCCGCCCTCGATTCCCTCGAGGAGCGAGCACCACCAACCCCTCGACGCACTCGGGGGACGAAGACAGGAGACCGCATGAGCGGCGAAGGATCCCCCACCATCAGCGTCGACGGCACCGGCCTCGACATCGTCGTCATCGCCGGCACCTGGCACGAGACCATCACCGACGGTCTCATCGCCGGAGCCGTCAGGGCCCTCGATGCGAGCGGCGCCAACCACCGCCTCGTGCGGGTCCCCGGGAGCTTCGAACTCCCGGTCGTGGCCAAGGCCGCCCTCGAGGCCGGGGCCGACGCGGTCGTCGCGCTGGGCGTCATCATCCGTGGCGGCACGCCGCACTTCGAGTACGTCTCCGACGCCGCGACGAGTGGCCTCACGCAGGTCAGCATCCAGACGGGCAAGCCCGTCGGCTTCGGCGTCCTCACCCTCGACGACGAGAAGCAGGGGCTCGACCGCGCAGGGCTGCCCGGGTCGAAGGAGGACAAGGGGGCGGAGGCCGCCGATGCCGCCGTCGCGACCGCGGTCGTCCTCCGCGAGCTGCGCGGCTGACCCGAGCGCGGGCGCATCACGCGGCATTCCCGTATCGGCATACGCCCGTCCGGGCAACCGAATACCGGAATGCCGTACTTCGGCGTACAGTGTCATGGTCCTGCCACAAGCGGGCGAACCTCTGATCCTGCCGTCGTCGGCGGGCGTGCGCGACCGGTGCTGATGCTTCGACGGCGTCCATCCCCGAACCGAAACGCGCACGCATGTCTCTCGAAGCAACCCCAGTCACCAAGGCCCCGGTCAATCCGCGCTCCCGTGTCGTCCTCGCCAGCCTCATCGGCACGACGATCGAGTTCTACGACTTCTACGTCTACGCGACGGCCGCCGTCCTCGTCTTCCCGCACCTCTTCTTCCCGAGTGAGGACCCGACCGCGGGTCTCCTCGCCTCCTTCGCCGTGTTCGGCGCCGCGATGGTGGCCCGACCCGTCGGTGCCGTCATCTTCGGGCACCTCGGCGACAAGCGCGGTCGGAAGGCGACCCTCGTCGGCGCCCTCCTCACCATGGGGATCGCGACCTTCCTCATCGGCCTCCTACCGACCTACCAGCTCGTCGGCTGGGTCGCTCCGCTGCTCCTCGTGATCCTCCGCATCGGTCAGGGCTTCGCGCTCGGCGGCGAGTGGTCCGGCGCCGCACTCGTGGCGACGGAGAACGCCCCGTCCGGCAAGCGCGCCCTGTTCGGCACGTTCCCGCAGCTCGGTGCGCCCATCGGCTTCATCATCGCCAACGGACTCTTCCTGATCATCGCGGCGATCCTCCCGAGCGACGACCCGTCCATGCCGTCCGAGGCGTTCCTCGAGTGGGGCTGGCGCATCCCGTTCCTCTTCTCCGTCGTCATGGTGATCGTCGGTCTCTGGGTCCGTCTCCGTCTCGTCGAGAGCAACGCGTTCACGAACGCGAAGGAGCAGGGCAAGGTGCAGCGGTCGCCGCTCGCGAGCGTCGTCAAGCTGCACTGGCGCAAGCTGCTCCTCGGCACCTTCTTCATGCTCGCCACCTACGTGCTCTTCTACCTGATGACGACGTTCTCCCTGAGCTACGGCCGTGCGCCGCTCGACGCACCGGTCGCCGGGCTCGGCTACAGCTACACGACCTTCGTGCTCATGCTCATCGCCGGCGTGGTCTTCTTCGGGATCTTCACGCTCGTGTCCGGCCCCTTCGCAGACAGGTACGGACGCCGCAAGACGCTCATCGTCGTGACGAGCGCGATCCTCGTGTTCGGGCTCGTCTGGGTCCCGCTGCTCGGCGCCGGGTTCACCGGGGTCATGATCTGGCTCATCATCGGATTCAGCCTCATGGGGTTCACCTTCGGGCCGATGGGCGCCCTGCTGCCCGAGCTGTTCCCGACGAACGTCCGGTACACCGGGTCGGGCATCTCGTACAACGTGTCGTCGATCCTCGGCGCCGCGGTGGCACCGTTCATCGCCGTCGCGCTGTGGAGTGCCGGCGGCGGCAGCCCGTTCTGGGTCGGCGTCTACCTCTCGGCGATGGCCCTCATCACACTCGTCGCCCTCATCGTCTCCAAGGAGACCAAGGACGTCGACATCGACGCCTGATCGGGGCGATCACCGAGGGCCGGTGCGTGGAGGACGTCTCCGCGCACCGGCCCTCGGTGCGCGGGCGCTCGGTGCGTCGGCTTCGGACTCGGCGCGTGCGACCGTCGCCTAGAGTTGAACCACGGTGCGCCGTCGCCATGGACGTCTCGGAGCCGCGCACCGCACCTCGGAGGAAGAGCACCATGAGCACCCCAGCGCGCCCGGCACGCAGCCGCAACCCGTTCAGCCGACCGAAGGACGACGGTCCCCGCGCGAGCCTCAAGCAGCTCATGCCGTACATCTTCGAGCACCGCTCGATCCTCATCGTCGTCATCATCCTGAGCGTCATCGGAGCGGCCGCGTCACTCGCCCAGCCGCTCATCGTCAGCCAGGTGATCGGGGTCGTCGAGGCGGGCCGGTCGCTCGGCAACCTGGCGTGGCTCCTCGTCGGGCTCGTCGTGGTCTCCGGCGTCATCAGCGGGTACCAGCACTACCTCCTGCAGCGCGCGGGCACCGGGGTCGTCTACTCCTCGCGGCGCCAGCTGATCGCGCGCATCTTCCGGCTGCCGATCAGCCAGTTCGACACGCGCCGGACCGGCGACCTCGTCTCGCGGGTCGGCAGCGACACGACCATGCTCTACGCCGTCCTGACGCAGGGCTTCGTGGACGCCGTCGGCGGTGCCATCACCTTCCTCGGGGCGCTCATCGCCATGGCGATCATCGACCCCGTCCTGCTGGGTCTCACCCTCCTCGTCGTGATCGTCTCGGTCGTCGTGGTCGTCGCCCTGAGCGGACGCATCCGCGTCGCCAGCCGCGAACAGCAGACCAAGGTGGGTGAGCTCGCCGCTGCGGTCGAGCGCGCCATCAGCTCCATCCGCACCATCCGGGCGTCCAACGCGACCGACCGCGAGATCGACGCGGTGGACGGCGTGGCCAAGGAGGTCTACGGCGTCGGTGTGCGGATCGCGAAGATCTCCTCGCTGGTCGTCCCGGTCGCCGGCATCGCCATGCAGACCTCGTTCCTGGTCGTCCTGGGCGTCGGTGGGTTCCGCGTCGCGTCCGGGGCCATCACCATCGCGAGTCTCGTCGCGTTCATCCTCTTCCTGTTCATGATGATCATGCCGCTCGGCCAGGCCTTCGGCGCGATCACGAGCGTCAACCAGGCGCTCGGAGCGCTCGGCCGGATCCAGGAGATCCTCGACCTGCCCGACGAGGGCGACGACGACGCGGCCATCGCCGCGCGGGTCGGACGTCCCGGGACCGCCTCAGCGTCCGCACCGGCGATCGAGTTCGACGGCGTCGAGTTCGCCTACCCGGACGCGGCGGTCATCGAGCGCGAACGGGCCGCAGCGGAGGCGCTCGCGACCGAGGCGCTGAGCGACGGCACCAGCGCACCGGAGGTCGTTGCCGCCGACGCCGCCCGACTCACCGAGGCGCAGTCCGCGCTCGGTCGTCAGGTGCTCCGCGGGGTGTCCTTCGCCGCGATGCAGGGCAGACGCACGGCGCTCGTCGGACCGTCCGGCGCCGGCAAGAGCACGATCCTCGGGCTCATCGAACGGTTCTACGACCCGACGGCCGGTGCCATCCGCCTGGGCGGCGTCGACATCCGCACGATCCCCCGCGCCGACCTCCGGGACCAGATCGGGTACGTGGAACAGGACGCCCCGGTCCTCGCCGGCACGCTGCGCGACAACCTGCTGCTGTCGTCACCGGACGCGAGCGACGCCGACTGCGAGCGCGTGTTGCACGCGGTCAACCTCGGCGGGGTCCTCGACCGCAACCCGCTCGGTCTCGCCGCTCCGGTCGGCGAGGACGGCATCATGTTGTCGGGTGGCGAGCGGCAACGCCTCGCGATCGCGCGCGCCATCCTCGCGGCTCCCCCTATCCTGTTGTTGGACGAGTCGACCTCGAGCCTCGACGGCGTCAACGAGCAGATGATGCGCGAGGCCATCGACGCGGTCGCGACGGGACGCACGCTCATCGTCATCGCACATCGGCTCTCGACCGTCGTCGACAGCGATCAGATCGTCGTCCTCGAGGAGGGTCGGGTGGTCGGCGTCGGCACCCACAGCGACCTCGTGACCGAGGTCCCGCTCTACCGCGAACTCGCGAAGCACCAGCTCCTCGTGTGACCCCGGTTCATTCGCCCATGTTTGGGCGAACGAGTGCTCCGTCGCCCAAAAATGGGCGAATGAACGGCGTCAAGGGCGCCATCCTGCCGCGATGAGGCGCTCGCGCGCTCGGTCGACCGCGACGGCGGCACCCGCCTGCAGGTGATGTGCGAGGAAGCGGTCGTGGGACCAGCCGAGTCTGGTGACGGCATGGATCCGGTCGACGTCCTTCGCGAACTGACCCGGGTCGGTGGCGTGCTGGCGCCCGTCGTACTCGAACGCTGCGCGATACGCCGGGTAGGCGAGGTCGAGACGTGCGATGAATCTCCCCCAGCGATCGCGCAGTTCGTGATTGAGCACCGGCTCCGGGAGACCGGCGCGAACGAAGGCGAGTCGGAGTTCCGTCTCCTTCGGCGATTCGGAACCAGCGCGGATCTGCGGCAGTGCGGCACGGAGCGCCCCCGCGCCGACATGCCGGGATCCACTGAGCGCCGCTGCGAGGTCGTCGAGCGAGCAGAGCGCTGGAAGGCGCTGGTGGAGCCAGCGCCCGGAGGCACCACGCTCACGGACCAGATGATCGCCGACCGCGACCAGCTCATCGATGTCGAGACTCGGTCCGAGCTGGCACCACATGTCGGCGGGACTCACGACCGCGAGCCTCTCAATGAGGATCGGATCGCCGAAGAGGCCCGCCAAGCGATGGCCGACGACCCCGGCGACCCTGGGCGCTCGGTCCGGCGGCCGGACGCCGACATGCACCTCGTCCCAGCGCAGCCGTGCCGGGAGCGGAGCATCCAGGAGGTGCGCGGCCGACAGGTGCGAGAAGAACTGCGCCGGTGCCATTCGCTGGGCGTACGCCCGACACAGCTCCAGGTGCGCGAGATGACGCTGTTCGGGAGGCAGGTCCACGCCCCTGCGCGGTGCAGCGAAGCTCCGAACCCCCGGGAACGGTGCTGGAACACGCGTCGTGCGGAGGCGCTCCGGCGAGACGCCCTGCTCCAGCGCCGAGCGGACGGAGAAGGCGTGGTGATCGGGTAGATCGGTGGGCGTCATGCTTCGATCGTCGCGCGATCGGTCGGTCCGCGACCGGCGCGATCGGTCACGCGTTGATGTCCCGGCCAACCGTCGAGCTGTGGAGCGTCCTCGTCGCCGGTCCGTTCGCCCATCTTTGGGCGCACGAACCTCCATTCGCCCAAAACTGGGCGAATGGAGGACGAGCATCAGGACCGGAGGCGGTAGCGCAGGGCGGCGAGTTCCGCGCGGAGGGCGGCCGGGACCCGGTTGCCGAAGGTGTCGAAGAAGGACTCGGTGAGGTCGCACTCGACGAGCCAGGACTCGCGATCGACGGCGAACAGGGCGTCGAGGTCGGCCTCGGGCACGTCGATGCCGTCGAGGTTCAGTTCGTCGAGGACGGGCAACCGGCCGATCGCCGACTCCCGTGCGTCGACCTCGTGCTCGAGCCGCCGCACGATCCACTCGATGACCCGCGAGTTCTCGCCGAAGCCAGGCCAGAGGAAGGAGCCGTCGGCATCCTTCCGGAACCAGTTGACCTGGAAGATCCGCGGCGCCCTACCGTGCTCGAGTGCGCCGCCGACCCGCAGCCAGTGACTCCAGTAGTCCGCCATGTTGTAGCCGCAGAACGGGAGCATCGCGAAGGGGTCGCGACGGAGCTCCCCGACCGTGCCCTCGGCGGCGGCGGTCTGTTCGGAGGAGATGGTCGCCCCCATGAACACGCCGTGCTCCCAGCTGCTGGCCTCGACCACGAGCGGGACGTTCGTGGCACGACGCCCGCCGAAGAGGATCGCGTCGAGCGGGACACCGTCGGCCGCGTCCCAGTCGTCGGCGATCGACGGGCACTGTGCCGCCGCGACGGTGAACCGCGAGTTCGGGTGGGCCGCCGGGCGCCCCGACTCGGGCGTCCAGTCCTGCCCCTGCCAGTCGACGAGGTGGGCGGGCGGCTCGGGGGTCAGCCCCTCCCACCAGACGTCTCCGTCGTCGCGGAGCGCGACGTTGGTGAAGATCGTGTTGCCCCACAGGGTGTCGACGGCCGTCGCGTTCGTGCCGGCGCCCGTGCCGGGTGCGACCCCGAAGAAGCCTGCCTCCGGGTTGATGGCGTACAGGCGGCCGTCGTCGCCGGGCCGGATCCACGCGATGTCGTCGCCGAGGGTCTCGACCGTCCACCCGGGGATCGTCGGCCGCAGCATCGCGAGGTTGGTCTTGCCACAGGCCGAGGGGAACGCGGCGGCGATGTGGAACGCCCGGCCCTCCGGCGAGACGACCCGGACCAGCAGCATGTGCTCGGCCAGCCAGCCCTCGTCGCGTCCGATGACCGAGGCGATCCGCAGCGCGAAGCACTTCTTCGCGAGAAGCGCGTTCCCGCCGTAGCCGGAGCCGAAGGACCACACTTCGCGCGTCTCCGGGAACTGGACGATGTACTTGGTGTCGTTGCACGGCCAGACCACGTCGGCCTGCCCTGCTTCGAGCGGAGCGCCGACCGAGTGGACGGTCCGGACCCACGGCTGTCCGTCGGCGATGAGCTCGAGGACGCGGTCGCCCATCCGCGTCATGATGCCCATGCTGAGGACCGCGTACGCCGAGTCGGTGATCTGCACGCCGAGCTGCGAGAGCGGCCCGCCGACCGCGCCCATCGAGAACGGCACGACGTACATCGTGCGGCCGCGCATGCTGCCGGCGAAGACCCCGTGCAGTTCGTCGCGCATCGCCGCGGGATCGCGCCAGTTGTTCGTCGGGCCGGCGTCCTCCTCCTGCTCGGAGCAGATGAAGGTGCGGTCCTCGACGCGCGCGACGTCGCGCGGGTCGCTGCGGGCGAGGAAACTGTTCGGCCGCCACTCCGGGTTGAGCTTGATCAGCTTCCCCTCTTCGACGAGCTGGTGGGTGAGCCGGTGCGACTCGCTCGCGGAGCCGTCGACCCAGTGGATCGCGGACGGCTCCAGGAGGGCCGCCAGGTCGTCGACCCAGGCGTGCAGCTCGGCGCGGCCGCTCCGCTTCGGGCGCGGCACCGCTCGGAGCTCCGCGCGGGCGGCGGGAGCGGGTGCGGTGTCGGGAATCAGTTCTGCGATGGACATGCGTTCCTCCGGCGTTGGTGGGACGGTCAAGAAGTGGTCGTAGAGCCACCATGCGCCTGGATTCGCCGATTTTCATACGCCTTCTCTGTTCAAGAATCGTGTTTCTTTCGATACGGTGAAGGAATGACGCCGACTCCCACATCGACCGCCGCCGCCGAACTCCTCACGCTCGGCCATCGGATCCGGCACTTCCGGACCCGGCGAGGCCTCACCCTCGACGACCTCGGTGAACGGGTCGGCTTGGCGGCGAGCCAGCTCTCCCTCATCGAGAACGGGAAGCGCGAGCCGAAGCTGTCGGTCCTGCAGGAGCTGACGACCGCGCTCGGGGTCGACCTGACCGACCTCCTGTCGAAGGAGGCACCGAACCCCCGCGCGGCGCTGGAGATCGAGCTGGACCGCCTCCAGCGCAGTGCCCTCTACGGCGAGTTGACCCTGCCGATCGTCAAGCCGTCGAAGGGCATCCCGGACGAGGCCCTCCGCGCGCTCGTGGGCCTGCACCGCGAACTGCAGCGGCATGCAAGTGAGGCGATCGCGACCCCTGAGGAGGCGCGGCGCGCCAACACCGAGTTGCGGGAGTGGATGCGGGAGCGCGACAACCACCTCCCCGAGATCGAGGAACTCGCGGAGTCGCGCGTGCTGCGCGCCGGTCACAGTACCGGCGCCCTCACCCACCGCACGGTGAGCATCATGGCGGAACAGCTCGGCTTCGACCTCATCTACGTCAACGACCTGCCGCACTCCGCCCGCAGCGTCACCGATCTCGAGAACGGGCGCATCTACCTGCCACCGGCCTCGATCCCCGGCGGACACGGCCTGCGATCCATGGCCCTGCAGGCGATGGCGCACCGCCTGCTCGGGCACCAGCGTCCGACGAGCTACGCGGAGTTCCTCCGGCAACGGCTCGAGATCAACTACTTCGCGGCGGCGGCGCTCATGCCGCAGACGGCCGCCGTGTCGTTCCTGCAGCAGGCCAAGCGCGACCGCAACCTGGCCGTCGAGGACTTCCGCGACGCCTTCGGGGTCACCCATGAGGCCGCGGCGCTGCGCCTGACCAACCTGGCGACCGCCCGGCTCGACATGCGCCTGCACTTCCTGCGGGTCTCCGAGGACGGGGCGATCTCGAAGGCCTATGAGAACGATGCGCTGCCGCTGCCCGTCGACGTGACGGGCGCGGTGGAGGGCCAGATCGTGTGCCGGAAGTGGAGCGCGCGGAACGCCTTCGCGCGGACGAACCGCACCACGGAGCTCTACCAGTACACCGACACCCCGGCCGGTACCTTCTGGTGCGCGACCCAGACCGGCACGACCGAGGCCGGGGAGTTCTCGATCTCGGTCGGCGTGCCCTGGGGCGAGGCGAAGTGGTTCCGTGGACGGGAGACCACGACGCGTGCGGTCTCCACCTGCCCGGACCCGACCTGCTGCCGTCGACCACCGTCGGACCTCGCCGACAAGTGGCGGGAGCAGGCCTGGCCGAGCGCCCGGTTGCACACCCACATCCTCTCCCCGCTGCCGAGCGGCACCTTCCCGGGCGTCGACGACTCCGAGGTCTACGACTTCCTCGAGCGTCACGCGGCGGGCTGATCGCTGGGGGCGGCGACGCCGCCGTGTGTTCCCGGGGTGCTGCAGAACGCCCAGGCCGGGAGGTGCCCCTGGCGGATCAGCGATCCGACGGTCGCCGCCAGCGGGTGGTCCAGCTCTTCGTCGATCAGCTCGGCGAGGAAGGCGGCCGCGCGCGTGCTCTGACCGAGCGCCCACGACAGCCAGGCGAGCATGGCGAGCGGCGCGACGCGTGCCGACTCCGACGCTCGCGCCGCGACGCCGAGGAGCAGGCTGCTCGCTGCCCGGATGCGCTGGACGTCGGGATGCGGTCCGTCGCCGACCAGCAGGTGGGCGACCCGGTGGAACACCTCCGGGTCGTCCGTCCCGACCGGCAGGTGCCCGTACGCGCGTTCGGCGTCATCGAGTTCCTCGCCCAGCTCGCGCCCGAACGCCCACTGCATGAGTGCGAGATCACTCGCCCACGGACGTGACAGGCTCAGCAACAGGAAAGCCACTTCCCGAGCGGTCATCCCCTCGACGCCGCGTGCGAGCGCGTCCTCGAAGACCGCAGGAAGGCCGTCGAGTCGTTCCACGGCGTCTCCGACGTCGATCCGCCAGGTCGTGCGGGCGTGATCGGCGGCCGCGTCGAGCATGGAGGCCAGTCGAGCGCAGAGCACCCGGTACTCGAGGTCGACGGCTGCGAACGTCGCCACGTCCACCGACGGGACCTCGGTCGTGACGAGCTCCCAGGGGAGCGGTGGGACCGGCGGGACCGCCGCCGAGGCCACGATCGCCGGCGGACGCCCTCCGGCGGGGAGTCCGGGGTCGAGGTAGGAGCCCCAGCCGTCAGCGGCCGAGCAGAGGGCGTCTTTGACCGTGAACCCCTGTGCGCTCGCCAGCTCCAGGACGGCGTCGGCGATCGTCCTGCCCGGCGGCTCCGCCCCGGCTCCGAACGCGTCGTCCGTGTAGACCACGGGCACGATGGCGTCGACACCCGGGGCCCGGCAGGCGAACCCGAGGGCGCGCTCCGCTGCGGCGTCCGCCACCTGCCGGTCGACGTCCGTTCCGGCCGGCAGGTGCACCTGGAGTGCGCCGCGGCTGTAGCGGCCCGCGAACAGGACGACGACGAGACTCGATCTCGGAGTGCTTCCGACGAGTCCGGGGATGAGGGCGAGGAGGTCTTCGGCCGCGTTGGCCTGCACGATGTGGGTCATGGAACAAGCCTCGGTCGAACCCGGGTCCGACTGTCCGGCAGTCGTCACGGATGTGGAGCGGATGCCATCGCGGCGGCACTGTGCAGCGCGGTCGCCGCGGAGTAGAGTGTGCTCGTCAGACTCCGCAGCACGGGGTCGTTGCTCGAAAAAAGGGCGATAGCGCGGCCAGCACCGGCGAGACACACACGGAATCCCATCCGTCCACGTTCTCGAAGGTCTCCCATGTCCGAACACGCTTCGTCGACCGTTCCCGCGTCGATCCGCTCCTCCACCGTCTCCGCCCGGGTGGCACAGGCACTCAGCCGCCATGTCTCCGAGGTGTTCGGCGTCATGGGCAACGGCAACGCGCACCTCCTCGACGCACTCGCCGCGACCACGACCCGCTTCACCGCCATGCGCCACGAGGCCGGGGGCGTCGCCGCAGCCGACGCCTACGCCCGCGCGGGCGGCGGCCTCGCTGCCGCGACCGCGACCTACGGAGCCGGATTCACCAACACCCTGACGCCCCTCGCGGAGGCGGTGATGGCCCAGATCCCGCTGGTCCTCGTCGTGGGTGACGCCCCGACCACCGGCGCCCGCCCCTGGGACGTCGACCAGTTCCAGATCGCCGCCGGGCTCGGTGCACCGACCTTCACCGTCGGTCGTGACGACGCCACCGCGACCACGCTGCGCGCCATCGAGCACGCCGTCCACCGCCGGACCGCGGTCGTGCTCGCGATCCCCTACGACCTCGCCGCCGTGGCATCCGACGAGCCGCTGCGGGCGGACGGTACACCGCACCACCCGGCGCTCGTCCGGCCGTCCCGTGTGGAGCCCGTCGCGCGGCGCCTCGACACCGCCGCCGCCGCCCTGCGCAGCGCACACCGTCCGCTCATCCTGGCCGGGCGTGGAGCCTGGCTGGCCGACGCCGGGCCCGTCCTCGGCGAGCTCGCCGAGCGGCTCGACGCCCACACCGCGACCACGGCGCTCGGACGCGGGCTCTTCGGTTCCAGCCTCCGTGATCTCGGAGTGGCCGGCGGCTTCGCGACGGAGCACGCCGCGAGGCGCATCGCCGAAGCGGACGTCGTGCTCGTCGTCGGCGCCGGCCTCAACCAGTTCACGATGCGGTTCGGCGAGGCCTTCGCCCACGACGCGCACGTCATCCAGGTCGACCTCGCCGACGCCCCGACGAACGCCAGGGTCGACGAGCTCATCCACGGTGACGCGGCCCTCGCAGCCGCAGGTCTCTTGGAACGGCTCTCCGGCAGCACGGGGTCCGGATGGGTCGCGTCGGCCGGTCCCGCCCGCCCAGCACCGCACCTCGACCGCGACCTGGGTGACGGCTCGTCCGGCGACGGACGCTGCGCCGACGGGCGCCTCGACCCGCGCAGCCTCGCGCACCGACTGGACGAGCTGCTCCCGACCGACCGCACGGTCGTGCAGGACGGCGGCCACTTCATCGGCTGGGCGCCGATGTACTTCGACATCCCCTCCCCCGACCGTCTCGTGATGGTCGGGACGGCGTACCAGTCGATCGGACTCGGGTTCCCGAGCGCCGTCGGTGCCGCGGCGGCGGGGCACACGGGCACCACCGTCCTCTGCACCGGCGACGGCGGCGGCCTCATGGCGCTCCCCGACCTCGACACCGTCATCCGCACGGTGCCGAGCGGCGTGATCGTGGTCTTCAACGACGCCGCCTACGGAGCCGAGGTCCACCAGTACGGCTCGCGTGGACTCGACCAGACCCCGATGCTCATCGACGAGGTCGACTTCGCCGCCCTCGTGCGTGCCTTGGGTGGTCAGGGCGTGACGGTGGACACGCTGGCGGACCTCGACGGCCTCACCGACTGGGTCCACGCCGGGGCGCAGGGCGTCCTGTTGCTCGACTGCCGCATCTCCACGAGCGTCGTCGCCCCGTACCTCTCCGAGATGATGCGGCAGGGACCACGGCCGGTCGCCGTCGACTGAGCCTGTGCGGCGCCACCGCGGGTATCGTTGACGGGTGCTTCCTCAGCCTGCCCCGACCGCACCCACCTACGTCATGTCGACGGACGGCATCCGGATCGCGACGTACCTCCACGAACCGGTTCCGGGCACAGGCGACCTCGGCACGATCGTCGCGGTGCACGGCTTCGCCTCGAGCGCCGGACTCAACTGGGACCTCGCCGGGTGGACACGCACGCTGACCCGCGCCGGGTACCGCCTGCTCACGCTCGACCAGCGGGGTCACGGCGCCTCCGACAAACCGACGGATCCCACCGCATACCGTCTCGACATCCTCGTCGACGACGTCCTGTCCGTCCTCGACGGCTACGGCGTCGACGAGCCGCATTACCTCGGGTACTCGCTGGGCTCCCGGGTGGGTTGGCGGTTGGGTGTCCGGCACCCCGACCGCATGCGCTCCCTCAGCCTCGGCGGCCTCCCCGAGGGCGACTCGCTCCGCGACTTCGACCTCGAGGCGGCCCGTCACCACGTGAGGACCGGGACGACGATCATCCACGCCCTCACGGACACGTACGTGACGATGGCCGAGGGCGTCCCGGGCAACGACGTGGAGGCCCTCATCGCCCTGGTGGAAGGCCTCCGCGGCGGACCGCAGCCCACCACGGCCGAGGTGCCGCCGCTGCCCATGTTGCTCGTGACCGGAGACGACGACGCGGTCGCCGCCGGGAGTCGGCGGCTGGCCGAAGCCGCCGGTGCCCGCTACGTGGGGCTGCCCGGCCGCGAGCACTTCAACGCGGTCTCGTCGCGGGCGTTCAAGGATGCCGTGCTGGCGTTCCTCGCCGAGCAGGGGTAGCCGGTCGCGACCGCCTCGGTCAGGCCGCGTGCCGGTGCTCGACACGACCCTTCGCGAGCTTCGACGGCCACCAGATGGCGCTCCCGATGTCGTGGCTGAGGGCTGGGACGAGCAGCGTCCGGACGATGATCGTGTCGAGGAGGACCCCGAACGCCACGATGAACGCGATCTGCGCG
Source organism: Plantibacter elymi (nom. nud.) (assembly GCF_900177795.1). Taxonomy (GTDB): domain Bacteria; phylum Actinomycetota; class Actinomycetes; order Actinomycetales; family Microbacteriaceae; genus Plantibacter; species Plantibacter elymi. Next base: position 457,319 of record NZ_FXWJ01000003.1, read on the forward strand.
AGGAACAGGATCGGGATGACGCCCAGCGCCGCGAACGTGGCCGCGAGCACGAGTCCGGCCGAGGTGATCACGCCACCCGTGATCGCCAGCCCCCGCAGCACGCCGGCCCTCGTTCCGACCCGCAGCGACTCCTCGCGGACCCTCGTCATGAGGAAGATGTTGTAGTCGATCCCGAGCGCCACGAGGAAGACGAAGCCGTAGAGCGGCACACTCGGGTCCGCGCCCGGGAACCCGAGCACGTGGTTGAACACGAGCGCGGAGACCCCGAGGGCCGCCCCGAAGGACACCACCACGCTGATGATCAGCAGGACCGGGGCGAGCACCGAGCGCAGCAGCAGCATGAGGATGAGGAGGATGACGGCGAGCACCACGGGGATGATGAGGTTCCGGTCGTGGATGGACGCGTCGTTCGAGTCGATGGCGGTCGCCGTGACGCCGCCGACCGGTGTGTGGACGCCGACCTCGGCCTCGAGGGTCGAGCGCAGCTGTCGCACGCTCTCCTCCGCCGTCGTCGAGTCGGGGGCCGCGTCGAGCGTCGCCTGGAGCAGGATACGGCCGTCGTCGACCGTCGGTTCGGCGGACGCCGCCGGGGTCCCCGGGGGTCCCGCGGCGGGAGCCGTGAACACCGCCTCCCCGTCGCTCACCGTCGCATCGGCGGTGCCGGTCGCGGAGTCGCTCGACAGCACCTGGACGCTGTCGAGACCGTCGGACTCCTCGAGGATCCCGATGACCTGCGCGGCATCGCCCTCCTGCGTGAGGACGTACACGGGGCTCGCCGAGCCGGCCGGGAAGTGCTCGCCGAGGGCGGCCTGACCGTCACGGGCCTCGGACGTGCCGAGGATGAGGTCGCTCTGGGCGACGCCGTCCGCCTTGAGCTGGAAGACCCCGAGGCTCGCGACCAGCAGGAGCAAGGTGCTCCCGATCCAGACGACGCGGGCGTGGCGGGAGATGAGGCGGGCGATCCCACCCCACAGACCGGTGGTCGGCACGGCGGTGTCGTCGGTCGACGAGGCGCGCACACGGTGCTCGCTCCCGACCTTCGGACGCAACGGCCAGAACGAGGTGCGACCGCAGGCCAGCAGGAGCGCGGGCAGGAAGGTGAGCGCCGCGAGGACCGAGAAGACGATCCCGATCGAGGCGACCGGCCCGAGCGCCTTGTTCGAGTTCAGGTCGCTGAGCAACAGACAGAGCAGTCCGGCGATGACGGTGCCGCCCGACGCGACGATCGGCTCGAACGATCCTCGGAGCGCAGCCCACGTCGCGTCCCACCGCCGCTCGTGGTCGCGGAGCGCCTCCCGGTATCGCGAGACGTAGAGCAGCGAGTAGTCGGTCGCCGCTCCGATCACGAGGATGAAGAGGATGCCCTGGACCTGGCCGTTCAGCAGGACGACACCGGCCTTCGCGAGCCACCACACGGTGAGGAGTGCGGTGCAGAGGGCGAACAGCGAGGTGCCGAGCACGAGGAACGGGAGGACCGGCGAGCGGTACACGACGATGAGGATGAGGAAGACGGCGCCGAGCGCGGTCAGGAGGAGGATGCCGTCGATGCCGGCGAAGGCGTCGGTGAGGTCGGCGGTGAACCCTGCCGGGCCGGTGACGAAGACGTCGAGGCCGGCCGGGGTGGCTTCGGCGAGCTGCGCACGGAGGGCTTCGACGACGTCGCCGACCTCCGCGTCACCGCTGATCGGGACGAAGACCTCGATCGCGTCGCCGTCCTCGGAGGGGATGGCCGGAGAGACGCCGTCGGAGACGCCCTCGGTGGAGGACAGGGCTGAGAGCTCGTCGTCGATCGCCGCCCGGTCCTCCTCGGTGATCCCGCCGTCGCGGACGAACAGCACGAGGGCCGGGATGTCGTCACCCTCCCGGAACCCGTCGAGTGCCGTCTGCACCTCGGTCGCGTCCGCGCTCGCTGGGAGGAAGCTCGTCTGGTCGTTGGTCGCGACCTCGCTCACCTTCCCGAAGTACGGACCGCCGACACCGGCGGCCGTGAGCCAGAGGAGGATGAGGACCGCGGGGAGCACGACCCGCAGCCACCGCGGCGCACCCGCCCGATCCCGCTGCTGCGTCCGGGGGTCCGCGTCCCTCTGCGTTCCGCCGTGTCGTCCGTGCGTCATGCGCGCGCCCCGTTCTCGCCCTGCTCGAAATAATATGCAGCTAGCTTACTATCTACGACGGGCGGCCGGGGACGGACTTCAGGCGGGGACGACGACTCCCCCGGCTTCGGCGATCTCGGCGAGCGCCGCATCCCCGGCGGCCCGGTCGACGGGTGCGACGAGACCGGCGATGACGCGGACCTGCAGGCCGTGCTCGATGGCGTCGAGCGCACTCCGGCGGACGCAGTAGTCGGTCGCGAGACCCACGACGTCGACCTCCGTGATGCCGGCATCCGTGAGGACCTCGTCGAGGCTCCGACCCTCCGGCGTCACGCCCTCGAAGATCGAGTATCCGTGGGCACCCTGGCCCTTGCGGATGTGGGTGTCGACGCGCTTGGTGTCGAGCGCGTGGTGGTACTCCGCGCCTGCACTCCCCGCGACGCAGTGCACCGGCCAGTTCGTCTCGTAGTCGGGCTCACCCGTCGCGAAGTGACCGCCGTTGTCGCCCTCGGCGTCGTGCCAGTCGCGTGAGGCGAACACGTGCGCGTACTCGTCACCGTGCTCGGCCAACAGCTGCGTGACCCCCGCGGCGACGGCATCGCCGCCGTTCACGCCGAGCGCACCGCCCTCGGTGAAGTCGTTCTGTACGTCGATGATGAAGAGCGCGCGCGCCACGATGCCTCCGGGTTGTCGTCGTCCCGCCTCGGTGGAGATGGGTTCCATCGAGGGTAACGCCGTGGAACCGACCGGGTCAGGTGGTTGCGCCGTCGTGGTTCAGAGCCGACGTGCGCGCTCCTTGCGGCGGTCGAAGAACTGCAGACCGATGTTCACAGCCATGACGACGGTGCCGAGGAGCATGGACACGAGCCCGGCGATCCGGAACCCGACCGGCAGCTCCAGGAGCAGCGCGAAGACGACCCCGAGCACGATGAGCGCGGCACCCGCGGAGAACAGCACCAGATACTTCATGCCCCAACGGTACCGGCTGAACGGCGACCCCGGGACGGGACCGCGACCTAGGGTGGAGGCATGACCCGTCTCCCCCGTCGCGCGCACCAGCTCACCGCGGCGGGCGCCGCCCTCCTGCTCGCGGTCACCGCCGCCGGCTGCTCCACCTTCCCGAGCGGTGCGAGCTCCGACACCGGACCGACCCACTCAGCGGGCGAGTTCCCTACGGACGTCGTCTTCGACTACCAGCTCGGTGGCGGCTACGAGCCGGCGGCGGGCGTGGGCGGCGTGGCCCGCGACAGCACCGACTCCCCCGACCGCGACCGGTACTCCATCTGCTACGTCAACGGGTTCCAGAGCCAGCCGGCCGATCGCGAGGCCTGGCTGGCCGAGCCGGACCTCGTCCTCACCGACGATGCCGGTGAACCGGTCATCGACGAGAACTGGCCCGACGAACTCATCTTCGACCTCTCCACCGACGACCGTCGCGCGCGCATCGCCGAGCGGGTCGGTGCGAGCATCACCCGCTGCGCGGAGGCCGGCTTCGACGCCGTCGAGATCGACAACCTCGACTCGTACACCCGGTCCGACGGTCGACTCACTGTTGAGGACGCGATCGCCCTCGCCACCCGGTACGCCGACCTCGCCCACGACGCGGGCCTCCTCATCGGGCAGAAGAACGCCGCCGAGCTCGGCACGCGAGGTCGGGACGACGTCGGGTTCGACTTCGCCGTCGCGGAGGAGTGCCACCGCTTCGACGAGTGCGCCACCTACACCGAGGTGTACGGAGACGCCGTGCTGGACATCGAGTACACCGACGACCTGCGCGGCACCTTCGACGAGGTGTGCGCCGATCCGCAGGTCCCGTTCTCCACGATCCTGCGCGACCGCGACCTCCGGACGGCCGACGACCCCGCCCACGTCTTCGAAGCCTGCGCTCGGTAGGCTCCGGCAGGAGATCCGCTCAGGGCAGGAGCTTCCGCAGCGAAGCGTCCTGTTGCGGGGTGGACCCGCTGCGCCCAGGCATCTCCAGCAGGTGTCGGTAGCGTGGAGGCATGATCCGGACCCACGACGCATGAACCTGGAGCAGCTGGAGGCGGTCGTCGCTGTCGTCGACTACGGCTCGTACGCCGCAGCGGCCGACGTCCTCCGGATCTCGCAGCCCTCGCTCACGAGACGCATCCAACGCTGCGAGACCGACCTCGGGCTCGCGCTCTTCACCCGGGTCGGTCGGCGCATGCAGGTCACCGACGCCGGCCGGTCCGTGCTCGGCCCGGCGAGGCGGATGCTGCAGGAGGCGAACGGGCTCCGCGCACTCGCCGACGCCCAGCAGGCGCTCACCGCCGGCACGCTCCGGATCGGCGCGCTCCCCTCGCTCGTCGCGACCCACGTCCCGGAGCTCGTCGCCCGGTTCCACGCCGCGCACCCCGACGTCCGCATCGAGGTCGCGGGCGCCGTCGACTCCGCCGAACTGCTCGAAGCCGTCGACCTCGGGCGCATCGACCTCGGTGTGGCCGACGTGGCCACTGCCGGCCCCGGTGTCGAGGTGCGGCTTCTGGAGGAACAGCGGTTCGCGGTCGTCCTCCCCGGCCTCAGGACCGTCGCCGAGCGCGAGGCCGAGCACACGCCGCCGACCATCACCGGCGACGAGCTGGCTGCACACACCCTGGTGACCCTTCCGCGCGGGACGTCGATGCGCGCCGTGACCGACGAGGCCTATGCCCGCTTCGGCGTGCAGCCACCGCGGGTGATCGTGACCACCCAGCGCGACGCGCTCACGCGGTTCGCGACCGCCGGTGTCGGGCTGACCGTGGTCCCCGAGCGGCTCGCCGACTGGGCTGCGGCGAACGGCGCCCGGGTCCGCCGGTTCCCGACACCGGTCACGAGGGGCATCGGCCTGCTCGTGCGGCACGACAGCCTCGGGACCCCCGCCGCGAGTGCCTTCCTCCGCTTGGCGGAGCGGGTCCCATCCGGGGAATGACGACGCCCCGCGTCAGCCGCAGAGGTCCGCGGCGGCGTTGCGGGACTCGACCTCGACGGGCGCGGGCGCGGCAGGCGGGGTCAGTGAGGCGAAGTCGTCGCCGATGACGAGCACGACGTCCTCCTCGTCCGGCCCCGGTTCGCCGCTCACGACGACCGTGATCCCCAACTCCTGGGCGAGGGAGGCGGCCGTCGCCCGGGCCGCGTCCGAGTCGCGCGCGAGCAGGACCGTGACCGGCGTGTCCGTCTCCGCGTCGCCGATCGACGCGACGGCGTAGCCGAGGGCGGTCAGTCGGTCGGCCGTCGCCGTCGCGATCCCGTTCGTCTGCGAGCCGTTGAGGACGCTGACCGCCTCGACCCGCACCGGTTCGACCGGCGTGACCGGCTCGGCGGGGGACGCGTCAGCGGTTCCCGCGATCGGCACCGGGACATCGGTGGCGAGGCTCGAGAAGACGATCGCGGCGTCATCGCTCGGGACGACCCGGTTCGCGTCCGACGGCGCCTCGGTCCACGGCATCGTCAGGAAGGTGATGGCCGACGCCGGCACCTGCGAGACCCGGTGCGCCAGCGAGGTCAGGCTCGCGAGGTCGCCGAGCCCGGTGTCGACGGTGAGCGAGGAGGTGACCGCGTCCAGGAAGCGGATGAGGCGGTCCGGCCGGGTGAGCACCTCGGCACTCAGCGCCCGCTGCACGATCGCGGACATCACCATCTGCTGGTTGCCGAGGCGCGAGATGTCGCTGCCATCACCCACCGCGTGCCGGGTGCGGGCGAGCGCGAGCGCCTGCGTCCCGTCGATGACCTGCGCTCCGGCGGGCAGCGCGAGGTTGGAGTAGGGGTCTTCCATGTCCGCCGGCAGACACACCGCCAGCCCGTCCATCCCATTGACGATCGCCTGGAAGCCGCTGAAGTCGAGCTCGACGAAATGGTCGATCGGCACACCGGTCATCGCCTGGACCGCGGCGACCGAGCAGGCGGCCCCGGAGTTCAACGCCGCGTTCACCATGCCGTAGTCGTCGGGCGTCCCCCGCCCGGTGTCCGTGCACATCGACAGGTCGGTCAGCGTGTCACGCGGGATCTGCATCGCGTCGATCCGGGTGTTGCCCTCGGACACGTGCACGAGCACCATCGCGTCGCTGCGCTTGGTGCCGGTGTCCTCGCCGTAGTCGCCGACTGCGAGGTCACGGCTGTCGGAGCCGAGGAGGAGGACGTTGATCGCCGGGTCCGGTGCGCCCGGCTGCGCGGGCTCGGTCGAACGCCCGGTCGGGGCGGCGATGGCCTCGGAGCTGAGGTTGCCCTGCAGGCGCAGCGCGAGCGCACCGACACCCCCGAGGAGCGCGAGCACGAGGCCGCCTGCGATGCCGACGATGAGGCGCCGACGGCGGACCCGCGCGCTCACCCCACCGCCGTGACGGCGAGCGTGAGCGGCACGTGGACGGACGGGTGCCTCGGGGAGATCGGGTCTGCGCATCGTCCCAGTGCACCAAGCGTCGAAGCGGCGGACAAGCAGCCTGCCCGGTGCGACTCATACGCGGCGCGCATGCGTCGGAGGATCAGCTCACGGCCGACGCGACCTCCGAGCCACGCAGCCCGGGCACCGCACGCTTACCGAACTGGCCGATGACGACCAGGATGAGCGTCGTCGCTGCGAGGAGGATCCAGCCCGGCCAGCCGAGCAGGGTGCCGAACACACTGCCGGTGTCCTGCATCGACGTCGGGCTGGCGAACAGCAGCAGTGCCCCGACGGCGGCGTTCACCGCGCCGTGGGCGATCACCGCCGGCCAGACCGAGGCGGAGCGGAGACGCAACCAGCCGATGAGGACGCCGAGCAGCATGCACCAGCCCACCATCAGGAGCAGGCCGAGGACGTCGGTCCGCTGGTAGTTGTAGCCGAGGAGGATGAGCGGTGCGTGCCACACGCCCCAGATCGCCCCGGACAGCAGGAGGGCGGGCCAGGTGCCGAGCGGGAGGAGGTTCGGCAGCAACCAGCCGCGCCAGCCGAGCTCCTCACCGAACGCGGACAGCGACGCGACCAGCACGCCGAGCGGCAGGGCGAGGAGCTGGACCAGGGCGAGGGTGGTGAGCTCGTCCCGCCCGAGCTCACCGGCGCCCGAGGCGGTCATGATGGCCGCGAGACCGGACAGGCCGACCAGGTCGAGCTCGATGAGCCCCATGGCCTGCCCGAGCAGCATGGAGCAGAACGCGAGGACGGGGAACCCGACGAGCGCCGCCGCGCACAGCCCGAGGGTCCGGCCGAGCGGACGCAGGGGCGCGAGTCCGAGCAGCCGCGGGATACTCCTCGGGCGGGCGACGAACAGCACCACGACGAGCGCAGCGATGGTCGGGGTGTACATCATGCCGAGGGCGATGAGCTGGAACCAGGGGTTCGCGAGTCCCTCACCCGACAGCCACAGCGGTGCGGCGACGAGCCAGGCGAGGCCGACGGCGAGCACGGTGAAGACCGTCACGGCGACCCACGGGACCCTGGTCGGCAGGATCGGGGCCAGCTCACGGTTCCGCCGACGCTGGCGATCCGCCGCGGACTCCGGCTGCTGGGCGAGCACGGCCCGCCCGGCGGCACCGATCACCGGGCCCGCGGCCGGTCCAGGTGCCGGCGATCCGTCGGCGACCGGCGTCAGGATCGGCCCTGGCGCGGGCTGTCCGATCGGCGCCCAGCCGCCCTCGGTCGGTGTGTCGTCCGGTCGCTGCATGTCATCCCCCGTGGTCGCGAACAGCTTCCTACGCTACGGAGCGACGGCGCGGGGCGCATCCGCCGCCCGGGGGATCACGCGGTGAGGCGGCAGCCGCAGGACTCCCGCAGGAGGAGACCGACGGGGACGACGGTGCTGCGCTCGTGCTCGCCGTCCGCGTCACCGAAACGGGCGAGCGCCCGGGTGGCGGCCAAGCGGCCCAGTCGTGCCGGGTCCTGTTCGATCACGCTGACCGCCGGATCGAGCTGGTCGGCCATCGGGAAGTCACCGAAGCCCAGCGAGGCGATCCCCCGTGAGCGCAGCGCGGGGACGAGCGCCATCGTCACACGCGCGTTCGCCGAGAACAGGGCCGTCGGCGGGGAGGCGAGGGCGAGGAGACCGTCGACCACGGCGGCGGCCGGTTCGCGGTCCGTCGCGTCGAGGCTGACGAGGGCGTCGTCGAGGTCGATCCCGCTCTCGGCGAGCGCCGAACGGTACCCCTCGAGCCGGCGACGGGTGCTCGGCGGGTGTGCCGAGTCGGCGACGAAGGCGACCCGGGTGTGCCCGTGCTCGAGCAGGTGCCTCGTCGCGAGGTAGGCGCCGCGGTGGTCGTCCTCGACGAAACTGTCGGCGTCGAGCCCACCAGGGGCGCGGTCGACGAACACGATGGGTGTGTGCTCGGCCCACGGCGCGAGCCACGACTGGTCCTCCGCGACGGGCGCGAGGACGAGCCCCATGAGCTGCGAGCGGAGCAGGGAGTCGAGCACGGCACGCTCGCGCGCCGGGTCGTCGCCGATGCTCGTGACGAGGGTGGTGATGCCCGAGACCGAGCAGACCTCCTCGACGACGCGGACGACCGCGGCGAAGAAGGGGTCGACGACGTCCGGGACCGCGACGCCCACGGAGGAGGACCGCCCGGCACGGAAGGTGCGCGCCAGGACGTTCGGGACGTAGTTCAGTTCCCGCATGGCCGATTCGACCCGCGACCGCGTCTCCGGAAGCACGTGCGGGTCGTCGTTGAACACGCGGGAGACCGTCTTCGAGCTCACCCCGGCGAGGGACGCCACGTCCTGCATCGTGGCCATGGCTGCTCCTCGGGTGGTTCCACCTGTGTGGCGTGGTCGGATCGGGCTGGTTCGCGGGCGGCGACCGAGGACGCCGCCCGCGATCCGTCAGCGACCGGCGAGCGCGGTCTCGATGACCTGCTCGAGCTCACGGAGGCGAGGCAATGCTCGGTTCGTGAGCAGTTCCTCACGCTTCGCCGACGAGATCGAAAGGCTATCCTTCCACAGCGAACGACCGGCCATCGCGCCGCCGGCACCGTTCTCGACCGCGGTGCGGACCTGGCCGACGAAGGTCTCGTGGTCGACGCCGGCGGACAGCACGGCCCACGGCACACCGGCGGCGGCCTCGGTCACGGCTGCGGCGGCCTCGGCGGAGCCCGGGTATTGGAGCTTCAGCACCTTGGAACCGGCGGCGACGGAGATCTCCGCGGCGCCGCGCACGAGCTCGGGGAAGATCTCGGCGTAGGCCTCGTCGCTCTCGCCGTCGAGCTGGTAGACGAGGATCTCGACGATGAGCAGCACGCCCTCGGCGGTGCACTCCTCCACGAGGCGGGCGATCTCGTTGATGACGACCTGCTCGGCCTCGCGCTGGTCGGAGCGCAGGTAGAAGAGCATCTTGGCGGCGTCGCCACCGAGTTCGCGGACCCGGCGGGCGTCCATGCCGGGGACGTACTTCGTCCGGCGCAGACCGTTCTCGGTGTCGAAGCCCGAGGAGTCCATGCCGACGACGAGACCGGTCGTGCGGGAGAGGGTGCGCTCGTCGACGACGAGCGGGAGGGCGACCTCCGGGTCGAGGAGGATGGCCGGTGCGTGGTTGCCGAGGAACCGGACGAGGTCGCTCTTGGCCTCGGCGAGTTCGTCACGGCTGATGCCGGCCGCGCCGTTCGGGGCGTCGGTCATGACGGCCTTCATGCCGTTGCGCTGGTCGCCGGCGACGATGAGCATGCCGCCGCCCGGGGTGCTGATCGTGGCCATGGCGCGGCGTTCGAGCGTCGTCAGCTCGTTGGTCCTGGTGGCTACTGCGTTCATGAGGTGCTCCTTGTGCTTCGGATGGGGTCTGAACCCGGCAGCGGTCGCGCCGGGGAGGATCGGTCTGGGTCGTCGGGTGGTCGGTCGGTCAGGGGTTCGATCGGGAGATGGCTGGTTCGAGGAGGGCCCCGGCGAAGACGGCTGCGCCGTACGCGGTGTCCTGGGACCGGTGCGACACCTGCGCGCCGGGCAGGACGGCCGCTCGGGCGCGTTGCACGGACCGCATGCTGGCCCAGCCGCCGGTGAGCAGCGCCGAGGTGGCCGGGGCGACCTCGCGGTCCATCGCTGCGATGAGCACGGCGAGTTCGTCGTTGCCGTGCCGGAGCACCGCTTCGAAGACCTCTGCCGGTCCTGCGCCGTCGGCACGGACCGTGAGCTTGAGGACGCCGTCGTCGTTCCGGGCGCCCGCGACCGAGACGTCGCCGTCGCCGAGCAGCCCGCCCGCCGGGAGCGCCATGATCTCGTCGTCCAGGCGGTCGCGCCCTGCGCGGTCGGTCACCCCGACGAGCTGGAGGGTACGACGCATGAGCAGGCCGGTCTTGACGCCGGCGACGAGCACCCAGGTACCCGGCACGACGTGACGGACGCAGTTGATGAAGACCTCGGCGAGCCGTTCCCGGGCGGCGAACGGGAGTGGTTCGTCGAGGCGTCGCAGCAGGACCTCGGCCGTGCCCATCGACACGTGGTACCGCTCGGCGGGGAACGAGCCGGTGGAGACGGCCGACACGAGGTGGTCGTGGCCGGCGACGGTCAGAGCCGCACCGGAGAAGACCGGCGGCACCCACGGACTGTTCGCGGCGCCGAGCGGGGCACCGGCGTCGGTGAACGGTGGGAGGAACGACGCGTCCACACCGAGGTGGTCGAGCAGTTCGGGCCACGGCCTCCCCGTGTCCTGATCGAGCAGGCCGGTGCGCGACGAGAGCGAGTACTCGGCTGCCTCCTCGCCGCCGAGGGCCGAGACGAGGTACTCCGGCAGGTTGAGCCAGCGTGTTCCGGCGAGCTCGAGTCCGGCGTCACGGAGGTGGAGGAGCTTGATGACCGAGACCTGCACGCCGAGCGGCAGGCCGGTCCGACCGGCGAACTGTTCCGCGATCGCGGCCGGGAGGGCCGCGAGCTGTTCGGCGCCGCGCGGATCGAACCAGGCGATCGCAGGCGCGACGGGCCGGCCGACGGCGTCGAGGACGATCCCGGACTCCCCCATGCCGGAGACGGCGAGCGCCCGGACCCGCGCGGCCGGCCCGAACCGGTCGACGAGTTCCGCACCGACGTGGTCGAGGAGCTCCCGAACGGTGGCGATGAGGGACGCCGCCTCCATCACGGTCGTGCCGCCCGGACCGGCGAGCCACGGGGTGGGCAGCTGGTGGATGAGGACCTCGGCACCGTCGGCGTCGGTCACGAGGATCTTGACGCCGGTGCTGCCGAGGTCGAGGCCGGCGACGAGTCGATCCGAGGCCACGGAGGTGACGGCGGTCGAGTCGAGGTTCGCAGCAGGGTGCACGGCGGTGTCCGTTCAGGTTCCGACGTCCGTGTCGGCTTCCGACGATGACTCCATGTCATCGATGTCATGGCGAGCATACCTCGTTCATGTCATCGATGACATACCCCAGCGTGAATTCTTCGGAAACCGGGAACCGGATGGTGGCGGAGGCCGGTGGGCTCAGTCGCCGAAGTCGTCCACCGCCGGCTCGAACACGATCTCGAGATCGACCTCGAACGACTCCCCGGGCTCCACGATCCGGCCGACCTTCCCGCGATCCGGACCGGCGGCGTGACTCGGCCAACAGGTGCCGGGTTCGATGCCGAGGGCGTACGACCCCGCGGCTGTGCTCCGCCACACCGTGAGGAACGGCAACTGCTCCGGTCGGAACCGGACCGTGACCGTTCCAGCCTCGCCCGACAGGGTCGCGATGGACCAGCCGTCGGGCCCGGCGACCGCGTCGAGGGCGTCGACTTTCTCGTCGGCGGCCGGTTCGGGCTCACCGATCACCCGCCGCCAACCACCGTCGTCTTGGGGTTCGGACCGTGCCCCGCCGGGATCGTCGGCCTCGGCCGCCACGATGGCACCGCCGTGCAACACCGGCCAGCCGAGGTTGACGTGGTAGAGCAGGCGCACCGGCTCCGCGACGAACCCCTCGTTCCGGACGACGTCGTGCAGGCGGATCCGTGCGACGCCGACCTCGGCTCGGATGCTGCGGGTCACCGTGAGGTTCTGCTGGAAGACGGCGCCCTCGCGGAGTAGACCGTCGACGAGGAGCTCGTACCGGCCCGCCGCGGTCCATCGCCCCTCGCGGCGGGTGAGCGTCGCCGGGATGCGATGCGCCCGACCGTGCATCCCGCCGTCCGCCTCCGCGGCCACGCCGACGGCGGTGAGCCCGCAGGTGGTCAGCAGACCGCCCTGCCAGCGGCGGGCCCAGCTCTCGGCCTGCGGAGCGGTCGTCGGCGCGACGAACGACACGACGTCGCCGTTCCAGGAGGCCTCGCCGAGGTCGAGGAACTGGTCGACCTCGACCGTGACCTCGAGTCCGCCGAGATGGCGCAGTTCGACCTGGCGCCGACCCGTCGACGGCCCGTCGTCGACGCGGACCGCGCGCGGAGCCCACGCTCGCTCGACGGCACCGGATCGGGCTTCGACGAAGCGTCGACGTCTGGCGCCCCACACGGCGTCGCGGTCGACCTGGTCGTCAGGCGTCTGTTCGGGCGGCGTCGTCGTCATGGCGGGTCCTCTGGGCGGGGCGGTCGGGTCGATGTGGTCGGGTCGAACGGTTCGGCGGGTGGGGCCGGCTCAGAGCGCGGTGTAGCCGCCGTCGATCACGAGGCTCTGGCCCGTGAGGTACGAGGAGGCGTCGGAGGCGAGCAACAGGACGAGTCCGTGGAGGTCCTCCGGCTGCCCCATCCGGCCCGCCGGGATGTCCGCGGTCCACTCGGCGGCGAGGTCGGGGTTCGCCTCGGTGAACTCGCGCGTCATGTCGGAGAGGAAGTACCCGGGGGCGATCGCGTTGACCCGGACGCCGGACGGCGCCCACTCGACCGCGAGCGACGACGCGAGGTGACTGACCGCCGCCTTCGACGCGTTGTAGGAGGCCTGGAACTGCGGCTGGTTCACGATGAACGCCGACATCGACGAGATGAAGACCGCTGAGGCGGGCCGGCCCGCCGCGACGGCACGACGGGCGAAGGACTGCGCGGCGAAGAAGGTGCCGTCGAGGTTCACGGCGAGCACCTTCCGCCAGGTGTCCGCCGGCACGTCGACACTGTCGCCCCAGATGGTGATGCCCGCCGCGGTCACGAGCAGCGAGGGTGCACCGAGCTCGGCCTCCGCGGCGGAGAAGGCGGCCTCGACGGCAGTGGCGTCGGTGACGTCGACCGTGTGTGCCGAGGTGCGGACGCCGTACTCGGACCCCAGCCGTTCGGCCGACTCGTGGACGGTCGGCAGGAGGTCGAGCAACGCCACCTGGACGCCCTGCGCGGCGAGCGCCGTGGCGATCGAGTAGCCGAGCCCGCGGGCCCCGCCGGTGATGACGGCCGTGCGGCCGTGGAGGTCAGAGAACATGTGCGGTCCTTCGATCGGGGCGGGCTGGTGGAGGTGTCGTCGGGCGACGCGAGTCGCTCAGATCTCCTGGTCGGTGGGCAGGATGACGAGGTCGCGGATGGTGACGTGCCGGGGTCTCGTGAGCATGAAGAGCACGGCGTCGGCGACGTCCTCGGAACGGATGCCGGTGCGTGCGGCGATCTGGTCCTCCACGCCGAAGGCCCCCTCGGCGATCCCCCACAGCTCGTTGAGCACGACGCCGGGGGCGACCGCGCCCATCCGCACCCCGGATCCGACGAGGTTCCGCCGGGTGGTGTGGACGAACGATTGCATGGCGTGTTTCGTCGCGGAGTAGACGGGCTCCCAGTGGATGTCCTGGTGCCCGGACACCGAGCTCGTCACCAGGACGTCGCCCGCGCCCTGCTCGACGAGGTGCGGCAGCGCTGCGCGAACCGTCGCCATCGCTCCGAGGACGTTGACGCCGACGAGCTCCTCGATCGCGGTCATCGGGGTGTCGACGACGTCACCGCCGACGTAGAGGCCCGCGTTGGCGAGGACGATGTCGAGGCGTCCGAAGGCGGCGAGCGCCAGGGCGACGGCCTGCTCGGACACGGCGGGGCCGGCGAGGTCACCCGCCAGGAAGACGCTCGGTGTCGGCAGGGCGTCGGCGACGCCCGAGAGTCGCTCGGTGGAGCGTCCCACGAGCACCGTGCGCACCCCGGCTCCGGCGAGCGCCTGGGCGTACGAGCGGCCGATGCCCGAGGACGCTCCGGTGATGATCGCGACCTGCCCGGTGAGGTCGATGGCGCTGGTCGACACGCTCATGTCGTGGTCCTTCCGTGCGCCGTCCCGGCGCGGTCGGTCGTGGATTCCTGCGCGGCGAGCGCGGCTCGTCGCAGCAGTTCGTCGGGTCTCGTGTCGATGCGGGCGACGGCCTCGTCGCTCAGGTACACCGGCCCGCCGGCGGCGAGTGCTCCGAGGAGCACCTGGGCGACCTTCACGGCCATCTCGGTGATGCGGAGGACCTCGGCCGCGCTCGATCCGAGGGCGAACATCCCGTGGTTCTGCAGGTACACGACCTTCGGCACCCGGCCGGTCGTGGCGAGCTGCTCGCGCAGCAGGCGGCGGACCGTGCGGGCCAGCTCGAGCCCGGGGTCGACGTACGGCACGAGCAGCGGATCGGTGCCGAGGACCACGATCTGGTCGGGGAAGAGCGAACCGCGGGTCAGGGTGTCGGCCGACGGCGAGCACAGCAGCGCGTTGACCGGCACGGGATGGGTGTGACCGACCGCGACGACGCCGGGCAGGTCGAGGCAGACGGCGTGGAGGATCGCCTCCACCGAGGGGCGCCGACCGTTGCCGGCGAGCGCCGCGGCATCGAACAACGCGGCCACCTCGGCGTCCCCGCCCGCGTGCGAGTCGACGAGGTCGAGCACCGGTCTGATCGCGAGACGGACCGCGTCGTCGGCGGTCGCCACGGCCATGGACGCTCCGCTCGCCTTCACGAGCATCGCCGGATCACCGTCGTCGGTCAGGAGCAGGGAGGTGTTGCCCTCCGCCAGGAGCGCCCACGCCCGATCGGGACGGCCGAGGTCGCGCGAGAAGGTGACGAAGCGGTCGAGGAGGTCCGTCTCGGCCTCCGGTTGGTCGATGCTGTCGGTCATGTCGGTGTCCGCTCATGGTCGTGGTCGTCGTGGTCGTTTTGGCCGTGCCGGTAGACCGCGTCGAGTGATGGCGCGTGGCCGGCCGCGACGAGTTGCACGGCCAGATTGCCGAGCGCCGAGGCCTCCGCAGGACCGGCGGTGACCGGAAGACCGGTCCGTGCCGCCGTGCGGGCGCACAGGAGCCGGTTGCGCGATCCGCCGCCGACGATGCGGACCGAACGGATCGCCACCCCGGTGATCGCCTCGCAGGCCCGGACCGTCTCGGCGTACGCCACCGCGAGGCTCTCGACCACGGTGCGCACGACGTCGCTCCGTCCGCCCGGTGGACGCTGTCCGGTCTCCCGGCAGAGGGTCGCGATCCGTTCCGGCATGTCACCCGGGACGAGCAGCCGTGGGTCGGCGACGTCGAACACGGCGGGCGTGACGTCCGTGGCCGTGTCTTCTTCCGCCTCCGACACGGCCGCCACGAGTTCGACGAGGTCGACCGCGCTCCCGTCCTCGGCGGACCAGGCGCGGGCGCACTCCGTGAGCAGCCACATCCCCGCCAGGTTGCGGAGGAGCAGGGAGGATCCGGCGACACCGGCCTCGTTCGTGAAGCCTGCGGTCCGCGCGTGCTCGGTGAGCACCGGTGCCGGCAGACATACCCCGACGAGGGACCAGCTACCACTCGAGACGAGGAGCTCCGCGCCGTCCGGGCAGGCGAAGGCGAGCGCGGACGCGGTGTCGTGCTCCGCGACGCGGTGGACGGGGATCGGCACGCTCGATCCGAGACGCGCGGTGACCTCCGGCGTCGTCGGGCCGGCGACCGTCCCCGGTGCGACCACCGGCGGGAAGTCGAAGCCGTCGAGACCCCAGCGACGGATCAGCTCCGCCGCCCAGTCGCCGGTGCCCTGATCGAGCAGCTGCGTCGTCGAGGCGATCGTGCGCTCCGCTCCGACGACGCCCGTGAGCAGCCACACCCAGAGGTCCGGGACGAGCAACACGGTCGGGCGATCGCCGTCGGCTCGGCGGACGTCGAGCTCCTCGGCGCGGGACCGCAGCTGATACGAGGTGTTGATGGTCTGCTCCAGCACGCCGGTCACCGCGTAGGCCGTCGCGGCGTCGACGAGTACGGCGGCGCGGGCCGGTCCGTCGGCGTCGGCGCCGCGGTGATGCAGCACGGTCGGGAACGCCGTACCGGTGCCGACGTCCACGACTGCGATGTCGACGCCCCAGCTGTCGACCCCGATCCCGTCGAGCACGCCGCCGGCGGCCGCTGCGATCCGGACGGCCTCCGCGAGCCCGACGATGGTCTCCTCGAACAGGCGCTCCGCATCCCACCGGAGTCGACCGTCCTGCGTGATCGGGCCGTTCGGGAACCGGTGCACCTCGGTGAGCTCCAAGCGGCCGTCGGCCCATCGCCCGAGCATGACGCGACCGCTCGACGCACCGAGGTCCACGGCGGCGTGGAAGCGTGGAACGGCCTGGTCGATCATGGCGTCGGCATCTCGTCGCGCGGCGGCGTGGCCGGTTCGCCCAACGGCGTCGTCGGGTCGGGGTCCTGGACGGCGACCGGTGTCGTCAGCGCCTCGAGGGAGGTGAGGATGGTCGTCGCGCTCGACACGGCGAGTGCACCCCAGGCGGCGGCCGACGCGACTGCGGCCGCCGGGTCGTCCCGTCCGTCCTCGCCGTGGAGTCCGACGAGGAATCCGGCCAACGAGGCGTCACCGGCACCGGCCGTGTTCACGACCGTGGCTGCGACGTGCGCGTGCCACAGCCCCGCAGCGGTGCGGAGGAGCGCCCCGTCGGCCCCCATGCTCACGTAGACGAGGTCGCAACCGGCACGGTGCAGTTCGTCGGCGGCGGACGCGACATCGCCGATCGTCAGCAGCTCACGGCCGGTGAGCTCGGCGAGCTCGTGCGCGTTCGGCTTGAGCAGGTGGACGAGGTCGAGGTTCGCGACGGCGGTCTCGAGCGCCGCACCCGCGGTGTCGACGGCCACGCGCGCTCCCCGGTCACCCGCCTGCCGGAGCAACTGCAGGATGTCGACGAGGCCGGTGCCGCCCTGGACCGTCGGGATCGTGCCGGAGAGGACGAGCCAGTCCGCGCCGATCCGGTCGATCTCGGCCCCGGCGGTCGCGACCACGGCGGCCCAGTCCTCCGCTCGCAGCGGGATCGCCGGTTCGTTGACCTTGGTCGTCCCGGTCGCGGCGTCCAGGATGGTCGTGTTCACGCGCGTCCGGCCGTCGGTCGGGACCACGGCGAGCAACGTCCGGAGTGCGGGGTCATCGGCGAGGATCCGTCCGTCCGCACCCATCGGCACCACCGCTCGGACCGGGAGCGGCGAGAGGGTGACCGCCCGCGCGACGTTGACGCCCTTGCCGCTCAGCTCGGTGGACACACCCACCGCCCGGTTGACGTCGCCGAGTCGCAGCCCGTCGACGCGGTAGGTCTGGTCGATCGCGGCCGCCGGCGTGACCGTCACGATGCCGCTCATGCGTCGGCTCCGACCGTCTCGACGCGGACGCCGGTCGCGAGGAGGGCCTCGAGGGCCGGTTCGTCGACCCCATGATGCACCACCGCCACGTCGAGGCGGGCCGCCGGGACGGAGGCAGCGAGGCCGTCGGCGCCGAACGTCGCCGGGTCGGCCAGGAGGATCGCCGTGGAGGCGAACTCGACCGCCGACGCGACGACCGCCGCATCCTCCGGCGAGGCGTGGAGCAGTCGGCCGTCCGCGGAGACACCGAGCGCCTCGACGACCGCGACGTCGAGGCGGAGGCCGGCGAGCTGCTCGCGCGCCCAGGCGCCCGTGAGGACGCCGCGCCCGTCCGCCGTCCCGCCGACGAGGTGGACGACGGCCGATTCCTCGGCAGCGGCCGCGGCCAGGGCGACCGGCACCGAACCGGTCACGATGACGGTCCCGGCGGTCGTCGCGAGGCCCGCGGCGAGCGCCTCGCAGGCCGAGCCCGCGCCGAGGAAGACCGCTGAGCCCGGGTCGACCAGGGTCAGCGCCCGCGCGGCGAGCGCACCGGACGCCCCGGAGTCCTGACCCGGGTCGAGGTCGACCCGCACCGCACCGCCGTGCGCGCGTCGGAGGCGTCCGTCGAGTTCGAGGACGCGGAGGTCGCGCCGGATCGTCTCCTCGGTCACGCCGAGGTCCACTGCGAGCACGCCGACCTCGACCCGCCCGTCCTGGTCGAGTCGGGCGAGGATCTCCCGACGCCGGTCGTCCACCGGACTGGACGTGGCCGTCCCGCGGCCTCCGATGGACGCGCTCATCGTTCCACCCCGGCACGGTCGTCGCGTTCGGACGCCGGACCGTCGGGGCTCGACTCCTCGGCCCGTCGTCGCCACCAGGGGCCGAGGGCTTCGACGAGCTCGTCGAACGCGGTTCCGACCCCGGCCCAGTACGCGGCCGAGGCGTCCGTCGGCAGGACGGCGGGTGCGTGTCGGACGACGTCGCGCTGGGCCTGTTCCACCGACGGCAGGAGTCCGGCGGCGACCCCGGCGACGATCGCGGCACCCAGTGCCCCGGCCTCCTCGGAGTCGACGACCGTCACGGGCGCTCGAAGCGCGTTGGCCACGAGTTGCACGTACAGCGGCGACCGCGCGAGGCCGCCGCCGAGGACGATCGGCTCGTCCCACCGGAACCGTTCGCCGAGTGCCCGGGTGTGCCAGCGGTGCATGAGCACGATGCCCTCGAGGGCTCCGCGCAGCACGTGCGCCCGGGTGTGCCAGTCGCGGACGCCGGTGAGCGTGGCAGACGCTTCGGCGCCGAGCGGCGAGTCCGATTGGAAGGGCAGGACGAGCGGCACCGGCTCCTCCGGAGGGAGTGCCGCGGCCTCGGCGATCAGCGCGTCGCGGCCGGTGGCATCGGTCACGCCCAGGAGCCGGAGCGTCCAGTCGAAGGAAGGCGATGCCGTCGCCGAGGTGGACATCGCGATCCGCAGGTCCGGGGTGATCGAGAGGCGGGACTGCCACCGCGGGTCCACGTCGGGCTGGGTCGTCGTCACGCCGTTGGTGCTGAACGAGCCGGCCACGAGGGCGAGCCGCCCGGGGACGAGCGCTCCCATGCCGATCGACGAGGCCTGCACGTCGTGGAGTCCCGAGACGACCGGTGTCCCGGCGACGAGGCCTGTGACCGCGGCGGCCTCCGGGAGCACCCGCCCGACGATTGTGCCACTCGGGTTGATCGGCGGGAGCAGGCGGAGCAGTTCGGCGGGCAGGCCGTAGGCGTCGAGGACCTCGGCGCTCCAGGTGGCGGTCCCGACGTCCAGGAAGGAGGCGCAGGCGTCGGAGTAGTCGGTGGAGATCTCGCCGGTGAGCCGGAGGCGGACGACGTCCTTGCAGAAGAGCATGGCGTCTGCCCGCGCGACCCGCTCCGGGTCGTGGCGGAGCAACCAGCGGAGGAGGTTGCCGGCGGCGCCCGGCGTCGGCAGCTGTCCGGAGCGTTCGAGCACCACGCGCAGCCGGTCCGGATCGGAGGCGAGTTCGGCGGCCTCGACGTGCGCCCGGGAGTCCATCGCCGTGATGGCCGGGCCGACCGGCGCTCCGGCGGCGGTCACGAGGTGCAGGCCGTCCCCGTGGCCGGTGATCCCGACGGCGGCGACCAGGTTCGGGTCGACACCCGACGTCGCCATCACCTCCGACACCGCATCGGCGACCGCGACCCACAGGGCGTCCTGCGACCGCTCGGCGTGCCGGGCGACCGGGCGGTCGACGGGGCTCGCGCGCCGAGCGACGGCGACCGGCAGCAAGCGGTCGTCGTGCAGGACGGCCTTGACGGCGGTCTGCCCGACGTCGATCCCGAGCAGGAACCGCGACCCGGACTCGTGGGGTGCGCTGTGCGGCCCGTGCTCAGCCATCGGCGGCCTTCCGTTCGTCGTCATCGTCGTCGTCGGGTGCGCCCGATCATGTTGATCTTTGCATCGATCCCACCGAATCGGAAGGGATATCGGACAGATTCGGATACGCTGGCCGGACCGGACGGAGCAGTCATGTACCCAGCAGAGCGTCACGCCGCGATCCTCGCGGGTGCCCGCGACGGCGACGGTGCCCTGTCGGTCGCCGAGCTGAGCAGCCGACTCGGCGTCACACCGGAGACCATCCGGCGCGACCTCGCCGTGCTCGAGCGCCAGGGACTCATCCGCCGTCACCACGGTGGCGCGGTCCTCGCCCGACGATCCGCGTTCGAGCCCAGCCTCCAACGACGCCGCGAGGGCGAGCGCATCGAGCGCGCCGCCGTCGCCCGGCTCGTCGTCGAACAACTCCCCGAGGAAGGGGTCGTCCTGCTCGACTCCGGTGCGATGACCCTCGAGGTCGCCGCGCTCCTCCCCCACACCAACCGACTCCTCGTGGTGACGAACAGTCTGCCGATCGTCGCCCTGCTCGGTGGCCGGCCGCGACTCACCGTGCTCGCCTTGCCCGGACGGGTCCGCGCCGTCACACAGGCGACCGTCGGCGCGTGGACCGTCGAACGGCTGTCCGGGCTCCACGCCGACGTCGCCGTCCTCGGCGCCAACGGGGTGGGGCTCACCTCGGGTGCCACGACGACCCTGCCCGAGGAGGCCGAGGTGAAGCGGGCGATGCTCGGCATCGCCAGACGACGCATCCTCGCCGTCACCGCCGCGAAGTTCGGCACCACCTCGTTCCACCGGGCCGCGGGGCTCGACGAGTTCGACCAGATCGTGACCGACGACGGGCTCGACCCGGACACCGTCGACGCGCTCGCCGAGAGCGGTCCCGAGCTGCTGCTGGCCACCACCTGACCATCCCCACCGGCACCGGGTCGATCATCCCGCGTGCACCCCGAGAGGAACCACCATGACGCTCGTCTCCACCGCCGCGCTCCTCGACGCACAGCGCGCCGTGCTCGCCTTCAACGTCGTCCAACTCGAACACGGCGAGGCCATCCTCCGCGGCGCGGAGCTCGCGGGCCGCGGCGTCATCCTGCAGGTGTCCGAGAACGCGGCGAAGTACCACGGCGGCCTCGCACCGATCGGGCTCGCGAGCCTGGAGCTCGCCCGCGAGGCCGGCACCACGACCGCCGTGCACCTCGACCACGCCGAGGACGAGACGCTCGTCGAGGAGGCGGTGCGGCTCGGATTCACCTCGGTCATGTTCGATGCAGCGACCCTCCCCGACGAGGAGAACCGCGAACGCACCGCAGCGGTCGCCCGCGCGGCTCAGGCGCAGGGCGTGTGGGTCGAGGCGGAACTCGGGGCGATCGGCGGCAAGGGCGGCGCACACACGCCCGGCGTCCGGACCGACCCCGGTGAAGCCGTGGCGTTCGTCGCCGGCACGGGCGTCGACGGCCTCGCGGTCGCGGTCGGCAGCTCACATGCGATGACGTCGCGGAGCGCGACCCTCGACTTCGGGCTCATCCGCGAACTCGCGTCGGCCGTCCCCGTCCCGCTCGTCCTGCACGGTTCGAGCGGCGTGAGCGATGCGGACCTCGTGCGGGCGGTGGACGCGGGCATGCGCAAGATCAACATCTCGACCCACATCAACGGCGTCTTCACCCGAGCCGTCCGCGAGCGCCTCGACGCGGACCCGTCACTCGTCGACCCGCGGAAGTACCTCGGCCCGGCACGCGACGCCGTCGCCGCCGAGGTCGCGCGGCTCGTCACCCTCGTCGCATAGGACTCGTCGCCGACCCGACCGTCGGTCGATCGAGTCGTTCACAACCAGTGGACGATGTCCGGGTCCAGGCAGACCCCGCCGAGGCCCTCGGTGGTGGTGACGCCGTCCGCGAACCGGATCACCACGGCCCGTCCCTCCATACGCACGTACTCGGCCCGGAGCCCGAGTCGGAACGGGACGTCGGTCGAGGCGGTGACCGCACGGCTCGCACGTTCGGGGATCGTGATGACCAGGCGGTGGGCTCGCCCCGCTGCATCGACGACCTCGGCCTCGATCCGTCCCGGAGCATCGTCGGACAGCCGGCGCACCGCGGTCGCCGCGACGATCACCTGGGTCATGTCGCGATTCTCGCACCCCGTGGAGGGTGGCGTCGAGGCGGAGCGGACCGGCTGGCCGTCGAGCCTGTCGAGTTGCCCTTCGACAAGCTCAGGGACCGGGTCGGGGCTCGCGCTCCAGGACCGGGTCGGGGCTCGGAGGACTGCCGCCGGTCGCGCAGGGACCGGCGGCGTCCGGGCAGAGATCCTCCCGAACGCAGCGCGACGGCGCCGGAGCTCGAAGCTCCGACGCCGTCGCGGTCTGGTGGTGCGGGGTGGCCGGAAGGCCTAGCCGCACTTGGACTGGTAGACGGCATCCTTCGCGTCGCCGTCAACGTTGTCCTTCGTGATGATGGTGAAGCCGGTCTCGATCTTGGCCTCGACCTTGTCACCGTTCAGAGCGGCGATCGCCTGGGCGACGCCGTCCTTGCCGATGGTGGCCGGCTCCTGAGCGACGAGCGCCTGGACGGTGCCCTCCTTCAGCTGCTTGACCTGGGCGGGACCCGCGTCGAACCCGACGATGGTGACCGAGTCCTCCTTGCCGGCCTGCTTGACACCGGTCGCGGAACCTTCGGCCGCGAACAGGTTCGCTGCGAAGATGCCCACGATGTCGGGGTCCTTCTGGAGCGCCGCGGTCACGATCTCGGCAGCCGTGGACGGCTCGTTGTGGCTGTACTGCACGCCGAGGTCGGTGAACTTGTCATCGCCCTTGACCGCTTCCTGGAAGCCCTCGGCACGGGCGTCCGTGGTCGAGATGCCGGGGTCGACCGAGACCACGAGGACCTTACCGCCCTCGGGGTGCGCTTCCTTGATCGCGTCGAACGCCGCAGCGCCGCCGCCCTTGTTGTCGCTCGAGATCTGCGAGACCGCGAACGACGGGTCGTCGACGGTGGTGTCGACGAGGACGACCTTGATGCCCGCGTCGGCCGCAGCCTTCAGCGGGGCCTCCATGGCCTTCACATCGGTCGGGGCGACGAGGATCGCGTCCGGCTTCGAGGCGACGACCGAGTCGACGAGCGGCTTCTGCAGCGTCGGGTCGAACTTCTCCGGACCCTGGGTGGTGACCGTCGCGCCGGCATCCTTCGCCGCCGATTCGATACCGCACTGCATCGAGATGTAGAACTCGTCGCCTGCGACGCCCTGGATGAACGCGATCTTGTAGCCGTCGGAACCTGCGCCTGCGCTGCTGCCGCCCGAGCTCGCGCCCCCGGAACAACCGGTGAGCATGAGGCCTGCCGACGCGCCGAGCGCGAGGACTCCGAGAACTGACTTCTTCCACTTCATTGTGATTACCCGTTTCTCTTGAACTGCTGGACTACTGGGATGGTGCGGGGGGGGGTGGTGATCTGTGTAAGGGGTTATTTCTTCTTCCTGCTGACGAGGGCTCGCCAGAAGCTCGTGGATCCACCGCGGGCTGCGGAGGAACGGCGGACCTGGTCGACGTAGACGGCCAGGATGAGGACGGCGCCGACCGCGACCTGCTGCCAGAAGGGCTGCACGCCGGTGATGACGAAGCCGTTCTGGAGGACGGCGGGGATGAACAGACCGACGACGGTGCCGAAGATCGTCCCGTAGCCACCGAAGAGCGAGGTGCCACCGATGACGACCGCGGCGATGACGTTCAGGTTCGTCTGCGACTGGCCGGCGATCGCGGTGGTACCGAACTGCGACAGCGACAGGATGCCAGCGAGACCCGCGAGGCCACCCGAGATCGCGTAGATGCGGATGAGGTGACGGTCGACCTTCACACCGACGCGTCGTGCCGCCTCCTCGCTCGATCCGACCGCGTAGGTGTACAGGCCGAACTTCGTCTTGTGGAGCACGAGCGCACCGATGATGACGACGACGAGGGCGATGACCGAGATGATCGGGACTGCGCCGAAGATGTTGCCGTACCCGATGGAGTCGGTGAGGACCGACGGCACCTCACGGATGTCGACACCGCCGGTGAGGATCTGGGCGAGGCCGAGCGCCATGCCGAGGCTACCGAGGGTGACGATCAGCGGCGGCACCTTCGCCTTGGAGATGAGGATGCCGTTGAACGTGCCCCAGAGGATGCCGACGCCGATCGACACGATGATGCCGACGATCGCGGTCCCCCAGTCGTCGCCGCCCATGGCCCGCATCGTCGTCGCGGACACGACGCCCGAGAAGACGAGGACGGAACCGATCGAGAGGTCGATGCCGGAGGTGATGATGACGTAGGTCATGCCGACGCCGAGCACCGCGAGGATCGAGGCGTTCTGCACGACGAGCCGCAGGTTGGACAGCTGCGCGAACGTGTCGGGTGCGATCGCGGAGAAGATCGCGATGACGACGAGGAGGACGATGAAGATCTGGAAGGCCTGGGCCTTGAAGAGCTTCCTGATCGGGGTCTCCCGATCCTTGGCCGTCTCGATGGCGGTCGTCTCCGGCCCCATCTCGGCCTGCTTCACCGCGCTCATGCGACGTTCCTCGTGCTGGCACCGGTCATGAGACCGACGAGTTCTTCCATGTTCGTGTCCTTCGTGTCGACCGTCGCCGCGCGGTGGCCGAGCCGCAGCACCTGCACGCGGTCGGACACCTCCATGACGTGCGGCATCGAGTGGCTGATGAAGACGACCGCGATGCCCTTGTCGCGCACCCGGCGGATCGTCTCGAGCACGTTCTTCGTCTGACGGACGCCGAGGGCGGCCGTCGGTTCGTCGAGGAAGACGACCTTGTTGGCCCAGTGCACCGCGCGGGCGATGGCGATCGCCTGGCGCTGCCCACCGGACATCGCGCCCACCGGGTCGGTGAGCGAGCGGACGGTCGCGCCGAGTTCGTCGAAGGCGTGACGCGACTGCTTGCTCATCTCCTTGACGTTCATGAGGCCGAGCAGCCCGCCGAGGCCCGGCCGCATGATCTCGCGGCCGAGGTAGACGTTCTGGACGGGGTCGAGGTGGGGCGCGAGGGCGAGGTCCTGGTAGACCGTCTCGATGCCGAGCGCACTCGACTGCATGGGCGAGGTGAGGGTGATCGGTTCGCCTTCGAACTTGATCACGCCACTGTCGACCGCGAGGTTGCCGGAGAGTGCCTTGACCAGGGTGGACTTGCCCGCGCCGTTGTCGCCGATGAGGGCGGTGACCTCGCCGGGGTAGACCTCGAAGTCCGCTTCGTCGAGGGCGCGGACGTGCCCGAACTGCCGGGTGAGGCCTCTGGCCTCCAAGACGGGAGTCGTCATGTCGTTCTCGTTCCTTTCCAGCCGGCCCCAGTGGACGGGTCCGGCGTGTGGTGGCTGTCGTACCGCCGTTCGGGGCGGTGGTGTGTGGTGAGCTGCTGCGTGATCGTGGGTCCTGCGTCGAGGGGTGGCGTCATCGGATGCCTCCCGACGCGAGCGTTGCCGGCCAGCCGGCACCGGGGCCGGCGACGAGCACGGTGCCCGAGCCGCTGACGGTCCAGGGACCGAACCCGGCCGGGACGGCGAAGACTTCCCCGGCGGAGAAGTCGACCGCGTCGGTGCCGACCTCCGGGACCAGTGCGCCTGCGCCGGTGAGCGCGAGGGCGACCGAGAAGCCGGCGTCCACGGGGGCGATGCCGTCGGTGCCGGGCGCCACGGCGAAGAGCTGGAAGTAGGGGTCGGCGGCCGCGGGCAGCAGCGACACCGGCGCGTCCGTCCGGGCGTCGAGGTTGTGCAGCACGACGAGGTGTTCGATCTCGGACTGCGGGAGCGCCGTCGTCGACACCGCGCCCATCACGGTCTCGAACCCGAGACCGAGGTGGGACTCGTCGCGCGTCGAGGTCGTGACCGACCACTCGAGGAGGATGGAGAGGTCGGTCGGTTCCTGCACCTCCGCGAGGAAGATGCCGCCGTCGATCGCGTGCGCCGTGCCGGCCGGGACGAGGATGCCCATGCCGCGCTCGACGACGATCCGGTTCATGTGCGACAGCATCCACTCGCTGTCCTGGGCGTCGCGACGGCGGTCGAGTTCGTCGGGGTCGACGTCCTCGCTCCATCCGAGGTGGACGGCCGAACCGGGCTCGGCGTCGAGGATGAACCAGGCCTCCGTCTTGCCGTAGGCGCAGTCGAGGTGGGAGGCGGCGAACGCCCGATCCGGGTGGACGTGGACGGGGAGTCGCTGACGCGCGTCGAGCAGCTTGACGAGGATGCCGGTGTCGGCGGCGTCGGTGCCGTGGTCCGGTCCCGTCCCGGTCCACTGTTCCGGGTCGGCCGCGACGAGGTCTCGGAGGAGGACGCCGTCGACGGTGCGCGCGAGGCCGATGGCGCCGCCGGGCTCCTGGTCGGCGCGACTCACGGTCGCCCCGAGCCATTCCTCCGGCTGGAACTCGCTCTGCTGTTCGATGCCGCGCAGGCCGGCGATGCGGTCGCCGCCGCGGTAGAAGTGCTCGATGAGGTTCGGCGCGAGTCGCGTCGGCTGGGCGAGCCTCGTGGGCTGGGTCGTGCTCATGCTGCTGGTCCTCCGACCATGCTCGTGGTGGACGCGGTGCGCGCGTCCACGGTGTGACGCTGTGCCGGGCCGGGGATCTCTCCGGAACCACGCGACACCAGCGAGGTCGGGACGACCCACTCGCGCGGCTCGTCGGCCGGTGATTCGCGCAGTTCGAGGAGTCGCTCGATCGCGGCGGTGCCGATGACGAACGGATCCTGGTTGATGCAGCTGACGGCCGGTCGCAGGACGTCGGCGAGGGTGAAGTCGCCGAACGCGATGTGCGCCGTCCCCTCCCGCCCGATGCGGTGCAGGGAGGTCGTCAGACCGATCGCCGCCTTCGCGTTCGACGCGAAGAACGCGGTGGGCGGGTCCTCGAGTCCGAGCAGGCGCTCCGTCTCGGCGGCGTAGTCGAGCGAGCCGTCGATGGTCCAGGAGACGAGCGACGGGTCGAGGTCGATGCCGGCCTCGGCGAGGACGTCGGTATAGCCCTGGTAGCGCCGACGGATGGTGAGGAAGCGTTCGTCCCGGTCGTAGAAGGCGATGCGGGTGTGGCCGAGCTCGACGAACTGGCGGATCGCGAGCTGGGTTGCGGCGTAGTCGTCGACCACGACGCTGTCGAAAGCGGCGAGCGGACGGTCGACGGCGACGACGGGCGTCACGTTCCGGAACGCCTCGAGGTAGGGCAGCTCCGCGGCGACCGGGGCGATGATGACGCCGGCGACCTGGTGGCCGGCGATGAACCCGGTGAGCTGGTCGCGCTCGCGCCCCTCGTCGAGCCCGGTGCTCGCGACGAGGACGCTGAGGCCTTCCTTGAGCGCGCGGGCCTCGATGGCGCTCACGAGCGAGGCGAAGAATGGGTCGGCGAGCGAGTCGATGAGGACTCCGATCGCACCGCCGGTGCCGGACTTCAGCGAGCGGGCGGCCGTGTTGGGCACGTACCCGAGGCGATCGATCGCCTCGAGCACGCGGCTTCGGGTCTCGGGGTGGACGGAGGCTTCGCCGTTCACCACCCGCGAGACGGTCTTGATGCTGACGCCGGACTGCGCAGCCACATCCTTGATCCCGGGCGGCCGCATCAGCGAGTCCCCCTGACGGGAAGCGGAACGGGTCGGACGTCGCAGCCGGTCCGGAGCGACGGGACGTGCGCACGTGTCCGGATCGGACTGGTCGCGGTGATCGCGGGGTTGCAGGTGCCCATGGGCTCCACCTCCTGACAGCGTTGTCATCGGTCGGGGTGGTGCAGCTGCAGAACCCCGTCGTTCCTTCGTGCGCCTATACTGACCGCAGACCGACAACGTTGTCAAGCAACGTTGTCTGAAAGAGATCAAATTCATTTGGAACTCGCATTGAAGAGGCGTTCAGACCCCTCGGATGCGGGTCGCCACCCCGGAATCATCGAGGAGTCAGCGTGATCGTCGTCGTCGCAGGAGCAGCCGGAAGCGGCAAGACCACCCTCGGACGTGAGCTCGCCAGGGCCCTCCGTCTCCCGCTCCTCGACCTCGACACCATCACCAATCCGTTGCTCGACGGTCTCGGTGCGGTGACCGATCCTGATGGCGCCGAACCGCTCCACTGGAATGACGCGAAGCTGCGCCCGACCATGCGCCCGGCACGGTACGCGGCCCTCCGAGCGGTCCTCGCCGACCAACGCGACAGCGGTGTCGGCGCGGTACTCGTGGCCCCCTTCACCGCGGAGCTCCGTGGCGGCGCCGAATGGGACGCGCTCGTCGAGGCGGCCGGGGTCGTCCCGAAGGTCGTCTGGCTGCACGCAGACGCCGCCACGCTCGCAGCCCGCCGGGCCGAACGCGGTGCCGAGCGGGACACGCACATCGTGGACCCGTCGACCGACACCCCACCCGCCATCGAGCACCTGTCGATCGAAGCGGCGTTGTCCACCTCGCAGCAGCTCGCCGCCGTCCAACGCGCGCTCGGCCTCGGACGGACCATCGAGGCCTCCGCACCGATCTTCGACCAGGTCTTCGCCGCCGGGCTCTTCGACCTCGACGGGACCCTCATCGACTCGACGCCGGCCGTGAACCGGTCATGGGCACAGCTCGCCCGCGAATACGGCCTCGAGGGCGACCTGCTCGCCGCGGGACACGGCCAGCCCGCTGCCCAGGTGCTCGCCGGGATCTTCCCGCCCGAGCAGGTCGCCGAAGCACTCGCACGGATCATCGAGATCGAGGCCGACGAGGTCGCCGACGTCATCGCGCTCCCGGGGGCGGCAGAGGCACTGGCGGCGCTCGGCGACGACGCGAAGGCGATCGTCACGAGTGGCACGAGGCTCATCGCCGGCAACCGGATCGCCGCCGCCGGGCTCGTGCGGCCAGAGGTCGTCGTGACCTTCGACGACGTCACGAGGGGCAAGCCGGACCCCGAACCGTTCCTGCTCGGACGCACCCGGCTGGGCATGGAGTCGCTGCCGTGCGTCGTGTTCGAGGACGCACCGGCCGGGCTCGCCGCAGCGCGCGCCGCCGGCTGCTGGACGGTCGGCATCGCGGGAACACACGAGGCGCACGAACTCGATGCGGACGTCGTCATCGACGGCCTCTTCCAGCTGCGGCTCGAGCCGGTCGCCGAGGGTGGGTTCCGACTCGTCCCGGCGTCGCTCGGCTGAGCAGCACCCCGCCACCTGAGCGCGTCGGAACAGCCCGAGGCAGTCGACGCTCTTCGGCAACCGCGGAGTCTCGTTCCCTGAGCCCGTCGAAGGGCCCACGGGCAACCTTCCCCACCGCACCTCGACAACCGCGGACACCCGTTCCCTGAGCCTGTCGAAGGGCACCCCGAGGGACCGCCCGGACCGCACCTCGACAACCGCGAACACCCGTTCCCTGAGCCTGTCGGAGAGCCCACGAGCACCCTTCCCCACCGCACCTCGACAACCGCGGACACCCGTTCCCTGAGCCTGTCGAAGGGCCCACGAGCAAGCATCGACTGTCGGATAAATGCACAGATCAGAGGCCTATTCTGCGCGCGTTCGAATGTCAGTGGTCCGTGTTTGGATGGACCCATGACCAGCACCGCACCGAACCCGCTCGCCGCAGCCGCGGCCGGGTTCGATGCCGTGTGGAACGGTGCGCTCAGTGCGATCCGTGCCGGCTCGAGTGTCGCGGAGCAGCTCGAGAACATGAACGATGAGGCGATCCTCCGGGTCCTCGACGAACTCGGTGCCGTGCAGCACGCCGTCGAGGTGCTCGCCGCCCGGGTCACCGGGGCGATCGCGCTCCGCCCGTCGCCCACCGGCCGCGATGGGTCGCTCGTCCGCGCCGCCGGTTACGCCAACCCGGGCGTGATGGTGTCGGAGCGGTGGCGGGTCTCCCGCGCCCGCGGTTCGGCCATCGCCGAGGTCGGCGCCGCGATCACGCAACCACGCGGGCTCCTCGGCGAGCTGGAGAAGTGCCCCTTCCCGGACATCGCCGCCGCCCTCGAGGCGACACCAGCCGCCGACGATTCCTCCGTCTCTGCCGAAACGGACGGTGCCGGGCCCGCTCAGGCCGAGGCTGCTGGCACGGTGCCCGCCCCGCTCAGCGTCGACGGGGCGGCGGTCATCGTCCGCGAACTGCGCAACGCGGGCCGCATCTGCGCCACCGTCGAACTCCAGGCGGCGTCGGTCATCGCGGTCGAGCACGCCGCGAACGCGCCCTTGCAGGATGTCGTCCGGATCGCGAAGCTCGTCCGCACCCGCCTCGACCAGGACGGCCGGGAACCCCGCGACGAACTCCTCCGACGAGCCGAACGCGCGACCCTCCGAGAACTCCCCTCCGGCATGACGCTCCTCCGCGCCGAACTGGCCCCCGAAAGCGCCGCGTTCGTCCGCGCCGGCCTCGACGCCCTCATCGGCGCCGGACTGCGCCGACCGTCCTTCGTGGATGCCGACACCGCCGGCGATCAGCCCGACGGCTCCGGCACACCCATGCCAGACGGCCCATCGCTGATCCCCACCGACCGACGCCGCGCGATCGCGCTCACCGAGATCTTCCGCCACACCGCCGGCTGCAGTGGCGCCGCCACCGAGCTCGCACCCGTGTCCGTCGTCATCCGCGTCGACCACGACACCCTCGAAACCGGCCTCGGCGCAGCCACCATCGACGGCATCGAGGAACCCATCGGCGCAGGAGCCCTCCGCAGGCTCGCCGCGGACGCGAAACTCATCCCCATGGTCCTCGGCGGACCCTCCCAGGTCCTCGACCTCGGCGCCGGCGCCCGCCTGTTCTCCCGCGCCCAGAAAGTCGCCCTCGCCGAACGCGACGGCGGCTGCGCCTGGAGCGGCTGCACCCACCCACCATCCTTCACCGAAGCCCACCACCTCGATTGGTGGTCACGAGGCGGCCCCACCGACCTCGACAACGGCATCCTCCTCTGCCCCTTCCACCACCACCGCATCCACGACGACCACTGGAACATCGACGTCCGCGACGGCATCCCCTGGTTCATCCCACCAGGCACCATCGACCGCCACCGCACCCCCATCCGAGGCGGACGCATCCACCTCGCCGCCTAACGCATGGCACCCCTCTGCCTGCACACACCCTCCGACAAGCTCAGGGACCGAAACGGGAACCACCACGCCGAGCCAACCTCTCTGACCGGCGCTGCACTCGATACCCCGGCCACCCCGGTCCCTGAGCCTGTCGAAGGGCCCACGAGGAACCGCCCCACCTGCCCTTCGACAAGCTCAGGGACCGAAACCGGGACCCAGCACACCCAGACACGCTCAGGGAACGACGCTGTATTCGACAACCCAGCCATCCCGGTCCCTGAGCCTGTCGAAGGGCCTACGAACAACCGTTGAACCCGCCCTTCGACAAGCTCAGGGACCGAGACGGAAACCACCCTGCCTCGGACACGCCCAGCGAGCAACGCCCCACTCGACAACCCAGCCACCCGTTCCCCGAGCCTGTCGAAGGGCCCACGAGCGACCGCCCGCCCTTCGACAAGCTCAGGGACCGAGACGGAACACCATCGCGCATAGCCAACCTCAGCGACCGACGCCGACCTCGACAACCCGGCCACCCCGGTCCCTGAGCCTGTCGAAGGGCCCACGAGCAACCGCCCGCCCTTCGACAAGCTCAGGGACCGAAACGCGAACCACCCTGCCTCAGACACGCCCAGCGAGCAACGCCCCACTCGACAACCCAGCCACCCGTTCCCCGAGCCTGTCGAAGGGCCCACGAGCGACCGCCCGCCCTTCGACAAGCTCAGGGACCGACACGGAAACCACCCTGCCTCGAACACACTCAGCGACCGACGCCGTCTTCGACAACCCGGCCACCCCGGTCCCTGAGCCTGTCGAAGGGCCCACGAACAGCCGTTGAACCTGCCCTTCGACAAGCTCAGGGACCGAGACGGAACACCATCGCGCCTAGCCAACCTCTGCGACCGACGCCGTCTTCGACAACCAGGCCATCCCGGTCCCTGAGCCTGTCGAAGGGCCCACGAGCGACCGCCCGCCCTTCGACAAGCTCAGGGACCGAGACGCGAACCACCCTGCCTCGGACACGCTCAGCGGCCGACGCCGTCCTCGACAACCCGGCCACCCCGGTCCCTGAGCCTGTCGAAGGGCACACGAACAACCGCCACACCTGCCCTTCGACAAGCTCAGGGACCGAGACGGGAACCACCATGCCTCGACGGCGGGAACGGGTCAGCGACCGAGCGCCCCCTCAACCGGTCGAAGGGCCGACGAGGCACCGTCCGTCCGCCGCAGGCTCAGCCTGCGGCGACGACCTCTTCCACCGCCACCCGCGCACCGACGGCAGCCAGCCGTGCGCGCGCCGCGATGAACGCCTCACGGAGCCGCGCATCCTGGCCGAGGTCGCCGAACACGACCTCCAGGTCGAGGAACGCTCCGGGGCGCTCCGCCTCCTGCGCGACGGCCGCCTGCAACTCGGCCAACCGCCGGTCGACCGGCGCAAGCTCGCGCCCATCGTCACCGACACCCTCGATGAACCGACTCCACGCCGCGAGCACGAGCGCCGAACGCGCGATCCCGCCCCTGGTCCGCAACTGCTCACGGACGACCGGGAGCAGGAACTTCGGGATGCGCTCCGAACCGTCGACGATCTGCCGCGCCAAGGTGTCCTTGATCGCCTCGCTGCCGAACCGGCGCATCAGCTCCGCACAGTACGCGTCGATGTCGATCCCCGGCACCGGCGCCAGCGTCGGCCTCGCCTCCTCGTGCATGTACCCGAGGAGGAACCGGGAGAACAGCTCGTCGCGACAGACGTCGTGCACGTACGTCTCCCCCGCCAGCAACCCGAGGTAGCTCATCGCCTGGTGGGAGGCGTTCAACAACCGGAGCTTCATCAGCTCGTAGGGCTCGACGTCCTCCACGAGCTGCACGCCCACCTGCTCGTACGGCGGACGGCCGTCCGAGAAGTCGTCCTCGAGCACCCACTGCTCGAACGATTCCGAGAGCACCGGCCAGCGGTCGTCGATCCCGAACCGCTCGGAGACGAACGCACGCTGCTCGTCCGTCGTCGCCGGCGTGATGCGGTCCACCATCGAGTTCGGGAACCGCACCTCGGCACCGATCCAGGCGGCGAGCGCCGGGTCGATGCGCTCGGCGAAGTCGAGGATCGCCGTCCGGGCGACGTGCCCGTTGCCCTGGATGTTGTCGCAGGACATGACCGTGAAGGGGACCGCACCGGCGTCGCGTCGGGCACGGAGGGCCGCCGTGATGAACCCGAGCGGGCTCTGCGGCAGCGCCCCCGCCGGCAGACCGTCGAGGTCCGCGAGCGTCGCACCGTCGCTCGGCTCGAACGCGCCGGTCGCGTCGTTCACCCCGTACCCGCCCTCGGTGATCGTGAGCGACACGATCCGCGTCGACGGGTCGCTCACCCGCGCGAGGACCGCTTCCGGGCCGTCGGGAGCGAACAGGTACTCGACGATCGACCCGACGACGCGCGCCTCGACCTCGCCGTCCGGACTCGTCGTCACGAGCGTGTAGAGCCTGTCCTGAGCGCCGAGCGCGTCCCGCATGGCGGCGTCACCGGCCAGTGTGCCGACGCCGACGAGCCCCCAGGACGCGTGTTCGTCGCCGGGGAGCCCGAGCACGCGGTCGA
This sequence comes from Plantibacter elymi (nom. nud.), assembly GCF_900177795.1. Taxonomy (GTDB): domain Bacteria; phylum Actinomycetota; class Actinomycetes; order Actinomycetales; family Microbacteriaceae; genus Plantibacter; species Plantibacter elymi. The sequence continues at coordinate 490,721 of NZ_FXWJ01000003.1, forward strand.
CGAACATCGCTCCGTGCGCCCGATGGAAGGCGCCGACCCCGAAGTGGACGATGCCGGGTCGGATGGTCGAGCGATCGTAGGCGGGGACGGCCACCCGCTCGTCGAGAGCGGTGAGGGTGGCGTCGGAGAGCTGGGTCATGTGGTGCCTTCTCGTCGGTGAGCGGGTTCCGGGTGGTGCAGGTCGAGGGTGGTGCGGTTGCTGGGTGCTGCGGGTCGAGAGCGGTGAGGGTGGGTCAGGCGCCGTGGGTGGACTCGGTCTCCACCGGCGTCGACGCGTCGAGCGTGACGATGCGGGTGGCGCGTTGCTTGGTCGCGTCGACGAGGCGGGCGTTCGGCTCGTCGACGCCGAGCACCCAGGCTTCGGCCTCGTCGCGCGGGTGGCCGTGACCGAGGCGTCGGGCGATGAGTCGGTCGCGGCGGACCTCGTCGTCCACGTCGACGTACCAGGACTCGTCGAGATGCGCGGCGACACCCTGCCAGCCGTGGTCGTCGAACAGGAGGTAGTTGCCCTCCGTGATCACGAGCGGCACCTCGGGGCGGACGAGGACGGCACTGCCGATCGACGCCTCGAGCGAGCGGTCGAACCGGGGTGCGTAGATCGATGTGCCCGGTGACTCGGCGGTGCGTCCGGCACGGGCGAGGCGGGAGAGCAGCGCGATGTAGCCATCGACGTCGAAGGTGTCGGGCGCGCCCTTGCGGTCGCGTCGCCCGAGGCGGACGAGCTCGGGGTTGTCGAGGTGGAAGCCGTCCATCCCGACGATGACGGCCTGGTCGCCGAGTGCTGCGGCCAGCGCATCGCTGACGGTCGACTTGCCCGCACCTGGCGCGCCGACGATCCCGAGTATCCGGCGGGACCCGGTGGACGCGAGCGAACGTGCGTGGTCGATGAGGCCGTCGAGGTCGACGAAGCCATCGAGGCCGGTCCCGGCGGTGGTCGTCGTGCCGCTCATCGTGATGCCTGACCTCTCCTCAGAGCCGACCGGTCGTGGTCGCGCCGTCGCCCGACTCACGGTAGGTCCAGGGGATGCAAGTGTCAACACCGAATGTCACCGGTGTCATGATCCGCTCGCGAAATCCATGTCACGGGTGACATGGCCGCTGTTCCGTGGTTATGATGCTCCCGACCCGGTGCACCGACGCACGGGCCTCATCACGTCGATCGGACCACCTCATGACTGACTTCAACGGCCGCACCATCCTCGTCACGGGAGCGAGCGGCGGCATCGGCGGCGCGACCGTCCGCCACCTCGTCGCAGCGGGCGCGCAGGTGATCGCCTCCGGTCGCAACGTCGAGCACCTCGACGCCATCGCCGCCGAGACGGGTGCCGAACCGCTGCCCTTCGACCTCACCTCGGAGGACAGCATCCGCGACGCGATCGAGGGACGCGACATCTGGGGCGTCGTGAACTCCGGCGGTTGGGGCGGCGAGATCGCTTCCCCACAGGAGACCGACATCGACGTGTTCGACAAGGTCATCAGCATCAACGCACGTGGGTCGCTGCTCGTCACCAAGTACGCGTCCCGCGAGATGATCCGCCAGGAACGCGGCGGCGCGATCGTGAACGTCTCCAGCCAGGCGAGCCTCGTCGCCCTCTCCGGCCACATCTCCTACGGATCCTCGAAGGCTGCGCTCGACAACATCACGCGGGTCTCCGCCCTGGAACTCGGCAAGTACGGCATCCGGGTCAACGCCGTCAACCCGACCGTCGTGATGACGCCGATGTCCGCCTGGTACTGGGGTCGGCCCGACATCGAAGGCCCCTTCCTCGAGGCGATGCCGCTCGGCAAGTGGGCCACCGAGGACGACATCGCCGGCCCGATCACCTTCCTGCTGAGCGACGCCGCCGGCATGATCTCAGGCGTCTCGCTGCCGATCGACGGCGGCTACACCGCGCGCTGACCCGATCCGGCAGGACCGAACGGGAGGGACCCGAGCATGGCCACGATGCGCCAGATCGCCGCAGCCGCCGGTGTGAGCGCGAAGACGGTCTCGCGGGTCTTCAACGACGACCCGCACGTCCTCCCGGCGACCCGAGAACGGGTCGAGTCGATCATGCGGGAGCTCGACTACGTGCCGAACTCCCTGGCGACGGCGTTCCGCTCGGGCCGCCCGTCGGTCATCGGGGTCGCCGTCCCCGACATCGTCGACCCGTTCTTCGCCGAGATCGCCCGTGCGGTGGAGCGGACGGCGCGCGATCACGACATGTCGACGCTCGTCACGAGCCTCGGCGACGACCCGGACCGCGAGCGCGCGGTCCTCGAGCCGATGCTCCGGCGTCAGCTAGCCGGAGTGGTGCTCGCGCCGATCGGCGACGACCAGAGCTCCCTGGCCGCGTGGGCGTCGCGGACGCCGTTCGTGTTCGTCGACCGCGCGCCGGGTGGCCTCGCCGCCGACGCGTTCACGCAGGACGACTTCGGTGGGGCGTTCGCGGCGACGACCCACCTCGTCGAGCATGGCCACCGCCGGATCGCCTTCGTCGGCGACCAGCTGGCCCTGCCGACGACCGCCGAGCGGCTGCGCGGGTACCGGGCGGCACTCGCCGAAGCCGGGCTGCCCGCCGACGAGGAACTCATCGCCCTCGGCGCGGCGACCCGCGAGGGGGCGGCGCGTGCGCTGGCGGCGGTCGGCTCTCAGGCGACGGCCCTCTTCTCGTCGAACGCCGTCTGCACGATGGCGTTGCTGCCCGCACTCGCCGAGCAACCGCTCCCACTGGTCGCGTTCGGAGACTTCCCCTTGGCCGAGCTCCTGCGGCCGTCGGTCTCCGTGATCACGCAGGACCCGGAGGCCCTCGGCCGACTCGCTGCGGAACGGATCATCGACCGCCTCGACCGCCCCGACGCGCGATACCGCCGGAGCACGGTCCTCCCGGTGCACCTCGTCGAGCGCGACTCATGCCGGGTATCGCCCGCGGTGCGCTGAGTCGCCGGCTCCGAGCCGCCCCGGCCGAGCCGTCAAGTCCCCGGCCTAGCCGCCAAGTCCCCGGCCCCTGAACCATCTCGGTCCCTGAGCCTGTCGAAGGGCGCCACGCGAACGCCCCGAACACTCGACCGGCTCGGGAAACGAAACCGGCCGGCCTAGTAGCTCAACGTCGCCGGCGCGAGCTCCGCCGTCTGGTCGCCGACGCGGCTCGGGTCGCGCGGGTCGAGGCGACGGACCTCGCCGACGTCCGCGAGTTCGTCGAGCTCGATCCAGAAGATGTTCGGACTCCGTGTCGAGCCGAAGTAGTACACCCGGTTCGTGAGGTCCGCCCCGGCCCGCCACCACGTCGGGTACACGTCGCCCGTCGAATACGGCGCGCCATACGGCACCGACACGTTCGCGATGAGCTGGAACACACCAGCCACCGCCTCAACGGTGTCGGCCGGCTCCGGCAGGTAGTGGAGGAAGTAGGACGCGCGGACGAACCGGTCGACCGAGGTGATGTCCCCGGGAGGCGGGAGCTCGCCACCGAACGGGCGGTAGCGGTCGCGGTTGGCGATCTGCTCGTCGAGGCTCGGCGAATTGGCCATGACGGTGAACTCGCGACCGTGGTGGACGACGAGCCGGCCGTCGATCGGCTCGATGATCGCGGAGTCACCCGAGGCGTCCTCGAGCGCGATGTGGATCCCCATCTGGAGGCCGCGGAACATCGGGGACGTGATGCGGACGGTGTCGATGTCGGCGATCGCTTCGGCGACCGACCCATAGGTGTCGAGGAGGTACTGCACCCACAGCGCGTTCGAGACCGTCGGACGGCCGTCGGGCTCGGCGAACGTCACGTCCTCCGGGTCGAGGTAGAGCGCGTGCGCCCCGAGACCCGCCGTGTTCAGGCCGTCGACGGTCCCCATCCCCCACATGCTCGTGACGACACTGCCGTACCGGGAGGTCCACCGGTGTGAAGTGGCGTCGCCCGTGCCACCTCGGTCGGTACCGCTCGGGACGAACCACAGCTCGGGTTCGTCGCTCTCCGACCAGTCCATGCAGCGGCTGACCGTCTTGGCGACCGCGTTGTCGTTCCAGAAGATTCGAGTGCACACGCGCTGAGCGTACTCCGAGCGCGGTGCTCGCCGGAGGGGCTATCGCCCACGCAGTGCCGCGGCCTCGCTGAGCCAGCGGCTGTAGCAGTCCCAGGGGTCGACGTCGCGGGCGACCGAGGCGATGTGGGCGAGCAGTCGAGGCGACCCCGTGAACCATTCGGAGCGTTCGAGGCGCTCGCGGGCGAACTGTTCGTGACGCGCACGCTCGACGTGCCGGTCGCCGCGTTCGAGGGCGAGCAGTTCGTCGTGCCAGATCGCGGCGAACCGCTGGCGAGGGTTCGTCGTGGTGCCGATCTTGACGCGGTCGCCGTGACGGAGGTAGTAGACGACGTCGATCCGTGGCCGGGCGAGGTCGTCGTCGGGCACGTCCCCCTGCTGCCACTCGCACGCGGCGCACAACCAAGCGGACGGGTAGTGACGGCCGAGCCGCGAGCCACACATGATGCACGGCGACGGCAGGGCGTCGACCACACCCCAACGGCGCTCCGCCCAGTCGGCGGCGAGGGCCAGGTGATCCTCGCAGAGCGCGACGGGCGCGTCGACCGGTGTCGCGGCGTCACACCCGGGTTGTACGCATCGTCTGTGGGGCATCTCCCGAGTGTCCCCCACCCCGCCGACACCGGCCTCCAACCCCGGTCCCTGAGCCTGTCGAAGGGCGCACGGCAAAACCCCGCCCCTTCGACAAGCTCAGGGACCGAACGATTGGCCTGGCAAGGACCGACCGGTTGGTCGAACAAACGGCCGACTCCGACCCCGGTCCCTGAGCTTGTCGAAGGGCACACGGCAAAACCTCGCCCTTCGACAAGCTCAGGGACCGATCGGTTGGGCTGGCAGGGACCGGCCGAGTGAGCAGACAGCGACCGGCCGTTCGGAAACGACCGACTCCGACCCGGTCCCTGAGCCTGTCGAAGGGCGCACGAACAGACCTCGCCCCTCGACAAGCTCAGGGACCGATCGGGCGAAGCGGCAGGGTCGAGCGACGGTCCTCCACAACTCCCCCGTGATCCGAGAGCGTCCACCGTCGGACGTCAGCGCAGACCGACAGGATCGAGGTCCTGCGAGGCTTCCCGGATGCCCCACGTCTACATCCTCAAATGCGCCGACGGATCCTTCTACACCGGCAGCACCATCGACCTCGCTCGACGAATCGCCGAGCACATGGACGGCCTCGGAGCGACCTACACCCGCGAGCGGCTGCCCGTCACACTCGTCTGGTCGGCCGAGTACGACCGCGTGGACGACGCATTCTTCATCGAGAAACGTCTTCAGGGGTGGAGCCGGGCGAAGAAGCAGGCCGTGATCGACGGGCGGTTCGACGACCTCCCGCGTCTCAGCTGCTCGCGGATCACCGCCCGGCGCGATCCAGAACCCGGAACGGACCCGGTGGCCGGTCCCTGAGCCTGTCGAAGGGCACACGAACAGACCCCACCCTTCGACAAGCTCAGGGACCGAACGGTTGGGCTGGCAGGGACCGAACGGGTGCGGCGGCAAGGACCGAACGGGTGGGCCGGCAAGGACCGAACGGGTGGGCCGGCAAGGACCGAACGGTTGGGCTGGCAAGGACCGGCCGAGTGAGCGGACAGGGACTGACCGTTCAGAAACGATCAACTCCAACCCCGGTCCCTGAGCCTGTCGAAGGGCACACGGCAAGACCCCACCCTTCGACAAGCTCAGGGACCGATCGGTTGAGCTGGCAGGGACCGGCCGAGTGAGCAGACAAGGACCGGCCGTTCAGAAACGACCGACTCCAACCCGGTCCCTGAGCCTGTCGAAGGGCACACGGCAAGACCCCGCCCTTCGACAAGCTCAGGGACCGATTGGTTGGGCTGTCAGGGACCGCCCTTCGACAGGCCCAGGGGCCCGAGAGGCGAGCGAACAGGGACCGGACAGGTGTGCGGACCGGGAACGCCCTTCGACAAGCTCAGGGCCGGCCCGCGCGCTCCCGGCTGGGAGACGATCGGGTGGCCTCCCAGCCGATGCGCACGTCACAGCGCGATCGCGCGACCCTCCTCGTGGGAGCGGATCGCCGCTCGGTAGATGTCGTGGGTGAGTGCTGCCTCCTCAGGACGTGCGGCCCCGAAGCGGTCGCCGAGCGAACCGTGCCGCTCGGCGAGGAACACGGCCCACATCTGCAGGATCGTGTCGGAGAACCCGGACTCGAAGTTCGGCCCGGTCACCGTCGGCCACACCGACTGGCTGCCCGCGTCGAGCTGCTGCCACACCTGCTCCCGACCGCCACCCGGGATGTCCCGCATCGCGAACACCTCGACGAGCTTCGGGTTCTTCGTACTGAACCGGACCCCGCCGTCGAGACCGATCGCCTCGAACTCCCACGTGTTCTTCTGCCCGGGATCGATGCGCTTCGTCTCCGTCGTCAGCGGGAAGCGGACACCGTCGTGGGTCGCCCAGCTGTGCAGCACGGCGTTGTCCCAGGTGTCGCACGGCACGAGCGAACCATCGGGGCCGGGACGCTCGGTGACGATGTTCTGCAGCACCCCGTACACGCTCTCGGGTGCCCAGCCGAGCCGCAACGGCACGTGCCAGGTGTGCATCCCGAGGTCGTTCATCACGCCGGCCTCACCGCAAAACTGCGTCTGGCGCTTCCAGTTGATCTGCTTGCCCCGATCGATGTCGCTCGAGTGCAGGAAACTGTTGCGCGCCTCGACGATCGTGCCGAGCGCTCCGGATCGCACGTAGTCGATCGCCAGCTGCGCACCCGGGAAGAACGGCATCTCACTCGAACACCGGACGAAACTCTCCGGGTGCTCGGCCATCGCCGCGAGGACGGACTGCGCGGCCGCCGCGTCGATCCCGAACGGCTTCTCCGCCAGGAGACCCTTCCCAGCGCGGATGACGTCGGTGTAGATCTGCTCGTGGAGGTCGTGACGCACGGCCACGTAGACGACGTCCACCGACGGGTCGGCGAGCAGCTCGTGGTAATCCGTGGTCTTCGTGACGACCGTGTCGATCTCGTCGAACCAGTCGAGCGCCGCCGGGTTGATGTCGCAGACGGCGGTCAGTCGCGGTCGCACCGGGTGGTCGATGAGTGCCGGCCAGCGTTGGATGGCCGCGGCGATCTCGCGCCCCATGAGTCCGCCGCCGATGATCGCGACGTTGACGCGCTCCGCCGTCGCCCGGTCGGCCGTCACCTGGTCGGCGCTCATGCGCGAGCCGCCTCGAGGATCGCGAGGCCGGCATCGGCGTCGGCGCCGTCGTGCAGCACCGCCATGAGTGCCGCGGTGATGGCGGCCGGGTGCTCGTGCTGGATGATGTTGCGGCCGTAGACGATGCCGCTGACCCCGGCGTCGAGGACGGCGACCGTGCGCTCCAGCAGGGTCCGGTCGTCGACGCGACCGCCACCACGGACGAGGACGGGGATGTCTCCGGCGACCTGCACGACGCGCGCGTACTCGGTGATGTCGCTACTCGGGTCGGCCTTGATGAGGTCGGCGCCGAGTTCGACCGCCTGGCGCACGAGGGTGACGATCTTCTCGATGTCGCCGTCGACCTGGTACCCGCCGGCCGTCATGTTGTCCTGCATGACGAGCGGTTCGATCATGAGCGGCATCCCGTACCGGGTCGCTTCGCGGCGCAGGGCCATGATCGAGCGGATGTTCGCCTCGCGGACCTCGGGGTGGTCGGGGATCTGCATGAGGTTGACGCACACGGCGACGGCGTCGAGCCGGACGGCCTCCTCGATCGCGTGGGGGACGTGGTGGCTGTAGAGGATCGAGTCGAGCGGGTTGCCGTAGACGTTCGCGACGTCCGTGCGCAGGACGAGCGCCGGCTTGTCCTTGCCGGGGACCTGCTGCAGGAGACGGGCCTGGCCGAGGGTCAGCTGGACGGCGTCCGGGCCCGCGGCGACGAGGGTGCGGACGACCTCGCCCATGTCCTCGATACCGGTGATGAACGAACGCTCGCCGAAGAACCCGTGGTCGACGGCGACGTCGAGCGCGCGACCGGATCGGGCGTTGAAGAGACGATTGAGGCGGTACAGCGACATTGCGGCGGCTCCTGATCGTGACGGGGAGGGTTTCCGAATCGTCCCTCGGTGTGTCACAGTAGTGGCCTGAGACAACGTTGTCTAGCTTGCGTCGGGTCACCCCGGGGCGAAGAACGGAGGGTCCATGGGCGAGATCGTCGTCGCCGGTCACATCTGCGTCGACCTGTCGCCAGGGCTGAGCGCGAGCGCACGCATCGATCCGGGCGCCCTCATCGACACCGGCCCGCTCCGCATCTCCCTCGGCGGCTGCGTCGCGAACACCGGCCTGGCCCTCGCCGACCTCGGGAGCACGGTCCGCCTCCACGCGACCGTCGGCGACGACGAGCTCGGCGCGATCGTCGCGTCGCGCATCGCCGCGCACGAGCGGCTGCACCCGGCGCTCGAGGTCACCGACCGGGCCGCGACCTCCTACAGCGTCGTCGTCGAGCCCGCCGGCCTCGACCGCACCTTCTGGCACCATACGGGCGCGAACGAGGTGTTCACCGGCGAACACCTGGCCGTCGGCGACGCCGACCTCGTCCACCTCGGCTATCCCCCGCTGCTCCCCGGGATCGTCGCCGACGACGCGGCGCCCCTCGCGAAACTGCTCGAACGGATCCACCGACACGGTGCCACCACCTCGATGGACCTCGCCGTCGTCGACCCCACGAGCGCCGTCGGCGGACTCGACTGGGAGGCGATCCTCCGGCGCACCCTGCCGCTGACCGACATCGTGAGTCCGAGCGTCGACGACCTGCGTTCGGCGCTCGGCACGCTCCGCCTGCCGGCCGGAACCAGCGCATCGCCCCTGGCCCAAGCGGCGGCCTTCGCCGACCTGCTGCTCGCATGGGGTGCCGGAGTCGTGGCGATCTCGGCCGGCGAGGACGGTCTGCTCCTCCGGGCCGCCGGTGTCGACCGCCTGCGTTCGGGCGGACGGATGCTCGCACCGCTCGCCGAGGCCTGGGCCGACGTCGACCTCGTCGCGCCGCCCGTCCCCGCACCCGCGTTCGTGTCGACCAACGGCGCCGGGGACGCGTCGACCGCCGGCCTGCTCTTCGCGATGTCACACGGTGCCGCACCGGCGGAAGCGGCCGAACTCGCGGGCGCGAGTGCCGCAGCGACGATCGCGGGACGCCGTCCGACGGCGGCCGAGATCACCCGACTGCGACCCGGACTCAGCGGTCGCTTCGCGGTCGCGGGGGCGGGCGAGCCGGTCGAGTGATCCCCCATACGCCAGGATGGTGAGCATGCGCAGCTCCCGACCCCCGACCATGAACGATGTCGCCGCGGCAGCCGGGGTCGGGCTGAAGACGGTGTCGCGGTACGTGAACGGCGCGACGAACATCAACCAGGAGCTGTCGGAACGGATCGGCGCGGCGATCGAGGCCCTCGGCTACCGACACAACCTGGCGGCCGCGAGCATCCGGCCCGGCCGGTCGAGCAAGGTCGTCGGGCTGATCATCAGCGACCTGGCGAACCCCTATTACTCGGTGTTGGCACGCTCGGTGGAGCGCGTGTGCACGGAACACGGCTACCTGCTGATGTCCGCGAGCTCCGAGGAGGACGCCGGCCGGCACCGCCTCCTCGTCGACCGGCTGGTCGCACAACGCGTGGACGGCCTCGTCGTCGTGCCACCACGGCAGGCGACCACGTCCTGGGCCACGAGCACGATCGTGCACGTCCCGATGGTGCTCGTCGACCGACCGACCGGGCCGCTCGAGTCGGTCGAGGTGCACACGGTGCTCGCCGACAACGCGGGCGGGGCGACCCGGGCGACCGCGGCCATGCTCGCCGCGGGTGCACGTCGGGTCGCGTTCCTCGGCGACTCACTCGAGCTGTACACGATGCGCGAGCGACTGGCCGGCTACCACCGGGCGCTCGCCGAGGCCGATCTCGGCGGCGCGACGGGGACGGGTCCGATCGAGCCGATCGTCTCCGACGGCGCACACTCCGTCGAGGACGCTGCGGCGGTCGTGGCGGGGTTCCTGGCGTCGGGTGAGGTCGACGCGGTGTTCGCAGCGAACAACCGGGCCGCGATCGGGGCCATGCAGGCGTTCGCGACGGCCGGGCGACGGCTGCCGCTCGTGGGGTTCGACGACTTCGAGGCGGCACCGCTCGTGTCCCCGGCGGTGTCGGTGGTGGCGCAGAACGTCGCGCTCATGGGCCGGGTCGCGGCGGAGACCCTCCTCGGACTCATCGCAGGCGAGGCGGGCCCGCCCGTGACCCACACGCTGGACGTGCGTCTGGAGCTGCGCGGTTCCGAGCGCTGACGCCCTTCGACAAGCTCAGGGACCGGAAGAAGTGCACCGGGACCGGAAGAAATGCTCCGGGGCCGGAGGGGCATTCACGGACCGGGGGAAGCCACCCCCGAGTACGAAGAAACCGCACACGGAGAACCGCTCCCTGAGCCTGTCGAAGGGCACACGAGAAGACGCCGCCCTTCGACAAGCTCAGGGACCGGAAGAAGTGCACCGGGACCGGAAGAAATGCTCCGGGGCCGGAGGGGCATTCACGGACCGGGGGAAGCCACCCCCGAGTACGAAGAAACCGCACACGGAGAACCGCTCCCTGAGCCTGTCGAAGGGCACACGAGAAGACGCCGCCCTTCGACAAGCTCAGGGACCGGAAGGGGGGGGGCTCAGGGACCGGGAGAGGTGCACCCGGACGCCCTTCGACAAGCTCAGGGACCGGGGACGGGGGCTCAGGGACCGGCGGGGTACGTGAGGCCGTGGCCGAAGCGGAAGATCGGGTCCTCGGTGTCGTAGGGGACGTCGGACCGACTCGCCTCGACGGCCGCCATCGAGCGGGGCAGGTCGAACGGCAGCCGGCCCTCGGGCAGCGCCCGGCCGAAGACGACGTCGAGGAACGCCGCGTCACTGCCGCCGAAGCTCGCGACGAGCGCCGCGACCGCATCCGCCACCCCGGTGAGGATCGCCGGTCGGTCGAGGTGCATGTCGAGCACGGTCGGCAACGTCAGCGCGAGCGTCTGCAACCGCTCGACCTCGTCGGCCGGGATGTCGAGCGATCCGGCGTGGAACATGGCTTCGAAGCCGCCGGGCCGCGGTTCGTACGGCGTCTGCATGCGCACGAGGGCGACGTCCGCCGAAGCCGGGTCCGCGACGATCTCGCCGTACGCGCCCGCGAGCTCGGGATCGACGCCCTCCAGGTACAACCGGGGACGCGGCGAGCGCACCGGCAGGGTCTCCTCCACGTTCGTCAGGACGGTGAACGCGCGGCGCTGTGCGGCCTCGCCGGCGGCGACGAAGTCCGCGCGGCCGACGATCCCACTCGCGGCGCCCGCGTCGACGTACGGCTGCTCGAAGAGCCCGAGCACGAACTTCTCGCGCAGCAGTCGGCGCACCGAAGCGTCGATGCGATCCTCGGTGACACGTCCCTGCTCGACGAGTTCGACGACGAGCTCGGGTCGGGCCTCGCCGCCGAACTGGTCGCAGCCGGCCTGCAGGATGCGCTCGACCCGGGACAGCTCGTCGAGGTGTTCCAGGCCCCAGGCCCGCGCGGGCATGTCCTGTCCCATGATCGACGTGTCGGTGACGAGTCCCCAGTCGGTGCAGACGATGCCTGCGAACCCGAGCTCCTCGCGGAGGAGCCCCGTGATGATCCCGTGGTTGAAGGCGAACGCGACCTCCTCGTGCTCGGTCCCGACGGGCATCCCGTAGTACGGCATCATCTGCGCGGCTCCGGCGGCGATCGCGGCGCGGAACGGGATGAGGTGGTAGTCGAAGTTGTCGCCGGGGTACACCTGTTCGCGTCCGTAGGCGAAGTGCGGGTCCTCCCCGTCGAGCTGGGGCCCACCACCCGGGAAGTGCTTCGTCATCGTGGAGACCGATTGCGGCCCGAGTTCGGCGCCCTGGAACCCTCGGATGTAGCCGGCGACGAGTTCGGCACTGAGCTCGGCGTCCTCGCCGAAGGTGCCGCCGATGCGCGACCAGCGCGGTTCAGTCGCGAGGTCGACTTGCGGGTGCAGCGCCAGCCGGATCCCGACCGCGAGGTACTCCTGCCGCGCGGTGTCGGCGAACGCCTCGACGAGGTCGGCCGATCCGATCGCCGCGAGGCCGAGCGTCTCGGGCCACTGCGAGAACGCGCCGGCACGGGCCGCCGTCCCCACGTTGTCGGTGAAGTGGTTGCGCGGGTCGGTCGACAGCGTGACCGGGATGCCGAGTCGCGTGCGCGACGCGCGCTCCTGCAGGGCGTTGGTCCACTCGGCGAGGGCCGTCGTGTCGGGCGCGGTGCCGAGGACGTTGAAGTGGGACATGAGCTGCTCGCCGATCATGTGCTCGCCGCTCGCGAGTCCCATGTGCGGGTTCGCCTCGTCGATGGGGCCAGGGGCGATCATCGTCTGGAAGAGCATGCCGGCCTTCTCGGCGACGGTCATCCGTCCGAGGAGGTCCTCCACCCGGTCCTCCACCGGCAGGCTCGCGTCGCGGTAGGGCAGCGCCGATTCGTGCTCGCTCATGGGTGGTCCGTTTCTCGTCAGTGAGTGGGGCGGCGTCGGGATCACCCGGGCTCAGGCGAGCCGGAAGCGAAAACCGAACTCCGTTCGGGAACGGAGTGTGACTCCAGTATGCCCGCTGACGAGGATCACGCAAGACTCAGCCGGCGTGGTTCCCCATGGCGCGTAGCCCGTCGGCCAGCCAGTCCAGCGACGGGGAGACGCCTGGCGCGACCGGATGGCGATTGAGATGGCCGTGGAGGACGCCCGGCTCGAGCCGACTGCGGACGGGTGCACCGGCGGCCTCCGACGCCGCGATGAGCAGCTCCCCCGACGGCCGGAGGTCGTCGAACTCCGAGAGCAGGACCGACAGCGGCGGGCGGTCCGGGGTCACGGGGACGATTCCCGGCAGGGCGAGCTCGGGCACGTCCTCCAATCGACCGACGTAGTTCTCGACCATCCAGTCGATCGACTCGGTCGGGAACCGCATGAAGTCTGGGAGGACCGCCATCTCGGCCAGGACGTCCGCGGGCAGGGCTGGCACGGCGGCGTGCAGGAACGGGTAGGCCAGCAGCACGGCGTCCGCGCGACGATCGCTGCGGAGCGACGCGGCGAGCGCGAGGGCCGCTCCGGCGCTGGCTCCACCGATGGCCGTCCGTGCACCGGGAACGGCCGACCGCTCGTCGTCGAGCTGCTCCCAGACCGCGAGCACGTCGTCGAGCGGCACCGGGTATCGCGTGGTGCCCTCTGCCAGGCGGTAGTCGACGGAGACGACCTCGGCGCCCGCCCGCGCCGCCAGTTCGGCGCTCACGACGTGCGCCTCCGGCCAGTCGAGCGTCCCCGCCGCGAAGCCGCCGCCGTGCACCCAGAGGAGGGCGACACCACCGGGGTCTGCCGGGACGTAGCGCCGGATCGGGACCGTACCGTGCGGACCGTCGACGGCCTCGTCGGTGATCACCACGTCGCTCGACGGACTCCACGGCCCGTCGTCGCCGTAGTCTGCGAGTCGTTCCTGGAACGCCTCGTCGAGCGTCCCGCCGGCGGCGGAACGATCGGTGTTCGAGAACCCGTCGAAGAGGCTCAGGCGGTCGCGGTAGTACGGATCGAGTGACATGCGCCGAGCCTACCCAGCCGACTCAGTCGACCCAGCCGACTCAGACCACGATGCCGCCGACGCGGTGGAGGTAGACGTCGATGGCGTCCCGGCTCTCCTGGATGCAGCCGAGCTTCGCGTCCAGCCGCTCACGGTGCTCGAGCAACCGCTCCAGCACCTCCGCCGAGGGCGTCACCTGGTAGATCGTGTCGTCGTCCTCGAAGCAGGGCAGGACCTGGAGGATGAGTGCGGTCGGCATGCCGACGGCGATCAGCTCGCGGATGCGCTGCACCTTCGCGACGAGGTGGTCCCCGTACTCGCGGTACCCGTTCGGGCAGCGGGTCGGGCGCAGCAACCCCTGTTGCTCGTAATACCGGAGCAGCCGCGGCGTGCTCCCGGTGGCCGCCGCCAGTTCGCCGATGCGCATGCAAGACCCCTTCGACCGAGTTGTGTCCTCTTGGAGCAGCCGTCGGTGCCGGGAGGATATTCCCGGGACATCCTCGTCGACTTGACCCTGCCACCAGTGGCAGGCCGGGAGACTCACCGACATGACCACCGACAGCGTGCGCACGACACGATCCACGACCCCTCCTGCCACCCGAACCCGCTCTCCCCTCCCGACCGCGCTGCTCCTCGCCGCCGTCGGTTTCGTGACACTTCTCACCGAGGTGCTCCCGGCCGGGGTCCTCCCTGCGATGGCCGCCGGCCTGGGCGTCTCGGAGTCGATCGCGGGCCAGAGCGTCGCCGTCTTCGCACTCGGTTGCATCGTCGCCGCGATCCCGCTCAGCCGTGCGCTCGCGAAGCTCGACCGCCGGACGGTCGTGCTGCTCGCCCTGGTCGTCTCGGCGCTCGCGAACGCCGGCACGGCCGTCGCGCCCGACCTGCTCACGCATCTCGCGACCCGGTTCGTCGCGGGTCTCGTGGCCGGCGTCGTCTGGGCGATGCTCCCGGGGTACACGCGCGGGTTCACCGCCCCGGAGCGGTTCGGTTCCACCCTCGGCATCGTGCTGTCCGGTGCCACGCTCGGCTTCGCGCTCGGCGTCCCGGCCGGCGCGGTCCTCGGTGAGGAGTTCGGTTGGCGCGCGGTGTTCGGGATCGTCGCCGCCACCACCGCGCTCCTCGGCGTCCTCGCGGTCGTCGTCGCTCCTCGCGTGGCAGGCAGCGCCCCCGGGCGTTCGACGCGCATGGGTGCGGCGCTCCGCAGCCCCGCGGTCGTCACGATCCTCGTCGCCCTCGCCGTCTGCATCATCGGCCAGAACATCGCGTACACCTACCTCGCACCGGTCCTGTCCTCCCGCGGGACGCCCGTGCCGCTCGGGTTGCTCCTCGCCACCTTCGGTGTGGCGTCGGTCGTCGGGACGCTCGGCGCCGGACGGCTGGCGAACCTGCGCCTCGGGACGACCATCCTCGCGGCCGCCCTCCTCGGGACCGTCGGCCTCGCCGTCGTGGCCTGGGATCCCCCGGTCGTCGTCCTCCTCCTCGCCGCGGCAGGCTGGGGGCTCGCCTTCGGCGCCTACTCCGTGCTCTTCCAGGTCGCGATCGCCCGGGTCGCCGGGAACGCTGCGGACGCGGCCCAGTCGGCGCTCGTCACGGTGTGGAACTGCTCGATCGCCACCGGCGGGGCGGTCGGCGGGATCGTCCTCGGCACCTGGGGCCCGGCCCTGCTCCTCCCGGCAGCGGCCGCGCTGACCGTCGTCGCCATCCCCCTCTGCGCCGTGATCGCACGCGCCGTCCGCCGCGGGTGAACGACGGAGGACCCGGCACGCCGCAGCCGGGTCCTCCTAGACTCGATGCGATGCCCGTCCCGTTCCTGCACTCGCCGAACATCCTGTTCGACACCGTCGTGGACCGCACGGAACGACTGTCGCCCGGCTTCGTCCGCCTCACCCTGGCCGGTGCCTCGCTCGCCGACTTCGCCCCGTACGAGCGGGACCAGCGGATCAAGATCCTGCTGCCGGGAGAGGACGGCGCCTACCCGGACGAACTCCACGACGGTCTGCCGGAGCACGCGTGGCGGCGGGCCTGGCGCGCACTCCCACCCGCGGACCGCCCGGTGATGCGCAGCTACACCGCCCACCGCGTCAGGCCGGCGCAGCAGGAGGTCGACCTCGACGTGTTCGTCCATGAACCGGCCGGCCCGGCCAGTCGATGGGCACTCGGGGCGCGGGTGGGCGACCGGTTGCTCGTCTCAGGGCCGGACGTCCGTCGCGGCGACCCGACACACGGTGTCCAGTGGGCACCCGGTACCGCGACGACCGTCCTCATCGCCGCGGACGAGACGGCCTTCCCCGCCGTCCACGGGATCCTGCGTTCCCTCGACGACGACGTCCGCGCCCACGTCCTCCTCGAGCTCGGCGACCCCGCCGACACCGCCTTGCTCGAGCCCCTGCTCGAGCGTCACACGGTCGACGTCCATGAACGGGCCGGGCAGGCGGGCGGTGACGCGCTCGTCGCCGGCGTCGAACAGTGGCTCCGCACCCACGGCTCGTCGGCGGCGACACTGGGCACCGGCTTCGCCGCCTGGCTGGTGACCGAGAGCACCCGGATCCCCCTCCTGCGCGCTGCGACGACCGACCACGGGATCGACCCGGAGCGCGTCCACGGGCAGGGCTACTGGAACGCCCGGCCCAGAGCCACACCCGAGTGAAGGTTATGCTTGCCTTACTCGGTCGCGTCCGCCGCGACCCGTTCGAAAGGTGATCCGTGCCCCTCCTCCTCGCCGATCGTCGACGTCTCGTCGCCGTCGCCGCCCTCTCCATCGCCGCCCTCGGCCTCGCCGCCTGCAGCAGCTCGAGCGCCTCGACCCCCTCGGACACCGCGACGAGCGCGACCCACGTCATGGAGCACGCCCACGGCGAGACCACCATCCCCGACGCACCCAAGCGGGTCGTCGTCCTCGAACCGGTGCAGCTCGACACGACCGTCGCGCTCGGCATCACCCCGGTGGGCGCAGCGGTGCTGAACGAGACCGCCGGCGTCCCCGCCTACCTCGGCGAGCAGGCCGCCGACATCCCCACCGTCGGGACCGTGGCGGAGCCGAACGTGCAGCTGATCGCCGCCGCGAAGCCCGACCTCATCATCGGCACCGAGTCGCGGCACTCCGCCCTGTACGACCAGTTGTCCGAGATCGCGCCGACCGTGTTCATGGCGACGCAGACCGACCCCTGGCGCGACAACGTGCAGTTCGTCGCCGAGGCACTCGGTGACCCGGACGGCGCGGACGAACTCCTCGACGCCTACGACGCGCGCTGCGCGGAGATCGCGAAGGAGCACGACACCGCCAGCAAGACGGCACAGCTGATCCGCCCGCGCGACGGTGTCCTGACGCTCTACGGCCCGACCTCCTTCGCCGGCAGCACCCTCGAGTGCGCCGGGTTCACGACGCCCGAACACGCCTGGGAGGACATCTCCCTCGACCTCTCCCCTGAGCGCGTACTCGAGGCGAAGGCCGACCAGGTCTTCGTGACGAGCGTCGATCCCGATGACACCTCGACGCTGCCGGCCTCCCTCACTGCGAACACGGACGCCTTCCCCGAGCTGCACCTCGTCGACCAGTCGTTCTGGATCACCGGTGTCGGCCCCCTCGGCGGTATGGCCGTCCTCGACGACCTCGACCGGCTGCTCTCCGACGGGTCGTGACGAACCCGACCGCGATCCTGACCGCCCGCGACACCTCGGTGGGACGGCGGGCGCCGCAGCGACACCGCCTGCTCGTCGTGCTGCTCGCGGGCGTCGCGGTGCTCGCGGTCGCCGTCCTCCTGTCCCTGTTCGTCGGCGCGAACCCGATCTCGCCGGATGACGTCCGTGCGGCGCTCCTCGGCGCGGGCTCGGACGAGGCGGACTTCGTCGTGTGGGACCAGCGAGTGCCGCGCACGGTCGCAGCGCTGGCCGTCGGTGCGGCCCTGGGTGTCGCGGGTGCGCTCATGCAGGCGTTCACCCGGAACCCGCTCGCCGACCCGGGCATCCTCGGGGTCAACGCCGGGGCAGGCTTCGCGGTCGCCATCGGCCTGGCGTTCCTCGGCGTCCGGGCGCCGGGCGACATCGCCTGGCTCGCCTGCGGTGGGGCGCTCGTCGTCACCCTCGTCGTGTACGCGATCGGTTCCGGCGGGCGTGAGCAGTCCTCCACCGCCCGCCTCACGGTCACGGGTGTCGCCTTCGGCGCCGTACTCGCCGGGCTGACGACGGGGATCGCGATCACGCACCCCGACGCGTTCGACCGGATGCGCGGCTGGAATGCCGGCAGCCTGCTCGAACGCGACCTCGGTGTCGTCGTGCCGGTCCTCCCCTTCCTCGTCGTGGGGCTCGTCCTGGCCGCGGCGAGCGCGCGGAGCCTCAATGCGATCGCCCTCGGTCCGGACGTCGCCAGAGCACAGGGCGTCAGCGTCACGCGCAGTCGCATCCTGGTGCTCGCCGCGGTGACGCTGCTCGCCGGCGGCGCCACGGCGATCGCCGGGCCGATCGCCTTCGTCGGCCTCGTCGTGCCCCATCTCGTGCGCTGGTCGATCGGCAGTGATCAGCGCCGCATCCTCGGGGGTTCGGTCCTCGTCGGCTGCGTCCTCGTGCTGTGCTCCGACGTCGTCGGACGGATCGCGGTGCTCCCGGGCGAGATGCCCGTCGGGCTCGTGACCGCGTTCGTCGGGGCGCCCGTCCTCATCGCGCTCGCCCGACGCAGAACGGCCTCGGGCCTGTGAGCACGACACGGGAACGGGAGACCGCACATCCGATCACCGGGCGCCGACCGGCACGGCGGACGCTCCTCGTCTGCGCCGCCGCACTCCTGGCGATCGTCGTCGCGGCGATCGCCGGTCTCGCGCTCGGCGACTACCCGCTGACCACCGACGAGGTGGTCGGCGTCCTCACCGGACGCGTCGACGGCCTGGCCCGCACCGTCGTGCTGGACTGGCGCCTGCCTCGGGTCCTCGCGGCGATCGGCTTCGGCGCAGCGCTCGGTGTCTCGGGAGCGATCTTCCAGACCCTCACCCGGAATCCGCTCGCGAGCCCCGACATCATCGGCCTCGCGAACGGCTCGTTCACCGGGATGCTCGTCGCGCTGCTCCTCCTCGGTGGCAGCTGGCCGGCGTTGATGGCCGGGTCGCTGATCGGCGGTCTGGCGGCCGCGGTCGCGATCTTCCTGTTGGCCCTCCGCCAGGGCTTGTCGGGCTTCCGCTTCATCGTCGTGGGCATCGGCGTCTCGGCCATGCTGGCGGCGTTCAACAGCTGGCTCCTGCTCCGGGCCGACCTCGACGTCGCGCTCTTCGCGGCGGCCTGGGGCGCGGGGACGCTCAACACCGCGACCGCTACCGTCGTCTGGCCGGCACTCGCGTGCCTCGTGGCGCTCTTCGCGGTCCTGCCGTTGGCCGCCCGTCCGCTCCGCCAGCTGGAACTCGGTGACGACGTGGCCGCTGCGACCGGGGTGCGCCTCACCCGTGAACGCGCCATCCTCATCGGCCTCGCGGTCGCGCTGGTGAGCGCGGTGACCGCCGTCGCTGGCCCGATCGCGTTCATCGCCCTGGCCGCGCCGCAGATCGCACGCCGACTGACCCGCTCGCCGGGCATCCCGCTGGTCGCGACGGGGCTCGTCGGCGGCGTCCTGCTCCTCGCGTCCGACCTCGTGGCCCAGCATCTGATCCCGCTGACGGTGCCGGTCGGCGTCGTCACGGTGGTCGTCGGCGGGCTGTACCTCACGCAATTGCTGCTCCGCGAACGGCGGCGCTGAGGGGTCGGGACCGCACGGCTCAGCGGGCGTCGTCGAGCTCCAGCAGTTCGCCGACCGTGCAGTCGAGCACCCGGCAGATCGCCGTCAGCGTCGAGAACCGGATCGCCTTCGCACGGTCGTTCTTCAGCACCGACAGGTTCACCACGCTCACCCCGACGAGCTCGCTGAGTCGGGCGAGGGTGAGACCGCGGTCGGCGAGCAACCGGTCGAGGTTGCAGTGCACGCCGGTCGCGACGTCCTCCTCGGGCGCCGGCACCATCAGACGAGTCCCTCGGTGTCGGCGCGCAGGCGCTCACCGGCGCGGAAGGCGATCGCGAGGCCGCCGACCGCCATGGCGACGAAGAACGGGATCCAGGTGAGCGGATAGGGGGTTCCTTCGACGGCGCCGTCGGTCGCGGCCGCGAGCGCGCCGTTCGACGCCATCGTGCCGAACCAGGTGTCCGCGATCCACCCGCAGAGGATGGCGATGGAGGCGATCGAGAGCAGCCGTGCGTTCCCGGGTGCGAAGGCATCGCCACGCAGCAGGCGGCGGAAGAAGCGGAACGCGCAGACGATGACCACGAGGTTCGCGATCGCCGGCAGGATCGCGGCGAGCAGCACACACACGAAGGTCACCACCGGGAGGTCGGCCACGACGACCGAGCCCTGGTCGATCGTGAAGGAGCCGGCTCCTGCCGCACCCGGAAGGACTGCATCGACGGCGTCGAAGAAGACGGGCACCCGGGTCCCGTCGGTGCCGAAGACGTCGAGCAGCCGGAGGACGAGCGTGACGACGACAGCCCCTGCCGCGACGACGGCGGCACCGAGCACGGATACGAGGTCGTTGCGGGTGGAGCGCTCGGTCTTCGCAGCCTGCCAGGCCGCGTGGTCGAAGCCGGACGGCGTCGGGCGATCGGTGGACTCGGTCATGATCATCACATCCATATCGATTGTCGTTGGTATCGATAAACGATATGCCGAGATCGATCAGAACGCAAGAGCGGGCGGCAAGCACGTCCGCCCAGCCGGATCATCCGGGCGGTGACTCGTCGAGCGCGTCGAGCTCTCGCAGCGCCGCCTCGGCACGCTGGAGTCGATCAGCCTCCGGCTCCTCCCACCACTTCGGGCCGCGTTCACCGAGCCCGTGCTTGGCGAGGCCGACGCGACGGCGGGCAGCAGCGACCGCATCGTCGTCACCCGCCCGCTTCGCGACGCCGACGCCGGAACGCCCGCGGCCGAGGTGGGACTGCAGGGACGCGACGAGCTCCGACGGCAGACTCGGGTCCGTCCGGCGCCAGCGCCTGCCGTTCACGACGAACCAGTGGTCGTCCTCCACCGGCCCGTCGTCCGATCGCGGCGTCACGGGTGCTTCCTGGAGACGACGCAGGGCCCGGCCCACCGCGCATGCGGACGAGACCGGACCCTGGAGGTCATGACGACGCGATCAGCCGTTCTTGACGGCGTCGAGCACGCCCGCCCAACCGAAGGCGGAGATGGCGTCGGCGAAGGTCGAGTCGCCGCGCCCCTCGCCGATCTGCTTGCCCGAGGCGTCGCGGACGACGACCGTGTGGTCCTTCTCGGCCTCGGTGCCGTTACCCTCCTCGATGAAGTCGATGTGGATCTCGCTGTCGCCGAGGGTGCCGGTGACCGTGGTCGTGGCGTCCTGCTCGGTGGTCTTCGTCGTGAGGAACGGACCGCCTCCAAGTGCCGCGAGCGCCTCGTTGATCTGGTTCGTGAGCGATGAGGTGTTCATGTGTCTCTCCCTACGGTGGTGAAGAGTCCAGGGTAGTGAGCGGACCCGGGAACGACGGGAGCATGGCGCTCGCGCACGAGATGTGCGATAGGGCGACCCGAGACGTCGCCTGGAGACGGCGATCGGACACGACGGCCGGAGTCGCCGCAGGAGCAGAAGATCCGCCTCGCGTCAACGGTCGGCACCATCCAGGTGCTGTCGGAGCCGCGAGTCGTAGGCTGCGAGCCACGCAGACCGGCACCCCGACACCGACGGGCCGGTCGACGAGACGAAGGAGACCCCATGGCCGGAGACACCGACCCCTATACGACCCTCAACAAGCTGCTCGCGGACTTCCGCTTCGCGATGCTCACCACGGTGGACCTCGACGGCAAGCTCGTCGCCCACCCGCTCACCGTCCAGGAGCGCGAGTTCGATGGCGACCTGTGGTTCATCGTCGGCAAGGACGCCTCCGCCGTCCAGCAGCTCGACGTCAACCCGAACGCCGGCGTCACGCTGAGCTCGGACAGCTCATGGGTGTCGCTCGCCGGCACCGCCGAGCTCGTCGAGGACCACGCCAAGCTGGAAGAGCTCTGGAACAGCGTCGTCGAGGCCTGGTTCCCGGACGGCCCCTCCGACCCGCGCGTCGGTCTGCTGAAGTTCTCGGCCGACAGCGCCGAGTACTGGGACAGCCCCGGCGGCAAGATCGCGACCGCCGTCGCGTTCGTGAAGTCGAAGGTCACCGGCGAGACCTACGACGGCGGCGACAACGCGAAGCTCGACCTGTAACGAACGATCGCCTGGACACCTTCAGGCACGTTCGTCCGCCAGGACACCGCCGAGGATGCGGGCCGCCTCACCGAAGCGACCCGCGTCCTCGCCGGAGTAGTTGATTCTGAGGTAGGGCCCCGCCGGCTCCGCCGGGAACCACTCGGTGCCGTCGGAGACGATGAGCCCACGGCTCTCGCAGGTGCGGACCACGCGCGGCACATCGGTGCCTTCCGGGAGCCGCAGCCACAGGTTCAGCCCACCGAGCGGCAGCCGCTCGAGGTGCGCCGTCGGGGCGTGCTCACGCAGACTCGCGACGAGCAGGTCCCGCCGAGCACGGAGGAGCGGTCGCAGACCACGGAGGTGCGACCGCCACCCGGGTTGGGTGACGACGTCGAGGGCTGCGGCCTGCAGGACCCCGCTGATGTACATCGACTCGGCGGCCAGGTCGGCCAGGATCCGGTCGTGGGCGGGCCCCCGCGCGATGACGGCGGCGACCCGGAGCGCCGGCGAGACGCTCTTGGTCAGCGACCGCAGGTAGATGACGTGTCCGTCGTCGTCGAGTGCGGCGAGCGGCCGGGCATCGACGTCGATCGCGAGGTCGTGCGCCCAGTCGTCCTCGACGAGGAACGCGCCGTGCCGCCGGACGGCCTCGAGGATCGCGATCCCCGTCTCCGGCGACCAGCGGCCGCCGGTCGGATTCGCGAAGGTCGGCTGCGCGTAGAACGCCCGCGCACCGGTGTCCTGGAACGCGCGTTCCACGACGTCCGGGTCCGGTCCGTCGGGACCGGTCGGCACGGGGACCAGCGTCACGCCCGCCTGCTCGGCCGCGAGGATCGCACCCCAGTAGCTCGGCGACTCGATGAGCATCGGCTGCCCCGGGCCGACGAGCGCTCGGAAGATCGAGCTGAGCCCGCTCTGACTGCCGGAGATCACGATGACGTCCCGCGCGGTCGGCGGCGTGACCCCGGGCGGTGCGGCTGCCGCGAGGTCGGCTGCGAACCACGCCTGGAGCTCCGGCGAGCCGGCCGCCGGCGATCGGGTCATCGCCACGTCGGTGCGGGCGGCACGCGCGAGTGCGGCGCGGACCAGCCGTTCAGGCAGGAGTTCTCGGGCGGGGTATCCGGAGTGCATCGCGATCGCAGCGGGTGCGACCGACCGTTGCGCCGAGGAGAGTGCGCCAGAGCGCCACGGCAGCGCCCCGAGCGCAGCGGTCTGCCAGCCGTAGTCCACCGATCGCGCCGGACGAGCCGCCCGCACGAAGGTGCCGACGCCCGGCCGACTCTCGATGAGCCCTCGGCCGGCGAGCTGGCGCATCGCATTCTGGACGGTGACGGGGCTCGCTGCGAACTCGGCGGTCAACGCCCGGTTGGAGGGCACGCGTGCACCCGGAGGTGCCGCGGCGATCCAGGCGGCCATGGCGGCGACGATCCGTCCGGTGCTATCGTTGTCCATGAGTCTAAAGAGTAGCGTTATCGTGACGCCGGCGCGAGTGTTATCCCGCAGCGGGCTCGGCTGGGGCTTCCTCGGCGTCCTGGCGTTCTCCTTCACGGTCCCCGTCACGAAGGTCGCGCTCGTCGGGCTCTCGCCACTCTTCATCGGTTCCGGGCGCGCGGTCGTCGCAGCCCTGCTCGCCGCGATCACCCTCGCCACCCTGCGAGCGCGGCGACCGACCGGCGTGCAGTGGGCTCGCCTCGCGATCGTCGCCGGCGGCGTCGTCGTCGGATTCCCACTCCTGACCTCCTTCGCGCTGACCACCGCTCCCGCCGGTCACAGCGCCGTGGTGATCGGCCTCCTCCCGGCGGCGACGGCGGTCGCCGCCGTCCTCCGGGGCGGCGAGCGCCCGACGCGCCGCTTCTGGATCTTCGCCGGCTCGGGCGCGGTCGCGGCGATGGTCTTCGCCTCGGTGCAGCACGGCGGCCTCGCACCGATGGCCTGGTCGGACCTGCTCCTGCTCGGTGCCGTCGTCGCGGCCGCGATCGGCTACGCGGAGGGCGGACTGCTCGCCCGGGAGCTGGGCTCCTGGCAGACGATCTCCTGGGCGCTCGTCGTGGCAGCACCGCTCATGGTCGCCCTCACGGCACTGTCGGTCGTCCAGCAGCCGCCGACCGCAGCCATCGGCAGCTGGCTGGCGTTCGGCTACCTCGGCGTCGTGAGCATGTTCCTCGGCTTCTTCGCCTGGTATCGCGGACTCGCCATCGGCCCGATCGCCCGGGTCAGCCAGATCCAACTCGTCCAGCCCGTGCTGAGCATCGTCTGGGCGACCCTCATCCTCCGCGAGCGACTCGACTGGGCCACCGTGCTCGGCGGGCTCGCGGTCATCCTGTGCGCCGGCCTCGCCGTCCGCACCCGTCTCGACCGGAAGTGACCCCACCATGCGCCACACCCCCACGTACCTGATGACCGACGTCGACGAGGTCAAGCGCCTCATCCGCAACCACCCGTGGGCGACGTTCGTCTCGCCTGCGAGCACCGGACTCGTCGCCTCCCATTACCCGGCGATCCTCGAGGAGGACCGGGACGAGCTGTCGATCGTCAGCCACTTCGGCCGGCCGGACGAGCGCTCGCACGAGCTCGGCGAGCACGAGGTCCTCGTCATCATCCAGGGACCGCACGACTACGTCTCGCCGAGCTGGTATCCGGAGGGCCAGCTGATCCCGACGTGGAACCACGTCACAGCGCACCTGTACGGCACACCGGAGGTCCTCAGCGAGGACGAGAACTACGAGATGCTCTCGCGACTCACCGACCACTTCGAGGATCACCGCCCGGACGGCCGCCACCTGTCCCAGGACGAGGCCGGCACCCGGCGGGCCGCGAAGGGGACGGTCGGCCTCCGGATGCGCGTGACCCGCTTCGACGCCCGCGCGAAGCTCAGTCAGAACAAGACGCCCGAGGTGGTCGACGACATCACCGCGCACCTTGCGGAGCGGAATCCGGCACTGGCCGAAGAGATGCGCCGTCAGCAGGATCGGCAGCCGGAGGGGCACTGACCCGACGGGCGTCGACGCGACCGCGGGCGTCGCTCACGAGCACGAGGGCGACGCCCGCCGCACTGAGCAGGAACCCGCCGGCCGTCAGGAGCGTGAACGGCTCCCGGAACAGGAGCGCACCCGCGACGGCGGTCGTCGGCGCGACGAGGAACAGGAGCGCGTTGAGGACCGTGACCCCGATGCGATGCAGCAGCCACCAGTAGAGCCCGTAGGCCGAGAGCGTGGGGACGAGCGCGAGGAAGAGCGTCGTCAACCAGAAGGTCGCGTCGCCCGGCGGCACCGCCTCACCGGTCGCGAGGGCGAGCACGGCGAGGAGCACCATGGTCGCCGTCGCGTGGACGGTCAGCGTGAGGAGGACCGGGGCTCGGTGCGGCGAGCGCCGTTCCAGGATCGTCGCGGTGATGAGGCTGGCCATGGCCAGTGCGGGCAGGGCGTAGGCGATCGGCGGTGCGTCCGAGGCGCCGAACTGGGACTGCACGATGAGGAACACCCCGACCGCGCCGATCCCGAGTCCCAGCCACTGGGCCCCCGGAACCCGCACGTGCAGCAGCGGTCCGGCGAGCGCCGCGATGACGAGCGGCTGGACGGCGTCGATGAGCGCGGTCGTCCCGGTCGAGATGCCCACCGCGACCGAGGCGTAGACGAACACGACGTAGCCGAACTGCGCGAACAGGCCGATGACGAGCTGCGAGCGCACCTGTGCCCGGGTGGCGTTCCGCCACTGCCCGCTCAACAGCAGCACGATCGCGAGCCCCACGGCGAGCGGCACGAACCGCCAGAGGAGCACGGTGAGCACCGGCACCTCCTCGGTTCCGATCTTCGCGACGATGAACCCGGAGCTCCACGCGAGGACGAACCCGATCGCCGCGAGGGGGACGATGACCGCGCGGATCGCACGAACCGCAGGTATACCGATCTGTTTACTCATCCCCGCAGTATACAGACTGGTATAGTTTTCGCATGACGGTCGACACTCCAGAGCTCGCACCCCTCACGCCGGGCGCCCGACGCGTGCTCGACGCCGCCTCCGTGCTCTTCTATGAGAACGGCATCCACGCGGTCGGCGTCGACACCATCGCGGAGGCGGCCGGGGTCACGAAGAAGACGCTCTACGACCGCTTCGGCAGCAAGGAGGCCCTCGTCCTCTCCTACCTGCAGCATCGCGACGCCCGCTGGCGCGTCTGGGTCGACGAGTTCCTCGCCCGGCACCCGGAGCCCGGGATCGACCGGGTCCTCGCGATCTTCGACGCGGCGATCGGCTGGTCGGACGACAACAGCCCCAAGGGCTGCAGTGCCGTCAACGCGCGCGCGGAGATCCCCGACCACGCGACGAGCGGCCTCGTCCTCCCCGAGGTCACCCGACAGAAGCAGTGGCTGCTCGACCGCTTCGCCGAGCTCATCACCGAGGCCGGCCTGTCGGACCCCGGAGCACGCGCCCGCGAACTCATGCTGCTGTACGAGGGCGCCATCGTGACGGTCGGGATGCGCACCTTCCGCGAACCGTTCGAGACCGCCCGCGCGATCGCCGGTCGCCTCCTGGCCGTCTGACCGGAACCGGGGCGACCTGTCGGCGACCACCCGACATCGCGTAGGGTCTCGGGATGGACTTCACCGATGACGCCACCGCCGCCGACCGCATCGCTATCATCACCGGGGTCGGACGCCGCCGCTCGATCGGCGCAGGGCTCGCCACCGGTCTCGCCGCGGACGGCTGGAACCTCGTCCTCAACGCGTGGCGGCCCTACGACGAGCGCCTCGGCTACGAGCGGACCCCCGACGACCCCGAGGCGATCGCGGACGAGTGCCGCGCGCTCGGCGTGACCGTCGAGGTCGTGTTCGGTGACCTCGCCGACCCCGCGTTCCCGGCCGAACTCGTCGATCGGGCGGCGCAGCTGGGTCCCGTGTCGGGGCTCGTCATGTCGCACTGCGAGTCGGTGGACAGCTCGATCCTCACGACGGACCTCGACAGCTGGGACCGCCACTTCGCCGTGAACGCGCGGGCGACGTGGCTGCTCATCAAGGCCTTCGCCGAACAGCTCCCCGTGCAGGAGGCGCCGCCCCGGGTGGCCGGTCGCATCGTCGCCCTCACGAGCGATCACACCGTGAACAACCTCCCCTACGGCGCGAGCAAGGGTGCGCTCGACCGCATCGTGACCGCCGCCGCGGTGGAGCTGGGCGACCGCGGGGTGCGGGCGAACGTCATCAACCCGGGTCCGATCGACACGGGTTGGATGACCGACGACATCCGCCGCTGGGGAGCCGAGGCGACGCCCGCCGGCCGGCTCGGTACGCCGTCCGACACCGCCGACCTCGTCCGCTTCCTGTTCTCGCCGGCCGGGTCCTGGATCAACGGCCAGGTGCTCTCGAGCAACGGCGGGTTCAACGTCGGCTAGGGGCGTCCCTCCCGGCCGATCCGCGCACGGATGTCGGCGATGTCGTCCGGCATGATCCGGCAGCAGCCGCCGACGATCGTCGCCCCGGCCTCCAGCCAGGCCTCCACCTCACCGACCCCGGCGGCTCCGCGCCAACAGCGGGCGTCGGCATCCCAGCGCTCGCCCGAGTTCGGATAGACCACCACGGCCTTGTCCGTCACGGACCGCGCAGCGGCGATGGCCGGGAGGACCTCGTCCGGGTGCGAACAGTTGACGCCGACGGCCTGGAACTCGTCGATCCCCTCGACGAGACAGAAGCCCTCCGCCATCGGTTCACCCGAGCGCAGACGACCGCCCTCCACCGTGAACGACAACCATGCCGGCACGCCCGAACCCCGCACCAGATCGGCGAGCGCCGTCGCCTCGTCGAGCGTCGGGATGGTCTCCAGGGCGAGGAGGTCGGGGCCCGCGTCAGCCAGCACCGCCAGACGCCGCTCGTGCCACTGCCGCAGCTCGGTCCGACTGAGACCGGAGGCCCCCTGGTACTCCGAGCCGCCACCGAGCGTCGCGCCGTACGGACCGACCGAGGCGGCGACGAGGAGCGGGCCGTCGGGGTCCGATTCCGACCGCGTGTCGCGCGCCGCACGCGCCAGCTCGACGCTCGACCGCAGAAGCCGTTCGGTCTCGAGATCCGAGATGCCGATCCGCTCGAACGCCTCGAAGCCGACCTGGTACGACGCCGTGATCACGATCTGCGCTCCAGCGGCGAAGAACTCCCGATGAGCGTCCAGAATCGCCTGCGGCTTCTCGAGGAGCAGACGAGCACTCCACAGCGCGTCGGAGAGGTCGTGCCCGCGTGCCTCGAGCAGCGTTCCGAGACCACCGTCGAGGGTCCAGACACCGCGACGAACATCCATGCCGTCCATTGTGCCCGTACGACCGCGGGGAGGGGCGCCACTGGACACCTGGTATTGTCTATACCCGTCCAGAGCCGAGAGGACGCGTTCTCCCCGAGAACGACCCGCCACCCGACGTGAAGCTCCCCCGAGCTCCGTGCCAGTGCAGCATGGCGATCCTCCGGCATTTCTCGGGCACTGAGCGACTACGCGAGTGCCGAATGATTCAACACGACTGTCAGGAAACGAGTACTACTTGTGAACTCCAGCGACAACGCGGCATCATCGTCCCCCGCATCCCCCTCCCCCAAAACCGGCCGGAAGCCGGCCCGCAAGACCAGGCGCCTCCGCGTCGACGACGTCCTCGTCGTGAAGACGTCCAAGGTCCGCACTGCCATCTCAGGCACCGTCGTCGGCAACTTCATGGAGTGGTTCGACTTCGGCATCTACGGCTACCTCGCGGTCACGATGACCGTCGTCTTCACCGAGGGACTCCCTCCTGAGGCGGGCATCCTCGTCACCCTGTTCGGTTTCGCCGTGTCGTTCCTCGTGCGTCCGCTCGGCGGGCTCGTGCTCGGACCACTCGGCGACAAGATCGGCCGGAAGAAGATCCTCTTCCTCACGATGTCGATGATGGCCGCGGCGACCGCGCTCATCGGCGTGCTGCCGACCGCCGCCCAGATCGGGCTGTGGGCCATCGCCCCGCTGTACCTCCTCAAGATGATCCAGGGCTTCTCGACCGGTGGTGAGTACGCCGGCGCGTCCACCTACGTCGCCGAGTTCTCACCCGACCGTCGCCGCGGGTTCTGGGCCTCCTGGCTCGACGTCGGGTCCTACGTCGGCTTCGCGGCCGGCGCCGGGACCGTCGCCCTCACCACGCTGATCGCGGAGGGCCTCGCGGGCCCCGACGCGATGACCGAGTTCGGTTGGCGCATCCCGTTCCTCATCGCCCTGCCGCTCGGTGCGGTGGCGGTGTGGTTCCGCCTCAAGATCCCCGAGACCCCGGCCTACGAGGTCGCCGAGACCGCCGGCGGGATCGAGTCCGAGCACGAAGACCCGATGGCCCGCCAGGGTGTCTTCGGGATCTTCCGTCACTTCTGGCGCCAGATCCTCATCGCGATGGCGATCGTCGCCGCGACGAACACGGCCGGCTACGCGCTCACGAGCTACATGCCGACCTACCTCGAGAAGGACGTCGGCGTCTCCAACCTGACGGCCGCGGTCGCGACCATCCCGGTCCTGCTGATCATGTCCGCCTGCCTGCCGCTCGTCGGCCGTATGTCCGACAAGCTCGGCCGCAAGCCCGTCTACCTCATGGCCGTCGGCGCGACCCTCGCCCTCATGGTGCCGGCGTTCGCGGTCATGCAGATCGGTGAGATCTGGGCGATCTTCATCGCCCTCTTCATGGTGGCCGCCCCGGTCGCGCTCTGGGCGGGACCGTCCGCGGCCTCGCTGCCGGCGTTCTTCCCGACGGCGTCCCGCTTCGGTGCCATGGCGATCGCCTACAACCTGTCGGTATCGCTCTTCGGTGGCACGACGCCGCTGTTCAGCGAGTTCCTCATCCAGCTCACCGGCAACACCTTCATGCCCGCGTTCTACATCATGTTCTTCGCGGCGGTGGCGGGCGTCGGCGTGCTCACGATGCGGGAGACGGCTCGTCGTCCGCTCATCGGCTCGGTGCCGACGGTCGAGACGAAGGCCGAGGCGGTGGAACTCGTCAAGGGGCAGGACGACAACCCGCTCATCGACACCCACACGATGCCGCTCGACATCCTGCCGCCCGCGTCGACCACCGGTGCCGCGGCGGACGGCCAGGACGGACGCGTCACGACGCCCGCCGGCTAGCGGACTCGTCGACACGTTCGTCGAGTCCGACGCGTTCAGTGATCACGATCGGGGCGGGTGCGCGGTGCGCATCCGCCCCGTCGCGTCCCACCCGCTCGAGGAGCGCGGCCTGCCAGCCGCCGCTCGCGACCGGCTTCGCCGGGGCAGACGGCACGGACGGCTCCACCTGCACCTCCGACGTCGTCGACTGCTCGAGCTGCGGGACCGACCCACGATCCTCGACGAGCGCCTCCTGGATGATCCGTCGGGGATCGAACTGTCGAGGGTCGAGGCGTTTCCACTCGGTCGGGTCGAACTCGGGGCCGAGCTCCTCGGCGGCTCGCGCCTTGGTCGTGGCGACGAGGTCGCGCACGGTACGGACGAGCACCCCGAGTCGCTCGGCGTACACCGGCAACTGTGTCGGGCCGATGAGCACGGCCGCGAGGATGCCGATGACGATCAGCTTGTCCATGGTGAGTCCGAACACGATGCGCTCCGGTGATCAGGCGGCCGGGGTGTCTGCGCGGGTGTCGGCGCGCGTGTCGGCGTCGCCCGACACCTCGTCCTTCAGGATGCGTGCCGACTGCCCGACGCTGCGGGCGAGGCTCGGGAGCTTCGCGGCGCCGAAGAACAGCAGGATGACGGCGAGCACGATGAGGGCGTGCCAGCCCGTGAGGTTCTGGAGGAATCCCATGACGGGTCCTTTCGGGTCGATGCGGGTCGGGACAGGAGGGCGTGGAGGCGCCGCGATCAGCGTCCGCTCGGCGGCGTTCCTCCGCCGCCAGCCCCGCCACCGCCGGACGGCGCGGCACCGGCGGTCGGCGTCGTCGTGGTGTCCACCCGGACGGTGAGCGCCACCTGGTACCCGGAGGTCGCGTCGCCCGTCACCGTCGCGAGCTGCAGGGCACCGCCGTCGTCGCCGAAGACGTTGTCGTCGTCGAGACTCACCTGGGCGAGGTTCGCGCTCGATCCGTCGTAGCCGGACAGCGCGTAGACGGTGTCGCACGCCGCCTGCGGGAGGGCGACCTGGGAGGTCGCGATCGCGTTCGCGGAGTCGGAGATGTCGTTCACCGTGGGGTACACCTCGAAGTGGATGTGCGGCCACCGGCCCGAGTAGCAGGCCGGGAAGATCGAGGTGTACGAGACGGTCCCTGAGCTGTCGGCGACCTGGACACCGCGCAGGTAGGTCTCGTCCTCGATCCCGTCGGAGTACATCGAGTAGCCGCCCGACGCGTCGCAGTGCCAGACGTACACGGCGACATCGGCGAACGGCGCGTCACCGTTCGCCATGTCGAGGATGGTCAGCGAGAGGGCCATGGGGACCCCGCTCGCGGTGGTGCCGGACCCGATGCTCGACCGGATGTCGCTGCGGACGATGCCGGACTCCTCGAGCACGTCGGCTCCGTTCGAGCCGTCGCCCGGGTAGGGACCTGCGGTCTCGTCGGGGATCTCGCCCGATGGGAGGTCGCCGGTCGCGGTCGCGGTGCTCGTGCCGGAACTCGCGGCGCCGGTGCTCGTGCTGCTGCTACCGGACGCCCCGGTGGAGCAGGCGGCGAGCGCGACGGCCCCGACCCCGGCACCCACGAGGCTCAGCACCGTGCGTCGGCTGACGAGGGTTCCGAGGTCGAACGCGACGCCCTGGTCGACGACCTCCTCGTCGGCCCGGTCGAGCAAGCGGCCCTCGTAGGCCGGGCCGTCCGGGGTGGTCTCGGGTGTCGGGATCCTGCTCATGGTGCGCCTCGCCTTCGTCTGCGATCGGTGGTCTCGATCGGTCGTAAGACGAGCATCGGTGTGCCGGCTATGGGCTTCCTCTGAGCTGTCCATACGTCGTCGATGGGTCTGCTGGGCGGTTGCCGAGCCCGCATCGTCCCACCAGGCGAGGACCCGGGAACCGATGAGCGTGAGCCACTTCGACGGTTCGCCCTCCGGCACGTCGGTCTCGAACCAGACGCGTCCGGGCAGCGGCCGCCCCTGGAGCCAGGTCCCGTCCGACCGGCGAGCCGCGCGGACGAGCTCGACGGCGTCGGCGAGGCGCGGATCCGGCGGCGCGCCATCGGCGACGGAGGCGTCCCGGAAGTGGTCGAGGGCGGCGAGGGCGCTGTAGCGGTAGCGGTTCGGGAAGACCAGGTGGTCGACGAACGAGCCGACCCGCTCCCCGGTCGTCGCCCGGTTGAGCAGTCGTCGCGTCAGGAGGTACTCCTCGCCACCCTGCCGGGCCTCACGAACGCTCGAGTCACCCGTGTACGCCTCGTACGCCAGGAGACCGCGCACCGCGTTGAGGGTCGAGTGGAAGGAGGACCGCACCGAGTCGCCCTCCTCCGCCTCGCAGTTCCAGCCGCCGTCGGCGAGGCGATGCGTGGTGAACCAGGCGGCGAGCGGCGAGACATCGACGCCGAGCCAGGCGCCGGTGGCGAGCGTGAACGAGTTGATGCAGACGTCGACCTCACCGCCCCAGTACGGCAGATCGTCGTACTCCCACCGACTGTTGACCGCCAGGCGCTCGGCCGTGTCGGTCAGGACGGCGGCATCCACGCCCCACTCACGGAGGTCCTTGAGCGCCCAGGTGGTCCCGACCCAGGGTTGCCCGGGCTCCTCCTGCTCCGCACTGCCGAAGAAGCCCGCCGGGAAGTACGCACCGCCCGCCCACTGCCCGTCGGGGTCCTGATGTGCGAGCAGCTCGGCCCCGAACCCGGTCGTCGCGACGGTGCTCCGCGTCGCCTCCCAGACCTCGGGTGGCGCACCCGCCAGGTCTCGTTCGACCTGCCACCGGAGGGCCGGATCGGCGTCGAGCAACCAGTCGAGCAGCTTCGGATCGATCGCCATGCGGGAACGCTACTCCCCGACGGCGCGCACCGACAGAGCGGATCAGCGCGGGGTGGCCTTGAGTCCGTTGGGCGGTCCATCGCGGTCGGAGGCGGTGCGCGGGACGTCGTACCGCACGAGCGCATCGGCACGCTCGAGGCTCGGCTGCACGCTCATCAACACCCGCTTGAGCGGATCGATGTCCCAGGCGATGACGAAGTACGCGTCGGCACCGCCCCGATCCCGGCGCCGTTCGATGACCGCCTTCGGGATCACCGGGTCGTTCCGCATCACGAGCCACGTGTCGTGGTCGAGGCGGATCGGACGCGGACGGGTCATGTGTCGAACATACGTTCGAATGTCGCACGAGGCAAGTCGAGGATCGAGCTGCTTAACTTTGCTTAACCGCTTGACCACCTTCTCAGCACCCCGCTACGGTAACTGCGTAACCGATTAACCACTCACTGCAGAGGACGTCATGAACCAACGAGGGTTCCACCAGCCGAACGGCGCATGGGTCGGAGACGTCATCCCCTGGCAGGAGGACGGTGTCTTCCACCTCCTCTACCTGCACGAGTCGCGTCGCGTGCCCAAGATCGGTATGCCGTGGCATCGCGTGACCACCCGGAACCTCGTCGACTTCGACGAGCTCGGCGAGGCACTGGCGTCGGGCGGACCGTCCGCGCCGGACTTCAACGTCTACACGGGGAGCATCGTCCGGGGTCCCGACGGGGTCCACCACGTCTTCTACACGGGACAGCACCCGGAGCGCCGCGGTGCCGACGGTCTGGCGCTGCAACTCGTCATGCATGCCGTCAGCACCGACGGCATGCGCACCTGGGAGCGCCGGGAGGCCGACACCTTCGGCGCCACCGCAGGGTATGAGACCGCCGACTGGCGGGATCCCTTCGTCTTCTGGGACGAGGACGCGGCCGTCTGGCGGATGCTCATCACCGCCCGACACGCACACGGCCCGGAACGGCGTCGTGGCGTCATCGCCCAATGCATCTCCACGGACCTCTCGAGCTGGGAACCGGTCGAGCCGTTCTGGGACCCGCGCCGCTACATCGCCCACGAGTGCCCCGAGGTCTTCCAATGGGGCGACTGGTGGTACCTCGTGTACTCCGAGTTCAGTGAGTCGTTCACGACGCGCTACCGGATGTCGCGCACCCTGCACGGCCCCTGGCTCGTCCCCGAGCACGACACACTCGACGGGCGCGCCTACTACGCGGCGAAGTCCGCCGCCCGCGACGGACGTCGGTTCTTCTTCGGCTGGATCGCCTCGCGTGAGGGAGCCCACGACGCGGGCGCCTGGCAGTGGGCCGGCACCATGTCGGTCCTCGAAGCGGAGCAGCGTGCCGACGGCAGCCTCGCCTTCCACCCGCCCGCCGAACTGCGTGACACGTTCGCACCCGCCGACGAGCCGACTGACACCGTCGTCGCCTCGGGCACGGTGCTGAGCGCTCCGGACGGATACGCCGACGCTCTCTCGGCCGTGGACGCGCCGACGTCCTTCCGGCTGGTCGCCCGATTCGACATCGCCCCCGGCACGACCGAGTGCGGCGTCCTCCTCCGGGCGAGCGACGACGGCGACGAGGGGTACGTCCTGCGCCTGGAGCCGAAGCGCGACCGCCTCGTCTTCGACCGCTGGCCGCGCTCCAGCACCGGCACGGAGCAGTGGCAGATCTCCGGCGACGTCCCGTTCGTCGTCGAGCTCGAACGCCCCTGCCACCTCGCCCCCGGCTTGCACGAGCTCGAGGTGATCGTCGACGGCGACCTGTGCGTCGCGACCGTCGACGACGCGGTCGTCCTCAGCACGCGCCTCTACGACCGACCGACCGGTCGCGTCGGCGTCTTCGTCGGTGAAGGGACCGTCACCGTCGAGGCGTGCACGCTCCTGGAATGCGACGGCGGCGACTCCGACGACGACCCCACCTCACACCGACTCCTCACCAGCACCACGTCCTGATCCCGGCACCACGCTCCGCCCTGCTGCACCACTACCCGCACACCCGCACCCACCTGTGATCGATCAACGGAGATTCCGACCATGCCAACCACCGCACGCCCCCGCACCATGCGCCCCACCCGTGGCACCGCCTTCGTGGCGCTCGTCGCCGCTGCAGCACTCGCCCTCTCCGGCTGTGCCGGCGGATCGAGCGCCACGGACCCGACCGACGTCGACCCGAAGGGCGACATCGTCCCCCGCGAGATCTCGTGGCTGCTCTCCCGCCCGGCCGACGGCGGGGTGATCACCGCCATGGAGCAGATCGCCGACGAGTATGCGAAGGACCACCCCGGCTTCTCGCTGAACCTCATCACGACGCCCGACCGTCCGTCCTACATCCAGAAGTACGAGACGCTCGCGGCCGCGAACAAGCTCCCCGAGCTCTTCGACACCGACGCGACCCCGTTCGCGCAGAAGCTCGCGAAGCAGGGCCGGATGGTCGACGTCGACCTGCTCCTCGAAGACCTCGGTCTCGCCGACTCCTACCGCGAGGCGGCGCTCAACTACCAGCGGTTCGACGACGGCTCGCTGTACATGGTGCCGTTCGAGTTCCAGCTGGAGTTCTTCTGGTACAACCGCTCCCTGCTCGAGGACGCCGGTGTCACCGTCCCGGCCACGCTCGACGACTTCCCCGCCATGTGCAAGGCGCTCCGCGCCAAGGGCGTCACCCCGATCGCACTCGACGGTCAGGACCAGTGGCCGCTCGAGCGCTATATGGCCTACTACCCGTTCCGGATGGCGGGTCCCGAGTACATCCAGGACCTCAAGGCCGGGAAGGCCTCCTTCTCAGACCCGGCAGGAAAGGCCGCGGCCGAGTGGCTGTACGACCTCGGGCAGGCCGGCTGCTTCCAGGAGGGCTTCTCCTCGACCGGCTACGCGGACGCGCAGGCGCTCTTCACCTCGGGGAAGGCGGCGGTCTACAACATCGGCACGTGGGAGCTCTCGAACCTCGCGACGGATGCGCTCGACCCCGGTGTCCGTGACGCGGTCGGCACCTTCACGCTGCCGACCATCGACGGTGCCGTCACCGCCGACAACGAGTACGTCACCCCGTCCGGCATCGGCATGGCGGTGAACGCGAAGACGTACGACCCGCTCGTGCGCGACTTCCTCGCGTTCGCCCTCGAGCGCTACCCGGAGCTCTACGCGGCGACTGGCGCGCTGTCGCCGACGACCTCCGCGCAGACCACCGTCCCCGCGAACGCGACCGAGCTGTACGCGAGCTCTGTGGCGCAGGCGGACGGCGTCGGACCGGCGATCGCGATGCCCTGGGACACCCAGCTCGACCCGGCCACGAACACCCGACTCCAGCAGGAGCTGACCCTGCTCGTGCAGGGCGACATCACGCCGGACGAGTTCATCACGACGATGGATGCGGCCCTCACGGAGAACGTCGATGACTGAGCTCACCCAGACCGCGGTGGGCGCGGCACCGGCCCGCCCACCGCGGCGGCGGAAGCCGATGTCCACGTCGATGCTGCCCCGCCGGTCGACGCTGTCGGTGCTCGTGTTCCTCGTGCCGCCCCTCGTGCTCTACGGTGTCGCCGTCCTCCTGCCGATCGTGCAGTCGCTGTTCCTCAGCCTGTTCTCGTGGGACGGCATCACGGACATGGCGTTCGTCGGACTCGACAACTACGTCAAGATGCTCACGCGGGACGACGTCTTCTGGACCTCCTTCGGCAACGCCCTCGGCTACCTCGCGATCTGCCTGGTGCTCCAGCTCGGCGGCGCACTCCTCGTCGCCGGGCTGCTCACCGCCCTCCCCCGGGCCCGCGAGCTCGTCAAGACGCTGTACCTCCTGCCGGCCGTCATCTCGACGGTCGCGATCGCCATCCTGTTCCAGCGGCTGTACGCGCTCGAACCGGTCGGGCTGATCAACCAGCTGCTCGCGTGGGTCGGACTCGGCGACCTCCAGACGGCCTGGCTGTCGAACGTGCAGACCGTCCTCGCAGCCGTGTCGATCCCGGAGGGCTGGCGGTTCACCGGCCTGTACATGCTCATCATCTACGCCGCCCTCATGGCCGTGCCCCGCGACCTCGAGGAGGCCGCCCGGCTGGACGGCGCCTCCTGGTGGCAGATCTTCTGGCGGATCCGCTTCCCGTACATCCGGCCGGTGTGGATCACGACGACGGTCATGGCGACGACCTTCGCCCTCCGCGGCTTCGACATCCCGTACCTGCTGACGAACGGCGGGCCCGGCCAGTCGTCGGAGCTGCTGACCACGTACATGTACAAGACGGCGTTCGTCCACACGGACTACGGCTACGCCAGCGCGATCTCCATGTTCATCGTCGTCGAGTGCCTCGTCGCCGTCGGCCTCATCTTCCTGCTGCTCCGACGGAAGGACAAGTCATGACCGCCACCCTCCCCGCCCGGCCGACCGAAGACGTCGCGCCCCCGGCGGCGCCGGCACCGAAGCGGAAGCCCCGGCACACGCCACGCGTGCGGGTGCAGCGGACGATCCTCACCGTGACCGTCGTCGCGATCGTGGTCGTCCAGGTCTACCCACTCGTCTGGTTGCTGCTCACGAGCTTCCGGACGGCGGCGGACTTCGCGGGCGGCAACCCCTTCGCGCTGCCGTCCGAGTGGACGCTCGACAACTACGCGCGGGCGTTCTCGACCGGCAACCTCGGGCTGAACATCGTCAACAGTCTGATCGTCACCCTCGGGTCGAGTGCCCTGATCGTCATCGCCGGCATGATGGCGGCGTACGCGCTCCAGGTCCTCGGGTTCCGGTTCAGCGGACTCGTCCGCGGCCTGTTCCTCCTCGGCATCATCGTGCCCGTGCAGATCGCGCTCGTCCCCCTGTTCATCGACTACTCGCAGGTCGGCCTGCTCGACACCCACCTGTCGATGATCATCCCGCTGGCGGCGTTCGCCCTGCCGATGGCGGTGTACCTGTTCTCGTCGTTCTACGAGTACATCCCGAGGGAGATGTACGAGGCCGCGTCGCTCGACGGGGCGGGCCCGTACCGGATCTTCGGCCAGATCACGTTCCCACTCTCGGTCAACACGATCATCACGGTCGTGCTCGTCAACAGCATCTTCATCTGGAACGACTTCATCTTCGCGAACACCTTCGTGCTCTCCGATGGATTGAAGACCATCCCGCTCGGCCTGCAGAACTACATCGGGGCGATGGGGAACACTGATTGGACGGCGACGTTCGCCGCCGTCTGCGTCACGGTCACACCGCTGCTGCTGGTGTTCCTCGTGTTGAACAAAGCGATGATCAGCGGCCTCGAGAGCGGAGCGACCAAGGGATGAGCAGCACCGACCAGTCGAAGCCCGGCGCGGACCACCCGAAGAACACCTCGGGCATCACGATGCGCGACGTCGCGAAGGCCGCCGGCGTCTCCGTGGCGACCGTCTCGCACGTCGTCAACGACAAGCCGGGGTCGCGGATCGGCGAAGACGCCAAGCGCCGGGTGCACGAGGCGGTGGCGGAGCTCGGCTACCGGCCGAACGCCCTCGCGAAGACCCTGTCCCAGGGGCACTCCCGGTTCATCGGCCTCGTCGCCGACGCGATCGCGACGACCCCGTTCGCCGGCCAGATCATCCACGGCGCCCAGGACGAGGCGTGGCGCCACGGCTACGTCCTGCTCGTCGCCAACACCGACGGCAACACGGCCGCCGAGGAGGAGGCGATCGCGATGATGCTCGAGCACCAGGTCCGCGGGATCCTCTACTCGACCTGGTTCCACCACGAGATCACCGTGCCGGAGGCACTCCTCCAGACCGACACGGTGCTCGTGGACTGCTACGCCGCGGGCAGCGGGCTCCCGGCCGTCGTCCCCGACGAGGAGCAGGGCGGGCGGACCGCGACCGAGGCGCTGCTCGCGGCCGGTCACCGACGGATCGCGTTCGTCAACACGACGACCCCCTCACCGGCACAGACCGGCCGGCTCGCCGGATACCGCTCGGCGTTGCAGACGGCGGGGGTGGCGTTCGACGACGCCCTCGTGTTCCCGGCCTCACCGGAGCAGGAGGGCGGGTACGCGGCGACCGCGGCGGTCGTCGACTCGGGCGCCAGCGCGGTGTTCTGCCACAACGACCGCGTGGCGATGGGACTCTACGACGGCCTGCGGGAACGCGGACTGCGGATCCCCGACGACATGGCCGTCATGGGCTTCGACAACCAGGACGTCATCGCCGCCCACCTCCGGCCGCCGCTGTCGACGGTGGCCCTCCCCCACTACGAGCTCGGAGCGGCCGGTGTCCGTCGGCTGCTCGGTCTCGACGCCGCGCTGCCCGCCGGGCCGCAGCTCATCGCCTGCCCGGCCGTCCCGCGGCACTCCGTCTGAGGGCGCGACCGTGCACGACGAGCAGCACGCCCTGCCGAGGCCCGGCTTCCACCTGACGCCGCAGCGGAACTGGATGAACGACCCGAACGGCTTGGTCTTCCACCGCGGGCGGTGGCACGCGTTCTTCCAGTACAACCCGGAGGGTGGCGACTGGGGCAACATGAGCTGGGGCCACGCCTCGAGCGTCGACCTGCAGCACTGGGACGAGCATCCGGTCGCCCTGCGGTACACCGCCGAGGAGCAGGTGTACTCGGGATCCGTGGTCGCCGCGGGTCCCGACGGACGCCTCACGGCGTATTACACGAGCGTGTCCCCCGACGGTCGGCAGGCGCAGGCCCGGGCGACCAGTGACGACGACGGGCTCACCTGGCAACGCGACCCGGACAACCCGATCCTCGATCGCGGCTCGCACGCGTTCCGCGACCCGAAGATCATCCGGTACGAGGACGCAGCGGGCTTCCGCTGGATCATGCTCACGGTGGAAGCCGTGGAGCGTCAGGTCCTCGTGTACTCCTCCACCGACCTGCGCTCCTGGGAGCACGTCAGCACCGTCGGGCCGATCGGTCCCGCCGGTGTCGTGTGGGAGTGCCCCGACCTCATCCCGCTCGCGGTCGACGGCCGCCCGGACGAGCTCCGGTGGGTCCTGCTCCTCAGCACCAACCCGGTCGGCGACGCGCAGGACCCGGACGGGTCGTCGATGAGCTATCTCGTGGGCGACTTCGACGGCACGGTGTTCACGCCTCAGCGGGCAGAGTTGCAGCGACTCGACCACGGTCGGGACTTCTACGCGGCGGTCGGGTTCGACCGCGCTCCGGACGGTGAAGCGGTGATCCTCGGCTGGATGGGCAACTGGCGCTACGCGGCCGACCTCCCCGCCTCACCGTGGCGGGGCGCGATGTCGCTCCCCAGACGCCTCGCCCTGACCACGGTCGACGGCGCGCCGCGACTCGTGCAGGAGCCGCCGGCCTTCGTCAGGGATCGACTGGCCACGATCGAACCGACGACCGTCGCCCTCTCCTCGGACGCCGTCGACCTGCCGCTCGAGGGCGACGGCGTGGTCGAGTTGCGCTGGGATCCGTCGGTCACGGGCGAGCTGCGGCTCCGACTGACGGCCGACACCGACGGAGCGGTCCTCATCGTCCACGACCCGAGGTCGTCGTCACTCGCCGTCACCCGGTCGGGCGGCGCCATGGACACGGTGCACCCCGACTTCGCCTCCACGAGCATCGTCCCGCTCACCGGCGACCGTCCGGCCCGGCTCCTCCTCAGCCTCGACGGCCCGTTGCTCGAGCTGTTCGTCGACGGCGGTCTCGCGACCGTCTCCGACCTCGTCCTCCTCGGAAGCGGACGACCGACGCTGACGCTCGCGAGCGAACGCGCCAGTCCCGTCTCGGTCGCCGTCGCCGTCCTCGACCGGGCACCCGCCACC
The DNA here is from genome assembly GCF_900177795.1 of Plantibacter elymi (nom. nud.). GTDB lineage: Bacteria > Actinomycetota > Actinomycetes > Actinomycetales > Microbacteriaceae > Plantibacter > Plantibacter elymi. The sequence goes on from NZ_FXWJ01000003.1 coordinate 531,086, forward strand.
GACCAGGTGCACGCGCTCGCCTGAGCAGTCCTCCACCGCACGATCCAGCACCATCCCCGCCACGGGTGCCTTCGGCGCGCCCGCGGCACCGACGAAAGGAACAGCAATGACGCACGACCTCTCCCGCCGGACCGTCCTCCAGGGCGTCGGCTTCGGGGCGCTCGCCCTGTTCGTGAGTGCCGGCACGCCCCTCGCCGCCCAGGCGACGACCACCGCCCAGGCGCAGGCCTCCCTCCGATCGGTGTTCCACATGACGCCGCCGTCGGGGTGGCTCTGCGACCCGCAACGACCGGTGTTCACGAACGGCGCCTACCAGCTGTACTACCTGCACTCCGGCCAGAACAACGGCCCGGGCGGTTGGGATCACGCGACGACGACCGACGGGGTCGCCTTCACCCACCACGGGACCGTCATGCCGCTGCAGCCGGACTTCCCGGTGTGGTCGGGATCCGCCGTCGTCGACACCGCGAACACCGCCGGTTTCGGTGCGGGTGCGGTCATCGCCCTCGCGACACAGCCCACGGACGGCGTCCGGAAGTACCAGGAGCAGTACCTCTACTGGTCGACGGACGGCGGCTTCACGTTCACGATGCTCCCCGACCCGGTGATCGTGAACACCGACGGACGTGCTGCCCAGACCACGGCGGAGATCGAGAACGCCGAGTGGTTCCGGGACCCGAAGGTCCACTGGGACGCGGCCAGGAACGAATGGGTCTGCGTCATCGGCCGGGCGCGCTACGCGGCCTTCTACACCTCGCCCGATCTCACGACGTGGCAGTTGCAGCACAACTTCGACTTCCCGAACCACGACCTCGGCGGCATCGAGTGCCCGGACCTGTTCCAGATGCGAGCGGGTGACGGCAGCTGGCACTGGGTCTTGGGCGCCAGCATGGACGCCTACTCGATCGGCCTGCCGATGACCTACGCCTACTGGACGGGCACCTGGGACGGGACGCGGTTCACGGCCGACGACCTCACCCCGCAGTGGTTGGACTGGGGCTGGGACTGGTACGCCGCCGTCACCTGGCCGAAGGCGGAGTCGCCCGACGACCGCCGGCTCGCGATCGCCTGGATGAACAACTGGAAGTACGCGGCCCGCGACGTCCCCACCGACGCCTCCGACGGCTACAACGGCCAGAACTCCGTCGTCCGGGAGCTGCGACTCGAGGCCCAGTCCGGTGGTCGGTACAGCCTGCTCAGCTCACCCGTGGACGCCCTCGCCGGGTATGCGACCACCACCGTCCCCCTCCCGGACCAGACGGTCACCGGGAGCGCCGTCCTGCCCTGGAGCGGCCTGGCGTACGAGATCGAGCTCGACCTCACCTGGGACACCGCGACCAACGTCGGTCTCTCCGTCGGGCGCTCGGCGGACGGCTCCCGCCACACCAACATCGGGAAGGCCGGGGCCGAGCTCTACGTCGACCGCGCGCCGTCCGACCTGGCCGGCTTCTCGCTGCAGCCGTACACGCGGGCCGCAGCGCCGATCGATGCCGCTGCGCGCTCGGTCCACCTGCGGGTCTTCATCGACACCCAGAGCGTCGAGGTCTTCGTCGACGCCGGTCACACCGTCGTCTCGCAGCAGGTGCACTTCGCCGAGGGCGACACGGGGATCTCGCTCTACTCCGATGGCGGGCCGCTGACCGCCTCGGGGATCACGATCCGCGAGTTCGGCACGGCGATCTGAGGCGAGCGCGGTCGGGCGCGGCGACGGTGCCCGACCGCGTCCGACGGGTGCGCTCGCTAGGCTTGACGTTCCTTCCGGCGGGATCGCCGGACAACAGGAGATGGGGATCCCGTGAAACACGCCGCGTCGTACGCGATCGGACTCGCGCTGAGCCTGGTCTACGTCTCTCTGGTCGGCGTGCTGTCGATCCAGATCGCCGGTGTCGCCGGTGGCGCGGTGTTCGACCTCAGCAACACCCTGACGGCCGTCACCGAACCGAACGCCGGCCTGCTGCAGCTGCTCGGTATCGCCGTGGCGAGCGGAGCGGTGCTGTGGATCCTGATGCGGCGCGGCGGGACCACGGGGACGGACACGCAACGCCTCCTGCGACTCGGCTTCGGCACGGGCACGCTCGTGCAGATCGCCGTCGGTGTCGCCCTCCTCGTCGGACGCTTCTCCGTCTTGGACCTGAATCAGGGTCCGGCGAAGTGGCTCGAGGGCTGGATCACCTCCGGCGCCTCGAACTCGGCCGTCCACGTCGTGTTCATCGTGACGGTCTACCTGATCGTGACGAGGCGACGCCGTACCGGCGGCACAGCACAGACGTCGCCGGCCTGACCGACCGGACGCCGTCCCGCACCGTGCCTCAACGACCCCGCCCCTGCGGCGCCCGCATCCATACGTCAGGATGGACGGATGGATCTCCAGAACCTCGCCGAGCACGGACGTTGGACGACAGCCCCTGCGGCGGTGACGACGGAGCCGGACGGTTCCCTGCTCGTCACCGCCGTCGAGGGCAGTGACGCCTGGCGGCACACCTCCTACGGCTTCGTCCATGACACGGAGCATGCGCTGATCGCGCCGATGCAACGACGGGCGGCGATCGAGGTGTCGTTCGTCCTCGACGGCTCCGAGCAGTTCGATCAGGCCGGCGTGTTCCTCCGCGCCTCCGAGTCGACGTGGATCAAGGCCGGGGTCGAGGTGTCCGACGGGGTCGCCCAGCTCGGTGCGGTCGTCACGCACGGGACCTCCGACTGGTCGGTGGCGCCGGTCCCCGACTGGCTCGGACGAACGGTCACCGTGCGCGCGAGCCGCGACGGCGACGCCGTGACCGTGCGCGCCCGGGTGGACGACGAGGACTGGAGACTGGTCCGCGTCGCCCACCTCGACCCGGAGGCCGACATCGAGGCGGGACTCTTCTGCGCGGCGCCGACGCGGGCCGGTCTCACCGTGCGGTTCACCGCCGTCCGTCTCGGTCCGCCGGACGACGCGCTCCACGGCTGACGGTCTGCGCGGTCGCGGCATTGCGCTCCGCGAGCTGCGCGAACGCGGTGACGAGCTCGGGCGGCTCGACGACGTCGATGTCGGTGTCGAAGCGGTTCAAGGAGGCGGCGAGCGCCACCCACGACCACGCGCCGGCGGTGTAGCGCGTGCGTTCCTGGCCGAGGGGCTCGGCGGTGCCGTCACCGACGAACGGTCGGACCGCCTCGATCGGCAGGTGGAGCACGACGGTGCCGACACAGGGCCAGGCGTCGGTCTGATCGGATCCCTTGAACCTCGCAGCCACGAACGCCTGCACGTCTCCACCCGGCACCTCACGCGGACGGAACCGCGGTCCGGTCGGCGTCCTCGGCACGATGCGGTCGGCACGGAAGATCCGCCAGTCGTCGCGATCGAGGTCCCAGGCCACGAGGTACCAGCGTCCCTGGGAGGTGACCAGGTGGTGCGGCTCGACGCGCCGAGGGGGTTCCGGGTCGTCCGTGGACCGGCCGAAGCGGAGCACCTCCCGTGCGCGGATGGCCGCGGACAGCGCGAGGAGGCCCGGAACGGCCACCTGCGGGGTCGGCCCATCGCCTGAGCGGGGCACCGAGGTGACGTCGACGGCGTCCAGTCGATGCCGCAGCCGCGACGGCAGGACCTGTCTCACGGTCGCCAGTGCTCGGAGCGCGGGCTCCTCGAACCCGGATCCCGCGACGGCGGCGGTCTGGAGGGCGATGGCGAGCGCAACGATCTGCTCGTCATCGAAGAGCAGCGGCGGGAGCTCGCTCCCGGCGTCGAGGTGGTACCCGCCGTCCGGCCCCATCGTGGCCTCGATGCGATACCCCATCTCCCGGAGCCGGTCGACGTCGCGGCGGATCGTGCGGTGACTGACGTCCAACCGGTCGGCGAGCAGGGCACCCGGCCAGTCGCGCCGAGCCTGCAGGAGCGAGAGCAACTGCAGGAGTCGGGAGGTCGGTGAAGCCATGGTGCGAGCGTAGTCCGAGTGCAGGACATGAACTGTCCTAGACGCCTGGGACAGTGGTGCTCGACCGGGAGGAGCCCGGCACGAACCGAGGAGCACGCATGAGCATCACGACCACGACCCACCTCAATTTCCAGGGCGACGCCCGCGCTGCGCTGGAGTTCTACGAGTCCGTCTTCGGCGGGCGGACGACGATCGCGAGCTACAGCGACTTCGGGATGCCGAAGGACGCCCCGGGTGCCGACCTGGTCGTCTTCGGTCAGGTCGAATCCGAGGACGGCTTCCGGGTGATGGCGTACGACAGCCCCGGAGCTCCTGCGGCGTCGCTGATCGGCACCGGAACGACCCGCCGCGAGCACGGGACGACGGTCACCGAGCAGTCCTGCTTCGTCGCGGTGCGTGGCGAGACGCTCCCGGAGGTCGAGGTGTTCTGGAACCGCCTCGTCGTCGGAGGTTCGGTCGTCGAGGAGCTCGCCGCGTCCGCCTGGAGCCCCGGCTTCGGCATGGTGACGGACCGGTTCGGCGTCACGTGGGTGCTCGACGTCGCGGCGGCCGGCTGAGGCGTTCCCGCCTGTCCTGCGAGACAGAGAACGGGCCGGTGCGGACGATCGTGTCCACACCGGCCCGTTCCGGTCGTCAGGTCGCGGCTCAGCGCGCCAGGTCGAACCGCTGGCCCTCGGGCTTCGAGGGCAGGAGGAAGAGGACGAACAGGATGAGGCCGCCGACCGACGGGATGAGCGAGAGGAAGTAGAACGGGCCGGGGAAGTTGGCGTCGTGCAGGCGGCGCCAGGCGATGGCCAGGTTCGGGACGATGGTCGCCAGCCAGATGAGGCCGAGGAGCACCAGCCCGGTCAGGATCAAGGGAGCGGCTCCGGGGATCTCGAGGATGCCGGGCTGGGTGTAGTACGTCTTGGAACTGGTGATGCCGTCGAACACGACCGGCTCACGCTGCGCGGCGGCCGACACGGACCCGATCACGACACCCGTGATGAAGAGGATGTTGGGGATGAGCGCGACGAGGAAGACGAACAGCGTGGCCCACCAGTACTCGCTCCGCGAGGCGCGGCCGGTGAAGGTCGCGTACTTGCGGAGGTAGCGCTTGATGGCCTGCGGGAAGGTCGCCCCGTAGAGCGGGAGCGTCAGGTCCTCCGGGGAGGCGGCGCCGCGGATCGGAGCGGGCGCGTACGGCTGTCCGTACGTCGGCGTCGCGGGGTATTCAGGGGTGGTGTTGGAACTCATGGTGTCTTTCGATCGAGGTACACGGTACTGAGATCCTGGCATAACACTGGACTACTCAAGAACAACTTGCGCGACCGACCGATTTCGGGCATGGCCCCATCAGTCCCGGGCAACCTCGTCCGGCCCCTGAGCCTGTCGAAGGACGCACGGCGCATCCCACGAATCCGACGGACCTCTCCCGGTCCCTGGCCTGTCGAAGGGCACACGGGTAATCCCGCCAATACGACGCACCTCTTCCGGTCCCTGAGCCTGTCGAAGGGCGCGCGGGGCCCTCCCGCTCCGGTGATCTTCCCCCGGTTCCTGAGCCTGTCGAAGGGCGCACGAGGACGCTCCCGCTCCGGTGACCTTCTCCCGGCCCCTGAGCTTGTCGAAGGGCACACGAGAAGACTTCCACAACCGGTACAACTCACCATCTGGAATGTCAGTGGTCCATGGTGGACTTGTCCCATGACCGAGACCACCACCGCGATCCGCGACGGCGACGAGTACGCCGCGCAGCTCGCGCAGTTCTCGGACGAGTACGCGGACATCCACCGGCAACAGGCCGTCTTGGACGCACGCAAGGCGCGCCTCCTGGCCCGCTCCGCCGCATACGCGGATGCCTTCGCCGACTCGGTGGTCCCGGCCGCGTTCCCGCCCGCTGAACGCCGTGCCCTGTCTCGCCGGTCAACCTGCGCGGCCCTCGCGATGGCGACCCGCACACCTGAGCGGACCGTGCAGCGGGCCACGAACGACGCTGAGGCGCTCATGGACGAGGCCCCGTCCGTTCTCGAGTCATTGGAGGCAGGTCGCATCTCGGCTCGGCATGCCAAGACCATCACCGATCAACTCAGCGACGTCCCCACCGAGGGACGGGCGGTGTTCCTCGCGAAGGTGCTGCCCGTGGCCGAGCAGACCACCGACGCGGAGCTCCGCAGGCGCGCCCGCGTCCTGCGCGAACGCCTCCACCCGGAATCCATCACGACCCGCTCGAAGCGTTCCGAAGCGGACCGTCGCGTCGAGTTCGAGCCTGCCGCCGACGGGATGGCGTGGGTGCACCTGTTCACCACGGCGCCCATAGCGCAGGGGATCATCGAGCGGGTCGAAGCCGCGGCAGCGGAGTCGCGCGCCGCTGGCGACACTCGCACCTGCGCACAACTCCAGGCAGACGCCCTCGCGGCCCTCGCGCTCACCGGCGTCACCCCCGATGAGGCCGCCTCAAGCGCAGTGCTCCCGCACCCGATCGAGGTCCAGGAACACATCGTGCCCACGGTGCAGATCACCGTGCCGGCGCTCGCCATGGCCGGCGTTTCTGACGCCCCGGCCACCCTCGACGGCTACGGTCCCATCGACCCGGCGACCGCTGCACGTATCGCGGTGAACGCGCCCAGCTTCGCCCGGATCCTCGTGCAGCCGGAAACCGGCGCGGTCCTCTCCGTCGGGCGAAAGCAGTATCGGGTTCCGGCAGACCTCCAGCGCGCGGTGCGCCTTCGGGACGGCACCTGTCGCGCACCTGGCTGCGGGAGACGAGCCCGGGCGTGCGACCTCGATCATTCGGTGGCGTGGGAGGACGGCGGGACGACGGATGTGGGCAATCTCGCCTGCCTGTGTCGACATCACCATCGGATGAAGCACCTCCCGGGGTGGAACCTCGACCACGGGCCCGGCGGGGTGCTCAAGTGGACGACGCCCGACGGGAAGCATCATCGGACGGAACCGGATCCCGCACCGTTCTGACCGTTTCCGGGCCCTGAGCTGCGCCGCACTGAGCCTGTCGAAGTGTCGAAGGGTTCTTCGTGGGCACTTCGACAAGCTCAGTGACCGGGAGCAGTGCGCCCGGAATGACGACGCGCCCTCGTGGGCACTTCGACAAGCTCAGTGACCGGGAGAAGTGTGCCCGGAACGACGACGCATCCTCGTGGGCACTTCGACAAGCTCAGTGACCGGGAGACGTGCGCCCGGAATGACGACGCGCCCTCGTGGGCACTTCGACAGGCTCAGCGACCGGGAGAAGTGCACCCGGAACAGGTTGGCCCTCAAGCCTGTCGAAGGGCACGCTCGAACCGGGAGCGGATCAGAGCGTCCTGTCGAACCGCCGCCCTGCCGACTTCGACGGCATCAGGAGCAGGACGAACACGGTGATGCCGCCGATCAACGGGATCATCGAGAGCAAACACAGCGCACCGGGGAAGCCGGCGTCATGCAAGCGCCGCCAGAGGATGGCCAAACTGGGCACGACCGTGACCACAACAAGCAGGCCGACGACGATCAGGGCGGCATTGAGGAGCCGAGACGCGTCGTCGAACCCAGGTTCCCGTTGCGATGCCACGACGCCCGCGATCACCAGGCCGGGGCCGAACAGGACGGTCGGTACCAGCCAGACCAGGGAGAGGAACAGCACCGTCCACCAGTACTCGCTCCTCGAGGCTCGACCAGTGAAGGTCGCATACTGGCGGAAACAGCGCTCGATCGCCTGTGACATCGTGGCCCCGGGGAGCGGGAGAGCATGTGCCTGCGGAGCGTCGGCCCCGCGGACGGAGCGGGTTGCGCACGTCGGCCCGTCGGGTGGGCCGGGCGCGTAGCCGACGGAGGTGTCGTCACTCATATTGCCTTTCATGTGTGAAATACGAACTTCTTCTAGAATGTAACATTCTTTATCGCACTGAATCGTCGCACGGGCGGAAAGCGCTTGCCGAACGCGCGTCCAGGCGGGTAGCCTCGTCCGGAACCCCACCCGGAAGGTCGCGATGCTGCGCCGAAACGACACCTCCACCACGCCGATCGTCGTCAACGACAACGCCGCCTGGTGCTGGTTCCAGGACGAACGCGCACTCGTCGATCCGGTCTCGAACCTCCTCGTCGTCGGCTCGATCGCGTCAACGGGCGGCGTCGACGGCGAGCAGCGCGGCGGCAACGTCGAGGTCACCGTCGTCGACCTCGCGAGCGGCACCGCCGACATCGTCGTCCTGCACGAACGCCTCGAGTCCGACGACCACGACGTCCCGGCCCTCTGGCGGCGGCGCGACGGGCGCTGGCTCGCGATGTACACCCGTCACAAGACCGACGACCTCACCCGCTGGCGCATCAGCGAACCACACGACCCGCGCCGCTGGGGGCCCGAGCACACGTTCGACTGGAGCGCCCACACCGGCGGACTCGGCGTGACCTACTCGAACCTCCACGAACTCGACGGCCGCCTGTACTGCTTCGCCCGCGCCGTCAACGACGACCAGTGCGCCCTCGTGTCGAACGACGACGGCGACACCTGGAGCTACGCCGGCAAGCTGTTCACCCGACCGAAGATCGGCTACGTCAACGGCTACACGCGCTACGTCTCCGCCCCCGGTCGCATCGACCTCATCACCACCGACCACCACCCGCGCGACTACGACAACAGCGTGTATCACGGCTTCCTCGACGCCGACGGGCTCCACCGAACCGACGGCGCCGTCATCGACCCGCATCCGTTGCGCGGCGACGCACCCTCGCAGGTCGAGCTCACCACCCTCGTCGCCGCCGGCTCACGAATGCCCGACGGCGGTAGCTGGGCCGGCGACCTGCTCTCCCACTGCTGGACTGTCGATCTGCGGCGAGCCCCCGACGGCACCGTGGCCGCCATCGTCTCCGCTCGCGCCGACGACGGACCGGCGCATCCGGACGAGGCGACCGAACGCCTCCGGCCCGTCCTGGACCACCGGTTCCTCTTCGCCCGCCTCACGCCCGGTGGCTCCTGGCAGGTACACCCACTCGCCCTCGCCGGCCCCGGCCTCCTCCCGCACGAGCAGGACTACACCGGACTCGCCGCCATCGACCCGGACGACATCGACTCGCTCTACGTCTCGACACCGATCGATCCGCGAGACGACCAACCGCTCGCCCACCACGAGATCTTCCACGGTCGCACCGACGACGACGGGGCGACCTGGACCTGGACGCCGGTCACGGCGGACTCGGACGTCGACAACCTGCGGCCGATCGTCGCGCCCGGCGATCCCTCGATCGTCTCGCTCCTGTGGTTCCGCGGCGACATGGCGAGCTCGCAGGACTACCGGTGCGAGGCCGTCCTGCTCCGACTGCCGCGCACCGGGTGACGACCGCTCACTCGGGCCGCGACGCCTCGTCGGGCCAGGACACCTCGCCACTGAAGTCCGGGTGCTTGCGGAGGTAGGCCTGGATGAAGGGGCAGTACGGCACGATCGTCAGTCCTCGCTCGACCGCATCGTCGAGTGCCGCGGCAGCGAGGACGCTGCCGAGCCCCCGCCCACCGAAGTCCGGATCGATCTCGGTGTGGGTGAACAGGATGCGACCCGGTTCCTCCCGGTACCCGGCGATCCCGGCGACGCGCTCCCCCACGAGGATCTCGTACTCGTGACGCTCGTCGTTGCGGACGACCTGCGGGCCATCCTCGGGTGTGCTCGATGTCGACATCGGGGCTCCCTTCCGTTCGTCCCCACTGTACGTCGAGCGATCCGTCATGTGCTGTTTACGCAGCGGCCGATTCCGCAACGTGCCGGAAACACGCGCACAGGCCATCGGAAACACGCCGGTGTCACGCTGGGCGCACCCGACGCGCTCCAGCCGCGTCCCTGCGGAGAGGCACCTCGAATGGATCAAGGAAACACAGCGTTCATCCTGATATCAGCGGCACTCGTGCTGCTCATGACACCAGGGCTCGCGTTCTTCTACGGCGGCCTGGTCAAGGCGAAGAGCGTCATCAGCATGATGATGATGAGCTTCGGCGCACTCGGCCTCATCGGCGTCCTCTGGGTGCTCTACGGCTACGCGATCGCGTTCCCCGGCTCCGAAGGCACCGTCGCCCCCTGGGCGATCGACACCGGGAACATCGGCCTGACCGCCGCCCTCGAGACGCCTGAGGGAGCGGCCTACCCGCCACTCGCCTTCGTCGCCTTCCAGGCCACCTTCGCGATCATCACCGTCGCCCTCGTCTCCGGCGCCATCGCCGACCGCGCGAAGTTCGGTTCCTGGATGATCTTCGCCGGCATCTGGGCGACCGTCGTCTACTTCCCGGTCGCGAGCTGGGTGTTCAACTTCGGCCTCGCCGACGACGGCAGCTTCGCCTACGGCGGCTGGATCACGCACGGCCTGCAGGACGTCTTCGGCGTCGGCGTCATCGACTTCGCCGGTGGCACCGCGGTCCACATCAACGCCGGTGCTGCAGCCCTCGCCCTCGCGCTCGTCCTCGGCCGCCGCGTCGGCTTCAAGAAGGGCGCCTACGTCCCCCACAACCCGCCGTTCGTCCTCCTCGGCGCCGGTCTCCTCTGGTTCGGCTGGTTCGGGTTCAACGCCGGTTCGGAACTGGCGGCCGACGGCACCGCGGCACTCGTGTTCGTCAACACCATCGCCGCACCGGCAGCAGCCCTGCTCGCCTGGCTCGTCGTCGAGAAGATCAAGGACGGCAAGCCGACCTCCGTCGGTGCCGCGTCGGGTGCCGTCGCCGGTCTCGTCGCGATCACCCCGGCGTGCGGTTCGCTGCACCCGATCTGGGCCATCGTCCTCGGTGTCGTCGCCGGCGCGGTCTGTGCGCTCGCGATCGACCTGAAGTTCAAGCTCGGCTTCGACGACTCGCTCGACGTCGTGGGCATCCACCTCGTCGGTGGTCTCATCGGCACCCTGTACCTGGGCTTCTTCGCCAACGGCACCGGCCTCTTCATGGGTGGTGACGCTTCGCAGTTGCTCGTCCAGGCGATCGCCGCGTTCTCCGTCCTCATCTACTCCTTCGTGCTCGCCTTCATCATCGGCTTCGCGATCGAGAAGACGATCGGATTCCGTGTGAAGAACGAGGATGAGATCGCCGGTATCGACACCGTTGTCCACGGTGAAGAGGGCTACATCCTCGTCGACGACAAGGCCTGATCCACCGGCCTGAACGACCTGCCCGACCCGACCCGACGAGGACGAGATGCGCGGAGCAGCTGGACCCGAACCGGCTGCCACCCCCGCTCATCTCGTCCTCGTCGACGTCGCGTCACGACCACCGGCCGACCCGGGCCCACCGCGGCTCATCCGGTTCGCCGACCTCGTGCGGCAACCACTCGACCGTGGCCGGGGCAGCGTGCGAGACGTGTGGACCAGCACCGACGTCGACCGCCGCATCCGCTGGCGACTGCAGGTCGTCGAGCTCCGTGACGCCGCCGGACTCATCACCGCTCCCGACGACATGAACCATGCGATCGTCGGCTTCGCCGGCCCACAGGTCGCGGTCCGCGCGGGTGGGAACGAGCTGAACGGCCCCGGACGCATCCTGCACCGCGACGAGGTCCTGACCGTGCGCGAATCCTCGGTGCGTCTCTCGAGACCGCGACTGCGGGCCTCGGGGTCGAGCTCGATGATCCTGCTGAGCTACAGCACCTCGGAGGACCCTCCGACGCTGAACTTCGAGCAGCCGGAGACGGAGCACGATCCCGCCGACGGCCTGCGGATCACCCTCACCCTGCGCGGTCCGATCCGGCGCGGCGAGGGCGAGGTCCCGCAGGGTGCCGCCCTCGTCTCCGCTCCCCTCGCGGTTCCGCCGCGCTACCGCTGACCGGCGGTCCGGCCGTCGGCGAACCGCTGGCGCGCGTGCTGCTGCCGTGACCCGACCGGCACGGCCTCGGTCGCCGCAGGGAGCCCCATCGACGGCGTCGACACGTAGATGCTCTCGGCGCGATCGACGAGGAACGTCTCGTGCCAGACGCCGACGGCCTTCGGCGCGGACCGGGCGCGCTTGTTGAACCGCGACCAGGCGGGCCGATGGGCGGAGGCCGGTGCCGACGCGTAGGCGTAGAGCTTGTCGATCGACGACCAGTACTGGACGAGGTACGGGCCGCTGGAACCGAGCAGGATGTGCGAACCGAGGAGCCCTGACTCCGGGTCGGACATGAGCTCCTGCAGCATGCGCGGCATGTCGCCGAAGATCGGGAGCCACTTGTCCACCCGCCACCACTGGTTGATGGTCATCCCGATGTGGAACACGACGAGCTCACCCTCGTGACGATGAGTGATTCGGCCGACGACGACGCGTGACATAGACTGCTCCTGTTCGATAGTGACGCTATCCAAGTTGGATAGTAGCACTATCCAGACGAGGGGGACAGGATGAGGATCTCGGAACTCGCGGCGGCGTCAGAGGTGCCGGTGGCGACCATCAAGTACTACCTGCGCGAGCAACTCCTCCCGGAGGGCGAGCGCACCTCGGCGACCCAAGCGAGCTACGGCGACGCCCACGTGTCCCGGCTCCGCGTGATCCGCGCACTGCTCACCGCCGGCGTGAGCATCGCGGAGACCCGCAACGTCGTCGCCGCGCTGGACTCACCGCCGGCGGGCCCCTACGACCTCCTCGGCGTCGCCCACACCGCCGTCACCCCGCGCCCGAGCGGTCCGGTCGACACGACCCGCGCACTGGAGCTCTACGAACGGCTCGGCGGCATCGAGGCGCAGTGCGATCCCGGACTCCTCGCCGGCCTGGCCGGGGCGCTGGACACCCTGGAACGAGCCGGCTTCACCGTGCCACCCACGGTGCTCGACCGCTACGTCGACGCAGCGCGCAGCATCGCCGAAGCCGAGATCGACGGCATCCCCGCGGACTCCCCCGAGCTCGCGGTGCAGTACATCGTGCTCGGCACCGTGCTCACCGAACCACTGATCCTCGCCCTCCGTCGGGCGGCCCAGCAGGTGGTGTCGTCGGAGCGCTTCGCCGGGACGGAAGCCCCGGCGTCCCAGCCGTCCTGACGCTCAGGCGTCGAGTTCCGCCGAGGTGGGCGGGTTCGCTCCCGGCCGCGACACCGTGATGCTCGCAGCTCGTGCGGCGCGGTCGAGCAGCTGCTGCAGCACCTCGTCGGACACCCCGCGAAGCCGTTCCTCGGCCCCGGGCCCCGCGATACCGGCGGTCAGCAGCCCGTCGATCAGCGCACCCATGAACGTGTCGCCGGCACCGACGGTGTCGGCCACCTGCACCCGCGGCGTCTCGATCTCGAGCACGGAACCGTCTCTGACCGCGACCGCCCCGTCACCGCCCATCGTCACGACCACGAGTCCCGGCCCGGCCGCGACCCACTCCCGAGCTGCGTCGACCGGCGCCACACCGGGCAGCAGGAACACGACGTCCTCGTCACTCGCCTTCACGACGTGGGCGCGCGCGATGCAGTCGAGGGCCGCCTGACGGACGCGGGCCGCGTCGTCGATGAGCGACGGCCGGATGTTCGGGTCGTAGGTGATGAGGGCCGAGGGACGACGCGCCTCGACCAGCTCGCGCAGGCGGTCGGCGCTCGGCTCGAGGACCGAGGCGATCGAGCCCGTGTGGACGACGGCGGCGTCCGGCGCACCCGAAGCCTCCAGATCGAGCGAGAGGTCGAACTCGTAGGTGGCCGCGCCCTCGGCGTCGAGGGTCGCCTGCGCCGTGGACGTCCGGCCGGTCGGAGCCGACACGAGGGTCACCGCGGACGCGTCGAGCCAGGAGCGGATCGCCGCGCCTCGCTCGTCGTCGCCCACATGGGTCACCAGGGCCGGGGCGCGGCCCAGCCGACCGAGGGTGATCCCGACGTTCGCCGGGCTGCCGCCGGGGCTCTCCGCCTGCGTCCCGTCGAGCCGCCGGACGATGTCGATGAGGGTCTCGCCGGCGATGAGGACGTCGGTCGTGGGGGCTGCGTGCATGGCATCTCTCTCTGCTGGATCCGAGGGTCAGGTGGCGTCAACCGGCGTCGGTCGACACCGCGGCGATGAGCGAGTCCCGCTCGATGATCGGCATCGTGACCAGCTCGTGCCCGAGGGCGTGCTGGCCGAGGAGCATCGAGGCTCCGAGCGCGCCGATCTCCTGGTAGGGCAGCCGCGCGGTGGTGAGGCCCGGGCGCAGGTAGCCGGCGAGGATCTCGTCGTCGAAGGAGACGACGGAGACGTCCTGCGGGATCCGACGCCCCTGTTCGAGCAGCACCTGGTAGGCACCGAAGGCGACGCCGTCGTTCGCGGCGAGGATGGCCGTGACGTCGGGGTGGCGCTCGAGGAGCGCGGCCGTCGCCTCGTAACCGGGTTCCGGCTGCCACTCGACGATGTCGACGCGCGCCGGTTCGATCCCGGCCTCTGCGAAGGCCGCGGCGATGCCCGCGAAGCGGAGTGCCACCGTCGCACTCTGTCGTGGGTCGCTGATGACGTCCTGCGGCAGGTCGCCGACCACGCCGATCCGTCGGTGGCCGGCGTCGACGAGCCGCTTCGCGACCGCGTACCCGGCAGCCCGTTCGTCGGGCAGGACGTTCGCGTGTCCGGCGGAGGACGCTCCGTTGAGCACGACGACCGGTACACCGGTCGAGGTGGCGGGGAGGTCGATGAGGCGGGCACCGAGGAGGCCGATGAGGATGCCGTCGACCCGGTGGTCGATCATCGTCTCGAACGCGCGGGCGAGACCGCCTTCGATCCCCTCGGTCTCCGCGATGAGCATCGTGTGGTCGTGGGCCTTCGACACCTCGAGCGCACCGCCGATGAGCCCCGAAGCGTGCCGGGTGAGCGTGACCTCGTCGGAGATGAACCCGATCGTCCTGGTCTTCCCGCGGCGCAGCACCTGGGCCGCGGGGTTCGGGCGGTAGTCGAGCTCCGCCGCGGCGGCGCGGACCCGCTCGACGGCGTCCGCGGACAGCCGGGAGCCGGGGCGGTCGTTCATGATCATGCTCACCGCGGCCTTGGACATGCCCGCACGCTCCGCGACGTCCGCGAGGGTCGTGCGGCGGCGTTGCGTGGACATGACACTCCCTCGTGCGGTTTGCTGAATCAGTTCAGCATATCGCGCGGAGCTGTGTTATGTTTCGTCTGCTGAATCCGTTCAGCACCTCCATTCACGGCTCATCGTCCGCGCCCTGCGAACGATCTGCCCCGATCTCGCAGGAGCAACAACGTGGTTGATCTGAGTCGCAGGGCGGCACTCGCCCTGCTCGGTCTCGGTCTGGCGGGCACGGCCATCTCCTGGCCGCGCCTCACCGGCGGAGACATCCCCGGCCGAGGCGACGACGCCCTCACCGTCGCCCTCTTCGGCACCGCCCAGGACGCCGCCGCGCGGCAGTCGCTCGTGGACGGCTTCCAGAAGCTGCACCCCGACATCCCCGTCCGGATCATCGCGATCCAGGGCCAGGACTGGGGCAACTTCTTCGCGAAGATCCTCACGATGGTCGCGGCCGGCACCCCGCCGGACATCGTGTCGGTCGCCACGGAGGGCACCCAGCTGTTCGCCGAGCGCCTCGCCCACCCGATCGACGAGTACGTGCAGCGCGACGCCGCCGAGCTGCAGGAGTACTTCGACGACGTGAACCCCTCGCTCATCGAGTCGTTCATGTACAAGGGCAACCTGTTCCAACTGCCCGACAACTTCAACGCGGCGAACATGTACTACAACACCTCCGCGTTCGAGCGCGCCGGCCTCGAGCGTCCGCGCGACGACTGGTCGGTGGAGGACTTCTTCACCGTCGGCCGCACCATGCAGGCCAGCGCCCCGGGATCGTTCCTGCCGTACTTCTGGAACAACCGGCTCTGGGGCGGCGTCGTGCCCTGGTTGTACATCAACGACACGAGCTTCCTCACCGAGGAGAAGGCACCCGGCGGCGACTGGATGTGGTCGAAGTTCTACCCGAACGAGACCCCTCGTGGTGGTGGGTACCTGTGGGAGAACGCCGACGCGCTGAGCGACCGCACCGTCGAGAGCTTCGAGGTCCTGCAGCGCATGGTCTCGGAAGGCATCGCCGCGAACCCCGCGCAGGGCGGCGGTAACGAGCTCGTCTCGCTCTTCTCCCGCGGCTCGGTCGGCATGACGCCGGCCGGCGGGTTCTGGGTCAAGGGCCTCAACGACGCCGGCCTCGGGAACGACGAGTACGACGTGACCTACTTCCCGAAGATGCGCGGACAGCGCCACCAGTTCGGAGCCGGTGGGTACGCGATGATGCAGACCTCCGAACGCAAGGACGAGGCGTGGGAGTGGATGAAGTACTGCATCTCCGTCGAGGGCATGTCGATCGCGCACAGCCAGCCCGACTCGTCGCTGCCCCGGCGCTCACTCAACGCGGAGCTGTACGGCGGTGACATCGGCCCGAAGCACTGGGAGGTCTTCTACGACACCCTCGACCGGTTCCCGACGACCGGCCCGATGCCCGCACCGCCCCAACAGGCGGCCGTGGAATCGGCCCTCATCAAGAACGTGGTCGGCACGATCACGAACGGCCCGAACGGCGTCCGCCGCGGCCTCGAGACGATGCAGCGGGACCTCGAGCTCGCGCTGAAGGGACGATGATGGCACTGCAGTCACCGACGGCGACCCGGGCACTGGTCGTCCCGCCCGAGGCCGAGACCGGACGGCGCAAGCGGTCCCCCCGCGGCAGCCGGCTGCTCGTCTGGGTGTTCCTCGCCCCGACGCTCATCGGCCTCGGACTCTTCAGCTTCGTCCCGATCATCGGGTCGTTCGTCCTCGCCTTCTTCCGGTGGGACATCATCTCGGCACCCGAGTTCGTCGGCGTCGGCAACTTCGTCGACCTCGCGGCCAACCCGACGGTGCGCGTGTCCTTCCTGAACACGGTCGGCTTCGTGGTGGTGGCGGTGACGCTGCAGCTCGCCGTGGCCCTCCTGCTCGCGATCCTCGTGCAGTCGCGGATGCCGGAATGGCTTCGCACCTTCTTCCGTTCCGCGCTGTTCTTCCCCTTGGTGCTGTCGGCCGCGTCCGTGTCCCTCGTGATGTCGTACCTGTTCAACCAGGAGTTCGGCCTCGTCAACGAGTTCCTCGGGCTCTTCGGCGTCGGGAACATCGGCTGGTTGACGACCGGGTTCGGCGCGAAGATCGTCGTCCTGCTCGTGTACGTGTGGCAGAACTTCGGCTTCACCTTCCTGCTCTTCATCGGCGGACTCGCCGCGATCCCACGCGAGGTCTACGAGGCGTCGTCGCTCGACGGCGCACACGGCTGGAGCCAGTTCCGGAACGTCACCCTGCCCCTCGTGAGCCCGACCATGCTCGTCGCGTCCGTCATGGCCATCATCAGCGCCCTGCAGATCTTCGACCAGCCGTACGTCCTCACGCGAGGTGGGCCGGGAGACGACACCCGTACCGCGGTGATGGTGATCTACGAGTCCGCGTTCCAGCAGCTCGACTTCGGTCTCGCCGCAGCGATCGGCATCGTGCTGACGCTCCTGATCATGCTCGTCACCGCCGCACAGTTCCGGCTGAGCAAGCGTTTCGTCTTCTACGGATGAGGTCCCAGATGTCCATCGCAGCAGTCACCCCCGACTCGTCACGCCGCCGACTCGCCACGGCCGGGAAGTTCCTCGTCCTCGTCATCGCCGCCTTCCTCACCCTCGCTCCGGTGGTGTGGACGCTCATCACGGCCCTCACCCCCGCGAACGTCGCCACCGGGCAGACCGAGTTCGGCCCAGGAGCGTTCATCGACGTCTTCCAGAAGATCCCGATCCTGCTCTACACGTGGAACAGCGCGCTCGTGACGCTGCTCATCGCGGCCGGGCAGATGCTCAGTGCGGCGATGGCCGGCTACGTGTTCGCGCGCTTCGACTTCGGCGGCAAGCGCATCCTGTTCGGCCTCATCCTCGCCACGATGATGGTGCCGATGCAGGTGACGATCGTCCCCGTGTTCATGCTCATCCGCGGCATGGGACTCTCCGACACGCTCCTCGCGCTCATCATCCCGATGATCCCGACGGCGTTCGGCACGTTCCTCATGCGGCAGTACTTCATGGGGTTGCCGCCGGAGCTCGCCGAGGCGGCGCAGATCGACGGGGCGGGACCGTGGAAGATCTTCTTCCGCATCTACCTGCCGCTCGCCGCCCCGGGCCTCGCGATCGTCGGCATCCTCGCCTTCAACTACCACTGGAACGAGTTCTTCCGACCACTGATCCTCACGATCAGCGAGCAGAACTTCACCCTCCCGCTCGGGCTCGTGACCCTGCAGGGCAACCTCGGCACCGGGTCGGTCGCGACCGTCCTCGCCGGTGTCGTCCTGTCCATGATCCCGGCCGCGCTGGTCTTCGTCTTCGGCCAGAAGCCGCTGCGCGAGGGGCTCACCGCCGGCGTCAGCAAGTGATCAGCACCACCGCCCTCCCCTCGATCCGACTGATCTCGAACCGAAAGGAAGCCATGACCGGCCTCCACGCAACGCACGTCCTCGACCGCGGCTTCCCGCAGCTGCACCCACGACCCGAGGCCGGGTGGTTGAACGACCCCAACGGCATCATGTCCGTCGACGGTCGCTGGCACGTGTTCTTCCAGTACAACCCGGGGTCGGCCCGGCACGAGGACATCCACTGGGGTCACGTGAGCTCGCCGGACCTGCTCGCCTGGGAGGAGCACCCGGTGGCCCTGGCACCCCGCCCGGGCACCACCGACGGCTTCGGCTGTTGGAGCGGCGTCGGGGTCGTCGACCAGGGCCGGCCGGCCGTCGTCTACTCGGGCGCGCGTGATCGACACGGGTTCTCGGAGGTCGTCGTCGTCCACGGCTCGGCGGATGCGCAGGACTGGAGCGGCGAACGCATCGTCGCTGCCGGGCTCCCCGCGGATGAGCGCGTGACGATGGTGCGCGACCCGTTCGTCTTCGAGCTGGGTGGGCGCCGCTGGGCGATCCAGGGCGCCGGCCGTTCCGACGTCGGTGGCGCACTACTCCTGTACGGCGTCGACGACCTCGACGCCTGGAGCGAGGAGGGGTACCTGCTGACGGCCGAGGCGCCGGTCGTCTCGGAGCTCGCTCCGTGCGAAGGGTGGGAGTGCCCCCAGCTCGTGCGCGTCGGCGACGACTGGGTGCTGCTGGTGTCACTGTGGCTCGACGGCCAGCCGCACCGCGGGGTGGCCTGGGTCCTCGGCTCGATGGAGCTCGACGAGGCCACCGGGCGGCCGGTGTTCAGCGCTCGCCGGACCGGCATCATCGACGAGGGATCGAGCTTCTACGCGCCGCAGGCCGTGCAGTCCGACGGCTCGGATGGACAGTCGGAGCGGGTGCTCCTCTGGGGCTGGGCCCAGGAGATCGCACCAGATGGCGTGCGCGGCCGGACGCAGGCGGACACCGACGCGCAGGGCTGGTCGGGCATGCTGACGTTCCCACGCGAGCTCGTGGTCCGCGGCGACGAGGTGGAGCTGATCCCCGCACGGGAACTGACGGGACTCCGCGCCGAGGTCGTCGACGCGGCGGAACTCCCCGATCAGGCGGAGGTGCGACTCACGGGCGCCGGCGCGGCCTCCCTCGAGCTGGCGGGTTCAGACACGCAGCTGATCTGGCACGGCGAGCTGGCCGAGGGCGACGAGGTCCGGATCCTCATCGACGCGTCCATCGTCGAGATCCACCACACCGGGCACCCCGCCCGGACGTTCCGCGCGTATCCGGCCGACGGCGAGCGGTACGCCGTGCGGCACGACGCGGGCGTGCGAGCCGACGCCTGGTCGCTGGCGCTCCCCGTCGCGGGCGGCGTGTCGGCGCCCCACTGACCCGGAGACGCGGTGACGCGCAGCGCTGGATGCGCCGCGCGTCACCGCTCGGTCGGAAGCAACCCCAACCGCCGTGCGGTGGCCAGCGCGTCCTCCCGGGAGTCGACCCCGAGCTTCCGGTAGACGTTCCGGAAGTGGAACTTCACCGTGTTCGCGGACACGTACAGCGCCTGCGCGATGTCCTGTCGGGTCCGGCCCTCCGCGGAGAGCTGGAGGATCCGGCGCTCGGTGGCGGTGAGCTCCACGAGCTGCACGGTCTCCGGCGTCGGCTCGGGACTCGAGGCGAGCGTCCGCTCGATCCGCGCATGGGTCTCGCTGGGCGACATCGTGCCGAGGAGCTGCCGAAGCGGCCTGCGCGGCGCGACCACGAACGGTGTGAGCATCCCCGTCCGCGCCGTCGTCGCGATCGCCTGCAGGAGATGCCGCCGACCGTCCTCGTCCGAGTCGTCGGCGAGCGCGGAGGTGATGAGCAGCTCCGTCTGCGCACCGGCGTCGATGTGCTCCTCCGCGAGCCCGGCGGTGGCGAGCTCCCGGGCGAGGGGTTTGCGGTCGGTCAGGAGCGCGAGCCGCGAGGCGACCGCCGCGGTGTGGGCGTTCCGGTCACGGCCGTCGAGGAGGACGCTGGCCTCCGTCGGACGGTCGAGGGCGAGGAGGAGTGACGCCTCCACGGCGTCGAGGAGGCGCTCCGACCCGGCATGACGCAGGCTGCGACCGGCGAACACCCGGGTGCGTTCGATGAGCTGCAGCGCCGCCCGTCGATCGCCCCAGAGGAGTGCGTGCTGCGCCTGCGCGTAGGTGATGAACGGCGCCCAGGACCGTTCACGGTTGACCTGCAGCTCCAGGGTCGCGAGCGCTGCCTCCGCCGCCACACGGTCGACACGGGCGATGGCGATCAACGCCCGGGCGATCGAACCGGACAGTTGGACCAAGGGCACCATCCACCCATGGGCGCCGCCCCCGTCGTCGTGGCGCCCGAGCCAGCGGTCCGCCTCCACGATCTCGCCGCGCACCGCGTAGAGCAGGGCGAGCTTGCCGGAGGCGTCACCGCCGTTCCGGCCGTCCCACGACTCGTGCCGGAGTTCGTACGCCTCGCGGAGCACGAGGCTCGCCTCGTGGAGGTCACCCACGAGCAGTTTCGTGATCCCCACCTGCAGCAGGGCGGTGGGGACACGGGGCGCGAACTCGGTCGGGCGGTGCACGCGGGCCCGTCGCGCGAGCTCCTCGGTGATCCGCGCGTAATGCAACGCCCGCTGGTGCCGACCGTGCACGCGGTAGGCGATCATGAACGCCGTCGATGCGCTGAGGCTGATGCGCGCGAGCTCGCCGCGGGCTCGGTCTCGGAGGTCGTCGGGATCGTTCGGGAGCTGGAACCGCGCCACCGACTGGTCGAGTGCGTCGGTCTCCCCACGGATGTTGAGCCGGATCTCCCGGACGGCGAAGACGATGGGGTGGTTCGAGAGCACCCGCGCCGGGAGCGCCTGCAGTGCGTGGTCGAGTGTCGCGAGGTCGAGCGCCATGAGGATCCCCCACTCGTACTCGATCACCGAGACGACCGTGTCCCAGTCCTCCTCCTGGATGGCCGTGGTGAGGAGACGGGTGACCGGGGCGACGTCCGTGGGGTGGAGGAACCCCGCCCCGAGGGAGGGAAAGTACCTATTCCGACCGATGCGCACGGGTCAACCCTAAGTGACCGTCACCTGTCGGGGAACACCCGGGGCAGGATGCGGGGTGGTCTTTGGCCGATCCGCCCGGGCCGCGTCGGGGTTGCCGCTCTACTGATCCTCGGCCCCACAGCTGGGGCCAGGTTTTCGGCGGGCGCACCGCCGCTTCACGGGGAAGGCAACACACATGCAGCAGCACACGGGTCGAAGGAGTCACCGCGCACGGTGGCGGAACCGGTGGGGCGCACCGTCCGCCGGTCGCGCGACCATGGGGATCATCGGGGTGACCGTCCTGTCGGCGCTCTCGCTCGTCGGGGTCGGCTCGAGCGCGCAGGCGCTGCCGGGGACGCCGGGAACACCGCAGTCGGGCTCGGTCGTCTACACCGAGGACTTCGAGAACGGCGTGACGTCGCCGACGTACATCGAGGACTACGTCGGAGCCGACGGCACGCGGTACACCGCGGACGCCTCCTGGCGCGACCACACCCAGTGCAACGGCAACATCACGAGCTTCGCCTCGTCCGCGGAGCCGCAGTGCCTCGCGGCGTCGGCGTCCGGTGAAGGGCGCACGCGGCAGCTCGCCTGGGCCCTCGGCGCCGGCGACACGGCCAACCACTCCGTGAGCGCCTGGACCTCGCAGCAGAACCTCACGATGAACCCGCCGAACGCGGTCGAGTTCGCGACCGTCGACCCGATCGCGCTCACGAGCGCCGGCCGGTACCTCACGACCTCGGTGGATCTCGCGGCGGTGTCCTGCAACGCGTCGCAGCAGCCCGTCCTCGAGTTCTTCCTCACCGACGACCAGGGCGGTGCGCACTCCGTCGGGGCCATCAACGGTTGTACCGCAGCCGGCTCCCGGTCCGTCACGGCACCGGCCACCGGTGCGGCAGGGGCCGAGAACGTCCGCGTCGGCACCTACGTCTCGCCGGGAGCGGTCCTGCTCCCCGGGGCGACCGTCGGCATCGTCGCCCGCAACCTGACCGGCGGCGGCACGGCCGGCAACGACCACGCCTTCGACAACATCCAGGTGCTCGACGTCTCCCCGCAATTGGACAAGTCGTTCAGCCCGGCGAGCGTCGTCGCCGGTGAGACGTCCACGCTGACCCTCACGATCACGAACACCGACGAGCTCGCGGCGAAGAACGGCTGGTCCTTCACGGACGCGCTGCCCGCCGGCCTGACGATCGCCGACGGCGACGCCTCGACCACCTGCCCGTCGGGTGTCGTCACCGCGCCCGAGGGCGGCTCGTCGATCGACGTCACCGGGAACCTCAGCCAGGGGATGACCTCCTGCGCCGTCACCGTCGAGGTCACCTCGCCCGTCGCCGGGACCTTCACGAACGGTCCCGACAACATCACGAGCGTGGGCCTCAACCCGCCGGCCGACGCCACGGTCGAGTTCGTGCCGCGGGCCCCCGCGATCACCGTCGTGAAGTCCGCGTCCCCCGCTGCTGCGGAGTACGCCGTCGGCGACGAGATCACCTACTCCTTCCTCGTCACCAACACCGGCAACGTCCCGCTCACCGACGTCCAGGTCGACGAGGGCGCGTTCACCGGGACCGGTGACCTCTCCGATGTCGTCTGCCCGGCGGGAGCCGCCTCGCTCGCGCCTACGGCGACCGTCACCTGTGAGGCCACCTACACGATGACGCAGGCCGACATCGATGCCGGTAGCGTCTCCAACTCGGCCACTGCGACCGGGACACCGCCCCAGGGCCAGCCGCCGGTCTCACCGCCGTCCGAGGTCACCATCCCGGGCGTGGCCCAGGCCCCGGCACTCACCGTCGCGAAGTCGGCGACGCCGACGACGGTCGCGAACGCAGGCGACGACGTCACGTACTCCTTCCTCGTCACCAACACCGGCAACGTCACCCTCTCCGACGTCTCGATCATCGAGGGCGACTTCACCGGCTCCGGCGAGCTCTCCGACGTGGTCTGCCCGCCCGCAGCGGGCTCGCTCGCCCCGGCGGCGACCGTCACCTGCGAAGCGAGCTACACGGTCACGCAGGCCGACGTCGACGCCGGCTCGGTGACCAACTCGGCGACCGCGACCGGCACCCCGCCGGCAGGCGGCACTCCCCCGGTCTCACCGCCGTCGGAGACCACGGTCGAGTTCCCCGCCGCGCCCGCCATCACGGTGGCGAAGTCCGCGACGCCGACCACGGTCGCGAACGCCGGAGAGGACGTCACCTACTCGTTCCTCGTCACGAACACCGGCAACGTCACCCTCACCGACGTCCAGGTCATCGAGGGCGAGTTCACCGGCACCGGCGAGCTGTCCGACGTGGTGTGCCCGCCCGCGGCAGGCGCGCTCGCCCCAGCTGCGACCGTCACCTGCGAGGCCACCTACACGGTGACCCAGGCCGACGTCGACGCGGGATCGGTCACGAACAGCGCGACCGCGACCGGCACCCCGCCGAACGGTGGTACTCCCCCGGTCTCGCCGCCGTCGGACACCACCGTCGCGTTCCCGGCGACACCGGCCATCACGGTCGTGAAGTCGGCCGATGCGGTGGCTCAGGACGGCCTCGCGGTCGGCCAGGTCGTCACCTACTCCTTCCTCCTCACCAACACCGGGAACGTCACGCTGACGAACCCGACGGTGGTGGAAGGGGAGTTCTCCGGCGCCGGCGAGCTGTCCGACGTCGTCTGCCCGGCCGAAGCCGCTTCGTTGGCGCCGGGCGCGACGATCACCTGCGAGGCCACCTACACGGTCGTGCAGGCCGACGTCGACGCGGGCCTGATCACGAACTCGGCGACCGCGACGGCCACGCCGCCGAACAGCGTGAACGGTGTGCCGCCGGTCTCGCCGCCGTCCGAGGTCACGATCCCGTCGCCGCCGGTCCCCGGTCTCTCGGTGGTCAAGACGGCCGACGTCGAGCGGGCCACGACTGCGGGACAGGTCGTCACCTACTCGTTCCAGGTGACGAACACCGGCAACGTCACGCTGCGTGACGTCGCGGTCCAGGAGGGTGACTTCACCGGCACCGGGACGCTCTCGGCGATCACCTGCCCGACCGGCACGGCGCTCCTCGCCCCCGGCCTCCAGGTCGTCTGCACCGCGACCTACACGGTCACCCAGGCTGACCTGAACGCGGGCTCGATCCGCAACACCGCGTTCGGGACCGGCACGACGCCGGGCGGCGAGTCGTTCACCTCCGACCCGTCCACGGCCACCGTGCGCACGCCGGGTCCGGTGCTCGCCTCGACCGGAACGACCTTCGCACCGCTGGTGGTCGGGGCGGCGATCCTGCTGCTGCTCGGTACCGGGCTCGTCATCCGACGCCGCCTCGTCACCGGGCGCTGACCCGGACCTGACCGATCGGGCGGGTCGAGCCTTCGGGCTCGGCCCGCCCGTCGTACTTCCACCACCACTACCCTGTTGAGGCCATGAGATCCGCGACCACCACGACCCTGCTGCGCTGCGCGGCCTTCGGCGCCGTCGGTGCCGTCGTCCTGTTCCTCGTCAGCCCGCTGACGTCGACCGCCGCGGTGCTCAACCCGGTGCTCTACGCCGCGATCGCCGCCGTCACGATGGTGATGCCGATGCTCGCCAGGCGCTGGACGGGCGTCCCCGGTGCGACGGTGCTCACCGCAGCCGTCACGGGGCTCCTGGCGCTGCCCGTCACGGCCCTCGGCCCGGCGATCATCGTCGCGCTCGTCGTTCCGGCAGCCGCGATCGACCTGGTGCTCGCCCGCCGCCGTCACCCCGGCCGCGTGACGACCTGGCTTGCGGCTGCGGCCGGTGGCGTCGCGATCTGGGCACTGTCGTTCGCGCTGATCTCGCCCGACCTCGTCTCGCCGGTGCTCGTCATCGTGCTGCTCGTGGTCCGCGTCGTGAGCTATGTCCTCGCCATGGAGCTGGCCGGTCTCGTCGCCGGGCGCCTCCGCCGATCCGGCGTGCGATCAGGGCGTCGCCGGGACGCCCACCGAGGATCCTCCGACGCCTGATCCGCGTCAGCCTTCGACAGCCGCGTTCCACCGGGGACGGTCGGGGTCGGCGTCCCACTCCTCCAGCACCGCCGCTCCGGAGGCGACCGGGAAGGTCGTGATCAGGCGTTCGTCGATGCCGTACACGAGCGCGACGGCGTCGGTGTCCGTCGGGTCACCGAGCCCCAGAACCATCCGACCGATCGGCCCGTCGGCCATCCGTACCGGTCGTGCGAGCAGGTCCTGCGCGGCCGCCGTCACCCGCGACAGCAGGGACGACGCACGGGCCCACGGGACGAACTCGTCGTCGGGGAGCCCGAACGCGCGCGCGAGCGTTCCGTCCAGCCAGCGGTCGCGCTTCAACCCGTACGGCGTCGGGACCGACGAGAGCAGATAGCCGTACACGTGGAGGAGCCCGGCGTTCCCGACGGGCCAGGCCGCGGCGAGGCCGGCGCGCGCATGGAGCGCCTCGAACAGCGCACGTGGGATCACGGGCCCGCCGGTGTGCTCGTCGATGACGGTCGACGCACCCCACGAGGCGAACCGGCCGGCCGCCGTGTCGTCGTCGATCGCCGCGCCCAACCAGGAGTGCTCCTCGAGCACGGTCGAGGGTTCGGTCTCTGCTCGTCGCGCGAGCTCCGTCATCATCACAGCACCAGAGCATAGGCGGCTCGTGCGTCGGTGAATTCACCCGCCGTTCACCCGCCATGGTGATTGCGTCCACACTCGCCATCCATGATGGACGCAGCGTCCGCAGGAGCGGCCGTGTGAACGACACGCTCAGAAGGAGCGCCTGTGGCCCCCACCATCCTCTTCGATTTCGACGGCACCCTCGCCCTCGGCGACGGGCCGATCACGGCCTTCGCCCGCGCAATCGCCGAGCGCACCGGCAACACCGGATTCGCGATGCGCGCCGAGGCCGCCCTCGCCGCATTCACGAACGGCGAGACAGACGCCCGCGACGGGTACGACGCCGTGACCCGGATCGCCCGCGAAGCCGGCGTCGGCGCCGACGTCATCGGCGCGTCCTACGACGACTCCCGCGCGCTGCTCGGCTCGAGCGAAGCGGCGGTCGACTCCCCTGAGGGCCTGCCCGCGTTCCTCGAGACGTTGGGCGCCCACGCCCGACTCGTCCTGGCCACGAACGCCCCCGGCGACGGCATCACGGCGCTCCTCCAGTCCTGGGGCGTCGCCGAGGCGTTCGACGCCGTGCACTTCACCGTCGGGAAGCCGGCCGGACTCGTCCCGCTCATCCGCGACGCGCTCGCCGCCGGCCCCGTCCTCGCCGTCGGCGACATCGTCGAGAACGACCTCGCTCCCGCCGCCGAGCTGGGCGCCGACACCGCCCTCGTCGGCGCGACCTTCGAGCGCTCGACGGCCACCGCCACGATGCGTGGGCGGTCGCTCGCCGATCTGTACGAGCAGATCATCGCCTGGGCCGCAGCAGCATCGCGCCTCCCCGACGCCTCCCAGACCTCCACTCCCGCTCCGTCCGCCTCCTGATCACCCTCCACCCTCGAAAGGCATCCCGAACATGCGCAAGACCCTGCTCCTCACCGGCGTCGCGGCCGTCGCCGCCCTCGCCCTCGCCGGCTGCAGCCCCGCCGCCTCGTCCCCGTCGGCCACGGGCACGGCATCCTGGCCCGACTCCATCACCATCTCGCTCGTGCCGTCGGTGGAGGGCGAGGACCTCGCCGAAGCACTCGACCCGCTCACCAGCTACCTGTCGGAGAACCTCGGCATCGAGGTCAACGGGGTCGTCGCGACCGACTACGCCGCGACCGTCGAGGCCCTCGGCAGCGACCAGGCGCAGGTCATCATCACCGACGCCGGCTCGCTCTACAACGCGACCGAGCGCTACGACGCGAACCTCGTCCTGCGCGACGTCCGCTTCGGCGCGACCTCGTACGCGTCGGTCGCCTACACGAACAACCCCGACAAGTACTGCGCTGAGGCGCCGGTCATGGTCACCTATGCGGCGAGCGACACCCCGCTCTCGTACTGCAACGGCATCGAGCCCGGCGCAGACGCTGCGACCGGCGCAGGGCCGGCGGCACTGAAGGCCCTCGACAAGATCTCGAAGGGCACCAAGGTCGCCCTGCAGGCCGCGACCTCACCCGCCGGATACCAGTACCCCGTGGTCGCCATGCGTGACGCCGGCATCGACACCGACGCCGACATCACCCAGGTGCCGGTCGAAGGCAACAACAACGCGGTCCTCTCCGTCTACAACGGCGACGCCGAGGTCTCGTTCGGCTACTGGGACGCGCGCACGACCGTCCTCAAGGAGGCGCCCGACGTCGCCGACAAGGTCGTCGCCTTCGCCTACACCGAGATGATCCCCAACGGTGGCGTCGCCGTCTCGAAGTCGCTCCCGGCCGACCTCACCAAGCAGCTCACGAAGCTCATGGCGGGCTACGCGGACTCCTCCGACGCGGCGAAGAAGGTCATGTTCGACCTCGTCGGCCTCTCCGGCTGGACCGACAAGACCGCACCGGACGAGATCACCCGCTACGGCGAGATCCTCGACCAGTTCTCGAACTGACCCGCTCCAACCGATCGACCCTCTCCAGGAATCCGGTGCATGAACACTGATCAGCATCGCGCGGAGGCCCGAGCCCAGCTCGCGGCCTCCGCGTCGTGGTCCATCCGTCTCGACGACGTCTCGGTCACCTACCCGAACGGCACGAAGGCGCTCCGCAACGTCTCACTCGACATCGCCGCCGGGGAGATGGTCTCCGTCGTGGGGCTCTCCGGCTCCGGCAAGTCGACGCTCATCCGCACGATCAACGGCCTCGTGCCGGCGACGAGCGGGACCGTCGCCGTCGGGCCGCACACCGTCACCGGTCTGCGCGGCCGGCAGCTGCGTCGTCTGCGCGGGCACGTCGGCATGATCTTCCAGGGCTTCAACCTGGCCGACCGGACGAGTGTGTACCGCAACGTGCTCGTCGGCCGGTTCGCCAGCACCCCGACGTACCGGAACGTCCTCGGCCTGACGACGGCTACCGACCGGGAGCTCGCGCTGCGCTCGCTCCAGTCGGTCGGCATGCTCGACAAGGTCTGGACCCGCGCGGCGCAGCTCTCCGGCGGGCAGAAGCAGCGTGTCGCGATCGCCCGCGCCCTCACGCAGCAGCCGAGCGTCATGCTCGCCGACGAGCCCGTCGCGAGCCTCGACCCGCCGACCGCGCACACAGTGATGAACGACCTGCGCCGGGTGAACACCGAGACGGGCCTCACGGTGCTCGTGAACATCCATCTCATGGACCTCGCGCGCACCTACACGACGCGCATGATCGGGCTCCGCGACGGCGAACTCGTCTACGACGGCTCCGCAGCCGACGCGACCGAGGCGGACTTCGAGCGGATCTACGGTCGCCCGATCCAGCCCGACGATCGGCTCGACCGATGACGGCGACCGGGACCGACGTGAAGCTGCCGTCCGGGACCGACTGGCAGCTGCCGCCCAGGCCGAGCACCCGGCTGCGGACCGCCCTCATCATCGGGGCCGTGGCCGCCTTCACGATCGCCACCTGCCTCCCTGCGATCGGCGGCGTGCAGCTCGACTTCGGCGCGCTCATCTCCCACTGGGACAACGGATCCGGGCTGCTCCTCCAGCTCTTCCAACCCGACTTCGCCTTCCTACCCCGCACGGTGCAACCGATGCTGGAGACGCTGCAGATGGCGCTCGTAGGTGCGGTGGCCGCTGCGCTGCTGTCCGTCCCGCTGACGCTGTGGGCGGCAGCCCCGACGAACCCGAACGGTCTGTCGCGTCGCATCCTGCGCGCGATCGTCAACGTCATCCGAGCGGTGCCCGACCTCGTCTACGCGACCATCCTCGTCGCCATGGTCGGCGTCGGTGCGCTGCCCGGCCTCCTGACGCTCTTCCTCTTCGACCTCGGCATCATCGTCAAACTCGTCTCGGAGGCGATCGACTCGGCCGACCACCCGTACATCGAGGCCGGCAAGGCCGCCGGTGGGACGCAGACGCAGATCAACCGCGTCACCGTCCTCCCGCAGGTCTGGCCGCTGTTCGCGAACCAGTGGCTGTACACCCTGGAGCTCAACGTCCGCATCTCCGCCATCCTCGGCATCGTGGGTGCCGGCGGCATCGGTCGGCTGCTCGACGAACGGCGGGCGTTCTACGCCTACGACGACGTCTCGGTGATCGTCCTCGAGATCCTCGTCGTCGTCGTGCTCATCGAGGTCGCGTCCAACCTGCTGCGGAGGCGACTCGTATGACCGCGAACGATCCGAACCCCGTGCTCCCCCGCCGTCCCTCTCGACTCGTCCCGACCATCGCGGCCGTCGCCGTCGGGATCGTCGTCATCGCCGCGACCGCCGGCCTGCCGATCGACTGGCGCGACCTCGGCACCGTCCCGGCGCAGCTCGTGCACTTCGGCGGGCTCATGTTCGAGAGCCCGAACTGGGAGAAGCTGCCGCGGGCCCTCACCGAGATGTGGCGGTCGATCTCGATGGCCTGGATCGGGGCCATCCTCTGCGTCCTCGTGTCGATCCCGCTCGGCATGCTCGCCGCAGGGTCGGTCGGTCCGGTCTGGCTGCGGCTGCCGATGCGCGGGGTGTTCGCCGTCATCCGCGCGGTCCCGGAGGTGATCATCGCCCTCATCCTGCTCACGATCACCGGGCTCACCCCGTTCACAGGCGCGCTCGCCCTCGGGATCGCCGGCATCGGCACCCAGGGGAAGTGGGTCTACGAGACGATCGAGTCCGTGCAGGAGGGCGCCTCGGAGGCCGTCCGCGCGGCCGGTGGCGGTACCGCCGAGGTGACGCGCTGGGCGCTCTGGCCCGCCGCCGCCCCGGCACTGCTGTCGCTCGCGCTCTACCGGTTCGAGATCAACATCCGCACCTCGGCGGTCCTCGGGCTCGTCGGCGCGGGCGGGATCGGCAGCATGCTGGCGAACTACACCAACTATCGCCAGTGGGATACAGTCGGGATGCTGCTGATCGTGGTGGTCGTCGTGACCATGACGATGGACGCGATCTCGGGTGCCATCCGACGCCGGGTCACCCGGGGCCCCGGCGTCGCCCGCACCACCCGTACCGCCCTTCCCGCCCGCACGACGAGGAGCCGCAATGTGGACAGGGTCCGCTGACGCCCCGCCGACGGCCAGGATCGCGATGCTCGCGCCGTCGCTCCAGCCGAGCGAACGCCGCGTGGCCGAGACGGTGGCCGAGGACATCGAGGCGAGCATCGAGCGCACCGCTCAGGAGGTCGCCGACCTCGCCGGTGTCGGCCGCGCCACCGTCATCCGCACCGCGCAGTCGCTCGGGTACGAGGGCTACCCGCAGCTGCGCGTCGCCCTCACCCGCGAGGTCGCGCTCGGGACACCGACCGCCCGCGACGATGGTGACGACACGATGCTCGGCACCCTCCGCGGGGCCGTCGACCACTTCGCCGGTCGCCTCGGCCAGACGACGTCGGCGATGACGGAGGAGACGCTCGAACGGTTCGTCCGCGTGCTCGACGAGGCGCCGAGACTGCTCATCGCGGCGAACGGCCTCTCCTCACCGCTCGGGTCCGATCTGGCGATGCGGCTCATCTCGGCCGGCCGACCGGCCGAGTACCTGCCCGACACGCTCGGGCAGCAGATCGCCGCCACCCATCTCGGCCCGGGCGCGGCGTGTCTGGTCCTGTCGGGCTCGGGCGCGAACCGGGCGTCCGTCGACGTGGCCGCGGCAGCTCGAGCGAGTGGCGCGACCGTCCTCGCGATCACCTCCTTCCCGCGCTCGGCCGTCGCCGAACTCGCCGATGTCGCGCTCGTGGTCGCTCCCATCGACGCGACCTTCCGGGACGAACTCGTGCACACCTCCCGGGCGGCCATCATGCTCGTGACGGAATCCGTGGTCGGTCTGCTCGTGGGCCGACGTGGCGATCGTGCGCAGCGCGCCCAGTCGGCGACGCTCGCGGTCATCAGCGGCTCGCTGTCGGACGACGCCTCGGACTGACCCGGCTCGGGCTGGTGCCGGGATCCGCGAGAATGTTCCCCATGCCCCGTCACCGACTGCGTCGTCACCTACTCACCGCCGTGATCGCGGCCACCGGTTCCTTCCTCGTCCTCTCCGGCTGCGCGGGCCCCGCCACGACACCGGCCGCGGACACCGACGCGACACTCCGCGTGGGCCTCGTCCTCGAGCCGTCGGACTTGAACATCCGGACGACCTCCGGCGTCGCACTCGAGCAGGTCCTCATCGACAACGTCTACCAGGGGCTGGTCTCGCGCACGACGGACAACGAGATCGTCGACACCCTCGCCGAGCGCCACGAGGTCAGTGCCGACGGGCTCACCTACACCTTCGTCCTTCGCGACGGTGTGACCTTCCACGACGGCGCTTCACTCACCGCCACCGACGTGGTCGACTCGCTCACGCAGGTGCAGCAGAACGCGGCGTTCGTCGACCACCTCGACCTGGAGCAGCTGCAGACCGTCACGGCGGTCGACGACCGGACCGTCCGGCTGCAGCTCAGCTCCCCCGACTCCGACCTGCTGTGGGCGCTGACGGGTCGTGCGGGGCTCGTCCTCCAGGCCGGGGCGGACAACGACCTGTCGACGACGGCGAACGGCACCGGGCCGTTCACGCTCGCGTCGTGGAAGCAGGGCGACAGCATCACCGTCGAGCGGAACGACGACTACTGGGGTGACGCTCCGAAGGTGAAGGAGGTCGTCTTCAGCTACATCCCCGATGCGTCCTCGGCCGTCAACGCGACCCTCGCGGGCGAGGTCGACGTGCAGATCGGTCTCGACGCGAACCTGCGGGACCAGGTCGAGCGTGCCGACGGCCTGACGATCGTCGAGGGGAAGACGACCGACAAGTACACCCTCGCCTTCAACAACCAGCGCGCACCGCTCGACGACCCCCTCGTCCGCCAGGCGCTCCGCACGGCGATCGACCACTCCGCCATCGTCGAAGCGGTCGGTGGCGCCGCGGCCCTGCAGTACGGACCGATCCCGGAGCTCGACCCCGGCTACGAGGACCTCAGTGACGTCGTGAGCTACGACCCGGAAGCGGCGAAGGCGCTCCTCGCCCAGGCCGGCCAGGAGGACCTCGCACTCACGCTCACCGTCCCGAACCACTACGGCACCGCCGCCGCCAACGTCCTGGTGTCGCAGTTCAAGGCCATCGGCGTCACCCTCACGGTCGACAGCGTCGAGTTCCCCACGTGGTTGAACGACGTCTACACGAACCACGACTACGACCTCAGTCTCGTGAACCACGTCGAGGCACGCGACGTCCGGCACTGGGCGGACCCGGACTACTACTTCGGCTACGACAACCCGACGGTGCAGTCGTTGGTCGCCGAGGCGAGGGCTGCGACCGACCCCGAGGTCGCGGACGAACGACTCCGCGAAGCCGCAGCGCTGGTCTCGAAGGACCACGCCGCAGACTGGCTCTACACCGGGATCACCCTCACCGTCGTGCGCGACGGGGTCACCGGCTTCCCCACCGACTTCGTCAGCGAGCACCTCGACCTCAGGGACGTCGCCGTCACCGACTGATCGGTGGCGGGAGGCTACCCGCGACCCGCACCGCGCGTGGCGGAGGACACCAGGTCGTCCTTCGGCAGCGCCGTGCCGTCCGTGAGGACCTGCGTCCAGGACGCGGTCGTCGCGACCGCGGCGAAGTTCGAATCGAGCAGCGCCATGAGGGTCGTGTGGACCGTCTTCGCGTCGACGAACCCGGCCGCGTTCTCGAGGTTGATCGCGCCGGTCGCGTCGGAGAGCACCTCCACCTGGATACCGAGTTCCTCGGCGCCCGCCGCGGACGCGATGACGCAGTTGTTCGTCATGTACCCGACGAGCGTGACGGTGTCGACGCCCTGCTCGCGCAGCCACGCCTCGAGCTCGGTCCCGGCGAAGACCGAACCGTACTGCTTCACGACGCCCTTCCAGGACGGCTGCACCCGGCGGGCGACCTCGGGGTGCAGCTCGAACGCGCTCGTGTCAGGGTCGAAGACCGGGGCCCCGCTGCCGGATGAGTGCTGGACGACCACGACGGGCACCCCGGCCGTGGTCGCCGCATCGATGGCGTCCGCGATCCGCGAGATCGACTCGTCGCGCGGCGGGTACTGGATCGCGAGCGGACCGGCGAAGTACTCCTGCTGGACGTCGATCAGGATCAGGGCGCGACGGGTCGTGGTCACAAAGAACTCCTCGGTTCGGTGATGGCATCGGCACGACACCGCTTCCATCCTCCCTCGGAAGCGGACGACGCGCGCCACCGATAGTCTCGGCGCATGGGGATCAGGGGTGCGGGGATGCGGTCGGTCGGGATCAGTGCGGGACTCGCCGTGATGGTGGTGCTGTCAGCGTCGGCGTGCGGATCGTCCGCGACGCCGAACGCGTCGCCGACCTCCGATGCACCGAGCACCCCGGCGTCGGCCGACCTCCTCGCGTGCAGCGACCTCGCATCGCTCGACACCGTCGCCGGCGTCCTCGCCGCTGAACCGACGGACGTCGTCGAGGCCGTCCAACCGTCCGACGCCGTGGATCTGGCGGTCCTCACCGCGGCCGGCGGGCTCGCATGCTCCTGGCGGGTGGGCACCGGTCAGCAGATGATCGGCGACGGAGCGGGTGACTGGGCCTACCTCTCGATCGAGATCCTGCCGGGTGCTGCCGACGACTGGGCACCGCCCTACGCCGGCGACACACCGTCCGAGGACACGAGGACGATCGCCGGTGTCGAGGCGACGACCGCGTCGGGCGAGACCGGGTGGCGCGTGTCCGCTCCCGTCGGCTCGGCCTGGGTCGAGTTGTCGATCACCGCCTCCGGACTGACGTCCACCGGCAGCCGGTTCGACGGCACGCCGGCGGGCGAGGTCCTCGACAACCTCGCCTCGGCGGCGGAGACCACCTTCTCGACGGTGGAGCCCGCCTCCGAGGCTCAGCTCGCCTGGCCTGCGCTCGCGCCACGCGAAGGCGACGCGACCTGCGACGGCGGGCTGGACGAGGCCGGGATCGCTTCCGCGCTGCAATATGGCGAGGCCACCACCACCTACACCGTCATCGATCCGCGGGCCCAGCCGATCGGCGATCTGGAGGATGCGGCGAGCGCCCGTGTCGGTGCGTTCAGCTGCGAACTCTTCGCAGAGGGCTTCGGGTACACCGACATCCTGGTCGTGCGCGACGGCGCGACGATCATCGACGAGCTGGCAGCCCAGCCCGACATGGCGGCGGCGCTCGAGCCGGTCACCCTCGAGGGCGCGGTCGACGGCGAATCGGCACTCGTCGCGCGCCGCACGGACGGTCCGCGGTCGCCGCTCTACCTCATCGTCGGTGAGACGTTCTACGCCGTCAGCTCCGGTGACGGCGCGCAGACGGTCGCTGAGGCGATCATCGCCCAGACCCGGTAGCGGCGAGACCGACGCTCGCGATAAGCGGCGCGACCGTCACCACGAGGATGAACGCGCGCTCGGCTAAGCCAAAGGTGTGCGGACGAAGCGCCTGGACCAGGAGTGAGACCACGAGGGCGGCGAGCGCGACGGCGGCGATCGGATCGAGGACGCCCAGGACGGCGCCCGGCGCTCCACCGAGCAGGCGTCCGAGCGGGCCGATGGTCGAGTACCCGAGGGTGAACCAGGCGACGGCGAACAGGAGGTGCACCCTCCCGCCCGCTGTCGTCGAGGAACCAGTCCGATCCGTCGGCACGAACGGCATCGCCGCCAGCAGACCCCCGAGCACGAGGAGCCAGCCGCCGACACCGAGCCGACTCTCGCCGAGGGACGCGTCCGTCAACACGCCCATGCCCAGTGCCGCCCAGGCGGCAGCCGCGCTCCAGGAGGATACGGTCGCAAGGGTCCGCGTGGTGCGCGAGTCGGCGACCGCGTAGTCGCTCACGGTGTCGCGGACGGGGTGGACCCCGCCGGGCACGACATGGAGGGCGATCAGCAGCAGCAGTCGACATCCGAACAGGACGGAGGCGAGGACGAAGATCGGTTGAGACATGATGACCCTTCAGGACGTTGTGGAACGGGCTTCCGTCCATGAGGCTAGAGATTCAAGTCACTTGAAGGTCAAGGAGGGTTCCGGTGAGGATCGGTGAGCTGGCGAGACGGACCGGTCTGGCGACGTCCGCGATCCGTTTCTACGAGCAGCGCGACATGTTCAGCCCCGGGCAGGTCGAACGGCGAGCGAACGGGTATCGCGACTACGGGCCGAGCGCCGTGCGGCGTCTGGAACTGATCCAGGCGGGTCGAGCGGCCGGCTTCTCGCTCGACGAGATGCGGGATCGCATGCGCGACTGGGACACCATGCCCGTCTCGCAGCGCGTGGACCTGCTGCGGGAGCAGCTCGAGGTCATCGAGGAGCGGATGCAGGAACTCTCTCGCGGCCGCGAGACGGTGCGGGCCGCGATCGCCGGGTTGTCGGAGTCTGATCGGAGCTCGGTGTGAGAGTGGTCGCCGAGGCGATCACCGCGCAGACGTGGTGACGGCGGCAGCGTCGGCAGGCGGTGTCGCCCGTCAGGGCAGGAACCGGCTCACTCTCCGCCGGTGTCGAAGCCGCAGGTCTGGATGGTCCAGGCGATGAACGCCTGGTAGTCCGGGTCGGTCGCGGCGCTCTGCACGGCCTGCGACTCGGTGAACCTCGGGTCGAGCCCGACGTCGGAGACGAGGCTGTCGGCCGGGAACTCGGCGAGGATCGCGGCGGTCTCCTCAGCGGCGGTGGCGAAGACCTCGGCGCCGGCTGCGACCTCGGCGCTCACGTCGTCCGGCGGGAGGAGGTCGCGGATCGTCGTGACCTGCGCCTGCACGGCTTCGAGGTCCTCGCCGACGGTGCCCGACTTCGCGGTCGCCGCCGCGCGGTTGGCCGCGCAGAACGTCGTGTAGTCGGCGGGCCCGTCCGCGGCATCGGCGGTCGCCGTGGCTGTCGGGGTCGACGACGGCGCCGCGGAGTCGCGGTCCCCGCTGGACGGTGCAGAGCATCCCGCGAGGAGGCCGGCGACGAGGAGGCCGGAGCCCCAGACGAGGGCGAGTCGGCTGCGGTGCGGTGCGGTCATGGACGAGGTCCCCTTCAACGATCTGCGAGTCGGCGCCACCCATGTTGCCGCACCTGTGGGCCGTCCGAAAGGTCCCCGGCGCAGGCGGACCCTCGGGCCCTGGCGCCGGGAGAGGCGTCAGACTGTATCCATGAGCGCCAACGTGAACCCACTCCCCGGCGATGAACCGGAGCCTCGACGGACCTCCGGCGTCCTGCTCGCGGTCGCCATCGGGCTCACGATCGTGTCGGTGATCGTCATGGTCGCCGGGTTCGGGGACTTCATCGCCGACCGGGCTGGGACGGGTGGGTCCAGAGCGTGGTTGTTCCTCGCGGTCGCGGCGACGCCCGCCGCATGGTGGCGGTTCGCTGTCGCACGCAGCGCCGAGCGCGAGTACCGGTCGAGGCAGGCCGCCCGGCAAGCGCAGTGGGTGCCTGGTGGGCCGATGCAGCCGCAGCAGACGTGGTCGGCGGCGGTTCAGGGCGGGCCGCCGACCAACACGCCGACCCTCGGCGTGGTTCGCACGCGTCGGCACCGCACCTGGGTGGCACCGCTCGTGACCATCCCCGTCATCATCGTCGCCGCGGTGCTCCTCATCGTCGCCCTGCGATCGGTGGACGCCCCCAGGGAGGCCATCCGTGCGGTCACGTTCACGATGATCGTCGGTGTCATCCTCACCCTCGGTGTCCTGGTCCTCGGGATCGTCCGGTTCTTCCGTGCCCCGCCGAAACCCCGGGTGACGCGCGCGCCCCGCGCACCCCGTCCGCCCCGGATGCAGGGGTTCTACGACGAGCTGTCCTCGGAGGACGCGAAGCGCCGGGGCCTCACCGCCGAGGAGTACGGCGTCTACAAGGGCGACGTGGGCAGTATCGTCCAACCCGTCAATTCGGCGGGTGGTCTGTTGTTCATCGCGCTCCTCTTGACCGTGCTCAACGTGTTCATCCTCGTCCTCATCGGTGTCGGGATCGCCCAGGCCAACGGCCTCCTCGCGAGCAACCCGGACGACCACCCGCTCGGTCCGGTGGAGTGGTTCTTCCTCGGATTCGAGATGCTCTTCACCCCGATCGCGTGGCGGTACTACGTCGTCGAGCGGCGGGCCCAGAAGCTGCGGATCTCGCGCGGTCTTCCACCGACGCTGCGCTGACCGACCTGCGCCGGTAACGGCTCAGCGGCGCTCCAGAGCGTGATCTCGTATCGTTGATCGACGTGAGTACCTCCCTTCCCACGACGTTCCCGCTATCCACCGACCGACTCGTCCTTCGCCTGCACGAACCGTCGGACGTCTCCTGGTTGCTCACGGTCTACGGACGGCCGGACGTCGCCACCTATCTCCTCGACGAGCCGTGGACGGAGGAGGTCGCACGGACGAAGAGTGCCGAGCGGCTTCAGCGCACCGGCCTGGACAGCCCGGCGCGTGCGCTCGCACTCATCGTCGAGCATGAGGGTGCACCCGTGGGCGAGGTCCTGCTCTGGTACACCGACCATGAGCGGGGCGTCGCCGAGATCGGCTGGGTCCTCGACCCGGCGCACGGCGGCAAGGGGTTCGCGAGCGAGGCCGTCGGTGCGGTCCTGGACCTCGCGTTCAGCACGCCCGGGATGTACCGGGTCGCCGCTCAGCTGGATGGCCGGAACACGGCGTCGGCGCGGCTCGCGGAGCGGGTCGGCATGCGGCACGAGGCCCACCTCCGGCAGAACTGGTGGAGCAAGGGCGAGTGGACCGACACAGTCGTCTTCGGTCTGTTGGCGAGCGACTGCGGCTGAGGCCGATGGCCTGACGGCTCAGCGGCGCTCCGGGTCGATGGTCAGCAGCGGGTCGTCGGCCGCCAGACGCTCCAGTACCTCGTCCGTCGTCGACCGCTTCGCCTCCTCGACATCGGTGTCGGTCAGCGCGACGGCCTGCCAGAAGGCGACCCGGCCGTTCGGCGTCTCGATGGGCACGACCTTCGGGTCGGCGGTGACGGCGAGGGTGGTGAGCGCGCCGTCGGGATCATCGGTCACGCCGTCGGCGAGCCGGATCCGGTCCCCCAGCCACAGTTCCTGCGGCCCGCTGCGCACGTACTGCGCGAGGACGATCAGCGCACGGTACGGCCACTGGGGCGGCGTCTCGTCCGCCGGAGACCGGCGCACGCGCATCGTGAGCTCGTACCCGAAGCCGCTGGTCGTCGGATCGTCGGAGTCCTTGCCCCACAGCTCGGTGAGCCCGTAGGTGACGTAGAACCAGTGGTCGGGGCCCGGCAATGCCGAACACCCCTGCAGAGCGGACCCGAAGTGCAGTCCCGGCGAGTAGGCGACATGGAACTCGCGGGCACCCGGGTAGTGCTGCGACACCGCCTGCGTGACGGCGTCCCATCCACGCTCATCGAGGTCGTCGAGGTCTTCAGCCTTGGCGGGCTCCGGCTCGCTCGCGGCGGGTGACATCGGTGGCTGCTGGGATTTGCGTCGGAAGAAGCCCATGCGA
Source organism: Plantibacter elymi (nom. nud.) (assembly GCF_900177795.1). Classification (GTDB taxonomy): domain Bacteria; phylum Actinomycetota; class Actinomycetes; order Actinomycetales; family Microbacteriaceae; genus Plantibacter; species Plantibacter elymi. The sequence continues at coordinate 569,690 of NZ_FXWJ01000003.1, forward strand.
CGAGTGTAGACATCGGTCGTCGACGGACGGCCGGCGGTCATCGACCGTTCCCGCGGCTGTCTTGCCGTGAGCGTGCGAGCGATACCCATCGAGCCTCGACGGCCAAGGCTGCGGGAGGACTAGAGTGCTGGCGAAACGGTAGGCGCGACGATGCGGAGGACCGATGAATTCCGAGACCTTCGTGCTGCTCGCCGTATCCGTGCTGGTCGCCGGGTCGTGCGCCCTGTTGTTCGTCGTCGACAGCCGTCGGTCGCTCTCCGGGCGGTACATCAACCTCTGGCTCACCGCCTCGATGCTCGCCGTCCTGTGCACCGCTTCCTACCTCGCCGCGACGGGGCTGGGGCATCCGCCCCTGGTCGTGGCGTTGGGGAACGGCGCCATGGTCGGCGCTGTCGGATTCGTCTGGCTGGGCTGCCAGGCGTTCAACGGCCGACGGATCCGGTTCTGGCTGGTCGTCACGGTGGTGCTGATCGTCATGATCCTGACGTTCCTGCCCGAGTCCCGAGGTCCGAACTGGGCGGGGGTCGTCCCGAAACTGCTGAGCCTGAGCCTCTTCGCCGTGCTGACCGCTGTCGAATCGCGGAGGGGTCTCTTCGGGTCGTTCCGAGTGAGCTGGGCGATGACCATCGTGCACGCACTTCACGGGTCCTACAGCGGTGCGCGGGCCGTCATCTTCGGTCTCCAGGGTCCCCGTGGCGGTGTGTTCGAGCGGTATTTCAACACCGAGATCACGACGGTGATCAACCTGGTGTTCGTCGTCGTCACCACGTTGGTCCTGGTGTTCCTGCGAATCGAAGAGCTCTCCAGCCGGCGGGCGAGCGGAGGACCCGGTTGCTTCACGACGGTCCGTCGGCTCTGGGCACTCCATCGTGACCACCCGGGTTCCGTGGTCCACTCCATCGAGATCGTCGATCTGACCGTGGTCAAAGACGCCTACGGCGTGGCGCACGCGAACGATCTCGTGAGTCGGCTGATCGACAGTGTCGTCCAGTCGAGTCCGGGTGCCCAAGCCGTTGCCAGCACCCGCCGAGGCACCGTCCTGCTCCTGCTGCCTGACGGACACGGCAGCGTGGAGGCGAAGGTCGACGCCGCGATCGAGGACGCCTACTGGAAGCAGTCGGTTGCGCTTGTCGACGGGTACGCGAGCACCCTGCGGATCACGACGCTCTGAGCGGCACCGCCGCAGTCGACCAGACGGGATCAGCTGATGCCCCCCCCTCCCCGGCGCCCGGGCCGAGCGGCGCTCACCACCAGAAGGGCGCTTGCGTCACGTACGGGGATTCGAGCCTGGCGACCTCGTCGTCCGTCAGCTGCACGTCCAGCGCGGCGGCGGCATCAGTGAGGTGTGCCGGTTTGGTGGCGCCGATGATGGGAGCTGCGACCGTCGGGTTCCGCAAGACCCAGGCCAGTGCGACCTGCGCCATCGGGATGCCTCGCTCGACCGCGATCTCCTCGACGGCGTCGATGATCGGGCCGTCGGCGTCCGTGTCGAACGCCTTCGCCACCTCGTCGACGTTCGAGCGGTCCGTGGCTGCGCCGCGCGGCCGCGCCAGTCGTCCTTTACCGTTCGGCGAGTACGGCGTGAGGCCGACGCCGGTGTCCGCACACATCGGGATCATCTCCCGTTCCTCTTCGCGTTTCAGCAGGTTGTACTGGTTCTCCATCGCGACGAAGGGCGTCAGCCCGCCCACCGCTGCGGCCGTCTGCAGCTTCGCGAACTGCCAGGCGCACATGGAGGAGGCACCGAGGTAGCGCACCTTCCCCGCCCGGACGATGTCGTCGAGCGCCTGCATCGTCTCCTCGACCGGCGTCTCCTCGTCGAAACGGTGGACGTAGTACACGTCGATGTGGTCGGTCCCGAGTCGTCGCAACGACGCGTCGACCTGTTCGAGGATGGCCGTTCGGGAGAGTCCCGATCCCCCGGGCCCGTCATGCATCCTCCCCGAGACCTTCGTCGCGAGGACGATGTCCTCACGGCGGCTGAACCGCGTGATCGCGCGTCCGACGTACTCCTCGCCGCTGCCCTGTTGGTAGACGTTCGCGGTGTCCCAGAACGTGAACCCCAGCTCGACCGCCTGTCGGAAGAACGGCGCGGACGCCGCTTCGTCCAGGGTCCAACGGTGGAGTCCGCGGTTCGGATCGCCGTAGGTCATGCAGCCGAGTGCGAGGCGGCTGACGCGGAGCCCGGTCGCTCCGAGGCGGGTGTACTCCATGCTTGGTGCTCCTTGGGTCAGTGGTGGGGCGAGGCGTGTTCGGAGGTGGCCGCCCAGCTGGCGAGGAGTTTGAGTGACTCCTCGCTCGGCGAGCCGGGTTCGGCGCTGTAGATCAGGAAGTTCAGGCCGGGCTGGTCCATCGGCTCCATCGCCTCGTAGATCATGCGGAGCTCGCCGACGACCGGGTGATGGAACACCTTCTCGCCGGACGTGTGATGGCGGACGTTGTGCGCGCCCCAACGGACGCGGAACTCCTCGCTGCGCGTGGACAACTCACCCACCAGGTCCTGCAGTGCCCGGTCGTGCGGGTTGCGCCCCGCCTCGGTGCGAAGGATCGCGACGTTGATATCGGCCGAGGTCGACCAGCTCGGATAGAACGCCTCCGCGAGGTCGCGGTGCAGGAACACGAACCGAGCCAGGTTCACCGGGCGCTCGGGGAGCGCGTAGAGGTCGGCGTACAGCGCGCGGAAGAGCGCGTTCTCGGCGAGGACGTCCATCCGGCCGTTCCGGACGAACGCCGGGCCCGCGGTGATGGAGTCGAGGGCGAGCTGCATACCGGGCCGCACGCCGGCCGGCGCAGACCGTCGGCGGGCCCGGATCGGCGATTCGTTCGCCGCCCGAGCGAGGTCCATGAGGTGGGAGCGCTCCGCGTCGTCCAACCGCAGTGCGGTGCCGATCGCGTCGAGGACCGCCTCCGACACCCCCGAGAGGTTCCCGCGCTCGAGACGCGAATAGTACTCGACGCTCACCCCGGCGAGCATGGCGACCTCGGTGCGACGCAGCCCCGGCACGCGTCGGTTCGTTCCGCCAGGCAGCTCCACCTGCTCGGGCGTGAGTCGGTCCCGACGGGTCGTCAGGAACTCGCGCACCTCGTCTCGATTGTCCATGCCGACAACGATATGACGCGGCCTCGGGGGCTGGGGTGTTCCTGCAGGACACCCATCCCCGCCCTCGTGGAGGCCGTCCGGGCAGGCAGGCAGCGTCTCCCGTGCTCGGGCCGCCCTGAGACGTGCCCTGGCGGAGTATCCCTGCTTCGTCGCCGGTGGTGTGTGATCGAGGGATGCAGATCGACCATGGGAACGCGGCAGCACACCGGGTGTCATCACCGACCTCGGACGACGGCCTCGACGACCGCGAAGACCGGAAGCCGCGACAACGCCTGACGCTGCTCTTGGCTGCGCTCGGGTTCTTCCTGATCACCCTCGACATCCTCATCGTCACCATCGCGCTCACCAGCATCGCGCGAGACCTCGGCGGAACGACGGCATCGCTGCAGTGGGTGATCGACGCCTACACCGTGCTGTTCGCGGCCCTCCTGCTCCTCGCCGGCAACCTCTCGGAGCGGTTCGGCGCGAAGCGGGCGTTCGGCGTCGGCGTCGCCGCCTTCCTCGTCACGTCGATCGCGTGTGCGGTGGCCCCGTCGATCGGTGTGCTCATCGCCGCTCGAGCCTTGCAGGGCGCCGGTGCGGCGTTGATGCTGCCGGCGTCCATGGCGCTCATCCGTGAGGCGTTCCCCGGTGGTCGCGAGCGCGCTCGCGCGCTGGGCGTCTGGGCGGTCGGCGGCGCGGTCGCCACCGCGCTCGGGCCGGTCCTCGGCGGCGCGTTGACGACCATCGACTGGCGACTGGTGTTCGCGATCAACCTGCCCGTCTGCATCATGATGCTCCTGCTGCTCCGGACGGTCGCGTCGTCCCCTTCACGGCCCGAGCCGTTCGACTGGGCCGGACAGTTCGTCTGGCTCATCGCATCGACGGCGCTGGTGTTCGGACTCATCGAGGGCGGGTCGGACGGGTTCGGCAGTCCCGTCGTGGTCGCAAGCCTCGGCGTCGCGCTGGTCGGCATTGTTGGCTTCCTCGTCATCCAGGCCAGGGGCGCGCACCCGATGATGCCGTTGGATCTGTTCCGATCGAGCGGCATGCGCATCGCCCTCGCCGTCGGCTTCGCGTTCATGATGAGCAACTTCGGGACGGTGTTCGTCCTGAGTCTGTTCCTACAGCAGCAGCTCCAGCTGCCGCCGCTGCTCGCGGGCCTGGTGTTCCTCCCGTCGGCCCTCTTCGCCGTCGTCGGCAACATCGTCAGTGGCACCATCGCCAACCGGTTCGGGGTGCGCGTCCCGATCGTGGCGGGGTTGCTCCTCATGGTGGTCGGCCTCGTCGGCACCGTCGCCACCGCGCACCTGGGGTCGCCGATCTGGGTGGGTGTCTTCGCATGCTTCACCGCCGCGGGAGGCTCCGTGGCGATGCCGCCGGTGACCTCCGTGGTCCTCGCCAGCGTTCCGGCGTCGCGCGCCGGCACCGCGAGTGCGGTCTTCAACACCTTCCGCCAACTCGGCGGTGCGGTCGCCATCGCGGTCTTCGGGGCGCTCCTCACCGGCTCGAGGGGCTTCATCGCCGGGCTGCAACTCAGCCTCGTCATCGCCGCGGGGCTCATCCTCCTCACCGCGATCGCGAGCGTGTTCATCAGGCCGGCGGACGGGTCGTCATGACGCCGCAGTCGACCTGACGGGTTCAGTCAGTGTCGTCATCGATGCCCGGCGTGCGGCCGGGGTCGATGCCCAGCCGCTCCTCGGCCCGCTCCACGTCGGCGAACCGCTGCCCTTCGACGACGAGCAGCACCTTCTTGGGCACCGTCTTGAGCCAGATCCTGCCGCCGTTCGCCAGTTCCCAGTGAGGGTCTCCGCCCTGGGATCCGGCGGGCTGACCAAGGTGCCCCCTCAGCGCCGACTGCAGCGCCTGAGCGGCACTCCGCAGCGCGCCGGGGTCGTCGCTCTTGTCGGAGACAGCGATCACGACCTGGGCGATCGCTTCAGCTGCGACGAGCGAACGAACGGTCGGCAGGTTCACCGGATACCCGGAACGGTGTTGGACACCGCTCGACGTCTCCAGTTTGAGCTGCCACCCGAGACGCTCCGCGAGTGCCGTGAAGTCGTCGCGACCGAGCGGCCACGACACCGACGTGAAGGCTTCGCAGACTGCATCGATCTGTGCGTCCGTAGCTCTGGCGAGTGCATCCATCCGGTCATCCTACGGCTGACTCCGCACCGGCTTCGGCGGCGGACGAGGAGCCTCCCGAAAACCAGAACAGCCACTGACCTGGGTGTTCCAGGGCAACAGCCGGGTGAAGCTGATGGAGCCGCCCAAGGGAGATGACGCTCGGACGAGCACGAGGTCATCGCTGGATGTGCGAACGGTCGGGTCGGTGGATGGGGAGCGGTCCCCATATGCCCGGCCGTGCGGGATCACTAGCGTGTGGACATGAGGAAACGCACAGCACTCGTCGGCGTGCTCGCCATCGCCGTCTCGCTCACGGGATGTGCACGGGGGATCGACACGGACGATTCCGGGAGCACCGCGCTGGTCGAGGAGTTCTTCGCCCACCTCGAAGCGGGCGAGGCCACTAAGGCTGCAGCGTTGACCACGATCGACTTCCCCGACGAGTTCATCGACGACGACTTCTACCGCGCATCCGACGCCCTGCCGACCGACGCACGCATCGTCGAGACCACGGGCTACGACGCCGGGCGATTCACCGCGACCGTCGAGTACACCTTCGACGGCGCCGAAGCCCCCGGCAAGCTCGAACTCGTGGTGTATCGCGAGGACGGGGAGCTCCAGATCACCGGCTGGCGAGGCGACACCCCGATCACGATCGGCGGCATCGAGTCGGCTGCGACGGTGACGGTGAACGACCAGCTGGAGTACCCGCTCGCCGAGGACGACGCTGAACTGCAGCTCCTCCCCGGCGCGTACGGCGTGAGCTACGACGATCCGACCGGCCTGACGAAGCTCCTCGGCACGGAGGACGCGTTCACCGCCTATGTCCCAAACCTCGGGGGCGACGAGGGCCAGGCCGACTTCAGCTTCTCGCCGGCGTTCACGCCGGATGTCGAACCGGGACTCGCCGCCGCCGTCGAGGGCTTGCAAGCGGCCTGCGCAGCCGAGCGATTCGTCGGGCCGTCCTGCCCGGCGGAGCTGACCGCGTCGCTGTCAGAACCCCTCGGCGAGGCCGTGACCGCGCAGTGGTTCCGCGAGCCGGGACCCGCGTTCACCCTGATCGACGGCGAGTACCACGCGACGTCGACCTTCCGCATCCGCTTCTCCGACGATGAGCTCCCCATCACGACCGTCTCCTACACCGGTGTGCTGACCCGCGACCCGGCCGGCGCGGTCACCTTCACCCCCGAGCCGTCGAGCAGTTCGGCACCGACCGCGGGCGGGGACGTCGATGAACCGCTCGGCTGAGGCCAGTTCGGGCAGACCACCGACAACGACACCGCGGCAGCCGTCGCCGCGTTCGTCTACGCCTTCACCTCGCAGAACCACCCCGGCTACGACGGCGCCATCCACTACATCGGCCAGAAAGCCGACGGCCACGATGCTGCGGTGACTGCAGCGTTCAACAGCATCTGGGCATGGGTCGGCGAGCACTGGGCTGCCGCGGCCGGCTCGAAGACGGCGACCACAACCATCACCATGACCGACGGCACCACCGGCTACATCGACGTGACCGTGGACCCCGCCGCGGCGACCGGCACGCTCACCCTCACCGGCGCACACGGGACCAGCACCGGCGCGACCTCGGTGGCAGTCGGGAACGGATCCCGCATCGACATCACCGGCGATCCCGCCGACGGCATCGCGGACTACGACATCCGCGCCGACGGCTCCTGGAGCACGCCCGGCGGCTACGCCTCCGAGACGTGGATGTACGAGACGCCCGGTCAACAGCGCCTCGCCCGCGGCAGCGAGAACCGCTCCCCCATCCCGTTCACCTCCGAAGCCAGCATCACCGCCTCGACGATCTTCCAGCCGATCGTGACGAGCGAGATGCAGCGGACCCTCGTCCCCGTCGGCGGCACCATCATCGACCACGCAACCTGCGACCTCTCCCCCGACAGCATCAGCACCACCTGGCGGCGCAACCGGGACGATGAAGGCGTCGAAGTCATCTGGGACGTCGCGATCTACGCCAAGCTTCCCGGCGAGGGCGGCCTCCCTGAGGTCCCGGAAGGGCGGCCGGCGCTCGGCACGGCCACCGCCACCTGTGACGGGGTCGGCGACGTCATGGAAGCCAGCTTCCCCCGCCCCGACGAGGCCGACGGGCCGATCACTGCAGTCTGGTCACTCGATCTCGAGAAGCAGTCCGACACGACCAAGTCCGTCCTGCAGGGACCGTGGCACGACGCGTTCGGGCTGCCCGACGAGACCACGGTCATCCCCCGCGTCACGACGAAGGCCGTGCCGTCGGTGATGGAGGGAGAGCAGTACGGGGACACCGCCCACCACGAAGATGTTGCCCTCTACCCCGACACCGCTGTGCAGACTTTCACCGCCTACCGCATCACCGACGGTCAGCCCGTCTGCGACGCCACGACCGAATACCTGCCGGAGTCGGTGCCGATTTTGGTCAACGGCCGCAAGGATGTGCCCGGGCCGACATTCACTGCCACCCGCGATATGGGCACCGGGGTCAACTGGATCGAGCGCACCTATGCCGATGACACGAAGCAGGTGCTACTCAGCGAGGGTGTCTGTGGGCAGGAGGGTGAGCAGACTCTCTTCCTCGACCGCCCCGGACAGCAGCTCGCGAGCACCGGCTTCGACGGCGCCACCCTCGCCGCAGGCGCTGCCGCCACGATGCTCCTCGGAGCCTCGCCCTTCGTCGTTCGCGGTGTCGTACGGCGTCGAGCCAGCCTGACCGACTCAAGCGAGGGACTCGCAGGATGAGCGAAGAACAGACCGGCCCCTCGTCGGACTTGAGCCAGGCTCAGCATGGGTGGGTGAGGGCCTATTGCTATGGAATGCGACTCGGCGATCTCCGTCCGTTCTACCTGGACGCCCACAGCGACCCACGTCAGGCTGAGGAGGATATTCAACGCAGAATCATCAAGGCACAGCTGGATCTGCTCCTCCGGTTCACCGGGGCGTCCTACTTCGACGTCGACCCCGATCCCGATTCGTGGCTCGATACGTTCTACGTCTTGGCTGGAACGTGGAATGGTCGAGATGCCGTGATCGATGAACAACTGGAGAGCATCGACCAGGTCCTCTCGCAGACCGGCGGGCCGCTCTGGCGTCCGGACTTGTACCTTCCGCTGGACAACGTTCACGAAGCTGCGGTCGCTGCCGTGCCTGCGAGTCCAGAACCCGCACCGTCGACCACAGCTTCGAGCTGGCGAGAGCCACCCCGCCTCATCGACTGGACTCCGGACGAGGACCCAGCCGCGGGGTACCTTCGGGAGCTCCGCGATAGTCGCCAACAGGCACGGGAGTCGGGCGTGTCCGAACACTCCGTAGACGCACTGGCCGTCGATTCGAGGAGCCGATTGGCCGAACTCGCTCGGAAGCTCTCGCGGAGAGTCCACCAACCACGCTCGCAGGCTGCCTCCAACGAAGCTCATCCGCCGCATCAGACTTCGTCTGGGGGAGGTCTGGAGCTCTAGTGGTCCGTTCTCCGCGCTGGGTAATATCGACACCCCCAAAGGATCCGACACGTGGTGGAACAACCAGCGACGCTCCCGTCATCGTCTCGGCGTAGGCGATCGTGCACGGCAGCCGAAAATGTGACGTTCGAGTCGTGATCCGCTATGAACCGCTCAATCGCACCAATGGCGTTGAGCTCGACGGCCTCGCTCGGAACGGCAATGTCGATCGTGATCGCTGCGTCGTCCTCGGTGACGACCACGGCACCGGTGCCGGGCAGCTGCACGAGGTATTCGCCCGGCGCTGTCACGATGTGTTCGAGCGCGAGGAAGTGGTGCCGCAGCTTTCGGAGCGCGCAAGGGCCGGACCGCGGTCGGACCGTGGCGCCCACGGCTTTCATGCCGCCCAGCCTCCCATGGCGACTACTGCGAGCGACGTCGCAGACGTTGCCGGGCTTCGCGCTCGACGAGCACCGGCACGTAGTCGCGGATCGGACTCCCGTCGAGCTCCCGATGCACCTCGGTGACGACCCGAGCGACGTCGTCTCGCAGGGTGTCGGGGAACTTCAGCGCGAGACGATCGACCACGTTCACGATCTGTTGTACTTCGTCCTGGTTCTGCATTCCCACAGTATGAAGTCCACACGCCTGGAATGCACTGCAAATCCTGGGTACCGTGGGGCGCAACCGAGCGGGTTCAGCCAGTGGAGGTACGTGCGATGTCCAAGAACAAGACCGACCAAAAGCAGGGCACCAAGGCCGCGGCGAAACTGGCCGAGCAGCAGCAACGGCGAGCTGCCGAGAAAGCCCTCGCCCGTGCCGAACAGGCAGTGGAAGTCGCCCGCGAAGCAGTTCGCTCCTCGAGCAAAGAGCTCCGCAAACAGGCGGCAGCGCTCGCGAAACGGACGGAAAGGCTCACGGCCAAGCACGAGAAAGCCGTCACCGCACTGACCGAACAGCGAACGCGAGCTGACGAAGCATCGTCACGTCTGAGGACGCAGAGGAGATCGCTGCTTACGCCTCCCCTGCCGGCTCGCACCGGAGGCGTCCCAACGATGATCGAGCTGCGCCAGCTCACGAAGCAGCAACGCTTCCCCGGCTACTCCCGCATGAACAAGGCCACCCTCCTCGACCCGTCGAACTTCCCATCGCTGACAGCCACGCTCAGTGAAGATTGCCGGGTGATGGTTGAGAGGGGGCGGGACCATGTCGCAACGGTGGGTGCTGGTGCATGAGGGCTCGGCCTATGAGCTGCCGTCGCAGGCGGTAGCCCGGTTCATGCAAAGGCGGATCAGCAGGGCTCGGTCCTCGGGCCAGGTGCTGCCCTTGTGCGTCCCGGTGCCCGGGTCCGTCGACATCGTGACAGTGATCATCGACGCGAGCACCCGCGTGTCCGTGCGGTCTCCTCGCCACTCTTGATGAGGAGCTGACCGCCTGCCGAAGGGAAGCTCGACGCCGCGTGCAGTATCCTCACTCGATCGACGGAGTCGACATATCGATGCTGCGGTCTCGATTTCGGCCTGACAAAGGTCGGCGTTAGAGGAGCGCGCCTTCTTGTGAAGCTCAAGCTCTGTCCGAGTCGACGGTCTTGATCTCGCGAGTGACCACCGCCTCATACCTTCCGATGCGCTGGTAGGTCTCGGGCCGACGGGTCCGATAGATGCTTGCTGCGACTACCCCGCCGAGGATCGTGAGGTAAATGACGGCAATCACCGTGGGGGTGATCCATCCGGTCGCTCCCGTCAGCACGGTGAAGTTCCCCGTCGCGAGGACCAGCGCTGTCGACAAGAACACGAATGAGATGCCGGAGCAAACCGCTGCTCTCGTCGCACGGCGAGGCTGCGAGTGGTCCTTGAACAGGAAGATCGTAACGGCGAGCGAGGCGAGAACCAGGAGGATCAAGAACATATAGGAGAACACACCCGCCAGCACCGCGTAGGCTGCGTCGCCGGACATGTTCATCGAGATGAGTGTTGCGAGCGCGATCAGCACCGCGACGCTCAAGACGATCGAGGCCTGATGCGGGGACGAGTAGCGGGGGTGTGCTCGCCCGAGGAACTTGGGCAGGGCTCCGTCGACGCCCAGGTTGAACAGGTATCGCGCGGCGATCCCGTGGCTGGCCAACATCAGGGCGAAGGCGCTTGTGATGAGCATGATGGAAGCGGCCACGTAGCCCGCCTCGCCTGTGTACTGCCGCACACTTTCAGTGGATGCCGTGATGACGTTGTCTGAGAGCACGCTCATCACCACATCCGCGCCGTAGGCGTTGATGAACGTGAAGCTGCTCACCGTGTAGAGAACGAGAAGGCCGATCACGACGGTATAGGTCGCACGAGGGATGGTCTTCTGCGGATTCTTCACCTCGCTGCGGAAGATGATCGTTGCCTCGAATCCTCCAAAAATTCCCACGCCGAAGACAAAAGCGATGCCGAGCGATCCGGAGAAGATGTTCTCCGGACGGAAACTGTCGAACTCGATCCCTCCGGCCCCGCCTTGCGCGAACACAGCGACGATGTAGATGATCATCAATGCGACTTCCAGCGCCAAGAAGATGACAAGGAGGTTCGCCGACAAGTCGAAATTCAAGTACCCCAGGATGGAGACGATGACGAAGTAGCCCATGGCGAAGACCCACCACGGAATGTCCGGACCGCCCAATACATCGCGGACCAAGCTCTGGGTCGCGCCTCCACCCAGGCCGTAGGCCGAGAGGTTGCAGGCGTAGTAGGCGAGGATTGCCAGGAACCCTGTGCCCAAGCCGAGTCGCTTACCCAGACCGGCCGTGACGAACGTGTAGAAACCGCCTGGCCGCGGGATCCGCAGGCCCATCGCGACCAGCCCAACGGCGAAGAGGAGCGCAATGACCCCGCATACGATGAACGTGACGGGGGTGCCCGTGCCGTTGCCGAGAAGGATCGCGACGGGGATGAACCCGAGGAACACCACCATCGGGGCGTTGTACGCGACGACCGTGAAGACGAGATGGAAATAGCCGAGATTGCCCTTGAGATCATGGCTCTCCGGCTCGGTGCGGGTCACCGGGGGGTGACCGGCGCGATTTGTGGTCATTGTGACTCCTCTATAGGTAGTGGTTCCGGAGGTAATTTGCTGCTGGTGCCGTCGGCGCCCGTCGTTCGTCAATAGCGCGCGATGCGTGCCACATCGCTAAGAGTGGCATTGCCGAGCTCGCGTTCTGCTCGGATGAGGAAGTTCAGTTTCTCAATGCGCTCGCCGGTCCTTGGTGCCCCGTTCTTCTGGAAAGGGACCTGCAGGCCCAGCGAGAGGTCCATCACGATGTCGTCGATCACGCCACCGGACCTGCCCGAAGGAAGCGCGAGCAGCCCAGCTTCCTCTGCGAGATCGAATGTCTCCAGGGATTCCGTCACAGTACCCACCTGGTTGGGCTTGAGGACGAAACCGTCGACTGCTCGTTCGGAGATCGCCCTCTGGAGCCGCTGCTTGTTCGTGACGATGAGGTCGTCTCCAAAGACCAGGGTCCGGGAGAGCTCTCGAACAGCGAGGGAGAAACCAGCCCAGTCGTTCTCGTCTAGCGGGTCCTCGATGAAGAGCAGGTCGAACTCCTCGGTCAGCGACCTGAGGTGATCGACCATCTGCTCGCTGTCAACCCGGTGTCCGTCGAGCTCATAGGTGTCGGTCGTCGCATCAAACATTTCACTCGAGGCGCAGTCGAGTGCAAACGCGACTTCCTCGGTGTAGCCGGCGGCGTCAACGGCCTCGCTGATGAGGGATAGGACCGCGGCCGGATCGCTGTAGGGCGCAACGAAGCCGTAAGAGCCGCCTACCGCTGCCACCTTCTTCGTCCGACGTTCAATGACGGCGGGCAGACGCTGAAATACAGAGACACCGATCTCGACGGCATGCTCGACGCTTTCCGCCCCGTGCGGGACGATGAGGAACTCGTTGAACGCCTGCAGGACTTCGTTGTGGCCACCGTTCATTACATTGAAGCAGGGCACGGGCAGCGTGCTGAGGTCACCGCGGGCGATGTGTTGATACACCGGACGACCCGTCTCTGCCGCTTGCGCTCGCAAGAATGCGACGGAAGTGGGATAGATGGCGTTACCGCCGAGGACTCCCTTGTCCGCCGAGCCGTCTAGCGTAAGCAGGGCAGCATCGAAGTCGGCTTGGGACTCGAACGGTCGCCCCACAATGGCGGACGCGATTGTGTCGGTCACGTTGCGCACAGCGGAGTAAACGCTCATGCCGCCGTAGCGAGCTGCGTCACCGTCGCGGAGGATCTTTGCTTCGTACATGCCGACGGACGATCCGGTGGGAGCCGCGGCTCGTCCGGTCGCGCCGGAGGCGGTAGTGAGCTCAACCTCGACCATCGGGCGGGCTTTGGAGTCGAGGACCTGTCGGGCGGCGACGGAAGTGATGACGGTCATGCGTTCTCCTGAACTGCGATCTGCTGCTGTCGGTCGGGGACGAAGAGGATGTTGAGGTCGCAAAGGTTGGTGCCGGTGTTGCCACTGAGCACGACATCGTCGATGGCGGACAGCGCCTCGAAACTTGCATGTCCTCGAAGGTGCTCACGCAGGTCGACTCCCGCCTCAATCGCCCGGCGCAATGATGTCGAGTCAGTGATGCCACCTGCGGCGGGTGATGTGCCGTCGGTGCCTTCAGAGTCCATGGAATACATGCACGCTCCGGGAATTCCGGCTGACGCGAGGGCGAAGCCGACCGTGAGCTCCTGGGATGGTCCACCGTGCCCGGTGATCGTTGTCGCCGGTCGAATATGGGTGGTCGTCTCTCCAGCGCTCACAACGATGCACGGCGCCACGAAGGGACGGCCGGTTGCTTGGATCTCGTGCGCGAGCGACGCCATGAACGTCCCCGCGTCGCGACTCTCTCCTTCGAGATACGTGGTGAGCAGATGGGCATCGATTCCGCGAGATCGGGCGGCATCGAGGGCTGCCTCCGCGAGGTCAGGGAGCGTGTTGATAAGGAAGTACGTGTTGTCGGGAAACGCCTTGGGGGTCTCATCGCTAGCGCCGGCCTCGTCGAGGAATCGGGTTACGGTTTCCGGCAGTCGACTGCGAAGGCCATGCCCGTCGATCGCGGCGCGGGCATCGTCGAGCGTGGTCGCATCGGGGCCGAATGGTGTGCTGGAATATGCCGGGTCGGGTTGAGTCACGTCGGCCGTCGGGGGCTTCCCGACGGCATCGGAGATACCAATGGTGATCAGCTCGGCTCCTTGCGCAGCGATGCGCTGCGCAAGGCGGCCGCCGTTCGTCCGAGAGATGTGTCGTCGGACCGCGTTGACCTCGTAGATCCCGAGACCGGAGGTGAGCAATACTTCTGTCGCGACAGCCTCGTCTTCCACCGTAATGGGGGCGATGGGCGCGTTCAGCAACGCTGAGCTACCTCCGCTCACGACTGCGATGAAGAGATCCTCTGGACCTGCTGAGTCGATCATCGCGAGGATGCGGAGGGTGGCGCGGTGTCCTGCCGCGTCGGGCAACGGGTGGCCACCGACATACACTTCGGTGCGGTGGTAGTGATCGTCAGGCTCAGCGATTTTCACGATCGCGATCCCCCGTGTCAGTCGGTCACCGAGTGCATGGTCGACGGCCATGGCCATGGAGTTGCAGGCCTTTCCCGCCCCAATCAGATAGACATTTCGCTTTTGCCCAAGATCCCACGATCGGGCGCCGACGTGCAGAACGTCGCCGTCGATTCTCATGAGGTCTCGGATGCGCCGGTACGAGTCAACCTGCTGGAGTGCTTCGTTGGCGATGCCGAGGACGAGCTCTCGCGATGAGATATCTCCGACTGCGGTCAATGCGTCGTAGTTCTTGATCTTCATGCGGAAGCACCTTCGGTGGCGGGAGAGGCGACGGTATCGGGCGATGCACCCCAGAGTTCGAGTTCGGTTCCAATGCCTCGTTCGCGAGCGGTGCGAAGGAGATCGGAACCCCAGGCCACGTCGAAGACGGCCATGCCGCTCGCGATGAACACCGTGCGGCCCGGGTGCGGCGCGCTGTCGGCAGCGATGACGCCGCCAAGATCCTCGAAGCGAGCCAGGGGCGGCAGGAGACCGGCATCGATGAGCTCGTAGACCGGTCCGCCAATCTGGGCGGCGAAGGATGCGCTGACGTCTTCGCTACGGCGGGCATCATTGACATAGGACTCATGGAGAGGAACATGGTCGAGGACGATTCTGCTGCTGGTCCACAGATCCGTATCAGCGCTCATGGGCCCGCTCAGCAGGATGCACGCATGCGCCGTGAACCAGGACGCCTCCAGGTGCAGTGGCGCCGTGCGCGAAGCAGCCACCGACACGATGTCGGCAAGTTCGACGCACTCGCGGGCCGTGTCGGCAACTGCGGTATCAAGGCCATACTCGTCCTGCAGCCACCCGGCGAAGTCGTGAGCTGTCGACGTGGTGCGGTTGTGGCACACCACACGCTCGATCCCGGGGTGTTGCGAGAGCAGTGCGCGCACGATTGCCCGGTTGATGACCCCGCACCCGATCACAGCCAGAGTCCGCGGCGGACGCGCCGGCAAGTACCTGCTCGCCACCGCTGGGACCGCTGCAGTTCGTGACGCGCTCAGTGCGCCAGCAGACATTAAAGCGAGCGGCTCACCGGTGTCTTTGTCGTTCAACATCAGCGTGAGGATTGACCGCGGTAGGTTCCGCTCACGGTTGGCGGCGTTCGAGCCGTACCACTTGACTCCACAGAGGTCGAAACGGCCGCCGAGGTATGCCGGCATCGCGGAGAATCTGCGGTCCGGACCCGCGACCGGCATCTGCGGGAACGGAGACCACTTCGGGAACACCAGGGCAAGGCCATGACTGTTCTGGTCGAGACCGCCCATCACATAGTCGCCGGTGTGCAGCAGCCGGAAGACCTCGTCTGCCACGTCAACGCTTCTCCCGGCGTCGCTCACCCCAGCCGTCAACATGTCCGTCTCGGAGAGGAAGAGAAAGGGGCTGTAGGGGGCCATGCAAGTTCTGCCTTCAGTTCGCGTTAGGTCGTTTTCACATCACGTGCGTGATGGGTCAACAATGAGTGGATCAACCCTCAGTGACAAGCGAATGATTTGCTGGTGTTTACTTCGGTTTCATCGAATGGTTACAATGGCGAATGCTGAATTTGCATCGGCTCGCGCTCCTGGAGGAGCTGCAACGGCGGGGTTCGCTTGCAGCGGTCGCCGACGCACTCTCTTTCACTCCATCCACGGTGTCGCAGCAGCTGAAGGTGCTGGAGGGTGAAGTCGGAGCACAGCTCGTCGAGAGGGTCGGAAGAGGACTGCGACTGACGAAAGAGGGAGAGCTTCTCGCTGATCACGCGACTGGGATCTTCTCACTCGTTGAGATAGCGCAGGCCGAGGTCGCAGCTGTACGAGCGGAGCCAGCCGGCAACGTGCGGGTGGCCGCGTTGCAGACCGTTGCACTCGCACTCGTACCTCACGTGCTGCAACGTCTGGCGAGTACGTCGCCGCAGCTCCGGATGCTGGTGAGTCGAATCGAACCGGCTCGAGCGCTTGGCGCGCTTGCAGCTCGCGAGTTCGACTTGGTGATCGGTGAGGAGTATCCGGGTCAGCCGGTGACACGCACTGGTCTGCTGCATCGCACAACCATCCTGCTGGACTCCTTGGATCTCGTGGTGCCTCCGAACTATGAAGGGGGCCGAACGATTGCCTCGGCCGCCGAAAGCCTGCCCTGGGTGATGGAGCCAGAAGGCAGCGATGCTCGTCGCTGGTCGATGTCGATGTGCAGGAACGCGGGAGTAGAGCCCAACGTGCAGTTCGAGTCCGACGACCTCCTGGTGCAGATGCGTCTGGTCGAGAAGGGCCATGCAATGGCACTGCTTCCACGGCTGCTGATCGAGAGCGAGCGCCCTGCCCTGCAGTCAGTCAGGCTCGATGGAGCACCGGCGAGGAAGGTGTTCGCGGCCTATCGTGCTGGGGCGGAGGTCGCTCCGGCGATCAGCACCGTGCTCGAGGCATTCGCATCTGCGGCGTCGCGAGCGCCTAGTCCGACAGTCGCTGCAGAAGGCGAAGCCTCGTCTGCTCGATATGTCTGACGATGAGGTCCGAGAATTCCTCGCCAGCGCCCTTCAGGAGGGCATCGAACAGCCTCCGGTGCTCGTCGAGGATGCTCCCGCCGCTGAGATTTGCGATGGCGTTGTCGAGTCTGATGTAGATCCGAAGTTGGTTGGAAACCTGTTTGAAGACTGACAGGAGCCAGGTATTCTCGCTAGCTCGGCAGAGCTCTTCGTGAAACCCGACGTCGAGCGACAAGATTTGGTTGGCGTCGCCGCAGGCTATGGCCGCCTCCATTTCGATCAATACGTTTTCGAGGAGCGCTTCCCACCCGTCAGGACGATCACGGAGGATGAGTTGAGCGGCACGTACCTCCAGAGCGACTCGCACATCAAGGATTTCGCCGATTTGCTGAACGCTGAGCTTCGTGACGAATGAACCACGTCGTGGGATCTCCTTGATCAACCCCTCGCCAACGAGTAAGAGGAGCGCTTCTCGGACGGGTCCGCGACTCGTCTCCAGTTGCCGAGCGATCTCGGCCTGCGAAAGCTGCTGCCCAGGCTGGTAGGTGCCATCAAGGATCGCGTCTCGTAGCTTCGCCGTGATCTCACTGGTCAGTGCACCGCTGGCTACCGGCTCAAGGACACTCATACTGCTCCCTCGTGTGCTGGTTGGGATTCATCCCGTGAGTGTGTTCGCAAGTTGCTCCGGCGGACCGCCCCCCCACTCTACGCAGGAGGCGCTCCGCCGGAGCGAGTCGGCGTCAATCCGCCGCGAAGAACACGGACTTCGTCTGAGTGAATTCGAACGGTGCGTCCGGTCCCAGCTCGCGGCCGAGGCCGGACATCTTGTACCCGCCAAAGGGCGTCGAGTAGCGTACGGCGGAGTTGGAGTTCACCGATATGACGCCCGCCTCGATAGCGCGCGAGACGCGCACCCCGCGAGCGAGGTTACTGGTCCATACCGTTCCGGCGAGGCCGAAGGGAGAGTCGTTCGCTTCCCTGACCACTTCGTCCTCGTGATCGAAGGGGACCACGGTGGCGACAGGACCGAAGACCTCCTCGCGCATGATCCGCGCGTCACGGCTCGCGGGCGAGATAACGGTGGGAGGGAACCAGAACCCGGGCCCCTCTGGCCGATCTGCCTGGATGAGCACTTCGTCGCTCCCATCAACGAATGCTGACACGTGCTCGAGGTGTCGACGGCTGATGAGTGGTCCCACATCCGCTCCGCCGGGCAGGTCAGGAGGACCAATCCGAAGCGACTGGATCGCGCGCTCGTACTCGCGGAGGAACTCGTCGTATGCTGGCCGCTCGACGTAGATGCGCGCGCGCGCACAGCAGTCCTGACCCGCATTGTGGAACACCTTCGTCGCAGCCTTCGCTGCCTTTGCGATGTCGGCGTCGGCGAAGATGAGATTGGCGCTCTTGCCCCCGAGCTCCAGCGTCACTTTCTTCATCAATGGCGCCGCCAGGCTCGCTACTCGCGCTCCCACTTCGGTTGAGCCGGTGAACACGACCTTTGCGATCCCGGGATGGGTGGCGATTCGTTCGCCGATTTCCGCACCGCTGCCCACGATGACTTGGAAGAGCCCGTGCGGGAGTCCAGCTTCGACGAAAAGCTCTTCCAGCCGCTGAGCGGACAGTGGCGTCAGCAGAGCGGGCTTCAGGATGACCGCGTTTCCAGCTGCGAGGGCGGGGATTGCCCCCCATGCGGTGATCATCAGCGGGAAGTTCCACGGCACGATGATGCCGATCACGCCGAGCGGCTCGCGGAACGTCAACGTCATGCCACCGTCTACGGGAATCTGCTCTCCCGACATCCTCTCTGGAGCGTTCGCGTAATACTCGATGACACTCTGGACGTGGCGAGCATCAGCGACGCCATCCGCCAGCGGCCGACCCGTGTTCAAGCACTCGATGCGTGCAAGCTCGTCGACGTGATCCTCGATCGTTCTGGCGAGCCGGTGCAGCGCGCGCGCCCGCCCACTCGGCCCCATGTCGTTCCACGCGCGCAGCGCAGGCTGCGCACGCTCTACCGCTCGATCGACCTCTCCTGCGTTTGCGAGCTCGATCGTCGTGATGACGTCTTCGGTCGCGGGGTTCACCACTTCATGCATCATGCGTTCGTCCGTCCTGTTGCTTCGTGCTGGGAGATGGGCTCGGGCTCTGCGATCAGGCGACCGTTGTCGGCAGCGTGGAGGGGAAGGCGTCGACGCCTGGTCGGATGGGCCTCATCGTCGAAGGATGCCGGGATGACTCCCTTCAGCTCCGCCGCGATGCGGAGCGCGACGGGAGGCGTCAACTGGCGCGCCATGGGGATGCTGCCCATCATGATCCACAGACCGGCCTGAGCCGTCGGCTTGAGGACGTTGGACATCTCGCCGTCGGTGTCATGTCCCCAGATCTTCCCGACCTTCGCGACCAAATCGTCTCCGAGGATCCGGCGCAGACCTTCGGCCGGCGCTTCCGACCCCGTGGCGAAGATCACTGAGTCGAAGTGACGGTGACTCCCGTCGCTCATGATCAGGCCGAGCTCGTCAAACTGCTGGACCTCCGCGGCCTGGACAACCTTGATGTCTCCACGCACGATCGCGTCGGACGCCCCGACGTTGATGTAGAAGCCACCCAGCGTGCGGAGGAAGCTGTAATAGAATCCGGTCTGGTCCTCGCCCTTCCAAACCCTCATTCCGGCTCGCTCGAGCTCGGACGACAGCTCGATGTCGTCGACATCAGCAACTTCACGCTGGAAGTCGAGGAATGCCTGCCGCTGCTTCGGGTACACCGTCGCAAGGCTCCTCATGTCGACGAGATCGGTGGGGATCTCTGGGTTGTTGAGATCGCCGTACATCTTGTTGGCGGTGGGGAGATCGATCACGATCAGCGGACTGCGCTGGAGCATGTGGGCCCTCCCGCCAGCGAGGGTGATGTCGAGGGCAATGTCGTGCGCTGTAGTGCCCATACCGACAACGAGGACGTCCTTTCCGACATAGGGTGACGGCTCGCGGTAGTCCACGGCATGTACTTTCTCGCCTGCGAACGAGTCGAGACCTGCCATTTGAGGGAACGAAGGCACACCGAGCCCTCCCATGGCCATGACCAGTTGCGCCGGCCGCATCGTGCGCCGAGTACCGTCTGCGAGCTCGAGTTCGACCGCCCACCGCTCGGTGTCCTCATCGTAGGTCGCGCCGAGAACCGTCGTCGACGTCCAAAAGTTCAGGTCGAAGGCCTTCACGTAGACCTCGAACCAGTCGGCGAACTTGTCCTTCGGAAGGTACTCCGGGAAGCTCTCGGGGTACTTCATGAAGGGGAACTGAAGAACGCCGTAGCTCTGATGCAACAGCAGGGCCTCATAGCGCGTGCGCCACACGTCACCGACCCGCGGCAGTCGGTCGACCACAAGGGCTTCAATGCCGAGTCGCGCGAGCGAGGCAGCTGTCATGACGCCGAATTGCCCGCCGCCGACGATCAGGACTTCGGGATCCTCATCGACGAACGCCGATTTGGCTTCTATGTGCGACGACCACCTCTGGCCCGGGTTCTGGATGTCGAACCTTCCACGTCGGGGCCATACGGGCGGTGCGGCGTGCAGACCGTCGAGCAGCGTCAGCAGGTTGCTCACCTTCCCGTTGCCATCGACGTATGCCAGCGCGCGAACGCGCCCGATCGTCGTTTCGAAACGGAAGAAGACCTCGACTGTCCCGTCAGCCGCGTGAGAGGGCGCGGGGCGATCGACGTCGATCTCGAATCCGGTAGGCGCCATCTCGTCGCTGACCGCGACGAGAAGTTCGCTGACCTCCTCCCGAGAATGGCACTGGCGAATGTTGAGCGTGAGTCCATACACGTCCCGCCATCCCACGTTGTCAACGAACAGCTCGGCGAGGTCTGCCGCATCGGGCTGGGCAAAAGCCGTCTCGAGCGCGGGGATGAGTGCTGCGGCGATTCCCTCGGGGGCGGGTTGGCCTGATCGGTTCACTGTCTTCTCCAATCCATGGTCCCGCAAGCGATCGTCGCTTGTCTTGGGACGTTCTGTGTGATGCATGAAATTGCTCGCATAGGACTCAGGGACTGCTATCCACGTCGCGCGAACTTGTCTGCGATAGTCGCTAGAGCCGAGGTGCGACCGTCGTTTCGGTGTCGCTCAAGGCGATCGGCCCAGCCATACACGCCGTACAGGGCATTGGCGCCGATCCATCGCAAGGGTTCTGGTTCCCACTTACTGGGCAATGGTCGTACCCACGGCGAGTCGGAGAGTTCTGTCCTTCGGCTGAGCACGAGCTCGGCCGCGATCTGCCCGCCGAGGTAAGCACCGGTAACACCCTGGCCCGCGTAGCCGCCGACCCGCAGGATCCCCGCCTCCTCGTCAGCATCCACGTATGGCGACCAGTCACGGAGAATGCCGAGGACTCCGCTCCACGCGTGCGCTGGCGTCATGGACACGTCAGGGAAAAGGTCATCAAGCGTCGCTTGCAGTGCTTCGATCGTCTTTCCGTCTACCCTGCCTGGGCGGTCGAACGAGCCCGCGAAATTATAGGGTGTGCCGCGTCCTCCGATTGCGATGCGTCCGTCGACTGTCGGTCTGCCGTAGAAGTATGTGTGGGCGGTCGAGGATACGCCCTCGTGCTCCGACCAGCCGATGCGCTTCCAATCGGCCGGTGCGATGGGTTCGGTGATGAGCATGGAGCTGTTCATAGGGAGCATTGCTCGGCGTTGGTTCGGCTGAAGGGACGTGTAGCCCTCTGTCGCTATGACGATCCATCCCGCCCGGATCGTGTGTCCCTCGACCATGAATGTCCCCGACTGGATGGCCGTGGCCCGGGCCGACGAGCGCAGTTCGACCCCGGCGTCGCGAGCGAGGCGCGCAAGGCTCGCGACCATCCGAGCTGGATCCACAGTGAAGCAGTGCGGGGAGTACATCCCACCGACCAGACGAGTCATGTTGACCCGTTCCGAAGTCTCCTCCGCGCTCAGCAGGCGTAGGTCTTCCTCAGCCACGGACCATTGGCGGCTCTTGTCGATGTATGCACGCAACCGCGCCAGCTCGCTAGGGCTCCGTGCCACCTGAAGAGCTCCGCCGCGTCGTGCGTGGATCGTATCCGCCCCGAGCAGGTCGACGACCTCGTAGACGGCGCGCTTCTGCCGCTCGTTCATCGCGACCACTCCGGCCCTTCCGCCGGCTCCATTCGCGAGGACGCTGCGGAGGCCGATCTGCTTTGAAGATAGCCAACCTCCGTTTCGACCAGACGCGCCGTAACCGAGCTGCTCGGCCTCGTAGACATGGACGGACGCGTGCGGGTCCAACTGTTTGATGGCCCAAGCAGTCCAGAGCCCCGTAAGCCCGCCGCCGATGATCGCGACGTCAACCGACTCATCACCATCGACACTCGGAGCCGTTGGCCAGTCGAGGTCGGGTTGCGCCATCCAATATCCGATTTCGCCGTTGCGCATCCAAACTCCTCTTCATCTCGATGGCGACGCATCGTGCCGAGCAGATTTAGTCGATCGTCGACAGAGCCCTGCTGAGCGCATCGTCGTTTGTGTGAATCTAGGGACGAATCTGCAATCTGTCAACAGTAGACAGGTTGCGATTTTGCGCATAGCATCCAAACGAGACTCAACGACTCGCATCTCGGGCAGCCGCAGTCTGACCTACCGTCTCTCAACTAGGAGGAACCAATGAACCGTATGGCTCAGAAGACAGTGATCGTCACTGGCGCTGGAAGCGGCATGGGCGCGTCTCACGCGCGCCGGCTGCACGCCGAGGGCGCGAACGTCGTGTTGACCGACATCAATGTCGACCGCGGACGCAGAAACGCCGATGCCCTCGGCGAGCGGGCGCTCTTCGTCGCCCACGATGTCAGCGACGAGGCGAGTTGGTCGAATGTTATTTCTGAAGCGGAGCGAGTGTTCGGCGGCGTGCACGGTCTGGTCAACAATGCCGGAATCAATCTGGAGCGAAGCATCGACGAGTTCAGCGTGGCCGATTACCAGCGGGTGGTGAGCATCAATCAGCTCGGCGTCTTCCTCGGCATGCGCGAGGTTCATCAGGTCATGGCTCGCTCGGGTGGAGGTCGAATCGTCAACGTGAGTTCAACATCTGGACTGCGCGGAACGGTGCACGGAGTCGCTTACTGCGCCTCGAAGGCCGCCGTGATGGCGATGACCCGCGTCGCAGCCGTCGAGTTCGCAGATGACGGCATCCTCGTCAACGCCATCTGTCCTGGGTTCATCGACACGGAGATGGATGCCGGCATCGACGCGGACGTTCTGAGCCACTATGTCGGAATGACCCCCCTGAAGCGTCGCGCCCAGCCCGACGAGGTCTCATCGTTGGTGCTTTACCTGCTCTCCGATGACAACTCGTTCTCCACCGGAGCGGAGTTCGTCATCGACGGTGGACTGACGAAGTGGTACTGAGAGGCCCATGCGGTTTCTGTGACCACGAGCCCCCTCCATGGGCACGGCGGACGACGCGGACTTCGGATAGTCGCGCGCATTCCAGTTTGCAGGCGTATTTCCGCATCTAACTCGCAGTGCGGACTTGAGTAGTTCGGCTTCATGCCGTTTGAGGCACAGCAATCATCGTCGCTCAACTGCATCAGGTCCTTAGCAGAGCGCCGCGGATGCTGACATCGAACTCGACCTGCCCGAAGAGTATCCGCCCGATTTGGAAGAGCGGGCAATTCGGTCGGTTCTGGACGCCCCGCGACGAGCCCGGCGGACGCCGCGGCGCCGGCACCGTGTCGGAGTGGGCGAGGGAACTGCAGAAGCCGAGCAGTATTGCCCGACGCCGGCCTCACGCGGTGAGCTCTCGCGGAAGGGATGACGGCGTAAGAAGGTACGTAGTATCAGTGATCCGTAGGGTTGCTGCTTCCCAGGACTGTCGATCGGTCACCAGCGGGTCGAGAGTGCGCCACAGTGCCTCAAAAAGTTCCACCGTTGCGACTTCAGTGGAAGGCTGGGTGGCGACCACGAGCCTCTGATTCGATCGACGGAATATGAATAGAGCCAAGGGGCCGCTGGAACCAGCCGATTCAATCTGAAGGCGAGCGTCGAGCGTCGCCCGAGGAACAGCGGTGTATGGAATCCACCCCAGCTGGGTGCTGTTCGAAAAGATGGGCCCGCCGGGGCCCGAACCCCATTCGGCCTGGACGAGTCGAGCAAAGGCCGCGGCGGGCGATGAAGAACTTTCTGTTGTCACAGGCTGTCGTTGACCCATTGTGGGCAAGCGCGCGTCGGTGCAGACGCAGAATCTCGGCAATATGCCGTCACGACACCGAGCTCGTAGGGGTCGGGACTGTCCCCTCCGGGGCCGCGCTCCTGGATGAGCTCGAAGTTGATGACCACATCCCCGTCTTCGTTCTTGTAGTAGGCCCCATAGAGGTAACGGCCGTTGGGCTGCGCGTACCCGCCGGTGTTAATACTGACGGTGTGCTCAATGGTCTGCTGCTCCACGTTGTGATCCAGCAGGGCATGTAGGTACCCGAAGCCGCTTGCGCCGCTCTGTCCCTGCCGAAGAACTACCTTCTCCCCGGAACCGTCCAGTGTCACGCTGAGGCAGTTGAACTGCGGCTGACTTGGATAATTCGTGGTGCCCGACGCACACCCTTCTGCCAGCGCGGTCTCGTCGGCGTTCGCATTATCGGCGCCGGATCCGGCGATGCCTACCGCCCCGCTCATGCCGAACACCAACAGCATCAAGGGGATCGCGGCGCTGGGCAGACCTCCCAACCGGGTGACCAGTGCCGTGAGGTAGGTGAAGACAGCGAAATGCCCGACCAACACCAGCCCTCCCGCGATCGCGACCGCGATCACTCGGGACGCGCTGCGATCCCACGCGCCGCCACGGGTAGGCAACGCTGACGGTACCTGCGGCAGGATGAGCCAGAGCACCCCGGCGGTCAGGACAAGAACCACAGATAGGCCGGTGAAAACGGCCCGCCACCCCACCACACTGGCCAAAGCCGCCGCCGCCGGTAGTCCGGCAAGGCCAGCGAGCGTTGGCCCGGCCAGGACGATCGCCAGTGCCCGTCCGAGCCGCTCGGCAGTGATGACGGAGGCGACAGAGGAAACGACGAGTGCCCAGAACAGCCCGTGCGCCGTCGCGGCGACGATACGACCCGCAAGCGCGAGCGCGAGGCCCGAAGCAGTCGCGGTGAGCAGGTTCGCTGCGGCGATCACGATCAGACACGCTGCCAGCAGCGGTGTGCGGGGCACCCGGATCGTGAGTCGCACAAGCGGAATCCCCACGATCGCAATGGTGAGCGCCCAGGCGCTCACCAGCAGCCCGATCGCTGATTCCGAGACACCCAGATCAGCACTCATCACCGGCAAGAGTCCGGATGGCAATATCTCGACCGTCACCGTCAGCAACGTCACCGTGGTCAACACCGCCAGAATCGGCCAGGTTCGGTGCGAGCCGGCTGTGCCAGGCGAGGGCGACTCCGTAGATCGTGTTCTCATGCGACGAAGCTAAAGATTGACACCACTGTCAAGGTCAAGTCCGGAATCTGAGGGCCCGAGCACGAGGAGTGAGCGGATGAGGATCGGCGAAGTCTCCCAGCGCAGTGCAGTCGCCCCCCGAATGCTGCGGTATTACGAAGCCCAGGGACTCCTCCACCCAGGAAGACACCTGAACGGATATCGTGACTACACCGAATCCGACCTGAACCAGGTCGTCACGATCCGCGATCTTTCCCGCTCCGGTGTCCCGACGCGATTCATCAAGATCGTGCTCGACCGCCAGAACGGCCACTCCGGATGGTCGAGCACCTGTGACGACATTCTCGCCCGCATGGTGAATGAACAGATCGACGACCTCGACACCAAGATCGCCTGCCTCACCACCAGCCGCGACGCGCTGACCCAATTTCTCCGGGAGACCCACGCCAGCACCTGAGGCCGGCACGGCACCTGGTTCTAACAGCTCCCGCCACTGTAAGTAGCGTTGGACCCCATCCGGTGTCCCACGCACCGCCGGTCTGAACGCAGCAGGACACACACTTCATCAGCGGTGCTAGCCGACGTTCGTGGAACACTCTCTGTCACCCGTTCTCTGCGCTAGCGACGGCCTCGAGTGCACCGACCGCAGCGGCAATCGTGGGGTGCTTGGCACTTCCACGGCGTAGGACGAGGTTGATGCGCCGCGTCGGTGTGGTGGCGCCCATGAGGTGGAGTCGATGGACGCTGTGGTTGGCAGGAATGGGAACCATGCGAGGTAGAAGGCAAACGCCGAGACCTTCCGGGCTCACCTTCGAACAATTCGTTCACCTGGGCGCCGCCGCTGGACCGCCTGCAAAGTCTGTTGAAAGAGGCCCAGTCCCACCAACCGAAGTCAGATGACGCAGTCCAACATGTGCGCCTGAGTCGCCGCCTCTCCCCCAAGATTGTCACCGAGATCGTGGACAAGTACGAGGCCACCATGGTCGTCTTCGACGCTCGCAGTTTGCTCACCCTCGTCCGCAAGCAGCAATCAGACCCAGCCCGCGAGCGCCTGCTTCGTCAGCTCAAACTGTTCGATGGGCATGTCGTGGACGCCGCCCGGGACGGTGAGCACGTTGTAGCCGCCGTCACGCAGCCGCTTCTCGAGCTCGGGTCGGACCGCGAGCGGCGGGTCGGCGAGCACGACCAGCGACGGCACGACGGGAGACAGCGGCGGTTCGAGGTCGGGAAGGATCGGGTTCGGTGCCTGGAACCAGAGCGGATCGGCGAGCACGAAGCCGCGGCGCAACCGGTTCAGTTGTTCGGGGTTGTAGTTCGGAAGGAGCTCGGAGAGCGACTTGAGGGACAGAATGTCGCCGCTCTCGTCGACCGGCAAGTTGATGGACAGCCCTGCCGGGACGTTCCAACCGGGGTCGACGTAGATCGCACGCTCGGGACGCAATCGGTCTGCGGCCAGGAGGAGTGCCCGCCCTCCGAGCGAGTGACCCACAATGATGTCGAGTCCGGCGGGAAGGGTCTC
Organism: Plantibacter elymi (nom. nud.); assembly: GCF_900177795.1. Taxonomy (GTDB): domain Bacteria; phylum Actinomycetota; class Actinomycetes; order Actinomycetales; family Microbacteriaceae; genus Plantibacter; species Plantibacter elymi. The sequence goes on from NZ_FXWJ01000003.1 coordinate 596,294, forward strand.
GACGAGGTCGTCCGCGAGTTCCTCGGTGAGGTAACTGTCGGCGCGGTCGCTCGCCCCGTGACCGCGCTGGTCGACGACGGTCACGGTGTAACCGAGCGATGCGAGCCACGCCGCGACCTCGGACCAGTAGCCACCGTGCGCTGAGAGGCCGTGGACGAGTGCCGCGGTCTTGGCGCCGTCGCCAACGGTGGTGGTTGAGAGTCTCATGCTGTTCCTTCGCTCTGCGATGTCCGAGACCGCGGGACGCCGTCTCGGGGTACTCCTGATTCGGCTGTCATACTTCGAAGCGGGCAGCAGCCTCGGCCACAGCTTGCTCGCGTTTCGCGAGGCTGGGAGCCACCCGGTCTTTGTACCGGTTGACGATCTCTGCGGGAGCCTCGTCAGGGTGGCCTGCGTGGAACGGCGGTGCGGGGTTGTACTCCATCCGAAGCTGGATGACCTCGGCGGTCGGCTGATCCACCAGCTTCGCGACGAGCGTGAGCGCGAAGTCGATGCCGGCGGTGACACCACCACCCGTGACCCTGTTGCGATCGACCACCACGCGCTGCTGCGTGGGGATAGCGCCGAGTTCCTCGAGCAGGTGCATGGACGACCAGTGCGTGGCGGCGTGGTACCCGTCGAGCAGCCCCGCTGCTCCGAGGACGAGCGCGCCGGTGCAGACGGACGTCACCCATTGCGCCCCTTGGCCTTGGCGACGGACGAAGTCGATCACCTCGGGGTCGTTGAGGAGAGCATCCGTTCCCTGTCCCCCGGGCACGCAGAGCACGTCGAGCTGCGGGCAGTCGGCGAAGGTCATCGTCGGAGTGAGGGTCATGATGGCGTCTGTCGGAACCGGCTCGAGGTCCTTCCAGAGCAGGTGCACCTGGGCTCCGGGGTCTGGTGCGAAGATCTGGATACTCGTGAACACCTGCAGGGGGCCCGTGGCATCGAGCTGGGTCATGTCGGGGAAGACGATCAGGCCGATCTGGAGCGGTGAGGTCATGGGGTGCTTCTCTCTGTCGGGGACGGGGGTCGGTGCTTCTGGTCGAAGCCCATGCGACGCCAGGTGTGCTCGAAGCGCTGCGAGGAGGCCTCGGTCACGGCGGAGTCGAGCAAGGCAAGCTCCGAAGCGAGGGCGTTGACGAGTGCGACGGCGGGTACAAGGGTGGGGAAGAACGTCGAGGACTCGCTCGAGACGTGGAAGAGGTGGTCGACGACCTTACGCAGGCCTGTGGCGCCCCGATCCGTGATGAGACAAACGGTGGCGCCCGTCTCCCGAGCGATGGCGAGCGCCTCGATCGTCGATGCGTACCCGCGCCATAGGTCGACGCCGAAGATGATGTCGCCGGGGCCGAGGTCGCTGAGCGCACCGACCATCCCGGAGGTTTCGTCGGGCGACTGTGTCGGGTACCCCGCGAGGGTGAAGTAGGTGGCAAGCAGATCAGAGACCGACTTGTAGGTGCCGGAGCCGATCGAGACACGGCGCCGAGCGGCGCCAGCGATGTGGGCGACGGCGCGGACGGCAGCGAGGTCGATCGTCGACGAGGTGCTCATCAGCGCGCGGCGGTCGGCGTCGAACGAGCTCGCCACAGGGCTGGCTGGCGTACCCAACCGACGCTCGGAAGCGACCTCGGTGAACGAGAGCGACTCGAGGTACCGGCTCCGCAGCGCGACGCGCAGCTCGGGCCAACCCGAGAAACCCCAGCTCTGAGCGGTGCGGGTGACCGCCGCCGGGTTGAGCTCTGCAAGGCTCGAGACGTCGGAGATGGCGGCGTAGGAACCTCGCGAGGGGTTCTGCGCGAGGGCGTCCTTGAGCTTCTCCGTCGTCTCGGTGCGCGTCGCCTGGGCGGCGAGTGACTCCAACCACGCGATCAACGGGGTGCGATCGGACATGTGCCCTCCTTCGTAGTGACATCATGCTGCGCCGTAACGAAAGTTGCAAGGGGGCACTGCTCGTGATGATCGTTACATCCTGCATCTCCCAGCCGACATCGATCAGTCCTGTTCAAAAACCGTGCTGAACCCTTCTGATCTTGATCATTCCGACCGACCTGGAAGCCCGCGCTTCCGTCCGCGCGGCGCTCATGATGACATCGACGGCATGACGCTCACTGATGGCCACGTCTCCGTCGGCCAGTACCTCGCCACCCGGCTCCTCCAGCTCGGGGTCCGCCATGTCTTCGGCCTCCCCGGCGACTTCAACCTCAACCTGCTCGACGAGATGTCCACCGTCCAAGGGGTCGAATGGGTCGGGTCATCCAACGAGCTGAACGCCGCGTATTCCGCCGACGGGTACGCACGAGTCGGTCGGCGAGCAGGAGCGCTCGTCACGACGTTCGGGGTGGGCGAGCTCTCAGCGCTCAACGGCATCGCCGGGAGTTTTGCCGAGCAGGTGCCGGTCATCCATATCGGCGGCCTTCCTGCCCGTGCGTCGATGGCTTCGGGAGCGCCGCTGCACCACACCCTGCTCGACGGCGACTATGGCCATTTCGTGCGGATGTTCCGCGAGGTGACCGTCGCGGATGCCGTTATCGACCCGGACGATGCCGCACAGGAGATCGATCGGCTGCTCGTGGCGATGATCTCGGCGAGCAAGCCGGTCTACCTCGGTGTGCCGCTCGATGTGGCGAACGCGCCCGTCGCGGCCGCATCGCTCGACGTTCCGCTCGCTGCAGTGGCAAGCGACCCTCAGGCGCTCTCGGCTTTCACCTCCGCCCTCACCCGCCACCTCGCCAACGCCTCATCCCTCGTCGTTCTGGCCGGTCCTGACATCCACCGCCGAGGGATCGAGCGCGACGTCGCAGCCCTCGCGGAGCTTCCGGGCATCAGCATCGCCTCCCAAAGCGGTTCGAAGGCGATCCTCGACGAGACCCACCGCTCCAGTCTGGGGACCTACCTCGGGGCGACGACGCGCAGCGCCGAGTCCCGCGACCGTGTCGACGACGCGGAACATCTCGTCATGATCGGCACGACGTTCAGCGACTTCACGACGGGGTTCTTCACCCATCGGTACGACCCGTCGTCGGCTGTGGAGCTTGCACTGGACCACGCACGGATCGGACACGCCGTCTACCGCGGTGTCCGGCTCGACGACACCGTGCGCGCCCTGCACGCGGCTGCGGCATCGGCCCCACTCCAGGCCGTGCCTGCGACCGCGAGGGCCGCTGCGCTCGTTTCGGCGACCGCTACCGCGACCGACGACTCCGCGCTCACCCACGATTCGTTCTGGCCGCAGATCCAAGGCTGGCTCCAGCCCGACACCACGATCGCGGCCGAAGCAGGGACGGCGTTCTACGGTGTTCTGGACCTCGACATCCCCGAACGAAGCGACCTCATGGGCCAGCCGATCTGGTCCTCCATCGGGTTCACCCTTCCCGCGACCTTCGGAGCCATGCTCGCTCGGCCGGATCGTCGGCCCGTGCTCTTCATCGGAGACGGTTCGGCGCAGCTCACCATCCAGGAGCTCGGACATCTGTACGCATACGGTCGCAACCCGGTGGTCTTCCTCCTGGACAACGACGGGTACACCGTCGAACGGAAGATCCAGAGCCCGGATGCCAGCTATCAGGACATCGTGCGCTGGAACTGGGATCTCGTGCCGGCGGCGTTCGGCGCCGACCAGGTCACCGTCCTCAGCGTCAGCACGCCCGCCGAGCTGCAAGCAGCCCTGTCGAGCACCCGTACCTCCGACGTCGGCGCCTTCATCCGCGTGGTCCTCCCGAAGTATGACGCCCCACGTCTCCTCGAAGTGCTCGCGCGGGGCATCTCAGAGGTCAACAAACACTGACCTCAGAACGACGGGGGCGTCATGGCGCCAATCAGCACCGCCGGCTCGGCGGTGCGGTTCGCGTACCAGTGCGGGATCGACGCGTCGTAGGTGATGGTGTCACCGACGAGCAGTTCGTGCCGATGACCGCCGACCACGACGACCAACGAGCCTGCTACGACGATCACGCATTCCTCACCGTCGTGGCGGAACGGTGCCGACTCGTTGCTCCAGCCGGCGCCGATCTCGGCGCGGATCATGCCGAGTTGGCCGTTCAGGCTCGGAGTGAGGAGCTCGTACGACAGGTCGTGCTCCGACAGCAGGAGGCGGCGGCGGGCTGATGCTCGTACGAGGTCGACCTGTTTGGGACGGGGGTCCTGTCCGCCGAAGAACTCGCCGACGCCCACCCCCAGCGCTTGAGCGAGCTTGATCAGTGTGCTGTACGACGGATTCCCGTTGCCTCGTTCGATCTGACTGAGGAGCCCGGAGCTCACGTCGGCGGCCCCGGCGAGGGCGTTGAGACTCATACCCGAGGCCGTCCGCAGGGAACGCACGATGTCGCCGAGCTCCTGCGGTGCACCGGGCGGGACGTTAGGATCGGACGGGTCCGGTTGCTGCGTCATCCCAGACCGCCCCCGATCCCACCATCGTGCACACCGACTGCCGCCCCGGTCAGGTCGTCGCGGTAGACCGTTCCGGCTTTGGCGACGAGTCGAATCGTGCGAAGCGCGGTGATGTCGGCGAGCGGATCACCGTCGACGACGATGAGATCGGCGGCCTTACCCAACTCGAGCGTTCCGGTCAGATCCTGCAGGCCTGCGTTCACCGCTCCATCGCGGGTCGCGGAGAGCAGAGCACGCTCGGGTGTCAGACCGATCCTGACCATGGCGATGATCTCATCGACGAGACCGTCGTGCGGGTTGAACGGCGTTCCGGCATCGGTCCCCGCGGCGATGTTCACCCCCGCTTCGACTGCGGCGCGGAACATCGAGATGCTCCGGTCCTCCTCCGCCCTGGCCTTGTCGACGATCCACGGGGGGATCGTGCCGTTCGGAGCCTGGGCGACGATGTTCCCGATCGCGGCAAGAGTGGGGACGAGGTAGGTGCCGCGCTCGAGTGCGAGAGCGAACAGGCTCGCATCGAGGTGGAACCCGTGCTCGATCGTGTCCACGCCCGCACGTATGGCGTTCTCGATGCCCTCCCTGCCGATCGCGTGGGTCGACACCCGTCGGCCCGCATGGTGGGCCTCCTGGACGATCACTGCGAGTTCCTCGCGCAACAGCGACGTCTGCGTGGGCTTGACCTCCGAGGTGAGTACTCCGCCGGTCGCCATGGCCTTGATGAACCCCGCCCCCGCTTTGAGCTGCCCCCGGACGGCCGTTCGGACGGCATCGGTACCATCGGCCTCGACACCCATGAAGTAGCCGTGTCCCCCGGTCATCGTGATGACGCGACCTGCAGCGACGATACGCGGACCGGGCACGATACCCGCCTCGACCGCCCGGCCGAGATCGATCACGACGTTGTCGGCCGCCCCGCAGTCCTTCACAGTGGTGATGCCCGCGTTCAACGTGATGAGCGCGTTCGCGGTTGCGCGGTACGCCGCCGTCGCCGTCGAGTCGCTGCGCACCTGCGCTCCGAGGTCTGCTGCTCCGTCATTGGCGAGGTGCACATGCGAGTTGATGAGACCGGGCATGATCGTTCCGCCAGCCGCATCGATGACGACGGATGCGGCGGGAGCCTCGCCGTCAGAGCCGATCCATTCGACCACACCCTGATCTACGACGATCGACTGACCGATACCGGTGATACGACCGTCGCGTCCGTCGAAGAGTCTCCCGTTCCGGATGAGCCAGCGTCCCGCGGTCGCCGTCTGCTGTTGGTACTCGATCACAGGCGCTTCCCTTCGTGCTCATTCTGCGGAACGGACGATGAAGACCGCCCGGTCTGGAGGAGCTGTGCAGCGCGGTAGGGGATCAGCTCCCGCAGGATGAGCGAGGTCGAGGTCCGTCGGATACCTGCACAGCGGAGGATCTGCTGGCCCACTCGGTAGAGGTCGTCCGCGTCGACGGCCACGACGTGGCAGATGAGGTCCGTCTCCCCGGAGATCGCGTGGCACTCCAACACCTCGGGAATGGTCTCCAAGGCTCTCATAGCGCGTTCGAACTCGCTTTGGCTCACCTCGGCGGTGATGAATGCGCGCGTGGCGTATCCCAACGACTCCGGCCGCACGAGGGTGCTCGTCGGCCGGAGGACTCCGTCGCCGAACAGCAGCGACATCCGCGCCTGCACCGTCCCGCGGGCGAGTCGCAGTCGCTCGGACAACCACCCCACCGTGGCACGGGGCTGCGCATCGAGCGCAAGGAGGATCTTCTGGCTCGCCCCGTCGAGCCTCTTGGCCATATTCGCCACAGTGCTTCCCAACATCTCCGGATCTTCGATCAGATCGGTCAATATGTTGAACGACTATTCCATATCTTGAACGATGGTGGAGACCATCTGCGTATGGATGCCGAGGCTGTGACCACCGTGGAGGTCGTCGTAAGCGACGACCCGACGGCCCTCAGCCGCATTGTGCGGCTGGTCTCGACGCAACCGTTCTCATTGACCAGGCTGCAGTTCCGGAACACCCCGAGCATCGAGAACGGCCTGGTCCTCATGGACGTCGTGGCACACGGCCGTGCCGAACTGCTCAGCAAGCGCTTGAACCGGATCGTGTCAGTGCAGCGCGTGCGCATCCTCGATCGACAGCCGTCCTCCCCCACCACGAAGGAACGAAGATGACCTACGCCCCCCTGCCTGAGTTCGACCACGAGCACGTGACAACTGTGTCGGGAGCACGGTCGGGCATCACCATCACGGTAGCGATCCACTCGAGCCGCCTCGGTCCCGCGCTCGGCGGCTGCCGCCTGTCGAACTACGACAGCTGGGCTGACGGTGTCACGGATGCCCTGCAGCTGTCCGCAGCCATGACCCTCAAGAACGCAGCGGCGGGACTCGACGCCGGCGGCGGCAAAGCCGTGATCACGCTGGGCACCGGCGAGACGCTCGATCTCCAGCGGCGGCGCGATGTCCTGTTCGACCTGGGTGACCTCGTCGAATCCCTGGACGGCCGGTACCGCACGGCCGAGGACGTCGGCATCGACCAAGACGACCTGCGCATCGTGGCCGAACGCACCCGGCATGTGGTCGGTCTTCCTGGGCACACGCCGGGCCGCGGGGGGCCCGCCCAGGACACAGCCCTCGGCGTCTACGCCAGCATCTACGCCACGCTCGAAGCCATGGGCACACCCGGCGTCGTGGGGAGGACCGTCACGATCTCAGGGCTCGGTCAGGTGGGTGGCCGACTTGCGCGGCTGCTCACCGCCGATGGCGCACAACTGATCGTCGCCGACGTGGATCCCTCGCGCAGGACCCTTGCGGACGAACTCGGCGCCCGGTGGGTGTCCGCTGACGATGTGCTCGTGACCCCTGCGGAGGTGTTCGTCCCTGCCGCTCTAGGTGGCGTTCTGACCGCGACGACCATCGACGTGCTGGCCGTCCGCGCCGTCGTGGGCCCGGCGAACAACCAGCTCGCTGTCCGCGACGGGGCGGATCGTCTAGCCGAGCGAGGCATCCTCTACGCGCCCGACTTCGTCGTCAACGCCGGCGGAGTCATCGGCCTGGCGATGGCAACAGAGGGTGCCGACCGGGCGCTCATCGACCAGCGGGTCCGCGCCATCGGCGACACCCTCCGAGCATCGTTCCGCGAAGCTCAGGATCAGGGCATCACCCCTCTCGCCGCCGCCGAGGGGATCGCTGCCGCGCGGTTGGCCGACGCGGTTGGCCAACCGCACAAGTAGCACTCGACGATTGTGGTCCTCAGGACAACAAGACGCCCGAGCCCGAGAGGTAGCGTGGCACTCGTGCTGAACCGAGACGAAGAACCCCTCACGCGCCCCTGCCAGATCTTGTTCGTCGGCGGCAGGGTCATCGATCCCGAAACCGGCTTGGACGCGGTACGCAACGTCGGAGTGCTGGGCGGGTCGATCGCGTACATCGGCCAGGGGTTCCCCCATTCGAATTCGATCGTGGACGTCACTGGTCTGGTGATCGCACCCGGCTTCATCGACATGCACAGCCATGCTCAGTCACCGACCGGCCTCCTGCTGCAAGCTCTGGACGGCGTAACGACGGCCCTCGACCTCGAGGCCGGTGCCTTGCCCATCTCCGTGGTGTACGAACGGGCCGAAGCCGAGGGGCGACCCATCAACTTCGGGTTCTCGTCATCCTGGGCGCTTGCCCGGATGCAGGTCCTCGATGCCGTACCGCTCCCCGACGCGAGGACCGCGGACCCGCTGCCGGAGCCGATCCACGTGTTCGAGGAGAACCAGACGAGAGCACGGTGGAACACCCCGGCCAGCGAATGGGAGGTCTCAGCCATCCTGGATCGTGTGGAGCAGGGAGTGCACGAGGGCGGCATCGGTATCGGTGTGCTCCTCGGCTACTCCCCCGAGTCCGGACGCGAAGAGTTCTTCCGCACCGCGCAGCTGGCCGAGCGGCTGGGCGTGCCTGCCTTCACGCACTCCCGACAAATGTCGAACATCGAACCCGGTTCGTCCCTGGACGGTGCGCTCGAGATCATCGGCGCGGCCGCGGGAACGGGCGCCGCGTTGCACATCTGCCACATCAACAGCACCTCGCTCCAGCGCATCGACGACGTCGGTCTCGCCGTGGAGAATGCTCAGGCGCGCGGCAATCGCGTCACCACGGAGGCCTACCCGTATGCAGCCGGTTCCACGGGCGTGGGGGCTGCGTTCTTCGAACCCGACAAGCTCGACCGGCTGGGGATCACGACTCGGTCGATCCAGTACCTTCCCACGGGTGAACGCATCGCCTCAGTGGATCGCCTGGTCGAGCTCCGTCAGACGGATCCCGGCGGGATGTGCATCATCGATTTCCTGGACACCGATGATCCGACGCAGCTGGCGATGCTCATCCGCGGACTCACCATGCCCGGTGGCGTCATCGCCTCCGACTCGATGCCACTCACGCACGGGCCTCACCGGGTGTACAACGAATGGCCACCACCGGAAGGGGCACTCACCCACCCCCGCAGTGCCGGCTGCTTCGCGCGCACCTTGGGCTGGCTGGTTCGGGAGCTCGGTGTCCTCACGCTGATGGATGCTTTGGCGAGGGTGACGTCGGTTCCCGCGTCGATCCTCGAGGACTCAGTCCCTGCCATGCGGAAGAAGGGACGCGTGCAGGTCGGGGCGGATGCCGATCTCGCGATCTTCGATCCCGAGACCATCTCCGATCGCGCCACCTTCGAGACGCTGAGAGCGTCGACAGGATTCCGGCACGTGGTCGTGGGCGGTACCTTCGTCGTCCGAGACGGCGCCGCCATCGCCACGAGCCGTCCGGGTCGCGCGATTCGCAGCGAACGGCGCTGACCCAGGTCTCGGAGGGCCGACGAACCAACTGCGGGCCAGATCGTTGTCCGATCGAACGATGCTTCATGGCGCGGCCCTTGGTGGAATAGCGGCGTGTACACCGACATGACCAGCCCCGCCACTGCGACGCAAGTTCCTCAGACCGCCGACATCGTCATCGTGGGCGGCGGGATCGCCGGCGTCTCGCTGGCGGCGGAGATCGGCGATCGGGCCCGCGTGGTGGTGCTCGAGACCGAGGACGCCCTGTTCCGGCACACGAGCAGTCGCTCCGCCCAGCAGGTCCAGCCCAGCTACGGGCCGCCGGCGATCCGGCGACTCACCGCCACCACCCTGGACCTCCTCCGAGCGCTCGACGAGCGTGCGCCCGATCCCGTCCTCTCGCCCCGAACCCTGTACGTCGTTGGATTGGACGACTCGTCCATGGTCCAGCGGATGGCGGACCAAGGAACCGGGCTGCGAATGACGACCCCCGCCGAAGTCGAGGACGCCATTCCGGGCGTTCTCCCGGGGCTCGTTCGCGAGGTCGCGGCGGACGACCGCGCGAGTGAGGTCAAGGTCGATGTCCTCCTCAGCAGGTACGCGCAGCGCGCCCAGCTGGCGGGCGTCGAGTTTGTGTCGCGTGCGAAGCTGACCGCGGTCGCGCGCGTTGGCTCCAGCTATCGGCTCAACACGACCGCGGGGACCATCACCACCCCCATCATCGTCAATGCTGCAGGTGCGTGGGCCGACGATGTCGCTGTCCTTGCAGGGTCACAACCTCTGGGCCTCACTCCGCTACGTCGCACCGTGATCCTCGCCGCACCGACCCGGACGCCGATCGGCGCGGCCTGGCCGATGCTGTACGACGCCGCCGGCTCGGTCTATTTCAGGCCGCGGGGTGGAGACGTCCTCGCCTCACCCCTGGAGGACGAGGCGAGCGTCGCCGAGAATGCGCGTCCGCGACGAGCGGTGGTCGAGCAGACCCTCGCGAGGCTCAACGCACTGACGTCCTTCGAGGTGACGACCGCCCGCGAGGCATGGACCGGGCTTCGCACCGTCTCCCCCGACGACGTACCCGCGGTGGGGTTCGACGGTGATGTCGACGGGCTCTTCTGGCTTGCCGGGCAGGGCGGCTACGGGATCCAGACCTCTGCGGCGATCTCCATCCTCGCTGCCGCGGCCATCCTCGGTGCAGTGAGTCCGCTGACGATGGACGATCAGTCGGCGTTCGAGAGCATGGACCCGAACCGATTCGGGTGAAGCCTGCCTCGTGCGATCGCTCACTCGGGCGTCGACGAGTGTTGCAGGATCCGGAGTTGCAGCATCAGCGAGAACCTCGATTCGCTGTTCCCGAGGTCGACCTCACCGATTTCGGCCACCCGACGTAGGCGGTACCGGAAGGTGTTGGCGTGGACGTGGAGCGACACGGCCGCCGCTGACACGTCCCCGAATGCGTCGAGCCACGCCCTGAGGGTGGCCACCAGATCGGTGTCGTGATGCGTGTCGTACCTGATCAGACGCTCCAGCGGACCCATCGGCTGGACATGCTCAGCGGCCATGAGATCGGTGAGACGCTGCAGGAGCACCGCATCCTGCAGCTCGGCTGCGAGCAGGAGCATGGGCACGGCCGGCCGCGGTCGGACCGGCTGGAGGAGCAGCGCCCTGAGCGCCTGGTCGGCCGATCTCCGGCTGTCGGGTATGTCGGCGGCATCTCCCACGCTGTCGCCGATGACGGCCAGCAACGCCTGGGCGCTCCATGTCTTCACGAAGATCTTGATCGTCGCGGCGACGGTCACGTCGCCGTTCTTACCGAGGGGAACGACCGCATAGAGATGTCCGTCGACCAGCGCGCTGCGTGCCTTGGGGAACGTCCCTCTGATGTGGGAGCCGAACACGAGCGCCGCCTCGCGCATGGCCGTGTCCATGGCACCCGGCTCTTGGGAGGCGATCGCCACGACCACCCATCGAGACCGCGTGATGCCGAGCTTGAACGCCTCCTCGCGCGCCGTCGGCCCGCCACGCATGAGGCCGAGCACCTGGGCGGCCGTGCCCGCCTGGGCCGCGCGTTCTCCGGCCGCCAGCTCGGCGACGCGTGGCGCGACCATCGCGGCACCCTGCAGCAGGGCCTCATGCAGATCCGTGCTCGGCCCGGCCGCGGTGGCCGCCCAGATCGATCCGAGCGTGCGGCCCTGGTGATGCAAGCGCACGACGGCGCGCGGGATCGTGCCGCCGACACCCTCCGTCGGAACGTGCACCACCTCGTCGCGCCCGTAGATGCGTGTGAAGAACCCTTCGGAACGGAGGAAGTCGGTGTTGTGCTGGGACACCTGTCGAGCCAACACGGTGGCCTTGCGGGCTTCGTCCGCCCGGTTCTGGTCGTCCGAGAACGCGAGGATCTTCGAACCGAGGTCCTCGATCGTGACGGGGGCGCCCACCATCTGGGCGACGGCGTTGGCGAGGGCGAAGAGGTCTTCGGCAGCCGGCCCGCTGGTGATCCGATCGGGCGTGAGCGCGTCACCGAGGATCTGATGCACGGAGACGATGAGGTGGCGCCAGGTGTATCCGTCAGCAAGCTCGAACACGGCAATACCGCGCTCGACGGCCAGACGCACCGCGTCACGAGGTGCGGTCACCGCGCTGCGCACGATCACCGCGACGACGCTGCTGAGACTCGCCTCGGTGAGCAGCTCGCCGAGGGCTTCGGTGCCGGCCACGCCCGGACAGAGGAGGATGGCACTCTCGGTGGTCGTGATCGGCTCGAGTGGGTCGTAGTACAGGACGTCCACCACGGGGGCGGAGGCCACGATCCTCCCGGCGATGAGTTCGAGCGCAACAGGCCCGAGCTCGTCGAGCATCTTTCCCAGGGCGACCGTCACGACACACCACGCTTTCCTGCGCCGAATCACCTGAGGCCCGGCATCGAGCACGACTGTACAAGAGTCCGACCGTGATGGCGGACCAAGACCCTTGGCCGACTGGACAAACTCCTGCAGCTCTTTCTGGTGGACGCAACATAGCGAGGACGTTTCACTCGGCATACCTTCTATTCCCAAGGGGTCCCCCGATCCCCGCCGCAGCGTACGTAGACCCTGACCGAACCGGACGTCCTTCGGCACAGCTGCTGGTGCACCACCCACGCACCCTTCGCCTACGAAAGTGGAAACCATGACAACGATGTTCTCTCCACGTGCACGACGAGCGGTGGCCCTCGGAGCCTCCCTCGCCGTCGCTGCAGTCACCCTCGTCGCTTGCACCGGGGCGCCCTCGGCGTCGTCGGCCAAGGAACTCACGGTCGCCATGCAGACCAACCCGTCCTCGCTCGACCCCGCCCTCCTCGACGCCGGCCTGACCTACTACGCCGACCTCGCGTACAGCCCGCTCATCATCCGTGGTTCCGACGGAACCCTCCGAGGAGGGCTCGCCACCGATTGGGGATACGTCGGCGAGGGCAACACCACCTTCCAACTCACGCTCCGACAGGGCGTCGAGTTCTCGGACGGTGGCAAGCTCACCTCCCAAGGGGTCGTGGACCACCTCAACTACGTGCAGTCCGCCGGCGCGACGCCCTCGACCTGGCTCAGTGGCGCGACCTTCGCGGCGATCGACGACCAGACCGTCCAGGTGTCCCTGGCGAGCCCCGTCCCCGGCGTGGAGTTCTTCTTCACGCAATTCGGCACGGGCCTCGCGGACGTGATCAGCCCCGACGGCCTCGCCGACCCGTCTGCACTGGGGACCAGCACCCACGGTGCGGGCCCTTACATGCTCGACGAGGACGCCACGGTCACCGGTGACCACTACGTGTTCACCCCGAACCCCAACTACTGGGACCCCAAGAACGTGCACTGGGACAAGGTCACGATCAAGGTCATCGCGAATCAGAGCTCGATCCTGAACTCTATGAAGTCCGGGCAGGTCGACATTGCGCCCTTCGACTACACGACGGCCGCCGATGCCAAGGCCGCGAGCCTGAACGTGCATTCCGTGCCCAACGTATTCACGGGCCTCAACCTGCTCGACCGCGCGGGAAGTATCGTGCCCGCCCTCGGCGACGTCCGAGTACGTCAGGCGATCAATTTCGCGATCGACCGCAAGGCTGTTGGCGAGGCGCTGTACGGCGAGTTCGCGGATCCGACGACGCAGACTACGCAGGACGTCGGTTTCCAGGAGGAGCTCGACGACTACTACTCCTACGACCCTGACAAGGCTCGCGAGCTGCTCGCCGAGGCCGGGTACCCCGACGGCTTCGAGTTCAGTGTGGCCTCCACGCCGTTCTTCAACGGCGACACCATGGTGCAGGCCATCGCGGGTCAACTCGCGAAGGTGGGCATCACGGTGAACATGGAGAGCATCGCCGACACCAACGAGTGGGCGACGCGGATGTCGTCAGGTGAGTTCCCCGCAGCCTCGATCGGGTACGGCAGCCTCCCCCTGTCGGTCGAGGGTCCCGGTCTCTTCTTGCCGACCGCCTTCTTCAACGGCCTCCACAGCGAGGACGCCCAGCTCACCGAGCTCTACAACCAGCTGCTGGTCGCTGCCCCCGACGACGTCCAGCGGGTCAGCGAAGCGCTGGAGAAGCGTCTGGTGGAACTCGCCTGGTTCGCCCCCGTCGGTTGGGCTCCCCTGGGGTACTACTGGTCCGACAAGGTCGACTCGGCTGCGATGAACGCGACGACCGGGCTGTCGCCCAGCGCTGCGATCATCGACATCAAGCCCGCCGACTGACTCTCGACACCAAGGAATCGCCATGAGCACCAGCCACCTCGTTGAACGGGATCCGTCATGATTCGTCTGTTGGCGAGGTGGCTGGGTACCTCGGCCTTACTCCTGTTCGTGGTCTCGGCGTTGACCTTCGTGCTCACCGCTCTCGCGCCAGGAGACGCCGCTCGCGTCATCCTCGGCAAGAACGGCACCGACGAGCAATATCAAGCACTGCGAGCGCAACTCGGTCTGGACGATCCGCTTCCGCTCCGGTATTGGCACTGGCTCAGCGGTGCCCTCCACGGAGACCTCGGCGTGTCGATCTACAGCCAGCAGAGCGTGACAGACATGATCAGCGGTCGCCTGGCTCCGACGCTCGCCCTGGTGGTCGGCGGCCTGCTCTTCTCCGCCGTGTTGGGCATCGCTCTGGGGATCGCCAGTGCTCGCAGCCGCGGGGCGCTCTCCAGGGCGACGGATGTGCTCTCGCTCCTGGGTGTGTCCATTCCGACGTTCTGGCTGGGGTTCATCCTCGTGATCGCGTTTGCGGTCGCCCTGCCGGTGTTCCCTGCTACCGGCTACGTCGACTTCGCCAGTTCGCCATCCGAATGGGCGAGGAGTCTGGTCCTCCCGGTCGTGACGCTCGGCGTGGGAGGAGTGGCATTGATCGCGAAGCAGACGAGAGACGCAATGAGTAAGCAGCTCAGCCTCGAGTACGTGAATGCGATGCGAGCCCAGGGCCTGTCGGAACGCTCGATCGTCTACCGTCACGTCTTGAAGAACGCGGCGGTTCCCATCGCGACCGTCCTCGGCTTGTTGTTCACGGGGCTGTTCAGCGGCACCGTAATCGTCGAGAACGTATTCGCCCTTCCCGGGTTGGGTGGCTTGGTCGTTCAGGCCACGGTGTCGCACGACATTCCCGTCGTCGAAGGCGTGGCACTGGTCTTCGCCCTCGTCGTCGTCCTCACCAACCTCGTCGTCGACCTCAGCTACGGGTTGCTCAACCCACGAACGAGGATGTCATGAACCCTGTACGCACCTTTCTCCGCAAGCCGGTCGCCGTCGTGGCGTTCGTGTTCCTCACGGTGACCGTCCTCGCCTGCGTCTTCGCCTCCAAGCTCGCACCCTTCGACCCCATCGCCCAGGACCTCGGGTCGGCGAACTCTCTCCCGACCGCCGAACATCCGCTCGGCGCCGACACCCTTGGCCGGGACCTGTTGAGCCGCCTCCTCTACGGCGGACAGGTGACGCTCTCGGGTGCGCTCATCGCCGTGCTCGTGTTCACTGTCCTCGGACTCACCCTCGGCATGATCGCGGGCTACGTACGCGGACTGATCGACGTGGTGCTGACCAAAGTGGTCGAGGTGCTGTTCGCCGTGCCCGTCATCATCATCCTGCTCGTGGTCCTCTCGGTGTTCAGCCAGAACCTCGTGGTCGCCATGGTCACCTTGGGTGTCCTCGGCTTCGGTGGGCTCTTCAGGGTCGTCCGAGCCACGACGATCGCGGCCGCAGGCGAACTGTACGTCAAGGCGGCGCGCGCGTCCGGCCTGCGACACGGGGCCATCCTCTGGCGCCATATCCTCCCCAATCTCTGGGGTCCCGTCATCGTCCAGGTGTCGCTGTTCGCCGCCTCGGCTGTCCTCGTCGAAAGCGGTCTGGCATTTCTCGGCTTCTCGGTGAAAGCACCCGACCCGAGCTGGGGCTCGATGATCAGCGAGGCCTCACAAGCCCTGAGTCGGTACCCCTGGTTGCTGGTGCCGCCGGGTGCGACCATCGCACTCGTCGTCCTGTGTCTCGGCCTCATCGGCGACGGGGTCCGCGACGCGATCGCTCGAGAGGGCAGGTCGCGGGGACGGTCCGTCGGTGCCATCACCATTCCTGACCGGGATGTCCCTGCAGCGAGCCGATCGGCACTCTTGAGCGTGCGGAACCTGTCCGTCGGGTTCGGGCGAGGGAACGATACGACGGTCGTCGTGCGAAACGTGAACTTCGACGTCAAGCGTGGAGAGGCGCTCGGGATCGTCGGCGAATCCGGCAGCGGGAAGACGGTCACCGCCCGGGCGTTGATCGGACTGCTCGGGGACGGCGGACGCCCGCTCGGAGGGTCCATCACGTTCGACGGCAGCGAGCTCGGCACACTCGGCAAGTCCGCGCTGGCGCGGCTCCGGGGATCGGGCATCGGGCTCATCCCGCAGGAGCCGATGAACACGCTCGACCCGGTCTTCACGATCGGCTCGCAGCTCCGAGAAGTCATCCGTCGGCATGACAAGACCCCAGGACGGGCGACACACGAGCGGGCTGTCGAACTGCTTGAGCTGGTGGGTCTCCCCGACCCGGAGACCGTGCTCCGGAAGTACCCCCACGAGTTGTCCGGCGGAATGGCACAGCGCATCGGCATCGCCCTCGCACTCGCGGGGCGTCCGAAGCTGCTCATCGCCGATGAGCCGACCACGGCGCTCGATGTGACGGTCCAGCAGCAGATCCTCGACCTGCTGGTGGAACTCCGAGCTCGATTCGGGATGGCGCTCGTGCTCGTGACCCATGACTGGGGAGTCCTGGCCGACGTGTGCGATCGAGCCGTCGTCATGTACGCCGGCGAGGTCGTCGAAGAGGCGACCGTTGTCGACCTCTATGAGAGGCCGCTCCACCCGTACACCCGGGCACTGATCGCGGCCAACCCGCACGGCGCCGAGCCGGGGGTGCCGCTGCCGAGCATCCCCGGTCAGGTTCCGGCACCTGTGGCCTGGCCGGCAGGCTGCCACTTCGCGAGCCGGTGCCCGCTCGCCCTCGATGCCTGCCGCGAGGCTCCGATCGCCATGGCCCATCCTGAACACGACCGTAGGAGCCGGTGCATCCGCATCGACGCACTGGAGGAGGCATCATGAGCGAACTGCTCGAAGTCAGCGATCTCACCGTCGCGTATTCGCGCGGGTTCCGTCGCTCGCCCCTGCTCGCCAACGATCGGGTCTCGGTCTCGATCCCCCGCGGGAAGACCCTCGGCATCGTCGGAGAGAGCGGATCCGGCAAGTCAACGCTCGGCGATGCGATCCTGGGCTTCGCCCCGGTGTCGAGCGGCAGCATCCGGTTCGACGGCGAAGAACTCGTAGGGGTGTCCAGCGCACGTCGGCGCGAGCTCACCAAGCACATTCAGGTGATCTTCCAGAACCCGTACGGTTCTCTGAACCCTGCCAAGCCGGTGGGAGCGACCCTCCTCGAACCACTCATCGCCCACCGCATCGCGGAAGGTGCGGCGGCGACGGCTCGCGTGGCCGAGTGGCTGGACATCGTCGGCCTGTCCCCCGAAGCCGCGAAACGCTATCCCGGCGACTTCTCAGGAGGGCAACGCCAGCGCATCGCGATCGCCCGCGCACTGTTGATCGAACCGGACCTCGTGATCTGCGATGAGGCGGTCAGTGCGCTCGACCTGTCGATCCAGGCACAGATCCTCAATCTGCTCCTCGATCTCCAGCACCGCCTCGGCGTGAGCTACGTCTTCATCACCCACGACATGGCCGTGGTGGAGCACATGGCGGATCGCACAGCGGTGATGCACCGGGGCGTGATCGTCGAAGAGGGCCCGTCGCGCGACATCATCCACACACCGACGCACGAATACACACAGGCACTGTTGGCGGCCGCGCCCTCGCCCGATCCACGGATCCAGCAAGCGCGACGACGTGAGAGGACCGCACCGTGAGTCGCATCGTCATCGAAGCCGGCATCCGCGAGTGGCTCGTCCGCCTCGAAGAGCTGTCGTCCGAGATCGATCTCGGCGTCGATCCCCCAGATGCCCGAGGGCGTACGGCACGCCAGCGACTGAGCGACGCGGTGTTCGCCGAGTTCGGACAGCACCGCGACTGGGGCGTCACCGTCGAGGACCACGTCGTCGCGGTGCGCGGGGGCGAGATCCGAGTGCGGCACTACCGGCCGCAGGGCGCCGTCGGCGTCCTGCCCGGGTACCTCCTCCTGCACGGAGGAGCGTTCTGGGAGGGTTCGATCGACGAATCGATCAACCAGGCATTGGCATCCCAGCGCGCTGCCGAAGGGAACGTCTCGCTCTTCGATGTCGACTACCGACTCGCGCCGGAGCATCCCCATCCCACGCCGCTCGAAGACGCGTATGCGGCTCTGTACTGGGTGCACGAGCACCACGACCGACTCGGCGTGGACCCCGATCGTCTCATCATCGGCGGCGTGTCGGCGGGAGGCAACATCGCGGCCGCGCTTGCACACCTCGCGCACGACCGCGGAGGCCCATCGCTGGCCGGACAGATCCTGGAGGTCCCGCTCGTCGACTTCCGGCGGACCGATCGATTGTCGGCGGAGGGGGACGAGGTCATCGGCGAGGTCGACCTCCTCGCCGTCCTGGACGCCTACGCACCGGGTCGGTCGGCGGACGATCCGTCCCTGTCACCCGCGGCAGGCTCGTTGCAGGGCCTACCCCCGACGCACATCATGACCGCCGAGTACGACGTCATCGCCGCCGCCGCGGAGGACTACGTGGTCGCCCTGCGCGAGGCCGGTGTCGAGGTGTCGTCCACACGACACCTCGGAATGCTGCACGGCGCGCCCGGGATCACCGGGCGGGTGCGTCAGGCCCGCCTCTGGCAAGCCGAGGTGTCAGCGGTCCTGCGCGAATTCGGCGGCCGCTGAGTGCGGCCGCGTGAGCCTTCGCTGCCGGAGCGGCGCGGCCCGCGCGGCGCACCTGATCACTCCTGTCGCACTGCTGCACTCCAACGAGCCGAGGACCCCATGCCCATCGATCCGATCGCCCTGAACACCCTGTCGACCATGGCGCAACCGCCGTCGAACCCGACCCTCACTCCCGCGCAACGCCGCGACATCATCGCCGACAACCTGCAGGAGTTCATGACCACACTCCCGCGCGACAACCGGTGGGACGGCGTGGAGGTCACCGAGCTGACGATCCCGGGACCGCACCGACCGATACCGATCCGGCTCTTCCGGCCCGTCGGTGAACGCCCCCAGCTCCCGTCGGTGCTCTACTTCTTCGGCGGCGCGTTCTGGATGCGCTCGTACGAGACGGAGGACATGCTGTCCATCTGTCGTCAACTCGCCGTCGAAGGCGACTCGGTGATCGTCGAGATCGACTACGCACTCGCCCCAGAGTATCCCTATCCCGCCGCCCTACACGAGGGGATGTCGGTTCTGCGCTGGATGGCGGAGAGCGGTTCCGAGTACGGCATCGACGCCACGCGACTCGCCGTGGGAGGCCTGTCCGCAGGTGGTGCGATCGCGGCGGGGGTAGCCCTCATGGATCGCGACGGCGGGGCGCCACTTGTCCGGCTCCAGATCCTCGAGGTTCCCGGCATCGATCTGGCGCTTTCCGTCGTCGCCGACCCGCCAGCGGACTTCTCGACGTCGGACCTCGATTCGTTCCTCGAGTTCCAGCACTTCTATCTCCCTGAAGGAGTCCCGTCTGATGATCCCTACGTGTCGCCCGCAGACACCCCGTCGGTCGTGGGCCTGCCTCCAGCCCTTATCCTGACCGCCGAAATCGACGTCGTGAGGCCTGCCGCAGAGGCGTACGCCGACAGGCTCCGCCTCGCGGGTGTGATCTGCGTGTCGGTCGTGTTCGGCGGCCAGGTGCATTTCGCGCCCCAGCTCGCATCCGTGTCTCCGTCATCGCGAGCGTGGCGGGCGATGGTCACCGAGGCCGTGCGCGGTCTGCATCGGGATCCGGGTAACCCGCTCTAGCCCCGTCAGCCCTTCGCCCTGGATCGGGAGAGCGCCTACGCGATTCGTCGGAGACCTCCATCGACTGTCTTCATCCTCCCGCAACAGCCTCAACACGCTTCGTCCTCGTCCGCGCAGTCGGCTGATAGTTGCGGAGTCGCAGGCTGTTGGAGACGACGAGGATTGACGACAGACTCATCGCCGCGGCGGCGATGAGCGGGTTGAGGAACCCGATCGCCGCGATGGGGATCGCCGCGAGGTTGTAGCCGAACGCCCAGATGAGGTTGCCCGTGATCGCGTTGAGGGTCCGACGCGACAGCTGGACGGCATCGACGATGACGCCGAGGTCGTCTCGAACGAGGATGATGTCGGCCGACTTCATCGCGATGTCGGTGCCGTCGACCATCGCGAGTCCGAGGTTAGCCGTCGCGAGTGCCGCCGCATCGTTGATGCCGTCCCCAACCATCGCAACCGTGCGGCCGGCATGCTGTAGTCGACGGATGATGTCGGCTTTCTCGGTCGGGAGGACTCCAGCTATGACCTCGTCCACCCCGATCAACGCGCCGACGCGATTCGCAGGCCCAGGGCCGTCGCCGCTGAGCAGGATCGTGTGCAGCCCGAGGGCACGAAGCCGTTCGACGGTCGGCGCCGCGGACTCCTTGATCGTGTCGAGGAGGGAGAACCGCGCGACACACGCGCCGTCGACGGCGAGGTACACGGTCGTGTCACCGGGCTCGGAATGCTCGCTGGAAGCGAATCCACGCAATGCTGACGGCTCCGCGAGATGGGCGGCGACGAGACGCTTGTTCCCGATGACGACGTCCCGCCCGTCGACCAGCGC
Source organism: Plantibacter elymi (nom. nud.) (assembly GCF_900177795.1). Classification (GTDB taxonomy): domain Bacteria; phylum Actinomycetota; class Actinomycetes; order Actinomycetales; family Microbacteriaceae; genus Plantibacter; species Plantibacter elymi. The sequence goes on from NZ_FXWJ01000003.1 coordinate 616,683, forward strand.
CCGTGCGCCGAGCCCAGGCAGCGTCTCGTAGAGCTCGACGGGGTGCGCTTCCGCTCCCCGCTCGATCGCGTGCTCGGCGATCGCACGAGCGATGGCATGCTCCGACGACGCCTCGACGGAGCATGCCAGCCGGAGGGCGTCGAGCTCGTGGTGACCGTCGGCGAACGCCGTGGCGGTGACCCGCATCGTCCCGGAGGTCACCGTGCCCGTCTTGTCGAGCACGACCGTGTCGATCCGCCCGCTGGCTTCGAGCGCATCCTGGCCCTTGATGAGGATGCCGAGTTGGGCGGCACGACCGACGCCGACCATGAGGGCCGTCGGTGTGGCGAGGCCCAGCGCGCACGGGCAGGCGATGATGAGCACGGCGACAGCGGTACCGAAGGCGTCGCGGGGGGCCGCTCCGGCGAGGAGCCACGCCAGGCCGACGACGACCGAGAGCGCAATCACGCTCGGCACGAAGATCGTGATCACTCGGTCGACGAGCGTCTGCACGCGAGCTTTGCGTCCTTGGGCCTGCTCGGCGAGCGTCGCCATCTGCGCGAGCTGGGTGTTTGCACCGACCGATTCGGCCTCGATGACGAGCCGACCGGCGGTACTGATCGTACCGCCGACGACGGCCGAACCGGGACCGACTTCGACGGGCACCGGCTCACCGGTCATCATGCTGGCATCGAGGATCGAGCGGCCGGAGACGACCGTCCCGTCCGCCGCGATCGTCTCGCCCGCGAGTACGACGAAGTGGTCGCGCTTGCGGAGCTCGATCGTCGGGATGATCTGCTCCTCGTCGCCCCGGAGCACACGCACCTCGGTGGCCGCGAGGTCGCCGATGGCGTTCAGGACGTCGCCGGCCCGACGGCGCGACCGCGTCTCGAAGTAGCGGCCGGCGAGTTGGAAGGTCGTCATCCCCGCGGCGACGTCCAGGTAGATCGAGTCCGCGCCGGCCGGGGTCATCCCAAAGCCGAGCCAGTAGCCGGGTTCGTCCGAGACCCCGAGCAGCAGTGTGGCGACGGCCCACCCGAAGGAGGCGACGATCCCGAGCGAGACCAGCGTATCCATGCTGACGGTGCCATGGCGGAGGTTGCGGATCGTCGCGCGGTGGAAGGGCAGCGCACACCAGAACACGACCGGCACCGCGAGCATGATGCAGACGAGCTCCCAGAGGGGGAAGCGGATGGCGGGGACGAGCGCGAGGATGATGGTCAGGTCGCAGAGCGGGATCGTCAGAATCGCCGACACCGTCAACCGTCGCCGAAGGGAGGTGATCCGTTCTGCGGTGGCCCGCCGCGTCCATTCATCGTCGTTCTCGGTTCGGAGTACTGCGCTATAGCCGGCCTTTGTGACCGCTCCGATGGCGACGTCGGCGTCGCGGACGGTAACACCGCTGACGACGGCACGCTCGGTCGCGTAGTTTACCGATGCACTGACGCCTTCGAGCTTATTGAGACTGCGCTCGACACGTCCCGCGCAAGCGGCGCAGGTCATTCCGGCGATGTTCAGCTCGAGGTACTCCTCGGTCACGGTCATCTGGTCGATCCGTTCTGTGTACCCGTCACTGGCTCCGACGGCTGCTGCTGTGGTCCGCGGTGCGCCAGTCGATCCAGCATCTGGTTGTACACCTCGAACTCGTCGTCGACGCCGCTGTCGAGGTGTCGATCTTTGCGTCTGGCCTCGCGCTGATCCTGCTTCGCCCACTGGAGACAGAGAGCGACCACTACGAGCAGCAGCGGGAGTTCTCCCGCTGCCCAGGCGATGCCGCCGCCGATGTGTTGGTCGGCAAGGAGGTCGTCATACCACTGAGCGTCGATGTAGGAGTAGAAGTTCTCGGCGAAAACGGTGGTGCTCGTCATCACGGCGACCCCGAAGAAGGCGTGGAACGGCATCGCCGCGAGCACGAAGCCGAGCTTCCCCAGGGGAGGGAGCGGCTTGGGCGGGCGGTCGACCCCGATGATCAGCGCATAGAAGAGGTATCCGGTGATGAGGAAATGCACGTTCATCAGCTGGTGGGACCAGTGGAACCGCATGAGCTCACCGAACAGCGGTGAGAGGTACAGCACGTAGAACGAGCCCACGAAGGTCACGAACACGAGCAGCGGGTTGAAGATGAACCGGGCCAACCCGCTGCCGATGACGTCGGTCAGCCACTCGTGCGGTCCGGCAACCGCGTGACGCTTCGCCGACGGCGTCGCTCGGAGGAACAGGGTCACCGCGCCGCCCATGACCAGCAACACGGGGCCGAGCATGTTCAGGGCCATGTGCACGATCATGTGGATGCTGAACGACGGTCCGGAGTAGCGTCCGAAGCCGGAAGAGGTGGCGTACACGATCACCGCCCAGCCGAGAATCCATGCCACCGTCCGGCCGACCGGCCAGCGGTCGCCACGGCGACGCAACCTGACGACGGCGAGGAGGTACACGCTGACACCCGCTGCACCTGCGACCGCGAACAGGAGATTCAGGCGCCATGTGCTGATGAGGACGTCGATCGTCGGTGCCGGGATCGTCTGGAAGCCGAAGAGGATGTCCATGGCGTTGGAGGAGACGAAGTACTGCGGCGGCGGGATCCGCGTCATGACCACGGTGACCGCGATGAACGCCGCTGCGAGCACGGTGAACCCGATCGCGAACCCCGACGGCAAGGTCACCGGAGTCTGCGGCGAGGCCGAACGGTCGATGCGTCGCGCGACGAGGAACGCGAGTCCGGCGAACGCGAGGAGCAGCAGCAGACGAAGTGCGACCAGACCGCCGGTCGATGTCAGGAGGAAGCGGAGCATCACCGTCTTGAAGAACAGCATGATGAGCTCGGCGCCGAACGCTGCGACCCATGACACGACGAGCACGTTCCTCAGGCGCGTCAGGGTGAGCTTCGGGAGGCGTCCATGCTCTCGCCGCGCGGTGAACGCGACCACGAGCGGCAGGCCGAAGAGGAGCGCGACCGCGGGCGTACCGAACAGCGATGCGTCGACGCCGAAGTCGTGGCCGGGGCCCACGAGCACCTGGTGGACGACGACCGGGCTGATGAGCGCCAGGAGCGACAGGCCGATCAGGGGCAGCAGGCTGGTCCAGCTGCGCACCCACCAGCTACAGCAGAGCACGATGAACGCGCAGAGCGTGACGACGATCCAAGCCTTCGGAAGGTAGGAGGCGTCCACCAGATAGGCAAGACCGCCAGGAGCCAACACTCGATCGAGGGTGACGCCGTTGGCGTCCGCCGCATCGAACACGACCAAAGCTGAGGCCGCGAGCGCCCAGACCAGCGCCGAGACCCGGACGATGCCGAGGTCGCCGACATTGTCGATCGTGGTCCGCGAGCGTCCCGCGCGTGGTTGCAGGAATGCGGCGTAGGCCAGAGCACTGACGGTGATGGCGCCCGACCACTCGACCACGACCCGCAATGCAGCGGTGGTGACGGAGACGAGTAGACCAGGGTTGCCACGGCTGAGCGATTCGTAGCCGGTACCCCCGAGGGTGATCGTGGTACCGACCACGATTCCGCCCGACAACAGTGCTGCGCCGACGGCGATCGCTCGTGTCCGGGTGATTGTGAGGCGCGGCGCTGTGCTTGGGCGATGCCATCCGTCGTCGGTCGCAGTCATGCTCGGCGACTCACGAGTTCGTGCGCCCACCGAAGTCGTAGCCGACCGCCTCGATGGCCTGACGGATCATCTCTTCGTCGATCGGCTGCGCTGAGGTGACCGTGACGAGTCCTTCCTCGAGAGTCACCCTGACGCTGTCGAACGTCTCGAGCTCGGTGAGTTCTTGCGTCACGGAGGCGACGCAGTGCTCGCAGGTCATTCCGGAGACCCGGAAGGATTCGGTGATCGTGGGCATGGCGTGTTCTCCAGTTTCGATGGGATGTCTGTCCTGCTCGCCGGGTCCATTCTACAAGACGTAGACGCATGCACTCCCGGATGTAGAATCGCGGAGGTTGCGATCGAAGGGAACGGCTCATGGCGGGAGAGCGCTTGCGTGCGCGCGGTGAGCTAGAGAGCACCGTGCTGCGCATTCTGTGGGACAGCGCCGAGCCGCTCCGTGTCCGCGAGATCCAAGAGCACTTTCCGGACAAGCAGCCCGCCATCACCACGCTCCTCACCGTCCTCGAACGACTTCGACTGAAGGGCAGCGTGGTGCGCGAGTCGGACGGCCCGCAGGGAAACAGGTTCTCCGCGAGCACCACGGAATCCGGATATGCGGCTGATGCGATGCTGACCGCCCTGACCAGCGTCGGCGACCGTTCAGCCGCGTTAATACACTTCGCCGGCGACCTCGACGACGACGACGTGGCACTCCTCCGCTCAGCACTGGATGCTGCAGCCCGCCGTAAGCCCTGAGTCCATGCCCCTGGTCCTCGCACTCCTCGCCTACACCGGACTGACGATCGTCGCAGCGCCGCTCGTCCTGACGAGGGGGCACTGGCGCATGCGACGCCCCGGGCTCGCCCTGATCCTCTGGCACGGGGCGTTCCTGAGCGGAATAGCGGCCGCAATCGTCAGCATGGTCGTCGCGGTTGCACTCGCCGTCGGCGTCAACGGGATGGTTCCCACGATGAGGACCGATGCGTTCGGTCCGACGGTCATCGTCGTCTCAGCGTGGTTGGCCTTGGCGATTGTCGGCGGCCTGTCCGCGCTCGTCCTCGCACGCGCGGAACCACTCCTCGAGCTCGACCGCGAAGCCGAGAAATCGTTCGCGGATCTCCTCGATTCCGGATTCGCTCGCTCTGAACGCGTCGGGCGGCTCACGATCCGTTTCATCGCTTCGTCGCTCCCCATCGCTTGCACATCGCCTGGACGACGCGCGGAGGTCATCGTCTCCACCCGCCTGCAGGATGAGCTCAGTGCCGGCGAGCTTCGCGCCGTGATCGAGCACGAGCGCGCTCATCTGCGACACCGGCATGCGCTCGTGAAGCGACTCGCCCTGATCAACTCCGCCTGTCTGCCGGGCGTGCTGGGGGCGACGGAATTCAAGCGCGCGACCGATCTGCTGATCGAGCTCATCGCTGACGACAGCGCAGCCCGTGTGTGCGGGCATCACCAGGTCTCGATGGCGTTGGCTCGCATCGCTGAGCTTCGTAGCAGCGCCGGCCTGGTCGCCCGATCTGATCGCTTACTGCAGCTGTCCCCGAATCATGTCAGGGCAACGCAACGACGAGCCGACGCGCGCCCCTCCGTCAGCGCCGAGGGCGTCTTCTATCTCCCCTGTTGAATCGGTGAGCCCATCATGATCGCCTACGCACTGGCCTTCACTCAAGTGGCTGTCCTCGCATCGTTCATTGCACTTATCGGACTGCGGTCGCCGGAACGTGGCGAGGTTGATCAGCCATCGTCGCTGAGAGACGAGCTCTGCGACTCCATCCACGAGCTGCGCGCGCTGAGTCGGCGCCTTCGAAGGAGGTGCGAGAAGCAGCCTCGTCGAGGGACTAGTCGACCGAGATGATCGCAAAGTAGATCGCGACAAACATGGTCCTCTACGTTATGTAGAGTTGGCTTCTACTCAGGAGGTTGCATGTCGCGTCGACGCTTGCTTGTTCTGCCCGCCCTCGTGGGCACGTTGGTCGCACTGGCCGGGTGCTCGGTGGCTCCAACGGCCACCGCTGTAACAGATCCGACCCAGGGGCCGTCGGAGCCGGCATCGTCGGACTGCCCAGCGACCGTGACGATCGAGAGCCCGCCGGAACGGGTGGTGACCATGGACTCGAATGCCGCGGCGATCATGATCCGCCTCGGGCTACAGGACCGTCTGGTCGGCACTGCGGCTCCCCAGTTCATCGCCGACTACGACGGCGAGCTTCGCGCAGGTCTCGAGTCGGTACCGGTCCTCGACCAAGGCACCGGTAACAAGGAGGCGGTGATCGCCGCGAACCCAGATCTGGTCACAGGGATGTCCGCATTGGAGATCGGTGGCTTCCAGGGGAATCCGACCGCCTCTGACCTCGCTGAGAATGGCGCGAGCGCCCTGATCGCCTGCGGCGTCACGGAAGGCGGTATCACCACCGGGATCGACGCGACCTACCGGTACATCACCGCCCTCGCTCAGGTCTTCGACGTCGCCGACCGCGGAGAGGCGTTGGTTGATGAACTCAAGCAGGAGGTCGCGGCGGCGACCGCGGATCTCGGGGATGAACCTGTCCGGATCGTCACCGTCTTCGCCGTGCCGGACGGCGGCGCGGGTATCGCGGTTCGGGGTGAGTCCAGTTTTGCGAACGGGGTCCTCACCCTTGCCGGCGGAGAGAACATCGCCGGAGACCAGCGGTCGGACTTCGTGACACTCTCGGCCGAAGCGCTCACGGAAGCGGATCCGGAGGTGATCGTCGCGGCATCCGGATTCACCAAGCTCAGCGACGCGGACTTCCGCGACGCGATCCTCGACAGTCCGCTCCTCCGGGAAAGTTCAGCGGTGAAGAACCGCCATGTCGTCGTCGTGCCTTCCGGCGCATTGCTGTCGCCAGGGCTCTTGAACGTGAACGTGATTCGAGCGATCGCCGACGAGGTGGTTGCGGCCTCGTAATCCGCGCAGCGCAGACGTCGGCGGAACGCTCACCGGTCTGAGATCATTACCGCACGTCCGGGGTCGAGCTGATCGAGCGTGAGATGCGGCCGCCTCCCCCGAGCCGCGGGGAGGTAGGCACCCCGCACGCCGAAGATCGATGTGAGGACCTCTTCGGTCAGAGCCTCGGTCGGCGGACCTGCGGAGACGATCGTCCCGGCGTCGAGCACGACGAGATGGTCGGCGAATTGGATGGCGAGGTCGAGCGTGTGCAAGGCCGCGATGACCGTGGCGCCGGAGGACGAGGCGAGGCTGAGTACGTCGAACTGATGGCCAGGATCGAGGTGGTTGGTCGGCTCATCGAGAACGAGGACGTCGGGGTCGCCGACGACCGCACGAGCGAGGAGGACTCGCTGCCGTTCTCCACCCGAAAGCGCTGAGAGCGAGCGTTCAGCGAGTCCCAGGGCGCCGACACTCAGGAGCGCTCGATCGACAGCCGCACGGGCATCGCGCCGGTCACGGCCGGCGAGCACACGCGATCGCTCGGACGGAAGCCCCAACTCGACCACCTCGGCGACCGTGAGCTCGACACCGCTGAGCGCGTCCTGCGGAAGGACTCCGATTCGCCTCGCGCGCTCGGCTGGACGGAGGGCGAGTAGGTCTTCGGTTCCCACTCGGATCGTTCCACGCGTCTTGCCCGTGCCCCCGGCGAAAGCCCCGAGCAGGGTCGACTTCCCACTGCCGTTCCGCCCGACGAGGGCGGTGAACTTCCCCGCGGGGACGTCGACATCGATGTCGTGGAGAACCTCCAGTCGGCCGAATGTGACGGCCAATGACCTCACGGTGATGGCGCTCATGACCGCACACCGGCCTTTCTGACGACGGCGACGAACACCGGAACACCGACGAGCGCGGTGATGATGCCGACCGGCAACTCGGTCGGTGCGAGGAGCGTTCGAGCCCCGGTATCCGCCAGGAGCATGAGGAGGGCGCCGAGGAGTGCCGAGATGGGCAACAGCCTCCGATGCCTGCCGCCGACCAGCATCCTGGCCAGATTCGGTATCACGAGCCCGACGAAGCCGATGGTTCCGGAGATCGCGACGACGGTGCCAGTCAGGACGGCCGCGAGGGCAAAGACGAGGATTCGGGTGCGTCCGGGATGGATGCCGAGCGCAGACGCCGTCGCGTCTCCCAAGGAAAGCAGATCGAGGCGGCGGGTGAGGAACGCCAGGGCGACGAACATCAGGACCACGGGCGGCGTCGCAATACCGAGGAGTTGCCAGGTGGCGCCGGAGAGGCTCCCGAGCAGCCAGAACATGACCTGCTGTGTCGCGTCGCTGTCACCCGTGCGGAGGACCAGGAACGACGTGAGCCCGGAGAGCAGTTGCCCGATCGCGATGCCGACCAGGACCAGGCGGCCTGCATTGATGCCTGACGACGAGGTCGCGAACAGGAAGACGATCACCCCGGCGATAGCGGCGCCGGTGAACGCCCCGATCGGGAGGCTCAAGCCGGTGGAGGTTCCGATACCGATGCTCGTCAGGATGGCCACCGCGCCCAGAGATGCACCGGAGGACAGCCCCAGAGTGTACGGGTCCGCGATGGGATTGTGGACGAGAACCTGCACGAGCGCACCGGCGGTGGCAAGGCCCGCCCCGACGAGCAGGGCTTCGAGCAGGCGAGGGGTTCGGAGCTGCCAGACGATGAAGTCCGTCGCGCCAGAACCGCGACCTTGCACCCCTGCCCCGAGCGCGTTCAGCACCTCGCCGGGCGTGATCGGAACTGCTCCGACACCGATGGCGACGACCGCGCTGACGACGATGACCGCGATGAGAACACCCACGAGGATGGGCATCGGGCACCGTCCGAACAGCCCGGAGGTGCGTCGCCGAGCGGCCGCTAAACGATCACAGGGCATCTACAGACAACTTTCTCCGAGGGGACGGCATCAGGGCTTGCACCGGAGCGTCGCGGGCTTCGTGAGGACCTCCACGCAGGCGCTACAAGTAACTCTACAAGTCGTAGAATTGTGATTCACGCGTCGAACAACGACCGGAGGGTCAGTCGGAAACGCGGGCAAGCAGACATGCCAGCCGGGGAGCGGGTGCAAGCTGAGGGTGGTTCTGCACGGGGACGCATCCAACACTGCTCGTTTCTACGGGCACTGGGTCGATGAAGAGTCCAGTTCTGAGCCTGTCGATGTGTGTGAAGAGCTCAATGGCCGCCATGACGGTTCGGAGCGACGGCCCCCGGATGTTCAGACGAGTACCGCCGCGTGCGGGACGCGTTCCGGTTGGGACGCGCGGACCTCCGGCCTCTGGTCAGGACCGGCATCGATGCAAGCTTCGCCAACGACCGCCGAAAGGCCGGATGGCACCGAGAGCTGGACGAATTCGCCGACCGTCGATTTCGGGGCGATGAGACCTGATCACGTGGAAGCGCGTTACTGGGGACCATTCCGAACACGATGGACGCCGCGCCTGGCGGGCAAATCGCGGCGATTGCCCAGCGCCGACGCGGGATGACCTGTTGCGCGACTCCGAGCTACGCGACGCAGTACCTCGGAAACTCACGCTCGCGTGTCGAGCCAGGTTCAGTCGGCGAAGGCGTCCTTCGCCGCCTGCTCAACAACCCCGATGATGCGGACACCACCGGCCTGGAAGGCGTTCTCGTCCTGCCCGAAGACACGCCCGTCTTCGGAAGCCCGGGACCCCGCGAACAATGACTTAGCAGATGCGATCGCCGCATCCTTCTCCCCCTCGCCTGCATAGGTGACAAAAATGACGTCGGGGTCCGCGGTGATGACGTCTTCACGGCTGATCTGGGTGAAGTTCGCGCCCGCGTCAGAGAAGACGTTCTTCAGGTCGAGGGCATTGAGGACCGCCTGGTACCCGGCGCCGGTGAGGGCGTAGACCGTCCCGTCAGCGATGGTCACCGAGGCTACTCTCAGCTGCTGGTCGCCGCGCAACGCGGCTGCTGCGGCGACGCGGCCCCGCAGCTTGTCATTCAACGCTTTCGCACGCTGCGGGACGTCGAAGATGGCACCGAGCGCATCGATGTCGTCGTACACAGCGTCGACCGATGGCTTTGCGGATGCGCCGGCGCAGTAGTCGCCGAGCACGTACAGACCGGACCCGAGTGTTCGGAGGTCATCGAGTCCGGCAGCGCCATCTCCGGAGAACTGCTGCTCGTCGTTTGCGATGAACAGGTCTGGAGCGGCGCCGACGAGATACTCCTTGCTGGGCGTCCAATCGGTGGTGTTGTGCGTGAGCTTCGGATGGGCCTTGGCTTCACCGCTATCGAGGTCGGCCAGTGCATAGCCGATCGCTCGGTCTCCGACACCGAGAGCGTCGAGGGTGTCGATGACACCCGGAGCCCCCAGCAGCACCCGTTTCGGTGCATGATCGTAGGTGTAGTCGGCTCCGCAGCTGGACACGGTGACGGGGTATGCTTCCCCGGTCGCAGCGGCGGCGGTCGAGACGGGTGTGCTTCCGCTCGCGCACCCTGCGGACGTGATCAGTGTCGCAACGAGGATGGCCAAGCTGGCGGCAGCGCGTTTCGGGTGGAGGTTCATGAATGTCGGGGTTCCTTTCGTCCCGCGGGCTGGACCACGGGATTCGTGATGGTTCTGGGGATTGCCGCGCCGAGGTGTACGGCGAGACGTTGGGTGAGCGGGTTCACGCCGATCTCGGCGGTGACTCCGTAAACCTCGGCGATGAGCGCCGCAGTCATCACCGTCTCGGGACGACCGGACGCCGCCACACGGCCACGGTCGAGCACCACGAGGTGGTCGCAATACGCGGCCGCGAGCCCGAGATCATGGAGTGCGACGATGGTGGTCGTCGCGAGCCCGGACACGAGCTCGAGCAGCTCGATCTGCGCGAGGACGTCGAGGTGGTTCGTCGGCTCGTCCATCACGAGCACCGGGGTCTCCTGCGCGATGGCCCGCGCAACGGCCACACGTTGTCGTTCACCGCCTGAGAGTGATCCGAGCGGGCGGTCCGCGTACTCGCCGATCCCGCACAGCTCGATCGCGCGGCCGACGGCCTCCTCATCCGAGCCCTGGGTGCGACGGCCAGGTCGTCGATGCGGGATGCGCCCGAGTTCGACCGTTTCGCGAGCCGAGAACTCGAACTCGCGCTGCTCCTCCTGCAAGACGACCGCGGTTCGATGGGCGGCCTCACGCGCGCGAAGGCACCAGACGTCCTCCCCGCCGATGCGGACCGAGCCGGACGCCGGACGATGGGCACGGTAGACGGCCCGCAGCAGGGTTGACTTCCCTGAGCCGTTGGGGCCGAGCAATCCGACAGTCGCACCCGCAGGCGCGACGAAGGACACGCAGTCGACCAGAGTCGAGCCGTGGACGTCGATGCTGACCTGGTCGACCTCGACCCGCATCAGCGCAACGCCTTCCGCAGTGCTGGCGCACCCGTCAAGGGCGCACGAACGGCGCGCGTCGTCCTGCCCGATGTGAGCAACCAGAGGAAGAACGGCGCGCCCACGGCTGCGGTGATGACGCCGATCGGCAGCTCGGCAGGAGCACGGACGGTCCGCGCTGCGAGGTCCGCGAGCAGCAGGAAGATCGCGCCGAGGACGGCCGTCACCGGCAGCATGCGGCGGTGGTCCGCGCCAACGAGGAGACGTGCGATGTGCGGGACGACGAGGCCGACGAACGCGATGCCACCGGCTACGGCGACGAGCGAACCGGTCATGGCGGCGACCACAACCAGGAGCGTCATCTGCAGCCGTGGCACGTCGATCCCGAGTGACGCAGCGAGATCATCGCCTCCGACGACGGCGTTCAGCGCGACGGCGTTGACAAGGAGCCATGCGGTCCCGAGCACGACGATGACCACCGGGATCGGGAGCACACCCCAGTCCGCGCCGCCCACACTGCCGAGGCTCCAGAACAGCACGCGCTGGACCTGGTTCGGTGTGGCGATGGTCTGCAGGAAGTAGGTCATCGAGGACACCAGGTAGCCAATGGCCACGCCCGCGAGGATGAGCCGGGTCGGAGGGATGCGGCCCGAGGACCGCCCGAGCAGGAACACCACGCCGAAGGTCACGAGAGCGCCGATGAACGCGGCCATCGTCAGGGGCAAGCCGCCGAGTGCTCCGCCGCCCATGACGATCACCGCCACGGCGCCGAGCGACGCACCTGGCGTCACCCCGATCAGTGATGGATCCCCGAGTGGGTTCCTGACGATCGCTTGGATCACCGCGCCGGCGATCGCCAGCCCGCCCCCGGCGACCGTCGCGAGGATGGTGCGTGGTGCCCTGACGTCCCAGACGATCTGATCGACCGCTCCCGTGGCGCTCGGCCCTCCTCGGAGGTGCGCCAGGATCACGCCGATCACCTCGGGGAGCGTGACCCCGACGGATCCGACAGCCATCGAAGTCCCGCCCAGGACGACGAGGGACACGACCAGGACGACCAAGAGGATCCGGGTGCGTGGTCTGCTCGCGAAGGGTGCCCGTCGATCATGCATCTGATGCCTTTCCGTCGCGACAGCACGTCGCGTATTGAGAACCATACTCATTAAGCGAGGGGGAAGCGAACCGACGATTCGGTTGCGAAATCAACGAACGCTCTCTAGGGTCGAGTTAATTGAGAATGGTTCTCAATACAGAAAGGACGATGTCATGCAGAACATCACCCTCGAACCGATCGCCGCCTCCGGAGTGCTCAGTGCACCTCAGGGTCCGGGTACGAACGCGCTGGTGCACAACCCGTTCGCGTTCGAGACGATCGCTCCCGCCGGTGTGCTCAGCGCGCCACAGGGTCCGGGCACGAACGCTCTCGTGCACAACCCCTTCGCGTTCGACGCGGAGTGAGAACCCGGTGGTCGTCGTGCTTCGGCGCGGCGACCACCGCTCTGCACTCGAACGAACCACTTCACCCCGTCGTCGGAAGGCCCCATGTCATGACCCGCCTCGCCCCCGGATACCACCTCTACGCCACAGCGCCCGACTCGTGGCGACTGGCCGAACCTGGCGGACGGTATCAACGGATCGACGGACCGGATGACCGCTTGTCGGTGATTGCGAACGCAATCTCGTCCGGCACCGACCTGGCCTCGCTCGGACCGGACGCGGAGGCGCTCGAGCAACAGCTTCGCCATCGAGGCGCACTGATCGACGATCCCGCACGGACCGAGGCACAGGTGACACCGAAGCAGGTCCGGATCCTGGGACGGGGTGCTGTGACCGACGCATTGCAACTGGCACTGGACGCGCAGTCGGGGTTGGTCCAAGTGCTCATCGGCGATGCCGAGCCGGACGCCGTCGTGTCCGTCGAACCGTGGTTCCGAGACCGGCACTGGACGGGACTCGCCGCAAGCGGAATCCCCCTGCACCGCTGCCACGACGATGGCCTCGCACTCTTCGTCGGTCCGTTCAGTGCGGGTCCCCACGCCGCCTCCTATCTCGACTATCGCGGGCGCCGACGGGCCGCGGACCCGCTCCTCGACGAACTCGAGGGGCTCTGGACCCATCTCGACGGCCTCCCGACCGTGCCGCTCCGTGCAACACCCGGAAGAGCCGGGATCGCCGCTGCGATCATCGCCGCGGACCTCTTCGCGTGGGCGTCCGGAACCGAAGTGCCGAACGCGACGACGGAGGTCGAGATCCGCGCGGATGGCTTGCTGCGCTACCACCCCGTGCTCCCGCTTCCCGCAGTGGCCTCGCTGTGATCCTCGCGAACCAGCGGCTGATCGCCGCCGATGGTACGGCCCTCGCCTACGATGTCCATCGACCGCCGACCGCAGACCGGGTACCGACCGTGGTGCTGCGGACCCCGTACGGTCGCTCGAAGCATCTCGAAGAGGGCCGAGGGTGGGCCGCGCGCGGCTACGCGTTCGTCGTCGGAGACGTCCGCGGTCGCTACGACTCCGATGGCACTTGGGACCCGTATCGGAACGAGCGGGCCGACGGCGCCGACCTTGTGGACTGGATCACGGCGCAGGCTTGGAGCGACGGACGGATCATCGTGATCGGTGGCTCCTACGCGGGCTACACCGCTTGGGCGATGGCCGTCGAACGTCCTGACGAGACCGCTGCGATCGTCAGCCTCGGTCCATCGATGTCGCTCGCACGCACCAAGTTCTCGCCGTCAGGCATCCTTCGCCTCGGCGAGCACGCCGCCTGGTGGGCCGAGCGTGCAGACGCCCGGACGAGCAGGGAAGGTCTATCCGCGATCGTCTTCCGGGAGGATCCGACCCTGCTCGACCACCTCCCTGTCGTCGAAATCGCCGATCGACTCGGCGTCGCTCTGCCCGGCTGGAATGCCGTGATCGTGGCGGGACCGGAAGCGCTGACGGGTGAGGAGATCACCGCATCCGACCTCGCGGCCGTCCGTGCGCCGAGTCTGCACGTCGGCGGCTGGCACGACCTGCTGGTCGACGGGACCCTCGGACACTGGGAGCTCGTCGGAGACGCCGTCACGCCGAAGCGACTCCTGGTCGGCCCATGGTTGCACGACCTGGTGTTCTCCGTCGGAACCCGGGTGGGCGAACTCGACCACGGCGAGGCATCACGGATCGCCTGGTCGACCGAGCTGCTGACCTGGATCGACGACGCCCTGACCGGACGCCTCCCGCTCCGGCGGGCCGACACCTTCGTCATGGGGGCGGACACCTGGGACACCGCAGACCGCTGGCCTCCGGCAAGCACCTCGGACGTGCACGAACTCCGAGCTGCGGTCCTGGAGAGCGATCCGCGATCCCCCTTCCCAAGCCGGGCGGAAGCGGTGGATCGCAGCCCGTTGTTCGCGCGCGCCGACGCCGTCCGGTGGCCGATCCCCACTGCAGCGACCAGGTTCGTGGGGTGGGGCTCCGTGGATCTCGAGGGCCGATGCGATGCGGACGTAGGTGATTGGATCCTCCGGCTCCTCCTCGTGTCGGAGAGCGGTCCTGCTGTCGAACTCGCCGTGACCGAAGCCAGCACCGACACGACCGAGGTGCGCCTGCATCTCCCTCTCGGTCCCCTGTCGATCCAGCTGCAACATGGACACTCGCTCGTCCTTGAACTGACGGCTGCGGACCTTCCGCGACTCGCCAGGAACACCGGCACCGCGGATCGCTACCGGACCGGGACCGACAGCCTCCCGCGTCTCATCGTCCAGACCGTCGACCGAGGCCGCCTGATCCTGCCCGCGGTCGGCCACGCTGACGGGACCGTCGCATGATCGACGTCGACCGCCTCATCGACCCGCGCACCGGGATCCTCACCTCGACGCAAGCGCAGCCCCCATCGGTGGACGATCCTTCGTTCTGGCGCTCGCACGGAGCGACGGTCGCGCACACCGAGCGCTTCGCAGCGTGGCGGGCCGACGGGTTCGGGTTCGGAGCCTCCCTCGGCGATCTTGACGCCGCCCGCGGTGCCGCGATCGGTGAAGCCGTGGAACGGTACTGCGGCAACGCCGTACCCGCGGACCTCACCTACTGCAGCTGGGACGATCACGCGCGCCGTGGCGAGGATGCACTGGACCCGCAGACGCTCGCCCTGTACACACCCGAGCAGTACCAGCTCCCCGGATTTCCGTTCACGCCGTTCACCAGAGACCTCCCGGTCCGGTGGGCCCGTGGTCGCGACGTGCGCACCGGTGGCGAGGTGTGGGTACCGGCGTCGCTCGTCTACCTGGAGACGCGGGCGTCGAACCGGCCCGGGGAGCGCTCGACGCACTCGTTGATGTACTCCGGGATCGCGGCCGGGCAGGACCGCGCGAGCGCGGAGACCGGCGCCATCGACGAGCTGATCGAACGCGACGCGACGACCGTCTGGTGGGCCTCCGGCGCCTCGACGCACGAACTCGACGACGGTGGCGTCGTCCGCGGCATGCTCGGGAAGACATGCCTCGACGTGCGGCTACTTCACATACCCACCGACCTCCCCGGCCGGGTCGTCGCTGCCGTCATCGAGGACGGCGATCCTGAGCAGGATGGACTGTTTGCGTTCGGCAGCGCCTGTCGGAGCGACCCGAGGTCGGCCGCGCGGAAAGCCGTCATGGAGGCCCTCGGCCTCCACCGCATCACCCGGCAGCTCCTCGATCCCGAGTCGGAGGTCTGGCGTGCGATGCGCGCCGACGCGATCGAAGCCCACGTCTTTCTGCCCTACCGTGCCGATCGAAGCTACCGGGACGCCGTACCGGAGGACTTCAGCACCCTTTCGGACCTCCCCTCCATCGCCCAGTTGTACCTGGACCCTCGAATGGCCTCGGCGGCCCTCCCCCGTCTCCGGCCCGACCGGCGCCACGATCTCGGCTCGCTCACCCCGATCACAGGAGATCGCGTGGCAATGCTCACCGACCGCGGCGTACGTATGATCTCGGTCGACGTCACGACGGAAGACATCCGCAGCTGCGGGCTCGTCGTCGTGCGAGTCGTCGCAGCGGGGCTCGTCGGCAACGGACCCCCGGCGTTCCCGCTTCGCGGCTCCGATCGCTACCTACGCCTGCCCCGCGCCCTCGGTTGGGACCGTCAACCCGCCTCGACAACAGAACTGACGCATCTCCCCCTCCCCCTCGCCTGATGGGATCACCGATGTCCTTCGACCTGCCTCCCGCCCTCGCACCTCTCGTCAACGCGCGCACCGGAGTGATCCGCGCCGTGGAACCACGAAGTGTCCCCGCTCACTTCCCAGAACCGTTCGGGCTCCTGCACGCCGTCCTCTCCGACACCGCCGCGTTCGCCCAATGGCGCTCAGATTCGAGCGGTGCCGGGTACGCGTTCGGCGACGGTGCGGCGATGTTCGGGGCCGCGATCGGGGAGGCGGTCGAACGGTACTGTGGCAACCTCGTCACCGGACCACTCGTGCGCTCCAGCGCCCGCGACCTGGACGGGGTCGATCACGTCGACCCCGAGGACTTGGCACTCCCGGCCAGGTCCCACTTCACGTCGGACACGGTGACCGACTGGACGATCGGCCACGACGCGAACGGCAGCGAGGTGCTCGTCCCTGCGGCGTCGGTATGGGTCTCCTACAGCCTCCAGGCGAGACCGCTGCTCCACCCGGTCATGCAGGCCGGCCTCGCCACCGAGCGCTCGCTCGACGCTGCGCGCTTCGGCGGTCTCCGTGAGATCGTCGAACGCGATGCGATGACCCGCGCCTGGGTCGGCGGGAGCGGCATGCTGGAACTGCGGGTGCCCAGATGGCTCGACACCTTCGCTGCAGGACCGCGTGGGCTCCTCCAGCCGCGCTGGCTGCTCTTCCCGACGGACACCGGGGTGCCCGTCATCGGCGCCCTCCTGCACGACCGCAGCACCGAGTACCTGACGCTCGGCGTCGGCACGGGTTCGGACCCCGAGGCGAGTGCGCTGAAGGCGCTCGGCGAGGCCCTGCAGCTGCAACTCTTCGTCGCGGACCTCGACGAAGCCGCGGGACCGTACGCCGAGGTCGCAACGGACCCGCGAAGCCCGCTGGCACCACACCGCCCCGACCGTCGCTACTCCCATTCGTACGCCGAGGACCTCTCGGACGTCCTCGATTACGGCTGTCACCTCCAGCTGCACCTCGACCCGACGATCCAAGGGCGCTTCACGGACGAGCTCGACCGCAGCCTCATCGGAACAATCCGCCTGGGCGATGTCCGCCCTGGTCCGGACCTCGAACACCTCCTCGCCCACTTCTCCGGACAGGGCGAGCGGGTCATCACCGTCGATCTCACGACCGACGATGTCCGACCGCACGGGCTCCACGTCGTCAGGATGCTCGTGCCCGGGCGTATCTCGAACGCACCCCACGCATGGCCGTTCCTCGGCGGACGGCGTCCGATCCATGCGGTCCGCCGCCCGACCCCGCTTCCGCACTGATGCTCCGCGTCTACCTCTGGTCCCGCGGCATCTCCTGGACCGGTAATGCCCTCACGGCTGTCGCACTGCCCCTCATGCTCTTCCAGCTCACCGGCAGTGCCGCCCTCGCGGGACTCCTGGCCGCCGTCGAAGCGGTTCCCTACCTCGTGCTCGGCCTTCCCGTCGGTGCGCTCGTCGACCGCTGGAGCCCCCGCTCCACGCTGACCGGGTCGAGCGTCATCAGCGCTCTAGCCACAGCAAGCGTCCCGATGGCGGCCATATTCGACGCCGTTACTCCGGCACACCTCGTCCTCGTCGGCCTGACGACCTCGATCGCGTTCGTCTTCTTCGACGCCGCGAGTTTCGGCGCCATCCCGGCGATCGTGGGGCGAACCGGAATCGCCGCGGCGACCGCCCGCATGATGACTGTCAGCACACTCATCGGGATCGCCGGACCGCCACTCGGAGGACTGATCGCGGCGACCACGGGCGGGCCGGCCGTCCTCCTGATCGACGCCGCGTCGTATCTCGTCGGCGCACTGCTCCTCTCCCGTATCGCCGTGCTCGACGGGCGTCCCGAGTCCGACGGCGCTGCGCGGGGACGGCTCAGGGACGGCATCCTGGAAGGACTCCGCTACATCCGTTCAGTTCCCATCATCCGCGACCTCACTCTCCTCGGCATCGGCAACAGCCTCGCGGGCGGCGCGGTGTCCGGCCTCCTCATCGTCGCCGCCGTCAGAACGCTCGGCTTGGACACGGACTCACCAGCCATCGGTGTCCTGTTCGGCGCCAGTGCGGTCGGCGCCCTCGCCTCGTCCTGGCTCATCGGTCGACTCCAACGGCGCATCCGGACGGGCGTCATTACCGCGGCCGGGCTCGTCCTCTCGGCACTCGGCATCGCGGGATGGAGCGTCGCTGGATCCTTCGCCCTCGGGTGCGCCACGCTCGTCGCCTGGCAGATCGGCACCACGACGGTCTCCCTCAACGGCATCATCGTCCGCCAGACGCTCACGCCCGCCGGCCTTCAGGGTCGCGTCAACACCACCGCTCGGATGATCGCATGGGGTGGCCAGCCACTCGGCGCCGGCGCAGCAGGTCTCCTCGCCGACACGATCGATGTCAGCACAGCGTTGCTCATCGCCGCGGCCGTCGCGTTACTCACGGCGATCATCGCGATGACGCTGCCCACCTTCCGCAGTCCGCCATTGCCGACACTCTCGACGTGACGCGCGAGGGTACAGGGGCACCGAGGTCATCGCGGTGGCGCGAGTTGCCAGCTGGCAGCCTCGACGCGTTCCTTCCAATACCGCGCGTACGGCCCATCAGCGGCGAGGAGCTGTTCGTGGGTTCCGCTCTCGCGGATGCCGCCCTCACCGTCGAGCATGATGATCTGGTCGGCGGTCATGATCGTCTGAAGACGGTGAGCGACGATGATCAGTGTCCGCTCGGACCGAATCGCATCGATGGCGGCACCGATCGCGATCTCGTTGCCGATATCGAGAGCCGCGGTGGCCTCGTCGAGCAGGACGATCGGAGCATCCTTGAGGAGCGCACGAGCGATGGAGACCCGTTGCCGCTCGCCTCCTGAGAGATTCGACCCTCCTTCGCCGACCGGCGCGTCCCAGCCCCCGGGGAGCCTCGCGGCGATCTCGTCGACCCGTGCGCGCGTCGCGGCGGCGATGACATCCTCACGGGCGAGGTCGGGGTTGCCGATCCAGATGTTGTTGAGAATGGTGTCGTCGAACAGGTAGACGTCCTGGAAGACCGGGGCGACTGCGGCCTCGACGATAGCCGTGCCCAGCTCCGGAATCGGAACCCCGCCAATCGACACCGCGCCATGCACGGGATCATAGAAACGCGCGATGAGTCTCGTGATCGTCGTCTTTCCCGAACCTGATGGTCCGACGATGGCCGTCATGCCGCCGGACGGGGCGGTGAACGAGAGGTTCCGCAAGACCGGGACGTCCCCATAGCCGAACGTGACGCCGTCGAAGGCGACGTCCCAGCCATCAGGGACACGAGGCGACTCAGGTTCGGACAGCGCAGAGACCGCGGCGAGGCGGTCGAACTGGTCGAGGGTCGTTCGGGCGACGGCAACTCCGCCGCCGAGGTCACCAGCGGACACGATCGGTTCGTTGAACCGCACCCCCAGCACGAGCACGGCGATCAGTGTGGGCACATCGACGGAACCACCGACAGCGAGATAGGCGCCGACGACCAGCAGCAGGGTCAGCGAGAGCTGCACGAGACCAGCGAAAGTGGCCATACCGGCACCTCCGGAGATGAGCAATCCGCGGTAGGCGCGGTGCTGGTTCTGCAGGGCTTCGTCCACGAGCCGATCGGCGATCGTGGCGTCACCCGCGCTTCTGAGCGCCGGCTGCGCACGCGCGAACTCGATCACGCGACCGGAGGCATCATCGACGGCGTCGGAGTGGATGGCGTCGCTTCGACCGATCGCCGTCTGCAGCCTTCGATAGCCGAAGATCAAGACGGGCACCATGACGGTCATCGCCAAGGCGAGGCGCCAGTCGAAGAAGTACATCCCGATCAGCACCGTGCCCGGAGTGATGAACCCGGTAAGGATCTGACGCAGAATCGCGTAAGGCGTGTTCGAAACGAACATGGCCCCCTGGGTCGCGAGCCCGGCGAGGAGCCCCGATCGGTCAGTGCTGAACCATGCGACGGGAAGTTCGACGAGACGGTCGCCCAATCGTGTCAGCAGGGAATCAAGCAACTCGGTGCTGGCCTTCATGCCGATCTGGCTCGAGAACCAGGTCGTGATCACATAGCCGATGCAGACTCCGACGACGGCGATCAGCCACCGGGCCGAGGCCTCCATGTCGCCGACCAGGAGAGCTCTGAGTAGCGGGACGAGGAGCAGGAAGGCGATGCCTTGCAGCACCGCGGTCGCGACGATGAACATCAGTTCCGCGCGAAGGAGGCGTTGCGCCGTCGGCGACGAGTAGCGAAGCAGTTGTCGGATCATCAGAGTCGTCCTTCCGAAGGAGCTTGCCGAGGTTCGGGGAGAGACCGGGTGTGGTTTGCCTGATAGTCCGTCCACATCCGGGCGTATCGGCCTCCGGCGGCGATGAGGTCTGCGTGCGTGCCTTGCTCCACGATGCGGCCGTCGTCAAGCACGAGGATGTGATCGGCGCCGATGATCGTGTGGAGTCGATGCGCGATCACCAGGACGGTCCGATTCGCGGTAAGGGCTGAGAGGGCTCGCTGAATCGCCGCTTCGGAGTCGGGATCCGCGAAGGCCGTTGCCTCGTCCAGCACGAGCACGGCAGTGTTTGCCAACAGGCTGCGCGCGATCGTGACCCGTTGCACCTCTCCGCCGGAAAGGTGTGCCTCCTCCCCCACGACAGTGTCGTAGCCGTGGTCGAACTGCATGATCCGGTCATGGATCTGCGCGGCGCGTGCGGCGGCTACGACCGCCTCGTCCGAGGCCTGGGGGTCAGCGAGGCGGATGTTGTCGCGCAGGCTCGCGCGCAGCAGTTGCACGTCCTGCAAGACGAAGCCCACGGACTCGTACAGGTCAGCCGCCGCGACGTGCCGTACATCGGCTCCCCCGACGGTGACTCGACCGCGCTGTGCGTCGTAGAAACGTGGCACCAGCTTCGCTAGCGTCGACTTCCCGGAACCCGATGCCCCGACCAACGCCGTCACCGTTCCCGGCGCGCACGTTGCCGCGACCTGGTGAAGGACTGGATGCTCACCGTCATAACTGAACGAGACGTGGTCGAAATCGACGTCGTTCCCGCGCGGCACGAGTCGCTGCTCGGGACGCGGGACTGGCGGGAGCCTGAAGAACTCGCCCAGCGACTGTTGGGCTTTCGTTGCAGTCCTCAAGAACTGCGCGGACGTCCCGAGCTTCATCAGTGGACTTGTCAGACCGAGGCTCAGCAGAAGTCCGGGCAAAATGTCGATCGGCTTCGCCACTCCTCCATCTACCAGCGAGAGTCCGCATGCCAGTATCCAAAGGAGAACCACGACAGGGGACGTGAGTAGTTCGATGACGGTGAACAAGACCGCAGTGGCACGAACCCACTCCCCGACGAATCGCACATATTTCTGCGTCTCTTCCCGATAGCGTCGGTGGCTGCGCCCGACTTGACCGAACCGCTTCACCACGGCAATCCCGTGCACGAATTCGACGGTGGCGCCAGACAACCGGGCCGTGGACTCGTCGTACTGCAGGTACTTTTGGGCACCCCCGCGCATCATGAGGGGGTAGAGGATTGCCGTGAGGATCAACGGGACGAGAGCAGCGACAGCCAACTGCCATTGCACGACGAACAGATAGGCGACGCTGATCGCTGCGACGGTGACGGCCGTAACCACATCGTGAACAGTGTGGGCCACAAGCTGGTGCAGGGCCACAACGTCGTTCTCCACCAGCTTCCGCACCGTTCCCGAAGAGCGCTGATCGAACCACCCCAGCGGCAGCCGCTGCAGATGCCGCACGATTCGCTTGCGGAGTGACAACTGGAGCTCAGCGTCCGCGAAGTGGCTCACCAGTCCAGAGAGGAATGCCGCTCCGAAACTCACCACCAGGGCCACACACGCCACGACTGCGATCAACCACACCCGGCCGGCATCGACTGCTCCGCTCGAGGACGCGGGCAACAAGGTGCGGGCGAGTTCGACGATCGCGATGAACGGGATCACTCCGCTGATCGCCCCGATCGCACTCAACGCGACGATCCCGGCCAGTCGATGGCGAACCGGCGCGAAGAACGACTCCTGCGCTCCTTCGGGCGACACCCGCATGCGCTGTCCAATCATCGCTACCTCCAAACGTTATTGAGAAGGATTATCACATAATTACCGAACGGTGTTCTAATCTGTATGCGAAGTTGTCAGCAACGACCCCACGATTCCAACGCGCGACAGCTCGTGCGCATCCCACCAGAAGGACCCACGGTGAACACATCCGATCCAGCACCGTTCCACCTCGGCCTCACGCCGGACCGCGTCGTCGATGCTGCTGCCGAGCTGACCCGTACTTCACACTTGATGACCTGGTCTCTGCGCGATCTCGCAAGCCGCCTCGGCGTGGCTCCCTCCGTGATCTACCACCATGTTGGCGGGAAAGACCTGCTGTCGCGCGGAGTCGTCGAGCGGATGCTCGGACAGATCACGATGCCGAGCAGCGAGCTTCCCTGGCAGCATTGGTTCCGCACGCTGCTGCACTCCGCTGGCCGCTGTGCAGCCGACTACCCAGGCACGGCGAAGTGGATGCTGATGCACGGCCCCACCATTCCGGCAGTGCTCCCCATCCTGGAAGCAGGCATGGCCATCCTTCACCGCGCTCAGTTCGGAGCCCAGTCGAATGTCGCCTACGCAGTGCTGCTCAACAACGCGATGCTCACCATCTCCATGAATGACGACCGGCTGCAGCACGAACGTGACGGCCCCCGCGATCACGCCACGATGATGGCCGAGTTCCAGAAGATGCCCACCGCCTCGGCTGAGGTTCGCTCGATGGGAGAGGACTTCATACGTCCGTTCGCCGAAGGCGGTGACACTGCCTCACGCATGCGCTGGAAGTACTACGACGTAGTGATCGAATCGACGATCTCGGGAGTCGAGTCGACACTCTGCGACGCCAAGGCGACGTCGTCTTGGCGCTTTCGCCTCTGAACTGCCGGTCCCATTTCGACGCAGTCGATGGTGAGCATTGAAACCGCTCGGCCGCGCGGCGCACCGGCCACGCACTGTCAACAATGAGCGCAGCCAGTCTCCGCCTCCCCTCAGGGGTGAGCGGAGCGTTCGGGTGCATCATGGATTCACTTCCATGCTTGCAATGAAGCCCCGCAGTCCGCCGATCACCGCGAGTGCCGTCGCCGGGTCCTTCGCTGCGAAGTCGGCAAGATCCGACAGCGCTAGGGCGGCATCGCCTGCCTCGACGACTTCTCGCCCTGATGCGGCGAGCGCGACTGCGCGCTCTCTGCGTGATGCTGCAGCGACCTCGGAGGTCACATACCCCTCCCTTCGCGCGGACTCCAGCAGCCGACTGACTGTTCCCTTGGTCAGCCCGAGCCGGTCGGCGATGGCTTGTTGACTGACCGGCGTATCACGCGCGTGCAGGACGCTCAACACCATGAAGAGCCCCAGCGTCACCCCCGTCTTCGCCATCACAACGGACTCCGCGCGCCGTTCCATCAAGGTGGCGGCTTTGCGGACTTCGAACCACAGCTGCTCCGGCAGCGACGCATCAGTCATCATCACAAAAGTTTATCGCGCAACTATTTGACACTCAACTATTGATTTGGGTATTAGTTGAGTACCAAACCATCAAGGAGTAACCATGCGCGTACTGATCGTGTTCGACCACCCATACACCCGCCGTGCGTCCGAGAACGTGCCGCATCGACGCAGTTTCACTGCTGCGCTAACTGCGGCCACGGAACGCGGACTCCGCACCGCGGGGCACGAGGTCGATGCCATCGACCTGCACGAGGACGGGTTCAACCCGGTCATGAGCGCTCAGGACCTGTCCGCCTGGCGAACGAAGCGCGCCATCGACCCCCAAGTGCTGGACTACCAGCAGCGCGTGCTCGCCGCCGACCACATCATCTTTGCTTTCCCAATCTGGTGGGAAGCGATGCCAGCTCTGACGAAAGGGTTCTTCGATCGGGTACTTACCAAAGGAATCGTCTACGACGAGCCGAAGCCCGGGCAACCGTTCGTCAACAATCTGCCCCGGCTCGCCGGAGTCACCCTGATCACCGTCATGAGCACGCCGGCACCCATCTATCGATGGTGGTTCGGTAACCCCCTGACGAAAATCGCCTTCCGTGGCACGTTCCGCAAGATCGGCGTTCGCAATCTGACATGGATCAACCACAGTGGCGTCTCTGATCGCTCAGACCGCCAGAGGCGTGACATGCTCCGCACCATTGAGGAACGATTCGCCCGATTCCACTGAGACGTGTTCGCGACGTCCCTGGGAACTTACAACTAGCCGACGGTGCCGGCCGATCTGTATGGAACGCCAGGGGCGTTCAGCCTCGCCGGGCCGGCGACGGCTGATACCCGCACGCCGGCCGCGGCCACCGCGCACGCCGGGCTCTCAAACCCTGACCGTCCGGGGCCTCCGAAGCTCCGACACTGCCCCTTGCTTTCTGTCACCTGCTGCGTCGCCGGGGAGCAAGCCCCGTCTCGGTGAGTACACATCAGATGGCAGATACGACGAGGGGAAACCGTCATACCGGTTCCCCCTGGTCCGTATCGCGGACTCCACGCCTCCCGCGAGCGAAACGAGTCCTACGGTCAGCGCGTCATCAAACCTCGACGTTTCCGAGCGATCATCGCCAGCACACCGGCGGCGATCAGGAGCGTGCCGAGTACGGAAGGCAGAAGTGTCTCCAGGCCCGTTCGCGCCAAGCGAGCAGGGTCCGATGCCATCGAATCCGGTGACGACGTGTCCGGCTTCCCCACGACGGCGGTTCCCGGTGTGCCGGGTGTCGACGGGCTGGGGGCAGGCGTGACCGCGCCGGGCTCCGTGGGTACTGCGGTGATGGTGACCGTCGCGGTCGCTCGTGTCGCCGCGCCGTTCGAAAGATCCCCTCGTACCGTGAGGATCCCTGGTGCAGCGAGGTCGGCCGCGGTCACCGAGTCCCAGTCCACGGAGAGCTCACGCGCGCTGCCGTCGGCAAAGGTCGCCGAAATCGTCTCTGGCAGCGCCACCGCTGTCCCGCCGGCGGGCGTCTGCACCTCGACCGGTTCGACACTCGTCACGAGCAGGTTCGGTCCCCACTTCGCAGCGAGAGCATCACGCTCCTCGCGGGTGATGGCGAGGACCGAGCCGTGTCGTGGTGACGCGGGGAGTGAGAAGTCCGCCGGGTAGTCCCACTGAATGTTGCCCTCCAGCGAGTCGGTTCCGAGCGGGATGTACCCGACTCCGCCGTAGTTGTCGACCCACAGGAAGTAGTTGTATCCGCTCTCGTCACCAGGGTTGGCCTTGAAGACGCTGGGGCCCTCGACCTCCGGGGTTCCGGCTGTGCGACCGATGCAATCGTCGACCTGCTCCCAGGCTCCGGACGCTGTCGTGGCCCGCAGCGACTCGGATTTCTGCCCGATGATGTCGGGTGAGGGGCATCCTGCGAGCTGCGTGGCCTTCGTGAACCGGTAGAACGTTCCGTCCTCCTCGAGCACCGTCGAGTCGATGAGTCCGTTCTCGGGCCTGAGCGAGGGAAGGTCGGCTGCCGTGAACCACGGAGTGGGCTCGGTGAAAGTCCTGAAATCCCGGGTGATCGACATCAGAATCTGAGGGCCGTTTCCGTCGCCGACAACGCGAGTCTCATCGGTGTACAGCGAAGAGGTCCAGTAGACGACGTACGCGTCGATGGTCGCATCGTAGGTCGCCTCAGGCGCCCAGGTCATGCCTGCATTCGGCAGGTTCACCTCCACGTGACGTTGTTCACCCCAGTTGACCAGGTCCGTCGATTCCCAGATCTCGAGGTAGTGGCTTCCGTTGCCCACGGCCCCTCCCCACCCGCTTCGGCCGACTGAAAGGTCTGTGGCGAGCAGGAAGAAGCGATCGCCCTCCGGAGATCGCATGATGAACGGGTCACGCAGCCCCTTGGTGCCGAGCGTCGACTCGAGCACGGGCTGGGCATCGTTCAACTCGTCCCAGTCCAGGGCATTGTTGCCCTCGGAGACGGCGAAACGCAGCTTCTCACCGTCGACCGAGTCACCCGTGAAGTAGACAAACATGTACGCCTCGAGGTCTTCGGCGGTCGGACCCGCGAGCGCAGGAACGGTCAAGTCGAACGGCACGGCGATGCTTTCGGCACCGGGTACCGACACCGTGGCCGTGAGAGTGACTGCGGTGTCGGTACTACCTCGGGTTACTGCACCCTTCTTGACGACGTTCTCTCCCGATCCTGTGTCGACCGTGCTGATCGCATCGGAGGAAGACTCCCAGGTGATGACCGCCGTCGAGGCTCCTGCCAGCGCCGAAACGGCAGGCAGGTCGGCTCCCGACTCCGGTAGCGTGAGACTTCCGAGCACGTCGGAGGCGAGCTGAGGCGAGGTGGCGAGCGCTCCGGAGACCGCCGCAGCGAGCTCGGATTCAGCATTCTGACCGGCAGGATACGCGATGACTGTAGCCGTGATGCCCGCGCCCGTCTCGGTGGCCCCGCCACGCGTGGCGGTGGGGGTGAGCGTCACTGTGGCATCCGGCTGACCGGCGGCGGGCCGCGTCACAGAGCCGTCCGCCGCGATGACCGTGGGGTTTGATGAGACCCAGCTGAGGACAGAACCGGATTCACCGGTCGTCGGTAGCGTGAGCGAAGCGGTGACCTGACTCACATCGCCGAGATCGACGGCGGCATCCGCCTGTGCGAGCGCCTCGTAGACCGAAGCCTGGCTGTCTTGCAGGTCCGCTGCGCTGAGGGCACTGTCGTGCACTTCGACGTCATCGATGACGCCACCCCATACGGCATCTGGCGCATAGAACGACTTTCCGACATAGCCGGAGAAGGTGGTCGTGCCCTGCGCGGCAGCGGCCGCGTAGGTGATCGGCGCCGTGCCGACGAGTTCACCGTCGACATACGTGGAGACCGACGTACCACCGTCGACGACGACGGCCAGATGCGTCCAGACGCCGACCGGCACGGGCTCTGCGCCCGATGCGCGCACCTCGCTCCCGTCACGGATAGCCCCGTAAGCGCCGCTGCCGCATTGCGTCGTGGCGAATACGTGTCGCTCGACCGCAGAGCCAAGCGCGAAGGGCCACGTGCAAGGGTTGGCTCCGTCCCACTTGACCCAGGCTGAGATGGTGAGGTCGGTGGCGTCATCGTTGACCAGACCCGGGGCGATCGAGAGGTAGGCGGCCGTGGATGTGCTCGAGCCGCCGGGCAGCTTCAACGCCTTGTCACCGGCCAGGCCGGTCGGCCCCGCGGTGAGTTCTGCCCCGCTGCCCACGACCGTGGCGTCGAAGCCGTTGCCGCTGGCATCAGGGACCAGGGCGGCAGTCGCAACACTCGACGCATCGTTGAACGTGTAGTCGAGGATCGGTGGGACGACGGCGGCCAACGCAGGAGATGCTCCCGCCGCGACGGAAGCGACGCCCATGGCGCTGACGAGCGCCAGGCCGGTCAGCCCCCTGCCAGCTCTCCTGAGACGACGTTGATCACGTGCAGTGTCTTTCATGCTTCTCTCCGATCGTGGGGGGACTGTGTGAGCGACATCGATGAGGCGTTCCGACGTCTGAGAACCAGAGCGATGCCGCCGGCGAGGAGGAGGCCGAGCGCGCAGAGACCGGCGAACACCGCGTCCGAACCGGTCAGCGCCAGCGGCCCCGTCGAAACAGAGCCATTCGTGGCGGATGAACCGTCCGACGTGCCGTCGGTCGGCCCGGTGGGAGTCGTGGGGTTCGTCGGATCGGTCGGATTCGTGGGCGACACGACCTCGCCGTCGGCGACGACCACGTCGAGCGTCACCGTCGGCGAGGCAAGCTCTTCCTCGGGTTCCATGTCGAGCACCGGCAGGCCCTCGGCCGACCAGTGCACCCGGCGCACGAACATGTCGCGTCCGTTCAGGTTGTTGTTGTCGGTGCGGGCGTGGAAGACGTAGATCATGTTGCCGTCCTCGTCCTCCGACCACATGCCGTGGCCGGTGCCGAGCTGCCAGGCGCCGTCGAACAGGCTCGACTTCTGAATCGGGTAGTTGAGCTTCGACCAGGCCTCAGGGGTCGTCAGATCCGTCGAACCCGACGCGTCCGCCGTTGCGAGGCCCGTCGTGTAGGTGTCGCCGACGGTCGAGCCGGAGTAGATGAGCTGAAGTTTGCCGTCGCGGGTGGTCACGTTCGGGCCCTCTGCGATCGTGTTGTCCCACGCGTACTCCGGAGCCAAGATGCGCACCGGGTCGGTTGTCAGACGGGTCGGATCGGCTGGGTCGACCTTGGCGATGAAGAGCGCGCCGAGGTGCTGCCACACGTAGTATGCCTGGCCCGTCTCGTCTTGGAAGAAGGTCATGTCAAGCGAGATGCCGTTGACCTGGTTGAGGTCGGATCCGTCTGCGCGCAGGACATGGGATGGCTTCGTCCAGTTCGCGGGAACGGCCGGGTCGAGGTCCGCACCCGACGCATCTTGCTTCAGCTGCATGATCGACGCCCGGCCTGACCACATGTCGGGGCTGTCGCCGTAGCAAGGCATGAACAGAATCGACAGTCGACCGTTGATCTCGTGATACTCGGGGGCCCAGAAGCAGCCGGTCATCAGCGCACCCTGCGCGTCGGTGTCGCCGCGTTTCAGCAAGTCGATCTCCTGTGCTCCTTCCGCATCCGACAACCCCGAGACCGTGTCAGCGATACGAATGGGCATTCTCGCCGAACCCTGCTGGTCGATGTTCGACCCGTACAGGTCGTTCGTGGCGATCATGAGGAACTTCGTGGTGCCGTTGAAGTCGTACTTGTAGACCGACGGGTCGGCGCGCTCGTCGGCGAACGGGCGCGGGTACTCGGTCTGCTTCACGGTTCCGGTCACGGTGTAGGTGCCGGGCTTCGAGGTGTCGACAGCGCTGGTGTCCCAGGTGGCGACGGGCAGCGAACCGGTCGATCCGTCGGAGTACTCGAGTTCGACATCGGTCGGCAATTCGAGCGCCGACGCATCCGCACCGAGCGACACGTCGACGTCGTCGAATGCCTCATAGCCGGTGTTCGTAATGCGGCCGAAGCGTTCTTCGAGGGCTGTGATCGTGGCCGCGTCGACGGGTACGGTGCGCCCTGCAACGTAGTCGTCGACTCCGGATGCGGCCGGAACTACGTCTCGATCGTTGATGACGCCGACCACGACGTCCCCACGGGTGGCCGCATCGGCGAGGTCTCCAACCGTCGTGTACTTCGGCGTCCCCGAATCATCGGTCCACGCTATGAGGTACACGTCGGCGGAAGAATCGTAGACAGCATGCGGCCCGTTGACACCGTTCGTCTCGCCGAGGTCGAGGAGACCCACCTCGGTGTACGACAGAAGATCGGTCGAGGTCGCGATGAGGACGCTCGAGGTCTGCGAGCCGTCAGAGGCTCCCTCTCGGGCGGTGCGCGTGGAGATCACCCCGTAGCCACCATCCTTGAGCGCGAACACCTGCGGGTTCACCAGACTGCGGATGAGGTCGTTCGACGTCCCGTTCGGCAGAGGTGTGACGGAGGTCTTCGGGAAGAAGATGCCGTAGTTCTCGTTCAGTGGCGCCCAAGCGCCGCCGTCTGCGGAAGGGAGGGCGAGGTGCATGCTCAGGGCGACATCGGCGTTGTTCGCCGTGTTCGCGCTGGTGGGGGTGCGGTGGTAGCTCAGCAGCTCCTGCGAGGAACCGGCCGGCAGCACCCGCACGGTGAACGTCTTCGTCACCGTGACCGCGGGGGTTTCGGCGCTGGAGATGACCGCGTCGACCGTCCCCGTGACCGCCGATGCGCCCGCTGCATCAGGCACCGTGATCGTGCCGTCGGCCGCGACCGTCAGGCCCTGCGCGTTCTCGAGGACGACGCTCGTACCGTCGGCGGGGGCAGGAACCACGGTCCCCGAGATGACGACCGGCGGTAGCACATAGCCCTCCGCTGCGGCGTCGAGTCGCTCCTGGTCGCTGGTCGGCAGCACGGTGAGGGCGATAGTGGTGGATGCGCTGACGCCGCGAACGGTGCTCGTCGCCGTGGCGGTCACCGTCGCCGGGCCGTCCTCCTCCGAGGGCTGGCTGACACGGCCGTCGGCGGTCAGGATGGCCTCGTCCGACGTGGTCCATGTGACCGCGCCCCCGGCCGTCGGCAGCGCGACGTAGCCGGAGTCGACCGTCTGATCGGTGAGCCCGAGACCGTCGAGAATCGACTGCGCCTGTGCAGCCATCTCGCCCGAATGGATGGTCGCATCCTGATCTGAGACAGCTGCCACCTCGTCATCGGCGAGCGCGCGGTCGTATACGCGGAATGCCGAGACCTCGCCGGCGAAGAAGCCGTCGGGCCAAGGCGAGCGACCGATCGCGTTGAGCGACTGGTCGGTGATCGAGGCGGGCGTGACTGCGGTGTTCGCCTGGCCCGTCCTTACTCCGTCGACGTAGAAGGAGATCGTGCCCGCGGTTCCGTCGATCACCGAGCTGAGATTGTACCAGCGGTCGGCCTCGAGCGAGTTCGTCGCCCGAGCGTTGACCTCGCCGCCGTTCGATGCTGTGGTGATGGCCGTGCGCGGAACATCCCGCACTGTGGCGAAGAAGTAGGAGGACGGCGAGTCGTTGCCGACGCTCCATAGGAAGTTGAACGCCGATTTCATCGAGGCGTCGATCTTGACCTCAGTGCTGATCGTGGCCGACGTCTTGCCCGCAAGCATGTCGTTCGGCAGGCGAACCCAGTTGGCATCGCTGTTCTTCGCGCCGCCCGAGAACTCCAGGGAGTCGCCCGTCCACCGGGCGTCGCTGCCGTTCACGACAGTGGCGTCACCGAGGGCGCTGGTTCCGGTGGCGGAGTTCACCACTGACAGTCCAGACGTCTGCGAGAAGACGTACTCCCCGATGAGGCCGTCGGTCGGGGCGGCAGCCGAAGCGACCCCGGCGGCGGACAGGCCCGCACCGATGACGGCGAGCGACACCGCGGCTGCTGCGCCCCGCCTGAGATTTCTGGTTATCACGTGTTCACCTTCGGTTGAGGGTATGGAGGATGGTCAGGCGGAGCGGCGGCGACGGATGAGTGCTGCGGCACCGGCTGCTACCAGGAGGCCGGCGAGTACCGCTGTTCCAGATGTGGCAAAACCCGTGGCCGCGAGCCGATCGGCAGCGACCGGCGACGCCGGGATGGACGCGTCTGGCCCGTCCGTACCGGGCTGCCCAGTTTCGGGCACACCCGTACCCGGGTCGACCGGTGGGACTACCGCCTGATCCGCAGAGACTCGAACGGTCGCCGTGACCTCGATCACTGTCGAGCTCGACAGCTGCTTGTCAGCCGCGTTCCACGTGGTCGATCCGCCCGCGCCGAACCAGTCGTTGAGGTTCGCACCGATCGAGCGCACCGTGCCGGTGACCGGGTACTCTCCGGCGACGGAGGTGTCGACTCCGCTGAGATCCCAATCCACCGGCAGCTCGGCGACACCGCGTGAGTACGCCAGATTGACCGAGGCGGTGGCAGGCAACGAAGCAGCGACCGCCTCCGTCGTCGCACCTTGCACCATGGACGAGATGCCGAGCTCCGCCGACACCGCGGACGTCGCATCCGCCGACCGGACCTCGTCGTACTGGGCCTTGGTCAACGAGATGATGCCGCCGTGCTTCGTACTCGGGGCCATCTCGAAACCGGCCGAGGTCAACTGCGTCCAGCCGTCGTCCAGATCGTTCGTCACCATCGGCCGGTAGCCGGTGGCGGGAATGACATCGACATAGAGATACCAGGTGTCGTCACTGTGGCTCTTGAAGACCGCCGGGCCTTCGACTCCACCAGCATTGCCGCCAGCCCAGACCGCACCGATCGTCGTCTGTACGGTCGTCCACGTCGTTTCGGGCTCCCACCAGCGGGTGGCCTCGGTCGACTCCATGTAGATGCCGTCTCCGAAGGAGTTGTCCTTCGTAATGCGGTAGGTCGTGGCATCGCTCTGGATGATCGTGGTGTCGATCGTGTTACCGCCGGTGTTCACGAAATCTCCGCCGTAGGAGTAGCTGCCCTGTGTGAAATCGGTGGTCGCTCCCCACAGCACCCGGTTGTAGGACGGCGAGTCGTGCGCCGTATCTTCGGCGGGGAAGACGTTCGATGCCCAATAGACGACGAAGGCGCCGCGACCGTCGGGGTAGTAGTCGTCGACCCAGGTGGCCTCGGGAGCCCACGCCATTCCGAGCTGGGCTACCGTCTTGCCCTCGGCATCGGCGGCCATGTCGATCTGGCGCAGGTCGCCCCAGGTCACGAGGTCTTTCGACTCCCAGATGTTGAGCTTGGTGCTCGCGTTCTTGGTCCAATAGCACCAGGTGGTGCAGGAGCCCGAGCCGCTGTCTCCGCCAAAGAC
This sequence comes from Plantibacter elymi (nom. nud.), assembly GCF_900177795.1. Classification (GTDB taxonomy): domain Bacteria; phylum Actinomycetota; class Actinomycetes; order Actinomycetales; family Microbacteriaceae; genus Plantibacter; species Plantibacter elymi. Next base: position 648,928 of record NZ_FXWJ01000003.1, read on the forward strand.
CCGCAAGTCGGTGGCGATGATGTAGTAGGTCTGGGTCTCGGGGTTGTAGGTCAGGTACGGATCGCGGATACCCGTCGTTCCGAGGTCGGACGCGAGGATCGGCACGCCACCGTTGAGCGGGTCCCACTGCTCGGGATTGTCCCCACGCGAGACATCGAGGTAGATCTTCTCGGCGTATCCGGCGGAGTCCTCGACGAAGTGCACCATCAGATAGCCGTAGTCGTCGGTCTGGGCGACCAGCGGACTGATTGCCACGGCGATCTCCTTCGACGCGGTGATTCCGCGCACCGTCGCGGTAGCAGTGAGAAAACCGGTGATGGCGGGTTCGCCCGCTGCCGGCTGCACAGCCGTCGCGGTCACACCGTCGGCGGCGATCGTGATGCCGGGGCTGCTCGTCGTCCAGCTCACCGCTCCCCCCACTGTGGGAAGCGCCAGCGAGCTGTCATCGAGGGTCACGGGCGCGATGCCGTCGACGAGGGCCCGCGCAGCTTCACCGAGGCTCTCGGAGTGGACGAGGGCGTCCTCGTCTGAGACGGCGTCGATCTCGTCTACGGTCAGCGCGCGGTCGTAGACACGGAACGCCGCGATCTCACCCTTGAAGAAGGGGTCGGGCCACGGCGATCGGCCAATGGTGTTGAGCGACTGGTCGGTTATGGATGCGGGGGTCAGCTCGGTGTCGGCCTGCCCGACCCGCGTGCCGTCGACGTAGTACGTGATGGTTCCGGATGCGCCGTCGATCACTGAGGTCAGGCTGTACCAGCGGTCGGCGTCGAGCGCGTCGGCGGCTCGTGCGTTCACCTCACCACCTCCGGAGGTGGTGGTGATAGCGGTGCGCGCGGTGTCTCGTGCAGTGGTGAACCAGTAGGCGGCATTCGTGTCGCCGCCGATGTTCCACAGGAAGTGGTTGGCAGTCTTCATCGAAGGATCGATCTTGGCCTCGGTCGTGATCGTGGCCGAGGTCTTTCCCGCGAGGATGTTGTCGGGAAGCTCCACCCAGTTGGCGGCGCTGTCCTTCGCTCCGCCGGTGAAGACGAGCGAGCTCCCTGTCCACTGAGCGTCGGTGCCGTTCACCACCTTGCCGCCGGCGACGGCACCCGGGCCGGTCGCAGTATTCGCCACGGCGTTGCCCGTGTTCTGCGTGAAGAGGTACTCCCCGATCAGCCCGTCAGCGGATACGGCGTTCGCCGGTGCAGTGACGAGCAACGCCGAGGCCACCACTCCCATCGTCGCCAGTATCCCGGCGACCTTCGCTGTCGAAAACGTCATCGTTCTCCTTCTGTCGTGTTGCGTCTTAGTGCTAGGTGCGTGCGTGGGTGCGGCGACGCGATGATCAATCAATGTCGATATGGGCGAGCAGCAGTCCCCCGGCCGGAATCCCACATGCCGGATCCGGTCTGGCTGAGGTCGCCGTCGGCGTCAGTGGGTTTCATGCCGCCGCCCGGAGTTCGCGCACGACCGGGAGTGAGGAGGAAGGAGTGGTTCGACCACGAGACACGGTCGAGCAGATCTGCAGCCGAGTCCGCGGTGATACCGGCTCGTCGGGATCTCGTCATGACACTCACTTCGTCGTGGGTTGCTGCTCGAGTGCTTCGCGGTGGGATGGAGCGGTCGCGGTGCGGGACCAGCAGTGGTTCCGCTGCGAGCAACCCCACCGACCACGAGCTTTGAGCAGATGGATGAGCTGCGAATCGTGATCAGCACCAGGGCAGGGCTTGTGAGGGCTAACAAGACCCGTGGCCGGTCTGGCCTTGATGGCTCCTGTTCATCTCGTCAGCGAGAATGCTCGGGCCCTTTTGGAGAGTTGTTAGCGCTCACAGTTTACTTAGGCGAGACAATATCGATGTCCTGATCCTTGTGTCAAGCGAGTACCTCGAGGATGTCGATTGTGGATGAACAACCGACGCCGCGATGCAGCGCCACGGGATGATCCGCCAACTCGTCTTGGAATCTACGATGTTCGGCGCGAACCTACTCGGCGCGGAACCGAGTGGATACGAGGCCGCACGAGCAACATGGAGCTCGACACAATCGCCCGCGGTAGCGACGACCGAGCCCCGGGGCATGTTCAGCCTGCTGCAGGAGGCACAGCCCCATTCTGTCTGAGCCGAGCCTCATCGTTCGCCGTCGATACAGTGATCCGTAGAGTGCTCGCGTAGCCGTCTGCAAGCCCCGACGACTGCGCCAAGTACTCGCTCCTCAGCGCGGTGAAGAAGTCGTCATGGACGTGCGGTTCCGCCAGAAGCACCGAGACGACACCGCCACGATCGCTGGCTATGGCCAGCGCGTCAGGACGACACTCGAGGACGCAGTAGAACAGGCGCGTCACCAATTCTTGTGCATGCGCAACACCGTAGGCATGCCTGATGACCCTGAAGTCCAGGATTTCAACCCCGAGGACCACGGAGCCTGCAAGCTGGCGATGCAGGGTCGCCAGCCGGCGGAGCGAAGTGTAACAGCCGGGAGCGCCGTTCCCTCGTCGCGCGACGAGTTCTTCGATTCGGACGAACACCAGCACGATGGTGTTGACAAGAGCGAAAACGAGACTCAAGATCGTCATGACCTCAACGCTGAAGTAGTTCTCGAACACGACGTCATCGTGCCCTCGCAGACCGAGCACTGCCGCTCTCGCTCCGGCGTAGGACGCATACAGGGCATGGGCGATGGTCATCACCCAACTCACCCGGAACGAGCCGAAGGCTCCCCTGCGTGATTCGATCGCGGTCAGCGCAGAGAAGGCACTGAGTCCGAGCATCTTCGGGAACATCCCCGACCAGTTCGACCCCAGCGAACTCTGCAGGACCGTCAGCAGCATGATCAGGAGGACTGCGACACCGACCCAGCCGAATCGGAAAGGAACCTGGTTGAACGATCGGCAGCCAAGCCAGACGAACCCGACAGCCCCAACCATTGCGCCGTTCGCCAGTGCCACGACCAGCGAGGGGTGATCCAACTCTGCTTCGGTGAGGTAGGAGGCAGCACAGAGCACGACCAGCATTGAGGCGGTGAGCCACAGATTCATGTACCGTCCGGAGAAAGCCCGCCGGCTGTCGGCGACGAACAACAGCGCACACGAACCAGCAACCATCACCGACGCGGCGAGAAAGGCGAACGTCTCGGAGCTCATCGATAACCGATCTGTCGACGTGGAGAGGTCATGCGGCGCAACTATAGCTGAAGCCACAAGCCGCCAGATCGGAGCGGCACGTTCCGCAAGATCGGCATTCGCAATCTGACACGGATCAACCACAGTGGCGTCGCTGACCACTTAGACCGCCAGAGGCGCGACATGCTCCGCACCATTGAGGAACGATTCACCCGATTCCCCTGAGACGTGTTCGCGACGTCCGGGGAAACTACACCTAGTCGAATGCGACCCCCTGGGGGCGGAGGCCTGATAAGGGACCCGCGCGTCATGACCGGAACCGATTACCCCACTGATCGAGCGCGTCTAACATTGATGCGCTGTCCAACGAGTAGATCCGCTCTCGCCCCTGCAATCCAACGGTGATAAGCCCCGCTTCCTCGAGCAGGCGGAGATGGCGGCTCGTCGTCTGCCAACTGTTGTCCATTCGACCAGCGATCCTCCCAGAGGTCTGAGAGCCACCGTTTGCCAGCAGCGTCACCAATATTGCTCGCCGAGTCCGGTGCGACAGCGCCGCAAACACTGCATCTAGGCGCTCTAGATCGGCAAGGCCCGGGATGAGCTCAGGCGACGGCATTCAGCACAACCGGCACGAACTCATCGAACACCAGCCCACGGTCCACAACAGCCGGCGCGTGTGGCTCGACGAGGTTCGCAAGGCGAGTCCAGATCAGGATCAGGTCAGGGTGCTCATGCGCGGGACCCATCACCCCGGGAACCCGCTTGGCAAGCTCGATGTACCGCAGCGGTGCAGACACCGATCGGAACAGCAGCGGCGCCTCTTCAGCGATGAAGCCCAGCCGATGCAAAGCGGCCCAGCTCTCCGGCAGCACTCGCTCGAACTCCTCGGCAGAACCAGCCCGAACGTAGTACGTGCCGAACGTCACTTCCTCTTCAACTCTTTCATCAACCATGTCACTTTCTGTAAGCGACTTTGCTTAGCGACTCAAGGGTCAGCCGCGTGCCGTCAACAGCCTCATGACCAGCAACAAATTAGCGCGGAAGAACGATCGATGAATTTGCACGTCTCAACAAATATTTGCACAGGACTTCAGCGAGGCTTTTTCGAGGGGTCCGCTCGCAAGACTTGAGGATACTGCGCATCGCTGGGCGCGAGCAGGTGCTGTGGACCGTGATGGCGCGATCTTCTTGAACATCCGCAGGACGACGTTCAGCGAGATTCGTGGAACAGAAGTCACCCGTAGGACAACGCGGAGTGCGATACCCGCGCTCGCAAGACGGTTGCCCGAAGGCGCGGTGCCTGGTCAACGGTGATTCACTGACGCGGTCGCTTAGCGGGAGCTTCGCCCAGCACTACGTTCTCGGCCGTGATGTCGTTCCCGTCGACGGGAACTACTGCTAACGTCCCGATGCGTCCTAACGCTACGAGCTCTTCACGAGCCGCCTCGATGTGGTCGAGGATGTTGTGCGGTACGTGCAGCTGCATGTCGAGGATCGGAGTCTTTTGGGACACCTTCGCATCGGTCTTGATGCGTCGGATGACGGTCGCGGCTTGCTCAAGGCTGCCGAGAAGGGCGCCAGTCTCCGCATGCGCAGCTTCGATCAATGGCGCGGAGTCGGGCCATGGCTGACGATGCACGCTTCCGTCTCGCCACCACGACCAGACCTCCTCGGTGGCGAACACCAGCACAGGGGCGAATAGTCGCAAGAGCACCTCCAGCGCAATCGCGAGAGCAGCTCTCGCTGAAGCGGCACCTTCAGCTCCGCTGCTCGAAGCACCATGCGCACGGTCCTTGATGAGTTCGATGTAATCGTCGCAGAAGACCCAGAAGAACGGCTCAACGACTTCGAGCATTCGTGCATAGTCCATGTCATCGAACGCATCAGTCGCTTGGATTACCACGCCAGCCAGGGCGGCCAACATCGCTCGATCTACCGGTTGGGTGACGACGGCCGGATCTGCAGCAAGTCGCTTCGCGGGGTCCTCGGGCGCGGTACCGAACGCAAGAGCGAACTTGGACGCGTTGAGGATCTTGATCGACAACCGCCGGCCGATCTTCATCTGGCCCTCGTTGAGCTTGGTGTCGACCCCCTGGCGAGCGCGCCCGGCCCAGTAGCGCACACCATCGGCGCCATGTTGCTCGAGCAAGCCCTGCGGCGTCACGCCGTTGCCCTTCGACTTGCTCATCTTCTTGCCGTCTGGGCCAAGAAGCCACCCATTGATCGAGGTGTTCTTCCACGGCAACGAATTCTGCTGCAGATGAGAGCGCACGATGGTCGAGAACAACCAGGTGCGAATGATGTCGTGCCCTTGGGGTCGAAGGTCCATCGGATACACCTTCGCGAAGAGTTCAGGATCAGTGATCCAGTTCCCCGCGATGCAAGGCGTGAGCGAGCTGGTCGCCCAGGTGTCGAGAATGTCGGCATCCGCCGTGAATCCACCTGGCCGGTCGCGCATGGCCTCGGTGTAACCAGCCGGAGCGTCAGTTGTCGGATCAACAGGCAGCTGTTCACGATCCGGGGTCAACACTCGGTCGTAGTCAGTCTGGCCGTCGTCGTCGACCGCATACCAGACTGGAATGGGGACGCCGTAGTAGCGTTGGCGAGACACCAGCCAGTCGCCGGCGAGACCCTCCACCCAGTTGCGGTAACGAGCCTCCATGTACGCGGGATGCCAGGACACTTCCTTACCACGGGCAATCAGTGCATCCCGGAGTCCGGCTTCGGTGACGTCTCGTCCGCCATTCGTGATGTACCACTGCCGACTCGTTACGTACTCAAGTGGTTTGTCACCGTTCTCATAGAACTTGACGGGGTGCATGATCCGCTTCGGCTCTCCGACGAGGTCACCTGACTCAGTAGCCATCTCAACAATACGTTTCTGCGCACTGAAGACCGTAAGCCCGACCAGTTCCGCATACCGCTGCTGACCCTCGTCCGATGCAATCCAGGGCGCGTCTGGCAGGAAGCGTCCATCTCTTCCGATGACCCCGCGTGTTGGAAGTTGAAGCTCCCGCCACCACGTAACATCGTTGGCATCACCAAAGGTGCAGATCATTGCTAGCCCGGCGCCCTTATCTGGTTGCGCGAGGGGATGCGCAAGGACGGGTACTTCAACCTTGAACAGTGGCGAAACTACCGTTGAGCCGATCAAGCTGCGATAACGCTCGTCGTCCGGATGCGCGACAAGGGCGACACACGCGGGCAGCAGCTCTGGGCGGGTTGTCTCGATGAACACTCGCTCACCGGAGTTATTGACCTTGCTGAAACCAAGGCGATGGTAGGCACCCTCACGGTCGCGGTCCTCCTGCTCCGCCTGCGCCACCGCCGTCCGGTAGGTAACATCCCACATTGTCGGCGCTTCTGAGATATACGCCTCGCCGCGCTTCAGGTTCTCCAGGAACGCGTGCTGGCTCGTTGCCCGGGACCGAGAATCAATAGTCTGGTAACTGTGGTTCCAGTCCACCGACAAGCCCAGCGTCCTGAATACGCCCTCGAACGTGGCCTCGTCGACCTTGGTCAACCGTTCACAGAGCTCGATGAAGTTCCGCCGGGATACCGGAACCTGATTGGCGGCTTTCGTGGACGAGGAGTCGCCCCCTTCTCGCGGCGGCACAAAGTTAGCCTGATATGGCAAAGACGGGTCACACCGAACCCCGAAGTAGTTCTGCACCCGACGCTCCGTGGGCAAACCGTTGTCATCCCAGCCCAGCGGATAGAAGACGTTCTTGCCCCGCATGCGCTGGTAACGCACGATCATATCTGCCTGCGAATAGCCAAACACGTGCCCGATATGTAGAGCCCCGGACGCTGTCGGAGGAGGTGTGTCGACACTGAACACTTGATCACGCGTCGTATTGGGATCGAAGGCGTAGATCTGCGTGTCGCGCCATACCTGTTCCCACTTCGCCTCGAGGCCATCCAGGCCCGGCTGATCAGGGGCACTAGCTTCGGAACGCGCATCGAGGTTCGACATGACGTCATGATTCCAGGTTTGTCCGCACTTCGGCAAAGGTGGCGCGCGCAGTCAAGCGCAGATGTTGTCTAGGAGCCTCGCGGGCGCGGTACGTCGTCAGATGGAAACCATGTTGATAGTCGCGCACCTCTTAGAACCTTGAGATTCTCGGAACATCTGACCGTGCCATGTGAGCAAATGCAGACGAGCACATTCGGGCTGACAAGGTCCGCAAGCGAACTGGCAGACCTACCCACTTGGCGTCAATGTCAGCTGCAGGCTTCTCCCGTAGTGGGCCACGACCGACTCAACTGGTGCATGCATGACGAACTCGTCGTCATACACGACGAGCGCACTCATGATGCCCACGAGTTGAGCGGCGAACAGGTGTGCGCGAAGTTCCGCATCCGGTCCAGCCAGTCGTTCGACGAGAGGCTCTGCGAAGAGCGCCACGACGGATCGCTTCAGGTGGTCGTGAATGTCGGGTCTGCCGGACGCGCGCACCATCGCACCCCAGATCGGCAATCCGTTGTGTTGGCCTCGCAGCAGCGCGCGAGTGACCCGTTCGCCAAGCGTTTCGAGCGGACCTTCCAGCAGTGCCCGCCACTTCGCTGGCGCGTCGATGGACATGACGAAGAGTCGCTCCTTGGAGCCGAAGTGCCGGATCACGATCGCTGGGTTGACTCCGGCGTCGGCAGCGATGTCGCGCACCCCGGTCGCTTCGAATCCCTGCGCAGTGAACAGTCGCCGTGCTGAGTCTCGGATGGCGTCTTTGACGAGTGAGGACCGGTCCGTGTGAACAGCGGTCATGGTGTCCCTTCAGTGGGTAACAGTGAGTTGACACCTAGTGTAAACCCCGTTTACGATGATCGCGGCTGCTGTAAACCCCGTTTACTTCAGGTGGCCTTTCCATCCCTCCGCCGCAGTTTGGAGCCACATTGGCTGAATCGACTCGTCCACAGATCGCTGCACCGGTCCGCGAATCCTCAGGGGCGGTGAAGATCGCCGCTGCCTTCCTCCTGCCATTGTTCTTCGTGATCGCGTTCCCCCTGCTGTTCGTGGGCGCGATCCACAAGCCGACACCACACGATCTCAGCATCCTCGTCGTCGGACCGGATCAGGTCGTGTCGAAGATCACTGCCGGACTCGACGACACCGACGAGTTCGCCGCGACGGCCACCGACATCGTCGACGACGCCAAGAGCAGCGTCGAGGAGCGCAAGGTCATGGGTTCGATTCTCGTCAGCGTCGACACGGCCGACAATGCCGCGCCGTCAGATCCCGCGGGAACGGCGCCGGATCCGACGGCCGCCAACTCCGCCGCCGCGACACCCACCTACATGGTGACGACCTACGTCGCGAACGCCGAAGGTCGGGCAGTCGCAGCGTCCGTCACGGCTGCGGGCGAGAAGGTTGCCGAACAATTGGGTACGACCGCGACCGTGAAAGACCTCGCACCGCTTGCAGCGACCGACACACTCGGTGTCACCCTGTTCTACCTCCTCACCTACACCTCAGTGGGCGGGTACCTCGTCGTCATCGTGCTGATGCAGGTGATGCCGAAGGCCAGACTGAGCGCCCGCTTCGGCGCGGTCACTGCGGCAGCGATCGCCGCACCGTTGATCGCCTTCGGACTGTCGTCGATCTTCGTCGGCGACTACGGGGCCAGCTTCGGCACGATCATGGGTTTGCTCGGGGTCACAGCGCTGTACGTGTTCACCGTCGGTTCGATCGGGATCCTCGTCGAGCAGCTTCTCGGCAAGGCCGCGACGTTCGGCATCATGCTGTTCGTCGTCTTCCTGAATTTCCCGAGCGCCGGTGGAGCCGCTCCAGCCGCGATGCTGCCACCGTTCTGGCAGTTCATCCATGAGTTCTACTTCGGCGCCGGGGCGTACGAGGCGATGCGATCGATCGTGTACTTCGGTGGAAACGGTGTTGCACGCTGGATCTTCCAGTTGCTCGCGTGGACGCTCGGCATCGTGCTCGTCAACTTCGTCGTGTACCTCACAAAGACGGTCCGCCGGCAGAAGCTCGAAATCGTCGAGCTCTCCCGTTCAGCCTCCGAGCAGCCGACACTGCAGCGCCAACCCGAGGCTGAGCCGGCACCCGCGAAACACGTGAAACACGTGAAAGCAGAGACCTATCAGCTTCACGAACACGAACCGTTCAATGACCGAGACCACGAGCGAGTGCGTGCACTTGCCCAGTCCGAGGGAGCAACCCGATGAGCACGAAGACCCCCAGCACGCGTCCAGACGGCAATGGCCGCGATCCGCTGCAAATGCCGGAAAACCACCTCGACATGGTCGTGACTCCCGACTCGGTCGAGCCGAGCCGAGAAGCGTCTCTCCGCACTCGCGTCATCGCCGTGGTGTCCATGCCGCTGTTCTTCCTCCTGGCGTTCACGCTCTGCTACGTCAGCGCCACACACTCACCGGTGCCGCATGACCTGGCCGTCACAATCTCCGGGCCAGCCGAGCTGACCGCCAAGCTCGCTGACACCATCGCCGACAAGGCGGAGAACGCCTTCACCGTCACGGAGACGACCAACGCCGACAAGGCTCGGGACGCGGTCCTCGAGCGGGAGGCGGTCGGCGCCGTGATCATCGACGGCACCGCTGTCACGACCATCGTCGCATCGGGTGGCGGGGCGATCGCCGCGCCCGCCGTACGACAGCTCGGCGCGAAGATCGCGACCCAGCTTGGCGGCACGGCCACCGTCGAGGACGTCGCACCGCTCCCCGCCGATGACCCGAGCGGCACCGTCCTGTTCTACTTCCTCATCGTCTGCACCGTCGGCGGCTTCCTCAGCGTCACCGTGATCAGTCAGGCCATCCCGAAGGTCCGCGCCAGAGCGATGCTCGCCACCTCGGCCGGCGCCGCCCTCATCGTTCCGGCACTTGGGTTTTCAATGATCAGCGTCTGGGTCGACTTCGAGGCAACGTTCGGTTCCGTTGCGGCAGTCATCGGGATCGGGATGATCTACACGCTCACCGTGGGATTGATCGCGACACTGCTTACCCTCGTCCTTGGGCAGGGCGCGGTGCTCGCCGAGATCCTGATACTCGTCGCCCTGAATTTCCCCAGCGCGGGCGCGAGCGTCCCGGAGTCGATGCTTCCGCCGTTCTGGCAGGTCATCCACAACGGCTGGCTTGGTTCCGGAGCATTCGAATCGATGCGCAGCATCATGTTCTTCGACGGCAATCAGACCGGCCGCTGGCTCGCACAACTCCTCATCTGGACGGCTACCGCGATCGTGCTCGTCACTCTTTCCGCAATCATGCACCGACGCCGAGCTGCGGCCAGCGCCCGGCGCGAGACAGATGTCGAACCGCTTGGGGCATCGCGTTCCCCACAACCCCAACCAGGGACCGCCGAACATGCGGCTGTCAGCGCAGCGAGCGTCACGTAGCTCGAGACAACGAGCAAGCCGCCCGACGAAACGAAGATAAGGAACCATGACTGAAATCGACCCCACACGGCAGACCAGTTCCTGGCGGGCCCGCACGCCTATCGGTACGGTGCTGCAGTACATCGAGTACTACAACGCCGCCGACACCGCCGGCATGAAGTCCCTGATGTCCCCCGACTTCACCCGGATCGGGTCCTCTCAGTAGGCGCGTCCGATGCAGCGTGACGCGCACTCAGACATGTCCCGCAGATGGAACCTGGCCTTCGACGAAACACACTGGGAGCTCATCGACATGGTCGCCAGCGGCGAGTCCGTCGTGTGCGAGTTCATCGAGTCGGGGGTCATGAACCGCCCGTGGCCCATCACGAATGACCTCGTCGTGCAGCCCAACGGCAAACGCTACGAGGGACGCGCCACGGTATGGTTCACGATCAACGCAGTAGGCCTCGTCCACACCTACCGCTACTACACAGACGATGAGTTCGCCAAAACCTACGGAGCTGAAATCGCAGCCAGCGGCGCTGGTGCAGTGGAGATCCCGGCGGAGGTCAGCTGACCTGTGACAACATGCTTGTGGCGAGGAATCCGGGCTCGCTGACTGACGAAACCTGTCGAAGGTGGCTATAGTCGTCGTCTGGCCGATTCTGATCGGAAGGGTTCGCCTGCCCTGAGTGCGTAGATCCACGCTTGGTGAGCAGTGCAGCTAGTAAACGTCTACGTAATTGACGCTCGTCGACTGCGGCACGTAGCCGAGGCAGAGATAGAGCCCTAGACCCTCGCCCGGCCCATCCGAAGCGACATCCAGCGCGCTTGCCTCGACATCCGCCTTCGCTGCAGCCAGGAGATGACGTGTCAAGAGCGCTCTCGCGACACCCTGGCGACGAGCATCCGGATGCACACCAACGACCCAGACGCGCGCTGTGGCCTGCTCGAGCAAGGAAAGCAGAACGCCCACCACGGCTCCATCGCCATCGACCGCGAGGAATGAGAGGTGCGGGGCGAAAGTGCTGAGTGACATCATCGAGTGCCACTGCTCCTCACTCATCGACTGACTGCTACCCACCCCGGAGAATGCGGCATCACGAACGGCATGGGCGGCTTCCGAGCGGTCAGCGGTGTACGCAACGACCCGGAATCCGCCACCTGGCTCTGAAGCGGGAATGGGGTCGGCGACGATCCTCCTGAGCGTCTGGAACCAGCGATTGGGCGCAAGTCCCGCTCGCTGCAGCAAGTGGGCTGCGGATGGAGCACGCCCGTCGGCAGCCGCAACGATCCAGCCGGGGAGTGTTTTGTGTGAGCTGGCCAGCTGCTGCAGCGCGCGGTCTTTTTGCCAGGCAAGCAGGGCGCGCCCAATGCCGCGGCCCCTCGACGAGGGCGTCACCCCACCCAACAGAATCGACCGCACCAGGGTCTCCTGCGAGGGCGGAAACACCACCAGCCCCCACGCGACCATTTCTCCCGCGGCGAATGCCGCCAGCGAGTCCGCGGCGAGGTCAACGTAACTGTGACCGAGCTCCTCGAGGATCTCTTCCCTGGAGTCAGCCCAGCCTGGATGGTCTACCGCCCCGATGGCCTGGTGAAGGTCGACGAGGGCATCCGCATCCGTCACGCGCAGTTCGCGCCATTCGACGCCGTCGACATCCGCGGGAATTGCGCGACGCGGCGCGGATATTCGCTCGGCGAGCGGAAGGTCGGTCATGATTCAAATCTAAGCCACCGCCGCAGTCAGCCCACAAGCGACGCGGCCTCGAGGAGATGTGTACCGAGGATTCGCAGACACCATCAGCCCTCAAGGTGTCAGAGGCTCGTCATGTCGGGCCAGCGATTGGTCATGCCGAAGCTGGGAGGCGCGAACGTCCACGGCGTGCTCCCGTGCCCATCCGTAAAGGATTGAGACGGGACGCCGCAGGCTGTGCCCGAGGGGCGTGACGGCATACTCCACCGCGAGCGGTCGGGTCGACAACACCCGCCGCTCAAGAATGCCGCTTCGCTCCAGCCGACGCAGATGCTCGCTGAGTACCTTCTGCGTGATCCCCCCTAAGCGGCGCCTCAGATCGTTGAACCTGATGGGTTGCATGTCCGGGCAATAGGCCCACATGATGCGTACCGTCCATTTGTTGGCGAGCTGATCGAGGACCAGGCGCGTGAACTCGACGTCATCCACCGTCTCGCGTGAGCTGTCAACCATCGTGATTTCTCCTTGGCATCGTGGTTTCTCCTTGGATACTAGGTGTCAGATAGGTGCCCAATTGACACTTGGTTTCCAAAAGATACTGTTAGTACTCCGATCGAAGTCAAGATCAATCGAATGGAGAACTACTTGCTCATCAACGCGCTGGCGGCCGACGCCCCGGCTGGGACTCTCACCGGTCGCACGATCGACCTCGGTGACCTTGAACGGTACCAAGTCGACGTGCGGGTCACGCACGTCGGCATCTGCCACACCGACGTCGGGATGATCGACAACGAGTGGGGATTCTCGCAATACCCACTCGTGCCGGGACACGAGATCGTAGGCGTCGTCGAGGCCATTGGCGAGGCGGTCGTCGGCCTTGAAGTTGGGCAACGCGTCGGCGTCGGGGCCCTCTGCGGTTCCTGCATGACCTGCGAATGGTGCCTCCGGGGGCAGCAGCACGTCTGCCCGAACGGCGTCGCCACGATCTTCGGCGGTCACCACGGCGGCTTCGCATCCCACGTTCGTGTCGATGACTTTCGATTCGCGTTCGCTCTGCCAGACAGCCTTGCATCTGAACACGCCGCGCCGCTGATGTGCGCAGGAGCCACGGCGTTCACGCCCTTCGTGCACTACGGCGTCAAGCCAACCGACCGGGTCGCAATCGTCGGCATCGGCGGACTCGGGCACCTGGCCGTGCAATATGCCGCGGCGTGGGGGTGCGAAGTCACCGCCATCAGTTCAACTAACGCGAAACGAGACGAAGCACGCGCCTTGGGAGCCCATCACTTCGTCGCGTCCGGTGACGAGGGTGCAATGGCCACGGTGCGTGGAAAGTTCGATTTCATCCTTTCGACCGTCGGCGCTGACCTACCCTGGACGGACTACGTCGAGGCGCTCCGGCCCCAGGGAACACTCTGCATCGCCGGAACGTCGCCGAGCCCTTTCCAAGTGTCTCTATATCACCTGCTGAGCGAAGAGCGACGGATCGTCGGCGGCAAGACCGGCGCCCTGGACGACACTGCCCAGATGTTGACCTTCACCGCTCGCCATAACATCACACCGATGATCGAACAATTCGCGATGTCTGACGCAGATGCAGCGGTCGACCGAGTGCGCCGGGGTGACGTGCGGTACCGCGCAGTTCTCGAGGCGTAAGCAACGCCAGGTCAGCCCGCGACGAACGCTTCGCAGCAACCTACGGCGGGAAGCCGAACGCCAGGGTCATCCGCGAAGCGATGCAAGCCTGGATCGCCGCCAACATCGGCTAGCTGGGCTTCCGTTGCGCCAGCTGGAAGTCGTCTCGGTGTCGAATGCGTTGCAGAACTTCGTGAATGGCTAGGAGCGCCAGTGCTGCGCCGGCCACAGGAGCGCCAGCGACGAGACCTAGGTGTAGTTCCCAGGGACGTTGCGAACACGACCCCGCTCTTCGGCGGCAGCTGTGATGCTCGTCAGTTCGCTCGGTCGCCTCTACAGAGGAGTTCAGCGGCGGCGGCCAGGTGCCGTTGAAGCATGGTGCGCTCCTGATTGGTCAGAGTGGGCGTGTGGATGATGAGCGCTGATTCGAGGGGTTCGTTGGCTCGCTGAAGCATCGCTGTGCGCGTGGTGTCGCTGAGCTCGACCTGGACCTTGCGGCGGTCCCGTTCGTCGGTCGTGACGGTTAGTGCCCCGGCGGCGGCGGCGGCGTGAACGATTCGCGAAACGAGGCTCTGCGCCAGCCCGGTTCGGACGGTGACGTCTCGGATTGATGCTCCGGGGTGCCGTGCGACGTCTTCGAAAACGGCGAGCTGGCCTGCGTTGACGCGGTCCGCGCCCACATTTCCGGTTGCCTCGAGTGCGATCTCTCGGAGCTTGCGGGCGAGACGGTGGAGTTCTGATGCGCGCATAACTTCATTCAATCACTAGTGATACTGTTCGATTCATCACTAGTGATTGAAACGGAGCGGATCAATGCAATGGAACTGGGGCACGGCGAACAAAAGTCTGGACGACGTCATCATCGCGGCGGGGATTATCATCCTCATCGTCCGCCAATTCATCTGGCGCTCGACGCAGCTGCATCGGATGCTCCTGCTGCCCGTCGTGATCATCGCGGCGGGGCTCGTCTACCTCGTCATTGAACTGTGGGGTGGCTTCGGTTGGGCTGCAGCGGATTGGATCATCATCGGTGAACTCGTCCTGGTCACAGTGACCGGAACCGTCATGGGCTTGGTCACGCGATTTCGGACCACCGATGCGCAACTCCAGTACAAGCTCAGCCCCGCCGGGATCTGGTTGTGGGCACTTTTCATCGTGATCCGGGTCGGATCGTTCTACCTAGCCTCCGTGCTCGGAGCGAACCTGGCGGAAGCCACTGGACTGATCCTGCTGTCGTTCGGGGCGAACCGACTTGCCGCGATCCTCGTCGTGCGAAAGCGCGCCGAGGGGTTCCTCGCCAGGGCGTCGGGCGAGGTGGGGGACGAGGCTCCGTAACGCATGCGAATGCGCTATTCGTTCCCGAAGGCCGACGTCGACCGGCTGACCGGATCGTCCGGGCGTCAGTCTCTAGCGGTCCGGGTCGATGCTGACGGCGCGATCACGCAGCGCTTCATTCATGGCGAGGGAGTCGGGTCGGGTGTTTTCTTCCAACCAACCGGTCAGGAACGGAACGGTGATTCCCCGGAAGTTCTCCGACTGGGTCAGCCGGGTGCCGCCATTGGGCAAGGGATCGAGAACGAAGGCGTGCTCTCCGTCGAACAGGCCGGGCACGAACAGGTGGCCCTCCCACCGCAGATACTCGCCCCGCCTCACTTCACGGACTACTGGTTCGAAGGTGAGCGCGTCGTCGCTGGCGTCGGTCGAGAACCGGAGGTTCTTGCCGACTTCGAGCTCTCCGGTCATTCCGGCCAAGGCCGGGTTCCATTCCGGGTAGGCGTCGAAGTCAGTGAGCGCCTCCCAGACGACATCCGGCGGAGCATCGATCTCGATCTGGGTCACGATCGTGAATGGATTCGCTCGCTGCCACATGGTCGCTCCGATCAACGCCACGAAGAGCACGATGATAGCCAGAACAATCCGCCTCTGTCGTCGTTGTCGCCGCGTCGATCCTTGCGGAGGGATCGTATTGGTCATGTCGGCAGGCTAGATGCTCCACGTAAACACGCGATGTGGGCATACACAGGCGTATCGGTCAGTGCTTGCGGGCGGCCGTCGTTGAGGCGGCCAGCCCGGCAATACCGAATACGACGAACACGGCGACAACCGCCCAGTTCTGGATAGCAATCCCGAAGATGATGAACGCGACAGCGATGACCACTGTCATGACGCCCGCGGCCTGGTTCAGTTTCAAGTCCGTTGCTCCGGTCACGTCTGGCACCTTTCTGCTTCTACTCTCGAACGTAGGAGAACATCAGCCACTGCACATCCGTCGGGCGGAGGACTGTCTCCCAACCGACCCTTGCTCGAGGACGGCATCACGGGCACGAGTGCTGGGCGGGCCTCACTGAGCGTGGCTGTCGGCGGTAGCCGGCGATGCGCTGCTGCTTCGCGAGCTGGCGCAGCTCGATCATCGTCGGAACGCCACCGGTTGGAGTGGGCAACGGCGGGGTCAGCAGGGATCTCTGCTGCGTCCTCAGACGCGATGATGCTTCGTCTGCTCGTGTTTGCTGTTCGGCCACCGGCGTCCTCGTTCGTCGGCACGGCTCCGGTTCAGAGATGGCCGCAGACCACTAGGAATGCAGATCCGTGAGAGAAAGCAAACGCGACAACATACTCGACGCCGCCGCCCGAGTCGTGGAACGCGAAGGGGTGAGGGCCGTCACGTATGAGACGGTCGCAGCGGAGGCAGGACTCACCAAAGGGGGTGTGGTCTACCACTTCACCTCCCGAGAGGACATGGTCACAGCCCTCCACGAACACATGGCGGGGGTGTGGGAACAAGGGATGGTCGCGGCCGTGGGGATGCCAGCGGCAGAAGCCTCCGAGACGCAGCGACTCGTCGGATACGCCCGAGCGGCGATGCAATGCGCCACCCGAGCAGAGATGCTCTTCCAGCTTGAAGGGTCCACCAACGCAGCGCACGCCGCGCCATGGAATGAAGTCCTGAACCGATGGGTTCCGCCCGCCCCAACGGACACCAGCGACCCGATAGCGACCGAGCAATTCCTCGCACGCCTAGCCGCGGACGGCCTCTGGGCATACGAATCGCTCACATCAACCCCGCTCGCCCCAGACTTCCGTGCCGCACTCGCCAACATCATCGCCAGTCGCATTCCCGACACCACTTCTGCAGAGGAGCTCCCCGCCACCGATTGAAGCCCTGGCGCACGTTCGGCGTCGTCGCGGCCAACTACTGGAGACGAGCCCCTCGCGGGCAACATGGCCTGTGGGGGCACAAGCCACGCATCTCAGTTTTTCTGCTTCTGGGAAGAATATTTTCGGGGCGCTGACTGACGAAATGAGTGAAAGGTGGGCTATAGTCGTCGTCTGGCCGATTCTGATCGGAGCGGTCGACACAGCGCATGACGCGGTCGATCCGAGGCTCGAAACCTCCGGCATCCTCATCTAAGCCCGGAGATCTTCTCTATGTCTATGCCCTCGAGGCCTGTGTCCATATCCTCCCCTTCCCCCAAGCGCTGGTGGGCGCTCGTCGTTCTCGCGCTCACTCAGCTCGTCGTGGTGCTCGACGGCACCATCGTCAACATCGCCCTGCCACAGGCACAGCAGGAGCTCGGCCTCAGCGACGTCGAACGCCAGTGGGTCGTCACCGCATACGCCCTCGCGTTCGGAGCGCTCCTCCTGCTCGGTGGCCGAGTTGCTGACTACTGGGGCCGTAAGCGCACCTTCCTGGTGGGCATGCTCGGCTTCGGCGTGGCATCCGCCTTCGGCGGAGTCGCCCAAAACGGGACCGAGCTCATCATCGCTCGCGGACTCCAGGGCGTGTTCGCCGCACTTCTCGCGCCGGCCGCGTTGGCACTGCTCACGGTGACTTTCCCAAGCGGTCGCGAACGGAACACCGCGTTCGCCGTCTTCGGAACGGTCGCAGGTGCCGGCGCGGCCGTGGGCCTCGTGCTGGGTGGCGTGCTGACCGAGTTCGCCGACTGGCGTTGGTGCTTGCTGGTGAACGTCTTCTTCGTCATCGTCGGACTCATCGGCGGCATCTTCCTGGTGAAGGAATCCAAGGCCGAAGGCAACAACCGCTACGACCTCCTTGGCGCACTCACCGTCACCCTGGGCCTCGGCTCGCTGGTCTACGGCTTCAGCCTCGCTGAGCATGGCTGGGCCCAGATTGAGACGATCGGTTTCCTCGCGTTGGGTGCCGGCCTGCTCGTGCTCTTCGTCGTGATCGAGCGTCGCGTCGCCCAGCCGCTGCTGCCGTTGCGCATCGTGACGAACCCCGTTCGAGGTGGAGCCTTCCTCGTGCAGGCCATCGTGGGCAGCGTCCTGATCGGTTCGATGCTGTACGTGGCATTCCACCTGCAGATCGTGCTCGGGATGGATCCACTGCCCGCCGGCCTCGCCACCCTGCCGATGACGCTCATGATCATGGTGATGGCACCTGTCGCCACCAAGCTGCTGTCCGCCATCGGCCCGCGGCCACTGATGATCGTCGGCCCGCTGATCGCCGCTGCGGGTCTCGCATACCTCAGCCTGATCACGGCCGACGGCTCGTACTTCGTGCAGGTGATGCCGGCGCTGATCGTCGTGGGCATTGGCATGGCGATGATCTTCGTCCCTCTGCAGAACCTCGCGCTCACTGGAGTCGCACCGCACGACGCCGGCGCCGCCTCGGCCACCCTGAACTCCGCACTCCAGATCGGCGGATCGATCGGCCTGTCGGTGTTCACTGCCCTCTACGCATCCACGGTCGCCGGCTACGACGGCGGCGGATCGGAGCTCGACGCGTTCACGAGCGGGTACGCCGCGGCGTTCGTCGCAGCTGCCATCGGAATGGTACTGGCGTCGATCATCGCGGCTGTGTTCATCCGCGGCTCGAAGTCGGACCTGCTGCCCCAGGGCGCCGACGCAGAGGCTTCACCCGCGCTGCCGGTGCACTGACCCTTCTGGAAAGCGCAGACGGTCTCCGACGCCATGAGGCGTCGGAGACCGTCCTTTTCCGTATCCGCGCGTGGAGGAAAGTCCCCGGACAGAATTCGCTTGTCTCCCCCGGCCTTGATTGCGCGCGACTCAGCCTGTCTCTCGTTCATCAAAGTCATTCCCGTGCGTCGCTTGGAGGGCAGTGGAAAGGCGGGGGACGACCTCAACGGTTGGATCGTCATTGGAGCTGTCGTGTTGCGCCTCGCGCCCGACGACCTCAGCGATTCGAGCTGCGATACACCTTGCTTCAGCGGGCAAGTTGAACTTGACGGTGCTGATCGGCGGCCGCGCGAAAGCGGCGACTCGAGTGTTGTCTCCCCCGATGACTCCGAGCTGGCGAGGAATGGCGATGTCCAGGTCAGCGGCTGCACTCGTGATCGCGAGGCCGACGAGGTCGTTCCATGCAGCGATCCCGAGCGGCTCGTCAGACCGCTTGGTCCAGTCGCGGATGGTGTCGGAGATCGCCTCGGCGCTACTGGGAACCGTGGCCGAGACGACGCCGTCGACTTGCCGCTGCGCGCAGATCTCGTGGAAAGCCTTCACACGAGCCTCGGTGAACGGTCGTCCACGGGGCTCGTCAACCGCAAGGTAGGCAAGGCGGGTATACCCCTGCGCGAGCAAGTGATCGATCTGGGCGGAGACGATCGTGTCCTGCCCCAAGGCGGTCGTGTGCGGCAGGCCCGGGTGATCAAGCAGCTGCGCGGAGATATCCGGAATTCCGGCAGAATCGAGCGCTTGCCGATCATCTCGATGCAAGGGATCGAAGGTGACCACACAAGCGCTTGAAATGCGTGAAAGCAGCTTGTGCAGAGCCCCCTGCCAGTGTTCGCCTTCATAGCGCAGACATACCAATCCATACTCGGCGACGAGGCGACCGATCTCCTCGAGCAGGAGCTCGAGCTGAGCAGAGATGTCCCAATCCGGTAGCAGAAGCAGGACGACGTCACCGCGTCCGCTGCGCAGAGCGCGGGCGGCAGGTGATCCGACGTACCCGAGCCGCCGTGCGGTCTCGAGAATGCGCCCGCGGGTGTCCTCGCTGACTCGCACATCTCGACGGTCGTTCAGGACATAGCTCACGGTTGCTCGCGAGACGCCCGCTTCCCGGGCGATGTCAGTCACCGTCAACGGTGCAGATTTCATCGTTCCCCCTTGTGCTTGACACGATTAACCGTACCGCATATGGTGGCGGACGACAGAGTAGTTGACACGATTAATCAAGGTGGATTTTCATGAACTCTCCTGGCGCACGCGGTTCGAACACGACGTCCATCGGGACGATCCAACGGGTCGGCGTCTACAAGCACCCCTGGCGCGTGGCGATCATCGCCGGACTCGCATCGTTCGTCGATGGAGCCGCCCTCACCGTCAATGGCATCGCGCTCGTGATCTATCAGCAGACGATCGGATTGTCCGCGAACGAGGTGGGCCTCCTGTCCGCCGTCGTCGCTGCGGGTCTGGCCATCGGAGCGCTGGTCGGCGGACGACTCGGCGATCTCTACGGGCGCCGCACCGTGTTCATCGTCACCATGCTGATGATCGCTATCGGAGCGCTTGCACCGACGTTCTCTACGAACTTCTGGGTCCTTCTTGGTGGATTGACGTTGGTCGGCCTCGGTGTGGGTGCAGACCTGCCGGTTTCGCTGGCCACAATCGCTGAAGCGGCCAAGGACAGCAACCGAGGCAAGATGTTGGTGTTCACCCAGGTGATGTGGAACGCTGCATCCTTGACAACGGTGATCCTCACCACAGCCACGAGCGGCCTGGGTCGCCTCAGCGGGCAGATCTTGTACGGGATGATCGTCGCCGTCGCGGTGATCGGACTGGTCCTGCGGCTGACCGTCCCGGAGTCTCCATTGTGGCTTCAAGCCCGCGAAGATCGCCGGAACGGAGTCCCCACAGTCGACGCAGACAAAGGCCGCATCCGTGATCTGTTTCAAACCCCGTACCGTCGACCGTTCATCGTGCTTTCTTCGTACTATGCGCTCGCCCTTTCGGGAAGCACCATCGTCGGTGGATTCACGGTCTACGTCGGAGTCAACATCGTCGGGCTAGAGGTTTCAGATATCGTTCCGTACTCGCTAGTGCTGTTCCCTCTGGCGTTTGTCGCGTTGTTCCTGTTCATGAAATACGTCGACACCCGATTCCGGATTCCGTTGCTACTCATCGGCGGCACTGTCCTCGTGGCCGGCCTGTTGATACCGGTGGTTTTCGGTTTCTCCCTCGTCACACTGCTTGCGGCGCTGCTGATCTGCAGCCTCGGTGCGACCAGCGCAGGAGAACCCCTCGCTCGGGTCTGGTCCAACGAGGCCTTCCCCACCATGCTGCGCTCCACCGCCCAGGGCTTCGTGTTCACTTTCGGACGGCTGCTCAACGCAGGTGTGACGGCGCTCATCCCTGCCCTTATCGCGTTCAATCCGTCCGTCGCCTACGTGGCTTCTGCGGCAGCGGCAGCGCTCGGGGTTCTGATCGGATGGGTCGGGTTCCGGAAGGGTCGGATCGCGAACACGTTCGAGCGCGATCAGCTCGTCGCTCCCGATGCAGCAACCCCGGTCGCGTGACTCTCGTGAGCGCTGCTCAGACCGTCAGCGGGCACGTAGCCCCTGGATTCGGCCGGATCGCCGACGCATTCGCACTCAATTTCCGCGACCGCGGCGACCGCGGTGCCGCCTGTTCGATCATCATCGAAGGAACGACGGTTGTCGATATCTTCGGGGGCGAGGCTCGGAGCGGCGTCCCGTGGACCGCTCACACCCGCAGTGCCGTGTTCTCGGTGAGCAAGGGTGTCACCGCGATCAGCCTGGTGATGGCGGCCGATCAAGGTTTGCTCGATTTGGATCAGCCGGTTGCCACCTACTGGCCGGAGTTCGCCGCGCACGGGAAGGACCGAATCACCATCCGGGCAGCGCTTGCGCACCGCTGCGGAGTTCCGTCGTTCTCACAACCGTGGGACGCTGCAGCGCTCAGCGATTGGTACCCGGTGGTTGCCGACCTCGCAGCTCAGCAGCCGCTTTGGGAACCTGGAGCTGCCTTCCTCTACCACCCCGTCTCCGTAGGCTTTATCGCAGGCGAGGTCTTGCGCCGAGCTACCGGAAAGCGGCCCAGTGAGTGGTTGGCCGAGTACGTCACGGGCCCGTATGGGTTGCAGATGTCCTACGGAGCACCGGTGAGCGACCCGGACCTCGCCCTGCAATTGGAGCCGGAGGGGATTGGAGGGGGCATCCCACTGTCTGCTGAGGACGCTGCGCTGGCGGCTCGGATGGTCCTGATGGACGGCGCCTACGCGCCGGACTTGTTCACGGCAGCGAACTTGCCAGGATTCCTGGGGCCCGAGAGCCCTGCCGCGAATATCGTGACCGGCGCGGCCGATCTTGCCGCGCTCTACGGTGCGACGGTGTATGCGACAGATGGCCCCCGCCTGCTGAGTGACGATGCCATCGCTCACGCCATCGAACCAATCTCCTACGGCAAGCCATTGATCGGAGCGGACAGAGGTGATGTCTGGGGAACAGGATTCATGCTGCACTCTGCGCGTCGCAGCATGGCGGGTCCCGGAAGCTTCGGGCACGACGGCGCCGGCGGGCAGCTCGCGTTCGCGCAGCCCTCACTCGGCCTTGGCTTCGGCTACCAGACCATCCAGCCCGGTGGTGACGACGACATACGAGCCGAGGCGCTCTGCGTCGCCCTCCGCGAATCTCTCTAGTACCGCCTCGAAACCCGAAGGAGATCCGATGCCTCTGGAACCGATCCTCGCAGCGTTCGTGCCAGCTCCAACGCTGCCGGATGACCTCGATGTCCCCGTCCTTCGCGTTCGTGAGGAGTCGAACGCGGACACCATGGTCGAACAAGTCGCCGAACGTGGCCCCGACGTCGCCCAGAAGCGCATCGTTTACGTTCCCGTCGCCGGTGGGACCATCGCCCTGGCGATCTACCGTCCCGCTCTGGACGAGACGTTGCCTGTGCACATCTACTTCCACGGCGGCGGATGGGTCGCAGGGAGCGGATTGAGCCCATTCACGGACATCGTTGCGCGGGAACGCTGCGTCGGCGCACACTGTGTCACCGTCGCAGTGGACTATCGGAAAGCGCCAGAGCATCCGCATCCCATTCCGTTGGACGATTGCCAAGGAGCTCTGCAGTGGGTAGTCGACCATGCGGCGGAGATCGGAGTGGACCCGTCCATCATCACGGTCGGCGGCGCATCGGCCGGCGCCAATCTTGCGGCCGCGCTATGTCTGAAGAATCGTGACGAGAGCGGTCCCGCGATCACGTTCCAACTGCTCGAGGTGCCGGCATTGGACCTCACCCTGAGCCTGCCGTCCCACGCAGATACAGAACTCGGTTCCATGTACGCGCTCCACCGTTCGGATGTGGAAAGACTCCTGCCGTTGTATCTCGGCGAGAACGGAGACCCTCGACACCCGCACGTTTCGCCCTTGTTCGCCGGAAATCACGCGGGGCTTCCGCCCGCCTACCTGATGCCGGCCGAATACGACCTCCTCCGCGATGACGCAACTGCCTACGCCGAGAAGTTAAACGAGGCCGGAGTCCCGGCCATACTCTCTCTCCAGCGCGGGCACATCCACATCTCGGGTGGGCTCACGAAAATCCTGCCTGCAGCCCGGGCCTGGCGAGACGAGGCACTTGCTGTTCTCCGCGCTGTCCACAGTGGTCACCTTCGCGACCTGGTCTCCGGCTCTGCATTCCGTCGTCTGGCCGCAGCGACGTCGACGGACCAGGAATGAATCCCATGGTCACCCGTGAGCCGCAGCGGCTAGCAGCCGTAGGAATCTGAGACGACTCCCTCCCCGCAGACGCGTGAACCGACGGCATCACCTCACAGAAAGTTGTACACGCACCAATGACCGCTCCATCAGCCACCACGTACGACGTCGTCACCATGGGACGCGTCGGCGTCGACATCTACCCGTTGCAGGACGGCATCGGGCTCGAGGACGTCGACACCTTCGGCAAGTACCTCGGAGGAAGCGCCGCTAACGTCGCCGTCGCGGCCGCACAGCACGGGCACCCGACGGCGCTCATCAGCCGGACGGGCAACGACCCCTTCGGTCGATACGTCCACCGCGAGCTCGGACGTCTCGGCGTCGCCGAGGAGTTCGTCGGCTGGGAGGCCGAGCTGCAGACGCCGGTCACCTTCTGCGAGATCTTCCCGCCGGACGACTTCCCGCTGTACTTCTACCGCAAGCCGAAGGCACCCGATCTGACGATCACGTCGAAGTCGCTCGACCTCGACGCGATCTACCGCGCCAAGGTGTTCT
Organism: Plantibacter elymi (nom. nud.); assembly: GCF_900177795.1. Lineage (GTDB taxonomy): Bacteria > Actinomycetota > Actinomycetes > Actinomycetales > Microbacteriaceae > Plantibacter > Plantibacter elymi. Next base: position 672,922 of record NZ_FXWJ01000003.1, read on the forward strand.
GGGCGACGGTCACGGGGCTCAGCGAAGAACCGAGCCGCTCGGCCCACTTCACCGCCTGGGAAGCCCGCGCCCGCCGGCCGCTGACGATCCTCGACCTCGACTACCGTCCGATGTTCTGGAACTCGGCCAGGCAGGCCTCCGCCCAGGTCGGGCGAGCGCTCGAACACGTCACGGTCGCGGTCGGCAACCGTGAGGAATGCGAGGTGGCTGTCGGCGAGACGGATCCACACCGCGCTGCGGACGCCTTGCTGGAACGCGGCGTCGAACTCGCCATCGTCAAACAGGGTCCGAAGGGGGTCCTCGCCAAGACGCGCGATGAGACCGTCGAAATCCCGCCGTACTTTGTGGACGTCGTGAACGGACTCGGCGCGGGGGACAGTTTCGGCGGCGCCCTCTGTCATGGCCTCATCGAAGGGTGGGGTCTCGAGAAGATCCTGCGGTTCGCGAACATCGCCGGGGCCATCGTCGCTTCGCGGCGTGAGTGCTCGACGGCCATGCCGAACTCCGCCGAGGTCCTCGAGATCCTCGACAGCATCAGCACCGTCGGTGCGGCAGAACTCGGAGGTGCCCGATGACCATCGTGAACAACACCAGGACATCACGCTTCCTCCGCGAAAGTGAGTTCGAGCGCCTGCGCGAGGTCCGCGCATCCGACGCGGCCGCCATCGCCCGCGCCCATGCCGGCCGGCGTCGGCGCGAGCTCATCCGCGGTGATGGCCGACTCTTCATCGTTGCTGCTGACCACCCGGCTCGCGGAGCCCTCGGCGTGCGCGACGAGTCGATGGCGATGGCCGACCGGTACGAGCTCCTGGACCGCCTCGCGCTCGCGCTCTCGCGTCCTGGTGTCGACGGCGTGCTCGGCACCCCGGACATCATCGACGACCTCGCCCTGCTCGGTCTGCTCGACGACAAGGTCGTGGTCGGATCGATGAACCGCGGTGGATTGCGTGGTGCTGCCTTCGAGATGGACGATCGTTTCACCGGCTACGACGTCCCCGGTATCGTCCGTGACGGACTCGACTTCGCCAAGACACTCCTGCGGGTGAACCTCGCGGACGCCGGTTCGGTCGCGACGATCGAAGCGAACGCCCGTGCCGTCGACGATGCCGTCGCCGCGCGTGTGCCGATCATGCTCGAGCCCTTCATGAGCGAGTGGCGTGACGGTCGGATCGTGAACGATCTCTCTCCGGAGGCGGTCATCACGTCGATCGCGATCGCCTCGGGCCTCGGGAGCAGCTCCGCCTACACCTGGATGAAGCTGCCGGTCGTCGACGACATGGAGCGAGTCATGGCCGCCACGACCATGCCCACGTTGCTGCTCGGCGGTGAACCGAGTGGCGACCAGGACGAGGCCTACGCGGGCTGGGAACGAGCCCTCGCCCTGCCGGGAGTGCGCGGCCTTGTCGTCGGTCGCACCCTCATCTACCCGCACGACGGCGACGTGGCTGCAGCGGTCGACACTGCCGCAGCCCTCGTCCACAACGACCTCTGACCTGCACGACTTCGCAGTTCCCCCACAGATTGGAACCCACCGCACATGAGTACCGACTCCACGCTCCCGGTCATCCCGCACTGGATCGACGGCGCTGAAGCCCCCTCCACCTCCGGTCGCACCGCCCCCGTCTACGACCCCGCACTCGGTGTCGCGACGAAGCACGTCGCGCTCGCCGATCAGGACGAGATCGCAGCAGCTGTCGCATCGGCTGCGAAGGCGTTCCCGGCTTGGCGTGACTTGTCGCTGGCGAAGCGTCAGCAGATCGTGTTCAAGTTCCGTGAACTCCTGGAGGCGAAGAAGGGCGAGCTGGCGGAGATCATCACCGAAGAGCACGGCAAGGTCGTCTCCGACGCGCTGGGCGAGATCACGCGCGGGCAGGAGGTCGTGGAGTTCGCGACCGGTCTCGCGCACCACCTGAAGGGCGAGTTCTCCGAGCAGGTCTCCACCGGTGTCGACGTGTACTCCAC